>NZ_LXKN01000075.1 GCF_001692325.1 Rhizobium sp. AC27/96 | reverse complement strand
AAGCTTATCGAGGCGGCCAACCTCATCCTTCAACGCGACAGGCCTTGGCAACAGGCACCGCAATGACATGGTTGCTTCTCCCCGAGGGGAGAAGGGGTTACGCCGGCCGCTTCAGCCAAGCCTGAATGACTGGCACGTCCGCGTCATCGAGCTCGTGACCGGCAGGAGTGGTTTCAAGCTCAACCTTGGCGCCGCCATTCCGCAGGCGTTCGGCCAGCGGCTGGGAGTAAGGGCCGTACAGGTCCTTCTCGCCTGCAATAACCAGCGCCTCGGCATCGGACATATCGGCTGCCGGCGGATTTTCGAGCACCGCCATGGAGCGCAGCAGCACGGCATGGCGGATGAGATGCGGGTGCAGCGACAGCATGGCGTTCAGTAGGTTGGCGCCATTAGAATAGCCGATATAGACGATGCGGTCCGGATCGAGGTCATAGGTCTGGACCGCGCCATCGATGAAAGCTGCAAAGGCCTCTGCCTCGCTGACAATATCGGCCTGATCGAAGGACATGGGTCCATTGCGACGGAACCAGCGCGGTGCGCCTTCTTCGAGCGCGCGGCCGCGCACGGTGAGCAATGTCGCGTTGGCATCGATCTTGTGGCCGATCGGCAGCATCGTCACTTCATTGGCGCCGGAGCCGTGCAACAGGATGAAGACATTGCCGTTCGGCTCTTCCGGCGTGAAGAAGCGATGGACGAAGGGAAGATCGCGATAGATGACGCGCGGCTCCCCGGGCATGGAGAACTGCGGCAGGATCACGTTCAGCTCGGCCAGAAGCTTCGGATCGTCGCCGGGGGCGAAGAGGCGCGTGCCGAGCGTTGCCTCGTCCTCATCGACAAGCATGCCCGGCGCATCCGTTGCCAGTTCGAACAGGATGCGGCCCGGCTCGCGGACGTAGAGCGAGCGGAAATATTTGCGGTCATGCATCGCGGTCGGCCAGGAATTGACTGCCTGCAAGGCCGTGCGCACGGATTGAAGCTCGGCATCGTCGGTGGCGCGAAAGGCGACGTGGTCGACCGTTCCGGTGCCCGGTGCGCTGGCCCAGAAGCCGCGCGCGTCGCGGATGTCGATGATATCTCCCGGCTCCGAAACGAGCCTGCTGATGGCGCCGTTGATCGTCTGCGGCCGATAGTGGAAGTGATCGACCAGAATGGCCTGCGTCTCATCAGGCGTTTCGGTGAACAGCGTTGCGCCACGGATGCGGCGAATGGCGTGCTCCTCGGGGATGCCGTGGCTCGACCAGGGTGCGGCCGCCTGCAGGGCATTGGTCCCCACAAGCTTGACGATCACGCCATCCGGGTCCTTCAGCCGCAGGACCGG
Source organism: Rhizobium sp. AC27/96 (assembly GCF_001692325.1). Lineage (GTDB taxonomy): Bacteria > Pseudomonadota > Alphaproteobacteria > Rhizobiales > Rhizobiaceae > Rhizobium. The sequence goes on along the minus strand of NZ_LXKN01000075.1, from coordinate 233,030 downwards.
TTCGCCGAATTCGTCCGAAGGGCCTTCCGGCTTCAGGCCAGCGCTCAAGGCGCGCGTCAGCCAGAAGCCGATGCTCATCGGGTCGATGGCAAGCGAGATCTCGCCGACCTGACCGAGGCCGGCGCGGCCCGGAGAGCCATCTTCCCAGACGAGAAAGGTGACCAGCGAGCCGGGCGAGCCGGTCGCATCGCCGTAAATGAGGTGAAGCTGGGTAGCGTCTTCAAAGCCACCCGTCCGCTTGACGAGGCGCAGGCCAAGGAAGCCAACGTAAAAATCGACATTGGCCTGTACCTTGCGAGTGATCAGCGTGATGTGGTGGATGCCGGCGACCATGGGAATGCTCCAGACTGCTATTTCGTTCTGGTCGCTATTTAGGTCGCAGCGATTGTTCAATGCAATGCCGCCTCGGTGGAGGCACTGTTCACAAAAGCCGCTATTGCTGAGTTGCCCGGCGGCGAGCCTCAATGCTCGCCGAGGCTGTCTCCCCGCGATTTATGGCGATGGCCACTGAGTTCCGAGCCTGCCGTGCGTGAAAAGCTGGCGTTCCAGATCACGGCAAGCAGCGCAATCGCCGTCACGACGATGAAGGCTACGGAGAAATCGATCATCTGGGCTTTCTCAGCGCCGCGGAACTGCATCGAGCCATGTAAGGCAAGGGCGGCGACGCAGATGCCGAGGGACAGCATCAGCTGCTGGAAGGTCGAATAGAAGCTGGTCGCGGTGCTCATCCGGTCGCGCTCGATCTCGTCATAGGCAATCGTGTTGTAGGCCGAGAACTGGAACGACATGAAGAAGCCGCAGAAGAACAGGATCACGAAGATGACCGACAATGGCCAATCGGGCTTGAAGATCGCGCACATGCCATAGCCAAGCGTACCGATCAGACCGAAGATGATGAGCGCGGTGCGGAAGCCGAGCGTGCGCAGGATACGCACCTGCAACGGCTTCATCGCCATCGAGCCGACCGCTGTCGCAATGGCGATCTGGCCGGCGGCTGCGGCCGAAAGGCCGAAGCCGAGCTGCAGCATCAAGGGAATGAGAAACGGATGAGCGCCCTGGCTGATGCGCGTCAGCGAGCCGGCGATGACCGATGTCCGGAAGGTCGGCATCTTCATCAGCGAAAAATCCATGATCGGTGATGGATGCTTGCGGGCATGGCGCAGATAGGCGATGCCGAACAGCAGGCCGACGCAGATGAGGAAAATGGCAAGATAGCCTTCGCCCTCGCGGCTCGACATTTCAAAGCCGAAAAGCAGCGAGCCGAGCGAGATGCCCGACAGGATGAAGCCCGAGAGATCGAAACGACCGGTGCGCGGACCCTTCACCTCCTCGATGAACATGCTCACGAGGATGAAGCCGATGATGCCGATCGGTACGTTGATGTAGAAGATCCAGCGCCAGTCGAGATAGGTGACGAACAGGCCGCCGACCGGAGGGCCGAGGATGGGGCCGACGAGTGCGGGGATCAGCAGCCACGACATGGCATTGACCATGTCCTTGCGGGCAACGCTGCGCATCAGCACAAGACGACCGATCGGCAACATCATGGCGCCGCCCAGACCTTGCAGAAGCCGGGCGAGAACGAGGAAGAACAGGTTCGGCGCCTGCGCGCAGAGAAGCGAGCCGACAACGAAAACCGCGATGGCGGATCGGAAGACGGTGCGCGACCCGAAACGGTCGGCGATGGCGCCGCTGGCGGGAATGAAGATCGCGAGGCTAAGCAGGTAGGATGTCAGCGAGATACTCATGGCCGGCGCGCTGACGCCGAAGTCTCTTGCCATGGTCGGAAGGGCTGTTGCGAGCACTGTCGCGTCAAGCTGTTCCATGAACATCGCGCTTGCTACGATAAGCGCTACTACACGAAAATTCGGTGCGGCCCGCCGGGTGGGGGCGGCCTGGAATATCTGGTCCGACATTGTCGGGGATCGCTCTCGATGGTGCGGAGGGGTCCTAAGACAGAACCGCAAGTCTGGTCGCGGCGCGAAGGCCGGTTCGAATGGCCGTTTGTATACTCCCGCTTTCGCGGGATTTCCATATCAGAAATCGCAAATCTTATTGGTCGAAATGGAAAAAATGACGCAGTCAAGGGGCAAAATGGGAGTAGATGAATATTAGATGAACGAGGAAGGGCTATCTGGGGCCGGATCGCTCACAGTTGGTTTTGCGGCGAAAGATTATGTGCTCGCTTCGGCACATTCTGCGTTCGAAAAAACCGGCGTCGAATGATGGCGGCGCCGGCTTCAGTCATTGTCGATTTGGCGGTGCCAAGCGATCAATAGCCTTCGGCGAGCCCCGAGCCGGCGCGGCTGTCCATGGCGCCGTTGTACCGGGCGCCCCCGCCCTTGGCGATGTCGCTGAGGCTCTTGCCGCCAACAAGGATGCCGGCCGCCTGACCCCAGACCGGCCAATCACCGCCGACCTGGACATTGTAGCCCATGCCGGTCAGCAGTTTGATCGTGTCGGGCGACAGCGCATAGGGCTCGGTATAGATCCTATCCGGCAGCCATTGATGATGGATGCGCGGCGCGTCGATTGCCTGCTGGATATTCATGCCGAAATCGATGACATTGATGATCGCCTCCAGCGTGATCGTGATGATGCGGGAGCCGCCGGGGCTCCCAATCACCATGAAAGGCTTGCCGTCCTTGGCGATGATGGTCGGGCTCATGGAGGAAAGCGGCGTCTTCTTTGGCTGGATGGCGTTGGCTTCGCCTTGCACCAGGCCGTAAAGGTTCGGCACGCCAGGCTTGGAGGTGAAGTCGTCCATCTCATTGTTCAGCAGGATACCGGTGCCGGGTGCGACGACGCCGGCGCCGAAGGAGCCGTTCAACGTATAGGTGACGGCGACGGCATTACCGTTATTGTCGATGATCGAATAATGCGTCGTCTCGTGGCTTTCGCCGAGACCTTTCGGCATCAGGTCCTTGGAAACGCCGGCCTTATAGGGATTGATGCTGTCGCGGATCTTTTTGGCATAGTCCTTGTCCAGCAGCTTGCTGACGGGATTGTCGACGAAATCGGGATCGCCGAGTGTCGAGTTGCGGTCGACATAGGCGTAGCGCATGGCCTCGGCCATGAAATGCACCGTGTCGGCTGAAGCATAGCCGGTGTAGGAAAGCGGATATCCCTCAAGTACGTTGAGGATTTCGCAGATGATGATGCCGCCGGAAGAGGGCGGCGGTGATGAAATGATCTCGTAACCGCGATAATTGCATTTCACCGGATCGAGTTCGCGAACCCTATATTGTTCGAAATCCGGAATTGCGAGAACGCCACCCTTGTCCTGGCTCGCCTTTACGATGGCGTTGGCGATCGGGCCCTTGTAGAATCCATCAGGCCCCTGTTCGGAAATGCCGGAAAGAGCATTGGCGAGATCCGGCTGCGCCAGCCTATCGCCAGTAGCGAAGGGTGTACCGTCCGATTTGGTGAAAATCGCTGCTGTAGCAGGATCGCGCGTGAGCCACTTCTTGCCTTCGTTGAGTTCGGCCGCATCAGCCTGGTCCAGTGTGAAGCCTTCCTTGGCGTAGCGAATGGCGGGTGCCATCAAGTCCTGGCGTGACTTGGTACCGTATTTCTCGCGGGCGGTTTCGAAACCCATGACCGAGCCCGGCACGCCGACGGCGAGATAGCCATCGGTGCTGGCGCCTTTGACGACATTGCCCTTGTCATCGAGATACATGCCTTTGGTGGCTGCGAGCGGGGCGCGCTCGCGAAAATCCAGGAAGGTCGTCTTGCCATCGCGCATGCGGATGGTCATGAAGCCGCCGCCGCCGATATTGCCGGCTGTCGGATAGACAACGGCCAGCGCGTAGCCGACCGCCACCGCGGCATCGACGGCATTGCCGCCATTCTTCAGTACTTCGACGCCGACATCGGTTGCCAGATGCTGTGCGGTGACCACCATGCCATGTTCGGCCTCCACCGGTGGAGGAGCGGCGGCCCAGGCGGTGACGGAAAAGAGCGCGAAGCTGATCAGGGTTGCCGAGGATATCGCCCGCTGGCGGAATTGGCGCATGATGATGGTGCCTCCCATTGTCCTATCAGGATAAATGAACCCATCATTGACATGGTGTACAGCGTGAAATTGACGATGCCCGCAGTTGTGATTTTTTCAACGGTCGCTTCGCACTTGCAATATTTCTTTCATTAGTTAAGCCTACTTTAGGTGGGCCCTTGTTGAGGTGAGAGTATTGCGTGGAGGGTATGATGGCCGTCACGAAGCTTGAACAGTGGAAGAACGAGCGCAAGACTAAGGCTAAGCCATACGTCATTGCGGAAACGACGCATGTCATCGAAATCGAGTGCATGCATTGCAGCCGCCACTTCCTGCGCTGGGCGTCAATGGCAGCCGCCTACGGGCGCTGCGACGATTGCAACGCCGGCATCTGATATCTGGCGGCCCGAGCTAGTCTCGCCGTGGACGTCGCAGAGCGAAGCTTTCGAACGGTGCGATCTGACCATCGGGGCCGACCACGTCGTAATATGTCACGGTGATGGTCGTGAAGTCACCCGGATGCGCACCGGGGTCGAGGTCGAAAGCGGCAAAGCCATAAGCATGGGCGGCGTTGCGCACGGCTGACCAAGGCGCTTCTTCCACGGCATAGACCGGCGGACGCTTGTGGGTGTCAGGATTTAGATCGCCCACACGCATGATGACGCGACAGCATGGCGGATTGAAAAAGAGCTCGTTGGATGGCACCGAAGTGCCGCCGCCACCGATCACCATATGCACCGTGCCCTTGGTCGTATCGATCACGTCGGTGGCAGTTCCAACCGGGATTGGCGTCAGCGTGGCATTGTTCTGCTGACCGCGGATAGGGTGGGAGCGTTCGTAATGGTGCTCATGGCCGCACACCACCAGGTCGACGGCGTATTTGTCGAAGAGCGGTAGCCATTCCTGGCGGATACCAAGATCGGCTCCGTTGAACTTGTCAGCAGTGGAAATAGCGACCTGGTGCATACACACCACGAGCCAATCAATTGCCTTGTCCTCGCGGGCGGCGGCCAGCTCCTTTTCGAGCCATGCTTTCTGGGCACCGTTGGAATAGCCGCGCACATAGGAATCGCCGCCATCCTGATAGACCACATCGTCATTGGCGATGGCAATCACTCGCACCGAGCCGGCGGTGAAGCTGTACCAAAGGCCATGTGTCACCTCGGTCTGGCCATCGGCGGCAGGCAAGGAGAAATAGGTCTGATAAGCCTTGTAGCCGATGGGGCCGTTTCCAAGCTCGTTCTCGTGATTGCCCGGGGATGGCATCCAGGGACGGTTGCGGGCGCTGCGGCTGTTGTTGTTCCAAAAATCCCACCATGTGCGCACGCGGTCGTGGGCCAGATTGGCGTAGCACAAGTCGCCGTTGAAGAGATGAAAGAGCGGACGCAGCCGCTCGACGCCTAGCGTGGTGTCGCCAGCGGCGGGTGAGCCGAGATTGTCGTTGATATAGGTTGTGCCCGGCAGCGTCACACCGGCCGGTGGATCAAACACCCTTCCGAGTGTCGGCGTACCTTGGTCGCCGAAGCTGGTAAAGCGGAGGGCATGCCGCCCGCGGGGAGAAGTGCGGAACGTGCCGAATTGCGCCTCGGCGCCATCGTGTAGCGCCGCGTAGAGATAGGCGGAATCTGCATCGAGGCCGCCGACCTTGGCATGATAGGCATAGACGGTTTGGTTGGACTTGGCGTCGACATAGCTCACTTCGTCAGCACCCACCGTCTGTTCCAGCTTGCCGTCCGGCCGGCCGATGAGCACGCGCGGTTGCTTGACCGGCTGCAGCGTGTGCCAGGACACGACCATTTCGGCCGAAGCATCTGCGCCGAACTGAAGATGGAGCCCCGCCACCGGCGGCGTTGCCACTGGGTTCATCGAACCAGCGGCAGTCGATACCGGCGCATTCCCTTCGGCATTGGAAAACGAGGATGTCAACAGCACACCGGTGCCAATGCCGGCGGCGGCAAGGAGCCTGCGGCGGCTGATATCAAAGTTCTTATCGCTGTCCGATGTTTTCATAGCGGGGCGCTCTGGCTAGTTGGGGGGCTCCTTTTGCTAGCGCGAGACTGTGACTATGGCGCGACAATTTGGCCATGGCCGCAATCGCAAAACGGACACCAATCGAAACATCTCTGCGCGATTGCCGCCTGCACCAATGAATATTACGCTCCCGGGGCTCACATCTAGCGTTTAGAGGATCAGGATGGCGCGGAGGTCATTGACATTCGTTCCGGTTGGACCGGGCACGAAGAGATCGCCGATGGCGTTGAAGGCCGTCCAGGCGTCGTTATTCGCGAGCATTTCGGCGGGGATCATTCCAGCCTTGCGCAGCCGCGCCACGGTGCCGGCATCGGCGAAAGCGCCGGCATTGTCCTCGCTGCCGTCGATGCCGTCCGTATCCGCCGCCATGGCATGAATGCCGTCATGGCCGTCTATGTCGATGGCCAGCGACAGCAGGAATTCCGAATTCCGGCCGCCCTTGCCTTTACCCCTCAGCGTCACCGTCGTTTCACCGCCTGACAGCAGGACGACCGGCTTGGCGAAGGGACGGTTGCGATGAAGCACTTCGCGAGCGATGGCGGCATGGGTGTGAGCGGCTTCACGGGCTTCACCTTCTATGGCGTCCGAGAGAATGGCGGCTTCGATGCCGGCGGCGCGGGCCACTTCGGCGGCCGCCTCCAGGGAAACACCGGCTGAGGCAATGAGGTGGACTTCATTGCCGGCAAAGCGCGGATCGTCGGGGCGGGGCGCGTCAGCATCCTGCTTTTCGATATGGGCGAGAACGGCGGCCGGGAGTTCGATCCGATAGAGGCGGATCAGGTCCAGTGCCTCGGCACGCGTGCCGGCACCCGGCACCGTGGGGCCGGAAGCGACCAGCGCCGGATCGTCGCCGGGAATATCGGAGACAACAAGCGAGACCACCTTGGCCGGATGAGCGGCGGCGGCGAGGCGCCCGCCCTTGATGGTCGAAAGATGCTTACGGATGACGTTCATTGCCGAAATCGGCGCGCCGGAGGCGAGCAGCGCCTTGTTGACGGCGATCTCGTCGGCGAGCGTCAATGCACCTGCGGGTGAGGGTAGCAGCGCCGAGCCGCCGCCGGAAATCAGGGCGATCACCAGATCGTCCTCTGTCAGGCCCTCGACAAGCTTCAGCAGCCGGCCGGAGGCGACAAGCCCCGCCTCGTCGGGCACGGGATGGGCGGCCTCAATGATTTCGATCTGGCGGCAGGGCGCCGAAAAGCCATAGCGCGTCACGACAAGCCCTTCCAGCGGACCCTCCCAGCACTGCTCCAAAGCCGCTGCCATCTGGGCCGAACCCTTGCCGGCGCCGATGACGATAGTCCGTCCCTTCGGTTTGGCCGGCAGATGCGCGCGAATGCCGGTCAGCGGATCGGCCGCGCGAACGGCGGCGTTAAACAGCGAAGTCAGGAATGCGCGGGGATCGGAAACGGTCATGTCGAACTGCCTGTCGTGCGATGAGCTTGTAACGATTTGGTGGCTTAACTCGCGCGAAGACGCAAGGGGCGGGATCGGCAATTGTGTCCGATGATGTGAATCCCTATGTTGGTGGGGAGAGTTTCACTGTTTTATTTAAGGGATTTTCGAAATGGCCGAACTGAAAGTGAAGACAAGACAGACAGGTGCTACGGCGACTGTTGGCCGCACCGGCCTTCCGCATGTGACGTCGGTGACCGGCGGGGAGATCGACATCGTCACCTCGCCGTCGCAGCCGGGATTCAACCCGCTCGACCTGCTTTATTCGTCGCTGTCGGCCTGCCTGGTGCTGAGCGCCCGCATGGCGGCAAGCAGCCTCGGCGTGCTGGACAAGCTCACGGAAGTCACCGCCGTTGTCACGGGCGAAAAGGCAACTGAAGGACTTTCCCGCGTCGAAAAGTTCAACATCGCCTTCACCATCAAGGGCGATTTCGGCGACGAGATCCGTAACGCGATCGCGCATGCCGCTGAAGACGAAATCTGCACCGTGAGCAATACGATCCGCGGCAATCCGAAGTTCGAGACGGTGATTTCGGGGTGAGGTTTGTTTTTATCCCGCCCCTTGCGGGCGGGAAAGCAAAATCAGCATTTAGCCGGAAGGCTAAGTGCTAGATTTTGCAAGGGCGGGGGCAGGTAGGGGCGCACTTGCTTGCCAGAATTAGAGCACTTCCAGGAAAAGTGCGTAGCGGTTTTCCGTCCGGAATGCGTCAAGAAACAAAAAGATAGGGCGTTTTCGCGATTCGAAGAAAGGTGGAAATGCTCTAGAATGAGCTAGAAGCAGTCCCCCTCTCTTGCAATTTCAATGGCTTAGTAATTGCGCAAGGCTTCGAGCATGTAGAGCGTCCTGTGTCGCAATTCCTAAACCAATGAAATTGCTTTCTCGCCCGCCAGGGGCGAGATGGGATCTCACCGTTCCGGCAGCTCAAATCCCTCAAGATAAGGCCCAAGCTCGGGATCGATATCCACCTTCACGGCATTGGTGTAGATCGCGGTGGCGATCATGATGCCGGCGAAGGCGACGAGGTTGACGAGCGTGGACTCGTCATAACGTGCCTTCAGCCGTTCCCATAGGCCTTCGGGAATGGCGTTGGAATCCCTGGCGATGGCCTTGCCGAACTCGATCAGCAGCGCTTCGTCTTCGCTCGGCACGATCGTCTCGGGCGTCAGGCCGGCATTGATCAGCGCACGGCGAAAAAAGCCGACGGGGATGATCGAGCGGCATTCCGTTGCAATGGTTTGGCAGAGCAGCCAGACGGCGCGGTCGTCCAGCGCCGGGCGCAGCTCCTCGCGCAGCGGGAACCATTCGGCATAGATGCGATGCGCCACCGGCGAATGCAGTAGCGTCCGCTTCATGTTCGTCATGCGGCCACGCAATTCGACCTCGCGGTCATGCTCGGCACGCACCGCGTCGGAGGCGGTCTCGTAATCGATCGGCGTAATATGGCTCATGTCTGTCTCTCTTACTGCGCTGCCGCAGGTATTGCCTTGAAGAAGCGGTTGTCCGGCCGCGGCAGGCCCAGATGTTCGCGCAGTGTCGTGCCTTCGTATTCGCGGCGGAAAATGCCGCGGCGCTGCAGCTCTGGAACGACGCGGGTGGTGACGTCAAGCAGGCCCTGCGGCAGGAAGGGGAAGACGACGTTGAAGCCGTCCGAACCTTCCTCATGCAGCCATTGCTCCATCTCGTCGGCGATCGTCTGCGGCGTGCCGACGAAGGCAAGGCCGGCATAGCCGCCGAGACGCTGGGCAAGCTGGCGAACGGTCAGCTTCTCCGCCTCGGCAAGCGCGATGACGCGTTCGCGCCCGCTTTTGCTGGCATTGGTTTCCGGCGTTTCCGGCAATGGTCCATCCGGGTCGAAGTTTGACGCATCGTGACCAAGTGCGATCGAGAGCGACGCGATGGCGCTGTCGTAGTGAACGAGGCTGTCGAGCTTGGCGCGCTTGGCCTTTGCTTCCTCGACGGTGTCGCCGACGACGATGAAGGCGGCCGGCAGGATCTTCAGGTGATCCGGGTTGCGGCCGATCTGTTTCATCCGTCCCTTGATGTCAGCAAAGATCGACTTGCCATTAGCGAGATTGCTTGGGGCGGCGAAGACGGCTTCCGCCGTCTCGGCGGCGAGCTGGCGGCCGACGTCGGATTGTCCGGCTTGCACGATGACAGGCCAGCCCTGCGGCGAGCGGGCAATGTTGAGCGGGCCGCGAACGCTCAGTTCCTCGCCCTTGTGGGCAAGCACATGCATCTTTTCCGGGTCGAAGAAGATGCCGGTCTCGGCGTTACGGATGAAGGCGTCGTCGGCGAAGCTATCCCAGAGGCCGGTAACGACGTCATAAAATTCGCGGGCGCGATGATAGCGCTCGCCATGTTCGACATGTTCCTCGAGGCCGAAATTGAGGGCCGCGTCGGGATTGGATGTGGTGACGATATTCCAGCCGGCGCGACCGCCGCTGATATGGTCGAGCGAGGCAAAGCGGCGGGCGATGTGATAGGGCTGGTCGAAGGTGGTCGATGCGGTGGCGACGAGGCCGATCCTGTCGGTGACGGCGGCGAGCGCAGACAGCAGGGTAAAAGGCTCGAAGGACGTCACCGTGTGGCTGCGCTTCAGCGCCTCGATCGGCATATTGAGAACGGCCAGATGGTCGGCCATGAAGAAGGCGTCGAATTTCGCCTTTTCGAGCTCCTGCGCGAAGCTCTTGATGTGCTGGAAATTGAAATTGGCGTCCGGATAGGAGCCGGGGTAGCGCCATGCGCCGGTGTGCAGGCTGACGGGACGCATGAAGGCCCCAAGCTTCAATTGCTTCTGTTCGGTCATGGGCTCTCTCTCGAAAATCGCCGGGTCGCCACGACATCGCGACGCCGTCGCCAGCTGAAATATGCACTACGACGTAGGCGTGCTCCTCGCGCATTCAAAGAGCCGATTTCATTTATTTGATCGGTTGCGCGGAATATTCATCCAGCTCGCGTTTCAACACCGATCTGCCCCGCAAAAACCCTAACCAGCCAGTCTATGAAGACACGGACACGAGGCGAAAGCTGTCGGCTGCGGGGATAGAGCATCGAAACCGGCGTGCGGGTCGGCGGGAAGTCCTTCAGAATATGCAGCAATTGACCGGCTTCCAGAGCATCCTCGGCGTGGTAGCGCGGGACCTGGATCAAGCCGAGGCCGAGCTTGGCGGCGACAAAATAGCTCTCGGCCGCGTTGACGGAGATGGTTGCGGGCAGGGTAATCTCGCGCACGGTGCCACCTACCTCGAACTCAAGCGGCAGCAGCCCGCCTGTTGCGGAAGAGCGGAAGCCGACCATGCGATGGCCGTCGAGCGCGTCCGGATGCATGGGCATGCCGAAACGCTCCACATAGGCCGGAGCGGCAAGCGTTACCTCCTCCAGCATGGCGACGCGGCGCGCGATCATGTCGCTGTCCTGCAGTGTGCCGACGCGCAGCACGCAGTCGATCCCTTCGCGAATGAGATCGACGAAACGATCGCCCTCGGTCATCTGAAATTCGATCTCAGGATAGGTCTCGAGGAACGAGGGTAGGTTCGGCAGGACGAAATGGCGCGCCAGCGTGCCGTGTACATCGACGCGCAGCACTCCTTTCGGCTTGGCGCCGGCGAAGGCGCCTTCGGCGTCTTCTATATCGGAGAGGATGCGCAGGCAGCGCTGATAATAGGCCTCGCCGTCGAGTGTCGGGCTCACATGCCGCGTCGTGCGCTGCAGCACGCGCACGCCGAGCCTTGCCTCCAGCTGCTTGATCGCATCGGTTACCGTCGAGCGGGGCAGGCCGGTGTCTTCCGCTGCCAGCGTGAAGCTGCGTCGCTCCACCACTCGGCAAAACACGCGCATGGCATCGAATCTGTCCATCTTATTTGTTCGCTTATTTCGGATAGTGATGCTGGTTAATGGCTGATTATCCGCTTCATGAAAAGGGGCATCTTCTCCTCATCGAAAGGCGCTGAGGCGCAAAACAAGCAAGGATGAGGAAAATGAGCAGCAATTCCAACAAAGTAGCCATCGTGACAGGTGCATCTCGCGGCATCGGCGCAGCCATTGCAGAGCGACTGGCCGCAGATGGCTTCACCGTCGTCATCAACTATGCCGGCAGCGAGGCTGCCGCCGAGGAGCTGGCCCGCAAGATCGAGGAGAAGGGTGGCAAGGCGCTGACCGCCAAGGCCGATGTTTCCGATGTCGAGGCCGTGCGCCGCATGTTCGATGCAGCCGAGGCAGCTTTCGGCGGCGTCGACGTGGTGGTCAACAATGCAGGCATCATGCAGCTAGCCAAGATCGCCGATGCCGATGACGCGCATTTTGACCGCCATATCGCCATCAACCTCAAGGGCACGTTCAACACGCTGCGCGAAGCCGGCAAGCGCCTGCGCGATGGCGGCCGCATCGTCAACTTTTCGACCAGCGTCGTCGGGCTGAAGCTCGAATCCTATGGCGTCTATGCGGCGACAAAGGCCGCCGTCGAGACGCTGACGGGGATCATGTCGAAGGAGCTGCGCGGCCGCTCGATCACCGTCAATGCCGTCGCCCCCGGCCCAACGGCCACCGACCTCTTCCTGAACGGCAAGAGTGACGAACTCATCGACCGCATGGCCAAGATGAACCCGCTGGAACGCCTGGGTACGCCGGAGGATATCGCCGCCGCCGTCTCCTTCCTCGTCGGCCCCGATGGCGGCTGGATCAACGGCCAGACGCTGCGCGCCAATGGCGGCATGATCTGAGCCATTCGGGCGGCAGGGCAATGCCTGCCGCCACTATCCCCCAGCAAGATTTCATTGTCAGCAACTGACCATCCAAAAGGAACAGGATCATGAGCAAGCAAATCATCGTCATATCAGGCGCATCGAGCGGTTTCGGCGCTCTGACGGCGCGCGCCCTCGCCAAGGCGGGCCACACTGTCTATGCCGGCATCCGCGAAACCAAGGGCCGCAACGCGCCGCAGGTCGAAGCCGTCGCCGCTTTCGCCAAGGAGAATGGTGTAGACCTTCGCGCCGTCGAGCTCGATGTCGCCTCGGACGCATCGGTGGAAGCCGGCATTGCCGAGATCATTGCCCAGCAAGGCCGCATTGACACCGTCATCCACAATGCCGGCCATATGTCCTTCGGCCCGGCCGAGGCCTTCACGCCCGAGCAGTTTGCCCAGCTTTACGACATCAACGTGCTCAGCACCCAACGCGTCAATCGCGCCGCGCTCCCTCATCTGCGCAAGCAGGGCAAGGGGCTGGTCGTCTGGGTATCCTCCTCCAGCACCCGCGGCGGCACGCCGCCCTATCTGTCGCCTTACTTCGCCGCCAAGGCAGCGATGGATTCGCTCGCCGTCTCCTATGCGTCCGAGCTGACCCGCTGGGGTATCGAAACGGCGATCATCGTGCCGGGCGCCTTTACGAAGGGAACGAACCATTTTGCCCATTCCGGCTCGCCCGCCGACAAGGCTCGCGCTGCCGAATATGACAACGGTCCCTATGCCGGCGTTCCCGATCAGGCTTTGAAGGGGCTTGCCTCGCTGGAACCGGCCGATGCCGACGCTGCCTCGGTTGCCACCGCCATCGTCGATGTCGTTGATATGCCCTTCGGTACGCGTCCGTTCCGTGTCCATATCGATCCGTCCGAGGATGGTGCGGAGATCGTCAACGGCGTTGCCGATCGGGTGCGGGCGGAGCTTTTCCGGCGCATTGGCTTGGAGGATCTGTTGAAGCCGCAGGTAAAAGGCTGAGGCCTCGCTCTTCCCCTTCCAGAGTGTCAAATCGCCGCTTCTGTGCCACAGGAGCGGCTTTCGCGTGCTTCCATCGAGATTATTTTGCATCCTGTGGCATTCCAAGCCTGTACGTTTCGTACTAAAGCGAATCCTTTAGAGGGTCGGGAGATATCCATGGACGCGAAGGACATTGGCGAAATTGCCAGCTGGCTCATGCAGGCCGGCCTCAAGGGCATGGCGGAAGTCGATATCCTCTCGGGCTTCTGCGAGCAGTGCCGACAGCATGGTCTCAACCTCGACCGGGCCATGGCGCTGATGGATACGCTGCATCCGGTTTACGAGGGCCGTGCCTTCCGCTGGGACGGTAAGCAAGTGATCGAGCGCGAGTTCGAATATGGCCCGTCGCATCAGGGGATTGCGTCGGAGAATTGGCAGCGCTCCGCCTTTCATCATCTGCTGACCACGGGTGGGGATGAAGTGCGCCGGCGCATCGGCTTTGGCGAGCCTACCGATTTCTACGGGCTCGACACGCTGCTGGCCGATGGCCACACCGACTACATCGCTATGATACACCGCTTCGAAGAGGGCGGTACGATCGGCGAGATGGATTGCTTCTATTCCAACTTCGCCACGGCCGGCGAGGTGGGCTTTCCGGACGAAGATCTGCGTGTGCTGCGCAAGCTGACGCCTGCGCTCGCACTGGCGATCAAGTGCACCGGCATGAGCCGCATTGCCCGCACCATTGCCGAGGTCTATCTGGGGGAAGATGCCGCCCGGCATGTTCTCGAAGGCAAGATCACGCGCGGCAAGACCGAGCGGATTTCGGCGGCGCTCTGGTTTTCCGATCTCGCCAACTACACGCGCATCTCGGATACGGCCGAGCCGGATGAGATCATCCCGATGCTGAACGCTTATGCGGATGCGGTCATTTCCTCGATCCATGAGGCAGGCGGCAATGTGCTGAAGCTGATCGGCGACGGCACGCTGGCGATCTTCAAGGCGAGGAATTCCGCAGATGCCTGCGCGGCTGCGCTTATGGCGGAATCGCTGCTGCGGCAGAGGCTGCGCGATCTCAATTCCCAGCGGCAGATCGAGGGCAGGCCCGTGACCGACGTCTATCTCGGCCTGCATATCGGCGATGTCTTCTACGGCAATATCGGCAGCATGGACCGGCTGGACTTCACGGTCATCGGACCGGCTGTTAACGAGGTCAGCCGTATCGCTTCAATGTGTCGCTCGGCCGACCGCAATGTCCTGATGTCGTCGAACTTCGTCGAGGCTCTGTCGACGCATAATAGCAACGATCTGGTTTCCGTCGGTCGCTATGCGCTGCGTGGCGTCAACCGGCCGCAGGAACTGTTCACGCTGTTGTCTTCGGCGGCGTAAACGCTCTATTTTTTTGCTTTTATGCAATTGCAGGAAAGCCGCTGTGCAGTTTTCCTGCAATTGTTTTAGCGGCGACCGGCGGCGAACATCGGACCGCCCTTGCTCGAGGGAAAACCGTAGCCGTTGATCATGACGAGATCGATGTCGCTGGCGCGAGCGGCGATGCCTTCCGAAAGCAGGGCGTCGCCTTCGTCGACCATGGCTTTCAGCAGGCCGGCAACGATCTCTTCGGCGGTGAAGCGCTTCGGCACGATGCCTTTCTTGGCGCGGGCGGCTTCGATCATCCCGGTTACTTCGGGATCGACAGTCCGCTTGCCCTCGGGATAGGCATACCAACCACGACCCGTCTTCTGGCCAAAACGGCCGGCCTCACAGAGCCGGTCGGCGATGACGACATAACGTTCCGAAGGATCGCGCGTCGCCGCCTGCCGCTTGCGGCGAGCCCAGGCGATTTCCAGTCCCGCCATGTCGAAGACGGCGAAAGGCCCCATGGGAAAGCCGTAGGCTTCCAGAGCCGCATCGATCTCCTGCGGCAGGGCGCCATCCTCGACCATGTATTCCGCTTCGCGGCGATAGGCGGAAAAGATGCGGTTGCCGATGAAGCCTTCGGTGACGCCGGAGACGATGGGCAGCTTGCCCAGCCGCTTTGCAAAGGCAAGGGCGCTCGCCAGCACGTCCGGCGCCGTCTCCTTGCAGTCCACCACCTCCAGCAGCCGCATGATGTGGGCGGGCGAGAAGAAGTGCAGGCCGACGACCCGCTCGGGCCGCGCGGTGGCGGCGGCGATGACATCCGGATCGAGGTAGCTTGTATTGGTCGCGAGAATTGCGTCGGCGCGGATGATCGTATCGAGGCGCTGGAACAGTTCGGTCTTGACGGTGAGGTCGTCGAAGACGGCTTCGATGACGATATCGGCCTGCGCCAGTTGCTGCATATCGGCGGTCACGCTCAATCGGCCCAGACGGTCTTCACGGCCAGCCGTGTCGAGGCGGCCGGATTGAACGGCCTTGTCGAGTAGGCCGGCAATCCGCTCGCGACCCTTCTCCGCAGCCTCGATGTTCTGCTCGACGCCGATGATGCGGTAGCCGCCGTTCAGTGCTGATACGGCGATGCCTGACCCCATAAGGCCGGTGCCGACGATGCCGACGGTTTCGATCCTGCGCGGGGTAACCGCCTCCAAACCGTCGACCTTGCCGGCGGCGCGCTCAGCAAAGAAGACATGGCGGAGAGCTGCAGCTTCCTCGCTGTCACGAAGCATAATGAAGGTGCGGCGCTCCTCGGCAAGTCCTTCCGCTAGGGGAGTGGTCGCTGCGAGGCACACGAGGCGGACGGCTTCCGTTGGCGCATTCTGGCCGCGCGCCTTGCGCAGCGCGTCGGCGGCAGTCTTTTCGATGGTTTCAATGGGCGCAGCTGGAACGGAAAGCGCACCGGTACGGCGCAAGGAGGAGGCGTCGAGCCCTTTGATATCGGCCATGGCGTCTGCGAGCAGCGCGCTTTCGGAAACACCGTCGACAATGCCGAGCTTGAGGGCTTCCGAGGCAGAGATGATCCGTGCGCCAGCGATCATGTCGATAGCGGCAGAGACGCCGATCAGGCGCGGCAGGCGTTGCGTGCCGCCGGCGCCGGGAACGATGCCGAGCTTGACTTCCGGCAGGCCGATCTTGGCTGAAGGAACTGCATGGCGGCGGTGGCAGGCCAACGCCACTTCCAGGCCGCCGCCAAGTGCTGCGCCATTGATCGACGCTGCGACGGGTTTCGCAAAGGCTTCGATGCGTGCGATGACATCTGGCAAATGCGGCTCGACCGGCGGTTTGCCGAATTCCTTGATGTCAGCGCCGCCGATGAAGCTGTTCCCTGCGCCAGTCAGGACAATGCTCTTAACCCCGCCGTCTTTCTCCGCGTGATCCAGCGCCGCCATCAACCCGGCCCTCACATCGGCGGAGAGCGCGTTGACGGGCGCGTTGTCTATGGTGACGACCAAGATCCCGTCGGCAAGAGCCGCCGAGATGGTGTCCGAAAAACGCAATGCCGACATGATCTTGACCGTCTGTTGGATGCTATTCCGGAATGATCGCGGTTGCCTGGATCTCGATCTTGGCGCGATCCTCGACGAGGGCGACGACCTGTACGGCGGCCATGGCGGGGTAATGGCGGCCGATGGTTTCGCGGTAGGCCTGTCCGATAGCCTTGAGGCTGCCGAGATATTCCTGCTTGTCGGTGAAATACCAAGTCATCGAGGTGATGTGCTTCGGCTCGGCGCCGCCTTCGGCAAGGATGGCGACGACGTTCTTCAACGTCTGGCGTACCTGCTCGGCAAAGTCGTCGCTTTCGAATTCGCAGTTGGCATTCCAGCCGACCTGGCCGCCGACGAACACCATGCGGCCGGTTGCCGCCATGCCATTGGCATAGCCGATCGGCTTGGCCCAGCCTTCAGGTTGCAGGATGGTGTGCATCGGTCTTCTCCAGATGAGAGGTCAGCGCGGCGCGGATATCATCCGGCCAGGCAAGCGATTGATGGTTATCGAGCGAGGTGGCGACGACGCGGTGTTTTGCCGTCCACAACACATGGCCGTTGGCCGAGACCTGGTGTTCCAGGTCGAGAGAGGAACGGCCGATGCCGCGCACCGTCAGCAGGAATTCGAGGTCGTCGCCCTGCAGGCCCGGCTTCATGAAGGTCAGATCGAGCCGTACCGTAGGAACACCGATGCGTCGACCGTCGATCATATGCCTCCAGGAAAAGCCTATCGAGGCGAAGTAATCTTCCAGCACCCCGACGAGGATGTTCAGATAGGACGGGAAATAGGCGATCCCCGAGGGATCGCAATCTCCGAAGCGCAGGGGTCTGGTGGTTTTGAACGCCAAGGCCGGCCTCAGTTCGAAAAGGCGGCGATGCCTGTAATGGCGCGGCCGAGAATGAGGGCGTGGATGTCGTGCGTGCCCTCGTAAGTGTTGACCACTTCGAGGTTGACGAGGTGGCGGGCGATGCCGAACTCGTCGGAAATGCCGTTGCCGCCAAGCATGTCGCGGGCTGCGCGGGCGATATCCAGCGCCTTGCCGCAGCTGTTGCGCTTGACGATCGACGTCAGCTCGACGGGCGGATGTCCGTCTTCCTTCATGCGGCCGAGACGCAGGCAACCCTGCAGGCCGAGCGTGATCTCTGTCACCATGTCGGCGAGCTTCTTCTGGATCAGCTGATTGGCGGCAAGGGGCCGGTCGAACTGCTTGCGGTCGAGCACATATTGCCGCGCCTTTGCATAGCAATCCTCAGCCGCGCCGAGGGCGCCCCAGGCGATGCCGAAGCGCGCCGAGTTGAGGCAGGTGAAGGGACCCTTGAGGCCGGAAACGTTCGGCAGCAGGTTTTCCTCCGGCACGAAGACATTCTCCATGACGACTTCGCCTGTGATCGAGGCGCGCAGGCCCACCTTGCCGTGGATGGCAGGCGCCGACAGCCCCTTCCAGCCCTTTTCAAGGATGAAGCCGCGGATGAGGCCATCCTCGGTCTTTGCCCAGACGACGAAGACATCGGCAATCGGCGCATTGGAGATCCAGGTCTTTGTGCCGGTCAGGCTGTAGCCGCCATCGACCTTCTTGGCGCGCGATGCCATCGAGCCGGGGTCGGAGCCATGGTTCGGCTCGGTGAGACCGAAGCAGCCGATCCATTCGCCGGTCGCAAGTTTCGGCAGATATTTCTGCTTCTGCGCCTGCGACCCGAAGGTGTCGATCGGCACCATGACGAGCGAGGATTGCACGCTCATCATCGAGCGATAGCCGCTGTCGACCCGCTCGACTTCGCGGGCGATCAGGCCGTAGGCTACATAGCCGAGCCCGGCGCCGCCATATTCCGGTGCGATCGTCGGGCCGAGCAGGCCGAGTTCGCCCATTTCGCGGAAGATCGTCGGATCCGTCTTTTCGTTGCGGAAGGCTTCGAGCACGCGCGGCGCTAGCTTCTCCTGTGCATAGGAGTGTGCGGTATCAAGCACCATGCGTTCTTCATCGCTCAGTTGCTCCACCAGTCGGAACGGGTCGGCCCAGTCGAAAATCTCGCGGCTCATGCTCTCAATCTCCCATCAGTTTGTCTTTAGAAGTTCGCGCGCGACGATGAGTTTTTGAACCTCCGTCGCACCTTCATAGATGCGAAGCGCGCGGATCTCCCGATAGAGTTTTTCCGTTATCTCGCCTGACCTTACGCCACGTCCGCCGAAGAGCTGGACGGCGCGGTCGATAACGCTCTGCGCGGTTTCAGTCGCCGTCATCTTGGCCATGGCTGCCTCGCGGGTTGTCGGCAAGCGCTGCACGTCGCGACGCCAGGCCGCCCGGTAGGTGAGGAGGGCCGCCGCGTCGATGCCGGTCGCCATATCGCCGAGGGCGGCTTGCGTCAACTGAAGGTCGGCGAGCCTTCCGCCAAACATCGGACGCGCGCGGACATGGGCAAGCGATTCATCGAGCGCGCGGCGGGCAAAGCCGAGGCCTGCTGCCGCAACCGAGGCGCGGAAGATATCGAGCGTGCGCATTGCGATCTTGAAGCCTTCGCCTGGTGCTCCCAAACGACGCGAAGCGGGGATGCGGCAATTCTCGAAGCGGATCGTCGCCAGCGGATGCGGTGCGATCACCTCGATACGTTCGGCGATGGAAAAGCCGGGATCATCGGCGAAGACGACAAAGGCGGAGATGCCGCGCGTCCCCGGCGCCTCGCCGGTGCGGGCAAAGACCGTATAGACATCGGCGATGCCGCCATTGGAAATCCAGGTCTTCTCGCCGTCGAGAACGTAATGATCGCCCTCGAGACGGGCGGCGCAGCTCATGGCCGCGACATCGGAGCCGGCATCCTTCTCTGATAGCGCGAAAGCGGCAAGCCAGTCACCGGCGCGCACTTTCGGCAGCACGGCGGCGCGCAGCTCAGGTGAACCGGAGAGCCCGATGGCGCCGGTTCCAAGCCCCTGCATGGCAAAGGCGAAGTCGGCAAGCCCGTCATACCAGGCGAGCGTTTCGCGGGCGAGGCAGACGAGGCGGGAATCGATCAGCGGCTCTTCATGCGACGAACCCGTTGCGGCAGCGAGTAGCCCGGCATCGCCGAGCGACTTCACCAGCTTGCGGCACGCAGCATCGACATCGGCATGGTCGATGGAGGCCATGGCGGAGGATTTGCCGAAGGCATCGACCTCGGCGGCAAAATGGTGATGGCGTTCCTCGAAGAACGGCCAATCCAGATGGTCCCGCGTCGGGCCGGGGAGGCTGCTTGCCGTCGACATCAGCTAGTCCCCCTGGAATTCCGGTTTGCGCTTGGCGGCGAAAGCCTCGAAGGCGCGGCGAAAGTCCTGCGTCGCCATGCAGACGGCCTGGGCCTGCGCTTCGGATTCGATCATCTCGTCGATACCCATCGCCCATTCCTGGTTCAGCATGGTCTTGGTCATGCCATGCGCGAACCAGGGGCCATCGGCGAGCGAACGGGCGAGCTTGACGGCTTCCTGTTCCAGATCGGCGCTGGCGTGCAGGGTGTTGTAGAAGCCCCAGGCATGACCTTCGCTTGCCGTCATCGAGCGGCCGGTAAAGAGAAGTTCTGCGGCGCGGCCCTGGCCGATGATGCGGGGCAGGATGCCGCAAGCGCCCATATCGGCGCCGGCGAGGCCGACGCGGGTGAAGAGAAAGGCCGTCTTGGCCTCAGGCGTCGCGAGCCGGAGATCGGAGGCCATGGCGAGGATAGCGCCGGCGCCGGCGCAGATGCCGTCGACTGCAGTGATAATCGGCTGCGGGCATTTGCGCATCGCCTTGACGAGATCACCCGTCATGCGCGTGAAGGCCAGAAGCTCGGGCATGGCCATGCGGGTCAGCGGTTCGATGATCTCGAACACGTCGCCGCCCGAGGAGAAGTTGCCGCCGGCGCCGGTCAGCACGATGGCGCGGATATCCGACGCATAGGCAAGATCGCGGAAGAGATCGCGCAGCTCCGCATAGCTATCGAATGTCAGCGGGTTCTTACGTTCGGGGCGATTCAGGCGGATGGTGGCGACACGGCCGTCCTCGCTGACTTCCCAGAGGAAGTGCTCAGGCTTGTAATCCTTGAAGGGTTTCAGATGTCCCTTCATCGTCATGTCCCGATCGCTCATCCCTTTAAATCTCCCCACCGGCAACCGCGATTGCCTGTCCATTGATCGATGCCGCCGCTGGCGATGCCAGCCACAGGACGGTGTCGGCGACTTCTTCCGGTGTGACGAGCCGTCCCTGCGGATTGGATTTCGTGAGTTCGCCGAGTGCCTGTTCGGCCGTGCGCCCGGTCTTGGCGACGATGGTCTCGATCGACCGCTGCACGATCGGTGTATCGGTGAAGCCGGGGCAGACGGCATTGACCGTCATGCCGGTCTTGGCAAATTCCAACGCCAGCGAGCGGGTGAGGCCGACGACGCCGTGCTTGGCTGCGACATAGGCGGAGACGTAACCATAGCCCTTCAAGCCGGCGGTCGAGGCGATGTTGATGATGCGCGCGCCGGCGCCATGTGCTTTCAAATCGGGCAGGACGGCCTGCGTCACCAGGAAGACGCCGGTGAGATCGATCGACAGGACATGATTCCATGTCTCCAGGCTGGTTTTCTCGAAAGCTGCGCTCGGGGCTTCGCCGGCATTGTTGACGAGAATGTTGATGGCCCCGAATTTTTCGCGCGCCCTGGTCAGGCCACGGGCAATAGCCTCGGGACTTGTGACGTCGAACCCATCGAGGACGAATGCCTTCGCACCGATTTCGGCGGCGATCGCTTCCAGAGGTTCCTTGCGGCGGCCGGCCAGGGTAACGCGCGCGCCGTCTGCTGCAAGCGCCCTTGCGATCGCCGCACCGATGCCGCTGCCGGCACCGGTGATGAGGGCGTGACGGTTGCCAAGTTTGCCAGAAGTCGTCATCCGATCCTCACTTCGCCGGCGCGGTGGTGGCCGCGCGCGCAAGATTGGTTTCATATTGCGTCTTACCGGAGAGATACTGCTTCGGCCAGGGGATCGATGTCAGGCCGATCTTGGCGGCTTCGTGCAGCGGCCAGGCGGGATCGGCCAGATGTGGGCGGGCGACGGCGCAGAGATCGGCACGGCCGGCGGCAATGATCGAGTTGGCGTGGTCCGCTTCCGAAATCGCGCCGACGGCAATAGTGGGAATGCCGATCTCGTTGCGGATCTTGTCGGAGAAGGGCGTCTGGAACAGGCGGCCGTAAACCGGCTTTTCCTCTTTAGAGACCTGGCCGGACGAGCAATCGATCAGATCGGCGCCGGCTTCCTTGAACATGCGCGCGAAGATGGCAGCATCTTCCGGCGTGTTGCCGCCATCGGTCCAGTCATGGCACGACAGGCGGATGGAGATTGGCTTATCTGCCGGCCAAATCGCGCGCATCGCGTGGAAGATTTCGAGGGGATAGCGGGCGCGGTTTTCGTGGCTGCCGCCATATTCGTCGTCGCGCAGGTTGGTGATCGGCGACAGGAAGCTAGACAGCAGATAGCCGTGGGCGCAATGCAGTTCCAGCCAGTCCGCGCCGGTCTCGATCGCCAGCTCGGTCGAGCGGATGAAATCGGCCTTGACGCGCTCCATGTCGGCGCGGTCCATGGCCTTCGGCACCTGGCTATTCCTAAGGTAGGGGATTGCGGACGCCGAAATCAGCGGCCATTCACCTTCCGCCAGCGGCTGGTCGATCCCTTCCCAGGCGAGCTTCGTCGCGCCCTTGCGGCCGGCATGACCGATCTGGATACCAACCTTGGCGGCGCTGCTCGTGTGGACGAAGTTGACAAGGCGCTTCCATTGCTTGGCTTGTTCTTCGTTCCAGAGGCCGAGGCAACCGGGGGTGATGCGTGCATCCGGGGTGACGCAGGTCATCTCGGCGAAGATCAGGCCTGCACCGCCAAGGGCGCGCGAGCCGAGATGAACGATATGGAAATCGTTCATGACACCGTCTTCAGCCGAATACATCGCCATCGGCGAGACGACGATGCGGTTGATGAGCTGGACGTCACGCAGGCGATAGGGTGTGAACATCGGCGGCAGGCAACGGTCGTTGCCGACGGCAAGCCCGGATTTTTCCGCGAACCAGCGCTCGAAACCTTCCAGCCAGTCCTTGTCGCGAAGCCTCAGATTCTCGTGGCTGATGCGCTGCGAGCGTGTCAGCATCGAATACATGAATTGCGGCGGTTCGAGCGTGTCGGCATAGCGGCGTCCGACGACCTCGAACCATTCCATCGCGTTGCGAGCGGCATTCTGGATGCGGGCGACGTCGACGCGGCGGATTTCCTCGTAGGTTTCAAGAACGGCCGGTATCTTGTCCTTCTCGTGTCCGTGGATCTGGAACTGTCGGGTCAACTCGATGGCGTCATCTATGGCGAGTTTTGTGCCGGAGCCGATGGCGAAATGCGCGGTGTGGGCGGCGTCGCCCATCAGCACGACATGCGAATTGCCGTTGAAATGGCTCCACTTGCCGCAGATCAGGCGGTTGAAGTTCAGCCAGGCCGAGCCGCGGATGTGGCGGGCATTGGTCATCAGCGATGCGCCGTCGAGTACTTCGGAAAACAGGTTTTCGCAGAAGGCGATGGAGCCATCCTGATCCATCTTGTCGAGACCGTGGGCGAGATAAGCTTCTTCCGTCGTCTCGACGATGAAGGTCGAAGTCTTGTCGTCGAATTTGTAGATATGCGACTGGAACCAGCCGTGCTCGGTCCGCCGGAAATCGAAGGTAAAGGCGTCGAACAGCTTGTCGGTGCCGAGCCAGATATAGCGGTTCGGCCGGGTGATCATGTCCGGCTGGAAGACCTCCGGATAATGATTGCGGATGCGGGAATTGAGGCCATCCGAACCGATGACCAGATCGGCGTCGGGATAATCGAGATCGGAATTTACGTCGGTCTCGAAGATCAGTTCGACATCGAGGGCCTCGCAGCGCTTCTGCAGGATATTCAGCAGCTTCTTGCGGCCGATGCCAACGAAACCATGGCCTGACGTGCGCTGACGCGTGCCCTTGAACAGGACTTCAATATCATCCCAATGATTGAACGCGTCTTCGATCTCGGCGGCGCTCTCGGGATCCCATTGGCGCATCGATATCATGGTGGCATCGGAGAAAACGACGCCCCAGCCGAAGGTGTCATAGGGGCGGTTGCGTTCGACGACGCGGATAGAATGTTCGGGATGCAGCTTCTTCATCAGAAGCGCGAAGTAGAGGCCAGCCGGGCCGCCGCCGATACAGACGATGCGCATCGCTTATCCCTCCTCCTGCGGCCGAAGCTCGCGTCGAAATCATTTAAGTTTAAAATATCTCGTCGTCTCCGTTCGTCAAGGCTTGTCTTGCCGGAATCTGTGGTCCGCCGAGGGCCACAATAGCTGAAAATTCTCAAATTGCCTTTTTAAATCAAGGCGAAGTCAAAAATATTTTAGGCTTAAAATTTCTTGCTTGAACATTTCGATCTTCGGTGCGATCTTTTTTGTCATGAGACACGGGCTGCAGGGGAAAGCGGCCGTCGTGGTGAGTTGATCGAGAAGAATGCGGGAGCAAGGCAATGCTGGGACCGACCGGTCACACCGATACATTCACACGAGACAATCTGCCGCCCTTCGGCGAGTGGCCCGAGCTGTTGATGGATGGTTTCGACTATCCGGAATGGCTGAATGCCGGCTTCGAGCTCAGCGACCGGATGGTCGAGAAGGGCTTCGGCGATCATGTGGCGTTGATCGGCAATGGCCGCCGCCGCACTTATAAGGAGCTGGCGGACTGGACGAACCGCATTGCCCATGCGCTGGTCGAGAATTTTGGCGTGAAGCCCGGCAATCGCGTCCTCATCCGCTCCGGCAATAATCCGGCGATGATTGCATGCTGGCTCGCCGTGACGAAGGTTGGCGCCGTCGCCGTCAACACTATGCCGATGCTGCGGGCGGGGGAGCTTTCCAAGGTCATCGATAAGGCGGAAATCTCGCTTGCGCTCTGCGATACAAGGCTGCTGGAGGAGCTGGTCGCCGCGGCCAAGGACAGCCGCTTCCTGAAGCAGGTCATCGGCTTTGACGGCACAGCCAATCACGACGCCGAACTCGACCGCATCGCCCTCAACAAGCCGGTCCGTTTCGAAGCGGTGAAAACCGGGCGCGACGATGTGGCTTTGCTCGGTTTCACGTCGGGATCGACGGGTGTGCCGAAGGCCACGATGCATTTCCATCGCGATATCCTGATCATCGCCGATGCCTATGCCAGGGAAGTGCTGCAGGTCACGCCTGACGACGTCTTCATCGGCTCGCCGCCGATCGCCTTCACCTTTGGCCTTGGCGGTCTGGTCGTCTTCCCGTTGCGCTTCGGGGCGTCGACGGCCCTGCTCGAAAATGCCTCGCCGAAGAACATGGTCGAGATCATCCAGGAATATGGCGCGACGATCAGCTTCACCGCACCAACAGCCTATCGCGCCATGCTGGCCGCGATGGAGGAGGGGGCGGATCTCTCCTCGCTACGCATTGCCGTTTCCGCTGGCGAGACGCTGCCCGGGCCAATCTTCGAGGAATGGACCCGCAAGACCGGCAAGCCGATCCTCGATGGCATCGGCTCGACCGAGCTGCTGCATATCTTCATTTCCAATCGTCTTTCTGATGCCAAGCCGAACTGCACCGGCAAGCCGCTGAGCGGTTATCAAGCGCGCGTCGTCGATGACGACATGAACGAGGTGCCGCGCGGCATGATCGGCAAGCTGGTGGTTCGCGGGCCGATCGGCTGCCGCTATCTCGCCGACCACAGGCAGGCTGACTATGTCCGCGATGGCTGGAACCTGACGGGAGACAGCTTCATCGAGGACGAGGACGGCTATTTCCATTTCGCGGCCCGTTCCGACGACATCATTCTTTCCGCCGGCTACAATATTGCCGGGCCGGAGGTGGAGGCTGCACTTCTGTCACATGCCGATGTGCTCGAATGCGCCGTGATCGGCAAGCCGGACGAGGATCGTGGCCATATCGTTCAGGCTCATGTGGTGCTGGTGGCCGGCGTTACCGGCTCGGATCTGCTGGTCAAGACGTTGCAGGAGCACGTCAAGGCCATCATCGCTCCCTATAAATATCCCCGTTCCATCGTCTTCGTCGACGCTTTGCCGAAGACGGAATCGGGCAAGATCCAGCGCTTCCGCTTGAAGTAGCGGAAGCAGCCTTTTCAGGCTGCGTCTTCTTGCTCCGCATCGCGGCCGAGCCATGTCGGGTCGATTTCCGGCAGCGGAATGGCGTCGAGCAGCATGCGCGTATAGGCGGAGGCGGGTGCGGTGAAGACGCGCTCGCAATCGCCTTCCTCTTCCACACGGCCGTGGCGCATCACATAGACACGGTCGCAGATGGCGCGGATGACCGAGAGATCGTGGCTGATGAAGGCCATGGACAGGCCGAGGTCTCGTGACAATTCCTTCAGCAGATTGAGCACCTGTGCCTGGGTCGATACGTCGAGGCCGGAGACGATCTCGTCGGCAAGCACGAAATCCGGTTCGAGCAGGGCGGCGCGGGCAATGCCGATGCGCTGGCGCTGGCCGCCGGAGAGTTCGTGCGGGTTTCGGTCGAGGCATGCTTGCGGCAGCGTCACGCGCTCAAGGATGGCGGCAACGCGGCGTTCGGCGTCCTTCCGGTCCGAAGCCAGTCTATGCAGGAGCAGCGGCTCCACCAGGATGCGGCGGATCGTATGGCGCGGGTTGAGCGAGGCCATCGGGTCCTGAAAGATCATTTGCATGCGCCGGCGCAGTGGCCGCATCTCGCTGTCAGGCAGCCGCGTGATGTCTCTGCCGTCGAAATGGATTGAGCCGGAAGAGGCGTCGACCAGCCGCAACAGGGCACGGCCCAGCGTCGTCTTGCCGGAGCCGCTTTCGCCGACGATGCCAACGGTTTCGCCGCGACGGATATCGATGTCGACGCCGTGGAGCACCTTGATGCCAATGCCCGGTGGTCCCAAGAGATGCCGCTTCGCGCCATAGGTGACCTCGATGCCTCTGGCGGACAAGAGATTATCGGTGCCGCTCATCTGCCGCCCTCCGGAATGCCGATCTCGCGGCGCAATTGTTCGAAGACGGCTTGCGGCACTGGCGTCAGTCCTGCATCGGGCCGGTCGTAACGCGGGCCGGCGAATAGCAGCGATTTCGTGTAGATGTGCTGCGGGCGCGCAAGCACGTCGCCGGTCTTGCCCTGTTCGATGACCTTGCCGGCGTAGAGCAGGGTGACGCTGTCGCAGATCTGGGCGACGACGCCGAGATCATGGGTGACGAAGATGACGGCGGTGCCGTGCGCCTCCTGCAGGCCGCGGATCAGCCGCAGGATCTGCTTCTGCACGGTGACGTCGAGTGCCGTGGTCGGCTCGTCGGCGACGACCAGTTTCGGCTCCAGCGCGAAGGCGGCGGCAATCAGGATTCGTTGGCGCATGCCGCCGGACAATTCATGCGGATAAGCACGCAGCACGCGTTCGGCATCGCGGATGTGTACTTCTTCGAGCAACTTCAGTGCACGCTGCCGGGCATCGCGCGACGACATGCCCCTTTTCAGCCGCAAGCCGTCGGTCAGCTGCGCCTCGATGCGGCGGCCGGGATTGAGCGCGGTCTGCGGGTCCTGCGGGATCAGCGAGATGTCGCTGCCCATGATATCTCGCAATTCCCTGGCGGGGAGGGTGAGCAGGTCGCGGCGCTCGAAGAGTATGGAGCCGCCGGTGATGCGGACGCCGCGCGGCAGGATGCCGAGCAGGGCCTTGGCGATGGTCGATTTGCCGGCGCCGCTTTCGCCGACAAGGCCACGTACCTCGCCGCGCTCCAGCGTGACGGAGACATCGCGCAGGATCGGCGTGCCGCCATCGCGGTCGGACACGGCACTCAGGCCTGTTATGGAGAGAAGCGTAGATGTCATCGGCGCATCACCGGATCGAGGGCACGGCGCAGGCCGTCGCCGAGCTGATTGAAGGCAAGCACGGTGGCGAAGAGGGCGATCAGTGGCACGAGCAGCACCCACCATCCCTCATAGATGATCTGCCGCCCCTCGGCGATCATGCCGCCCCAGGTCGGCGTGTCCGACGAGACGGAGAGGCCGACGAAGGACAGGATGGCCTCGACGATGACGGCGATGCCCATTTCCAGGCTGACAAGCGCGATCAGGACCGGCATGACATTGGGCAGGATTTCGCTAAAGAGGATCCTTGCCCGCGAAAAGCCGATCGTATGGGCGGCGGTGACGTAATCCATGTGTGCCTGCGCCTGGGTTTCCGAGCGCACAACGCGACAGAAGCGGGTCCAGTCGATGATGACGATGGCGGCGATCACCGAATGCACGCCCGAGCCGAAGACGGCGACCAGCAGGATCGACAGCAGCACCGGTGGGAAGGCCATCCAGATATCGACAAGCCGTGAGATCACCTTGTCGATCCAGCCGCCGTACCAGCCGGCCAGAAGGCCGAGCAGCGTGCCGATGAATGCCGCGAGCCCGGCCGCGACGAAGGCGACGGTCAAGGCGGTGCGCGTGCCGAAGATGACGCGCGACAGCACGTCACGGCCGAGATCGTCCGTGCCGAGCAGGAAGCCGGGGTCCGAGCCCTCGACCCAGGCCGGCGGCAGGGTGCCGGACATCAGGTCCTGCTCCAGCGGATCTTTCGGCGCGAGATAGGGCGCAAAGATTGCGAGAATGATCAGGATCAGGATGAAGCCGCCGCCGAAGATCACTTTCGGCTGGGAAAGCAGCGCTCGAATGCGTTTCGCCGCTATTGAGGGTGTTTTTGGCATGGCGAGCGAGATGTTGTCAGCCATGGGCTAGCCTCGGATTGAAGGCTGCGACCAGCAGGTCCACAGCCAAATTGACGAGGATGAAGAGAGCTCCGAAGACCAGTACCAACCCCTGGATCAGCGGCAGGTCGCGGTTGATGACCGCGTCGATCGCCATGTTGCCGATACCGGGATAGGCGAAGATGCGCTCGACGATGACAGTGCCGCCGATCAGGAAGGTGAATTGCACACCCGTCAAGGCGATGGTCGGGCCGACAGCATTGCGCAATGCTTCCTGAAGAACGAGCCGCAGATCGGACATGCCTTTCAGCTTGGCGAGCAGAATGTAATCCTGCACCATGGCTTCCGAGAGTGCGGCTTTCAGCACGCGGGCGATGATGGCCGCGAGCGGCAGGCCGAGCGCCAGCACCGGCAAGACCATATGCGCGCAGATATCGGCGAAGACCCCGAAGCGGAACGTCAGCAGGCTTTCGAAGAGATAGAAGGGGGTAACGAACTGCACGTCCGTGCTCGGATCGATGCGGCCGGAGAGCGGGAAGAGTGGAAAGAGCACGCCGAGTACCAGAACCAGCGCCAGCGCCCAGACGAAATCCGGCACGGCAAGGAAGAGGCCATTGAGGCTGTCGAGGATCGGTTCGAAGAGGGTGCGACGGGCGAGTGTGCCGATGATGGCGATGGCGCCGCCGAGGAGAACCGCGAGCACGAGGGCGGCAAAGGCGAGTTCCAGCGTCGCCGGCAGGCGTTCTCCCAAGAGCGACAGCACGTTGCGCTTCAGCGAGATCGAGGTGCCGAAATCACCTACCAGTACCGATTTCAGCCAGATTGCGAACTGGGTGGTCAGGCTTGCATCGAGGCCGTAATGAGCGCGGAGTGCGGCGATATCGGCGGGGCTTGCGCCGGGCGAGATCATCATGGCGATCGGATCGCCGGGCACGACGCGCAGCAGCACGAAGACGATCAGCGCCACGCCGAAGAGCGTGACGGCGGCCATGATCAGGCGGTTGAGAATGGTGACTGCTATCATTCGTTATGAAATCCGATCGCACGGCTGGTGGCAAATGGAGAGTACAGATCCCTCATCCGGCCTATCGGCCACCTTCTCCCCGTCTTGACGGGGAGAAGGGGACAGAAGCACTTACAGCCTCCCTTCCCGTCGCCTTCTTAGGCGAGGGCACAGAGGTCGTTCCCTCTCCCCGCAAGCGGGGAGAGGGCTAGGGTGAGGGGCAAGGCCACACGGTCAAAGCTAGAGGTATCAACCCTTCGACACCAGCGTCGGCTGCAGCGCGCCGGATACGTTCGGCGTCACTTTCAGGCTCGATTTATAGACGATCGGCTGAACATATTGCAGCAGCGGGATCACATAGCCCTGTTCGGCGATGTACTTGATTGCAGCCTTCCAGCCGGCAATGCGCTTGGCCTCGTCCTTTTCCACCCAGAGCGGGCCGAGCATGTCGTCGACATCCTTGGTCTTCCAGGCCGAATGCGGCGAGGGGCCGAACATGGCGAAACCCGTCGAGGTCGTGGGGTCGCCGATGGCATTGCCCCAATTGTAGAAGGCGGCGGGGCCGAGCTGGTGGGCGGCGCGCAACTCGTAATGCTTGGCGATTTCGTAGACTTCGATTTCAGCCTCGATGCCGACCTTGCGCCACATGCCGACGATCGCCTGGATCATCTCATAGTCCTTCGGCTTGAAGCCGCGGGTGGTCTTGATTGCAAACTTGACCGGCTTTGCCGGCGAATAGCCACTGGCGGCCAGGAGCTTCTTTGCCTGTTCCGGATCATAAGGGATTTTGACTGATGCGTCGTAGGCTTCGTACTCAGGCGCCTCCAGCGTCGACAGCGGCTTGCCGTAGCCGCGCAGCAGACGCTTGATGATCGCTTCCTTGTCGATCGCCATATTGGCGGCGAGGCGCACGTTCTTGTCGAGCATCGGGTCGACGTTGCTGATGAATATCATGCCGATATCGGAGATCGGCGTGGCAACACCTGCAAGGCCGGACTTCTTCTTCAGCCGATCGAAATCCTCATAGGGGATTTCCAGCGTTACGTCCGACGAGCCGGATTCGATCTCGGCCACACGGCTTGTCGTGTCGGGCACGAACTTGAAAATGACCGTGTCGAAGGCCGGCTTGCCGCCGAAATAATTCGGGTTCGCCTTCAGGCGCAGATAGGAATTGCCCTCATAGGCATCGACCATATAGGGGCCGGTGCCGACAGGCTTCTTCTCAAAGCCTTCGGCGCCCACCTTGGTGTAATAGTCCTTCGGCAGGACATAGCCGGTGAGGAAGGCCATCCATTTGAAGAAGGTCGGCTCGAAGCGGACGACATCGCCGGTGATGCGGTTGCCTTCCACCTTGTAATTATTGGTGGTCGACCAGATGAACTGGATCGGGTTGCCGGTCTCCTGCTTGGCGGCCCGCTCCAGCGACCAGACGATATCGTCCGGCGTGAACTTGGAGCCGTCATGCCAGGTGACGCCTTCGCGGACGTCCATCCAGACCTTGGTCTTGTCGTCGTTCCAACCCCAGGCGGTCAAAAGGCCCGGCTGGAATTTCAGGTCCGGTCCCTGGCCGATGAACTGATCGAAGACCGAGCGATAGATCGCCTGGATCGACGGATTGACCGCCGACGGTCCCGTGGTCGGGTCGAAAGAAGGCAGGTTGACGTTGAAGGCGATGGTCAGCGTGCCGGCTTCGGCAGCTTCCACATGCGTCCTGCCCGCCAGAATTCCAGTCAAGAATGCAGCTGCGCCGAGGCTCAGGGCCTCGCGCCGAGTAAGCTTAGTCATGGTCACTCCGTTCCCCTGTTAAGCGGCAGAAAAGCATGACGCTCCACCTGCCGCTGGCGATTTATTATCGGAATGTTTTAATCCTAAAATAAGTATTTCAGAGCGGCAAGCGCTTTCTCTGGACGTTCGCCAAAATCGCGATCTTCGTTTCCCAGCGTGTCCAGCAATGCGCATATATTTTATGCATTTGCATATATAGACATAGTTTGCGATGATTTCTTGGGACCTTCTTATCGGAGGAAGGCGGCTTGCTTCCCATCCGTAAACGCGAATCCGTTTCGCCATGCCGCATATTTGCTCGTTGACAGTCTGCGGAAGTTCAAAATATGATTTTGCAAATGATTTAGAAGAAGCCCATAGGGCAAAGGGGTAACGTTATGGCCGAGCGGTCTTTTGCGCGCGAGGTCGAGGATCTGAAGCTCGGGGAAGGTGATATCTTCCGGGGCGAGGGTATTCTCGCGATCACCAAGGCACTCCTGCAGTCGGGCGTTTCCTATGTCGGCGGCTATCAGGGGTCGCCGATTTCCCATCTCATGGACGTGCTGGCCGATGCCAAGGACGTGATGGAAGATCTCGGCGTCCACTTCGAGACTTCGGCCTCTGAGGCGGCCGCCGCCGCAATGCTGTCAGCCTCCGTCATGTATCCGGTGCGCGGCGCCGTCACCTGGAAATCGACGGCGGGCACGAATGTTGCCTCCGATGCGCTTTCCAACCTGTCCTCGGGTGGCGTCACCGGCGGTGCGCTGATCATCATCGGCGAGGATTACGGCGAAGGCTCCTCGATCATGCAGGAGCGCAGCCATGCCTATGCGATGAAATCGCAGATGTGGCTGCTGAACCCGCGCCCGAACCTGCCGTCGATCGTGCAGGCTGTCGAGGAAGGCTTCGAGCTGTCGGAGGCGTCCAACACGCCTGTCATGCTGCAAGTCGGCATCCGCAGCTGTCATGTCCACGGCCAGTTCGTCGCCAAGGACAATAAGCGGCCGGACTACACACTGAAGCAGGCGCTCGAAAATCCGATCCGCGACGTCAACCGTATCGTGCTGCCGCCCGCATCCTTCCTGCATGAGAAGGAGAAGCTGGAGAAGCGCTGGCCGGCGGCTGTCGAGTTCATCAAGCAGCGTCAGCTCAACGAATATTTCGGCCCGTCCGAAGGCGAGGTCGGCATCATCCTGCTCGGCGGCGCCTATAATGGCGTCATGCGTGCGCTCCAGCAACTTGGCCTTGCCGATGTCTACGGCAATTCCGCCGTGCCTCTCTATGTCCTCAACGTCGCCTATCCGCTGATCGATGATCAGATGGCCGAGTTCTGCGCCAACAAGAAAGCCGTGCTGCTGGTCGAGGAGGGCGCGCCCGAGTATATCGAGCAGTCGCTGAACACGATCCTGCGCCGCCGCGATATCCAGACCAAGGTTGCCGGCAAGGATGTCCTGCCGATGGGCGGGGAATATACCGCGCCTGTCCTGATGAAGGGCATCAAGAACTTCCTGGAGATGCATCAGCGTGTACTGCTCGGCAACCAACCGCCGCTGCCGGATCCGTCGCCTGTTCTCAACGATCCGAAGATCAAGGCGCTCGCCGAAGTCGTGCCGCCACGCCCGCCGGGCTTCTGCATCGGCTGTCCCGAACGGCCGATCTTTGCCGCGATGAAGATGGTCGAGGGTGAACTCGGTCAGCATCACATCTCCGGCGATATTGGCTGCCACCTGTTCTCGATCCTGCCGCCGTTCAATCTGGGCAGCACGACCATGGGCTACGGGCTTGGCCCGGCTGCCGCCTCGGCCTTCAATGTCGCGGCAGACAAGCGTGCCATTTCCGTCATGGGAGACGGCGGTTTCTGGCACAATGGTCTGGCGACCTCGGTCGGCAATGCCGTCTTCAACAAGCAGGATGGCGTCATCCTCGTCGTCGATAATTTTTACTCGGCAGCAACCGGCGGACAGGACATCCCGTCCTCGCGAGCGCTGAACCCGCGCCGCAAGACCAACAATTCCATCGTCAATGCGGTGAAAGGCATCGGCGCCACCTGGGTCCGCCAGATCGACCGCACCTATGATGTCGCGAAGATGCGCGACACGTTGCGCGAGGCGCTGACCTCGAAAGAGCCGGGGCCGAAGATCATCGTCGCTTCCTCGGAATGCATGCTCAACAAGCAGCGCCGGGTGAAGCCGCTATTCGCCAAGGCTGTGAAAGACGGCAAGCGCATGGTCAAGGAACGCTTCGGTGTCGATGAGGACGTCTGCACCGGCGATCACGCCTGCATCCGGCTTTCGGGCTGTCCGTCACTATCGGTCAAGCATACCGACGATCCGCTGAAGGACGATCCGGTGGCGGCGATCGACAATAATTGTGTCGGCTGCGGCAATTGCGGTGAAGTCTCGGAGGCCGCCGTCCTCTGTCCGTCCTTCTATCGTGCCGATATCATTCACAACCCCACGGGCTGGGATCGTTTCGCTGCCCGCCTTCGCTCTGCCGTCATCGGCTGGCTGCAGGCGCGTCGTCGCGCCGGCCGCGTCGTCTTTTCGGATTGAGAGGGCGATATGAACGAGCATGTGAGCATGAGTGATCTTGGCGCAAACAGACTTTCCACGGACAAGCCGCTGTCGCTTGCCGTTCTCGCCATGGGCGGGCAGGGCGGCGGCGTGCTTGCCGACTGGATCGTCGGTCTGGCCGAGGCCGAGGGGTGGATGGCGCAGACAACGTCGGTTCCCGGCGTGGCGCAACGAACGGGCGCGACGATCTATTATATCGAAATGCTGCCGGCGAAGGATGGTCACGCGCCGATCTTTTCGCTGATGCCGACGCCGGGTGATGTCGACGTCGTCATGGCGGCGGAGCTGATGGAGGCCGGCCGTTCCGTGTTGCGCGGTCTGGTCACGCCGGACAAGACGGTGTTGATCGCCTCGACGCACCGCTCCTTCGCGGTGGGCGAAAAGGAAAAGCCGGGCGACGGTATCGGCAATCCCGAGGTCGTTGTCGAGGCGACGGATTTCGCCGCCAAGCGCACTATCGCCTTCGACATGGAAACGATGGCCGTCAAGAATGGCAGCGTGATTTCTGCCTCGATGTTCGGCGCGCTGGCCGGCTCCGGTGCCTTGCCGTTCGGTAAGCCCGCTTTCGAGGCGATGATCCGCGCCGGCGGCAAGGGCATCGAACCGAGCCTCAAGGCATTCAATGCTGCCTTTGATCGGGCCAAGGACAAGCCGCGCGATGCTGTCTCGGCGACGCCGCCGAAGCATTTCGATGTTCTGCCCGAAACGGCCGGCCATCCGGCACTCGACCGCTTGGTCAATCGCATCCGCTCGGAATTTCCGGAAGCGGCTCACCCGCTGCTGTTTGCTGGCGCGAAGAGGCTGACCGACTATCAGGACCCTGCTTACGCCGACGAGTATCTGACCCGCGTGGCAGCTCTTCATGCGCTCGACCGCAAGGCCGGCGGCGCGGACAAGGATTTTGCCTTCACCGTGCAAGCGGCGAAATATGTTGCCGTTGCCATGGCCTATGACGATGTCATCCGCGTTGCCGATCTGAAGGTGCGTGGATCGCGCTTCGAGCGCGTGCGCAAGGAGGTCGGCGCCAAGGACGATCAGATCGTCTACATGACCGAATACATGCATCCGCGCATGGAGGAAGTCTGCGGCACCATGCCGAAGGCTTTGGGTCTGTGGATCGAGAACCGGCCGAAGCTCTTCGATCGTCTCGATCGCATGGTCAACAAGGGCCGTCGCGTCAAGACTGGCACGCTTTTCTGGTTCCTCAGCCTCTATATGGTTTCAGCGTTGCGCCGTACACGCCGTGGTACGCTGCGCCACTTGCGCGAGGTCGAACATCGTGAGGCGTGGCTGACGGCGGCGACCAACCTGCTGGCCGTGAACTACGATCTGGCCGTCGAGGTGCTGAACAATCGTCGCCTCGTCAAAGGCTATTCCGATACGCATGCGCGCGGTCTGTCGAAGTTCGATCGCGTGATGTCGGCGGTGTCAATGTTGCGCGAGCGCGAAGATGGAGCCGCTTGGATGAAGCGGCTTCGTCAGGCGGCGCTGCTGGATGAAAATGGGGTTGCATTGGATGGGGCGCTGAAGACGGTTGAGACGTTGTAAGCGCCGCCTATCGCCCGCGTAGGCAGCGCGCAAGGCGAAAAAATCCGGAAG
This sequence comes from Rhizobium sp. AC27/96, assembly GCF_001692325.1. Lineage (GTDB taxonomy): Bacteria > Pseudomonadota > Alphaproteobacteria > Rhizobiales > Rhizobiaceae > Rhizobium. Next base: position 197,812 of record NZ_LXKN01000075.1, on the reverse strand, counting down.
AAATCATTGGGAAGTCGGGCCTTTTCAATCGAAGGCCCGGCATTTCGTCGTGATTTCCCTTGTGTCTTCCCAATGTCTTACATGGGGTGGACAAAGGCGAGCCCTGTCTTATGTGAAGAAGGCAATGGGACGCCAATGGGGAGGAAAACCAATGTCCAAGAACACGATCTGCTTGTGGTACGACAAGGAAGCTGAGGCCGCCGCGCGGTTTTATGCCGATGTTTTTCCAGACAGCAAGGTGACTGCCGTTATTCGCGCGCCGGGAAATTATCCGGCCGGCGAACAGGGAGACGTGCTGGTTGTCGAATTCACGGTTGCCGGGGTCGCCTGCATGGGGCTGAACGGCGGCTCGGGGATCAAGCACAACGAAGCCTTTTCCTTTCAGATCGCAACGGACAGCCAGGAAGAAACCGACCGCTACTGGAATGCCATTGTCGGCAATGGCGGCCAGGAAAGCGAGTGCGGCTGGTGCAAGGACAAATGGGGCATCTCCTGGCAGATCACGCCGCGCGTGCTCACTGAGGCACTTAAAGTCGGTGGCGATGAAGCAAAGCGCGCATTCGATGCGATGATGACCATGAGGAAAATCGACGTTGCGGCGATCGAAGCCGCCCGACGCGGCTGACGCCTCGTCAGATCTCGTGCTTGCGGATGTTATGAAGCACCTTGTGCAGGGTCGAGATGAAGCCGCGATATTCGGCTTCCTCGACCCCGTCGAACATCTGCAGGAACAGATCGTACATGGTTGGCCAAACCCTCTCGAAGGCGGCGCGGCCTTCTTCGGTGATCGAGACGTCGCGGATGCGCATGTCTTCGGCGCGCGGCTGGCGGCGGATGAAGCCCTGGCGCTCGAGAGAGTCGAGCGTGCGGCTCATCGTCGATTGTTCGGTGACGGCAAAGACCGAGAGTTCGTTGATCGTGAGGCTTGACGAGACGCTGAGGACCGCGAGCGCCCGCATCTTGGCGGTCGTCATGTCGTATTCGCGCAACTCCTCCGACAGATTGGCGTTCCAGCGAGCCATCAGCCGGTTCATCAGATAGGGCGCGAAATGATTGAGGCCGATTTCGCCCATGGTCGGGCGCTTTGCGGTTTCGTCCCGCTTGCGCCTCAAAACGGTGCCTGAAAACCGCTCTTCCATCGACGATCCTCCCCAGGAAACTTGTTATTTCAGCGATGATGCGAGCAGAAAACCGGAGCCTCCACCCAGGCCCGGACCGGGATGCGCGGAGGCACCGATATGGTAGAGCCCCGTTATGTGGGTGCGGTGGTTAACAGATGACTTGAAGGGCCGCCAGATGAAAAACTGGTCAAGGCCGCAATAGCCGCCATAGGGGTCACCGCCGACAAGGTTCATGTTCATGGCTTCGAGATCACCCGGCGAATAGGCGCGGCGTGCGAGCTTTATGCCGGCGAAATTCTCGATATGACTTGCAAGCAGCGCGTCGATGCGGTCGGCATAGTGCTCGCGCACCTCTTCCGTCCAGCGGCCGTCTGCCGGCGTCGGGATCTCGCCCGCAGCATCTCCCTTGATGTGGCGCGGCGCTTCGGGAAGCTGCAGCCAGAGGATCGACTTGCCTTCCGGCGCGCGGCTCGGATCAAGCGCGACGGGTTGGCCGACGCAGACGGTGGGTTCGGCGGGCAACAGCCCCCGTTCGCATTCATTGGCGGCTCGGGAGACACCGTCAAGGCCCGGCGTCAGATGCAGCAGCGCCACCTTGCCGAGTTCGGCATTGGACTTCCAGCGCGGCGGTTCGGACAAGGCGTAGTGTATCTGCATGTCGCCCTTGCCGTAGCGATAGTTGGCGACGCCAGTTTTCACTTCGGCCGGCATCGGATCCGGCCAATCCTTCATCAGCCGATCGTAGAGTTGGTTGGGTGTTACCGAGCAGATCACGCCCGACTTGGCGCTCAGTGTTTCGCCAGTTGCAAGACGCACGCCGTCGGCGCGGCGATTAGGGCCTGGAATGACGGCCTCGACGTCGGCGCCGACGCGGATTTCGCCGCCATTGTCGGTAATCAGCCGCTCGAAAGCCGTCAGCAGAGTTCCCGCGCCACCCTTGACGATCGGTGCGCCGCCAAGCTCCAGCGCAAAGCCGATGACCTTCAGCATTTCTGCGGAATAGGCACTCTCCGGGCCAAGGCCGCAATGCAGCACCCAGGGCGCCCATAGCGCGTGGATATCTTCTGACCGGTAGCTGGTTTCAAGATAGCCGCGCGCCGGTGTCAGGGCTTCTCCGAACCAGGCGGCGAGCTTGCGCAGGCCGCGATTCCAGCCTTGGCCGGCAACGCTCTTCAGCGTCGAGCCCGACCACAAGGAACCGCCGAGTAGGGAAAAGAGAAAGGGAGCATCGGCGGCAAGCGCATCCATCTCGCGGGAGAAGGTCTGTCCGTCGCCGAGCGACAGTTCGTCGAAGGTGGCGATGTTCCGCCGCCTGTCCTTGGAAAAGATAACATGCGAGCCATCGGGCCGGACCACACCTGTGGGAAGATCGGCATGGGCGAATTCGAGGCCGCGTGCCTCAAGGTCCTTGCCGATGGCGCCATAGGCCGGCGATGTCAGGAACAGCACCATGGTCGTCGCCATGACATCATGGATAAAGCCGGGCTCGGTGATCTCCTCGGTGCGCAGGCAACCGCCAATGCGGTCGTTGCGCTCGAGGACGAGCACCTTGTGGCCCTTCTTGCCAAGCATGGCGGCTGCGACAAGCGCATTTATGCCGCTGCCGACGATGATGTAGTCATGATCGCCCATTGCCATCGCCCCTCGCCGGCAGAATGAGTGGAAAGGCGGAGCCTAACTCGCCCCCGGACTCCAACCTTTCCAGCCTATCACGCAATCAATGCCAGCGCACGAACCGGCGAGCCCGTGCCCTTGACGAACTTCAGCGGAGCCGCGATCAGCACGGCGCCCTTGGCGGGAAGCTGATCGAGGTTGGAGAGGCTGGCGAGACCATAGCGATTGGCCTTGTGCATGAGATTATGTGCCGGGAAGGGCGGGTTCATGCCGCCGGCGGAACCGGCATCGGTACCGATCGTTTCCTGACCCCAGCCGATAATGCCCTTGGTCAACAGATATTCGATCGCTTCGGCGGTCGGGCCGGGAGAATGTGGACCGTTTTCGTCGGCATTCAGGAAGGTCTCGGTCGAGCCGTTGCGCTTGTACCAGTCGGTGCGCAGCAATACCCAGCTGCCAGCCTCGATCGCGCCGTTCTGGGCTTCCCATTCCTTGATGCTCTCGACGGTCAGCAGATAGTCGGGATTAGCGGCAGCTTCCTTGGAGCGGTCGATGACATTGACCGGTGCCACGAAGTTCTGCGGCGGAATAGTATCCGTCGTGTTGTTCGGGTGATCCTTGCCGGTGATCCAGTGGCAGGGCGCATCGAAATGCGTGCCGGTATGTTCGCCGAGTTCCAGCCAGTTCCAGGCCCAGAAGGGGCCATCCTGATTATATTCCGAAATCGTATGGACCTTTACGTTCGGCGTGTTCTTGCCGAACTGTGGCGGCAGGTAGAGTACCGGTGTATCCGGGCCGAGCGGCGCTGTGAGATCGACGACCTTGACGGAGCCCGAAATCAGGGCCGAGGCCAGGCTGGTGAGTGTGTTGGCGGTCATTTTAGCGTTCCCCTTGTTGTTGCATGACCCCGTGCCAAGAGCCGCGTTGCGGATCTTCTATCGGGATCGAGCATGAAGCCATCGCCGCCATGCGCGGGGTGCCTTTCCTCCTGGCACCTGGTCCGCGCGGCGGCGGAATGAAGGGAGCCTATGTCACAATATATGATATTGCAAGCATTCCGGCGTGGTTCCAAAGCCCATATTTGACCTGGAATCGACGGCGTGGGACCTACCGATAAAGTATTGAAATCGCACGGTAATCGATAGGAAAAGTCGGGACGAGTCCGCTTTTGATCGGCCTCGTTCCCTCGAATTCATGGTGATAGGTACTTGAAGCTTAAAGCTCAGGATGTATGCATGTACAATAATAGTCATCAGGGAAAGAGGGGCAGTCGATGAGCTATGATGCGATCATAGTGGGGGCGGGCCATAATGGCCTTGCAGCGGCGGTGCATCTTGCGGCGAAGGGCTGGAAAGTTGCCGTCATCGAAGGCAGTGCCGAGCCGGGCGGGGCGGTCAAAACCCGCGAGGTGACGTTGCCGGGCTTCCGCCACGATCTCTGTGCGATGAACCTCTCCATGTTCGCCGGTTCGGCGTTTTTTGCCCAGTACAAGAACGAGCTTTCGGCCGAAGGTCTCGGTTTCGTGCCGGCGGCGGATTGCTTTGCCAGCGTCTTTCGTGATGGCACCTATCTCGGCGTCAGCACCGATCTGGAAAAAACCACTGGCGCCATTGCCGACATGTCGCCACAGGATGCCGCCGCCTGGCGGCATATGCTTTCGGAATTCGGCGCGGATGCGCCTCATATCTTCGGCCTGCTTGGTTCTCCGATACCATCGATGGCGGCTGCCAAGGTCATCTGGAAGGCTTGGCGCGCGAAGGGCACGGGGTGGCTCTACGACACGGCGCGCATGCTGTTTGCCTCGCCGCGCGATTTTCTCGATGCACGTTTTCAGAATGCCAAGCTCAAGACGATGATGGCCGCCTGGGGGCTGCATCTCGATTTCGCGCCCGATGTCGCCGGCGGTGCGCTGTTTCCCTATCTCGAATCCATGGCCAATCAGGCCTTCGGCATGGTGATCGGCAAGGGCGGAGCCGATACGATCGTCAAGGCGATGGCGGCCGTGCTGAAAAGCAAGGGCGGCGAGTTGATGCTCGGCACGTGCGTCGACAAGATCGCCACGTCCGGCGGCAAAGCGACCGGCGTCATCCTCGCCGATGGGCGCCGCTATGAAGCCAGGCGCGCCGTCATCGCCAATGTTCATCCGCAGATCCTGTTCGGCAAGCTTCTCGACCAAGACCCGGCGCGTGAGGAGTTCGACAGCAAGGTCAAGCGTTTCCGGGCTGGCCCCGGCACGATGATGATCCATCTGGCGCTATCGGGACTCCCGGACTGGACGGCGGGCAAGGCGCTGCAGAATTTCGCCTATGTCCATATCGCGCCGGATCTCGAGATGATGTCGCGCGTCTATGCCGAGGCGATGGGCGGGTTGCTACCTGCCGAGCCTGCCCTGGTGATCGGGCAACCAACGGCGATCGACCCGTCACGCGCGCCTGCTGGACAGCATGTGCTCTGGATCCAGGTGCGCGTCCTGCCGGCGGAGTTTCGCGGCGATGCGGCAGGCGAGATCAGTGGCCAGAACTGGGACGAGATCAAGGATGCATATGCCGAGCGGGTGCTCGATATTGCCGAACGCTATACGCCGGGATTGCGTGGCAAGATATTGGCAAGATCGGTGTTTTCGCCCGTCGACCTCGAACGCGAGAACCCGAATCTGATCGGCGGCGACAATCTTTCCGGCAGCCATCATCTCGACCAGAACTTCCTGTTCCGCCCTGTCGCTGGCTATTCGCGCTACAGGACGCCTGTCGGATCGTTGTTCATGTGCGGGGCTTCCACCTGGCCCGGTGCGGGCACCGGAGCCGGTTCCGGTTTCATGCTGGGGAAGATGCTGGCCAAGTGACGCCATTCGGCTTGACGGGCAAACCTTTGACATTTCAAATGTTGCTCCCTAGATCGTTCAGGTAAGCAATGCAAAGCGGTGGATCGAGCTGACGTGATGACAGAGTCTGAAAGTGCAACCGTCGACCTGGAGATCATCGTTCAGGGTACGCAGGAAGGCAAAAAGCAGGAGCTGCGGCTCTGGCTGCGCATGCTATCGACCACCAAGCTGATCTCGCAGGAAATCCGCCGGCGGCTGCGCAATGAATTCGGCGCGACCCTGCCGCAATTCGACCTGATGGCGCAGCTCTATCGCGAACGCGATGGTCTGCGTTTGGGCGAGCTTTCCAAGCGGACGATGGTCACCAATGGCAACGTCACGGGTCTGGTCGAGCGGCTGGAAACGGACGGGCTGGTGCTGCGCGCGACACCCGACGGAGATCGGCGCGTAACCGTCGCGAAGCTGACCGCAAGAGGGGAGACGCTGTTCAGCGCCATGGCTGCTGCCCATGAGGGCTGGCTGCGCGATATGATGGCTGATGTCGATCCCGCTATCATCAGCGAACTCTGGCAGGATATCGGCGCGGTGAAGTCTTCGGTCAGCAATCACCTTTCGGGTGCCGACTTCGATTGATTTACGCGCCGCCCGCCAGGAGTGCCCGCGCATTTTTCAACGTCTCATCGAGCCGAATGCGGTTTTTGCCTTGACCCATCTTATGGCGGTATTCCGTGGCTGAAACTTCGACGAACTCTTTAGCTTGCAATGACCTTTGACCACGGGGCACCTCGAAGGAGATAACGAGTTGGTCGTCGCACAGCAGTGTGTAAAGGTCTTCGCCCTGTTCGAGTACCTCGTTCAGGATATGAAAAACGGAGCCAGCTACTCCGAGCGAACGAACAAGCTCTAAAAGTGCCGCGTCTTGCTCAGAATTCTCCGCTTGAAGTCTCGGATGTCCTTCGAGACGATTTGTGAGGCGCGAAACCATATCCAGCTCCATGGCTCAATCATCAACTTCTTAGTAATCCGTCCGAAGCCGCCCTACAATGCCTGCCTAAGGCCTGTAGACATTTTCGGTACCGCCGTCGTTATCAAAATGTCATTGAGGGCTGTGATTACCGTAGAAGAAGAACAGCGCTTGCCTTCCCGGAAGTTGCTCTAGCGCGCCCGCTCGTTCTTGAATTTCTTCTCGAGCACGCTGACGAGACGGACCATCGGCCAGAGCAGGATGATGTAGATCAGCGCGGCCATGATCAGCGGTGAGGGGTTGGCGTAGAAACCCTGAGCATTTTGCCCTTCTTTCAGCAGTTCCGGCAATGCCACGGTCGAGGCGAGCGACGTGTCCTTGAACATGGAGACACAGTTGCTTGTTGTCGGTGGGATGACGATGCGGACTGCCTGCGGCAGCACCACCTTGTAGAGTGTGATCAGAAAGGGGATGCCGAGAGCTGCGGCAGCCTCGAACTGGCCGCGCGGCACGCTTTCGATGCCGGAACGGAAGACCTCGGCCGAGTAGGCAGCCAACACGATGGAAAAGCCGAGGATCGCCGACCACCAGGCCGAAAAGCTGATGCCGACGAAGGGTAGTGCGTAATAGATCAGGATCAGCACGACCAGCACCGGCATGGCGCGCATGATGTCGATATAGGCAATCATCAGCAACTGCAGCGGCTTGGGGGCGTAGAGGCGGATGAGGCTGACGATGAGGCCGGCAGTGACGCCGATGAGGATGCTGACCAAGCCGAGCGCGATGGTCATCCAGAGCCCGCGCAGCAGCTGCGGGAAAGCCGAAATCATGACGTCGGAGTTGAGGAAGGTATCGACGAAAGACATAGGCACTCCCGTGAGCAGGACGAAGATGGAATTTCCCTATAGTTACGCCGGCCGAGATGGCCGGCGTAAGCTTATTTCAAGGATGATCTTTTGATCACGCCTTGGGGATAGGCAATTCGGTGACCGTGGAGGAGCCGGCCGGTGCCTTGCCGCCGAACCATTTCTCGTGGATCTTTTCGAGCGAGCCGTCCTTCTTCATCGCGGTGATGGCGTCGTTGATCTTGGCGACGAGCGGCGAATCCTTGGTCATCATCAGGCCGTACTGTTCGCCGGTCTTGATGCGATCCTTGATGGCGAAGCCCTTGGTCTTCACGAAGAGATACTGCATGCCGGGGATGTCGCTGACGACGGCATCGATGCGGCCGGCGCCGAGATCGAGGAACATGTCCTGCTGCGAGTTGTAGCCCTTGACGTCGGCAAAGCCCTGCGCGGCCTTGTTGTCATTGACCCATTTTTCGCCCGTCGAGCCCGAGAGTACGCCGACGACCGAACCCTTGAGATCAGCAAGCGACTTGATCGAGCTGGCCTCCTTGGTCGCGACACCCATGTCGGAATCGTAATAGGGCTGGGTGAAGGACTGCGACTTCAGGCGTTCCGGCGTGATGGTGATGGACGAGATCGCCACGTCGATACGCTTGGAGGCCGTTGCCGCGAACAGAGCCTGGAAGCCGTAGTCGGCGATGTTGGTGGTCATGCCGGCGCGCTTTGCGGCTTCATTGACCACATCAACCTCGAAGCCTTCGAAGCCGCCGCTCGCGGTCTTGTATTCGAAGGGCGGGTTGTTCGGGTAGGAGCCGACATTCAGTACATCGGCGGCATAGGCGAAGTGGCTTCCGCCGGCAAGGCCGACGGCGGTCATTAGGACCAATAGACTGCGACGAGTTACAGGCATTTTCTTAGTCTCCCTCTGGTTATGGCTGCGGGCTTTTCCTCTTACCCGCGGGTATTCCCGTCCGCCCGGTGGGCAGCCGTCTCATGTCATCGCATCGACCATGCGGTCGAGGGCTATGCGCATCTGTTCGGTTTCGCGGAAGGTGCACATGCGCAGGAAGGCGCGGGACGATTCGCCGAAGTGATATCCGGGCGCCAGGCCGACGCGGGCCGTCTCCAGAATGCGTTCGCACAGCGCGGTCGCGTCGGCTTCTCCCTGCAGCGCGAAGAAGGCATACATGCCGCCGCGAGGCTTTTCGGGCAGGATGATGCCCGGTATCTGCGGCAGCTTTTCATAGGCGAGGTCGAGGCCGGCCTTGATCCGGCCGCGGATCTCGGCGACCAGCGGTTCGCCCTCGCGCAATGCCGCAGCGGCGCCCGCCTGGACCATGGCCGATGTGCCGCTGTTGACATATTGCGTCATCGCGCCGAGCTGATCGGCAATCGCCGATGGGTGCGTGAGCCAGCCAACGCGCCAGCCGGTCATCGCCCATGCCTTGGAGAAGCTGTTGATCGCGATCACGCGATCGCCGTCTTCCGCCACTTGCAGGATGGAGGGTGCGATCTCGCCGTCGAAATAGAGGCGGGCATAGACTTCGTCGGAGATGATCCAGATGCCGGTGCGGCGGCTGAAATCGAGCAGCGCCTGCATCTCCTCGCGTGAGGCTGTCCAGCCGGTGGGATTGCACGGCGTCGACAGGAAGATAGCGCGGGTGCGGGCATCACAGCGGGCAAAGAGCTTGTCGAGATCGAGGCGCCAGTCGGTGTCGAAATCGAGCGATACGGCGCGGGGCTCGCCGCCGATCAGATGGATGGCGTTGTGGATGTTCGGCCACTGCGGCGCCACGTAGACCACATTCGTGCCGACATCGACGAGCAGCTCGAGCGCCATGTAGAGCGCCTGCATGCCGCCAGGGGCGACCGTGGTGCGCTCGATGGGGATGGGGCGACCGTGCCAGTGGGTCTGATAGTCCGACAGCGCTTCGTTCAGCGTGGCGAGGCCGCGCATGTTCGGAACATAGAAGGTCGCGCCATCGTCGAGCGCCTTCTTTGCGGCGTCGCGGATAAAGGCCGGCGTCACCACGTCGCCCTCGCCGAACCAGAGCGGGATGACGCCGCCGAGTTCGCGGGCGCGCTTGGCGAGCACGGCTATGTTGTCGGTGCGCATGTCACGAATCTGGGCGCGAATGCCTTCGAGAGCGTCGCGGCCTGATATCGCGTTCGGCAGGTTATGCTGCGGCAGAAGAGACAAGGAATTTCCCCTTGGAACCCGGTGCTGAAGAGACGAGGCGATTGCTGAAACCAGCCCTCGACTTGCCCTTAATTTTAGAATGGTTATCCAAAACCGGCTGCATTTCAAGGATAAAGTTTAAGCTTAAAAAGTCTGCCGTTTCATTTGATTCAACCGTGACGATCGCATGTCTTAAGCGGCTGGGATCATTCATTTTTTCTTCGATCTCGAAATGGCGTTTTGCGACTTTGCCTCCGTGACGCCGGCAGCCAGGCTGGCGCCGAGAAACATCGTGTCGCTGGCCACAAGAAAGAAGCTTATTCCGGCCGCCGACCATGCGCCGACGTCATCCGGCGACGGGCGGAAGATACCGACCGCGCGACCGGCCGATAGCGCCGTTTTCGCGATGGTCTGGATGGCGGCGTCGAGCTTCTCCTTGCCCGCCGGCCCCATTGCGTCGATCGAGACCGAGAGATCGCCGGGACCGATGAAGATGAGATCGATGCCTTCGACTGAGGCGATATCAGCAATATTCGCCAGCCCTTCGGCGGTCTCGACCTGGATGGCAAGCACCAGTTCGGAGTTGGCCTTGGCGAGATAATCCGGAATGCGATAGCCATAGGCCGCAGCCCGGCCGGGACCGACGCCGCGTGCGCCGAGTGGCGGATAACGGGTTGCCTTGACGGCCGCTCTTGCCTGTTCCGCTGTCGAAACCCGCGGCACCAGAACGCCGGCAGCGCCGGCATCCAGCACGGCTGCGATATCCTCGGCCGCATGGCCGGGCACGCGAACCATGGCGGGAACGCGATGGACGTCGGCGGCGCGGATCAGATCCTCGATGCGCTCGCGGCTGATCTGCGAGTGCTCCCAGTCGATGCAGAGGAAATCAACGCCGGAAGCGGCGGTCACCTCGATGACGACCGGATGCGGGATGGCGGCAAATGTGCCGATCAGCAGCCTGCGCTCGATACAGTTCCGGCGGAAATCGCTCATCGTCTTCCTCACATTTCAGTGGTCCTCTCAACGAGGGATAGACCGAAAAGACATAGCTGCGAAGCGGCAATCTGCCTTGAATTCCGGGCGGCCTCCCGTACCGATCAAGGCCCCGGTACGGTGGCATTGCGGTGGCGGAGTTGTTCGGGCGCCGCCACCGCTCGTGGCCGCTGCTTATTTGCGCCGCGCCATGATCTCGGTCAGGACCGCATCGAAGCGGGCGATTTCCTCGACCTTGTTATAATGCACCAGCGACACGCGGATGGCGCCCGTTTCCATGGAAAGACCCAGGCGCTTCATCAGGCGGGGCGCAAACATATGGCCGTCGCGCAGGCCGATGCCGGCTTTCCCCATCTCGGCGGCGAAGTCCTGCGGCGTGATGCCAGGCATGTTGAAGCAGATGGTGGGAACACGCTGTTCGAGATGAGCTTCGTCGGAAATGCCGTAGATGACGGCGCCGTGGCGCTTCAAGACCGCGATCATTTCGCGCGACAGCATCAGCTCATATTGGCGGATCGCGCCCATCGCTGAGGCCAGGGCCTGACGTCGGGTATGCTCGCCGGCAGGCAGGAAGCGCCGGCCGAGAGCTTCGAGATATTTGACCGCGGCGTTCATGCCGGCGACGTTTTCATAGGTGAAGGTGCCGACTTCGATCTTGTAGGGCGGTACATCGGGAATGAAGTCTTCCTTGAATGTGGGAAGCTTGACCAGCGCGTCGTAGCGGCCCCAGAGGAAGCCCATATGGGGCGAGAAATTCTTGTAGCCGGAGCAAACGAGATAGTCGCAGCCCCAGGCCTGAACGTCCATGAGCCCATGCGGACCAAAATGGACGCAATCGAGGAAGGCTTCGGCACCCGCTTCATGGGCCAGTTTGCAGACGGCGGCGACATCGACGATCGTGCCGATGGAATGTGCCGTGACGGTGCAGGCGACGAGGCAGGTCTTGTCGTTCAACAACGGCTTCAGATCTTCCACGTGCAGCGTGCCATCCTCGCGCATGCGCCACCATACGATCTTGGCGCCGCCGGCTTCGAGCGCGAGCCAGGTGGCGATGTTGGCATCGTGATCCATGTCGGTGACGACGATCTCGTTGCGCTCGCCGAGCAACTTGGCGATGCCAAGGCTTACGAGGCGAATGAACGAGGTGGCGTTCTGGCCGAAGGAGATTTCCTCCGGTCTGTAGGCATTGACCAGCATGGCGACGCTTTCGCGCGCCTCTTCGAGATTGCGATCGACGCCCTGGCTGTGCTGATATTTCGCCATGCGCTGGACGTTGAAATCGATGAGGTGGTTGGCAACGGCGTCCACTACCGTCTGCGGGACCTGCGAGCCGCCCGCATTGTCGAGAAAGACGAAGTCCCCCGCCTTCTGGATGGCCGGGAACATGGCGCGGACTTCATCGACCGGAAAGCTGTTATGGCCGACGAATTGGTTTGTAGAAGGGGCGGAACTCATGGGGATCTCGCTCTGAACGATGGGATTGAAATCTTTAGTTTGATCATTTGATCACAAACTAGTTTAAGGTTCAACCAAATTCCGTTTGATGATGATCGCAGGCTAGCGGCGGAACGCGGAGCCGGATCCCTTGCTGCGTGGTTCGTCCTGAGTGACCGGGCAATATTCACGCAGAATTTCGTGCGTGCGGCTGATATCGGCAACGACTCCATCACGGGCAGCGGCAAAATCGCCCGCCTTCAAGGCCTCGACAATCGGGACATGCTGCCCGGCGGGATCGAGTTCGCCGCTACGCATCAGCGGTTCGACTGAGGCGGACAGCATGCGCATGTAGGGGCCGAAGCGCAGCCATAATGTTTCGATGAGCTGCAGCAGCACTTCCGAGCCGGAGGCGCTGTAGATGGTGAAATGGAACTGCTGGTTCTTCGCCATCAGGTCGTAGACATTGCTGCCGAGGCCGATTGCGTGCTGATCGACGGCAATACGCTCGAGCGTGGCGATGTCGGTCGGGGTGAGGTTGGGTATGCCAAGCTCGGCGGCCAGGCCCTCCACGGCGATGCGGGCGCGACAGAGATCGTCAAGCCGGGCCAGCGTCACCATCGGAATCCGTGCCGAGCCGTTGGCGGCCACTTCGAGCGCATTTTCGGCGGCCAACCGGCGCAGGGCTTCGCGGACCGGCATGTTGCTCGTGCCGAAGGTCTCGGCGAGTGAGGCGATGGTCAGCGTCTGGCCGGGATCGAAATTTCCGGCCATCAACGCATTTCTGAGCTGCTGGTAGACGCCCTCCTGGATCGTCGTTCTGGAGGACACCGGTTCCAGGGCTATGCGCACACTTGCTTCCTTTTCGCTTGGGGACTCGTTCATGGTAGAACGAAGACCAGGCGAATGGAAAGAGTTTCGCTCGGAAGCCTCAGGCTTCCTCCGCCTCCCAGCCTGTTTCGTCGGCTTCAAAAGAGGCTTCCTCTGCCGCCGTCGGCGCCTTTCGCAGGCCAATGCCGACGCCGAGGAGGGCGAGCGCGCCACCGATGGCGTGATAGGCGTGCAACTGTTCTCCGATAAGCACCCATGCGAGCGCCGCGACGACGATCGGCAGGAGGTTGATCAGCAAGGAGGTCCGGCTGGCGCCGAGTTGCTGGATGCCGATCATCCAGCAGAGCGGGGCGACGAGCGATGTCGGGATCGCGGCGTAAAGGATCAGCGGCAGATTGGACGTCGTCACCGGCGAGATCTCGCCCATCAGGAAGACCGGCAACAGCAACAATGTCGAAAAGCCTATCTGCCAGAAGAGCTGCTGCCACATCGGCATCGGCATGGCCCAACGTCTCAGCATCACGCCATAGAGCGCGTTCGACAGGACGGCGATGATCATCAGGCCGTCGCCGATATGCAGGCCGCCGTTCACCAGCCGCATCAGGTCACCCTGAGACGTCAGATAGACGAGCCCAATCAGCGAGATAGCGCCGCCCGCGATGCTGGAAACACTCAGTCTTTCTCCGGCGAGCAGGCTGGCGAAAAACGTCGACAGCAATGGCATCAAGGCGAGCATGACGCCCATGTTGACGGCCGAGGTGGTCTTGGCGGCCTCATAGGCAAGGCTCTGGTAGATCACCATGCCGAGGGCTCCGAGGATTGCAAGCTTCAGCCAGTGCTCGCGCAACAATGCCCGGTTGCGCCATGCCGCGCGACCGACGAAGGGCAGCAGCACGACGAAAGCAAGCAGCCAGCGATAGAAGGAGATGGAGCCAGGTGAAATCAGACCGGCGGATGCCTTGGTGACGACGACGTTGCCCGACCAAATCAGCACGGTGAGCAGCGGTGCAAGGCCTGCTGTGCTGATGATGGATGCGGATGCGTTAGGCTGGGTGTTCATATGGTCGTCTCCCGACGTCATTCTGGCTTATGCAGAGCAATCAATGGCGGACATCCGTTCGCCTATTATGAGTTTTTTATCGCCTGTCCGAATTTTGGTATATAACGAGATTAGGACAATCGATAATGAAATGATGACATGACAGAGAGGCTTCCGCGCATTGAGGGCGATCCGCCGCGCCCCGTTTCCTTTCGGACTGAAAATTTCAAGGCAGGCACGGTTTTTCCGAAGAAGAGCCAGCCATGGGGTGAGCTCAACTATGCGCTGATCGGTGTTTGTGAGTTCGATATTCAGGGGGTGCCCTATCTGTCGCCGCCGCATTACGCCATCTGGCTGCCGCCGGATACGATGCATGGGGCTCATAACCAGCACGATCTGCGCTATGTCACCGTCTATGTCGAGCGCGCCCTTTGCGCCGATCTGCCGGCCGAACCTTCGACGCTGAGTATCAGCCCATTGCTGAAGGCGATCCTGGCGGATTTCGCGGCGCGGGACATCACCATGCCGGAAACGACCGAGGATTTACGGCTTGCCCAAGTGCTGGTCGATCAGATTCGCCTGGCGCCACGCTGCGAAAGCTATCTGCCGTTCTCAGACGATCCGTTGCTTGGTCCGGTGTTGACTGCCTTGCAGGCCGATCCCGGCGATCGGCATTCCCAAGCGGAATGGGCACGCCGGATGGGTACCACCGAGCGGACCTTGTCGCGCCGATGCCAGGACGATCTCGGCCTTTCCTTCAACGAATGGCGGCAGCGGCTGAAGCTGGTTGCCGCATTGTCGCTGATCGAAGCGGGGGAGCCGGTGCATCGGATTGCATCGCAGCTGGGTTACAGCAACGCCTCCGCCTTCATCGCCATGTTCCGCCGGCTGACGGGCACGAGCCCGACACAGATGCGGTAGAGATCATGGCTCGATCATCATGACGTCGAGCCTACGCAATTCCTCAGGATCGGCCAGGGCGTCGACGGCGGTGATCATGCCGTCCGCGGCGATGGTGAAGCGAAGTGCGATGCGCAACTGTCCGCCGAGAACCACAACGGCGCCGATCGAGCCATCGATAACGGCCGGCCGGGCGGCTTGCGCACGACCACGGAAAGCCTCGGCGACTGCGGCCTGCCCGTGGATATCGCTCACGGAGCCCATAAGCGCGGCGACGGCGTCGGGCCGGAAGACGATTTTGGGATCGAGGACAGCCAGCAGCGCCTGCATGTCGCCACCGCGCGAAGCCGTCAGGAAGGCATCGACAACATGCCACTGGCGGGTGAGGTCGGCCTCTGTTGCGACCGGTGTCTCCTGAACGCGGCGGCGCGCGCGGCTGGCAAGCTGGCGCGTAGCAACGACGCTGCGTTCAACGATCGGGGCGATGTCGTCAAAGGGCATGTCGAACATGTCGTGCAATACGAAGGCGAGCCGTTCGGCCGGGTTGAGCCTCTGCAGCACCACCAGCAGGGCAAGACCGACGGAATCGGCCAATAGCGCATCCTGTTCCGGATCGGTGCCGTTGCCGGCATCATGCGTCACGGCCGGTTCTGGGATATGGGCCGTCAACGGTTCTTCGCGACGCGATTTTCGGGCGCGCAGCCAATCGAGGCAGATGCGCGCCGTCACCGTCGTCAGCCAGCCGCCGAGATTTTCGATCTCGGACATGTCGGTTTTAAGAAGACGGAGCCACGCTTCCTGCACGGCATCTTCCGCCTCGGTTCGCGAGCCGAGCATGCGGTAGCCGACGGCACGCAAATGCGGCCGGTTCGCCTCGAATTTCTCAGCCTGCCAGTTTCTTTCGTCCATTGGTCACATTCCCTCACGCTGTTCCGTCAAACCCATGACGAATGCAGCACGGCCGGTGTGACACAGGACCGGCGGGAAAATGAATCGTCAAGCGGGGAGCCATCGTGGCGCCCGAACAATCAAAGGATAGAAACATGCAAGCTCGTATGAAGCACCCCGCCCTTGTCCTGCCGGAAACGCTGCAGGCGCTTCTCGCCGTCAGCAACTCCATCAGGGATCGTGGCCTTTCGGAAAATACCATGGACCTTGTGCATCTGCGCATCAGCCAGATCAACGGCTGCAGTGTCTGCACAGACATGGGCTTTCGCAAATTGCAGAAGGCGGGCGAGCGCATCGAGCGCATCGTCGGCGTCTCCGCATGGCGGGAAATGCCTTATTTCTCGGATGCCGAGCGTGCGGCGCTGGCTCTCGGCGAGGCCGTCACCCGGCTTGCCGACCGCCCGGATGCCGTCAGCGACGAGATCTGGAACGAGGCTGCCCGACACTATGATGAACAGGCACTGTCCGCCCTTATCATAGCGATCTCGGTCGACAATGTCTGGAATCGGTTGAACGCTACAATCCGTCAGCAGGCAGGTGTCTCCTGGAGCTAGGCGGCCAGCGAACGGTCATCCTTCTCCCCGCTGATCGGGGAGAAGGCCAGCTGCAATCTCAGGCTTCTCCCACCCGCGACGTCACGAGCAATTTCGCCAGCCAATCGACGAAGACGCGGACCTTGTTGCTCAGGTGCCGGTTCGGCGGGTAGACGATGTGCATCGGGAGTGCCGGCCGGGTCCAGCCGGAGAGGACTGGTACGAGATCGCCCTTGGCAATCGCATCCCGCGCCATGAAGCTGGGGACCTGTGCAATGCCGAGACCGGTCATGGCCGCCTGGAGATAGCTGCGGCTGTCATTCACCGAAAGGATGTAGCGCGGAGTGATTTCCAGCGACTCGTTGCCGCGGTCAAACAGGAAAGGGACCGTGCGGCCGGTTTGAGCGCGGAAATAGCTCACCGCATAGTGGTTGGTTTCCAGATCTTCCGGACGCTCGGGGATGCCGTGCTTTTCGATGTAGATGGGAGCGGCGCAGGTGATGAGATGGATCTCGCCGACGCGGCGGGCGATCAGCGACTGGTCGCTCGGCATGCCGGCGCGCAAGGCGCAATCGACATTCTCGGCCAGATAGTCCACCAGCCGGTCGCCGACGCCGAGGTCGATGTGAATGTCGGGATAGCGCTGATGGAAATCGCACAGCGCCGGCATGACGATCTTCTCGGCGAAGGCGCCCGCCATCTCGACGCGCAGGCGACCGCTGGGCAGGCTCTGAGAATTGCTGATGCTGCCGTCCAGTTCCTCTATTTCGGAAAGGAGCTGGATGGCACGCTCATAGTAGAGCGCGCCGTCGGTCGTCACCATGACGCGGCGGGTCGTCCGGTTCAGAAGCTTGGCATGCAGATGGGCTTCGAGCGACTGGATGAGCGTCGTCACCGTTGCCTTCGGCATGGAGAGGGCTGCTGCGGCGCGGGTGAAGTTACCCGTCTCCACCACACGCGCGAAAGCCCGCATTGCTGATAACTGGTCCATTCCATGGTGTCCCTCGACCGCCAAGAAAGGGGTCGATTGTTTGTAATGGTGAATAGTCTGATCGAATATAGGCTACTTATGCTCTGATCGGAATAACAATATGTTGTTTCCAAGATTGTTGCAATGCGGCACGGGGCGCTGAAGACCGCATTATCGAGAATATGGTTCCAAGGCGTGCTAAGCCGCTACCGGAAGAGATCATATTCGTTCGAACAGATAAGGATTTGGGTCGATGGATGCGCCGTGGAAAGATGTTGTGCTGGAAAACGTGCCTACGGGGCCGGTGAAAGCGCGGATCTATAACGGCGAAGGTTTGAAGAAGGCGGCACCCCTCGTGCTCTATCTGCATGGAGGCGCCTTTCTCGATACCTGTCACGCGACCGAAAGACCGGTGGCGGCAAGCCTCGCTGAGGCCGGCGCCATCGTGGTTGCGGCGGATTATACGAGTTGCAATCAGAATGCTTTTCCGAAGGTGCTGGAATGCGCCTACGGGCTTCTTGCCTACCTCAGCAACAAGCGAAACATGCTTGCGCTGGGTGGGGCAAAAAAATCGCTGCTGTTTGTCGCCGGAGAGGAATCGGGTGGCAATGTTGCAGCGGGTGTCGCTTTAAAGGCGCGTGATCAGATACCCGGTTCGTTGGACGGACAGGTGTTGATATCGCCTTTGCTCGATCCCTTCATGGGATCAAAATCTTTCCTCCAGGCGGAGGAAAGCGGCATGCGCGAGCGCTGGACGGAGGGTTGGAACCGCTACCTGGGTTTTCTGGGCGGTGTCTGCCATCCTTATGCAGCGCCTCGATACTGTTCGCGGCTTTCGGGCCTCGCGCCGGCATTGGTGCTCACGGCCGAGGACGACCCGCTCCGCGACGAGAGCATGGAATACGGCAGTCGGCTGAAAGCGGCTGGCGTCCGTGTTCGCCAGCAAGTCCTTCCCGCCGGGACAGGCTGGCCCACCCTCTACGGCGGGCAGTCGAAAGACAGGCCCTCATGGCAGCAGGATGTCTGTTGCTGTTTCAAGGGCTTTGTCGAAGACGTGCAAGCTTGATCAACTAGAGCATCCCGAGCGCGAGGGAAATCGCGGAATTGGACGAGGTGCTGGAGGCAAAGGCCGAAGCGATCCCCGCATCGATGCGCGGTGCTTTGGAGCCCTGCCTATATTGAGGCAATAGGAATTTTCGGTCCCCGTGTCCCAAGAGGGGGCCAAAGGAGAGACTAACATGAAATCCAACGGTAAGCGCTGGGCCCTGTGGGGCGCCGGCATGAGTGTTGCTGTGGCCGTTGTGGGTGCAGCCTTCTATCTGGAACTGCCGCGCGGTGCCCAGGCAACCGAGGCAAGCGGCCCGGCGGCGATGCCGCCAACCCCTGTCACCGTTGCCGCGGTGGAGTCGCGCGACATCACGTCCTGGCAGGAATTTTCCGGCCGGCTCGAAGCTATTGACCGGGTCGAAGTCCGGCCGCGTGTGGCTGGCGCAATCCAGTCCGTGCAATTCCGCGAAGGCGCCCTGGTCAAGCAGGGCGACCTGCTTGTCACCATCGATCCCGCACCCTACGAGGCGGCCGTTGCCCAGGCTCAGGCGCAGGTTGGAGCTGCAAAGGCGAGGCTCAATCTGACCAAGGTCGAAGTCGACCGCGGTCAGAAGCTCTTCGACAACAAGACGATCTCGCAGAGCGACATGGACACCCGCTCCAGCAACTACGCCGAAGCGGATGCCAATCTGAAGGCAGCGCAAGCTACCTTGCAGACGGCTCAGCTGAACCTCGACTATACGCAGGTTCACGCTCCGATCGCCGGCCGCGTCGGCAAGATCGCCGTGACCGTCGGCAATCTGGTCGCTGCCGGCTCATCTTCGCCGGCTCTGACCACGCTTGTTTCGGTCGATCCGATCTATGCAAGCTTCAATGCCAACGAGCAGACCGTGACCCAGGCCCTGGCAGAGTTGCCGGCGACCAATGGCGCAGTTCCGCCGGTCGAACAGATCCCGGTTCAGATCGGCACGGCCAGCGATAGCGGCACGCCGATCAAGGGCAAGTTGCAGCTGATCGACAACGAAGTCGATGCGGCAAGCGGCACCGTCAGCGTCCGCGCCGTCTTCGACAATCCCGGTGGACGTCTCATCCCCGGCCAGTTCGTGCGGGTTCGCATGGGCCAGCCGAAGGCCGAGAGCAAGCTCGTCATCAGCGACCGCGCAGTCGGCACCGACCAGGACAAGAAGTTCGTCTTCGTGGTTGATGGCGACAATAAGGTCAATTACCGGCAGGTCCAACTCGGTTCGCTGGTCGATGGCGAGCGGGTGATCGAGGACGGCCTGAAGGTCGGCGAAAAGGTCGTTGTCAACGGGCTGCAGCGCATCCGTCCCGGTGCGGTTGTCGCACCGCAGTTGGCAGAGAAGGTCGCGACCGCTCAGTAAGACTTGGCCTTCTGCCCATGCGGAGAAGGCCGACATCCGAATTCACATGATCCGCCGGCGGCTCTCAGCTCGCCGGACAGGGATTTTGCATCCGCTTTCACCCCGGAGAGGGCTTTGATATGAACATCTCCAGATTCTTTGTCGACCGCCCGGTCTTTGCCGGTGTTCTTTCGGTCCTCATCGTGGTCGCCGGCCTTATCGGCCTCAGGGCGCTGCCGATCTCCGAATATCCGGAGGTCGTGCCGCCGTCGATTGTCGTGCGCGCCACCTATCCCGGTGCCAACCCGACCGTTATTGCCGAAACGGTGGCGACACCGCTCGAAGAGCAGATCAACGGCGTCGAGGGCATGCTCTACATGTCCAGCCAGGCAACGTCCGACGGCGTTCTCAACGTGACGGTCACCTTCAAGCTCGGCACCGATCCGGACAAGGCGCAGCAGCTCGTGCAGAACCGCGTTTCGCAGGCTGAGCCGCGCCTGCCCGCGGAGGTCCGTACCCTCGGCATCACGACCGTCAAGAGCTCGCCCGACTTCATCATGGTCGTCAACCTCGTCTCGGACGGGGCCGACCACGACATCACCTATCTGCGAAACTATGCGACCTTGAACGTCAAGGATCGGCTCGCCCGCATCGAAGGCGTCGGGCAGGTGCAGGTCTTCGGCGCCGGCGACTATTCCATGCGCGTCTGGATCGATCCGCAGAAGGCGGCGGAGCATAATCTTGCCGCCAGCGACATCAGCAATGCGATCGGCTCGCAGAACGTCCAGGCTGCGGCGGGCATCATCGGTGCCTCGCCCAGCCGGCCGGGCGTGGATCTGCAGCTCAACGTCAATGCCCAGGGCCGCCTGCGCACGCCCGAGGAGTTCGGCAACATCATCGTCAAGACGGGCGCCAATAGCGAGATCACCCGCCTTCGCGACGTCGCTCGCGTCGAGTTGGGTGCGGAAGACTATACGCTGCGTTCGCTGCTCGACGGCAAGCCGGCCGTCGCCGTCGCGGTTCTCCAGGCGCCTGGTTCGAATGCGATCGAGATCGCGAACAATGTGCGCGCGACCATGAACGATCTGCAGAAGGCCATGCCGGCGGGCGTCAAGTACGAGATCGTCTACGATACGACAAAATTCGTCCGCGCCTCGATCGAGAAGGTCATCGACACGCTGCTCGAGGCCATTGCGCTGGTCGTCCTCGTCGTCATCCTGTTCCTGCAGACATGGCGCGCCTCGATCATCCCGCTGATCGCCGTTCCGGTGTCGATCATCGGCACCTTTGCGGTGATGTATGTCTTCGGCTTCTCCATCAATGCGCTCAGTCTGTTTGGCCTGGTGCTGGCGATCGGTATCGTCGTGGACGACGCGATCGTGGTGGTCGAGAACGTCGAACGCAATATCGAGAACGGGCTCAGTCCGCGAGACGCCACCTATAAGGCGATGAAGGAAGTTTCCGGTCCGATCATCGCCATCGCGCTGGTCCTCGTCGCGGTCTTCGTGCCGCTTGCCTTCATCTCCGGCCTGTCCGGCCAGTTCTACCGCCAATTCGCGCTGACGATCGCCATCTCGACCGTCATCTCGGCCTTCAACTCGCTCACCTTGTCTCCGGCACTGGCATCCCTGCTTCTGAAGGGCCATCATGCGCCGAAGGATCGGTTGACGCGGGTCATGGACGCGGTCTTCGGCTGGTTCTTCCGTGGTTTCAACCGGGCGTTCGGAAGCGGTTCGAAATACTACGGCAAGGGCGTCGGCGGCCTGCTGTCGCGCAAGAGCATCGTCATGGTGATCTATTTCGCGCTGGTGGGAGCGACCTATAGCCTGTTCACAACGGTTCCAGGTGGTTTCGTGCCATCGCAGGACAAGCAGTATCTGATCGGCTTCGCACAGTTGCCGGATGCCGCAAGCCTCGACCGCACGGAAAGCGTGATCAAGCGCATGACTGATATCGCGCTGAAGCAGCCTGGCGTCGCCAATGCGATCGCCTTCCCGGGCCTGTCGATCAACGGTTTCACCAATTCCTCGAACGCCGGTATCGTCTTCGTCACGCTGAAGGACTTCGACGAGCGCAAGACGCCCGATCTTTCGGGCGGGGCGATCGCCATGGCGCTGAACCAGAAGTTCGGCGCCATTCAGGATGCCTTCATCGCCATGTTCCCGCCGCCGCCAGTCAACGGTCTCGGCACGACAGGCGGCTTCAAGCTGCAGATCGAGGATCGCGCCGGCCTCGGCAACCAGGCGCTTGACCAGGCGGCCAAGGCAGTGATTGCCAAGGCCTACCAGACACCGGAACTCGCAGGCATCTTCTCGAGCTTCCAGATCAACGTGCCGCAGCTCTTCGCCGATCTTGACCGCGCCAAGGCCGAGCAGCTCGGGGTCTCCGTCACCGACGTCTTCCAGACGCTGCAGATCTATCTCGGTTCGTTCTATGTGAACGACTTCAACGCCTTCGGCCGCACCTACAGCGTCCGCGTACAGGCCGATGCCAAGTTCCGCGCCCAGCCGGAAGATATCGGCCAGTTGAAGGTTCGTTCGGCATCGGGCCAGATGATCCCGCTTTCAGCCTTGCTGAAGGTCGATGCCACCACCGGGCCGGAGCGTACGAACCGCTATAACGGCTTCCTTGCTGCCGACATCAATGGCGGCCCGGCGCCCGGTTTCTCGTCGGGTCAGGCACAAGCGGCGATCGAGAAGATTCTGCATGAGACGTTGCCCGCCGGCATAGACTTCGAGTGGACGGATTTGACCTACCAGCAGATTCTGGCCGGCAATTCCAGCATCGTCGTCTTCCCGCTGGCGCTGCTGCTGGTCTTCCTCGTGCTGGCCGCCCAATACGAGAGCCTGACCTTGCCGCTCGCCATCGTCATGATCGTGCCGATGGGTGTACTGGCGGCGCTGACCGGCGTCTGGCTCACAGGTGGGGACAACAACATCTTCACCCAGATTGGTCTGGTGGTGTTGGTGGGCTTGTCGGCGAAGAACGCGATCCTGATCGTGGAATTTGCCCGCGAGCTGGAATTTGAAGGCCGCACGCCGGTACAGGCCGCAATCGAGGCCAGCCGTCTGCGTCTGCGTCCGATCCTGATGACCTCCATGGCCTTCATCATGGGTGTCGTGCCGCTGGTCACATCGACCGGTGCCGGTGCCGAGATGCGAACCGCCATGGGTATCGCGGTGTTCTCGGGCATGATCGGCGTTACCTTCTTCGGTATCTTCATGACGCCGGTCTTCTACGTGCTGATCCGTACTCTGTCGGGTAACCGCCCGCTGAAGCAGCACCATCACAACGATAATGACCATTCGGCGGAGGTACTCCCGATCGCCGCCGAATAGGGGGCCGTGCCGAGCGGTACTCCAGTGCTCGACACCCCATGGGCGGGACCGCAAGGTCCCGCCTTTTTCTTTTGTACCGGCCCAATTTTCGGGCCGCTGCTTGGCCGCGTGTTCGGTTGCTGACAGAATTTGTCGCATGCGCACGGATTTCCTTTGCATGCGGTCACCATAGGTTTATCAAGCTCTTGGGTGAGTTGGTTGACGTGTACGGGGGCATGGGGAGCTGCCCATCGGCACCCAAGACTAGGGATAGTGGTGTGCATGCGGTTGTTGTCGGGTCGGCTGGGTTGAATGACCGCTGCAACGTTGCAGGTTTCACATGCTTATAATTCGGAGGACGTCGCTGTGAGCGGCAGAAAGATCGCTTTTCTCGGGACGGGATTGATGGGAGCGCCGATGGCACGGCGGCTTCTTGATGCCGGCTTTCCGCTTACCGTCTGGAATCGCGACCGCAGCAAGGCCGATCCGCTCGCTGAGCATGGCGCGACCGTCGCAGTTACTGCCTCAGAGGCGGCAAGGGGGGCATCGATCGTCTTCACCATGCTCACCAATGGCGGTGCCGTCAGCGAAGTCCTGTTCGGTAGCGGAGTGGCTGATGCGCTGGAATCTGGAGCCGTCGTCATCGACAATAGCTCGATACCGCCGGCGATTGCCCGCGAACATGCATTCAAGCTTGCGGAGCGCGGTATCAGGCATATCGATGCGCCGGTGTCCGGCGGCGTGGTCGGTGCTGCGGCCGGGACGCTGGCAATCATGGCCGGCGGCGATGCCGACGTCATAGACAGTGTTCGCGATATCATGGCGCCGCTTGGTCGTGTGACCCGCGTCGGCCCAAGCGGCACCGGTCAGCTTGCCAAGCTCGGAAATCAGCAGATCGTCGCGGTGACCATCGGCGCCGTTGCCGAGGCGATGCTGCTTGTCGAAGCGGGCGGTGGCTCTCGCGAGGCATTTCGAGCCGCCATTCGCGGTGGTTTTGCCGAAAGCAGGATCCTGGAGCTGCACGGCCAGCGCATGATCGAGCGCAATTTCGAGCCGGGCGGAACCGCCCGCAATCAGCTGAAGGATCTCGATACGGTCCTTGCCGCAGCCGAGAATCTCTCGCTCCAGCTGCCGTTGACGGAGGCCGTCCGGGCCGAGTTTGCGGAATTCGTCGAAAATGGCGGTGGCGAGCAGGATCACAGCGGGTTGCTGCAGTATCTGGAAGACAAGAATGGCCAAGGAAAGGCTTGAGGAAGAGATGAGCGATAAGGGTGCATCCAAGCGCCGCCTGCGTTCGCAGGACTGGTTCGACAATCCGGATCATATCGATATGACGGCGCTCTATCTGGAGCGGTTCATGAATTACGGCATCACGCCGGAAGAGTTGCGCTCGGGCAAGCCGATCATCGGCATTGCCCAGAGCGGCAGCGATCTGACCCCCTGCAACCGCCATCATCTCGATCTTGCCAAGCGCGTGCGCGACGGCATCCGCGATGCCGGCGGCATTCCGATCGAGTTCCCGACCCATCCGATCTTCGAGAACTGCAAGCGGCCGACGGCGGCACTCGACCGCAACCTTGCCTATCTCGGTCTGGTGGAAGTGCTCTACGGCTATCCGCTCGATGGCGTGGTGCTCACTACCGGCTGCGACAAGACCACCCCCTCGGCGCTGATGGCCGCCTCCACCGTCAACATTCCGGCGATCGTGCTCTCCGGCGGCCCGATGCTTGACGGCTGGCACGATGGCGAACTTGCCGGCTCCGGTACAGTGATCTGGCGTTCGCGCCGCAAGCTGGCGGCTGGAGAGATCGACGAAGAGGAGTTCATGGAGGCGTCTCTCGCCTCGGCGCCCTCGATCGGCCATTGCAATACGATGGGAACGGCCTCGACGATGAATGCCATGGCCGAGGCGCTCGGCATGTCATTGACCGGCTGTGCCGCCATTCCCGGTGCCTATCGCGAACGTGGGCAGATGGCCTATCGCACCGGCCGCCGTGCCGTCGAACTTGTGCTTGAAGACATGAAGCCATCCGACGTGCTGACGCGTCAGGCTTTTCTCAATGCCATTCGCGTCAATTCCGCCATCGGCGGATCGACCAATGCGCAGCCACATCTGGCTGCCATGGCCAAGCATGCCGGCGTCGAACTTCACCCGGATGACTGGCAGGTGCATGGTTTCGACATTCCGCTGCTTGCCAATGTGCAGCCGGCGGGCGCCTATCTCGGCGAGCGCTTCCATCGCGCCGGCGGTGTCCCCGCCATCATGTGGGAGCTACTGCAGGCCGATAAGCTCGACGGAAGCTGTCCGACCGTGACCGGCAAGACGATGGCGGAAAATCTTAAGGGCAGGGAGGCGACGGATCGCGAAGTCATCCTCCCGTTTGCCGAGCCCTTGAAGGAGCGCGCCGGTTTTCTCGTGCTGAAGGGTAATCTGTTCGATTTCGCCATCATGAAGATGAGCGTTATCTCCGAGGAATTCCGCAGCCGTTATCTGCAGGAGCCGGGCCACGAAGGCATGTTCGAGGGGCGGGCCGTGGTCTTCGACGGATCAGAGGATTATCACAAGCGCATCAACGACGCCGATCTGGGGATCGACGAGCGGACGATCCTCGTCATCCGCGGAGCAGGGCCGATCGGCTGGCCGGGGTCGGCCGAAGTGGTGAACATGCAGCCGCCGGATGCGCTCTTGAAGCGCGGCATCCGCAGCCTGCCCACAATCGGCGACGGGCGCCAGTCGGGCACCGCCGACAGTCCCTCGATCCTCAATGCCTCGCCGGAGAGCGCTGCCGGCGGCGGCCTTGCCTGGCTGAGGACCGGCGACATCATCCGTATCGACTTCAATCATGGCCGTTGCGACATGCTGGTGGAAGAGGCGGAGATCGAGCGCCGCAAGGGCGATGGCATACCGCCAGTCCCGCCGGACTCGACGCCGTGGCAGCGCATCTATCGCCGTTCGGTCACGCAGCTTTCCGATGGCGCCGTGCTTGAAGGCGCTGCCGAGTTTCGCAATCTCGCGGCCATACCGCCCAGGCATAATCACTAGTGGCATTTTGGCGCAAACTGTTGGCAGATAGCCGCTCGGGCCGTCGTTAAAGTTCGCGAAAGGCAGTAGTGCAAATCTATTGAGTAGCATTTATGTAATCTCTCCAATTTCCGAAGGGGGTGGAGCTCTTTGGCAGAGACGGCATCAGGGCGAACCGAAGAAGAGTTCCAGGACCTTTTAAGAAGGTTGGAGCTGGCGCTTGAGGCGTCTCAAATCGGCGTCTGGCAACACAACGTCAATGACAAGGAATTGCTCTGGGACCAGCAGATGCATCGGCTCTATGGAACCGGCCTGCAGGATCGCAAGGTATCGTCCGACGTCTGGATGAAGGCGCTATATCCCGAGGATGTCGAGAAGGCGGTCAACGACTTCCAGATCGCTCTCGATGGGCGCGGCTTCTATAATTCCCAGTTTCGCATCGTTCTGCCCAGCGGAGAGATACGCCATCTGCGCTCCAGTGCGCATTTCTATGAGGATCACGACGGTTCGCCATCCTTTATCGGCGCGGAATGGGATGTCACCGCCGACGTCCAGCTCAATCGTGAACTGACCAGCCAGACGGCGATCGCCGAGGCGCGGGCCGTGGCGCTCGAACAAAGCCGCGCCCGTATCGAATATGCCGCCGACCATGATTACCTGACCGGCCTTCCCAACCGGCGTTATTTCGACCGGCGGCTGGCCGAACTGCGCAAGGCTTCGGATGTCGAGACCTTGGGTGTGCTTCAAATCGATCTCGACGGCTTCAAGGAGATCAACGACAAATGGGGCCATGCGGCGGGTGATGCGACGTTGCAGAGCGCGGCTGCCCGCATTTCAGCGGCGATCACCGCCGGCGATCTCGTCGCGCGTATAGGCGGCGACGAGTTCGTGGCCGTGTTGGTCAACGTCGGAAATGCCGAGAGGCTGGAGGCCATCGCCGACGACATTCTCTCGCGGCTGCGGCGCGAAGTGCGCTTCGGCAATGACATGCTTCGGATCGGTGCATCCATCGGGGTGGCGTCGAGCCGGTCCGACAATGCGGGCAGCCTGCTGGCCGAATCCGATGTCGCGCTTTTCCAGGCCAAGAAGCTCGGCCGCAACCGCGTCGAGTTCTTCACGCCGGAGCTGCAGGCAGATCTGCATGCGGAGCGTCGGTTGGCCGACGAGCTGCGGCTTGCGCCGATGCTGCAGCAGATCGAGCCATTCTATCAGATTCAGGTGGACGCACGCAGCCGCCGTATCGTCGGGCTGGAGGCCTTGGCGCGCTGGCGGCATCCGGAGAAGGGATTGCTGTCTCCGGTGGCGTTCCTCAAGCTGGCCGAGGAATATGGGCTTACCGCCGAGATCGACGCGGCCGTGCTGACGCGTGTGCTTGCCGACCGCGCCGCCTGGGTGTCGCAGGGTGTCGAGCCGCCACGTGTCGCCGTCAATATTTCCGGCCGCCGGCTCGCCGATCACGATTTGATCGAGGGATTGCAGGCACTGAAGATACCGCCGCGTGCCATCGCTTTCGAACTGGTGGAAACCATCTTCCTCGATGACCCCGACGATCGGGTGCTCGCCAATATCGACGGGATCAAACAGATGGGCATCGATATCGAGATCGACGACTTCGGTTCGGGTCATGCCTCGCTGATCGGCCTGGTCAAGCTGAAGCCGAAACGGCTGAAGATCGATCGGCAATTGGTGACGGCCGTCACGGTCTCGGAAGAGCAGCGCCGCCTCGTTGGTTCGATCGTCGAAATCGCGCGCGCCCTGAATGTCGAAGTCGTTGCCGAGGGTGTCGAGACCGAGGAACATGCCCGTATTCTGGCGGACCTCGGTTGCGACGAGCTTCAGGGTTATGCCATCGGCTATCCTGCCCCCGAAAACGAGATTGCGGCACTGCTGAAACCGGCTCCTGCACCAGGCAGGCGCCGATCCGCCGTTGCCGGCGGTGGGCGCGCTACTGAATCTGCAAGGCGACGATCAGACCGTAACTGATGACACCCAGCATCAGCAGCGACAGCGTGGCGGCGACGATCACGCGGCCGCCGGCATGCGCAACGGAACGGATATTCACCGATAGACCGAGTGCGGCCATGGCGATAACGGTCAGGATGCTTGAGACCAATTGCATCGGTGCGACCAAAGCATCCGGGATGAGGCCGAAGGAGCGCATTGCCATCAGCCCGAGGAAGCCGCAAATGAACCACGGAACCAGCGAGTGATGATGGCCGCTGCGGCCGTTCGCATCTGTCGTCTCGACTTTGGTGAGGATGCCGAGCATGAAGATGACAGGGCCGAGCATCAGGACGCGGACAAGCTTGACCAGTGTGCCGGTCTGGACGGCTAGTAGACCGACAGGAGCGGTTGCTGCGAGCACCTGCGGGACTGCATAGACGGTCAGGCCGGCGAGCGTTCCATATTGCGGCACGCTCATGCCGAAATAGAAGTAGAGGAACGGCAGTAGAAAGACGGCGGCAATGCCCAGCACGGCCGTGAAGGCGAGGGCTGCGGCAATCTCCTGCGAATCGGCCTCGATCACAGGCGCGACGGCGACGATGGCGGAGTTGCCGCATATCGAATTGCCGCAGGCAATCAGCGTTGCCAGCTTCGGCGGCAGGCCGAGCAGCCGTCCGATCAAATAGGTCGCGGCAATCGACAGAACGACAACGATGGCGATGCCGGCGATCAGCCAGACGCCCGCTCCACGTACTGCCGAAAGGCTTATGGATGCGCCAAGAAGGACGATGGCGATTTCCAGCAGGATCTTGGCGCTGAAATCGATGCCCGGCCGCATGCTAGGCTTCAACGGCTTGATGGTGCAGACGGCAATGCCAAGGGCGATGGCGATCACCAGGCTCTCGATCCAACGGCCGCCAAGGAGGCTGAGTTCCGCATGTTCGCCGGCATAGGCGACAACTGCGACGGCACAGGTGAGTGCGAGACCGGGGAGGATTTTGTTTGCGCGTTGGACGAGGGGCATGTCTTACCGTCGATCTTTTGTTATGACTTGCTGACGGTGGGAAAGTCTCATCTGTCGATGTGGACATCCATCGAATATTATCCTACGTTTCGTTCGATAAATTAGAATGATTTCCCATGACCTTCGAGCAGCTTGCCATTTTCGTCGCCGTCGCCGAGCGCGAACACCTGACCCATGCCGCGGAAGCCATTCACCTCACGCCTTCGGCTGTGAGTTCGGCGATCAAGAACCTGGAAGCCTATTACGGGGTTGAGCTGTTCCACCGTGTCGGCCGGCGGATCGAGCTGACGGAGACCGGACGTTCCTTCTTAGGGGAGGCGAAAGCCACGCTTGCCCGTGTGCGTTCGGCCGAGCTCATGCTGTCCGAACTTGCTGGATTGCAGCGCGGCCGGCTCAGCCTCTATGCGAGCCAGACCATCGCCAGCTACTGGTTGCCGCCGCTGCTGATGCGGTTTCATCGCGATTATCCCGGCATCGAGCTGGACCTGACGATCGGCAACACGCGCACTGTCACCGAAGCCGTCATTGATGGCGCAGCGGAACTCGGTTTCATCGAGGGGGAAGTGGACGCGCCGGCACTGTCGATGAAGATCGTCGCGCAGGATGCGCTTGTTATCGTCGTCCCGCCGAACCATCCCTGGGCGGATGGGCGGCAATTAACCGGGGCCGAACTCGCCGCCGGCACATCCTGGGTGATGCGCGAGGAAGGCTCGGGCACCCGCTCCGAATTCGAGAATGCGATCGCCAAGCTTGGTGCTCCACCAGCCGATCTCGATGTTGCGCTGGTGCTGCCGTCGAACGAAGCCGTTCTCTCGGCGGTTTGCCTGGGCCAGAGCGCAGCCGCCATTTCCAGCGCGGCGGCGAAAGCCTATCTCGGGCAGGGATTGCTGGTTCAGGCGTCCTTCGATCTGCCGGCGCGCAGCTTCCGCCTGCTGCGCCACAAGGAGCGCCATGCGAGCAAGGCGGCGCTGACCTTGGAGGCCATGTGCAAGAGCTATCGCAAATTCACCAGTTTCGATCCGGATGAGCGGAACGAACCGGCTGGTGCCGAGAATGCCGGATAACACCGATCTCCGATGAATAAGCCTAGCGCCGCTCGGCCCGCTGCCGGTTGGCGACGACGAGTTCGATCGCGTTGCGCTCCAGCATGGCGTTGATGTCGGCGGGTGGGGCCTCGTCGGTGACGAGGACGTCGAAGGTTTCCGGCTCGCTCAGAATGATCGGGGCGCTGCGCCCGAACTTGGCACTGTCGGCAACGATGATGCAGCGTTCAGCCCGGCTCACCGCTTCCCGCGAATATTCCGCCTCTTCGAGATCATGTAGCATGAAGCCCGAGGTGGCGTTGATCGCGCCGACCGAGAGGATGGCATGGCGTATGTTGAAGCGGCGCAGAAAATTGGCCGCTTCCATTCCGAAGGCGCCACCATCATGACCGCGCAGTTCACCGCCGGCGAAGAAGATGCGGTTGCCGTTGCGGGTGGCGAGCGCATGGGCCACCGATAGTGCATTGGT
The DNA here is from genome assembly GCF_001692325.1 of Rhizobium sp. AC27/96. Taxonomy (GTDB): domain Bacteria; phylum Pseudomonadota; class Alphaproteobacteria; order Rhizobiales; family Rhizobiaceae; genus Rhizobium. The sequence continues at coordinate 167,390 of NZ_LXKN01000075.1, read as the reverse complement.
GACGACGAAAAGGTTCTGGTGTTTCTGCAGCGCGACGGCGATGAAGGCGGTGGTAGAACCCACATCGAGGAAGAGGGTATCGCCGTCTTCGATCATCGAGGCGACGGATGCGGCGATCATCCGCTTGGCCTCGGCATTCTCGTTCATGCGCAAATGCAACGGCGGCTCGATCATCGAGTCCTTGATATGAACGCCGCCATGGACCTTGGTGACGAGACCATTGGTTTCCAGGCTGCGGATATTACGGCGGATCGTCTCTTCCGAAACGCCGAGACGCTCGGCAAGAAACTGGATGCGGCTTGCGCCGCCGGCCAGCCGGAGTTCTTCCAGAATCTCGCGTTCGCGATGATTGGAGTGAAGCGGTGGCTGGGATATGCCCGACATGGTGCTGATCCTATTGAGGGTATCGATCCCAAGATATGCAAATGGCTTCCGGATCGAGCAGGCGCCTGTGCCAAGGGGGCAGCAAGCTCTCTGCGAGATGAATCCGATCGCCTCACGCTGGAGTTTTTAAGACAAATCTCACCTACGGTGAAGCGCCGTGTTAGACTATCCATAGCTCATTCAATTGGGAATTATTCGCAAATCCAACAAAAAGCCAAGAATCTGTTTGATTTTGTGGATCGGTTCTTGACAGCTTTGCCATTGTAAGGAACCTTTCTCGTCCAAAGGATGCTCGCTAGAGGCGCCGGAGGGGGAATGATCGTAACGCCGGAAGACAGGATACAGTCTCTCGATATTTGGCGCGGGCCGATCGACATCGCCCCGCTGGTGGGTGGCATTACCAATCGCAATTATCTGGTCAGCAATGGCGGACGACGCTTCGTCGTAAGGCTTGGGTCTGACATTCCGGTTCATCATATCAGCCGCGGCAATGAGGTGGCGGCGAGCAGGGCTGCGCACGCGGCTGGCCTTTCTCCAGCTGTCATTCATCATCAGCCTGGTATCATGGTGCTTGACTATATCGACGCGAAGCCGCTCTCCGCCGACGACATTCGCCAGCCGGCGATGATGGCGCGCATCGTGCGCCTAGTCCGCTCCTGTCATCGCGATATTGGCAGGCATTTTCGCGGGCCGGCGGCGATTTTCTGGGTCTTTCATGTGATCAGAGACTATGCGGCCACGCTCGATGCCGGCGGCAGCCAGCACAAGCTGCTATTGGCTTCCTTTCTCGATATTGCCGAGCAGCTTGAGCGCGAAGCTGGGCCTTTCGAGATCGCCTTCGGCCACAATGATCTGCTGGCGGCGAATTTCCTCGATGACGGCAAGCGGCTCTGGCTGATCGATTGGGATTATGCCGGCTTCAACACGCCACTTTTCGACCTCGGTGGCCTCGCCTCCAACAATGAATTTTCCGTAGCGCAGGAAGCGGCGATGCTGGAGGCTTATTTCGAAGCGCCAGCAGACGACAATCTGCGCCGGCGTTATCAGGCGATGAAATGCGCGTCCCTCCTGCGCGAGACGATGTGGAGCATGGTTTCGGAAATCCATTCCGACATCGAATTCGATTATTCTTCCTATACAGCTGAAAATCTCAGGCGCTTCGAGAGCGCCTGGCAGAGCTTTCGCAATTCTTGAGGTGACGCAATGAAGGGCCTGCCTGCTACCGCAAAGACCGTCGTCATCGGCGGCGGCATCATCGGCTGCTCGACGGCCTACCATCTCGGCAAGCTCGGCTTTACCGATACGGTGCTGTTAGAGCGCAAGAAGCTGACCTCGGGCACGACGTTTCATGCTGCCGGCCTCGTCGGTCAGCTACGCACCAGCGCCAATATCACCCAGATGCTCGGCTATTCCGTCGATCTCTACAAGAAGCTCGAGGCCGAGACGGGGCTTGCCACCGGCTGGAAGATGAATGGCGGTTTACGCCTTGCCTGCAACGAAGAGCGCTGGACCGAGGTCAAGCGGCAGGCGACGACGGCGCAATCCTTCGGCCTGCAGATGCATCTGCTGACACCCAAGGAGGCTTTCGATCTCTGGCCTTTGATGGATGTCGACGACCTCGTCGGCGCCGCCTTCCTGCCGACTGACGGACAGGCCAATCCCTCTGATATCACCCAAGCGCTGGCGAAGGGCGCGCGGATGGCTGGCGTCTCGATTTTCGAGGATACCGAGGTTTTGGATCTGGAGATCGACAAGGGCCGAATCCGTGCCGTCATCACCGATAGGGGACGCATCGAATGCGAGCGGGTCGTCGTCTGCGCCGGGCAGTGGACGCGGACCTTTGCTGGGCGCTTCGGCGTCAATGTGCCGCTCGTCTCCGTCGAGCATCAATATCTAATCACCGAATCCTTCGGCGTACCTTCCAACCTGCCGACACTGCGCGATCCCGATCGGCTGACCTATTACAAGGAAGAGGTCGGTGGGCTTGTGATGGGCGGCTATGAGCCGAACCCGATCCCCTGGGCGCTCGATGGTATCCCCAAGGATTTCCACTACACGCTGCTCGACAGCAATTTCGATCATTTCGAGCAGATCATGGAACAGGCACTGGTTCGCGTGCCGGCGCTGCAGACGGCAGGCGTCAAGCAGCTACTGTGCGGCCCGGAGAGCTTTACGCCCGATGGCAACTTCATCCTCGGCGAAGCGCCGGAGCTGAAGAATTTCTTCGTCGGCGCCGGCTTCAACGCCTTCGGCATTGCGTCTGCCGGCGGGGCGGGCATGGCACTCGCCGAATGGGTCGCCAAGGGCGAGCCGCCCTACGATCTCTGGCCGGTCGACATCAGGCGCTTCGGCCGTCCGCATTTCGATACCGATTGGGTGCGCACCCGCACGCTCGAGGCCTATGGCAAGCACTACACCATGGCGTGGCCCTTTGAAGAGCATTCCAGCGGCCGGCCTTGCCGTAAATCGCCACTCTATGACCGCCTGAAAGCTCAGGGCGCTTGCTTCGGTGAAAAGCTCGGCTGGGAGCGGCCAAACTGGTTTGCCGATCTCTTTGCCGGCGAGGAGCCGAAGGATATCTACACCTATGACAGGCAAAACTGGTTCGGCGCCGTTGGCCGCGAGCACAAGGCGGTGCGCGAAGCGGCCGTCATCTTCGACCAGACCTCCTTTGCCAAATTCGTGCTGAAAGGCAGGGATGCCGAAGCGGCGATATCGTGGATCGCCGCCAACGACGTTACCAAGCCTGTGGGCGCGCTGACCTATACGCAAATGCTCAACGACCGGGGCGGCATCGAATGCGACGTCACCGTCGCCCGCATCGCCGAGAATGAGTTCTACATCACCACCGGCACGGGCTTTGCCACGCATGATTTCGACTGGATTGCCCGCAATATTCCGGCCGACCTGCATGCCGAGCTGGTGGACGTGACCTCGGCCTATTCCGTGCTGTCGCTCATGGGGCCGAAGTCGCGAGAGATATTGCGGGGGGTGACATCGGCGGATGTTTCCAATGCCGCATTCCCCTTCGGCAAAGTGCGGACCGTCGGCATTGCCGGCTGCCCCGTCAGGGCGCTGCGCATCACCTATGTCGGCGAACTGGGCTATGAGCTGCATGTGCCGGTGGAATATGCCGGCACAGTCTATGACGTGCTGATGGCGGCTGGGCGCGAGCACGGACTCATCAATGCCGGCTATCGCGCCATCGAAAGCTGCCGGCTGGAGAAGGGCTATCGCGCTTGGGGCTCTGATATCGGCCCGGATCATACGCCTGTCGAGGCCGGGCTCGCATGGGCAGTGAAGATGAAGAAGAACATTGCATTCCGTGGCCGCGAGGCGATCGAGCGGCAGCTGGCCTCCGGCGTCAAGAAGATGCTTGCCTGCTTCGTGCCGGACGACCCCGAGACCGTGCTGCTCGGCCGCGAGACGATCTATCGCGACGGCCAGCGCGTCGGCTGGCTCTCAAGCGGCGGCTACGGCTACACGATCGGCAAAGCCATCGGCTACGGCTATGTCCGCGATCCCAGCGGGGTGACCGAGGATTTTGTGCTCTCCGGCCGTTACGAACTCGATGTGGCGCAGCGGCGCGTGCCCTGCCAGGTGTCCCTGAAGCCGCTCTACGATCCGCAGATGATGCGGATCAAGGGGTGATTGCGGAGGACGATGATTTGAGAAAGGTGGCGCAGCTTGGCCAGCCGCCAATCTCATCACGGATGGATATAGTGGCCGGAGCTTTTGGCGAATAAACTGAAAAGCTGCAGCTAATGAGATCGGCGCAACGTGGGGGCCGATCGCAGAAGTCCGGTGCCATTCGCACAAAACCCCTATCGTCGGTCCGGCAAGTCCCACGCCCGATAGAGATTATTGAGCGCCTCCGCCGTATGACATTCTATGAGCGGCAGGCCGGATTCCTGGAGCATTTTTGCATATTTGAGGCCGCTATTGCGGGTCTTGACCAGTATCCATTGAATCATTTCCCATTTGACGCTGTCCTTCGCACCTTCGAGATGTCCCGCGCGGTTCGAACGGTTGATGAGCGTGCGTTTGAGATAGCGGGAAAAGCGCAGCCAATGGTTGGAGCTTATGAGGATGGCACCGGTGGCCCGGGCGAAGCGCTGCGGCATCAGGCGCGAATAGTTGCCTTCTATAACCCACTGCTCTTCAAGAATAGCCGCATCATGGAGTGCGGCGAACTCGGCTTCAGGACGTTGCTTCCAATCTGTATGGGGCAGGTGGTGAAGCTGATCGAGATGCACGGCCGGGAGGCCGAGCTTTTTCGAAAGAGCAACCGCAAGGGTTGACTTGCCGGCATTGGAGGGGCCGAGCACGACGATGCGCTCGCCAAGGGAATGCAAGGGAAGCATAGGGGCACCGGTCGGAAAATTGGGATGGCTTCTATTGGCCGAACTGAACGGGGATGTCAACGATTGGAAGACTTGCTCCGGCGATCGTTGCCATTTCCCAGATCGGCGTGGAACCAAGGGGCGCTGTTCTTCGAAAACTGTGATCTCCCCGCCGCCGCATCAGCCATTTTCTTGACACGCCGCCGCTTTCATCCTCAATCGGCATGCTGACAACAGACGGAGGCGAGAGACGATGGCGGAAGCGGGTATCAAGCTGGAAGAAAGCTGGAAAGAGGCTCTGTCTCCGGAATTCGAAAGCCCCTACATGCAGCAGCTCAAATCCTTTCTCGTCGAGGAGAAGCAGCGTGGCAAAGTGATCTTTCCGCGCGGCAGCGAATATTTCCGGGCACTGGATCTGACGCCGCTCGATGAGGTTCAGGTCGTCATCCTCGGGCAGGACCCTTATCATGGTGCCGGCCAGGCGCATGGGCTCTGCTTCAGTGTTCGCCCCGGCGTGCGCATTCCGCCGTCGCTGGTCAATATCTACAAGGAGCTGGAGACGGATCTCGGCATTCCGCCGGCCCGCCACGGTTTTCTGGAGAGCTGGGCGAAGCAGGGCGTATTGTTGCTCAACAGCGTGCTGACCGTCGAAGAGTCACAGGCCGCCTCGCATCAGGGCAAGGGCTGGGAGAAATTTACCGACGCGGTCATCCGCAAGGTCAATGACGAATGCGACGGCGTCGTCTTCATGCTCTGGGGCTCCTACGCGCAGAAGAAAGCTGCCTTCGTCGATACCGAGCGCCATCTCGTGCTGAAATCCGTGCACCCATCGCCGCTGTCGGCCCATAATGGATTCTTCGGCTCCAAGCATTTTTCTCAGGCCAATACCTATCTGGCCGAGCATGGCCGCGAGCCGATCGACTGGGCCTTGCCGAACGATCCGCGCGCTCAGTGAGGCGCCGGATCCCAAGGGTTGATCACTGATACGCCCGTATCATCGAAATCGCCGACATTGCGGGTGACGATGATCAAATCATGTACGAGTGCGGTCGCGGCAATCAGCCCGTCAGCATCGCCGCGTGGACGTTGCGCCGCAATTCGCCCCCATTCGACCGCGATCTGGTCGGTGATCGAAAGAATGCGGCCACTGTGATCGTGCCTGAGCTTGCGCAGCCACTCCCCCAGATGTGCCGCTGCGTGCGGATCGTTCTTTCGCTTCAAGGCGATCCCGCGCATGACTTCCCCGAGTGTGATAACGCTGAGATAGAGCGTGGAAGGGTCAACCGAGCGTAGCCATGCTATTGCTTCGCGGTTGCCGCGACGGGCCTCTGAAATAACATTCGTATCGAGCAGATACATTAGAAAGCGATGCCCCGGCTCGGCGCCTTTTCTCGCGCCGTAACTGCATCGGCCATTTCATCGTCCCAGGCCGGCCCGGATAGCAGGTCGTCGACGAGGCTCGGCTTTCCAGCCAGAAGGGCGTCGTAGTCCTCGGCGGAGAGGACGACGGCCGCCCGTTCGCCACGCAAAGTCACCGTTTGCGGACCTTCGCTCCGAGCTTTCTGCACGACTTTGGAGAATTGATTTTTCGCGTCCTGTAGCGGCCAATTCATGAGTTTTCCATCTGGCTAGACTGTCTAGGTTAATCTAATGCCAATCACGTCCCAAATCAATATTGCCATGCCAAATTGAACTGATGACACCTTCATTGAACGACATCCTCTCATCGTTCAACAATTGAAGACAATCCGTTTGGCACTTGAGGGCTATCGAAACGACGCGTCGCGGACCATCTTCTGCCCATGAGAAACGCCTGCCGTCGCGGGCGAAACAAAGGGGTTAGAGATGCTCAACCAGATCAAGGGTCTTCACCACGTTACCTCGATGGCGGAAGACGCCCGTACCAACAACAAGTTCTTCACCGACACGCTCGGCCTGCGCCGCGTCAAGAAGACGGTCAATTTCGACGCACCCGATGTCTATCACCTTTACTATGGGGACGAGATCGGCACGCCCGGCACGATCATGACCTATTTCCCGTTCCCGAAGATGGCTCGCGGCCGTCCCGGCACTGGCGAAGTCGGCAATACCGTCTACTCCGTTCCGGAAGGTGCGATCGGCTACTGGGCCGAGCGGCTCAGCAAGCAGGGCGTTGAAGGTTTGAAGGCCGACGAATCCTTCGGCCAGAAGCGCCTGCATTTCGCCGGCCCGGATGGTGACGGCTTCGCTCTCGTCGAGGTCAAGGATGACAAGCGTCAGCCCTGGACGCATGGCGGTGTGGATGCCGAGCATGCCATTAGGGGCTTTCATTCCGTCGCCATGCGGCTGCGGGACGAGGGCGCCACGGCCGAACTGCTGAAATACATGGGCTATGAGGTTGTCGATACGCATGAAGGCGTCAAGCGGCTCGCCATTCCCGGTGGCAACGGTGCCGACTATGTCGACCTCGAAACCATGCCGAACATCAACCGCGCGCTTCCGGGCGCCGGCTCCGTCCACCATGTCGCCTTTGCCGTCGAGAACCGCGCCACGCAGCTTGAAGTGCGCAAGGCGCTGATGGACACGGGATACCAGGTAACGCCGGTCATCGACCGTGATTACTTCTGGGCGATCTATTTCCGCACGCCGGGCGGCGTGCTGTTCGAAGTTGCCACCAACGAACCGGGCTTCAACCGCGATGAGGACACGGCGCATCTCGGCGAAGCGCTGAAACTGCCCGGCCAGCATGCGCATCTGCGCGAGTTGATCGAGCGGAACCTCGAGCCGCTGGAAGGCTAATCGGGAGAGGGATCATGATGGATACGAATTATGTGCACCGGCTGAAGGCCGGTGCACCCGGAAAACCCATTCTCTTCACCTTCCATGGCACCGGTGGTGACGAGAACCAGTTCTTCGATTTCGCGGCGCGGCTCTTGCCCGAGGCGACCATTGTGTCACCGCGCGGCGATGTGTCGGAACACGGTGCGGCGCGATTCTTCCGCCGCACGGGTGAGGGTGTCTACGATATGGCCGATCTCGCCCGGGCGACGGATAAGATGGCGGCCTATGTCTCGGGGCTTGCGGCCGAGCACGGCGCATCGCAGGTGCTTGGCCTCGGCTTTTCCAATGGGGCCAATATTCTTGCCAATGTGCTGATCGAACATGGCGATATCTTCGATGCAGCGGTGCTCATGCATCCGTTGATCCCGTTCCAGCCCAAAGACAATTCAAGGCTGGAGGGGAGGCGTGTGCTGATTACGGCGGGCGAGCGGGATCCGATCTCGCCGGCTCCCGTCACCCAGGCGCTCGCCGATTACTTCGCTCAGCAGGGGGCGCAGGTGACGCTCGAATGGCATCCGGGCGGCCACGACATCAGGCCGAACGAGATCGAAGCGATCCGTACGTTCCTCGCGCCCTACGCCTGAATTTGAACAGGGCATGGCCGCAGGGCAGTCATTGCTGTTCTGCGGCCGGCTATTTGCCGATCAGGCGCAGCATGGCCTTCGCCTGTGATGCGGCCGCAAGCTTTGCGTTGTCGTCGACATAATCATTCCCGCAGAAGCGGCTGAGATTGGTTGTATCCGTGCTGTCGGACTGAACGTGTTTCGCATCGGCAATGACGATGCGCCATGCGCAGCCGAGCATCTTGTCGGGCTGGATCGCCATGTCGCAGCCAGTGCTGAGGCACAGGGCGACATGTTTCTGGGCGCGATACCCGCCCGCGATGGCCTCCTCATACTCAGCCTTCCATGTTTCGCGGTTATGCTGGCAACGGGATGGATTGCTGCTCTGGCTGCATTGCACCGTCGCGTCGACATAGGTTTGCGCCGGCGGCCACAGAGGCCCATCCACCAGGCTGACGCAGCCGCATGCGAACAAGGTGGCCGACAGCAGGCGCAACTGATTCTCCCTTAACCGAAATTCACGCGAACCGTAGAGCCGCGGAGAATATCTGCAAGACGAATGTCGCAGGAACTGCTTTCGGGGTGACTTCGATCATCCTTTGCTCAACCGCGGGGCCTGGGGCGTGGCCTTCCTGCAACCCTCGGCATCTTCCGACGTCCACGACATGAGAGGGCGCAAGCTTTGCTTGTGGGTGGCATGGCCGCTCGCTATGGATCTGCCACAACAGGACGGGGGGAGTTGATGGTAACGCTGGCGGAACAGCAGCAATACAGGCTGGGCGTCACCTATGTGGCGCTTTCGGCGCTGGCCTGGTCGACCTCGGGCCTCTTCGTGCGGGCGATCCACGCCGACCTCATGACCATTCTCTTCTGCCGCGGGATCGTTTCCGGCCTCGGCGTCTTCACGCTGTTTTTCTACATCGAACGCCGCAATGCCTGGCGCATCCTGCGCTCCATGCGCGGGCCTTCGCTGGCGGCGACGGTCTTTTCGACGGCCTCGATGATCAGCGGCATCGGCTCGATCTATTATACGTCGGTTGCCGACGCCATGGTCATCTATGCGACAGTGCCGTTCGTTACCGCCGGCGTTGCCTTTCTCTTCATCGGCGAGCGTCCGAATATGAGGACGCTGATCGCCAGCGGCATCGCTTTCATCGGCGTGCTCGTCATGCTCTCCGGCCATTCAGGCGATGGCGGCAGCTGGCTCGGCAAAGGGCTGGCGGCGATCATGACGCTGACGGTGGCCGCGCTCGCCGTCGTCATGCGCCAGCATCGCAATGTACCGATGCTGCCGGCGATGGCGCTGTCGGCGTGGCTCTGCTCCTTCATTACCTTCTGGTTTGCCTCGCCGCTTGCGATATCCGGCCAGGATCTTGGTCTGATCATCGCCTTCGGCATCATCCAGAATGCGATGGGTCTCAGCCTCTATACATTCGGCTCGCGGCTCGTTCCCGCCTCCGATGCAGCCCTGCTGACGGCGCTCGAAGTGCCGCTGACGCCATTATGGGTATGGATGGTTTTTGCCGAGCGGCCGTCGACGGCGACGCTGATCGGCGGACCGATCGTGCTTGCAGCACTTTTCGGGCACATCCTGTTGGAGGTGCGTCGAAATAGGGTGGTTACTTCAGCAAGAACGCATTGAACGGCTTGTGGGCTTCGCCTCAAAATGTTGAAATCGCTCCGATCACGAGGAGTCGATATTGATGAAGAAGGTATTCAATCCACCGTCTGTCCGACGCCCCTTCGGCAATTACAATCACGGCCTGCTGGCGCCGCCCGGCGCCAGTCTTCTGGTCACGTCGGGCCAGCTCGGCATCGGCCTCGATGACCGTATCCCGCATGATGTGACTGCCCAGGCAGAGATGTGTTTCCAGGCGATCAACGCCATTCTCGATGATGCCGGCATGAGCTTCGCCGATGTCATCCGTATCGCCGGCTTCGTCACCACGCGTGAGGATTTTCCTGCCTATATGGCGGTGCGCGACCGCTATACGCTTGATCCCAAACCGGTTTCGACGCTGCTGATCGTCAGCGGGTTTACCCGGGCTGAGTTTCTGGTGGAGGTCGAGGTCACGGCCGCGAAGGTGGTGTGATGATGACGGGCAGCCCGGTGCAATCAGTCGATCCGAAAATGCCCGACATAACGGGGCTTTACGAAACGCATCTGACGGTGTCCGATCTTCAGCGCTCCATCGGATTTTACCGTGATATTCTGAAGCTCGAGGTTGCGACCATTATCGAAAGCAGGAATGTCGGCTTCCTTTGGATCGGGGACAAGCGCACGAGTATGCTGGGCCTCTGGGAAACGGGCAGCGCGCCTCTTCGCATGCGTCTTCATATCGCGTTGAGAACCTCTCTCGACGATGTTGTTCGCTCGGCTGCCGCCTTGAAGGCTAACGGCGTTCAGCCGAAGGGCTTTTATGGAGAGCCGCTCGATGAGCCGGTCGTTGTCGGCTGGATGCCGGCGGTTTCGCAGTATTTTTCCGATCCAGACGGGCATTCGATAGAGTTCATCCATGTGCTTGAGGAGGCCGCCGATCCGGGTTTTGGCATCAAGCCCTATTCGCAATGGTTGGCGCGGCCGAAGACGGCGGTTTGACAGCCGCCCGCCGCCTCACCTCCCTTCCTCCGACTTTGCGCCGGCTTCGTTATGGTCTATGCGGGGGAGGTTCGACTGATATTTGCCGATGCGGCCAATCGCTCGCCGCGGAGAGCATAGGAGACTGCGATGACCCAGAACATCTACGACGATCCAGGCTTTTTCGAAGGCTATAGCCGGCTTCAGCGGTCTGTCGAAGGGTTGGCGGGGGCAGCGGAATGGCCGGCGATACGGGCGTTGCTGCCGGATCTGCATGGTCTCGATGTCGTCGATCTTGGCTGTGGCTTCGGCTGGTTCTGCCGCTGGGCGGCGGAGCAGGGTGCCGCCAATGTGCTGGGGCTCGATGTGTCCGACAAGATGCTGGATCGCGCCCGCGTCGAGACGAAGGATGAGCGCATCCGCTACGGCAGGGCGGATCTGGAGAAGCTGGAGCTTCCCAAGGCGAGCTTCGATCTGGTCTACAGCTCCCTGGCTTTCCATTACATCGAGGACTTTGCCGGGCTTCTGGCAAATATCCGCCAGTCGTTGAAGCCCGGCGGCCGGCTGATCTTTTCGATCGAACATCCGATCTACATGGCGCCGCGTCAGCCGGAGTGGTTGACCGACGCGGATGGCGGCAAGACCTGGCCGCTCAATGCCTATCAGATCGAGGGGAAACGGCTGACCAACTGGCTCGCCGAAGGCGTCGTCAAGCAGCATCGCACCATGGGCACGACGCTCAATCTGCTGATAAAATCGGGCTTTGCGATCGCCCATGTCGAGGAGTGGTCGCCGAGCGACGAAGATCTGGCCCTTCATCCGGATTGGGTGATCGAGCGCGAACGCCCGATGTTTCTGCTGATCTCGACGCGGACCTAACGGCGGAAGCAGCCTAAGGAACCGCGCATCTCGTGCCGATGCCGTCAAGGAAACGTCCCGTCGTCTCGCCGATGGGACGCCAGCTTGATGCTTCGGATTCGGTCGGCAGTAATAGGCGCAAATACCCCAGATACTGGCGGCCGGGATAGCTTTTCCTATTGTTGATAGATTTTATAGAAAACTAATTGCTCTCGGGATGCGGCTTTCGGGAAATGCCGTTGCTTGAGATCGTCGCTTCGACCCGATACGTTGGGTCATCCGGCTGAGCTTGTAGGGATAGTGGGAATGAATATGAAAACGTCCGTGGCGATGGAGAAGGCGGTGCCCGTCGCCGATCCCGATGCTGTGCGAACCGAATTTCGCAACGCCATGGCGCGTATGGCGGCAGCCGTGAATATCGTCACGACCAACGGTCCGGCAGGGCTTGCTGGTTTTGCCGCGACTGCTGTCTGCAGCGTCACCGACAACCCTCCGACACTGCTCGTCTGTCTCAATCGCGGTGCTTCGGTTCATCCTGCCGTGACCGAGAATGGCGTACTCTGCGTCAACGTGCTGTCCGAAGGCCACCAGGACCTTTCACGTCTCTTCGGTGGCAAGACGCCTGTCGCCGAGCGCTTCGCCGCGGCCGCATGGTCGGAACTGTCGACCGGTTCGCCTGCGCTCGAGGATGCACTTGTTTCGTTCGACTGCCGCATCGTGCGCCAGGCCGATGGCGGGACTCATGACATTCTTATGTGCGAAGTCGATGCCATCCGGCTGCGCGATGGCGGGCAAGGGCTCATCTATTTCGACCGGGCCTATCACCCGGCCGGATAGTCCTTTTCCTCAGTAGTTTTCCTGATACCACTCGACGAAGCGGCGCACGCCGACATCGACGTCGATCTGCGGCTTGAAGCCGGTGAGCGCCACCAAGAGGTCCGGCACGGCATAGGTATTGTGAACATCGCCGGGCTGCATCGGCAGCATATGGCGGATCGCCTTCTTGCCGAGCATCGTCTCGATGGTTTCGACGAAGGTCATCAGCCCCACGGGCTGGCCGCCGCCGATATTGACGACGCGGAAGGGCGCGTTCTTCGACAGCGTATCGGTAATGGTCTCCCATACCACCCGGTTTTCCTCTGACGGAACAACGCCGATCAGCCGGATGATGCCTTCGACGAGATCGTCGATATAGGTGAAATCGCGGCTCATCTTGCCTTCGCCGTAGATCTCGATCGGCCTGTCGTTCCTGATGGCATCGACGAATTTGAACAGCGCCATGTCCGGGCGGCCCCAGGGGCCGTAAACGGTGAAGAAGCGGAAGGCGGTCGTCGGGATATTGAATAGATGGGCGTAGCTATGCGCCATCAGCTCCATGCTCTTCTTCGTCGCCGCATAGATCGTCATCTGCTCGTCGGCCTTGTCGCTTTCGGCGAAAGGGATCTTTTCGTTGGCGCCATAGACGGAGGAGGTGGAAGCCAGCAGCAGGTGCTTCGGCTGCAGGTTTCTCGCCAGTTCCAGGATATTGAATGAACCAATGAGGTTGGAATCGACGTAGGAGCGTGGGTTTTCGAGGCTGTAGCGAACGCCGGCCTGGGCTGCGAGATGGACGATCACGTCAGGCTCGGCAAGCTCGGCGGCATGATCGAGAGCGGCCTTGTCTTCGAGCATCCCGGTGACAGCCTTGAAGCCGTTGGAACGCGCGAGAATGGCCGTGCGCTTCTCCTTGAGCCTGACGTCGTAATAGGGCGTCATGCCGTCGAAGCCGACGACGAAATGGCCCTCGTCGAGCAGGCGTCTTGCGAGATGGAACCCGATGAAGCCGGCGGTGCCGGTGATGAGATAACGCAATGGATCGGCCTTTGCTTGAAGCATTTCCAGAAAAAGTGCGCGGCGGTTTTCCGCCCGGAAATACGTAGACGTTCTAGAGTTCGGCGCCGTTCATCGGTCTGCCGATACTGGTATAGGCAAAGCCGTGCTTTGTGACCTCGTCATGGCGATAGATGTTTCTGAGGTCGACAAGGACGGGCGATTTCATGACGGATTTCAGTCGCGCGAAATCCAGCGCGCGGAACTGGTTCCATTCGGTGACGATGACGAGCGCATCGGCGCCGCGAGCGGCACCATAGGCGTCATCGGCATAGGTGATATCGTTCAGGACAAGCCGGGCATTATCCATGCCCTCGGGATCATAGCCGCTGACGGTCGCGCCGGCGTCCTGCAGCGTCTGGATGACCGAGATCGCCGGACTATCGCGCATGTCATCGGTGTTCGGCTTGAAGGTCAGGCCCAGGACCGCAATCGACTTGCCCCTGATATCGCCGCCCATCGCCGCGATCACCTTGCGGCCCATGGCGCGCTTGCGGTTGTCGTTGATGGAGATCGTGGTCTCGATCAGGCGCACGGGGGCGTCGAAATCCTGCGCGGTCTTTGCCAGCGCCAACGTATCCTTCGGAAAACAGGAGCCGCCATAGCCGGGGCCGGCATGCAGGAATTTCGAGCCGATGCGGCCGTCAAGGCCGATGCCGCGCGATACTTCCTGCACATTGGCGCCGACCTTCTCGCAAAGATCGGCCATCTCGTTGATGAAGGTGATCTTCATGGCGAGGAAGGCGTTGGCGGCGTATTTGATCAGTTCCGAGGTGCGGCGGGCGGTGAAGAGCAGCGGCGCCTGGTTGAGGTAGAGCGGGCGGTAGACTTCGGTCATGACGCCGCGGGCGCGGTCGTCATTGAGGCCGATGACGATGCGGTCCGGACGCTTGAAGTCCTCGATGGCAGCGCCTTCGCGTAGGAATTCCGGATTGGAAACGATGGCGACATCGGCCTGCGGATTGGTTTCGCGCACGATGCGCTCGACTTCGTCGCCGGTGCCGACCGGCACGGTCGATTTCGTGACGATGACGGTGAAGCCCTTGACGTGTTCGGCGATTTCGCGGGCAGCGGCATAGACATAGGAGAGGTCGGCATGGCCGTCGCCGCGTCTTGACGGCGTGCCAACGGCGATGAAGACGACATCGCTGTCGGCGACGCTCGTCTCGACATTCGTCGTGAAGGAGAGGCGGCCGGCGCGGACATTGTCTGCGACAAGCTGCTCCAGGCCGGGTTCGAAGATCGGGATCTCGCCGCGCTGCAGCGCCTCGATCTTGCTTGCGTCCTTGTCGACGCAGATGACGTCATGGCCGAAATCGGCAAAACAGACGCCGGACACGAGCCCCACATATCCCGAGCCGATCATCGTGATGCGCATGAAACTTCAATCCTCTTGCTGGCGCGGGCTCCGGCGTCGGGGCGCGGAGCCTGCATGGGCGATCGCCTGCGCTTATACACAGGATCAATGGGCACGCCTATATCCGATGCTCCCGCCAAAGGAATTGCGACAGAAGTGTCATAAAGGGCTGATTGCGGTCACGTCGTTCTACTACGCCTTTACCTGTGCCCCAAATGAAACGAAGCCTTTGTACTTTAAGGCTATCATTGCCTATCGCTTGTGAATGACATCATGTTGCCGCATGATGAATTGGGCGCAATCGTTCCTTCCGGAACGAATATACAATGGGCGGTTCGGGACTATTGCATGAAGTCGACTTTTGCCGTGCGTACAATGCGGGCCGGGGAATTGGAGCTCGCTCTCGAATGGGCTCGGCAGGAGGGGTGGAATCCAGGCATCGATGATGCCCCGGCATTCTGGGAGGCGGATCCGTCCGGTTTCCTCGTCGCCGCAATCGGTGAGGTGCCCGTGGGATGCATTTCCGTCGTGCGCTATGGCGAACGTTTTGCCTTTATCGGCCTTTACATGCTGCACCCGGAATTTCGCGGCAAAGGCTATGGCAAGCAGCTCTGGAACAAGGGCATGGCGCTGGCCGGCAATCGTACCGTCGGGTTGGACGGTGTGGTCGCGCAGCAGGAATATTATCGCAAGCACGGCTTCGAGACGGCCTATCGTACCCTGCGCTTCGGGGGCTCTGCCCAAATACCCGATGTGGGGGATCAGGCAGCGCAGGTCACGCCGGTTACGCATGGCAAGCTTGAGGGGCTGGTGCGCTACGACGAGGGTGTGTTCCCCGGCCTGCGGCATTCTTTCATCAGAGCCTGGTGCGGTTCGCCGGAAAGGCGCAAATCCTTCATGGTCGGCGGCGGCAGCAGAATTCGTGGTTATGGCACCATCCGGCGCTGTTTTGACGGCTACAAGATCGGTCCATTGTTCGCCAACAAGCCGGAGGTAGCGCGGGCTTTGCTGGCGCGTCTGGCCGGTGAGGCCAAGGGAGCTCCGATCTATCTGGATGTCCCGGCAGATAATCTTCACGCCGTAACGCTTGCCCAGGAATTTGGCCTGTCGCCGGTGTTTGAGACGGCGCGCATGTATCGCGGCCAGGCGCCGGCAATACCGCTTGATCGCGTGTTCGGCGTCACCACGCTGGAACTCGGCTAGGCGGGACCGTGTCGCGTCAGCCACCGGCGCGATTTTAACCTTAACAAACGATTAATCGCCAGATCGGGCCTTAACCGGCCTCGGGATGCTGCATGTTCGACGCCGCCGTTATATAGATTATCCGGGGCGCCAAGGGGGAATTGAGCATTGAGATGCTCACTTTCTGTATTGGAGTCGGGTTATGCATGTAATGGAAACTATTAACCGCCAGACCTGGCGTAATCCTTGGGCTTTGCGGGATTATCGTCGCAGTAGCGGCCATCTTAACGAAGGCGAGCGTGCCGCCTTTGCTATCGCTGCTCCGCAAATGGGCAGGGGACGCATTCTCGATATTGGCGTCGGCGGGGGCCGTACAGCCGGTCTCTTGCGTGCGATTGCGAGTGACTATGTCGGTGTGGACTACACACCCGAGATGGTCGAGCTTTGCCGTCATAACCATCCGGATCTCCGTTTCGAGGTGATGGATGCGCGCGATTTGTCGGCTTTCGGGGATGCCAGCTTCGATCTGGTCGTCTTCAGCTATAACGGCATCGATTCCGTCGACGCATCCGGCCGGCTTGCCGTTCTGCGTGAAGCAGCGCGTGTTCTTGCCTCCGGCGGCGCCTTCGTCTTCTCGACATTTCATCGCGGCTGGCATGGTTTTGAACATCAGGTCGATTATCGTCGCCTGGAGTGGACACCGAATCCGGTGCGGCTCGGCCTCAGGACGCTCCGCTACGTCGAGGGCCGTATCTCCGGCACCTTGCGTCAGCGCCGCCTGAAACCCTTCGAGCAGCGTGATGGTGAGCATGCCGTTCTGTTGCACGGTGCACATGATTTCGGTGTCATGGTCTATGCGACGACGCCGTCACAGGTGCAGTCGCAGCTGGCCGAGGCCGGCTTCGCCATGCCGGCACTGCTTCTCGATCTGGATGGAAACGCGATCGGCGATGTCGCATCGCCCGAGCATGAATATTTCCATGTCGTCGCGCACAAGCCCGGTCCTTGAGAGGCGATCGATCCTGGCCGGGCAAAGCCAGTCCTTGGGCTTGTCCGGCCCCCTTACGGGAAAAATCCTGTTGGAGGCGCTGATTCGTCATGCAAAAAGCCGATTCTCCTGAGACAACAGGGTCGCTTTCCCAAAAACAAAGCTTTATAGATGCGCGGGTTTGAGCAAGGCGCGCCTCCGTGCGCAGGAAGCGGGAATCGAGAAATGACGAATGTGGTAGTGATCGGCTCGCAATGGGGCGATGAAGGCAAGGGCAAGATTGTCGACTGGCTTTCGGAACGCGCCGATGTGATTGTACGCTTTCAGGGCGGCCATAATGCCGGTCATACGCTTGTCGTTGATGGCGTCAGCTACAAGCTCGCGCTGCTGCCGTCCGGTCTGGTGCGCGGCAAGCTGAGCGTCATCGGCAATGGCGTCGTGGTCGATCCGCATCATTTCGTTGCCGAGGTCGAGAAGCTGCGCGCACAGGGCATCGCGGTTACGCCTGACGTACTGCGCATCGCCGAGAACGCGCCGCTGATCCTGTCGCTGCACCGCGATCTCGACGCCTTGCGCGAAGATGCGGCCTCCAATAGCGGCACGAAGATCGGCACGACGCGCCGCGGGATCGGCCCGGCCTACGAGGACAAGGTCGGCCGCCGCGCCATCCGCGTCGTCGATCTGACCGAGCCGGAAACGCTGCCTGCCAAGATCGACCGCCTTCTGACCCACCACAATGCCCTGCGTCGCGGCATGGGTCTCGATGAAATTTCTTTCGATGCTCTGCACGACGAGCTGACCTCGGTCGCAGAGCACATTCTTCCTTACGTCGATCATGTCTGGCGGCTCCTCGACGAGCAGCGCAAGGCCGGCGCACGCATTCTGTTCGAGGGTGCACAGGGTGCATTGCTCGACAACGACCACGGCACATATCCCTACGTTACATCGTCCAACACGGTTGCCGGCCAGGCTGCCGCCGGTTCCGGCCTTGGCCCGACAGCGCTCGGCTACGTGCTCGGCATCACCAAGGCCTATACGACCCGCGTCGGCGAGGGACCGTTCCCCTGCGAACTGCATGACGAAATCGGCAAGCATCTGTCGGTCGTCGGCCGCGAAGTCGGTGTCAACACCGGCCGTCCGCGCCGCTGCGGCTGGTTCGATGCCGTGCTGGTGCGCCAGACAGTCAAGACCTCCGGCATTACCGGTATTGCACTCACCAAGCTCGACGTGCTCGATGGCCTTGACGAGCTGAAGATCTGCGTCGGCTACAAGCTCGACGGCAAGGAAATCGACTATCTTCCGTCCAGCCAGGCGGCTCAGGCGCGTGTCGAGCCGATCTACATCACGCTTGAAGGCTGGAAGGAGTCGACTGTCGGTGCGCGCAAATGGGCAGATTTGCCGGCGCAGGCGATCAAGTATGTCCGTCAGGTGGAAGAGCTGATCGGCGCGCCGGTGGCCATGCTTTCGACCAGTCCGGAGCGCGAGGACACCATACTTGTGACAGACCCCTTTGAGGGCTAAAGTCCCGAACCTATGACGAATCCCGGCCCGGCTGCCCGCCGGGCATCATGAGAAAGTACTGATGGCGGATTTTGTAGCAGTCATTCGACGGGCCGTTGACGGCCTGACGGAAAATAATCCCGAGATGCGGGTCAAGGTTTACGATCGAGCTCGTGGTGCCGTTCAGCGGCAGCTCGAGAGCATGAAGCCGCGCCCGCCCGAGGAAATGCTGCGCCGCCAGCTCGACAAGCTTGAAGCCGCGATCATCGAGGTTGAAGCCGAACATGCCGAAGCGCTGCCAGCCGCTGAGGAGCCGGTGGCCGAAGCGCCCGTCGTGCATGAGGAGATTGCTCCCGAGCCTGTGCAGGAAGTTCATGTCGTCGAGGAGCATCATTCAGCACCACATGCGGAAGAGCCGGAGCCGGTTGCGGCTGAAGTTCATGCCCATGACGAGCCGGCCGTCGCGGAGAGCGCACCGTATGAGCATGCTCCCGTGGAGCAGTGGAGCGAGCCCTACCAGGAAGAGCAGCACGCTCCGGTAGAGCATCATGCCGTTACCGAACCACATGTCGAGGTTCACGAGGCTGCAGCTTCCGAGCCCGCCTATCACGACGAGCCGCAACACCATCCGGAAGAACCGCAACATTATGTGGAGGAGACGCCGGAGGTTGCCGCCGAGCCGGTCCATGCCGCGCCTGCACCCCAAACTGTAAGAGCGCCGGTTGACGATGTCATAAACCAGGTCGAACAGATCTGGGCCGAGGTTGACGCACCGGCTCGCCAGGCCGTGCCGGAGCCGGCGGTTTCATATCCCAACGAGCCGACAATGCCGGCCGCAGCCTTTGCCGAAACACCCTTCGGGCATGCCATCGAGACGCCTGAAACCACGAAGGCGCCGGCACCGGCCGTCAATAAGGGTTTCGTCTGGGATGCGGATGTCTTCGAAGAGATCCAGCCGGCGCCTGCTGTCTCGCAAACGGTGCAGCCCACGGGCCGGCAGATGCCGGACAATGCCTTTGAGGACGTCGATCTCTTCGCCGATGTCCATTCGTCGCGCAAGGCGGCGGCGACATCCGAGGCCGATACCTCCAATGACGGCTGGCGCGAGCTGAAGGAGCTTGCCGGTTTCGACAAGCGCGCCGACGATGGACGAGGCGGTGGGTCTTCCATTCCGCCCGATCTCGATCAGGCCATGGCCGCGAAGCTGCAGGGCAAGAGCTTCCGCATGGAGCCGAAGCGACGCCGCGTCAATGTTGCCGGTATCGTCATTACGCTTGTGGTCCTGGCTATAGCCGGCGGTGGTGGCTATGCGGCATGGCTGAACCGCGAAGCGCTCAACAACATGGTGACGAAGCTCGTCAGCTCTGCGCCGAAGAGTGCCGCGACGCCTTCTGCTTCGGATACGGCAAGCAACGGCGCGGCGAAGACGGCCCCTGCCGCTGCTCCCGCCCAATCTTCGACTGCGCCGACGCAGAACAACACGGCTGCCGCCCAGCCGCCGGGATCTGGCAATACGGATGTCGCCTCGCTGAATAGCGATCCGAATACGGTCAATACGAAGTTCACCCAGCGGCTTCGCGCGGATGGCACGGAAGAGGACGAAGGTCCCGCCGCAAACGGCCAGCCGGGTGTTGTCGAAGGCAAGTCCATAGCCGAACAGAATGTGGCTTCCACGGCCCCCGCAGCTGCGGCCGCGACGTCTCCGGCAACCGCAACTCCGCCTGCGAACAATGCAGCTGTCCCACCTCAGGCCCAGACGCCTGCCGCGACGGAGCAACAGGCTCCCGCCGCCAATCAACAGCAGACTGCTGCCAATCAGCCGCCGCCCGTGACACAGCAGACAGCTCCGGTTACCGACGGCCAGAAGGTTTTCCTCTATGAGGAGCGCCTTGGCCAGACGTCGCCGACCGCCTTCCAGGGCACGGTCAGCTGGTCGATACAGGAAGGCAAGGCGGCTGATGGCCGGCCCGAGCCCTCCGTTCAAGGTCTGATCAGCGTTCCCGAACGCGGTTTGACAGCAACGATCACCGTTTCCAGAAACGGAGACCCCTCGCTTCCGGCGAGCCATTTGATCGAACTCGCTTTCCAGGTGCCTCCGAATTTCGAGGGCGGCGCCATCGACAATGTCCAGCGTGTTGCGCTGAAGGCGACGGAGCAGGATCGCGGCGATGCCCTTATTGCCGTCCCGGCCAAGGTCACCGACGATGTCTACATGGTCGCGCTCAACGATTTCCCGGATGCGCGCAAGACCAACCTAGACCTCTTGAAGACCCGCAACTGGATCGACATTCCGGTCGTCTATCGCAATGGCCGTCGCGCCTTGCTGACGATGGAGAAGGGTCAGACCGGCACGGATGCTTTCAACAAGGCCATCACCGAATGGCAGGCGCTGGGCGGCGGGGTTGCCTCGAGCGGGCAGTAAGATTTCCCTTACAGAGATACGAAAAAGGCGGGCTTGCGGCCCGCCTTTTTATTTGTTCTGAATTTTCGAAATCGGGAGGTTATGCCGTCGCTTCAACGACGCGGAGCGCCTTGGCGCGCTCCAGGGCGTCCTTCTGCACGGCTTCCTGAACCTTTTCGAAGGCACGGACCTCAATCTGGCGAACGCGTTCGCGGCTGATATCGAATTCGGACGACAGATCTTCCAGCGTGACCGGGTCTTCGGCGAGGCGACGAGCCTCGAAGATGCGGCGTTCGCGGTCGTTCAGCACGCCCAGCGCGCGGGAAAGCATTCGGCGGCGCGTGTCGAGCTCGTCCTGTTCGATCAGTACGTCTTCCTGGCTGTCGTGATCGTCGACGAGCCAATCCTGCCACTGGCCGGAATCGCCTTCGGAAGCCTTGATCGGCGCGTTCAGCGAAGCGTCGCCGGAGAGGCGGCGGTTCATCGAAACGACTTCCTCCTCCGAGACGTTCAGCTTGGTGGCGATCTCGGTGACATGTTCCGGCTTCAGGTCGCCGTCATCGATGGCCTGGATACGGCCCTTCAGCCGGCGCAGGTTGAAGAACAGGCGTTTCTGATTGGCGGTCGTACCCATTTTCACCAGCGACCAGGACCGCAGGATATATTCCTGGATCGAGGCCTTGATCCACCACATGGCATAGGTTGCCAGGCGGAAGCCGCGTTCCGGGTCGAACTTCTTGACAGCCTGCATCAGGCCGACATTGCCTTCGGATACGACTTCGCCGATCGGCAGGCCGTAGCCGCGATAGCCCATGGCAATCTTCGCCACGAGGCGCAGATGGCTTGTGACGAGCCGGTGCGCGGCCTGACGGTCGGCATGTTCCGCATAACGCTTGGCGAGCATGTACTCTTCCTGCGGTTCCAGCATCGGGAACTTGCGGATCTCGTCCAGATAACGATTGAGGCCGGCTTCTCCGGCAGCGATGGACGGTAAGGTATTACGGGCCATGAATGTGCACCCTCCTATTCGAGATTTGGTACCTTCTGGGGGCGTATTGCGCCTTCTGCGAAGCGGACCAAGGCGTGCGAGCCACAAGGACCCCGCACTGAACCTATGTAAAGATAAGTACGGCGAAACGGTGATTCAAGGATATGGTCACGCAAGTGTTATAGCGGCGTGACCTGATTGGCCCCGTCGTGAAATCGCCCTTGGGATTCTCCTCCCGAATAACCCCGTCCCATAAAGTCTGGCCATATCAGCCTCCAAAACGAATAAGCGTTTCGACAACTGAGGGCGCGCCGGGGGTTCGGACCTCTGGACGACACTATAGGGCGATAAGGTGCGGGCGTCCAGCAACCTTTGCCGGGCGGCGGCCGCCTATGCTCTCAAGGCTGCCGCCAGTTCTTCCATATCATCCGGCAATGGCGCCTCGAAGTGCATGACCTCGCCGGTGCGCGGATGCTCGAATTGCAGCATGTAGGCATGCAAGGCCTGGCGAGTGAAGCCATTGAGAACTTGCCTGGCCGCCTCCGGCAGGAGATTGGCCTTGGTCTTGAATCCGCCGCCATAGACGGCGTCGCCGAGCAGTGGGTGACCGATATGCGCCATATGCACGCGGATCTGATGTGTACGCCCGGTCTCGAGATGGCAGTCGACCAGCGAGGCGAGCGCGAGTGCGTCCTGCCCTTCGTGGAAACGCTCCAGCACCTCGTAATGCGTAATGGCCTCATCGGCATCCTGTGAGTCGGGACGCTTGACGGCGCGGCGCGTTCGGTCGGTGTTCGAGCGGCCAAGCGGTGCGTCGACAGTGCCGATGAGCTGGCGGGGACGGCCCCAAACGATCGCCTGATAGGCGCGCTCCAGCGATGTCGTTCTGCCGTGATCGGCAAATTGCAGAGACAGGTGACGGTGCGCGGCATCATTCTTGGCAACGACCATGACCCCGGTCGTATCCTTGTCCAGCCGATGCACGATGCCCGGCCGGCGAACGCCGCCGATGCCGGAAAGGCTGTCGCCGCAATGGTAGATCAGCGCATTGACCAGCGTGCCCGTCCAATTGCCGGCCGCGGGATGGACGACGAGCCCGGCGGGCTTGTCGATGACGATCACGTCCTCGTCCTCGTAGAGCACGTCGAGCGGAATATCCTCGCCCTGTGGCGTCGGGTCTTCGGGCTCAGGCAGCGCGATCTCATAGACATCGCCCGGACGCACCTTTTTCTTGGCGTCGGTCACCGGCACGCCATTCAACAGCACGGCCTCGGCCTTGATCAGCGCCTGAATGCGGCTGCGGGAAAATTCGGCCCCGAACTGTGCGGTCAGCCATGCATCGAGCCGGCCTTCGGCGCTTTCGTCAGCGGTTAGGACTTTTCTATTGCTCTCGGCTTCTTTAAAGGGGTCGCTCAAACGTATTTCTCCGGCGCCTCTGGGCGCGCTCAATCAGCAAGGACGCATCGATGACAAATCTCGAGCCAGACGATCAAGAGGAAAAGCCCCTCGATCCGGCCCTGGAGAAAGTCCGACGCAAGATGATCCGCCTGCAGATCGTCTCCGCGGCCGTCATGGTGGTGAGCCTTATGGCCGTCTTCGGTGCCGTTGTCTACAAGACGATGAAACCATCGGCAAAGCCTGTGGGCCAGGCGACCACCAACATTCCTTCGGATGCCCCGGTCGCCGTGACGGCTCTGCTGCCGGCGGGCTTTACCGTTCAGTCCACCGCCCTGTCGGGAAATCAGGTGCTGTTCTACGGCACGCTCGCCAGCGGTCAGCGGCAGGCCATCGTCTTCGACTACGGTATCGGCCGCATCGTGGCGACCATATCGCTGCCGAACTGACGCCTGACGATGACGAGCGATCGGCTCATCGAGATCACGCATCCCGACGATCCCCGCATCGCCGAGTTTCGTGATATCCGCGAACGCGACCTGACGGGCCGCGAGAGCCGTTTCATCGCCGAAGGCACCGTCGTGTTGCGGCTTCTTGCCGGGGCACATGCGGTGGGGGGCGATTTCGTCGCCGAGAAAGTGCTGTTGCTGCAGAACCGCGTCGCCGGACTGAGGGATATCGTGGACGCGTTCCCGGCCGGTGTTCCGATCTATGTCGCGACATCGCAGGTGCTTGACGGCATCGTCGGGTTTCATCTGCATCGCGGCGTTCTGGCGCTTGGCCACCGGAAGGCGGAGATCGATCTGAGTGCCTTTCTCGACTGCCTGCCGCGACAGGCGCTCGTGCTTGTTGGCTGCGGCATCTCCAATCATGACAATATGGGATCGATGTTCCGCAACGCGGCCGCCTTCGGAGCCGATGCGGTGCTGCTCGATGAGAGCTGCTGCGATCCGCTCTATCGAAAATCGCTGCGCGTTTCAGTCGGTTCGGTCCTGACCATGCCCTATTGCCGGCAGTCGAGTGATGTTGATCTGCTTGCGGCGCTCGCCGATCGCGGTTTTGCGATCTGGAGCCTGTCACCGCGTGGAAAGGTAGATATTCGCGAGGTCGAGGCATCGGACCGCATGGCGCTGGTCGTGGGCACGGAGGGAGACGGACTGCCGCAAACTATCCTGTCCGCCTTCAACAGCGTTCGGATCCCGCAGGCTCCAGGCCTCGACAGCCTGAACGTCGCAACCGCCAGCGGCGTTGCGCTTTTCGAGATGGCTGCAAGGATCAAGCGCATCTGAACGACGCGCTTGCGGCGCTAATCAGGGATGCTTCGGCAGCAATGACGCCACCCGGTCGGCAAGGCTGATACGGGCCGCTTGCCCGGCGGGATCGTTATTCCCCAGCAGATGATCGGGTATGGGCGAGGCATTGCCTTCCTTGAGCGCCGTCAGCGCCACCATGTTGGCAGCAATCGTCGCGATCTCTTCCCGCATTGCCTCATCATGTGCGGGCGAGCGGGCCTTCAGAAGGCGATCCGAAAGGGCCGCGGCCCGATTGCGGACCTCTTCCGTCATTTTTGCAATGTCATCTTCCACTGTGCGTTCCGGTTTGGCTGCGTTCGTCTGATCATCGGCGGCAGCCGGAATCATGGATACCGCGGAGAGTTTCGGCGTCTTGGCCGGTTTCTTCGGTGGCGCGATGCCGGCGGCGCGCAGCGCCTTGCTGGCCTCTCTTGATTCCTTGACGGCGGCTTCCAGCCGTTCCCTCAGGCGGACAACATCCTGAGCGTGCCGTTCTATCGCGGTTTCCTTGTCTGCGTTGCCGGCGATCTCGCGATCCAGCCGCTCTTCCAGCCGCTTGTTCTTGTCGCTTTCCTGTCGATGAGACTGCTCTGCATCCGCCGCCCGCAGGCTCGCGGCATTGAAGTCTTCACGAAGCGTCTCGCGCTCGTCCCGCAATGTGTTGATGCGCAGCTTAAGGCTCTCGATCTCCGTCTCGCGGGTCGCAAGGTCGATCTTGAGGTTGTCGGCATCGGCGGCCATCTTGGTCATGCGCTTGCGCAGGCCGTCGATATCGGCTTCCTTCTCCAAGCTAGCCTGTTCGGCAGCGTGGATGCTGGATTTGAGCTGGCTTATATAGCTTTCCTCACACCGCAAGCGCGAACGCAGCTCTCCCGCTTCGACTTCGAGATCGTCGATGCGCGTCTGCTGCTCGGTATTGCCGGCAACAAGCCGGCTGGCCTCCTGCTGAAGCTTGCCGTTGTGGATCTGCAGCGCCACGGTCTTGTCGCGCTCCTGGGTCAGAGCCTGCTCGGCCCTGGCGTTTTCCGCGGCAAACAGCGCGCGTGCCATATCCTTCTGTGCCCGCACTTCCTGCGGGCTCAGCGGCATGGTCGCCCTCAGGCGTTTCTCGGTGAACCAGACGATACGGCGATGGATTGCCGGCGCTATCAGAAAGACCAGAAGTGCGGCAGTCAGAAAGCCCAATCCGAACAATAGAGCAAATTGAATCACGACGCGGCCAGTATCCTGGGGTTATTTTCGATCTCGATGAAATGAATAATCATGGGTCGGGCATGCGAGCAAGCGTTTAAATTGGATATGGTTTACCGGCGCGGGCCGGATTTACTGAAAGAAAAGGCCCGCAATCTGCGCGGGCCAAGTCAGAAGCTGCCTGGGAGGCGATAGGAACAGCAGGTTTAGAAGGGATTCCAGGTCGCGTTGGGCGTGACCTTCAAATAACCCATGTTGACGCCGAGGCGTGCGCCAAGGCCGGTGCGGATCGGAACAAGGACGATATTGTTGTTCTTAAGCACCGTCATGCCGAAACCGGCAACGACGAAAGCCTGACCGCTGACACCGCCAAAGCGGGTGTAGACGCTATCGATGCTCGGCAGATCGTAGACCAGCATCATGACGCGCGTGCCTTGGCCGCCATAGTCGAAGCCGAGCGACGGGCCCTGCCAATAGAGCGGGTGCTCGCCGGCATTCTTGGTGTTCAGCTGCCCTTCGCCATAGGTGAGGCCGGCGAGAAAGGCGCCTGAGCCTTCCTGGCCGAGAATGTAGCCGTTCGGCAGGCCATATTGCTGGAAGGCGCGCTCGATAACCTTGGCAAGGCCGCCACTGGCGGAGCCGAAGAAGGAATGGCCGGCATCGACGATTTCCTGCGCGGAATATTGATTGTTCGGCGCAGCGGCAGCCTGGCGGACCGGCAATATGAAGCTTGCGAATGCAACAATGGCCAGGATCAGGCCGAGGCCAAGCGTTCTGGTGCCGGGGCTTGGCATTCTCTTCAGGAATTCATAGCGCATCAAAGTCATCCGTTCATCATGGTCGGCGCGACAGGGGAGCGGATGTGCAACACATTCGTCTGAACGCGCCACACTCGGCTCGCCCCCTTTTTCAGACCGTTTTGCCCATCCATCGCAGCACGATTCGCGTGCGAAAAGGTCTGATGGTGATGAATGCATTTTGCGTCGATGGTCTTAACAATCGGTTTACCAAATATGGTGTCTTTATGGCGTGCGGTACACCGCCTGAGACAATCCTCGGGCAACCTTGCCGTGGCAACGTGGAATCTACTGCGTTTCGCCTTGTCAGCATTCAGGAGACAATGAATGTCGAAGAATCCGAACCTCACTCTAACCGGGCCTGATCTGGCCGCGCTGCTATGCAGCCGCGTCTGCCATGATGTGATCTCGCCGGTCGGAGCGATCAATAACGGCCTGGAGCTGCTCGACGAGGGCGGCGCCGACGCCGACGCCATGGATCTGATCCGCACCAGCGCGCTCAATGCGTCCGTCCGCCTGAAATTCGCCCGTCTTGCCTTCGGTGCTTCCGGCTCAGTCGGTGCATCGATCGATACGGGCGAGGCCGAGCGGGCAGCGAAGGATTTCGCCGCTGCCGAGAAGAAGACCGAGGTCAGCTGGGTCGGACCGCGCGCCATCATCGCGAAGAACCGGGTGAAGCTGCTACTCAACCTTTTCCTGGTCGCCTACGGGGCCATTCCACGCGGCGGCAATATCGAGGTGACGCTGGAAAATCCCGAACTCGACGCCAAGTTCACAATCGCCGTCAAGGGGCGGCTGATGCGCGTGCCGCCGAAATTCGCCGAGATTTGCTCCGGTGCCCTGGAAGAGGCGATCGACGCCCATACGATCCAGCCCTATTACACCGTTCTTCTTGCTGAAGAGAGCGGCATGGAGCTCTCCTACAATGTGACGCCGGAAGAGCTGACCTTCGTCGCAGAGATACCGACCAAATAGACGGATTGAGCTTTTTGTGTCTTTCAGCCCGCGGTCACCCCATGGCCGCGGGATTATTTTTTCGTGTGTGTCGATAATTTGCAATCTTATGGTTGTCCGCTCAATTGATAATGTAGCGGTAACGAATCCTTAGCATGCTGGTCCTATCGTTCCAATTTGATGTCGCCGTTGCAATACGGGCGGCGGGTGCCAGGGAGTTCGCGGATGCAGCGGTTCATGATTACGGATAGTTCGGATGTCGTGCGCAAGGTCGGCAAGCGAATCCTGTCCGAGCTGGATTTCCTCGTAAGCGAAGCCGGTGATGCCCAGGAAGCGCTGGTGCGCTGCCAGGCGGAAATCCCGGACTATCTGATCGTCGATGCCGGCATGGAAGGGGCACTCGAACTGATTTCCAATATCCGCGCGCTGCCGAACGGTAAGGACGTGAAGATCTATTATTGCGTCGTGGAGGCCGATCTCCGCAAGCTGATGGCCGGAAAGCGGGCTGGCGCCACCGACTTTCTGCTGAAGCCCTTCGATCGCAAGATCCTGACGGCCATCTTCGGCAATCGCGCCGTCGCCGCCTGATTTCATTAGAGCATTTTCGCTTTTCCTCGAATTGCGAAAGCGCTCTATCTCCTTGTTCTTACGCATTCCGGACGGAAAACCGCCGCGCACTTTTCCTGGAAATGCTCTAGGAGCTCTCGAAACGACAACAGCCGCCCTTTTGGAGCGGCTGTTATTTTTTGCGGTTTATTCAATAGAAAATCCCGCCGGAGAGGGCGGGATTTCAATGCATGGCGGTAATGGCGGGGAGGCGGCGTTAAGCGCTTTCGGCGAACTCGTTGTTGTCGGGTTCGCGCAGCACGTAGCCACGGCCCCAAACGGTCTCGATGTAGTTCGCGCCGCCGGCGGCATTGGCCAGCTTCTTGCGCAGCTTGCAGATGAAGACGTCGATGATCTTCAGTTCAGGTTCGTCCATGCCACCATAAAGATGGTTCAGGAACATTTCCTTGGTGAGGGTCGTACCCTTGCGGAGCGAAAGCAGCTCTAGCATCTGGTATTCCTTGCCGGTCAGGTGCACGCGCTGGCCGCCGACTTCGACTGTCTTGGCGTCGAGGTTGACGATGAGCTCGCCGGTCATGATCACCGACTGGGCATGGCCCTTGGAGCGGCGGACGATGGCGTGGATACGGGCAACCAGCTCATCCTTGTGGAACGGCTTGGTCATGTAGTCGTCGGCACCGAAGCCGAGGCCGCGAACCTTGTCCTCGATGCCGGCCATGCCGGAGAGGATGAGGATCGGCGTCTTGACCTTCGAAAGGCGCAGCGTGCGCAGCACTTCGTAGCCCGACATATCCGGAAGGTTGAGATCCAGAAGGATGATATCGTAGTCGTAAAGCTTTCCGAGATCGACGCCTTCTTCACCGAGGTCGGTGGTATAGACGTTGAAACTTTCGGACTTGAGCATCAATTCGATGCTCTGCGCTGTCGCGCTGTCGTCTTCAATTAATAGAACCCGCATAATTGTCCCCTTTACCGCCGCCGAAAGGTCGTCAGCCCCCTTACGCGATACCGATCAAATCACTGCTTGATTTGGAAGCTGCCATGTAATGGTTAACAAATTCTGATTCACTCTGGCAAGTCGTATCGAATTTATTAAATAATTTTTCCATTGCACTGTTTTCCAACGACAATCAGTAAAATCGACTCCTAAAGTATCGCGTTAAGAACTCACGCCAAGTGATTCATCTGACTCATCAATGCAAACATGTCGAATTCCGACCGAAACATTTACTGAGCCTTAAATCATTGCGCCTATCATTAACGATGCCCGTAAACGAAAGGTTACCAGCGGTAGGCTTTTATTAAGATCGCTGTAATTTTTTTTAACCAAGCCGTGTCAAAGCGGCTCGGCGGGCGGAAATATCGAGAGCCGGGGTCTCGCATCACGGGAGTAATGCGTATGAAGTCACGTGAGAGCCTAGTTCGCCTGAAAGAGTTTCAGGTGAACGAAAAACGCCGTCAGCTGCAGCAATTGCAGATGATGATGGCGGAATTTGACCGTATGACAAAAGATCTGGAAAGCCAGATCGTGCTGGAAGAGAAAAAGTCCGGCATTGCCGACCCTAACCACTTCGCTTACCCGACCTTTGCCAAGGCCGCGCGCCAGCGTGCGGACAACTTGCAGGTGTCGATCCGCGAACTGCAGGTTCAGGAAGAGGCGTTGGAACACTCGCTTGAAGACATGCAGGCGGAATATGCCAAGGCCGCAGCGCTCGAAGAGCGTGATGGTTCTGGCCCTGCAAGGGCGCGCGCCTGAGGTCGTAAACGCGTCGTCTTGTTTCGATCCGCGTCATTCCATTCCGACACAAAGCTCAGCTTCGGAATGTATGGGATGACGAAAACGACACGAAAGCCGCGCATGACTGGCCGTGACAGGGCCGGTCATGCGGGGCTTTTGCGCAATCCACTGGATCGAAAGAACCGGCGCCACCGCGCCGGTGGAACTCGTACGTACGCGATGTCGCGTTCGCGGTCAGCGCTTACGAGTTGATGACGTCGCGCCAGTCATCGTGACGTTGCGCCTGGGCCTTGAAAAACGGGCAGAGCGGAATGATTTTCCAGCCGCCGCGCCGCGCCTCTTCGACGGCGTGAGCGGCCAGCGCCTGGCCGACTCCCTTGCCGCGCAAAGCGTCAGGCACTCCGGTATGATCGATGATAATCAGCTTCGGGGAGGTGCGGGAAAATGTCATTTCCGCCTCATGACCCTCGACGGTTGCGACATAGCGGCCGCCGGATGCGTTGTTTTCGTTGCGAATATCCATGATCTCGCTCCCTGATCCTGTTGCAGGTGCCGAGGATTGCATTTGCTCCGCGGCCTGCCAACTCCTCAATTTCACGCCATGAAGCACAATGCCGGCGAATTTCGGGGAGGGGATAGTCGTTCCAGACCTGCGCTTCGATGACGGTATTTGGCCGCGGCGTTCTCTCGGCAGGGCTGGATCGGGAATGCCATTCGGCAAGCAGTGGATGTTTCGCAGCAGACCCGATCGACCCGCCTTGGAACTGTCTGATAAAACAATTCGGGCCTCTGTCCCGTATGGGGAGAAGAGGCCCGAATACAAGTTCAAACAAAATGGAGTGCTGTTGCTACTGTCAGTGGCGATACTGCTGTATGCGGGTCGTCCGCAGCCCGGCCAGGCCATGGCTGCTGATGGACGACTGCCAGGAGAGGAACTCTTCGACGGTCAACGTATAACGTTCGCAGGCTTCTTCCAAGCTGAGCAAACCACCACGCACGGCGGCGACAACCTCTGCCTTACGACGAATGACCCAGCGGCGCGTATTCGGCGGCGGAAGGTCTGCTATCGTCAGCGGGCTGCCATCGGGGCCGATGACATACTTCACTCGGGGACGTATCATTTCGGTCATTGGACTCTCTACACACACTCAAGACCACGAGAGGCACTCTATCTTGCCACATTTAAAAATTGCCTAAGCACATAGTAAGACTTTGCTAAGAATTTTAAGGAGTGTGGCCGGCAACTGATTTGCTTTTGATGCAACCGGATAAAATGCCGGCTAATCGCCACAATTTCAGGGGGATGCGGCAGCCGTCCTATAAGTTTTTGTCAGTGAAAACTTACGCTTTCGGGGCGAGAATCCCGATGTCTTTCCCGCCAGACGAGAAGATTATCCCGCTTCTCGACAGTCGTTTCTATGCGGGAAGGCCGATTTTCTTTCCGCCCCAACAGATGAAATGCGGGTTGGCGAAGTCGCTATCCCCGGTCTGGTCGATCTTGCCATAAGCGAGCGGCGCGCCGTCGACGGTCACGGTAGCGCCACCGGCGGCGCGCAACACGGCATCACCGGCTGCCGTGTCCCATTCCATGGTGCGGGCGAAACGCGGATAGACATCGGCCTTGCCTTCGGCAAGCAGACAGAATTTCAATGAGGAGCCGATAGAGGTGCAGGCGGAGACTGCGTTATCGCTCAGAAAACTCTCCGTCTTCGCGTTGCTGTTGCAACGGCTGGCAAGTGCGGTCAGATTGACCGGCCGCTCGCGCACGGCAATGGTGGTGCGGTCGGTCACGACAAAACGGTCGTCCACGACGAGCTTGCGGGCTCTGCCCGGCTCGCCGGTAAAGGCTATTCCGAGGGCCGGGGCATAGACGATGCCGGCGACGGGAATGCCATTCTCGATATAGGCGATGTTGACGGTGAATTCGTCACGATGTTCGATGAATTCGCGCGTGCCATCGACGGGGTCGACCAGGAAAAAGGAGTGGCCGCGAACATCCGGTACCCTGCCGGCGGACACAGATTCCTCGGCGATAACCGGAATATTCGGGAAATCCCGCGCAAGGTGTTCGAGAATGATATGTTCGGCGCGCTCGTCAGCGAGGGTGACGGGGCTCATGTCCTGCTTCACGGCAACAGCGTAGCCAGCACGGTAGACCTCCAATATGGCCTTCCCTGCTTCGAGCGCCGCCTTTTCAAATGTCGCAAGCATTGCCTGTTCGTCTTCCGCGCCACATTCGCGCTTCAAGTCTCCGGACACTATAGATAGGAAGTCGCGAGGGTAGAGTTTAGAGCTCAAATAATCCGGCTGCTTCCGGCTTAGCGCCAGAACAGAAATTTCGCAACCAGGCTCTGCATCCTCGCCTTGTCCTGGACGCCTTCCACGGGCATGCGTGTCGTTTGAGAGACAATCTTCAGGCCTGTGAGGTCTGCGCATTCGGAAAAGAACATGTTCTGTTTGCGAAGCTTTTTCGTCCTTAAAGGGCTTGTCGTTTTTATTGCATATGCGAATGTGCGGCCGGGTAGTATCGGGATGAATGCATGCGATATTCGGCATATCAGCTTCTAAAACAGGCGTTTTCGGGCAACCGCAATTGGCAGCCGGTATGGCGGACGCCGGAGCCGAAATCGCATTACGACGTGATCATCGTCGGCGCCGGCGGACACGGGTTGGCGACGGCCTAT
This sequence comes from Rhizobium sp. AC27/96, assembly GCF_001692325.1. Lineage (GTDB taxonomy): Bacteria > Pseudomonadota > Alphaproteobacteria > Rhizobiales > Rhizobiaceae > Rhizobium. Next base: position 134,941 of record NZ_LXKN01000075.1, on the reverse strand, counting down.
TATCTCGCCAAGGAATTCGGCATCACCAACGTTGCCGTGCTGGAAAAGAACTATATCGGCTCCGGCAATGTCGGGCGCAACACCACGATTATCCGCTCCAACTATCTCCTGCCGGGCAACGAGCCGTTCTACGAATTCTCGATGAAGCTCTGGGAAGGGTTGGAGCAGGATTTCAACTATAATGCCATGGTTTCGCAGCGCGGCATCGTCAACCTGTTCCATTCGGACGGACAGCGCGATGCCTATGCGCGGCGCGGCAATGCCATGCGCATGCACGGCGTCGATGCGGAGCTTTTGAACCGTGAACAGGTGCGTCGGATGATGCCGTACCTCAATTTCGACCATGCCCGCTTTCCGATCCTCGGCGGCCTCCTCCAGCGGCGCGGCGGCACGGCCCGCCATGATGCTGTCGCCTGGGGCTATGCGCGCGGCGCCGATAGTCGCGGCGTCGATCTCATCCAGCAATGCGAGGTAATCGGCATCCGCCGCGAAAACGGCGTCGTCACCGGCGTCGAGACCAACCGCGGCTTCATCGGCTGCAACAAGCTGGCGCTGGCGGCAGCCGGCCACACTTCGATCCTGGGCAATATGGCCGATCTGGAGCTGCCGATCGAAACGCATGTGCTGCAAGCCTTCGTCTCCGAGGGGCTGAAGCCTATCATCGACAACGTTATCACCTACGGCGCGGGACACTTCTATATCTCGCAGTCGGACAAGGGTGGCTTGGTCTTCGGGGCCGATATCGACTACTACAGCTCCTATGCCCAGCGCGGAAACCTCGCCACCGTCGAGCATACGATGGAGGAGGGCGTATCGCTCATTCCCGGCCTGTCGCGGACGCGCGTGCTGCGCACCTGGGGCGGCGTCATGGATATGAGCATGGATGGCTCGCCGATTATCGACCGCACGCCGATCGACAATCTCTATCTGAATTGCGGCTGGAACTATGGTGGCTTCAAAGCGACGCCGGCCTCGGGCTTCTGCTTCGCGCATCTGATCGCCAAGGGCGAAAGCCATGAAGTCAGCCGCCTTCTGCGCCTTGACCGTTTCGAGCGCGGTTTCGCGATTGACGAAAGCGGCAAGGGTCCGCAGCCGAACCTGCATTGAGGGCACGATACCAATGGCAAGCTTGATCAACTGCCCGCATTGCGGCGTGCGACCGAAGGAAGAATTCTCCATTCGCGGCGCCTCCGTCACCCGTCCGGCTCCGTCGGCTCCGGATGAGGATTGGCATCGCTATGTCCATATCCGCGATAACGAGCGCGGCCGGATTCTGGAATATTGGCACCACGCGGCCGGCTGCCGCCGCTGGCTGGTGGTCGATCGCAGCAATATCACCCACGAGATCTTTTCCGTCACCGATGCGGAAGACAGGGCGAAGGAGGCGGCGCAATGACGGCCTATCGTCTTTCGACCGGCGGCCTGGTCAATCGCAGCCGCCCGCTTTCCTTCAAATTCGACGGCAAGGATATGAAGGGCCTGGAGGGCGATACGCTCGCCGCCGCTCTTCTTGCCAACGACCAGCTGCTCGTCGGCCGCAGCTTCAAATATCACCGGCCACGAGGCATCCTGACAGCAGGTTCGGCCGAGCCCAACGCGCTTGTCACCATCGGCAAGGATGGCCGCACCGAGCCGAATACGCGCGCCACCGTCGCCGAGCTCTATCAGGGCCTGAGCGCCGTCAGCCAGAACCGCTGGCCTTCGCTGAAATACGATCTTGGCTCGGTGAACAGCCTGCTGTCGCCGTTCCTCGGCGCCGGTTTCTACTACAAGACATTCATGTGGCCCGCCGCCTTCTGGGAGAAGGTCTATGAGCCGGTAATCAGGCGCGCCGCCGGTCTTGGCAAGGCCGTCATGCAGGCCGATCCCGACCGCTATGAGAAGGCCTGGGCGCATTGCGACCTGTTGGTCATCGGTTCGGGTCCGGCCGGTTTGATGGCGGCGCTGACCGCGGCGCGTGCCGGTCTGCGCGTCGTCCTCGCCGATGAGGGCTTTCGTCTTGGCGGTTCACTGCTGTCGGAAAAGGTCTCGATCGATGGCGTGGCGGCCGATGTCTTCGTGCAGGCGACGCTTGAGGAATTGCAAAGCCTCGAAAATGTGACGGTGATGCCGCGTACGACCGTCTTCGGCTGGTATGACGGCAATGTCTTCGGCGCAGTCGAGAAGGTGCAGAAGCATGTAGCGATGCCGTCGCCCGACCTGCCGGTCGAGCGTTTGTGGCGTATCGCCGCCAAGCGCGCCATTCTTGCCTCAGGTGCCGAGGAACGTCCGCTGGTTTTTGGCGGCAACGATCTGCCGGGCGTGATGATAGCCGGCGCCATGCGCAGCTATCTCAATCGCTATGGCGTCGTTGCGGGTCAGAAAGTCGCCGTCTTCACCAATGGTGGCTCGGGCTACCGCACCGCGCTCGATCTTGCCGCTGCGGGCGTCGAGATTTCCGCGATCCTGGATACGCGGCCTGCATCTTCCGATGTCGCGCCGCTGGATGTCCGCGTCGTGCACGGCGCGAGCGTTCACGCGACCAAGGGCAAATACCGCATCAGCGGCGTCCTTGCCGATCGTGGCGGCCTCGATGAACTGATTGCCTGCGATGCGCTTGCCATATCAGGCGGCTGGTCGCCGATCATTCATCTTGCCTGCCAGCGCGGTGCGAAGCCGGTCTGGTCGGACGAAAGCCAGGCATTCATGGCGCCGACCGTCGGCGGCGAACTGGAGATTGCCGGGTCGGCCGCGGGCATCGATAGCATTTCCGGCTGTCTCGCCGATGGGGCGGCAAAGGCAAAGCGGGTCGTCGAAAGCCTCGGCAAGACCGTTCATGCCGCGGATGCGCCCGAGGTCGAAGGCGATTACGATCCGTCCTTCGCTGCGATCTGGCATGTGCCCGGCGCCAAGGACAAGGCGTTCGTGGACTATCAGAACGACGTCCATACCAAGGATCTGGGCCTTGCCCTGCGCGAAGGCTTCGGCCATGTCGAGCACGCCAAGCGCTATACGACCAGCGGCATGGCGACCGACCAGGGCAAGCTCGGCAATGTGAACGCTGCCGGCATCATCGCCGGCATGCGCGGCGTCAGCCCCGCAGCCGTCGGCACGACGACATTCCGGCCGTTCTATACGCCGGTTTCCTTCGGTGCACTTGCCGGCACCGCGCGCGACAAGCACGCACAGCCGGTGCGGGAATCGCCGCTGCATGGCTGGGCGAAGAAGAATGGAGCGACCTTCGTCGAGGCTGGTCTCTGGTATCGCTCGTCCTGGTTCGCACGACCGGGCGAAAAGGGCTGGCGCGACAGCGTCGACCGCGAGGTTCTGAACGTCCGCAACAATGTCGGCCTTTGTGATGTGTCGACGCTCGGCAAGATCGAGGTCTTCGGCAAGGATGCGGCGGAGTTTCTCAATCGCCTCTATTCCAACGCCTTCCTGAAGCTGCCGATCGGCAAGGCGCGCTACGGCTTGATGTTGCGGGAGGACGGCATCGTTTTCGATGACGGCACCACCAGCAAGCTGACGCCCGATCATTTCTTCCTTACCACCACGACCGCGATGGCCGGCGAGGTGATGACGCATATGGAATTCTGCGCGCAGACGCTGTGGCCGCAGCTCGACGTTCGCTTCGTCTCCTCCTCCGATCAATGGGCGCAGATGGCGATTGCCGGGCCGAAGGCGCGACTGGTGCTGGAACAGATTATCGAGGACGACATTTCAGACGCGTTCTTCCCGTTCCTCGCTGCCGCCGAAGTCATGCTGAAGGGCGGCCTCAAGGCGCGCCTGTTCCGCATATCCTTCTCCGGCGAGCTTGCTTACGAGCTTGCGGTTCCCGCCGGCTATGGCGAGGCAGTGGCGGATGCGATCATGGAGGCCGGCAAGGCACATGGCATCTGCGCCTATGGCGTCGAAGCCCTCAACGTGCTGCGCATCGAGAAGGGTCACGTCACCCATAACGAGCTGGATGGCCGCACGACGCCCGACGATGTCGGCCTTGGAAAAATGATGTCGGCGCATAAGCCGGACTTTATCGGCAAACGGCTGTCTACGCGTTTCGGCCTCACGGCCGCCGATCGTGGGCAGCTCGTCGGCCTGAAGCCGCTCGACACGACGAAGGAAATCCACGCCGGCGCGCATCTGCTGAAGGAGGGCGCAAGGCCGTCGACAGTGAACGATCAGGGCCATGTTTCCTCGGTCTGCTTCTCGCCCACACTCGGTCATTCCATCGCGCTGGCTTTCCTCAAGTCGGGCCGCGAACGGATCGGTGAACATGTGGTCGTGTGGGACGGATTGCGCGGCGAGGAAGTCGCGGCTGAGGTTTGCAGCCCCGTCTTCATCGATCCGGACAATAAGAAGCTTCTCGGATGAGGGATTGATGAGCGTGGCATATCAAAACAGACATGTGCTGGAAGATCACATTTCCGGCTTCGAGGCTGCCGCCAATCCGAATCATCTCGCCGTCGTGCGCAAGCCGGCCATCTTTTCCGTGCTTGGGAAAGCCGGCGAGGAGGGATGGGTTCTGGCCGGCCTGAAGGCGATCGACGACGTTTCGGTTCGCAGCGTCGGGCCGCGGGAATGGCTCGTCGTGTCCGAGACGCTTGGTGCCGACAGCGTGGCGCGCGATCTCTTTCTGCTCGACGCTGCCCGTGTTTCCTTTTTCGAGCAGAGCGATGGTCGCGTGCTGCTTCGTATTTCCGGCCCCAGCGTTCGTCGTATCCTGGCGAAATGCGTGGCCGTCGACCTGCATCCTCAGGTCTTCGCCGAAGGGCAATCGGCAAGCATGTTGTGCTGCCATGTCAGCGCCAATGTTACCCGCACCGGCGCTGACAGCTTCGAAATCATCGTGCCGCGCTCCTATGCCGGCAGCGTGTTCGAGGAGATCATGGAGATGGGGCGCGAGTTTGCCCTGACGGCCGGTTTCGCCGACTGAAAGCCCTATGCTGCGGCAGTTCCAATGATTGGCCGACCGGCTTGCGTCGCCAATAGGCGATGGCGCGATCCGAACAATTGCGATGGCGCAAACAGACATATCGGTTTCGCAGTTCGGGCTATTTGGTCACCCGGATAGTCTCTAGGTTCGGTCTCAAATGCGGTCGGTCGCGCGGGAAGACACTCGGCGGCTTCGTACCGAAAACAGGGGATTCCTAGATGAAAAGCCATGCCAAGGTCGTCGTCATCGGTGGCGGTGTCGTCGGATGTTCGGTGCTCTATCACCTGACGAAATTCGGCTGGAAGGATGTCGTGTTGCTGGAGCGCTCCGAGCTGACATCCGGATCGACCTGGCACGCCGCCGGTGGCATGCATACGATCAACGGCGATCCAAACGTTGCCAAGCTGCAGAAATATACGGTCGAACTCTACAAGGAGATCGAGGAGTATTCCGGCCAGGACATCGGCCTGCACCTGACTTCCGGCCTGATGCTGGCCGCTACACCACAGCGTTTCGACTGGCTGAAATCCATTCTCGCCAAGGGCCGTTACAATGGTCTTGAGGCGACGCTGCTGACGCCGAAGGAAGCGCATGAGATGATGCCGCTTCTCGACCCCGACCAATTCGTCGGCGCTCTCTACGACCCCGTCGAAGGCCATCTCGATCCCTATGGCACCACGCATGCCTATGCCCGCTCGGCGAAGAAGAACGGCGCCGATATCTATCTGCATACCAAGGTAGAAGAGCTGGTGCAGCGCGAGGACGGCTCCTGGCGCGTCATCACCAACCAGGGCGAGATCATTGCCGAGCATGTCGTCAACGCTGCCGGCCTATGGGCGCGTGAAGTCGGCCGCATGGTCGGGCTCGAGCTTCCCGTGCTTGCCATGGAGCACATGTATCTGATCACCGAGGACATGCCCGAGGTCATCGACTTCAACAAGACGACGGGCAAGGAGCTGATGCACTGCGTCGACTTCGATGGCGAGATCTATCTGCGCCAGGAGCGGCAGGGCATGCTGATGGGCACCTATGAAAAGGCATGTCGTCCGTGGTCGCCGGTGACGACGCCGTGGGATTTCGGCCATGAGCTGCTGGCCGAGGATATTGAGCGCATCACGCCTGAGCTGGAAGTCGGCTTCCGCCATTTCCCGGCCTTCAACAATGCCGGCATCAAGAAGATCATCAACGGCCCCTTCACCTTCTCGCCGGATGGTAACCCGCTCGTCGGCCCGGTGCGCGGCTTGAGGAATTATTGGTCGGCCTGCGCGGTCATGGCCGGGTTCAGCCAGGGTGGTGGTGTCGGATTGGCGCTCGCCAACTGGATGATCTACGGCGATCCGGGCTTCGACGTCTTCGCCATGGATGTCTCGCGCTACGGCGACTATGCGACCCTTGCCTATACCAATGCCAAGGTGCGCGAAAACTATGCGCGACGCTTCTCGATCCGCTATCCGAACGAGGAATTGCCGGCCGCCCGTCCGCTGCTGACGACGCCGATCTACGACAAGCTCAAGGAGGCCGGCGGCGTGTTCGGCGCCTACTACGGTCTTGAGCAGGCCTTGTGGTTCGCTCCGAAGGGCGAAGAGGATCAATTCTCCTGGCGCCGCTCGAACGACTTCGATGTCGTTGGCGCCGAGGCGAAGGCGGTGCGCGACAGCCTGGGCCTCATGGAGACCTCGGGCTTTGCCAAATATTCGGTCAAGGGACCGGGCGCGGAAGCTTTCCTCGACAATCTGCTGACTTGCCGCATTCCCGCGATCGGTCGCATGACGCTGGCGCCGATGCTGAAGCATGATGGCAAGCTCATTGGCGATTTCACGCTGGCGAAGCTCGGCGAGGGCGATTTCCTCCTCATCGGCTCCGGCATCGCGGAAGCCTATCACATGCGCTGGTTCGAAGGCCTGCTGCCCAAGGATGGCTCGGTCGAGCTTCAGGCGCTGGGCCTTTCGCTTCTCGGCCTGTCGATTGCCGGTCCCAATGCCCGCAAGCTGATGCAGAAGCTGACGCATCAGGATCTTTCGACCGAGGCTTTCCCCTTCATGTCCATCCGGCGCATGGATCTCGGCATGGCGTCGGCGATCGTCGGGCGTGTCTCCTATACCGGTGACCTGGGATATGAGATTTGGATGAAGCCCGAACATCAGCGTTACATCTTCGACCTCCTGATGGAAGAGGGCGCCGAATTCGGCATACGGCTCTTCGGCCTCCGGGCGCTGAATGCGCTGCGGCTCGATAAATCCTATGGCAGCTGGTCTCGTGAATACCGGCCGCTCTACGGGCCGCTGGAGGCCGGGCTTGGCCGATTCGTGGCGCTGTCCAAGCCGGCCGATTTCATCGGCAAGGCAGCGGCGGCCAAGGAGAAGGCGGAAGGCGGCGCGCTACGGCTGCGTACCTTCATCCTGGCGGCCAAGGATGCCGATGTCATCGGCGATGAGCCGATCTATCACAACGGCGCGGTCTGCGGCTGGGTGACGTCGGGCGGTTATGCCCATGCCTCCGGTCTTTCAGTCGCCGTCGGCTACGTGCCGAAGGAAATCGCCGATGAGGCGCAGGGCTGGTCGATAGAGCTGCTCGGCGAAATCCTGCCGGCAAGGCCGCAGGTTGACCCGCTGTTCGATGCGGACGGGGCGCGCATGCGCGCCTGAGTGCCGTTCGAGACGAGCTGGCAGGCCCCGCAGAGGGCCTGCCACTGAGAAAAACTCTTCAATGCAAAATTCCCGCTCAATTATTTTGGCTATTTTTGAGCCAGTGGATGCCGTTTTTCTGTCATTTTTGGCCGGATTTAGGTCAGCGCACAGCGATTTGAAAAGAATTTGTCAATTTCTTGCCTTTTTGGCTTCACATTTCTTTCGAAAGCGGTATGGAATCTCGCCCACGGGCCCTCTTGAAGGAGACCCTAAAGTAATAAGAGATGTGGTCGATTGACGCCACATCCAGGGGAAATGACATATGGATTATTTCATCCAGCAGCTCCTAAACGGGCTGACTCTCGGGTCTATCTATGGCCTGATCGCCATTGGTTACACCATGGTTTACGGCATCGTCGGCATGATCAATTTTGCCCATGGTGATGTCTTCATGCTCGGTGGCTTCGCCGCTCTCATCACTTATCTGGTTCTCGTTTCGCTCTTCGCCGGCTTGCCGGTCGCGGTTTTGCTTCTGGTGATGCTCATCGTCGCAATGCTGATGACGAGCCTCTGGAACTGGGTGATCGAACGCATTGCCTATCGGCCGCTGCGTGGATCCTTCCGGCTGGCGCCGCTGATCACCGCAATCGGCATGTCGATCGTGCTGTCGAACTTCATTCAGGTCGCACAGGGCCCGCGCAACAAGCCGATCCCGACGCTGGTGGGTGATGTCTACAACTTCGGCGCAGTCTCGCTGTCCCTGAAGCAGATCATCATCTTCATCATCACCGTCGTTCTGCTGGCTGCCTTCTGGTATCTGGTCAACAAGACGGCGCTTGGTCGCGCCCAGCGTGCCACCGAGCAGGATCGCAAGATGGCGGCGCTCCTCGGCATCAATGTCGACCGCACCATTTCCGTCACCTTCATCATGGGCGCCGCACTCGCTGCCGTCGCCGGCACGATGTACCTGATGTATTATGGCGTCGCCAATTTCACGGATGGCTTCACGCCGGGTGTCAAGGCGTTCACCGCGGCCGTTCTCGGCGGCATCGGTTCGCTGCCGGGGGCCGTCCTTGGCGGCTTGATGATCGGCTTCATCGAGTCGTTCTGGTCAGGCAATTTCCCCATCGCGTATAAGGATGTCGCGACATTCGGCATCCTTGCTTTCGTTCTGATCTTCAAGCCAACCGGTATTCTCGGGCGGCCGGAAGTCGAAAAGGTATAACGCCATGGCAGATTCAAACGTCGTTGCAGGCAAGACCGCTTCCGGTCTTGTCCAGAAGGGGATTACGGACGCCCTCTGGACCGCGCTTATCGCCTTTGGCATGTTCGTTCTCTACATCGGCTTGAAGACCGATCAGAATATCGACAACAAGCTGATCATCGTTCAACGCTGGGGGCTGCTGGCCTCCATCGTCGCCATCGCAGCGGCTGGCCGCTTCGTGATGACGGTTTTCGTGCAGCCCATTCTGGATGCGAGAAAAGCCGAGAAGGCCAAGGCCGCGCCAGTCGTGGCCGAGCGGGGGTTTGTCGGTAAGAATTTCAACCTGATGGCGCTGGTTTTCCTGCTCATCTATCCGATGCTGGCGCTGGCGCTCTTCGGCCCGCAGGGATCGCTGACCTATGTCGACAACTTCGGCATCCAGATCCTCATCTACGTGATGCTGGCCTGGGGACTGAATATCGTTGTCGGTCTGGCGGGGTTGCTCGACCTCGGCTATGTCGCCTTCTATGCCGTCGGCGCCTATTCCTACGCGCTGCTGTCGACGCATTTCGGTCTGTCCTTCTGGATCCTGCTGCCGCTCTCCGGCATTTTTGCCGGTATTTGGGGCATGGTGCTCGGCTTCCCGGTGCTGCGCCTTCGCGGAGACTATCTGGCGATCGTGACGCTGGCCTTTGGTGAAATCATCCGCATCGTCCTGACGAACTGGACCGATGTGACGAGGGGCAGCTTCGGGATTTCCAACATCACGAAAGCATCGCTGTTCGGCCTCTATAGCTTCGATATGAAGGATCCGCACAACTTCGTCCGCAGCTTCGGCCTGCCGATCTCGTCGGCCTGGTACAAGATCTTCCTCTTCTACGTCATCCTGGCGCTCTGCATGCTGACGGCCTATGTGACGATCCGGCTGCGCCGCATGCCGATCGGACGTGCCTGGGAAGCACTGCGTGAAGACGAGATCGCCTGCCGCTCGCTCGGCATCAATACGGTGACGACGAAGCTGACGGCTTTCGCCACCGGCGCGATGTTCGGCGGCTTTGCCGGCTCCTTCTTCGCCGCCCGTCAGGGCTTCGTATCACCGGAATCCTTCGTCTTCCTGGAATCGGCGGTCATTCTTGCCATCGTCGTTCTCGGCGGCATGGGCTCGCTGAAGGGCATCGCCATTGCCGCGATCGCCATGGTTGGCGGCACGGAATTGCTGCGCGACATGGATTTCCTGAAAACCGGTCTGGTCTTCGGCGATACGACGATCATCCCTGGCTTCGGACCGGATTTCACGCCGGAACTCTACCGCATGCTGATCTTCGGCCTCGCCATGGTGGTCGTGATGATCATCAAGCCGCGCGGTTTCGTTGGCACGCGTGAGCCGACCGCTTTCCTCAAGGAGCGGAAAACCGTCTCCGGCAGCTTTACCAAGGAGGGCCACGGCTGATGAACGCTGTGACCACACCCCCCAGCGACACCTTGCTGAAGGTCGATCACCTGTCGATGCGGTTCGGTGGCCTGATGGCGATCAACGATCTTTCCTTTTCGGCAAAGCGCGGCGATATCACCGCATTGATCGGACCGAACGGCGCCGGCAAGACGACCGTGTTCAACTGCATCACCGGCTTCTACAAGCCGACGATGGGCATGATCACGCTCAACCAGAACAGCGGCAAGGATTATCTCCTGGAACGCCTTCCCGACTTCCGGATTACCCGCGAAGCCAAGGTTGCGCGCACCTTCCAGAACATCCGTCTGTTTTCGGGCCTCACCGTGCTCGAAAACCTGCTGGTCGCGCAGCATAACAAGCTCATGCGCGCGTCCGGCTATACGATCCTCGGGCTGCTCGGCATCGGCCGCTATCGCTCTGAGGCCAAGAATGCCATCGAACTGGCGCGCTTCTGGCTCGAAAAGGCCGATCTCATCGATCGGGCCGATGATCCGGCCGGCGATCTTTCCTACGGCGCCCAGCGCCGCCTGGAAATCGCCCGCGCCATGTGCACAGGCCCGGAGCTGCTTTGCCTGGACGAGCCGGCCGCCGGTCTCAACCCACGCGAATCTCTTGTTCTCAACGAGTTTCTGCGCAGCATCCGCAAGGATACGGGTACATCGATCCTGCTGATCGAGCATGACATGTCGGTGGTCATGGAAATCTCCGACCATGTCATCGTGCTCGAATATGGGCAGAAGATCTCCGATGGTACGCCCGATGAGGTGAAGAACGATCCGAAGGTGATCGCGGCCTATCTGGGTGTCGAGGATGAAGAAGTGGAAGAGGTGATTGCCGAAGTCGAACACCTCCAAGAGGGTGAACATTGATGGCGGGCGAACCACTTCTGAAAGTCGCGGGTGTTGAGACTTATTACGGCAATATCCGCGCGCTTGCCGGTGTCGATATCGAAGTCAACAGCGGCGAGATCGTTAGCCTGATCGGTGCGAACGGTGCCGGCAAGTCGACGCTGATGATGACGATCTGCGGCACGCCGCAGGCGCGCAGCGGCACCGTCACATTCGACGGACGCGATATTACGCGCATGCCGACACACGAAATTGCCCGGCTTCGCATCGCCCAGTCGCCTGAAGGCCGCCGCATCTTTCCGCGCATGACGGTCTATGAAAACCTGCAGATGGGCGCGAGCCTCGACAAGCTCAAATACTTCAACGAGGACGTCGAGAAGATCTTCACGCTTTTCCCGCGTCTGAAGGAGCGCCAGTCGCAGCGCGGCGGTACGCTTTCCGGCGGCGAGCAGCAGATGCTGTCGATCGGCCGTGCGCTGATGGCGCGTCCGAAGCTGCTGCTGCTGGATGAGCCGTCACTGGGTCTTGCACCGCTGATCATCAAGGGCATCTTCGAAGCCATCAAGGTCTTGAACAAGACGCAGGGGCTGACGGTGTTCCTGGTCGAGCAGAATGCCTTTGCGGCGCTGAAGCTTTCCGACCGCGCCTATGTGATGGTCAACGGCCGGGTGACGATGAGCGGCTCTGGCAGGGAATTGCTTGCCAATCCGGAAGTGCGCGCCGCCTATCTTGAAGGCGGGCATCATTGAGCCCCGTTCCGCGGAGAATTTGACATGCAGGGACTTCTCTTCGACAGCGATACCGGCGGCCGCCTGGTCATCCGCGCGATCATCGTCATCCTCGGATTCTGGACCGCCTGGCGCGCAGGGCGCGCCGTGGCGTCCAATTGGGACTCCTATCCGCTGGTTGTCATCTACAGCTTCCTGATCGGCCTCGGATTGCAATTCCTGCACCATGCGCTGTTCAACGGGCCGGTGTTCGATCTGACGATCTACATCATCGACGTCGTTCTTCTGCTCGTTTTCGCGACGGCGGCATATCGGTATCGACGTACCGATCAGATGGTGAATAATTATTACTGGCTCTATGAAAAGACCTCGGCCTTTTCGTGGAAGAAGAAGAATTGACAGTCTGCTTAAACTAGGCACAGTCTGCATTCAGAAGTGGCATGATCCTGTCTCATAAAAACAAAAAGCCTATGACATGATCGTGCCTCCAAACTTCGGAATACAAGCGTTACCGGCGTGATGATTGGTGGGTATCGCGCAGGGTAAATCAAAAGGAACCCGCTTAAAAATTGGGAGTAACAATATGAAGAAGTCTCTTCTGTCGGCAGTGGCTTTGTCGGCGATGATCGCATTCGCTGGCGTTGCGAAGGCCGACATCATTATCGGCGTTGGTGGTCCCTTGACGGGCGCGAATGCTACGTTTGGCGCCCAGCTTCAGAAGGGTGCCGAACAGGCTGCTGCCGATATCAACGCAGCCGGCGGCATCAACGGGGAAAAGATCAAGATCGAACTCGGCGACGACGTCTCCGACGCCAAGCAGGGTGTTTCCGTCGCCAACAAATTCGTCGCTGACGGCGTCAAGTTTGTTGTCGGTCACTTCAACTCGGGCGTTTCCATTCCGGCTTCGGAAGTTTACGCCGAAAACGGCATCCTGCAGGTTACCCCGGCTTCCACCAATCCGCAGTTTACCGAGCGCGGCCTCTGGAACACCTTCCGTACCTGCGGTCGTGACGACCAGCAGGGTGCAGTTGCCGGCAAGTACATCGCCGACAACTTCAAGGGCGCCAAGGTTGCCGTCGTTCACGACAAGACTCCTTACGGCCAGGGCCTTGCCGACGAAACCAAGAAGAACCTCAACGCCGCTGGCGTGACGGAAGTTCTCTATGAAGGCATCACCCCCGGCGACAAGGACTACTCGGCCCTCATCGCGAAGATGAAGCAGGCTGGCGTCGACTTCGTCTATTACGGCGGTCTGCACACTGAAGCCGGCCTGATCATGCGTCAGATGGCCGACCAGGGCGTCAAGGCTCACTTCATGTCCGGTGATGGTATCGTCTCGAACGAACTTGCTTCGATCGCTGGCGACGCTGTTGACGGCACGCTGATGACCTTCTCTCCGGATCCGCGCAAGAACCCGGCTTCCGCCGATCTGGTCGCCAAGTTCCGTGCTGCCGGCTATGAGCCGGAAGGCTACACGCTGTATTCGTACTCTGCTCTGCAGGTCATTGCCGCCGCTGCCAAGGCTGCCGGCTCCAATGATCCAATGGCAGTTGCCGATGCGATGAAGGCAAAGGGCCCGTTCAAGACCGCCATCGGCGATCTCGGCTTCGATGCAAAGGGCGACATCACCCGTCCGGACTATGTCATGTACAAGTGGTCCAAGGGTGCCGACGGCAAGTACAACTACGCCGAAATCGAAAAGTAATCATCGGGTTACCGGCTTGCCGGCAACCGCGTGATACTGGAAGCCCGGCCATCGGCCGGGCTTTTTCATATGTGCTGGCCGCGGATCGCCATTTCCTTCGCCACCGACCTGCTTTAAGTCTGCCCGGTATTCGGCAGGAGGATGAGCAGCATGACCAGACCCCGTATTCTCGTAACCCGTCGCTGGCCCGCTGCGGTGGAGGCGGCGCTTTCCGAGCGTTTCGATGTCACGCTGAACAAGGATGATATCGCGCTCGATGCGGCGCAGCTGCGGGAGGCCTTGCTCGCCTACGATGCGGTTCTGCCGACCGTCTCCGACAAGCTTCCGGCTGCGCTTTTCGAGGGGGGTGCGATCCGCACGAAGATCCTCGGCAATTTCGGCGTCGGCTTCAACCACATCGACGTTGCCGCGGCCAAGGCGAAAGGCATCGTCGTCACCAATACGCCGGGCGTACTCACCGATTGCACCGCCGATATCGCCATGCTGCTCTTGCTGTCCGTCGCGCGGCGCGGTGGCGAAGGCGAGCGGGAAGTGCGTGCCGGGGCCTGGACCGGTTGGCGGCCGACGCATCTGGTCGGCACCAAGGTCACCGGCAAGACCGTCGGCATCATCGGCTTTGGCCGGATCGGCAGGGCGTTCGCCCAGCGCTGCCACTTCGGCTTCGGCATGGATGTCGTCTTCTACAATCGCTCCGCCATCGATCCGATGGAAGCCGCGCGCTATGGCGCCATGCAGCTGCAGACCGTGGAGGAGGTGCTTGAGGTTTCCGATTTCGTCTCCCTGCATTGCCCCGGCGGCGCCGAAAACCGGCATCTGATGAATGCCGCCCGTCTATCGAGGATGAAGCCGGGTGCCTTCCTGATCAACACCGCGCGTGGCGATGTCGTGGATGAGACGGCGCTGATATCGGCGCTGGAGCAGGGCACGATCCGCGGTGCCGGTCTCGACGTCTACGAGGCGGAGCCGCATGTGCCGGAGCGGCTGCGGGCGCTGGATAATGTCGTGCTTCTGCCGCATCTCGGCAGCGCGACGGAAGAGACGCGTACGGCCATGGGGATGAAGGTGGTGGACAATATTACCGCCTTCTTTGCGGGACGAGAGCCGCCGGACCGCGTGGTCTGAATTCGGTCGTCCTTCAGCGGCTTAGACTTCATGCAGCGCATGGGCCGCTTTGACGGCGGCGGACGCGCGGTTTTCCACGCCGAGCTTCACGTAGATCTGCTCGAGATGCTTGTTCACCGTGCGGGCGGACAGGCCGAGGATTTCGCCGATATCGCGGTTGGACTTGCCCTTGGCGATCCATAGCAGCACTTCGGATTCGCGCTGCGTCAGCGAGAAATGCTGGCGCAGGATTTCGTCGTCGGCGCGTTGATTGGTTGCTGTCAGGCGAAACAGGTATTCGTCAGCACCGATGGCGCCGAGGAAGGCGAATTGCAGGGCGGCCTGGCTGCCATTGCTGATGGAGACGATGTTGTCGCGCGCCGGGCCCAGCCGTTCGCGTTCAAGCATGAAGGCCGCAATGTGCTTCGAGGCGAGGTCAAGGCCGTCGTCGCTGCCGGTAGCGGCGTTGATGAGGCGCGTTGCCTGCGGCGTCGACCAATGGATCGCACCATTACCCTTAACCGCGAGAAGATGACGGCCGGCGGCATCGAGGGCCACGCGGGCGCTCTGGGCGGAGCGGGCATTGCGCAGGTGAACGCGGATACGGGCGCGCAGCTCGTCGATGTTGATCGGCTTGGTGAGATAATCGACGCCGCCCGATTCCAGCGCATGCACGACATGCTCGGTCTCGGTCAGGCCCGTCATGAAGACGACCGGGATCTGGGCGATGCCAGCATTGGCCTTCAGACGGCGGCAAGTCTCGAAACCATCCATGGACGGCATGACGGCATCGAGCAGGATGAGGTCCGGTGTGATGCGCTCGACAATGTTCAGCGCCGCCGATCCGGACGTCGCGATCAGCACCGAGAAGCCGGATTGTTCGAGCGCATCGGTCAGGAAGCCGAGCGCTTCCGGCGAGTCGTCCACCAGCAAGACTATATCGCGGGGCAGGGTGGTCTCAACCAATCTGGTCTACCTTTTCAGTGTCGAAGGCGTGCAGCGCATTCAGGAAGCCGCCGAGATCGAAGGCCTGGACGTGAGCGCGCATGGCGTCGGTGAAGGGCTGATTTTCATCCAGCTTGGCGAGATCGGCAAGCTTGGCCTCTATGCCCCTGATATAGCCAATCTCGCCGAGCCGCATCAATTCGCGCACATGCTCTATCCCCGGGCTCTTCAACGGCGGCGGCGGTTTCGGTGCTACCGGTGCGGAAGCGTCGGCATAGGTCCATTTCAGGCCGAGATGCAGCGCAAGCTTGTCGCGAAGCTGGCGGATGTCGATCGGCTTGGAGATGGCGTCGTTGTGGCTGTCGTCGCTGTCGGTCGCGGCGGCGGCATCGCCGATATTGGCTGACAGCATCAGGATCGGTGCCTTCTGGCCGCTTTCTCTCAGCCGCGACACGAGCTGCCAACCGTTCATGCCGGGCATGGAGATATCGACCAGGAAGAGATCCGGCTTGATACCCTCGATCAAGGTCAGGCAATCGGGGCCACCGGCAGCCGTCAGCACGATGAAATCGAGTGGCGACAGCACCTCGCGCATCAGCTCGCGATGATCCTCGTTGTCGTCGACGACGACGACGGTGCGGCGCGGACCTTCATAGCCGACGACACGTTGCTCCTGCGGCGGCGGCTTCATCGGGCGAAGCACGGCCGACAGCATCAGGCGCACCTTGAAGGTGGAGCCCTTGTCCTTCTCGCTTGCGACGGAGATCTCGCCGCCGAGCGTATTCGTGAGCAGTCGTGTGATGGTCAGGCCGAGGCCGAGGCCTGGCATTGGCCTTACGCTATCGGCCTCGCCGCGCTGGAAGGGCTCGTAGATGCGGGTCAGATCCTTTTCGGCAATGCCGCGGCCGGTGTCCGAAACGGTGAAGGTCGCCACCTGATTGCGATAGCCGATCTCGAAGCGGACGCTGCCGGCATCGGTGAACTTGATGGCGTTGGAAAGCAGGTTGACGAGGATTTGCCGCAGGCGCTTCTCGTCGGTGCGGACATAGTCTGGCAGGGCGGCTGAGCGTTCGTGGATGAAGGCCAGCCCCTTCGCCTGCGCCTGCGGATTGAACATGTCGACGATCTGGTCGAGGAAATCGTGAATGTTGATCTCGTTGGAATAGACCTGCAGACGGCCGGCCTCAATCTTCGATATATCAAGCAGCCCGTCGATCAGGCCGGACAGATGCTCGGCGCTGCGGCGAATGACCTTCAAAGAGGATTGGCGCGGCACAGGAATGGTCTCGTCGCGCTCCAGGATCTGCGCATAGCCGAGCACGGCATTGAGCGGCGTGCGCAATTCGTGGCTGAGGCCGACGACATAGCGGCTCTTGGCGCGGTTTGCCGCTTCGGCCACTTCCTTGGCGCTCTGCAGGGCGGCGTCCGTCTTCTTGTGTGCGGAGATTTCCTTCAGGAGCAGCGTGTTCTGGCGCGAGGATTCCTCCTCGGCGACGACGCGGCTGTCATGGGCCAGCACATAGAACCAGCAGACGACGCCGGCGATGACAGCAAAGACGGCAAAGACGATGAAGATGGTGCGGTTGACCACCGCTGCCGTTTCAGGCGAGGCGGCACCGACCTGATGGGCGATCATTGCCAGGATTGCGCCGACTGCTGTCAACGAGATGGCGACGGCGATGCCATAGCGACCGAGCCGCGTGGCGAGCTTTGCGACAACGGTTTCGGGTAGCAGGGCCTTGGCGACGGTGCCGACCTGCGTATTGAGCCGGGCCTTCGGCTTGCACATGTCGTGGCAGCGGCTGTCGAGCGAGCAACAGAGCGAGCAGATCGGCGCAGCATAGGCCGGGCACCAGGCCATATCCTCAGGCTCGAAGGGGTGTTCGCAGATCGAGCAGGTGATGGTGGTGAGGTTCTTCCAGCTCTGGCGCGGCTTGCGGGCAAGGTAGTATTTGCCCTTCGTAGCCCAGGCGAGGGCCGGCGAGGCGATCAGCGCGACGATCAGGGTGATATAGGGCGCAAGCGAGGCGGCGAGCGCACCGAAGGCGCCGAAATGGGCGATCAGCGAGATCGTCGCCGAAAGCGCCATGGAGCCGAGGCCGACCGGATTGATGTCGTAGAGATGGGCGCGCTTGAATTCGATGCCTGGGGGTGCGAGCCCCAGCGGCTTGTTGATGAAGAGATCGGCCGAAATCGTGCAGAGCCAGGCCATGGCGATGATCGAGAAGATGCCGAGCGTCTCCTCCAGCAGCCGGTAGATGCCAAGCTCCATCAGCAGCAGAGCGATGGCGACATTGAAGACCAGCCAGATGACGCGGCCGGGGTGGCTGTGCGTCAGCCGCGAGAAGAAGTTGGACCAGGCAAGCGACCCGGCATAGGCATTCATGACGTTGATCTTCAGCTGCGAGATCATGACGAAAGCGGCCATCAAGAGCAGCGCGGCATTGTGCCAGGGGATCATGTAGCCGAAGGCGGTCAGGTACATCTGGGCGGGGTCTGCCGCGTGACCGGCGGGCACGCCTGAGGTGAGTGTCAACACGACGAGGAAGGAGCCGGCGAGCAGCTTCGGCGCGCCGATGATCACCCAGCCCGGGCCTGCCAGAAAGATCGCCAGGCGATGGCGCCATTTGCGATGCCCATCCGGTGGCAGGAAGCGCAGGAAATCGGCCTGTTCGCCGATCTGCGACATCAGCGCCAGGATGACGGCGGAAGCCGCGCCGAATTCGACGAGATCGAAGGGGGCGGCGCTGCCCGGCGCACTCGATGCGTGGTGAATACCGGCAAAGGCACGCCAGAGATCGAATTTGCCCCAGTCGGAAAAGGCGATGAAGACGAAGGGCAGGATGTTGAGAACGATCCAGAAGGGCTGCGTCAGCAGCTGGAACCGGCTGATGAGACGCACGCCGTGGGTGACCAGCGGAATGACCATGACAGCGCTGATGATGTAGCCGATCCAGACGGGTATGCCGAGCGTCAGCTCCAGCGCGCCAGACATGATCGACGCCTCGATCGCGAACAGCATGAAGGTGAAGCTGGCATAGATCAGCGAGGTGATGGTCGAGCCGATATAGCCGAAGCTCGCGCCGCGCGTCAGCAGGTCGATATCGACTCCGTGGCGGATGGCATAGCGGCTGATCGGCAGTCCGATCGCCAGCATGACGAGGCTAGCGACGATGATGGCATAGAAAGCATTGGTCGTGCCGTAGGAGAGCGTGATCGTACCGCCGATCGCCTCCAGCGCCAGGAAGGAAATGGCGCCGATCGCCGTCTGCGAGATGCGCTGCGAGGAGAATTGCCGGGCGCTCTTGGCGGTGAAACGCAGGGCATAGTCTTCCAGCGTCTGGTTCGCGACCCAGCGATTATACTCGCGTCTCACAGGAATGATGCGTTGCCGCGCGGCCATGCTTGCCCTTCAACCGTCCCGCCATAGTACTTCCGGCAGTCCGGCTATGTCGTAACATGGATCGATACGGTGCTTAAGGGCATGAAGGTGCCCAAAGCTGCACATTTCGCCCCGGCGTCTACGTCATATTACGTATGTGGTTTCCCCAAGGGCTGCCGGATAGTCGCTGCAGGCAACGGTTAATCTTCGTTTACCGGCCGTTGCAGCAGATAAAAAGAGGGGAACTACGGATGAAATTCAAGACTCTCGTCTCCAGTGCGCTGCTTGGCGCCATCATGTCCACGACCGCATTCCATGGCGCATTTGCTGCCGACGACACCATCAAGGTCGGCGTGCTTCATTCGCTTTCCGGCACCATGGCGATTTCGGAAACGACGCTCAAGGATGCCATGTTGATGCTCATCGACGAGCAGAACAAGAAGGGCGGCGTTCTCGGCAAGAAGCTCGAGCCCGTCGTCGTCGACCCCGCCTCCGACTGGCCGCTCTTTGCCGAAAAGGCGCGCGAACTGATCCAGAAGGATAAGGTTTCGGCCGTATTCGGCTGCTGGACCTCGGTGTCGCGCAAGTCGGTTCTGCCTGTGTTCAAGGAATTGAACTCGATCCTGTTCTATCCGGTGCAGTTCGAGGGTGAAGAGTCCGAGCGCAACGTCTTCTATACGGGTGCCGCTCCGAACCAGCAGGCGATCCCGGCTGTCGACTATCTGATGAAGAACGAAGGCGTGCAGCGCTGGGTGCTCGAAGGCACCGACTATGTCTATCCGCGCACGACCAACAAGATCCTCGAAGCCTATCTGAAGTCGAAGGGCGTCAAGGACGAAGACATCATCATCAACTACACGCCATTCGGTTTCTCCGACTGGCAGACGGAAGTCTCCAAGATCAAGGCCTTTGGTGCCGCCGGCAAGAAGACCGCCGTCGTCTCCACCATCAACGGCGACGCCAACGTTCCCTTCTACAAGGAACTCGGTAACCAGGGCGTCAAGGCGGAAGACATTCCGGTCGTCGCCTTCTCGGTCGGCGAAGAGGAACTGGCTGGCGTCGACACCAAGCCGCTTGTCGGCCATCTGGCCGCCTGGAACTACTTCCAGTCCGTCGACACACCCGCCAATGCCGCCTTCATCAAGGAATGGCACGCCTACACCAAGAACGACAAGCGTGTGACCAACGATCCGATGGAAGCCGCCTATATCGGCTTCAACATGTGGGTGAAGGCTGTCGAAAAAGCCGGCACCACCGATCCGGACAAGGTCATCGACGCACTCGTCGGCGTCTCTGTTCCAAACCTCACCGGCGGCACCGCTACCATGATGCCGAACCACTACATCACCAAGCCGGTTCTGATCGGCGAAGTGCAGGAAAATGGCCAGTTCGACGTTGTCTCGCAGACCCCTGCCGTGGTCGGTAAGGAATGGTCCGAATACTTGCCCGACAGCAAGGATCTGATCTCGGATTGGCGCATGCCGATGAACTGCGGCAACTTCAACGTTACCACCGGCAAGTGCGGCGGCAAGGGTTCCTGATATCAGCTGATTGAATGCAAGACCGCCGCGGGCAGGCTTTTCTGCCCGCGGCAGCTTGAGGGGACAAGCCCAATGTTCGACAAATTCACTTACCGCATAACCATGGCGCTCGTCGCCGGCTTCTGTCTCATGTTAGCGCTGACGGCCACGGGCCTGCGCGCTCAGGAAGATGCCCATGGCCTCGTCAATTCGCTCGGTCAGGCCAATTTCCAGCAGGCCGCTGCGATCGTCCAGAGCTTTGCCAAGACCGGTGACCCCAAGGTTGTGCCGGCACTGCAGGCCTTCTCCGATGGCGATCTCTACGTGCGCAAGTCCGACAACCAGGTCTTCATCGCCAAGTCCTCGGGCGATGCGATGGCCCTGGTTGACCCACTCACGGGACAGGCGGCCGGGCAGGAAGCCCAGGACAATCTCGGCAAGATCAAGATCAATAACAGTCTCCGCCGCGCCGTCCGTGCGGCTCTCGGCAGTTTGACGCTGATGAGCCCGGATCGCGGTGTACGGCTCGAGGCGGCGCAATCGGTGCTGAAATCGCCAAGCGCGGACTCGCTGGAGACCGTCGAGACGGCACTGCAGAACGAGAAAGACGGAGAAATTCGCACTGTCCTCGAACGGGCACGAGCTGTTGCCGTGCTTGGCTCCGACCGCCCCTTGGAAGACAAGAAGGCTGCGATCGAGACGATCAAGGTCGAGGGCGGTCGCGATGCCATCGGCATTCTCTCTTCGGTTTCCGTCGACGACAGCCTGAAGCCGGATGTCGCAGCCGCCATTGCCGGCATTCAGGACCAGTTGAAGTTCTGGGATGCGGTGCAGAATGTCTGGTACGGCCTGTCGCTTGGCTCGGTGCTGCTGCTGGCCGCCATCGGCCTTGCCATCACCTTCGGGGTCATGGGCATCATTAACATGGCGCATGGCGAGATGGTAATGCTCGGCGCCTATTCCACCTTCATGGTCCAGAGCGTCATCCGCAGTTCCTATCCCGAGCTTTTCGACTGGTCCTTGGCGATCGCCTTGCCTGTCGCCTTCATCGTCACCGGTGCGGTCGGCCTCGTCATCGAGCGCGGCGTCATTCGCTTTCTCTACGGTAGGCCGCTGGAGACGCTGCTTGCCACTTGGGGCATCTCGCTGATCCTGCAGCAGGCGGTGCGCTCGATCTTCGGGCCGACGAACCAGGAAGTCGGCAATCCCTCGTGGATGTCCGGTTCCTTCGATCTCGGCTACCTCTCCATCACCTGGAACCGTCTGTGGATCATCGTCTTCGCGCTTGGCGTCTTCGTGGCGCTCTTGCTGCTCCTCAAGCGCTCCGCCTTCGGCCTGCAGATGCGAGCGGTGACGCAGAACCGGCGCATGGCTTCCTCGATGGGTATCCGCACGCCCTGGGTCGATGCCTTCACCTTTGCGCTCGGATCGGGCATCGCCGGCATGGCTGGTGTCGCGCTCTCGCAGATCGATAATGTCTCGCCGAACCTCGGCCAGAGCTACATCATCGACAGCTTCATGGTCGTGGTCTTCGGTGGCGTCGGCAATCTTTGGGGCACGCTGGTCGGCGCCTTCTCGCTCGGCATTCTCAACAAGTTCCTTGAGCCCTATGCGGGAGCGGTGCTCGGCAAGATCCTCGTGCTCGTTCTCATCATCCTCTTCATCCAGAAACGTCCGCGCGGGCTCTTCGCGCTCAAGGGAAGGGCGGTGGAAGCATGATCACCGCCTTCATCCTGCGCTCGCTCGACCGCCGCATCAGCATCGCCATCGCGATATTGATCGCCGTCGCCTTCCTCGTGCCACTGTCGAACTTGGCTCTGCTAGAAACCAGCGCTCTGCATGTGCCGACCTATCTGATGTCGCTGTTCGGCAAGTACCTGACCTATGCGCTGCTCGCCTTGGCGCTCGATCTCGTCTGGGGCTATTGCGGTATTCTCTCGCTCGGCCACGGCGCCTTCTTCGCGCTCGGCGGCTATGCGATGGGCATGTATCTGATGCGGCAGATCGGTTCGCGCGGCACTTACGGCAATCCGCTCCTGCCCGACTTCATGGTGTTCCTGAACTGGAAGGATCTGCCGTGGTTCTGGTACGGCTTCGATAATTTCTGGTTCGCCATGCTGATGGTGCTCGTCGCACCCGGCCTGCTTGCCTTCATCTTCGGCTGGTTCGCCTTCCGCTCACGCGTCAATGGCGTCTACCTGTCGATCATCACGCAGGCGATGACCTATGCGCTGCTGCTCGCTTTCTTCCGCAACGATATGGGCTTTGGCGGCAATAACGGCCTGACCGACTTCAAGGATATACTCGGCTTCAACATTCAGGCTGACGGCACCCGTGCCGTGCTCTTTGCCATCACTGCGCTGATCCTGGCGCTGGCGCTGATGCTGTCCTCAGCCATCGTGCGGTCGAAATTCGGCAAGGTGCTTGTGGGAGTGCGCGACGCGGAAAGCCGCACGCGCTTCCTCGGCTACCGCGTCGAGCATGTGAAGCTCTTCGTCTTCGTGGTGTCGGCGATGATGGCGGGTATTGCCGGCGCGCTCTATGTGCCGCAGATCGGCATCATCAACCCCGGCGAATTCGCCCCGGCCAACTCGATCGAAGTGGTCATCTGGACGGCGGTCGGTGGCCGGGCAACGCTGATCGGGCCGATCATCGGCGCTATCCTCGTCAATGGCGGCAAGACTGTTTTCACCGGCCTGTTTCCCAGCTTCTGGCTGTTTGCGCTCGGCGGCCTGTTCGTCGCGGTGACGCTGTTCCTGCCCAAGGGCATCGTCGGAACGATCGGCCCCTACATCGCCAGGAAACCCAAGCCAGTCAGTCCGCAGCCCAAGGCCGCGGAAGACGAAGCCAGCAAGCCCGTACAGGCGGCGGAGTAAGACCATGATCCCGGATATCAAGCCCAACAGCATGCTCTATCTCAACAATGTCTCGGTCTCCTTCGACGGTTTCAAGGCCTTGAATTCACTGTCCATGGTGATCGAGCCGGGAGAGCTCCGCGCCATCATCGGCCCGAATGGAGCCGGCAAGACGACGATGATGGACATCATCACCGGCAAGACCCGGCCCGACGAGGGCGAGGTGTTCTTCAATGGCCAGATCGACCTCACCAAGAGGGATGAGGCCGATATCGCCCAGCTGGGCATCGGCCGGAAATTCCAGAAGCCGACCGTCTTCGAGAGCCATACCGTCTGGGATAATCTCGAACTGGCGCTCAACCGCAATCGCGGCGTCTTCGCAACGCTGTTCTATCGGTTGACGTCTGAAGATCGCGACCGCATCGATGAAATCCTCGAAACCGTGCGCCTATCGCATCGTCGCGACGAGCTGGCGGCCAATCTTTCCCACGGCCAGAAGCAATGGCTGGAGATCGGTATGCTGCTGGCTCAGGAGCCGAAGCTGCTGCTGGTGGACGAACCCGTTGCGGGCATGACGGATGCGGAGACGGCGGAGACGGCCGTGTTGCTGAAGGAGATCGCCAAGACGCGTTCCGTTGTCGTGGTGGAACACGACATGGGCTTCATTCGCGATCTCGGCGTCAAGGTGACATGCCTGGCCGAAGGCTCGGTGCTGGCGGAGGGCTCGATCGATTTCGTCAGCAGCGATCCGAAGGTGATCGAGAATTATCTTGGGCGATGACAATGCAATTTGCGCGTTTATAACGGTGCTGCCAAAATGATCGAAAATACATTCGATTCCAGCAGTATGGGGATAACGCAATGCCTATTTTGGGGGTTCTTGTCGCGGCCATCGTCGGCGCGGCGGTTTGGTACTGGCGGTTGAAGATGGTGCGAGAAGCAGGCAGTGAAATCATCGATAGCGTTGAGCGGATGCGTGGAGCCTTTAAGCGTCGGCAATTCCGCAAGCGCGCCGAGACCGCTCCCCTTGCATCAATCAGGGATCCGGCGATCGCTGCGGTTGCCTTTTTCTCATGTCTCGCCAACGAGAAGCCAATGTTCGTTGAAGCGGCCAGGAATGTGATCCGCTCGCGAATGAGCGGAATCATCGCGGCAAAGGACATGGACGAGGTCATCATCTTCGGCGATTGGGCTGCAAAGGGCGTGATCAATATCGAGGATCCGATCCGGCGCTTCCGCGATTTGTGGTTCAACGCGCTGACGACCGATGAGCGCAGCGAGTTGATAGGCATTGCCGAACAGGTTTCAGCTGTCGGCGGAGAACCAACGGCCGAGCAGTCAAAGACGCTTCAAACTCTGAGGCGTAGCCTGTTGAATTAAGAGAGTGGTGAATTCATGCTGACAGTCGAAAACGCAAATCTGCATTATGGCGCCGCACAGGCGCTGCGCGGCATCTCCGTCAAGGCCGGGATGGGCAAGATCACCTGCGTGCTCGGGCGTAACGGAGTCGGCAAGAGTTCGCTTCTGCGTGCCGTCACCGGCCAGCACGCGCTGTCGGCGGGAACAGTCGCCTTCAACGGCGTGACGCTGAACGGCATGGCGCCCTTTGCCCGCGCCAAGCAAGGTATCGGTTACGTGCCGCAGGGCCGTGAGATCTTTCCTCTGCTCACCGTCAAGGAGAATCTGGAGAGCGGATATGCGCCGCTCCCCCGCCGCGACCGGACGATCCCCGATGATATCTACAGCCTGTTTCCGGTGCTGAAATCCATGCTGTCGCGACGCGGTGGCGATCTCTCGGGTGGCCAGCAGCAGCAATTGGCCATCGGGCGGGCGATGGTGACGCGGCCGAAGATCCTGGTGCTGGACGAGCCGACCGAGGGCATTCAGCCCTCAATCATCAAGGATATCGGCCGGGCGATCCGTTATCTCAGAGACTCCACCGGTATGGCGATCCTGCTGGTCGAGCAATATCTCGATTTCTGCCGCGAGCTTGCCGATTACGTCTACATCATGGATCGCGGCGAGATCGTGCATGAGGGGTTGGCCGAGACGCTGGATACGCCGGAGGCTCGCCGGCATCTGACGGTCTGAGGCGTGCCTTTCTTTTCGGCGTTTGACGAAAAATGAAGCGGCTCACGCCCATGGCAGGCCGCTCCGGCGGGCTATCGCATAAGGCACAGAAATTGCTTGCGTTTATTCCTTGTCGGGTCTCAATGATCCGACATCGGCATGATGTGGTAAACGGAGAGACGGAATGGCGATGGCAGCGGCGAGCACGAGACCGCAGAGGGCGCGGGGTCGCGGCCATCTGGCGGCCAAGTTGCTTGGCGGCCGCACGCGCCTTGCCGAGCTCTTTCAGGAAGGTGCGGCGAAGATCCGGCTGCCTGAAACCTTCGACAGTTCCATGGAGGCGGTCATCATCAATACGGCTGGCGGCCTCACCGGCGGCGACCAGATGGACTGGAGCATCGTTGCAGCACCAGGCACGCGCATCGATGTGACCACGCAGGCCTGCGAGAAGATCTACAAGGCTTCGGCCGACACCGCCACGGTGCAGACCTCCATCAAAGTCGGCGCCGGCGCGCGCGTCGATTGGCTGCCGCAGGAAACCATTCTGTTTGACCGCGCCTCGCTGTCGCGTAAACTCAATGTCGAACTCGACGCTTCAGCCGAATTTCTCGCCGTCGAGGCTATCCTGCTCGGGCGCAAAGCCATGGGTGAAGCAATGGCTGAGGGATTGTTCCGTGATCGCTGGCGTATCCGTCGCGAGGGACGGCTGATCCATGCCGAGGAGCTGCGGCTCGATGGTGATATCGCGGCCTTGACGGCAAGGAGTGCCGTATTGGGCGGTCAGGTAGCCTTCGCGACACTGCTTTATGCCGGGCCGCTCGCGGAAACCTATCTCCACCAGGTTCGGCCGCTCGTCGTAAGCCATGTTGGAGGCGTCAGTCACTGGAGCGACAAGCTTGTGGTGCGGCTTGCCGCCGCCGATGGCTTTGCGCTGAGAAAAATCCTGATCCCGATCATTTCCGCCTTGCGCAATGGTGCGCCTGTGCCGAAAGTCTGGAACCTGTAGTCCCCGGAGCCGGATGATTTCAGGCCTGCTTGACCTGAAATCATCCGGCTACAAAATCGAAGAAGTAGAACATGATGTCGTCCGTAAACTGCTCACACGTTTCGGCATCATGCTCCAAGAACAGCAATCACGTAGGTAGGCGATGAACCTTACTTTGAGAGAAAAAGACAAGCTGCTGATTTCCATGGCGGCGATGGTGGCACGGCGGCGGCTGGAGCGCGGCGTCAAGCTCAACCATCCCGAAGCCATCGCGCTGATCAGTGATTTCGTGGTCGAGGGTGCCCGCGATGGCCGTCCGGTTGCCGAGCTGATGGAGGCAGGCGCTCATGTCATCACCCGCGATCAGGTGATGGAGGGCATTGCCGAGATGATTCACGATGTTCAGGTGGAGGCGACGTTCCCGGACGGAACCAAGCTGGTGACCGTCCACGAACCGATCCGGTAACGCCGCGATGCTGGAGCTCAGACCCAATTGCGAATGCTGCGACAGGAACTTGCCGCCGGAAAGCCTCGACGCGATGATCTGCACCTTCGAGTGCACGTTCTGCGCCGATTGCGTCGGCAATGTTCTCGGCGGCATCTGCCCGAATTGCGGTGGTGAGTTCGTCCAGCGGCCCATTCGCCCGGTGACGCTGCTGGCGAAATATCCCGCTTCGACCAAGCGTATTCTGAA
This sequence comes from Rhizobium sp. AC27/96, assembly GCF_001692325.1. Classification (GTDB taxonomy): domain Bacteria; phylum Pseudomonadota; class Alphaproteobacteria; order Rhizobiales; family Rhizobiaceae; genus Rhizobium. The sequence goes on along the minus strand of NZ_LXKN01000075.1, from coordinate 107,912 downwards.
AGCTGAGGGCTGTGCGCCCGTCCGGGCTGCATAAGGAAAAAGATCATGATCCCAGGTGAAGTCATTACCGCAAGCGGCGATATCGAGCTGAACGTCGGGGCCGCCACCGTGATGCTGGAAGTTTCCAACACCGGCGACCGTCCGGTGCAGGTCGGCAGCCACTATCATTTTGCCGAGACCAATGGCGGCCTGGCCTTTGATCGCGACAAGGCGAAGGGTATGCGGCTGGATATTCCAGCCGGCACGGCCGTGCGTTTCGAGCCCGGCCAGACTCGCCAGGTGACGCTCATCCCTCTATCCGGCAAGCGCGAAGTCTACGGCTTTCGCCAACAGATCATGGGCAAGCTCTAGGCTCGGGAGGAGGAGTTATGTCAATGAAATTGTTTGCATCTGCTGCATTCTTTGCAGCGACTTTGATGTGCGGCGCAGCCTTCGCGCAGAGCGACGCGGACGAACCGAATATCGATTGTTCGAAGGCCGAGGCGCAGACGGATCTGAATATCTGTGCGGCGCGCGATTTCGACACGGCCGACAAGGCGCTGAACGCGCAATACAAGAAAACGCGCGCTGCGATGGTCGCGATCGATGCCGATCTGGATAACGATATGAAAGGGGCCGAAAAGGCACTCCTGAAGGCGCAGCGGGCCTGGGTGGATTATCGCGACGGCGAATGCGAGGCGGCAGGCTTCCAGGCGCGGGGCGGATCGATGGAGCCGATGCTGATATCCGGCTGCAAGGCGGACTTGACCAAAAAGCGGACGAAGGAACTGAAGGAACTTGCAGACGGGATCGGAGGCGATCAGTGAGCGCAAGGCGCACGGTGATGATCGTCGGCAATGGTGAGATCGCGGCGGGTGCGGCTGCCATGATCGATGCCGCCGACAAGGTCATCCGCTTCAACGATTGCCGCTCGATGGGTGCCGGCGGCAGCCGCACCGATGTCGTCGCGGTCTGTAATACCGGCCGGCCGGCGCGTGCCATGTTGGGATCTGCCGAATGGCGCAAGAGCCCTGCTGTTGCCTCAGCCTCGGAAATCTGGAGCGTGCGGGATCCAGTCAAATTCGCTGCATTGCGCGGGCCGCTGTCGCTTTCACATCCGGAACTCGATGATTTCTGCGACGACTATACCGACCAATTCACGGCTTTCTGCCAGGCGACCGGTAAACGCCATGTCGTCATCGGCCAGTCCATTCATGAGGGCGTCGATCTGGCGCTCGCTGTCCATGAGCCCGGCTCCTATGTGGTGCCGAGCAGCGGCATGATCGTGATTGCCGAGGTGCTGGCGCACCATCCCGACGACGATATCGCCATTACCGGCTTCAGCCATACGGGTTGGGACGAGCATCCTTTTGCCGCCGAGAAGCGGCTGGTGGACAGCTACGTTTCCTCCGGCCGCCTAAGGCGTCTCGCCGATACGAACCCTATCTCTGCCTCCCAAGGAGACTGATCGATGCCCTACAAGATTTCCCGCGCCGCCTATGCCAGCATGTTCGGACCGACGGTCGGCGACAAGGTGCGGCTGGCCGATACCGAATTGTTCATCGAGGTGGAGAAGGACTTCACCACCTATGGCGAGGAAGTGAAGTTCGGGGGCGGCAAGGTCATTCGCGATGGCATGGGGCAGAGCCAGGTGACCCGGGCTGCCGGGGCCGTCGATACGGTCATCACCAATGCCTTGATTGTCGATCATTGGGGGGTGGTGAAGGCAGATATCGGCTTGAAGGACGGCCGCATCGTCGCGATCGGCAAGGCTGGCAATCCGGATACGCAGCCTGGGGTCAACATCATCGTCGGACCAGGCACGGAGGCGATTGCGGGTGAGGGCAAGATCGTTACCGCCGGCGGCATGGACAGCCATATCCATTTCATCTGCCCGCAGCAGATTGAAGAAGCGCTGATGTCCGGCATCACCACCATGCTTGGCGGTGGCACCGGACCGGCGCATGGGACGCTGGCGACCACCTGCACGCCGGGACCCTGGCATCTGGCGCGCATGATCGAATCTTTCGATGCCTTCCCCATGAATATCGGCCTCTCGGCCAAGGGCAATGCCTCGCTGCCGGCAGCGCTGGAAGAGATGGTGCTTGGCGGCGCCTGTGCGCTGAAGTTGCACGAGGACTGGGGCACGACGCCGGCGGCCATCGACTGCTGCCTGAGCGTAGCCGACGAATATGACGTGCAGGTTATGATCCACACGGATACGTTGAATGAAAGCGGTTTCGTGGAGGATACGATCGGCGCCATCAAGGGCCGTACGATCCATGCTTTTCACACAGAAGGCGCCGGCGGCGGCCACGCGCCTGACATCATCAAGATCTGCGGCCAGTCCAACGTCATCCCGTCTTCGACCAACCCGACGCGGCCCTATACGGTTAACACCATTGCCGAACATCTCGACATGTTGATGGTTTGCCATCACCTGTCGCCGTCGATCCCGGAAGACATCGCTTTTGCCGAAAGCCGTATCCGCAAGGAGACCATCGCCGCCGAGGATATCCTGCACGATATCGGCGCTTTCTCGATCATTTCATCCGACAGCCAGGCCATGGGCCGTGTCGGCGAAGTGGCGATCCGTACCTGGCAGACCGCCGACAAGATGAAGCGCCAGCGTGGCCGGCTCGCTCAGGAGACCGGCGACAACGACAATTTCCGGGTGAAGCGCTATATCGCCAAATATACGATCAACCCGGCCATCGCCCATGGCGTCAGCCATGAGGTAGGATCGATCGAAGTCGGCAAGCGTGCCGATCTGGTACTGTGGAACCCGGCGTTCTTCGGCGTGAAACCCGAGATGGTTCTCCTTGGCGGCTCCATCGCCGCCGCGCCAATGGGCGATCCGAATGCCTCGATCCCGACGCCGCAGCCGATGCACTATCGCCCGATGTTCGGCGCTTATGGCAAGAATCGCACCAATTCCTCGGTGACCTTCGTCTCCCAGGCTGCCTTCGATGCAGGGCTTGCGGCCAAGCTCGGCGTTGCCAAGGCGCTGCTGCCGGTCAGGAACACGCGCGGCGGCATTTCCAAGGCTTCGATGATCCACAATAGCCTCACGCCGCATATCGAGGTGGATCCCGAGACCTATGAAGTGCGGGCCGATGGTGAGCTTCTCACCTGCGAGCCGGCGACGGTGCTACCGATGGCCCAGCGTTATTTCCTGTTTTGACGAAGGCTGTGGAAATCAATTACCAGTGGACGAGAAAGCCCCGGAAACGGGGCTTTCGCCATTTCATGCAGTTAATGCAGCGTTATCAGTGGTTTGTGGAGATAGATCTGCGCCTCACCCTGGATTTCCTGAAAAAGTAGATGCCATCGGCCATCCACGATTGTTCACAAGTTGGGAAATGCACCGCATTTTAATCATTGCGTTAAAGACCTGGAAGCGCCTTCACCCCTATCTCACATGACTGAAACGGTGGCAGGAGAAGGTGAATCGCATGAGACGATGGATTTCGCTGCAAGCTGAGATCGGTAATTTTCAGCATCCGCGTGCGATTTATATTTTCGCGCTTAAGATGAGTTTTGCAGCCGTCATCCTGTCGCTTGTGATCATGATTGCGATGCTTCCCGTGCTGCAATGGTTCGATCTTTTGCCGTTGCCGATCCTCGAGGCAATGCGCTTCGGTGTTCTGCTGGCATGGATCATAGGCGCTACCGTTTCCGGCGCATTGGCGGTGTTCGCCGGGTTTGCGATCCATCGGCTCGCTGTGTCCCGAGCCGAATTCGAACGGCTGAGCCGCACCGATATGCTGTCCGGTCTGCTCAACCGCCGCGCCTTCACCGAAGCCTTGAATGAGGCTGGTCATGACGCCTCGCTGGTGATCTTCGATGTCGACCGGTTCAAGACGATCAATGATCGCTTCGGCCATGCATCCGGCGATGCGGTCATCGCGGCGGTATCGCAGATATTTGCTGACGTCTTCACCGGCGAGGACGTGATTGCCCGTCTTGGCGGCGAGGAATTTGGCGCCATTATTCACGGCGGCGACAATGACGAGCGCATCGCCCGCATCGAGGACATCAAGGAACAGATCGCCAATCATCCGATTGCCGTCGACGGCGGCTCGGTGAAAATCACCATCTCTGCGGGAATTGCGGATATCGGCAAGGATCGAAAGACGGCCGCCGTCTATGCCGCGGCCGACAAGGCGCTCTATCTTGCCAAGACGCTGGGCCGCAATCGCGTCATTCACGAGCGTGAGCGGCTGTCCCAGGTCTGGCATCGTTGCGCGACGGAGCATGAGCACGAAGCCATGACGGATCCTGTGGAACTGCAGCGCTACGTGCAGCGCATGTAGTGTTTGGCAGGCGGCATTGGTGCTTGCACCGGAGGCGACTATTTTGCATGGTCTGGCAGCGTTTTGAATTGGACCTGTCATGCTACACGTAACCTCCTATCTTCCGGCCGGCACTCCTTCTTCCAACCCGATCGATCGTGTCGTACTGCCGCATGATCTACGGCACCTGCGCCGCAAGCTGCTGCATCTCGAAAACGGCGAGATGGTCATGCTCGACCTGAAGGAACCGGTGCTGTTTGCCAATGGCGATCTGCTGGTTCGTGAGGACGGCGAGCTGATCGAGATCGTGGCGGCAGACGAAAAGCTGTTCGAAATCAGGCCGCGCGATCGCCGGCATCTCATTGAGCTTGCCTGGCATCTCGGCAATCGGCATCTGCCGGCGCAGATCGAAGAGGAGCGTATCCTTATCCTGCGTGATCACGTCATCCGCTCCATGCTCGAAGGGCTTGGCGCGACGGTGGCTGAGGTCAGCGAACCCTTCCAGCCGGCGCGCGGCGCCTATCATTCCCATGGCAGCCATTCGCATGGTCACGGCAACGATCATGACCATGGTCACGGGCATGACCACCATTCGCATGATTGAACGATTGTGAGCGAAGAACTGGTATCGGATGGTCGCGATCTGCAGGCGCTTTTGCGCCTGATGGCATGGCTGTCACCCGCTTTTCCGATCGGGTCTTTTGCCTATTCGGGCGGCCTCGAACGCGCGGTGCATGACGGGCTGGTTCACGACAGCAAGAGCCTGAAGGATTGGATCGAGACCATCATCCATCATGGTGCTGTCTGGAATGACGCTGTGCTGCTTGCCGAAGCGCATCATGCTGGAGAAGATGCGCCGCGGCTTGCGGCTGTCGTGGAGCTGGCGGAAGCGCTGGCTGGGTCCAAAGAGCGTCATACCGAGACGATGTTGCTCGGAGAAGCCTTCCTGTCCGCCGCCGGGGCATGGCCGCACGGGATCTTTTCGATCCTGCCGGCAAAGACCGCCTATCCGGTGGCGGTCGGCGCGGTTGCCGGCGCGCACGCTATTCCGGTCGAGAAGGCGCTTGCCGCCTTCCTGCATGCCCTGGCGTCACAGATGCTGTCTGCGGGCATCCGGCTCGGCGTCAGCGGGCAGAAGGACGGAGTTGCCATTCTGGCGGCCCTGGAAGCTGCCATCGCCGATGTGGCGACGCGGGCAGGGCGATCCAATCTCGACGATCTCGGTGCGGCGACGGTGCAGGCGGATATTGCCAGTCTGCGCCATGAAATCCAGAGCACTCGCCTGTTTCGGTCTTGATGCATCGCCCAGGGAAAATCCCGCAATGAAGCAGGATCTACGTCATTCGCCGCTGTGCGGCGGGCGGGCGCTTCGCTATGCTGTTGCTTTATCGGAGTTTTGAGCATGAAATCGAGAAATGGACCTTTGCGCGTCGGCATCGGTGGCCCCGTTGGCTCAGGCAAGACGGCGCTGACGGAGAAGTTGTGCAAGGCGATGCGTGACGACTATTCCGTCGCCGTCGTCACCAATGACATCTACACCACGGAAGATGCGGAAGCGCTGGTGCGCATGCAGGCGCTGCCGTCAGACCGTATCGTCGGCGTTGAAACCGGCGGCTGCCCGCACACGGCCATTCGCGAGGACGCGACGATCAATCTGCAGGCCATCGCCGGCCTCAACGAGCGGCTCCCGGATCTCGACGTCGTCTTCATCGAATCCGGCGGCGACAATCTGGCCGCGACCTTTTCACCTGATCTGGCCGATATCACCATCTACGTCATCTCGGTGTGCCAGGGCGAGGAGATCCCGCGCAAGGGCGGGCCGGGCATCACCAAGTCGGATCTGCTCGTCATCAACAAGAAGGATCTGGCGCCTTTCGTCGAGGTCGATCTCGACGTCATGGATCGTGACGCAACCCGGATGCGGCAGGCTCGCCCCTTCGTGTTTTCCGATATGAAGCGCGGCGAAGGCGTCGGCACGATCGTCAGCTTCCTAAAGGAACAGGGCGGCCTTTGAGCCGCCCTGTCATGATCGGTGTCGTAGCGGCGAGCTGACTGATGTTCAGCTCACGCCAAAGCCTATTCGGCTGCGAGCGGTGGCAAGTTCAGCACGTTCGCGCCGCTTGACCGGCGACCTCTGCCATCCTTGTTCTCAACCATCTCCAGACGCTCCTCGAGAGTGGCCAGCGATTTCCGGTTTTCGTCGATGGCGTTCGCCAGGCTTTCCTTTGTCAGGACTTCGTCATCCGCGTCCTTCTTGCCGACAAGCCTGCCGAAGAGGAAGCCGATCAGGCGCGACAGGTCGTCCATGATCAGGAAGAAGGACGGCACGACCACCAGGCTGAGGACGGTGGAGACAATGATGCCGCCGATCACCGCAATGGCCATGGGCGCGCGGAAGGAGCCGCCTTCGCCAACGCCGAGGGCTGACGGCAGCATGCCGGCCGACATGGCGATCGAGGTCATGATGATCGGGCGCGCACGCTTGCGGCCGGCTTCGACAACCGCTTCCAGCCGCGGCATGCCTTGATGCATCATCTCGATGGCGAAATCGACAAGCAGGATGGCGTTCTTGGTGACGATGCCCATCAGCATGAGAATGCCGATCATCACGGGCATGGACAGCGCATTTCCGGTCAGGATCAATGCCAGCGCCACGCCGCCGATCGCCAATGGCAGCGACAGCAGAATGGTGAAGGGCTGGATTACGTCCTTGAACAGCAGGATCAGCACGGTCAGAACAAGCAGGAGGCCGAGCAGCATGGCATTGCCGAAACTCTGCTGCATTTCCTTCTGCACCTTGGTATCGCCGCTTTCCGCCAGATGCACGGTCGCCGGGATCTTGGCATTGTTGACGATGTTGAGGAAGTGCTCGGAAGCCGTATCCAGCGCCACGCCCTGCGGCAGGTCGGCGCCGATGGAAACGACACGGAAACGGTTGTTGCGCTTGATTGAAGACAGGCCCTCGGAATAGTCGATATCGGCAACGCTTGAGAGCGGCACGGTCGTGGCCGTGGACGCCTGTCCGGTGGTGCCCATGGATGTCTTGATCCGCAACGCACGGATCGCCGCGAGATCGCGACGCATACCAAGCGAGGCCTGAACGCGGATCGGTATCTGGCGATCGTCAAGCGAAATCTTCGCCAGCGAAGCGTCGATATCGCCGATGGTGGCCACGCGCACCGTATCGGAAATCATCTGCGGGGTGATGCCGAGGCGTGCCGCCTCATCCTTGCGCGGATAGATCTGCAGTTCGGGACGCGGCAGGGCACCGTCGGCGCTGACATTGGCGAGCGCCGGATCGGTACGCAGCTTTGCTTCCAGAATGCCGACAGCCTGGTTCAGATCCTTCTCGTTGCGGGAGAGGAAGTTATAGGTCAGGTCGCGGTCGCCACGATCGTTGAGTTTGGTGATGCGGACGTCGGGGATATCCCGCAGCTTTGCAAAGACTTCCTTTTCCACATCCCATTGCGGACGCTCGCGGCCGTGCACGGTGACTTTCGGCAGGTGAGGGCCGATCACGGGCAGCGAGCCGAGCGTGTCGTTCACCAGTTTCTTGACGAGCGACTGATCGAGCTTGCCAAGCGTCAGTGTTACCGTTGCGCGCCGCAGTTCGAGATCGCCCTTCGGCGAAGCGCCACCGAGAACGAAGACGTTCTGGACACCGTTGATTCCCTTGACCCGCCGGTAGATCTCGTTCGTTGCCTTCTCGGTGTCTTCGAGCCGCGCATTCGGCGGCAGTTCGGCAGAGAGCACGATGCGCGAGGAGTCATCCGGCGGGATGAAGCTGCCGGGTACGAACATGACGAGCGCAACAACCGAGGCGATGGAGAAGGCGAAAGCCGCGACCAGCGTCGGATAGCGCGTATACCAGCGCTTCGTCGTTATCCGCACCAGCCAGCTATAGCCGCGCATGAGCCGACCGTCATTGTCGTGGTGATCGTCAACGCCGTCTTCTGCCCGCATGAGATAGGCGGCCATCATCGGCGTGATCAGACGCGCCACAAGCAGCGAGAAGAACACCGAGAAGGCGACGGTGAGGCCGAACTGGATGAAATACTGGCCCGGAATGCCCGGCATGAAGGAGACCGGCACGAAGACCGCGATGATGGTGAAGGTCGTCGCGATGACGGCCAGCCCAATTTCATCGGCAGCATCGATGGCCGCGCGATACGGCGTCTTGCCCATCTTGATATGGCGGGCAATGTTCTCGATCTCGACGATGGCGTCGTCGACGAGAATGCCGGTTGCCAGCGTCAGCGCCAGGAAGCTGATGAGGTTCAGCGAGAAGCCGATCTGCGCCATGATCCAGAATGTCGGAATGGCCGAGAGTGGCAAGGCAACCGCGGAAATCAGCGTCGCTCGCCAGTTCCTCAGGAAGAGGAAGACGACGAGAACCGCCAGCAATGCGCCTTCGAGCAGCGTATGCATCGCCGCTTCGTAGTTGCCGTAGGTGTAGTAGACGGAGTCGTCGATCATCTCGATCGAGACGTTCGGGTTTTCGGTGCGAACCTTGTCCAGCGTGTCGCCGACGGTCTTCGCGACAGTCACTTCGCTGGCGCCCTTGGCGCGGAACACGCCGAAGGTGACGACAGGCGTGCTGTTGAACCGCGAGAACGACTTCGGCTCCTGGTAGGTGTCCTTGATCACGCCGAGATCGGAGAGCTTGACGAAACGGCCGTTAGTGAGCGCGATCGTGGTATCGGCGAGCTGCGCGACATTGCGGGCATCGCCGAGAACGCGGATCGCCTGCTCGCTGCCAGCGACCTGACCACGGCCGGAACCGAGGTCGATGTTGGTGCCGCGCAACTGCTGGCTCACCGACAGAGCGGTAATGCCGTAGGCGTTCAGCTTGTTCGGATCGAGCTCGATGCGGACTTCGCGGTCGGCGCCGCCGTAGCGATCGACGCGGCCGATGCCGGCCTGGCCCTGCAGGGCGCGCTTGACGGTGTCGTCGACGAACCAGGACAGTTCTTCCAAGGTCATGTTCGGCGAGGAAACGGCAAAGCTCTGGATCGCCTGACCTTCGACGTCGACCTTCGAAACGATGGGCTCATCGATCGTGGATGGCAGGTTGCCGCGGATGCGGTCGATGGCGTCCTTGGTATCCTGAACGGCCTGCTGCGTCGGCACTTCCAGACGGAAGATGACGACGGTCTGCGACTGGCCGTCGGTCACGGTCGACTGTATTTCGTCGATGCCGTTGATGCCGGCGACGGCGTCTTCAACCTCTTTCGTTACCTGCATTTCAAGCTCGGCGGGCGAAGCGCCGCTCTGCGTCACGGTGACGTTGACGACAGGTACGTCGATGTTCGGAAACCGGGTAATCGGCAGATTGAAGAAGGCGTGTGCGCCCACCACCATCAGCAGGAAAAAGCCGAGAAGCGGGGCGATCGGATTTCGGATGGACCAGGCTGAGAAGTTCATATTGCCGTTCTCGCTCAGTTGGAGGCTTGCGACGCATCACGCACGGGCGTGATATGGTCGCCATCGCGGACATAGGCGCCGGCCTTGGCGACGACATCTTCACCGGCCTTCAGACCCTTGAGGATCTCGACATAGGCTCCGTCCTGAATACCGGTCTCGACGTTGACGAATTTGACGACGCCGTTTTCGACCTTGCGGGCGGAAGAGCCGCTTTCATCGCTGTTGACGGCCGTCAGCGGCAGGGCAACGCCTTCTTCCTGGCGGATGACGATTTCGGCGCTGCCATACATGCCGGCGCGTGCCTTGTCGCCTTCGTTGATGGTGATATGCACCGCGCCGAGGCGAGTGAGGGAGTCGACGATCGGTGCGACCAGGCGCACGGTGCCGGTCAGCTTTTCGCGGCTGCCCGACAGCGAGATCAGGGCCTTCTGCCCGATGACGATCTTGGTGATGTCGCTTTCGGAAACATCGACCACCAGTTCGAGCTGGCTGTCACGGATGATGGTGAAGAGCGGATCGCCATTGCCATTGGCGATGGCGCCGACGCGAGCGTTGCGCGAGGCGACGGTGCCGGCGACAGGGGTCTTGATGCCGGTGCGGGCGAGCTTCAGGTCGGTATCGGCGATCTGGCTGTCGGTGACCTTGAGGTCGGCCTCGGACACCGCGATTGCCTGTTCTGCGGATCCGACGCGGGCCTTGTTGGCCGCTGCCGCCGCATTGGCCTGTTCGACGGAGGAGGTCGACATCGTGCCCTTGGCACCCATGGTGACGGCGCGGACGCGTTGCAATTCGGCCTCTTCCGCATTGGCGCGAGCCTCGGCTAGCTGCGCATGCAGCTGGGCAAGGCTTGCTTCGCCCTTGGCGCGCGTTGCCTGCATCTGGCTCTTCTGCAGGATCAGGGCGTCTTCGTTCAAGGTGGCGAGCGTGCTGTTCGCCTCGACCTTGTCGCCGACATCGGCGTTGAGCGTGCGGATCGAGAGGCCGTCCACCTGCGGCTGTATGTAGACTTCCTCGACGGCCTTCACCGTGCCTGTCGCAACGACCTTGTCCGTCAGTTTGCGCATCTCGGCGGTGGTGATGACGATTGCGGGAAGGTTCTGCTTCGGCGCGGTAACGACGGGTTCCTCGGCCAGTGCGGCGGGCGCTGCCAGCAGGGAAAGCATGATTGCAGTCGTGCTTAGTAGTCTAAACGGCGTGGAGGCCATGCGTCCGGTTCCAGTTCGGCATTGTGGTCAAAGGGATTTCGCTGTTATCCGTCGCGAACACGGGGGATCAATGCATGCGAGCCGGCTCATCCGGCGGATAAACATCCGTCTGTCATGGCTGCAGGTCCCCAATCCTAAATTCGCTCCTGTACATGGGAGCGGTTTTCAAATCTCGCAAGATCACGAGAAAATGATTTTACGAGTATTTCTACTGATTGCAGCTTTGCGAAGCAATCACGGCATTGTGATGTCAGCATTCCAATAGTTGATAGCTGACGCCTTTTAGGCAAACGCCACGGCAAAGCCAGCTTTTTGTTGCCGCTGTTACAAAATGAAAAAAACGCGCGAAGCCTGGACCTCGCGCGTTTTGATTGCCGTTGCTGCCTGAACTACTTCAGGGCCGCGTCCGTGATCTCATGGGTATAGGCACCCGTCGGCTTCTTGTTGATGATCTTCTGGTCGAGCAGGGCTTCGACGGTACGATCATAGAGTTTTGCGTCGAGCTTGCCGCTGCCGATCAGCTTGGCGACTTCGCTCATCATGCGCTTCTGATGGTTCTCGTCCTGGCCGCCATTGTCCATGACGATTTCAGCGGCTTCATCCGGGTGCTCGACGGCATATTTCCAGCCCTTCATCGAGGCGCGGACGAACTTGACCATATCGGCCTTGAACTTCGGGTCCTTCAGCTTGTCCTCGTTGACATAGAGACCGTCTTCCAGAAGGTCGATGCCAAGCTTGGTGTAGTTGAAGACGGTGAGGTCTTCCGGCTTGAAACCGGCATCGATCGCCTGCCAGTATTCATTATAGGTCATGACCGAGATGCAATCGGCCTGCTTCTGTACGAGCGGCTGAACGTCGAAGCTCTGCTTCAGAACGGTGACGCCGTCCTTGCCGCCATCGGTTTTCAGGCCGATCTTGTGCATCCAGGCGAAGAACGGATATTCGTTGCCGAAGAACCAGACGCCGAGCGTGTGGCCCTTGAAGTCGGCTTCGGTCTTCACCGGGCCGTCCTTCGGGCAGATCAGTTCCAGGCCGGATTTGTCGTAGGGCTGAGCGATGTTGATCAGCGGCACACCCTTTTCGCGGGCGACCAGAGCGCCGCCCATCCAGTCGACGATGACATCGGCGCCGCCGCCGGCGATTACCTGCTCGGGAGCAATGTCCGGGCCGCCCGGCTTGATATCGACGTCAAGACCTTCTTCCTTGTAGAAGCCCTTGTCCTTGGCGACGAAATAGCCGCCGAACTGGCCCTGTGCCACCCACTTCAATTGCAGCGTCACCTTGTCGGCAGCGGATGCTGCCTGCGCGGCGGCGAGCGCCATCGCGCTTGCCATCAATGCAATCATCAGTTTTTTCATGTTCTACCCTTTCCCTCTGAAGTTACGCCTTGATCCCTTGGCCAGGATCTTAGGCTACGTCTTTCCACCACGGATAGACGGATGCCAGAATGTCGTCATCCTCTCGAGAATGGCGACGATCCCGTAGAAGACGGATCCCGCAATCGCTGCAACCGCGATTTCCGCCCAGACCATGTCGAGATTCAATCGACCATTTTCGGTCGAAATACGAAACCCCATACCCGACATGGGTGTACCAAAGAACTCCGCCACGATGGCACCGATCATGGCCAAGGTCGAGTTGATCTTCAGTGCATTGAAAATAAAGGGTGCGGCAGCCGGCAGGCGCAGTTTGAACAATGTCTGCCAATAGCTCGACGCGTAGGTGCGCATGAGGTCGCGCTCGATGTTGCCGGCGGCGGCAAGGCCTGCCACCGTGTTCACCAGCATCGGAAAGAAGGTCATGATGACGACGACGGCAGCCTTGGACTGCCAATCGAAGCCGAACCACATGACCATGATCGGGGCAACGCCGATAATGGGCAGAGCCGAGACGAAATTGCCAATGGGCAACAGGCCGCGACGCAGGAAGGCGAAGCGATCGGCGAGGATGGCGACGATGAAGCCACTCGCACAGCCGATGATGTAGCCGATCAGCACGGACCGGAAGATCGTTTGCTCCACGTCGGTCCACAAGGTTGGAAGCGAGCCGGCAATTCTCGCCCCAATGGAGCTCGGGGGCGGCAGCAAGACCAGGGAGACGCCCGCGCCGCGTGTCACGGCTTCCCAGATGATCAGAATCCAGGCACCGAAAATCGCCGGGATGAGCAACCGGAGGCCATAATTGCCGAGATCGGAGCGTGGGCGGATGGATGAGAGCACCGAGACGCAGCGCCAGGCCAGAAGCCAGCCGGCGGCAATGAGCACGAAGAAGGTGAGCTGCGCTTTGCCTTCATTGCCGGTCAGTCCCGACAACAGCAGCCAGGCAGCGCCATGCGCACCGATGAAAAGCGTTGCAGCCAGCAGAACCGGTCCCAAACCGGTGAAAGAGGCCACGGCGGATGCGATGAGCAGCAGGAAGATGAGGATCGTCATGCCACCAGTAAAGGGGAAGGCGGCATCGGCTGCGAATAGCGGCAGCATGGCGACTGCTGCTGCACAAAGGAGGAGGGCGAGCGCGCCTTGCCAGGAGAAACGAAGAGCCTTCATGCGGGCCGGCCTCCCATCGAATGATTGACGATGCGCGCGGCAATGTTGACGACGGCGACAAGGATTGCTGCCAGCACCGAACCGGCAACGAGTGCCGCCCAGATGTCGATCGTCTGGCTGTAGTAGGAGCCAGCGAGCAGCTTGGCGCCGATGCCGGCGACGGCTCCCGTCGGAAGTTCGCCGACGATGGTGCCGACGAGGCTAGCAGCAATCGCCACCTTCATCGATGTGAACAGGAAAGGGATGGAAGCGGGTACGCGCAGCTTCCAGAAGGTCTGCGATGCGCTGGCATTATAGGTGCGCATCAGGTCGAGATGCATGACCTCCGGAGAGCGGAGCCCCTTGGTCATGCCGACCGTGACGGGGAAAAACGACAGATAGGTGGAAATGAGCGCTTTCGGGATCAGCCCGTCGATGCCCAAGGCACTGAAGACGACGATGATCGTCGGTGCGATCGCCAGGATGGGGATAGTCTGCGATGCAATGATCCAGGGCATCAGACTGCGATCGAGAGCCACCAGATGCACGATGCCGACGGCAAAGAGAATGCCGAGTATCGTTCCGAAGGCAAAGCCAACGGCGGTCGGAGCAAGCGTCACCCAGGCATTGTAGACGAGGCTGCGGTTGCTTGTGGGAGCGCGAAGGAAGGTGTTTTCAAACACATTTTGCGCCACCTGATGCGGTGCGGGCAGGATCGGCTTTGGCTGTGTCAGCGTCTTGCCGATGAATTCGACCGTTGTCGAGGTGACGTTGGCACGGCGGTCGAGATCGCGCTGGAACGGCGCGTTGAGGATGACGGCGAAGACATACCAGAGCAGCAGGATCGCCAGCACGATGGTCGCGACCGGCACGAACTTGTGCTTGAAGAATTGTTCCTTCTCCATGATCACGCCCTCCCTTGTGCCGGAAGCAGCATCAGCGCCATGGCGAGGATGCCAAGCCCGACGCCGGCCAGCTGCGGCAGGCTCAACCGCTCACCGAAGACGATGAAGGCGATGATGTTGACGGCGATGAGCTGGGCGATGGAGGAGGCAGATATTGCCAGACCCAAGCCACCCTCACGCATCAGGCGCACCATCATCAGGTTGCCGATGCAATAGAGAATGAGCGCCAGGATCAGCACTAGTAGGTTGTTGTTGGCGATATAGGCGCGCGAGGCTGTGGCGCCGCTGATGAAGATCGCCATCGCGCCGAGAAGCCAGAGGAGGAATTGCGGGTTCATGGCGATCCTATTCCTCGTAGCTGTGTCCGGCCCGCAAACCGTCGCGGACACGATGGGCGATTTCCAGAAATTCAGGCGTTTCGCGGATGCCGAGCGGGCGCTCGAGCGGCAGCGTCGATTCGATGACATCCGTGACGCGGCCTGGGCGCGGCGACATGACGACGATCTTGGTGGAGAGATAGACCGCCTCGGGAATGGAGTGCGTCACGAAACAGATGGTCTTGTTCGTTCGCTTCCACAGCTTCAGCAGCTGTTCGTTGAGGTGATCGCGGACGATCTCGTCGAGCGCGCCGAATGGTTCGTCCATCAGCAGCAGATCGGCATCGAAGGCCAGAGCGCGGGCGATGGACGCCCGCTGCTGCATGCCGCCCGAAAGCTGCCAGGGGAATTTCTTCTCGAAACCGCTGAGGTTGACGAGTTCGAGCGTCTGGGCAATGCGCTTGGCCCGTTCGCTCTTGGCGTAGCCCATGATCTCCAGCGGCAGGGCGATGTTCTTCTCGATGGTGCGCCAAGGATAGAGGGCGGGGGCCTGAAACACATAGCCGTAGGCACGGGCCTTGCGCGCTTCGTCCGGTGTCATGCCGTTGACGGTGATATCGCCCGAGCTCTTTCGTTCAAGATCGGCGATGACGCGCAGAAACGTGGTCTTGCCGCAGCCGGAAGGGCCGATGAAGGAGACGAAATCGCCCTTGCGAACATCGAGATCGACATTGCTCAGCGCGTGCACCGGCCCGTCGTTGGTATCGTAGGTGAGACAGAGATTCCGCGCGGAGACGACGGAGGGAGCGGATGACGTCATTAACACCTACCAGTCATGTTTTCGCCGCGTGGTCGGGGCGGATTGCGTGTTATCCTGCTTGGCATTGCGGCCTGGATTGGCGAGGGTGCCTTGCGGCCGCGAAATCCAGGGGAGCAATACCATGAGTGTTTCATCGAAGCCCACCTGTCATGTCGTCCGGCCTGGCAGCACCTATGCCGGAAAACAGGGCTTCAACTATTTCGAGGGGATCGCCGCCGAGACGGTGGGCTCGACGGGCATCTGCATGCATCTTCTGACCATTCCGCCGGGCGGCAGAGCCAAGGCGCATCTGCATGTTGCGCATGAGACGGCGATCTATGCGCTTTCCGGCGAGACGCATTGCTGGTTCGGGGATCAGCTCGAGGAGCACGTTATCGTTCACGAGGGCGAGATGTTCTATATCCCGGCCGGCGTGCCGCATCTTCCCGCCAATCTCAGCGATCGGCCGGCGACAGCCATCATCGCCCGCACCGATCCGAACGAACAGGAAAGCGTCGTCCTGCTGCCGGATCTGGAGCGGTATGTGCCGCGCTAAGCGGCAGATGAGCCGAAGCGCTGAGCCCAAGCTTTATACCCCGCTTGCGGGGATGCCGCTACGCTGAACCTTGCGCGGTGCGGTGACTTCTTTCCAGGTCGAAAGCGCCCGGTTGGCAGCGGTAAACGGCTCGCGCTTGACGAACTCGCCGTGGCCTTCCCTGGTCTTCACCGTGCCTTCTTCGATGGCGACGACGCCGCGCGTCAGCGTGTAACGCGGCAGGCCGGTCACTTCCTTGCCTTCGAAGACGTTGTAGTCGATCGCCGACTGCTGGGTCTTGGCGGCAATGGTCTTCGAGCGCTTCGGATCCCAAACGACGATATCGGCATCGGCGCCGACGAGGATCGCGCCCTTCCTCGGGTAGATGTTGAGGATCTTGGCGATGTTGGTGGAGGTGGCGGCGACGAATTCGTTCATCGTCAGGCGGCCGGTGTTGACGCCATAGGTCCAGAGCATCGGCAGGCGATCCTCAAGGCCGCCGGTGCCGTTGGGGATCTTGGTGAAGTCATTGAGGCCGAAGCGCTTCTGCTCCGTCGTGAAGGCGCAATGGTCGGTCGCGACCACCTGCAGCGAGCCGGAGGCAAGACCTGCCCAGAGGCTGTCCTGATGCTGCTTGTTGCGGAAGGGCGGAGACATGACGCGGCGGGCGGCGTGATCCCAATCGGCGTTGGCATATTCGCTTTCGTCGAGTGTCAGGTGCTGGATCAGCGGCTCGCCATAGACGCGCATGCCCTTCTGGCGAGCGCGGCGGATGGCTTCGTGCGCCTGCTCGCAGGAGGTATGGACGATATAAACAGGCGAGCCGGCCATGTCGGCGATCATGATGGCGCGGTTGGTTGCTTCGCCCTCGACTTCGGCGGGGCGGGAATAGGCATGCGCTTCCGGGCCGTTATTGCCTTCGGCAAGAAGCTTCGCCTGCATCTGCGCGACCACATCGCCGTTTTCGGCATGGACGAGCGGCAGGGCGCCGAGTTCGGCGCAGCGCTGGAAGGACGAGAACATCTCGTCGTCATCCACCATCAAGGCGCCCTTATAGGCCATGAAGTGCTTGAAGGTGTTGATGCCCTTGTCGCGGACGATGGCCTCCATCTCGTTGAAGACCTGTTCGCCCCACCAGGTGATCGCCATGTGGAAGGAATAGTCGCAGGTGGCGCGGGTGGACTTGTTGTCCCACATGGTCAGCGCTTCGAGCAGCGACTGGCCGGGCGAGGGGAGCGCGAAGTCGACGACCATCGTCGTGCCGCCGGCAAGGGCTGCACGGGTGCCGCTCTCGAAATCGTCGGAGGAATAGGTGCCCATGAACGGCATTTCGAGATGCGTGTGCGGATCGATGCCGCCGGGCATTACATAACAGCCGGAGGCATCGAGGACTTCGTTGCCCGAGAGGTTCTGCCCGATTTCGACGATCTTCCCGCCTTCGACCTTGACGTCCGCCTTATAGGTCAGGTCGGCCGTGACGATGGTTCCACCCTTGATGACTGTGCTCATGGCGCATGCTCCAGATGTGTGAAGTTCCGATGTTGGCAACCCTGACCGTTAGGCCACGATCTCCGCCGTCTCGACGACTGCGTGGAACAGCACATCCGCACCGGCTGCTGCCCATTCCTTGGAAATTTCTTCCGCCTCGTTATGCGAGAGACCGCCGACGCAGGGGCACATGACCATGGTGGCGGGCGCGACCTTGGCGGCCCAGCAGGCATCGTGGCCGGCGCCGGAGATGATGTTCATGTGGCTGTAGCCAAGCCTTTCGGCCGCGTTGCGCACCGAGGTGACGAGCTTCGGATCGAAGGTCACCGGCTCGAAATGGCCGATGGCCTCCACGGAGCAGCCGACGCCGAGGGCGTCGCAGATCTTCGCTGCCTCGGCCTCGATCTTGGCGCGCATGCGATCGAGTTTTTCCTTGTCGGGCGTGCGGATGTCGACGGTGAAGACCACTTTGCCGGGCAGCACGTTGCGCGAGTTCGGCGAGAAGAAGACCTGACCGACACCACCAACGGCACCCGGCTGGCTTTCCATCGCCACGCTCTGCACCATCTCGACGATCCGCGACATGGCGAGGCCGGCATTGACGCGCAGGTTCATCGGCGTCGAGCCGGTATGCGCTTCCTTGCCGGTCAGGGTGAATTCCAGCCACCACAGGCCCTGACAGTGCGTGACGACGCCGATGGTCTTTTCCTCGGCTTCGAGGATCGGACCCTGCTCGATATGATATTCGAAATAGGCGTGCATCTTGCGGGCGCCGACCTCTTCGTCGCCGAGCCAGCCGATGCGCTTCAGCTCTTCGCCGTAGGTCTTGCCTTCCGGGTCCTTGCGGCCATAGGCGTAATCCAGGCTATGCACGCCGGCAAAGACGCCGGAGGCTAGCATGGCGGGGGCAAAGCGT
Organism: Rhizobium sp. AC27/96; assembly: GCF_001692325.1. Lineage (GTDB taxonomy): Bacteria > Pseudomonadota > Alphaproteobacteria > Rhizobiales > Rhizobiaceae > Rhizobium. The sequence continues at coordinate 89,524 of NZ_LXKN01000075.1, read as the reverse complement.
GCGCCTTCCTCGTTGGCCCAGTTGGTGACCACGATCGGATGCTTGGTCTTGATGCTAAGGTCGTTCATCGTGCGGACGACTTCGAGGGCTGCGAGTACACCGAGGACGCCGTCATATTTGCCGCCGGTCGGCTGGGTATCGAGATGCGAGCCGACGTAAATAGGCAGGGCGTCCGGATCGGTGCCGGCGCGGGTGGCGAACATGGTGCCCATCTTGTCGACGCCGACTTTCATGCCGGCATTTTCACACCATGTCCTGAAAAGGCTGCGTCCCTCGGCGTCGGCATCGGTCAGCGTTTGCCGATTATTGCCGCCGGCAATGCCGGGGCCGATCTTCGCCATGTCCATCAGCATATCCCAAAGGCGATCGCCATTGATACGCATGTTTTCGCCTGGCGCTGCCACCATGATGCAATCCTCACCTGTTTGTCCTGCGGCATGCAAGGCGCATGCCCGATTGTTCCCGTTGGTCTGTCCGAAGCGTCTACTTGTTTTTATCGCCTCGGGAAATCGCCAGTTGCCTTTAGGAGACAACTGACAGATAATTTGACCGATTGGTAAACATTACAACTTCCGTGGCGCGGCTCAAGACGAAAAGCACGAAAAATTCCGATAAAATTTCAGGCGATTGCCTAAATTAAAAGCACTGACAGGGTGAACGAGAGCTCGGCCGAAAGGCTTGGATTTCAAGGAGAAACAGAGCAGACATGGCCATTCCCAGAGCCGCCCGCACCCAACGCCGTACCCGAATTCAGGAAGAAAAAGAGGAAGTCATACTCGAGGCTGCGCTCGACGTGTTTTCCGTGAACGGCTTTCGCGGCTCGACCATCGATCAGATTGCCGAAGTGGCCGGGATGTCGAAGCCCAATCTTCTCTATTATTTCCGCACCAAGGAAGCGATGCATCGCGCGCTGATCGACCGGGTTCTGTTTACCTGGCTGGAGCCGTTGCGTGCCTTCGATGCCAATGGCGATCCTGAAAGCGAGATCCGTTCCTATATCCGCCGCAAGCTGGAAATGGCCCGCGATTTCCCGCGTGAAAGCAGGCTTTTCGCCAATGAGATGCTGCAGGGTGCGCCGCATGTCGAGGATGAGCTGCGCGGCCCGCTGAAAAGCCTCGTCGATGAGAAGGCGGAGGTCATCCGTGCCTGGGCCAAGACCGGGAAGATCGCAAAATGCGACCCCTATCACCTGATCTTCTCGATCTGGTCGACGACGCAGCATTACGCGGATTTCGATGTGCAGGTACGTGCCGTACTCGGGGACGAGCATTCGGGCGAGGGGCGCTTCGAGGATGCTGCCCGCTATCTGGAGCAGCTCTTCGTCGATGGGCTCGGCATTCGGCAGTCCTGAGTGGCGGCGCAAGCCTTGGAGGATCGCGCCGCCTGTGGATGATGACGGAAATCAGCTCCGTTCTCTAAAAGTAGTAATCCCGCTCGATGCCGTCATAGCGGCCCGACTTCAGGCAGCAGCTCTTGAAACCGCCTCCGTGAACCGCAGGGGCAGGGATCGTTGCGGCCGAGTTTTTCGACCAGCTCGACATCGCCCCGGATGAATTGCGAGCCGGTTTTTACCCGGGTTTCCGATGGGAAAGACTTGCGTCGCTTGGACGTGACTTCAAAAGCTCACGTCGTGGAGGGTTTTGGACTTGCGTGACATGGTCGCCTCCTCTGGGTTGCCATTGCTGCATCTATCGGCAGCGCAACTCTCATAGCGCGAACTTCAAGCTTTTGCGAGTGGCTAAACGCTCACTGTGAAAAAGCTGATAGCGAACGTAAAAATGGGCGGCCGCAGCAAGCTGCAACCGCCCGTCCATGTTTGCGCAGATGTTGGTCGGCGTTATTCCGCCGCCTGCTGGGCCATCGGGTTGTTCGGATGGGTCGTCCAGTTGGCGTAGTTCGGGTCGACGATCTTGCCGGTGCGCTTGTCGAGGCTGCCGGCCGGCAGTTCTTCCATGGTGATGCAGTTTTCGACCGGACAGACGCTGACGCAGAGGTTGCAGCCGACGCATTCCTCGTCCATCACCTCGAAATGCCTTGCGCCGTCGACCATGTTGGTGATCGCCTGGTGCGAGGTGTCCTCGCAGGCAATGTAGCAACGGCCGCACTTGATGCAGGCGTCCTGGTCGATCTTGGCCTTGGCGATATAGTTGAGGTTGAGGTACTGCCAGTCGGAGACATTCGGCACCGCGCGGGCGATGATATCATCAAGGCTGCGGTGGCCCTTCTCATCCATCCAGTCGGAGAGGCCCGTGATCATCTCTTCGACGATCTTGAAGCCATAGGTCATCGCCGCCGTGCAGACCTGCACATTGCCAGCGCCAAGCGCCAGGAATTCGGCCGCATCGCGCCAGGTGGTGATGCCACCAATGCCTGAGATCGGCAGGCCGTAGGTTTCGGGATCGCGGGCGATCTCGGCCACCATGTTGAGCGCGATCGGCTTCACCGCCGGACCGCAGTAACCGCCGTGGCTACCCTTGCCGCCGACTGTCGGGTTCGGGGCGAAGTTGTCGAGATCGACGGATACGATCGAGTTGATCGTGTTGATCAGCGACACGGCGTCGGTGCCGCCGGATTTGGCGGCGCGGGCCGGTTTGCGGACGTCGGTGATATTAGGCGTCAGCTTGGTGATGACCGGCATGCGGGTGTATTGCTTGCACCAGCGCACGACCATTTCGATATATTCCGGCACTTGTCCGACCGCGGCACCCATGCCGCGTTCGGACATGCCGTGCGGACAGCCGAAATTGAGTTCGATGCCGTCGGCTTCGGTTTCCTCGACCAGCGGCAGGATCGCTTTCCAGGCGTCCTCGACGCAGGGAACCATGATCGAGGCGATCAAGGCACGATCCGGCCAGTTCTTCTTCACCTGCTTCATTTCGCGCAGGTTGGTGTAGAGGTCGCGGTCGGTGATCAGCTCGATGTTGTTGAGACCGAGCAGGCGGCGGTCCGCGCCCCAAATCGCGCCGTAGCGCGGGCCGTTGACGTTGACGACAGGCGGGCCTTCCTCGCCGAGCGTCTTCCAGACCACGCCGCCCCAACCCGCCTTGAAGGCGCGCTCGACGTTGTAAGCCTTGTCGGTCGGCGGCGCCGAAGCCAGCCAGAACGGGTTCGGGGATTTGATGCCGATGAAATTATTGCGGAGATCAGCCATATCGATTCTCCTTTCAGGCGACTGCAGCGGCCGACTGGGCGGCAGCGAGCGCATTGTTGATGGATTCGGCCGCGTCGCGACCCTGTGCCACGGCGGAGACCGTCAGATCATCGCCGCCCAGCACGCAGTCGCCGCCGGCCCATACGCCTTCGAGCGAGGTGCGGCCTTCGCCGTCGATGGCAATGCGGCCGGCTTCCATGCGCAGCGCACCGAGGCCCGATGCCTCGAAGGTCTGACCGATGGCCTTGAAGATCTGGTCAGCGGCGATGACGCCGATATCGCCGGTGCCGGTCAGCTTGCCGTCGCGCAGTTCGGTATATTCGACCTCGATGCCGGCGACCTTGCCGTCCTTGTCGAGGATGCGCTTCGGAGCGAGCCAATGGCGGATCATCACGCCCTTGGAGGCGGCCAGATCCTGCTCGAATTCCGAGGCGTTCATGTGTTCCTTGCCGCGGCGATAACAGATCGTCACTTCTTCGGCGCCGAGCAGTTTTGCCTGCACGGCCGCATCGATCGCGGTCATGCCGCCACCGAGAACGACGACGCGGCGGCCGATGGCGATATCGGCCTTGTCGCCGGCCTGGCGCAGTTCAGCGATATAGGCGACCGCATCGGCTACGCCGTCAAGATCCTCGCCTTCGGCGCGCAGCGCGTTGACGCCGGCAAGACCGAGGCCGAGGAAGACCGCGTCATATTGCTGGGAAAGGTCGGACAGGCTGAAATCACGGCCGAGTGCCTGGCCGTTCTTCACCTCGATGCCACCAACGGCGAGAACGTAGTCGACTTCCTTCTGGGCGAAATCGTCGACCGCCTTGTAGGTGGCAATGCCGTATTCGTTGAGGCCGCCGGCCTTTGCGCGGGCGTCGAAGATGGTGACGTCATGGCCCTTCACGGCGAGGCGATGGGCGCAGGCAAGACCTGCGGGGCCGGCGCCGATAACGGCGATCTTCTTGCCGGTGGAAGCAGCGCGGGCATAGAACTGCTTGTTCTCGGCCATTGCGGCATCCGTCGCATAGCGCTGCAGCCGGCCGATTTCGACCGGACGCTCTTCGGCAGTATTGCGCACGCAAGCCTGCTCGCAGAGCTGTTCGGTGGGACAGACGCGGGCGCACATGCCACCGAGAATATTCTGGTCGAAGATGGTCTTTGCAGAGCCGATCGGGTTCCCCGTCGAGATCTGACGGATGAACATCGGAATGTCGATGGAGGTGGGACAGGCCGTCATGCACGGCGCGTCGTAACAGAAATAACAGCGGTCGGCGGCAACCAGCGCCTCGTGGTTGTTCAGGCGCGGATGAAGATCGGAAAAGTTAGCATCATATTCGGCGGGCGTGAGCCGGCCCCTATGAATCCCAGTTTCCAGTCGTCCCATTGAAGTTCCCTCTTATAGTAAACGGCCAGTGGCAAGAACGGTAACTCAGGATAAAAAATTTATCAAACGGTAAATTTTTGCGTTTTTCTTTGCTGTATTGCAGCCTGAAATGTGCCGCTGGGACGTGCCAGGGTGGTCCCCGAAAATTATGCAACTGCTTAATTTTGCTGTGATTTTCTGAATATAGCGAGCAATGGCGTCCGAAGCCCGCGAGGCTTTGCCGTCGAAGCGGAGCAGGAGGCCGACTGCGCTGCGGATCATTTTGCCAATGCGGTGCGGGTGAAGAAAAAGCGAATTTTTTCGCCTCGGGATGGAACCAAGGCCCGGCAGCATCGTTATTGGGATGTCCTGTCGATGATCGCATCCCCCTGATGCACGCCCAATAGCATCACAGGACTTCTACTCACGGTCCCCTCCCGATGAGTGCAAAGCAGCCAGTGCGTCGCCCTCGCACTGGCTGTTTTATTTTGCCCTGCGGATCGGCGCCTGTCCGGCGGATCAGCGGCGTCTCAGGATCTCATATTCAGTTTCGGGAATGGTGAGGCGATAGCCGATGCTACCGTCGCCGATGGCGAAGTCGGCGCGGCCATTCATGGAAGTCGGCACGACACGCTCAAGCACAGTGCGGCTGAAGCTGTTGTCCTCGAATTCATGGTCGTTGGGCGCATAGAAACGCTCCGACCATGCCACCTCGATCGCCTTCTTGCCATCGAGTTCGGCTTCCTTGCAATTCAGCGTGATGCTGGTCGCTCCCGCCGAAATGGCGCCATGCGAGGCGGAGTTGACGATCAACTCGTGCAGGGCAAGTCCCAGATGCACGGCGGCATTGGGTGTCAGATGGGCATTGATGCCGTAGATCGGCATGGGTACGCCGGCATCGGGCCAGTAGGGCGCGAACTGCTTTTCCGCAAGTTCGAACAGATAGGCGCCGCGCCAACTGGAATCGGTGATGAGATCCTGCGAATTCGACAGGGATTGCAGTCGTCCACGGAACTTGATCAGGAAGTTGTCGACCGAAAGCGTGTGTCGAGCGGTCTGCGTTGCGATGCCCTGAATGATCGCCAGAAGGTTCTTCGAGCGATGCGACAGCTCGCGCAGTAGCGACTTCAGAACTTTTTCGCGGTGGCGGCTCTCGGTGATTTCCGAGATGACTGACAGGACGCCCTGCGGCTTGCGGCCGCCAACGCGCTCTATCTTCAGCTCATAGATGCGAATGCCGTCACCGCTTGGAATTTCGACTTCCGCGGTGGCTGGCTTGCCGGTTTCGAGCACCCCTCGCTTTAGGCGCAAGAGGTGCTCTCCATCCTTCTCGCCGAACAAATGCCAGTCATTGCCGCCAATCACGAGGGATGGCTGCAGATGATCCGGGAGATTGTCGGCATACCGTATTGCCAGAGCTTGGTCCTGAAACAGAACCCACACGTTGGCGCTCGCAAGCGCCCGCTCCATCAGAGCGGCTTTGCCTTCCAAACTCAAAGGCGCGCCGGGTAATGGTTCAGACGTATTCACCCGCTTGCCTTTCACTCGAATTTCGAGAGCCCCGCCGATAGGGCATTCTCACTCGCAAGAATTCGGACCGACCTATAAAATTACCCGGTATAACAGTCCGTAAACCGGCCGCATTGAATCTCAACGCCCGGCCGTGATCTTTGTTCCTCAGCGGGGTTTCCAATCGAATCAGGCCGCCACCTTTGTGGTTTCATTGAAGAAAAGCGCCTGGCTGATGAGTGCTTTCACCATGTCGGGGTTGAACGGCTTGGTGACCAGGAAGGTCGGCTCCGGTCGCTCGCCCGTCAAAAGACGCTCTGGGAATGCGGTGATGAAAATCACCGGGATATTGGCTGTCTTCAGGATGTCGTTGACGGCGTCGATGCCGGAGCTGCCGTCGGCAAGCTGGATGTCGGCAAGAACCATCCTCGGCTTCGTTGCATTGTAGAGCGCAACTGCTTCAGCGTGGGTGCGGGCAATACCGGTCACGCGATGTCCGAGGCTTTCGACCATCTGCTCGATATCCATCGCGATCAGCGGCTCATCCTCGATGATCATGATTTCCGTGGCTACCTGCCGCGAGATTTCCTGCGACGCGGTGTCCAGCAGATGCATGGCTTCGCTTTCCGAAATGTCCAGGATGTCGGCGATCTCGCCAAGGCGGAAACTTTCGACGGATGCGAGCAGGAACGCCTGACGCGCGCGCGGTGAAACCTTGGAGAGGTTGACCGTGGCGCGCTGTTCCCAGGCGAAGGGCGAGATTGGTTCAGGAATCTGAAGGGATACGGAACCGAATAGCTTGGTGAACAGTTTATAGAGTGCAACGCGGTCGCTGTCGGTATCCGGGAAGATGGAGATGTCGGTGATGATGGCTTCCAAAACCGCAGCAACATAGGCGTCCCCGGAGGTCTGCGTTCCAGTCAAAGCACGTGAATAACGACGCAAATAGGGAAGATGCGGCGCAATGCGTGTGGAAAGTGTCATCAAGGGCTCCCGCCTTTTATAAAATTCTAATTTAAATACAGCACAGAGGGCTGCGATGACTAACAAACGTCAGTTCAGTAAAAAAGTTCCTCTTTGTCGGAACTTTTTTTAGGTAGTCGCATTACAATGCTTACAATCGGCGGGCTTCATCCTTTACGAGTCGTTACGAAGCTGTTTGGACGAGCTGGACTGTTCTCCTGAACGGCGAGGCGGAAAGGCATGTCCTACCCATGAACGCGAGACAATTGAAAAGCGAGCAGGCTAAATGACAGTTCAAAATCACGAGGACGCAGACACCAAGACATCAGACCTGCGCGCAATCGATATCCTCGACCCTAACAATCAGATCGGAAACAGGCTGCGCTCTTTCTATGCTGCGGTGCAGGACGAAGCCATTCCCGATCGCTTCCTTGATCTGCTCGAGAAGCTGGATCAGGCCGAGCGCTTGGCTTCCTCGAACGTCTCTAAATAGGAGGTGGGCGAGATGGAACCGCAATCGAGCTTCAAGCGTGAACTCCTGTCGGCTCTTCCGAGCCTGCGAGCCTTCGCTATTTCATTGACCGGTCGCCATGATCGGGCAGACGATCTTGTCCAGGATACGATCATGAAGGCCTGGGCCAAGCAGGATCACTTCGAGATGGGCACGAATATGAAGGCCTGGCTCTTCACTATCCTGCGCAACGAACTCTATAGCCAGATGCGCAAGAGCGGCCGCGAGGTGCAGGACAGCGACGGCATCTTCACGGAATCGATGGCAACCCATCCATCGCAATATGGTGCGCTCGATCTTCAGGATTTCCGCAAGGCGCTCGATCAGTTGCCGCCGGATCAGCGCGAAGCCATCATCCTCGTTGGTGCTTCCGGATTTTCCTATGAGGAGGCCGCCGAGATTTGCGGCTGCGCAGTCGGCACGATCAAGAGCCGCGTCAACCGCGCGCGCCAGCGCCTCCAGGAATTGCTCGGCATTTCCGGTGAGGCGGACTTCGGTCCGGACGCCACTTCGGCGCCACTGACATCAAAGGCATTTGCTTTCTAAAGAAAAGGGCCCGGTTCAAAACCGGGCCCTTTTCCTATCTCATTCATGTGTGGTAACGGACGTCGCTTCCCTACGAGATTACGAGGGTAGCTGGAATTTCAATCGTCCTCGCTGCTCGTTCCGAACATATTGCCGAACAGCAGGGCCGCGGCGATCGCCGCAGTCATCAACGGCTGCTTTTTTACGAGCCCGAGTACGGTGACCGCGATCGATTCCATTGCAAGGCGACGTTCGCGCGCACGCCGCTGTTCCTGCTTGTCGATGATCGCCATGATGACAAGTACGATCAGGCCGAGCAGCAAGGCTCCCGCGCCGATTAAGAGTGCCGCGGCCGCGGCGCCATATATCGTCGCAAGCCAGATGGCGGCCGCCACGAGAAAGAAGGCATAGGCCGTCAACAGCAAGAGTAACGCAACCGCGATAAAAATACCGTTGCGCTTGGTTCGCGCAACGGTACGGCTCAATTTGCCTGACAGCAGCAGGCCCAGGATCGAGGTCAGCATTCCGCCTCCCTAGCGGCGAGACAGAAGCAGGGCGACCGCCAAGCCGAATGCCGCGGCAGCGCCGATCGTGGCGACAGGATGCTGACGAACGGTTCTGCGAACTTCGCGCGAACCCTTGGTATAGCCGCGTTGCAGTTCCTGCAACAGTTCCTCGCCGCGCACTGTCAGATCGTCCAATCCAGACTCTGCGCTTGCACGCAATTTCTTGCCCTGCTTTGCGCCGTTCTGGCTGATCAGCTTGGCAAAGGCCGCAACTTCGTCGCGCAGCGCTTCGATCTGGTCCTCGATGCTTGCCTCGACGTCTTGCAGGCTGCTGCCATTGCGCTTGCCCCGGGCCGAATGCAGGATGGATGTAGCCATGTCTAGCTCCCTTTGCGTTAAGTGGGCGCCAGTAGAGCGCCTGTTGTTCGCGATGACCGGACGTTATCCGCCACACTAGTTTGTCTGGCGTGCGGAGCATCAATTCCGATCGCTACACCTCAACGCGCGGCTGTAGCAAAAGGTTCCGGAGCAGGTGGCCGAAGAAGGGTCAGTCGACGAGCGCACTATGGGCGAGCACGAAGGGAGCGCCATCGGCGGGAACGCGGTTGACCCGCAGATTGCAGCCGAACACATCCTGAAGATGCTGGTCGGTCAGGGCTTCCCTGACCGAGCCCGCAGTCCGTAGACGACCGCCCTTGAGCAGGACCATGCGATCGGCAAAAAGCGCGGTCAGGTTGAGATCGTGCATGACGGCGATGACGCCTCCGCCACGGCGGCAGAATTGCCGGGCAAGCGTCATGATGGTGAGCTGGTGGCTGATATCCAGGCTGGAGACCGGTTCGTCGAGGAGCAGCCAGCAGGGCTTGCCATCAATGACCGGTTCGAAAATCTGGCAGAGCACACGGGCGAGCTGCACGCGTTGCTGTTCGCCGCCTGACAGTTCCTGGTAGAAACGCCCCTCGAAGCCGGCGAGATCGACAGCGGCGAGTGCCTCGGCCGCCGTGCGATCGGCCTGCTCCGGATGACGATTGCGTCCGCTGGTGAGGCCCATGCGGACGATTTCGCGCACTGTGAAGGGGAAGGAGATCGAGCTTGCCTGCGGCAGCACACCGCGCATTTCGGCGAGTTGCCATGGCTCCAGACCACGGATTTCAGAGCCGTTCATGTGCACCGAGCCCTGATAGGCCACTTCGCCCGAAATAGCTTTCATGGTGGTCGTCTTGCCTGAGCCGTTCGGCCCGCAGATCGCCGTCAGCGTTCCCGGCTCGGCGGTAAAGGAGACGTCCTGCACGATGGTCTTGCCGGCAAGCCGGACAGCGAGATTGGAGACCTGGATCATCGTCGGCTCACAGGCTGAGGCGCGAGCGCTGCCGCAGCAGCATCCACAGGAAGAACGGCCCGCCGACGCCGGCCGTCAGAATGCCGATCGGCAGCTCGGCCGGGGAAACGATGGTTCGGGCAACCACATCGGCCACGATCAGCAACAAGCCGCCCAGCAGCGCCGAGGCCGGTAGGAGGAAGCGATGGTCCGGCCCGATGATCATGCGCAATATATGCGGCACGACGATGCCGACGAAGCCGATGCCGCCGCTGACGGCAACGGAAGCGCCAACCGCCGCCGCCACGCTGATGATCGCGATGTTCTTCAGCCGTTGCACAGCCACGCCCATGTGAAATGCCGAGGCTTCGCCGAGCGTCAGGGCGTTCAGGCCTCGCGCCATGAAGGGAAGGGGCAGAAGCGACAGGATGATGATCGGGCCGGCGCCCATGACCTTGCTCCAGGTCGAGCCAGCGAGCGATCCCATGCTCCAGAAGGTGAGGTCGCGCAATTGCCGGTCGTCGGCCATGTAGATCAGAATTCCCGTCGCTGCCAAAGCGAGAGAGCCGAGAGCGATGCCCGCCAGCAGCAGGGTGGCTATGGACGTCTGCCCGTGCCGGGTCGCCACCTTATAGAGCAGCAGCGTCGTCACCAGGCCACCAATGAAGGCGGCGATCGGCAGGGAAAATATGCCGAAGATATGCACGACCGGAGCCAGCACGCCGCCGCCGAGAACGATCATGGCGACCGCGCCGAGGCTGGAGCCGGCGGAAATGCCGATCAGACCAGGGTCGGCCAGCGGATTGCGGAAGAGGCCCTGCATGACAGCGCCCGAAACCGCCAATCCGCCGCCGATCAGGAAGCCGAGTATCGCGCGGGGCAGGCGTATGTCGAAGATGACGATGCGGTCGCGATTGCTGAGCGCGCTATCGGCGCTGCCCCGCACCATGCTGGCGACAACGTCGATCACGGAGGCGTTGGAGGCACCCATGGTGATCGAGAATGTGAAAGCCGCCGCCGAGATGAGGACGAGCGCGGCAAGCACGAGGAGAGCAAGCGCCGCGCGATCCCCGTTGCGATGACGTGCCGTCGTTTGCGACATTTGCTTCAGCCCCGCCACGGCATCGTTGAATGCCACGTCAGCCTCCGTAGATAGCTGCGTTCAGCTCTCGAATGGCACTGGCTGTGCGTGGACCGAAGCCAAGCAGATGCAGGCCATCCATGCGAATGACTGCCTTGTGGCTGGCTGCGGGTGTCAGCGAAATCGCCGGCTGCTTCAGCAGATCTTCGTTCGACATCGACAATGGACCTTCGCGATCCATGATGAGGATCACGTCGGGCTTGGCTTCGATGATCGCTTCATCCGTCAACGACTTATAGCCGGTAAAACCGGTAATCGCGTTAAGGGCGCCAGAGAGCTTGATGATGCCATCGGCGGCCGTATCGGTGCCCGAAGCGAGGATCTTGCCATTCTGGTTGCTGAGCACGAAGAGCACGCGCTTGCGCTCGACCTCTGGCCGCTTGGCGGCGTCGACGATGGCGGCGTCCAGATCGGCGGCGACCTTATCTTCCAGGGCTTTCGTCTTTTCAGGCACGCCGAGCAGTCCGCCGACAACCTCGATCTTCTTCAGGATGCCGTCGCGGTCATAGGTCTGCGGCACGGTTTCGAAAGGCAGGCTGGCATTGTGCAGCACGGCCAGAGCTTCCGGCGGACCGGAGCCTTCGACGGCGATGATGGCGCTTGGATTGACCGCCAGAATTCCTTCCGGAGACAGCGCGCGCATATAGCCGACATCGGGAAGCTTGGCGGCTTCCTTTGGGTAGAGGCTGGTGGAATCGCGAGCGATCAGCCGTTTCTCCTCGCCAAGCGCGTAAATGATCTCTGTGACGTCGCCGCCGATGGAGACGAGGCGCGTGGTATCGAGCTTCTTGGTCGTCTCGGCGGCGTGGGCGTGGCGCACGAGGCTGCCATATCCGGCAATCGGATTGGCGGGTACGAGCGGCAGGGTCATCACCACCAAGGTCAGTGCGACTTCCCAAGGCTTGATGCGCTTGAAGTTCTTAAACATCGTCATGGGCCACTTCTTATGCAGCGACGCTGGCGCCGGTTCTCGTCAGATTTTCGATGATGACGCGCCAGTCGGGGCGCTCGTCGAAGCCTTCTTTCCGTTTGCCGAAGAACTGGATGATCATCTCGCCCTTGGCGTTGTAGGCTTCCACCGAGCTGACATGCCCATCCTTGGTCGGCTTGCGCACGGCCCAAGCCTCGGCAATGTGATCCTGGCGAAGGTGCAGATGGAAAGTCGGGTCCATGACGTTAATCCAGGGCCCCATGGTCTGGACATTGAAGATCGGGCCGGAGTGGATCTGGACCGTGCCTTCGTTAGCGACGAAGCACATGATCGGCAGGCCTTCGCGCACCGACGCATGCATCATCTCGGCGACCGCGCCGGTCTCCAGCTTCCAGGCATAGTCGTCGCCGACGGTGCGGATCGCTTCCTGACGGCCAATCTTCAGCTTCTTCAGCATGCCGAAGAATTCATGTGTGTCCGTCATCCGGCTCCAGTGATCGCGCAGCTCGTCGCGGCTGACGTCGCCGTCGGTGGCGCCATTGTCATAGCCGGAGCGATCTTCGGCGAATTCCTGCGACTGATCGTCAAGCCGCAGCTCGGCGACCATGGCTTGATAGGCATCGACATTCGAATCAGGGCGCAGATGCACCTTGTGAACGGCGTCGCCGGCCTTGTCGAAAAACTGCAGGCTCAGCTTCTGCTGGTCGCCATCGGTCTTGGTGACGGCGAAGGCATGTGCCCAGCGCTTCGGGAAAATGCGCAGGTCGATATTCTCGCCGAGAACGATCGCGGCGTGGACGCCGGTCTTGATGTTTTCGTAGACGCCGATCTTTTCGTGAACGGCGCTTTCGTTGCGCGACAGGGCCATGACTTCGCCGAGCGAGGCGATCCGCTCCAGAAAGCGGTTGGCGTCAGCGTCGATGCGGATGGCCGAAATACCGACTTCGGCCGCGACCAGGGCGGCTTCGGAAATCTCGAGGCGGGCGGCGATATCGCGCTCTCGCATCTTCGGGTTTTCTGCGCGGAAAGCGCGGATGGCGGCGGGGGTGGGTCTGGTCGTCTCAGTCATCTGTCATGCCTATTTGTTGAGTATGAGCTTGCCTTGGCGCGTGATCTTCATTCGATAGATAACGCCTTCATGCTTGATCATAATTTCGGTCTGGCCCCGGAAAATATCCGTGCTCTCGACAATTCTTACCTGCGGTGCCGTCGTGCTTTGAGCCGGCGGCGTTGGGGTCTTCTCAGCAATCATCCCGTTTAGTTTTGCCTGAAAATTCATCGTGGGCCGAACCCTTGTCCGGCCAAATTTATCTTGACTTGCATACTCATGGTTCCATAAAGACGCAATAGAAGACTGACAAAGTCAAGTTTAAAAATGAGACGATGCACGCCTGAGCGGTTAGCCGGGTCAACAGTCGTCAAAAACATATTCGGAGATATGTCGATGCTGACGAAGACGATCCTGGCGCTCGCTATTTCGGGCATGTTCGCGGCGGCATCCTGCGCCCCGGCTTTCGCCCAGGATGCAAGTGCTGCGCCGGCTCCCGCAGCGGCCAACCACAAGCTCAATGTCGAGCTAAATGCGCTGGCGCCGTCCCAGAAGGGCTGCATGATGACCTTCGTCGCCGAGAACGACATGGCGACGCCGATCAACAAGATCTCCTTCGAGCTTGCCTTCTTCAACGACAAGAATGCGGTCGACCGTGTTACCGTTCTCGATTTTCGCGAATTGCCGCTCGGCAAGAAGCGCGTGCGGCAATTCGACATGCCCGGCGTGAAGTGCGAGACGGTGTCGCGCATCATCATCAACGACACGCCGGTCTGCGACGGCCCGGCGGCGGGCGAGTGCAAGGCCGCGTTGACGACCCGCTCGCAGACCTCCGTTCCTTTTGAAGGCTGACGGCCATGGCGACGCGCTCGGTCAAGGTTTCCATGGAGCGCCGCGCCAGCGGCGACATGAATGACAACAATCCGAGTGTGCTCCCAGGCCACGAGCTTACCGGCCTTGAGGGCATACCGCGCCCGCCCGCCGGTGAGGCGGTGTCTCACTACAGCCGGTTCACACAGATCGCTTCTTTTCCAGAGCATCCGAGCGAGCCTGTGGCGGATGAGGCAGCCGAGCAGCTGCCGATGGACGCGATGCCCGAGAGGGCCGGCAAGACCATCGCGGCACGCGGGACATCGCTGATCTTCTCCGGCATGGGTTCCTGCCTGTTCCACGCGATCGTCGTCGCGATCCTGCTGATCACCTTTGTCGCAACGCCGGAAGAAGCACAGGAAGAAGCGGGCGATACCGTCAGCGTCATCATGATCGGCAACTCCGATACCGACCAGATGGCCGCAGGCGAGGAGAACGAGCAGCCGCAGCCGGAACAGGTTACGGCCGAAGCAGTGCAGCCACAAACGGTTCAGCCGACCGAGGTGATGCCGGAAGAGACACGGGCGCCGCAGCCCGATGTCGTCCAGCCGCAAACCACGGAAGCGCAGCCTGTCCAGACGGCCGAGGCCGTTCAGCCGGTCGAGCAGGCTCCACCCGAAACAGTCGCCTCCGCGCAGCCGCAGATACTAGCGACGCAGGTACCGGCTGAGACAACCGTCGTGCAGCCTGTCGATCCGGTGCAACCCGTCGAGAACGAAGTGGTCGAGGCGCAGCCGGTCGAGCCGGCGCCGGAAGTCGTGACGCCGGTGGAAAAACCAAAGCCCGTCGAGAAGCCGAAGGAAGTCAAGAAACCGGTAGCAAAGATCGTGAAGGCGAAGTCGGGATCGAAAGGCGAGAGCCAGCAGGATTCCAAGAGAGGATCCGTAGACGGCACGGAAACGGCTCAGTCCGACTCAAATTCGCAGCTGAACGCTCGCCGAACCGGTTCAGGCGATGCCGCTATTGCAAACTATAAGGGCAAAGTCCAAACCCGTATTAAGCGCTACGTGCAACGCGTGTCTTCCAAATATGAGAAGGGCCTGACGCTTGTCGTGAACTTGTCGATCGGGTCTGGCGGCGAGCTTCGATCTATTTCTCTGGCGCGCAGTTCCGGGGATTCTGGATTGGATCAAGCCGTGATAGAGCAAATCCGCAATGCAGCGCCTTTTCCGCCATTGCCTCCGGAGTGGGACAAGCCGACTTGGCCGTTCATGCAAGCGGTTCAGGTCGGAGGCCGCTAGCCCTCCGATAGCGCCGCATTAAAATATGATCAAAACTCTCAACTTTATACTTTACTCCAAAACTCATGTTTAATATGGTTGTCTCGTGCTCGATGGAATCGAGCGCGCAAGAGCAACCAGCAAACGGGTGATGTATGGCGCGTAAGGGGAAGAAGGATTTTGGTCGGGATAGCCGCCAGGCACAAGCGCCGGCACCGGCTCCCGTGAAATCCGGTCTCGACATTCGCAGCTTTCTCTATGTTGGCGGCCGTGATTGCCAGGTTGCGCATCTGCGCCAGATCGCCAGCAATTTCGGGGCGGAATTGATCCATCACGATGGTGGTCTGCGCGAGGCGGTATCGCGCATCGATACCGTGTTGCCTTCGGTCGACTGTGTCTTCTGCCCGATCGACTGTATCAGCCACGATGCCTGCCTGCGGGTGAAGACCGGCTGCAAGAAATTCGGCAAGACATTCATTCCCCTGCGCAATGGCAGCAAATCCAGCCTCGAGCGCGCATTGCAGACCATGAAAGAACGAGAAATTTCCCAATGATCGAGAATGGCCCTGACGGGTTCATGCTGATCGGCCTGCATAAGCTGGCCGCGCAGAATGGCGATGGGCTGGTGCCCGAACTTTACGAGTTATTGATGCGTCGAGCAGAAGAACAGCAGCGTGCCGCCAACGTCACGTCCTTCCCTTCATGGAAGGCGCGGCGCCCGGGTGAAATGCCGGACCGCCCACTGGACGAGATCACGCGCGACGGCGCAAATGTCGTTGCCTTTGCGCCGGGCGTGGATAAAACTGTCCCGCGTCGCAAGAAGGTCTGATCGTTCGGACGAGGTCGCCATGTATATCGCCATGAACCGCTTCAAGGTCGTCATCGGTTTGGAGGGCGAGTTCGAAGAGGTTTGGCGAGGGCGCGATTCCCGGCTTTCCGAAGTGCCGGGTTTCCTTGAGTTCCGTCTGCTGCGCGGCAAGGCGAATGTGGACGAAGGCTATACGCTGTTTTCCTCGCACACGACCTGGTTCAGCGAGGAGGATTTCATCAACTGGACGAAATCCGAGCATTTTCGCGCGGCGCACCGCAATGCCGGCGATAACAAGCGTCTCTATTGGGGACCGCCGCAATTCGAAGGTTTCAGCGTGGTTTCAGGGATCTGAGAGGGTGTAGCCCATCGGCCGTTCTGAAGCACCAAGATCGATTGCCCTCTATGCTCTTGTGGCGCCTGGTCTGAAGAAAGCGCCGATCGCTATGACCGCCCAACCCGCGATCATACCCAATCCGCCGATCGGTGCCGCCATTGGAAACAGCGAACTGCCGCCGAAGTGGCGGTTGATCAGATCGCCGGCGAAGATCAGAGTCCCCAATCCCAGCAGCAAGGCCGCGACCGGTGCCGTGCGGATGCGGTCATAGCCGGCATAGAGCGCCAGCAGGGCAGGGGCATGGGCCAGGCACATGGTGGAGGCAGCGCCGAGGAAATGCGTGTCTCCGCCGTGCGTGGCCGCCGCAGCAAGCGCCACTCCACCGCCGCCGAGGATGCCGGCGACAAACAGGGTGGCTGGACGGATTATCGCGCCAAAGCTCATATCTTCTCTCATTCCCTGTTCTGCATGTGGAAGGCCAGCCGTTCGATCGGCTCCCAGATGATGGTTCTCAGCTTTTCGTTTTCGATCGTCTCGTCCATGGCGCGCCGAAAACAGAGCAGCCACTCGTCGCGTTCCAGAGGGCCGATGGCCGCAACGAAATGTCGGCTGCGCAGGCGGGGATGGCCGCGTTTCTCGATATAGAGCTGCGGCCCGCCAAGATAACCGGTCAGATATTCGTAGAATTTCTCCGCCGAGCCCTCGAGGCTCGGCGGATGCACGGCACGGCAGTTGGCGGCTTCCGGCAGCGTGTCCATCAGCTCGTAGAAGCGCGCCGTCAACGCGCGCACTGTCCGGTCGCCGCCGATTGCTTCGTAAAGTGTGATAGTTTCTTCGCTCAAGCCATTGCCCCTGTTTGCGGTGTCTTACATGGCAACTGACGGACGATGCCGCAACCGTGATACGGTCGGTGCGGCGTTTCGGCGCTGCCTTATTTGGCCGCCGTCAGATGGAAGGCATCGCTTTCCCCGGGAACGAGCTCAAGCGGCCAGGTCGTCTGCCGGTTCGTCTTGGGGTAGATATGATTGTAGGCGGGCATGCTGGACAGCAGGATTTCCGCCAATTCGACCCCGAGATCGTGGAGCGAGGTGCGAAAGCAGGTCAACGCCGGCTGCAGGAATTTGGCGCGCGGTGCCTCGCGAAAGCCGACGACTGCAATATCGCGGCCTGGAATGATGTCAGCCTCCATCATCCGCCGATAGAGGCCGATGGCCATCAACTCATAGATCAGGATGACGGCCGTCGGCCTGTCTTCGAGGCGCAGCAGTTCGTCGGCGACCTGATAGCCGCCCTGTTCGCTCGACTTGGCGCGGATCACCAGCGCCGGGTCATAGGCAATGCCGTGCCGCTCCAGCGCGCGGCGATAGCCTTCGGCAAAGACGAAGCCGAGGTTGATATCGCTGGCGGGGGTGCTGATGGCAATGCGGCGGTGCCCATGCGCCACGAGCCTGTCGATCGCGCAATTGGCGACGCCGTCGAAATCGAGATCGGCCCAAGGGTGCTGCGTGCCCGAGAGGCTGCGGCCAAGCGCTGCGAAGGGGATCTTCGCCTTGGCGAGCAGATCGAAGCGCTTGTCGACGCGCTGCGTCTCCGAAATGATCATCGCGTCGGCGATGCGTCGCGCCACCATGCGCTTCAGATACTCGTAGGGATCTTCATCATTCGGGCAGGGGAGCATGATCAGATCGAGGTTGTGGCGCGAGAACACGCTCTGCAGCCCGCCTGTCACCGTCAGGAAGAAATTGTCGCTGTTTTCAACGGTTTCCTTGCTGGACTGGATCATCAGGCCGATGACGTTTGTCGTGCCCTGCCGAAGGCTGCGCCCCGATTGGTTGGCGACATAGCCAAGCTGTTCGGCGGCGGCGAGTACGCGCTTGCGGGTCTCCTCGTTGACGTCGGGCTTGCCGTTCAACGCGCGAGATACTGTGCCGATCGAGATATCGAGATGCTCGGCAAGCTGACGAATTCCCTTCATCGGCCGCGGTGTTCCTCCATGCGCCATTTTCCGTAGTCCTCCTCTATTGACACAGGAAAATCTTTTCGCATAGTATCGTAAACGTTTACGGAGTGCGTGTCATGAGGGGTTAGACACCACCCGCTGGAGGACATCGTGAAATTTAATGCCATTTTGTGCGGGTGCGGAGCTATGTCCAAAGGCTGGCTCAGGGCCATCGCCTCGACGCCGTCGCTTGCCGACTCCATTCAGATCGTGGGCCTGGTTGATCTCAACCGGGCGACCGCGGAGAATCTTGCCAAAGAATTTGCCCTCGACAATGCCGTCATCGGCTCTGATCTGGGCGAGGTCATCGCCGCGACCAAGGCCGACCTGGTTTTCGACGTTGTCATTCCGGCCGCGCGTTTCGGCGTTGTCTCGACGGCGCTGAAAGCCGGTTGCCACGTGCTCAGCGAAAAGCCGATGGCGACGTCGCTCGCCGAGGGTGCGGCGCTGATCGATCTCGCCGCTCAAGCCGGCAAGGTCCATGCCATCATCCAGAACCGCCGCTTCATCTCGGGGATACGCCGCTTGCGGCGCTTCGTGGAGGAGGGGGCGATCGGCGAACTCACGGGCATTCATTGCGATTTCTTCCTCGGGCCGCATTTCGGCGGTTTCCGCGAGGAAATGGACAATGTCCTGCTGCTCGACATGGCGATCCACACCTTCGATGCCGCTCGTTTCGTGTCCGGCAAGGTGCCGGTCTCGGTCTATTGCGTCGAGAAGAACCCTGTGGGTTCCTGGTACAAGCACGGGGCATCGGCGCATGCGCTGTTCGATTTTTCCGACGATGTCGTCTTCAGCTATCGCGGCTCCTGGTGTGCCGAGGGTCGACGCACGAGCTGGGAAAGCCAATGGCGGCTGACCGGCAGCAAGGGCATGCTGACCTGGGACGGCGAAGAGAATTTCGAGGCCAGCACCGCCGGCAATGAGCCGGGCCTGCTGCATGGCTTTACCCCGATCGAGGTTCCCGGCCCGAAGCATGAGGAAGAGACGCATGGCCACGCCAGCGTCATTGCCTCCTTCATCGAAGCGATAAGAACGGGCAAGCCGCCCGAAACGGAAAGCCGCGACAATATTCGCAGCCTCGCCATGGTTCTCGGCGCGATCGAAAGCGCCAAGACTGGCCGGCGCGTCGACATTTCAGCACAAGGACAGTGAGACAATGACCAATCCGGCAAAGGCCATCCGCATCGGCACGATGATCAGGGCGACGAACGAGGATGCCGCCAAGAATATCGCCAAGATCGCCGATCTCGGCTTTGAAAGCTTCGAGCCATTCTTCTGGCAGACCACGAACGGCCAGAACCTGGCGGAACTCGGCAAGCGCAGCCTGGACGCCATCGGCGATCGCGATATCACCATCTCGACCCTCGGCATGTTCGGTAATCCACTTGAAGAGCGCGAACTTGACCTGCAGACGCTGCAGGGCTGGAAGGATTGCATCGACAACGCTCATCATTTCGGCGCCACTTGCGTTGCCGGCTTTACCGGCCGCATCCGCAACAAGCCGCTCACGGAAAGCCTGCCGCGCTACAAGCAGGTGTGGAGCGAGCTTGCCAAGCGCGCTGCCGACAAGGGCATCAAGATCGCTTTCGAAAACTGCGCCATGGATGGCAACTGGGCGACCGGCGATTGGAACATCGCGCATAATCCCGATGCGTGGGAGCTGATGTTCAATGAGACCCCAGACGACAATCTCGGCCTGGAATGGGAGCCGTGCCATCAGATGGTCTATCTGATCGAGCCGCTGCCGCAGATCCGCAAATGGGCGAAGAAGATTTTCCACGTCCACGGCAAGGACGCGACGATCCGCTGGGATGTCATCAAGGAGCACGGCATTTTCGGCAAGGAGAAGTTCGTCTTCATGCGCACGCCGGGCTTCGGCGACAGCAACTGGACCGACATCATCTCCGAACTGCGTCTTGCCGGCTGGTCCGGTTCCATCGACATCGAAGGCTGGCATGATCCGGTCTATCGCGATGCGCTGGAAATGACTGGCCAAGTTCATGGCCTGAACTATCTGAAGAAAAGCCGGGGTGGGGACTTTGTCGAATAGCGCACGTATTTGCGAATCTGCATCGATTTAGGAGGCAAGTTGTGCGTTAATCAGATGCCCGGAGCGGCTGACGCTTCGGGCAAGACGGGCATCCAAACGGAGGAACTGCCGAGCGTCTGCTTCTTGTCTCATGGGAGAGGCGACGCCCGGCAAAAATGAGAGGAAAAGACCGATGGCAGCGCGAGCCATGCCGTCGGACAAACACCGTCACGGTTCGCAGGTGGAGGAGAATATATGAGCATTTTTTCGAAGCTGGCGATCACCGCCGGCATGTCGCTTCTGTTGGCTGCCGGTGTGGCGCAAGCCCAGAGCAAGACATTTAACGTCTGGTGGTACGAACTGCCCGATACGCCTCAGGCTGTCGCCTGGACGAAGGCGCTCGGCGTCTTCAAGGCCAAGCATCCGGACGTAACCGTGAATTTCGAACAGAAGACCTTCGATCAATTGCAGAAGGCCGGCAGTCTCATTCTCAATTCAGACCAGGCTCCTGACGTCCTCGAATACAACAAGGGCAACGCCACGGCGGGTCTCGTCGCATCGCAGGGCCTGCTGACGCCGCTCGACGACCAGTTCAAGGCGCGCGGCTGGGACAAGGTCCTGAACGAAACCAACACGCAGCTCAGCAAATATGATGCGAACGGTGTCTATGGCTCGGGCCCGATCATCGGTATTCCCGCGCTCGGCGAGTTCGTCTCGGTCTTCTACAACATCGACATGTTCAAGGCCGATGGCCTGAAGGTGCCGACGACGCTGGCCGAGTTCGAGGCGACTCTCGATCACTTCAAGCAGAAGGGCATCACGCCGCTTGCCTACGGTACGGTGGATTCGAACGCACAGCATCTGCTCTACACGCTGGCACTGACGCAGGCCGACGACACCTGGGTCAAGAACTATCAGGGCCTCAAGGCGCCGCTCGATACGAAGCCCTTCTTGTTCGCCGCTCAGAAGATCGCCGACTGGGTGAGCAAGGGTTACATCTCCAAGGATTCGACGGGCCTCAAGGGCACGGATGCTGCCAACGTCTTCTCTTCGGGCAAGGCTCCGATGTTCGTCAGCGGCACCTGGAACAATGGCAACTTTGCCAACACTATCAAGACCTTCAAATGGAGCCAGTTCCTTTTCCCAACGCCGAAATACACTGTCGGCTCGACGGGCAGCATGTTCATGGTGCCGAAGAGCGCCAAGAACAAGGATCTCGCCTATGAGTTCATCGATCTGGTGCTGAGCAAGGAAAATCAGAACGAACAGGCAAACCTTGGCGGTGTCGCAATCGATGCCGATCCGGCTGCCATCACCGATGAGGTCGGCAAGCGCAACGTCGAACTCTTCAAGCAGATTTCCGACAAGGGTGGCCTTGGTTTCTATCCGGACTGGCCGGTGCCTGGCTATTACGAACTCCTGATCCAGGCGACCACCGGCCTGGTGAATGGTTCCACGACGCCTGATCAGTTGGCCGCACGGCTGAAGAAGGCCTACGACGACGTGCAGGCGGCCCAGTAACCCATCGGCGACAATCACAACGGCGGGACGGCTTTAAACGCCGCCTCGCCGTATCGGACTGGAGGAATTCGATGGATAAGTCGAGGAGCGCCGGCAGGGCGGGATACTATTTTTACATGATCCCCGGCATGTTGGGGTTTGCGGTCATCGTGCTCATTCCGCTGATTGCCAATTTCGTGATCAGCTTCACGACGTGGAAGGGCGGCGTCATTCCGCCTCGCTATGTCGGCTTTGATAATTATGAGAGGCTGCTGCAGGACGGCGCCTTCTGGGGTTCCATCCAGCACACGCTGCTGTTCATCATCTCGATGACGATCGTGCCCATTCTTCTGGGGCTGGTGCTGGCCGCGGTGCTGTTCGACTATATCAGCGCGCAATTCAACGAGACCTGGTCGAGTTTCTTTCGCGCCGGCTTCTATCTGCCGCAGATCCTGCCGCTGACCGCTGCCGGCGTTCTCTGGGGATGGATCCTCAATCCCATCGGCATCATCAATGCGGTGCTGAAGGCCATCGGCCTCGATTTCATGGCCAAGAACTGGCTGGGGGATGCGAGCTATGCGCTATGGGCGGTTTCCGCCGTTATCGTCTGGGTTCAGGTCGGTTACTGCCTTGTTGTCTTCATGTCCGGATTGGCGCGTGTCGACCCTTCGCTTTACGAAGCAGCAGAGCTCGACAATGCCAGCTGGTTCGGCCGCTTCCGCTCCATCACCATTCCGATGCTGATGCCCGAGATCTTCGTGGTCGCACTGACGACGCTGATCGCCGCCCTCAAGGTTTTTGCGCCGATCTATGTTCTGACATCAGGCGGCCCGGACAATGCGACGACCGTGCCATCCTACCTGTCCTATTACCATTTCTTCACGACGAACCGCGTCGGCTACGCGGCGGCGATTGCAACCTTGCAGACGGTGATGACCATCGTGCTCGGCATCGTGTTCCTGCGCATGCAATCGAAACAATCCGAGGGAGGGCATTGATATGACCGCCACGTCTTCGCTTTCGGTCCCGGTTGTCTCGGCGGATCATCGGCAGAGAAAGGGCTTCGGCCGCTGGGTCGTTCTGGCCATTCTGCTCGTCTTTCTGGCCGGAACGCTCTTTCCGTTCTTTCTGGCGGCCTTCAACGCCATCAAGACGCCGTCGGATTACGCCGCCAATGGCCCACTTGCCTTCCCGAAGACTTTCGATCTGACGGCGCTCAAGAACTTCTGGAATACTGTCAATTTTCCGCGCAAGCTCTTCAACAGCGTCCTGATCAGCGGATGCACAGCCATATTGGCCGTCGTCCTCAGCCTGCTCAATGCCTATGCCATCGGCATCGGCCGGGTGCGTGGCGGCCAGGCATTGCTGGTGATCTTGCTGATTGCCATCATGGCGCCGCAGGAGGCGCTGGTTTACCCCCTCTACTACATGGCCAAGCAGGTAGGCCTGTTCGACTCGATGCTTTCGGTGATCCTCATCATCGGCGTGTTGCATACCGCCTTCGGTACCTATCTTCTCTCATCGGTCATGGCGACCTTCCCGCGCGAGATCATCGAAGCCGCGCAGATCGACAATGCGAGCCGCTGGCAGATCCTCTGGATGGTGATCGTCCCCGTGATGCGGCCGACGCTCGCCGTGCTTGCGACCTTCTTCTTCATCTGGACCTGGAACGAGTTTCTGATCCCTCTGGTGTTCCTGGTCTCCAACAATAATCAGACGGTCTCCGTTGCCATGGGCGTGCTTTCGGGCGCCAATACGCAGGAACCGACCGCGATTGCGGCGGCCTCGTTGCTCGGCATCACGCCAACGGTGATCTTCTTCCTGATTTTCCAGCGCACGCTCACACGGGGCGTGGCTGTCGGTGCGGTCAAATAAACCAATGCGGAAAGTCCCGTCCGGTCGGTCATCATCCGGCAGGACGAGATGCGATGAATGGCAGGTCTGACAAAATTCGAGTTTTCCGCAGGAGGAGAAATTGGCAGGAATCAACATCAAATCCCTCACCAAGCATTTCGGTGCCGTGCAGGTTCTCAACGATATCGATCTGACGATCGAACGTGGCGAGTTCGTCGTTTTCCTCGGTGGCTCCGGTTGCGGCAAGTCGACCTTGCTGCGGATGATCGCGGGTCTTGAGTCCATCACCAGCGGCGAGATCTGGATCGGCGGAAAGCGCGTCGACCAGCTGCCGCCGGGCGAACGCGGCGTATCGATGGTGTTCCAGTCCTATGCGCTCTATCCGCATATGACGGTACGCGACAACATGTCCTTCGGTTTGAGAAATATCAAAACGCCCAAGCATGAGATCGCAAGACGCATCGAGGAAGCCGCAAAGATCCTTGAGATGCCGCACCTGCTCGACCGCAAGCCCTCGGCATTATCGGGCGGCCAGCGACAGCGCGTCGCGATCGGCCGCGCCATCGTGCGCGAGCCGGATGTCTTCCTCTTTGACGAGCCGCTGTCCAATCTCGACGCCGGCCTTCGCACCCGCACCCGCGTCGAACTGGCGCAACTGCATGAGCGCCTGGGCGCGACGATGGTGTTCGTTACGCATGATCAGGTGGAGGCGATGACGCTCGCGGACCGTATCGTGCTGCTCAACAACAAGAAGATCGAGCAGGTGGCGTCACCCGTCGAAATCTATACGCGGCCCGCAACCCGTTATGTCGCTCAGTTTGTGGGCTCGCCGGGCATGAACTTCATCAATATCGCCGGTGTCGGCGAGGCGGGCGGATTGGCAACTGCGACCTTGCCGGATGGTTCGGTCATCAGGACTTCCGTGCCGCTCGACGGCCTTTCGAATTCCGGCTTGACGCTCGGCATTCGCCCCGAGCATCTGGTCGTTGCGGCCGCAGAGAAGGGCGATATTGGCGGGCATGTGGAAACTGTGGAGCGCCTGGGCGACCGATCGCTTGTCCATGTCCGGCTCAAGGATGGCTCGAAGATTATCGGTACGGATCCGGGCATGACGACGGTCGCCACCGGCGCGCCGATAGCGTTTACTGTCGATGCGGCAAAGGTATCGATCTTCGATGCGAATGATGTCGCTTATCATTGCGTGAATTGAGAGGAGAATGGCTTGGATGAGGTTTGGAATTCGTGAGTTTTAGGATCGACGAATAGTTCATTGACGAAACCGTCCAACTGGTATGTTATGCCGCCATGTCTACTGCGCACCATAGGAAGAAGCAGCCTCTGTTCGTCCGCCAGCAACTGCTTGACGTGGCGGCGCGGCTGGCTTCGGAAAAGGGGATGATGGCGGTGACGCTGGATGCCGTTTCCGGCGCTTCCGGTGTCAGCAAGGGCGGATTGCTGCATCATTTTCCCAGCAAGAACATGCTGCTTGAAGCATTGTTCGACAGCCTGCTGGAGCGACTGGATGCGGCGATCGAGGAGGCGATGCGCGCCGATCCGTTGCCGCATGGGCGCTTCACCCGCGGCTACCTTCATGCCTGCCTTGCGCTGCGCGATCAGCCGCAGGGTACGAAGGACTGGGCGCAGGTGACGATGGTGCTGCTCAGCGAGCCGCAATTGCGTCAGCGCTGGCGTGATTGGGTGCGCGAGCGCAGCGAGGAATATGTCGGAACGGACTCCTCGGTGGATGCGGCCATCGTCAGGCTGGCGACGGACGGGCTCTGGCTGGCGGACCTGCTCGGCAGCCGGGATATGGACGAGAGTGCCCGGCAGAGGCTTATCGATCGGCTTGTCGAACTTACACAGCTCTAGGAATATCGGAGAATACGGAATGGCGAACGCATCGGTCTATGCAATGCTGGTGGCTGCGATCGTGCTTGAGGTGATCGGTACGACGGCATTGCAAATGTCGCAGCAGTTCACGCGGCTTGGCCCTACGGTCCTGCTGGTGGTTTGCTACACTGCGGCTTTCTATTGTCTGTCGGTAACGTTGCGGGTGATGCCGGTGGGCATTGCCTACGCCATCTGGAGCGGGCTCGGCATCGTGCTGATTTCGGCGGTCGGGCTGGTGCTTTTCCGCCAGAAACTCGACCTTGCCGCCATCATCGGCCTGGCGCTGATCATCGCCGGTGTCCTCATCGTCAATCTGTTTTCAAAATCCGTGTCGCACTGAAAAGACAGGTGTTTTTCATGGCCATTTTTGCCTTTGTCAAATCGCTTTGGACGCATTATGTCTTGCATTAAATGGTTCAGGAGACCTGAAGTATAGCGTTTTCCCAAAGCGCTTTGGATCGCGTAAACTATTCAATTCCAATGGTATAAGAGGAGTGCCGTAATGACTATTCGTGCCGTCGTTTGGGGCGAGAACATTCACGAACAGACTAACAAGGTTGTCGCCGGGATCTATCCCGAGGGCATGCACAACACCATCGCCAAGGCGCTGAATGTCGATGCCGGTATTGAGGCAACGACTGCAACGTTGCAAGAGCCGGAGCATGGTTTGAGCGAGGCCCGGCTGAAGGATACCGACGTCCTGCTTTGGTGGGGTCACAAGGATCACGGCGCCGTCAAGGACGAGGTCGTCGAGCGCGTTGCCAAGCGTGTCTGGGAAGGCATGGGCCTCATCGTCCTGCATTCGGGTCATTTCTCCAAGGTCTTCAAGCGACTGATGGGCACGCCCTGCGCATTGAAGTGGCGCGAAGCCGGCGAGCGCGAGCGCCTGTGGGTCATCAATCCGCGTCACCCGATCGCGGCCGGCCTCGGCGAGCATTTCGAGCTTGAAAACGAGGAAATGTACGGCGAGCAGTTTTCCGTTCCGGAGCCGCTCGAAACCGTGTTCATCTCCTGGTTCCAGGGCGGTGAAGTCTTCCGCTCGGGCATGACGTGGCGCCGCGGTGCGGGCAACATCTTCTATTTCCGCCCCGGCCACGAGACCTACCCGACCTATCATAACGACACCGTACAGAAGGTGCTGGTCAACTCCGTGAAGTGGGCCCACAACCCGCTCGGCACGCAGGTAAGCATTCATGATGCGCCGAACGTCCCGGTTGAGAAGGCGCTGGAGCCGATCGTCGAGCGTGGCCCAAGACTGCACCAAGCCGGCGAAGCCGGTTATCGCTGAGGTAGAATATGCGTCTCATAGTAGTTGGCACGGGCGGCATGGCGAAGAACCATGTGGAGCATTTCGTCCGTATTCCCGGTGTCGAGATCGTCGGCGCCGTCGATACGGATGCGACAAGGCTCACTGCCTTTTGCGATACGTTCGACATCAAGAACCGTTTTCTGTCGCTGGACGAGGCCATCGCCTGGGGTGAGTTCGATTCGGTGACGAACGTCACGCCGGACAAGGCTCACAATCCGACGACCCTGCCGCTGCTTGCCGCCGGCAAGCACGTTCTCTGCGAGAAGCCTCTCGCGGAGAATTATGAAAAGGCGCTCGAGATGACGGAGGCTGCCGAGAGGGCAGGCGTCGTCAACATGGTCAACCTGACCTATCGCAATGTCGCGCAGCTGCAGAAGGCGCGCGAGATGGTGATTTCGGGCGAGATCGGCACCGTGAAGCATGTGGAAGCCTCCTACCTGCAGAGCTGGTTGGTTTCCAAGGCCTGGGGCGATTGGCGCAGCGAGTCCAAATGGCTCTGGCGCCTGTCGACCGGTCACGGCTCGAACGGCGTTCTCGGCGATATCGGCATCCATATCCTCGATTTCGCCGCCTATGGCGCCGCAACGGATATCGACCATGTTTTCGCCCGCCTGAAGACCTTCAACAAGGCACCGGAAGAGCGCATCGGCGAGTATACGCTCGATGCGAACGACAGCTTCTCGATGTCGGTCGATTTTGCCAATGGTGCGCTCGGCGTGGTGCATGCCAGCCGCTGGGCGACCGGACATCTGAACGAGCTGAAGCTGCGTATCTACGGCGAACGCGGCGGCCTGGAAGTGTCCCACAGCCCGAATGGCTCCGAGCTGCGGGGTTGCCTTGGCGACGACACTGAAACGGCGACGTGGAGGGTCATTGAGGTGCCGCCGGTGCTGACCAACTATCAGCGTTTCGCTGAAGCGGTCATGACCGGCACCAGCCAGGACCCGAGCTTCCGCCACGCGGCCAACTTGCAGCGCGTGTTGGATCTTGCCATGGTGACGGAGACGGAGCGGCGCGAACTGAAGGTTTGAGTTCATAGCGAACCATCAGGCAACGTCTTGGGAGAACATGCATGTCCACCGAGGAAAAAGTTGCCAGCCACTACACCCATGGATCGCTGGAAACGGCGATCCTGAAAACGCTTACCGATAACGGCAGGGATATCGAACTGCTTCGCGTCAGTGACCTTGCCGGCGTCGACGAATTCCATTTGGGGCGGCATGCGGCCACGGTGGAATTCGCGCGCGACCTCACCCTGGCCGGCGGGATGCGGCTTGCCGATATCGGTTCAGGCCTTGGCGGCCCCGCCCGTCATTTTGCCGACTCCTACGGATGCATCGTCTCGGGCATCGATCTCACCGAGGAGTTCGTGCAGGTCGCCAATTCGCTGACCGCTCGCTGCGGTCTGACGGAACTGGTGTCCTTCCGGCAGGGGAGTGCATTGTCGCTGCCCTTCGAGAGTGGTGGCTTCGACCGTGCAACTCTCATCCATGTCGGAATGAACATCCAGGACAAGGCGAAGCTGTTTGCTGAAGTCCGCCGGATCCTGAAGCCCGATGGCCGTTTCGGTCTTTATGAGATCATGCAGATGCGCGAGGGCTCGGTGCCCTATCCGATGCCCTGGGCGATGACGCCGGAGACAAGCTTCGTCTGCACGCCGGACACCTATCGCCAAATGCTCGAAGACGCAGGCTTCGTGGTGGAGCTGGAGCAGGATCGCAGTGCGCTGGCGATCCGCCTGATGCACGAAATGCGAGCCAAGGCTGCTGCGGGCGAAGGGAAGGGCATGGCAACGTTGATGGGGCCGAGGGCCTCCGAGCGCGGCGCCAATGTCAACACGTCGGTGGAAGGCGGCCTGCTCGCACCCATCGAGATGATTGCCAGAGCTGTGTGACGAAATTGGCGGCTTGCCGTTTCGCCGCATTGACAGCAGCGTGCCGGTTTTTGTATTGAAAATCCAACGGTAATGGATTTCTGCCGGGCCATGGTGGCCGAACCGCTGCTCTGAATTTTCCAGGGAAGCTGATGACTCCTACTCAACACGCCCAAAAGGCGAAGGAGTAGAGTCGTGCCTGTTTTTCTGCCGTTATCTTTTCCATCCTTCCTATCCATTGTCCCCGACAGAGCCAATTCCGGTGCTGCGGGAGGGGCGACTGATGTCCGCATCTCTATTCCTACATGATCGTTTTCAGCAATTTCGCAGCCTGTTCAAATGGATCGCGCTTGTCGTGCCGATGGCGGTGGCCGTTGGCTCGCTCTGCGCGCTGTTCCTGTGGAGCCTTGATCGGGCAACGGCGGCGCGCTTCGAGCATCCCTGGCTGATCTTCCTGATGCCGGTCGCCGGCTTCGCCATGGTATGGGTCTATCAGCGCTTCGGTCGCGGAGCGGAAGGCGGCAACAACCTGATCGTCGATCAGATCCACGAGCCCGGCGGCGGCGTGCCGCTGCGCATGGCGCCCTTCATTCTGGTATCGACGGTTCTGACGCATCTGGTCGGCGGCTCTGCCGGGCGCGAGGGGACGGCGGTTCAGCTCGGGGGTAGTGTTGCAAGCGCCTTTGCGAGAATTTTCCGCCTCAGCCATGCCGAGATCCGCATACTCCTCATGGCGGGCATAGCGGCCGGCTTTGGCGCCGTCTTCGGCACGCCGATCGCGGGCGCGGTCTTCGCTCTCGAAGTTTTGACCATCGGGCGCATGCAATATGAGGCGCTGATCCCAAGCCTTGCGGCGGCGATAGCCGCCGACTGGACGTGCCATGCCTGGGGCATCGAGCATATCCAGTATCATGTCGGCTATCTCTCGGGCACGCCGGCGAGCAGCTTCCACCTCGAGCCATTGCTGCTCATCAAGGTTGGCCTGGCCGGCGTGCTTTTCGGCCTGATGGCGCGTTGCTTCAGCGAGGTCTCGCACATGGCCTCCGCAACCTTCAAGCGGTTCTGCGCCTATGCGCCGCTGAGGCCCGTCATTGCCAGCGCGGTGCTGATCGGTCTCGTCTATCTGCTCGGCACGCGCGAATATCTGGGGCTTGGCGTCTGGTCGCCGAACCCGGGCGATGCGACGATCCTTGGCTTTTTCGATCCGGCTCATGTCGATTACTGGAGCTGGTTCTGGAAGGCGGTCTTCACGATCGTGACACTGAGTGCCGGCTTCAAGGGCGGGGAGGTGACGCCACTGTTCTTCATCGGCGCTGCCCTTGGCAACACACTCGCGGCCATTCTCGGTGCGCCGGCCGATCTCTTTGCGGCACTGGGCTTCGTTGCCGTGTTTGCCGGCGCCACCAATACGCCGCTTGCCTGCATGATCATGGGCATCGAGCTCTTCGGCGCGACGCACACCGTCTACCTCGCCGTCGCCTGCTTCCTCGCTTATATCTGCAGCGGCCACACCAGCATCTATCTGTCGCAGCGTCTGGGGATCGCCAAGAATGCGGCTTCCGGCCAGGTCGCCGCCGATGTTCCGCTTCGTCATATTCGCGAGCAGGGATCGAAGGCGCGCGGCAAAAATGCCCGCAAGACCGAAAAGGCTTGACGCGAGACGACCGGTGATTGTCGAAAGTCTTGCAATGCTGATAATCAGGAAGCCTCAGTCGGGATATCGTCCAACCGCAGCAGGAGATTATCGTGATCTATCTTGTCGTTTTTCTCGGTGCTGGATTGGGTGGTGCCTGCCGTCTTGGCATCAATGAGATTGCGGCTCGGCTGCTCGGTGTCGACTTTCCGTTCGGCACGCTCATCATCAACGTCGTCGGGGCATTCCTCATGGGCGTCCTGACGGAGTATTTCGTCTTTCGCGGCGGTATGTCGCAGGAACTCCGGCTGTTTCTGACGACGGGCATTCTCGGCGGTTTCACGACGTTTTCGACCTTTGCGCTCGAGAGCGTCGCGCTCTGGGAGCGAGGCCAATGGATGCCATCCGTCGCCTATGTCGTACTCTCGGTTTTCCTGTCGATAGCGGCGCTTGTCGCCGGATTAGCGATTGTCCGGCTAATAATTTCGGGACAAACTGTCTGAGGAAAAGGCGCGGGCCGCCTTTGCCGTATTTTTGCCGATTATGAGGTGAAATCCTCCGGGAAATCGTCGAAGATTTCTTCCATGAGAAACCAACGCTGATCGCGAATGGGCACTCTTGCGAAATTCGACTATTCAACTCATATAATCGATTATTATGATCATCGCATAACCAAGGAGACGGGCGTCAATCAGGAACGGGCAGGCGGGCATTGATGATGTCGAACCTGTTGCCACCTTGCAATCCTCCTGCAATTCCCAGGTGGCAATGCTTCCTCTCGGACGGCCTTGAGACAGACATGACGGAGAGTCCTTTGAGCGCACCTGCTCCCACTTCCACAGAACCTCATGCTCCGGAACAAACCTTCGGCACCGCCGGGCTTGCGCCGATGGATCGCCCGAGCGCCATGACGCGCTTTTTCATGGGCATCGTTGCCTGGGCTGAAAGCCTCAATCTGAAATATGCCAAGCTGGGCAATCCGCCGGTCTATGACGTCGCGACCTTCCCTTGGGCGGCCGAGATCGAGAAGGATTATCCGGCGATCCGCGCCGAACTCGAAAAGGTGCTGTTGCGCCAGAGCGAGCTGCCGACGTTCCAGGATATCTCCACCGACGTGAAGACCATCTCGACCGATACGCGCTGGAAGACCTTCTTCCTGCTCGGCTTCGGTGTGAAGTCCGAGCAGAACATCAAGGCATGCCCCAATACCTGGGCGGCTGTGCAGAAGATCCCCGGATTGACGACGGCGATGTTCTCGATCTTCGAGCCTGGCAAGCATCTTCCGGCGCATCGTGGTCCCTATAACGGCGTGCTGCGCCTGCATCTCGGCTTGATCGTGCCGGAGCCGAACGAGAAGCTGGCGATCCGCGTCGACAAGCAGATTTGCCACTGGCAGGAAGGCAAGGCGCTGATCTTCGACGACGCCTATGAGCATGAGGCCTGGAACCATTCCGACAAGACCCGGGTGGTGCTCTTCGTCGACTTCGTCAAGCCGCTGAAATTCCCGGCTCGCTTTGTCAACTGGGCCTTGATGAACCTGGCGATCTTCACGCCGTTCATCAAGGAAGGTCTCGACAACCACAAGGAATGGGAAAAGAAGTTCTACGCGGAGGCCGAAGCGCTGAGAAACCGCCCGAAGGCCTGATCCGCGTTCGTCAGCGAAGTTTATGAAAAACCCCGGAATCCGTAGCGGATTCCGGGGTTTTGTTTTGGTCGGTCAGGCGTAATCGTCAGGCAGGCTTGTCCGTCTCTTCGGTGTCGCCGTCATAATTGTCGTTGGACTGGACCACCGCGGGCTTGCTGTCGAGATTGCCGAGCAGCGCCGAGATAGCATTGTCGCCATCGAAACCGGCTTCCTTGAGCAGGCGGTCGAGGATCGGCTTGTTGGCCTGATAGGAGAGAAGCTGACCGGCGAGACCTTCGCCGAGGCCAACGCCGCTGCCGCCGTTCGCACCGTTGCCGCCGCGGCCGAGCATGCCGCCGGTGTCGAAGATGCGGATATCCGAGATCTTCTCGATCGGTTTGACCGCTTCGGCAAGGGCTGCAGGCACGATGCGGATGCGCTCGCGGGTGATCTCGAATTCGATGATGGCGGGGCTGAGCTTGTTGCGTGCTTCGTTGAGCAGCGCTTCGCTCTCGGCCGTGGCCTTGCCGGTTTCCAGAATACCCTTGGCCTTGATGATCGCGGCATCGGCTTCGGCGGTGGCCAGTGTCTTGATGGCATCCGCCTGGTCGGTTGCCGCCTGCTTTTCGGCTTCTGCGGCGATGGTGACAGCCGTTGCCTGGGTCTGTGCCCGCTTCTGTGCATCGATCACGGCGATCTGCTTTTCGCGCTCGGCGATTTCGACGGCCTTGGCGGTGCCGACCTTTTCTTCGGCCGCGATGGCGAGTGCGCGGGCAGCTTCGGCCTTCGCCTTGGCTTCCGACTCCTCGCGGCTCTTGTTGGCAACTGCGATGGCGCTTTCCTGCGCTACGATCTGGTTGTCGCGGCGAGCTTCCGTTTCACGCTGCTGGACCGCACGGGCCGAGTCGATGTTGGCGGACTCACGCACCTGCTTGGCCATGGCCTCACGTTCAGCGATGGCCTGCTCGGCGGCAATGCGGGCTTCTTCTTCCGAGCGCTTGGCGGCCTGTTCCTGCTGAGCGGTTTCGGCGCGGGTGGCAGCGGATTTATTGGCGATGTCGCGCTGCTGATTCAGTTCGGCCTCGCGCTTCGTCCGATCGATGGTCAGCGATTGCTGCCGCGCCTCAAGGTCCTTCTGGGCGATTGCGACTTCTGTATCGCGAACGATTTCGTTGCGTTCCTTCTTGCGGCCTTCAGTGACGCGGGTGAGCGCGGCCAGACCATGGGCATCGAAGAAGTTATTGGCATTGAAATGCTTGATGTCGGTCTGGTCGAGGCGGGTCAGCGACACCGACTCGAGTTCAAGACCGTTGGATTGGAGGTCGGAACCAACGGCTTCCTGCACCGCCTTGACGAAATCCATGCGTTGCTCCTGCAGCGCGTCGAGGTTCATCGTGGCGGCGACGGAGCGCAGGCTGTCGACGAACTTCGCCTCGATCAGCTGGCGCAGCTGCTCAGTGTCGTTGGTGCGGCTGCCGAGCGTCTGTGCGGCAAGGGCGATGGAGGAGGTGTCCGGCTTGACGCGGACATAGAACTCGGCGCCGATATCGACACGCATGCGGTCTTTGGTGATCAGCGCGTCGTTTTCGCCACGTTGGACCTCCAAGCGAAGGGTCTTGAGGTTGACACGGGCGATCGAGTGGAAGATCGGCAGGACGACGGAGCCGCCATCGAGGACGACTTTCTGGCCACCGAGACCGGTGCGCACATACGCCTCGTCGCGGCTCGAGCGGACGTAGAGCGAGGCGAGGACAAAGCCGATCCCGAGGATCAGGACGATGCCGATGCCTGCTGGCAGAAGAAGGTCATATAGGCCGTACATTAGTGTTGCTCCCTGGAGGGTTGTTCAGCGGGACCGACGAGGTCCGATGGGGCAGGAACTGCAATGAAGATATCGGCCTTGTGGTCGACAAGAAGGACCTCGGCGCCGACGCCAAGCGGGCCTTCGCCCTTGGCGGCGCTGGCGCGCAGCTGATGCCAGTTGCCGTGCACGTCCTTGACCGAGACGCGGCCGGGCAAGCCCTGGTCCAGCGGTCCGACAGTGACTTTGGCGGTACGGCCAACGAAATCGCCTGCATCGACGACATAGGTCTCGTCGCGCGGAATGAGCCGCGCGATGGTACGGGTGGAGCCTCTCACCAGCGGTATGGTGAGAAAGGCGGCGGGCAGTACGGCCACCACTGCCGTCAGCGGCGTCCAGACCATGGCGGCCACCGCCTGCACGGCAAAGCCCACGATGGCGAAGATGCCGAGCAGTAGCATGATCAGGATCAACAGCGGCACGCCGCCGAGGTTGATCCAGGAGAGCAGGCCGGAGACAACGCCATCGTGACCATCAAGATGCGGCTTGCCGATCATCTCGCTCAAGGAGAAGCCGAACAGCATGGAAAGGATCTCGATGGCTGTCAGGCCGATCAGGATCATCGCCGCGATGGCAAAGGGCGCACATTCGGGTGCGAGGAAGAGGTGCATGATCGTTACTGATCATTCGCCTTGAAACGGGCAAGGCGCGCTGCGATGGCCTGCTCCCGGTGCAGGCGGTCAAGCTCATCGAGCTCGGCGCTGGTGGCGGGCTCGCCTGCCGGAACGCCGGTGAGGCGGGAGACGGCGGCAGCCGCACGTGCTGCTCCTGCCGCCGGTGTCGCACGCGGCACACCACCGGTTGCTTCTTCCGGCGTGTGGCGGGCTACGCTGCGCTTGAAATCGGCGAGGCGGGCCTCCGCCTCGCGGCGGGTGGCAAGAACGGCCTGCAGCGCCTTCTGTCCTTCATCGATCTGTGCATTTGCATCCGCGAGCGCCTTGTCGAGCGCGGCGATCTGGGATTCGAGATCGATCTGGCGGGCGACGCCGGCCTTGGCGAGGTCTTCGCGATCGGCCGATATCGCAAGCCGGATTTTTGCGTCGAGGGCTGTGAGATCGTCGACGATTTCGGTGCGGCGGCTCTGGATGCGGTATTCCTCGGCGCGTGCCTTGCCGAGATCGGCGCGCGCTTCGTCAGCGGCCGCGTCGATCTCATGGAGCGCCTGTTCTATGACTGCGATCTTGTTGGCGCCTTCCACCTTGTCGACTGCCGCGTTGGCGAGGCCGGCGATCAGTCGTCCCATGCGGGAAAGAATGCCTTCGTTCATCGTCATATTTTCCTCCGTCCGGGGAGAGTTTGGTGTAACCCCGATGTGAATCGCGTAGTGGCCGCCATCGGCGATCAGGTAGGCGGGAAGATTGGTGTCCCACCCCTTGAAGTAACCGGCCACGTCAAACGGCACGGCGATACGGCCGCGCACCGTCGAGATTGTCAGATCCGACGGACCCTTGATGGCAAAGAGCTTTTCGTCGAGCGGCAGGCGGTTTGTGCCCGCTGGCTCGCCCCTGTTGGCCGCAAAATCACGCAGGCCGAGCGTTACGAGGCGCGCGGGCAAAGCGGTGCGTTCGCGGATGGTTTCATAGGCAAGTTCATGAAGCGTAACGAGGTTCGCCCCGGCTCTGTCCGGAACGATCTCTGTGAGCAGCCTCATCATCTGCCCGTATGCAGCGAAGGTCTCGTCCATCGCCTGTCGTGCCGCTGCATCGGGAGCGAGTTCGTATCGCAGATGCGTTGGATGCGATGAAGTGTGCGCCTTCGCCATGCACTTCAAGTAAAGTACCGCTCAGGTGCTTTTCAAGAGATAGTACACGCAAACATGGATGAATTGTAATGAAAGATGGGCAGCATAGGTTGCAAAAACTTGATGCTTCGCGCTCCTAGCACGCGATCGAGGGTATCCGTATCTCGCGCCTCTGTAGCAGCTGCCGCCAAATTGAGCCCAATTGGACGAACGCCTCGCACTTGATGGAACAAGAGCGAGGCGTCGTTATCGGATCGGCGCGGCTGCAAGGACGGCGGCTACGCTATGATTGTTATTTTATCGTGCGGACGATCGCAGCGCCCGCCGTCATGCCGCCGCCGAAGGCGACGAGGCCGAGATTGAGCGGCTCGGAGCGTTCATTGACGACGTGATGCATGGCAAGCGGGATGCTCGAAGAGCTGGTATTGCCATAATTCTCGATGACGCTCAGAGCCGGGCGGCCGCTGCGCTTGGCGATCGTGTCGATGATGCGCTGGTTGGCCTGATGTGGCACCAGCAGATCGAGATTGGCGAGCTCAATGCCGGCATCGACGCAGGCGTCCTCGATCGAGCGGGACATGGAATGCACTGCTTCCGTGAAGACCGAGCGTCCGTTCATGGCGATGACGCCATCATCCGGCAGCGGAACGTAGAGCAGATCCCCTGGTTCCGGCCGGCCGCTGACGATCGGGCGGCTCGCCGTAAACAATGGATTGCGCGCCATGTCGCGCGTGGTCACCAGGCTTGCGGTAGCCGCGTCGCCGAACAGGATCGCGGTGGAGAAATCCTTCATGTCGAGCAGTGGCGACAGCACCTCGGAGGTGACGATCAGCACCTTGGCATCGTTCTGCTGCGCGATGAAATCGTGGGCTTGCTGCAAGGCGTAGAGATAGCCGGAGCAGGCAGCGCCCATGTCATAGGCGGCAAGCGACGGCCGAACGCCATCTTCCGCGACGGCCACTGCAACGCGGCTTGCCAGAGACGGCGTGGCGATATCTGGCGTTCCCGTCGCGGCAATCACCAGGTCGATATCGTGAATCGACATCTCGGTCTGGCGCAGCAGATCGCGAACGGCCTTTGTCGCGAGGCTCAGCGTGCCTTCGCCCGGACCGATCCAGAACCGGCTCTTGATGCCGGTGAGCGCGAAGATCTCTTCGGCCCGACGGTTCGGCCAATGATGGATGATGTCCTCGTTGGCGACGCGGCGGCCGCCGGTGGCAATGCCGAGGCCGCTGACGGCGATTTCCGAGAAACTGCCGGAGTGGCGGCGCAACGCCGGAATGGAATGTGACTTCAGGCGACGAAGTACGAACTTGTTCTGTATTTCGGAGGCGAGCGCGAAGTTCTGCTCTGCCATGTCGCGGTTGGCGTCGACGGTCAGAAGCGGGCTGTCGGTCGCGACCTGGTCGCCGATCCGGACAAAAACCTCCTGCACCACGCCACCGATATTGGCGCAGATTTCGACCGAAGCCTTGGTGGCTTCGACGACGGCAACCAGCTGACCGACTTCGATCGTGTCGCCTGGCTTCACCAGCAGATCGGTGATCAGCACGTTTTCGTCGGCGGGGCCGGAACCGATCGCCTTGATGGCGGCCGTCGGGCCGTTGTCGTCTTCCTTATGCCAGGTGACCTCGCATTCGAGGACCTCGGCCATCAGGTCGACCAGCTTGCTGTAGGACGGCAGCGTCTCGAGCTGATTGCGGAAATTGAAGGGCACGTGCGCGTCGGACCGGGCAAGCCTGCGGACGACGACAGGCACGTCGGTCTTTTCCGTGACGGTGGCGACGATTTCCGCGCCCATGCCCACGGTGCGGTTGTCCTCATGGACGACGATCAGGCGGCGGGTGCGCCGGGCGCTCGCCAGCACTTCCTTCTCGTCCCACGGCGAAATCGAACGCAGGTCGATCACTTCGACGGAAAAGCCCTGGGCTTCGAAGGCGCTGGCCGCCTTGGCACAGAGAGAGACCGTGTTGCCATAGCTGACCAGCGTCAGGTCGCGGCCGCGGGCCACGTGACGCGACAGGCCGGGATGGACGAAATGCTTGTCGAGGTCGGTCGAAGTGCGACCGTCGGAATTGTTGAGCACAGCCTTCGGATAAAGAAAGACGGTGGGGCGGCGCGATTCGAATGCGGCATTGAGCAGGCCAGCCGCATCGCCTGCACTGGAGGGCATGACGACGTCAATGCCTGGTGTGTGCGCCAGCATGCCTTCGAAGCTTTGGGCGTGGAACGGCCCGAGGCCCGGCTTGTAGCCGCCACAGCTTACCATGAGGATGACGGGCGATTCCCAGGCACCATTGGTGCGCCAGTACATGCTGCCCATTTCCGAAACGATCTGGTTATAGGCAAGCGGCAGGAAATCGGCGAATTGCAGGAAGGCCACTGGCCGTTGACCGGCGAGCGCACGGCCGACGGCGGTTCCGACAATTGTGGATTCGCTGAGAGCCGCGTTATGGACGCGCTCGGGATATTTGGTGCTGAGACCGCGGGTAACGCCGAAGACATCGCCCTTCGGGTCCTCCACGTCCTGTCCGAACAGCACGACTTCTGGGTTGGCGGCCAGTTGCTTGTCGAGCACGTTGTTCAACGCCTCGCGCATCGTCAATGTGGCTTCGCGTTCATTGCCGCGATATTCCGTCGCCTTGCCGAAGGAAGCGGGGTAGGGCGCCTTTGCCTCCGTCTCGACCTTGGGCGCATCTTCCCTGCGGGCGAGAGCGGCTTCGGCCTGTACTTCGGCCGTCAGTTCCTGCTCGATCTTCTCAAGCGCATCGGCATCGACACCAGCCTTGTGCAGCATCGCCCGCAGGTTCGGAAGCGGATCGCGCGAGGAGCCGGTCTCGATTTCCAGCAGGGTGCGATAGGTCTTCTGATCGTCGGCATTCGTATGGTCGGACAGGCGCTCGACATTGAGGAGCACGATGCTCGGCACGCGATTGTTCCGGCTGTGGCGAACGGCCTTGCGGAAGGCTTCCCGCGACGAGGTAAGGTCGGCCCCGTCGGTGCGGATGATATCGACGCCATAGAAAGAGGATGCGGGACCACCAGGCAGGTCGAAGAAGGTTTGCTTGCTCGTGCGCGTCGAGATCGAGAAACTGTTGTCTTCGATGACGAAGACGACGGGATACTGGCCACGAACGGCCTCCGCGACGGCCTCGACGAATTCGCCTTGTTGGGTGGTGCCATCACCGACGCAGCAGATGGCGATCGGCAGGCCGGCCTTATGCTTCAGCGCCGCGCCGACGCCCGCTGCGTGCAGCGCGTTGTTGCCGACAGGGCCGACAATGGACGTGATGTTGAGCGCGCGGGAGGATAGATGGGCGCTCATCTGCCGTCCGGCGGAATGGGAATTGGCCGTTGCGAGCAGGCTTGAGAAAAACTCACGAATGGGCATGCCGCGGGCCAGCATCAGGGCCTTGTCGCGATAATGCAGATGCAGCCAGTCGTCGTCATGGAGGAATTCGTTGAGCAGCGCGGTCGACTCATGCCCTGCGCCGGAGACATGAAAATGTGCTATGCCTTGCTTGATGAATTCTCGCTCAAGGCGATCTATTTCTCTAGAAATGAAAAATATTCTATGAAGCTGCTTGAGGTATTCTGTGCTAAACCTCCCTTCCATATCAATAATTTTCCTAATCTTTCATCATGATAATTTGTGTGGACCTAGGTAATCCCCTGGGATGCCTTTTTCAATACACGTTAAATGACAATATCTTCCCGCTTTGAAACGGAATTACGTGCATTGTCGGGTCGAAACTTTTCAGAATATTTCTGTCCACAGCGCAAGCGCGGCAGGGGCACCCGGTCACGGTCTTGACGGGTGCCCAGGCAGAAGCATTTTCAGCTGCTTTTGCGGATCGGCGCATCGTTGCGCCGCCGCGCGGCCGCCGCCTTAGCCGCCTGCTCCTCCTTGAGGATCAGTTCTTTCGGCTTCTTGCCGATGATTTGCTTGCGGCCAGTCTTGGAGAATGGCTGCACGATCTGGGCGAGGAAGCTGTCGGCGACCTTGCCCGTGATGCCGATGTCGGTGGATGAGGGGCGCGGCGGATTATAGTAGGTGCCGAGAAGCTGGTCCCAGATCACGAGATTCTCGCCGTAATTGGTGTTGCCTTCGGCAAGCAGCTTTGAATGATGCCAGCGGTGCAGACGCGGCGTCGACAGGATCCAGTCGAGCGGGCCTGTGCGCACATCGATGTTGCAATGCGTGAGCAGACCGATGAAGGCTGTCACCGCGCCGATCCACAGGAAAACCGGCAGCGGCGCGCCGAGCAGATAAAGCGGGATCTGGCTGAGCGCGATCTTGAACAGGCTGTCGATAATGTGGAAGCGCCCGGTATTGATGACCCACAGGCGCTCGACGCTGTGATGCAAGGCATGAAAACGCCAGAGCGACAGGTGCTCATGTGCAAGTCGATGGGCGAGATAGAGACCAAGTTCGGCAATGACAAGGCCGAGCACGACCTGCACGGCCATCGGCCATTGCTCCGGCCAGATATCCGCTTTGTGGCTCAGAAAAGGCTGCGCCACCGTGGCCACCGCCATTGGAAACGAAGCGCCGATGGCCGCGGCAATCTGCACCGCCCCCTTGCTTAGAAGCGTGTGGGCGATGTTGTTGAACGTCTCGCCGTCGGGATCGAGCCAGGTTTCCTCATAGGGCATGAGCCGCTCGAAGAGCGCTATAGTCACAACTACGGAGAAATAGACGACATTGAACCACAGCAGATGCATCTGGGAATTGAAGGCAAAATAGGAGCCCACCAGCCCGGCGCAAAAGATGGCCGGCCACAGCAGGGATGAAACAGCAGCGTAAAGACGCGAACTGCTTTGAAATCTCATTCCATCGTCCTCAGATTTGGATCATCGAAGAATTTGTGCGCGAGTAAACGCGATATGTAGCGTGATGATTGTGGAGTCGAAAGTGAAATTTTTCGCCAAGCGGGCGAAGGATGAGCCATTGAGAGGAATAAGCATGCGTATTGAGGAAGCTGGAGACGAACAACTGGATGCATGGGTGCTTTTGCGCTCCGAGCTTTGGCCCGGCGATTCGATCGAGCATCACCGATCCGAGCTTGAGCAGCTTCGTTCCGATGAGGGCGCTATTGGGTTCGTGGCGATTGATGCTGCCGGTCATGTCGTTGGTTTTGCTGAAGCGACATTGCGGCATGATTACGTCAATGGCTGCGACACATCGCCCGTCCTGTTTCTCGAGGGCATCTATGTTCGCCATGAGCATCGCCGGCAAGGTATCGCGCAGGCGCTTTGCCAGGCCGTTGCCGGCTGGGGACGGGCTGCCGGCTGCGTCGAATTTGCATCCGATGCGCGGATCGACAATCTTGACAGCCACGCCTTCCACCACGCGCTCGGTTTCGTGGAAACCCAGCGCGTGGTTTATTTTCGCAAGTCTCTCTAAACTGGAGTCCGGAGAAGTATCCGGCCTATCCGAATGTCAGCATGGTTTTCTGCTGTCCTGTCGCGTCGAAATTCTCAGGCGCGAGCCAACGCTCGTAACCTGCCTTCAGGCGGGGCCAGTCGGCATCGATCATCGCAAACCAGGCGGTGTCGCGGTTCTGGCCCTTCGCAACCATGTGCTGGCGGAAGATGCCTTCGAAGGCGAAGCCGAAGCGTTCGGCCGCCCGCTTCGACGGTTCGTTGAGATTGTTGCATTTCCATTCGAAGCGGCGGTAGCCGAGCGTATCGAAGACATAGGATGCGAAAAGGAAGAGAGTTTCGGTCGTCACTGGGCTGCGCGCGATCGCCGGCCCCCACAGGATGCTGCCGATCTCGATGACACCATGCGTATTGTCTATGCGCATTAGGGCTTGTCGGCCTTCGGCGCGTCCCGTCCGCTTGTCGATCGTTGCGAAGAAAAGAGGATCGGTGCCAGACGCCGCTTTCTCAAGCCAGGGAGTAAAGGCGGGGTAGTCGGCGGGCGCGCTTTCGAAAAGATAGCGGAAGCGGTCTTCAGCGCCGGGCTGCTGGGCGGAAGCATAAAGGTCCTCGCCATGGCGCGCCGGGTCGAGAGGCTCGATCCTGACATAGCGGCCTTCGAGGGTGGTTCGTTCGGGTCGCGGCACGCCGCTCCAATTGGCAAGATCCATTTCAAAATCCTTTGGTCATCAAATGCAGCTTAGCGAAGCCTGCCGGATTGTATCAAGTCCGTGAGCGATTGCGGCAGCTCTATCCCGTCAGGCGTGCCGGGCGCGGCTTCCGCCTGAGCCAGATGACTCCTCATCGGCAAGACGCCGGCCCAGACCGGATGGTGAGCCTCGTCCATATCGCCCGGTGGACCGTTGCGGATCTTGGCGGAGGCCTCGTCGATCTTCATCCGCATCACCGATGTCGCCTTTACTTCCTGCTTGGTCATCGGCCTCAGGCTCTCCCAGCGGCCGGGAAACAGGTCCTCGACCAGACGTCGCAACGCCTCGGTTTTTTCGTCGATATCATCGACCAGACGGGCGGTGCCGAAGACCATGGCGGAGCGGTAGTTGACCGAATGGTTGAAGGCGGAACGGGCGAGCACATAGCCGTCCATGATGCTGCAGGTGAGGCACACCGGCATATCTTCCGCCGCGCGCAGAAAGCGGCTGGCCGACGAGCCGTGCCAATAGACATAGTCGCTTTCGCGCCAGTGCAGGGTCGGCGTCACATAGGGTGCGCCATTGATGACATAGCCGACGTGACAGAGTGGTGTGGCATCGAGAATGGCATGGACGTCGGCATGGGCATGGCTCCCACGTTTTGGGCTGCGCCGGACGCGGGTGCGCTCGGTGGTCGGGTAGTCCCCTGTGTCTGGCGGGTAATGATCGGCCATGTCGTCCTCGTGGATTGATCATTGATCTCTGCCAACAAAGAGGTAGGCTATAAATAGCCAGTTCTTCAATTTCTAACAGACCAGTTGAAGTGTCATGACAATAGTTGCACAGTGGCCGGCGCTCGATCGTGTTTCGGGCGATCTGGAAGGGCAGGTCTATCGGCTGATGCGCGATCGTATCCTGCGGGGGCAGATGCCTGCAGGTCAGCGTGTCCCGTCAACGCGGGGATTGGCGATTTCGCTCGGTGTCGCACGCTCGACCGTCGTCAGTGCTTATGAGCGCCTGAAGGAAGAGGGTTATCTGCAGTCGACGACGGGTGCGGCAACCCGCGTGGCGGCTTTCCCTTCGCCGTCTCCATTTGGCCAGCCCGCAGCGCCACTACCGAATGCGCCCCGCATTACGGAATTCAAGAGGGGTGGATTGTTCGAGCCCGGAGTGCCTGACGTCTCAACCTTTCCCCATGCGGCCTGGGCGCGATGTCTCGGCGCCCGTGGCCGGTCCCTTCGCGTTCATGATCTCGGCTATGGCGCCCAGAACGGGCTTCCTGAATTGCGCGCGGCGATCCTCGATCATATCTCGGCGACGCGTGGTGTCGCCGCCCGGCCCGAGCAGGTGCTGATCGTGCCGTCAACGGGCGCGGCCATCGGCTTGCTCGCCAGCGTGCTGCTTCGGGCCAACGGCTCAAACGACGACATCGCCTGGATCGAGGATCCGGGCTATGCGACGGCGCAGGCACTGTTAAGGGTGGCAGGGGCCAACCTCGTGCCCGTGCCCTGTGATGAGGAAGGCGTCGATATTGGTCGCGCGGCCGGGCCGCCGCCGCGGCTGATCTATGTCACGCCCTCGCACCAGTATCCGACCGGTGTCACCATGAGCCTGCCCCGCCGC
This sequence comes from Rhizobium sp. AC27/96, assembly GCF_001692325.1. Classification (GTDB taxonomy): domain Bacteria; phylum Pseudomonadota; class Alphaproteobacteria; order Rhizobiales; family Rhizobiaceae; genus Rhizobium. The sequence continues at coordinate 46,322 of NZ_LXKN01000075.1, read as the reverse complement.
CTGGCGCTGCTCGAATTCGCCCGCGCCACCGGAGCCATCGTTCTGGAGGATGATTACGATAGCGAGTTCCAGTATGCGACCCGCCCGATCGCCGCCTTGCAGGGCATTGATCGTGGCGAAGTGGTCGCCTATCTCGGCACATTTTCGAAGACGTTGGCGCCGGGTATGCGGGTCGCCTATGCCGTGGTGCCTTCCAGGCTCGTGGCGGCCGTCGAGGTGGCGCAGCGGCTAAGAGGGGCGATCGTGTCGATCCATATTCAGGCGGCCCTTGCCGATTTTATCAGTGAAGGCCGGTTTCGTGCACATCTGCGCCATATGAATGCCGTTTATGCGGAACGCATGGCGGCGGTCGTCTCCGCACTCAAGCATCACTGCGGCCAGCACCTTACTCTCGGCGAGGGCAGTGGCGGGCAGCAACTGGCGAGCTGGTTTCGGGACGCCACGGTCAATGATGTCGCCGCCATGCGCGCCATCAATTCGCACGGCTTCGCATTGCGCGCCATGTCCTCGCTGCACCTCGGAGAGTCGCGGCCGGGACTGCTGTTCGGCATCGCCCGCATGGAAGCCCACGCAGCGGATGCGGCGGCGGCAAAGATTGCGGGATTGCTCGATGATCCGGCGACGTTCTCCTGACGAGGGAAGCAGGCTTGCCCTTCAGATCTGGTTCCAGCGACGGATGACCGGCTCGGATATATCGTGTTCGTAACCGAGCACGCTGATGCTCGTCGTGTCGAGCACCAACCGTGCGCCGTCTTCCGGCGGCAGGCCGACCCAGCGGGAGGCGAAGACGCGCAGGAAGTGAGCGCTGGAGAAAATCAGCACCGAGCCATTGATGGTGCGAAGTTCGCCGATGATCCGGTCGGCGCGTGCGCCGACATCGGCGGCCGTTTCGCCATTCGGGCAGCCGTCGCGAAAGACCTGCCAGCCTGGGCGCTCGGCCAGGATCGCCTTGGTGGTGATGCCCTCATAAGCACCGTAATCCCATTCCGCCAGATCGTCCTTGACGACCCGGCGGTCGCCGAAGCCGGCAAGCGCGCAGGTATTCTGGGCCCGCTGTGACGGGCTCGACCAGACGGCAGCGAAATCGATGGCAGGCAGGCGGTCCGCAACCTTGCGGGCGGCTTCCTCGCCGGCTGATGTCAAGGGAATGTCAGTCCGGCCGGTATGCCTGCCGGACAGGCTCCATTCCGTCTGCCCGTGCCGCACCAGATAGATTTCGGGATGGGCGCTGCTCATGTGACCGTTTCTCCATTTCGCCGATGCTGCCGAATTCTTCGCATCTGCGAGGGAGCGTGTCGAGGGGCGTTATCGCTTCACGGCGCGGCGGACGCTGTAGAGCAGAATGGCGAGGCAGCCGAGCAACAGCAGAACGGCTCCGGCAAGCGGCGGCACGGCGAGAAACTCGACCGCGCCCGCGATTGCGAGGATGAGGATGAGGCAGAGCGTGGCGAGGCTGCCATCATCGATGAACATGCCGATGAACTCGGAGAGCGCGATGCGGAGAACGGTCATTGGGCTGCCTTTGCTGTCGGGGTGCCGGCGGAGCCGCGCAGGCCACGGAGGATGGCGTAAGAGGCAAGCGAGACGATGGCGAAGATAGCGATCAGGGAGAGATCCGCGCCCGGCCATTGCGCGCCAATGCCTTCGCCTGTCCAGAAAATCCCGAAGCTTGTCAGCATCAGGCCAACGGCGAATTTGAGGGTATTTTCCGGCACGGTTGCGAGCGGGCGATGCACCAGCAGCCCAATCAGCATCACCAGAATGAAGGCGGCGAGAGCGCCAAGGCCGGCATAGAGTGTCAGGCCATGCGCACCGCCGACGGCGACGACGATGAACACCACCTCGACGCCCTCAAGCAGCACCGCCTTGAAGGCCGCAAGGCCGGCAAGATAATCGGCGCGGCGATCGGCCGATTGCGCCTGCAGGCTTGCGGTTTCCTTCGAGAAGGCGGCTTCCTCGTCATGCAGGGCGATGACACCGAGCGAGCGGAGGATGGCCTTGCGCAGCCAGCGCATGCCGAACAGGATCAGCAGAACGCCGACGACGAATTGCAGCGTTTCGATCGGCACGAGCGCCAGCAGCGGACCGAAGATGAGGACGAAGGCGGCAAGCACAGCAAGCGCAAGTGCGGCTCCGGTCAGCGCCGGACGCCAACTCCGGGTCACGCCGACGGCGAGTACGATAGTGAAAGCTTCCACGACCTCGACGAATGAGCCGAGAAAGGATGCCGTCACGGTAGAGAGAATGGGTGTGAGGCTGTTCATGAAATGATTCCCGAATGACGGTTAGGGCTTTGATTTTGCATGGTCTTGTTCGGCAGATTTTCTTCATGTTCCAGGTGAGCTTGCGCCGCGTCGGCATTCATTTCCGCTTTCGCGTGCCGCGTTTGGCCCAGGCCTTGTCGAGAGAACCGCGCAGCGTGCTCAGTTGATCGAGGCTGTCGATGGCCGCATCCTTGTTCTTTGCCGCCAGCGCAACGATCATCGCTTCGATCAGCACCATCGTGCCGCCATGCATGGCAAGATGATCGGCATTGCCGCGCGGCACCGGCAGGATTTCGGCCACCTTGTCGGCAACTAGCGGGCCGAGATCGTCACTGATCAATATGACCGGTGCATCCTGCTGGGCTGCGTGTTCGAGCAGGATCTCGACCTCGCGGTAGAGCGGCGCATAGGCCATGATCAGCACTGCGTCACCCTTGCCGATCCACAGAAGGCGGTCGGCGAGCGCGATACCCGAGGCGGAGAGGGCGTTTGTCGGCAGGCCGATGCGGTTGAATTGCAGGCTGGCATAGTCGGCTATCGCGCCGGATGGGCCGATGCCGAAGACATGACGGCGAGGTGCGCCAACCAGAATATCGATGCAACGCTCGAAGCTTACGGCGAACTGCTCATGCCGCAGCGATTCCAATGCCTTGTCGTGAATGCCCATGACATGGCGCAACGCATCGCCGGCATGGCCACCCGTTTCGGCAAGGGTTCGCTCCATTCGCGTGCCGGGCGACGGCATTCCCGTCAGCTCCGCAAGCAGGGCGGCTCGCAGCGTCGACAGGCTTTCGAAGCCGAGGGCGCGGGCAGTGCGCACGACCGTCGCGTCACTGGTGCCGGCCAGCTGGGCGATCTGGGCAGCCGAATTGAGCAGGACCGCCTGCTTCTGATCGATGAAGAAGCGGGCGATGCGCTGCTCTGCGGGTGCAAGCGTATCGAAAGCGGCGAGAACCCGGCTTTCGAAGGTCGGCAGCTGTTGCGTCCTGTCTGTCATCCCAGGTTCCATCTTCGTAGTAAATGCTACTTGTATGGATATAAGTAGCATTTACTACGAACGAATGACAACAAAATTCAACGGATGCCTTGCCGTCTGGCGAGACATCCGCTGTTTCAGTCGGTCATGGAGACCGCCTTGGTCGACCCCGGACTATGCCGCCAGAGCGGCCCGCACCGCCGGGATAACCTTCTGGCCATAGAGCTCGATGCAACGCATCATCTTCTCATGGCCGAGCGCACCGGCGCTATACTTCAACTGGAAGCGGCTGATGCCGAGCGTCTTGACAACCGGCGCGAGCTTGGCGGCGACCGTTTCCGGCGAACCGACATAGAGTGAGCCCTTTTCGATCTCGTTATCGAACTCTGCCCGCGTCATGGGCGGCCAGCCGCGCTCGCGGCCGATGCGGTCGCGCATCGCCTTGAAGCAAGGCCACAATTCCTCGCGCGCCTGTTCGTCCGTCTCGGCGATGTAACCCGGCGAATGGATGCCGATCGGCCGCACGGGCTTGCCCAGTTGCTCGAAGGCCCGATGATAGAGATCGACATAGGGCTGAAAGCGGTAGGGGCTGCCACCGATGATCGCCAGCATGAGCGGCAAATCGTAATGGGCGGCACGGACAACCGATTCCGGGCTGCCGCCGACGCCGATCCATGTCTTCAGATGGCCGCTCTCGATGGTCGGGAAGACCTTCTGGTTCTTCAAGGGCGGACGGATGCTGCCCTGCCAGGTCACCGGCTCGTTGGAGAGCAGTGCTGCGAAAAGATCCAGCTTTTCCTCGAAGAGCTTTTCATATTGCGAGAGCTCGAAGCCGAACAACGGGAAGGATTCCGTGAAGGACCCACGGCCGAGGATGACCTCGGCACGACCGTTCGAAATAGCGTTGACGCTGGAGAAGCGCTGAAAGACCCGGATCGGGTCATCCGAGCTCAGCACCGTCACTGCCGATCCGAGATGGATCTTCGATGTGCGGCTGGCGATGGCGGCCAGAATGGTTTCGGGTGAGGAAACGGCGAAGTCTTCGCGGTGATGCTCGCCGATGCCGAAGAAGTCGATGCCCAGCTGATCGGCCAGGACGCCTTCTTCGACGACGTTGCGCAGAACCTGCGCGTGCGGCAACGGCGTGCCCTTGTCGTCAAAGGTCACGTCGCCGAAAGTATCCAGGCCGAATTCGACATTGTTTGTCGTCATGATTTTTCCTGTCATGTGTCGAAGTGATGTTGAGCAAGCATGTAGTGTCGTTCCCGATCGGCAACTACCCGGAAAGTTTCGGCCGAAACCTTCGAGGAATTCGATATGCGATGACAATCCAGGGTATGCGCCAAAATATGCGGCAAGGATGACGTTGCGTTCGGCAACGCCTCCGCCAATATTAGCTCTGCTATCAGCCCGACGGGGCCAGAGGGAGGAAACACATGGTTGCACTGAAAAAGGTCAATCTTACCAAGGCTTTTGCCGCTTTTGACGAGACGTGGAGCCCGCGTGTCGGCGGCGACATCAACGATTTTCAGGTGAAGCTCGTCAAGCTGGATGGCGCCTTCCATTGGCATCATCATGAAGAGGAGGATGAGCTGTTCTTCGTCGTCAAGGGCACGCTGCGCATGAAGCTGCATGAGGAGAATGGCGGCGATATCGTGCTTGGCCCGGGCGAATACATCATCGTGCCGCATGGCGTGGAGCATTGCCCGGTCGCCGAGCCGACATGCGAGGTCGTGCTCTTCGAGCGGAATACGACGCTCAATACCGGCAATGTGGAAAACGAGCGGACCGTCAGACAGCCAAAGCGGCTTTGAGCAATCCCGATTGCTTGGCAGCCCCGCCGGAACGGGGCTGCCGGTTACTGCGTGGCGCGTGTCAGTTCTGCGCCAGCTTGTTTGACGGTGTACGGCAGGCGGCAAACACGTCCAGGCTGGGATCATAGACCTTCGTCGAGACGTCCATCATTCCAAGAACACTGTGGAAGATGTTGTCGTGGGAGTGCGTGCCGGTGGCTGCATTCTTGGACAGGCAGGCCATGTCGTAGCCGCCCGTCTTTGCCAGATCGTCAGCCATCCACACGAGCATCGGCACGTGCGTCTGCTGTGCCGGGGCGATGATATAGGGCGTGCCGTGCAGGTAGATGCCGTTCTCGCCGAGCGATTCGCCATGATCGGAGAAGTAGAGGACGGCGCCGGATACGGAGTTCGAGCGAGCCTTCAGCTTGTCTATGACCATCGAGACGATGTGATCCGTATAGAGGATCGTGTTGTCATAGGCATTGGTGATCTCTTCCTGCGAGCAGGAGCTGAAATCGTTTGAACGGCAATCGGGCTTGAAGCGGCGGAATTCTTCCGGATAGCGCTGATAGTAAGCCGGGCCATGGCTGCCGAGCTGATGCAGCACCAGGACGCTATCTCCCTTTACCTTGTCGAGCCAGCCATCGACCTTGTCGACGAGGATTTCGTCCTTGCATTCGCCGTCCTTGCAGAAGCGCGGATCGGCCGAAGGCGGCAGATAGGTGTAGGAAACGCGGTCGGTCACATTGTAGCTGCCGGTATCATTGTCCAGCCAGGTTACATCGACCTTGGCGTGGGTCAGCACGTCGAGCAGGTTTTCCGTCTCCAGCCCCTTGCGATGGTTATATTGTCCTCGTGTGTAGACCGAGAAAAGACAGGGTATCGAGGTAGCAGTCGCCGTGCCGCAACTGCTGGTGTTGGGGAAGTAGACGACATTGCGCTTCGCCAGTTCCGGGTTGGTTTCCTTGCTGTAGCCGCCGAGCGAAAAGTTCTGCGCACGGGCGGTCTCTCCCGCCACGATGATCGTTACGCGCGGCTTGCCGTTGTCGACCGCGCCGACCTTGCGGGCGTCCGTCCCGAGAGGGCCGGCGACGACGTTGGCGTTCCTCTGCATGTCGATGCCGTAGCGCACCACGCTGGCGATCGGCACTACGGGATTGAGGGTATCCAACAGGTCGCGATGCGCGCGGCCGACACCGGCATAGGTCTTGTAGAAGGTGGTGCCCGCGGCGACGAAGACGGCGGCACAGGCGAGAATGACGGCGGTGTTATAGACGAGCTTCCAGAGGATGGGGCGATGGATGATCCGCACCCATATGATCACCAGCGCCGGCAGAACACCGGTCAGTAGCACATGCATGGCGAAGCGCGTCGTGATCAGGTGCCCGGCTTCCGCGCCTGTCGAGACGGCGGCATTGCGGATCATTTCCTTGTCGATGATCACGCCGAACTGGTCGTTGAACCAGGAGGATACCGATGCCACCAGCACGAAGAATATCAGGGCCGGCTTGGTGATGTATTTTGCCGAAAATAACGTGAAGAGCGCAAAGATCGCAGCGGAAATGCCCGCCACGAAGGCGACGAAGGCAAGGGGCTCCGAGGTGATGAAATAGACATAGGCCTTCGCCCAGAAGGTCTGGTTTGTCACAAGAAGTACATAAAGGGTGGTTATAAGGCACAGTGTGACGCTGCCGATGGCTGGCCTGACGAAACGTCGGCCAGATGAAGCGTTATTATCGTTCAATGGTTTTCTCCGAAGCATGTGCTGTCGGCGGGACCGGAATACCCCTGCCGCAGGGCGCAGCTTTGATTACTAAAGCCGTCTACCGTGGCGACCATTCCTGACATTTACCTGAACGACGGACGCTTGAACACAGCTGTTTGCGCGCCGGCTTATATTCGCTTTGCTTTTTGTGGCATTGCCGGCTGAATTTCAGGTCGTCGTCAGAAATCCCGATCATAGGTCCGTGATTGCAACCGGGGGCGCAACCGTGCGGGTTTTATTGGTGGAGGACGATCCAACGATCGGCAATGCCGTGCAGGATCACTTGCGCGCGGAAGGCTGGTCGGCCGATTGGTCGATGACGCTGGAATCGGCTTTCGCCGCGGTCGTCCATGAAGGCCATGATGTCATTCTTCTTGATCTCCGGCTGCCCGATGGAAGCGGTCTCGACTTGCTGAAGCATATGGAAACGCTTGGAAATTCGACGCCGGTGATCGTAATGTCGGCCTATGATCAGCTATCGGACCGGATGACGGCCGTCGGTATCGGTGCCGTCGACTATCTCGTGAAGCCCTTTGGACTTGCGGAGATGACCGCTCGTGTGCGCAAGGCAGGCAAATGGGGAGCGCGCGTCAGGCTGCGCAATGCCGGATGAACCCTACCGGTCTCAGGCCCGGGTGGATGATGCCGATCGCATGAAATCGATAACCGCCATGGCCGCGGCAAAAACCACCAGCGACAGAAGCCAGCCGAGAACGGCGTCCGACAGGTAATGAGCGCCGGTGAACACGCGCATGAACGGCATCATGATCGAGAGGGCGGCAAGGGGAATGCCGACCGGAAAACGCAGGCGCGGCGGCAAGAGCAGCACGAGACAGAGCAGCCAGCCGCCGGACGATGCCTCACCGGAAACGAAGGAGCAATTTCCGAGGCATTTGCCGGCAAAGGAGCCTGCCTGGACAAAATCCAGTCCGCCGCCGAATAGATCGGTGCTGCGTGGCCTTGGTCTGCCGGAATAGCCTTTCAGCAGCGTATTGACGATGAGGCCGCAGCCAATGGCAAGGGAGAGCAGGGCGGCAATGTATTGATCCGTCTTGAGTGTGCGCCAAGCCGCGCCGTGTCGACGCCACGACATCACCAAGGTCGCCAGCAGGGAGACAATGGCGATGTAGGGCAGCGCCAGGGTTATGCCCCGCAAGATCTTTAGAATAGGGTTCTTGGCAAGGGCAAAGGTGCCGCAGATTTCGCCCACGCGGGTCGATGACGCACAAGGTGACGCGGTGAACGTGCTTTGGGCGACGGAAAGATCGATGCCGGGGAAGCGATTGAAGAAGAACAGCAGCAGCCACCAAAGTGTGAACAGCGCAAGAAACGCTATAAGGGATCTGCTGACCGGGGCCGTTCGCTTTGCATATGCTGCGTCATTGTAATTATCGAACATCGGAACGCCGGCCATTGTCTGAATAAATCCGAGACAAGCGTCCGCTGGTGTTCAAAAAACTGGAACGGCTGCTGTCAGGCGTCCTCTACGACAGAAGCCTGACAGCAGCCTGAAAGATAAAATGCCCAATGAAATTAACGAATTGTCCGGTAGCCGCCGGGCAAGGCCCAGCGGTCCGGTCAGGTCGCGATATTGCGGCTATTCACCGGTCTTGAAATAGGCTTCCAGCCGATAGCCATCGGGATCGATGACGAAAGCTGCGTAGTAGAACTGGCTGTAATCCGGCCTGATGCCGGGCGAGCCATTGTCTTCGCCGCCATTGGCGATGCCGGCGGCATAGAAGGCATCGACGGCTTCCCGGCTCGGCGCGACGAAACAGAAATGCAGGCCCGAGCCGCGATCGGCGGGCACCGGATGCTCCACTTCGCTCACCCAGAACTGGGCGCGTTCCGGGCCATACCCGACCGTGCCGTCGAAATTGGTCAGGCGCTCATAGCCAAGTGGCGAAAGTGCCGCGTCATAAAATTGCTGCGCCCGCGCCAGGTCTTTGACGCCGATCGAGATGTGGTCGAACATAGAAACGAGCTCCCGCCGTGTTGTCTGCGAAACCTTGTGGAAGACCGTGCCCCTGGGGGAAGCGCCGGATAGTCCAAAATCCGCAGGTCCAATTCGGCCCCACCATCTTGCAAGGATTGTGGGAAGTCAACAAAGCCGATCCGGCAGTTTGAGAAGCCCTGAATGCGAGGGGATTCGACATCTTTCTTGATGTTGCCTCCGCCTTTTCGATGCTGATAAATTGGGGCGGCGGCAGGATTTTTGCCGCGTTCTGGAAGCGATTGCGATTTTTTTCACAGTGCCTGTCGATTTTAAGCTGCCTGCTTCGTCGTCGATATGAGCGGGATGATCGCGCTGCAATGGTGCAAGCGGCTCGCTTTCAAAGGAACAGCCCCATGCGTTTCATGTCTATCGTCACTGCCACCGATTTCCTGCAGCCTTCGCCAGAGCTTGCTGCGGCCATCAACAAGCTTGCCGACCGGGAGATCAAAGCCGGCCGGATGCTCGACACGGCGGGCCTGATGCCGCTTGCGACCGGCGCGCGTGTCACCATCAAGGATCGGGAACTGCGTGTCATCGACGGGCCTTTCGTCGAGGCCAAGGAAGTCGTCGGCGGTTATGCGATCTTCGAGCTGCAGAGCAAGGAAGAGGCCGTGGCGCTGGCGGTCGAATTCATGCAGCTGCACAAGGATTTCATGCCCGGCTGGGAGGGAACATGCGAAGTGCGCGCCTATTTCGAGCATGGCACGGAAGCAGTCTGCGATCCTCTTGCCGATGCCGCCCTTTGAGGCTGACGACTAGCGACCGGGACAGGCGGTCGTGACGGCCGCCGCCACCCATCGGGCGATCCTCGCCGTATGGCGGATCGAGCAGCCCAGGCTGATCACCAGCTTGGCAAGGATGCTGCGCGATGTGCCGCTGGCCGAAGATCTGACGCAGGAGGCTCTGATTGCAGCCCTGGAACGCTGGCCGCAAGCGGGAATTCCCGAACGGCCCGGTGCCTGGCTAATGGCGACGGCCAAACGCCGGGCACTCGATCATCTGCGCCGTCGCCAGATGCTCGAGCGCAAGCACGACATGATCGCCCGGGACATGGAAGAGGATCAGCAGGCCATGCCGGATCTCGACGCTGGGCTGGACGACGATATCGGCGATGAGATGCTGCGCCTGGTGTTTACCGCCTGCCATCCGCTGCTATCGCGCGAGGCGCGCGTGGCGTTGGCCTTGCGGATGGTTTGCGGACTGACGACCGAGGAAATAGCCCGCGCCTTTCTTCTCCCGGAAGCGACGATCGCCCAGCGCATCGTTCGCGCTAAACGGACGCTTTCAGACTCGGGATTGTCTTACGAAACACCGCATGGCGAGGAACTGTCGCAACGGCTGGCTACAGTGCTGGAGGTCGTCTACCTGATCTTCAACGAAGGCTATACGGCGGCGCGCGGCGAAAACTGGCTGCGGCTGCAGCTCTGCAACGAGGCACTGAGACTGGGGCGGGTGCTGACATCGGTGGCTCCACGGGAGCCGGAGGCCTATGCGCTGCTTGCCCTGATGGAATTGAACGCTTCGCGCGCGGCGGCGCGGACGGATGCTGCCGGCGACCCGATCCTGCTGCTCGATCAGAACCGCGCGCTCTGGGACCAACTGCAGATCCATCGCGGCTTACAGGCGCTGGTGCGGGTGCGGGAGCTTGGCGGCTCGGGTGGCGCCTATGCCCTGCAAGCCGCAATCATTGCCTGCCATGCTAGGGCGCCGACGGCGAGGGAAACCGACTGGAGGGGCATCGCCGATCTCTATGCGGAGCTTGCGGCCGTCCTGCACTCGCCCATCGTCGAGCTCAATCGTGCGGTTGCCATCGGCATGGTCGATGGTCCGGCGGCGGCATTGGAAATCATAGAGAAGCTTGCGCATGAACCGGCATTGAAGACCTATCATCTCCTGCCCAGCGTTCGGGGCGATCTTCTCTACAAGCTTGGTCGTTATGATCAGGCACGCTGTGCCTTCGAGGCGGCGGCGGCACTTGCCGGAAATCAGCGGGAGCGCGATCTGTTGATGCGTCGGGCCGCCGAGGCGGCATCCACCTGAAAAGAATGGACCCGCTCATTGACGAGCGGGTCGCGATCTTGGGGCCTATTCGGCGGCCTGGTAGTTGACACCTCTTGCAGCCGATGTCCGCGGGCCGACGGCGGCCAAGAGCGTTATGGCGGCGGCTAGGATCGTCACGAAACCGATGCCGGCGATATAGGGGTTCCAGCCATAGCTCGGCGCTGCGCTGAAGACGGCCGAGGCTGCCGCCAGGATGATGCCGCCGCCAATCTGGAAGGAGGCAAACAGCATGCCTGAAGCGAGACCCGACTTGTCCTCTTCGATATCGGAGAGGGCTGCGACCTGAATGGACGGATAGGTCATGGCGTAGCCGACACCAAGCAGCAGCTGCGAGACGGCGACGAGCAGGATCGTATCGATCTGGCCGGCAGACAGCGCCCAGAAGAGATAGCTGATGGCCTGCAAGCCGACGCCGAAGGTCATCAGCAGGGTCGTGCCGCGAGCCTGCCCGATGGCGGCGAAGCGCGGGGCAAGGAACATGACGCAGACGCCGCCGATGGCAAAGGCGAAGCCGGTAGCGAAGGCCGACCAGCCGACGACGGTCTGATAGTACAGCGTCGCAATGAACTGGAAGCCGACATAGGCCCCCTGGAACAGCGCGGCGATGGCATTGGCATGGCTGAGCTTGGCGCGGCGGAACATGGCCAGCGGCACCATCGGATCGCTATGGCGCGATTCGACCAGCAGGAAGAGCAGGATCAGCACCAGGGCTGCCACCAGCGACCCCCAGGTTGCAAATGCCTGCCAGCCGTCGACGGCGGCATTGGTGACGCCGAAGACGAAGAGCAGCAGTCCGGGGGTGATGGTGATGGCGCCGGCCCAGTCGAAGCGGGCGCTCGGGCCGGTTCGCTTGGGGTCCGGCGGCAGGACGAGGGGGGCGACGATCAGCGCGAGGATGGCGACGGGTGCACCCATGACGATGGTTGCCCGCCAGCTGATGATCGTTGCCGCACCGCCGAGCACCATACCGAGCACGAAGCCGGCGGCACCCGTCGAGGAGAATACGCCGAGCGCCTTGGCGCGGGCTTTGCCGTCTGCGAAGACGGAGAGCAGCAGTGCAAGGGCTGCCGGCGCGGTGAAGGCGGCGGCGATGCCCTTGACCAGGCGCGCGGCGATCAGGGTCGGGGCGCTATCGACGAAGCCGCCGGCAATGCTGGCGGCGGCAAAGACGGCAAGCGACCAGAGAAACACGCGGCGGTGGCCGAAAAGATCGGCGACGCGGCCGCCGAGCAGCAGGAAGCCGCCATAGCCAAGCACATAGGCGCTGACGGCCCATTGCAGCGAAGTGGCCTGCATGCCGAGCTCTTTCTGGATCGCGGGCAGGGCCACCCCAATGGTGGAGACGTCCATGGCGTCCAGGAAGTTGGCGGCGCATAAAAGCAGCAACGCCAATCCGGCCCCGCTTCGGGTTTGGGAAGAAGTCATCGGGATCGTTCCTTTCTATGCTGTCGCCTCTTGGGAGGTTGAAAGCGGCAGGGAACGAGAAAATGTACATCTTCAAACCCTATTGCAAATTGATAGTAACCATGTCAGGTATTACTGGCGATGATGAATGATGCGACACTTCGAAAAATCGATCTCAATCTGCTGCTCGCCTTTTCCGTGCTGATGCAGGAGCGGAATGTCAGCCGCGCGGCCGAGCGTCTGTTGCTTGGTCAGCCGGGTCTTTCCGCCGCGCTTCGTCGGCTACGCGAGACGCTGGACGACGAATTGTTCGTGCGCGTCGGCCGCGGTCTGCAGCCGACGCCGCGGGCGCTTTCCATTGCGCCGGCGATCGAGGATGCGCTTTCCGGTATCGAGCGTGCCATTCGCCCGCCGGCCGCCTTCGATCCGAGGGATTGGCAGGGCGAGTTCCGCCTCGGCATGTGCGACAATCTCGAATCCTCCTTCTTCGGGCCGCTGGTGGCAAGGCTGCGGCAGGAAGCGCCGAATGCGCGGCTGGTCAGCGTGGCTTTCGACAGGCGCGATGCCGCGCGCCTGCTGGACGAGGGCGCCTACGACTTCAGCATCTCCGTGCATGATGAGCCTGCTTCCTGGCATGTTCGCGCGCCGCTGTTCGAGCAGGCATCGCTCTGCATCTACGACCCTCGCCATCTGAACTGCACGGCACCACTCAGCCTGAAGCATTTTGCCAATGCGCCGCATGTGATCGTCTCCATCGAAGGCACCATAGCCACGAACGTGGATGCCGCTCTCGCGCGCCTCGGCCATCGTCGTCAGGTGGTGGCGACTGCGCCGCGTTTCTCGGCTCTGCCGATGACCCTGCAGGCCATTCCGGCGATTGCAACCGTGCCGGAATCCGTCGCCCGCTGCATGGCGAAGCTGCACGATCTGGCGATTTCGGTGCCCCCGCTCGATCTGCCGGCCGACCCCGTGACCATGCTCTATCGACGTGTCGACCAGGCCGACAGCCGCGCAGTGTGGCTGCGCCGCCTGTTCGTCGAGGTGGTGACGGATGCGCTGAGAGCAAGCGGCTGCAGCATGGGTGTCTCCACCGATGCTTGCTGCTACGATCCGCCTGTCTTGGCCGAGGCGGTCTAGCCCTTTTCGAAGGCGTTCCTCATGGTTCGGCATACACAACGACTGTCTCTGCGTGCGCCGGAAGACCGGGATCTCCCTTTCCTCACCGAGCTGTTTTCCCGCCCGGAGCTTGTCGTTCACCGGCCGAACCCAACGCCTGATTCACCGGAAGAGAGCGCCCGGCGCCTTGTCCGCGACAAGGCACATTGGCGCGTGCACGGGTTTGGCCGCTGGGCAGTCGAGGCCGAGGGGCGGCTGATCGGGTTTGGTGGCGTCACCGTCTCGACGGAGTTCGAGGGGCTCAACATGTCCTATCACCTCCATCCCGATTGCTGGGGAAGCGGCTACGCGACAGAACTTGTCAGAGGGGCATTGGCCTTCTCATTTAGCGATTTGAACGCCAGGCGGGTGATCGGCCTCGTTCGCCCCGTCAACTTGGCCTCACGCCGCGTGTTGGAAAAATGCGGCTTCGGTTTCAGGCGGGAAGTGATGCTGCATGGCGCGCCGACGCATCTGTTCTCCTGCGGGCCGGAAGCGCTCTCGGCCTAGCCGTCTGGATAGGGCATGCCATCCTTGTGCACGAACCGGCCATCCGTGCTGGAACTCATCATGTCGATATCGGAGCAGGTGATGAGATCGGTCGGCGAGCGGGAGCCGGCTTCGAGATAGATGGCTGTTGTGTCCGACTTGTTGATCAGGTGATGCCCGTTTCCGGACCCCTTCGGGAAAGCCGCGCAATCGCCGGCGCGCAGCACCGTCTCGCCGCCATCCTCGATCAGCGTCAGCTCGCCCTCCAACACATAGACGAACTCGTCCTCCTCCGAATGCCAATGCCGCTGGCTCGACCAATTGCCCGGCGGCAGCCGCATGAGATTGACCCCGAAATCCGTGAGCCCGCCTGCATTGCCCAGCCGCTGCCGAATGCGCTCGGCACAGGGATCGTTGAATGGCGCGGGATAACGGGTGCCCTTGATCTTCGGGACTGCTGCAACATCGATCTTTGGCATGAGGGTGCCTGTGATTTGTTTGGGAGAGAGGTGGTCATTCATCGCTGGATCTAAGCCCGTTCACAACCGGCTCAAAGCCTTCCGTGCGACAAATAGGAACAATAGTGCGGCGAGTGCGAAGCACGCCACGCCAACACTCCCGGTCTCCACAGTTGCGCCAAAAATGTTTATTTTAGACGCAGCATCGTCTCCGCGAAGTGTGACGAGATAAAGCCCGCCACTAACTAGTAGAATTAACGCGATAAGAGCCATAAGTGTAATGGCAGAAATATGTTTTTGTTTGCTCACTGCAATTGTCTCCGACGAATAGCTCGCCGCAGCCCACAGGGCGATTGATACAAAATGTGAGACCATACCTTGCGCGTCTCCCGGGAGATCAGCAATCTTTTCTTGCAGAAACCGTAGGCGATCTTCAGCTGGAACGTGTGGCATTTCCCTTAGAATTTCATCGCTGATCTTACGCCATTCCTCTTTGTTGGAATTCATTACGGCGCTCTGTAAATCAACTCAACGTCTCTTCCCAGGACGACGTTCTGATATTTGTCTGAGCTGTCATCAAAGACCTTGCTCGGTATCTCAGTGACGCTCTGGTATTCCGCTAGGCCGACACCTGTTTCTTGAGAACGTATTCTATATATGGCGTTCAACTTCCCGGAGCCAACGAGTCGAGTAAGCTCTTCGTTAAGGGCAGAAACAGTTGGTGCATCGACTATTTCAAAAACACGCTTAAAGGGATATTCGACAGGACGACCGCTCCGGTTCATTTCTGAGACCAGAGTTCGCAGCCGATCCTTCCAAGCCGTTCTCAAATTCATTTGTTGTTCTCTAGAACCGATCCGAGAATATAATCATACTCCGTTTTGGACACTTTAGCAGTAATGGCAAACTCATTCGCTTCGCCGCTTACGATCAGCCCGACGGACCGACTTAGAGCTTCACTTCTCTTGACTGTGACGCTCGCGCGCTCGCAATGAGCATGATTATCTTTTTGAAGAAAGCGATCAACACTGGCTACGACATCTGTATCATCGTACATACTAGCGCCCGGTGCTCCGGCAGCTGCCGTTAGCCTCGTGCCGTCTTTATTACTGTGGAGTGTCTGGCGAAGACCAAAGATTTTCATCAATTCATTGCGTTTTTTGTCGTCTAGCAAATTGCTTTTAAATCGGTCGAGCTTCTGATCTTTCCAGTCAAGTCGGTCAATAATAGGCTTGAGCGTGTTGAACACGGCTTCCGCTAGGCCACCATAACTGATCGCATCCTTATGCGACTGTAATCGAATTTCAGCACGACCGTCTTCTGAGATGCGCATCAGATTTACCGCCCGGTACGGGACTTCGGCATACGTTACGACAAGCTGCCCGTTTCCTGTCTCGTCCGAAAGCTTTTCAAAGAAAGCTCGCTTTTCAACGATCTTGAAAGTAAACGATCGGATGCCGTCGAATTCTTCCCGGACCTCCACTACAGACGGAACCTTGGGCATATCAATAATTGAGGTACTTCCAAGGCTTGGAAAGCAAGCGGCTTTGAGACGCTGCGGCAGCTCACCATCGAAGAGGCTACTTAGGTTTCTTCCATCGACGAGCTGAAAAAGGAAAATGTGTTGAGCACCATACTCTTCAGTCTGCCGCAATAAATCAACAAGATCGTTTTCATCGAGAGCGCCTTTCTCGACGCTTGGTCGAAGACGCAAATCAATCATGTCTCTCCAAGACCCACCTGAAAAAGGTAGCGAACGTTGGCGAAGAAAGTTGCTGACCTGCTCCAGCGTGCCTTGCCGCTCGATCAATTTGAACAGGGTCTCATAATCCAATGGTGAGTCTCCAAAATCGTACTTCTACAACTTAGAGCATGTTGAAATCTGATGGTCCAGCCGGAAACAAAAATCTGCGCCGATATTCACTTTCTGTAGTTGCGGAAAGTTTGATGTTACTTCTTATGCGCTTTCTGCAGATTCTCTTAAAGCTTGCGAATGGCTCACAACTACTTGGAATTAAGTGGCGCACCCGACAGGATTCGAACCTGTGACCTTTGGAATCGGAATCCAACACTCTATCCAGCTGAGCTACGGGTGCATGCCTGAGGCGGGTTGAATCGCCTGTCCGATGGCTGGTTCTTAGCCTAGGAAGCGCTTGGCATCAATGCGGAAAATTCAGGAAAGCGCAGATCGGTGGTTTTGAATGAAAAAGGCCGCGGGCTTTTGGCGCGCGACCTTGTGTTGTCTGCTGGCGTTTCGGCCTATTCGCGCATCGCGCCGGGGCCGGGGATGGCCTTAGGCGGCACCTTGCCGAGGATGATCATGCCCAGCACTTCGTCTTTGGTGACGTCTTCGGTGCGGGCGTGGCCGACGACCTGGCCGTTTTTCATGACCGAGACGCGGTCAGCGAGGTCGAAGACGTCGTGGATGTCGTGGCTGATGAGGAAGATGCCGATGCCTTCCTTCTTCAGCTGCTTGATCAGCTCGCCGACCTGCGCCGTCTCCTGAGGCCCGAGCGCTGCCGTCGGCTCATCCATGATCAGGATGCGGGCGTCGAAGAGGATGGCGCGGGCGATCGCGACCGACTGGCGCTGGCCGCCCGAGAGCGCCTTCACCGGCTCCTTGAAGCGCTTGAAGTTGGGGTTGAGGCGCCCCATCACTTCGCGGGCCTTGGCTTCCATGGCGACGTCGTCGAGCGTGCCCCAGCGGGTCTGCAGCTCACGGCCGAGATAGAGGTTGGCGGCGGCGTCGACATTGTCGGCAACGGCGAGCGTTTGGTAGATCGTCTCGATGCCGTATTTCTTGGCGTCGCGCGGGCTGCGGATATCGGCGGGTTCGCCGTTGATCAGGATATCGCCGCTGTCGCGCTTGTAGGCGCCGGAGAGGATCTTGATCAGCGTCGACTTGCCGGCGCCGTTATGGCCGAGAAGGGCCACGACTTCGCCGGGGTAGAGGTCCACCGAGGCGTTGTCGACCGCGTGGATGCCGCCGAAGGAGATGGAAATGTTCTTCATTTCCACAAGCGGAGTGGTTTGATCCGTCATGGTTCAGAATTCCTTTTACTTGGCGCGCGAGCGATAGACGATGTCGAGCCAGACGGCGATGACCAGCACGACGCCGACGACGACGTTCTGGATCGGTGTATCGACATTGGCCAGGCCCATGCCCGACTGCAGCGATTGCATCACCAGGGCGCCGAGCATGGCGCCGGCGATCGTGCCGCTGCCGCCGGCAAGCGAGGTGCCGCCGATAACGGCTGCGGCGATGGTGAAGAGTTCGTAGGTCGTGCCCTGCGAATTGGCGGCAGCGTTGAGGCGGGCGGTGGAGATGGCCGCGGCGACGGCTGCGAGCAGGCCCATCAGCGCGAAGATGCGCACCGTCACCCAGCGGGTCTTGATGCCGGCGAGTTCGGCTGCTTCCGGATTGCCGCCGATGGCGAAGACATAGCGGCCGAAGCGCAGGCGCGTGGCGATGAAGGTCATGACAATGCCGATGCCGACGGCGATCAGCACGGGTACGGCGATGCCGTAGGGGATGTCGAGACCGGTTTCTGGCCAGGGAATATTGTGTTCGGTCGCGTATTTCTTGGCGATGCCGATAGGCCAGTAGTAGATGCTGAAGATGTAGATCGTGCCGAGCACGAGGGCCGAGCCGAGGATGGCAAGGAAATATTCAGCCCAGAGCGGCCGGCGCGGGAAGTTGAAGCGCTTGCGCTGATGGCGCTCGCCGATAATGCCGAGAACGATCATCAGGCAGGCAAGAATGCCGAGGATCCAGCTCCATGTCGCGCCGATCGAGCCTTCGGCGCCGCCGCCCATGATGCGGAAGGTGGCGTCGAGCGGAGCGACCGTCTGGCCGCTGGTGACATACCAGGCAAGCCCGCGCCAGGCGAGCAGGCCGCCAAGGGTGACGATGAATGAGGGTACGTTGAAGAAAGCGATGATGACGCCCTGGAACGTGCCGAGCAGGGTTCCGATGAGCAGGCCGCAGATCAGCGTGATGACCCAGGTCCACGAGCTGTCGAAGCCGAGATATTGCGGCAGCCACTTGGCCTGAATGACGCCCATGATCATGGCGACGAAACCGAGCAGCGAACCGACCGACAGGTCGATGTTGCGGGTGACGATGACCAGCACCATGCCGGTCGCAAGCACTGCGATCTCGCAGGTTTGGACGGAGAGGTTCCAGAGGTTTCTGGGGGTCAGGAACAGGCCGCCGGTATAGACGTCAAAGCCGATCCAGATGATCAGCAGCGCGCCGATCATGCCAAGCAGGCGCGTATCGATTTCGGTGGCGCGCAGGAAGCGCGTAAATGCGCCTTCCTCCGATTTGCGCGGACCGCTCGATGTTGTGGAATGTGTCATGTCGGCCATCGCTTTGCCGTTCTCCCACTTGTTGGGCGCAGGCCCGCGAATGCTTTCTTGTCTTTCGCTGGCAGTATCCGCGCTGGTCTTAATCGACGTCATCGCCCGCCCACCCGGTTTTTCCGGTTCCACGGCCGCCATCCGGCAGGCCGATCGGATATGCGATGACGCAACTTAAATACGGGAACCGACATTTCCGCTACATGCGGACTTATGTCTGCTTCCTATCCGCGTTCGACGCCGCAATGGAAAGTCCCTTGCGGCGTCGGCATTACATTCGGGTCAACCCGTCAAAGGTCTCGTGCTTACTTGCAAGCAGCAACGCTGCCGGCCTTTACGCCCTGGCAAGCTTCAGCCTTGGAGATCCAGCCGGCGTCGATGACGACGTTCAGATTGTCCTTGGTGATAGCAATCGGGGTCAGGAAGACGGACTTCATGGCAACATGCTTCGGGCCGCCGTTGAAGGTCTGGACGCCGTCGATCTGGTCCTGGGTCTTGCCGCCGGCAAGAGACAGGGCGATTTCAGCGGCGCGCTTGCCGAGTTCACGCGAGTCCTTCCAGACCGAAACGGTCTGCGTGCCGAGCGCGATGCGGTTCAGGGCAGCCTTGTCGGCGTCCTGGCCGGAAACCGGAACGGAGCCAGCCAGACCCTGGGCGTCGAGAGCGGCAACAGCGCCGCCGGCGGTGCCGTCGTTGGAAGCGACGACCGCGTCAACCTTGTTGTTGTTGGCGGTCAGGAACTGTTCCATGTTGCGCTGTGCGTTCTGCGGCAGCCAGCCGTCCGTGTAGGCTTCGCCGACGTTCTTGATCTTGCCGGCGTCGATGGCGGACTTCAGCACTTCGATCTGGCCGGAGAACAGGAAGTCTGCATTCGGGTCGGACGACGAGCCCTTGATGAAGACATAGTTGCCTGCCGGCTTTGCCTTCAGGACTTCGCGAGCCTGCATGCGGCCCACTTCCTTGTTGTCGAAGGTGATGTAGAAGGCGGCCGGATTTTCGATCAGGCGGTCGTAACCGACGACCGGGATGCCTTCGTCGGCAGCCTTTTCAACGGCCGGGCCGATAGCATCGGAGTCCTGAGCGAGGATGATGAGCGCGTTGGCGCCCTGGGAAATCAGGGATTCAACGTCGGTCAGCTGCTTGGAAGCGGAAGACTGCGCATCGGCGGAAATATATTTGGCGCCGGCTGCTGCGAGTGCCTTCTTGATGGCGGCTTCGTCGGTCTTCCAACGCTCTTCCTGGAAGTTCGACCAGGAAACGCCAACGACCAGATCCTTGGCAAATGCCGCGGTCTGCATGGTCAAAACGATGGCCGCGCCCGCAGCCAGCTTAACAAAAGCTTTCATATTATCCTCCCGAGTGAATGCGACCGCGCGTGTCCTGAAGCTCCCGTCGGCCGCCGCGATAATGCTGACGAGGAAAGATTTGGATTATTTTCTCGACAGTCGAGAAATTTAGTGTCAGAGATTTTTTGAACTGTCAACACCCGCACTGCCAGGTTTCATCGGCCATCCGAAAAGAGCCACCTGGAGATGCGGAGGGAGGGTGGAATGAGTAGGAGGCTTGACGATGCTGGCCAAATCGAGCACCGAATTGGTCCGTCAGAGAAACAGTGCCCTGGTGCTGTCGGCGCTGCGCCGGCACGGCCCTCTCGCCCATACTGAACTATCTGATTTCACAAAGCTTTCATCTGCGACTGTATCCGTTATCACCGCCGATCTGGAGCGGGCGCAGATCATCGAAAAGGCCGAGCAACAGGCGGCCAGCGGCCGCGGGCGGCCGCGCGTCTTGTTCTCGCAGCGGCGGGATTGCGGCTATCTCATCGTCGTCGTCATCTCTTCGGATGCCGTGCAATATTCGCTTGTGGATTATACCGGGCGGTTGATCGACCGCTTCAGCGAAGACCGGCCACAGGAAGTCTCCGGCGTCAGCTCATTCATAGTGGGTCTACGCGAGGCATTGAACCGGATCGTCGCCCGTTCGCAGCTTTCGCGCGACAAGGTTTTGATGATTTCGATCAGCAGCAAGGGCCTGGTGGATGCCTCCGGGCCAGTGCTGCGCTGGTCGCCGATCTTCGGTCGTGACGAGATCGATTTTGCCGCTGTGCTGCGCGACGAGTGGCCGGCGAAGATCATTCTGGGAAACGAGACGCTGCTGGTCGCGGCTGCGCTGGGGCAGCAGGAGGAGAACAGGGCCGGGTCGGATTTTCGGGCATTGACGGCTCTGTCGCTCGGCCACAGCATCGGCCTTGGCATCGCGCGGCGCGACGATGAAGGTGGCCACCAGATATCGGCGCCGAACTTCGGGCATATGATGCATGTGCCCGGCGGCGCGCTCTGTCGCTGCGGCGCGCGCGGATGTATCGAGGCCTATGCCGGTTTTTATGCAATGCTCCGCACGGCCTTCGACGTGCCGCTCGATACCATTCCGGCAAAGTTCGTTCCTATTGCCGAGCTGGACAAGATCGCGGCCAGTGCGCGGCATGGCGGGCGGCGCAACGTGCTGGCGTTCCGCCAGGCGGGGCTGGCGCTCGGCAATGGCCTGTCGCGGGTGCTGAGCCTGCATGAGCGCATGCCGATCGTCATCACCGGCCCGGGCGTGCGTTACTACGATCTGCTGATCGAGGGCATAGTCGAGGGATTGGCGGAATCGCATGTCGTGCGCATGGAGGGAATGCCCGAGTTGCGCGTCGTCGCCGATGAGCAGACCCTGGTCTTCGAAGGGCATCTCAACCGCGCCCTTTCGATCATCGACAATGATATCGTCAGGAAGGGGGCTACGGTCATCGAACTGCGTGGCGAAGCCGGTTGAGGAACCGCTATGGGGCAGGTCGCGGTCACGCGGCCGCCATTGCGATCAATTCGCCAGAGCCTCGGTCTGCTCTTCCTTGCGAACATGCAGGATGCGGTCGATGAGGCCCCATTCCAATGCCTCTTCCGCCGTCATGAAGTAATCCCGGTCCATGGCGCGCTCGAATTCCTCATACGAGCGGCCGCAATGCTCGGCGTAAAGTCGCGTCATGCGGTGTTTGGTGCGCTTGATTTCCTCGGCGTGGATGAGCATGTCGGAGGCCTGGCCCTGGAAGCCACCCAGGGGCTGATGGATGTGTATGCTGGCATTGGGCAGGGCGGTGCGCTCGCCCGGTTCGCCTGCCATTAGCAGGAAGGATCCCATCGAGCGGGCGGTCCCCATGCACAGCGTGTGCACCGGCGCACGGATGTGGCGCATGGTGTCGTACATGGCAAGGCCGCTGGTGACGACGCCGCCCGGCGAATTGACATAAAGGCTGATCGGTTTTTTCGGATTTTCCGCCTCGAGAAACAGCAGCTGTGCGCAGACCAGGGCCGAGACGGCATCGTTCACCTCGCCATTGAGGAAGATGATCCGCTCGCGCAGAAGCCGGGAATAGATGTCGAAGGACCTTTCCCCGCTGGTGGATTGTTCTACGACCATGGGGACGAGTTGCATCGCTTCGCGCATTGGCGAACTCCAATCTTTCAGAATTGTCGTGTGAGAGCTTCGTCGCGTCAGGCGGCGAGCATGAGCGGGCCGTTGCTGTTTGCCGCGGCGCCCGTCATCCGGTCGAACCTTGCGTCGGTAAGCCTGTGGCTGATTCGCAAGCTCGTTCCGCCTGATGAGTTCGGGGTAACGGTGAACGTCACGGTACTTTCAAGGAATGGCGGGGCATTGTCCCTCATCCGGTAGCGAACTTCCTGGCCGGGCGTGATCGAGGTCGCTTCAGGATCGGCCAGAGCGTCGCCCGGCAGCCAGCTTTCCCGAAATTCGGGGATGCTGATGGCGCGCCAGACCTTTTGCGGCGGTTCGTCGAAGTCGTATTCGAGCTCGATGTCGTGTTCGCGTTTTTCGGTCTTTCCGTCGTTCATTGATCCATATCCTTCAGCAAGACCTTGAGAGCTTCCATGCGCGCGGGCCAGTAGGCACGATATATCGCCAGCCATTGGGCGATCAGCGCCAATCCTTCCGGATCGACCTGATAGTTCACGAAGCGCCCCTGTCGCTCTTCCCTGACGAGACCGGCACCGCGCAGAACGGAGAGGTGCTGGGACATCGCCGGCTGGCTGATCTCCATGCCCTCACGCAGGGTGCTGGCGTTCATGCCGCCTGTCGCCAGCTTCTCGAAGATCGCGCGACGGGTGGGGTCCGCCAAAGCTCGGAATATCTCATTTTCGATCATGGAGACAGATAAGCATGCGCTTATGTGATTTGCAAGAGCTATTCGTTCGAAATCCAGCAGGCAGGATCAATAGAAAAGCCCGCCGCAAACGATTTGCGACGGGCTTTTGCGATTATGCATGTTTGGAGCGGGGCCAAGCCCTGGCTCAACCGACTTTCACCAGCCGGCCTTCCTTGACCGATTGCAGGGCCGCATCCGCCAGCTTCAGAGCTGCGAGGCCGTCGGCGCCGGATGGTGTTATGGTGCCGCCCTTTTCGACAGCGGTGATAAAGCTGGCGATTTCGTTGGCATAGGCTTCGGTATAGCGGGTCATGAAGAAATCATGCAGCGGCGGGCGGGTGTAGCCGTCGCCATTGGCGACTTCGATCGAGAAGGGGCGCTGGTTTTCAGCCGCGACCATTCCCTTCGAGCCGTGGATTTCGATGCGCTGATCGTAGCCGTAGGTGGCGCGGCGGGAGTTGGAGATGATCGCCTGCTTGCCGGATGCCGTCTGGAGGATGACGGAAACGCTGTCGTAGTCGCCGGCTTCGCCAATCGCCTTGTCGACCAGCACGGCGGCGGTCGCGGTGACGGCCACAGGCTCCTCACCGAGCAGGAAGCGGGCCATGTCGAAATCATGGATGGTCATGTCGCGGAATATGCCGCCGGAACGCTTGATATAGTCGACGGGCGGGGCGCCCGGATCACGCGAGGTGATCGTCACCATTTCGACAGTGCCGATGCGGCCTTCGTCGATCGCCTTCTTGACTGCCATGAAATGCGGGTCGAAGCGGCGGTTGAAGCCAACCATCAGCTTGCCCTTGGTTTGCTCCACAACCTTGATGCAGGCTTCAACGCGGGCAGCGTCGAGATCGACGGGTTTTTCGCAGAAGACCGCCTTGCCGGCGCGGGAGAAGCGCTCGATGAGGTCGGCATGGGTGTCGGTCGGCGTGCAGATCACGACGGCGTCGATATCCTTGGCCGCTTCGATCGCCTCGATGGTGCGCACTTCGCAGCCATAGGCAGCGGAGATCGCTTCGGCAGCCGCCGGAAATGCATCCGCAACCGCGACGAGCTTGGCGTTGGCGTCACCGCTGACGGCCTTCGCATGCACCTTACCGATACGGCCCGCACCCAGCAGTCCAAATCTGACAGTCATTTTTACCTCCCTGGATTCGAAATAAATAAACCGAATGATGATCTATATGGAATTTTCATTCCATCTTCTAAGGGCGGCGTCAAGCCGCCTGTTCTTCACAATTCCGAAAATGATAATGGCATACCGCCTTATCCGGAATTTGCCCACGCCACCTTATTTTATTCAAACCGCTTCACAGTTTTCCCGATCATGCGCTAAGACAGGTTTTCTTGAACAGGCAAAAGAGACCCATGCAACTGATCGATCCCAGCCATCCCATCTACAAGCCGCTTTGGGTGCGGATTCTGATCGTTGCTGTCTGTTTTGGGTGGGCGGGCGTCGAAACGCTCGGCTCGCAACCCTTCTGGGCCATGCTGTCCGGTGCGCTGGGGGCCTACGCAGCCTGGATGCTGCTTTTGAATTTCAAGCCGCAGCCGCCTGCGGCAAATGTCGAAGCACCGCCGCAGGACGATGCCGACGAAGACGACACGCCAATCGACGAGAAGAAATGATCATCGCGTGAGGCGGCGTATGGCTTCGTCGATCAGTTGATTGGCGAGTGTCATGCGGGTGGTCGCCTGCTCACGGAAGGGCGGCTCCACGCGGTCAGGGTGGTTGGCCTTGGCGAAGTTGCGGCGTTTTTCGTGGAGAGCATGAAGGCTTGTGTCCGAGGTGATCGCCAGGTCTGCCGCCACGTCTTCCCGCGAGGTCCGCGACAGATGCGCCGGCATGACGGGCGGCTCCGGCTCTTTCGGCGCAGGTTCCGGTTCGGGCTGGGTGATCGGATCGCCAAGATTGTCACGGTAGGCCGCGTCAGCCCGATACGCCTCGGGCGTCTCGCCGCCAAGCACCGTTGCCGCAAAGCTGACATTCAAGCCGCGGATTCGATGAGCAGACTCCTCGTCTTCCGAGGTTTCCTCTTCGGAATCGAGTCGGTCGAGCACGGATTGAAATAATGATTGCTTGAACAGCATTCCAGCCTCCAGGCCCATTTCCATAGGAGCGGGAGTTGGCGTGGAGCTTGTGGCGCCCAATTTCGCGGGCGTGCTCTATAGCAAGGAGAGGTTCTTGCTCTCTTCCAGGATCATGTCGTGCAGCAGCCTGGCGCTTGGTGGCATGGCGCGCTCGCGAGCGGTGATGAGGCTGTAGGGCCTGACATCGATATCGAAATCGATCGGCAGAATGCTGGATTCGCCGGCCTGCGACGACTGCCCGCATATGAATTGCGCCATGTCGAGCGCGATGGGGGCGATCGCATCCGTCTTGCACACCACGGCAAGGGTCAGCAGCAAGGATGAGGTATTGACGACGTTTTCCGGCAGCGGCACGCCGGCGGTCAGGAAGATGTCTTCCACCTTGCGGCGGAGCAATGTGCCCGGCGGCTGGAAGACCCAGTCGTAACCGGCGAGGTCCTCTAGGCTTGCAACGCCCTTTGCGAGCAGCGGATGCCCGTTGCGCACCACGAGGCAGGCCTTTTCCACACCGATCTCATGGGCCAGGAAAAGGCGCGGGTCGAGGTCATCGGGGATGCGGCTGATGATGAAATCGTGGCGGGCGGCCAGAAGCTCGCGCGCCAGGACATTGCTGTTCTCGACTTCGATGTTGATCTCGATACCGGGATAGGCGCGCGTCACCCGCTGGATCGCCGGCACGACAAGGCTGATGGCCGGGGCGGTGACGGCGCCGAGGAAGACCGCGCCACCCTTGCCGGTGCGCAAGGCGCCAAGCTCGCGTCCGGCCTCGCGCAACTCCAGCAGGATCTTTCGCGCACGCTTGGCCAGAGCAAGGCCGAAAGGGGTCAGCACGACGCCGCGGGCGACTCGCTCGTAAAGCGGACTTTTGACGATCGACTCCATTTCGGAAAGCATGCGCGAAGCCGCAGGTTGTGACATGTTCATGGTCTCGGCGGCCGCCGAAATCTGTCCGTGATCCTCGATCGTGACGATCATGCGCAGGTGGTTCAGTTTCAGACCGGCTTTCAGCAGCGTGTCGTCGCGAAAATTGTCGGAATGAATCTCAATGCCTTCGCTGAAATAATCGTTATATATTTTCTCCATGACGGCCAATTTTCCCATTCGTCGGCAAAAAAGTACTATTTTTTAACATTATACCAAACCTGGTATATGTTTTGCCAGTTATTCTATTTGACAGTTATACGAAATCGTACGAGTTTGCCGATCGTGCGCTGGTTGCAGATCATAACACGTGAGAGCGTGGAGGAGACCTACTTCGTTTCTCACAATCGGAAGTAAAGCATTCCTTCTACGGAACCTGCCGCAGTTTCGGGCGGGCGTTTTTTCGTCCGCGATATTAACAACAAGGGAGAGAGTAATGAAATCCATTATCTCATTGATGGCCGGCGCTGCGCTCGGCGTCGCTACGCTCGTCACGCCTGCTTTCGCAGCTGACAAGGGCACGGTTGGTATCGCAATGCCGACCAAGGCTTCGGCCCGCTGGATCGATGACGGCAACAACATCGTCAAGCAGCTCCAGGCTGCCGGTTACGGCACCGACCTGCAGTATGGCGATGACGACATTCCGAACCAGCTTTCGCAGATCGAAAACATGGTCACCAAGGGTGACAAGGTTCTCGTCGTCGCTTCGATCGACGGCACGACGCTGTCCGACGTTCTGCAGAAGGCTCATGATGCCGGCATCAAGGTCATTGCCTATGACCGCCTGATCCGCAACAGCGGCAATGTCGACTACTATGCTACCTTCGACAACTTCAAGGTCGGCGTTCTCCAGGCTGGCTCGATCGTCGATGCTCTCGGCCTCAAGGACGGCAAGGGCCCGTTCAACATCGAACTGTTCGGCGGTTCGCCTGACGACAACAACGCCTTCTTCTTCTACGACGGCGCAATGTCGGTTCTGAAGCCTTACATCGACAGCGGCAAGCTCGTCGTAAAGTCTGGCCAGATGGGCATGGACAAGGTCGGCACGCTGCGTTGGGACCCGGCAACGGCCCAGGCTCGTATGGATAACCTCCTCTCGGCCTACTACACCGACGCTCACGTCGACGCCGTTCTGTCTCCTTATGACGGTCTCTCCATCGGTATCCTCTCCTCGCTCAAGGGCGTTGGCTACGGTACCGGCGGCGTGAAGCTGCCTGTCGTCACCGGCCAGGACTCCGAAATTCCTTCGGTCAAGTCCATCATCGCTGGCGAACAGCACTCCACGATCTTCAAGGACACCCGTGACCTCGCAAAGGTCACCGTCGACATGGTCAACGCTCTGATGGAAGGCAAGACGCCTGAAGTCAACGACACCAAGACCTACGACAACGGCGTCAAGGTTGTTCCGTCCTACCTGCTGACCCCGGTCGCAGTTGACAAGACCAACTATGAGAAGATTCTCGTAGAGGGCGGTTACTACAAGGCTGACCAGCTGAAGTAATTTTCCGATATACCGGTCAGGGCTCGCCGAAAAGCGAGCCCTGACTCTGATATTTAAGACGATCGCCCGGTCTGCTATGTTCGGTCGCGGCGTTGGATACAGACAATGGACAATACCATCCTCGAAATGCGGAGCATTACCAAGTCGTTCCCCGGTGTGAACGCTTTGGAAAATGTCAATCTGAAGGTCCGTCAGGGCGAAATTCATGCTTTGGTTGGGGAAAACGGGGCCGGCAAGTCCACCCTGATGAAGGTGCTTTCGGGCGTCTACCCGGCTGGCAGCTATGACGGCGACATTTACTATGACGGCGCGGTCCGCCAGTTCAAGACCATCAAGGACTCCGAAGAAATCGGCATTATCATCATTCACCAGGAGCTGGCGCTCGTGCCGCTGCTGTCGATTGCCGAGAATATTTTCCTGGGCAATGAGGTCGTCGCCAATGGCATGATCAATTGGCAGGAAACCTTCACCCGCACCAAGCAGCTCCTTTCCAAAGTGGGCCTCAAGGAATCTCCGAATACGCTCGTGACCGATATCGGCGTCGGCAAGCAGCAGCTCGTCGAGATCGCCAAGGCCCTGTCGAAGAGCGTCAAGCTGCTCATTCTCGACGAGCCGACGGCATCGCTCAACGAAAGCGATTCCGATGCGCTCCTCAATCTCCTCATCGAGTTCCGCAATCAGGGCATCACCTCGATCATCATCACGCACAAGCTCAACGAAGTGCGCAAGGTGGCTGACGAGATCACGGTGCTGCGCGACGGCAAGACGGTGAAGACGCTGAACTGTCACGAGGAAGAGATCAGCGAAGACATCATCATCCGCAACATGGTGGGCCGCGAGCTGGCCGACCGCTATCCGCCGCGCTCGGTTCCGATCGGCGAGACGATCTTCGAAGTGAAGAACTGGAACGCCTTTCACCAGCAGCATCGCGATCGCCAGATCCTGCACGACATCAACGTCCATGTGCGCAAGGGCGAAGTTGTCGGCATCGCCGGCCTGATGGGGGCGGGACGCACGGAATTCGCCATGAGCGTGTTCGGCAAGTCCTACGGCCACAAGGTCAGCGGCGAAGTCTTCCTCGAAGGCAAGCTTGTCGACACCAGCACCGTGCGCAAGGCGATCGACGCCGGTCTTGCCTATGTGACCGAAGACCGCAAGCAACTCGGTCTCGTCCTGTCGAACAGCATTCTGCACAATACGACGCTTGCCAATCTTCTTGGTGTTTCCAAGGCGACCGTCATCGACGACGTGCGGGAGCTGCAGGTGGCGACGAACTATCGTTCCAAGCTGCGCATTCGCTCGGCGGGCGTCTTCCAGGAGGCGGGCAACCTGTCCGGCGGCAACCAGCAGAAGGTGGTGCTGTCGAAGTGGCTGTTCTCCGATCCGGACGTGCTCATCCTTGATGAGCCCACGCGCGGCATCGACGTCGGCGCAAAATACGAAATCTATTCCATCATCAACCAGCTTGCCGCCGACGGAAAGGGCGTTCTGATGATTTCATCGGAAATGCCCGAGCTTCTCGGCACTTGCGACCGCATCTACGTCATGAACGAGGGTCGCATCGTCGCCGAACTGCCAAAGGCAGAGGCGAGCCAGGAGAGCATCATGCGCGCTATCATGCGCTCAGGGGAGAAGCATCAATGAGTTCGGCCAACCCAGCCACGGAAACAAGCCACGTCGTCTCCGTTGGCGATCATATCCGCAACAATATTCGCGAATACGGCATGTTGATCGCGCTCGTGGTGATCATGCTGTTGTTCCAGTGGCTGACCGGCGGCGTGCTGTTCAGGCCGCAGAACCTGACCAACCTCGTTCTACAGAACTCGTTCATCGTCATCATGGCGCTGGGCATGCTGCTTGTTATCGTGGCGGGACATATCGATCTGTCGGTGGGTTCCGTCGTCGGCTTCGTCGGTGCCGTGGCCGGCGTTCTGGTCGTGCAGATGCACATGAACCTAGCGCTCGCGACGGTCATTTGTCTTCTGATGGGGGCCGCGGTCGGCGCCTGGCATGGATATTTCATCGCCTATCACCGCATTCCGTCGTTCATCGTGACACTGTCAGGCATGCTGGTTTTCCGCGGACTGACCTATGCGATCATCAACACGACCGGCAACGGCAGCAGTATCGGCCCGTTCCCGCCGGCGTTCCAGATCGTCGCGACCGGCTTCATTCCTGACTTTACGGATATGGGTGGCATTCACTCGACGTCGATCTTGCTGACCGTCGCCATCCCGATCGTTATGTTCTTCCTGTCGTGGCGCCGCCGCAGCGTGAACGAGAAGCATGGTATCGATGTCGAGCCGTTCAGCTTCTTTGTCGGCCAGAATCTGGTGGTTGCAGCTGCGGCCATCTTCATCGGCTACCAGATTTCTTCCTATAGAGGCCTGCCGAACGTTCTGATCCTCATGCTGCTGCTGATCGCGCTCTATGCCTTCGCTACGCAGCGCACCACGATCGGCCGTCGCATCTATGCGATGGGCGGCAATGAAAAGGCGACGAAGCTCTCGGGCATCGATACCCGCCGCCTGACGTTCTACACCTTCATCAACATGGGCATTCTTGCCAGCATCGCCGGCATCATCATCGCCACGCGCCTGAATTCGGCAACCGCCAAGGGCGGTGACGGTCTTGAGCTCGACGTGATCGCGGCCTGCTTCATCGGCGGCGCGTCTGCTTCCGGCGGCGTCGGCAAGGTGACGGGTGCCGTCATCGGCGCCTTGATCATGGGTGTCTTGAACCAGGGCATGTCGATCCTCGGCTACCAGACGGATTCGCAGAAGATGATCAAGGGCGCCGTGTTGCTCGCTGCCGTGTTCATCGACGTCTACAATAAGAACAAGGGCTGATCGCTCAAGCGACCGGCCGAAACTTTAAAACCAAATCCATGACAGAGTCCGGCTCTCGCTGAGAGCCGGAACGGTAAACTGCATCCGTTCTCTGTCTGATAGGAAAGGATGAAAGACATGCTCATCTCGCAGATCAAGGGTTCGAACGGCGAGATCGTCGTGGCGGTCCGCAACGGACCAGGCGAAATTGCCAAGGCTGTCGTCAATGGCGGCAGCGTCTACAAGCTTGCCCTGGAAGCCGCCGATAGCGGCAAGTCGCTGGCATCCGTCATCGAGGCGCATGGTCTTGGCGAAGCGATCGATCTGGAAAAGATCTATGCCGAAGGTCGCTTTCTACCGCCGATTACGCATCCGGACGCTGCCCACCTGCATCTGACGGGCACGGGTCTCACGCATCTCGGCTCGGCCGCGACGCGCGACTCCATGCACAAGAAGACCACGGAAGCTGCTGAAGAGACGCTGACCGACTCCATGAAGATGTTCAAGATGGGCATTGAGGGCGGCAAGCCTAAGGACGGTGAGAAGGGCGTGCAGCCGGAATGGTTCTACAAAGGCAACGGCTATGGCGCCGCAGCACCGGGTGCAGCACTGGTATCGCCTTCCTTTGCGCTCGATGGTGGTGAAGAGCCTGAAATGGCCGGTATCTATGTCATCGCCAAGGACGGCTCGCCGTTCCGCATCGGCTTTGCGCTGTCGAACGAATTCTCCGATCACGTTACCGAGCGGATCAACTATCTCTACCTTGCCCATTCCAAGCTGCGCCCGGCAAGCTTCGGTCCGGAAATCCGCATTGGCGCGGCGCCGGAGGATATTCGCGGCAAATCGCGCATCAAGCGCGGCGACAAGGTGATCTTCGAAAAGCCGTTCCTTTCGGGCGAGGCGAACATGTCGCATACCTTCGCAAACCTCGAATACCACCACTTCAAATACGGACTGTTCCGCGCCCCCGGCGATGTACATGTGCATATGTTCGGCACGGCGACGCTCTCCTTTGCCGAGGGGATCAAGCCGGAAGCGGGCGATGTGTTCGAGATCGAAGTCGCGGAGTTCGGCCTGCCGTTGCGCAATCCGCTGGCGGTTGCCGCCGAAGAGGAAGTGGCTGTTCGCCAGCTGTAATTCGTCGAAGCCCGGCCACAGGGATAGGCCGGGCATTTCCAACACGACCCAGGAAGGCATGACGCCATGACCATTCATCAGAATCTGATCGCCGGCGAGTGGACCGGTTCCGCCGGTGCCGAAAACATCAACCCGTCCGACACCAACGAGGTTGTCGGCCTCTATGCCAGCGCCAGCGTGCAGGATGTTGCCGATGCGATTGCTGCCGCCAAGGCCGCATTCCCCGCATGGTCCCGCTCCGGTATTCTCGAGCGTCATTCCATCCTGAGGAAGACCAGCGACGAGATCCTGGCCCGCAAGGACGAACTCGGCGCGCTGCTCGCCCGCGAAGAGGGCAAGACGCTGCCGGAAGCGATCGGCGAGACCATCCGCGCCGCGCAGATCTTCGACTTCTTCGCCGGCGAGGCGCTGCGCCTCGCAGGCGAGGTACTTCCCTCGGTGCGTCCTAACATCGGCGTCGAGATCACCCGCGAGCCGCTCGGCGTCATCGGCATCATCACGCCCTGGAATTTCCCGATCGCCATCCCGGCCTGGAAGATCGCGCCGGCGCTCTGCTACGGCAACACCATCGTCTTCAAGCCGGCCGATCTCGTGCCCGGCTGCTCCTGGGCGATCGTCGATATCCTCCATCGCGCCGGCCTGCCGAAGGGCGTGCTGAACCTCGTCATGGGCAAGGGCTCGGTCGTCGGCCAGGCGATGCTCGATAGCCCGGTTCTGTCGGGTCTCACCTTCACCGGCTCGGTCGGCACGGGAAAACACGTCGCACTGTCTTCCGTCGAGCATGGCCGCAAGTACCAGCTCGAAATGGGCGGCAAGAACCCGATGGTCGTGCTTGACGATGCCGACCTGACGGTGGCTGTCGAGGCGGCTGCCAACTCCGCCTTCTTCTCGACCGGCCAGCGCTGCACGGCCTCGTCGCGCCTGATCGTGACCGAGGGCATTCACGACAGGTTCGTGGCGGCGCTGACGGAGAGACTGAAGACGCTCAACGTCGACAATGCCATGAAGTCG
The DNA here is from genome assembly GCF_001692325.1 of Rhizobium sp. AC27/96. Taxonomy (GTDB): domain Bacteria; phylum Pseudomonadota; class Alphaproteobacteria; order Rhizobiales; family Rhizobiaceae; genus Rhizobium. Next base: position 13,912 of record NZ_LXKN01000075.1, on the reverse strand, counting down.
GGCACCCATATCGGCCCGGTCGTCGATGCCAAGCAGCTGAAGACCGACACCGACTATATCGAGATCGGCAAACAGGAAGGCGCCAGGCTTGCCTTCGGCGGCGAGCTCATCAGCCGCGACACGCCCGGCTTCTACCTGCAGCCGACGCTCTTCACCGAAGCGACGAACGAGATGCGCATCAGCCGCGAAGAGATCTTCGGACCGGTTGCCTCCGTCATCCGCGTCAGGGATTACGACGAGGCGCTCGCTGTCGCCAACGACACGCCGTTCGGCTTGTCTTCCGGCATTGCCACGACGAGCCTGAAGCATGCGACGCATTTCAAGCGCAATGCGGAAGCGGGCATGGTGATGGTCAACCTGCCGACGGCCGGTGTCGACTTCCACGTGCCATTCGGCGGCCGCAAGGGCTCGTCCTTCGGTCCGCGCGAGCAGGGCAAATATGCCGCCGAATTCTTCACCACCGTCAAGACCGCCTACACGCTGGCCTGACGATCGACTTTCAAGGCCCGGGCGCGACGAGGCGGCCCGGGCGACGCAAAAGGTACCTGAGACTATGAAAAAGAAAGCTGAATGGCCGCGCAAGCTGCGATCCTACGACTGGTTCGGCGGCACTGGCAAGAACGCGATCATGCACCGCTCCTGGATGAAGAACCAGGGTCTGCCGGCCGATACGTTCGACGGCCGTCCGATTATCGGCATCTGTAATACCTGGTCGGAGCTTACGCCCTGCAACGCGCATCTGCGCGATCTTGCAGAGCGCGTGAAGCGCGGCGTTTATGAAGCGGGCGGTTTCCCCGTCGAATTCCCGGTCTTCTCCGTCGGCGAAAGCACGCTGCGCCCGACGGCCATGATGTTCCGCAACCTCGCGGCCATGGACGTCGAAGAAGCGATCCGCGGCAATCCGGTCGATGGCGTCGTGCTGCTCGGTGGCTGCGACAAGACCACGCCGAGCCTGCTGATGGGCGCTGCCTCCGTCGATATCCCCGTCATTCTCGTCTCCGGCGGTCCGATGCTGAACGGCAAGTGGCGCGGCAAGGATGTCGGTTCGGGCACGGCGATCTGGCAGTTCTCGGAAATGGTCAAGTCCGGTGAGATGTCGCTGGACGAGTTCATGGATGCGGAGCAGGGCATGGCCCGTTCTGCCGGCAGCTGTATGACCATGGGTACGGCCTCGACCATGGCGTCGATGGCCGAAGCTCTCGGCATGACTTTGCCGGGCAATGCCGCCATCCCGGCCGTCGATGCGCGCCGTCGCGTCATCTCGCAGCTGTCAGGCCGCCGCATCGTCGACATGGTCAAGGAAGATTTGAAGCCCTCTGACATCCTGACCAAGGAAGCCTTCGAGAACGCCATCCGCGTCAATGGCGCCGTCGGCGGCTCCACAAATGCCGTGCTGCACCTCCTCGCGCTTGCCGGCCGCATCGGCGTCGATCTTTCGCTCGATGATTGGGATCGCCTCGGCCGCGAAGTGCCGACGATCGTCAACCTGCAGCCCTCGGGCAAGCACCTGATGGAAGAGTTCTACTATGCCGGCGGCCTGCCCGTCGTCATCAAGGCTGTGGGAGAGATGGGCCTGCTGCACAAGGATGCGATCACCGTGACAGGCGAAAGCATCTGGGCCGGCGTCAAGGATGTCGTCAACTACAATGACGACGTCATCGTTCCCAGAGAGAAGGCGCTGACCCAGTCGGGCGGTATTGCGGTCCTGCGCGGCAATCTCGCGCCAAAGGGTGCTGTGTTGAAGCCGTCAGCTGCTTCGCCGCATCTGATGCAGCACAAGGGCCGCGCCGTGGTCTTTGAGAGCATCGAGGACTATCACGCCCGCATCAACCGTGACGATCTCGATATCGACGAGAACTGCATCATGGTTCTCAAATATTGCGGCCCGAAGGGTTATCCGGGCATGGCCGAAGTCGGCAATATGGGTCTGCCGCCGAAGGTGCTGAAGAAGGGGATCACCGACATGATCCGCATTTCCGATGCACGCATGTCGGGCACCGCCTACGGCACCGTCATCTTGCACACCGCTCCGGAAGCCGCCGATGGCGGACCGCTGGCGCTCGTCCAGAACGGGGACATCATCGCTGTCGACGTTCCAGCCCGCACGATCCAGCTCGAGATCTCGGACGAGGAAATGGCCAAGCGCCGCGCGGCCTGGGTTTCCCCGGTCAAGCCGCTCAATGGCGGTTACGGCGGTCTCTACGTGAAGTCGGTCATGCAGGCCGACACCGGCGCCGACCTCGACTTCCTCGTCGGCCCGCGCGGCTCGGAAATCCCGAACAATCGCGACAGCCACTGAGATTGACGTCTGGAATTTTAGAGGGGCGGGACGGAAATTCCGCCCCTTTATCGTGCGCGAATATCTCTTGCTCGAGAAATTGATCGCATGGCTTCGAACGTTGCGTTTGTTTTTTGCAGCGGCAAGCGTCTGGCACTTCAGAGTCATTGATTTTGTTGCAAAGACCGGGATTTTCCAACTGTCTGTCGGTGGCGTGCCGTAGCATCACGATGCGCCAAAAATCCACTTCTATTCACTTCCACGGTAATTGCCGCGTGATATAGTCGCCCGCGCGAGGGGGTAGTCTTTGTGTAGTCGGAGACTATCATGGGCATGCAAGTCAAAACGCGCTTGGTTTTGAGCGCGATACTGAGCCTATGCGCTCTGCTGGCATATCTTGGCCCGGCACCAGCCGGCGCGCAGGACGCGGGCCAATCAATCTTGCCGACCAAGGAATGGCTGACGTCCACGCCGGAAGAGCAGGGTATGGACTCGGCGGCTCTTGCCAAACTCGTCGCCTATGGCGCGCGCAACAGCTTCGACAGCCTCCTCGTCGTACGTCACGGGCGGATTGTCACCGAGGCCTATTACGCTCCCTACACCGGCGATATCTCGCACAACCTGTTCTCTTCGACGAAAGCGATCACTGCCACCCTTCTCGGGATGGTCTATAAGGATGGCCGGCTCGATAGCCTCGATCATCCGGTGCTGGATTTCTTCTCCGATCGCCAGATCGCGAATGTCGACGACCGGAAGAAAGCCATCACGGTCCAGAATCTTTTGGACATGACCCCCGGGCTCGATTGGGACCAGGGGTTCGAAGGCGGCAAGCAGCAGACGATGTTCGACCTGGCGCGAAGCTCCAACTGGACCCAGTTCATTCTCGATCGTCCCATGGCGCACGCGCCGGGAGAGGTTTTTAACTATAGCAACGGCAACCCGGATATTATTTCGGCAGTTATCACCAGGCTGACCGGCAAGCCCGCCGAGGACTATGCGAGGGAAAGGCTTTTTGCGCCGTTGGGCATTGTTGACTGGCATTGGGAGCGCGATCCCCAGGGCCTCTCAAAAGGCGAGGGGATGCTTTATCTGCTGCCGCGCGACATGGCGAAGATCGGCTACTTGTATCTGCGGCATGGCGAATGGGAAGGAAAGCAACTGCTTCCATCGGGCTGGGCGGATATTCTGGATCACAGGCTTGTCAATGTGCATGCGTCGGACGATCCCAACGAAAGCTATACGAATTTCATTTGGGTCTTTCCCGACAGGCACGCCTATATGGCGAATGGCAAGAATGGCCAGTTGATCATGGTGTTTCCGGATCTGGATGCCGTGGTGGTGACCACCGCTAGAAAGCAGGTTGACTACAAGGCCCTCATCAATGCGGTTTCACGCGCGGCCAAGTCCGATGTGGCGCTATCGTCGAACCCGGGTGCCGCGGCGCAGCTTGCCAATGTCATCGGAGACGTTGCCGTCGAAAAACCGACGCCCGTCAACCCAACGCCCGAGATCGCAGCCGGGATCTCCGGAAAGACCTACGCATTGTCGGAAAATGCGTTTGGTTTGAAGTCGTTCATGCTCGATCTGGCGCAGCCTCACCCGCATTTCGATGTCGAGTTCTCGTTGTACTATCCCGCTGGCTCATCGGTCAGGTACAGCTTTCCGATCGGACTGGATGGATTTTATCGCAAAGGGCCGCCGAAGTCCTCCGAACCTGCCATTGGCCACATCACCGAAGCCAAGGGAACATGGCTCGATGCACAGACCTTCGTCATCGACGTGCCGATTTTGGGATATGGCGAGCAACAAAAACTCGTCCTGACGTTTAATGGCAGGAAGCTGCATTTTCTGCGCACCGTCGCTGTGGGTGAGGGCGAGGATATATCAGTGGATGGCGAGCAGGTAGCCAACTAGGCGTCCGGTTGGCGGCGATGGTGTTTAAGACGGGCTAGTTTGCCCGAGGCGTGGCTCGGTCCCTGCCAGTAGCCGCCGGATGTTGGCGTGGTGGCGTGCAACCACGTAGACGCCGCCGGCAATCACCAGCAGGCGATAGGGCAACGGCTGATCCAAGGCGCAGATGAGGGCAATCGCGGTCAACGCCGCGAGGATCGAACCAAGGGAAACAATCCGGAAAATAGCCAGCATCACGCCAAAAACCGCAAGTGCACCCAAACCGACAGGCCAGGATATAGCCAGCACCACGCCGAGCCCGGTTGCGACGGATTTTCCGCCTTTGAAATTCAGCCAGATCGGACGGCTATGCCCCAGCAACACGGCGAGCCCGGCCAGACAAACAGCCCAAGGCACCCAGATTTGCAGATCGAGCGCTGGTGGTAGCGTGGCTGACGGCGATGCAGAGAACCAAGGATAAAACCAACGGGCAAAGACAACCGCCGCGGCGCCTTTCAACACATCCACCAGGAGAACCACCAGGGCAGGCCATTTCCCCAGGGTCCGCAGTACGTTGGTTGCCCCTGTAGATCTCGATCCATGTTCCCGGATATCGATGCCCTTGAGCAGCCTACCAGCCAGATAGCCGGTGGGGATGGAGCCTAAGAGGTAGGCGATTGCCAACCCAAAAACACTCGCGATCCAGAAAAGCATGGGAACCACCTCGGCGTTCTATCTGCAGACAACGATCACTTAAGCGTCCACGTCGCCGACGGCCATTCTGCTTTTTGTCGTGTCACGGTCGAAGCCTGAAGTTTTCCCTGCTCGCGAACTTCGCTGGCAATCAGCTTTGACTCTGAGTCTGGCTCTGCCCCTGGTTTGCGACCGTCACCTTGACCGAAAGACTTTCGCCGGGCAGGCCGACTCGCATGCCGGAGACAGGGGCGGCGTCGCGGTAGCAGAGGCCGGTGGCGATGCGGACGTAGCGCTCGTCGGGACAGACGTCATTGGCAGGGTCGAAGCCGACCCAGCCGAGGCCCGGAATATGGGCTTCGGCCCAGGCGTGGGTGGCGGCCTGCTCGTTCTTGCCTTCCATCATCAGATAGCCGGAGACGTAGCGCGCCGGAATGCGCAATGCGCGGGCGGCGGCGATGAAGATATGGGCGTGGTCCTGGCAGACGCCACTCTTCTTTTCCAGCGCTTGTTCGGCTGTTGTTTCCGTGTCGCTGGTGCCGGGCCTGTATTCCACCGTCTGATGGATAGCGCTCATCAGCGCGTGCATTCTGCCGAGTTCATTGTCTCCGGAGACACCACGCAGCATCTCCTTCGTCAGCTTGCCGGCCTTGGTGCGTGGCGTATCCCGCAGGAAGAGCCAGAGCGGGCCGAAGCCGCTGTGCAGGCCGGTGACGCCGTTGAGATCCTGCGTTTCGATCTCGCCGGTGGCGACGATCCGGGTCGAATCCTGTTCGCCATCGAGCGAGACGAGCGTCACGCGGTTGGCGAACTGGTCGTCGTACTCGACTTCCGGACGGGCGCCCTCGACCGTGAGTTTCCAGTCGAGAACGGTCTGGCCGGCGCCGGTCAGCGGCGTCAGGCGCAGGCGCTGCAGCGAGAATTGCGACGGTTCATCGTAGCGATATTCGGTGATGTGGCTGATCGTCAGTTTCATGATGTCGCCCGCTTACTGATAGAACCGGTAGCCGTCGGAAATTTCCGCGCCGAGCTTGTTGTTGCGCAGGACGAAATCCTCCAGGAATTCATGCAGGCCCTGATCCATGATGTTCTTGATCGTGAGCTTCTGCAGCATCTGGCGAATGGCTTCCGCCGTATCGTGCGCCGGCAGCCGCTTCTCGTAATCGGCGGTCAGAAAGGTGATGTTGCCGACGATCTTCTCATAACAATAGGCCAGTGAACGTGGCATCTGACCGTTGAGGATCAGGAAGTCGGCGATGTTGGCCGGCGTATATTCGGGATCGTAGGCCCACTTGTAAGCCCGGTGCGCCGAGACCGATCGCAGGATCGATTCCCATTGGGCGTTGTCGAGCGATGAGCCGACATAGGAGACGGACGGCAGCAGGACGTAATATTTCACGTCGAGGATGCGGGCCGTATTGTCGGCGCGCTCGATGAAGGTGCCCATGCGGGCGAAGTTATAGAGCTCGTTGCGCAGCATCGAGCCGTGAAAGGCGCCACGGATCAACCCGGCACGGCGCTTGATGACGTCGATCATCTCGGGCAGTTCCGCGGTTTTCAGGCGCTTGCCGAGCATCGCCTTCAGCTCGATCCAGCATTCGTTGGTCGCTTCCCAGGTGTCGCGGGTCAGCGCCGTGCGCACCATGCGGGCATTGTTGCGGCCATATTCGATGCAGGACATGACGCTCGACGGATTGGAGCGATCACGCATCAGGTAATCGATCGCATCCGCTCCTGTGAGCTTGCCGTGCACTTCGTCATAGGTGTCGCGCACGCCGGCGCTTTGCAGCACGCCGTCCCAATCGTCATCCACCGCGTCGCTGCGCGTCAGCGACATGCGCTGACCGGCGTCGACGAGGCGGGCTATGTTTTCTGCTCGCTCGATGTAACGGAACATCCAGTAGAGGCCATTGGCGGTTCTTCCAAGCATGTCCGTCTCAGTCCTCCAGAACCCAGGTGTCTTTGGTGCCGCCGCCCTGGCTGGAATTGACCACCAGCGAGCCTTCCTTCAAGGCTACGCGGGTCAGGCCACCGGGGATGATCCGCACCTTGTCGGAGACCAGCACATAGGGGCGCAGGTCGACATGGCGTGGCGCGATGCCCTTGTTGACGAGGATCGGGACGGTCGACAGCGACAGTGTCGGCTGAGCGATGTAGTTGTTCGGCCTGCTCTTCAGCTTCTCGGCAAATTCCGTCCGCTCGCGCTTCGAGGCGGTTGGTCCCACAAGCATGCCATAGCCGCCGGAGCCATGGACTTCCTTGACGACGAGATCGGCGAGGTTGTCCAGCACATATTTCAGGCTGTCGGGCTCCGAACAGCGCCAGGTCGGCACATTCTCGAGGATCGGCTTGCGTCCGGTGTAGAATTCGACGATCTCCGGCATGTAGGAATAGATCGCCTTGTCGTCGGAAATGCCGGTGCCCGGCGCATTGGCGATGGTGATATGGCCGGCGCGATAGACATCCATGATGCCGGGGATGCCGAGTGCGGAATCCGCGCGGAAGGTGAGGGGATCGAGGAAATCGTCGTCGACGCGGCGATAGAGCACGTCGATGGCCTCGTAGCCGCGCGTGGTGCGCATCTTCACCTTGCCGTCGATGACGCGCAGATCCGAGCCTTCCACCAGTTCCACGCCCATCATGTCGGCGAGGAAGGAGTGCTCGTAATAGGCAGAATTGTAGATGCCTGGCGTCAGGACGGCGACGCGCGGCTTGCCCTTGCAGCCGGGAGGGGCGAGCGAGGCGAGGCTCTGGCGCAGCTGCAACGGATAGTCCTCGACCCGCCGCACCTTGTTCTGGTGGAACAGCTCCGGGAACATCTGCATCATCGTTTCGCGGTTTTCCAGCATATAGCTGACACCGGACGGCGTGCGGGCATTGTCCTCGAGCACGTAGAACTGGTCTTCGCCGGTGCGCACGATGTCGGTGCCGACGATATGGGTATAGACGCCGCCCGGAGGACGAAAGCCGATCATCTCGGGCAGGAAGGCATCATTCCGCTCGATCAGCTCGCGCGGAAGACGGCCGGCGCGGATGATTTCCTGCTTGTGATAGATGTCATAGAGGAAAGCGTTGAGGGCGATGACCCGCTGTTCGATGCCCTGGGCGAGCTTGCGCCATTCGCTGCCTGATATGATGCGGGGGATGATGTCGAAGGGGATGAGCTTTTCGGAGGAGTCTGCGTGTCCGTAGACCGCGAAGGTAATGCCCGTTTTTCGGAAGATGTTTTCCGCATCTCGGGATTTGGCAATGAGGTGGCCTCTATCCTGGCCGGAGTACCACTCGAAGTATTTCTCGTAAGGTTCGCGCGGACTTTCATCCGCAGTAATCATTTCATCAAATGCCAAAGGCGCGGTCCCCGTGTTTTTACCCATTTGAATACAACGGTTTTTACAATGCAAGAAGTATGCGCAGTTGGCGGTACGAATTTCACTGCGCCGGAAAATGCCGGATTTGCAGGCATTTAAGATTAACGCAATTGTTGTTGGCCGGTTATTGCCGCAATGTGCGGATCAAAATTTGAGCATCTGCTTCTTTTGCGGTCCGGCTACTTCACTGGTACCGGAAGCTCCAGCATAGGGAGCGGTGGTTCGCCGCCCGGTGAAGAAAAATTGATGGCTGCTTTCAGCAGATGGATTTTGACCGTGCCGTCGCCATCGGCTATCAGCCTTCTGCCCCTCCGCGCGACATTCCGAGTTCGATCCCGATTCCGGCTCCGACGCGCCAAACACATATCGGTCCGCTTTCCATGTCCCTCGATAAACTCGCGCCGGCGATCTTCGTCCTTCTCTGGTCCACCGGCTGGATCGTCGCCAAATATGCCTCGCAGCATTCTGGGCCGTTCACCTTTCTGATGATCCGCTACAGCCTGTCGGCTCTGGCATTCGTCATGCTCTGTTCGTTCACGGGTGCGCGGTGGCCGCGCGATTGGTCGAGCGTGTTTCGGGCCATCTATTCCGGCATCTTCCTGCACGGCATCTATCTGGCCGGTCTCTGGTGGGCGATCGCCCAGGGCGTGCCGGCCGGAATTTCCGGCATCATCGCAGCCCTGCAGCCGCTGATGACCGCGATGGCGGCGCCGTTCCTCGTCAACGAACGCCTACAACCCATCCAGCGCGTCGGTCTGCTGCTCGGCTTTGTCGGCATCGCGATCGCCATCTCGCCAAAACTGCTGACGTCGGGGACCGCCGATCTCTGGCAGGCCGCGGTTCCGCTCGTCGTCAACCTGCTGGCGATGGTATCGGTGACCTATGGTACGCTTTACCAGAAGCGACACCTGCAGACTGGCGATCTCAGGACCATCGCGACACTGCAATATGTCGGCGCGCTGATCGTTACCGTGCCGCTGGCCTTCATATTCGAAGGATTGCGTTTCGATGGCACGCAGACGGCAATCCTCTCGCTTCTCTGGTCGGTCTTCGGCCTGTCGATGGGTGCGGTCGGTCTGTTGCTTTATCTGATCCGCCGTGGACAGGTCTCGCGGGCGGCATCGCTGATCTACCTGATGCCACCCGCCGTCGCCATCGAAGCAGCGATTGCCTTCGGCGAACCGCTGACGCTGCCGATCATCATCGGCACGGCGGTCGTGGTGCTTGGCGTCTATCTCACCAATCGGCGCACGGCGGATATCGTGCCGGAATAGGGTGTCATCATGAAATGAAAAAAGGGGGCCAATCGGCCCCCCTTCTGTTTTATCGTACAGCTTTTATCTTATTAGGCACGTTCGCGACGCTGGCCGCCATTGCCGGGGCCGCGGCGCTTCATGCCGCCGTTGCCGCGATCGTTGCGCTGTTCGCCCTGGGCGTTCTGGCCACGGTCTTCATGGCGACCCGTGGGGCGGCCGTGAGCGTGACGAGGGCCGCGCTGACCGGCTTCATGGGCTGCGCCATTGGCGTTCGCCGGACCGCTGTGATGCGGCTTCTTGGCCGGACGGAAATCCGAGGTCGAAGCGAGGTCGTTGTCCACTTCCGGACGCGGCGTGCGTTCGTCGCGGCGCTGACCACGGAAGTCGGCATTGCGGTTGTTTTCGCGCTGCGGACGGCGCTCCTGGCGCTCGCCGTTGTGAGCGCGGCCTTCGCCGGCTTCACCTTCGCGGTGAGGACGACGGGCCGGGCGAGCCGGGCGGCCTTCCGCACGTCCCTGGCCTGCGCCACCACGACCCTGGCCCTGACCGCCACGGCCTTGACCGCCGCCACGGTTGTTACCACGGGTCGGACGGGCGCGATCGGCAGGAGCTTCGCCGCTGGCGACGGCAATTTCGATGCCCATCAGGCGCTCGATGTCGCGCAGCAGGCGAATTTCGTCCGGAGCGCAGAAGGCGATGGCGATGCCGTCGCGGCCGGCGCGCGCGGTGCGGCCGATACGATGGACGTAGGCATCCGGCACCTCAGGCAGGTCGTAGTTGTAGACATGCGAAACGCCGGGGATGTCGATGCCACGAGCGGCGACGTCGGTGGCGACGAGAACGCGGATTTCGCCGTCACGGAAGCCCTTGAGGGCTCGTTCGCGCTGACCCTGGCTCTTGTTGCCGTGGATGGAGGCGGCGGCAAAGCCGACGTGCTCGAGATGCTTCATCAGCTTCTCGGCGCCGTGCTTGGTGCGCAGGAACACCATGGCGCGGCCATCCGGATTGGCGGAGATCGTTTCTTTCAGGATCTCGGTCTTGTGGTTCTGGCCGGACACGAAGTGGACATACTGCTCCACCTTGTCGGCAGCCTTGCCGGGAGGCGAGACTTCGACCTTGACCGGGTTGGTCAGGTAGTCGGCGGCGAGATCGGCGATCGCCTTCGGCATTGTGGCCGAGAACAGCATGGTCTGGCGCTTGGCCGGGACCATCTTCGAGATCTTGCGCAGATCGTGGATGAAGCCGAGGTCGAGCATCTGGTCGGCTTCGTCGAGGACGAGGTAGCTGACCTGGCCGAGCGACAGGGCGCGGCGGCTGATGAGGTCGAGCAGACGGCCTGGGGTGGCGACGAGAATGTCGGTGCCGCGCTCAAGCTGCAGTTGCTGCTTGTTGATCGAGGCGCCGCCGACCACGACGTTGATCCGGAGCGCCGTCTTGCGGACGAAGAGCTTCAGGTTGTCGGCGATCTGGTTCACCAGTTCGCGGGTCGGCGCGAGGATGAGCGTGCGGACGGTGCGGTTGTCCGGGCGCTTGGCGTCCTTCAACAGCATTTCGATGATCGGCAGGCCGAAAGCGGCCGTCTTGCCAGTGCCGGTCTGGGCGAGGCCGACGAGATCGCGGCCCTGGAGAACAAGCGGAATAGCCTGCGCCTGGATCGGCGTCGGGGTGGAGAAGTTGTTCTGCGACAGCGTATCGACGATCTGCTTGGAAAGACCAAGCGAGTGAAAATCGGTCAATTCAATACCTTTCGGGGGCGCCAAAGCAAATAGGCCGGATCGCACCATGCGGTCCGGTCTGTCTCTGGCGTCAAGAACCCCGCGTGAAGTGGGAACTTGTAAGTTGGAAAAAGCTTTCCAGCGCATCTGACCGCCTTGGGTGCGGTCTCGTTATATAAAGCGCTTTTGTCCCTCTCTTGCGTACGTCTAAGTCCCGCAGGGCACGCTCACGCGGCGGCCGGAAGGTGAAAGCTGAGGCGCATTTGGTCTTATTCGCGACCAAAGTCAAGGGGTGGCGGGTGCTTTCCTTCATAGATGTGCATATGCCGCCGGAAATCCGGCGGCATCCTTGATCCCGAAATTTCGGAAGGCGGGTTGCCGCGCTCTAAACTCTAGCGGCAGACCTCGACACGATATGGGCGACCCCAGCCATCGTGACGCCATGCCCAGTAGCAGCTCGGATAGGGGCGCACATAGACGCGCTCATAGGCGGGGCCGGCATAATAAGCGGGGTATGCAGGGTAATAGGCCGGGTATGCCGGCCTTACTGCTTCGGCCGCGAGCGCGCCGCCGACAATACCGGCAGCAAGGCCGCCGAAGATGGCGCCGCGCTCGGAGGCGGCGGCATTGTTGGTGGTTACGGCGGCAGCGCTGCCGAGTGTCAGCGCGATCAAGCCGGCCGTTGTTAAACTACGAAGCACAGACATTGACATCCCTTTCCCAAACACTGGCTTCCCAGCCGAAGCCGAGCCTCACGGTGCGCGGGAATCGGGGCGAACTCGCGGCTAAAAAGAGGGCCGCAACATTAAATTTCGTTCATGATCAAATGAGGTAAGCTTTTGATTTCCCTTTAGAAATCCGTAGGAACTCCGCCCTCTTTCTTGCGCCTGGCGACAAAGGCGTCGAGCTCTTCCTCGACTGCGGGATCAAGTGGCGGCTGTTCGTAACGCGCAAGCGTTTCCTTGAAGATGCGGTTGGCATGATCGTAGGTTGTGGGCCGCCCTGCCTCTGTCCAGGTCTCGTAATTTCGCCAGTCGGAGAGGATCGGTGAATAGAAGGCGGTCTCGTAGCGCGCGAGCGTATGCGCGGTGCCGAAATAATGCCCTCCCGGGCCGACATCGCGCACGGCGTCGAGCGCCAGGGCATCCTGGCTCACATCCAGCGGCTTCAGGAATTCAGCGACCATCTGCAGCATGTCGACATCGAGGATGAACTTCTCGAAGGAGGCGGTGAGGCCCCCTTCGCTCCAGCCGGCCGCATGCAGCACGAAATTGCCGCCGCCCTGGGTCATGGCCCAGAGAGAAAGCGCCGATTCGTAGGCCGCCTGCGCGTCGAGCGTGTTGGAGGCATTGGTGTTGGAAGTCCGGTAAGGGATGCCATAGCGGCGGGCGAGCTGGCCGCCGCAGATAACGGCCTTCATATATTCCGGCGTGCCGAAAGCCGGTGCTCCCGTCTTCATATCGACATTCGAGGTGAAGCCGCCATACATGACCGGCGCGCCCTTGCGCACCATTTGGGTGAAGGCGATGCCGCACAGCGCCTCGGCATTTTGCTGCACCACCGCGCCGGCGATCGTCACCGGCGCCATGGCTCCCGCCAGTGTGAAGGGCGTGACGACGACGACCTGGTTTCGCGACGACATCTCGATGATGCCCTGCAGCATCGGCCCGTCCAGGCGCAACGGCGAGGAGGAGTTGATGATGGTGAAGAGCGAGGGCTCGCGCTCCATCTGCTCCATGCTGATGCCGCGGCCGATGCGAGCGATCTCGATCGCGTCGAGATTACGCTGCTGGCCGAGCGAATAGCAATGGAACGCCTTGTCCGTGAGTTTCACGATGTCGGAGAGGCAGTCGAGATGGCGCACCGAGGCATGGATATCGATCGGTTCGACGGGGTAGCCGCCGGTCATGTGGATGACGTCGAAGGACTGGGCAAGCTTGATCAGCTTGCGGAAATCTTCCTGATTGCCCGCTCTTCTGCCGCCTTCGCGATCGGCGACGAAGGGGGCGGAGGCGACCTGGGCGAAGACGAGATTGCGGCCGCCGATCTCGACATTTCTAAGGGGATTACGGGCGTGCAGGGTGAAGGTCGAGGGAGCGGAGGCGATCAACTCCATGATCATGTTGCGGTCGAAGCGGACGCGCTCCTTGCCCGGCGTGACATCGGCGCCGGCCGCCTTCATGCGCTCGCGCGCTTCCGGCAGGATGATATCCATGCCGATTTCTTCGAGAATGGTCAGCGACGCATTGTGAATATCATCAAGGGCTTCGGGCGACAGAAGCTCCGTGTGGGAGAGGTTATTGACCAGGTTCAGATACTTCGCACTGCTCGGCTTGCGGCTGCGCTCTGCGCCTCGTCCCCCGGCGCGCCGACGTCGTTCGGCCGGTACCGCCGCTGTTTCCAGTTCGCCCAGGGCCAGGTTTCCTTCGTCGCTCATCGCACTCACTCCCGATTATCCGCTGGAGGATTCTTGGCAGAGATCGAGCGCGAATACCGTCGTCGTTTGCGACCAAGACATGACCGTTATAGGATAGTCCGTAGTCTGAACGCGACGCTGCGGGGTTGGTTAATCATGGTTACAATGTCAGCCCAGGAGAGCTGATCCATGGTTTCTGTGTTGATTTCCGCTGAGATCTGATCCGGGGAGATGCGGACGAAAACTTGGACGACCAGGAGGTAGTTCATGTATTCCCATGCAGACAGACTTCGCGC
>NZ_LXKN01000074.1 GCF_001692325.1 Rhizobium sp. AC27/96 | reverse complement strand
TGTAGTGGCCCCCTAAATCTCCGGACACGATCTCCCACTTGTTAAGTGTTAGGAGTAATGTGCCCATTATGACCAGTCACATACCTAAGATAGAAGTGCTGTCCGGCCCTGAGCGCCGCCGTCGCTGGTCGACAGCGGATAAGCTCTCGATAGTCCAGGAGACCTACGAGCCTGACGTCACGGTCAGCATCGTTGCTCGACGGCATGGCATTCAGCCGAACCAGTTGTTCGCCTGGCGTAAATTGGCGGCGCAAGGTGCGCTGACGGCGACGGCATCGCAGGAAGAGGTCGTCCCGGCATCCGAGTACAGAGCGCTTCAGAACCAAGTGAAAGAACTTCAGCGCCTCCTCGGCAAGAAGACGATGGAGGGCGAAATCCTCAAAGAGGCGCTTGAGATAGCATCAGGGTCAAAAAAACACCTGTTGCGCTCGCTGTCGTTTCCGAAGGACGGTTCGCGATGACGGCGGTGTGCGAGACCTTGGGTGTCGCCCGATCCAACATAGCGGACCGTGTGAGGCAACGTCCTTCCAGAGCCAGAGGGCGGCCGCCGCTCGCTGATCAGGAACTGATGGATGAGATCAAGACGATCATCGATGACATGCCGACCTACGGATATCGCCGGGTTCACGCGATCCTGCGCCGCAAAGCCCGCAGCGAAAACCGTCCATGGCCGAATGCCAAGCGCGTCTACCGGGTGATGAAGGTCCACGGCATGCTCCTTCAGCGCCACACCGGTGCGATCGACACGCGCCGTCACGATGGTCGTGTGTCTGTTGAGCAATCGAACCTGCGTTGGTGTTCAGATGGCTTCGAAATCGGCTGCGACAACAACGAGAAGGTGCGCGTTGCCTTCGCTCTCGATTGCTGTGATCGCGAGGCTATCGCCCATGTCGCGACAACCGAGGGCATCAAGAGCGAGGACGTCCAGGACCTTGTCATCACGGCTGTCGAGAACCGCTTTGGTCTCATCAACACCCTTCCAAAGCCAATCGAATGGCTGACGGACAACGGCTCCTGCTTCATTGCAAAGGACACCCGATCGCTGCTTTTGGATATCGGCATGGAGCCGTGTTCGACGCCCGTTCGCAGCCCCCAGTCCAACGGAATGGCCGAAGCTTTCGTCAAAACCTTCAAGCGCGATTACGTCTCGGTCAACCCCTTGCCGGACGCCGTGACCGTCATCGCGCAACTGCCCTCATGGTTCGAACACTACAACACCCTTCACCCGCATAAGGCATTGGGGTATTGCTCGCCTCGTGAGTTCTTGAACCGTCAAACCGAAACCTGATCCTGTCCGGTTTTTAAGGGGCAACTCCA
>NZ_LXKN01000073.1 GCF_001692325.1 Rhizobium sp. AC27/96 | reverse complement strand
CGCAAGCACGCAACCACGCCAAAACCAGCCCCAAAACACCCAAAATAAACCACAGCATCAAGCAGCATCAAACCGCCTATGCAAAAGGCTGCGGACGTGTCTACGCCCAAGGCGGTGACCGATAACGTCCAAACTCCCCAACTCAAAAAGCAAACTGCCCGCCTGGAAACCAAACGGGCAGTCAAGGGATTGCGGTTTTAAAATACAAGGCTGCGGAATGTTCGCTGACATTTATCCTCGACGAAGACCGCTTTTAGGTCGGCGTAGGGTGTAAACCAACATTAAAGCTATGAGGATTCCAAAGGTAACGAGAGGCCAGAGAATAGCAAATACGATCTCATCTCCGCTCTTTGAATAAGGCATGCCCTCAAGAACTTCGCAAGCGCTGGCATCGTAGAGAAGAATATCAAGCGCGAGTCTGAAGGCGAAGGCAGCTTGCCAGAGCGCGAAGAGGAAAACGGGGCTGCAAGCAATAGTCGTCGTTTTGAGATATTTTGTCTTAAAGAGGCCAAGCACGGCGACGATATAGAAGGGAATAGATATCATCACGCCCCAAAGTCGGTCCGCCTCTCCCTGAGTGCATGTCCCTGCCACACGCGCCAGTAAAGTGTTTAGTGCTCCGAGATAAAATGTCAAAACTGAAACGATAGCCCAAATCATATGTTGCGCTCTTTGCAGCCATAGATCAATTGCAAAACCTTAACCACTAAAGGTTGCGAATAATCTACCCTTGATCGGAGCAGACCGGCGAGAGCTGATGCGCTTGCCTGAGCATCCCAGCTCATTTCGAGCCTCTGGGCTGATTGTCAGCATAACAGAAAGCGCGTCTTGGCAAAAAAACAGTGGCAACCTATGTGATCAGCGCTGCGGATTAAGAATGCAGCACTGTTCGGGCACGGGCACGAGCGTAGCCGCGCTACCTGCTGCCAGCGGCTCGGACAATGCGCCATTGGCAACAAGATCACCGGACGGCGTCGCGCACTGATATTGATAGGCGCGGCCGAGATAGGTTCTCATTCCGAGGGTCGCCGGCAATCCATTGCCTTCGTGGCGCACGGAAAGCCCGTCGGCGCGGCAGCCGAGGATGAAATCATCGGGGACCGGTCCGAAATCATCCTGCGAAAGCGTGATCTTTGCACCGCCTGCACCCTCTGCCGTCACAAGGGCGCCATCGCGCGCGACCACTTGCAATGGCAGCAGGTTTTCGAAGCCGACGAAACGGGCAACGAAGGCATTGGCCGGTTTGCGGTAGAGGACTTCCGGCGTATCGAGCTGCATGATGCGACCTGCATTCATGATGGCGACCCGATCCGAGATCGAGAAGGCTTCTTCCTGGTCGTGCGTCACATAGAGCGATGTCGTGCCGTTGGCGCGCTGCAGCTGGCGGATCTCGACGCGCATGTCGACCCTGAGTTTGGCGTCGAGATTGGACAACGGTTCATCGAACATCAGAAGCGGCGGCTCAATGACGAGCGCACGCGCCAATGCGACGCGCTGTTTCTGGCCGCCGGAGAGTGCGGAGGGTAACCGGTCGCCGAGGCCTGAGAGGCCAACGCGCTCCAGCATGGCTGCAGCCTTCTGTCGACGTTCCTGCGTTGCGATGCCGCGCTGCTTCAGGCCGAAGGCGACATTCTCCAGCACCGTCAGATGCGGAAACAGGGCGTAGTTCTGGAACACGAGGCCGATATCGCGGGCATGTGCGGGAAGCGTGGTCAGATCGCGATCGCCGAGCTTGATGCTGCCGCTCGTCGGCTGCAGGAAGCCCGCGACGAGCCGCAGCGTCGTCGTCTTGCCGCAGCCGCTGGAGCCGAGCAGCGACACCAATTCGCCGGCGGCGACTGATAGCGACAGGTCCTGCAGGACGGCCGTCTTGCCGTAATGGGCGCTAATGGATTGGATGGTAAGCGATACGGTCACGGGCGGCTACTTTGTCAGGAAGGTGAGGCCCAGGGTGGCTTCGACGACCGCCATGACGGCGACGGTCACGAGCATCAGCAGCACGGAGACCGAGGCGATGGTCGGGTCGAAGAACTGCTCCATATGGGCGAGGATCTGGATGGGAAGGGTGGAAATACCGGGGCCGGTCAGGAAGACCGAGACGGAGACATCGTTGATTGACGTGATGAAGGCGAGAATGAAGGCCGCGATGACGCCGGCGCGGATATTCGGCAGCACCACCGTCAGGAAGGTTTTCAGCGGCGGGCAGCCGAGGCTGATAGCAGCTTCTTCGATCGAGAAATCGAAGCTCGCAAGGCTGGCGCTGACAACGCGCACCGAATAGGGCAGCACCAGCAGCGCATGGCCGATCAACAGGCTCGGAAAGATCGGCAACCCGAGGCCGATAGTGATCGATTTCATCAGCGAGAAGCCGAAGACGATTTCCGGAACTAGGATCGGAAGAACGAAGAGCGTCGAAAGCCAGCTCGGCAGCTCGACCCTGTAGCGGCTGATGGCGTAGGCGGCGGGAACGCCAAGCAGCAGCGAGAGCCCGGTTCCAAGGAAGGCGAGTTCGAAACTGGTGATTGCCGTCGTGCGAAAGGCCTCGATCGCGAAGATGTTCGAGAACCAGTGCAGCGTCAGGCCCTGCGGCGGGAAGGTGAGGTAGGTCGTGTCGCTGAAGGCCGCGCCGATGATGATGACGAGCGGCGCCAGCAGAAACAGGAAGATGAGAGCCGTGAAAGCGATGAGTGCGGGATGAACGGATTTCGCCATGATTACACCGCCATCGGGTTCAGTCGCCGCGCGATGCGGCTCATGATCGCGACAATGCCGATCGTCACGACCACCATGATGGCGGCGATCGTCGATGCTCCTACCCAGTCGAAGGTGACCATGGCACGCTGGTAGAGGAAGGTACCCATCATCATCTGTTTTTCACCGCCAAGCAGCTGCGGCGTGGCGTATGAGGTGAAGCTGCCGGTAAAGACCAGCACGGCGCCGACGATAAGGCCGGGCGTGGCAAGCGGCAGGATCACCTGCCGGAAGGTCGCAGCCGGCGTTGCACCAAGCGACGTCGCCGCCTGGATCAGGTCCTGCGGTATGCCCTCAAGCACGCCGACAAGGGTGAGGATCATCAGCGGCACGAAAAGATAGACCATGGCGACGATTACCGAGCCCTCGGTGTAGAGCATAGACAGAGGCTCGCTGATGACGCCGACCGAAAGCAGCATGCTGTTGAGAATGCCGTTCTTGCCGAGAATGATCAGCCAGGCGAAGGAGCGGACGACGACGCCGGTCAGCAGCGGAAAGACGGCGGCAATGATCATCACGCTTTTCAGGCGGCCCGGCATCTGCGCGATCACATAGGCGGCGATAAAGCCGATCATGAGGGAGATGGCCGTCGTCACCAGGGCGATCTCGATTGTCCTGAAAAGCACCGTGCGGCGAAAGCCGCTGGTGAAGAAGGCGACATAGGGAGAAAACACACCCTTGGCTTCGCCGAATGTCGCAGCGATCGTGATGATCACCGGAACGAGCAGGAACAGGACCACGGCGATAATCGCCGGCGCCGTTAAACCCCATTTTGCAAGATGCTTCATCAGACGAATTCCGTGAGATGCCGCAGGGTCGCCACGGCACGCCCTGTTACATGCCGAAGATTTCGTTCCAGCGATCGACCCAGTCCGACTGTGCATCGATCAGTTTCTCGTAGTCGATGCGACTGAGTTTGGCGATCATCTCGGCGCCATAAGTCCAGAGCTTCGCTTTTTCCGGCGGCAGCACCACCTTGGTGGAAACCGGCGCATCGACGCCCTGTTCGGCTTCCGCCTGCTGCACGTCCTTCGACAGGATGAAGTTGATGAACTGATGCGCGAGCTCCACGTTTTCCGAGCCCTTCGGAATATTGACTGTATTGAGGACGGCAATATCGCCCTCCTTCAGATCGGCCCAGGCCATCGTCGGTACGGCAGCGCGCAAGGATGTCAGAACAAAATCCTGCGTTATCGCCACCTTGGCCTCGCCCGTCGAGATCAGGTTCACCAGCTCGGAGCCGGTATCGTAGTTCTTGACCACGCTCGGCTTCAGCGTCTCGATGGCTTCGAAGGTTTTGTCGGCATCGGTATAGGGATCGACGCCGGCATGCTTGCCGGCTTCAAGCACTGTCAGCGGTCCGCCTGTAGTCGTGATGCCGGGAAGCGAAACAGCCCCCTTCAGGTCCTCGCGCCAGAGGTCGTTCCAGGAGGTAATCGGCGGGTTCACCTTCGCCGTATCGTAGACGATTCCCACGCGGCCGATTGTGTAAGCGGGGCCGTAATTGCCCTGCGGCGCCTTGGCGATGTCGTAGAGATCGGCAATGTTCGGGATCTTGCTGCGGTCGATCTCCTGAAAGAGGCCCTGCTGGATGCCGGCCTGCGAGTAGCTGTCGGTGAGGTAGATGACGTCGACACCCTTACCCCCGCGCAGCTTCAGCTTGTTGAGCCGGTCGGCATTGTTGCCGGTTTCGAAGACGACGTCGCAGCCGCAGATCTTCTTGAACGGTTCGATGATATTGGCCTGCATCTTCTCGCCATTGTAGCCCCACCATGAAACTGTGAGGGTCTTTGCCTGGGCGAAGGCCGGCAAAGTGGCGGTCGCTGCAAGAATGGCGAGGCCCGCGACATGGACGAAAGAGAGGCCCTTCATGATCGAAATCCTTTGGTCAATAAAATCAGCCATATGCTTCAAGCTTGCAGGATACTATTTTTCGAGCACCCGCTTTACAAGCCCAACAATTGGGCAGGGGTGAGTTTTTCGGTCTCGACTGCGGCAATCCACATATTCCGGCGCGCATCGTGGCCGGAAATGCAACCCATTGAGATAGTTTGGTTTCCCGCGTCCGCGCTAAGTCGCTTTACACGGCGGACCACCATCTTTACCCTCGGCCGATCGAATTTCCCGCAGGCATCTTTCTCATGACATCTCCAACGACAAATCTCCCCGACGATCTGCTCGTCAACGCAGCAGACGAGGTGCTGATCCGCCAGGATCTGACGCTGACCGCCCTCGGTCGCCGCCCGGCCGACCGGTTGCTGCGCGTCGGCCGATTGCTCGATGTGCATAGCCGTACCTGGCTTCAGGATCAGGAGATCGTCATCAAGGGCAGGCGCGTCGCCTATGTCGGTCCGGCCGGCAGCTACCAGGGCGAGGTTGGCGAGCGCATTCACGAGCCGCATCTTGCAGCCGTCCCCGGTTTTGGTGAAGCGCACAAGCACATCGAAAGTTCGCACCTGACGCCGGAATGGGAGGCAGCCTTGGTCATGCCGCACGGCGTCACCTGGGTCTGCGAGGCGAGCCACGAGTTTTCCAATGTCAACGGCGCCCGCAATCTCGAATTCTGGCTGGAAGCACGCCGCCGCGGCTCGCCGATGAAGATCTTCCCTCTGCCGGGCTCGGCCGTGCCGCCGACCGCCTATGAATGGGGTGGCGGCCACTTCGGCTATGACGAGCAAAAGGCCTTTCTCGGCGAAAGCCTGATGGTTGCCGGTCTCGACGAGGTGATGGACTGGCCCTCGGTCAGCAATCCGGACAATCCCGCCTATGATCGCCTCTGGGGCATGATCCGCGCCACCTTCGAGCAGCGTGGCGTTGTCGAGGGGCACGGGGCCGGCTTGCGCGACCTCGCATCCATCAACGCCTTTGCCGGCGCGGGCCTCGCTTCCGATCATGAGGGCTGGTTCCTCGATGAAATCTGGGAAAAGCTGACGCACGGGCTGTTCATTGAGCTTCGGCCGCATTCCCTGCCTGAGGTCATCCAGGGGCTGATCGAAAAAGGACTGTCCGACTGGTCGCAGATCGCTTTTGTCACGGACGATCGCAGCGCTTCCGATACGTTGAAAATTGGCGCAACCGACCACAATGTCCGGCTTGCAATTGAAAACGGATTGGCGCCCGAGATCGCCATTCAATGTGTGACGGTCAATCCGGCGCGGCATATGCGGCTCACGCCCTGGGTTGGCTCGATCGCGCCCGGCCGCTTCGCCGATATCGTGCTTCTGGACGATGTTGCGACGCTGTCGATCGCCAAGGTCTGGGCCGATGGCAGGCCGGCTTCAGAAGGCAAGTCCTTCGTCGGTGTCCGGCCCGAGATCGACTGGCCGGATTGGGCAACGAAGACCGTCCGGATCGACCGGGTCGTCACATCGGAGGATTTCCGTATCGCTGCGCCCTCGGACGCGGCGACGGCGAAGGCGGCGCTGCTGCGGCCATTCCACTGGGCCGATGATTTCATCACCATGGATCTGCCGGTTAGCGGCGGTGCTGTGCAGCGCGATCCGGATCGCAATGTCACCAAGTTCGCAATCGTCGACCGCTTTTCCGGCGAGGCCAAGGTCGCCAGGATGTTCTGGTTGGGTACCGGACCCCGCACGCCGGATACAGCACTTGGCGCAACGCTCGGCCATGACAAGCACAATATCTGGGTCGTAGGCTCCTCGGATGAAGCCATGGCGACGGTCGCCAATGCGCTCAACGAACAGCAGGGCGGCTGGGTGCTGGTATCGGGCGGCAAGGTCGTCGCCCGCGTCCGCTACGAAGTCGGCGGCCTGATGACGGCACGATCGGCGCAAGAGTTGGATGCCGAGATGCAGCTGCTTTACGAGGCCGGCGCCGATATCGACTGGATGTATGAGCCGACATTTTCGCCGCGCTGGTGGCCGGGCTTTCCCGAGCGCCTCTCCTTCGCGACGCTCACCTGCGCACCCTGGCGCTGGGTTCTCGTGGCTCCCTCGGAACGGGCTCCGGAGGGCTTCGTCAATGTTGCGACCGGAGAGACGCATCCCATCGTCTGGTGAGGGATGGCTCTAGGCCTTTTTGGGATATCCTGCACTGATCCTGCGATGAAGCTCAGTCGCGACCACCGGTTAAAGGGTGCCGGCCCTTGACGGCCGGGTGTTGCTTCGTAATTATCCGTTTGGTTACTTATGTCGCGCAGCTGGTGCGGGTACACGCTGCCCAGCCGCGCTTGATCGACATCGGAAAATCCAGCGGAGGAATGTGTGGTGGTTGCCGTTGATAATAGCGTGCCGCGGATAAAGCTGGCATTTTCCACGCTGGGATGCGCGGACCTCGAATTGGATGAGGCTCTCGCCCTGGCAGCGCGCCACGGGCTCGACGCTATCGAAATTCGCGCCCTTGGCGGTACGATCGATCTGGTCAGTTATTTCACCGAGAGGTTCGCTTCGCCGGCTGGTCTCGCCCGGGCGCTGGCAGCGTCGCCGGTAAAGGTTTGCGCCTTCAATACTTCGCTGCGCATTGTCGGCGCGACATCTCAGGCCAAGGAAGAGTTTTTGCGCTATCTCCCCTGGGCGGAAGCCGCCGGCGTCAAGTCTCTGCGGGTTTTTGACGGCGGCGAGAGTGGCGATGCCGGAGAGCTGGCCGAGGCGCTGGAGACGCTGCAATGGTGGCGTGAAACGGCCAGGCGAGAAGGATTCGTCGCCGAGATGGTCGTCGAAACGCATGATTGCCTCGTGAGGCTCGATCCCATCGCGCGTTTCCTGGAGGCTGCACCTGACTGTGCATTGCTCTGGGACACGCATCACACCTGGCGCAAGGGCGGCCACGATCTCCTGGAGACCTGGAAGCTGGTTCGAAACAACACCCGGCATCTTCATGTGAAGGACAGCATCTCGAAGCCGGGGCCGAAGCTGCCCTACAGCTATGTATTGCCTGGTAGCGGTGAGTTTCCCATGGCCGCGCTGCGTCGCGCACTTGCTGCGGATGGTTATGCCGGCGTCATGAGCCTCGAATGGGAAAAGCTGTGGCACGCCGAATTGCCGTCCCTGGATTTGGCCCTTCAAGCAGCGCGGCAGAACAGATGGTGGCCTCATGAGTGAAGTCGGTAATGACGGATGAGACTTGTTAATGTTTTAGTTGAATTAGATATAACAAAAAACGCGTAGAGATTGACTTTTGCAGTGAGATGCTAATTAGTGTATTAGCAATAGATAAAAAGCACCATCGGTGTGGCGGCGCCGAATAGACTTTGGTCTTTGGTGTAATATTTCCGGCTCGGTGCAGAGGACCTCGATGATATGAGGTTTAAGGGTGTCTGGAAGATGGAAGACGCGGATTTACAGCGCCAGAAATCTCATGTTTCGAAGCGGATTGCGCCGCTTTCAATTGCCGCTGCTTTTTTCCAAAACTTCGCCTGTGATCCCTCTCCCGACGAAGGGAGGTTCGATGAACGGTAATGCTCATCGCAATGAGGAAGGCCATAAGGCCCTGATTCTAAAGGCTATCGCCGAGGGCGGCCTGGGCTTTGCCGCTCAGTGGGTTCACGACGCGGTGAATGCCGAACAGGTACTCTATGCCGAAAGCCTGGCGCGGGTGACGGAATCGGACGGGACCGTGCATGGAGCGGGTACCTTTGTGTCGCTGCTTGAGCGGCAGGATCACTGGTTCGCGCTCGATCTGCGTATTCTCGATATGGTCTTGTCGGCGCTTGCTGCCGACGAAACGCTAGTCCTCGGCTGCAACCTGTCCGTCGCCAGCCTGTCCCATCCGGATCGATTCGCCGATATTTTCGGCCGAATCACTCATCAACCGGAGCTTTCCTCGCGCCTTATCGTGGAGGTCACCGAAACATATCCTCTGGTTGGCACCGCCATCGAGCGGGTAAAGATGATCCGCTCGCTTGGCTGCCGTATCGCCATCGACGATTTCGGCTCTGGCTTTGCGACGCCGGCCTCGCTGCTGCAAATCACCAGCGATATCGTCAAGATCGACGCGGCTTTTCTTAGGGATAACAGGCGCGGCCGCGATGGGCGCGACAGCCTTTCGCATCTCGTCGGCTTTGCCGCCTGCTTTGCACCCTTTGTCGTCGTTGAAGGCATCGAGACGGAAGCCCAACTCGAAGCGGCTCGCGCGGCTGGTGCGACCCACGTCCAGGGTTTCCTTTTGTCCCGGCCGGTGTCGCTGCCGCAGCTGTGCCGGCGGAACGGCAAGGGCGGACTGAGGGGGGTGGGATGAGCGTTCGCGCCATTGTCTCGCGATCCCATAAGGTCGCAACCCCGATGGTTGATATGAGGAAGGCCGGTGCCGATCGTTCGGTGCTGCCCGCGTCGGTGTCGCCATGATGAGAAAGTTGCTCCCCGGTTCGGATTATCAGGGCTCGGTTGTCCGGGAGATAGGCAATCTGAAGGCAAAGGCACTGTTGGGTGGTCTCACGGGCCGGCTTCGAGACAGGCTCCATTCGGCAGACCGGACGCTTTCCGTGGTATTTGGCGGTGATGCTTCGCCGCATATTCTCATTCGCTATCAATCGGCCGAGGTCGCGGGACGCGTGACGATCGACGCCGAAAGCGGGCTTTATGTCTTCTGCGAATTTGGCGATTGCGCCACGGAAATCGTCATAGCCACGGCGAGCGAGGAGCGATTGATCGAAGAGATCGCCCTCCACCTTTGTGGTGATTATCCGAGGCCGCAAACGGTCGATGCGGCCGTCGATATCCTTGTTGGTCAGACCATCGAGGATATCGAGCGCAAGCTTATTCTTCAAACGCTTCATCATTGCGAAGGAGATCCGACACATACGGCATTCATGCTCGGTATGCCTCTCGTCGTCCTCTGTAACAGGCTGGCAGGTTATTTTGCGAACCCTGACAGCGAGCAGCCGCAAGCTGCGGCGGATGCAGGGCTAGAGGCGAGAGGCTACCGGCTATGATCGCGGACGCACCTTGTGCGAACGCATTCTACCTCGGCAACTGTGCCGGGGATCAGGCGCCAGTAAAATGGCGCCACTTGAAACGGCGGGACGTCCGGCAATGGGCGTCGCGCTTGATACGATCGGGCGGGGCGGCGCACGAGGAACCCTACGAGATCCGGGAAAAGATCATGGATTCTTTCAGCGAGAGACAAAAACCCACGCCCCCGCAGATGCATTCATTGTTCGATGGTTGTGTGAAAATCGTTTCGGCCTATGTTAGTCACAACGCGATTCCGGTTGTCAGCCTTCCCAGGTTGATCAAGGACGTGCACGACGCGTTGCATGCGTTGGATGCACCGGCACCAGCCGTCGAACGGGCCAATCTTGTGCCGGCGGTGGATTTGAAGAAATCAGTGACGAGCGATTACATCGTCTGCCTGGAAGACGGCAAACGCTTCAAAACGCTGAAGCGTCATCTGCGTGTGCATTACGGGCTGACGCCAGAGGAATATCGACAGAAATGGGGATTGGCTCCCAACTATCCGATGGTCGCGCAGAATTATGCAAACCGGCGCTCCGAACTGGCAAAGCTGTCCGGCCTGGGCGCCAATGGCAGCAGGAGAGAAATCGCTCGCTAGAGCACTTCCAGGAAAAGTGCGTAGCGGTTTTCCGTCCGGAATGCGTCAAGAAACAAAAAAGATAGAGCGTTTTCGCGATTCGAAGAAAAGCGGAAATGCTCCAGAGCCTTTTCGGAAAACCATTGCAGCGGTTGAATGACGCAACCGCCGCAACGGCTGTGCGGAAACATTTACTGGGGTAGGCCTGCGCGCCGTCGTGTGCGGTGAGGGCCAGCATCTGGCCGTGATGTACAAAAAATGGCGCCCCGCGCGGGGCGCCATTATGCTTCTGGGGATATTTCAGGCAAAGGCCGGAATATCCGGCCGTTATGCCGATCAGAAAACCTGACGAAGGATGACGAACAGCACGAAGGCGAGCGCGATCGAGGCCGGCAGCGTCAGAATCCAGGCCATCAGCATGTTGCGCACGGTCGACCATTGCAGGCCCGAGCCATTCGCCGCCATCGTCCCGGCGACGCCGGATGAGAGGACGTGCGTGGTGGAAACCGGCAAGCCGAGATGGTCGGCTGCGCCGATCGTCAGCATGGCGACAACTTCGGCGGCGGCACCCTGGCCGTAGGTCAGATGCGTCTTGCCGATCTTTTCGCCGACGGTAACGACGATGCGCTTCCAGCCGACCATGGTGCCGAGACCGAGCGCCAGCGCCACGGCGACCTTGACCCAGAGCGGAATGAACTTGGTCGCGTGGTCGACGGCGGCGTGATAGTTGGTCACGGCCTTCAGATCGTCGGCGCTCATCGGCAGCAGCTTCTGCTTGTCGATCAGCTTCAGCGATTCACCGATTAGATAGATGTCGTTACGAACGTTGCCGACCAGACCGTTCGGCAGCTTTTCGACACTTGGATAGGCGGCGATCTCGGCGCTGGTTGCGTGGATATAGGCCTGCAATGCCGGCGTCGTCGCGTCCGACCAGGTTTTGCTCTTCACGGCATCGCTGACGGCTGCCTTCGGATCGGCAGGTGCGGTCACACCGGGTTTCACATACTTCCCAAGTACCGTCTCGACCTGTGCCGAGGCGGCCTTGTAGGCCTCGAGATAGTTGATGTCGGGCGTCTTGTTGAGAGCGAAGGCGGTGGGGACAAGGCCGATGAGGATGAGCATGATGAGGCCCATGCCCTTCTGGCCGTCATTCGAACCGTGGGCAAAGCTGACACCCGTGCAGGTGAAGATCAGCAGCCCGCGGATCCACGGCGGCGGCGGTGCATTGCCCTTCGGAGCTTCGTAAAGCGCCTTGTTGCGGATCAGCACCTTGGCGACCAGCAGCAGCAGAGCGGCGGCACCGAAGCCGATGATCGGCGACAGCAGCAGCGACATGCCGACGCTGCTTGCCTGTGACCAGTCGACACCGCTGGTGGCGGAGCCGGCGGGCGCCAGGAATTGATTGGCGAGACCGACGCCGATGATGGAGCCGACGAGCGTATGCGAGCTCGATGCGGGCAGGCCCAGATACCAGGTGCCGAGGTTCCAGATGATGGCGGCGGTCAAAAGGGCGAATACCATGGCAAGACCCGAGCCGGAGCCGACCTGCAGGATCAGTTCGACCGGCAGGAGCGCCAGAATGCCGAAGGCGACGGCGCCGGAAGAGGTGAGAACGCCAAGGAAATTGAAGAAGCCGGACCAGATGACGGCAAATTCGGCCGGCAGCGAGCGCGTGTAGATGACGGTTGCCACGGCGTTGGCCGTATCATGGAAGCCGTTGACGAATTCAAAACCCAGCGCGATCAGCAGGGCAAGACCAAGCAGAATCCACGGAACGGCGGCAGCTTCGGCAAGATCGCTGCCAAGCGCGTAGCCCACATAGGCGAGGCCGCCGAGAATGACCACGCCAAAGAGCGGCAAGAACCATTTTGCCGAGCCGCTGGCGCCGTGAATTGGGTGATTGGTATTGCCACCCTCTGAACTGTTGGAAGCGAGGTCGACCATCCAGAACTCCTTTATGGCAAACGATAGGTTCGGTGTAAGCCCCGTTCATGAAACTCTCGTGACGCGCGAGAAGGGTCGAATATCCCCGGCCAGCAAGCGGAAATAGGTCGCAAGGGATTGGCACCGGCAGCTCCCGGTCGAATGAGCTGTTTCGAAACTAATCTCGTTTCCGCCGTGAAATGGCCTTTTTCGGTTCAGCCCGCGTTCATGCGCCAGGGCTTTAAATCCCGTCTGTAAGGGACTTGGTTAGAGGACCACCAAAATGAGATCGTCCGTTTTTGCCATCGCTGCTTTGCTTGGTGGCCTGGCTGTATCTTCGGCAGAAGCAATGCCTGTACCCGCTGTCGGGACAACGGCCGCGGTGCCGATTGTGAAAGTCGACTATGCCTGTGGTCGTGGCTGGCATGTGACCCGTTGGGGTGAATGCCGCCGGAACAGATGGGGGCCGCCGCCGCCGCGTTATGGCTGGGGTGGGGGCTATCACAGGCCACCGCCATGGGGGTGGCACGGTCATCGCGACGGTTGGCGTGGTGATGGCGGCTGGCGCAGGGATCGCTGGCGTGATCGCCATCGCGACTGGTAGAATGAAAAACACCGCCGCGTTCAGCGGCGGTGTTTTTTTATAGGTTCGGTCCGCAGAGCCCGTGCCGTCAGCCACAGTCCGGCGCCGATCGCCAACAGGACCGAGAGGATTGCCAGGAGACTTTGGGCGTGGCGGACGATATCGGCCGGCTTTGGCCGGATGAGATCGGCCGTGTTGAAATTTTCGCTGCTGAACTGGCAGAGAACAAGCGACAGATTGTTGCGCACGAGCGCGGTATCGATCTCTGAAGCGAGATCAGCGACAGAAACCGCATCGCCTTTCATCGTCCGCATCTTCAGCAACACTGCCTTGGCGGCCGCGAGATAGGCATGCGAGCATTCGTTGAACGGACTTTCCTCGTCGCTGACGCTTCCGGGCATCATGCCCCAGAGACAATAGGCACGCTGGATCTGCGCGAAATTCAACAGTCGGCGAAAGGTCTCGTCGGTATCGGAGACATCTTCCGCAATCGCAATGATCCGCCCGTAATAGGGTGCCATCACGGCCATTTCGCCATGTGTGAGGCTTGGTATCGGGATACCGGCCTGGCTCCCCGAGGAACCGCCGTGAGCCGAAAGCAGCGTCGGCCAGCTCGAGAGTATGATGCAGAGGATTGTGAGCAAGACGCGGTTTTGCAGTCGGCGTTTCCCGCGCACGGTGGCGTGCGCGGGATGCGGCAGATATGCCATTTCAGGCGCGGCGCAGCGTCGCGTTGCTGCGATAGCGGGTCTGAGGCAGCTCGCGTTCCGCCCAGGCGCCGAAGCCGAGAGCGAGTGTCGTCCAGAGGATGACATGCATGCCGAGCGAGGTGACGCGGAACTTCCAGAGCACGACCGCCGAGAACTGTTCCGGCACTTCGTTGACGGAAGGAAGCAGATACTGGATCAACGCGATGAAGGCGATATAGCCGATGCCGGCGATGATCGTCCCGTTCCATGATCCGTAGCGCGCCGCCAGCCGGCGTCCGAGCCCGATCGCAACGATCATGCCGACGATCGAGGCGACGATCATGATGAAGAACAGTTCGGTTCTGGCGCCGATCGTGTCGGGATTGCCGACTGCCGGCGGGTTCGCCGGATACTTGATATCGGGAACGAGCGAAATCGTCACGAAAGCGGCGATTGCGAGCAAGACTGCGGTGCCGCGTGCGCCGAGGGGGCTGATGCGGCCGTAGACGAAGGAGAAGACCAGCGCGAACAATCCGCCGATCGCCGTCGAATAGATCATGATGCCGGTGAAGAGACCGAAGCCCGCCTGGGTGGCGCGGCTGACGATTTCCGGTTCCGCCGCTTCCCCGGCGGCCTGGGCAGTTTTTTCTTCAAAGCCGATGGCCCAATCGACCAGCGGCTCGCCGAAGGTGCGGGCGAAGGCAAAAACGAGAATACCAGCGAGCGCTCCCACGATCATGCCGCGGAGCAAAAGACGTCCAACCATGTGCCTGATCCCTTAGTGGCAGGGGAAACCGAGAAGATGACGGCCGTCATGCACGAATTCATGCACATACATGCCTGAAATCAGCGAGGTCGCGCCTTCTTCCGCGCCGACGAAATAGATCGCGAGCAGCATTAGTAGGCCGGCAAAAATAGCCCAGGGCAGGATTTGGCCGAGCGGGATCGGCTGCGGAATCGCGGTGGGGGCGAAAGCGGTATCGGACATTGTATTTCCCTCTAGAAGAAAAGCGCGTTCCATTTGCGGAAGGGTTTTGCGGGAAGGGTCTGGCTCTCTGGGGGCGGTATCCGCCCGTCGATTACAGTGGCGCGACCGCGCCGGGATTACACCGGCTTCCACACCCGCAAGTGCAAGTTTATATCTGTCGGCAAATATGGTTGTCAATCAACCGCCATCGTGATGCGAAATCGCGACAATCAATGGAGATATCGACTGTCATGAAGGCGCGCTTGAGCTGGATTTGCCATGGTCCGACCGAAGCCAATCGGAAAGGCTGCTTCCCGGACGACGAGCCGCTGGAGGATAGAGCGGCACAGCGCGCCGAATTGTCTGCTGCAAGGCTCGGATCGATCGATCGTGTCTGGACGAGCCCGGCACTGCGCGCGCGCCAGACCGCTGCGCTCCTTGGTCTTGAGGCGGCGGAGCAAGCTGCCCTGCGTGAATGCGATTATGGGGGCTGGCGGGGAAAGCCGCTCGCCGAACTTCATGAAAGCGATCCGGCTGCCCTGGCGTTATGGATGACGGATATGGACGCAGCGCCGCATGGCGGCGAACCCCTGTCGTCGGTCATGCGGCGCATCGGTGAGTGGATGGACGGTCATCTCAATGACGCCGGCCACACCATCGTCATCACCCATGCGAGCGTCATTCGTGCCGCAGTCCTCAATGTACTGAAGGCACCGCCCTCGGCATTCTGGGCGATCGATATCGAGCCGTTCGGCCTTGTCGAGATGACGAGCGACGGCCGGCGCTGGCAGCTCCGCTTTGCAACGATGACGTAGCTGGGATTAGCGGGCCGCTTTCACCCGCCGCCGTTCGAAATAGACAAGGAATACCGCGAGGCCGAGCGTCATGGCCGCCAGCCCGTACCAGGTGATGGCGTAGACGAGATGGCTGTTGTGGAAGACGATCTGCGTCAGCCCGCCCACCGGCAGACCGCCTGGATTTTTCGTGTCGTCGGCATCGATGAAATAGGGCGCGACATTTTGCAGGCTGCGGACATCGGCAATTGCCGTGACATCCCGTGAATACCAGCGTTCTTCGGCCGGCACGTTGGAGCGCATCAGCGTGCCCTTGGGCTCGTTGATCCGCAAAAGGCCGGTCACTGTGGTTTCACCGCCGATCTGGCCTTCGGTTCGCGTCGTCGGCTGGCGTTTCTCGGTGGGAACGAAGCCGCGATTGACGATGACGATCGTCCCATCAGCCTGTTTCAAGGGCGTGAGCACCCAATAGCCGGGGCCAAGCTCGGTCGAGGCATAGACCTGCGTTTCCTTGTCATTGAGGAAAGTGCCCTTTGCCTGCACGTGCTTGTATTCCGAGTTTTCGGCATTGATATCGGCCCATTGCGCCGGGCCGGGCGCCGCAACCGCCGGCGCATGCACACGGGAATCGACTTTGGCGATCAGATCCAGCTTCCAGTGCAGCCGCTGCACCTGCCAGGTGCCGAGTCCGATGAGAAGAGCGGTCAGGAGCAGAAGCAGCACAAGCCAGATGGCAAGGCCAAGCATCGAGCGTCGCTTGCTCACAGATGTATTCGAGGAAATATCGGTCATGGCGCAGGTCTCCGGGGACGCGCTGCCGCATGATTTCGGGAGGTGCGAAACAGCCTTCGCGGAAAATCATGCGTTGTCTGGAAAATTCGGCCGCAATCTCGGGCATTCCCGAAAACGTTTAACGCAGCAACCGGTCGACATCATCGCCGGCAGGAGGGTGGGCCTTTGCTAGAAGGCCCACCGCTCGGATCTTATGGCATGTTGCGCATCATATCGGGCGACATGGGCATCATGTTCGCATTGAGGTGATGCATGACCCAGAGCGAGCCGGAAAGCGCGATGATGACGAGCACGATGGTGAAGATCAGCGCCATCATGTTCCAGCCGCCTTCCGAGCGGGTGTTCATGTGCAGGAAGTAGATCATGTGCACGACGATCTGGATCGCGCCGAGGATCATGACGATCGCGCCGGTGATGGCCGGATCGGAGAACACCTTGCCCATGACCAGCCAGAAGGGGATGGCGGTCAGGATGACGGAGAGAATGAACCCTGTCATGTAGCTCTTGTAGGTGCCATGAGAAGCCCCATGGCCGCCATGGTGGTGGTCATGGCCGTGGGCGTCGCCGGAATGCGAATGGTTTGTGTTCGAGCTCATCCGAGAACTCCCATGAGGTAGACGAGGGAAAACACGCCGATCCAGACGACGTCGAGGAAGTGCCAGAACATCGAAAGGCACATCAGGCGGCGCTTGTTTTCCGCGATGAGGCCGTAGCGGCCAACCTGCGCCATCAGCGTGATCAGCCAGACGATGCCGACGGTGACGTGCAGACCGTGCGTGCCGACCAGCGTGAAGAAGGCCGAGAGGAACGCGCTGCGCTGCGGACCGGCGCCGTCGAGGATCAGGTGATAGAACTCATAGAGTTCGAAGAAGATGAAGATCGCGCCGAAGATGCCGGTAATCGTCAGCCACATCAGCGTGCCCGACTTGTTGTCCTTCTCCATCGCCAGCATGGCGAAGCCATAGGTGATGGAGGAGAAGAGCAGCATCGCCGTGTTGACGGCAACCAGCGGCAGCTCGAACAGGTCGGCCGGGGAAGGGCCGGCCGCGTAGTTATGGCCGAGTACGGCATAGGTGGCGAAGAGGACTGCGAAGATCAGGCAGTCGCTCATGATGTAGATCCAGAAGCCCAGCATGGTGCTGCCTTCCGGATGATGTTCCTCCGTCAGATAGAAAGCGGGTGTTTCGCCGTCCATGGGAGCCTTTGCAGTGTGGGTCGTCATAGGTCTTACACCTGTCCTGCGAGCTGCTTCGTACGCTCGTTCTCGGTCTTCACCACCTCCTCGGCGGGAATGTGGTAGTCGCGCTTGTAGTTGAAGGTATGGCCGATCGTAATGACGAGCATCGCGACGAAGGTGATGGCGGCAAGCCACCAGATGTACCAGATCATCCCGAATGCGAAGGCGATCGAGAGAGCGCCGAGGATGACGCCCGTGCCGGTATTCTTCGGCATGTGGATCGGGATGAAGCCTTCGGTCGGCCGGACGTAGCCACGAGCCTTCATGTCATACCAGGCATCGTGATCGTAAACGATCGGCGTGAAGGCGAAGTTATAGGCCGGCGGCGGTGACGAGGTCGACCATTCGAGCGTGCGGCCGTTCCAGGGGTCGCCCGTGTGGTCGCGAAGCTCTTCGCGCTTCATGAAGCTGACGGCGATCTGGATGAGGAAGCAGGCGATGCCGATGGCGATG
This sequence comes from Rhizobium sp. AC27/96, assembly GCF_001692325.1. Classification (GTDB taxonomy): domain Bacteria; phylum Pseudomonadota; class Alphaproteobacteria; order Rhizobiales; family Rhizobiaceae; genus Rhizobium. The sequence continues at coordinate 232,005 of NZ_LXKN01000073.1, read as the reverse complement.
AGGCCGGCGCCGAAGGCTGCGATGATGAACCAGATCTGCAGCGACGGATCGTCGAACTGGCTGACGCGGCGGGTAACGCCCATCAGGCCGAGGATATAGAGCGGCATGAAGGCGAACCAGAAGCCGATCTGCCAGAACCAGAAGCTCATCTTGCCCCAGAAAGGATCGAGCTTGAAGCCGAAGGCCTTCGGGAACCAGTAGTTGACGCCCGCGAACATGCCGAAGAGCACGCCGCCGATGATCACGTTATGGAAGTGGGCGATCAGGAACAGCGAGTTGTGCAGCACGAAGTCGGCCGGCGGAATTGCCAGCATGACGCCGGTCATGCCGCCGATGGTGAAGGTCACCATGAAGCCGACGGTCCACAGCATCGGCACTTCGTAGCGGATGCGGCCGTGATACATCGTGAACAGCCAGTTGAACAACTTGGCGCCCGTCGGGATCGAGATGATCATCGTCGTGATGCCGAAGAAGGAATTGACGCTGGCGCCCGAGCCCATCGTGAAGAAGTGGTGCAGCCAGACGAGGTAGGAGAGGATCATGATCACGCAGGTGGCGTAAACCATCGAGGCGTAACCGAAGAGACGCTTGCCGCTGAAGGTGGCAACCACTTCCGAAAACACGCCGAAGGCCGGCAGGATCAGGATGTAGACTTCCGGGTGGCCCCAGATCCAGATGAGGTTGACATACATCATCGGGTTGCCGCCGAGGTCGTTCGTGAAGAAATTCGTGCCGGCGTAGCGATCAAGGGTGAGAAGTGCGAGCGTTGCGGTCAGGATCGGGAAGCTCGCAACGATCAGGATGTTGGTGCAGAGCGACGTCCAGGTGAACACCGGCATCTTCATGAAGGTCATGCCCGGCGCGCGCATCTTGACGATGGTGGCGACCAGGTTGATGCCCGACAGCGTCGTTCCGATACCCGCGACTTGCAGGCCCCAGATATAATAATCGACGCCGACATCGGGGCTATAGGCGATGCCGGAGAGGGGCGGATAGGCCAGCCAGCCGGTCTTCGCGAATTCGCCGATGAAGAGCGAGATCATGATCACGATGGCGCCTGCCGTCGTCATCCAGAACGAGAAGTTGTTCAGGAACGGGAAGGAAACGTCGCGCGCGCCGATCTGCAGCGGCACGACCAGGTTCATCAGACCGGTGACGAAGGGCATCGCCACGAAGAAGATCATGATGACGCCGTGGGCGGTGAAGATCTGGTCGTAGTGGTGCGGCGGCAGGTAGCCTTCGGAACCGTTGAAGGCAAGCGCCTGCTGCAGACGCATCAGCAACGCGTCGGAAAAGCCGCGCAGCAGCATGATGAGCGCCAGCACGACATACATGATGCCGATCTTCTTGTGATCGATGCTGGTGAACCACTCGGTCCAGAGATAGCCCCAGAGGCGGAAATAGGTGAGCAGGCCGAGAAGGGCGATGCCGCCGACCGCGACGCCGAGGAAGGTCACGACGAGGATCGGCTCGTGATACGGGATCGAGTCGAGCGTCAGCCGGCCGAAGATGAATTTATAGAGGTCCGGGTTGGAAAACATGGATTGCCTCTGTCCTTATAAATGTCTTGTTACTAAGCGCACCGGATCAATGACCCTGGTGCTGCGCCGAACCGGTCGACGAATCGGAAGAAGAGCCGTTGCCCATATCCATGCCTTGCATGGACATGCCCTGCATCGAGTTGTCTCCGTGCTGCATGGAATGGTCGGCGCCGCCATCGGCCTTGACAGGCGTGGCGTGGAGCGGGCTGCCATCGCGGTTGTCGTAGATCAGACGCTCGCGGTTTTCCTGGCTTTCCTTGCCGCCGCCACCCTTGGCGTCGATATGCATCATTTCGCTCATGCACATCTTGCTCGGATCGGCGCACATGTTGAGGACGGCATTGTAGAGACCATCGTCGACGGCATTGAAGTACTGTACCGGGTTGCGTTCGCTCGGCTTGGCAAGCGCCAGATATTCGGGGCGGCCAAGTGCGGTGCCCTGGCTCTTCGCCTTCTGGACCCACTGGTCGAAATCAGCCTGATTGAGGCCGTGGAACTTGAAGCGCATGTTCGAGAAGCCGGCGCCGCTATAGTTGGCGGACAGGCCCTGGAATTCGCCGGGATGATTGATGACGGCGTGCAGCTTCGTCTCCATGCCCGGCATGGCGTAGATCTGGCCGGCCAGTGCCGGAATGAAGAAGGAATTCATGACCGCCGAAGCCGTGATCTTGAAGTTGATCGGCCGGTCGACCGGGGCAGCCAGCTCGTTGACGGTGGCGATGCCGTAATCCGGATAGAAGAAGAGCCATTTCCAATCGAGTGCGACCACTTCGACCGTCAGCGGCTTCACATCGGCGCTGAGCGGCTTGTCGGCAGCGATCCGGTCAAGCGGACGGTAGGGGTCGAGCTGATGGGTGCTTATCCAGGTCACCGCGCCGAGCGCGATGATGATGGCAAGCGGAGCGGACCAGATAACCAGCTCCAGGCGTGTCGAATGATGCCACTCCGGTTCGTAGGTCGCCTGCGTGTTGGACTGCCGGTATTTCCAGGCAAAATACAGCGTCAGGAAGATCACGGGGATGATAATGATCAGCATCAGCGCGACCGAGATAATGATCAGGTCTCGCTGCTGCATGGCGATATCGCCGGAGGGAGCCATCACCACGAAATTGCAACCGGAGAGTAGCAAAAACAGTGGGATGACGGATAAACGGCTGAAAATCTTCGCTAGTCTTAGCACGTCTTAAAGCTCTTTTTGTTTCGACCCTACCGCGACTAAAGGACGGCGGTCATGAACGATATGAGGTGTTTCGTCGCACCGCAGCAAGTGCGAGTGCAATGCGGTATGGAATGCGGTCCCACCTATCGGGAAAACCTGCCGAAATCCAGAAGGTTTTCCATCGATCATTCGCTTTTGTCGTGGCTAATATACCTGGATCGGAACAAATAACCATCGGTCGCCTTTTCCCATATTAAGATGACAGGGCGACAAAGCCGGATAAGGGCGGGTTTGATGGCGAATTTCCGAATTATTTCATGCGCGACACTTGATATGTTCGCACGTTTGATCAACATTTTGATTATGCGCGAATTCGTGGAGGAGTTCGCGCTTGGAGAGGGAGGCTCCCATACATGGTCAGCGTGACACATGAGACTTTAAACCCCACATCTTCAACACTCGAAAGTGACGCTCGCAGCATGCATGCTGGCGGCTCAGTCGCTCCCGGCAACATCGCCATCGGCGTGATCATCGGTCGCACCTCCGAATTTTTCGATTTCTTCACCTATGCCATCGCATCGGTGCTGGTTTTCCCGAAATTGATGTTTCCCTTTGCGGACCCGCTGCACGGCACGCTGCTTTCCTTCCTCGTGTTTGCACTCGCCTTCGTCGCCCGGCCGATCGGTTCGTTCATCTTCATGGCGATCGATCGTCGATATGGGCGCGGCGTCAAGCTCACCATAGCGCTGTTCCTGCTTGGCGGCTCGACGGCGGCGATGAGCTTCCTGCCGGGTTATTCTGAGGTCGGCGCCTATGCGATCATCCTGCTCGCGCTCTTCCGCATAGGCCAGGGCCTTGCGCTCGGCGGCGCCTGGGACGGCCTGGCTTCGCTTCTCGCTCTCAATGCCCCGACGAACCATCGCGGCTGGTATGCGATGATCCCGCAGCTCGGCGCGCCGATCGGCTTCATGCTCGCAAGCGCGCTGTTTGCCTATTTCGCCACGAGCCTGACGACAGCCGACTTTCTTGATTGGGGCTGGCGCTATCCGTTCTTCTGCGCCTTCATGGTCAACGTCGTGGCGCTCTTCGCCCGGCTTCGCCTTGTCGCCACGCCGGAATTCGGTGCGCTGCTGGAACGCCACGAGCTGGAGCCGGTCAAGATGACGGAACTGCTGCGCGTCCATGGCCGCGACGTGCTGATCGGCGCCTTCGTACCGCTTGCAAGCTTTGCAACCTTCCATCTCGTCACCGTCTTCCCGCTGAGCTGGGTGACGCTGTACAGCGAGCAGACTCCCGGCTCGTTCCTTCTGATGGAGTTCGTCGGCGCCATCTGCGGCATTGTCGCCATCATCTGTTCCGGCCTCATTGCCGACCGGATCGGTCGCCGCAATCAGCTCGCCCTCGGCGCGGTGCTGATCGCCTGCTTCGCCTTCATTGCGCCTTGGCTGCTTGATGGCGGGGTAACGGGCCGTCATATCTATGTCGTTCTCGGCTTCACGCTGCTCGGCCTCTCCTTCGGTCAGGCCGCCGGCGCCAGCGCCTCCCGCTTCAGCCGCAACTATCGCTATAGCGGCTCGGCCCTGACCTCGGATCTGTCCTGGCTCATCGGTGCCGGCTTTGCGCCCTTCGTGGCGCTCAGCCTCTCCAGCCAGTTCGGCCTTGTCTATACCAGCCTCTATCTGCTGTCGGGCGTCGTCTGCACGCTGGTCGCGATCTTCTTCAGCAAGACGCTGGAGACGAAAGACACCTGATCCCGATTTTCGAATTGGCAAGGGGCTGCGGCGTGTGAACGCCGCGGCCCTTTTCGTTCAAGCCGAATGCATGGAAAAGCCAGGCGATCGGCGTCGCCGTCAGCACAACTCGTCAGCCACCATCAGCATCGTGAGCGTGCGGCGATTGCTTGCCTGGGGACGCCGGCTGCGCCTCGTTTTAACTCGCCGAAAAGGGGCGGTTAAATCTTGACTCCATTCTCAAACTTTTGTGATAAGCAGGGACTGAGCGTAAACTTGAAAAAAACGGTCAGGAAAAATATACGCTATCGCATCGCTGCCTGACGCGGCGACAATCAAGCGAGAGGACCTATGGCTTTTTCCTTTTCTCATCTTACCAGCATGCTGGCACTGGCGGCAGGTCTTGCCGTTGCCCCGATGATGGCGAACGCCGCCGATTCCGAGGGCATCGTCGTCTATAATGCCCAGCACGAAACGCTGACGCAGGCATGGGCGGATGGCTTCACCAAGGAAACCGGCATCAAGGTCACGATCCGCAACGGTAGCGACATGCAGTTCGCCAACCAGATCATCCAGGAAGGCGCTGCTTCCCCCGCAGACGTTTATCTGACCGAGAACTCCCCCGGCATGACGCTGGTCGATTCCAACAAGCTTTTCGCTCCGGTCGATGCCGCGACGCTCGCGCAGGTGCCGGAAACCTTCAAGTCGGCCGATGGCAACTGGGTCGGCGTCGCCGCCCGTTCCACGGTTTTCGCCTATGACAAGACCAAGTTGAAGGAAGCCGATCTGCCGAAGTCGATGCTCGATCTGGCCGATCCGAAGTGGAAGGGCCGTTGGGGCGCTTCGCCGGCCGGCGCCGATTTCCAGGCGATCGTCAGCGCGCTTCTGGAGCTGAAGGGCGAAGATGCCACCCGTTCCTGGCTGAAGGCGATGAAGGCAAATGCCAGCTTCTACAAGGGCAACAGCGTTGCCATGAAGGCCGTCAATGCCGGCGAGATCGAAGGCGCGGTGATCTACCACTATTACTGGTTCGGCGATCAGGCCAAGACCGGCGAGAACAGCAAGAACGTTCTTCTGCACTATTTCAAGAACCAGGATCCGGGCGCATTCGTCAGCATCTCCGGCGGTGCTGTTCTGGCGTCCAGCCAGCACCAGAAGGAAGCCCAGGCATTCCTCAAGTGGATCACCGGGAAGAACGGTCAGGCCGTTCTGCGCGACGGCGACTCCTATGAATATGCCGTCGGCACTGGCGACGCATCCAATCCGAAGCTGGTGCCGATCAAGGACCTGCAGGCGCCAAAGGTCGAACCCTCGAAGCTGAACAGCAAGAAGGTAACCGACCTGATGACCGAAGCCGGCCTTATCTAGGCCGAAAGCCCGGACGGAAACGCCTTTGAGCCGTTTTCGGAAAGGCTTGCGCCCTGATCCCGGGCTCGGCACTTGCATCACTGTCGCATGCCCTGCTAGGGGCATGCGAATGGCCTTCTAGGCTGATCATCGGGCAATCGCCTTTCAACGGCGGTTGCCTTCCTATTTCAGGGCGTGAAAGGCAGCTTGGACTTGCTGCAGAAGAACACATATGCCGCGCCGGCCGCTGAGGCCGCCGCCATGCGAATCCCCCAGTTGACGGCTGCTCCCCGCAACCGCGTTCGGCATGCCTCTGTTGTCGCCTTCGCTTCCGTCGTCGCCCTTCTGAGCCTGGTGCCGCTCGGCTTCATCATCTGGATCTCGATCGATACGGGCTGGGCCGAAGTGGTGGCCCTTGTTTTCCGTAATCGCGTCGGCGAGCTGCTCGTCAATACCGTCCTGCTCGAAGTCTGCACCATCCCACTCTCCATTCTGCTGGCGGTAACGCTTGCCTGGCTGACGGAGCGCACCGATCTTCCCGGCGCCCGCATCTGGTCCTGGCTGGCGGTCGCGCCGCTCGCCGTGCCCGCCTTCGTGCACAGCTATGCCTGGGTCAGCCTCGTGCCGAGCATGCGAGGCCTGTGGAGCGGCGTGCTGGTATCGGTGCTCGCCTATTTCCCGTTTCTCTATTTGCCTGTCGCCGCGACCCTGCGCCGGCTGGATCCGGCGATCGAGGATGCCGCCGCTTCGCTCGGCCTCGGCCCCTGGCGCGTCTTCTTCCGGGCGATCCTGCCGCAGCTCCGCCTTGCCATCTGCGGCGGCTCGCTGCTGATTGGCCTTCATCTCCTGGCCGAATACGGCCTCTACGTGATGATCCGCTTCGATACCTTCTCGACCGCGATCGTCGATCAGTTCCAGTCCGCCTACAACAGCCCCGCCGCCAATATGCTCGGCGGCGTTCTCGTCTTCTGCTGCCTGCTGCTGCTCGGCATCGAGATCCTTGTGCGCGGCAACGAGCGCTATGCCCGCGTCGGCTCCGGCGCGGCGCGCCCGGCAGATCGCCGCCGCCTCGGCTGGTTCGTGGCTCCCGCTATCGCTCTGCCTGTCGTGACCGCCGTACTCACGCTCGGCGTCCCCTTCGTCACCCTGGCACGCTGGCTTTATCTTGGCGGCATCGGCATCTGGCGGATCGATACCGTCGGCTGGGCTCTGCTGCAAACCATCGGTCTGGCGGTTGCCGGCGGTCTGTTGACGACGATAGCCGCCGTCCCCATGGCCTGGCTGTCCGTGCGCGCGCCGGGTCGGCTGCAGCGCATCCTCGAAGCCTGCCATTATTATGTCGGCTCGCTGCCGGGCGTGGTTGTTGCCCTGGCCCTGGTCTCGATTACCGTCCGGCTGATCCTGCCGCTCTACCAGACATTTGCCACGCTCCTGCTCGCCTATGTCCTGCTGTTCCTGCCACGCGCCATGGTCGGCCTGCGCGCCAGCATCGCCCAGGCGCCGGTCGAGCTTGAACGCGCCGCCATGGCGCTCGGCCGCACGCCGTCGCAGGCCGTCCGACAGGTCACCATGCGTCTCGCCGCACCCGGCTTTGCTGCTAGTGTCGCACTCGTGGCGCTTGGCATCACCAACGAGCTGACGGCGACGCTGATGCTGTCGCCCAACGGCACGGAAACGCTGGCGACGAAATTCTGGGCACTGACGAGCGAAATCGACTATGTTTCCGCCGTGCCCTACGCCTTCATGATGGTCGTGCTGTCGCTGCCGCTCACCCTTCTTCTTTATGTGCAATCCAAGCGAACGGCCGGGCAATGACCTTTCTGGCGATCAAGAACATCAGCAAGCGTTACGGCCCGGTGCACGCGCTCGACAGCATCGATCTCACCGTGGCCGCGGGCAGCCGTACCGCCATCGTCGGCCCCTCGGGCTCCGGCAAGACGACGCTGCTGCGCATCATCGCCGGCTTCGAGATACCGGATGAGGGTCAGGTGACGCTGGAGGGCCAGACGCTGGCAGACGGTCCGGCCATTGTCCCGGCGCATCGCCGCGGCATCGGCATCGTCTCGCAGGATGGTGCGCTGTTTCCGCATCTGAGCGTCGCCGAGAATATCAGCTTCGGCATGGAGCGCGGTCAGGCGGATCGCGCCGAGCAGATCAACGCCCTCATCGACATGGTGGAGCTCGATCGCGGCATGCTCGCCCGCCGCCCGCATCAGCTTTCCGGCGGCCAGCAGCAGCGTGTGGCGCTGGCGCGCGCCCTTGGCCGCAAGCCGAGGCTGATGCTGCTCGACGAACCTTTTTCCGCACTCGACACGGGTCTGCGCGAAAACATGCGCAAGGCCGTCGCCCGTGTGCTGCAGCATGCCGGCATTACCACTGTGCTCGTGACCCATGATCAGGGAGAGGCGCTGTCCTTTGCCGATCAGGTGGCGGTGTTGCGGGAGGGCAAATTGGTGCAGGCCGGAACGCCGCAGGCTCTCTATCTCTCCCCGCGCGACCGGGAAACGGCGACCTTCCTCGGAGATGCAATTCTGCTGTCGGCGGAATTGAGCGATGGTTTTGCTGATTGTGTCCTCGGCCGCATCGCGACCCATACGAATGGCAGGAGCGGACCCGGCGAGATCATGTTGCGCCCCGAGCAGCTTCGCTTCAGCGCGATCGCCGGGGCGGATTCCGCGGCCCTATGTGCCGGCAATGTTCTGGATGTCGAATTCGGCGGTGCCGTCTGCACGGTAACGCTTGCACTTGCCGAAGCATCTGGTTTGGCGCCGCTGACGATCAAGAGTTCCAGCGTCGATCTTCCGGATGTCGGCGCTGCGGTTCATGTCAGCGTGACCGGCAAGGCACACGTCTTCGATCCCTCGGGCAATTGAGCTCTTTCCGGTTGAAACCGCCGTGCCTTTGCGAAAGAAAGACGTGATCGTTTTTCGCAGTTGCGCCCGATGCCGAAGGAACGCCCATGTCTTTGTCCGATGAGATCGCCCAGGATCTGCCTTTCCTGACGTCGCTTCGTCATAATCTCCACGCCCACCCGGAGCTCGGCTTCGAGGAGGAACGCACCAGCGGCATCGTCGCCACTCTGCTGGAGGAGGCAGGTCTGACGGTGCATCGCGGCCTCGGCAAGACCGGTGTGGTCGGCACGCTACAGATCGGCAACGGCACCCGCCGCATCGGCCTTCGCGCCGACATGGACGCGCTGGCCATGCCGGAAAAGGCCAATCGTCCCTACAAGTCAACCATTCCCGGCAAGATGCACGCGTGCGGCCATGACGGCCACACGACCATGCTCATCGGTGCTGCCCGCCATCTCGCCGCCAAGCGCGGATTTTCCGGCACGGTACATTTCATCTTTCAGCCGGCCGAGGAAGGACGCGGCGGCGCCAAACGCATGGTGGAGGAGGGCCTGTTTGATCTCTTCCCCTGCGACGCCGTCTACGGCCTGCATAATATGCCCGGTCTCGACGTCGATGAGATGGCCGTGGTTGAAGGGCCGCAGCTCGCGTCGTCAGATAGCTGGCGCATCACCTTTCGGGGCACCGGCACGCACGGTGCCAAGCCGCATCTCGGCAAGGATCCGATCACGGCGGCGGCAACCTTCCTGTCTTCGTTGCAGACCATCGTCGGCCGCGTTGTCGATCCACTGCAGCCGGCCGTCGTCAGTGCCTGTTCGCTGCAGGCCGGCGATCCCAATGCGCTAAACGTCATTCCCGACACTGTCGACATCGCCGGTACGGCGCGCGCCTATACGCCGGAGGTTCGCGATCAGCTCGAACAGGAGATCGGACGTCTGGCGCATGGTACGGCCGCCATGTACGGCATTGCGGTCGATTATCAGTTCGAGCGGCGCATTCCGCCCGTCGTCAACGATGCCGATGCCACTGCGCGGGCGCTGAAAGCTGCCACCACCGTCTTCGGTGAGAAGGTGCTGACCCGCTTCCCACCCTCGACTGCCGGCGACGATTTCGCCTTCTTCGGCCAGAAAGCGCCGGGCTGCTACGTCTGGCTCGGCAACGGCCCCGCCGTCGACGGCGCGCTGCATCACAACACGGCCTATGACTTCAGCGACGATGCGATCGCCTCGGGCGTGGCATTCTGGGCGACGTTGGTGCGACAGGAGTTGGGGGAGTAGGCGAGGGTCTCGCTTCCAACTGAGACGTTGAGTTTGCCTAGCATCTGGTACCCCCCTCTGTCCCTTTCGGGACATCTCCCCCACATGGGGGGAGATCGTTGGGAATATGCCGCTCGTTACTCGTAGAACAATAAACCGCAATTTCAGCAAATGCGATGTTGGTTTGGTGTGAGAGGCTGACCGCGAGTTACCAATCTCCCCCCTTGTGGGGGAGATGTCACGAAGTGACAGAGGGGGGTGACGCACCCTCGACGAACACACAGCCAATATCAGGCCAAAAGCCTAAACCACCCCAAGCACCGGCGTCTCCAGCACCCGCCCCGTCGCGACATCGGCGATCCCGCGATCCGTCTGGTGCGGTCCGGCATTGCAGGCAAGCGTCGCTCCGAAGCAGGCCTTGAAGACGAGGTAGGGCGGGCTCCAGTCGACGATACCGTCGATTGCGCCACGGATAGCACGGAAGGCATTGGCGATTTCGTCAAGCGGGGCATCGCTCACCAGCCCGGAGAGCGGCAGTGGCAAGAGCGCCTCGACCGTTCCATCGCGCGCAACCGCCATACCGCCGCCGGCCGCGATAACGGCATTGGCGGCGAGCGTCATGTCACTGATATTGCCGCCGAAGACTGCGAGGTTATGGCTGTCGTGCGACACCGTCGTGCAGAAGGCACCGCGCCATTCGCCCCAACCGGTGAGAAAGCCGATGCGTGGCCGGCTATCGGCTTTGCCATGGCGATGGGCGACGGCCAGCATCATGGTTCCGGCCGGCGGTACGACGAAACCGTCTTCCACATCAGCCTCGACCTCACCCCATTGGGTGAAGCGGGGCCGGTCGATGGTCACGAGCCGCACGCGGCTGCCCGTTGCGGGTACGCGGAAATCATTCTCGCTAAGCGCTGCGAGCTTGATCGAATCGCGCAGTGGCTGCGGATCGATCCCGGCAATGACGCCGACAATCCGGCCGTCTTCGGCCGCCAGCACGCCGTTGGTGATCACATGCCGGGCCTTGAAGGCCTCAAGATCTTCGAAGAGCACGATATCGGCGCGGCGCCCGACCGCAATCAGGCCAAGATCGTTTCGGCCAAGCCGCATGGCGCCATTCAGCGTCGCTGCCCTCAATGCCCATTCGGGCTTCAGTCCATAGCGTACGAGGCGGCGCACGACGTCATCGAGGCCGCCGCCGTCCTGGAGTTCGTCGGGAAACACATCGTCGGTGCAGAGCGTCACGGTCTGCGGCAGAAAGCCGAGCTCGTTGATGGTCTCGACGAATTGCGGCATGAGATGATCATGCGAACCACGCATCTCGATCGTCAGGCCCGCCGATAGCTTGGCAAGCAGGTCGGCTCCCGACGTCAACTCATGGTCCGAGGTGACGCCGGCCGCCATGAAGGCGTTGAGATCGCTGCCCTCGAGGCTCCGGGCATGGCCGCAGATCATCTTGCCCGAAAGCAGTCCGGCATTGACGATGCCGATGGCGCGCGGATCGCCATTGATCACCTCGCGCATTGTCATGACTTCCGCGATACCGCCGATCTCAGGCCACGAGAGCATCTCGGCCATCGCGGTCGCGTCGAAATCGGCGCCGGCAAGCTCAAGCCCCGGGGCCGAGGGCACGCAGGATGGCGCCAGTGGGATCACGCGGATCGGCAATTGGCGGCTCGCATCGATCGCCCAGCGCACGCCGTCCAGCCCATGGACATTGCCGAGCTCATGCGGATCCCAGATGATGGTCGTCACACCGCGCGGCAGCACGGCCTTGGCGTAAACAGCCGGCGTCACCATCGAGCTTTCGATGTGCATATGCGTGTCGATCAGGCCGGGCGAAAGAAAGCATCCGGCTGCGTCGATCGTCTGCCTGGCGTCGGTACGACTGCCCGGAGTATGCACGCTGGCGATCAGCGGGCCGATAATGCCGATATCGGCGGCGCGGATCTGGCCGGTCACCATATCGACAATGAGGCCGCCTGCAATCAGCAGGTCAAAGGGCGCATCGCCTCGGGCGGCGGCGACTGCGCGTGCCCGCAGGTCGGGCGCGTTGAGATCGGCAGGCTCGCCGGAAAAGTCTCTGGTCATCGGCCGGCCTCTCGCTGTAGGGCATCGAATATGATGGAACGCGCCTTGTCGGCATCGATTTCGGCCGCGAAATGGGCGTTGAAGGCACCATGTGAGCCGCGCATCTCGACGACAGTGCGACCGCGCGTATGCTGCCCCTGCAATTCGGCGTCGATGCGTGCGTGGCGAAGCGTTGCTATCTCGGGCGCGACCAAAATGGCCGCCGCCGTCGGATCATACACGGCCATGGCCGGCCGGCCGCGGCTGATGGCGATGTTGACGTAACCTTCGAGAAGATCGGCGAGCAGCTGCGCCTTTTCGCCTGTTGTCTGGCGCAGACGGGCTACATCCTCGGGCCAGGCCAGCACCTTCCGGCAGATGTCGAGATCGATCATCCTGAGCGGCAGGCCATGTGCCAGCACGATTGCCAGCGCCTCGGGGTCGGCGAAGGCGTTGAACTCAGCCGAGGCGGTATGATTGCCTGAGGTGACGCCGCCGCCCATCCAGATCAGCTCGTCGATGCGGGCGGCCAGTTCCGGGCGGGCAAGCGCGAGGGCGGCGATATTCGTGAGCGGGCCAAGCGCGAGGATGCGTTTCGGTCCCGCGCCATCGGCAAGCCAATCGCAGAGTGCGGCAAAAGCATTGCTCAACGGCAACGGATTGGCGGGCGGCAGGCTACGGCCTGTTGTCGGAATGCCGGTCTGGCCGAGAATGCTTTGCGCCGTCTCCAGCTTGCAGAGCACCGGCAATTCGCGGCCGGTGTGAATGGGAAAAGACCAGCCGAAGACGGCGGCGGCACTCGCCGCATTGGCCTGGACATGCGATAGCGGAGCGTTGCCGCTTACCAGCGAAACACCGTCGATAGTAAGCTTCGAATGCACGACAACCAGGATGGCGGCGATGTCATCGAACCCCATGTCGGTATCGATCCAGATTCCCATATTTCATCTCATCGATCGTGGCCAAAAGACGCGAGAGCAGCCCTGCCGTCGCTCGGTCCGGATGACAGCTTAAATGTCATCGAGGCGGGAGTGAGGACGGGACGCGCAAAGAGGCACGCGTCCCGGCAGATCGTTTAGACTGCGAGCGCGTCGAGGATGCGGATCCAGGAGCGAATGCCCTTGTGGTAGGAGCGCAGCTCGTACTTTTCGTTCGGCGAATGGATGCGGTCGTCGGAGAGGCCGAAGCCGACGAGCAGCGATTCCATGCCCAGCATCTTCTGGAAGTCGCCGACGATCGGGATCGAGCCGCCCATGCCGATGATGAGGGCAGGCTGCGGCCACTCGCTGGAAAGCGCCGTCTTCGCTTTGGTCAGCACAGGCGAATCATAGGAGAGTTGGATTGCCGGCGAACCGCCATGCTCATGGAATTCCACCGAGCAATCCGCCGGTATCTTGGAACGCACATAGGCGCGGAAGCTTTCGCGGATGGCCGGCGGGTTCTGCTGGCCGACGAGCCGGAAGGAAACCTTCGCCGATGCCTTGGCCGCAATCACGGTCTTGAAGCCGGCGCCGGTATAGCCGCCCCAGATGCCGTTCACTTCCGCCGTCGGTCGCGCCCAGGTGAGTTCCATTACCGAGCGGCCCTTCTCGCCCGAGGGGATCGACAGGCCGACTTCGCCGAGGAATTTCTCGGCCGTCATGCCGAGCTTCTCCCACGAGGCCTTGATATTGGCGGGCGTTTCCTCGACGCCTTCATAAAAGCCGGGAAGCGTGATGCGGCCGGTCTCGTCATGCAGACCGGCGAGGATGTCGGTGAGGATATGGATCGGGTTGGCGGCGGCGCCGCCGAAGAGGCCCGAATGCAGGTCGCGGTCGGCTGCGGTGATGGTGATCTCTTCGCCGACGAGGCCGCGCAGGCCGGCCGAAATCGCCGGCGTGTCGCCGTCCCACATGCCGGTATCGCAGACGAGGGCGAAATCCGCCTTCAGCTCGGCGGCATTGGCTTCGAGGAAGGGCTTGAGCGAAGGCGAGCCGGATTCCTCTTCGCCTTCGAACAGGATGGTGATGCGCACCGGAAGCGTGCCCTTGGTCTCCTTGTAGGCGCGCACGGCCTCGACGAAGGTCATCAACTGACCCTTGTCGTCTGACGTGCCGCGACCGGTCAGGATCTTGCGGCCGTTGCCCATGTCCTTGATCTCAGGCGCGAAGGGATCGCTTTCCCACAATTCGATCGGGTCGACCGGCTGCACGTCGTAGTGACCATAGAACAGCACATGCGGAGCGTTGGCGCTGCCGGCATCGTGGTGAGCCACCACCATCGGATGGCCGGGCGTGTCGCGCACCGAAGCGGTGAAGCCCAGCGAATTCAGGTAGCCGACCAGCCATTCCGCCGCCTTGCGGCATTCAGCCTTGAAGTCCGGATCCGTGGAAATGGACTTGATGCGCAGCAATTCGAACAGATTGTCGAGGCTGGAGGGAAGGTTCTGATCGGCGCGATCGAGAACGGGCGATAGATCGGTCATGTCCGACTCCTTACATGAGATTTTGAGGGACGATAGACCAAAGCCCTGTCGGTTTCGAGGCGTTAAAACCGAAAATTTACCGTAGCTTGCGGCTTCGGCTCGGGGGCAATGTTTATGTGATTAGTTGCGTATGTAGTTTACAAGTTTTTTAGAGTATTAGAAATAACCTCAATCCAGAAGAGTATTCTGGAGACTAAAAATGTTTTCAGTGATTGCATGCATTCGCGACGACCACGACATAAGGTTGATTCTTGTCGCGGCAATCATTTGCCTCATCGGCAGCCTGGCCACCATGCTTCTCTTTGCACGTGCGCAGGAGTGCCGGTCGCACCAGCGTCGATACTGGATTACCGCCGCAGCCTTTGCCAGCGGCGTCGGCATATGGGCGACGCATTTTATCGCCATGCTGGCATATGAGGGCAGCCTGCCCATCACCTATGGTCTGTCGCTGACCGTGCTGTCTGTCGTTTTTGGAATCGCCGGCTCGTGGCTTGCCATCGCGGTTGCGTTCGAGTGGGATAACGCCGCCTCGTTCACCGTCGGCGGTGTGCTGATGGCGCTGGGCATAGCCGCCATGCATTTCACCGGCATGCAGGCCATCGAAGCCTCCGCGGAGCTCTCCTACAGCATGCCGCGCGTCGTTGCTGCTGTTGCCGTCGGCGTCGGCCTTGCCTCGCTTTCCTTCCTAGCTTTTCGCGGCCTTCACGGCGTCAAGCGCATCCTTGGCGGCACTCTTCTCCTGGTCCTGGCGATCTGCGCGCTGCACTTCACGGCGATGAGCGGTGTCACGTTGACGCCTGAGGCGGGCACGGAAGTGATGCCTCTTTCCATCGACCGAAGCGTCCTTGCCGGCATCGTCATGGCTGCCGCGACCGGGCTGATCTTAATCGCGCTCGGCGCCATCTTCGTCGACCGTCACCTCACTGACCTTCGCGGTTTTGCAAACGCCTCGCTGGAGGGACTGCTCGTTCTTCGCGATGGCCGGGTGATCGATGCGAACGAGCGGTTCTTCGCCATTTCCGGATGGTCCCCCCAGCAGGTCATCGGCGCGCCGGCCGAGGCCTTTCTGATGATCGACATGGATACCTATGCGGAGACCGCCATCCCGCTCGAGACCACGCTGTCAGGGCGGGACGGCAAGGCCATCCCTGTGGAAACCGTGATCCGCTCCATCACCTATCGCGGCCACGATTGCAGCGTGCTTGTGGTGCGCGACCTGACGGAGCGCCGGCAGGCGCAGCAGATGATCGAGCATCTGGCGCATCACGATATACTGACGGATCTTCCCAATCGCTCGCTGTTCGACCAGCGCATGCGCCAGGCGCTGCAAATGGCAAGCCGCAAGGGCGGCGAAGTCGCGATCTTCTGCCTGGACCTCGATCGCTTCAAGGCGATCAACGATGTCTTCGGTCACGCCGAGGGCGATCGGATCCTCTGCAAGGTCGCCGGCATCCTGCAGCGCACCGCCGAGGAGGGGGATACGGTGGCAAGGCTTGGCGGCGATGAATTCGCCATCATCCAGCCGCTGCGTCAGCGATCCGATGGCGCAACGCGCCTTGCCGAGCGCATTCTTGCGGAATTTGCCGTGGAGATGGATACTGCACGCGATCCGACTGCGGTCGGCGTCAGCCTCGGCATCGCCATCTACCCGCGTGACGGCGCCAGTGCCGAGCAGCTTTACGCGAATGCGGATACGGCGCTTTATCGCGCCAAGCGTGGCGGCCGCGGGCATGCCTGCTTCTTCGACGCTGAAATGGACAAGGCCGTGCGCACCCGCCGCCAGCTCGAAAACGACCTGCGGCAGGCCATCCTGCGCAAGCAGCTCTATCTTGAATACCAGCCGATCTACGATGTCGGCAGCGACGGCGTCACCGGCTACGAAGCCCTGCTGCGCTGGAAACATCCCGACCGGGGGATCATCGAGCCGGAGACCTTCATTCCGATCGCCGAGGAGAGCGGATCGATTGCGGCAATCGGTGAATGGGTGCTGGAGCAGGCATGCCAGGAAGCCGCCCTCTGGAGTGAGCCGGCAAGCGTCGCCGTCAATCTGTCGCCGCTGCAATTCATGATCCCGACGCTTTACGACCAGATCGAGCGCATCCTGCGGAAGGCCGGCCTCGATCCGAAACGGCTGGAGCTGGAGATCACCGAGGCGGCCCTGATGCGTGAACGCACGGCTGTCATCGCGACGCTGCAGCGGCTGCACCGCCTTGGCGTCCGGGTCGTCATGGATGATTTCGGCACCGGTTTTTCCTCGCTCAGCAATCTGCGTTCCTTCCCCTTCGACAAGATCAAGGTCGATCGCAGCTTCACCGGCGCTCTGGAACATGATCCGGCGGCACGCTCGATCGTGCGCGCAATCATCGGTCTCGGCCACAGCCTGAACATGCCTGTCGTGACGGAGGGTGTGGAAACCGAAACCCAGCGCCGCATCGTCATCGAAGAGGGCTGCGCCCAGCTGCAGGGGATATTCTTCGGCAAGCCGGATGTTGGTCCGAGCGCGCAGTTCCCCATGCCGGAGAAGGCTGTGGGCTAAGCCTAGAGATGCTTGGCGTTCTCTAGGATACGCCTGACATATTCGAGCAACAGCTCGCGCTCGAAACTGCGGAAACCCTTCAGAAGGGTCGTGTCGGCAGCCGTTGCAGCCTCGATGGCCTCGGCCTCGATGGCGGCGGCTTTCTCCGTCAGGAAGATCAGTTGCGCCCGCTTGTCCGATGGATGCGGGCGGCGCTCGACCAGCCCGTCACGTTCCATGCGCGACAGCGTGTTGGCCATCGTCGCCTGTTCGATATCGACACGCTCTAGCAGTTGTTTTTGCGTCAACCCGTTCTCGGACCACAATTCCAGGAGGATCGGAAACTGGCCGGGCGAGAAGCCGAGTCTGGCTGCGCGTTGCTGTAATGCGCGAGCAAATGCCTTCGCCATTTGACCGGCAAGATAAGCCGCGGAGTCCATCCGATTAAATCCCATGATTGCAAGTATGCCGATAATTCATAACCAAGACAATCAGCAAATCTTGGGTACGGATAGGCCTGAAATCAGCAACTTCGCTCAATTTTTTTACAAGCAAGGGGTGCATTTTTCTCATGAAAAAGCCGCCATGGCCTGGAGGGCGCCATGGCGGCTCAGAAAGGGGGACAAAGGCCCGGAGAGGGGATAGGCCTTTGTCCAAGTCTGACATGGCGGGGGACAGGCCGGTTGTCAGACCCGCGGCGTATCAATCGCCGGTGAGTATGATTTGAGGTTTCGAATGTGGTTTTTCAAGGGAATGCGCAGATTAGATCAATTAAAACTTAGTAACGTTTCGGTGAGAGATTTGGCCCTCCCGCAGGGGTGTAAAACACAAGTTTATATGGACGTTGGAGGTGCGCCACGCTATCCATGCTTCCATGAAAAAAGGTGATCATCTCTTCCTCGTCGACGGCTCCGGTTTCATTTTCCGGGCCTTTCACGCCCTGCCGCCGCTGACGCGCAAGTCCGATGGATTGCCTGTCGGCGCCGTCTCCGGTTTCTGCAACATGCTGTGGAAGCTGCTGACCTCGGCGCGTGATACATCGGTCGGGGTGACGCCGACCCATTTTGCGGTCATTTTCGACTATTCGTCGAAGACCTTCCGCAAGGAAATTTTCCCCGACTACAAGGCAAACCGCTCGGCCCCGCCGGAAGAGTTGATCCCGCAATTCGGGCTCATCCGTCAGGCGACCCGCGCCTTCAACCTGCCCTGCATCGAGACCGATGGTTTCGAGGCCGACGACATCATCGCCACCTATGCCCGCCAGGCCGAGGCGACCGGTGCCGATGTCACGATCATCTCGTCCGACAAGGACCTGATGCAGCTCGTCACCCCGACGGTCCACATGTATGACAGCATGAAGGACAAGCAGATCGGTATTCCCGACGTCATCGAGAAATGGGGTGTGACGCCGGACAAGATGATCGACCTGCAGGCCATGACCGGTGATTCGGTCGACAACGTGCCCGGCATCCCCGGCATCGGCCCGAAGACGGCGGCGCAGCTTCTGGAAGAATTCGGCGATCTCGATACGCTGCTTGCCCGCGCCGAGGAAATCAAGCAGCAGAAGCGCCGCGAGAACATCATCGCCAACGCCGAGCTTGCGCGGATCTCCCGGCAGCTGGTGACGCTGAGAACCGACGTGCCACTCGAGCTTGAACTCGACGCTTTGGTGCTCGAGCCGCAGAACGGCCCGAAGCTGGTCGGCTTCCTGAAGGCAATGGAATTCACCTCGCTGACGCGCCGCGTTGCCGATGCCTGCGATTGCGACCCGGCCACGATCGAACCGTCCGAAGTCAAGGTCGAGCTTGCTGACGCCGCGCATGGCCCGGATCTCGATGTCGCAGACAATGCCGAACCCGTTGCCGGCGGCACGGTTGCCGCCGAAGGCGCTTCCGCTCCCGCGCCGGCGGTCAAGCCGCGGCTGGCCGTCGAAGGGTTGACCGAGCCGACCGACCTTGCCACTGCGCGCGCCGCGAGCTTCGCCACCGCACCGATCGATCATTCGAAATACGTGACCATCCGCGATATCGCTACCCTCGATCGATGGATCGCTGATGCCCGCGAGACCGGCATCGTTGCCTTCGATACGGAAACGACATCGCTCGATGTCATGCAGGCTGAGATCGTCGGCTTTTCGCTGGCGATCGCGGATAACAAGAACGATCCCACGGGTGCCTCCATTCGCGCGGCTTACGTGCCCCTCAGCCACAAGACCGGCGTCGGCGATCTGCTCGGTGGTGGGCTCGCCGACAATCAGATTCCGCTGCGCGATGCGCTGGCGCGATTGAAGGATCTGCTTGAGGATAGCTCCATCCTCAAGATCGCGCAGAACCTCAAATACGATTACCTGCTGATGAAGCGCTACGGTATCGAGACCAAGGCCTTCGACGATACGATGCTGTTGTCCTACGTGCTTGACGGCGGCTCCAATGCCCTTCACGGCATGGACAGCCTGTCCGAACGCTGGCTCGGCCACAAGCCGATCGCCTATAAGGACGTGGCCGGCAGCGGCAAATCCAATGTCACCTTCGATCTCGTCGATATCGACCGCGCCACGGCCTATGCCGCCGAGGATGCGGACGTGACCCTGCGTCTTTGGCTGGTGCTGAAGCCGCGGCTTGCGGCGGAAAAACTCTCCGCCGTCTACGAACGGCTGGAGCGGCCTCTGGTGCCGGTGCTCGCCCACATGGAAGAGCGCGGCATCACCATCGACCGGCAGATCCTGTCACGCCTCTCCGGCGAACTGGCGCAGGGCGCGGCGCGGCTGGAGGATGAAGTTTACACGCTGGCGGGCGAACGCTTCAACATCGGCTCGCCGAAGCAGCTCGGCGACATCCTCTTCGGCAAGATGGGTTTGGCTGGCGGCAGCAAGACCAAGACAGGCCAATGGTCGACCTCGGCGCAGGTGCTGGAGGATCTGGCGGCAGCCGGCTTCGAGCTGCCGCGTAAGATCGTCGACTGGCGTCAGCTCACCAAGCTGAAATCGACCTATACCGATGCGCTGCCGACCTATGTGCATCCGCAGACGAAGCGCGTTCACACCTCCTATTCGCTGGCCTCGACCACGACCGGACGCCTGTCGTCCTCCGAACCGAACCTGCAGAATATCCCGGTGCGCACCGCGGAAGGCCGCAAGATCCGCACGGCCTTCATCTCGACCCCAGGCCACAAGCTGGTTTCGGCCGACTACAGCCAGATCGAACTGCGTGTGCTGGCGCATGTCGCCAACATCCCACAGCTGAAGCAGGCGTTCGAGGATGGCATCGACATTCACGCGATGACGGCGTCCGAAATGTTCGGCGTGCCGGTCGAGGGCATGCCGAGCGAGGTTCGCCGCCGTGCCAAGGCGATCAACTTCGGCATCATCTACGGCATTTCCGCCTTCGGTCTTGCCAACCAGCTCTCCATCGAACGCTCGGAAGCGGGCGATTACATCAAGAAGTATTTCGAGCGCTTCCCCGGCATCCGCGATTACATGGACGGCACCAAGCAGACGGCGCGCGACAAGGGCTATGTCGAGACCATCTTCGGCCGCCGCATCCATTTCCCGGAAATCCGTTCCTCCAATCCGTCCGTGCGTGCCTTCAACGAGCGCGCCTCGATCAATGCGCCGATCCAGGGATCTGCCGCCGATGTCATCCGTCGCGCCATGATCAAGATGGAGCCGGCACTGGCTTCGGCCGGGCTTGGCGATCGCGTTCGCATGCTGCTGCAGGTGCATGACGAGCTGATCTTCGAAGTGGAGGATGCCGATGTCGAGCGCACGACGCCGATCATCGTCTCCGTCATGGAAAATGCCGCCATGCCGGCGGTGGACATGGCTGTGCCTCTGAAGGTCGATGCCCGCGCCGCCAACAATTGGGATGAGGCGCACTGAGGCCATATCGGGCATAGTGAGGAGATCGGTCCTCGTGGTGAGGTGCGGAGGCTCCTGAGCTTGTCGAAGGGCCGAAGTCTCGAACCACGAGGGCGGGTGGAGATGTTCCACCGGGCCACCTCGTACTTTCAGGCCTTGACGCTCGCGCGCCAAGGCACCTCAGCGTGAGGTGAGCAGAGGTTCGCGACCCAGCGTAGCTACGAATTCACTGCGATGATCCGGGCGTGACACAAACGCCTATTTCCGGATCAACGTTTCCAGCGCCGAGATGATTGCCTGTTCAGCCTCTTCGAGTGTGCCGCTGTTGTCTATATCGGTCACGTCGTAGCTGCCTTGAACGGTCAGCGCACTGCGTTCCAGGCGCTTGAGCACATCTTCGCGGCTCTCGCGCCCGCGTGCGATCAGCCGTTCCGCAAGCACTTCGCGCGTAGCCGTGATGTTGATGATCTTCAGGCGCGGGAATGCGGCCTGGAAATGATGTAACGCCGAGCGCGAGCCGTTGGCGATGACCAGATTGCCGCGCGCAAGCTCATCGAAGACATCGGCGGGAATGCCGTATTTCAGCCCATGTGCCTCCCAGGAAACGGCAAAGGCGCCGGCCTTTTCCATGGCATCGAAATCCGCGTCGGAAACGCTTCTGTGGTCCTCGTTGCCGGCATCGCCATCGCGGGTGATGACGCGGCGGACGAAGTGGATATCCGGCCGGCCGGCGAAATGCCGGGCGGCGAGGTTCATCAGCGTATCCTTGCCGGCGCCGCTCGGGCCAACGACAACGGCCATGACGCCTGCGGCTGCATCCGGCAGGCCGTCATTAGCCGGCTTGATGTTGGCGTCCGCGCTCATGCGACTCGACGTCCTTCCCGCCAGACCGCGCGCGTGACCGGCACACCATGATCGCGGCGAACGC
Source organism: Rhizobium sp. AC27/96 (assembly GCF_001692325.1). Taxonomy (GTDB): domain Bacteria; phylum Pseudomonadota; class Alphaproteobacteria; order Rhizobiales; family Rhizobiaceae; genus Rhizobium. The sequence goes on along the minus strand of NZ_LXKN01000073.1, from coordinate 210,287 downwards.
GAACCAGATCGGCGCGCAGGCCCTCGGCGATGCGGCCGCGATCGTTCAGGCTCACCGTTCTTGCGGGTGTTGCCGTGACCATGGCGATGGCCTGCGGCAGCGAGATTCCCTCGACTTCGTCGGCGAGGATGAATGGGGCATGCAGCAGGCTGAGCGGCACATAATCGGAGGAGAGTACGTCCAGCACGCCGAGTTCGGCCAGATCGCGGGCGGCGATATTGCCGGAGTGCGACATCCCTCGCACGATGTTCGGGGCGCCCATCAGCACGCTCATGCCGGCGCCATGCGATGCCTTGGCGGCATCGATGCTGGTCGGGAATTCCGCCAGGCGGACGCCATAGGCGACGGCTTCGTCGACATGGGCAAGCGTCGCGTCGTCATGGCTGGCAATGGTGATGCCGCGCTCGGAGCAGACCTTGGAGATCGCATCGCGGTGCGGCTTGGCATATTTGGCCGATTCTTCCTGGCGCTTGGCGACGAAACGGGCAAAGACCTCGTCGCTGAGGCCGCGCTTCTTCTGATAGTAGAAAATGTATTGATCCATGGTCTGGAACTGACGCTGGCCGGGCGCATGGTCCATCAGCGAGACGAGCCGGACATAGGCGTCTTTCTCGAAGTCGTGGAAGTGGTCGAGCACGTTGTCGGAGGAGACCTCGCAGCGCAGGTGGATGAGGTGGTCGGCGCGCAGCCGGTCTTCGCGCTGGGCCGCCTGAATGGCGTCTGCCATATCGCGCATCTCGCCCTTTTCGAAACCGCCGTCTTCGTCCGAACCCATGCGCAGGCAATCGAATACTGTCGTGATGCCTGAGGTGACGATCTGGGCGTCATGCGCCTGAATGGCTGCCGTCTTGTTCCAGCGCACGCCCGGACGCGGCGAATAGTGGGATTCCAGATGGTCAGTATGCAGCTCGACCAGACCGGGGATCAGAAAATCGCCCTCGAAATCCTCGCCGATCTCGGACTTGCCTTCGGAGATGCCGGCAATGCGTCCGTCGCGGATCAGCACCGAGCCTTCGACGATCTTGTCTTCGAGGACGATACGGGCATTGGAGAGGACGGTTTCTTTGGTCATGTCAGGTCTTTCATGATTAGGCGTCGGCAAGCGGCAGCCAGGAACGGACGGTAAAGGGTGCCCCACGCTCTTCTTCGACGAAGATGGCGAGGCCGGAAATGTTGAGCGGCTTGCCGGTATGGTCGGCGAAACGCTGACGCAGAACCCCGTGCATTTCAGCCTGGCGCTCGGCTGGGACGCGCCCCGTCAATGTCATATGGAAGCGGAACTCGTCGTTGACGTAGGGATAGCCCCAGCGCAGCAGATTGGCGCGATGCGGTTCGGTCATCTCCTCCGGGTTGCGGCGGGCGATGTCATATTGCGAAAGCGGCGCGCGGAACGGTTCGAAGCTCTTCACGACGTTCGAGGCGAAATCCTGTAGCGGCTGGTAGAGCGAACCCGGTACGAGGGCGAAGAAGTGACCGAGCTGGCCAAGCACCAGTTCCGGAATGACGAATGCCTTGGTATGCGCAGCGAAATCGGCGGCAACCTCGAGCAGGTCGCGTTCGTTCACCGAGGCCGCAAGCTCGAAAGGCGCCTTCAGCGTGGCGTGGAAGCCATAGCGGCGCGGATCGGCGGTCAGTTCGGCATGACCGTCCGGTACCGGGCCGATCGCCATGTCGGAAAAAATCTCATTGGAAAATGCATCGCGACCCAGCCAGCGAGCAGCGAGTGACGTCAAAGGATCGTCTTTGGGCGGCGTGAAATAAAGAGCATAGCGCAAGGCTGTATTCCCTGGAAAAATCGGCTGCGCGAGACACTGTTGGGTGATTTGCCGCAAACCGCAAGAGCAGCAAGGCAGCGTCGGGGCGAATCCGGCTAAATCCGGTTCGGCCGATACGGTCTTGCCGGGCCTGCGCTACCGGATTCCCGTGACAAAATGATGATCTCTGGAGATTTTTCTCGCTGTTTTTTATTTAACCCGCGTGCCCATCAGGCGGGAGCGCAGGGCATTGGATGCGGCGTCGAACAGGAAGACCACCAGCAGGATCAGCAGCACCATGTAGGCGACGTTTTCCCAGTTGGCATTGGTGCGCATCGCTTCCCAGAGTTTAAGGCCGATACCGCCCGCGCCGACTGCGCCTATGATGGTCGCGCCGCGCACGTTGGATTCCCACTGATAGAGCGTCTGGCTGACGATGACGGGCACGATCTGCGGCATGATGCCGTAGCGATGCACCAGGATCGTCGACGAGCCGGTGGATTTCACGCCTTCGCGCGGCTTGTTGTCGATGTTCTCAAGGCCTTCGGAATAGAGTTTGCCGAGCGTGCCGGTCTCCGTGAGGAAGATCGCGCCGCTGCCGGCGAGCGGTCCGGGGCCGAAGGCGCGGGTCAGGAACAGCGCCCAGATCAGCATGTCGACCGAGCGCAGGAAGTCGAAGGAACGCTTCAGCACCTGATTGAGCAGCCGGTTCGGCGTGATGTTGCGGGCCGCTAGGAAGGCGAGCGGGAAGGCCGCGAGCGAGCCGAGCAGCGTGCCGAGGAAAGCCATGACGATGGTCTGGAACAGCTTGGTCCAGACATCGCCGTGCTGCCAGGCGCCGTTGTTCCAGATATTGTCGAAGGCCAGCGACAGATTGGATTGCGCGGGGTCCAGCCTCGGTCCGGAAACGATCAGGCCGAGGACCTCGCTCGCCGGCTTGTCGAAGAAGGGCGAATGCGTGTCGAAGACGAAATTCGCCCAGCCGATGAAGCGCTTGCGGATCTTCACGCGATCAGAGGAAATGCTGGCGTCGCCGGCAAAGCCAAGATTGACCAGGATATTGTCGTCATAGACCGTCATCCAGGCGGGAACAGGCTCAGAGCCGACAAGCTTCGGTGTATCGCCGGTAACATCGATCGGGATGGTGATGCCATGCGCCGTCACGATAGCCTGCGTCTTGGTGATCGTGACCGTGCGGCTCGTACCGCTGACGGAAACCGTCATGCTGCCATCGGGGTTCGTCTTCACCCAGTCGGGGTTTGGATTGTCGCCCAGCGGCGAGAAGCGCGGATATTTGATGCTGATCTTGTCGCCGGAGATGCGGAATTCCGGCTGCACGTCATAGCTGATCCATTCGCTGAGATAGATGCCGACGCGCTCCCAATGCGCCTCGGCGATGACTTTCGGCAGATCGAAGAACCAGACGGCATAGAAGCCATAAAGGATGACGCCGATGAACATCATCAGCGCGCCGAAGCGCTGGCGGAAAGACCGGTGAAGGACCTCCGGATAGCGCGCTTCGATTTCCTGCATACGGCCGGCGTCGATGACGGACATGGTCAACCTCAATGCTGCAAAAGAAAGGCATGCTCGCCGACGAGGCGGCGGCGGAGCCATGCGGAAAACTGGTCGACGGCGATGATGGTCACGAAGAGCAGCAGCACGAGCGCCACCGTCTTGGCGCCGAAGCCGCGCGAAATCGAGAGCTTCAGCTCCTCGCCGATGCCGCCGCCGCCGACGGCGCCGATGATGGTGGAGGCGCGAACGTTGATCTCGAGGCGCAAGAGCGCATAGGACATGAAGTTCGGCAGGACCTGCGGCAGGGCGGCGAAGCGGACGCGCTCGGTCCAGCTCGCGCCGACGGCGCGCATGCCCTCGTCGGGTTTCATGTCGACATTCTCGACCACTTCGTAGAATAGCTTGCCGAGCGCGCCGATCGTGTGCAGGCCGACGGCGATGATCGCGGCGATCGGGCCGATCGACAGGATCGCCGAAAACAGGCCGGCAATGACGATTTCCGGGAAGGCGCGCAGGAGTTCCATGATGCGCTTCGTCACCAGGCGGACTGGATGGGATGGCGACAGGTTGCGCGCGGCAAAGAAGCTCAAGGGGACTGCGAAGATGAAGCCGACGATGGTCGACACCAGCGCCACGTTGATCGTGATGATCATCAGCTCGAAATATTCGGGAATATAGAAATCGCCCCAGACATAGACGCGGCCGAGCGGGAAGTTGAATTCCTCGCCGCCGACGCCGTTTGCCCCGTTGGGGCTCGGCAGGTCGAACAGTGCCCGATAGACATCGGCCCAATCCTTGGGGATGAGCCAGCTCAGGAAATCGAAGAGATGCGGCAGGCGGTCGAAGAAATGCCCGGCATTGCTTTCATCGGCAAAGCGGACGGAACTGACGAAGGCGATGAACAGGATGAGCAGGCCGATGCCGGTATAGAGGCGGCGGCGGGCGACCATCTTGCTCCAGGCGTCACCGATATCCTTGGCGCTCTGCGGCACCGTTTGCATCTTTAGCTGCGTATCGGCAATCGTCATGAATTCTGCCCTTGTGATAGCAAAAGGGCGGCCGTTGCCGGCCGCCCAGTCATTGGAATGCGGATCAACCGCCGATGGCAGCTTTACGAACGTCGATAACGGCGTTGTAGAAATCCGGGGTAACCTTGACGTAACCCTTGAAGTCGCCGCCTTCGATGGCGTTGAAGCACTTGGCGTCAGCCGTCGGGAGCTTCATGAAGAAGTCCGAGAGCTTTGCCTGCCATTCGGTGCCGAGAGCGTTGCGGACGACCAGCGGGCCGTTCGGGATCAGCGGCGAACGCCAGACTTCGACGAGCTTGTTCGGGTCGACTGCACCCTTGTCGACTTCCTTGCGGAAGGTACCGGAGGTGAAGCCGTCCTTGAAATCGCCAACGCCCGAGGAGTCGTCGACAGCAACGTCGACCTTGCCGTCGTAAGCGGCGAGCAGGTTGTTTTCATGACCGCCGTTGAACTGGGTCGAGGCGAAGAACTTGTCGTTCGGAACGCCGGTGGTCTTCGGGATCTGCGTGAGCGGAACGAGGTAGCCCGAGGTGGAGTCCGGATCGGCGTAGCCGAGCTTCTTGCCCTTGGCGTCCATGATGGTCTTGATGCCGGAGGACTTCAGAGCGAGGCCGATCGAGTAGTAGCCGGTCGAGCCATCGGTCTGCTGGGTCGTCAGGATCGGGGTAACGGCCTTCGGGTCCTTGATGGCAACGGCTGCGTAGCCGGAAGCGCCGAGTTCTGCGAAGTCGAGCGTGCCGCCGAGCAGGCCCTGGATAACGCCGTCATAATCGGCGGCCGGGAACAGCGATACCTTCTCGAAGCCGAATTCCTTCTTCAGGTGGTCGGCGAGGCAGGCGTAGTTGCGCAGACGGTCGGCTTCGTTTTCGCCACCGAGAATACCAACGCGGAATTCCTTGAGGTCTTGAGCTGCGGCGCCGCCAGCGAGCGCGAGAAGCGCCGTAGCTGCGAGAAGAGTCTTCTTCAACATTGGGTTCGTCTCCTGATTAACCGGTGTCCCCGGATACGTTCGGTCTAGAAGAATGTGCCCTTGACGCGGGCTCTCGATCCCGGTCCCTCTCAGAGACCGGCCAGTGCCAGCGGTTGCGGGCCGGCAGATTCGATGGCCGCTGCCTGTGCGGCCGGATCGGCTAAATTGATTGATGTCGACGTCATGGTTTCGTCGATCCCGGCACCATCCTTGTCGGTGCCGTAGATTTCCTTGACGGCCGCCGCCGTCAGTTCGGATGCCTTGCCGTCGAAGACGACTTTGCCGGCCGCCATGCCGATGATGCGTTCGCAATAGTTGCGGGCCGTATCCAACGTATGCAGGTTGGTGATGACGGTGATGCCCTCGCGCTCGTTGATGTCGCGCAACGCGTCCATGACGATCTTGGCATTGAGCGGATCGAGCGAGGCGATCGGCTCGTCGGCGAGCATCATTTTCGGTTGCTGCATCAAGGCGCGGCAGATGGCGACGCGCTGCTGCTGGCCGCCGGAAAGCGTGCCGGCCATTTGCAGTGCCGTCTGCTCGATACCGAGGCGTTCCAGCGCGGCGATGGCTTCGATGCGCTCTTCGCGGGTGAAGACGGACAGAAGGCTCATGATGGTCGAGCGCTGGTTGAGGCGGCCGAGCATGACGTTGGTCAGCACGTCGAGGCGCGGCACCAGGTTGAACTGCTGGAAGATCATGGCGCAGTCGCGCTGCCAACTGCGCAGCGCGCGGCCCCGGAGCTTCGAAACCTCGACGCCGGAGAAGTGGATGGAGCCGGAGCTCGGATCGGCCAGACGGTTGATCATGCGCAGCAGGGTCGACTTGCCGGCGCCGGAGCGGCCGATGACGCCGACCATCTGTCCTTGCGGAATGTCCAAAGTCACGGAATCGACAGCGAGCTTGTTGCCAAACCGGCGCGAGACGTTCCTGAGTTCGAACATAGTGCTTCCCTTTCGCGGCTGCCGGGCTGCAAAAATTTCAGCGGTACCGGTGCTAAGAATGGGCGCATGACCCTGCCTCGAAAGGAGTTTCGAGGGGATTGGCGCCAACCACAAGGCAACCGATTAGTCCCGCTTCATGAAGCTCCAATGTCAGTTTTATGTAAGTGCTGTTACAATTCTCGCCGATTTTGCAATATTAGCCGGCTGAGAGCTTTGCTTGTCTTTAGCCGTCAAATAAGCCCGTCGGCAAACCATCCATACTGAGGAGATTCTTCTCGCGCCGGTATTCCTCAATACCATCAGGACCTTTGGCTTTGGCCCATTGATCAAGGCTCGGTCTTTCGCCTTCATAGGAAAAGAGCGGCACGCCGAAACCGCAGGACGTCTGCACGAGATCGATGTCCAGCCACACGATCTGCCGCGCGCCAAGCGGCTCGTCTCCGGCATAATGTGCGTGCAGCAATTCGCGGTATTCGGGGGATGGTCGATGGATGATCCTGCCACGGCCATAGAGGCGCAGGATCATCGGCGGCCCCTGCATCGCGCAGAACATGATGGTCAGCCGGCCATCGGCCTTCATATGGGCGGAGGTTTCGTTGCCGCTGCCGGTGCGGTCGAGATAGATGGCGGTATTCGGTGAGATGATGCGCAGGCATAGCGTCTCGCGCGGCGAGACATTGACCCGCGAATTAGCGGCCGCGGATGCCGTGAAGAAGATGTGTTGCCGCGCGATGAAATCGCGCAGCCGGTCGTCGATGCTGGAAAACTGCTTTGCCATGAAGAGGCCTCCCCTAAACTCGGGCTCGACAGATCGACTAAGGCTGAAACGCCCGTCGGCCCCGTGCAAGTCCGGTTTGGGCGAAAACCGTCCTCAGGCGTCGTAGCGATCCAGAAAATCCTCTGCCGAAAGCGCGCGGAAATCTGCGAGCGCCGTGCGCAGCCGGTCGTGTTCCCAATCCCACCAGGCAAGCTTGTCCATGCGCGCGCCGACCTCGGCGGTGAAGCGTTCGCGGATCAGCTTGGCGGGTACGCCGCCGACGATCGCATAGGGTGCAACATCCTTGGAGACGACGGCGCCCGCGCCGATGACGGCCCCGTTGCCGACCGTGACACCCGGAAGCACCGTCGCCCCGTGGCCGATCCAGACGTCATGGCCAATGACGACACGGTTCTCGCGGCGCCAGCTGAAGAAGTCGGTTTCCATATCGGCATCCGGCCAGTAGTCGGCGGCGCGATAGGTGAAATGGTGCAGCGTCGCCCGCCAAGTCGGGTGGTTGGTGGCGTTGATGCGCACGGCAGCGGCGATGTTGACGAACTTGCCGATGGTTGCGCACCAGACCGCGCCGTCCTGCATGATGTAGGAATAGTCGCCGATCTCGACTTCATCGATGCGGCAGCGGTCGGACACTTCGGTATAGCGGCCGAGCGTCGAATTGTTGACGCTGGCCGTCGGGCTTATGAAGGGCGTCTCGCCCAGCTTGCGGCTCATGCTGCTGCCTTTCGCGGCGAGAATTGCGAGACGTCGAGAATGCGGCTGCCAACGGCTTCGCGCACTTCCTCGTCGTGGAAGATGCCGAGAAGCGCGACGCCGGCTTCCTTCTTCTGTTCGATCATGTCGACGACGACAGCCCGGTTGCGGGCGTCGAGCGATGCCGTCGGTTCGTCGAGGAGCAGGATGGCGTGGTCGGTGATGAAGCCGCGCGCGATGTTGACGCGCTGCTGCTCGCCGCCGGAGAAGGTGGCGGGCGGCAGTTGCCAAAGCTCCTGCGGAAGGTTCAGCTGCGCAAGCAGGCCGGCTGCCTTTTCGCGGGCATCGGCTGCCGCCACGCCGCGAGCCAGCAGCGGTTCGGCGACGACATCGATGGCGGCGACGCGCGGCACGGTGCGCAGGAATTGGCTGACATAGCCCATGGTCTGCCGGCGCACTTCAAGCACGGTGCGCGGATCTGCGGTGGCGAGATCGACGATCTTGCCCTTGTGCGTGACCAGGATCTGGCCGTTGTCTACGGCGTAATTGCCATAGATCATCTTCAGCAGCGAGCTCTTGCCGATGCCGGACGGGCCGCCGAGCACGACACATTCGCCCGCAGCGACCGAGAACGAGACATCGGCGACGACGGGCAGGCGCAGGCCGTCACGCAGGTGCATGGTGAAGCTTTTAAAGACTTCGGAAACGACGAGTGGGGTTGCCATGATATTTCCTCAGACCTGCAGGATCGAAGAGACGAGCAGTTGCGTATAGGGTTCGCGCGGATCGTCGAGCACGCGGTCGGTTAGACCATGCTCGATGACATATCCGTCCTTCATCACCATCATGCGGTGCGACAGAAGCCGGGCGACGGCGAGGTCGTGCGTGACGATGATGGCTGACAGGCCGAGATCGTTGACGAGGCCGCGCACCAGATCGAGCAGGCGGGCCTGCACCGAAACGTCAAGGCCGCCGGTCGGCTCGTCCATGAACACCAGGCGCGGGCCGGTCACCAGATTGCGGGCGATCTGCAGGCGCTGGCGCATGCCGCCGGAGAAGGCGCGCGGCTGATCGTCGATGCGGTCGGCGTCGATTTCCACCCGCTCCAGCCAGTCGACGGCGGTGTTGCGGATGTTGCCGTAGTGGCGATTGCCGATGGCCATCAGCCGCTCGCCGACATTGGCGCCGGCAGACACCGTCATGCGCAGGCCGTCGGCCGGGTTCTGATGCACGAAGCCCCAGTCGGTGCGCATCAGGAAGCGCCGTTCGGCCTCGCTCATGCGGAACAGGTCACGATAGGTTTCGTCGCGCATGTGATACTCGACGCTGCCGGTCGTCGGCAGCAGCCGGGTCGAGATGCAGTTGAGCAGCGTCGTCTTGCCGGAGCCGGATTCGCCGACGATGGCGAGGACTTCGCCCGGCCAGAGCTCGAAGGACACGTCACGGCATCCGATGCGGCTGCCGTAGAATTTCGAGATGTCCTTGACTTTCAGAAGCGGTGTATCGGTCATTCGGCAGCCTCCTTGCTACCAGGCAATCCATCGGCTGCAAGCATCGACCCGACATGGCCATGGGCGCGACGGTCTTCGCAGAAATCGGTGTCGGAGCAGACGAACATGCGTCCGCCCTTGTCGTCGAGGATCACCTCGTCGAGATAGACCTGCTCGGCGCCGCAAAGGGCGCAGGGCTTGTCGAAACGCTGCACCTCGAACGGATGATCGTCGAAATCGAGGCTCACCACTTCGGTGTATGGCGGCACGGCATAGATGCGCTTTTCACGACCGGCGCCGAACAGCTGCAGCGCGTCCGACAGATGCATTTTCGGATTGTCGAACTTCGGCGTCGGCGACGGGTCCATCACGTAACGGCCGGCAACCTTGACCGGATAGGCATAGGTGGTGGCGATGCGGCCGTTGCGGGCAATGTCCTCGTAGAGCTTCACATGCATGAGGCCATATTCCTCGAGCGCGTGCATCTTGCGGGTCTCGGTCTCGCGCGGTTCGAGGAAACGCAGCGGTTCGGGGATCGGCACCTGATAGACGAGCACCTGGTTCGGGCCGAGCTTGGCTTCCGGGATGCGGTGACGCGTCTGGATGATCGTCGCCTCGTCGGTGCGCGTGGTGACGGCGACGTTGGCAACCTTCTGGAAGAAGGCGCGGATCGAGACGGCATTGGTCGTGTCGTCAGCACCCTGGTCGATGACCTTCAGCACGTCGTGCGGCCCGATAATGGCCGCCGTCAGCTGCACGCCGCCGGTGCCCCAACCGTAAGGCATCGGCATTTCGCGCGAGGCGAAGGGAACCTGATAGCCGGGAATGGCGATCGCCTTCAGGATGGCGCGGCGGATCATCCGCTTGGTCTGTTCGTCGAGATAGGCGAAATTGTAGGTGGCCAGTTCGGTCATTCGGCTGCCTCCGTCATGGGATCCATGCCGCTTTCGCGAGCGGCCTCGAAATCGCGGCGCATGCGCCGCACCAGGTCGAGTTCGGCCTGGAAGTCGACATAATGCGGCAGCTTCAGATGCTCGACGAAGCCGGTCGCCTGCACGTTGTCGGAATGCGAGATGACGAATTCCTCGTCCTGTGCCGGCGCCGTAATGTCCTCGCCGAGTTCTTCGGCGCGCAGTGCCCGGTCGACCAGCGACATGGCCATGGCCTTGCGCTCGCTCTGGCCGAAGACCAGCCCGTAGCCGCGGGTAAATTGCGGCGGTGCCTTGGCCGAGCCGGCGAACTGGTTGACCATCTGGCACTCGGTCACCTGGATGCGGCCGAGCGAGACGGCAAAACCGAGTTCCGGCACGTCGAATTCCACTTCGACTTCGCCGATGCGGATTTCGCCGGTGAACGGATGGTTGCGGCCATAGCCGCGCTGGGTCGAATAGCCGAGCGCCAGCAGGAATCCTTCGTCGCCGCGGGCAAGCGCCTGCAGGCGAAGGTCGCGGGTCATCGGGAATTCCATCGGCTCGCGCGTCAGGTCGCCGATCTCGTGGTCGAGGGGCATATTGCCGTCGCCCTCGATCAGGCCTTCCTGGCTGAGGATTTCCGAGACGCGCATGACGCGGCCCTGTTCGGCCGGCCGCTGCATCGGCTCGTCCACCTGCTCGTCCGTGAGTAGGCTGGGATCGAGTAGGCGGTGCGTATAGTCGAAAGTCGGGCCGAGAAGCTGGCCGCCCGGCAGGTCCTTGTAGGTGGCGGAGATGCGGCGCTCGATTTTCATCGCGGCCGTATCAAGCGGCTGGGAATAGCCGAAGCGCGGCAGCGTCGTGCGGTAGGCTCTGAGCAGAAAGATCGCTTCGATCATGTCGCCGCGCGCCTGGCGAACGGCAAGTGCCGCCAGCGCGCGGTCAAAAAGCGAGGCTTCGGCCATGACGCGATCGACCGCCAGGGCAAGCTGCGCGACGATCTGGTCGATGCCGACAGCCGGCAGCGAGCGGTCGCCGCGGCGACGGTCGGCCAGCAGCCGGTGAGCATTGGCGATGGCGGCTTCGCCACCCTTAACGGCAACATACATATGTCACAACTCCGTCGCGGTGATCTTGGTGGTACGCGGCAGGCAAAGAAATTGCCGGCCGGCCGTCAGAACGAGATCGACGCCGCGCGGGAAGAGCGCGCGATTGTCGTTCCAGATGCGCAGGAATGCATCGGGCAGTCCGATCGGGGCGATCATGCTGAGGCCGTTGATGCCGGGACCGGAAAGCGCCAGTTCCTTGCCGCCTTCGAGGCTTTGGATTTCCAGCACGAGCGTCGTCGAACGGTCGGGATATTCCTGGGTGCCGATGCCGAACTGGTTGAAGGAGGAAAGCGCCATGCCTGCCTCGATGAAGGCAAAATGCGCTTCCAGCCGTTCCTGGATGATGGGGGCGCCAGTATGGAAGCTTAGCCATTCCGGCAGGCTCGATCGTCCGAGGCTGGTGGAAAGCCAGACCGGCGTATCATGGTCGCAAAGGGTGAGCCCGATCGCGCCGGCAGCGATGCCGAGCGGCGCAGGCGGAGCAATGTCGGCTGTCACGGTCTGCAGGATGCCCGGGCGCGCCATCGCGTCCATCATCATCTTGAAGACGCTTTGAGCGTCGAACACCGGATCTGTAAAGCCGCCGATCAAAGCATCATTGCTGAAGGTGGAGGGGGTGGTGATGCTCATCAGTCTTCTCCGCGAACCATGGTGAAGAAATCGACGCGGGTGGCAGCTGTTTCTTCGGCGCGCTTGCGATCATAGTCTGCGATGCGCTCAGTGACCGGCCGCAGGATCGCCTTCTCGACGAATTCCTTGGTGGCCGATTGCTGCCAGAGGGCATCGAAGATGGCCGAAAGCCGTGCCTTCTCGCGATCCGTGCCGAGCGCGTGCGCGTGGCCGATCGTGCCGGATGCCAGCCGGATGGTGGCGCGCGTCACCGTGACCTCGCCCAGGTTGAAGGGAGAGCCGCCGCCGCCGATGCGGCCGCGCACCATGACAAGCCCGGTTTCCGGGCCGCGCACCGGCTGCACCGCCGGCTTGCTCGGCAATGCTTCCCAGGCCGCGTCAAGCTCGTCGCGCTGGGCCTGCGCCAAGAGATCGGCAACGCGCTTGCGCTCCCGGCGCTCCTGTGCGGCCGCTTCCTGCCTCTGTGCTGAATTCATCGCATCTTCCTTTAAATGTCTATTGATATAGACAACCATACAAGATAGGATTATATCTATTAGTGAGTCGTGACAAGCGTGTGACAGGGCGAGTGGGCGAAATGGCAGGGCAGAAGATACAGCGGCAAACAGGCGTGGCGCTCTGGCGGCAGATCGCCGACCGGATTCGCACCTCGATCAACCACGGCGACTTTGATGAAAGCGGCATGGTGCCGCCGGAAACGACGCTGGCGCTGCAGTTCGGCGTCAACCGGCACACCATCCGAAGCGCGCTCGCGGCACTTGCGCAGGAGGGTATCGTGAGGGCCGTGCAGGGGCGGGGGACGCTGATCGAGCGCAAGGAACGCTTGAGCTTCCCGATTTCGAAGCGGACGCGATTTTCGCAGGGCATTGGCGACCAGGTGCGCGAGACACGCAGCGTTCTGCTCGGCACCGGCGAGGAGGCGGCAAGCGCGGAATTGGCCCGGCACCTCAGGATCAAGACCGGCGCGCCGCTCGTGCGTCTGGAAACGCTCGGCCAGGCCGATCATCGTCCGGTATCGCGCGCCACCAGCTGGTTTCCGGCCGACCGTTTCGGCGGGATCGCCGAGACCTATCGCGCGATGGGATCGATCACCAAGGCGTTTCGCGAGTTCGGCGTACCGGACTATGTGCGAATGGTGACTGAAATTACGGCAACGCATGCCGACGAGAACGATCTCGCCGATCTCCAGCTATCGCCAGGGGCCATCGTGCTGATCACCCAGGCGCTGAACACCGATCTCGACAATGTACCCGTACAATATTCGATCTCCCGCTTCGCCGCCGACAGGGTGCGGTTCACGATCGAGAATTGAGGTCGGAACTAGGAAGCAGGCTCAAAGTCGTTCGGCGGCCATTGCTGTGCGGCATGAAGAATGCGGATTATTCGCACTGTCTCATCCGCAAGATCGTAAATCAGCAGATAGTTTCTATGCACGACGAGTTCTCGGGTCCCGGATACGCGGCCGGGTCGTCCCGTCATCGGATGTGTAATAAGCTGCGTTGACCGTTTTGCGAAGAGTTCGTCGAGCGCAAGTGCCGCTACGGCATTTTCTGCCTCGATGAAGGTATAGATTGCGCGTCGGTCGGCTCTTGCTTCGGGCGTCCAGGCAAGTTTCACGAAGATTTGCCGCCGAGCTTGCGGCGTGTTTCTTCTCGCAAGGCAGCGAATTCGGCTTCGACGTCATCGGCGGGGATGAGATTGCCTGCATTGGCGGAAACGAGACCAGCCTGAACCTGCTGGCGAAACCATGCGTCATAGTCAGCTGCATCTTGCTGCCGTTTCACATAGTCGCGCATGAAGCCTCGAAGCAATTGCGCCCCGGTTTGATCATGTGCTTTTGCAGCCTCGCTGAAGGCGGACTTCAAGTCTTCTTCAACCCGAAACGTAAATGTAGCGTCCGTCATATCAAGCCTATGTGTTACATATGCAGTGCTGTGTAACACATTTCGCTGCATTTTCCACCCCTCAACCATTCAGCGTGTGAGGGGTGGCGCTTCTTTCAGTCACTCAATGAGCGCCCGACATGTCGCCGAGGACTTCCTTCGAGGCGACGGTGGAGTCGGCCTTGAGCTTGTAGACCATCGGTACGCCGGTCGCGAGGTTGAGCTCCAGGATCTGTGCCTTGCTCAGGCGATCGAGAACCATGACGAGCGAACGCAGCGAATTGCCGTGGGCAGCAACCAGCACGTTCTGGCCGGCGAGCACGCGCGGCAGGATTTCCGTCAGGTAATAGGGCCACACACGGGCGCCGGTGTCGCGCAGGCTTTCGCCGCCGGGCGGGGGCACGTCGTAGGACCGGCGCCAGATGTGAACCTGCTCTTCGCCCCACTTGGCGCGGGCATCGTCCTTATTGAGGCCGGAGAGATCGCCGTAATCGCGTTCGTTTAGCGCCTGGTCCTTGATGGTCTCGAGACCGGCCTGGCCGATTTCATCGAGGATGATCTTCAGCGTGTGCTGGGCGCGGGTGAGATCCGAGGTGAAGGCGACGTCGTACTTGATGCCGTAATCGGCCAGCGCCTTGCCGCCCGTCTTGGCTTCCTCGATGCCGAGCGCGGTCAGATCGGGGTCCTTCCAGCCGGTAAAGAGATTCTTCAAATTCCAGTCGCTCTGGCCATGGCGAACGAGGACGAGAGTACCGCTCATAAAATTTCTCCTTAATGAAACAATTCCAGGAAAAGTCTGTAGCGGTTTTCCGTCCGGAATTGCGAGACAATAAAAGGCTGGAGCGGATCGGCAGTTCCGTGCCGATCCGCTCCAGGGGTCAGGTCAACGTGTGGAAAGCCCGAGGACATCGAGCATGGAATAAAAGCCGGGTTTCTTGTCGCGCGCCCAGAGAGCGGCTTGCAGCGCGCCGCGCGCAAACAGTGAACGGTCGCCGGCACTGTGCGACAGCGTCAGGCGCTCGCCTTCACCGGCGAAGATGACGGAGTGATCGCCGACCACGCTCCCGCCGCGCAAGGTCGCAAAGCCGATGGTGCCAGCGGGCCGCGGGCCGGTGTGGCCATCGCGCACGCGCACGGAATGGTCGTCGAGATCGATACCGCGGCCCTTGGCTGCGGCCTGGCCGAGCAGAAGTGCGGTGCCTGAGGGCGCATCGACCTTGTGCCGGTGATGCATCTCCAGCACTTCGATATCCCAGTCTGCCGAGGGAAGGGCGCGTGCCGCCTGCTCGATCAGCACGCTCAAAAGGTTGATGCCGAGGCCCATATTGCCCGATTTGACGATGCGGGCATGGCGTGCGGCGGCCTGAAACTTCGCTTCGTCTTCGGCCGAGCAGCCCGTCGTGCCGATGATGTGGACGATGCGGGCCTGAGCGGCAAGCCCGGCAAAGGTCACGCTGGTTGCCGGCGTCGTGAAATCGATGACGCCTTCGGCATGCAGGAAGGCGGAAAGCGGATCGTCGGTCACGGGGACGCCGATCGGCCCCAGCCCGGCGATCTCGCCGGCGTCCTTGCCGATGAAGGCGGAGCCGGGACGGGCGACGGCGGCGTGCAGCGTCAGGCCATCGGTCGCATGAATGAGGCGGATCAGAGCCTGTCCCATGCGGCCCGCCGCGCCAACCACCACCAGCTTCATCGCATTGTCGCTCATGTCGTCTCTATCGTCTTATTTGCGGGAGTTGCTGGAAACGGCCGGCCGCTGAAGGTTGTTGAGGCGAGCGTAAAGACCATTATCGGCCTCTGCAAGCGTCTCGTGGTTGCCCTCTTCGACCACGCGTCCGTTCTGCATGACGATGATCTTCTCGGCCCGGACCACCGTCGAGAGGCGGTGGGCGATGACGACGACCGTGCGGCCGCTCATGGCTTCGTCCAGCGCCTTCTGCACGGCCGCTTCCGATTCCGTATCGAGCGCCGAGGTCGCTTCGTCGAGCAGCAGGATCGGCGCGTTGCGCACCAGCGCGCGGGCGATCGACAGGCGCTGTCGCTGGCCGCCAGAGAGCGTCACGCCGTTTTCGCCGACCGGCGTATCGTAGCCCTGCGGCTGCGCCATGATGAAATCATGGGCGTAGGCATGCCGGGCCGCCTCCTCGATCTCCGCGTCGGTCGCCTCGGGGCGGCCATAGCGAATATTGTCGCGGATCGAGCCTTCGAAAAGGTAGGGCTGCTGCGAGACATAGGCGAGATGCTGGCGCAGCGACTGCTTGGTGATGTGGCTGATATCCTGCCCATCAATGAGGATGCTGCCGGCCTTCGGGTCGTAGAAGCGGGGGATGAGATTGATGACGGTGGACTTACCGGCGCCGGAAGGGCCGACGAGCGCCGTCGTCTTTCCGCCTTCCGCCACGAAGCTGACATCGTCCAGTACGGTGTCGTCGCCATAGGCAAAATGGACGCCGCGGAATTCGATGCGGGCTTCAGTGACGACGAGCGGCTTCGCATCCGGCAGGTCGCGCTGGCGCGGTTCCATGTCGAGCAGTTCGTAGATCATCCGCGCGTTGACGACGGCGCGCTCCAGCTGCACCTGTAGCTTGGCGAGACGGCGTGCCGGATCATAGGCGAGCAGCAGCGACGTGGCGAAGGAGAAGAACACGCCGGGCGACACGTTGTCGTAAATCGATCGGTAGGCTGCATAGGCAAAAAGGCTGGCAATCACGAGGCCGGCGACGCTTTCCATCAGCGGTCCGTTGCGCTCCGAGAGGCGGGCGATGCGGTTCTGCCGGTGTTCGGCTGCCGTGATGAGCTTGTTGATCTTGCGCTCGAGCTCGTTTTCCATCGTGAATGCTTTCACAATGGAAATGCCCTGGATGGTCTCCTGCATGGCGCCAAGCACGTGGCTGTTGAGAACAACTGCTTCGCGTGTCGCGGCGCGCAGGCGCTTGGAAATATAGCGAAGTGCAAGGAAGAGCGGTGGCGCGATGACGAGGAATACGATGCTCAGCACCGGGTCCTGGAAGATCATCACGCCGAGCAGGGACACGAAGGTCAGGAGGTCGCGCGCCGTCGAGGTGATCGTCAGGTTCATGACGTCGCGAATGCCGGAGACATTCTGGCTGACCTGGGCCGCAAGCTGCGCCGAGCGGGCCTCGTTGAAGAAGCCGACCGACAGGGACATCAGGTGATTGTAGAGGCGTCGCTGGTAACGGGCGATGATGTTGTTGCCGATTTTGCTCAGAATGACTGATTGAAAATATCCGGCGAAACCGCGCGCCACGAAAACAACGAAGATGCTTCCGCAAATCAGCCAGGCATCGATGAGATCGCGATCGACAAAGGCCTTATCGATGACCCATTTCATGATGTAGGCGATATAGGCCGTCGAGGCCGCCACGAGGATCAGGCAGGCGATGGCGACGGTATAGCCCCAGATATGATCACGGCCATTTTCGGCGATGATGCGCTTCAGCATGCCGGAGATGGCTTCGCTGTCGACGTTTGTTTTTTTGGTATCGGGCGATTTCAAAAATCGGCTTCCTGTCTCAAACCAAGCGAGCCGAATGTGGCATATGCTTTCGCGGCTCTATAAAGAGTTAGGACGGCTTTGGCTAGGGACGGCCGCCACACTGGTTAAGGCCGGCCCTGAAGCCGACCCCATTATAGAGGAAGGCCGCTGCTTCAAAAAGGCATGGCTTGCCGGAAGTTTCAGCGCGCCATCCATTGTTGAAAGCGCTCAACGCCGCCAGCGGCGGCCGTCGGTCGCAAGCCCGAAGCTCGATGGCTTGCGGGCATAGGCGGCAAGGCCGGAAAGCGCTGCCAACGGATTGACGACGACATAGGTTGGGATCGTCTTCATCATTTCGGTATGCGGCGCCTTATCTTCGAAGGCTGCGCGGAATTCCGGCTTCTGCAGCGCCGGCAGGATCTTCTGCGGGATGCCGCCCGAGAGATAGACGCCGCCGCGCGCCATGAAGATCATCGCGATATCGCCGGCAACGCGGCCGAGATAGGTGACGAAGAGCGTCAGCGTTTCCTCGGCCTGTGTATTAGTGCCGGCAAGCGCATGGTTGGTGATATCGGCCGGCTCTTTCAGGCTCGGTTCGATGCCATCGGCCGCGCAAACGGCGTGATAGAGGTTCTGCAGCCCGCGGCCGCAGATGATCTGCTCGGCCGAGATGCGGCCCTCGATGGTTTCCAGGTGCGGCCAGATCTGCAGGTCGCGCTTCGTGCGCGGGCCGAGATCGATATGACCACCTTCACCCGGCACGGGTATCCACTGATGCTGGGTATGGACAAGGCCTGCAACGCCAAGCCCGGTGCCCGGTCCGAGCACGGCGCGCGAGGCGCTCTTGTTTTCCGAGGCCTTGCCGATGGTTTCGCGATGCTCGTCGGCAACGTCGGAGATTGCCAGCGCCTGCGCCTCGAAATCGTTGATGACAAGCACATCCTCGATGCCGAGATTGGCGATCATCGTCTTCGGGCGGATCACCCAATCACAATTGGTGAGCGGAATTTCGTCACCCTGCACCGGGCCTGCCATGGCAAGGATCGCGGCGCGCGGCTGCACCCTGCTCTTTTCGAGGGTCTGCTTGATCGCATCGTCGATCGTCGCGAAATTCGCCGTCTGCACGACCGGAAAATGTTCCTGTTCGGCTTCGGCGTCGACAAGGATCGAGAAACGCGCATTCGTCCCGCCGATATCGCCGATCAGGATGGGAAAAGGCAGTGGGGCATCGCTGTGATTGAGCTCGGGCATGGCCAGGTCCGTGGTCTGCCGCCGGCAAGGCGGATTAATGATTCAGTGTTTTGATCAGCCGCTCGGCGGTGGATTCGTTGAGCGCCATCGGAATGTCGTAGACAACGGCAAGCCGCGTCAATGCCTTCACGTCGACATCGTGCGGCAGGGGCGTAAGGGGATCGATGAAGAAGACGAGCATGTCGATCTCGCCAGTGGCGATCAGCGCACCGATCTGCTGGTCGCCGCCGAGCGGACCGCTTTTCAAGCGGGTAACCTTGAGGTCGGGACAGGCGTCGAGCACGCGGCCACCGGTCGTGCCGGTTGCGACGATGTTCCAATCGGCAAGGGCTGCCTGATTGCGCCGTGCAAACTCCGCCATCGCATCTTTTTTCTGATCGTGCGCGATCAGCGCGATGCATTTGCTGCCGGCCATGAAGTCCTTGCTCCGCCCAGTGCTTTCAATCGATTTATCCGCCTTCTATACTAAGAGCATGAGCTTTGAAAGACCGCTCGGGCAAGGACTGCCCCTGCCTCACTGCTGTGGAATCTGGCCGGGCGGCGTGTTGCCGGAGGCGGGCATCATATCCATTTCGGCAGCCGCGCCGGCACCTCTAGCGCCATAGGTAGCGGCGCGCACGGAGGCGACCGGCGGCCCTGCCAGCACGGCCTCGCAAGCCTTGGGAAGATCGGAAACCATGACCTCCCGCGGCTTTACCGGCGGCTTGTCACTCGGTTTGGGCTTCGGCTTTACCCAGGGTTCCGGCCCGAGCCACCAGGCGAGCGTCTTGTCGCAGCCGTCGCCGGCGGCGACCGGCGCCTGGCCCGTGCAGCCGACAGAGCCTGCCGGGCAGCGGAGGCGGATGTGGAAATGCGAGTCGTGCCCATATTCCGGGCGCAGCTTGCCGAGATTGCTGCGGTCACCCGTCCAGCTGTCGCACATCTTCTTCTTGATGGCCGGATTGACGAAGATGCGCTCGACCTCGGGATAGCTTGCAGCGCGCATCAGCAGGCGGGCATGCGCCGGCGTCCAGACGCGGTCGTTGATCGTCAGGAATTTGTCCTTGGCGAGCATCGAGGTGAAGGGCAGGGCTTCGCGATCGGCAGCCGATAGTTTGCGTTGAGGCATCGGCGTCAGCCAGATATCGGCGTCGAGGCCGATCTGGTGCGAGGCATGGCCGTTGAACATCGGGCCACCGCGCGGCTGGGAGATGTCGCCGACGAGCAGGCCCGGCCAGCCGTCATTCTTTGCCGCATCGCGCGACAGGCGTTCGAGCAGACCGATCAGCTCCGGCCTGCCCCAGCGGCGGTTGCGCGACAGGCGCATGGCTTGCCATGTCGGACCATCGGCGGGCAGCGCGACCGCGCCGGCAAGGCAACCCTTGGCATAGAAGCCGATCGACTGCGATGGTCCTTGTGTCGGAAGGGTGACGCCGCCGAAGATCGCCTTGGCGCTGCCGGGCGAGGGGGCCGTCTGCTGCGCCAGCGCATCGCCGGCGATGAGGCCCATGCCGAGCGTGGCGGCGAGGGAGAATTTGCCGATAGTCTGGAAGGTGCGAACCAGTGGGGAAACCATGCATATCCTTGAAAGGCGGTCGGAACGGGCCGAAGTGATTTGCGGCAAGACTATCTCGAAAAATGGTCCAAGTTAATCCGCGACAATCACAGGTGGCCGATTAACGGCCACCTGCTTGCCCATTCTGGCCGTCAATGCAGGTGGATCAGTTCGCCAAAATCTCCGCCGTCTTGCGAATGCGCGACAGTCGCGGCAGCACCTTCATGCAGGCGAAGTCCTGCATGTCCTGCGAGAATGTCGTCACGGCGTCTTCGGCGACGATGACGGCATAATTTGCTGCATAGGCATCGCGCACCGTCGATTCGACACCGAAATTGGTGGCGACGCCGGTCAGGATCAGTGTCTTGATGCCGCGGCGGCGAAGCTGCAGATCGAGTTCGGTGCCGTAGAAGGCGCTCCACTGGCGCTTGATGATCGCGACGTCAGGCGTCAGCGCGGCAATTTCGGCGGGCGGTGCCAGCGCGGCTGCCGGCAAGCCACCAGGAGGAAGCGTGAAGGTTTCATCAGTCGGCTGGTTGACAGCGTCGGCATAGTCCGGGGAAAATCCAACCGTGACAAAGACGGTCGTTCCGCCATCGGCCTTCAGCTTGTTGGCGATGGCGACCGTGTTGTCGACGATCTGCTGGGCGGAATAGGGTGCGAGCTGGCGGCTGAGAACCAGGCCCTGCAGGTCGATGGAAACGAGAGCGGTGGTCCGGGGGTCGTAAAGTGGCATTGGGGGCTCCAAGAGAAATATGAGGATATCCTCGCAATGGAAAATATGAGGATGCCCTCACAAAAATCAAGTGAAGAATTGAAGACGCGCACACCGAAGCGGCAGCGCGGCCATGACCGTGTCGTGATCCTGCTGGAGGCCGCTGCAAGGGTCTTGGCCCGAAAGGGGTACGACGCCGCAACGATGACGGAGATCGCGGCCGAGGCTCGGTCCTCCATCGGCTCGCTCTATCAATTCTTCCCGACAAAGCTCCTGCTCGCCGAGGCGCTGCATATCGATCGCCTGGAGCGGCTGAAGACGGGTCTTCGGGAGGTGGCGGAGCAGAGCACCGGCCTTTCCGCAGCCGATAGCGGCGAAGCGATTTTCGATGTGCTTGGCGCATTCATCGAAGAATTTCCGGAATTCCCGGTGCTCGGCGCGCGCCGCGATATTCCCAAGGAGCGCAAGGCACGCTCCCGCGCCGAGCTGAAGGAGCTGATCGCCGCTATTCTGCGGCGCGCCCAGCCGCCGATTTCGGACGATATCGGCCTGATGTCGGGGATCGTGCTTGAACTGCTGCGCATCGCTCTCGTCGTCGCCAACGAACCGGACGCTGCCGAGGATCGGCGCGTCGTTAGCGAATTACGGCTGATGCTGCGCAAGCGCCTGGAAGAAGCCGCCTGCAAAAGCTGATTTCGAGACGCCTCATACGGCTTAATGCCAAAGAGATGAGCAATTGCGTCCTGCTTTTTGCCCTCATTTGCCTTATGCTGATTCTCTAGAAATCATCGGGAGATCATGAATGGCATTGACGCGGTTGAAAGCAGGCTTGGTCGTTTCTTTCATGTGCCTGCTGGCCTTGCCGGTAGCTTCTCAAGCTGAAGAGCCGCAATTCCGCATCGGCACCGCCATTATCGGCGATCTCAAATACCAGCCCGGCTTCAAGCATTTCGATTATGTCAATCCCGATGCGCCGAAAGGCGGCGAGTTGAAGATGTCGACCGAAGGCACCTTCGACACGCTCAATCCGGTATTGTTCAAGGGAAACCCCGCCAGTGGATTGTCGATGGTTTTCGACACGCTTATGCAATCGTCCAAGGACGAGATCGCGACCTCCTATGGCTTGCTCGCCGAGGGCGTGGCCTATCCCGATGATATATCGAGCGCGACGTTCCGCTTGCGGGCCGAGGCCAAATGGGCAGACGGTACACCCGTTACCCCCGATGACGTCGTTTTCAGCTTCGATCGTACCAAGGAGCTCAATCCCTTGGCGACGGGTGTCTATTCCCATGTGACGCGGGCGGAAAAGACCGGCGACAGGGATGTCACCTTCTATTTCGATGAAAAGAACAATCGCGAGCTTCCCTTTATTGCCGGCCAGCTTCAGATCGTGCCGAAAAAATGGTGGGAAGGCACCGGGCCGGATGGCAAGCCGCGCGATATCTCGCGCACGACACTGGAACCGGTCATGGGCTCCGGGCCCTACAAGATCGCCGCCTTGCAAGCAGGCTCGTCGATCCGATATGAACTGCGCGACGACTATTGGGGCAAAAACCTGCCTGCTAACGTCGGCGAAAACAATTTCGGGATGATTTCCTACACCTACTACGCCGACAAGGATGTGCAATTCGAGGCCTTTCGCAGCGGAAACACCGATTTCTGGCAGGAGCAGTCAGCAAGCCATTGGGTGACCGCATATGATTTTCCGGCCGTAAAGGACGGCCGCGTCAAGCGCGACGAGTTGCCCAACTCGCTGCGCTCGGTCGGCATCATGCAGGCGGTGGTGCTCAATCTCCGGCGCGATCAGTTCAAGGATCAGCGTGTGCGTGAGGCACTGAACTACGCCTATGATTTCGAGGAGATGAACCGGGCGCTTGCCTTTGGCCAGCTGACACGCGTCAACAGCTTCTTTTTCGGCACCGACCTTGCCTCCTCCGGGCTGCCCACGGGCGAGGAGCTGAATATCCTGAACAGCATCAAGGACAAGGTACCGCCCGAGGTTTTCACCACGCCCTATGCCAATCCGGTCGGCGGCGACCAACAGAAGGCCCGGGATAATCTGCGCAAGGCGATCGAGCTTTTCAAGGAAGCGGGTTATGTGTTGAAGGGCAACCGCATGATCAACGAAAAGACCGGCCAGCCCTTCAAGATGGAAATCCTGCTCGGCAGTCCTTCGATGGAAAGATCAAACCTGCCTTACGTACAGAACCTGCGCCGCATCGGCATCGATGCGACCCTCAGGACGGTCGATTCATCGCAATACATCAACCGCATTCGCAGCTTCGACTATGATGCGACCTGGAACGTCTGGGGCACGTCTCTGCCGCCCGGCAGCGAGCAGATCGATTACTGGGGCTCGGCTTCTGCAAACCGCCAAGGCTCTCGCAACTACGCCGGCATATCCGATCCGGGTGTCGATATATTGATAGGCAAGCTTGTTTCTGCCGCGACCCTCGAAGAAAAGACCGCTGCCGCCAAGGCGCTCGATCGCGTGCTGCTCGCCCATCACTATCTTGTCCCGCTGTTTTATGGGACGACGAACAAGATTGCCTATTGGGACAAGTTCGAGCACCCGCCGGAACTGCCTTACTATTCGATTGGCTTTCCCGATGTCTGGTGGTCAAAAAGCGCTGGAAAGTGAGCCTCTCTTGCAATGAGGGGGCTGCTGGCTCCAAATGCTCGGGCTGTGATTCGGATAGTTTCAAGCTGAAATGACTGCGCCGGCTGCGCCCGGCGGAAGGGAATATGAATTGATCGACGGATGCATTGAGACGAAGCGGAATATTCCCCTCTTTGAGGGGGGGGCGGGCTGATGGGCGCCTATATTCTAAGACGTCTCCTGCTGATGATTCCGACCGTCATCGGCATCATGGCGATTTCCTTCACCATCGTGCAGTTTGCACCGGGCGGCCCCGTCGAGCAGGTCATCGCACAGCTGACGGGCCAGGCCGACAATGCCACGGGACGCCTGTCCGGTGGCACCGATATGCTGGCCCAGCAGGCCTTCGATGACAGCAGCTCGAAATATCGCGGCGCGCAGGGGCTCGACCCGGAGCTGATCGCCAAGCTCGAGAAGCAATTCGGCTTCGACAAGCCGCCGCTCGAGCGCTTCGGCCAGATGATGTGGAACTATATCCGCTTCGATTTCGGCGAGAGCTTCTTCCGCAACACGACAGTCCTCGACCTCATTGCCCAGAAACTGCCGGTGTCGATTTCACTCGGCATCTGGATCCTGATCTTCTCCTATGCGATCTCGATCCCGCTCGGTATCCGCAAGGCGGTGCAGGACGGATCGACCTTCGACATCTGGACCTCGGGCATCATCATCATCGGCTATGCAGTCCCGAGCTTCCTCTTCGGCATCATGCTGATCGTGCTGTTTGCCGGCGGTTCCTTTTTTGACTGGTTTCCGCTGCGCGGCCTCGTCTCGGATAATTTCGCCGATCTCAGCTGGTGGCAGAAGATCCTCGATTACGCCTGGCATCTGGTGCTGCCGTTGATCTCGCTGTCGCTGGCCGCCTTTGCCACCACGACGCTGCTCACCAAGAATTCCTTCATCGAGGAAATCAAGAAGCAATATGTCATCACCGCCCGCGCCAAGGGCTTGACCGAACGGCGCGTGCTCTATGGTCATGTCTTCCGCAACGCCATGCTCATCGTCATTGCCGGCTTCCCCGGTGCCTTCATCTCCGCCTTCTTCACCGGCTCGCTTTTGATCGAGAACATCTTCTCGCTCGATGGCCTTGGCCGCCTCAGCTATCTCTCCGTCGTTCAGCGTGATTATCCGGTGGTGTTTGCGACGCTCTTCATCTTCTCGCTGCTCGGCCTCGTGGTCAGCCTCGTATCCGACCTGATCTACACCTGGATCGATCCGCGCATCGACTTCGAGCGGAGGGATATCTGATGGGCGCCGCCAATCATCCCACGGCGCCGATCACGGTGAAGCCGCCGCGCAAGGGGCTGTTCTCGCCGACCAACGTGCGCCGCTGGCAGAATTTCAAGGCGAACCGCCGCGGATACTGGTCGCTCTGGATCTTCCTTGTCCTGTTTGTTCTCAGCCTTGGCGCGGAGTTCATCGTCAACGACCGGCCGATCCTTGTTTCCTACAAGGGTGAGATCCTGGCACCGGTCTTCGTCGATTATCCGGAAGAGAAATTTGGCGGCTTCCTGGCGCAGACGGATTATCGTGCCCAGGACATTCAGGACGAGATCAATGCCAATGGGTGGATGATCTGGCCGCCGATCCATTACTCCTATCAAACCGCCAATTCCAACCTTCCGCAAGGAAAGTCCGCGCCGACACCGCCATTCTGGTTGATGAGCAAGGAACAACGCTGCTCGGGCTATGCGCAAGGTGCTGCCGACCCGAATTGCAACTGGAGCAACCTCAACTGGCTGGGCACGGACGATCAGGCGCGAGACGTGCTGGCCCGCCTGATCTACGGTTTCCGCATATCCGTGCTGTTCGGCCTCGTGCTTACCGTCGTCTCGGCTCTCATCGGCGTTTGCGCGGGCGCGCTGCAGGGCTATTTCGGCGGCTGGACGGACCTCTTGATGCAACGTTTCATCGAGATCTGGTCGTCGATGCCAGAGCTCTACATCCTGCTGATCATCGCTTCGGTTTTGCCACCCGGCTTCTTCATCCTGCTCGGCATATTGCTGCTGTTCTCCTGGGTCCGGCTTGTCGGCGTCGTGCGCGCCGAATTCCTTCGGGCGCGCAATTTCGAATATGTCCGTGCCGCCCGGGCGCTCGGCGTCAACAACCGCACGATCATGTATCGCCACCTGCTGCCGAATGCCATGGTCGCCACGCTGACCTTCGTCCCCTTCATCCTGTCGGGCTCGATCACCACGCTGACCTCGCTGGATTTCCTGGGCTTCGGCATGCCGCCCGGCTCGCCGTCGCTGGGCGAGATGATCGCCCAGGGCAAATCCAACCTGCAGGCCCCGTGGCTCGGGCTTTCGGCCTTCTTCACCATGTCGATCATGCTGTCGCTGCTGATTTTCGCCGGCGAAGCGGTGCGCGACGCCTTCGATCCGAGGAAGACGTTCCGATGAGCGAAAACACCACACCCTTGCTCTCTGTCCGCAACCTGTCGGTCGCCTTTCACCAAGGCGGGCAGACCTCCACTGCCGTCGACAACATCTCGTTCGATATAAGAAAGGGCGAGGTCCTGGCGCTGGTCGGCGAATCCGGCTCAGGCAAATCGGTCTCGGCCAATTCGATCCTGAAGCTGTTGCCCTATCCGTCCGCCAGCCATCCCTCGGGCGAGATCCTGTTCAAGGGCAAGGATCTGCTGAAGGCATCGGATAACGAGCTGCGCGCCGTGCGCGGCAACGACATCACCATGATCTTCCAGGAGCCGATGACCTCGCTCAATCCGCTCCACTCGATCGAGCGGCAGATCAGCGAAATCCTGGCGCTGCATCAGGGCATGACCGGCCACGCCGCCCGCAGCCGCACGCTGGAACTCTTGAACCAGGTCGGTATCCGCGAGCCGGAAAAGCGTCTCAAGGCCTATCCGCATGAACTGTCCGGCGGTCAGCGTCAGCGCGTGATGATCGCCATGGCGCTTGCCAACCGTCCCGAATTGCTGATCGCCGACGAGCCGACCACAGCGCTCGATGTGACCGTGCAGGCGCAGATCCTCGAATTGCTGCGCGACCTCAAGGGTGTGCATGGCATGTCGATGCTGTTCATCACCCATGATCTCGGCATCGTCCGCAAGTTCGCCGACCGCGTTTGCGTGATGACCAAGGGCCACATCGTCGAGACCGGTCTGGTGGAAGAGGTTTTCACCAATCCGCAGCATGAATACACGCGTCATCTGCTGGCCGCCGAGCCGCGTGGCGAACCGCCGACCAGCGACACCGGCAAGCCCGTGGTCATGGAAGGCAGCAATATCCGCGTCTGGTTCCCCATCAAGGCCGGCTTCATGCGCAAGGTCGTCGACCATGTGAAGGCCGTCGACGGCATCGATCTGAAGCTCCGCGCCGGCCAGACGCTCGGCGTTGTCGGCGAATCCGGATCCGGCAAGACGACGCTCGGCCTGGCTCTCGCCCGGCTCATTTCGTCGCGGGGGCGCATCGCCTTCGTCGGCAAGGATATAGCGGGCTATTCGTTCCGCGAGATGCGGCCGCTGCGCAACCAGCTGCAGGTGGTCTTCCAGGACCCCTATGGATCGCTCAGCCCCCGCATGTCGGTCGGCGAGATCATCGCCGAGGGGCTGAAAGTGCACGAGAAGTCGCTTTCCGCCGATGAGCGCGACAAGCGTGTCTGCTGGGCGCTGGAGGAGGTCGGTCTCGATCCGTCCACCCGCTGGCGCTTCCCGCACGAATTCTCCGGCGGCCAGCGCCAGCGCATCGCCATTGCCCGCGCCATGGTGCTGAAGCCGCGTTTCGTCATGCTCGACGAACCGACCTCGGCGCTCGACATGAGCGTGCAGGCGCAGGTGGTCGATCTCCTGCGCGACCTGCAGAAAAAGCATGACCTCGCCTATCTCTTCATCAGCCACG
Organism: Rhizobium sp. AC27/96; assembly: GCF_001692325.1. Classification (GTDB taxonomy): domain Bacteria; phylum Pseudomonadota; class Alphaproteobacteria; order Rhizobiales; family Rhizobiaceae; genus Rhizobium. Next base: position 183,070 of record NZ_LXKN01000073.1, on the reverse strand, counting down.
ACCTTAGGGTGGTGAAGGCGCTCGCCAACGAGATGATTGTCATGCGCTTCGGCAAGGTTGTGGAGCAGGGTGCCTCGGCGGATATTTTCCGCGCGCCGAAAGAGGACTATACCAAGGCGCTTCTCGCCGCCGCCTTCAACATCGAAGCCGTGCCCACCGTCACCATTCAGCAGTGAAGATCATCGCCATGCCGGTCAAAAGCCCCGTTCTCGTCGATCTCAAATTCAGTCCGGCGACGGTCGCCAAGGCGCTCGAAACGGCTTTTGCCGATCGCGGCAGCATCAATCTGGCTGACCCCTCCAGCAAGGGTGCAGATCTCAGCCATGCCGACTACGCGCTTCTGTGGAAGCCCGATGCCGATCTTTTCGAGCGGGCGCCCAATCTCAAGGTCATCTTCTCCGGCGGCGCCGGCGTCGATTCGATGATGTCGATTGCCGGCCTGCCCGATATACCCATGGTCCGTTTCGTCGACCGCAGCCTGACGACGCGCATGAGCGAATGGGTCGTCATGCAGTGCCTCATGCATCTGCGCGATGTTCAGGGGCATCTCAGAAACCAGCGCCAGCACCTGTGGGTCCAGCAGCAAGGTCCCGAAGCAGCTGATGTCACCGTCGGCGTCATGGGTCTCGGCGTTCTCGGCTGCGATGCTGCCGCCAAGCTGAAGGTCATGGGCTTCAACGTCATCGGCTGGTCGCGCAACAGGAAGCAGATCGATGGCATGCAGACCTTCGATGCCGGCGAGCTGGATGCGTTTCTGGCGCAGACCGATATTCTCGTCGGCCTGCTGCCACTGACGCCTGAAACGACCGGGATCTACAATGCTTCGCTCTTTTCCAGGCTTCGCCGCGGTGGCGCTCTTTCCAGGCCGGTCTTCATCAATGCCGGACGCGGCAAGAGCCAGGTCCAGGCAGATATCGCATCGGCGATCCGCACCGGCGTCCTCGGCGGCGCCTCGCTCGATGTCTTCGATGTCGAGCCTCTGGCGAAGGGCGATCCGCTCTGGGACCTCGAAAATGTCATCATCACGCCGCATGATTCCGCCGTGTCCGAGGAAAAGGCGCTGATGGGCCATGTCGAGGAGCAGATCGCCCGCTTCGAGCGTGGCGAGCCGCTGCAGCACCTTGTGGATCGCAGCCGGGGTTACTGAACCTGCATGAGATGGCGGCAATCGGGACTTTTGTCCCGGTTGTTGCGCCATACGCGACCCGTTAAGTCTGGTATCAAATTTCTTTCAGTGACTGGACTTTCGCTCAACATTTTTTGATAACAGGGCACTGTAGGCACTATATATGCGTGCCGGCCTGCCAGCCGGTGAGAAGCATGACGTCCGCAGGGCAGGAGACGGGGCAGGAACGACATGACCAAGACGGATATCGCCACCCGCGTCTATAATCATACCTGGAAGCTCGATCCGATCATCCGCAGCCTGATCGATACGGATTTCTACAAGCTCTTGATGCTCCAGATGATCTGGAAGCTCTATCCGGATGTCGATGCCACTTTCTCGCTCATCAATCGCACCAAGAGCGTCCGCCTTGCCGAGGTGATCGATGAGAGGGAGCTGCGCGAACAGCTCGATCACGCCCGCACGCTAAGGCTCTCCAAGAAGGAGATGATCTGGCTTGCCGGTAACTCCTTCTATGGCCGCGCCCAGATCTTCGAACCGGAATTCCTCACCTGGCTGTCGAATTTCCAGCTGCCGGAATACGAGCTTTCGAAGCGCGACGGCCAATATATTCTCGACTTCCACGGCTCGTGGAAAGAAACGACGATGTGGGAAATTCCCGCTCTCGCCATCATCAACGAGCTGCGCTCGCGCACGGCGTTGAAGGCGCTCGGTCCTTTCACGCTCGATGTGCTCTATGCCCGCGCCAAGGCGAAGATGTGGGAAAAGGTGGATCGTCTCAAGGAACTGCCGGGCTTGCGCATCTCCGATTTTGGCACCCGCCGCCGCCATAGCTTCCTCTGGCAGCGCTGGTGCGTCGAGGCGTTGAAGGAAGGCGTGCCGCATGCTTTCACCGGCACGAGCAACGTGCTGCTCGCCATGGACTCGGATCTGGAGGCCGTCGGCACCAACGCGCACGAACTTCCGATGGTCGCGGCAGCACTTGCCAAGAACAACGAGGAACTCGGCAAGGCGCCCTATAAGGTTTTGCGCGACTGGAACCGTCTCTATGGCGGCAATCTTCTCGTCGTTCTGCCCGATGCTTTCGGCACGGCCTCGTTCCTGCGTCATGCCCCCGAATGGGTGGCTGACTGGACCGGCTTCCGCCCTGACAGCGCCCCTCCGATCGAAGGTGGCGAGAAGATCATCGACTGGTGGAAGAAGATGGGCCGCGATCCGCGCCAGAAGCTGCTGATCTTCTCCGATGGCCTCGATGTCGAAGCGATCATCGATACCTACAAGCATTTCGACGGCCGCGTCCGCATGAGCTTCGGGTGGGGCACGAACCTTACCAACGATTTCGCCGGCTGCGCGCCGGTCGAGCTCAAGGGGCTCAACCCGATTTCGATCGTCTGCAAGGTCATCGAGGCCAATGGCCGCCCGGCCGTCAAGCTCTCGGACAATCCGCAAAAGGCGACGGGCGAACCCGCGGAAGTCGAGCGCTATCTGAAGTTCTTCGGCGCAGAGGATCGCGTCGATCAGGACGTGCTAGTTTAAGCGATTTTCCGTCCGGAATGCGCAAAAACAAAACGCTCTAATGGTGGATGGGCGCCTCTATCCGGGCGACGCGCTTGAACAGCGTCCACCGGCCATTCTCCCAGCGATACTGATCCGGCGAAATAACGTAGGGCACGTCGCTGAGATCGGCGCTGATCAGCTCCAGCAATTGTAAGCCCTGGATGTCGTTCTCATGGGTGAAAAACACCTTGTCGCGGGACAGGAACGCCGCGATCGGCGCGGCACCACCGGACTGTTCCTGCACCTGGGCCCAGAAATTCGGCAGGAAGGCGACGCTGGATTCGAATTGGCCGTCGACCTCGACATATTGAAACTGGCTGCGTTTGGCGATCTGCAGACCGGTCTTGGACAGGAATTTCTGCAGGTTGCCCTGCGCCACTTCAGCCAGTTCACGCGCGTCGATGCCCCATTCATCCAGCGCCGTCGACATGACATAGCTGACCGTGGTCTCGCCATTGACGACGAAGAGCTTGATCAGGCCTTCCGCCTCGTCGAGATAGACGAATTGCGGCGGATTGGGTTCGTCCTTGACGGCATGCATCATCTGTTGCCGCGCGACATCGACGAAATCGCGCGCCTTCAGCACCGGGAGGATCTGGGCAAGTTCCTCGCTGCCGGCCATGGCTTCCGTCATGTTGAGATAGTTGAGCAACGCTTCCGCCCGGGCTTGCCCGTGCTTTTCACGCAGCGCCAGCAGCGCATTGCTCAAGAATTTCGTCATGGCATCGCCGTTGCGGCTGTGTAGCGTTAGGCTGCCAGCGCCGGCATCGTAGTCGATCCTGATCAGGTCGCCGAAAAACGGCAGCCGCTCCTGCAGATAGGCCGCAAAGCGGGCTTCGTTGTGCAAGGCTTCGTCCGGAATATTCAGGTCGAGCATCTTCACTGGTGTGAGGTTCGAGGCATCGGATATTGACGGCCTCTCTTCAGCGCGCGCCTTCGCTGGCTTGCCTCTACCGAAGAGCCTTTTCAGGAAATTGAACACGCGCGTCCCCGAGCATCGAACGGTATCGTGGCGGAAACTAGCGCGACAAAGCCTCCAGGGCAATGCCATCGGGTGATGAACGCGCTACTTGCGTAAGCGCCTGCTTGCTCGCATGAAAAAGGCGTATAATCTGCAAAAACGGGCCGGTGGTCCGATTACTGGAAGGGTCAGGTGTATGAAGAATGTCGGGGGTGGCAGGCAGCTTTTGGGGATGCTGCTTTTATGTGTCTTTGCGCTGGCCGCGCCTCTCGCCGCTCTTGCGCAAAATGCTGCAGCGACGTCGCCCGCAGCGCCGCCACCGGAAAAGGTTCGCGAACTCATTCAGTTGATGAACGAACCCGACGTCAAGCAATGGCTCGCCTCGCAGCTGAATACCCAGCCCTCAGTCGTCACCGAGCCCGCGCCGGTCGACAACGATCAGATGTCCGTTCTATCAGGCATGCTCGGCCACACCCGGCATCATCTGGAGATAGTCTCCGGCGCGGCGATGACCTTGCCCTTCGAGGTCATGACCGCCTCCGAAAAGCTTGGCCGCGAGGGCAGGGCGGTCGGTCTGCTGCGCATCATCGTCCAGGTCTTGGTCCTGTTTTTCCTGGGGCTGGTCGCGGAGCTTGCCGTCGCGCGCTTCATCAATACCAAGCACATGCAGCGCACGGAAAGGGCGGCCGGCATCGAGACCGAGCTGCAGGCCGCGCGGTTCCAGTTTCTGGGCGGCGTCGTGCCTGCCATCATCCATGCTCTGGTGACGCTGGTTCCGCTGCTCGCTTTCGACTGGCCGCCGGCCATCGAGAGCTTCGCCATCGCCTGTGTCATTGCGCTGGTGTCCATCAGACTGGCGATCTCGATCGGCAAGCTGCTGATGGAGCTGATCGCCATGCGCCGCGCGACCGATGTTCTGGACGAGGATGGCGGTACTGCCCGCATCGCTGAGCGCAGGCGCGTGGCAACATATTGGTATCGGCGCTGTACTCTGTTTGCGGTCTATTTCGCCTGTGGTTGGGCCGTCATGCAGGCCGTCACCTCGCTCGAATTTTCGGCCGGCGCCCGGGATCTCATTGGCTACACCCTCGGCATCGGCCTGTTCCTGATCGCCGTCACGGCCGTGTGGTCAAGACCGCTCGCGGCCGAAAAACGTGGCGTGAAGACGGTTTCCTGGCTGCTGACGATCTTCTTTGCAGCGCTCTGGGGCCTGTGGGTGGCCGGATTCGACGGTCTCCTATGGGTCGGCATCTACGCGGTCCTGCTGCCACGGGCGCTATCGGTGTCGACGCGGGCGATCGAGGCGCTGCATGATGCCGCCGACGGCTTCTTCGGGGCCGGCAAACTCGCGACCGTACTTCTCGATCGCGGCGTGCGTGCGCTGATCATCACCTTTGCGGCCCTCTGGCTCGGCCGGATGCTGGGTGTCGAGGCCAATGCGATGATGAGTGGCAGCGAATCGATCGTCGGTCGGGTGGCGCGGGGTCTTCTTGGCGGCATCGTCATCCTGCTGATCGCGGATCTCGTCTGGCAACTTGCCAAAACCTATATCGACGGAAGGCTGATGGCGGCCTTGCCTGCCGTCAGCGATTCCGAGGAGATGCGGGCGAGCCGCGCCCGGCTTCAGACGCTGCTGCCAATCTTCCGCAATATCCTTGCGGTCGTGATCGGTATCATAGCGGTCATGATGGTCTTGTCGGGGCTCGGTGTCCAGATCGGGCCGCTGATTGCCGGTGCGGGCGTCGTCGGCGTCGCGGTCGGCTTCGGCGCGCAGACCATCGTCAAGGATGTCATCAGCGGCGTCTTCTATCTCTGGGATGATGCCTTCCGTGTCGGCGAATACATCGAAAGCGGCCACTATAAGGGCGTGGTGGAATCGTTTAGTCTGCGTTCGGTCAAGCTGCGCCACCAGCGCGGCCCGCTGGCGACCATACCTTTCGGGTCGCTCGGCGCGGTCAACAATATGAATCGCGACTGGGCGATCGACAAGATCATCGTCAAGGTCACCTATGATACCGATCTGGTGAAGCTGAAGAAGATCGTCAAGGATATCGGCCAGCGCCTGCTCGAAGATCCCGAACTGGCGCCGAGCATCATCCAGACGCTGAAGATGAAGGGCGTCGAGCAGTTTGGCGATTTCGCCATCGAGATCAGGTTGGCGCTGACCGCCAAGCCCAACGAGCTGTCGGTCATTCGCCGCAATGCGCTGGCCCTGATCAAGCAGGCCTTCGACGAAAACGGCATCCAGTTCGCCTTCCCGACCGTGCAGGTGGCCAGCGACAAGGACGCATCCGCCGCCGCTGCCCGGCAGCTCATCGAGATGCGGGCCGCAAACGTCGAGGGCGCGCAGCAGGCGGGTTAGAGCATTTCCAGGAAAAGTGCACAGCGGTTTTCCGTCCTGAAATGCGTAAAAACAACAAGATAGAGCGTTTTTGCGGTTCGAAGAGAAGCGAAAATGCTCTATCGAGCGGGATATGCCGCGGCGGCCAATCCCCTGAATTTTTGTTGTCGCGCAGGCTATTGCTTTGGCGGTGCGGTGCTGCCGCGCACAACGAGTGTGACGTCGATCATCTCGCGTTCGACCGGCATGGCATCGTCCAGAACCGCTCTTACCGCGCGCTCCGCGATCCGGGCAAAGGGCTGCGCCATCGTCGTCAGGCCCGGCTCCACCATGCCGCCCTCCGGCACGCCGTCGAAGCCGATGATGGAGACGTCTGCCGGAACGGAAAGCCCGCGCGCCTGCAGCCAGCTCAGGGTCAACAGGGCGATATAATCGGACATTGCGAGGATGGCAGTCGGCGGCTCAGGCTTGGAAAACAGGTATTCCAGACCGGCCTCGACACTCGCTTTCTGGTTATCCGTCTCATAGACCGGAACATCCTCGCGCCGGATGCCGAAGGTCTCGAGCGCCTGCCAATAGCCGGTGGCGCGATCGCGCGAGGTCGAATAAACGGCCCGTTCGATCTCGCCGATGCCAACAGGCCCGACATGATCGTAGGAAAACTCCGTCGAAAGCACGCCGATGCGCCGGTGACCCAGTTCCGCCAGATGCCTGGCGGCTATGGCAGCCCCGCCGGCATTGTCAACGCTGACTGATGGGACCGAGGGATCGTCGTCATTCAATGCCAGGGCAATGAAGGGCAATTGCCGCTCGCGCGTCAGTTGCACCAGCTTTTCGCCACCCTCGACGCAGAGCAAAATGAAGCCGTCGACGAGGGCGCTCTTGATATTCCAGTCCAGCTTCTGCCGATCCTTGGCCGAAACCAGCGCAAGCCCGGTGCCGCTAGCATCGCAGACCTGGGCGATAGCGGCCAGGAGGGCTCTCGCCCACGGGTCGTCGAAGAAATAGGCGAGCGGTTCCGCAGCCGCGACCCCGATCGCATTGACCTTGCCTGCCCGCAGCAACCGCCCCGTCAGGCTCGGGCCGGCATAGCCGAGCTGCCTGGCGGTCTCGAGCACATGCTCGCGCACCTCCTCGCGGACCACATCGGGCCGGCTGAAAACATTCGATGCGGTTCCCTGCGATACCCCTGCCGCCTTGGCGACATCGGCGAGCCTGATCGTGCCCTTGACCAATAGTCTCTCCATTTCCGTTGCCACGCAGTTTAGCAGGAATTTGTATCGGTTCAATTCCGCTTGACAGTGGAATTATTGAGTGTAGATTTGAACCGATTCAATCAACAAATCTGAATCGCAATTGAATCGATTCAAAAGGTAGTGCCAATGTCAACCAATCACTTCTTCAAGGATCTCTATTTCGATCGTTGGGGTGATCCAAAAAACCCGAATGCCGTTGAGCCGTGCAGCACTGCGGATAAGGATCGGGTCGCCACGCACGGTATCCTTGACCGTCTCCGCCACATCTTCCGCCGCAGCCGGAAGCGCCCGTCCGCATGGTCCTTTACGATCCCGAGCGAAACGTCTTTGGCCGAGAGTGATGCCGATGTCGGTCATTGCAATCCATGCGATGCCGCCCAGCCAAAATTCCTCGCCATCGCGAAGGCGCTGTCACGGAATTGCTAGGATCTGCCTCGGCTAGCGGCCTCAGAAATTTTCCTTGTAGGGGCGCAGATCAAGCTCTTGGGTCCAGGCTGAAGGATGCTGTCGGTGAATGTGCCAATAGCTTTCGGCGATGGCGTCGATGTTCAGCAAGCCACTGGCGTCCATATCGGGCCGCCGGGAGCGCAGCCGCTCTCCGTCTATGCCGCCATCGATGATGGTGTGGGCGACATGCAGGCCGAGTGGACCGAACTCCCGCGCCATGCTCTGGCTGATCATTCTCAAGCCTGCCTTGGCGGCGGCGAATTGGGCATAGCCCGCCTTGCCGCGCAGGCTGGCGGAAGCGCCGGTAAAGATCACCGTGCCACGGCCGAGCGGCGTGAGATGACGTGCGGCCTCGCGCCCGACGAGGAAACCGCCGAAACAGCAGATGCGCCAGAACTCCTCGAACTGGGCGGCCGTCAGATCGCGAAAGCCGATCGGGCGGTTGATGCCGGCGTTGAAGACGATGAAATCGGGTGCGGCTATGCCATCCCGAGCCGTAAAGGCGTGCTCGAACAGCCGTACGACAGCTGCTTCGTCGGTCGCATCCGTTTCTATGGCTTCGGCACTGCCGCCGGATGCCCTGATGGTTTCGGCGACCTGATCGATCTTGGCCGGTGTCCGTCCGGCGATGACGACATGGTAGCCCTTGCCGGCGAGGAGCCGGCACAGCGCGGCGCCCAGTCCCTGTTCCGCTCCCACTCCAACGATAATGGCGCTTGGCGTACTCATTCGGCGGCCTCCCTGGCATCGAGTGTCGGATAGTCGGTATAGCCCTCGGCGCCGCCGCCATAGAAGGTTGGGCGATGATATGGGTTGAGCGGAGCGCCGCGGCGGATACGCTCTGGCAGATCGGGATTGGCGATGAAGAGCCGTCCGAAGGCGATAGCATCGGCATGGCCTGCGGCAAGTGCCGCCTGAGCGCTCTCGGGCCGGAAGTTTCCAGCCGCGATCAATGTGCCCGACCAGGCAGGACGAAACAGTTCCGCCGCCGATGGCACGTTCTTGTGGTCGACCTCGGCGAAGCCGGCACCACTGGCGCGCGGTTCGATCAGATGCAGATAGGCGAGATGCAGCCGGTCCAGCTCGCGAATGACATGGCCGTAGAGGCGCAACGGGTCGTCCTCGCCGCTGTCATTGGCGATGCCGAAGGGCGAAAGACGGACGCCGACGCGGTTTGAACCCCAGACCTTGGAAACCGCCTCGACGACTTCGAGCAGCAGCCGCGTGCGGTTGTCGATCGAGCCGCCATATTGGTCGGTGCGCTGGTTGGTGCGCGCCTGCAGGAACTGCTCGATCAGATAGCCGTTGGCGCCGTGAATCTCCACGCCGTCGAATCCCGCCTGCTTCGCATTGGCGGCCGCTTGCGCATAGATGTCGATCAACAGCGGCATGAGATCGATGTCGATCGCCTGTGGCGTCTCGAAGGGCACGCGCTCGAACGAGGCGGTGAAGGCCTGCCCCTTGGCGGCAATGGCGGAAGGGGCAATCGGCAGAGCGCCATCGGGGTGGTGCGAGGAATGCGAGATGCGGCCGACATGCCAGAGCTGGAGGAAAATCTTGCCGCCCCTACAGTGGACCCCATCGGTGACGGCCTTCCAGCCGGCGATCTGTTCGGCGGTGTAAATACCCGGCGTTGCCGGCATGCCCTGTCCGATGGGCGAAACCTGCGATCCCTCGGAAATGATCAGCCCGCCTTCGCTGGCACGCTGCGCATAATATTCGGCGTTCAAGGCCGAAGGCACATTGCCGGGCTGGCTTGCCCGCATGCGGGTCACCGGCGCCATAACGACGCGGTGCGCCAGCTCAAGGGGACCAACGGCAAGCGGTGAAAACAAAGAAGCTGTCATGAAATTCTCCTGCCTGGAGCTGATTTTGCTCCCCGGGGCGGAAGGGCCTGTCAGTGGCGAATCGGTCTCGGGAGTGTCGAATAAGATGATGCTCATCATTTATTCCAACAATCGGACGTGCGCAACTGAATCTCGTATCAGGCCGAAATCCGAGTGAGGAAGGCGAATAAGGCCGCGTTGAATTGCGCCGGCCGCTGCAATGGTGCGAAGTGGCTGACGCCGGGGAGAAGAACGAGTTCCGCGCCCGGAATATGCCGCGCAAGATAGTCGGCATGTTCGCGCTTGATGAATTCATCATGCTCGCTGTGGACGATGGCGACGGGTACGCTGATGTCAGCGAGATCGTCCGTGGTGTAGTTCGGCTCGGTTTGTTGCATCAGGCTGACGGCTTGAACAAAAGCATCGAACGCATCAGGTGTTGCCGACAGGGCCGCGTAATCCTTGGTATGACGGGAGAAGCAGCGCTCGACGATCGGCGTGAGTACGAATTCCTTGGTGCCGCTCGGGTCCATGTTGCAGGCAAAGAAGAAGACCCCGGAAATGCGCTCCGGATGGGTTCTTCCAAGGATCATGCCCGTGCAGGCGCCATCGCTCCACCCGGCGATGGCGGCTTTTGCGATCCCTAGCCGATCCATCACGGCCAGCACATCGGACGCCATCAGCTCGTAAGAATAGGGCCGCGCATCGCGTGTGCTGCGGCCATGACCGCGACTGTCGATGACGATGACGCGATGGCCGGCGTCAATCAGCGCGGGCACCTGGTAGCCCCAGTTGCCGCTATTTCCGAGCCCGCCGTGAAGCAGGATCACCGGAGTGCCGGTGCCATAGGACGCGTACCATATGCTGATACCGTCATGGTCGACGTGGCCGCTCGCCTCCGTGTCCGGCAGGGGTGCTGCCCCCTCCGCCTCGAATCGATCGAGATCGTCGTCCTGAATTTCCATGTTGACCTCCCAACGAACTGTCTCCCCCAGACAGCCACGCGGGCGAGCCTATTCGATCAGCCATTGCTTATTCAATAAGGAGTTTTGGTCAGCGCGCCGCCAGATGCTCGAAAAGATCCAGGGCCGGCGGCGGCAGCTCTTCCAGCGAGCGTGTGCAGACCGACAGCTGGCGTGTAGCCCAGCCGTCTGTGAGGCGCAATGCCACAATCCCTGCGGATCGGCCGCACCGCCGTGCCGCCGTTTCGGGCACGATGCCGAGGCCTATACCCTGGGCGGCCATCTGGCAGATGCTCTCGAAGGTCCGCATCCGCACGCGCATCTTCAGCCTCGTGCCGAGCCGGGCAGCCTGCGCATCGATATGATCCTGCAGCGCGCCGCTCGCGAGCCCGACAAAATGCTCGTGCAGGATCTCGGCAAAAGTGATCTTCTTTTCCGCCGCAAGCGCATGGTCACGCGGCATGACCACGACAAGCCGGTCGATGGCGAATGGCCGCAGCACCAGGCCCGACGTGTTGACGGCATCCGAGAGAATGCCGATCTCCGCCAGCCCGGACGAAACGGCCCTGGCGATCTCGATGCTCTGGCGCTCCCTGAGTTCGATATCGACACGCGGATGCACTGCCATCCAATCTCCGAGGCGCTGCGGCAGGAACTCGGCAATCGAGGCGGTGTTGGCGACAAGCCGGATGGTCGCCCGCAGGCCGCTCGCATGTTCGCCAAGCTCGCCGCGCATCTGTGCCAGTTGCCGCTGGATCAGCCTGGCATGATGCGCCAGCGCCTCACCGGCCGGTGTCGGTGTCACACCGCGTCGCCCGCGCTCCAGAAGCTGCACGCTGCCGTTCGCCTCCATGTCGCGCAACCGTTCGCTAGCCGCTGGCAGCGAAAGTCCGACATCGGCGGCCCCATGCGTGATGCTCCCGGCATCGACGACGGCGAGGAAGAGGCGAAGGTCGGTCAGATCGAAGTGCATGAAAGGAGAGTACCGCATCTCCAGCCTTCGGCATAGCCGAAGCCTGGCTTCGCATCATCCGCATTGTGCCCGGCTCCGGATTTGCTAGGGAAGGACATGATGGATCATTCGATACCGCTCATTGCCGCAATCTTCGCCACCTTCTTTGCCGCCGGCATCGTCAAGGGCGTCACCGGCATGGGGCTGCCGACGGTGGCGATGGGCGTGCTGGGCGCATTGATCTCGCCGCTGACGGCAGCCAGCCTGCTAATCGTCCCGTCCTTTGTGACCAATGTCTGGCAATTGCTGGCGGGTCCGAGTTTTGGCAAGCTTGCGCAGCGCTTCTGTCTGCTGGTGCTGGCGGTCGTCATCGGAACCTTTGTCGGCTCATCCTTGCTCACCAGCGGCAATTCGCTGGTGACGACGGGTGCCCTGGGTGCCGCGCTCGCGCTTTATGCCGCCCATGCGCTGCTCGCCCGCCAGCTCCGCGTGCCGCCGAAGCTGGAGCCGATGCTGTCGCCGGTCATCGGCCTCGTGACCGGCCTGTTGACCGGCGCCACAGGCGTCTTCGTCGTACCAGCCGTGCCCTATCTACAGGCGCTCGGCCTCGAAAAGGACAATCTGGTGCAGGCGCTCGGCCTCTCCTTTACCGTTTCTACGGTGGCGCTGGCCGGCGCGCTGGCATGGCATGGCGCCTTCCGCATCGACAATCTCGCACTGTCGGCCCTTGCGATCGTCCCGGCGCTGGCGGGCATGTGGGCCGGGCAGGTCATCCGTAACCGCGTCAGTCCCGCGACCTTCCGGCGCTGGTTTCTGGTCTGCCTTCTTCTTCTCGGCGTGGAAATGGTCGTGAAGGCCTTTTTGTAAGGTCTTCATCATTGCCTGACCGCCGATGGCCCGCTTGGAAGCGATGCCGAAGGCTTTGAACTCTCATTGCGCGGCATCCATATGGTGTGGAGCTTCGGAACACTAAGCAGGCGTATCGATGGAAGAAAAGCACGAATTGACCCGCGATCTCGGCAAGCCGGTCGATGCCCTGCTCGTCGTCGATGTGCAGAATGCCTTCGTGGAAGGCCCCGGTGCGGTTCCCGGCCATGCTACGTTGACGTCAATGGTGGAACTCTTGCTGGAGAAGGCCCGGTCCGCCTGGGCGCCGGTGATATTCCTGCAGAACGATGGCCCGGCAGGGGCGCCGGACGAGCCGTTTCAGGCCGGATGGAAACTCCATTTCCCACCACGATCCGGCGAACTCGTCATTAGAAAGACCAATGACGATGGCTTCGACGGCACCGATCTCGACGCCATTCTGACAGCGTTCGGCGCGCGTGACCTGGTGATATCAGGCATGCTTTCGGAGATGTGTGTCGCCGCAACGGCGCGTGCCGCGCTGCGGCATGGTTATGGTGTGCTGCTGCCGCATGATGCGCATGCCACGTACGATGTCCCGGCCGGACCGGGGTCTGAAGGTGTTCCGGCGGCCATGGCGGCACGAGCGGCTGAATGGTCGCTTGGCGATGAGGTGTGCATCTGTGCTTCGGCGCGTGAGGTCCGTTTCGCGGAGCGTAACCGAAAATAGTTTTGCTCTTGAATGTCGCTTCGAATCGTAATAATTGAAGTTACATGAAAAGAGACAGCCGCCTTTCCTCCGTCCTTCACGCCCTGCTCCACATGGCCGAGCAGGGCGGCCCCGTCACATCCGAAACCCTGGCGCAATGCATGAACACCAATCCGGTGGTCGTGCGCCGCACCATGGGGCTTTTGCGCGAGGTTGGCATCGTTCATTCGGCCAAGGGGCATACCGGCGGCTGGACGATTGCCAGTGATCTCGGCACGGTAACCCTGCGCCAGTTGCACGAGGCGCTCGGCGAGCCTGCGGTCTTCGCCATCGGCAATCGCAACGAAACGCCCGAATGTCTGGTCGAACAAGCGGTCAATTCCGTGCTCGACGATGCCTTTGCCGAGGCCGAGGCATTGCTGCTCAAGCGTTTTGAAACCGTCACCCTCGCCGATCTCGCCGCCGACTTCGCGCGGCGTCATGCGGATTGGCGTGAAACAAGGAAATTATCATGACCCATGACGTCATCGTCATCGGGGGCAGCTACGCCGGAATGGCAGCCGCCCTCCAGCTTCTCCGTGCCCGGCGCAAGGTGCTGGTGATCGATGCCGGCCAGCGCCGCAATCGTTTCGCCGCGGAATCACACGGCTTTCTCGGGCAGGATGGCGTCGACCCCGCCGAGATCGCCGGCAAGGCGCGCGAACAGCTTCTGGCCTATCCGACATTGACCTGGGTCGAGGGACTGGCCGAGCGGGCGGAAGGGGAAAAGGACGCCTTTGCCGTCACGACAGCCGATGGTGTTCGCCATGACGGCCGGCGTCTTCTCTTTGCGACCGGCGTATCCGACGTATTGCCCGCCATCGAGGGCCTCGGCGAGCGCTGGGGCAAGAGCGTCTTCCACTGCCCCTATTGCCATGGCTACGAGCTTGATCAGGGCCGTATCGGCTGCATCGCCACCGGGCCGATCTCGGTGCATCAGGCGCAGTTGCTGCCGGAATGGGGAGAGGTGACGCTGTTCCTCAATGGATCCTTCACTCCGGATGCCGAGCAACGCGCCGATCTCGAAGCTCGTGGTGTCACCATCGAGGAAACATTGGTCACAGGGCTGGAAGGCAAGGCCGACGTGCGTCTTGCCGATGGCCGCCTTCTCCCGTTCGCCGGGCTCTTCACAGCATCGCGCGTTTCGCCCGCGACCCCGATCGCCGAACATCTCGGCTGCACCATCGAGGAAACGCCCTTCGGCACGCAGATCCAGACCGACGCCATGAAGGAAACCACCATCCCCGGCGCCTTCGCCTGCGGCGATGCTGCCCGCATCCCGCACTCGGTAACGCTCGCCGTCGGCGATGGCGCCTGGGCCGGGGCGCAGTTGCACCGATCGCTGGTGTTCTGATGGTACGTTTGGGGACGCTTATTCTTCCTCGGGCACCTTCAGAATAATCGTTTCATCCGGGCCGATGGACCGGCCGTCCTGTGCCTTGATGTCGAGGCGGACGGGCTGTCCGCTTGTGCGGTCCACCAGCAGCGAATGCTCTTCCGCCGGCGCGAAGAGATGGCGCTCGCCGAACTGGCGAAGCGCCACCATCACGGGGAAGAGATCCTTGCCCATCGCGGTCAGGCGATATTCCATCCGCGTGCCGCCCTCGCTGGTGGGAACGAGCTCCAGGATGCCGCTCGACACCAGCGTCCGCAGGCGCTCCGTCAGAATGTTCTTGGCGATGCCGAGGCTCTTTTGAAACTCGCCGAAGCGCGTCAGCCCATCGAAGGCGTCGCGCACGATCAGCAGCGACCACCAGTCACCGATCACGTCCAATGAGCGCGCGCTCGGGCAATAATCGCCTTTGAGACTCTTTCGCGCCACCATTCGCCTAGCTCTCTCCATCATTTGCTTGTGGGATCGGTTGCATTATTAAACCAATAATGTTAGTCGATCGATGGTTTTATTATTAAACTAAAAGCACGGGAGTTTGCAATGACCATCAGGCAAAACGTGCCGCCGGCAGGCGGCGCGAACGATATCGCGCGTCTCGATTCTGAGCAGCCCTTCGCCGAAGGCAGTTCGCCGTTAACGCGCGCCACCATCCTCCTGTTTGCCGTGGCCAGTGGCCTGGCGGTGGCCAACGCCTATTTCGCCCATCCGCTTCTCGATGTCATGGCTGACGATCTCGGCCTCTCGCGCACGGTCGCGGGGCTTATCGTCGGCGCGACGCAGCTCGGCTATGGATTGGGCCTGATCCTGCTGGTGCCGCTCGGCGATCTGGTTGACCGGCGCAAGCTCATCATCATCCAATCGCTGCTGACGGCCCTCGCACTGGTGTCTGTCAGCCTTTCCACCGATGCGACAATGCTGCTTGCCTCGATGGCTGCCGTGGGCTTCCTAGCCGTGGTGACGCAGGCGCTGGTCGCCTATGCGGCGAGCCTCGCGCATCCTTCGGAGCGGGGTCACATCGTCGGCATGGTCACAAGTGGCATCGTACTCGGTATCCTGTTGGCGCGAAGCGTCGCCGGAACGCTGACGGATATCTCCGGCTGGCGGACTGTCTATATCGTCTCGGCGCTGCTGACGCTGGTGATCGCCCTCTTGTTGTGGCGGGCACTGCCCCGCCAGCAGAGGCCGCAATCGGGCCTTTCCTATGTCGGCCTCATCCGCTCTCTTGCGACGCTGCTCGTCGAAGAGCCCATCCTGCGCATCCGTGCCGTCATCGCCATGCTGATCTTCGCCAATATCACCACGCTGCTGGCGCCGCTGGTCCTTCCATTGACTTCGGCACCCTATTTCATGTCCCACACCGAGGTCGGCCTGTTCGGCCTTGCCGGAGCGGCCGGGGCGCTCGGCGCCATCAGGGCAGGGCGCTGGGCCGACCGCGGCCATGGCCAGCGCATAACGGGGATCGCGCTTGCGCTGATGTTGTTTGCCTGGCTACCGATCTCGATGCTGGATCACTCGATCCTGTGGCTTATCGTCGGCGTCCTCATCATCGATTTCGGCCTGCAGGCGACGCACGTCACCAATCAGGGCATGATCTACCGCGTCAGGCCGGACGCGCAGAGCAGGCTCACCGCCGCCTATATGGTGTTCTACTCCATCGGCAGCGCCATCGGCTCCTCGACATCGACGATCATCTATGCGCATGCGGGCTGGACCGGCGTCTGCATCTCCGGCGCCGGCATCAGCCTGGCAACGCTTCTCTTCTGGGCGCTGACCCTGCGGGCGACACCCCGCGAGGCGACGCAAAAGATCGGCTAGCGTGATGTCTGGCCGCCGTCGAACTCACACTCATCTTGGTGACTTCAGCCCGGCAGAATTGCAGGCAGCTGCTCTTCCAGCAGGGACAGCATCGCCCTGATCCGGGGTGGAACGGGCCTGATGGCGGGGTAGAGGGCGTGAAGATCGAAGCCCGGCACGGCAAAGCCGGGCAGCAAGCGTATCAGCCTGCCGCTGGCTAGATCATCGGCGCAGACCGGCTCCTGCAAGACGCCGATGCCCGCTCCATCCAACAGCATGGCATGCAAGGGCCGCCAGTGGCTGGTGCTCACGACGATGTCGATGGCGGCAAGTTCGGTTTGCTGATCGGGGCCGACCAATGGAAGCCGCGCATTGTTGAACAGGCCGCTGACCCGAAGAAAGGGATGGTCGGCGAGTTCGTCGGGGCTTGCCGGCGCTCCATGCCGCTCGATGTAGCCCGGTGCCGCCACCAGCACGCGGCTGACATGGCCGAGCCTTTTCGCAATGAAGCTGCCCTCGCCAAGATCGCCGAGGCGCAGCGAGATATCGACGCCTTCGGTCACCGGGTCGACGATCCGGTCGTTGAGGATCAGTTCGATTTTCAACAAGGGATGAAGCTCGCGCATCTGGCTCAGGATCGACGGCAGGATGACTTCGCCCACACCATGGGGCGCGGCGATCCGCAGCATGCCGCGCAATGATTGATCACCACTGGCCACGGTCAGGGCGTCGGCCGCATTTTCGAGAACCTGTTTGCTGCGCTCGTAGAAGGCCGCGCCGACATCGGTGACGGACAGTTTGCGGGTGTTTCGCAGGAGCAGCCGTGCGCCGATATATTGCTCCAGCCGATCAATACGCTCGCTGACGGCGGGTTGGCCCATGCCGAGATCGCGGGCGGCGGCCGACATGCTGCCCCGCTCCACCACCCTGACATAAACGCGCATCGCCACCAGCAGATCCATGCCGGCAATATATCGGCTCAGCCGATAAATGAAAGTGGGCGATGCCGCCTACCGGCCGGGCCGCCTATCGCCGAAACAAGGGATATGACATCAACGAAATACACCGGAGGCAAGGCGATGAGCGACATCAGGCTATACATGTTTCAATCGGGCACGCAGAGATGCAAGGTCCACAATATCAGGATGGGGGAGGGTAACGGTGCCGATTATGAGATACCCGTGCCGTGGTTTCTTCTCACCCATCCCAAGGGCCATGTGGTGATCGACGGCGGGCTCGCCGCCGAAGGCCTGGCCGATCCTCGGGACTATTGGGGCGATGTCGTCGACAGCTACCAGCCGGTTATGTCCGAGTCTCAGGGATGCCTCGCGCAATTGGCAAGGATTGGCGTTGCACCCGAAGACATTCGCTTCGTCGCGCTGTCCCATCTCCATTCCGATCATACGGGTGCCATCGGCCGCTTCCCCAACGCGACCCACATCGTCCAGCGTCGGGAGTATGAATATGCCTTTACGCCCGATTGGTTTGCCGCCGGCGCCTATGTCCGCCGCGATTTCGATCGTCCCGGGCTGAAATGGCAATTTCTGGAGGGCGCTGCGACGGATGGTTATGACCTTTACGGCGACGGCACGCTGCGCATGCTGTTCACGCCGGGTCATAGCGTCGGCCACCAGTCCTTTCTGGTAGGCCTGCCGAAATCAGGCGCAATCCTGCTGGCCACCGATGCCGCTTACACGCTGGATCACTGGAACGAAAAGGCTCTGCCCGGCTTCCTCGCTTCGGCCGTGGACACCGTGCGTTCGGTTCAAAAACTGCGCGCCGTGGCCGAACAGGTCGGAGCGATGATCGTTACCGGGCATGATCCGGAAGCCTGGCCATACTTCAGGCAGGCTCCCGGCTACTACGATTGAATATGCGTCACTCTGGATGGTGGCAAAGGCCCTTGGCCTCAAAAGATGCGAGGGACTTTGCTGCTATCGATGCGTCTTTATCTAGGCCTGGCCGTCACAAAACTCCGCCCTATGCTGGCGAACCCATTCCTCGATACCCGTTGGCTGGAAATCCTCCAGGCTGGGTTGCGGCTTGAACGCCCCTGACAATATCGCTTCCGCTTCCTCCCGATGCGCTGCGAAGAAGCGGAACTTGGATCCGACGCGGCGTCCCGTTCCCGACCCCATCGCGGCATCGACATCCCGCTCGAATTCATCGAGCTGCTGGTGACGATAAATGACATCGCGCCCGAGCCCCGCGCCGATCCGCAAGGCAAGTTCATCGCCACTGACGCTTTCCGGCCCGGCGATCCGATGATCGCCGGTATCGACGCCACGCTCCAGCAGGGTCACGGCCGCCCGGGCGCAATCATCCGTCGAGGTCCATGCGATCCGTTGGGACGCGGCAATGGGCGGCGCGAATATTCCATGCTCGACAATGTCAGCCCGCGCCGAGGGCTTCAGGAGATTGTCGAGATACATGGTCGGTCTCACGATGGCGAAGGGCAGGCCCGAGCGGCGGGCCACCTCCTCGATCATCGCATTAGCGACGAAACTTGGCTCCTCGCAGGGCGCGGGACGGCTGGCGCTGGCGAGCTTCAGGATGATGGAGGTGAGACCGCTGGCAAGCGACGCCGATACAGCATTCTCCGCCTGAATGCGCATGTCTTCCTGCGATCCGATCGGGATCTGCAGCACCGCGTGGGCAATGCCCGTGCTGGCGGCGCGAAGCGAGGCGGGATCGCGAAGATCGCCTTCAGCAAGCTCGACGCCGAGCGCCGCCAGTGCCGGAGCCCGCGTCCGGTCACGGACAAGCGCCCTGACCTTGAAGCCGCGTTGAAGTGCGGCGTGAACGACGGCACCACCCTGCACGCCGCTGGCGAGATAGATGAGGATGGGCTGGTATTTATCGACTGCGAACATAAAATGACTCCTTCGAATACGGTCTGCCGAAGGAGCATCGTCGGATGGCCACCGGGCAGACCCAGAACGCGCGCAAGGCGCCGGGACTGTCGGGGGATCTCACGCAGAGCGTGGGAAGAGAGCTTCTCCATTTGGGAGAAGGGCCTGGGCCTACCGAGACCAAGCCAGCCATTTTCGACGGGCAGAATTTAGAGCGGAGTCCGTGCCGGCGTCAACCGAAAGATGGGCCATGTGCCGGCATGGAAGTGCCTTCGTTACCTCTTGCGGGCCACGATGTAGGGCCGGTTGTCGTTGCCCTTCGTCGCGTGATTTTCCGTGGCGATGATATCGAAGCCAGCGGCAGATATTTGCTTGCCGAGTTCCGATGCCCGAAAGACGCCTGCGTAAGGCGCCTTTCCGATCGCCCGCATCGCGGGCAACAGGGCGAGCCGGATGAGCGGGTTCATCTCACCGACGCAGGGTGTCTTTGAGATGAACAGGCCACCTGCCGCGAGCAGGCCATGGATGTGGCGCAGCGTGCCCGGGAGATCGCGGACCAGATGCAGATAGTTGAACCCCAGGATAGCGTTGAATGGCATCGGGCCAGGCGCAAGGGCTTCCGCTGTCGTGGTGCGGAATCTGAGGTTCGCCAAGGGATTGGCGATCCGACGTTCCCTGGCAATGGCAATCATCGCTGGGGAAATATCCGTCGCAAGATAGTCTTCAACATCGCCCGCAAGCCTGAGCGCCGTCGTTCCGGTTCCGCTGCCCAGTTCCAATATCCTGTCACCTGAGTTCAACAGCGCGCGGGTGCTCTCCAGCGTGCGCTCATATCTTGCCTGATCGGCGATCGCGCCCTTGGCGTAGTTACGTGAAGCCCGGTCCCAGAAACGGGCGTCGCTTTCTATGCTCATGCAGGTCACTCTCCCCCGTTTATGCTTGCCGGCAGCCCTATATGCTCGCCGAGTTAATTGTTCCCCCAGCTGGGTCTGGGACTATCAGGATTTCAGGGCGTGCCAAACGCCCTCGGAGGCGACGGGAGCCGACGGCGAGATTGACAATAGCGAGCTGATCCGCTCGGCATCCTCAGGCGTTGCCGGATTATAGACGACCATGCTGAGGTCCGTTCGACCGTCGACGGAAAAGGCCGAATATTCGAAAGAGAGCGGGCCGAGAACCGGGTGGTGGATATGCTTGACGGCCTCGGTGTGGGTGCCGGGAACATCATTGTCCCGCCACATGGCCCGGAACTCCGGGCTGAGCCGGCACATTTCGGCAACGAAAGGTTCGATCTGGGTGACGGCGCCTGCGCGAGCGGCGTCGATGCGGAATGCACCCAGGGTGAAGCGGGCCACGCTTTCCCAATCATATTGCGCGGCACGGGCGCGCGGATCGAGAAAGATGAAGCGCAGGATATTGCGCTCGCCCGGTGGCAGAGATTCGTAATCCACCAGCATCACTCGCGACGCCTGATTCCAGGCAACGACGTCCCAGGTGGCGGTTCTGATGAGAGCGGGACATGGCTCGAGGGCATCGAGCACGCGCTGCAGCCGCGGTGTCACGCCATCATTCTTGCGGTAGTGAGCCTCGGGCGGCCGGCCAAGGCCGAGGAAGAACAGATGTTCCCGCTCGACCTCCGTCAGCATCAGCGCGCGGGCGATGCGGTCGAGCACGTCGGCAGACGGCGCACCGCCACGCCCCTGCTCAAGCCATGTGTACCATGTCGGACTGATATTGGCGCGCTGCGCCACTTCCTCGCGCCGCAGCCCCGGCGTCCGGCGCCGCTCTGAGGCGAAGCCGAGGGCAGAGGGGTCAAGCTTGCTGCGACGGTCCCTGAGATAGGTCCCGAGCGGGTTTTCCGTGTCGAGGAGATCGGCCATCCTGTTAGTTCTTTTACTATGATAAAGTCACTACTTTACCAGAATAAACGATTGGCAGAGATTTGTCTCCAGCAAATAAGGAGACTGTGTCTATGCGTGTGTTTGTTACTGGAGCCACCGGAAATATCGGCTCTTATGTTGTGAAGGAATTGATCGCGTCAGGCCATCAGGTGCTTGGCCTCAGCCGTTCGAAGGAGAAAGCGGTCGCGCTTGCTGCCGCCGGCGCGGAGGTTCTTCATGGAACGATCGAGGATGCCGAAATCCTGAAAAGCGGAGCGTCGCAAGCGGATGGTGTCATCCATCTTGCTTTCAACCACGACTTCTCGAATTTCGTCGCCAACTGCGAAGACGACCGCCGCGTCATCGCAACCTTGGCCTCAGCGCTTGCCGGTACGGCCAAGCCGCTTGTCATCACCTCGGGAACGCCCATCGCCAACACGGTGCCGGGCGAGCCCGCCCGGGAAGACAATGCCATCGCCGGCTCTGACCATCATCCCCGCGCGGCTTCGGAGGAAGCGGCAATCCTCGCCAGCGAAATCGGCGTCAACGTCTCCGTCGTGCGCCTTCCGCAAGTGCATGATCCGCTCTCGCAGGGGCTTATCACCCCCTTGATCGAGATCTTCAGGCAGAAGGGCGTCTGCGCCTATGTCGGAGAGGGGATCGAACGCTGGCCGGCCGCGCATTTCTCCGACGTCGCGCGCCTGTATCGCCTTGTCGTCGAGCGTGCCGAACCGAATGCCCGGTACCACGCGGTTGCCGAGGAAGGCGTGGCGATGCGCGATATCGCCGAGGCCATCGGCCGCCGCCTGAACCTGCCGGTCAAATCCATCAGCAGGGAAGAGACGCAGGACTATTTCGGCTGGCTCTCGCTCTTTGCCGGACGCGACATGCACGCCTCCAGCGCCAAGACGCGGCAAAAGCTCGGCTGGGAACCCACCGGCCCGAAACTGCTCGACGATCTCGCGCGGTTGCCGCTTGGGGCGTGAGGCTCGGCCTGATGATCTGATCCGCTGGCGGATTGGCGTTTAGAGAAGTGCTACATTCAGGGCCTGGCCGGCATTGTCGGCCGGGCCCTTTTGACTGCGGCATGCATCACGGTATCAATTGGAGGATTTGTAGGACGGCCAAGAACGATGATGGTGGGCACCACATCCACGCTCTGGCACCATAGCGCAGCCCAGCAGTCGGCGCTCATAGCGCGGCATCGATTTTGCAGGCTTGAACAATCTTCGGGAGATAGCTCTGGCAGAAGTCGAGATATGCCCTCACGATTGTGGATCGATGGCGCTGGGGCGGATAGATCAGATTGATCGACCACTCAGGCAACGGGTACTGCGGAAGCAATTGCACCAGGCGTTTCTCCCGAATGGGCGCGGCCGCCAGGAAGGCCGGTAACTCTGTCACGACATCGCCGCTGAGCGCGCGGCTGCACAAATGCTGATAGTCGTTCGTGGACAAAATCGCCGTGGGCTCGACTGCATGTCCGCCCAATTCCCAGCGGACGGGAACGTCGACGCGCGATGCCCACACGGCACATGGGAAACGATGAAGCGCGGCAGGCTCGTTCGGCATGCCAAAGCGCTCCACCAGCTTCGGGCTGGCGACCAGAATATTGCGGATGGACATTATCTGTCGCGCCACCATGCCTTCGTGAACGATCGTGCCAACGCGAAGGGCGATATCGATGCCGTCTTCGATCAGGTCCAGTCGACGATCGGTCGAATAGACATAAATCTGGATATCTGGATAGCGGCCCTGAAAGGCGGCCAGCAAATCCCACCAGGGCTGGACCGTCGGCGGAAAAGATAGCCGCAAGCGTCCCTTCAAGCGGCTCTGGTCGGTCATGACGGCCTGCTCAGCGTCTAACAGCGCCTCAATGCTGCGGGCGGCTTGTTCGTACAACCGAGTGCCGGCATCGGTCATCTTTGTGCCGCGCGCCGAGCGTCCCAGAAGCTGGACTCCGAGTTGTCGCTCCAGATCGCGGATTCTACGGCTTAGGGTCGGAAGCGGAATTCCGAGGCGGGTTGCCGCCGCTGAGAGGCTACCCGCCTGAACGACAGCGACAAACATGCGGGTCGCATTCAGATCCATGCGAACATGCCTACCATATTTGATAGGGTGACTGTCAATGATGTCCGTATGCTTCCGTATCTGGTTGATCTACTAGTTTCGTTGCGAGAAATCAGCGTTATTAGGACGAACCACGATGGGAAACGCCGGATTGAGGATTGTTGCGGTTATGGCGCTGGGGGTTATAGGTTCCGCTGCGTTCGCGCAGACAAGTGCTTCGCCAACAGAGCCTGTGACTTTCGAAAGCTACAACCGCGCTCAAACCGATGTTAATTTTGCCGGAGTGGTCAAGAGCGGCGGCTTCGGAAGATTTAAGCATGGCCGCGAGCTTGCCCCTCCCGCGCAGCAAGGCATTGTCCGTCCCAACCGTGACACGTTGTATTCCTTTGCGATTGTGGATCTCGATGCTGGGCCGGTGACGATTACGCTTCCAGACGCCGGCAAGCGCTTCATGGGGATGCAGATCGTCAATGAAGATCAATACACGGTGTCGACCTTTTACGGGGCGGGCACCCACACGCTGACGAAAGAGAAGATTCGCACACGCTACGCCATCGCTGTCGTTCGTTTCCTTGTCAATTTCTCGAATGAGGGAGATGTCGGGCAGGTTCATGCCTTACAGGATGCGGTGACACTGAGCCAGGAGCATCCCGGTACGTTCGAAATCCCCAATTGGGATGAGAAAAGCCTCAAAAAGGTGCAATCGGCGCTCCAACAGCTTGGGACGACGGTTTCAGACACGCGACACATGTTTGGCGGCAGCGAAAACGAGGTCGATCCAGTCAAGCATCTGATTGGAAGTGCCATGTTGTGGGGCGGGTTCCCTGAGAAGGATGCCCTCTATCTCCCAACGACACCGATCCAGAACAACGGCAACGTCATTCACAAACTGAAGGTCGCGGATGTGCCCGTGGACGGCTTCTGGTCACTGACCGTCTACAACGACAGGGGCTATCTCGTGCCAAACCCCTTTAGCGCCTATTCGGTGAACAGCGTCACCGCGAAGAGAGGGCCGGACGGTTCAGTCACCATTCAATTCGGCGGATGCGATGGCAAAATCCCGAACTGTCTGCCGATCACGGAAGGGTGGAATTATACGGTACGCCTCTTTCGCCCACGGGCGGAAATCCTTGATGGTACCTGGGTGTTTCCTTTGGCGCAGCCCGAGGGCTGAACTCAATATTTAGCGGCCCGGCATCTTTTAGATTTTAGCTGGACCGCGGCATTGACCGGAATATCGGGCGTCACCGCACTGCGGAGAGATGTCGAGGGATTGCAGTATCTGAAGGCTGCTTAGTTCACAGAGCCGTGGAGCCGGAAATCCGGCTCTGCGGCTTTCCATCGTTCAGCATTTCCACATCGCTGTTTGCGCCGATCCGGCTTTGCCGATTGCCGGCAGGCTCTGCTCAATGGTCAGCCGCGCCCGCAATCACGGCCTTACACAAATAGCGAACGACTGCGATCAGGCACATCCGTGCCGAGAGCAAACAATATAGAGAGAATACTTATTCTACGACCCAGCCACACTCTAGACGCTATGCTGCGCTGGAGCCTGATGGCGGACAAGGTGGGATTCGAACCCACGGTACGCTTTCACGCACACACGCGTTCCAGGCGTGCGCCTTAAACCACTCGGCCACCTGTCCATCTGCACCTTCGCATCCGATAAAGGAGCTATTGTGGGAACGGCGCGATATATACCGATGAATTTTCCAGGATCAACCCGAATCTGACAGTTTTTTGACTTCTGGACAAAAAACTACGCGCTTGCCCTCCATTGCGTTTGTTTCATTCTCAACTTATCTAAGTCAAAGGGCGGAAAAAGAATGCAACCGGCCAAGCGTGTACGGCCGGGATAATTGAGTATCCGGAGGGTTTTATGCGTTTCCTGTTGCGTTTTGGCAGTCTCGTCGCGCTGGTGGTTGCGGTCATCGCCGGAACCATCGATTCCATCCAGTCTGTCGCTGCCTCGGCGGTGGTCCTGACCCCGATGGGCGACGCCTGGAATGATGTCAGCCCGTCATCGCTGGCCACGGTTCGCTCGGCGATCGCCTATTACATTCATCCCCGCTTCTACGACATGGCGATGCAGTGGCTGTTGTTTCAGCCGGCTTTCGCCGTGTTCCTGGTGATCTCGCTGCTGCTGTGGATGGTCGCTTACAAGCGACCGCCGCTGATCGGTCGGTTCAGCGCCTGACGCGCCGTAAAGCGCTTCCGGGAGCTATGCTGTTCGGGGATTTCGGGCTTCCGGAAAAGGCGCTTGCGGACAGGTCTGGCCATGGACCGCAAGGAAGTAAAAACCGCCTTAATGACTATTAAAATCGCAGCTTGAAAGCAAAATTGTTTAAAAAACGGCTCCTTTGAGCGGGTTTTCAGCAATTCCCACAAAATTTTACCAACTGAAAAATTTCTCGTGAATTTTTCATGCAGCCATGCAAGGATGCTCGCTAGCTTGGCCTCGGGGGAGGCCGGCGTTTCCGCAGACATGCCCGGTCAACGGGCTTGCGGGAGGACCCAACAAAGATAGCAACAACAGGGCTGCGACTCATGAAAAAATCCCTTCTGACCCTTTTCGCCTTGGCCGCCATGTCGGCGACGGCGCTTGCGGCCGATATCAAGCCCGCGATCGTCTACGGAACCGGCGGCAAGTTCGACAAGTCGTTCAACGAATCTGCCTATAACGGCGCTGAAAAGTTCAAGAAGGAAACCGGCATCGCTTATCGCGATTTCGAGCCGACCGGCGACACTCAGGGCGAACAGGCGCTGCGCAACTTCGCCAGCAAGGGCTTCAACCCGGTCATCGCCGTCTCCTTTGCCTGGACCTCGGCTCTCCAGAAGGTTGCTGCCGAATATCCGAAGACCGAATTCGTGCTGATCGACGACAGCCTTGATCTGCCGAACGTCCGCTCCGTCAAGTTCAAGGAAAACGAAGGCTCCTACCTCGCAGGCGTCATGGCTGCTCTGTCCTCGAAGTCCGGCAAGGTCGGCTTCGTCGGCGGCATGGACATTCCGCTGATCCGCAAGTTCGAATGTGGCTACGAGCAGGGCGCCCGCGCCACCAATCCGAAGATCGAAGTCTTCCAGAACATGACCGGCACGACCGGCGCTGCCTGGAACGACCCGGTTCGCGGCGGCGAGCTCACCAAGAACCAGATCGACCAGGGCGCCGACGTTGTTTACGCGGCTGCCGGCGCGACCGGCCTCGGCGTGCTGCAGACGGCTGCCGACAACAAGAAGCTTTCGATCGGCGTCGACAGCAACCAGAACTACCTGCATCCGGGCTCGGTTCTGACCTCGGTCGTCAAGCGCGTCGACCTGGCCGTCTACAACGCCTTCTCCGATGCCAAGAACGGCAAGTTCACGCCCGGCACCCAGGAGCTCGGCCTGAAGGAAGACGGCGTCACCGTTGCTATCGACGACAATAACAAGCCACTCGTCACCGCGGCTATCCAGGCTGCTGTCGACAAGGCTCGTGCCGATATCGTCGCCGGTACCGTCAAGGTCCACGACTATACGGTCGACAACGCCTGCCCGAAGAGCTGATATGAAACAAGGGCGTATGACGGATCAAAACGTCATACGCCCTTTTCTTATCCTGAATCCGGTTTCGGGAGCCTATTATTGTGAGCCAGACCTCTGCCATTGAGCTCGTGGGCATCGACAAGAAGTTCGGTGCAGTCCACGCCAACAAAGATATCAACCTGACCGTCGCCAAAGGTTCGATCCACGGGATCATCGGTGAGAACGGTGCCGGGAAATCGACGCTGATGTCGATCATCTACGGATTCTATCAGGCCGACAGCGGCGAGATCCGCGTCAACGGCAATGCCATCACCATCCGTGACAGCCAGGCGGCGATATCAGCCGGCATCGGCATGGTGCACCAGCACTTCATGCTGGTCGAGAATTTTACCGTCCTTGAAAACGTGATGCTGGGCGCCGAAGGCGGCGCGCTGCTTGCCAAGGGCGTCGCCGCCGCGCGCGCCGAACTTGGCCGGCTGGAAAAGGATTACGGCCTGGACGTCGATCCGGATGCGGTGATCGAAGAGCTTCCCGTCGGCCAGCAGCAGCGCGTCGAAATCCTGAAGGCCATGTATCGCGGCGCCGAGATCCTCATCCTCGATGAGCCAACCGGCGTTCTGACACCGGCCGAGGCCGACAATCTGTTCCGCATTCTTCGGGTGCTGCGCGATCAGGGCAAGACGATCCTTCTCATCACCCACAAGCTGCGCGAAATCATGGCGATCACCGATACGGTGTCGGTCATGCGCCGCGGCGAGATGGTCGCCACCCGCAAGACGGCGGAAACCACGGTGGAAGAACTGGCCGAACTGATGGTCGGCCGTCGCGTGCTGTTGCGCGTCGAGAAGGGCGCCGCCAATCCCGGCGATGTCCTGCTTTCGGTGCGCAACCTCACCGTCAAGGATGGCCGTGGTGTTACCATGGTCGACAATGTCTCCTTCGATGTCCGCGCCGGCGAGATCGTTGGCATTGCCGGCGTTGCCGGAAACGGTCAGTCCGAGCTGTTGGAGGCGATTGCCGGTATCCGCAAGCCGGCCTCGGGCGAAATCCTCCTGCATGGCAAGCCGATAGGCAACGCCGATCCCGCGGTGCTTCGCGACCTTGGCCTTGCCCATATTCCGGAAGATCGCCACCACATGGGCCTCGTCCTCAAGTTCGAGGAATATGAAAATTCCATGCTCGGCTATCACCGTGACCGCAAATACGGGCGCGGCGGCATGCTCGATCTCGACGCCATGCGCAAGGACGCGATCGAGAAGATCGAGAAATACGATATTCGTCCGCCGAATGCGCGGCTGAAGACCGCCAACTTCTCCGGCGGCAACCAGCAGAAGATCGTCGTCGCCCGCGAAATCGAGCGCGATCCGAAGGCTCTCCTGATCGGCCAGCCGACACGCGGCGTCGATATCGGTGCGATCGAGTTTATCCATCGCCGCATCATCGAGATGCGCGATGCCGGCAAGGCGATCCTGCTGGTCTCGGTGGAACTGGATGAGATCCGCGCATTGTCGGACCGCATCCTTGTCATGTTCGCCGGCCATGTGGTCGGGGAAAAGTCGGCCGAGGCCGGTGAACAAACGCTCGGCCTGATGATGGCCGGCATTGCCGCGTGAGGCCTTGATGAGTACCGCTTCCGTTCCGCTTCCAAATTGGATCAATTACGGCCTGATCCCCATCCTCAACCTGATCGTTGCTTTCCTGATTTCGGGCCTCGTGGTCTGGTTCATCGGCGAGAGCCCGCTTGATGCGCTGGTCCTGCTCCTGCAGGGTGCTCTTGGCAGCGGAGAGGGCATCGGCTTTACCCTTTACTATGCCACCAGCTTCATCTTCACTGGCCTTTCGGTCGCCGTCGCCATCCATGCCGGCCTGTTCAACATCGGCTCGGAAGGCCAGGCCTATGTCGGCGGCCTTGGCTGTGCTCTGGTCGCTCTGGCCCTGGACAGATATGTGCCCTGGTATGTGACGATGCCCTTCGCGGTGATCGGCGCAGCAATCTTCGGTGCGCTCTGGGCGCTCATTCCCGCCTGGCTTCAGGCCAAGCGCGGCAGCCATGTCGTCATCACCACAATCATGTTCAACTTCATCGCCTCGGCGATGATGAACTTCATCCTGGTGCATGTGCTGATCGTGCAGGGCAAGATGGCGCCGGAAACCCGCACCTTCCTCGAGGGTGGTCAGCTTCCGAAGCTCGACTGGCTGATGGCCATATTCGGCTCCACCATCGGTGCCGCACCCTTGAACGTGTCGTTCCTGATCGCTCTGGTCATGTGCGTGCTGGTCTGGGTGCTCGTCTGGCGCACCAAGCTCGGCTACGAGATGCGCACGCTCGGCCTCAGCCCGACGGCCGCCGTCTATGCCGGTATTCCCTATGCCCGTACGGTTATCATCGCCATGCTGATCTCGGGCGGTCTCGCCGGCATGATGGCGCTTAATCCGGTCATGGGCTCGTCGGCCCGCCTGCAGGTCGAATTCGTGCTCGGTGCCGGGTTCGTCGGCATCGCCGTCTCGCTGATGGGCCGGAACCATCCTTTCGGCATTATTCTGGCGGCGATCCTGTTCGGCATCCTCTACCAGGGTGGCGACGCGCTATCCTTCGACATGCCGAACATCACGCGTGACATGATCGTGGTCATCCAGGGTCTCGTCATCCTGTTCGCGGGCGCCCTGGAATATATGTTCCGGCCGGCACTCGTGCGTATCTATCAAACATTCGCCAGGACGTGAGGATCACATGACTGACTATTATGATCTTCTCATCAGCATACTTGGCTCGACCATTCGCCTGTCGATTCCGCTGATCTTTACCGCACTGGCGGGCCTGTTTTCCGAGCGTGCCGGCATTTTCGACATCGGCCTCGAAGGCAAGATGCTGGCATCAGCCTTTGCGGCGGCCTGTGTCGCCTCGATCAGCGGCTCGCCATGGGCGGGGCTTGGCGCCGGCGTCTTCGTGTCGGTTTCCGTCGGCCTGCTGCACGGTTTTGCCTCGATCACCAATCGCGGCAATCAGATCGTCTCGGGCGTCGCCATCAACTTCCTGATGGCCGGCTTGACCATCGTTCTCGGCCAGGCCTGGTTCGGGCAGGGTGGTCGCACGCCGACGCTGCCGGCCACCTCGCGCTTTTCCGCCATCACCCTGCCGGGCGCCGATGCCATTCGCGACGTACCCTTCATCGGGCCGCTCTATGCCAATGTCATTTCCGGCAATAATATCCTGACCTATCTGGCCTTCCTCGCCGTGCCGATTTCCTGGTGGATCCTCTATCGCACCCGTTTCGGCCTGCGGTTGCGTGCCGTCGGTGAAAATCCCGGCGCGGTCGATACCGCCGGCATTTCGGTCGAGTGGCTGCGATACAGGTCGTTGATCGTCGCCGGCGTTCTCTGTGGCTTTTCCGGCACCTATCTCTCCATCGCCCAGTCGGCCGCCTTCATCAACAATATGTCGGCTGGCAAGGGCTATATCGCTCTCGCCGCGCTGATCTTCGCCAAATGGAAGCCGGTGCCGATCATGTTCACCTGCCTTCTGTTCGGCTTCCTCGATGCCTTCGCCAATTTCATGCAGGGCAAGACGATTCCGGGCATTGGCGAGGCGCCGGTACAGATTTTCCAGGCGCTGCCCTATATTCTGACCTGTATCCTGCTCGCAGGCTTCATCGGCGTCGCCAAGCCTCCGAAGGCCGGTGGCGTGCCCTATACCAAGGAGCGCTAGTCCATGTCGCACGATCTGTTCGAAGCCGCGCGCGGAGCGATGGCTTTCGCTCATGCGCCCTATTCGAAATTCCCCGTCGGCGCGGCGATCCGCGCCGAAGACGGCAAGATCTATGCCGGCGCCAATATCGAGAACCTGTCCTTCCCGCAGGGCTGGTGCGCCGAACCCACGGCGATCAGCCATATGATCATGGGCGGCGCCAAGAAGATCGTCGAAATGGCCGTCATCGCCGAAAAGCTGCCGCTGTGCCCGCCCTGCGGCGGCTGCCGGCAGAAGATCGCCGAATTTGCCAGCAAGGAAACGCGGATCTATCTTTGCGACGAAACCGGCGTGAGGAAGACCATGACCATGGACGAGCTACTGCCCTTCAGCTTTGAAACTGAGATACTCGGATGAGTGCCGCCATCGATATTCTCAGGGAGAAGCTCGGCGATCTGAAGCCGCGCTACGGCATCATCCTCGGCTCCGGCCTTGGCTCGCTTGTCGATCAGGTGAGTGACGCCCTGCGCATTCCCTATGCCGAACTGCCCGGCTTCCCCGTCAGCGCAGTCTCGGGCCATGCCGGCACGCTGGTCGCGGGCAAGCTCGGTGATGTCCCGGTCATCATGCTGTCGGGCCGCGTGCATTACTATGAAAAGGGCGACGCCAACGCCATGCGCGTGCCGATCGAGACCTTGAAGGCGCTCGGTGTCGATACGCTGATCCTGACGAACTCGGCCGGGTCGCTGCGCGAGGAGATGCCGCCCGGATCGGTGATGCAGATCACCGACCACATCAACTATTCCGGCATGAACCCGCTGATCGGCGAGGAAAGCGACAAGCGCTTCGTCGGCATGACCAGCGCCTATGACAGCGATCTGATCATGCGCATGCGCAAGGCGGCGGAAAAGGCCGAAATCAAGCTGTCACACGGCGTCTATATGTGGTTCTCCGGACCGAGCTTCGAAACGCCGGCGGAAATCCGCATGGCGCGTATTCTGGGTGCCGATGCCGTGGGCATGTCGACCGTGCCGGAAGTCATTCTGGCGCGTCTTTTCGGGCTTAGGGTTGCCGCAGCCTCCGTCGTCACTAACTATGGTGCTGGCATGACCGGTGGTGAACTCTCGCATGACGAGACCAAGGACATGGCTCCGGTCGGTGGCGCGCGTCTTGCCGCCATCCTGAAAGAAATGATTGCGGACGGAGGAGATTCCCAATGACGAGCCATTCCCTCAGAGAAACGGCGGCCGTTGCGCTTTCCCTGCTCGACCTCACCAATCTCAAGGATGATTGCACGCCCGCGCAGATCGAGACGCTTTGCGCCCGCGCCCAGTCGCCCTATGGCAATACCGCCGCCATCTGCATCTGGCCGCGTTTCGTCGCCCAGGCGCGCGGCATTCTCGGGACCGGCCATGCGGTCAAGATCGCGACCGTGGTGAATTTTCCCGCTGGCGACATGGAAGTTGCCGATGTTGCTGCCGAAGCCCGCGAGGCCATTGCCGATGGCGCCGACGAGATCGACCTCGTCATTCCCTATCGCGCGTTTCTGGCCGGCAATGAACAGGCCGTTACCGATATGGTCACTGCTGTTAAGGCCGAGTGCAAGGGACCGGTCATCCTGAAGACGATCCTTGAAACCGGCGAGCTGAAAGATGTCGCGCTGATCCAGCGCGCCTCCGAGCTTGCTATCGACGCAGGCTCGGATTTCATCAAGACCTCCACGGGCAAGGTTGCCGTCAACGCGACGCTCGAAACGGCTGACATCATGCTGCGGGCAATCCGCGCCAGCGGCCGCAAGGTCGGTTTCAAGCCAGCCGGCGGTATCGGTTCGGTGGCCGATGCGGCACTGTATCTCAGCCTCGCCGAGACCATCATGACGCCGGATTGGGCCATGCCCTCGACCTTCCGTTTCGGCGCATCGAGCCTGCTCGACGATATCCTCAGCGTATTGGCCGGCGGAGAGTCAAAGACAGCTTCGTCAGGCTATTGATCCGATGATCCCGCAGGAAATCATCCGGTTGAAGCGGAACGGCGACACTTTGTCGGCCGCCGACATCGAAGGCTTCGTCGGTGCATTGGCGCGCGGCGAATTGGCGGAAAGCCAGATCGGCGCATTTGCCATGGCCGTATGGTTTCGCGGCATGACGCGGGAAGAGACGGTGGCCCTGACGCTCGCCATGGCGCGCTCGGGCGATACGCTCTCCTGGGAAGGCATCGGTAGGCCGATCGCCGACAAGCATTCGACGGGCGGCGTCGGCGACAATGTCTCGCTGATGCTCGCCCCTATCGCTGCGGCCTGTGGTCTCGCAGTTCCCATGATCTCCGGCCGGGGCCTCGGCCACACCGGCGGCACGCTCGACAAGCTGGAATCCATTCCCGGCTATGGAATTACCCCGGATGCCGCCCGTTTCCGCAAGGTGGTTGGCGAGGTGGGCTGCGCCATCATCGGCCAGACCAGTGCGCTCGCGCCCGCCGACGGCAAGCTTTATGCGGTGCGGGATGTTACCGCGACCGTCGATTCCGCGCCCCTGATCACCGCTTCGATCCTGTCGAAGAAACTGGCGGCTGGGCTGGAAACCCTGGTACTCGACGTTAAGATCGGCAGCGGCGCCTTCATGACGTCGCAGGAAGAGGCGGAGACGCTGGCGCGCTCGCTGGTGGAAGTCGCCAACGATGCCGGCGTGAAAACCTCGGCCTTGATTACAGACATGAACCAGCCTTTGGCTGATGCGGCCGGCAATGTCGTTGAGCTAAGCAATTGCCTGGGTTTCCTGAAGGGCAAGAAGGCGGGCACACGGCTGGAAACGGTGGTGCTGGCCTTTGCCGTCGAGATGCTTGTTCAGGCCGGCATCGCTGCGAGCAATGCCGAGGCGGAGAGCAGGGCGCGCGACGCCATTTCCTCCGGCAAGGCAGCCGAGGTGTTTGGCCGCATGGTGCATGGTCTCGGCGGTCCGGCTGACCTCCTCGAAAACTCTGATCGATATCTGGCGGCTGCACCCGTGCAAAAGCCGGTTCTGGCCTCTTCCGACGGCTGGCTCGGTGCCTGCGACGCGCGTGCGATCGGCGTTGGTGTCATCGATCTGGGCGGCGGGCGCCGTCGACCTCAGGACAAGATCGACCATCGTGTCGGTTTCAGCGATATCCTGCCGCTCGGCACGAAGGTCAGCAGGGGCGATCGTATCGCGACTGTTCATGCGACGGACGAGGCGAGCGCGGAAAAGGCCGCAGCCGACCTGGCGGCTAACTATAGCCTCGTCGAAGCAGCGCCCGATCTGCCGCCCGTCATCGTCACGCGGATCTGACGCGCAGCTATTGCGTCAGGCGCATCGTGTCGTTCTGGACGCTGTAGGACTTCAATCTCTTCAGGAAGCTCATGCCGATCAAGGTCGACGTCACCAGGGCATTGTCTTTCGCCACCACAGCCTCGACATCGCGGACCCGTATATTGCCGATCTCCAGGCGTTCGAGCTTGACGAGGGCGACCTTGGAAGCGCCATTCGCGGTTTGGATCGTGTAGCGATAGTCGAGATCGACACTGCTGAAGCCAAGGCCGCGCGCTGTGCTTTCGTTGATGGCGACATAGGTCGCGCCCGTATCGATCATTCCATGCACTGACCGGCCATTGATCGTGAAGTCACCCTGATAGTGGCCGCCCGCATTGGCGCGCAGCAAAACGCTGCCATAGGAAACAGGAGCTTCGATCTTTTCCGGTGCAAGTGAAACCGCCTCTACCGGTGCCGGCTTCTGAGTGGCTTTGTCGTATTCGTTCACGAGCATCGGCACCTGGGTAGCCCCAGCGGCAATAACACCGGCAACGACAAGAAGACGAACGAGCATCGGCAAGGCCCCTCCTGCGGGCATCACCATGTGTAAGCCAGATTTGCTGAAATGCCGCTAAGGCAATCAATAAAAAGCCCGACAGTTGAAGACTGCCGGGCCCTGAAGAAAAGTATAGTGCCGAATTTACTTCGTGCCGTACATGCGGTCGCCAGCATCGCCGAGGCCGGGCACGATATAGCCCAACTCGTTCAGATGGCTGTCGATGGCCGCAGTGAAGACCGGCACATCCGGATGCGCCGCCCGGAAATTGGCAAGGCCTTCCGGAGCAGCCAGCAGGCACAGGAAGCGGATATTGTGAGCGCCGCGCTCCTTCAGCTTGTCGATGGCGGCGATCGAGGAATTGCCGGTTGCCAGCATCGGATCGACGACGATGATCAGGCGTTCGGAAACATCCTCCGGCGCCTTGAAGTAATATTCGACCGGCTGCAGCGTCTCGTGATCGCGGTAGACGCCGATATGCGAGACGCGCGCCGAAGGCACGAGATCGAGCATGCCCTCAAGCAGACCGTTGCCGGCGCGCAGGATCGACGCGAAGACCAGCTTCTTGCCTTCGAGGATCGGCGCATCCATCGGCTGAAGCGGCGTTTCGATCGTCTCGATCGTCAGTTCCAGATCGCGCGTCACTTCGTAACAGAGCAGCGTCGAAATCTCGCGCAGCAGGCGGCGGAAGCTCCCTGTCGACGTCTCCTTCTTGCGCATGATTGTGAGCTTGTGTTGCACAAGCGGGTGATCGATGACAGTGACGCCGTCCATGGGTTCAGCCTTCCAATAATTCCGTGATATGAGATGTTTCTTTCACGGAAATCGCCTCTGGTGCAAGAAAATAGGGAAAAGAGGGTGATGTCATCCCCAAGCGCATCCGATGATTGCTGATTATTTTTTGATTAGTGCGTTGGGATAAATTGTCCCATCGGGGCCAAATTTGGCAATCTGCGCGAGACAAAAGGCGGCCCAAGCGCTGTCGTTGACCTTTGCCTCCTCAACAGAGGAAGGGTTTCGGTCGAACCATTCCAGGAAGCGTAGCTGTTCGGCGGCGTATAAAAACTGCAATCGGCCGCCTTCTCCGAAATCGCTGGCATCTATTCCATATTTCGCCAGATATATGTGTATTGCGGCGGCGGTTTTAAATCCCTGACATCTGTTTGCCTGAGCCACACTAACGTAGTTGCTGACTACTTGACGTTCTGTGCTGTTGGGAAGGCCGTTGTCGCCAGCTGCGACAATCTCTTCAAAGGAAACGCCAACAATACCCTTTTTAATCAACCAGTTAGTGTCTCTTGAGCCATTTTTCCCATAGAGGTCCATTGCCTCGCCGCACAGATCGTTCAACGTTCTATTTTTGAGGGTGGAAATTTTATCCCAGCGCTCTTTGACGAGACCAGCTTCTAGAGATTTGCTGACAACTCGTGCGGTTGCGGCAGCAAACTCCGGTCCCGGCGTAAGAAGTGGGCAAACAGATAGGTAAGCTGCTGCGGTTGTTACACGATTGCGCTCACTGTCGTCCGCGCACGCCGTTCCTGATATGCTTGCAAATGTCGCAAACAGGGCAATTATCAATCTTAGCATGTATAAAAGCCTCAAATTCATCTATAAATTGAATTGAAACTAAATATACGATCTAGACAAGAGAAAAATACCAAATCAGTCAATGCCCAGAAGGTAGAGAAAAAGACCATTCACAACGACGTTGTAAAATTAAATCTTGGCCAGCAGCGTTGCCCGTGTCGCCTCGTCCACAAAGGCCGCCTCGATCGCCGTGCGCGTCATCACGTTGATATCGTCGTCGCTAAAGCCGAAGGCCGATGATGCCAGCTCGTATTCCCGCTTCAGCGAGGTGTGGAAGAAGGGCGGGTCGTCGGAATTGATCGTCACTTTCACGCCGGCGTCACGCAGCTTGCGCAGGGGATGTGACTGGAAATCCGGGAAGACGTTGAGCGCGATGTTGGAGCCGGGGCAAACTTCCAGCACGGTACCGAGATCGGCAAGGCGCTTGACCAGATCCGCATCCTCGATGGCGCGCACGCCATGGCCGATACGCGCCGGGCGCACCAGCTCAACGGCATCGGCAACCGAAAAGGCGCCGCAGACTTCGCCGGCATGGATTGTTATGCCGAGACCGGCCTCGCGGGCGATATCGAAGGCGCGGGCATAATCGGCAACGCGGCCCATGCGCTCCTCGCCGGCCATGTTGAAGCCTGTTATCAGCGGATTGTCGCTTTTGGCCGCATATTCGGCAGCCTTCACCACACGATCCGGACCGAAATGGCGTTCGCCGGTAACGATGAGCCGCGCTTCGATACCGGTCTTTGCTTTGGCGGCACGGATGCCGGCCGAAACGCCAGCCATATAGGCGTCGGCGCCGAGGCCGATGCGGTCGCCATGGTCGGGCGAAACGATCAGCTCGCTATAGATCGTGCCGATGGCGGAAAGCTCTTCGAGATAGGTTTCCGTCAGCAGCGCATAGTCTTCCTCGGTGCGGTAGACCTCGGAAACCTTGTCGTAGCAGACGAGGAATTCGGCAAAATCCTTCCAGAGATAGACGCCGTCCTTAAGGAATGCGCTGGTATTGACGTTATACTTCTGCGCCTGTGCAAGCGTCAGCGCCGGCGGAGCCGCGCCTTCCAGATGGCAATGCAGCTCCACCTTCTTCAAATGCGATGTCAAAGGAAACTCCTCCCATGCGGCCCTGCCGCAATTCCCAGATGTTGTGCGACAGTCTCACCGATATCGGCGTAGGTCTGGCGGACGCCGATTGAGCGCGGGCGGATGCCCGGTCCATAAGCCATGATCGGCACGCGCTCGCGCGTGTGATCCGTGCCGCGCCATGTCGGGTCACAGCCGTGATCGGCGGTGAGGATGACGAGATCGCCAGCCTTCAGCTTTTTGTACATCTCGGGCAGCCGGGCATCGAAAGCTTCGAGCGCCGCCGCATAGCCCGGCACATCGCGGCGATGGCCGTAGAGCATGTCGAAATCGACGAAATTGGTGAAGACGAGATCGCCGTCCTCGGCCTCGTCCATGGCCTTCAGTGTGGCATCCATCAATGCCATGTTGCCATTGGCCTTGATGACCCTCGAAACACCCTGATGGGCGAAGATATCGCCGATCTTGCCCACGGCGTGGACCTTACGCTCAGCCTTGACCAGCCGGTCGAGCAGGGTGGGTTCCGGCGGCAGCACCGAGAAATCACGGCGGTTGCCGGTCCGCTCGAAGGTCGCCACAGTCTCGCCGATGAAGGGGCGGGCGATGACGCGGCCGATATTGTAGGGATCGAGCAGGGTACGCACGATCTTGCTGAGCTCGATCAGCCGACCGAGCCCGAAATGCTGCTCATGGGCGGCGATCTGGAAGACGGAATCCGACGAGGTGTAGCAGATCGGCTTGCCGCTGCGGATATGCTCCTCGCCGAGCCTGGTTATGATATCCGTGCCGGAAGCATGACAATTGCCGAGAATGCCGGGCAGGTTGGCTGCCTCGCAGATGGCCTTCACCAGCTCCGGCGCGAAGGCGTCGCCCTCCGTCGGAAAGTAACCCCAATCGAACGTAACCGGCGTTCCGGCAATCTCCCAATGGCCTGATGGCGTGTCCTTGCCGCGTGAAATCTCGCTGGCGCAGCCATAGAGGCCGTATAGCCTTTCCGGCTGCGGCATCCCGACCGGATAGTTGCCGGTGGCCGCCTTGGCGATCTCCAGCAACCCGAAGGCGGACATGTTCGGCAAAGCTAGCGGCCCCTGGCGCAGACCTTCGCGGTCGGCGGCATCTGCGGCGCAGAATTCGGCGATATGGCCGAGCGTATCGGCGCCCTCATCGCCATAGCTTGCCGCATCCGGGCCGCCACCGACGCCAAAAGAGTCCAGAACGAAAAGAAAGGCGCGCGCCATAGATCACCCGATAAAGATCATAGCACCCTGCAGCTTCTGCCCGGTGCTTTGGACGTCACCCATATAACGGAGGCATCGACTTGGCAATTTTCCGTTTGGAGCCGCCGCGGACCGTTCGGCGCGGCGCGGGGGTCAGCAATCGCTGCAGCTGATCGAGCTGCCGACGCGCTGGCGATAGTAATATTGCCGGCTGATCGTGATCTGGTTTGTGCCGCTTGGCAGGAAATTGGTTCCGAAACTGAGGAGCTGATACGGGAGGGCAAGCTCGCTGCGTATCAGGAAGGTGCTTGCCTGGTTCATATTGTTCGGGACAGTGAGAGCGGTGCCGGGAGAATAGGGCCTTGTCCCATCCTGCGCCCAGGACCATGCAACGGTAGCATTGCCGCTGGCATCGACAGCGATGCCGGTGATCTTCAACGTCAGGCCGGTGGTGGCGTAGGGCGCAAAGATGGCGCTCGCTACGGAGGGCATTGTCGCCAGGTCCGATTTTACAACGCTTGACCGCTGCGACAGGATATCCGCAACCGATCCGGCCGCGCGGCTGGCGCGCTTGGAAACGTTGAGGCCAACGGTAAGCTCGAAAGCGCCGAGGTAAAGCATCAGCAGCACGGGGAAGAGAATGGCGAATTCGATCGCGCCGACGCCCCGCTGATCCCGGGCAAAGCGCCGCAGGATGCCGAAGGACACGCCTTCCTTCTCAATCCTAGATTGCTCGCTCATGGATAGTTCTCATTCTGGAAAGCCGCTGTGGCAACGATGAGATAGGTCGTCGGCATCGAGCCATCCGAAGGCTTGATGTTGCTGAGATAGGGACGCAGCAAATCGATGATGATCTGCCAGCGATAATAGGCACGCACCATGTTCAGGGTCTTCGCGCCGCCGGGTGCGAATGCAAAGCCGGTTGTGTTGAGATCGGAGTAGGGGTCCGTCGACGATTGCCGCGGAATGGTGGTCGGCATGGCGGCGAAGGTCGAATAGCTTTCGACATCCAGATAGAGGCTGGCAGGTGTCGCTACTTCCGTCGTTGAACAGGTGATCAACACCGAGATCTCGTTGCAGAATGCCTGGCGAAACTGCTGCTGAGTGGTGTTGGCCGCTGTCATTTGCCCGGTTCTGATCTGGCGCGACAGGGTATCGACCGCATTGGAAACGACTTGCTCGGCCGTAAAGGCGACAAAGGTTTCGATGATTGCAAAGACGATCAGGAAATAGGGAATGGCAAGCAGGGCGAATTCGATGGCGGCAGCCCCATCGCGCGACCGGACGAGTTTGCGCAAGCCTCCGCGGGCGCGTCGCCGCGCTGAATTATTGCTCCCGGAAATATTTTCGTCTGATATCATCGAACATCCGCGGCGATTTACACGCGGACGAAACTAGAGATGCTTTCTTGATAATCCGTTTCGCTTCTCTCTTTATATTTAAAGGAAGTCGGTATTATTAATAAGAAGGCAATACTTATATAGTACTTTATAATATTTGAAATAATAAATAAGGCTATTGCCCGGTTGGCGCGGCCCCTGGAGTATTGTTCTGTTGCTGCGCATGCTGCTCGCAATTGGGCGCGCATGACAATACGGCGCGATCGGTCTGGCGGAAGACACGGACCGTATTGCCTTCATCGATCGACACCAGGATTTGCTCGTCAACGATGGCATTGCCGTCCGCATC
The DNA here is from genome assembly GCF_001692325.1 of Rhizobium sp. AC27/96. Lineage (GTDB taxonomy): Bacteria > Pseudomonadota > Alphaproteobacteria > Rhizobiales > Rhizobiaceae > Rhizobium. Next base: position 143,463 of record NZ_LXKN01000073.1, on the reverse strand, counting down.
TAGCAGGATGATGTTCGTTGTTCCGAAGTTACGGCCGGTCAAGACGATGGTCTTCGGGTCCGCCACGGTTGCGTCGGCGACCTGGGAGTTTCCAACGATGACTTTGGCGACCGGGCGATCGAGCTTCAATACGCGCGCGTGATCCATATAGACGCGCAGCATGCTTTCTCCGGCAGCGTGCGAGAGCTGCGGCGTCATGCCGGCCAGGGCGACGATACCGATAAGAAATGCGGTTTTGCCGCCGATTGGCATGGTTGAGCCTCTTGAAGCATATGACGAAAGGATTTGCCGGACAGAATGAGAAAGAATGGTGAATGAACGATTAAGACAAGCTCTGGCCGTTCGAATATGATGCAAATGTGCCATCCTTGGCTTCGACTTCGGATTTTCTACGCCCAGCATGCATTACTTTGGGGCAAATCGCATATCGTCCTAATATTCATACATCTAATAGTTTCTTTTTAGCTGAAGATTTTCTTTAAAAATGGATAGGAAGACATAAGCTCGCCATTAACTATTCTTTTTGAGCTTCGAGATTTACAGCCTATTAACCCACTTCCTTAAAGCGATGGAAACGGCACGAGGCTACCGTGCAACTCATCCGATCAACGGCAACAGTTGACGGACGTGCTGTCAACAAAGTGGAGTTAAATTTATGTCCAAGCTTTTTTCGCGCTTCCTGAAGGACGAATCCGGCGCGACTGCAATCGAATACGGTCTGATCGCAGCTCTCATCTCGGTCGCCATCATCACCGGCGCAACCACCCTGGGCTCTACGCTCAGCACTACCTTCCAGAACATCTCGAACAAGATGAACAACGCCGCTACCAAGTACTAAGCGTAGTCAATATACGCTCAGCGGCTTTTGATATTAATAAGCCGCCCAAGGCATTTGGGCGGCTTTAAGGTTTGATAAAACGGTATGGGCGGGTGAAATGCTGGAAGTCGCGGCTTTACTTATCTTTCCGCTCTGCATGTCGATTGCAGCGATCTCCGATCTGCTGACGATGACGATCCCAAATCGCGTTTCCTTGGCGCTTGCGGTGTCATTTCTGGTGTTGGCGCCCGTTTTCGGATTGTCACTTCCGGAAATCGGTATGCATTTTGCCGGTGCCGGCCTTGTCTTTCTTGCCTGCTTCGCATTCTTCGCGCTGAACGTCATGGGCGGCGGCGATGCCAAGCTTCTGGCAGCCGCCACGCTCTGGTTCGGCTTCGACACCTCTCTTCTGGAATTCCTCGTCTATGTCGCGTTTATCGGCGGCGTGCTGACGGTGCTGATCGTTCTGCTTCGATCGCAATCCAACATCATCATGGCCATGGGTCTTCCCCTGCCGAATTCGCTGGTGGTCGCCAAGAAAATTCCATACGGCATCGCCATCGCCATTGGAGGCGTGCTCGCCTTTCCCTCGTCGCCGCTCCTGATCGCCGCGACCCGAGGAGTGCTTTGAGCCGAAAGCCGCCAGTTTAACTCAAATCATCGTATATGTTTTTTCTAATATATATCAAGTATTGATGGTTAAGTAATAATAAATGTAACCTACCGTTAACCATAATTACACCAATTGCGGAGCATTCTACGGGGCGAAGAATCCTATTCCCCAAGGAATGACCATGAAACCCGCTCGCATAATGATACTCGCAGTGGCGGCCGTCGCGGCAGGTCTGGCCGGCATGCTGGCGATGCGTCTGGCTGGCAAGCGCGATATCGTACCGCAGCAGATTGCGGCGGTTGTGGAAAAGGAAGCGACTGTCAATGTTCTCGTCGCAAGCGCCAATCTGCCCGTCGGCTCGCGGTTGAACGAGCAGATGGTCCATTGGATGGCATGGCCGGAAGGTGGTGTCGTCAAGGGTCTCATCACCGAAAATCAAAGACCCGACGCCCTGAAGGATCTGAACGGCGCGGTCGTCCGCCTGCCGATCTTCGAAGGCGAACCGATTCGTGAGGAAAAGGTCGCTGATTCCAGCAGCGGCATCCTGTCTTCGCTCCTGCCGTCGGGCAAGCGTGCCGTTGCCACCGAGATTTCCGTCTCCACCGGCGCCGGCGGCTTCATCCTCCCGAACGACCGTGTCGATGTCATCATGGTTCGCAAGGGCTCGCAGCAGCAGCTCGTCACCGAGACCGTGCTCAGCAATGTGCGGGTGCTGGCTGTCGATCAGCAGATCGAGGAAAAGCAGGATGGCGGCAAGGCTGTGGTCGGCGCCACCGCAACGCTTGAATTGACACCGGACCAGACGAAAGTCCTGGCCGTCGCGCATCAGATGGCGGACCGGCTGACATTGGCATTGCGCTCCGTCGCCGACGCGCAGCAGCCCGATACGACCGCGGCCGACTATTTGCTGGCCGGCGATAATGGCGGCGGGCTCGTACAGGTCATCAAGTCGGGAACAATCGTGACCGATGGCCCCAGCGGGCCGAAAGCACAATGAGAAGGGGCGGGATCATGTTCAAGATAAGCAGGAAAGCCAGCCTCCCCCTTGCTGCGGCTCTATCCTTCTCTGTTGCATTTGCGGGGCTGCCGCTGGCAAACATTCCGGCGTTCCTGCGCACGCAGGCAGCGCTTGCTGGCGGTTCCGACAGCATCGTCACCATTGCCGGTCTCGGCACGAAGCGCACTTTGAAACTCGGCCTCAACAAGGCGCTTGTGGTCGATCTGCCGGCTGACGCTCATGATATCCTTGTGTCCGACCCGAAGATGGCGGATGCCGTAACGCGCACATCGCGCCGCATCTATCTGTTCGGCAAGACGGTGGGCCAGACGAACATCTTCGTCTTTGGCGCGGACGGCAAGGAGATCGTCAGCCTCGATCTTCAGATCGAACGCGACATTGCCGGCCTGCAGGACAATATCAAGCGTTTCATTCCGGACTCCGATATCAACGTCGAGATCATCTCCGACAATATCGTCCTGACGGGCATGGTGCGCACGCCGCAGGATTCGATCCGCGCGCAACAGCTCGCCCAGGCCTTTCTGAAGGGTGGTGAAGCGACGACCCGCACGGAGACGGCCTCCGGCACCGGCGGCGACAGCTCGGTTGCGCTCTTCGCCGAGGGACGCCAGTCCTCGCAGATCGTCAATATGCTGCAGATCGAAGGCGAAGATCAGGTGACGCTCAAGGTCACGGTCGCCGAGATCAAGCGCAGCGTGCTGAAGCAGATCGGTTTTGACAATCTGGTCAGCAACTCCTCCGGCCTGGGCGTGGCGCAGCTCGGCAATATAGGAAATACCGGAACCACGAATTTCGTGGGAGTGAACGGTGATCCGACCAACGCGACCGGCGCCGGCGGTCTCTCGACGCTCTTCAAATATGCCCTCGGCAAATACAATATCAGCAGCTATCTGAACGCTCTCGAACAGGCAGGCGCAGTGCGTACCCTGGCGGAGCCGACGCTGACAGCGATTTCGGGACAGGCCGCAACATTCAATTCCGGCGGCCAGACGCTCTATTCCACGACCGACAAGGACGGCAACACGACCATCACGCCGTATACCTACGGTATTACACTGGCGTTCACGCCCGTTGTTCTTGCCGGCGGCCGTATCAGCCTGCATGTGCAGACCCAGGTCTCCGAACCGGTCGCATCGTCGGCAACCCCGACCTATAACCAGCGTGCCGCCAATACCTCGGTCGAGCTGCCGTCCGGAGGCTCGATCGCCCTTGCCGGCCTCCTGAGCGACAATGTGCAGCAGACCACTTCGGGAACGCCTGGAGCATCAAAAATCCCGCTCCTGGGTGCCTTGTTCCGCCAGAAGAGCTTTCAGCGTGACGAAAGTGAGCTTGTCATCATCGCCACTCCATATCTCGTGCGCCCGGTGGCGCGCGACAAGCTCGCCCGTCCGGATGACAATTTCTCGCCGTCGAACGATGCCGGCGTCTTCTTCATGAACCGTGTCAACAAGATCTACGGCCGCAAGGATGCGCCGCCGGTTGCCGATGCCGATTTCCACGGCACCGTCGGCTTCATCTACAAATGAGGGGATACGGATCATGATGCGCATCTTTCAAACCGGATCAACCAGAGATCACAAGATGGCCAGCCTCGACCGCAATACGCCTCGTACCGTCCGGCCCCGGCTTCCGGCATTGGCCCTTGTTGCTCCGATGTTCATCCTGACGGCGGTGCTCGGCGGTTGCGCCGGCTCCCCGGACGGCATGACCACTAGCGCCATCAAGGATGATTATCGTCAGCGCCACCCGATCGTGCTGACGGAGAAGGAACATAATATCGACATACCGGTGTCCGCCAGCGACCGACATCTGACCACCGGCATGCGCGATACCATCCGCGGCTTCGTGCAGGACTATCGGGCGCATGCAAGCGGAACCGTCGAAATCCTCTCGCCGCGAGAGTCGGTCAATGCCGTGGCCGCATCTGCGCTACGCCAGCAGATTCGCAGGGAACTCGTGACAAACGGCATACCCTCGGGCCGCGTCGTCGACAGCTACTATGTCGCCGGTGGCCCCGAGGATGCTGCGCCGATACGACTGCGCTTCACAGCGACGACAGCAGCCACCAATTCATGTGGTCAGTGGCCGGATGATCTCGCCGACAATGCTTTCGACAATCAGAATTACTATAATTTCGGCTGCGCAACGCAGCATAATCTCGCCGCGCAGGTCGCCAATCCCACCGATCTGGTTTCACCTCGCGCAATGACGCCGATCGACGCCGATCAGCGCAGCAAGGTGATCAGCGATTATCGCACTGGCGCGACCCCAACCAGTACGTCGACACTCACCGGGTTAGGTTCCGGAGGCGGAAATTGAGAGCAGAGGGCCGGCGAAACAGGATGAGACCATGAACGCCATCGATTACGACATCGAATCGACTGAAGCGGACGCCGAGGAAGCCCCGCGCTCGGGCAATCTCGATAATCTGCGGCCGTTGCCGCGCATTTCGGTGCACGCTTTCTGCGAAAGCGAACAGCTGCAGCGGGTGATGGACCAGTGCGCCAATGACAGGCGCATGTCCAAGGTCAGCCTGCGGATCACCAGCGGCAGCACGGCAGCCGCCGCGAACATGTTCGCATCGACGCCGACGCCGAACCTGATCATTCTCGAAACGCGCGCCAACCCGCGCAATCTGCTGGCGGAACTCGCACCGCTCGCCGCGGTCTGCGATCCCAGTACCAAGGTCGTCATCGTGGGCTATCACAACGACATCAGCCTCTACCGCGAGCTCATCCGCAACGGCATTTCCGAATACATCGTGCAGCCGATGGACATGGCTGATCTCATGACGGCAATGGCGGGGATTTTCATCGATCCCGACGCCGAGCCGCTTGGCCGCAGCATCGCTTTCATCGGCGCCAAGGGCGGCGTGGGCGCATCCACCATCGCCCATAATTGTGCCTTCGGGATATCGAGCCTGTTCTCGACCGAGACCATTCTTGCCGATCTCGACTTGCCCTATGGCACGGCAAACATCGATTTCGATCAGGACCCCGCCCAGGGCATCGCCGAAGCCGTGTTTTCGCCGGAACGTCTGGACGAGGTTTTCCTCGATCGACTGCTGACCAAATGCTCGCAGCATCTATCGTTGCTGGCGGCGCCTTCCATGCTGGATCGCGCCTATGATTTCGATGGGCCGGCATTCCTGCCGGTGCTCGATGTTCTTCAGCGCAGCGCGCCTGTGGCGGTTCTCGATGTCCCCCATGTCTGGACGGAATGGACGCGTTCGGTGCTTGGGGCGGTCGATGAGGTCGTCATCTGCGCCGCACCCGATCTTGCCAATCTGCGCAACGCCAAGAACCTGATCGATGCATTGCGCAAGCTGCGCCCCAACGACAAGGCGCCACACCTCATTCTCAACCAGGTGGGCATGCCGAAGCGCCCGGAGATCAATCCGTCGGAATTCTGTGCTCCGCTGGAGGTCGATCCGATTGCCATCATCCCCTTCGACATCAATCTGTTCGGCAATGCCGCCAATAGCGGCCAGATGATCTCGGAGACGGATCCGAAGTCGCCGGTCACCGAGATCTTTTCGCAGATATCGCACATCGTTACGGGGCGCGTCGCTTTGAAGAAGGCGAGAAAGGGCGGTCTGCTTGGCCTGCTGAAGCGGAAGTAGTCGTTTGATTTGGCATGGATTTTTGAAAGGTATCCCCTTCCTGAAAATCATGCTGCAGCATTAGAATTGGATTGAAGGCATGTTTGGCAAGCGCGGAAATGAAGGTCCAGCAAAGAGCGGTGGCGTTGTGCCGCAGCCGGCGCGCGCGCCCGCCGCAGCCGGCACGCCCGCCGCACCCGCCGTGCTGATAGAGCCGTCTCGCGATCAGTCGCAGCAGCGTCAACAGGTGGTTCCGCCGCCGATGCAGACGCCCAGCCGTCGCCGGTCGGCGCGCACCGAAGAATATTACGACACCAAATCGCAGGTCTTTGCCGCGCTGATCGACACGATCGACCTGTCGCAGCTTTCCAAGCTCGGCAACGAAGCCGCACGTGAGGAAATCCGCGATATCGTCAACGATATCATCACGATCAAAAGTTTTGCGATGTCGATTTCCGAGCAGGAGGAACTGCTCGAGGATATCTGCAACGACGTGCTTGGCTATGGTCCGCTGGAGCCGCTTTTGGCCCGCGACGACATTTCCGACATCATGGTCAACGGAGCCGGACAGACCTTCATCGAAGTCGCCGGCAAGACGGTCGAATCGGAAATCCGCTTCCGCGACAATGCACAGCTTCTCTCCATCTGCCAGCGCATCGTCAGCCAGGTCGGCCGCCGCGTCGATGAATCGAGCCCGATCTGCGACGCCCGCCTGCCGGATGGTTCGCGCGTCAACGTCATCGCGCCGCCGCTGTCGCTCGACGGTCCGGCGCTGACCATTCGTAAGTTCAAGAAGGACAAGCTGACGCTCGACCAGATCGTCCGCTTCGGTGCCATCACACCCGAGGGCGCAACGCTTCTCCAGATCATCGGGCGCGTGCGCTGCAATGTCGTCATTTCCGGCGGCACGGGCTCGGGCAAGACCACGCTTCTGAATTGCCTTACCAACTATATCGACCGCGACGAACGCGTCATCACCTGTGAAGACACCGCCGAACTGCAGTTGCAGCAGCCGCATGTGGTCCGCCTCGAAACGCGTCCGCCGAATATCGAGGGCGAGGGCGAAATCACCATGCGCGATCTCGTCAAGAACTGCCTGCGTATGCGCCCCGAACGCATCATCGTCGGCGAAGTGCGCGGCCCGGAGGTTTTCGACCTGCTGCAGGCAATGAACACGGGCCACGATGGTTCCATGGGGACGATCCACGCCAACACGCCGCGCGAATGCCTGAGCCGTATCGAATCGATGATTGCCATGGGCGGTTTCAGCCTGCCGGCCAAGACCGTGCGCGAGATCATTTCCACCTCCGTCGACGTAATCGTTCAGGCTGCGCGTCTGCGTGACGGTTCGCGCCGCATTACGCAGATCACCGAGGTGATCGGCATGGAAGGCGATGTGATCATCACGCAGGACCTGATGCGCTACGAAATGGAGGGTGAAGACGCGAACGGCCGCATCATCGGCCGGCACGTGTCCACCGGCATCGGCAAGCCGCATTTCTGGGACCGCGCCCGTTATTATAACGAGGAGAGACGCCTCGCCGCCGCCCTCGACGAGATGGAACAGAAAGCCAAATAGGATTTCCGATGTTCGGCGTTGACCCCGCAGTGCTACTGATCGTCCTGCTTTCAGCCGTTTCGGCGGGTGCGATCTGCTATGGCGTCCTATATTCGCGCATTGAGACGCAGAAGAAGACCGAGAGCCGCGTCAATCGGGTCAAGCAGGCCGAGACCGATCGCGTAAAGGTCAAGGCGACGCGTGACCGTGTTCAGGAAATGTCCAAGCGGCGGAAGTCGGTTCAGGACACGCTGAAGGATCTGGAAAAGCGCCAGTCGGAAAACACGAAGAAGAAGCAGTCGCTGAAAACACGCCTGCCTCAGACAGGCCTGTCGTTGACGCCGTCCCGCTTCTATCTTTTCAGCGTGCTGTTCGGCCTGTTCGTCATGTTCGTTCTTTTCATTCTCGGCGCGCCGCTCCTCGTCATTCTGGGATTGCCATTTGCTGCGATTTTCGGGCTGCCGCGCTGGATCGTGAGTATCCTCATCAAGCGCCGGCAGAACAAGTTTCTCGAAGAGCTCCCCAATGCGCTGGATCTTATCACGCGCTCCATTCGCTCCGGTCTACCGCTCAACGACGCCGTCCGGCTGGTCGCGGCTGAGGCGCGGGAGCCGGTCAAGACCGAGTTCCGCCGCGTGGTCGAAGCGCAACAGGTCGGTCTCAGCATGACGGATGCCTGCGGGCGCATGGGTACTCACATGCCGTTGCAGGAAGTAAACTTCTTCGCAATCGTCATCACCATTCAGGCCCAGGCGGGCGGCAACCTGTCGGAAGCTTTGGGCAACCTTTCGCGCGTCCTGCGCGAGCGCAAGAAGATGAAGGCGAAGGTCAAGGCGCTGTCGATGGAAGCAAAGGCGTCCGCCGTGATCATCGGCACTCTGCCCTTCATTGTCATGATACTCGTCTATCTGACGTCGCCGCAATACATGCTGGTCCTGTTCACGGATCCGCGCGGTCACCTGATCATGATCGGCGCCGGCATCTGGATGTCGCTTGGCGTCTACATCATGCGCAACATGGTCAATTTCGAGATCTGAGCGGAGGGAGCCGCATCGCCCATGTCTGATCTGGCTGCCAGTTTGACCGATCCGGGAACCATCCTCGCCGTTGTCGTGGCGATCGCGGTTTTCGCCACCTTCTATACGATTGCCATGCCGATGCTGGAGCGCGGCGATCTCAGCAAGCGGCTGAAGGCCGTGTCGACCGAGCGCGAGCAGATCCGCGCGCGCGAGCGGGCGCGGCTGACCGCCGAGGGCGGCAAGGCGACGCTGCGCAACCAGAACAACCGCAACGTCCGTCAGATCGTCGAGCGCTTCAATCTGCGCAACGCGCTGGTTGACGCCAATACCGTCAATCGTCTGCGCGCTGCCGGCTTGCGTTCGGAAAACGCGCTGAACATGTTTCTGCTGGCGCGGTTCCTTTTGCCGTTCCTATTCTTTGCCGCGGCCATTTTCGTCGTTTTCGGTCTGGGCTATTTCGCCTCGAGGCCACTGCCGATCCGAATTCTCGGCGTCATCGTCATGGCCTATCTCGGCTTTTACGCGCCGAATATCTATATTTCCAATCTGGTGACCAAGCGCCAGAAGTCGATCAAGCGCGCCTGGCCGGATGCTCTCGACCTGATGCTGATCTGCGTGGAATCGGGCATATCGATCGAAGCCGGCATGCGCCGCGTCGCGGACGAGATGGCGGAAGAATCCCCCGCACTCGCCGAGGAAATGGTGCTGACGACGGCCGAGCTTTCCTTTCTGCAGGATCGCCGTACCGCATTCGACAATCTTGCCACGCGCACGCAGATCGAGCTCGTCAAATCGGTCACGCAGGCTCTCATTCAGGCCGAGCGCTACGGCACGCCGCTGTCGCAGGCTCTGCGCGTCATGGCGCAGGAAGGCCGCGACGAGCGCATGAACGAGGCTGAAAAGAAGGCGGCCGCCCTGCCGCCGAAACTGACGGTGCCGATGATCATCTTCTTCCTGCCGGTCCTGATGGCGGTCATTCTCGGCCCGGCTATCCTCAAGGCCATGGACAAGTTCTGACCAGCAAGCTTGCCGCCAAGGCGGGAGCGTGATTAACCTTCGATCCGAAGGCCCTGCAGCCTAAGCGGATGGCGCTCCCGAAAGTGTTCGGAGGCTAGCGTCTGCGCCGGGCGGATTTGCAGACCCGTTGGAGGTGCCGCATGTCATCCATAGCCATATTTTTCAGTGTTATCGCCGCTGTTTTCATCGGGGCCGTCAGCCCCGGGCCGAGTTTCGTGCTCGTGTCCCGCATTGCCGTCTCCCGCTCACGCAAGGCCGGTCTTGCCGCCGCCTTCGGCATGGGAACCGGCAGCGTCATCTTCGCGACCCTGGCCCTGTTCGGTCTGAGCGCGCTTTTGATGAAGGTCGAGTGGCTGTATCTTGCCCTGAAAGTGGCTGGCGGGCTCTATCTGATCTATGTCGGCATCCGCATCTGGCGTCACGCGGCCGATGCTCTTCCGATCGACGCCCCTGCCACACCGGCAGCAGGTGGCATCATGCGCAATTTCCTGTTTGCGCTTGGAACACAGCTCAGCAATCCTAAGACCGCCATATTCTATGGCAGTATCTTCGCGGCGCTTCTTCCAGCCGCTCCTGCGCCCTGGCTGCTGCTGACGGTTCCGCCGGCGGTCTTCCTGGTGGAGGTGGGCTGGTACACGGTCGTGACCTTGGCCTTTTCGTCCAACCGCCCGCGTGCGTTCTATGTCGGATCGAAGCTATGGATCGATAGAGTATCCGGCGCCATCATCGGGGCGCTTGGAGCGCGGCTGGTGATGGATGGTCTGCCGCGGCACATCTGGCGCTGAGTGCGCGAGGAGCGGTCGCATGGTTTCAGAAACGAGCGCCGCTTACCTTGCCAAAGAGTTCTACTGAACGGCTTTTCTGGTATCGTTGCCGGCGGCGAGCTTCTGCCATGAGTTCTGTTGCGCCAGCATGGAGCGCAGATAGGCGACGTTGGCGTTTGCCTGCTGTGGCGTCAACTCCTGCCGGGCGATCTGCTCGGCTTCGGCGAAGCGGCCCTGCAGACCGACGACCAGCGCCAGGTTCTGCCGCACGCGGCTATCGGCGCCGGGTTGGCCGACGGCTGAGCGGAGGTAGCTTTCGGCATTCTTGAGATCACCCGTCAGCACATAGGACATGCCGAGGTTGGAAAGGATCGTCGGCTCGTTGGGCGCCAGCACCAGCGCGTCGCGGTATTTGCCACGTGCATCGGCGGAGCGGCCGAGCTGATCGAGGATCGCGCCCTGCGCGGAAACGAGGCGCCAATCGGGGCGATCTGGTGTCTGTGCGCGGTCGATGGTTGACAGCGCCTCTTCCAATTGGCCTGCCGCTGCCTGCGCCTTGCCGTAGGCTGCCAGCACTTCACGATCGGTCGGATTGCTGATCGCGACCTGTTGCATCACCGCGAGCGCCTGGTCGTTGCGGCCGCTCATGCGCAGGGCGTTTGCATAGTTGACGCCGGCGTTGCGATCTTTCGGATTGGCATCATAGGCCTTGCCGAGGCTCGCGGTTGCCTGTGCCAGGTCGCTGCTGTTCATGCTATCGATGGCAGCCTTCGGTGCCGTCGGGATCGAGCCCGTCGTCATCCTGTCTTTTCCGGTTGTCGAGCAGCCTGCGAGTGCGAGCGCCAGAAGTGCCGCCGAAGCGCCCCGGAAAAGGAAGGTTCTAAGCAAAGACGTGGTTGAACCGGCGGACATGACGCTTATCCCTGAATCCCTAAATCTTGCGTCCGGCCTAGAATCGGAACAGGGAAAGGTTCGACGCAATGTTCGCTCCAGCAATAATCTGTTAACCCTAACAGATGGTTAACTCTCGATTCCCTGAAGTCATCGTCAAAGGATAGTCATGGCCCCCTATCAGTTCATCGAGCGCGCGACGCCCTTCAATTCGAAGGGTGGCGCAACGCTGCCGATCTTTGCCGTCACGCCGGCACACATAGAAACCGGCACCATCGATCCCATCGCGCTCGATTGGGCTCGCAAGGCCGGCTACAAGGCGGATAGCGGCTCCCTGCTCCTGATACCGACAGCCGAAGGTCATCTCGGCGGCGCACTGTTTGGCCTCGGCTCTAACCCATCAGAGCAACCCTTCCTGACGGGCAGGCTGGCGCGCAGCCTGCCGGCGGGCGACTGGCATATCGAGACGGCGCCGCTGACGGCGAACCGGCTTTCGCTTGGCTTTGGTCTCGGTAGCTACCGCTTCGATCGCTACAAATCGGAAAAGGCGGCGGCACCGACGCTGATGATCCCGCGTGACGCCGATGCCGCCGATATCAAGCGCCAGCTTGCCGGCGTCTTCCTCGCCCGCGATCTCATCAACACGCCGACCAACGACATGGGGCCGGAACAGCTCGAGGCCGCCTTCCGGGCGCTTGCCGAGCACTACAAGGCCGAGATGTCGGTCATCATCGGCGACGATCTGCTGAAGGAGAATTTCCCGCTCGTGCACACTGTCGGTCGTGCCAGCGCCGATGCGCCGCGCCTGCTGGAAATGCGCTGGGGCAAGAAGGGCCATCGCCGCATCACGCTGGTCGGCAAGGGCGTGTGCTTCGACACAGGCGGCCTCGACATCAAGCCGGCATCCTCGATGCTCCTGATGAAGAAGGACATGGGCGGCGCGGCCAACGTCATGGGCCTGGCGCTGATGATCATGGATGCCAAGCTCAAGGTCGACCTGCGCGTCATCATTCCCGTCGTCGAGAACTCGATTTCGGCCAACGCATTCCGCCCCGGCGATATCTACAAAAGCCGCAAGGGCCTGACGGTGCAGATCGACAATACGGATGCCGAGGGCCGGCTGATTCTGGCCGATGCGCTCGCCTATGCCGATGAGGACGCGCCCGACCTGATGATCGACATGGCAACGCTGACCGGCGCTGCCCGTGTTGCGCTCGGCCCGGACCTGCCGCCCTTCTTTACCGACGACAACGATCTCGCCCGCGATCTCACAGAAGCGAGCCTGGAGACGGACGATCCGCTGTGGCGCATGCCGCTCTACATGGGCTACGACAAGGATATCCGCACCAAATTCGCCGATATCACCAACGCGCCCTCAGGCGGCATGGCTGGCTCGATCACCGCCGCCCTGTTCCTCAAGCGTTTCGTGACGAAAACCCCGAGCTGGGCGCATTTCGACATTTACGGCTGGGCGCAGAGCGAACGGCCTCATTCGCCCGGCGGCGGCGAGGCACAGGCGATCCGGGCGTTGTATCAGCATATCAGGCAGAGTGTGCGGTAGGGTCGATCAGGTTCTGAGCTTGCCGAGACTCTGATACCCCCCTCTGTCACTGTCGTGACATCTCCCTCACAAGGGGGGAGATCGTTGGGAGCATGCGGGTCGTCACTCGCAAGACAATAAACTGCAATCCCAACGGATTCGATGTTCGCTTGAGGTAAGGCGTTTCCGCGAGTTACCAATCTCCCCCCTTGTGGGGGAGATGTCACGACAGTGACAGAGGGGGGTGCGCTCACCACGCACTGCGCAGTCACGTCTATCTAGGGATAATGTGGAAATTCACCCCTTGAAACCGCCACGATCTTGGCCGAGACTGGAACGGTAGCGTAACGATTTCGGGGTTGCCCTTGCCGCTTGATCTCTCCGCCTCGCAGGCTCTCGGCCTCTGGCATGGCGTGACGCTCGCTCAGGTGCGCCGCGAGGATCATGATCTGACGCTGCGGCAGACGGCGATCCTGCTGCAGATCTACCTTGTGCCGCCGCCGCACACCGTGCGCGGGCTAGCCGCGACGCTCGGCGTCACCAAGCCGGTCATCACGCGCGCGCTTGACACGATGGGCGAGATGGGGCTGGTCGACCGCGTGCGCGACGATCGCGATCGCCGCAATGTCATCATCAAGCGCACCGTCACCGGCGCGCTCTATCTGGAAAAACTCGGCGATCTCGTTATCGAGCACGGCCGCAAACTATGAATTCGGGAACTCGTCATGACGCTCGACCGCCGCCTCAACGCTTTCAGACCTGACCTCGCCGAGGCCTCCCTTAGAGGCAAGGTCGAAGCCGAACGCTTCGTCGAAGGCAGCAAGGCGCAGATCGCAATACCCGTTATTGCGCTGCGCCCGAAGCCTGATCTTGCTTCCGGGATCGATACCGAACTGCTGATGGGCGAGGAGGTGACGGTTTTCGAGCGCAGCAACGGCTGGTGCTGGGTAAAGTCCCTGGCGGATGACTATGTCGGCTATCTTCCCGAGAGTGCGATCAAGGAAGGGGCAGCGGCGGCAACGCACATCGTCATCCCGCAGCGCACCTTCCTCTATCCCGAGCCGGAGCTGCGCAAGCCGCATGCTGCGATCCTCTCGATGGGCAGCCGCATCCGTGTCACCGGCACTGCCGAGGCGCGCGGCAACCACTACGTCGTCCTGGAGGACGGCACCGCCATCTTCGCCAAGCATGTGCAGCCGATCGGTCATGATGACGGCGGCGATTATGTCGACGTCGCCCTGCGCTTTCTCGAGACGCCCTATCTCTGGGGCGGCCGCTCCGGTCTCGGCATCGATTGCTCGGGGCTGGTGCAGCTGGCACTGGCGATGACGGGCCGTGCAGCACCGCGCGATACCGACATGCAGGCCGCTGGTCTTGGCGAACCGATCGCTCGAGAGGAGCTGAAGCGCGGCGATTTCGTCTTCTGGAAAGGCCATGTCGCCGTGATGGAAGATTCGGAAACGATCATCCATGCCAATGGTCATACGATGACCGTCGCGCGCGAGAATTTCGCTGCCGCCGTCGAGCGCATCGGCTGGCTCTACGAACAGCCGAACGGCTATCGCCGCTTCGTCGGCTGATCCCTGCTCGGAACAGTCTTTTCGCTCGTTCGTTATTCCTTTTGATCGATATGTCCTATCGAGAGGAGGAAGACACATGCCCGTTACGGCCATGGAAAAGACAGTCAGGGATATTCTGCTGGACAGCCATATTCGCAAGAGCCGCAAGATCGACAGGCTGCGCGAATTGCAAAGTGAAGCGCGTGGCGTCCAGCGCGCCGGCAGCGAAAGCTCGATGAGCGCCGATGACGGCCTTCAGGACGATTTGCGCGTCATCGAAAAGGCGCTGCACGATCTCAATGCCGACACCGAGCAAAAGGGCGCCGCAACGCTGTAATGTCGCGGCACCCATTCATCGGGTGAAGCTCTACGGCGTGCGCGGCCGGGCAATCCAGATGCCTGCGACGATGATGATCCCGCCCAGGGCCTGTATCAGCGTGACGTTTTCACCGAACAGGATCCAGGCGAAAAGTGCTGCGGCGATCGTTTCCAGGAAAATGACCAGCGACGAGAAAACCGTCGGCAGACGGCCGAGAGCTATCGAGAGCATGCCTTGACCGCCGGCATGGCTGATAAGGCCAAGCGCCAGTAGAACACACCATCCGGATACCGACTGCGGCAAGATCCGCGGCTCGAAAACGATGGCGACAAGAAACAGGATCGCCGAGGTGATGATGCTGAGCTCGAAGGTTACGCGGGCGGCATTCGTCTTGCCTCGCGCCGCGCCAACCGCCAGGAAATAGAGGCCAAAGAAGGCACCGGTAACGATCGCTAACCCATCGCCGACGGCGCGGCTCGGATTGAAAGCGAGGCTCTGCACGACAAGCGCCGTGCCGCCAGCCAGGCAGACGAGAAGCCCGACGAGTGTGGCTTTGCTGACCCTTTGCCGCAGCAGCAGCCAGCCGAAGATCACGACCCATAGCGGCGCCATGGTTGCGAAGAAGGTCGCATTGGCGATCGTTGTCTTTAGGATGGCAAGGTGCCAGAAGAGCAGATCTCCCGTAAACGCAATGCCGGCAAGGATGGTGGCCATTGTGAAGCTGGCGCGGGGCGCACCAACCTCCGAGGTCTCGGCATAGCGCATCCAGACCCAGAGGATCGGCAAGGCCAGGAAGACGCGCCAGAATGCGCTGGCGAAAGGCCCGACATCGGCAAGGCGCACGAGGCTGGGCGAAATGCTCATCGCCAGCGCCGCAAGCAACATCGCCACCAGCCCGAGCGTAAAGCCTTTCGAGTCGTGAGGTGCCATCTTGCCGCCGGCAGAGAATTTGATATCCGTCCCTTCGCCAAGATCTGGAGTGCGCGTATCGTAATTGGCGTCTGGCCGTGACATTCTTTTGCCTTTGCAAGTCAGGTGATTTGTGGCGCAAACCTAGTACATGCGGGAAGAGGATTTGGCTCCATTTTGCCAGCTTTCTTGCAATTTTGTTTCCTCTTTGCGGTAAGGATGTTTTGAAATGCGCAAATCCGCCGATCTTGATGATTTCGATCTGGCGATTCTCGATATTCTTCAAAGGGACAATACCGTTCCGCAGCGCATGATTGGTGAGCAGATCAACCTATCGGCGCCGGCCGTGCAGCGCCGCATCAAGCGCATGCAGGCCGATGGCGTCATCCAGGCGAATATCGCGGTGGTTGATCCGGCGGCCGTCGCTTTGCCGATCACCATCATCGTCGAAGTGCAGATTGCCGACGAGCGCTATGATCTTATAAACGCGATAAAGCGCAGCTTCCTCGATGCATCGGAAGTGCAGCAATGCTATCAGGTGACCGGCGAAGCGGATTTCGTTCTCATCGTGGTGGTGGCGAGCATGTCAGACTATCAGGCGCTCTGCCGCCGTCTTTTCCACGACAATCCGAATGTCACGAAGTTCAAATCGCTGGTCGCGATGGATCGTGTGAAGATCGGCCTTTCCCTGCCGCTCATGCAGGATTAGCCGGCTTTCCGTCTGTCGCGCCTATCCCGGCTTCTTCGGCCAGTTGGTAACGCCGCCGGTCCAGTCCTCATAGGCCTTGGACAGACGAAGCACGAGCATGTCGCCGAAGCGCGGGCCGACGATCTGCAGGCCGATCGGCATGCCGGAACGAGAGAAGCCGCAATTGATCGAAGAGGCCGGCTGCTCCGACATGTTCCAGGGAACGGTGAAGGCGATGTGCTCGAAGGGCAAGGCGGGGTCGTTGGTGGGCGAGGCCCATTCGGCCGGATAGGAAACGATCGGGTTGGTCGGCGACAGCACGGCGTCCACCTGGGTGAAGAGCCTGCCGCAGCTCTTGCGCATCTCTATGGTCTGGTTGAAACCGCGCACTGCCTCGACGCCACTGACATCGGCGCCGCTCTTCGCCCATGTATGGATGTAGGGGAGGATCGCATTGCGGCGCTCCTCGCTGAGACTGACGATGTCGCCCCAGAAGCGCGCGCGCCAGAAGACATCGAGGCCATCAAGCATCTGCCGCGTCAGCACCGGTGCGACATCGATGATGATGGCGCCTGCTTCCTCGAAGCGTCTGGCGGCAGCAACCACCGCATCGCGCACCTCGTCGTCGACGGGCAGGCCGCAGCCGGCATCCAGCATCAGGCCGATTTTCATGCCACGCACGTCGATGTGGAGATCCATCCAGTCGATGTTATCGGGCGGCAGGCTGGTGCCATCGCGCCAGTCCAGCCGCGACAGTGTCGCCATCGAGAAGGCGGCATCCTCGACCGTGCGGGTCATCGGCCCGGCGCAGCGCCCGACATAATAGGGGTCGACCGGAATGCGGCCATGGCTCGGCTTGAAGCCGAAAATACCGGTCCACCCGGCCGGCAGCCGCACCGAGCCGCCGATATCCGTGCCGATATGCAGCGGTCCATAGCCGGCAGCGGCGGCCGCCGACGCGCCGGCGCTGGAGCCGCCCGGATTTTGGCTGGGATCCCAAGGATTGCGGCTGAGCTTGTGGAAGCTGGAAAGGCCTGACGATAGCATGCCGTAATCGGGGCAGGTGGTCTTGGCGAAGATTATCGCGCCGTCCTCGCGCATGCGGGCGGCGATCGGCGCATCCTCGGTTGCGGGAACGAGCTCGACTGCGGCCGTGCCGAGCGGCACCGGCTGGCCCTTGGT
This sequence comes from Rhizobium sp. AC27/96, assembly GCF_001692325.1. Taxonomy (GTDB): domain Bacteria; phylum Pseudomonadota; class Alphaproteobacteria; order Rhizobiales; family Rhizobiaceae; genus Rhizobium. Next base: position 125,968 of record NZ_LXKN01000073.1, on the reverse strand, counting down.
GGCGATCAGCTCCTTGAGCGTGACCGGAATGCCGTCGAGCGGCCCCAGCGGCGCACCCTTAGCCCAACGCTCCGTCGAGGCGGCCGCCTGCTTGCGCGCATCCTCGGGATCATAGGCATAGAGCGCCGATATGGTCGGCTCCCATGCTTCGATATGCTGTTCAAGCGCCAGCCAGTATTCGCTGGGAGACAGGCTCTTGTCGGAGAATTTGCGCTTGAGTTCACGGATGGAAAGATCGGTCGGTTCGGTCATGGTTCATACTCTTCATATCTTGATCAGCGCGCCGTCTCGCGGGGGTCGAGAAGGTCACGCAGGCCGCCGCCGAGCAAGTTGAAGCCGAGGACGGAGAGCGCAATGGCAAGGCCCGGGAGGAGGGCGAGCCACGGCGCGGCATGGAAATAGGTCTGGGCATCGGCGAGCATCCGCCCCCAGGTCGGCTCCGGCGGCGGCACGCTGAGGCCCAGAAAGGCGAGCCCGGCCTCTGTCAGGATCGCCAGCCCGAGCTGGATCGTCGCCTGCACGATAATGCCGCTGATGATGTTCGGCAGCACATGGCGCATTGTGATGGAAAATTGGGTGTTGCCGATGGCGCGCGCGGCCAGCACATAGTCACGGCTCCAGGCCTGTAGCGCCGAGCCGAGGGAGACGCGGGCGAACACGGGCACCATGAAAACGGCGATCGCCAGAATTGCGGTTGTCCGCCCCGTCCCGAGAAACGCGCCGAGAATCATCGCCGAGAGGATGGGCGGCAGTGCGAAGACCACATCGCAGGCACGCATAACAAGTGCTTCGAAAATGCCGCGTTGCGCCGCCGCGGTAACGCCGACGATCGTCCCGAGCGTACCGCCGATGGCGACCGCCAGGACCGAGATCGACAGCGAATTCCAGCAGCCGACCATCAGCATCGACAGCACGTCATGGCCAAGCTGATCCGTGCCGAGAAGCCCGAAGCCGAAGGGCGGCTGCAGTTTGTGGAGGATCTGCATCTTCGCCGGCGGCACCGGCGTCCAGAACAGCGAGAGAATGGCGACGCCGACAAGGGCGAGGATGATGATTGCCCCGACGATCAGGTTGGCACGGCGAAGCCCACGAAAACGAGAGCGGGAGGGGCGGGCGGCGGCGCTTTCGGTGATGCTCATCGCGCGCCTCCAGCCCGAAGCCGGGGATCGATCACGAGATAGGACAGATCCACCAGAAAGTTCACGACGATGACAAGGCCGGCAAAGAACAGCACGACATCCTGCAGCACGATGATGTCGCGCTGGCTGAGCGCCTGATAGGCGAGACGGCCGAGGCCGGGCAGGGTGAAGACGTTTTCGATCAGCACCGCGCCGGCGACCAGAAAGGTGAATTGCAGCCCGAGAATGGTCAGCACCGGCACCAAAGCATTCGGCACCACATGCCCCCAGAGCACTTGGCTTCGAGAGAGACCCTTGGCAAGCGCCGTGCGAGCAAAATCCTCATGCAGCGTGTCGAGCACGGCCGAGCGCGTGACCCTTGTCAGCACCGCCGCCTGTGGTAGCGCAAGGGCGACGGCTGGCAATACCAGCGATTTCATCGCCGGCCAGAGCCCATTGCCCCAGCCGGGAAAGCCGCCGGCCGGCATCCAGCCGAGCGAGGTTGCAAACAGCAGCACCAGCAGCAACCCGACCCAGAAGCCGGGCACGGCAATGCCCATCTGCGAAAACAGCGTGGCGAGGATATCGAAGACGCCGCCGCGTCTTGCGGCAGCCGCAACGCCAAGGGGAACGGCGATAAGGACAGAAAGTATGACTGCGAGGGCTGCGAGCGGCAAGGTGACGGCAAGCCGCTCGGCAATCAGGCCAGCGACGGGGACACCATAGGTATAGGACTTGCCGAGATCGCCGGTCAGAGCACCGGCAAGCCACTGCCCGTAGCGCACGATCAGCGGCTGGTCGAGGCCCATATCGTGCCTTAGCACGGCAAGCGTTTCCGGCGTTGCCGATGTGCCGAGCGTGATGGCGGCGGGATCGCCTGGCAGCAGCGCCATGACCACGAAGACCAGCAGCGACACCGCGATCAGCGTCAGGACAAGCCCGAAAATACGACGGATGAGGAGTGCGATCATAGCATGTCCATGGCCAGGTCGATCCGGCTAAGGGTGTGGAGCCGGCGCGCGCTTTGAACTCCCCTTCTCCCCAACGGGGAGAAGGTGGCCCAAAGGGTCGGATGAGGGGGCTGCCACGCCGAAGATTGCCTCTTGCTTGCGCTCAAGGCGCTCGGGATTTTATCCCTCGCCCCCCTCAACCGCCCTATCGGGCACCTTCTCCCCAGTGGGGAGAAGGGGTTAGTCGCCGTGCGCGAAAGAAATACCAAGATCATGCCCAATCAAACAGTTGGAGCGGTCAGTCTTCCCAGGATACGTTGGTCAGCACGTTCGAGGGGATGGGCTCGTTTTCCCAGAGACCTTTCAGCTTCTTGTCCCAGATGCCGAGCTTCGGCATGACGAAGAGGAAGAGCGCAGGCACATCCTCCGCAAGAATGGTCTGTGCCTCACCGTAAAGCTTGTTCTGCTCGGCCGGATCGGCGGTGAGCTGGATCTTCTTCATCAACTCGTTGAAGGCCGGGTTCTTGTAGTTGAAGTAATAGGGATCGCGCGAATAGATATCGATATCCAGCGGTTCGGCATGGGCAACGATGGTCATGTCGTAGTTGCGGCCGCTGAAGACATCCTGCACCCATTTGGCCGGAAATTCCGTCGGCTCGATATTCATCGTCACGCCGATATCGGCAAACATCGCCTGCATCACCTGGGCGCTGCGCGGAGCATAGGCCATCTGCGGCGTCTTGATGGTGAAGGTAAAGCCATTTGGATAGCCGGCTTCGGCAAGCAGCGCCTTGGCCTTGGCGGCATCATAGGGCAGCGTGCCGGTCAGGTCCTTGTAGCCGGGGTCGTTCGGCGTGTAGTGGCTGCCGATCGCCGTGCCGAAGCCCGACCAGGCGCCTTCGATGATGGTCTTGCGATCGAGCGCCATCATCAACGCCTGGCGAACGCGCTTGTCGTCGAAGGGCTTGCGCGTGTTGTTCATGCCGGCCACGACCTTGAGCTCGGTATTGCCGACCTTGGTCATCAGCCTGGCATCGCCGTCGAAGGAGCTCATCAGCTCGGGCGCGGCGAACTCCGGAAACGCATCGAGATCGCCGGCCTTCAGCGCCGCCGCCTCCGCCTGTGGGTCGGAAATGAAGCGGAAGGTGACCTTCTCGAGCTTCACGTCGACGGACTTGTTCCAGTAGTCCGGGTTCTTGACGAGGTCGACATGATCACCCTTCGCCCAGGCTGAGAACTTGAACGGGCCGGTGCCGATGGGTGTCGTCTTGTCGTTGGCGGAGGATTTCGGCCCGACCATCACCGAAGAAGGCCAACCGAGCCAGTAGAGCAGGCTGCCGGTCGGCGAGGAAAGATGCAGCACCAGCGTTTCGGAATCCGGCGTATCGATCGAGGCGATGGTCGCGAAGAAGCGCTTCTGCGGGTTGACGGAATCCTTGCCGCGGGCGCGATCGAGCGCGAATTTCGCCGCCGCCGAATCGAAGGCCTCGCCATCATGGAATTTGACGCCGCTCTGCAGCTTGAACGTATAGGTCAGTCCATCGGGCGAGATCTCCCAGCTCTTTGCGAGTTGCGGCACGATCTTGCCGCTTTCGTCGATGGCAACCAGCCCCTCGAAGATATTCTGCCAGGTGACCTGACCGATGGCGACGGGCGCGGCGATCGTCGGATCAAGCCCGGTCGGCTCGACGCTCATGCCGAGATTGAGCGTGGTCTTGGCAGCTTCGGCAGGTGTCAGGCCAAGCATCAGCAGCCCGACGGAAAATGCGGTGCCATAGGCGAGGCGGCGCGCGAAATCGCCGAGGCTCGGGCGTAAAAACGTGGTCATTTCAGTTCCCTTGCTTTTGCCCGCTAGTCCGGCTTCCCCCGGCCCGCGGTCTTTTCCAGGATAGTGTCATCTCGCAAGCGCACACACAATTCCGAAAATGTGTGCTCGGTGTAGCCGATATCGCTATACCGGATTTCCTTAATTATGAGGGTTCGATCAACCTTGCTTCCCCTTGGCGGTGAGTTGCCGGCGCATGAAGCGCTCGATGAAATCAAGTAGCTTGCCCGCCGCAAAGGATAGCTGGCGGTCGGGCGCGACGCAGAGGTCGATCGGCGTTTTCACCCCCTTGCCATCAGCGACCGGCAGGGCGACAAGCTGGCCCGCCGCGATCTCTCTTTGAACAGTCAGCGCCGGCAGCATGGTGATCGCCGCGCCGCGCAGCACCAGCTCCTTCTGCATTTCCAGCGAGCCTGTCTCGAATACCGGATCGAGCGTCAATCCCTCACGCGCAAACAGCGCGTCGAAGGCCTGCCTCGCACCGAAGGAGCGGTCGGGAACGGCAAGCGCGTGCATGGCGATTTCGGCGAGCGCGACCTCCTTGCCGTCCGCGAGCGGATGGGAGGCCGCAACGATCACGTCGTAGATCAGTTCGGCGCGCAGCCGCACCTTGGTTCCAGAAAGCGGCGGCGCAAACAACGTCACCGCCATATCTGCGGCGGCACTGTTGACCGCTTCGATGGCGCCGCGGGCGCTGGTGATGGTGACCTCGAAGCGAAGCCTTGGATAACGCAGGCTGAATTCGGCAAGCGCCGGCGCCAGGATATTGGCGACGGCAGCACCATTGGTATAGATGCTGACGCGGCCACGCTGCAGGCCCTTCAGGTCCTCGATCAGCTGATGCACATGCTCAAGTTCGCGCAGCGTCCGGCCGGCGCGGGCGGCCAGAAGTTCGCCGGCCGCCGTCAGCTTGACGCCGCGGGCGCTGCGCTCGACGAGCTGCGTACCGAAGTGGTGTTCGAGATTCTCGATCTGCCTGCTGATGGCCGTTGGCGCCACATTCAGGTTTTCGGCGGCCTGGCGCATCGAATTGGTGCGCACCAGCTCATCGAAATAGATCAGCGCCCGGAGCTGCATGCGCAAAATCTCCGGCTAGGCGGCAGGCTTGGCGAAGCGATCCCGCCATGCCGGCTGCGTGCCCTCGATCGGCAGCGCCGTTGCCTCATAGACACCGCGGGCAATCGCGCGCGCCATGACGATGGTGGCGAGGTGGCAAAGCTCCATGAAGCCGGGCATGTCGTCGCGGGCGTGCTTGCCGGTAGATGCGGCAAAGATCGTATCGCCGTCGAGCGGCAGATGCGTCGGCAAAAGCGCTCGGGCAAAGCCATCATGGGCTGAGATGGAGAGGCGGTGCGCCTCCGCCTTGGTCAGCTGCGCATCGGTGACGACAGCGCCGATGGTAGTGGCGGTGATATTGGTGCCCTTCAGCCGCAACCGCGTATCGATGGCTTTTGGCATGCCGAGCCCACCGAATTCGCCGCTCTCCTCGAAGGGTGCCGCCCAGAAATGCTGGCTGTCGCCGACGGTCGCCGAGCCGAGCGCATTGACGGCGACGATGGCGGCGACCTTGTATCCCTTGCTGCTGACGGCGCTGGCAGAACCGAGCCCACCCTTCACCGTTGCAGTCGTGGCTCCCGTGCCGGCGCCGACGGTGCCGAGCGCAAACGGCCCTTTGGCGGCTGCCTTGAAGGCGGCATAGCCCATGTCGCGATAGGGCGAATGCAGGCCCCAGTCCTTGTTGCCGCCATTGATGAGATCGAAGAGGATCGCCTGCGGTACGATCGGCACCAGCGCGTTACCGACCTGCAGTCCTCTACCGATGTCCCTTAGGCCCGCCTGCACACCGCCGGCCGCATCGAGCCCGAAGGCCGAGCCGCCGGAGAGAACAAGGCCGTCAACCGTGCCGACGGTCATTGCCGGATCGAGCAGTGCCGTGTCGCGCCCACCCGGCGCGCCGCCGAGTACGGTGCAGGAGGCGACCGCCGGTTCGTCAAAGATGACGGCGGTGACGCCCGAGCCGAGCCCAAGATCGGTGGAATGACCGACGGCGACGCCTTCGATATCGGTCAGGAGATTGAGAAGGTCAGCCAATGAAAAATCCTATCGCCGTGGCAGCGCCGGGTTGCCATGGCGATAGGACCGCAAAGAGGGGGAAAAGACAAGGTGGGTATGGGGCTGGTTGGGGCCGACCCTCGTGGTTCGAGGCCCCTTCGGGCCACGTCACCATGAGGGCGGAGCGACCATTAGGTCGAGCTACAACCAAAATCCGATCTTGGAAACGCCGGCAGGATAAGCCCGGCGGATTGAAGCGGAAAGATCAGCCCGCACCCTGAGGTGGGAGCATAGCGACCCTCGAAGGGCGAGGGCGGATGATTGGAATGCAAAAGTGGCGGCTAAGCCGATCCATCAAACGTGGATCGGCTTAGCCTGTTGGCGAGAGAGGAGATCTCGGATTGCGAGTCTCACTTCGTCTGCGTTTCTGAAATGCTGCTCGTCCAGATCGTGGACGTGATATTTTACAGCGATGAACTTGAGCCGATCCTGGTCGGGAACGACGATGCCGACGGGAACGCCGGCGTATTCGATAACTTGCTTCTTCATAAATAGACTCCCTCCGCACCGCTATCGGTGCAGATATGGCGAATTGACTGTTTGAATCCGATTAGGGGACGAACGTCACATTCGACAGCGCGGGCTGGAGAGCGCGCCCGAGCGGTCATGGCCAAGCATGGACCAGCCAAGGGTCGAAGCGATGATCTTAAAATTCTGCATGTCACGTCCCTGGTTGGTGTTGTACTTGTTAAGCTCCGAAAAGGAGCCGGTGAACGAGTGCGTCATTGTCTATTATATTAGTAGACAATAACAATTTTATCTCCGGAAACATATTCCTAAAGATGTCAAAATGTCGACGATCGGTAAAATAAAATTCCGTATCTGGCTAATTGCAAGGAAGGAGGCACTTATATCCGTACCATCTTCCTCTGCCGGAACGGCTTACCGATCACCGACAAGCAAATAGGAATTGCCGGGAGATTCGACAATCCCCCGGCGGCATTAAAATTCACTCGCCGCTAAATTACCCCAATGGTTAACGGCCTCGCCCGGCCGATCAAAATCCGTCTTCGAGCACCTTTTCCAGGGCTTTCACGAAGAAGTCCGCACTATCGGCCGAAAGGCAGAGCGGGGGCTTGATCTTCAACACATTCAGGTGATCGCCTGTGGGCTGCATGATGACCCCGAGATCGAGCAGGCGCTCGCAGATCGCAGCCGTTTCTTCGGTGGCAGGCGTCAGCGTTTCACGGTCGCGAACGAACTCCACGCCGAGGTAAAGACCGGTGCCGTGCACGGCGCCGATCAGCGGGAAGTGATCCATCAGCGCGATCAGCCCGGCTTTCAGCCGGTCGCCGACGACGCGGGCGTTTTCCTGCAGATTTTCACCCTTTAGAATGTCGAGAACGGTAAGGCCGACAGCGCAGCTCACCGGGCTGCCGCCGGCCGAGGAGAAGAAATAACCTTCCTTCTCCAATGATTCGGCGATTTCGCGGCGAGTGATGACGGCGCCGAGCGGATGGCCGTTGCCCATGCCCTTGGCGATGGTGATGATATCAGGCACGACACCCTGCGTCTCGAAGCCCCAGAAGTGCTCGCCGAGCCGGCCATAGCCCACCTGCACCTCGTCGGCGATGCAGAGGCCGCCGCGCTTCCTGGTGGCTTCGTAAGCGCCAGCCAGATAGCCATGGGGCAGGGCAATGCCGCCGGCATTGCCATAGACCGACTCCGCAATAAAGCCGGCAAGGCCTTCGCCCTTTTCGTCGATGGCCTGCAGTTTCTCGGCGACGTCGACGAGATAATCTGCGCCTGAGTCAGGGCCGCGAAACGCGCCACGATAGGTGTTGGGCGAAATGACCGGGTGCACCCAGTCGGGCCGGGTCGTCAGTGCCTGCGGGTTATCGGCAATCGAGGTCGAGACGGCGTCGCTCGCGATGGTCCAGCCGTGATAGGCCTCCAGCAGGCAAAGCATGTTCTTCTTGCCCGTATGCGCCCAGGCAAGACGGATGGCGAGATCATTGGCCTCAGAGCCGCTGTTGACGAGGAAGACGCTGTCGAGCCCTTCCGGCGCCAGCATCGCCAGCCGTTCGGAAAACTCGGCGACAGCGGCGTAATGAAAGCGGGAGTTGGTATTCAGCAACGACCATTGCTGGGCGACGGCGGCCGTCAGCCGAGGATGGGCATGGCCGAGCGTCGTAACGTTGTTGACCATGTCGAGATAGCAACGGCCCTGCGTGTCGAACAGGAACTCGCGCCAACCGCGTTCGATCTGCGGCGGGAATTCGTAATAATGCTTCTGCGGCTTGGCGAAACGGGCGTTGCGCAGGGACAGCAGTGAAGCGGCATCCGGCCTCGGCGCTTCGCAGGCTGCATTGAGGAGGGCGGCAGGTGAGGGGCAAATGGCCGACCAGCCATCCGCCTGGTCCGCTGTCGCAAAGAGCGGTGGCTCCAATGCCGGCACACGGCACAGCTGCACGCGCAATCCGCCGATGGCCGATCCTTCGCTGCCGATCGTCCCAAGCGCCGCGCCCTGCTCGATGGTCATGCCGTCCTCGAGGTCGGTTTCAATGCCGTCGAGGTGCAGGCTCACCTCTTCGCCGATCAGGACGAGATGTTGCCCTTGACGTTGGAAAAGGCCTGGGAAGGGGGCCGCGACGGTCGCGCCGGCTGGCAGGCAAACGTCGCTGTGCAAGGCGAAACTCTGTGGTTGCGCCATGCTGAGTGGCGTGGCCAGCGACAGGCGGAATTCGCCATAGCGGGTTGCCGCCGCGCCAGAGGCAATGGCTGCCTGCGCCAGCAGCCGCCAGTCCATGTCCGGCTTCTGCCAGTTGCCATCGACAAAGTCATGACTGGTGACGGAAAGGTCGACCGCGACGATCTCCTGTGCATCGATATCAGGCAGCAGAGCCGACCAGCCGTCCGTCGCGATCGGGGCGACGTCGAAGCCGATTGCTCGCAGGATCGCGGCTTCCATCACGTCCGGCTGCGCGTTGGTCGCGACATCGAAGATCTCGCGCTCGAAATCGAGATTGCCGCGTACATACTCGTTGTCGGGATCGATGGCGAGCTGCTGTTCGGTGCTGGCGGCCAGGATAACGGCGCGCGCGACGATCAGTGGCCACAGCGCCTTCGCCTCCGCCTCCTCCAGCGGATAGATCGCGTGATATGCTTTGATCGCCGGAAGGATATGGAACGGATTGCCGTCGGCGTGATGCAGCAGCGAGGCGCAGGTGACGGCGAGATCGCCCACCAGCCAGCCCTGGATGATGTCGCCGAAATCGATCACCCCATCCGGCACCGGCTGCCCGTGGGCGTCAGGGTGGCTGACGACGTTGTCGTCGGTAACGTCGTGATGCACGGGCTGCACGCGCAGCGCTGTTGCCAGCGGCTGGATGCGCTTGACCGCGGCCACCATCGCCTTGGCGATGCGGTCGCGCGCTTCATGATCCGTAATCGCCGACAGAAGCTGGACTGCGACCGGTCCGGCGCGGCGCAGGTCCCATTGCAAGTTTCGGTGCAGGCCCGGATGGTCGAAATCGGCGAGGTCACGCGCAAGCCGGGCGGAAAGCGCACCGAGCCCGGCCGTCGAAGCGGCCGGCAGGTGTTTGCGCTGCGTCAGCGTCTGGCCGGGGAGGAAACCGAGCAACCGGATAAGGTAATCCTGTTCGCGTACGGTAATGGCGAGGATGTCGCGGCCATCTTGCGACGGCACGACATCGGGCACGCGTGGCGCATCCGGCTTGGCATGGAGATGGCGGATGGCGGCATTCTGCGCCTCCAGCTCGACCTCTTCGTATTCAGCCCGGCATATCTTCAGCACATAGGCCTTGTCGCCGGCGTTGATGCGGTAGTTGCGATCCTGCTGGCTGCCGAGTTCGCTCAATGCCCCGCTCAGGCCGTAATGCGTCTGCAAGATTTCGGCTGCCTCTTCCGGCGTGATGTCCGGTCTTGGCAGTTGCATACGATTTGCGAGCGTGGCGTCGGCCATGGCATCCCCCGGATGGTTGATTTGCGTCGACACTAAACCATTCCATCCTAAAGAAAATCACCCAAAACAGATAGGGTGGTCGAGTATTTAGAAGGAAGATAGTCCGCAGATCATGTCCGGCCACGCGTGGTCGCCTATTGAACCTCGATGGAATAGCTGCAACCGGCCAGCGTCTTGCCGGGATGGCTGTCATCCGTCGAGACGTTGAGGGTGATGAGCGTGTGGAGCACGGTATCCGAATTTTCGAGCTGCTCCTTGTTCGACAGGATTTCCTTCGCCCCGAGGAACTTGTTCGGTTGGTCGACCGCTGCCGTCACGCCGAGCGCCTTGGCAAGCGGATGCGGATCGGGCTCGTCGAGCACGGCCAAGGGTCCGGAGGAGGCAAAGGCGATCCTGCTCGTCTGCCGCCCAAAGGCGCTCACCGGCGCCGCGAGTTGGAATTCGCGCAGGAAGGGGTTTTCCGACGGCAGTTCGGTCATGCCGAACTGTTTCATGGCCGTCGCACTTTCAGGCCCGGTCAGCCACATGCCGAAATTATTGTAGCTCGGCACATCGTAGGTCGTGCATTCGATCAGCTTGGCAAGATCGATCTTCGATGGGTCCTGTTCCGCAGTGGCGGCGTGCGCGGCCGCCGTGCTCATGAGAAACGCCGCCAGCAGCAGCGTTCCCTTGCGATGGAATGACATGTCTTTTCCTTATTCCCGACAGATTCGATACCGGCGGTATCAAATCGTGCTTCGGCGCAAAAGAAAAAGGGAATTGGCGGCAATAGTTAGGCCGCGCCTCAGCCCATCCGCTCGGAAGCGTAGGAGCCGGGGCTTGCCGGGAAGACGACGGTGCGGTTGCCGTTGATGAAATTGCGGTGATGGATATGCGCATGGATGGCGCGCGCCAGCACCTGGCTCTCGACGTCACGGCCGATCGAGACGTAATCGTCGGCCGACTGCGCATGCGTGATGCGCGCCGTGTCCTGCTCGATGATCGGACCCTCGTCGAGATCGGCGGTGACATAATGCGCCGTCGCCCCGATCAGCTTCACGCCGCGCTCATAGGCCTGCTTGTAAGGATTGGCGCCCTTGAAGGACGGCAGGAAGGAATGGTGGATGTTGATGATGCGGCCCGACATCTTCTGGCACATGGAGTCCGACAGGATCTGCATGTAGCGGGCAAGCACGATCAGCTCGGTACCGGTCTGCTCGACAACATCCATGATCCGCGCTTCCGCCTCCGGCTTGTTGGCCTTGGTTACCGGAATATGGTGGAACGGGATGTCGTGATTGACGACGACCTTCTGATAGTCGAAATGATTGGAGATGACGCCGACGATGTCTATCGGCAGCGCGCCGATCTTCCAGCGGTAGAGAAGGTCGTTCAGGCAATGGCCGAAGCGCGAGACCATCAGCAGCACCTTCATGCGCTTCTTGGCATCGTGGAACTCTGAAGCCATGTCGAACTTGGTGGCGATCGGCTTGAAGCCTTCGACCAGCGCTGGTTCACCGATGCCCTCCTCGGAGATGAAGGAGACGCGCATGAAGAACATGCCGGTATCGAGATCGTCGAACTGGCTGGAGTCGACGATATTGCAGCCCTGGTCGGCCAGATAGTTCGATATCGCCGCCACGATCCCGCGTGTCGACTTGCACGCAACTGTCAGTACATAGCTCTTCATGTCTCTTCTCTCTTACGCCGAGGATGCCGCCCACTTAAAGGAAATCGCAAGGGTGGGAAATAGCTTCCGCCCCGTCAGCTTTCGACGCTAATTTAGGCAGGGTGACGGGAAAAAAGCCGTTCCCATTGCGCCTTCGGGCGGCGCATCCCCGCCTCAGCTGCTGGTGGCAAACGAGAGCTTTTGCGGCTGTTTTGCCTGGATGCCCTCGTTGAATTTCAGGAAGCCGACGAGAAGCCAGACCAGGCCTGCCGTCTTGATCGAGAAGATGGCGGTGGAGCCGATCATGAGATTCAGGAACAGGAAAAGGGAAAGCGCGTGGCCGAGGCGCCGCTGATTGACGGTCTCGCCCCCCGGATAGAGCGAGGCGTAAAGCCAGAACAGGATGAGGCCGAAGATGGTGGCGCCATATATGATGTACACATAGCCGCTGTCGAAGAATATGCCGACCTGATCGAGCTGCAGGCCGATGGTGCTCTGCAGGTCCATGCCAAGGAAGGCCTTTACCGTTCCGTTGATCCGCCCGACGAAATTATCGCCGGTAACCGTCGGCTTCAGCGAATGGATGACAAAGCCGGCGACGATGATCACCGGCATCGTCAGGAGGTCGAGTACCTTCGGGAGCCAGGGATAGATGAAATAACCGGCGACGCAGATGAGGCTGAAGATCAGCATCGTGCGCGTGTCGTTCGTCAGCAGGATCAGCACGACGGTCGAGAGGAACAGCAACCTGTCGAGCAGCCGAAGCCGGCCGGAAAAGCTGATGAGATAGAGGATCATCACACCGCAGAAATTGGCAAGCGAGACCTGCTCCAGGAAGACGGAGGATGAGCGGTGGTCTATCAGGCCGAAGGAAAATCGGCCCTCGAAGCCCAAGGCGCCACGGAACAGGCCGATATCGCTGTAGGTGGCCGGCGGCACGCCGCGCGTATTCTGAAAATATTCGGCCGGATGAAACAGCGCGACATATTCCTTCACCGACACGATCTCGCAGATGAGCACCGCGAGCACGGCAATGCAGGCAATCTTGAAAGCCAGCTTGAGCGTGCGCTCGTTGCAGAGCCTGCCCATGATGGAAAACGAGAAGATGATCATCACGTTGCGAAGGTGATCGATATAGGCCTGCTTGTTGATGGCGATAACGAAGACCGTGAGTATGATCGTCAGCACGAGATAGAGGAGCGGCGCCATATCCTCCTCGTAGATCCCCTTCGTCAGAATATAGGTGAAACTGACCGCCTGGAGCACGATTTCGCTCATCACGACGGCGTTTGGAGTCAATGGCGTGATGTTGTGATTGATGAAGGCGAGGATGCTATTATAGAGGACCGCGAGCAGCGAAACCGCAAGAATGACGAAATTGATGGGCTGCTTTTCGTCTGAACTTTGCATGAACTATCCGAGGTCGCGGGATCTCTGGCCGTGACCACCATATCAGGCCGATGATTCGCGGCAAAGACTCGAGCCAGCGTCCCTTACTTCGGCTTGACCAGAGCGCATGACGGCGCAAGCGTCGCCTTCTTGCTCAATCCCTCCACCAGCACTTTCAGCTGCGGCTTGTCGCGGCCATTGTGTGGCTGGATGTTGAGCGGTTCTTCCGGTGGCCACCAGTCGCCGGCCGCCCAGTAGCTCCAGCCGAGCCAGACATCGCTATTGGTGTTCATGACGTCGAGCACCTGTTTGAGGCCGTCGAGGCAGCCATCATTGGCGGCGACCCCGAATTCGCCGAGGAAGCCGCGCTTTCCATTCTTGCGCAGCCAGTCCGTGACATCGTTCAAGCCTCTTTTGGCATTGTCGGTGCCATCGCAGACCGGATGCGTGCCGGAGCTGTCCGAATCCAGATATTGATGGAATTCGAAGGCGTAGAAGTCGAGCGGATCCGTGACGCCGAGCATGACCGTCGCATTCGCGCCGCCGCCGAGCACATCAGCGGACCAGCTATGCGCGCCGGTCCAGTTCGTGCCGGGCACGAGGACGAGGTTGCGGGCGCCGACGGTGCGGATGCTGCGGATGGCGGTATTGGCGAGTTCCAGCCAGTCCGGCGACTTGATGTCGTGCGGCTCGTTCATGAGGCCGAAGGCGACGCCCTTCTGGTTGGAGAATTCGACGGCAAGCCGCGCCCAGAAGTCGCCGAAGGCGAGCTCGGTTGCGGGCGGTTGCTTGAGCTGGACCTTGTCGTAATAGCCGTAATTGTGAGGGTCGAGGACGACCACCATGCCGTGCTTCTGAATGAGGGCGACGGCGTCCTTGAGCCTCTGGAGTTCGTCACCGTTGAAGGGTTGGCTGAGCACCGGCTGTAGCCGCTCCCAGCGGAAGGGTAGCCGCACGACATTCATGCCCTTGCCCGCGAAATAGCGCACGGTTTCTTCCGAGGGGTAGGTGTAGTTGACGTTGGCCACGCCGTCGCGCTCGCCATATTCCGCGCCGGAGAGATTGACGCCACGATAGCAAAGCTGCGCCGCCGCAAAGCTGCTATCTGCCATTGTGGTTGAGGCAAGCAAGACTGCCGCGGCCGTCAGGCGCAGCAGAGCCTTCGTCATCGATGCGGTCATGGCACGCTCCTGCCTCCCATGCGGATGTGTCCCTTTCATACGGGTGATGATGTTGAACAATGGTGAAGGCAGGGGAGTTGGCGGCCTCGGCACTGCGATTTCCTTGGAGCGTCCTTAATGGTCCGTTAGCCAAACATTTCTAAACTCGGGGCATCTGCGAGGCGGAGACCGCCTGCGGAGCACTGAAAGCCTGACATGAGCTCAATGGAACGAAGCAGAAGATCGGACCAGCTTCCGAGTTGGCGCGATACCGAGCCGTCAGATACGCGGCGCGATGGCCTGCGCCTGCGCAGTCCGATCTTGCGTCCGCGGGATTTTGTCGTGGCGCCGGAGCCGGCTGCAGCCGTCGAACGGCCCGAAGCGCCAGTGCCTGCTGATTTCGCGCCTGAAAAGCGTGCAGGCATAGCCGATTTTGAAGATGAGGTGACCTCGCACGCCGTCGTCGAGCCTGTTGCGGTCGCCGCTACCTCCACTGCCCCTGTCGAGCCCACCGTTGTTGCCCCGCCGCAGATCGCTGCCCAATCGGTCGTCCTGCCGCCAGCCGACACGCCGCTGCTCGATCTGCGCTCCGCGATCCATTCTATTTGGGCGAAGAAATTTGTCGTTCTCGCCCTGGCGGCAATCTGTGGCGTGGCTGGCGCCGCCATTATTCCGCTCATCCCGCAGAAGTTCACGGCCGAGACGAGCCTTTACTTCGATCCCAGACCGAACGGCGGCGAATCCTCCCAGCAGGCTCCGACGCCGCCGGAGCTGATCACGACGATGATCGACAGCCAGACCCAGATCCTGTCTTCGGGCAAGGTGCTTGGCCGTGTCGTCGATACCCTTAAGCTCGACCAGGATCCGCATTTTTCTGGCGGCGCCACCGGCGAGGCAGCGAAATACATAGCGACGGCGGCTCTTGCGAAGGCCGTGCAGATCGCTCGCGAGTCGAGCACCTATGTGGTGACCGCGAAGGTGACGACCGGCGATCCGCAGAAATCAGCTGCGATCGCCAACCAGCTGTTTTCCTCCTTCATCGAGGAAGAAAGCGGGGCCGTTGCCAAGAGCTTCAAGTCAAGCAACAGCGCACTGGACAGCAGGCTCGACGACCTGCGCCAGCAGGTGCTTTCGGCCGAGAAAGCGGTAGAAGCCTATCGCGCCGACAATGACATGGTGGCCGTCGAAGGCAATCTGATCTCCGACAAGCGTCTGACGGCGCTGAACGACATGCTGGTGACCGCCCAGCAACGCACGATCGAGGCCAAGGCTCGGGCTGACGCCGCCGGCAAGCTGAGCTTTGAGGATGTGGTTGCCAACAACCCCAATAATCCCAACGCCAGCAGCGGATCGACGGCGTTGAGCAGCCTGCGTCAGCAATATGCAACACTTGCCGCCAATGTCGGCAGCCTGCAGAGCCAGCTCGGTGCCCGTCATCCACGCCTGCTCGCAGCCAAATCCTCGTTGGACAGTCTTGCCGCTGAAATCCGCAGCGAATTGCAGCGCCAGATGACATCGGCGCGCGCCGATTATGCGCAGGCGCAGGGCGCCGAGCAGGATATCGCCAAGGAACTGGCGGTGCAGAAGGCCTCGCAGGTCAACACGTCAAGCAAGCTCGTTGGTCTGAACGAACTTCAGCGCAAGGCCACCGCAGCCCGTGATATCTACGAGTCGCTGCTGAAGCGTTCCGGCCAGACAAGCGATGCGCAGGATTTGTCGCAGAGCAATATCCGCGTGATTTCGGAAGCCGAGCCGCCGTTGAAAGCCGACGGCCCCGGCCGAAAGGTGATGATGGTAGCGGGCCTGATCGCAGGTGCGCTTTTCGGGGCTGGCCTCGGAATGGCCTTTGCCATTCTCCTCGGCCTGTTCCGCCATCCGGTCCTGCGCAGCTATCTTGGCAAGTGATCCCTTCCCATCTTTCTGCGTGAGCCGCCTCCCCAACATCGAGGATGCAATTGTGTGCCGGCTGTTCTACATGTAAATCGGCGCTGGAATGAATTGGAATCCGCTGATGAAAGTACGATGCAATTATCATGCGTCATGCGGTGCATTGTGAGACGATCTATGCGAGAGACGCGGCGTATCGCTTTGATGACCGGCGCCAGGGGGAGCTGACCGATGGTGCCCGCCGATAAGCTCGTTCTGCCCTTTCTGGCGCTGCCTCGCTCGACCAAGCGAGCGCTCGCCCTGCTAGTCGACGCCAGCCTCTGTGTATTGACGGTGTGGTTCGCCTATTGCCTGCGCCTCGACGACTGGGTGATCCTGGAAGGCGTCGAATGGCTGCCGGCCGTGGTCTCGCTTCTGGTTGGCATACCCATCTTCATCGTGCTGGGTCTCTACCGCGCGATTTTCCGCTATGCGGGTCTGTCGGCTTTTGTGACCGTGCTCAAGGCGGTGGCGATCTACGGGCTCGCCTTCATGACGATTTTTACCGCGATCAGCGTGCCCGGCGTGCCGCGCACTGTCGGTATTCTGCAGCCCCTGCTGCTGCTGATCTGTATCGGCTTGTCGCGCATGTGGACCCGCTATTGGTTCGGCAATGCCTATCAACGGCTGCTCAACCGCAGTCAGCTCGCCAAGGTGCTGATTTACGGCGCGGGTGCATCGGGCCGCCAGCTTGCAGGTGCGCTAGCCAATAGCGCCGAGCTTAATGTCGTCGGCTATCTCGACGACGACCGCAACCTGCATGGCAGCATCATGGGCGGCTTGCCGATCTATGACCCTGCCGATCTTCCCGCGCTCACTATATCCGGCGATATCAAGGGCGTGCTGCTTGCCCTGCCGAACGCGACGCGGCAGCGGCGCAATGAAATCCTTGAAGACATGCGCAAGGCGCGCGTCACGGTGCGCACCATGCCGGACCTGACGGCGCTCGCCCAGGGGCGCGTTGCAGTGTCCGATCTGCGCGAGCTTGATATCGAGGATCTGCTCGGCCGCAACGTCATCGCGCCCGACCGTGCATTGATCGAGAAGAACATCCGCGGCAAGGTGGTCATGGTGACTGGTGCCGGCGGTTCGATCGGCAGCGAACTTTGCCGGCAGATCATGAAAAACGGCCCATCCGCCCTGCTCTTGGTGGAGCAGAATGAATTCGGGCTTTACGCCATTCACGGCGAACTCGAAAAACTGGCTGCCTCCGCGGGATATGCCGATATCCGCATCATACCCTTTCTCGCCTCCGTACGGGATGCGCGACGGATCGGCCAGATCATGGCGGCATGGCATCCGAAGACCGTCTATCACGCGGCCGCTTACAAGCATGTGCCGCTTGTCGAGTACAATCCCGTCGAAGGTGTGCGCAACAATGTCCTTGGCACCCAGATAACGGCCGAGGCGGCACGCGACCATGGCGTCGAGGATTTCGTGCTGATCAGCACCGACAAGGCTGTGCGTCCGACCAATATCATGGGCGCCAGCAAGCGGCTGGCGGAAATGGTGCTGCAGGCCATGAACGCTGACCGCAAGCCCGGGGTCGCCAGCACCAATTTTGCGATGGTCCGTTTCGGCAACGTTCTTGGTTCCTCCGGCTCCGTCGTGCCTCTCTTCCGCCAGCAGATCCGCGATGGCGGCCCGATCACGCTGACGCATCCGGATATCACCCGCTATTTCATGACCATTCCCGAGGCATCGCAGCTCGTGATCCAGGCCGGCGCCATGTCGGCCGGCGGCGACGTGTTCCTGCTCGACATGGGTGAGCCGGTGCGCATTGCCGATCTCGCCCGGCGAATGGTCGAGCTTTCCGGCCTGACGGTGCGCGACGAGGACGAGCCGGATGGCGATATAGAGCTTGAGATCACCGGGCTGAGGCCGGGCGAGAAGCTCTATGAGGAGCTGCTGATCGGCGACAACCCACAGCAGACAAGCCATCCCCGCATCATGCATGCCAAGGAAGACTTCCTGCTTTGGCCGGAGCTTTCGCAGCGGCTCGTCGCGCTCGAGGCGGCGCTGGACGAAAACGACATACCTCTGGCGCGAACTCTGCTGGAGAAACTCGTATCCGGCTATTCGCCAAGTAGCGAAGTGGTCGATCTGGTCTATCGCGAACGCGAGGCCGATATGACCGTTGTCCAGCCAAATCTCGACAATGTCGCCCCGTTATAGGGCACTTGCAAAAAGCACCCTTCGTTTTCCGCTCATAGCGTCGGTAACAGCCACATAGGCTGATGAGGGTTTTCGCCAGCCGACCGCCCGCTCGGGGCTGCGTCAGGTGGCTGCTGGCCGTGACCTATTGATACGCAGGGCATACCGCCAGCGGCGCAGCTGATCGCATGTGCGGAACCAGTGCGCCGTCAACCGCAACAGGGAGTGCCGCTTTACGGCGCGGTAATCCATGCGCTTGCCGATCGTCGTGTCGGCTCGATGCGGGCTGAAATCGGCAAGATTTTCAAGCGTCGCGAATGTCTCGACACCGGTTGACCAGCCGCGTTCGAGGGCGACGTCATAAGGAAGAAGCATCGGCTTCAGCGTTACCAGCAACTTCTGGGCAGCCTTGCGGTTGACGATATAGCAGGCGGCCGATCCCTGTGGGCCGTGCATACAGCGGCCGACAACATCGTTTTCGGCAGTCTCGCAGATCTGTTTGAAACCCACCAGGCGGTGATTGACCAGCTTGACGAGGCGAGCGCCATCGACACTATCCATCGCTGCAATCGCGCGCGGGATCAGCCTCTCGTTCAACTCGATATCGTCTTCCATGATGATGGCCATCTTGTCGCCGCTGGCAACGAATTGCTCAAGCGCGAGCAGATGGCTGCGATAACAGCCATATTCGCCGGCCAGAAGCTTGCGGCCATTGTGATAGATGAACGACTTGGGATGAAAGTCTATGCGGTCCTCTTCGGCGACCGCACGGCCGTCAACGGCCGGTATGCGCGTGATATCCAGGTCGTATTCCACGGCCTGGCCACACAAACGCTCCCAGCGATCGCGCGAATGATCAAGATTGATGACATAGATGCGCAGCTGCTGAGCGGCATCATCAGCAGCCAGTGGATCGGCGATAGGGGCGGTACGATCAATCTGTTCGAGAATGACTGTTACTCCTGCAAACAGAAATCGTGGCGACAGCAGTTAAGGCAATGGTTCTGCCATTATATAACATGCTTACGAATTGTCGCAAATTCGGATTGCGCGTTAATGTTGTATTTCCGGATAAAAGCATTTTATTTGGTGTAACGTTGCGTGAATGCACACCTCTCGGCAGGGAGCCGCGCCTCGTGCCGTGATTTTGATGGAGGCCTTGTTGGCGGCGGACCCGGGCTTTACTATATCTGCAACATGCGGCGCGCGGTCGTTGCGCTCGCATGGTTGAAGGAGCGTAGCAATTCATGTGGACCAAATCGAAAATCGCCATTGCCGCGCTGTTCCTTGGCTGCCTCATGCCAGTTGCCGCCATGGCCGATAACCCGCTCATACCCAAGCCATATGTCGCGCCGGTCTATCCCTACAAGAACCTGCCGGGGGTAACTGCGCCAAAAATGGCGGCTGACGAGAAATTTCAGTGCAGTACGACCACATTGTATCCCTACGATGAGTACTATCGCGGCTACTTCCATCGGGGCTTGCCCACGCTGGGCTATGTCTGCGACCAGAACGGCGTCATTTCCAGCAGCAACCGAAAGCCGAACTATCAATATTGGCAATACAACGGCCCTGGCAGATAGTGCCGGCCAGCCTGCCGAAATAAATGGCAACGCGATCAAAACGGGCGCAGCTTCAGACTTGAAGGCTGCGCATTTTTAAGCGATGATCTGAAAATAAATTTCATGTTTTCGAGTAAATGCGCGAACGTCGTTGACGAATGCGAAAATTTGTCCCAAGCTTACGAAAATAAATTACGTAATGGGAACTGAAAAGTATGCGAGTTGGAATCATTGGGCTGGGATTCCGCCTGGGATATCTGGGCTATGTGTTCAAGGCGATCGATGAAAGCTTCGAGATCGCCGGCTATGTGGATCCGGCGCCGGCAGGCCTGCCTGGTTTGCTCGAACAGGGCATTTCCGCTGGAAAGGCCTATGCCACGCCTCAAGAGCTGATCGCCAACGAAAAGATCGACCTCTTGATGATCGGTTCGCCGAACCACATGCATCTCGATCATATCCGCATCGGCCTTGAGGCCGGCCTCAAGATTTTCTGTGAAAAGCCGATCGTCACCACGATCAGGGACAGCATCGAGCTCGCAAAGCTGATGGCAAAATACGGCCATGAGCGCCTGAATGTCGGCCTGGTCCTGCGCTACTCGCCCATGTATCGCGATCTTTTGACAGCGCAAGCCGAAGGAAAGCTCGGCAAGGTCGTTTCCATCGAAGCATCCGAGCATATCGAGCCCTATCACGGCGCCTTCTTCATGCGCGACTGGCGCCGCTACGAACATTATTCCGGCAGCTTCATGCTGGAGAAATGCTGCCACGACCTCGACCTTTATAACGGCGTGGTCGGCGCGCGTCCGGAGCGGGTGGCGAGCTTTGGCGGTCGCAAGACCTTCATCCCGGAAAATGACCCGGCGCGGGAAGGCATCAACGATCTCGAACTTTTCCATCGCAAGCCGAGCGGCTGGATGGGATCGGACAAGGTCTTCGACAGCGATGGCGACATCATCGATTATCAGGTCGCGATCATCGAATATGCCAACGGCGTGGGCATGAACTTCCACACCAATCTGAACGTGCCGGACCAGTTCCGCCGCTTTGCCATCATGGGCTCGCGCGGCATGGCCGAAGGCGATTTCATTCGCGGTTATTTCAACGTTCACGAGGTGCTGACCGGCAAGAAGGTGATCGACAACACCTACGCGGCTACCACGCTTTCACAGCATTATGGTGCCGATGAGCAGATGGCTGCCGACATCATCGCGCATGTCAAAACGGGCCTGCATCTGCCGGTTTCGACCCAGAATGCGCTGGAAGCGGGCATTCTGGCGCTCTCGATGGACGAGGCACGCATGAAGAGGACTGTCGTCGACCTCCGACCGATCTGGGACGAGTTCGACGAAGCGCTTCATTCAAGAGCCGCCTAGGGAGGGGCGCAGGATGGGTGTTCAACGCGGCACGGTCATCTTCGCCTGGGTCCTGCTTTTTCCGGCTCTCCTCTACGTCACCGTTATCGTCGCCTATCCGCTGGTCGACACGATAATCCTGTCCTTCACCGATGCGTCGTTGAAGAAGGTGACGAATTGGGTTGGCGTCGAGAATTACGCCAAGATCTTCAACGATACGTTCGCGGGCGTCATCGTCCGCACCTTCATCTGGACCTTCTTCTCCGTGTCGTTGAAGATGATAATCGGCACGCTCGGAGCGGCGCTGCTGAATTCAGCTGTTCCCGGCCGCTCGCTTTTCCGCGTACTCACCATGCCTCCCTGGATCGTGCCGATGGCGATCGGCATATTCATGTGGGGCTGGATGTACAACGGCCAGTTCGGCATGATTTCGGGCCTGCTGCAACGCTTCGGCATCGTCGACAGCCCGGTGGCGTTCCTAGCCTATGGCAGCTCGGCCTTCTGGGCGACGATCGTCACCGACGTCTGGATCGGTGTCCCGATGGTCACCCTCTACATGCTGGCGGCGATGCAGGCGGTGCCCCACGATCTCTATGAAGCCGCCTGGACTGATGGTGCCGGCCGCTTCTATCGCTTCCGCCGCATCACCCTGCCGCTGCTGGTGCCCTCGCTCGTCACCATGTCGATGCTGTCGCTGATCGCCACCTTCAACTCCTTCGATATTATCTGGATCCTGACGCGCGGCGGCCCGAACGGCGAGACGACGACGATGATCATCGACACGTATCGAACGGCGATCGGATCCTATAAATATGGCGAGGGTGCCGCCCGCGCAGTGTTGATCTGCATCTTCCTGTCGCTGTTCTGCCTTGCCTATTTCCGCGTGACCAGCCGCTTTTCCACGGGAGCCAAGCAGCGATGAGCCAGCCTTCGATGATCCATCGCTACAAGTGGTACGAGCTCATCGGCATCTATGCCGGAATATTGCTGTTCCTGACCTTCGTGCTGGCGCCCTTTGTCGAAGGGTTCCTGGTCTCGCTGAAGCCGCTCAGCCAGCTTTTCTCGTCGCCCTACCGGTTCATCCCCGAGAACGGCTCCTTTGCAGCCTATCGCACGATGTGGACCAGCGTGCCGGGCTTTGGCTGGTATATCTTCAATTCGTTCCTGATCTCAGGCGTGAGTACTATTATCGTGCTGATCCTCGTCGTGCCGGCGGCCTATGCCTTCGCGCGTTTCGAGTTCAGGGGCGCCGGCCTGCTGCTCGGCGCCTTCCTGGCGGTCAACATGTTTTCGGGCGCCGTGCTGCTGATCCCGCTGTTCCGGCTCATGCGCTCCTTCGGCGTGCTGAACACCTATTTTGCCATGATCATACCGGGTGTGGCTTTCCTAATTCCTTCCGGAATCTGGCTGCTGCGCACTTATATGATGCGCATTCCGAAGGAACTCGACGAGGCCGCCTTTGTCGATGGTGCCAGCCATTTCTATACGCTGCGTCGCGTCATCCTGCCGATCGCCATGCCGGGCATCACCGTCGTCGCCATTACCACTTTCATCGGTTCCTACGCGCAGCAGTTCATCTACGCTCTTACCTTCAATTCGAAGACTGAATACATGCCGCTGCCGGTTGGGCTCTTTGCCTATTTCGGCCGGCAGGAGGTCGTCTGGAACGAACTCATGGCCGCAAGTTTCGTCGGCATCGCGCCGGCCCTGGTCGTGATCTTCTTCCTGCAACGGTATCTCGTCAGCGGCCTGACCGCTGGCGCGGTGAAGCAATAAAACCAATCAACAACCAGAGAGAACGGGAGCTTAAACGTGACATTCCATTTCAAGACGGGGCTTCTTGCCCTTGCTTTGCTCGGCTCCACCGCGCTTGGCGCCGTGAACGCCCAGGCCGCCGACAAGGAGATCAGTTGGATCTATTGCGGCGACAGCATCGACCCGATCCATGTGAAGTACATCAAGCAGTGGGAAGACAAGAATCCGGGCTGGGCCGTCAAGCCTGAAGTCGTCGGCTGGGAACAATGCCAGGACAAGGCAACCACGCTTGCTGCTGCCGGCACGCCGGTCGCCATGGCCTATGTCGGTTCGCGCACGCTCAAGCAGTTCGCTGATAACGATCTGATCGTTCCGATCCCGATGACGGATGACGAGAAGAAGGCCTATTATCCAGGCATCGTCGGTACGGTAACCTTCGATGGGAAGCAGTGGGGCACGCCGATCGCCTTCTCGACCAAGGCGCTCTATTGGAACAAGGATCTCTTCAAGCAGGCCGGCCTCGATCCCGAGAAGCCACCGACCACCTGGGCCGAAGAAATCGCCGACGCCAAGACGATCAAGGAAAAGACGGGCATCCCCGGCTACGGCCTCTCGGCCAAGACCTTCGACAACACCATGCACCAGTTCCTGCATTGGGTTTACACCAATAACGGCAAGGTCATCGATGGCGACAAGATCGTCCTCGACAGCCCCGAAGTTCTGGCGGCTCTCCAGGCCTACAAGGACATCACGCCTTACTCGGTCGAAGGACCGACGGCCTATGAGCAGAACGAAATGCGTGCCATCTTCCTTGATGGCAAGGTCGGCATGATCCAGGCCGGCTCCGGTGCCGCCGCTCGCTTGAAGGAAACGAAGATCAGCTGGGGCGTCGCGCCACTGCCGCTCGGTCCTTCTGCCAAGGGTCAGGGCACGCTGCTCATCACCGACAGCCTTGCTGTCTTCAAGGGCAGCGGCGTCGAGGACAAGGCAGCCGAGTTCGCCAAGTTCATCACGTCTCCGGGTCCGCAGGCGGAATACGAGCTCCAGGGCGGCGCCGGTCTCACGCCGCTGCGTCCGTCGCCGCTGGTTGACGAGTTCGTCAAGAAGGACGCTTCCTGGAAGCCGTTCATCGATGGCATCGCCTATGGTGGTCCCGAGCCGCTCTTCAAGGACTATAAGGGCTTCCAGAACGTGATGATCGAGATGGTCCAGTCGGTCGTAACCGGCAAGGCCCAGCCGGCGGATGCCTTGAAAAAGGCAGCTGCCGATCTCGAGCAGTACAAGTAAGATCGCAGATCGCCGGGCCGCGCGCATTGCGCGCGGCCTTTCGAGCCCTGCCCGCCTAGTAGCGGCGCCGCGCGGAGACAGAGTTTGGGAAAGCTTCACCTTAATCAGGTCAAGAAATTTTATGGTCATTTCGAAGTCATCAAGGGCGTCGAGCTTGACGTTGACGACGGCGAATTCATCGTCTTCGTCGGCCCATCCGGCTGCGGCAAGTCGACCCTGCTACGGATGATTGCCGGCCTTGACGAGGTGACCAGCGGCGACATCATGATCGATGGCGGTCGTGTGAACGATCTGGCGCCCGTCAAGCGCGGCATTGCCATGGTCTTCCAGTCCTATGCCCTCTATCCGCATATGTCCGTCTTCGAGAACATCGCTTTTCCGCTGCGGGTGGAAAAGATGCCGGAGGACAAGCTGAAGGCCAAGGTCGAGAACGCCGCGCGCATCCTGCATCTGGAGCAGCGGCTGCATCAGAAGCCGGGCAATTTGTCCGGTGGTCAGCGCCAGCGCGTCGCCATCGGCCGCGCCATCGTGCGCGAACCGAAGATATTCCTCTTCGACGAACCATTGTCGAACCTTGATGCCGCTCTGCGCGCCGATATGCGCATCGAGCTGGCAAGACTGCATCGCCAACTGCAGGCAACCATGATCTATGTGACGCACGACCAGGTGGAGGCCATGACCATGGCCGACCGGATCGTCGTTCTCAATGCCGGCGAGATATCGCAGGTCGGCCCGCCGCTGGAACTTTATCACAAGCCGGCGAATACGTTCGTCGCCCGCTTCATCGGCAATCCCAAGATGAACTTCCTGCCCGTGACCTGCACTGCTGTCAGCGATGCGGGCGTGGAAATTGAGTACAAGGGCCAGAAGGCGCTCCTGCCGGTGATGCCGCGCCAGGATGCGGTCGGCAAGGCCCTGACGCTGGGCATCCGGCCGGAGCATGTGCTGCTCGGTGGTGGCGATCTGACATTGACCATCATACCCACCGTCGTCGAGCATTTGGGCGCACAGACGGTTGCCTACGCTTCCGCCGAGGGGGTCGACGAGAATTTCTGCGCAACACTGCCCGGCAGCGTAGCGATCCGCCTGGAGGCGCCGCTGAAGACCGGCATGCGTATCGCCGATTGCCACCTGTTCGATGAAAGCGGCATCGCTTTCGAGCGCAGGGTGGAACTCACGGACATCGACATGGAATTGCTGAGCTCGGTCGCCTCCTGAGGAGGCGGCCATCATCGCGGACCGCCTCGTCCTTCGAGGCTCCGCGTCTTCGACAAGCTCAGGACGCTGCGCACCTCAGGATGAGGCGGAGCGAGCCCACGCCAAGACAAAATTGCAATCAAGCGATTGGCTTTCCCGCTGCCGGGTGCAGGGCAATTGCATGTGGAGCACGCCTGCGCTGGGAGCTCCTTCTCCCCAAGGGGAGAAGGGTTGCATGGTAACGATCTCAGTTCATATGCGAGCGCCCTACTACGGGACGGGAGACGATCGGCTCACATCGCGACGGGGCAGCTGGGCCGTAAGGCGCCGGGAGCGGCCCTCAAGGTGAGGAGGCCCACAGGGCCGTATCGAACCACGAGGGCGGCTTGTCGCCGAAGCCGCTACCAGACGAGCCCGCGAGCGGCCACATCCTCGACGCGGGTCACCACGCCGTCTCGGTGGAAGACCATCTGGTCGAACAGGTTGGATACGACGCAGGTGTGATTGGGGATGATGCGGATCTTGTCGCCGATCTGCGGGCGCGGACCGGTGCAGTTCGACAGGTCGATCACCCCATGCTCTTCCGAAAGACCCTTGATGATGGCTTCCGGATAATCGACCACATGGCCGAAATCGGCAAAGCCGAGGAGATCGGAGGTGAGCGCCTTCGAGCCGGCGTCGATGACGGCGCGGTCTTCGGTTGGCCTGGAGACGACGGTGGCGAGGATATGCATCGCGCAATCCTCCTCGCGGCAATGACCGGCGCGCACCATTGATCTGTCGTTATAAATATAGGTGCCGGCACGATGCTCGGTAGCCGCCGTCACGAGGTGCGCCTCGAACAGGCTTGGTGTGCCGCCATTGCTGACAACAGGGCATGCGATGCCCTCATTCTTCAGCAGCGCAACGGAGTCGGCCAGGAACGCCTGCGTCCCCTCGGCATTATTGGGCTTCGGATAGCTCATCAAGCCCCCGAAGGTGAGGCCGGGCTTGCCGGAGATATGCTTGCCGAGAGCGGCGGCTTGCTCGGGCGATTGCACGCCGCAGCGCGCACCGCCGGTGTCGCATTCCACCAGCACGGTCAGCGGCTTGCGTTCGGCGAACCAGGCAGAGAGACCGTCGACGGTAACGGTGCTGTCGGCCACGACCTTCAGGCCGGAAATGCGATCGTTCAGCGCCGAGAGGCGAACAAGCTTTTCAGGGCCGAGAATGTTGAAGGTGATCAGGATATCTTCGAAGCCGGCATCGGCAAATGCTTCCGCCTCGGTGATCTTCTGGCAGTTGATACCCTTGGCGCCGGCGGCTACCTGGGCGCGCGCCACGGCTGGGATCTTGTGCGTCTTGATATGCGGACGGAAGTTCAGGCCGTGCGCGTCCATGTAAGACTGCACGCGAGCGATATTCGCAGCCAGCCGTTCCTCGTCGATGATCGGGCGCGGGGTCGAGAGCCCCTCGATCCGATCACCGGATTTGGGGCTGATTTCCGAGGCGATGTCGTGTGTCATATCAGGCGCCTTTGCGTTCTGTCGCATGCGGATCGGCCACCATGGGCCAGATGTCTTTCGGTGCGCGGCGATAGGGGGTGCGGGCTGGATTGTTCGGATAGGGCGTCCCGGCCGAGCAATAAAGGATTTCCGAGGCGATCTTGGAGAAGGATGCGTAGAAGTGATTGGTCGATTTGATGACCAGGATCTTCTTCTGTGTCGGATCGATGCCCATGACGGAGAATAGGCTCGGGTCGAAGCTCTGCGCGCGCGTCGAATTCAGGATGATGTCGATACCCTTGTACCGGATATAGGCGGCATCGCCGAAGGGGGCGTAGCTCTCGCCGAAACGCATCTCGGCATTGGCGACCAGACGGATGATCTTGACGTGGCCGTCGATGGGATTGCCGGTACCCGGCGCCGATTTGGCACCGAAGCGCAGCGGGATTTCAGCGCCTTCGCCGGCGGCCATGCATATCTGCACCGCCATCGGATCCCAGATCGTGCCGATCGCCGTATCTGTGGCGCCACGGTCGAGCAGTTCCTGCAGGATAACGGTGGCGTCTCCCGAAGTGCCGCCGCCCGGATTGTCCCAGAGATCGGCGATGACGATCGGACCCGATGTGGCAGCCATGGCCTGGCTGACAGCCTCTTTCTCGTCGATCTGCGGCATGATGAACGTGCCGCGCTTGGAGAAGAGTTCCAGGCCGAGATCGCGGGCGATTGCAGAACCCTTATCCGGCTTATTATCGGTTACCACAAGCAGCTTGGTGCCCATCTCGGGAACGTCGCCGGCCATGAAGCCATGGATGACGGAGATCGACAGGATATCCGGGTCGGCCTGTTCCATCGCCATGATCTTGTCGACGAAGGAGCGCATCGGGTCGCGCGAGGTCGGGAAAACGTCGATCATGCGGCAATCGAATACCGACATGACAGGCTTTACGCGGCCTTCCAGCGTATCGACGGCGATGCGCCAGAGATCCTCGGCGCGGTCAACGAAATCCGTGTGCGGGAATTCCTTGAAGTAGACGAAGAATTCAGCCGCCGAGAGGCGCTTCTTCGTCAGATGGCTGTGCGGGTCAAGCTCGGCGCAGACCAGAATGTCCGGCCCGACGATCTCGCGTACGCGCGTGAGGAAATCGCCCTCGGTATCTTCATAACCGTCCGCAACCATGGCCCCATGCAGGCCGAGCACCACGGCATCGACCGGCATGGCCGCGCGCAGCTGGTCGAGGATTTCGTCGCGCAGGTCCTCATAGGTCCGGCGATTGACCAGACCGGCCGGATCGGCCCAGGTGGCCGTGCCTTCGATCAGCTCCCAGCCCTTTTGCGCCGCGACGCGCCGGCCGACGGTGATCGGAGCGGAGCAGAGTGTCGGCGTTTCCGGATGCGTGCCCGGAGGCGCATAGAGAGACGCTTCGAAAGCGCGCCGGTCGATGCAGATGGGGGAGAAGGTGTTCGTCTCGGTCGCGAAAGCCGCGGTGAATATGCGCAATGCTGTCGCCTCTATTCCATAGGGTTCGGCAGGTAACCGGTGAAGCCGCTGATCTTCCAGCGCCCCTCATGCAGGCGGCAATAATAAAGTGTCTGCCATTTCATCACGTCGATACTGCCATCTGACTTCGTCAGGCTGCCATCGAATTTCTTGCGCACCAGCGCCATGTCATCCTCGATCTCGATATCCTCGAGTGTCGTGGTGGTGAAAATCGCGGTGCGCGTGTCCTCGGCAAAGGACTGTGTGGCGAAATCGCGCGCCTGGCGCAGCCATTCGTCGCGGTAGGCGGCAAGACTCGGAAAGGCGAGGCGCCATTTGTCGGGGCTGACCTCACGACGGCCGTCAATGCCGATAAAGCCCTCTTCGACGAAATCGCCTGCTACCATGGACCAGTCGGCCGCCAGAAATGCGTCGATGTCGCGAGGGACGAGCATTTCCCAAATCGCGTGTCTGGGAGCGTCGCTGGCAGGAAAGGGATTCTTGAATGGATCACGCATTGTATCCGCCGTCATTTAAATTCTTTTCATAATTCTCGATTTTCACTGGCTAAATTCTGCTTTCTATGGTCATTTGTCAACGCATCAAGAAAATAATTTGCAGGAATCATATGATGTTCGTCACTCATTATGGTTCCCGTCAGATGGACGCGAACGGCGAGCCGCGCTCCCTCGCACACTCGTAGGTAGGCATCGATAGCGAGTTGCGGGATTGCGATGGCTTGTGTCGCTTGCCAGGTGTCGGACGTTTAGAACCCAGCGACAAATCAAAGGGGGAGCTGATGGATATCTTCACGACCATGCAGGACGAAAGAGGGCGGCTTTCACAATCGGAAGTCCGCATTGCCGACATCGTCCTCAACGATTTCGAATTCGCCGTCAACGCTTCCATCATCGAGCTGGCCGGCAAGGCGGATGTCTCGCCGCCGACCGTTACGCGCTTCTGCCGCCGCCTCGGCTGCGAAAGCTTCTCGGATTTCAAGGTGCAGCTGGCACGCACCGCCTATGTCGGCATGCGCTACCTCAAGCCCGAGCCGAAGAGCATAGCGCCGGCCGATGTCGCCCAGGACATTATTACCAAGGCGCAGAATGCGCTATTCCTGCTGCATCGCGGTCTGGACGTTGGAGCCATCGAACGGGCGGCTGATCGGCTGGCCGGCGCCGAGATGATCTACGCCTTCGGCTCCGGTGGCAATTCCTCGATGATTGCCAGCGAAATCCAGAATCGCCTGTTCCGGTTCGGCCTGCGCATCACCGCGAGCTCCGATCACAGCATGCAGTTGATGATGGCCGCAGCCGCCAAGCCCGGGGATGTGCTGATCGGTTCATCCTTTTCCGGCCGTAACGCCGAGCTGGTGCGCGCCTTCACGCTGGCGCGCGAAGCCAAGGTGCCGACCATCGCCCTCACGCAGAGCGACAGTCCGGTGGCTCATGTCGCCGATACCACCGTGCCGATCGATCTGCCGGAAGGCGACAATATCTATAGGCCGACGTCGACGCGCATCGCATATCTTGCCGTGGTCGACATTCTCGCCAGCCTCGTCGCCTACCGCTTGCGCCCGCAGGCCACGGTGATCTTGCGCCGTATCAAACAGCAACTCGTCACCCATCGCGACGGCGACGACCGCCAGCTTCTCGGGGACTAGAGCAATTTCAGCAAAAATGCGCAGCGGTTTTCGTCCGGAATTGCGCAGGGAACAACGATAGCTAGAGGAAAACATATGAGTAAATCGGTTGCCATCGTCACCGGGGCCGCAGGCGATATCGGCCGCGCCATCGCAAAGCGTCTGGCGGATGACCATGATGTCATCCTGCTCGTCGATATCGACGAGGCGGCCGCGCAAAAGGCGGCGCAGGATCTGGGGCCTGCAGACCGCTTCGTCGCGATCAAGGCTGACATAACCAACGAAGCCGATACCGCCGAAATGGCAAAGGCCGCGTCGAGCCTGGGCACGGTCCGGACGCTGGTCAACAATGCGGGCGCCGCCCGTGCGGTCAGCCTTCATGATACGACGCCGGAAATCTGGCGCGCCGACAATGCGCTTAATCTGGAGGCGGCGTTCCTGTGCTTCCGCGCGGTCGAGGACATGCTGAAGGCGTCGAAGGGGTCGCTGATCAATATCGCCTCCGTCAACGGTCTGGCCGTCTTCGGTCATCCGGCCTATAGCGCCGCCAAGGCCGGGCTCCTGCATTTCACCCGGCTGGTGGCCGTCGAATATGGCAAGTTCGGCATTCGCGCCAACGCGGTCGCGCCGGGCACGGTGCGCACGCAAGCCTGGGAAGTGCGCGCCGCCGCGAACCCGAATGTCTTCGAGGAAGCAAAGCGCTGGTATGCGCTGCGCCGTGTCGTCGATCCCGTCGATGTCGCCAACGCCGTGTCTTTCCTTGCAAGCCCGCTTGCCGGCGCCATCACCGGTGTCTGCCTGCCGGTCGATTGCGGCCTGACGGCGGGGCAGGCCGAACTTGCCCATACCTTCTCGCAGTCCGATCATTACTAGAGCGCGCCGCCAGGAGGGAGCATGGATGCATCCGGCTTCCGCTCATCCTGAGAGCAGCTGGTCTCCGGAGGGAGGAAAGCATGGTCGCCTTCCCCTGATGCCGAAGCTCCAGCTCACGCTATTACGGTCTCATACCAGAGACTGCCGAAGGGATATTCGGCGGTCTTTTCTATGCCTGGATTGAAGGCTGGAAGCGAAAATGGGCAAGGCCAAACTGCATCGGTTCTGACGCGGAACCTATCCGGCTCGCGCGGCGCTCAGATCGGTTGGGAATACCCCAACCCAGGCCAGAACAGCCATGGCGGTGATGACCAGCAGATACCACATGCTCAGATAATCTCCGACCAATCTCCTGTTCAGCGCGGCAAAGAGCAGGGCGACGCTGAAGGCAAGCCAGAGGAGGTTGCAGATATGGTCCATCTTATCGTTCCCTTGTTTTATGTGCCTCCTCCCTGCGTCAAACGTTAACCAGATGACAGGACGAGAGGTAGCGCCCTAGCGGGATGGAGGGTTGCGCAAAATGGGAAACGAACAACGGACAACCAGGAAAGTGCGAGCATATGGCGATCGCGCTTGAGCGCGCCATATTCGGCCAACCCCGCGAAGATCCTAAGAAAATCTTAACGAGACGCTCTCGACCCAGGAACCTCCGTGGCCTCGCCACGTTATCCAGCTATCTGAGGTGAGGAGTTGGACCCATGGACTATTATACGACGATGGCGGCATTTGCCGGGACTGGATCTTTTCTCATCGCGGCGCTGATGGCGCTATACGGTTAGGGAGGATAGCTATGGAATATGGTGATTGGAACAATCCCGTCATAGTCGACCTCAACGGGATCGGCCATTACGCGATCATCACGAACGCGCTCGATGCCGCCAACTGCATGAGCGAGGAGTGGCCGGTGGAAGGCGGGTCGGCTGTCAATGAAGCCGTGCTGGTGTGCCTCGATGCTCTTCTGGGCAAGGTTTCCGCCGAGGAGTCGCGGGACGCATTCCTTGAAGCGGCGCGAGAGGCCGGGCTTTACGTCAAGCCGGACTCCGAGCGCTTTCATTAGGCGCATTCTGCCCCGGGCAGGCAAAACACTCAGTTTGGATAGATCATCCAGAAAATCACACCCACGATGACGATGAACGCAAGGATGGAACCCACCATCCTGCCCAGTCCCTCGTTGACGTTGCCGTTGCCAACGATCAGATCGTACCAGTCGCGCTTGTGACTCATCAAAAATCCCCCAAAGGTTTCCTCTATTAGGTCGCCGTCTTTTCGACAGTCAACGATTTAAAGATGGCCTTGGGATTTCGTCCGTCAACCTGGCGGACGTGGGAGGCTGGCAACCACCAAAGAGTCGCGGCGCAAGCGCATCGGGTGTCAGGAAACGGGCATCAGAACAGAGGATTTTGCCGGGTGTCGCGAAGGATCCGCTTGCTGCTTCGCCGAATGGGAATTCTCGCCGTTTCCGCCAATTCCAAGACAAGTCCCATCGTACACATCCGGTGAACCGAATGTGTTCCAAAGGAACTCGTTAGTCTTGAAATTATTGAGAAATCTGAGTTTCTCAAAATGGAATGGTGCCCAGAAGAGGACTCGAACCTCCACACCCTTTCGGGTACCAGCACCTGAAGCTGGCGCGTCTACCAATTCCGCCATCTGGGCGACGGTCAGGCATGTAAGGGGGTGGCCGTCCGGTGTCAACAGGGTTTTTGAAGTTTTCGTGTCAATCGTGAAAAAAGCCGTTAAAGCCCGGGTCAGATCCGGGCGTTGGCCCATGCACGCATCAGGCCAAGCCCCTGTTCCAGCAAGGCCTTTGCCTCGCTTTCGCTGCCTGCTTCCACATAGCAGCGCATTTCCGGCGCATTGCCGGAAGGACGGAAATGAATGATTCGGCCATCCGCAAGCGTAACCCGCAGCCCGTCTATGTCGCTCTTGGATGCCACACCGGCGATGGGGGCAAGGAAACCCGCAAGATTGGCGTCAGAGGCACGCAAAGAGGCCATCAGTGCTGCGCTCGTTTCAACTGGAAAGTTCTCCAGGCGGTCGGCGGCGGCAAACGGCAGGCGATAGCTGCCGGCAACGGCCGACAGCGGCTTTTTCGCCTGCGCGGCCGCATAGAGCGTCGCAAGGATCGGCAGGAAGCTGTCGCGGGTCGGCAGCGCATCGAAGGGCCTGCCCTCGACGGTGAAACGGCTGGCCGTAAGCGTGCCGCCATTGGCCTCGAAGCCCATGACGTTGGCCTTGCCGGCGGCAATCGCTTCATCCATGCCGGCGATCACATAGGGCGAGCCGACGCGGGTGCGGGTGACGGCGTAGGAGCCGGCTGCTTCGATGCCCGAATTGGAAGTCACCGGGGTCACCACCACGTCCGCGCCGAGGAAGTTCGCAGCGATGAGGCCGAGCAGATCGCCACGCAGCGGCTCGCCTGTCTCGTCTGCAACGAGCGGCCGGTCGCCATCGCCGTCAGCCGAGACGATGGC
The DNA here is from genome assembly GCF_001692325.1 of Rhizobium sp. AC27/96. Lineage (GTDB taxonomy): Bacteria > Pseudomonadota > Alphaproteobacteria > Rhizobiales > Rhizobiaceae > Rhizobium. Next base: position 92,658 of record NZ_LXKN01000073.1, on the reverse strand, counting down.
ATCCAGCCCGTGCTCCGGTGCCCAGGCTTTCATGAGGCTGATGGTTTCTGTGGAGACCGCTTCGGTGTCGACCGGAATGAAGCTCTCGGAACGGCCGAGCGGCACCACACGGGCGCCGTAATGGGCGAGCACCTGGTCGAAGAGGTCGCGCGCGACGGTGCTGTGCTGGTAGACGCCGATGGTCAGTCCGGCGAGGCTGCCGGCGGGGAGCAGGGCCTTGTTGCGCTCCAGAAACAGCGCTTCGGTCTGCGCCGTGCGATTTTCGGCGTTTCCAGGTGTTTCGTCGAGAAGCGTGTCGATGATCGCGGTTGCCTCCGCGCTGATCGCCATTTCGTCCTGCTTGTCGATCTCGCCATCCGGCCGGTAGAATTTGATGCCGTTGCGATCGGCCGGAATATGCGAGCCGGTGATCATCAGCGAGGCGGTTTTCAGCTGCAGCCCGTAAAGCGCCAGCGCCGGCGTCGGCAGCGTGCCGCAATCGATCGGGGTCAGGCCAGCCCGCTTCAGCGCGCCGATGCAGGTGGCCGAGATGGCGGGGCTGGATTCGCGGAAATCCCGGCCGACGAGAATGAGATCGCCGCGCTTGGCGTGGCCGCTCTTCAGCAGATGGTTGGCGAAGGCTGTGGCATAGAGGGCAGATGCTCGTCCCACGAGGTCTACGGACAGGCCGCGAAGGCCGCTGGTACCAAATTTCAAGCTGCTCACAGACAATCTCCTTGGAACGATAGCGCTTTTATGGAGCAAGCGGTCCGAGGGATCAACTCATCGTGGGTCTAGGCTTTCCCGTCGCGGTAGCACTGGTTTTACCACCGCCAGCGCCCCAAATAGAGTGGTGAAGCGCTGCGGCGGCGATATCGGTTTGCCGCGCTCGGTACAGGAGTTTGTCATGGCTGTTTTGGACAGAATCGCGCTTGGCTGCGCTTTGGGCTTTGCCCTGCTGGCGCAGACGGGGCTGGCCGTCGCGGCATCGAACCCTCCGAGGATGGGCATTCCGCCGAGTACCACGAATTCCGTCATCTGTGATTCCCGTGGCTGCTTCGGCTTCGGACAGAGACAGTTTTACACCCGGCCCGGCCAGCCGCTTCCAATCACGCCGCCCTATACGGGAGGGGTGAAACGCTATGACGCCCCGCGCGTCCAGATGCCTCCGCGCGAAACCTTTACGCCGCCGCCGCGGGCCATCTACCCGTCGCCGGCGCAACGGCTCAGGCAGCATCAGACATGGTGCGCCGAGCGCTACCGCACCTATAATCCCGGCACCAACAGCTACACGACGATCAACCGTGGCAATCAGGCTTGCCGTTCGCCCTTCGATTGATCTTTAGGCGGTAGGAGCTTAGCTTTCCAGCGACGCCCGGTCCGTATGGCCGAGGTCGCGCTCGGGATCGATGACATCGCGCACCCGCTGCTTCAGCTCCTTGGGGCCGGGGAAGCCGCCATCGCGCTTGCGCTCCCATAGAAGCTCGCCATCGATGCGGATTTCGAAGACGCCGCCGGTGCCGGGGATCAGCGCCACTTCGCCCAAGCTGTCGGTAAAGGTCTGCAACAGTTCCTGCGCCATCCAGCCGGAGCGCAGCAGCCAGTTGCATTGCGTGCAATAGAGAATGGTGATCCGCGGCTTGTCGCTCATCGTCCTGATCCTTCGCTGTTTGCTGACATCTAGGCATAGCTTTTGGCTGCTGCAAGCCAAAGCAATTCCAGGAAAAGCGCAAACTGGTTTGGAAAGCTTGACCGCTCTGGCTCTTGCCTGACTGGCTGCCTCGTGTTCATCTCAGCCGATAACACGGTTTGGGAATCACCGGCATGCGCGTCGCTATCATCGAGAACATGAAGAACACCCCGCTCGGCGCCCTCGGCATCGCGCTGGAAGAAGCCGGAGCAAGGATCGAATGGTTCCGTGCCTGGGATGGCGAGGCGCTTCCCAAGGACACGTCAGCCTATGATGCGCTTGTCGTGCTCGGCGGCGAACAGAATGCCCGCGCCGATGAAACCCATCCCTACCTGCCGGAACTGGCGGGCTTGATGCGCCGTTTCGAGGGCGAGGACAAGTCCGTGCTCGGCATCTGCCTCGGCAGCCAGATCCTTGCGCGAGCCTACGAGGCGGACAATCTGATCGGAACCGCCCATGAATTCGGCTGGAAGACGGTCGGTCTCACCGAAGAGGGCAAGGCGGACCCGCTGCTGACCGGCGTCGGCGACCAGTTCACCATCTTCGAATGGCATGGCGACACGTTCACGCTGCCGGCCGGTGCCGTGCGCCTGGCCACCAACGGCGTCACGCCGAACCAGGCTTTCCGTATCGGCCGCGCCACCTACGGCACGCAGTTCCATTTCGAGGCCAATGCCGCCGTGGTCGAGCGCTGGCGCGGCGAATTCAAGGAAACCATCGAGCGCAAGGAGCCGGGCTGGCTGGAGAACTATCCGGAGCTTGTCGCCAAGCACGCGGCAGCGGCGGAGACTGCGGGGCTCGCCATAGCGCGCGCTTGGGTTCAGACCATCGGTGCGCGGCGGGCGCTTCCTCAGGCTGCAGAAGCTTGAGAAGCTGATTTGGCGGAAAGTGAGCGCGGGCATCGGCGCCAATATCATCGAAGACGGGAGGAGACAAAATCATGACGACGCTGGAATTACCTTGCGAAGGCGGCTGCCGTTGCGGGCAGGTGCGGCTGAAGATCAGCGCCAAGCCCTTGCTGACCATGGCCTGCCATTGCACCGGCTGTCAGAACATGACGGGCAGCGCCTATTCGCTGAGCGTGGCGATCCCCTCGGACGGTTTCGAGGTAACGCAGGGCGAGCCTGTGATCGGCGGCCTGCATGGCGACACCATCCATCACTATTTCTGCCCGCATTGCATGAGCTGGATGTTCACAAAGCTCGACGGCGTCGACTGGTTCGTCAACATGCGCGCCACCATGCTCGACGACGCCAGATGGTTCACGCCCTTCATCGAGACCTGGACGAGCGAAAAGCTGCCCTGGGTGACGACGCCGGCCAAGCACAGCTATGCCGCGCTGCCGCCGATGGAAGAATATGAGGGTTTGATCGGGGAGTATATGGTTCAGGCCTAAATCTGCGGCGGGAAAACCCAGCTGTCAGAATTGCCGGTATTGCGCAAAAGGCAGCCCGTACTTTTCGATATAGGCATTTGCTTCGGCAAGGGCAGCCGCATTTTCAATTAGCCACAGGCGCTCGCGCTCAATCTTGCTCGCGCGAGCTGCCTTGTCTTCTATAGGGCGTGAGGTATCGCTCTTCGAGCCGCTCACTCATCCCCCATCTTCAGCGCAGCGATAAACGCTTCCTGCGGGATTTCGACCTTGCCGAACTGCCGCATGCGCTTCTTGCCTTCCTTCTGCTTGTCGAGCAGCTTGCGCTTGCGGGTGGCGTCGCCGCCGTAGCACTTGGCGGTCACGTCCTTGCGCAGCGCCTTCACCGTTTCGCGGGCGATGATGCGCCCGCCGATGGCGGCCTGGATCGGGATCTGGAACATGTGCTGCGGGATCAGGTCCTTCAGCTTTTCGCACATGACGCGGCCGCGCTTTTCAGCGGCGGAGCGGTGCACGAGCATCGAGAGCGCATCCACCGGCTCGGCATTGACGAGGATCGACATCTTGACGAGATCGCTCTCGCGATAGTCGGTCAGGCTGTAGTCGAAGGAAGCATAGCCCTTGGAAATCGACTTCAGGCGGTCATAGAAATCGAAGACGACTTCGTTGAGCGGCAGGTCGTAGGTGATCATGGCGCGGTTGCCGACATAGGTCAGCTCGGTCTGGATGCCGCGGCGGTCCTGACAGAGCTTCAGGATCGAGCCGAGATAATCGTCAGGCGTCAGGATCGTCGCCTTGATCCATGGTTCGCGGAATTCGGAAATCTTGACGACGTCGGGCATGTCGGCCGGGTTGTGCAGCTCGATCTCGGTGCCGTCGGTCATGGTCAGCTGATAGACGACGGATGGAGCCGTCGCGATCAGGTCGAGATTGAATTCGCGTTCCAGGCGCTCCTGGATGATTTCCAGATGCAGCAGGCCGAGGAAGCCGCAGCGGAAGCCGAAGCCGAGGGCGGCAGACGATTCCATCTCGAAGGAGAAGCTGGCGTCGTTGAGGCGCAGCTTGCCCATGGCCGAGCGCAGGTCTTCGAATTCGGCCGCGTCGACCGGGAACAGGCCGCAGAACACCACAGGCTGGGCCGGCTTAAAGCCGGGCAGGGCGGAGGCCGTCGGGCGCTTGTCTTCGGTAATGGTATCGCCGACGCGCGTGTCGGCCACTTCCTTGATCGAGGCGGTGATGAAGCCGATCTCGCCGGGGCCGAGGCTTTCGACGGTCAGCATCTTCGGCGTGAGCACGCCGACGCGCTCGACCTGGTATTTTACGTCGGTGCCCATCATGCGGATGGTCTGGCCCTTGGTCATGACACCGTCGATGATGCGCACGAGAACCATGACGCCGAGATAGGTATCGTACCAGCTGTCGACCAGCAGCGCCTTCAAGGGCGCCTTTTCGCCACCCGGGCTCTTCGGCGCGGGCAGCTTGTTGACGATGGCCTCCAGAACGTCCGGGATGCCGAGACCGGTCTTGGCGGAGATCAGCACTGCCTCGGAGGCATCGATGCCGATGACTTCTTCGATCTGGGCCTTGATGCGGTCCGGTTCGGCCGCCGGCAGGTCGATCTTGTTGAGGACGGTGACGAGCTCGTGATTGTTGTCGATCGCCTGATAGACGTTGGCGAGCGTCTGCGCTTCCACGCCCTGGGAGGCGTCGACAACAAGCAGCGATCCCTCGCAGGCCGACAGCGAGCGCGAGACTTCATAGGCGAAGTCGACGTGGCCGGGCGTGTCGATCAGGTTGAGGATATAGGTCTCGCCATTGTTGGCCTTGTAGTGCAGGCGCACCGTCTGGGCCTTGATGGTGATGCCGCGCTCGCGCTCGATCTCCATATTGTCGAGCACCTGCTCCGACATCTCGCGTTCGGCAAGACCGCCCGTCGTCTGGATCAGACGATCGGCCAGTGTCGATTTGCCGTGGTCGATGTGGGCCACGATCGAGAAGTTGCGGATATGCGAAAGCGGAGTGGTGGAATTAGTGCTCATGCGCGCCATATAGCAGCGCCGCCCCGCGCCGCAAAGCGGAAAAGCGGGGTTTTGCTGAGGTTATCTATAGGTCGGCTCGTACCTGCCGAACCTCTGTTGACTATAGGTGTTATCCGTCAGCGGCCCTTTAGGAATCTAAACTTCGCCGTGAGATCGCCTGTCGCTATCAATCCGTTAATATCGCTCTGATTAATGCGGCCGCTGGCAACGCCATCCGCCAGCCGGTCGCAGAGCACGCTCGGAAGACGTTCCTTCGTCACGCCGATATATGCGGTGGCTTGCTCTTTGAACCTGGCATTCGACATTTCGACCCGCTTCACGCAGCCCGCAATTGTGGCTTGGCGGTTGTTGTTGACGTCGTCCTGAATAGTTGTGCAGCCGGCCAACCCGATCAGGATTGCAAGCAAAGTTCCGTGCGATAGTTTCATTTAGGCCCCCAAGTTGGTTGGACCGTAAATGGGGCAGAAGCCTTGCGTCAAGCTTGAGTTGTGCGGGGAGTGTCACCTAGTGACAAAGTAGCAATATCTTGCAGGGGTGTGACGGCGCTCAGGAAATTCGTCTGTACATGCCTCCGATCTTGATTCCATCATCTGATCGTGTAATTCTCTTATAGTAGAATTTGCGATGGATGGTGGTATCAAATGTCGGACGATGATCTGGAACTGGCGATTGGGGTGCGCATCAAGCAGCTGCGCATCGATCGCGGCCTGACGCTGGATGAGCTGGCGAATGCCTCCGCCGTCAGCCGCGCCATGATCTCGCGCATCGAGCGGGCCGAGGCGAGCCCGACGGCCTCCCTGCTGTCGCGCCTCTGCGCCGCGCTCGGCCTGTCGCTCTCCGCCTTCTTTGCCGAGGAAGACAGGGACGTATCGCCCTTGGCCCGGCGCGATCAGCAAGCGATCTGGCGCGATCCGGAGACCGGTTATGTCAGACGCGCTGTTTCCCCGCCGGGAACGGGCTCGAAGGTCGATCTCGTCGAAGTCGTCTTTCCGGCCGGCGCGCGCGTCATCTTCCCGCCGAACACCGCAAGTCTCGGCATGACCCAGCATGTCTGGCTGTTCGAGGGCGAGATGGAGGTGACACACCGCGATGTCACCCACCGCCTGATTTCAGGCGATTGCCTTTTCATGGGCGTTGGCGACGGCCATGCCTTCCACAATCCCGGCGAGGGATCGGCGCGCTATTGCGTCATCCTCGATCGCGGCCGCTGATAATCATCAAGGACCTTTTCCATGCCTGACATTCGCCTCTTATCCGCCGCTGACGCCCGTGCCGTCCTTACTGATCTCTGCGAAGTGCTCGCCGATTGTGTCAATGGCGGCGCCTCGATCGGCTTCATGCAGCCCTATGGATTGGCTGACGCTTTGCCTTATTGGCAGGCTGTCGCCGATAGCGTCGAGAGCGGGGCGACCTTGCTGCTCGTTGCTGAGATCGAAGGCAAGGTGGTCGGCACCGTGCAGGTCGGCGCCGCGCAGATGCCGAACCAGCCGCATCGCGGCGATCTGAAAAAACTGCTGGTGCATCGCTCCGCCCGCGGCAAGGGTCTCGCCCGCCTGCTGATGGAGGCGGCGGAGCGAGAAGCATCCCGCATCGGCAAGAGCTTGCTGGTGCTCGATACGGCGACCGGCAGCGAAGCCGAGGCAATCTATCCGCGTCTCGGCTGGCAACGCGCCGGCGTCATCCCGGATTATGCGATGTGGCCGGAGGGTGGGCTCTGCGACACGACCTTGTTTTATAAGCGCATCGCTGCGTTAGAGGGTGGCTCAAACGGAAAAGGCGGCGATGGCGTCTCTAAGCTTGGTGCCTGACGTCCATTGTATCGCCTTCCAGCCGAATTGCCGCGCCGCTTCGATATTGGCTTCGACATCGTCGATGAAGCCGATCTCGGTAGCGGCGATGCCGACGCGCTCGGTCGCTAACTGGAAGAATTCCACGGCTGGCTTCTGGTGGCCGAGAGCGGCGGAATAGAAAATGCCGTCGAAACGCGCGGAAAGCCCGAGCTCATCCATCAGATAGGCGGCGCGCAGATGCTCCTGGTTGGTGGCGAGGAACAGTTGCGTCCCCTTTGCCCGCAGTTCGGCAAGGTCGTCCAGCAGCGCATGGTCGAGGCGGGAATCGTTTTCAAACCAGTAGTCGATCAGCGTTCTGGCGCTAAGGTGGGGAGCGATTGTGCCGAGAACCTCCGTTAGCTTCGGCTCCAGCGCCTCGCGGCCGGTGACGATATCGCGCCAGCAGGTTTTGAAGAATGCCTCCTGGAGCAGGTCCAGCCGCAGCCCGAGATCGCGCTCCAGATAGGTGAACAGCGGCAAGCCGTCACTCGGCCGGCCATGGACCAACACGCCGTCGACATCGACCATCAGGATTTTCATGCTGGCTGCCCTCGGTTCGTTAAATACGCCGGGAAGGTGCAGTCGTTTGCGGTTGTATTCAAGGCCGCATCTCACCCTTTTTTCTTGGTCTGGATGCATGTAAGCCTTTGCGTCGATAACCTGATTTAGCCTGTCATGGAGGAGACGACGATGCGGGTCATTTACTCGGAGGACCATAAGCTCAGGGACGCCAAGACCGAGCTGCATGACGGCCAGCTCGTCACGCCCTTCGAAGCACCTTTCCGCGCCGAATGGATCCTCGCCGCCGTCAAAGAGGCAGGCTTTTCCGATGTCGTTGCCCCTGAAGCCCATGGGCTGGAGACGGCGCGCAAGGTGCATGATCCGGCCTATCTCGATTTTCTGGGCGTGGTCTGGGAGCGCTGGGTCGCGGCCGGCTATACAGGCGAGGCGATCTCCAATTCCTTTCCGGTGCGCCGCACCAGCCAGCGCGTGCCGGAAAATATCGTCGGCATGATCGGCCATTATGCCAATGCCGCGGATACCTCGATCACCAAGGGGTCGTATGAGGCAGCAATCGCCTCGATGCGCTGCGCTTTGACGGGTGCCGATTGGCTCCAGGCCGGCAATCGTTTCGCCTTCGCGCTCTGCCGCCCGCCCGGCCATCACGCCGGCATCGATCTCTTCGGCGGCTATTGCTTCATCAACAATGCCGGCGTCGCAGCGCAGCGTCTGCGCGATCATGGCGCGGCAAAGGTGGCGGTGCTCGATGTCGATTTCCATCACGGCAATGGCACGCAGGACATATTCTACAAGCGCGGCGACGTCTTCACCGCCTCGCTGCATGGCGACCCGATCCACGCCTTTCCCTATTTCCTCGGACACGCCGACGAAGAGGGCGAGGGCGACGGGCTCGGCACGAACCGCAATTATCCGATGTCGCGCGGCACGCCCTGGGAGGTCTGGTCGGCGGCGCTGGACGACGCGCTTTCCCGCATCAGGGCCTTCGGAGCAGAGGCGATCGTGCTCTCGCTCGGCGTCGATACGTTCGAGCGCGATCCGATCTCCTTCTTCAAACTGGCGTCGGAGGATTTCATCCGCATGGGCGAGCGCGTGGCAGCTGCCGGCCTGCCGGTTCTCGTCTGCATGGAGGGCGGCTATGGCGTGCCGGAGATCGGCTTGAATGTTGCCAATGTGCTGAAGGGCCTCGAAGCCTGAGAGGCTCTTGCATCAAAGCGTCTGATCGCAGGATGAAAAGTTTGAATTTGCCAGTGCCGGGCATGGTCTTTAAAAACCACGCCCTATGGGAGAGCTCATGAATCAGAAGATCATCGAGAGTGGCACGGATGGCGGCGCGGCGCTGATGCCGCATCCGGAGGTGGCGCCGTCTTCCGGCGGCATCGCCGCCGGCGTGTTCATGTGCGTCCTGTCGATGTCGTCAATCCAGTTCGGCTCGGCATTGTCGTCTCCGATCATCAATGCCTATGGGCCGGCCGGCGCCACATGGCTGCGGCTGGTCTTTGCCTCGGCAGCGCTGGCGATCATCGTTCGGCCGAAGATCCTGAGCTACAGCCGCTCGCAATGGCTCGGCGTGCTGGCGCTCGGCACCGTATCGGCGCTGATGACGACGTCCTTCTTTTCGGCGATTGCCCGCATTCCCCTGGGGCTCGCCGTCGCCATCGAATTTCTAGGGCCTCTGCTGGTCGCAACCCTCGGTTTTGGGCTGAGCCGCCAGCTTCTTTGGCCGATCTTTGCTGCCATCGGTGTCCTGCTCTTGGCCTATGACGGCGAGGAATGGGTGGGCAATCTGCCGGGTATCCTCTTTGCCATCGGTGCTGGCGCGGGTTGGGCCTGCTATATCCTACTGACGAAGAGGGTCGGCAACGCCTTTCAGGGTCTCGAAGGGCTTTCCATGTCGTTGCTGGTTGCGGCCGCCGTCTCGACACCCTTCGGCTTTGTCTCCGCCGCCCCGCATCTGACGGGTTTTGGCCTTCTCGAAATAGCCGGCCTGGCGCTGCTCGTTCCGCTGCTTCCTTACGTGCTGGAAATGGTGGCGCTGCGGCGTATGCCGACCTCATCCTTCGGCATTCTCATGAGCCTGGAGCCCGCCATCGGCGCTTTTGCCGGCTTTATCATCCTGTCACAGCCGATGACGCCGTCGCAGATGTTCGGCACCGCACTTGTGGTGGCTGCGAGTATCGGGGCAACCATTTTCGCCACGAAAGGCTGATTGGCGGCGGGTTGGTCTGCCGTCGCGTCAGTGGGTTTTGCGCTTATGGGGTGTGCGCGCATCCCCCTCCACGAATTCACGCCCAACTGATCACCCGCCCTTAGCGCGCCGCATTTTCCAATGCACACTTGGGGTCGATCATATCTTCCGCGGAGCCGCGGACTTTGTTTGCGCCCATTATTCTCGCCAGAATATAGAAACCGTGCTGCCCGTCCGGCGTTGTGGTGCCGAAGACGCCAACAACAACGTTTTCCATGTTCGAGCGGGCTCCCTCGACACCATCCGCGACAAGCTTCAGCGGGTTCAAATTCGAGAGGTCATCGGTCGTCTCGATTGTTGCCCACCAACCGGCCTTGGTCCTCAATTTTGTGAACCGACCGTTTCTGATATCCGCCGCATGGGTCTTCAAGAGGGTGCGAAAGCGCGGTGTCTCGCATCCCATGTGGATGTGAAGCCGATCTTGCGTGCGCCAGTTGGCGGCGTTTATCGCCAGTGCGAAATTCCGCGAGGGGTCCTTCCAGGCGTCCAATCCCAGCCCGTCGGATCGCTCTTTCCATGCGTCATCGAAATAGTTCGGTGCGTCCGCGGCCAGAAGACGAGGATCTTCGATGCCGGGCACATCGGCGAGCGGAGCAAGAATGGTCCGCTCCTTGTCGGTCGGCTCGCGAAGAACGACGTAGGAAGACAATCGGTCCTTTGCCCGGACTATTTTAAGGCACGGATACGGCGATCCCGTGAGGGTAGAGTTGACCTCGCAGGCCTTGACGACCAGCCCCAGTGCTGAGCGGCTGGCAAAGGAGCTCATGATGACGACGGCGATACCAAGGGAAATGGAGAGAACGATAAGCCGATGCTTCATGCGCGATTTCGATTTCCTGCTGAAGAGCCAATCATTCCCGAAGACCTGTCTCTGATGAACACCTTACCTATCGGCACACTGATATTTCCAGAAATCCTGTCTGGCAAAACAGAAAATGTTGAAGCTGCAACGCCGTCAATGGACCGCTTATAGCGCAAAGTTGCCCTAAAGATGTCACCTTGACCAGCGGCACCATCGAGCCGTCTGTTTGCTTATGCCAGGCTTTAGGCGGTCTTGCCCGCCGGGTCATCCAGCGCAGGACTATAGAAGAGCGAGAGCGTCAGGCTCCTGGCGATGCGCTCTGCCGTTGCCATGAACCAGTCCTTCGCCTGCTGCGAGGGCGCGATATCATCAAGCGTCTGCGAAAATAGCGCCAGCCACTCAGGAAAGAGATCGGCGGCAATACCCTCGACGCCGAGATGTGCCTGCACGGGCTTGCCACCATAGGCGCCGTTCTTAAAGGCAACCGACGACCAGAAGCGTTTCATCTTTTCCATATGATCGGGCCAGCGCCCGGCAAGGCGGCCATCGAATACCGGTCCGAGACGCGGATGCGCCTGGATGCGCCCATAAAACGTGTCGACCAGCCTGTCGATGAAAGCGGCATCGATCCCCATGCGTGCCATCTCAGCCTCGGCCTTTTCACGAATGCCGGCGAGATGGGCGGCCCGGCCCTGGATGTCGTTTTCCATATCAAGCTCCCGCCGGCGGCGTCCGGCACGCTATCATGACCGGTCTTCGTTCCCGCCTATCTATGCAATTTCACGGCATATCCAAGACGTCATGCAGGCGTTGCGGCAATCTGTCAAAGTCGCATCGCGAACTTTCCGTTCCCTTGCTCTCCGTCATGTACGTTCCGAGGCTCGATTTCCAGTCGCGATATCGTCTAGGTGCTTGACCAGGATGATGACTCACTTTAGAATTAGAATAATTCTAAAGATAAGAGGCTATCCCCCATGCTGCTGGGTTTCTTCCGTTCGCCGAAACGCTCCTTCACCTCCTTGTCCGAGCAGGAGATTCTTGCCGTCGCCATCGCCGCGGAAGAAGACGATTCGCGTATCTATCTCGCCTATGCCGATAGTCTACGCGCCAATTATCCCGAGTCCGCCAAAGTCTTCGAAGATATGGCCGAGGTCGAGGATACCCATCGCAAGACGCTGATCGACATGCATCGCCGACGGTTCGGCGAACGCATTCCGCTGATCCGGCGCGAACATGTCAGCGGCTTCTATGAGCGCAAGCCAGACTGGCTGCGCAAGAACCTGTCTCTCGAAGCTATGCGCGATGAAGCCGAGGCGATGGAGCAGCAGGCCTATAATTTCTATGTCGAGGCAGCCAAGCAGGTTTCCGATGCCTCGACGCGGCAGCTTCTCGGCGACCTGGCGCTGGCCGAGCAGGGGCATGAAGATGTCGCCCGGATGCTTGGAGACAAACACACGCCGGAGACAGTCAAGCACGAGGAGGACGCAAAGGCGCATCGCCAGTTCGTGTTGACCTACGTGCAGCCGGGTCTAGCCGGCCTGATGGATGGCTCGGTCTCGACGCTTGCACCGATCTTCGCGGCTGCCTTTGCCACGCAGCAAACCTGGCAGACCTTCCTCGTCGGCCTCTCGGCTTCGGTCGGTGCTGGTATATCGATGGGTTTCACCGAAGCAGCGCATGACGATGGCAAGATTTCCGGACGCGGCTCGCCGATCAAGCGTGGTCTTGCCTGCGGGATCATGACCGCGCTTGGCGGCCTCGGCCACGCGCTGCCCTATCTCATTCCGCAGTTCTGGACCGCAACGATCATCGCCGCCATCGTCGTCTTCTTCGAGCTCTGGGCCATCGCCTTCATCCAGAACAAATATATGGAAACGCCGTTCCTGCGCGCGGCCTTCCAGGTCGTGGTCGGCGGCTCCCTGGTGCTGGCGGCGGGTATATTGATTGGCAATGCCTGAGGCGGCACGCCGCTCTCACCTGAACCAGTATAACAAAAAGGCCGGCTCCTTCGCCGGCCTTTTGCATCCATTCAAGTGTCCAGTGCCTATTTCACCGAGCCGACCAGAACGTCGTTGCCGTTCTCGATGGTCACCCAGCGGCCGGCGTTAAAGCTCGCCTGGCGCTTCAGGTAGGAGTAGGGGGTCTTGGACCAGAGCTTGATCTCGTCCTCGAGGTTGTCGAGAACATAGTCGCCCTGCTTGGTGCGCAGCGTCAGCACGGCATGGCCCTCGCCATCGGGCTTGCGCACGACCGTCATCAGCAGATTGGAAGCGGAAATGCCGCTCTGCATCAGCATCCTGCGCTTCAGCAGCGCAAAATCCTCGCAGTCGCCGGCGGTTTTTGGATATTCCCAGTATTCTTCCTGGCCGTAGACTTCCATGTCCGTTGCCGGCCGGATCGTCTTGTTGACGCGCAGGTTGATCTGGTTGACCAGCGCCCAGGCGGCGGCATTCATGTCGACGGGACCGATATTGCGGGTCGGGCCGCATTCGTCGGTGTGTCGCTGGCAGAAATCATAGTGCCCGATGGGCTGGGAAGTAACGCTCCCGACCGTCATCGACGCTGTCTGTTGGGACGCCGGCATTGCCGACGACGACATCGCAATTATAGCAGCGAAAGCAACCAAAAGGCCCTTAATACGCACGCCCACTATTCCTTGTATCGTCCCTACATTTATTAACAAATTGTTAATGTAGGGGGGCGTGCGAAGTCAATCGTTACTTAAGTGTTAACGGCGGAACCGCCCCCTATGGTTAATTTCGGCACAATCAAAGGGCTAGTTGCCATAGTCTTGTGCCTCCTGCGGTAAGGGAAACGCAGGCGGACGCTGCGCGGCCAAGAGGCCGCTCGGCGAGCGCTTTCCGTTGTATCTGTTTGTTTTTACGCGAGATTATGCAGCGCCAGCGTTTCTGCGACACTCAGCATGCGCTCAAGATCCTGCGGTCGCGACAGGCGATGATCGCCATCGCGCACAAGTGTTAACACCACGTCGTCGGCGGGCAGGTGCTCGACCAGCTTTAACGAATGGGCAAAGGGCACGTCGGCATCTTCCATGCCCTGCAGGATGTGCACCGGGCAACCGGTTTCGATGATGCCGGTGAGCACGCGATTGGCGCGGCCATCCTCGATGAGGGCGCGGGTGAAGATGTTTGGCTCGGCACTGTATTCCGAAGGCTCTTCGAAATAGCCCCGCTCCTGCAGCGACCGCTGCTCCGCATCCGAAAGATTGGGCTCGATGAGATCGACGGTGAAATCTGGCGCCGGCGCGATGAGCACGAGACCCGCAATGGCGGGCGCCTTCTTGCGCTTGCGCAATTCCTGGATGGTCCTGAGCGCGATCCAGCCGCCCATCGATGAGCCGACGAGAACGATCCGTTTGGGTTTGGTGTGGTCGATGACGGCAAGCGCCTCTTCCAGCCAGCGCGAGATCGTGCCCTCGGTAAACTCGCCGCCGGATTGGCCGTGGCCGGAATAGTCGAAGCGGATGCAGCCAAGGCCAAGCCGTTCGGCAAGCGCGTCGAGCTCCACCGCCTTGGTGCCGCTCATGTCGGATCGATAGCCGGATAGCCATACGAAGCTGACATTCTTTGCGCCCTTGCCGGCGGCACGTTCGCTGATGGCAATCTGGCGCTGGCTTTCGCCTTTGCCGACGGACAGGAAGGTCGGCGGGGTGGCCGTGGCTGCTTCGGACATCGAGAAACTCCGGGATTTTTTGCCTTATAGAACAGATTCGCGCGCGCATGACCCGAAAAATCCGCGGCCGCTGCCAGGGGTTTTGGCGTTATTTGGCAGCGATACTGTGTCCTTCGCGCATCTCGCGCGGCCGCGACACTATATTGACACGCGGGAGGTGATTTTTTCCTGATGTCATGCTATTGACTTCAACACAGCTTTTACGACATTTCCGTCAGTTGCGCCGACGGGAGCGATAGGCTGCATCTAATCCGAAACAATTCGTGGAGAATACGACCATTCGCAGACCCTTTAAAACCGATGCGCCCGTAAAGGACGGGCCACGTTCCAACAGGGAAATCCGCATTCCCAAAGTACAGCTTATCGGAGCTGACGGCGCGAATCTGGGCATCGTCGCGACGGACCAGGCCTTGAGAATGGCAGAGGAGGCCGGTCTCGATCTGGTTGAGATTTCCCCCAATGCTGAACCGCCTGTATGCAAGATTCTCGATCTCGGCAAGCTGAAGTATTCCAACCAGAAGAAAGCGGCCGAAGCGCGCAAGAAGCAGAAGATCGTCGAAGTCAAAGAAATCAAGATGCGTCCGAATATCGACACCCATGACTATGAGGTGAAGATGAAGGCGATCGGTCGTTTCTTCGAGGAAGGCGACAAGGTGAAGGTCACCTTGAAGTTCCGTGGTCGCGAAATGGCCCACCAGGAACTCGGCATGAAGCTTCTTCAGCAGGTCAAGGAAGACACGCTCGAGATCGCCAAGGTGGAAGCCGAGCCCAAGCTCGAAGGCCGCCAGATGATGATGGTGCTTGCGCCGAAGTGAGGCGCAGGTTGCAGCAATAGAGGCCGGAGCCGTCCCTTGGGCGGCTTTTTCCTTTTAAGCCGCCGGGTTGACGCTGTCATCGATCTGCAAAGATTCACGCGTCCGGCCCGTTGCACTCTGAGGCAACTGCGGTTATAAGCGCGCGTCCGAACTGACCGGCAGGGCATGCCGTGGCGGTTCAGAATGCTGGCGGGACGGTTCGTCGCCGTATCCGCCGTTCAACAACAAACGCTCCGGCACCTTGTCGCAGCCCGGCCCAGCCGGATCTGTGGGAAGGGCTTTTTAGCAAAGCGCGCCAGGAAGCATCGAAGGAGTAGCAAAATGCCCAAGATGAAGACGAAGTCCTCAGCCAAGAAGCGGTTCAAGATCACCGCGACCGGCAAGGTCAAGGCCGCCGCTGCTGGCAAGCGCCACGGCATGATCAAGCGTAGCAACAAGTTCATTCGCGACGCCCGCGGCACCATGGTTCTCGCAGAACCGGATGGCCGTAAGGTAATCAAGAACTACTTGCCGAACGGTCTCTAAGACTATTCGTAACGCTATAGACTAAGGAGATCATGAAATGGCACGCGTAAAAAGAGGCGTTACCGCCCACGCCAAGCATAAGAAGGTTCTGAAGCAGGCTCGTGGCTTCTACGGCCGCCGCAAGAACACCATCCGGACCGCCAAGGCTGCTGTCGATCGTTCCAAGCAGTACGCTTATCGCGACCGCAAGGTTAACAAGCGCAATTTCCGCGCTCTCTGGATCCAGCGTATCAACGCTGCTGTCCGCGAACACGGCCTGACCTACGGCCGCTTCATCGACGGCCTGACCAAGGCTGGCATCGAAGTCGACCGCAAGGTTCTCTCCGACATGGCAATCCATGAGACGGAAGCTTTCGGTGCGCTCGTTGCAGCATCGAAGAAGGCTCTCGAGTACCTCAAGGAAGCCGGCACGACGAACGAGTTCGAAGCTGCCGTCGGCTAAAAGCCGCCTTTAAGACAAATTTTTGTCATATTTGTGAAGCCCGCGCTTGTGTAACCAGCGCGGGTTTTGTATTTTCTGGCATGCAAGCAGTCGTGACGATCACCTTGGGGACTTTCGGCACCGAGGGTGGGTGAAATTGTTGAATGGCCAGACTAAAGAATTAAACTCGATACCAGATCTTACCAGCAAGGATATCGAGGCTTTACTGACAGTGCTGGTGAGCGGGGCCAGACGCGTCGAGTGCGTCACACTGTCCTCACGCCTTGTGTGGATCAAGCGATACGGTACGGAGAAGCCGCGGGTCTGGCGCCACCTGCAGGCCATGCTGTCGCGCATCATCCCAATCGATTTTCTTCGCCCCTGTGCCTATCTGACGCCACAGGAGATGGCGGAGCGCGAGATCAGCCGCATAGGCATCTTCGCAGAACAGGGCATCGCCGTTCCGAAAGTTCTCTATGCCTCGAATGGCGCCCTCATGCTGGAGGATGCCGGCATCACGGTGCAGCGGCGTCTCGGCCAGCTGAAGGAGAGCGACCCCGTTGCCCATGACGATCTCATGGTTGCCTGCGCCGCCGAACTTGGCCGGCTTCACGCCGGAGGCCTTTGCCACGGCCGTCCCTATCCGCGTGACATGTTCTTTGCCGGCAAGCGGCTCGGTTTCATGGATTTCGAGGAAGATCCGCAAACCGTAATGCCGCTTGAGGTTGCTCAGGCGCGTGACATCTGGCTTCTGTTCCTCCAGATCGCCACCGGTGCCCGTCTCGGCGTGGAGACGCAGAACAGGGCCTATGAGGCCTGGTCCAGGGAGGCGCCGGCTGCCGCTCGTGCCGAGCTTCAGCGCATGATTCGCTTTCTTGGTGGTTTTTTGTTCCTTGCCCGGTTGATTGGCCGCGTGCACATGGGTAGTGATCTGCAACGCTTCATCGTTGCCACAAGCTTTCTGATGCATGCGTTCACCACTTATTCCGTGGACTGAGCGGCGCAATAGCCTACGGTCCGCAAGGCAGGACCAGATGACGGAACTCGTAACACTTGAAACCCAACTCATGGCCGACGTGGCCGCGGCAACCGACGAGCAATCGATCGAGGCCGTGAGGGTCGCCGCGCTCGGCAAGAAGGGCTCGGTTTCGGAACTGTTGAAGACACTGGGCTCGATGTCGCCGGAAGAGCGGCAGACACGCGGTGCCGCGATCAACGCGCTGAAGAATTCCATCACCGACGCGATCAACGAGCGCAAGGGCGCGCTGCGCGACGCGGCGATCGATGCGAAGCTGAAGGCGGAGACGGTCGACGTCAGCCTACCGGTCCGCTCCTCGCCTGCCGAGCGTGGCCGCATTCATCCGATCAGCCAGATCGTCGATGAGATCACCGCCATCTTCGGCGACATGGGCTTCTCGATCGCCGAGGGTCCTGACGTCGAGACCGACTATTATAACTTCACGGCGCTGAACTTCCCCGAGGGGCACCCGGCCCGCGAGATGCACGACACCTTCTTCTTCCAGCCGGACGAGAAGGGTGAGCGCAAGGTGCTGCGCACGCACACCTCGCCGGTGCAGATCCGCACCATGGAAGCGCAGAAGCCGCCGATCCGCATCATCATCCCCGGCAAGACCTACCGCCAGGATAGCGACGCCACGCATTCGCCGATGTTCCATCAGGTCGAAGGCCTCGTCATCGACAAGACGGCGAACGTCGCCAATATCCGCTGGGTGCTGGAAGAGTTCTGCAAGACCTTCTTCGAGGTCGACAATGTGACGATGCGCTTCCGCCCGTCGTTCTTCCCGTTCACGGAGCCCTCTTTCGAGGTCGATATCCAGTGCGACCGTTCCGGCCCGATCGTCAAGTTCGGCGAGGGCACCGACTGGATGGAGATCCTCGGCTGCGGCATGGTGCATCCCAACGTGCTGCGCCATGGCGGGCTCGATCCGGATGAATATCAGGGCTTTGCCTGGGGCATGGGCCTCGACCGCATCGCCATGCTGAAATACGGCATGCCCGACCTGCGTGACTTCTTCAACGCCGACGTCCGCTGGATGAACCATTACGGCTTCCGCCCGCTCGACATGCCGACTTTGTTCGGTGGCCTGAGCGCGTAAGCAAGGATTGATCAGATGAAATTCACACTCTCCTGGCTGAAAGAGCATCTTGATACCGATGCCAAGCTCGACGAGATCTGCACACGCCTGACCCAGATCGGTCTGGAAGTGGAGGATGTCGACGACAAGGCGGCGTTCAAGCCCTTCGTCATCGCCAAGGTTCTGTCCGCCGAAAAGCATCCGCAGGCCGATCGCCTGAAGGTGTTGATGGTCGATATCGGCAGCGGTGCGCCCGTTCAGGTCGTCTGCGGTGCGCCGAATGCGCGCGCAGGCCTCGTCGGTGCCTTTGCGGCACCCGGCACCTATGTTCCCGGCATCGAGGTGACGCTGGCCGTCGGCAACATCCGTGGCGTCGAAAGCCGCGGCATGATGTGCTCGGAAAAGGAACTGGAAATTTCCGACAGCCACGACGGCATCATCGACTTGCCCGAAGATGCGCCTGTTGGTACCAGCTTTGCCGCCTATGCCGGCCTTGACGATGCGGTCATCGAGATCAACCTGACGCCGAACCGTCCAGATTGCACCAGCGTCTTTGGCATCGCCCGCGATCTCGCCGCCTCCGGCCTCGGCACGCTGAAATCGCCAGCGGCACCGTCCTTCGCCGTCGAAGGCGAGACGACGACCGAACTCAAGATCGATCTGGATGACACGCGTCTTTGCCCCGGCTTCGCGCTCCGCCTCGTGCGCGGCGTCAAGAACGGCCCGAGCCCGAAGTGGATGCAGCAGCGTCTGCTCGCCATCGGCCTTCGTCCGATCAGCGCGCTTGTCGACATCACCAATTACATGACCTTCGACCAGGGTCGGCCGATGCACGTCTTCGACGCTGCCAAGGTCAAGGGCAATCTGGTCGTGCGCCGCGCCGGGGACGGCGAGACCGTGCTGGCGCTGGACGAGCGCGAATACAAGCTCAACCCCAGCAATGTCGTCATCTCAGATGATAATGGCGTCGAGTCGATCGGCGGCATCATGGGCGGTGAACATTCCGGCTGCGACGAGAATACCAGGGATGTGCTGATCGAGTCGGCGCTGTGGGACCCGATGAACATCGCGAAAAGCGGCCGCGGCCTCGGTATCATCACCGATGCGCGCTACCGCTTCGAGCGCGGCGTCGATCCGGAATATATGGTTCCGGGCCTTGAGCGCACGACTGAGCTGGTGCTCGCCTGCTGCGGCGGCACCGCCGCCAAGGCCAAGGTCGAAGGCTACAAAGGCTACGAAGCCAAGGTCGTCGATTTCCCGCTGTCGGAAGTCAAGCGCCTGACCGGCCTTGAGGTTTCTGCCGATGAAAGCAAGGCCATCCTGACGAAGCTCGGCTTCTCGGTTTCCGGTTCAGGCGAGCGCATTTCGGTTGCCGTTCCCTCCTGGCGTCCGGATGTTGACGGCAAGGCCGATCTTGTCGAAGAAATCATGCGCATCCACGGCGTCGACAATATCAAGCCGCAGCCGCTGGCCAGCCACGCTGCCGTCAACGGCAAGATCCTGACGACGCTGCAGATCCGCACCCGCACCGCCAAGCGCGCGCTCGCATCGCGCGGCATGCTGGAAGCCGTCACCTGGTCCTTCATCGCCGAAGATCAGGCTAAGCTCTTCGGCGGCGGCTCCAACGCCTTGAAGCTTGCCAACCCGATCGCGGCCGATATGTCCGACATGCGTCCGTCGCTGCTGCCGGGCCTGCTTTCGGCTGTGCAACGCAATGCCGACAAGGGCTATGGCGACGTCGCGATCTTCGAAGTGTCCGGCACCTATGAGAACGACACGCCCGAAGGCCAGCGTCGCGTCGCAGGCGGTATCCGCCGTGGTACGGCAACGCTTGCCGGCGCCGGCCGCATGTGGTCGAACGCCGCCAAGGGCGGTGGCAAGCCGGTCGATGTCTTCGATGCCAAGGCCGATGCGCTGGCTGTTATCGAAGCCTGCGGTCTGCCGATGACCAATATCCAGATCGAGCAGGGTGGCCCCGCCTGGTATCACCCCGGCCGCTCCGGCACCATCAAGATGGGTCCGAAGGTCGTGCTCGGCTATTTCGGCGAATTCCATCCGAAGACGCTGGAAGCGCTCGACGTATCGGGCGCTCTCGCCGGCTTCGAAGTCTATGTCGACGCCATGCCAGAGCCGAAGAAGAAGGCGACCCGCACCAAGCCGGCGCTGGAGCTTTCCCCCTTCCAGGCCGTCAAGCGTGACTTCGCCTTCGTGGTCGACAAGTCGGTGGAAGCCGGTGCAGTCATCCGCGCTGCCGTCGGTGCCGACCGCAAGCTGGTAACCGGCGTCAACGTCTTCGACATCTTCGAGGGCGCATCGCTCGGCGAGGGCAAGAAGTCGATCGCCATCGAAGTGCAGATCCAGCCGGCCGAGCGCACGTTGACGGACGAGGATTTCGAGGCACTGACGCAGAAGATCGTCGCCAATGTGACGAAGACGACGGGTGGGGTGCTGCGCGGTTAATCTGCCGGCTGTTGAGTTTGCAGAGGGTGGGTTACCCCCTCTGTCACTGTCGTGACATCTCCCCCACAAGGGGGGAGATTGGTAACTCGCTGAACTCGCTTGCCTCTAGCAAATATCGAGTCCGCGGAAACTGCAGCTCGTTGTTTTATGGATAGGAAGCGGCAAACTCCCAATGATCTCCCCCCATGTGGGGGAGATGTCCCGGAAGGGACAGAGGGGGGTATCAGAGGTGCGGCATATCGAAAGCAACCGGTTCTACCGATGCAGATGATAGACCTTGTTCACCACACTCCACCGCCCGTCGATCTTCACCAGCGATAGATAGTCCGAAAAGCGCATCCCTGCGAATTCGTCGACGACCTTGACGCTGGCCGCATCGCCTTCGATGTCGATCAGCTCGATGTCCATCAGCGGTATGGTGCCGGGTGGAGCGCTGCCTTCCTCGACGATTGCCGAGATGAATTCATCCCGTGTCATCCATTCGACTGCGCCTTGATAATTGCCGATGATTTGGGCTCGTGGATGGAAAGCCTTTCGCAGCGCGGGCTCATTCGCGAATGCCATGCCATCGACATAGAGGTGAACAACCGCGCGGATTGCCTGCTCTTCCGACATCTCGCCATTCCTCATTTGAGTTGTGCCTAAGATAGCATGGACGCTGCCGGCTGACAAAAAGTCGGTCGTATACTCGCGATGATTTGACGCTTCTACTCGACGAAAACCCGCACGCTCGCAGCGCGTCCGGCCGCATCGATGACGGTGAGCGTCGAATATCCCGCACCGTCAGGCGTCCATTGATTGGTGCGGCGGCGAGACAGATCCGGCAGCGGCTTGCCATTGGCGAGCCAGCGGAACGGTGCACGCCCTCCCTGCAGTTTTAGCGCCAACGGTGTGATCTGGCTTGCACCGCCGCTGGCGCCGAGATCGACGCGCGCTCCTTCCGGTGGATAGACGATCTGCGGTGCAGGCTCGCGGTTCGAAGCCGCCAGCAACCCGGCGGCGGTCACGGAGAAGCGCCGCTGGCTGATCGGCAGCTCGGTCGCGGAAATGCGCACCGCACCCATGGGAGGCGGCGGGAAGGGTGTGATGGCCACGCCCGACTTGGCAAAGGCTTCGAACAGGATGGGAGCCGCCGAAACATAGCCCGCCAATCCGGGCACCGCGCCATTGTCAGGACGACCGACCCAGACGCCGAGCACATGCGCGCCGTCATAGCCGATCGACCATGCATCGCGATTGCCGTAGCTCGTGCCGGTCTTGTAGGCGATGCCGAGCTGCTTGCTGCCGCGCGGCGCGATAATATCGGAGAGAATGTCGGTGATGTTCCAGGCCGCGACCGGCTCCATCAGCGGTTCGCTGTCGATCGGACCCGGCTGGTCTTGAACGCCGTCGCCGATCCGCATCGGCTTGCCGCGATTGGCAAGCCCGGCATAGAGCTGCACGAGGTCTTTCAGCGTAATGCCGACACCGCCGAGGCCGATCGCCAGACCCGGGGCTTCGTTCGGCGGCAGCATCGGCTTCACCTCGGCGCGGCGGAAGCGCACCAGCAGCCGCGTCGGACCCACGGCGTCGAGCAGGCGCACGGCCGGGACGTTGAGCGACAGCTGCAGCGCCTGGCGCACGCTGACATCGCCCTGATAGCTCATGTCGAAATTGCGCGGACGGTAGCCATAGAAATCGGCCGGGCGATCCTCGATGATCGTCTCCTGCGCCACGTAGCCCTGCTCGAAAGCGAGACCATAGATGAAGGGTTTCAGCGTCGAGCCGGGAGAGCGCAATATGCGGGTCATGTCGATCCAGCCCGAGCGGCCGGAATCGAAGTAGTTGGCCGAGCCGACTTCGCCGATGATCTCACCGGTCTTGGCATCGGCCATCACCATGGCGACGGATACCTTCGGCCCAAGCCGCTTTGCGGCCGCATCGGCAACGGCTTCCAGCCCCTGCTGGACACTGCGCCGTAGCGTTGTTCGATGCTGGATGACGCCCGGTTGTTTCTTCAGCGCCAGTTCGGCCAGATGGGCCGCATAGGCAGGCAGCTGCCGGCGTCCGGCCGGTATGGGTGTGAGCGCGGCGCGTTCGGCTTCCCCCTCGCCGATGATGGCGGCGACGGCGGCGCGTTCCAGCACGCGGTGGCGGGCTGCTTGCGCGGTTGCGAAGTTGCGGTCGGGCCGCCGTTTCTCCGGTAGCTGGGGGAGCGCTACAAGCAAGGCTGACTGCGCCACGGAGAGGTGTCGCGGCTCCTTGCCGAAATAGGCAAGGCTTGCGGCCCGAACGCCCTCCAGATTGCCGCCATAGGGCGCGTGCGTCAGGTAGAGGTCGAGGATCTGCTCCTTGCTCAATCGCCGTTCGATCTGGATGGCGCGGACGACCTGCAGAAGCTTCGCCGTCATCGAACGCTGGCTGCGCGGCTCGATCAGGCGCGCCACCTGCATGGAAAGCGTGGAACCGCCGGAGACGATGCGGCCATGGGTGACGAGCTGGAGGAAGGCGCGGCCGATCGCCATCGGATCGACGCCGTGGTGGTCGTAGAAGCGGCGGTCCTCATAGGCGACCAGCATACGCAGATATTGCGGGTCGACGTCGGAAACCTCGGTCTTCAGCCGCCAGCGTCCCTCGGGCGTGGCGAACGCGCGCAGCAGGTCGCCATTGGCATCAAGTACTTCGGCGGAGACGACGCGGGCATTGTCCAGCGGCGGTGGATAGGCGCGGTCCGCGGCCTCAAGGCCGAAGACCAGCGCCACCGCCGTCAAGGCCGTGGCTCCAAAGCCAATCCCAATCTTCCATCGCGTCTTCATGACGGCTCTTACTTCTGTGCAGCCAGCACCTCCATGCGGCCCATCGCCGTGCGGGCGGAGAACTGCGGACGATACATGTCCTCGACGGTTGCAGCCGGATGATCATAGACGCCGGGGGTCACGGCGCGCACGACATAGGCGAAGGTCAGGTCACGGTCGGCACCGGCCGCCTGATCGAAGGCCGAGACGAAGCGGTCGCTGCGGAACTCGACATGAGCCGGCTGAATGTCGCTGAGAAAGTCGAAGTTCGACAGTTGAGCGCTGTTGACGATGCTCGGATTGTCGATCTCGAAGCCGGCTGGCAGCAGGTCGGTCACAAGCAGGCGTTGCGGCCAGTCATTGTCTTCGGTCACATGCAGCACGACGACGTAACGTTCGTTCTGCTGCGCCTGGGTGACATTCGCCTCCTCGCCGTCGAGCGTGTAGTACTTGCGCTCGATCTTGAAGCCGTTGCCGCCGGCCGGCAGCGGAGCAACCGGAGCCGCGACCGTGGTCACGGCCGCAGACAGCGGCTGGCGCGTCGTGTTGGTGACGGTCAGCGGATGGCCTGTCAGGGCGTCACCGGTCATCTGCGCCATATAGGTGCCGGTGTGGGCGGCGCCGTTGACGTCGAGCGTCAGCCCGTCATCGCCGTTCTGCAGCGCGCGGGCTGCCAGCAGCATCCAGGTCTGCTCCTGGGTGCTGGTATATTTCTTCGTCTGCCAATCCTTGGCGACGACGCTTGCCAGATCCGGAATGATCGGCGGGACCGGACGGCTTTCGGCGGCAAGCGCCAGCACCGCGGCACCATCTCGAAGCGACGAACCATAGTCGGAGCGGACGAAACTGACCTTCGTGGCCACCGCCTTCTGCGACATCTGCAGAGCATCGATGAAGATGTTGCGCGAGCGCTGCGCGTCCCCGTAGAGCGCCAGAGCCGCAGCCAGATGTGCCTTGGAGAGCGGCGTCTGGAAGTCGTTCAGCATCGTGTCGGCATAGTAGCGCAGGTCGCTGATCGACGCCTTCTTGTTGCGCGCCAGCACGTAGAGCGCATAGGCGATCTCGTTGCCATTGTCCTTGACATTGGTATTGGCGCTCAGCGAGTTCTGGAGGTTTTCCAGCGCCTGCACCATCGCCTGGTCCGGCACGGTATACTTCTGCTCGCGGGCGCGGGTCAGGAAATCGGTCACGTAGGAGTCCAGCCAGAGATCGCCGGAGCCGGGAGCCCAGAGGCCAAAGCTGCCCGTCGAAGATTGGTAGGACAGTTCGCGATAGATGGCGTCCTGTACGCGCTTGCGGATTTCGTCATCGTCGGCAAGGCCGTTCTTGACCGCCATGTCGCTGAAATAGAGGAGCGGCAAGGCGCCGCTCGCGGTCTGTTCGGCGCAGCCATAGGGATAGCGGCTGAGGCTCATCAGCAGGCCCGGCACGTCGAAGGCACTGGAGCGGCTGACATTGACGCTGACCGAGGCACCGGGCAGCACGCTGTCGGCGAGAAGATCGGCATTGACGGTCAGGCTCTTGCCGGGGGCAAGCGCGATGACCCGCTGTTCGGTGACCGGCAGCTGCGCCGGGCGAACGGGGATATCGACCGATTGATCGAGCGATAGTCCCGAAGCATTCGAGAGCTTGATCGCGACCGTGCCGGCACCGGGTTGTCCGCCCGTCAGCGGCAGGGTGATGTTGTATTTGCCGCCGGCCTCCAGCTTGATCGTCTGCTGCGTGGCGCTCGCGTCCACAGTCACGGCGCTGTTGCCGGTGACGGCAAGCGTATAGTCGCCGGCAGGGGCATCGGTGTTGGCGACGTCGAGCCGCAGATTGGCCTTGTCTCCGGGGGCGAGGAACTTCGGCAGGCTGGCGGTGACGACGACCGGGTCGCGGATGATCACGTCCTGGGTCGCATGCCCGACGCCAGCCTTCGACCAGGCAACGGCCATAAGGCGTGCCGTGCCGTTGAACTGCGGAATGTCGAAGCTGACATTCGCCTTGCCGCTGGCATCCAGCTTGACCGGGCCGGAGAAGAAGGCGACCAGCTTTTCCGTCGGCGGGCTTGCCTGCAAGGCTGCCTGTCCGCCGTCGCCGCCGGTGCGCAGCTTGCCCGTCGCGCCGAGCGAGCCGTCGATCAGGCGACCGTAGATGTCGCGGATTTCGAGGCCGAGCTGGCGTTGGCCATAGTACCAGTCATCCGGTGCCGGCGGCTGGTAGCGCGTCAGGTTGAGGATGCCGACATCGACGGCGGCAACCGTGACATAGGCGTCTTCATTGGCGCCCGCGCCGGAAACCTGCACGCCGATGCTCAAAGGCTGGCGGGGCAAGGTCTTCTGTGGTGCATCGAGCGCGATCTGCAGCTTGCGCTCACCGGGATCGACCGGCGCCCATTTGATGCCGATGGCGCGCATCGGCATGCGGCTTTCCTGGGCATCGCCGGGCCGGAACAGGGTGGCGGTCAGATAGGTGCCGGCTCCCCAATCGGCTGTCACTGGAATATCGACCTCGCCGCCGGTGGCACCGATATCGGCATTGTTGACCGAGATCAGCGTCTCGGCGCCGGCCGCCACCATCAACTGGCCGGCATAGCGCGAGGTCACCTTCAGCTTGGCGGTATCGCCGATCTTGTAGCTCTGCTTGTCGAGTGCGATTTCAAGCGCATCAGGCGTTTCCGTGGAGGTGGAGGCGACATACCAGCCGGCGTTGAATTCGACGCTCGATTCCGGGCCGCTCGCATCGGCGCTCGAAACTTCCAGCCGGTAGCGGCCCCAGGTGATGGGCACGGAAATCGTTCCGCCATCGGTCGTGGCGTTGACTGTGCCGACAGCCACCTGCTTGGTGGACATGATCGGTTCGTATTTCCAGCCATTGCCGGAGCGATACCATTGATAGTCGCGCTGGACGCTGAGCAGCTTCCACGTCAGGCCTTGCATGGCCTGCTTCTGGCCATTCGCGTCGACGCCGATAACATGGAAGTTGCCGACGGAGTTTTCGCCGAGATCACCGTCGAATTGCGGCTTGATGCCGATGCGCGGGCCATCTGATTTGACCGGCAGCGTCAGCGAGCGCTCGACGGCGCGGCCGCCGGCTTCCTGCATGCGCACGGTGATGTTGGCGTTCAGAAGCTGCGTGGTCGAAGGAATATCGTTGATGGTGACGTCGAAGGTGGTCTTGCCGTTTTCGTCGAGCGCCTGCAGGTCTTCGAGCGGCACTTGGGTGCTCTCGGCCTTGCTGTCACCGCTGCTGCTGTCGTTGTCGCCGTCACTATTGTCCTTGCCGGCGCCTTCGTCGGCCAGACCGAACTGATAGCCCTTGTAAGCATCGCTCTGCCGGGTTGGCTTCAGCGTCACTTCGCCCGCAAGGCTAAGGCCGGCTGCCGGCGCGCCATAGAGGTAGCGCCCGTCGACATTGACAGGTGTCGGCTGGCCGACTTCGATCTGCTTGGCGTCGCTCTTCATGTCGAATTCGATGCGGTCGGGCACGAAGTCGTCGACGAGGAAGGTCTGCGAGCCGATCGAGGCGCCCTTCGGGTCGGTGTAGATATTCATCGTCCAGGTGCCGCGCATCGAGGTCTGCTGCAGCGGCATGTCGACAGTGTAGCCGCCGAGCTTGCCGCCATCGGTGACGATGCGGCGGTCCTCGACGCCATCCGGGCGCAGGAAGACGAAGGTGAGTGGCAGGCTTTCGACCGCCGTCGAGCTGACGTCGCGGGCAAGGGCCGAGGCATGCACCGTCTCGCCGGCGCGGTAGATGCCCCGCTCGGTCCAGGTCAGCAGGTCGATCGCGCCGGGCGCGGTCCGGCCGGCAACGCCGCGGTCGGATAGATCGAAGCCGGCGCGCGTCATGTCGAGGAAGACATAATCCTGGTCGCCGTTCTGAGCGGTGATGACCGCCGGCGTCATGCCCGCCGTACCGCGCATCAGGCCGGCGCTGAACACGGCGCGGCCATTGTCGTCGGTCTTGGCGGTGCCGAGGACTTCATTGTTCTTCGCAAGCAGCTGCAGCTGCACGCCGGCGAGCGGCTTGGCACTGGCGAGCGAGCGGGCAAAGACATTGAGCCCGTCCGTGCCGGCATAGGTGGTGACGCCGATATCCGACACCACGAACCATTGCGTTGCCTGCGGATCCCATTCCTGGCCGCCACTATTGGGGGCAACGGCCGTCAGCACATAGACGCCGGGCTTGCGCTTCGGCAGCGCTTCATCGACCGGGAAGCTGGTCGCGACGTCCTTGTTGAGCTCCTGCTGGATGTCGATCGAGCCCTGCCAGACCAGTTCACCATTGGTGTCCTGGATGGTCTGGGCGCTGTAGCTGTCCATCTGCGTCAGGAACTGTGAGTTGTTGAGGAGCTGCGCAATATTGCGATCGCCGATGCGATAGAGCTTGAGATTGGCCGTGGTCGCATTGACCGAGACGATCGGAATGCCGCGCCGCGCCGTGGAGGGCAGCACGAAATTGTCGCCGGTGAAGCGCAGCGAAGCCGTGCGGTCCTTGACGTAGACATCGACATTGACCTGCGCCGGAAGGTTTTCACCGACCGAGGAGGGGAGACCGGCGCGGAGCGAAACGCGGTAGTGCTGGCCGAATTCCAGGCCTTCGACGCAGATCTGGTTGTCCTTGGCATCGATGCCCTTCGGTGCTGCGCCATTGACGGTGACGAAAGGCGTATAGTCGACGCCGCTCTTCACCAGCTTTTCGGAGAACTGCACGCAGGCGCGCGGTGAGGCATTGTCGTTGTCCAGCGTGTTGCCGGAAACGCGGAAGCCCTGGCGGGCACGCAGATCGTCATAGGCGGCCTGGACTGCGGCTGAACTGACGAGATTGAGGCTTGCCTTGTAGGCGTTGAGCGCCGGGCGATAGTTCTGCGCGTTCTTCAGCGATTCAGCGAGAACGGCAAGCGCGTCGGCGCGGCTGTTCGTCGTGCGGGTCAGCTGGTAGCCGTTGAGCGCCGCATAGGCGGCTTTGGTGCCAACGGCGGTATCGTTGGTAACCGTGTTGGCGGCTCGCGCCATCTCGATCCACAGATCGCCATTGTCGGGGCTGAGCGACAGGGCGCCCTGGAATGCGTTCAAGGCATTCTCGACATTGCCGGACGTCAGTTCGATGCGGCCGAGTGCGATCAGGCTTTCGACGCCTTGGCCCTTCAACTCGTCGCCGAGCGTCAGCGTGCTTTTCGCATCGCGCGCGCTTTGAACGAAGTCATCGGACAGGAAGGGGAGAGCTGGTGCCGCGCCGATATCGGGCTCGTTGGCCGCCGCAGTCTCGACAATCTTGCCGGCGACGGCGCCAGGGAAACTGTTGAGCTGGTTGAAGTCGGACTTCATGAAGCACCACTTCACCTTGGGATTGTAGGTGAAGGCCTTGCAGGACTTGTCGCCGATACAGGACGCGGAGCACTGGTCCAGCGTCACGTTCTGCTCCGTGCGCAGATCGAAGCCGAAGTAATCGCCGTCCTTGGTGGTGACCACCTGGCGCTTGACATCTGCTGCTGCCAAGGGGCTCAGGGATGCGAAAGTGGCGAGAAGAAAAGCGGAGAAGCCGATAAACGCGCGCTTAGACATAAGTCCTCCCAACGCTGCCCGTTTTGATTGGCGGCAATCTTCAAATTTCGGACCCGTTTGTCAACCGAGCGTCGAGCTCTGGCATGCGCTTTGCGCCCATGACGATTTGTCTAGGAAGTTGAAAGAGGCTGTAAATCAGGCGATTCGCATGTTCTTGCGGTCGCTGGTGAGGCTTCACTTTTATTTTCAGCCCCAAAATGACACCGGCCGTGATGGCCGGTGTCTCTGTCTGGGCAGGAGAGGCGGTCAATTCGTCATATATTCGTCATGGCGAGAGACGCATCGCTGTAGCGCTTGCCGGCGACGCTTTCGAGCGGGATGATTGCGCCAAGCTCTTCCACCTCGCGCGGCGAAAGCACGATATCGGCGGCGGCGGCGTTCTGCTCGATATGGTGCAGTTTGCGGGCGCCGGGGATCGGGACGATGTCGTCGCCCTGGTGGAGTACCCATGCGAGCGCCAGTTGTGCCGCCGTGACGCCCTTTTCTTTGGCAAGCGTTTCGAGCCTGGCGACCAGCGCCGCATTGGCGTCGAAATTATCGCCCTGGAAGCGTGGCAGGTTGCGGCGGAAATCGTCGTCGGCCAAGTCGTCCACCTTGCGGATCGCGCCCGTCAGGAAGCCGCGGCCGAGCGGGCTGTAGGGCACGAAACCGATGCCGAGTTCGCGGCAAGTGGCGAGCACCTCTTCCTCCGGATCGCGGCTCCAGAGTGAATATTCGCTCTGCACGGCAGCGATCGGATGCACCGCATGGGCGCGGCGGATGGTGGCGGCACTGGCTTCCGAGAGACCCAGCGCCCGCACCTTGCCCTCTTTCACCAGCTCCGCCATGGCACCGACCGTATCTTCGATCGGCACGTTCGGATCGACGCGATGCTGGTAGAAGAGGTCGATGACATCGGTGTTAAGCCGCTTCAGGGAGGCCTCGGCGACGTCCCTGACATGCTCCGGACGGCTGTCGACGCCGATCATGGCGGCAAGACCGGTTTTTGTGTGGTCGAGCTTGAAACCGAACTTCGTGGCGATGACCACGCGGTCGCGAACAGGCTTCAATGCCTGACCAAGCAGCTCCTCATTGGTGAAGGGGCCGTAGGTTTCGGCGGTGTCGAAAAAAGTGACACCGAGCTCGACGGCACGATGAAGCGCTTTGACGGATTCGTTGTCGTCAGTCGCTCCATAGGCGAAGCTCATGCCCATGCAGCCGAGCCCGACGGCGGAAACGGTGAGATCCTTGCCAAGCTTGCGGGTTTTCATAATCGCGTTCCTTTTGAACCTTGTTGGATCGGTGGCGGGCCTCAAGGCCGGCCGACGGGTTCAAACTAAGTCTCGGCATAATGAATGAAAATCCATGCAAATTCTCACGGCCTGTTCTATAATTTAGATCAATGAACAGGACCCAGCTCTCTCAATTGGCGGTGTTTGCCGCCGTGGCCGCCCATCGCAGCTTCCGTGCTGCCGGCAAGGAATTGTCGATCGCGCCGTCGGCGGTCAGCCATGCCGTCTCCAGCCTCGAGGCAAGCCTCGG
This sequence comes from Rhizobium sp. AC27/96, assembly GCF_001692325.1. GTDB lineage: Bacteria > Pseudomonadota > Alphaproteobacteria > Rhizobiales > Rhizobiaceae > Rhizobium. The sequence continues at coordinate 62,326 of NZ_LXKN01000073.1, read as the reverse complement.
CGTGCGGCTGCTGGCGCGCACCACCCGCAGCGTGCTGCCGACGGAGGAGGGCGAGGCGCTGCTGCAGCGGCTGGCGCCGGCGCTGGAAGAGATCGATATCGCGCTGGAGGATACGCTTGCCACCCGCGGCCGCCCGGCCGGCACTCTGCGCATCACCGCCCCGCGCTTTGCCTCGGACTTGCTGATGGCGCCACGGCTCGGCGATTTCCTCAACACCTATCCGGACATTACCTTGGAGATCGCCAACGAGGATGGCTTCAGCGATATCGTCAAGGAGGGCTTCGATGCTGGCATCCGGCTTGAGGAGAGCATCGAGGGCGACATGATCGCGGTAAAGGTCTCGCCTGATATCCGCACCGTGATCGCCGGTTCTCCCGCCTACTTCGCGAAAAATCCGAAGCCGCTCCATCCGCGCGATCTCGTGCATCACCGCTGCATCAAGCGGCGCTTCACCGATGGTTCGATCTATCGCTGGGAGTTCGAGAAGGACGGCCGTGAGCTGATCGTCGCCATCGACGGTCCCTTGATCGTCATCGAGGACCGGCTTGCGGTCCTGGCGGCGCTGAATGGTGCGGGCCTGTCCTATCTGTTCGACATACGCGTGAAGCAGGAACTGGAGGACGGCAGCCTGATCCGCGTGCTGGAGGATTGGTGCCCGCCCTATCCCGGCTTCTGCATCTATTATCCGAGCCGCCGCCAGATGCGCCCGGCACTTAGAGCCTTCATCGATTTCTTCAAATATACCGGCCCCTAGCGGGAGGCGTCGCCACCGATCCGCCCAATGACCGACACTGCTGACAGAAATCGGGTGGCTTCCATGCGATATCTGGTCTGCATTGGTCGGATGGACGGAAGAAGGAGTTGAGACGATGAGAAAACCGGGGTCGATGAAGGGCTTGGAGGAGCTCGGCCGCGTCAGGCTGTCGAAGAATTTCTTCTTCCGCGATTTCCTGCATTCGGAAATTGCTGATTTCTATCGCATTCCCAATATTCCCGAAGACCCCGATCTGGCGATCGAGTCGGGCCGAAGACTGTGCGAGGAATTGCTGGAACCATTGGAGGCGACATTTAGCCGGCTACATATCCGTTCAGGCTACCGCTCGCCCGAGGTGAATGCCTTCGGCAACAAGAACGGGCTGAATTGCTCGACCAATCCTCATACCGCCGCCCATCACATCTGGGACATGCGCGATCTCGATGGCTGCATGGGCGCCGCCGTCTGCATCGTCGTGCCCTGGCTGATCGACCATCAGAGCCAGGAGGGCGATTGGCAGAAACTCGCCTGGTGGATCCATGATCACCTGCCTTACGCTTCGCTGTGCTTCTTTCCGAAACTATGGGCCTTCAACATCCAGTGGCACGAGCGGCCGATGCGGAGCATCCAGAGCTTTGTCAGCCCGCGCGGCATGCTGACCAAGCGGGGCATGGCGAACTGGGAGGGCGATCATTCCGCTCTCTATGAGGGCTTTCCGAAGCTCAGATATTAACGCGGTAGCGGATATGGCCGTCGCTCTTGACGTAGGTGTCGTAGAGCTTGCGGGCGGTCGCGTTGGTCTCGTCCGTATGCCAATAGAGGCGCGCCCAGCCGTTTTTCTTACAAAGGTCGACGAGATCGTCCAGCAGTGCCCGGCCGACGCCGTGGCCCCTGGCGCTTTCGTCGACGAACAGGTCTTCCAGATAGCAGTCCGGCGCGCGTGTCCATGTGCCTTCATGTGTCAGGCAGAGCGTGAAGCCTTTCACCTCGCTGTCGACTTCGGCGACCCGCATGAAGATGGTCGACGCCGGATCGAAGACCCGGCGCCAGGTCGCATCGGTGATGTCAGGCGCGATGGTGACGCCGTAAAAGGCCAGATATCCGTCCCAGAGCTTGCGCCAGCGCGCTTCGTCTTCGGGTCTGGCATCTCGGATCGTCACGGTCATCGGTCTGCCTCGGTTTATTCGCCGGCTTTGTCGAGCAGGCGCATGGCTTCATCGGAAAGCGAAAGCTTCGCCGAGTTGATTATCGCGTCGAGTTGGCCAAGGCTAGTGGCGCTGGCGATCGGTGCGGTGACGCCGCGCTTGCGCAGCAGCCAGGCGAGCGCGACCTCGGCTGGCTTCGAGCCGGTTTCGGCGGAAACCGTGTCGAGCGCCGCGAGAATGCGCAGACCCTTGTCGTCGAGATAGGCCGAGACGCGGTTTTCGCGAGCGCGGCCTTCCGTATCTGCCTTGGTGCGATATTTGCCGGTCAGGAAGCCGGCCGCAAGGCTGAAATAGGTGATTACACCGATATCTTCCTTGACGCAGAGATCCGCCAGCGGGCCTTCGAAGCTGGCGCGCGCATAGAGATTATATTCCGGCTGCAGCACGTCGTAGCGCGGCAGGCCGGCCTTGGCGGCGGCATCGAGCGATGCCTGCAACTGCGTCGCATCAAGGTTCGAGCAGCCGACATGGCGGATCTTGCCCTGTTCCTTCAGCTTGGCATAGGCGGCGAGCGATTCCTCATGCGGTGTCTCGGAATCCGGCCAGTGCGACAGATAGAGATCGATATGATCGGTCTGCAGCCGCCTGAGCGAGGCTTCGACGGCTTCGAGGATGTAGTTTGCCTTCAGCCCCTTCTTGCCAGGGCCCATCTCCGAACCGACCTTGGTGATGATGATGGCCTTGTCGCGGGCGATGCGGCCCTGCTTCAGCCATTTGCCGATGATCTCTTCGGAATCGCCGCCCTTGTTGCCGGGAACCCAGCTCGAATAGACATCGGCCGTGTCTATCGTATTGAAACCGGCGTCAAAGAAGGCGTCGAGCAATGCGTAGGAAGTCTTCTCATCGGCAGTCCAGCCGAAGACATTGCCGCCGAAAACGATGGGGGCGACCAAAAGATCGGTTCGTCCAAGCTTGCGCAGGTCCATGATATCTCTCCAAATCACGTGAGCAGGAAGCCGGCGTCAGAGGCGCCGGACGGAAGGGACAAGGCAGGCTATCGGCCTTTGCCGGTAAAGGCCACTAACGATTTCTTTATTCCGGCGTCGCGCGCCGATAGTGGCTTGGCGGCAGCGTATTGTATTTCGACCAGACGCGGCGCATGTGCCTTGGAGAAGCGAAGCCGGATTTTTCCGCCACGCGCTCCATGTCGAGCCGCGAATTGGCGAGCACATCCCGCGCCAGCGTCACGCGCATAAGATTGACATAGGCGGTCACCGACAGGCCGGCATGCTCCTGGAACAGGCGTGAAATATGCCGTGCGCTCATGGCTCCGATACCGGCAAGCTCGGCGAGCGACCAGCTGTGAGCGGGATCGGCCATGATCGCATCCTGAACGCGGTGGATGGCGGGATGCACATGGTTTCTGCCGCTGAGCCAGGGCGAAAGCTGCGGCTCGGCACCGGTGCGCCTGATGTAGACGACCATATGGCGGGCGATCGTCAAGGCGGTCATCGGCGAGGTCAGCTTGGAGGCGAGGTGCAGCATCAGGTCGGTGCCCGTCGTGATGCCGGCGCTGGAATAGCGTTCCCGATCTTCCACATAGAGCCGGTTGTCGAGCACGCGCGCAGTCGGGGCATGGTGCCGGACCTCGTCGAGGCAGGCGGAGTGAGTAGTGCAGGCATAGCCGTCCATCAGACCGGCACGGGCCGCGATCACCGCGCCGGAGCAGATGGTGACGAGGGTGATGCCGGGACGGATGACGCCCGCCAGCCAGCGCGCCAGCGTATCGGTTTCGGGCTCGACGTCCTCGGCATCGTCAGGCGGCGTGACGCTGCCGGATATGATGACATAGGCACCATCCGGAATGTGATCCGGCAGGGGCTCGAGATTGGCGAGCGTCAACCCGACCGAGGTCGTTTGCGACGGCTGGGCAGCGATGAAACGATAATCGAACAGGACATCGTCCTGTTCAATATTGGCGCGGCGCAGCACCTCCACCGGCCCGGCGACATCCATCAGCAGCGTATAGGGCGGCAAAAGGACGTAGACGGGAATGATCCGGCGTTGGAAGTGCTTGTCGCTATGGCTCATGCGGCACTCCGGATCGGGGCACCGGCAAGCGCTTCCTCGACCGTCGCGATGCGGGCGAAACGGCCTGACAGCACCAGCTCGCTGCGCTTCTTGATATCGTCGACGCTGAAGACCGTGCCCGAAGCATGCGTCATCGGGAAGGTCAGCGTCGCCTCGGTCACGTAGTCGACATCGTAGCCGAGATCGGATGCATGCCGCGTCGTCGTCTCGCAGCATTGCTCCGTGCGAATGCCCGAGACGATTACTTTGCGGATGCCGTTCGCCACCAGCCAGACATCCAGCCCGGAGCCGACGAGGGCCGAATGGCGAGCTTTGTGGAATACCGCATCGGCCTCCAGCGAGATTTCATCGAGCTTGCGCACATAGCCGCTCTCCAGGCTGAAATGCGGATCGTCGTCGACATGGAATATCTGCACAACGGGGATGCCCTTGGCCTTGGCACCATCGATCAGCGCCTGCAGGCGGTTGGTGAAGGTGGGCAGGTCGTCTGCCCGCCAGTAGGGACGCTGGCGAAACGATTCCTGCGCATCGATGACGAGCAATGCGGTGTCGGAATGGGACATTTTCGTATCTCCTGTGATTGAAGGATAGCCGAAATTAATCGCCAGTCAAAAGGTACGAAAGCCACCTATCAGACAGAAAGGGGACAGATCCGGACACGCCTTGATGCCATTCGGGGGGATGTCTTTGAGCAATCGCTTCCCCAAGCCGTTGCGCCGTCTGCACCGGCCGAATAAGGTTGCAGTCGATTTCGTCTGGAGCGGAATGGCCTCGTTTCGCTCTCCATCCACCGTATTGACAAGGGATCCCGCTGGAAGGCCGTGTCGCGACCATCGCTGTGCGGCCGTTCGCCTCGGGACAATGCTTCGGGAGAAAGATCATGCTGCGTTTCGGAATTCTATCGACGGCAAAAATCGGTCGCGACCTGGTGGTGCCGGCCATTCAGGACGCGGAAAATTGCGTCGTCACGGCAATCGCCAGCCGTGATCTCGATCGTGCCCGGCAGATGGCCGACCGCTTCTCCGTGCCACACGCCTTCGGTTCCTACGAGGAAATGCTCGCCTCCGATACCATCGATGCCGTCTACATTCCGCTGCCCACTTCACAGCATGTCGAGTGGACGATCAAGGCCGCCGACGCCGGCAAGCATGTGCTCTGCGAAAAGCCGATCGCGCTCAAGGCGGATGAAATCGACAGCCTGATTGCTGCCCGCGACCGCAACAAGGTGCTGGTGACCGAGGCTTACATGGTCACCTATGCGCCGGTGTGGCGGAAGGTCCGTTCGCTGCTGGCCGATGGCGCCATCGGTCGCCTGCGCCATATCCAGGGAGCCTTCACCTATTTCAACCGCGATGCCGGCAACATGCGCAATATCCCGTCGCTTGGCGGCGGTGGTCTGCCTGATATCGGCGTCTACCCGACGATCAGCGCCCGTTTCGTCACCGGTCGCGAGCCGCTGCGCATCCAGGCGGTGACCGAGCGTGACCCGGAATTCGGCACCGACATCTATTCCAGCGTCAAGGCCGATTTCGGCGATTTTGAAATGACCTTCTACATCTCGACGCAGATGGCCAATCGCCAGGTCATGGTCTTCCACGGCACGGAAGGCTTCATCGAGGTGAAGTCGCCCTTCAACGCCGATCGCTATGGCGCAGAGGAGCTGGAACTGACCAATCGCGGCCATTCGGAATCGACGATTTTCCGGTTCCCCGACAGCCGCCAGTACAAGCGCGAGGCGGAAGCCTTTGCGTCGGCGGCGCTGGGTGAAGGTGCGGAGATCGTGTCTCTTGAAAGCTCGAAGCTCAATCAGAAGGTCATCGACGCCATCTATCGCGCCAGTGAGAAGGATGGCTGGGAAACCGTCTGAGCTGGCGTCTCAGGGATTTTGCCGGTGGCGGAAGACGAAGCGTGAATAGCCGAAAAAGCTGAACGCCGTCGCCGCCGCCGAGCCGAGCGTCAGTGCAATGATCGGCCGCAGCGATGGCTCGGTCATTAAGAGCGAGCTGAACAGGGCATAGTTCAGTACCGCTGACGTCAGACCGACCGAACCATAACGGAAGCCTTCGGCCGCCAGCGAGCGGTCGGAGCGACCGAAGGTGAATTTGCGGTTGAGGATCCATGTGGCGAGCAGCGCGCTCGGTATCGAGAGTGCCCGTCCGACAAAAGGACCGACGGGCGTATACCAAAGCAGCAGGTGCAATACGCCGGCATCGACCACGAAGCCGACACTACCAGCGAGCAGGAAGCGAAAGAGCTTCTTCATGCGGCCTTGGGCCTTTTCTTGCGGCCGCTTGCCGGCTTTTCGATTTCCACCATGGAGATTGTCCGTCTGTCGCCGATTTCGCCGGATGCCGGCCTGGCCAGACTCATATAGTGAATGCGCAGCTGCTCCGCACGGGCGCGGGCGACGGAATCCAGGATCAGGCCTGCCGTGAACAGCATGAAGGAAATCATCATCAGTGCCATGGAGAGCACCCAGGTCGGCATGCGCAATACGAGACCGGTCTCGAAATATTCGATGAGAACCGGGATAGAGAAGCCGATGCTCAGCTCCATGGAAATGGCGCCCAGAATGCCGAAGAAGGCGAAGGGTCTGGTTTCCTTCATCAGCATCGCGAACATCCAGAGGATCTTCCAGCCGTCACGGAAGGTGGAGAGCTTCGAATGCGAGCCTTCCGGCCGCCGGCCGTAGTCGAGTTCCAGCTCGCTGACGGGCAGCTTCAGCCGCGAGGCATGCACGGACATTTCCGTCTCGATCTCAAACCCACCGGACACCGCCGGGAAGCTTTTGACGAAGCGGCGCGAGAAGGCGCGATAGCCGGAAAAGATGTCGGTGAAATCCGCACCGAATATGGTGCGGTAGAGCCAGTTGAAGATGCGGTTGCCGAAGGCATGGCCCTGGCGTCCGGCGTCGTTGTGGACATTGCGCCGTGTGCCGACCACCATGTCGGAGCCTTCGGTCAGCAGCGTGCGGATCAGCTCTTCGGCATCTTCGGGCGCATAGGTGCCATCGCCATCGGCCATGAGGTAGATGTCGGCATCGATGTCCGCAAACATGCGCCGCACCACATGGCCCTTGCCCTGGCGGCGTTCACGCACCACGGTTGCGCCGGCAAGCATGGCGTGCAGCGCCGTGCCGTCGGTGGAATTATTGTCGTAGACATAGATGCTGGCCTGCGGGAGCGCCTGACGAAAGCCGCGAACGACATCGCCGATCGTGGCGGCTTCATTATAGCAGGGCAGAAGAACAGCGATGTTCAGCTTCTCATTCCACATGGTCTTGGCCGGTTCCTACGCGTGATATCAAGTCGAGGCCTGATGGACGATCCGGACGAGAGCTTATCCCGTTGGCTGTTAATAAGACGCTATGCTTGCGAAGAAAAAATGGCGTGAAATCGCCCCGGCGAAAAACATTGTCGTGAAGAATAGCGCCATCGCCATCAGCTTTACTTTTTTTTGATGGGCAGGCGTTAGCGTGCTCTCCAAACATCCTTCGAATACAGGATTTATCTACATGGTGGAGACGTTGGCGATGTCGTCTGAAGCAGTTCCGGCGGCAAGGAAAGCCTCGTCGCGCTGGTCGCATCCCATCCTTGTGCCGCTGATCTACGGCATTCTCCTCATCGTCGCGCAGCTCGTCATTCATCGTCATCTCGCCGACTATGTCGGTCCCGATAATGATGACGCCATGCGTCTGGTCGAAGTCCGGGATTTCCTCGCCGGTCAGGGCTGGTTCGACATGATGCAATACCGTCTTGGCCTTGATGGCGGAACGCTGATGCATTGGTCGCGCTTTATCGATCTGCCGATCGCGGGCCTCATTGTCTTCTTTCGGATGTTCTTCTCGCCGGAAGGCGCCGAGGCCGCAGCGCTGACTGTCTGGCCATTGATACTTATCCTGCCGCTGATGTTCTTCATGAGCCTGACGGGCCGCCGCATCGCAGGCGTCGAAGGCATGCATTTTTCGCTCATCCTGACGACGTTTTTCATCTTGCTCTCGCCGCGTTTCGTGCCGGGCTCCATCGATCACGACAATGTCCAGCTCGGCCTTGTCGCCCTTACCGTCGCCATGCTGGCCGATGAAAACTACAGGCCCCGCAGCTTCGCCATCGCGGCCGTCGCCCTCGCGATCCAGCTCGGCATTGGTGCGGAGACCACACCCTTCGTGGCTGTCGCTTGCATGGCAGTCGCCTGTTTATGGGCTTGGGATGGTGAAGCATTTGCGCCGGCCGCCAAGGCCTTCGCGCTGACGATGACGCTTGCCGTCGGCGGCGCATTCTTCTCGCTGGTCCCACCACGCCTTTATTCGATGGTCACCTGCGACAATCTCTCGCTTGGCTTCTATAGCATTGTCAGCGTCGGCTGTGTCGGCCTCCTCCTGGCCGCCCTTTTCGCCAGCCAACTGTCCCGAATTGGGCGTATGATGGCGCTGGCAGCCATCGGTGCGGCGGTCTTCGCCACGGTATTGGCAATCGCGCCGCAATGCCTGCGCAACCCGCTTGCCGATCTCGATCCGATGCTGGTGGATCTTTGGCTGAGCAAGGTGACGGAGGCGCAGTCGATCTTTTCGGTCTTCCGCACGCAGCCCGATACTTTCGCCGCGTTCTACGCGACCGGTTTTCTTGCGATGATTGTCTGCTCGTTCCGCATGCTGCGTGGCGACAGGGTTCGCTTGCATGCGGTGCTGATGGCCTTGATTGCCGTCAACTGGGCGATCACGCTGGTGCAGGTCCGTGGCGCGGAGTTTTCCAATCTGCTGGCCATTCCGCCGTTGGCACTGCTGCTGGCGGAGCTGCGCCGGATATCGGCGGCCGATAGCGAAGATGTGGGAGCAGCCTTCTTCTATGTGGTTACGGCATTGATGTCAGTGCCGGTTGTGTGGGCTGTCGGCGGTACGCTTGCTCACAAAGGCGTCGTCAACAGCTTCAGCGTCGCCGCTCCGGCCAAGGCAGAAGAGACGGCGGATTGCGCGTCGCGAGAAGCGCTGGCGCCGATTGCGGGTCTTCAACCCGGGGTCATAGCCGCCGCATCGAATATGGGAGCGCCGCTCCTGCGCTTCACGCCGCATCGCACCCTCTCCGGCCCTTATCACCGCGATCCGGATGGGATGCTGGCCGAGCTGCATATCGGCCTTGCAAAGCCCGTGGAGGCGGAAGCGCTTCTGCGTGAGGCGCATGTGACGCTGGTCGGCTTCTGCAAGGGCGATCCGCAGGTGGAGCTGTTGTCCGAGCGGAACCCTCAGGGCCTCTATGCCCAGCTCAGTGCCGGCCGCGTGCCGACCTATCTGGAGCCCATTCCCGCATCGACGAAATCGGATGTGCAGTTCTTCTATTTCAAGCCGCAGGAGTGATGCCCAGCACTTTCGGGAAAGTGCGCAGCGGTTTGCCGTCCGGAGTTGCTTGGGAATAATGGCCTCGGGTGCCGGCGCGATCTAGGCGCGGCGGCCGTGTTCCGTGCTGTCGATGGCAACGAGATAGCCGATGAAGCCGAGATTGTAGCCGCCCAAGGCGATAAACAAGGTCGTCAGCGGTGGCGGGACGAGGGACAGGACGACGGCTGCCATGAAGGCGATGCTCAACAGCGCCACGCCGAGCATTGCAGCAATCGTCGAGCGCTGCAGGCCGGCGGCAATTCCGATGATCGTGGCGGTCACGAATATCATCGATCCATATCCTCTTTACCAAGAACCAGTTTGCACAGGTTTACGCGTGGATGGCTAAGAAAGGCTTTGTCGACAGGGTTAACGTTTGCTGAAGCGCTACTGTTCCGCGCGTCTCATGAGAACGCGCGAAGGATGCAGCAGCCTCTAAATCTGCGCATAATCGCTGGTTTCAAACGATTCCGATTGAAGGGGTTATGCGCTAGGCTCCGCATTTCCGGCAACATCGGTTAGAAAAAGTCATGAGCAGCTTTTTTGAGAATGATTCGCCGTCGAACCTGACGGAATATTCCGTCTCGGAATTGTCCGGGTCGATCAAGCGCACGGTTGAGACTGCGTTCGACCAGGTGCGCGTGCGCGGCGAAATCTCCGGCTATCGCGGACCGCATTCCTCTGGTCATGCCTATTTCTCGCTGAAGGACGACAGGTCCCGCATCGATGCGGTGATCTGGAAAGGCACATTTTCCAAGCTGAAGTTCCGTCCCGAGGAAGGGATGGAGGTCATCGCCACGGGCAAGGTGACAACCTTCCCCGGCTCCTCGAAATATCAGATCGTCATCGAGACGCTGGAGCCGGCCGGCGCCGGCGCGCTGATGGCGCTCCTGGAGGAACGTAAGCGCAAGCTTGGTGCCGAAGGTCTTTTCGATCCCGAGCGCAAGCGCCGGCTTCCCTTCATGCCAAAGGTGATCGGCGTCGTCACTTCGCCGACCGGCGCCGTCATCCGCGATATCCTGCACCGTATCTCCGATCGTTTTCCCGTGCATGTGCTGGTCTGGCCAGTGAAGGTACAGGGCGAGGGCTCCGGCGATGAAGTGGCAAATGCCATTCGCGGCTTCAATGAATTCGCTGTGGATGGTCCGATCCCGCGCCCGGACGTGCTGATCGTCGCGCGCGGCGGCGGCAGCCTGGAGGACCTCTGGAGTTTCAATGACGAGGCTGTCGTCCGTGCCGCTGCCGCAAGCGAGATCCCGCTGATCTCGGCAGTCGGTCATGAGACCGACTGGACGTTGATCGACTATGCCGCCGACGTGCGCGCGCCGACGCCGACGGGCGCGGCCGAAATGGCTGTGCCGGTGAAGGCCGAACTGGAAGCCCAGCTCGCCAGTCTCTCTGCCCGCCTGCAGGGCGGAGTCAGCAGGCAGATGGACCAGCGGCGCCAATCGGTGCGGGCGCTGCTGCGTGCGCTGCCTTCGCTTGACCAGATCCTCGCCTTGCCGCGCCGCCGCTTCGATGAGGCCGCCGCAGGCCTCGGCCGTGGTCTGGAACTGAATACGTTGAACAAGCGCCGCTCCTTTGAGCGCATGGCCTCGCAGCTGCGGCCGGATATCCTGTCGAACCGCATCGCCGAGCGGCGTCAGCAGCTCAACGAGCGCATGACGCGGGCCGAACGCACCATCGAGCGCATGATCGATCGTTCCCGCGCCCGCATAGACCGCGCGGACGCCGTCTTCGCCACGCTGCCGTCGCGCCTGGAGGCGCAGACCGGCCGCGCTCGTGATCGTCTGGGCAATCTCACCCGCCAGGCCGATACGGCAATCCGCCATCAGCTCACTCGCGCCCGCAGCGAACTTGTCGCGCAGGAGCGCATCCTGCAGTCGCTCTCCTACAAGAATGTCCTGAAGCGCGGCTATGCCGTGGTGCGAGATGAGGATGACCGGCCGGTTTCCCTTGCTGCCGCGCTTAACGCGGGTGCCGCGATCTCGATCGAATTTGCCGACGGCCGCATTGGTGCGGTCACGGGCGATGATGCCGCAACACCATCGCCAGCCGGTGGTGCACCGTCGCCGAAAAAGCGCAGCACAAAGCCGGCTGAAGGAGCTGCTCCGCCAAAACAGGGAAGCCTGTTCTGATGCGTATTCTGCTGGTTCTTGCTCATCCGTTGGAAGATAGCTTTGCCGCGTCAGTGGCAAAGCTTGCAGAGGAGACACTCGCTGCCGGAGGACATCAGGTCGATCTGCTCGATCTCTACCGCGAGGGCTTTGATCCGCGCCTCTCCGAAGCCGAGCGGCGCGGCTATTTCGACCAGCCCTATGACACGTCTGATGTCGACGATATCGTCACGCGGCTGCGGGCGGCCGAGGGGCTGATACTGGTCTTTCCGCAATGGTGGTTCAATTTCCCGGCCATTCTCAAGGGCTTCTTCGACCGCGCCTTTGCGCCCGGTGTCGCCTTCACCCACGATGCCGCCGGCGGCCGCATCGTGCCGAAGCTCACCAACATCCGCCTGTTCTGGGCACTGACCACGACGGGTTCGCCCTGGTGGATCGTGCATCTTTACATGGGCAATCCGGTGCGGCGCTTGCTGAAGCGCGGTATCGCCGCCTTCTGCGCCAAGCGGCTCAATTTCCGCATGCTGGCGCTCCACGACATGGACCGCGTCACCGATACCGCCCGCAAGGCGCATCTCGCCCGCATCAGGAAAGCGCTGGCGACGATCTGATGTCGCGGTTTCCGTCAAGAAATTTGCCGCGGTAGGGGATACCGCGGCACGATCGCATTCGAATGCCCGGGCCTCCTCAGGCCCATTCGCCCTTGCGCAAAACAGGGACGCGCGAACCATCCGGCTTGATGCCGTCGACATCGACCTTGTCGGAGCCGATCATCCAGTCGATATGGATCAGGCTGGAGTTGCCGCCCTGCGCCTTGATCTGTTCCTGGGAAAGCGACGCTCCGTCGAGGAAGCACTTCGAATAGCACTGGCCAAGCGCAATGTGGCAGGAGGCGTTTTCGTCGAACAGCGTGTTGTAGAACAGGATGCCGCTTGCCGAGATCGGCGAGGAATGCGGCACCAGCGCCACTTCGCCGAGCCGGCGCGCGCCTTCATCGGTGTCGAGCACCTTGTTCAGCACTTCCTCGCCACGCGTCGCCTTGGCCTCGACGATCCGGCCGCCTTCGAAGCGCACCTGGATATTGTCGATCAGCGTGCCCTGATGCGAGAGCGGCTTGGTCGATGAAACATGGCCCTCGACGCGCAGCGCATGCGGCGTGGTGAACACTTCTTCCGTCGGGATGTTCGGATTGCAGGTGATGCCATTCTTGGCCGTCGAGGCACCGCCATGCCATTCATGACCATCGGCAAGGCCGACCTTCAGGTCGGTGCCCGGACCCTGGAAATGCAGGGTGGCGAAGCGTTGGCCATTCATCCATGTCGAGCGCTTGCGCAGATTGGCATTGTGCTCGGCCCAGGCGGCAATCGGATCTTCAACATCGACGCGCGAGGCGGAGAAGATCGCCTTGGCGAGCTTGGCGACGGCGATCGCTTCCGGATCGTTCGGGAAAACCAGCTTCGCCCAGGAGGGGTTCGGATAGGAAACGATGTTCCAGTTGATGTCGAAATTCGAGATCTTTTCCAGTGCCGGCTTGTAAGCCGCCGAATTGGCGCGATTGGCACGGGCTACCTTGGCCGGGTCCTGATTGGAGAGCAGCATCGGGTTGTCACCGGCAATCGCAAGCCGCGCGGTGTTGTTGGAGAAAGCCTTGGCCATGCCCTCGTAAAGCCAGTTAGCGGCACGATCGAAGCTGGCATCATGACCATATTCGTAGCGGGCAAGCGTCGTCTCTTCATCCGCATAGAAGGTGGAGACGAGACCTGCGCCGACCTTGTAGGCCTCGCGCGAGATCAGGCGCACCAGCGGCATCGCCGCGACCGGCGCGGTGATCAGCAGGTCCTGACCAGACTGCAGCTGCAACCCGACCTTGACGGCCACCTCCGCAAGCTTCTCCAGCTTGGCGTGATCGACGGGATGATGGTTCTGGGAGGCTGATGTCATGGTGGGACCTGCTTGGCTGATATCGAACGATGGTCTGAAGACTTAGACCGCTTTGCGGCGAAATTGAAGGCGGTTTGTCAGTTCGCATGGCCGATCAGGCAATCAGTGAAGCCGCCTTTGCTTTCAAGGCGGTCAATGCGTCCTGTGGGCTGAGCCGCACCTGCAGACCGCGCTGGCCGCCGTTGATATAGACATAGGCTTCGGTCATCGCCTGCGCCTCGATGGCTGTGGGAACAAGTTTTTTCTGGCCGAAGGGGCTGATGCCGCCGACATGGTAACCCGTCAGCCGCTCGGCATCGGCGGGCTTCATCATGCTCGCCGATTTACCGCCGAAGGCCGTAGCCAGCTTCTTCATGCTGACTTCGTGGTCGGAGGGTACAACGACACAGACCGGCTTGCCGTCCACCTCGGCCATCAAGGTCTTGAGCACCCGATGCGGCTCCTCCCCAAGCGCCTCCGCCGCCTGCATGCCGACACGCTCCGCATTCGGATCGTAGTCGTAGGCATGGACGGTGAAGGCGACTTTCGCCTGGGTCAGCACTTGCGTGGCACGGGTTGTTTTTGACATGGGCGTGTCTCTAGGCGGCCTTGCCGAATGCAGCCGCGTAAATATCGGGCTTGAACCCAACGAGCAATTTGCCATCCGCTTCCAGCACCGGGCGCTTGATCATCGAAGGCTGCGCCAGCATCAGGGAGATGGCCTTGTCTTTCGTCAGATCGGTGCGATCCGCCTCCGGCAAGGCCTTGAAGGTCGTGCCGGCGCGGTTGAGCACGATTTCCCAGCCGGCTTCCTTCGTCCAGCGTTCCAGATGGTCGCTGTCGATGCCAACGGCCTTGTAGTCGTGGAAATCATAGGCGATGCCGTGGCTTTCGAGCCAGGTGCGGGCCTTCTTCATCGTGTCGCAGTTCTTGATGCCGTAAATGGTGATCGTCATGGCGAATCCGTCTCTTGCTGTTGGTTAGCGGCATAGCACGCAAGTAAAGTCGGATAAAAGCCGGGCAAGGGGCGAAGCGGTTCGCTGCCGGTTGCGACAACGGCCGATTCTCCTGTAAATATGCATCATGCATATTTATGGCGGTGGATCAGGGCATGGCGACGGATAGGGAAACATTGCGGCTGGAAAACCTCTTCGGCGCCATGAGCCTTGCCCTGGTGGACAAGATGGAAAAGGCCTTTGCCGACGAAACCGGCCATGGGCCGAGTGCGATTGCCGCCATCATTCAGATCGGCACCGAGCCGGGCCTGACGATCGAGACGCTGCGCAGGCTGATCGCGCTCTCCCATTCCGCGACCGTGCGCCTTGTCGACCAATTGGTGGCGTCCGGTCTTGTGCTGCGAGCCGGCGGTGTCGAGGGCGACAAGCGCGCCCGGTCGTTGCAGCTGACCGAGAGCGGGCAGGCACTTTTCGACAAAAGCCTCGCTGCTCGCCGCGCTGTCATTCATCGTGCCTTTAAGGTGTTGGGAGCCGAAGAAACCGAGCAGCTTGGCCGCCTGTTGGAAAAGCTGCTGCCGTCCCTAGTCGATCTTGGCGACGATCAGGATGTGGTCTGTCGCGTCTGCGACCAGGGCGTTTGCGATCAGGAGCGGTGCCCCATCGCCTTCATGGCATAGCGGCCGAACAAGCATCCTTGACATTTACGGAACATCTATGCAGACTGCATACATATATATGAGGGGCGCGGCCTAAAACACTGCCGTCGTCGCTCTAAGCATCGCCTACATCACCTTGATCGGAGGCATGATCGTGACAGGAAAACGCAAAATCTTCACCAGAGCGGCCTTGGCCGGCCGCATGGCCTTCCGGTTCGTTCTGAGCCAGATCTGTTGCTTCGGTACGCTTCTGAGAGAGGCGGCCGCGATCGCCTTCGCCATGCGATGCAAGGTGATCGACGGCCGCTAGGGAAGGGCTAGTCTTCCAGCGTGCCCGGCTTGCGAGTGGCGACACTCGGCTTGTCGCAGCCGATCTTCATCAGGTCGCCACGCCGGCGCACCAGCCGATCGGAGACTCGGGTGACGATGAGGCCGGCTTGCGGCGCACGGACGTCGATAGTCCCATCCGGCATTCCGGGCGCGGTGATGATCGTCGCCAGCAAGTCGCCTTCCGCAACACGCTCGCCAATATTGCGATGGAAGAGCACAGTGCCTGCCTGCGGCGCGCGGATCATCTCGATATTGTCGAGCGGCACGGCCGGTCCGGTGAAGGCCGAGAGATTGACGCTTTCGTCGCGCACGGCGCCTCGGGCGGCAAGGAACCGCCACAACCCTTCGGCATCCCGCTTTGCCATCTCCGGATAGACATCGCGTGTCCCGCGCAACTCGACCGTGACCGAAAGCTTGCCCGGCAACGGTACTTTCTTCTCGCCCGGCACTTCATATTTCCAGGCGAAGCTCACGGCCTCTTCGAAAGCCGAGCTTTCGCCATCCGAAAGCAGCACCGCTTCCATTTTCAAGGCTGCCGCGAGGTCGGCGGCCTCGGGCCAGAAAGCCTCATCGATATAGGCATATTGCAGGGATTCGTCGTCGCAATGCAGGTCGATCACCAGATCCGCACCGAGCGCCATATTAATCAGCTGGCGCTTCAACCGGTCAACGGCGGGATAGCGTTCCAGATTTTCGATCAGCAGGTCGCGGTCGCGCAGCGAGATCAGCGGGAAATCGCGGTTGAAGTTGGTGCGCGAACCCAGATCGAAACGGCCCTGCATCTCGCCGAAATGCGATTGCGCTGCGCCGATCGGGTTCGCATGCGGCACGACGATAATGTCGCTGAGGATAGCACCTTCCGTTTCCGCCTGCCGCAGTCGCTCGCAGAGGAAATGCGCAAGCGCCGTTCCCGGCAGCTCGCCGGCATGGAGCGCAGCCTGGATGTAGATCTTCGGCGCTTCAGGCTTGTTGCCGGAAAAATGCAGTACCGGCAGTCGCCAAGCAATCCCCGGAGTATCGCCCTCGATGACAATTTCGGTGATGTCCATATTGAGGCTTCCTCCTGATTATTATGATTGTCGACCTTACCAAGCGGCAGCCGCATCCTGCAACCATTGCTGCCATCGGCGACATGGGCGGCGATGCCGATGGCTTCGGAGAGGTGTCAGGGGTTGCTGTGTTTGCGCAAGCCGAGACTGAGGATAAGGCTGAGCAGGACGGCGGCGACACCGACGAAGAAGGGTGCGGAGTAACCGAGATGATCGGCAAAGAGGCCGGCGATCGGGCCTGTCGTGCCAAGCGAGATATCGAGGAAGATGGAATAGAGGCCGAGCGCGACGCCACGGTTCTGCGGCGGAATGCGGATCATGGCCTCGTTGCCGAGCGCCGGAAATACAGGCGCGAAGCCGGCACCGGCCAGGGCTGCGCCGATGATGGCGACGGTCGGCGAGGGTGCGAATGCGATTGCGGCAAGGCCGATGATTTCAACGACAAGCGAGATGCGCGTAAGCGGCAGGCCGCCAAACTTCGCCACGGCTTGAGCAAGGCCAAGCCGGACGCCCATGAAGGCAAGGCCGAAGGCGCTGAGTGCAAAGGGGGCGCCCTCCCAACCGCGACTGTGGAAGAACAGTGCGATGAAGGTCATGACCACGCCGAAGCCACTGGAAGCAAGCGCCAGCGCCACGCCGAATGGTGCCACGCGGCTCAGCACCTGGCCGGTGCCGATGCCCTTTTCCTTGACGCCGGCAACAGGTGGCCGCGTTTGCGCCAGCATCAGCCCGGCAATGGCGAGCCCGACGGTAAATATGCCAATGGCGAAGAAGCCATATTGCCCTTGCAGCCAGGCGCCAAAAGGAGCGGCGAGCGCGATGCCGCCATAGGTGGCGATGCCATTCCACGAAATGATCCGCACGGTTTCGCGTGATCCCATCAGGCCGATCGCCCAGGTGATGGCCGCGGTGCTGACCCAGCTTTCGCCGATACCGAGTGTCAGGCGACCGGCAAGCAGGAGTGAAAGGCTGGCCGCCGGAACATGGATCGTGAATGCGGAGGCGAGCGTCAGCATGCCGGAGAGGCCATAGGCCATAAAACCGAGCAGGACCGAACGGCGCGGCCCGTATTGATCGCACAGCCGCCCCACCTGCGCGCGGCTGACGATGGTCGCCACATATTGCGTGCTGATGGCAATGCCGGCCCAGACGACGCCGAAGCCGAGGCCGCTATCGACATAGGTCGGAAGCACCGCAAGCGGCAGGCCGATGGCCAGGTAGCCGAAGAATGTCAGCGCAACAATGGAAAGGAGGCCGAGGGTAGAATTGGACCGGATGGTCTGGGAGGCAGTGTTCACGGGATATCGCCTGCGGGCACCGGAAAGCGCGGTGTCCATGCTGTTTGCCACGAAGGCTCGGGGGGTCGTATCGGATCAAATGGCGGCGATAGCCGAATGGCCGCGCGTCGTCATGGCAAACGAATATCAGGCAAAAGCCAGCAAGGTCAACGAATTGCTGCCTTGCAGCAAAAACCATTGACGGCATGGGATGAATATGCGTGTAGCCGAAAATTCTGTCCTCCGAACGGGGCCGGCGGCCGGCCCCGTTCGGATGAGGCTTACATCGTCAATATGACGCTGGCCGTCGTCCGCCCGGCCTCGAGGTCGGCATGTGCCCGTGCGGCATCCTTCAGCTCGTATTCGGCGCCGATCGGGTTGATCAGCCCGGCCTGCAGATATCCCATCAGGGCCTGGGTGCCCTGGCGATAGAGCTCGGGATCATTGGCATAGGTCAATACACTGGGACGAGACAGGCCGATAGCGCGGGGCGCGGTCAGTTCCTCGATCTGGATCGGCGGGATGGGGCCGGCCGCCTGGCCGAGGCTCGCAACCATTCCGAAGGGGCGGACGGCGGCGAGCGTCTGCGACAGCATGGTGCCGCCGATCCCGTCGATGGCGAGATGCACGCCGCGCCGATCTGCGATCTGACGGGCCTCTTCCACCCAATCTTCCGATGTGTGCAGAAGCACGGTGTCGGCACCGGCCTCATAGGCAAATCCGGCCTTGGCTTCCGAACCGACGGTGGCGATGACATTGGCGCCCAGCCGCTTGGCAAGGCGGGTGACGAGCTGGCCGACGCCGCCGGCTGCCGCATGCACCAACACCCATTCGCCCGCTTTCAGCGGATAGACCTTCTGCAGCACCATATGCGCGGTGAGCCCGCGCAGCATCGAGCTGCCCGCCACCCGTTCGCTGACGCCCTCGGGCAGCTTCACCAGCCGCTGCGCCGATAGCGTGCGCATCTCGGCATAGCTGCCGAGCGGATGGCCGATATAGGCGACGCGGTCGCCCACCTTCAGCTCTGCGACATCGGGGCCGATCGCGTCGACGACACCTGCACCCTCGAAGCCGAGGACACTCTGGCCGGGCGGCAAGGGATAGAGCCCGGAGCGAACATAGATATCGACGAAATTGACGCCTGAAATACTTTGGCGAATTCTTGCCTGGCCGGGGCCTGGCTCTGTCACGGGGAGATCAACGGCTTTCATGGCCTCGGGTCCGCCGGGGCCGGTGATGGCAATCGCTAGGGGCATTAAGAAGTCTCCTTTCCGGAGATCTTTGACCACAAAGTTCCGCCTGAATAAATTCGGTATGAGCTCACCGTATCTGTGCAATAATGCACAGATGATCGACTGGCAGGACTTGCATCATTTCGCCGCCCTGGCGCGGACAGGCTCGCTCTCGGCGGCAGCGCGTGAACTCGGCGTGGATCACGCAACCGTCGGCCGCCGTATTGCCGCGCTGGAACGCTCGCTGGACCTGCGCCTGATCGACCGTCGGCCGCGCACTTCGCCGCTGACGGCGGATG
The DNA here is from genome assembly GCF_001692325.1 of Rhizobium sp. AC27/96. Classification (GTDB taxonomy): domain Bacteria; phylum Pseudomonadota; class Alphaproteobacteria; order Rhizobiales; family Rhizobiaceae; genus Rhizobium. The sequence continues at coordinate 43,129 of NZ_LXKN01000073.1, read as the reverse complement.
GCCGCGCCATCGCCGAACTGGTGGCGGGCATGGAAGACAATGTCGAAGCGATCCGGCGCTATTCGAAAAGCGCTGTCGCCGGGCTTTCCGCCGCCGTGAAGATCAGCGCGCCACCGTCGATCGCCGCCCATCTTCTGGCTCCCAAAGCCGTCGCCTTTCGGGCCGAGCATCCGGATATCACCTTGACTATCGCGGGCGTTACGCGCCGCGCCGCCCTCAATTACGGAGAAGCCGATATCGCAGTGCGCATGACGCGGCCGGAAGAGAGCGATCTGCTCGTCCGGCGTATCGGTGTCATGCGTTTCGGCCTCTATGCCATCCCGGCTGTGGCGCAAATGCCGGAGGAGGAATGGTCTTTCATCGGCTACGACGCGGCCATGGAGCATCTGACGCAGCAGACCTGGCTTCGCAGCCTGCTGGAGGGCCGTCCGATCGTGTTTCGCGCCACGGATGTTTTCGGCCAGCTCGAGGCGGCCCGTGCGGGCCTCGGCGTCGTCGCGCTTCCCGCCTTTCTGGGAGACGCTGAGGCAGGGTTGACCCGTCTGCCGGTGGCTGTTGCCTCACCGACACGCGATCTATGGCTCGTGACCTATCCGGATCTGCGCCGCTCGCTGGCTATCCGCGCCGTCATGGATTTCGTCACCGATGTCATCGGCAAAAGCTGCCCCTTGCGCGATGGCGCCGAGGCGGCGACCTGAGGCCCGGTTTCTCTGGCTGATTTTCTTGTTGCAGCCTTCTGGCGAATCTCTATCCATAAATGGATGAGCCATCCTTTTGGTCGGTGATCGATGACGAAGCTGGGCAGTTGGTTCGTGATGGACAAGGCGGATCTGGTCGCCGGCATATCCGTTGCCGGCCTCATGCTGCCGGAAGCCGTTGCCTATGCGGGCATTGCCGGCCTGCCGCCGCACCGGGCCATCCTTGCCGGCATTGCCGGATGCTTGATCTACGCCATATTCGGCCGCAGTCGCTTCGCCATCGTCTCCCCAACATCCTCGTCCGCCGCGATTCTTGCCGCAACGCTGGCGGTCGTGCCCGGTGACGCCACGGTGAAGGCCGGACTGGCCACCGTCGCCGTTGCGCTCGCCGGCGTTTTGTTCGTGGTTGCCGCCGTGCTGCGCCTTGGCGGCATCACCGGCTTCATCTCGCGGCCGGTGCTGCGCGGCTTTGCGCTGGGCCTCGCGATCACCATCATCCTGCATCAACTGCCCATCTTGGTAGGCGTGCCCGCGCAGGGCTCCAATATCCTCACCTATGCGGCGTCGCTGTTCGGTGCGGTTCTGCAGTGGAACCCCATTAGCGTTGCGGTCGGCGTCGTCGCGCTTGTGGCATTGCTGCTGCTCAAGAGGCTGCCGGGCGTTCCCGCCGCCTTCCTCGTGCTTGTTGCCGGCATTCTCGCCTCCTACCTGTTCGGCCTCGAGGCACATGGCGTCAAGCTGGTGGGATCGATCGAGATCCTGCCGCAATGGCCGTCGCTGCCGGATGCCGGCTGGGCCGCCTATTCACGGCTGGTGCAGTTTACCGTGCCTCTTGTGCTTATTCTCTTTGCCGAATCCTGGGGTACCATGCGGGCGCTGGCGTTGCGCTATGGCGAGACGCTGAAGGTCAACCGCGAGCTCGGCGCGCTCGGCGCCGCCAATATCGCCAGCGCCCTCGTGCAGGGCATGCCTGTCGGCGCCGGCTTTTCGGCAGGCTTCGCCAGCGAGGCGGCAGGTGCCAAGACGCGGGCAACCACCGTCTTTGCCGCCATCGGCCTTGCGATCCTCATTGCCTGCGCAAGTCCGCTGGTGGCGCTGCTGCCCGAGCCGGTGCTGGCCGCAGTCGTCATCGCCGCGCTGACGCATGCGCTCGATCCCAGCCCGATCCTGCATTTGCGGCGGCTGCACCGCGATTTTTACGTCGCGCTCGGTGCTGCGGCAGGGGTGTTGGCTTTCGGCGTACTGAACGGCATGCTGCTGGCGATCGCGCTATCGCTCGCCGCCATGATGCATCGATTGGCCTCGCCCTATGTCGCCCGTCTCGGGCGCCTCGGCAGCAGTCACAACTTCGTCGATGTGGTCAGACATGGTGATGCATCCGAGATACCGGGCATCGCCATCTGGCGGCCGGGCGAAACGCTGTTTTTCGGCAATGCCGACACAATCTTCAGCGAGATATTGTCGCGCAGCCGCGGCGAGGCGGGGCTGCGGGCCGCTATTCTCAGCCTGGAGGAAAGTTCCGATATCGATAGCACGGCGATGGATGCCCTGATGGAGTTTGACGGCGCCATGCAGCGCGCCGGCATCCGCGTGCAATTCGCCCGCGTCCATGATCGCGTGCGCGACCTCATGGCCCTGGCTGGCGTCACCGATCTCGACAGCCGCTGCAGCTTCAGTGTCGATGATGCTGTGGCGGTGGTGCTGGCATCCACAGGAAACGCCGAAATCTCTCCAAAAGCCTAGACGCCAGACCTAGAATAGTGACCAATGCCACACATGGCCATGTTCGCCCTCTCCCTGGAAGCTGTTCACCAGCGTAAACGTCTTAACGGTCCACACTATCGGCTTTTCCAGCATCACTTCTGGCAGGGCACGCCGACAATAAAACAGTGTCATGTGTGGCGCAAAGTTGTCGAGGACGTCACTGTCGAAGCCCAAGCTTTGCATAGCAGTTGCCAGTTCCTGGCGTAATATTTTTAGGCCAATATTTCCCTGCCTGCACCAAAGCACGTATTGGCGGCTGTTGCCGTTGCTGAAGGTGGCGACGCGATCGAATATCAGCTCAAATGATGGCAAGTGGATCGTAGATGCTGCCTGCATCGCGGCGAAAATGGCCTCTTCGCGAGAGCGTGAAGCGATGTCGATCGGATAGATGCTCGCGTGATAAAGATCGTGCTGTCTCGGCTCACGCGACAATCCGTTTCGTCGACTTTGGTCCCACGTCAAGCTAGCCGTTAAGTTAGCGATTTCAGGGTCCGGAAGCGCTGCAAAATAGAGGGCCTGCCCACGCCTCGGCACCACTTTAGTTCTCTGTATTCTTGGCGGTTCGCCAAGATCGAACGAGAATTGTCCGCTAGGATGCATGGCACTATTCAAAGCCAGTTGGCTTTGCCTCTCATCAATTTGGGATCGTCCATACTCTAGCGTCGACAGTATTTGATATCAAGAACAAATGAAGAACATTTGCCAAGCTGCCGCACACTCACCGTCACAGCATCTCTCATCTGAAAAGACGATCGAATAAAACACCCGCTTGACCTGTTCATCATCCGCCAGGGGTGTTTTCGCCTTTTTCAAAGGAATGGTCTCAAATGTTGACGAAAGCCATCTTCTCGATTGCCTTGCTTGCCCTCATCGGTCTCGGTATTTCAGCTTGCTCCACGTCGGATCAGCATGGGTCCGGTGGTGGCATGACGCTGAATTCGCCTCCGACCGGCGGTGGATATTGATCCCTTAAGTACAAACTAGGATTGGGGCGCCGTCTTGGTAGCGGCGGCGTTTTCCTCAACAGTAAAAAGCAGGCGACAGCGGCCCTGCGCAAGAATCGGGTTGAATTCCCCGCCCTGCGGTACGATTTTCATGGCAAGTGGAAACACGGAGCTTCCGTCATGAACGAGACAAGGCAAGATTATCTGATCTTCGAAACCGCGGGCGGTTTTTGCGGTATTGCTTGGAGCGATCTCGGTGTCATACGCTTCCAGCTGCCGACGAAAGATGCCGGCGCGACCGAGCGGCTGCTTCTGCGCCGCGTCCCCAATGCGCATCCCGGCACGCCGACGCCGGAGGTTGCCGAGGTCGTCGCCAAGGTGAAGCGGTATTTTGCGGGCGAAGAAATCGATTTTTCCGGCGTCAGGCTCGATCTTGGCGAGCAGGATGCGTTTTTTAAGCAGATATACGATGCCGCGCGGCAGATCGGCTGGGGCCACACCACGACCTATGGCACACTCGCCAAGCAGCTTGGCGCCGGGCCGGAGGCCGCCCGCGATGTCGGCCAGGCCATGGCAAAGAACCCGGTCGCACTGATCATCCCCTGTCATCGCGTTCTGGCGGCAGGCGGCAAGATCGGCGGCTTTTCAGCGCCCGGCGGCTCGAACGCCAAGGCCCACATGCTGGAGCTGGAGGGCGTTCAATTGGCGCCGCCAAAGCCGGTGCAGCACTCGCTGGGATTCTAGGCGGCAGTATTGCGCCGGACGTGTCCCGTCAGTCCTTCGCCAGCCGGCGGGCGCGAGAAAACAGCAGCGTTTCCTTGTCGTTGAGGCGCACCGGTTTCGGGTCTCCGTAGCCGGCTTTCTCTGCGACGCGGATCGAGGCCGTATTGTCGGGCGCGATCAGACAGACGCTGTGGTCGAAGCGTGGCTGCTCGTCGAGCCAGGCGGTGGCCGCCGTCAGGGCTTCTGTGGCAAGTCCCTTGCCATGCGCCCATGCTGAGAAGGCCCACCCCGCCTCCGGAATGCTCTTGATGGATGGTTCCATGATGCGATGGAAATCGGCAAAGCCGAGATCGCCGACATAACGGCCGGATGATTTCTCGCGGACCGCCCAATATCCATGCCCCAGAAGCGGCCAGAGGCCGTGATAGGACAGCATCCGCATCCAGGATTCCCGTGATGTCGATACCAGATTGCCGAAGATGTGCTTCACGACAAGCGGGTCACTCCACATGGCCGCAAGCGGTTCGAAGTCATCAAGCGTATGGCCCGTCAGAAGCAATCGCTCGGTTTCGAGTGTCGGCGGAGATGTGGCTGGTTTCATGCGGGCTACTCTTTCCGGTTAGCTCGGGGAGTTTTGCTGCAGGCGTTCGGCGAGAGCATCCAGGTCCGGCAGGAACCAGACTTCGCGCCCCTTGTTGGCTTCATAGACGAAATCCCGCAAGGCATTGCTGCCGGCGACCCATCGGGAGATATCGCCGATGACGACGAGTTGAGAGCGATAGTTGACGAATTTCTGGATAATGCCGCCGGCAATGCGGTTCGAGAGCTGGAAGAAATCCTCGTTCAGCCGCGATACCGGAACGACCACGAGGGTGGCCTCGGCGTCCCATGCCGCGCTGATCCAGTCGTTCACGTCTCTTTCGCTTGTGAGAAGCGTGCCGCTGTCGTCGCCGATAATGACCTTGCGGCCGGAGAAGTCCTTGATTGTAAACATGCTGTTCGACTTTGCCTGCCGTTATAAAGATCAGTGCCTGCCATCGGGCCGTGTGGCCGGGGCGTGATAGCTATCATCTAGGGCACTCGGAGCCTAGAGCCTAGATTTAAGGCTCTGGCGCGGATGAGACGCCGTCGATCCGGCCCGGAGCTGCAGGAAACTAGGCGCGATCGTCAGGCTCGAAGGATGTTGGAAGCCCCTTGCCGGGCAGCCGCAATATGGCGGCGACCAAAGTGTCGGGGTCCTCGCCCGGATCGAACTGCCCGTCGATCATCAGGAGCGCCAGGCCGTGAGTTAATGACCATAGGAACAGCGCCGCTGTGCCGATCTCTTCGGGCGGCATGCGCTTGGACAGGCCGGTTTTCAGAACCTCATAAGCCTCGGAGCGCAATGCACGTATTCTATCATCGGCGGCAAAAGCTCCCCTGAACCCTTCACCGAACATCAGCCGATAGAGGCCGGGGTTTTTGCGTGCGAAGGCGACATAGGCCATGCCCGCGGGTCCCAATTGCCCCTTCGCATTGCTGGGGGCGGCTTGCAAACACTCCGCCAGCTCGGCAAATCCTCGTTCGGCAAGCGCTACCGCTATGTCGTCCAGTCCGGAAAAATGATGATAGGCAGCGGGTGCCGAGACGCCGACGCGGCGGGCTATTTCCCGAATGCTGAGTGCCGTCGGCCCTCCTTCTTCGAGCAGGGTGCGTCCGGCTTCGAGGAGGGCGTTTCGCAAATCTCCATGATGATAGCGCGCCGGCGGCGTGCCGGCCCTTGTTGTCGTCAACGCGTTTTTCCCTCCATCTTTACGCCGTTAAGATTATCGGCTAATTCTCTTCGGGCTGCAATCCTGCCGTTACGGAGTTCCGGCGATGCCTCATATTCCGGCCTATGTCTATGGTCTGTTTCTGCTGCTGCTCTGGATGGGCGTCTCGCGATGCCTGCCCCGCACGATCCGCGTCGAACGTCTCGTCATAATGCCTGTGATCATGACCATACTGAGTGTCCGCGGCTTTGAGGGACTTTTCTCGCAAGCGAGCGTGCTCGATTTGGCGTTTGCCGCGGCGGGCCTATGCGTCGGCATGACGATCGGCTGGCGGCATGTCAGCGCCTGGAAAATTGGGGTCGACAGGGCGAGGAGATCGCTTTCCCTTCCTGGCGATATCATGATGCTCGTTATCATCCTGACGACTTTCGCGTTTGAATTCCTGCTGCATGTCGGCGCGGAGATGCATGCGGCCTGGTTTTCGGCGCCGGTTGTCCCGCCTCTTGCCGCTGCAGTATGGGTTGGCTTCACCGGCATGTCGCTCGGCCGGAGCCTGCACCTGCTGTCGCGCTACGTGAACGTGCCCGAGCCGTCTGCGGATCAATGGGGCTAGGCGCCCACCGCCATCGCCCTTACCGGCCGAGCCTGTCGGCTACGAGGTCCACCAGCGCGCGCAGGCGCGGCATGCGGCGCATGTCGCGATGATAGCCGATCCACGTATCGCGGCCCGGCGGCGGCTCGCCGAGGTCGACGAGTTCCACGCCCGGTGTGGCATCACCCAATGGACGAGGGAGAACAGCGACGCCAACCCCGGCGGCGCAGAGGCGGGCCTGAACCTCTCTGTTGTTGCTTCGGCTGATCACCGAGGCTCTCGGCAGCTTTTGCTCAATCCAGGCCACGTCAGGCATGCCGCCGAAGGCGGTGTCCATAAGTACGAGATTGGAGCCTGCGCCATCGCCCGCAACCGGATGTACCTCGCCCTTCCTGATGTAGACCCCATAGGGAATATGCAGCAGCCGGCGTGAGACGACCTCGGGCTCATCGAAAGCCTTGATCCGGAACACCAGGTCGGCTTCCCGCCTCGGCAGGCTGTAGAGGCGAGCATCGGTCAGAAGCTCGGTGACGACCTTGGGGTGGCGGCTTGCGAACTCCGCCAGCACCGGCGCCAGCATGGTGACACCGAACCAGTCCGAACACGAAATCCGCAACAGCCCGCTGAGCGCGGTTTCGGCTCCGGCGAGTTCCCGCCCGATGGCGATCGCTTCCTCTTCCATCCGTTCGGCATGGGCAAGCACGGCCTGTCCCTCGTCTGTCAGTACAAAGCCGTCGCTGGTGCGCTGAAACAGCCTTTGCCCCACGGCGTCTTCGAGCGCCCTCAGCCGCCGCCCCATCGTCGGTTGGGTTTGCCCCAGTGTGCGCGCCGCCGCGCCGAGGGTACCCTCCCGCGCGATGGCGAGAAAAATGCGAAGGTCACTCCACTCCATGGCTTCAATCCAAACAAAAATGCATGAAGAGCGAACAATACTTATGATTTCCATGCAAACAAGAGAAGAGCATCCTTGCAGTCAGATTAGAAAGGTTGCTCCCATGAAAGCTCTTATTGTCGAACATGCCCAGGGTCCGTTCACGATCAAGGATGTTCCCACGCCCACGCCAGGCCCCGGTGAGGTCCTGGTCAAGATCCACGCAAGCGGCGTGAACCCGCTCGATACGAAAATCTGGGCGGATGCAGCCGCCCACGCCCATCACCCCTTGCCGGCCATTCTCGGTATAGATCTGGCCGGCACCGTCGAGGCGGTCGGTCCCGGCGTCAAAGCCTTCTCCATCGGAGACGAAGTCTATGGCATGACCGGTGGTGTCGGTGGCGTGCAGGGATCCCTGGCAGAATATGCTGCCGTCGATGCCAGATTGATCGCAAACAAGCCTGCAAATCTCTCGATGCGCGAGGCGGCCGCACTTCCGCTGGCGGTCATCACCGCCTGGGAGGGCATGGTCGACCGTGTCGATGTCAGGGAAGGCGAGACTGCATTGGTGATCGGCGCTGCCGGCGGGGTAGGGCATGTCGCTCTTCAACTCGCCAGCGCCCGCGGAGCCATAATTTTCGGTGTCGATCGGGCCGAAGCTGCCGACTATCTGCGATCGATCGGCGCAACGCCCGTCGACCGCAACACCGCTGTCGGCGATTATGTTCGCGATCTGACCGGCGGCCGGGGTTTCGATGTCGTCTATGATTGCGTCGGCGCGCTGGACGACGCATTTCTCGCGGTACGCCGTTTTGGCCGGGTCACCAGTTCGCTGGGTTGGAGCGCGCATTCCCTTGCGCCACTTTCCTTCCGCGCAGCCACCTATGGCGGCGTCTTCACCTTGCTGCCGCTTCTGACCGGTGAGGGTCGCGAGGCGCATGGACGAATTCTGAGTGAAGCGGCAAGACTCGCCGAGGCAGGCAAGCTCATGCCACGCCTCGATGAGCGTCGCTTTTCGCTGGATCAGGCTGGCAACGCCCACGCACTAGTCCGTGAAGGATCGGCGCGCGGAAAAATCGTTGTTGAGATAGAGGCGGCGAATCCCGGCTGAAGAGGGCCCGGCTATTCGAAAGAGGCCGTTACCCGATCCATTGCCAATTTCATCTCGCGATAATGCTCGGTCAGCCTCGCGAGATCGAAAGCCCTGTTGAGGCCGCTTGGATTGGGCAGCACCCAGACTGAGGCGCCCGCAAATCCATCCGGCTGATGGCCCCACTCGATTTGCGGGCGAAGGCTGATCGCCGCATAGGCGGCCTTGCCCAGAAATGCGAGGTTGGCGGGAGCGAGCCTTCCGATCTTCTCTTCCAGTATGGGAGCGGCGGTGACGTAATCGTGCTTCGTAAGCTCGCTGGCGCTTTTTGTCGGGCGTGAGACCGCCGATGTCAGCCCCAGCCCATATTGCAGCATCTCGCGCTCTTCCTCCGCCCGCAGCAGGCGAGGGGTAAATCCGGCGAGATGCAGGACCCGCCAGAAGCGGTTGCTCCGGTTCGAGAAGTTGTGCCCGTCGCGATGGGCTGTGAGGGCCGGGTTCAAGCCGCAAAAAACCACGGAAAGGCCGGGCGCAAGAATTTCCGATAGTCCGGCGACCGGCGCCGTGATCCCGGTCTTGCCATCTATGTCGTCAGCTATGGAATTATCCTGCATCTCAGATCTTCCTGCGGGGGCAAGGCGGCTTCCCCTTCAGTAGCAGATTATTGGCGCAAATCGCCCATCGCGTATAGCGGCCGAATTTCCATCTCGCTCGGTCCCGGCATCTATCGACGTAGTGAACCGCTGTGGGCGCCAATGGCTGCGATGATTTCATCCCAATCCCCGGGATGAATCTCATGGCCGCCGCCCTCCAGACGCACAAGTTCCGCACCTTCGACGGTTGCCGCCAGCAATTCGCCGTGCTCGACAGGGAAGATCGGGTCCGCCGTTCCGTGGATGACGAGAAGTGGCGGCGCCAATTCGGCCAGCCTATCCTTCCATGCGTCGCCTCCCTTCAGCATGAAGTGATTGGTGGCGCTGACGAAATTCCTGGCGCGCTTGACGTCCCGCTCCACAAGAGTGCGGGCAGCCGTCTCGTCATGGGGGTGCCCCGTGCTCGCAATCATCCGCGCATCCCTGACGATGAAGTCGATGACCTGATCATTGTCGGTCCAATCGACGCTCTCGCCTGCCGATGCATGCTGCATATAGGCATCGCTGGTCTGCGGCAGAGAGGAGGTGTCGATGCCGACCGGCGTCGTTGACATCAGCGTCAGCGTTCTCACACGCGTTGGATGGGCGAGTGTTCCGATCTGCGCGATCATCCCGCCCAGCGACATGCCGATCACATCGGCGCTGTCGATGCCGTAAGCGTCGAGCACATGAATTGCATCCTCGGCCATATCGTCCATGGTGTAAGGTGGGCTGCCCGGTTCGTAGAAGGTCGAAAGGCCGGTGTCGCGATTGTCATAGCGGATGACATAGCGGCCCTGGGCGGCAAGCTCACGGCAGAACGCCTCCGGCCACCACAGCATCGAGGCCATGGCACCCATGATCAGCAGGGTAGGTTGGTGGGCCGGGTCGCCAAAAGCCTGCGTGGCGATCTCAACGCCGTCAGCCATGATGATGCGCTCATTCATTTCAATGCTCCTCCCCCGCTGAATCTGATTGCATTTTGCAATCGGTTTGCTTATTACATAACCGATAGCATTTTGCAATCGGTTTTCCGAGGGTATGATAGACGCGACGAACGCTGAGGTTGCGCCACGAGCGTGACCATGGAATTTATGGGGCTGTCGGAGACTTGTCGTCATTCGCGGCATCATGCTCGCCAACCCATGAAGCCGCCGCGGACGCGATGAAAACGAAGGCCCGTCGAAGGACCGAAACAAACCAGGTGAGGGTGGAGATGTTGAATCGTGCCGACTTCTATGATGCGGAATTGAAAAGACACAATGCGCATCTGCGCGCGGCCGCCGGTGTTGGAATAGGTGATCGCGTGCTCGACATCGGTTGCGGGGCGGGGCAATCGACGCGCGAAGCGGCCAGTGTCGCGGCGGAAGGCGAGGCGGTCGGAGTGGATACGTCCCCGGATATGCTCGAGGTGGCGCGACAACGTTCCGATGAATCGGGCCTGCGAAATATTAGGTTTGAGCTGGGTGATGCCCAGCACCACGCATTTCCCGCTGCCAGCTTCGACCTCTGCATCAGCCGCTTCGGGGTGATGTTCTTTGCCGATCCCGCAGCGGCCTTTGCCAATATCGCCGGCGCGATACGCCCGGGCGGGCGAATCGCTTGGATGGTATGGCAGAGCCAGGAGCAAAACGCGTGGTCTGGCGCCATCCGGCAAGCGCTGGCCCCGGGAACCGCGATTTCCACGAATGCCCTCACGCCGTTTTCACTTGGCGATCCGGCCATTGCTACAGGGCTCCTGAACGCCGCCGGTTTTGTTTCGGTCGATTTTATCGACGTCCGCGAACCTGTCTTCTATGGCCCGGACGTCGACACGGCGTTTGACGCGCTCATCAACCTTTATCTGGTGAAGGACGCGCTCGCACGAACCGGCGAAGCACCCGGCGCGGCAATGCAGCGGCTGCGTGATTTGCTAAAAGCACATATGACTCCGGAGGGCGTATTCTTCGACTCCCGCTCCTGGATTATCACCGCTCGACGGGGATAGGGTAAAAGGCCGGAGCAATATCCGGCTGCCGTCGTTATCATTTGATTATTTGGATATGCTAACGCTTTGTTATTGCCATGCTTTGGAACCAATGATGCGCGAGATCGTTGATATATAACTTTGTTACGACGGTGACGTCGTGCCCGGCCGGCTGGGTAAGCGGCGCTCTTGAGGAATAGCTCATCATGAAGATTTCGTCCGGATTTCGTTCAGTCGCGGTTGCCGCCATCGCCGCCGCAGGAATTAGCTTTGCCAGCGTCGCGCATGCCGAAAGCGGCACGATCCGTTTTTCCGTCTATAAGGCCGCCTTCTTCGTCGGCGGCTCCGGAGGCGAGGGCACGCTGACCTTCCGCGGTCACCGCTATCCCGTGTCGATCGGCGGTATCTCGGGTGGTCTCGCCTTCGGTGCCTCCAAGACCTATTTCCAGGGCACCGTGCGCAATATTCGCCGCGCTCAGGATGTATCGGGGATCTACGGTGCGGCCGGTGGCGGTGGCGCGGTCGGCAAGGGAGCCCAGATGATTGTCATGACCAATGACAAGGGCGCTCAGCTCGAGTTGACGGGCCGCCAGGTAGGCCTGCAGGTCAATGCTGATATCAGCGGTCTGAGCATCAAGGTCAAGTAAAGGCGTCACTCCAGTCGCCAATTCCCCGGATGAGCCCGATTTGCCGAATTCGGCAAATCGGGCACTTCTGGGAAAGTCGCGTTTGGGGATGCTGCTCGCCCTTTATTCCCACTCGATCGTGCCCGGCGGCTTCGAGGTGACGTCGTAGACCACGCGGTTGATGCCGCGGACTTCATTGATGATGCGGGTCGCGGCGCGGCCGAGAAATTCCATATCGTAATGATAGAAATCCGCCGTCATGCCGTCGACCGATGTCACGGCGCGCAGTGCGCAGACGAATTCGTAGGTACGGCCATCGCCCATGACGCCGACGGTCTGGACCGGCAAGAGCACGGCGAAAGCCTGCCAGATGGCGTCGTAGAGGCCAGCCTTGCGGATTTCGTCGAGATAGATGGCGTCGGCTTCGCGCAGGATCTCCAGCTTTTCGCGGGTGATGCCGCCCGGGCAGCGGATGGCAAGGCCCGGACCCGGGAAGGGATGACGGCCGATGAAGCTATCGGGCAGGCCGAGCTCCTTGCCGAGCGCGCGCACTTCGTCCTTGAAGAGTTCGCGCAGCGGCTCGACGAGCTGCATCTTCATGCGCTCCGGCAGGCCGCCGACATTGTGGTGCGACTTGATGGTGACCGAGGGGCCGCCGGTGAAAGAAACGCTCTCGATCACGTCGGGATAAAGCGTGCCCTGGCCGAGGAAATCGGCGCCGCCAAGCTTCTTGGCTTCCTCTTCGAAGGTCTCGATGAACAGACGGCCGATGATCTTGCGCTTGGTCTCGGGGTCGCTGACCCCTTCCAGCTCGCCGATGAAGCGGTCGGAAGCGTCGACATGCAGCAGATGCAGATTATAGTGCTCGCTGAACATGGCGACGACATTGGCCGCCTCGTCCTTGCGCATCAGGCCATGGTCGACGAGGATGCAGGTCAGCTGATCGCCGACGGCTTCGTGGATCAGCAATGCGGCTACAGAGGAATCAACGCCGCCTGACAGAGCGCAGATGACGCGCTTGTCGCCGACCTGATCGCGGATCGCCTGTACGGCCTTGGCGCGATAAGCCGACATCGACCAGTCGCCCTTGATGCCTGCGATATTGTGAATGAAGTTGCCGATGAGCTTGGCGCCATCGGGCGTATGCACGACTTCCGGATGGAACTGCACGCCGTAATATTTGCGCTTCTCGTCGGCGATGAAGGCGTAAGGTGCGTTCGAGGAAGTGGCGACGACTTCGAAGCCATCGGGTAGCGCGGTGACGCGGTCGCCATGGCTCATCCAGACCTGATGGCGCGAGCCGGAGGACCAGAGGCCTTCGAACAGCGCGCAATCCTTGTTGACGTCGAGGAAGGCGCGGCCGAATTCGCGGTGATGTCCGCTCTCCACCTTGCCGCCGAGCTGCATGCACATGGTCTGCTGGCCGTAGCAGATGCCGAATACGGGGATACCGCTGTCGAAGATGATCTGCGGCGCTCGCGGCGAGCCTTCATCCACGGTCGAGGCCGGGCTGCCGGAGAGGATCACGGCCTTCGGCTGCAACCGCTTGAAACCGGCGTCTGCGGATTGGAAGGGGACGATTTCGCAGTAGACGCCCGCCTCGCGCACACGCCGTGCGATGAGCTGCGTCACCTGGCTGCCAAAATCGACGATGAGAACGGTGTCTGGATGTGCTGTCTGGGTCATGGCGAGCCTTTAATGAAAAGCGCTTTCGCTGGCAATCGGGCAAATCACGCCAGAGCCGATTTTATTGTCCCGATTGTCCTCACATAGGGCGGTTTTGATCCGTTAAAACCAGAATACGCCATCTTCCAGTGCGGTAAACAGCCCGTCGACGGCTTCGGAAAGCTTGCGGTCGATCACATGCAGATATTCCGTCCAGTCGGAAATGCGCTGCAATTCGACCTGCCCATCGGAAATCCCACGCAGGCCGATCAACGGCCGGCCGTATGTCTGGCAGGCGCGCAGCACGGCGAAGGTTTCCATATCGACCATGTCGGTGCCGATGCGCTGATAGGCTTCCGCGCCGGAAACGATATTGCCGCCGGTCGAAAGGCTCGCTTCGGCAATCGCGGGAATGCGCAGGGGCAGTTCGAGCGTGGCTGGCAGGTCGAGGAAGGGCGTGCGCCCCTTCTCGAAGCCGAGCGGCGAGGCATCCATATCGCGGTAGGAGACGGAGCTGACCTGATAGACTTCCGTTTGCTCCAGCTTGGCGGAGCCGGCCGAGCCGAGCGAAACCACGAGATCGGGCAGGTCGTCATGGGCTTCGAGCTGGGCGAAGGCGCGGGTCAGCGCGATTGCCGCCTCGACGGGCCCGACGCCGGTCATCAGCGGATCGATGCGCGAGCGCAGGAAGGGGCCGTATTCCGCGTCCGCGGCCATGACGAACAGGATCGATTTGCCCGAGACGCGCTTCAATTCGAATTTCATCCGCTAATTCCCTCTCTGCCCCGGATGACCATCATCGTTCCGGTCATCGAGGCAATCAGCTTGGCCGGTCCGTCGCCGATCGCATAGCCGCGGCCGTCGGCGACGATGATCGTCGTTCCAGGCTTGGTGACATCGCCACGAAACAGGAAACGTTCGCCGCGTCCCGGCGACATCAGGTTGATCTTGAATTCGATTGTCAAAATAGATGCGGAGGGATCAATGACGCTGTAGGCAGCAAACCCGCAGGCCGAATCCAGCGCGGCGGCGATGATACCGGCATGCAGAATGCCGTGCTGCTGTGTCAGCTTCACGTCGAAGGGCAGCTCGATCTCGACGGCACCATGTTCGACGCGTGTCAGTTCCGCGCCGATGGTCGCCATCGCTGCCTGCCGCTCGAAGCTTGTTCTGATGCGGGCCCGAAAGTCGCCGCTGTCTGCCTCTGTCATGCCGTTCCCCTTCGCGGGTGCGAAATTGGCATGGAGAGGCGGTTTGGACAAGGGTCAAGACTTGGAAAAGAAGCACCTCTGACGGGTCTATTGCTGACGTCGAATTTCCTCCGTCGCCGGGGCATGCTATCCGGAACAGGAAAACTTGCTGCAAGGAGCATCGATGACCACGATTCTGCAATCGGTGGCGGCATACGAGAGCTGGATGAAGGCGCAGCTCGGCAGCGATCTGGTCGAGGCGGGCCTGGCGAAAAAGCACAAGCTGATGAAGAGGGACAGCTTTTCCTTCCTGCGCGGAACCTATTGGCGCTGGGCCGAAATCATCTTCGATATTTGCCCTACTCTCGCGAGCGCGCCGCAGGTACTGGCAATCGGCGACACGCATCTGGAAAATTTCGGCACCTGGCGCGATGAAGAGGGGCGGCTGGTCTGGGGCGCCAATGATTTCGACGAGGCGGCCGTCATGCCTTATGCCCTCGATCTCGTGCGGCTGGCGACGAGCGCAATGCTGGCGAGAGGCAGTGTCAGTCCGACACCGCGCGCCATCGCCGCTGCTATCCTTGCGGGCTATCGCCGCGGCTTGCAGCAACCATCATCAGTCATTCTGGAGCGTGACTACAAATGGCTGCGCAATGAGGTGCTGCTCTCGAATACCGAGCGCAAGGCCTTCTGGGAGAAGTATCGCAGCCTGCCGTCGGCGAAAGATCCTGTGCCGGAACCCTATCTGAAGGCGCTGCGCCGGGCGTTGCCGGATCCGATGACCGCATTCGAAGCCAGGCCGCGCACGGCCGGCACCGGCAGTCTCGGCCGTCCGCGCTTCGTCGCCTATGTCGAATGGCGCGGCGGCCCGGTCCTGCGTGAGGTCAAGGCGCTGCTGCAGTCGGGCTGGTCGCTCAAGCATAATCCGTCGGACGAGGCTGTTCATACCGGTGTTATCGCAGCCGGCCGGGCGCGTTCGCCCGATCCACGCTATCAGGTGAGCGGAAAACTGCTGGTCCGGCGCCTGTCGCCCAACAGCCGCAAGATCGAAGTCGATGGCGACGCCGAGATGCTGCTGTCGACTGAGATGCTGGATCTCATGGGTTTCGAGATCGCCAACTGCCACGCGGGCGATGCCTCGCGCATATCGGCTATTCTCGCCGATCTCGATACGCGCGGGGCGGATTGGTTGCGGACAGCGGCCAAGGCGGCCGCTGTCGCTGTCAATGCGGAGCAGGCTGAGTACACCAGGAAAGGCTAGCTCAGCGGTAGCCCATCGGCCTAGTGCCCGGCGGCTTCGAGGATCAGATGGGCGATCGTATCGGGGTGGGAGATCAGCGCAAGATGGCTTGCCTTCACTTCGATGGTCTTGGCACCCATGCGCTTGGCCATGAAACGTTCGAGGTCAGGATTGATCGTCCGGTCTTCGGTGGAGACCGCATACCAGCTCGGCTTTGAATGCCATGCGGCCTGGGTCGTCTTGCCAGCGAGGAGTTCCTTGTGGAACGGCTGCTGCACGGCATAGAGCACCTTGGCCTTGGCCTCGGGCAGATCGCCGGCGAAGTCGCGCAGGAAGGCTTCCTCGCTCAGGCGGCCTTCGTCACCATCAAAGACGATGCCGGCGGATGCCGGCGGCGTCGGATAGGTCTTGGCAAGCGCCGTGTAATCTTCGCCAGCATCGGGTGCGCGGGCCGCAACATAAACCAGCGAAGAAACCTTCGGGTGCATGCCTGCCTCGGTGACGATCATGCCCGAGAATGAATGACCGACGAGCACGGTCGGGCCGTCCTGGCGATCGAGAACGCGCTGGGTCGAGGCGACGGCGTCCGGCAGCGTGGTCAGCGGGTTCTGCACTGCGGTGCAGTTCAGCCCCTTGGCCTGCAATCGCGCGATAACCTCCGACCAGCAGGAACCATCGGCAAAAAGCCCATGCACCAGCACGACGTTGCGCGCCTTTTGTGGTGCGGAGACGGCCGCGCCGGTGCCAGTGGCGCTAGTGGCGGCCATGCCGCGGGTGGAAACGAGAGAAGCGGCGGCACCGGCGACAAGTGCGGCCGAGAAATTCCGTCTGGTTATCATCATGGTCCTGATCCTTTGCGTGGGAGGGGCGAAATCGACGGCAAAGGGCCTTCCGGCCGAGATGCTGGGCGACTGGTCTCTCGGGATGTTATTCTGGTGGGAAGCTCATTCCGTCCGAAGCGTTCGGGTGAAATGGGCTCTGCTTGCATTCTGATTTGGCGCTCCGGCCACTCTGCGTATGCAGAAGATGGTCGTGTGAGTATTTTTGTATTCTCGTCGTTGATAATGGTCAATGATTGGATGCGTAACAGTTGCGTGATGACATTTTTGCATGCAAGATGTCGTAGTGGTAGCGCTATTGCATACAAAGTGGCACCGAAATGCCCTGAGGTGGAAAATGACCAATGAACTCGAGGATGCCGCCGATGACCGCGAGTTGCTGTCTGACCGTATCCGCAATGCCTTGGCGGATGAGATCGCAACCGGACGCCTGGAGGCTGGCGCTGCCCTTGATGAACAGCATCTTGCCGATCGCTTCGGTGCTTCCCGCACGCCGGTTCGCGAGGCGCTACGGCAATTGGCGGTGAGCGGTCTGGTCGAGGTGCGGCCACGCCGCGGGGTCGTCGTTGCCCGCATGACGCCGGAACGCATCATGGAGATGTTCGAGACGGTCGCGGAGATCGAGGCCTTGTGCGTGCGGCTCGCCACCTATCGCATGACGCCGCTTGAGCGCAGCCATCTGATCGAGCTGCACGATGCATCAGAGGCGATCGTCAGGAAGGGTGACTTCGATGCCTATGATGCGTTCAACCGCGCCTTTCACGAGGCGATCTATCGTGCGACGCATAACAGCTTTCTGGCCGAACAGGCGATTGCCATTCATAGCCGCCTGACCGCCTTCCGCCGGGCTCAGTTACGTCAGCACGAGCGCCTGGATCGTTCGCGTGCGGAGCATGAGGCCATCATGCAGGCGATTGCCGAAGGCGATGGCGAGCTGGCGTCGCGGCGCATGCGAGCACACATGCTGAATGCGGCGACGGCGCTACGCCGCTTCATAGAGGCCAGCAAGCCGGTCTGAGCCAGGATCCAATCAACCGCGGGCGATGCGGACGATATGCTGATCCCAGGCGACGTCGCTATGCTCGCCCAGGAAGTCGCCCTGATAGGAGGACACGGCAAAGCCATGGCTGGCTGGGGCGATGCCGGCCGCATCGGGCACGTTTTCTACCTTCAGCACCCTGCCGGTTCTGGCATCCAGCGTCACCGATGTCCCCTCGACCGGCGACGTCACACCCACGAGGTTTTCGGCACGGTTGACGGCGATGGCACCGACATAGTTGCCGAGCGCGCGAGTGGTGTCATCGGGCAGGGAGACGAAGGTCAGATCCTCGCCCCTGGCGAAATGGCCGACGAGCGGCGGCAGATCGTTGCGATGGCCCTCATACTGGCAGGCGAACCAGACCCGGCCGCTCGCATCGATATCGACATGCCGCGTCGATACCTGCGCATATTGTGCCGGCAGGACATGTTTCTCGATCAGCCGGCCGCTTGCCGCATCGATCAGCGTCAACGATGGTTCCATATGGTCGAGATTGAGCTTGGTGCGGCCGAAATCCGGATGCGTTTCGATACCGCCATTGGCGACGATCAGGTACTTGCCGTCATCAGAAACGGTCATGTCATGTGGCCCGACGCCATAGGTCTCATATTCGCCGATGCGGGCAAAGCGGTTGCGCGCATCATAGAGCCCGATGATGCCGCGATTGTCGTCGAAGTCGTTCTCGCTGGCATAAAGCAGCCTGCCATCCGGCGAAAACGTGCCGTGCCCATAGAAATGCCGGCCTTCTTTGGCGGTGATGACGATCGGTTCGGCCTTGTTCCAGGGATCGAAGATCATCGCATAGGTGCCGGGCCGGCGGGCGAAGGCGACGGTCTTGCCCGTCGCCTTCGAAAAGGCCATGCCATGAGCGCGGGCGGGCAGGGCCACCTGATCGACGATCCGGCCCTTCTCGGTCACCGTCGCCACGGCAAAGGAGCCGTCGGCGGCGCGAATGCCCGAGGCGTAGACCGCATCTGCGCGCTCGAGGGCCATCAGGGCGCCGGGCTTGAGCGCCGCTAGGAAGGTCAGCCCAGCAGCCTTGACGAAAGCTCTCCGATCGATCAGCCCGCTGCGCATCCCGGTCAGTCCCCGTCGGCGAAGGAGAAGCCGGCGGAAAGGCCGATGGCGCCGCCATACTCGTCGCTGAAGGCGGTGGTGAGATCGCGGCTGACGGCAAGCAGCTTGTCGATCTTGGCGCGCTCCGCATCGTTGCCGAGAGCCGTCTCGATGTTGGAATTGATCGTCGGTGCGGTCGTCGCAAGCTCGTTCAGCAATCCGTCGATCTTGGCGGCGGCGTCACGCTTGTTCGCCGGCAGCAGGCTTGCCATGTCGGCTTTTTCCCAAAGGGTCTTGAGGCCTTCGATGTTGCCGGTGAACGAGGTCCAGGTGTTGCCGGAACGCCAGTAAATCGCCATCTTCGGCCGCGCCGATGCGGGGTCGCCCTTGTAGAAGGTCTCCAGCCGCTGATCGCGGACATTGGCCGCACCATGCACGAGGATGCCGAGGAGCGCCGTGACCGCTTCCTTGTTGTCCATGAAATCGTCGCTGGACTTGCCCGGAAACTTCCAGGATTTCTGCACGCCATCGGGTGCATCCCATTCGTCGGCGATTTCCTTGGCCGTGTTCTCGATATTGCCGGCGACCGCCGCGCCATAGCGGCAACGGAAGCCCTGCTTCTGGGTGGCGAGAACGTCCGAACCGGTGCCGTAGAGGACATATTCCAGCGCCGTCATGCTCATCAGCGCGACGCTCTTGCCGGCGACGGCCTCGACCGTCGTATCCTTCTCGTCGGCCTTGGCGATCAGCGCCTGCACCTGCTTGAGGCCGACGCCCTTGCGGTCCGGGTAGAACAGGATGTGCTCGAAGCGGTTCTTGTCGATGATTGGGCCGGTATCGACGATTTCGATGCGCGACCAGCTCTTTACCGTGTCGCCGAAAGCGGATTGGGCGCCGGTAAGCGTCGTGGCGGAGGGGTCGGCGCAAAGCGCCTTCATCGCCACGGTCAGCTTCGAGGCGGAATCATGCATGGCGCGATAGCCCGGACGAATGACGTCATCCACCGCCTTCTGCAGGGTTGCCGGCACCGCGGCTTCATTCAGGCCGGCGCCGTTGGTCGTCGCGTCCTGCGCCTGGGCGGGCAAGGCGGCGGCGGTGAGGAGAAGGCTAGCTGCGAGACGTTTCCAGTGGCGCATCAAAGTGACTCCAGAAAGTTGATGAGGGCTTGCCGATCGTCCTTCGAAAGGTCGGCGAATGCGGTACGGGCTTTTTCCGCCTCTCCTCCATGCCAGAGGATGGCTTCGGTCAATGTGCGGGCGCGGCCGTCATGCAGATAAGCCTGCCGACCGCTTACGGTTTGTGTGAGGCCTATACCCCAGAGCGGTGGCGTGCGCCAATCGCTGCCGGACGCGACGCCCACCTGCTGGCCGTCGGAAAGGCCTTCACCCATATCGTGCAGCAGGAAATCGGAATAGGGCCAGATCAGCTGGAAGGCCTGCGGAGAGCCCTTGCCGTCGCCGCCCTTGATGTCGTCGCGAGTGACGAATTTCGGCGTGTGACATGAGGCGCAGCCGGAGCGATAGAACATCTCCTTGCCGTGCAGCACATCGGGAAAGCTTGCCTTTCGGCGGGCGGGAACGGCAAGATTTTCGGAATAGAAAGTGACGAGGGCAAGGATCGGATCCGGCGCCTCCGTATCGCCCAGGCGCTTCTGTACGCCGTTCGGCATGGCAAGGCATTGCGGTTCCTTCGCCGTGCAGTCGCCATAAGGGTTCGGCCGATCCGGCGTGGAAATGCCGATATCGACCGAGAAAGCATCCGCCACCTGGTCGCGCACGGTTGCGTTCTGGGCCTTCCAGCCAAAGCGGCCAAGCGCGATCTTACCCGTGCGGTGATCGCGGACGATCGCGGGCTTGCCGCGAATGCCGGTGCCGTTCTTGCCGTCCGGGTCGGCATTGGTGAGAATGTCGGCCTCCGGAATGGCCTCGATCAGCCCGAGGCCGATCATCGGCGGCGCGATGCGCGGCGAGAATGTCGTCGCAGGGTCGAGCGGCCCATAGGCGAGATCGCTCACGCCGTAATGCGGCTTGCGCAGCGTCACGGTCTCGCCGCCGGCAAGCGTCACGGTCTGCTCGCTATAGCTCACCGTCACCTTGCCTTCGGCGGCAAGCCCCGGCACGGCGAGGTCCTGCAGCTGTTTGCCATAGGTCGAATCGGGGAAGTTGAGCGCGCTGAAATCCTTGGTTGCCTGCTCCTCCTCCGGCGTGGCGGCGGGCCGAGCCAGACGCAGCACCATCGAGGTTGCGGCCGCTCCACCGGCGTCCGGCGGATGACCGCGGCCGTCGCGGATGTGGCAGCTCTGACAGGAGCGGGCATTGAACAGCGGCCCTAGCCCGTCGGAGGCCTGTGTCGAGGAGGGAGCGGAGACCCAGAGCTTGCGGAAGAGGGCGTTGCCGAGATGGAAATCCTGCCCTTGTTCCTGGCTCAAATTGGCCGAGGGCTGCGAGAAGATATCGCGATTGACGGGATCGATCGACGTCGAGGCACCGCCCTGCATCGCCTCATAGGCTTCGGCCTTGAGGAAATTGGCGGTCGCGCGGGTCACGTCGTGCACCCGCTTCAGCTGTTCGGCGGAGAGATCGGTGCGGACAGTCGGAAAATCGAGAATGGCCGCGCCGGCCAAAGTGATGGAGAAAACCAAAAAACCCGCAGCTAGGGCGGGCAGCAGGGCGCGGTTGGCCGGGATGCTTGTCATGGGTATCGGGGTGGCAGCGCGGTGTCGCGCTGCCACCATCCCTCATTACTTCTTGGTGAAGACAGCGTTCGGGTTGTCCAGGCTGTCCGAACCTTCGAGCTTGATCGTGCCGAGGTCGAGGGCAGCGATGACGCGCTGGATGCTCTTCGTCTGGTCGAGGAGGCCATCGATGGCCTTCTGAACCGTCGCATTGCCTTCCTTATTGCCTTCGCCGATCATCTGGTCGTACTTCTCGACCGTCTCGCCGCGATGCACCAGGGCCTTCATGGCTGTCAGGGTAGCGTTGAGCTTGCCCTGCATTTCCTTGTCGAGCGCCGGATCCTTTGCCTTCACCAGATCATGCAGGGACGGGCCCTTCAGCTTGGTGCCGTCGACGCGGGTGTAGTTGCCGGTATAGGCAGCCGCGATACCGAGGGCATCGCCATTGTGCTCGTTATAGGTGTTGTCGGAGAAGCAATCCTGCTCTTCTTCCGGATCGTGCAGCAGCAGGCCGAGCTTCATGCGCTCGCCGGCAAGTTCACCGTAGGAGAGCGAGCCCATGCCGGTCAGGATGGCGGTGAGGCCAGCCTTCGGATCGGCTTCGACATGCTTGGTGGCTTCGCCGTCCGGCGTCCACTTCTCCGTCATGTCCTTGAGGTCGGCAACGAGCAGCGTCGAAGCGGATTTCAGATATTCGGCACGGCGATCGCAATTGCCATGCGTGCAATTCTTGAGGTCGTAGTCGGTTGCCGGGCGTTCGCCGGCACCCGGTCCGGTGCCGTGCAGGTCCTGGCCCCAGAGCAGGAATTCGATGGCATGGTAGCCGGTCGCGACGTTGGCTTCGACACCGCCAGCCTGATGCAGCGTGCCGGAGAGGAATTCCGGCGTCAGATGCGAAGCGTCGACATCCTTGCCGTTGATCTTGATCGTCTTGTTGGCGATGACATTGGCGACATAGAGCGCGTTCTCATCGCTTTCCGTGCCGTAGGAAGCGTCGACATAGTCGATCAGGCCTTCATCCAGCGGCCATGAGTTTACCTTGCCTTCCCAATCGTCGACGATCGAGTTGCCGAAGCGATAGGCTTCGGTCTGGGCATAGGGAACACGAGCCTTGATCCACGCGGCACGCGCTGCCTTCAGCGTCTTGTCGCTGGGGTTGGCGAGCAGGGCGTCGATCGCCTTGTCAAGCGCCTGTGCCGTGGTCAGCGAGTCCTGATACTTGGCGTGAGCCACGTCCGCATAGTGCTTGAGGACAGCTGCCGGCTCGGGAGCGGCGGCAAGGGCGGGCAGGCCGGATGCGGTAGTCGTAGCAAAGGCAACCGCAAGCACGGCGCCAAAATTGATCTTGAGTTTCATGTTCCCTCTCCTAATGACAGCGGGGGCACCGTCAAAAACTTGGCGTTTTGTGTCATGTATGAAAAATAAACTTGTGTCAAACGCTCTAGTTTAGAATGATTTTAAGGCCGATTATTATTAGTTCCGGCGTATGAATGGAATGGATTTGCTTGAAAAAGCGGCAGATACAGGTCAAAAAACAGGCAAATAGATTTCAGCCGAGTTTCGAAGATCTTCCATGCATCGCCATTTCAAGCATTTCCTTCACCGTCATGAGCCGAAAGGCCACTGGCACGGGCATCTGAAGTCGGGTGTCGGTGCGGTTACGGGCATGACCGCCGTCGGCGCCCTGGCGATTGCGACCGGCATTCCCCTGTTGATCGCGCCCTTCGGTGCGACGGCCGTATTGATCTTCGGCCAGCCGAAGAGCCCGCTGGCGCAACCGGCCAATGTACTTGGCGGCTATCTGCTGGCGGCCCTTGTCGGCAGCCTGGCCATGGCGCTGCTGCCGGGTCTGTGGTGGGCCGCCGCCATCGCGGTTGGTCTCGCCATTGCCGCGATGCTGATTTTGAGAGTGACGCATCCGCCGGCCGGCGCCGTGCCGCTGGTGGCACTGGGGTCGCATCTGTCGGCGTGGACGCTGTTCACGGTGGTCGGCCTCGGTGGCCTGCTGCTGATCGCCATCGCCGTGCTTCATCATCTCATTCCGCCACGGCAGCAATATCCGCTGCGGGCGGATTGAGAGCAAATCAGGCTTTTCGCTGCAGGCGGCAGAAGAAGAAGCCGTCCGTATCCGTGGAGGCGGGCGTCAGCGTAATGGTCTTGCCGTCGGACGAGAGCGGCCGCGGCGTGTCCTTGCCGAACAGCTTTTCCCAGGAGTTCAGCGCGTCCACCACCTCGAAGTCCGGATTTTGGGCTGCGAAACGGTTGACTTGCGCCTCGTTTTCCTCAGGCAGGACAGAGCAGGTTACATAGAAGAGCGAGCCGCCGGGACGAACGAATTCACCGGCCTGGGCCAATGCTTCCTGTTGCTGGCTGGTGCGCTCGTCGAGATTCTTCTGCGTCAGCCGCCACTTCGTGTCAGGCCTGCGGCGCCATGTGCCCGTGCCGGTGCAGGGCGCATCGACCAGAACCTTGTCGAACTTGCCGCGCAGGGCCAGCAGAGCATTGCGTTCGTCATGGACCTGCACGTTACGGGTGCCCGCCCGCTTCAACCGCTCAATGATCGGCGCCAGCCGCCGGCGGTCGCTATCATAGGCGTGGACCTGACCCTTGTTGTGCATGGCAGCCGACATGGCGAGCGTCTTGCCGCCGCCGCCGGCGCAATAGTCGAGCACCTGATCACCCTCTTCGGGCAGAACGAGATCGGCAACGATCTGCGATCCCTCGTCCTGCACCTCGAACCAGCCCTTCTGAAAGGAAAGCTCTGCAGTGACGTTCGGCAGGCGGGATGCGCCTTCGCCGGCGGGAATGCGGATGCCGAAACGGGCGATCTTCGATGCCTGTGCTCCGGCACGATCGAGCGCCTTCACCACCTTGGCGCGGTCGGCTTTCAAGGCATTGGCGCGAAGGTCAAGCGTCGGGCGTTCGGAAAGGGCTTGTGCCTCAGAAAGCCAGTCTTTGCCAAAGGCGCGCTCGAAGGAAGGCTCGACCCATTCGGGAATGTCGCCTTGGATGTATCGGGGCGCATCGTCGAGTTTGCGGCCGGCAAAGGCGGCCAGCGCCTCGGCGCTCGGTGCCTCGGGGGCGAATTTATCGCCATCGAGTTCGGCCGCCAGCGCTTCCGGCGTCAGGCCCCATTGGCGAAAGAGAACTGCATGAGCAAGCGCGGAGGGGCTATCGTCACCCATCAGCCAGGCATGGGATAGCCGCATGCGCAGCGCGTCGTAGACGATATTGCCGATCGCGGCGCGGTCGCCGGAGCCGGCGAAGCGATGGGCAAGGCCCCAATCCTTCAGGGCGTCAGCCACCGGTCGCTTGCGCGCTTCGATATCGGCAAGAACTTCGATGGCCCCCTGTAATCGGCCGCCCAGACGCATTCACACTCTCCTGCTTGCGCGCCGTCCCAAACTCGACTGAGTTTACCGGGAAACGTCACGCTCTACCAAAATCGCTGACACCTCATCAATCCGCGCGAATAATGCACATGGCGGCGGATTATTAAGACGTCCCAACCGCGTGGTAGCCGCGATTGACGGAGAGAGCAAGCGTCGCGCCGAAATGCACTGCGCTTCCGGCCATATCGAGCGATTACTTCGAGGCGACGACTTCGTAACAGACGTTGGCGGTGCCGGAGGCGACCATGCCGATATCCTGCGCAGCGGCGCGGGAGAGATCGAGGACGCGGCCGCGAATAAACGGACCACGGTCGTTGATGCGAACGACGACGCTACGACCATTGTGCTTGTTGATGACGCGCAGACGCGTGCCGAAAGCAAGCGAGCGATGAGCTGCAGTAAGATTCTTGGAACTCATACGTTCCCCGGAAGCAGTTCGGGAGCTTCCCCCGTACCATGAAGCGCCTCCGCATCCAGTCGAGGCTATTGCCTGAGTCGAAAGAAGAGCAAAGGAGGCGGATATAGTTGCGGCGATTGCCAAAGAACGTTTGAATTTCGTCAAACCGAGTTTTCCCTCAAGCTATTGAACTTGCGCCTTGGTGGGCGGCGGGGGCTTAAATCCGGCCAAAAATGGCGAAAAAGTGCCTTTTTCGATCACGGAATGTTACAGTCTGTAACATTTGCGGATCGCAGCAAATACTGTGACTATTCAGTGGATTTGCTGAGTTACGGAAAAAACCTAATAAAATCAGTTAAAAATGGAACGATTATTCTCACTGTCGTGCTGCAATGCAACAGATCACGAAATCAGGAAAAATAATTTTGCTGCTTTGCCATAATCGCTGCCCCATTTGAGCCAATTTAGAGGTCGTTAACCTTAAATGGGGAGAAAATTGAACTATGGTAGCCGGCCAAGTAGGAATTTTCATGCGATTGAACTTGGTTGTAGGGCGGGATTTCTAAACCCGCCAACGCCCCGAAGACCAGAGCTCGGCAAGCGACATGCGGTATTCGGGATAGCGAAATGCAAAGCCGAGCGCGCGTAGTTTCGCGTTCGAGACACGCTTGTTTTCGCCATAGAAGGAGCGCGCCATCGGGGTCAGTTCGGCCGTCTCGAAAGGCTGTTCGGGTGGCGGCTCGATGCCCATGAGCCGGGCGGCCTCTGCCACCACGTCCTGCGGCGGCGCCGGCTCATCGTCGGTGACATTATATATGCCGCCAAGCTTGCGATCGGACAGGAAGCGCGCGCAGCTGCCGATATCCTCGACACGGATGCGGTTGAAAACCTGGTTTGCCTTGATGAGACGCCGCGCGGTGCTCTTGTCGAGATTGCTGAAGGCGTTGCGGCCAGGGCCATAGATGCCGGAAAGCCTGAGCACAGCGACGGGCAGGTTCAGCCTGATGCCGACGCGCAGCCAGCCATCCTCCGCCTCGACCCGCTCGACGGAGCGCGCCGCGATCGGATGCAGCGACGTCTCTTCGTTGATCCAGGCGCCCTTATGGTCGCCATAGACGCCGACTGTCGAGAGATAGCAGACCCATTCCAGCTTCGGCATTAGTGCGCGCAGATTGAGCTGAGCCAGCCGCAGCAACGGGTCGCCAATCTTGCCGGGAGAGATAGACTGTACGAGATGCGTTGCGGATGCCATCGCCTCAGCCAGAGCCGGGTCCAGCGTTTCGCCGTCGAAAACGAAGGCTTCGATGCCTTCCTTGGTCAGCAGTTCTGCCTTGTCGGCGGAGCGGGTCGTGCCGGTGACGCGAATGCCGGGGCCGGCGAAAGCCTTGGCGATGGCCGTTCCCGAATAGCCGCAGCCGAAAATCATCACATGCATCACGCAACTCCCGCCATTTTCCATTCCGCGCGAACTTCTTCGTCCGGCTCATCATCTCTTTCTGCCGCAAATATCAGGAACTCGCCAGCCGTCATCAACCGGGATAGTGCCCAGACAGCCATGCCTCGCACGGTGGGCGAGGGGTCCTTCGCCAGATCGCGGCAGGCGGCGATCAGGCTGGATTCGCCCGAATTGCCGGCGGCGATGAGCACATTGCGGATGAAACGATCACGACCGATGCGCTTCACCGGTGAGCCGCTGAAAAAGCTGCGAAAGGCTGCGTCGTCCAATGTGAGCAGAAAGGCGATCGACGGCTCCTTCAGGTCTTCGCGGGCGACCAGCTTCATCTCCGAGGCAGCACTTGCGAACTTGTTCCAGGGACAGGCGGCAAGACAGTCATCGCAGCCATAGATGCGGTTGCCGATCAAAGGCCGAAGCTGCGGGTCGATCGGCCCCTTATGCTCGATGGTCAGATAGGAAATGCAGCGGCGGGCATCGAGCTGGTAGGGCGCCGGGAAAGCAGCGGTCGGACAGGCATCCAGGCAGGCGCGGCAGGAGCCGCAATGATCGGGCTCAGGCTGATCCGGCTCTAGGTCGGCCGTTGTGAACATCGAGCCGAGAAACAGCCAGGAACCGAAGCTGCGGTTGACGAGATTGGTGTGCTTGCCCTGCCAGCCAAGGCCGGCCGCACCGGCGAGCGGCTTTTCCATGACCGGCGCGGTATCGACGAAGACCTTGACGTCCTCTTTCGAGCGCGCCGCAAAGCGCGTGGCGATCTCTTTCAGCCGCCCCTTGATGACATCGTGATAGTCGCGGTTCCGGGCATAGACGGAGATTGCCGCCTTGTCCTTCTTCTCCAGAATGCCGCGCGGATCTTCGTCTGGACCGTAATTGAGGCCGAAGACGACGATGGAACGGGTCTCGCTCCAGAGCACGCGCGGATCGCCGCGCCGCTCTCGCGTCTCTTCCATCCAGCTCATGGTGCCGTGGTGGCCCTGTTCCAGAAACTGGTCGAGCCTGACGGCAGCCTCGGGAATGGCGTCCGGCCGGGTGATGCGGCAGAGATCGAAGCCCTGGGCGTGCGCCTCGTCGCGCAGAAAGGCGGTCAGCGCGCTTCGCCGCTTGTCGGCTTTCTCCGCTTGGCGATCATCGGGCATATCCAGCCCTCGTTAGAGCATTTCCAGGAAAAGTGCGTAGCGATTTTCCGTTCGCAATGCGTAAAAACAAAGAGATAGAGCGCTTTCGCGATTCGGAGAAAAGCGAAAATGCTCTAGAAATCCAGATCGGCGTAGTGCGAAACCGGAGTGACCCCGCGCACGCGCTCCGCCAGGATCGGCCGGAAGGAGGGGCGCGACTTCAGCCGCTGATACCATTCCTTGGCGATCGGAGATTCCGTCCAGTCGATCTCGCCGAGATAGTCGAGAACGGAAACCGAGGCCGCCGCCGCCAGATCGGCATAGCTCAGCCGCTCACCGGCAAGCCATTGCCGGGAGCCAGCCAGCCAGGACAGATACTTCATGTGCTGGCGGATATTGCCGCGCGCCATGCGCATCACCTTGGAATCGGGTGCGCCGCCGCCCTGCTCGGCGGTCATCTGCAGCTTGAACACGCGCTCGCGTGTCAGCGGCCGCGTCACGTCCTGCTCCATCTTCTGCATGAACCATTCCGTCAGCCGGCGAATTTCGGCGCGCTGGAACGGATCTTCGGCCAGAAGCCGGCGGTCCCGCTTCAGGACCCCGTGCGTCTCGTCGAGATATTCGGAAATGACAGACGCGCCACACAGCGCCCGCATGCTGTCATCGACATAGACGGGCAGGGTTCCGGCTGGGTTGAGCGCCAGGAAATCGCGGCGCTTTTCCCATGTCTGCTCCTCAATCAGCTCCGTCTGATAGCCATATTCGGTCAGGATCAGACGAACGAACCGTGATGAAGATGACATTGGGTGGTGATACAGCGTCGGCATTGATACTCAGGTGTTTCCAATTGGTGCTACGGCGTTTTTCGGGTCGCGGTCGCGCGGCCCTAGTCATTTGTCATGGGTTGAAGCTATAGGAGCTTGGCCTAGTTTGCACAAGCGAATCGGGCCGCCCTGCCGTTTGACAAAGGACACGATATGGCTGAACAAATTATTATCGCGCTGGTTTTGGGTCTTGTGGAGGGGCTTACGGAGTTCATTCCCGTCTCTTCCACGGGCCATCTGATATTGCTCGGACATTTTCTCGGCTTCGAGGAAGCGGCCACTTTCGACGTTCTCATCCAGCTCGGTGCGATTCTCGCCATCCTGCTTGTCTATTTCAATCGGCTCGTTCAGATCGCCAAGGCGCTGCCCGTCAGCGTCAAGGCTCGTCACTTCGTGCTTGCCATTCTCTTCGGCTTCCTACCGGCCGCCGTCATCGGCGCGCTTGCGCATGATTTCATCAAGACGGTGCTGTTCGACTCGCCGAAGGTGATCTGTATCTCGCTGATCCTCGGCGGCATCGTCCTGCTCGTCGTCGACAAGATTCAGTTCAAGCCCAAATATACCAGTGCCTATGAGTTTTCCTGGCCGATGGCAGTAAAGATCGGCTTCTTCCAGTGCCTGGCGATGATCCCGGGAACGTCGCGTTCCGGCTCCACCATCGTCGGTGCCCTGCTGCTCGGGGCAGACAAGCGCTCGGCCGCCGAGTTTTCCTTCTTCCTCGCCATGCCCACCATGGCTGGCGCTTTTGCACTGGATCTCTGGAAGAGCCGGCATGATCTCAGCATGGATCAGGGCCTGCTGATCGTCATCGGTTTCGTCACCGCCTTCATCTCGGCGCTGCTCGTCGTCCGGGTATTGCTGGATTTCGTTTCGCGCCGCGGCTATGCCCCCTTCGCATGGTGGCGCATTGCCGTCGGCACTGTCGGTTTGATCGCACTCTACTTCGGCTGAGACGGATCGTCCGACGACCCAATCACAGATAAAATGAAGGCCGGTGAAAACCGGCCTTTTTCATGCTCGATCAGTTCGAGGGGGAGGCGTCGATAGAGCCTGTCGTGCAAGGGTCGACGCCGTAGGTCGGCGCACATTCGCCCTTTACCGAGGCGATGCTGCCGCGGGCCATGAAAGAGCCTGCGAGAATCACCAGTGCCGCGCACGCAAACAAAAGCGCGATAGACTTGCCCATCGAAGAATGCCTTTCCGCAGAAGTGTGAAGCGCGCCACGAACCGGTTCATTGTGCAAGCTTGTGACGCGCGGCTTTGTTAGTCAGTGAAATGAGCAATAGCAATAAATGTTCATCTTAAATTTGACGTTAATGCTACTATTTCCGGACTGCGTCTTTTAGGCAACGTTGGGCTGTGAACGAAGGAGCCTTGCCCGCGTCTCGAAGTCTAGTTTTGTGCTCCATGAGCAACAAAAAGCGCCGCTCGGGGAGGCCCGGCGGCGCCTGTATTTCAATGACTCGGCGAATCGTTAGGCGGCTTTGCCGGAACCGGTGAACTGGCCCTGCGGGCGATAACGCACCAGATAGGACGGAAGCACGGAGACGAGGAGCGTCGGCAGTAGGCCGATACCCTTCAGTGTGCGCCCTTCGGCCTCAGCCTGCTTGGAAACGACGTTGTCGCTCTTCAGCAGCGTCACCTGGTCGGAAGTGATCGGCGGCGTGATGAGCGGCACCAGCGAAGCGAGCGAGCCGATTGTCGAGGCGATGCCGAACGGGATGGAAACGAGCGGCTTCTTCCGGTTGATGACGGAGAGCGTGGTCTCGAGACATTCGCGGAAGGAAAGCACTTCCGGGCCGCCGAGCTCATAGGTCGTGCCGGCCTTCAGCTTGCCGTCGACGCTGCGAGCTGCCGCCTCTGCGATATCCTCGACATAGACGGGCTGGAATTTCGTCTTGCCACCGCCGATCAATGGCAGGAAGGGAGCCGTGCGCGACATGTCGGCGAACTTGTTGAAGAAGCCATCTTCCGGTCCGAACACGATCGAAGGCCGCAGGATCACGACGTCGGGCTTGATCGATAGAATGGCAGCCTCGGCGCGAGCCTTGGTGCGGGCATAGGCGGAGGCCGAATTGGCATCGGCGCCGAGGGCGGAAACATGCGTCAGCGAAGCGCCGACGCCGCGTGCGGCCTCGGCAATGGCCTTGGCGCCGAATTCCTGCACGGCGTCGAAGGTGTTGCGGCCGCTTTGAGCCAGGATGCCGACGCAATTGACGACATGCTGCGCGCCTTCGACGGCACGGTCGATCGAGTTGCGGTAACGCACATTGGCCTGGACGATGGAAATCTGGCCGAGATTGCCGGCGGGCACCAGGAAACCGGCAAGATCAGGGCGGCGCACGGCGACACGAATGCGATATCCGCGCTTGGCAAGCGCACGCACGACATGCCGCCCGATGAAGCCTGATCCTCCGAACACGGTAACGAGCGGCGGGAGGTTGGACAGGGTCATGGCAGGCTCCTCGAAAGGCTTTGGATTGGGCTTATCTTGTTTCGTCTTAGCCGATCCGAACGCCGAGGTGAAGTGCTATCACGCTGCATCGCAGCGTCGCATTTCGAAGGGATCAGATCCCCTCGACGACGACCATTTCCGCATCCGCTACTTCGTGGCGGATTTTGGCGGCCGCCTGGTATTCTGGCGAATTGTAGCAATCGACAGCGTGCTGCAGCGACGGAAATTCGATGACGACATTGCGGCCGCGGGCCTGTCCCTCAAGCGGGGTGAAAGCACCGCCGCGAGCAAGAAAGTTCGCGCCATATTTCTCGAAGGCCGGCTTGGCGGTGGCAACATAGTCCTTGTAGCGCTCGAGGTCGCGAACATCGACGCGCGCAATCCAGTATCCCTTTGGCATATCTGCCTCCCTGTTTCCTGCAATGATCTACAGTGCGGCAGCGATCTCGGCGAGTATGGCGCGTGCCGCCTCCTTCGGGTCGACTGCCTTGACGATCGGCCTGGCGACGACGAGGTGGCTCGAACCGGCCTTGATGGCATCGGCCGGCGTCATCACGCGCTTCTGGTCGCCCTTGTCGCTGCCCGCCGGACGGATGCCGGGGGTCACCAGCGCCATGTCAGGCCCGATGATCTTGCGGACTGCGGAGGATTCCTCCGCCGAGCAGACGATCCCGCCCATGCCGGCAAGATGCGCCTGTTCAGCGCGGCGCAGCACCAGCGTATGCGGATCATATTCGTAGCCGGCGGAGATCAGGTCCTCTTCGTCCATCGAGGTCAGCACGGTGACGCCGAGCAGGCAGAGATCCGATCCCTTAGCTGCGGCGACCGCTGCCTTCATCGCTTTCGGATAGGCGTGCAGCGTCAGCATCGACATGCCCATCTTGACGATGTTCTCGACCCCGGAGGCCACTGTGTTGTCGATGTCGAGCAGCTTCATGTCGAGGAAGATCTTCTTGCCGTCGGCGGCAAGATCGCGGGCGAATTCGAGGCCGCCGGCAAATGCGAGCTGGTAGCCGATCTTGTAATAGAGAATATCGTCGCCGAGGGCGCCGACCACTTTCTCGGCCTCCTGAAGGTTTGGAACATCCAGTCCAACGATCAAGCGGTCGCGTGCGGTCATCTCAAGCCCATCCCATCCAGTCTTCCATGGGTGTCCAGTCGCATGAGACGGCGCGCTTCGCAAGATCGAAACAGAAAAGATTGCCGCCGCCCGGAGGCTGATCGCCCTGCCGTGCGATCGGTTTTCCCTCCAGGTGGCATTTCAGCAGCGTGCCGACGCCGCCATGCCCGACAAAGGCAATCGGCACCTGTGGATCGTGCCTGGAAAGAACGGCCTCGACATTGGAGACGATCCTTGTCTGCGCATCGATGGCGCGCTCCCAGCCTTTGAAGCTTTCATGGGGATGGGCGAAGAACCAATCCGCCGCCTTCTCGAATTCCGGCGGAGCCAGGAAGCCGGTGGCGCTGCGGTCGTTTTCGTGTGTGGCCTCGATGATTTCGACCGTCGCACCGCTCGCTGCCGCGAGAATTTCCGCCGTTTCTATCGCCTTGCGCTCGCCGCTGGAGATGATCAAGCCAAGCTTCTGCGCCCAGGAATGCGTTGCCGCCAACCGTGCTCTTGCGGCGCCGATTTCGGAAAGTCCCCATTGCGGCACCGGAACGTCAGGATCGATGCGCACCTGCGGGTGCGTGATATAGAGGGCGTACATGGATTGATTGCCTCAGCCGCGGCTATAGACCCAGAGTTGGGCCGGCGGAATGTTCCGGACGATGAAGTCGAAGTGGCGGATGTGGTAGCGATCCGGCCGCGCGATGATCGGCGACACCGGCCCGTAGGAGATCTGTATCACTGGCCGGCCGGCCGGCATGCGGTCCAACAGGCTTTCCAGTAGCGCCACGCGCGCCTTCATCGGGAAATTAAGCAAGGGGATGCCGGACACGACGGAATCGAACGTTTGGCCACGTAGCACGCCGAGCGTCGTGTCGAGATCGAAGGCGTCACCATTGATGAAGTGGACGCCGGGATAGAGCTTGCCGAGGTGATTATAGAAATCGGTGGAATATTCGATGGCGACGAGGTTCTGCGGCTCTACGCCGCGCGCAAGGATCGCCTTGGTGATCGCGCCTGTGCCCGGTCCGAGCTCCAGTACGGGCAAGCCGGATTGGATGTCGATGACGCTCGCCATCTTGCGGGCCGTGATCGACGACGTCGGGGCGATCGAGCCGACAGTCTTCGGCCCTTGCATCATGCCCTTGAAGAAACGGATTTCCTCGTCGAATTTCTTGCCCAGCCGTTCCTTGAGACGCAGCGCCATGCTCTCCCCCACCAGTATGTTTCGGTTACGACTTACATATCGCTCACAGCGAATCTTGCAATGCGATGGCGCAATAACAAGAGAAAATGTCGCAATCCACAAAGGACAAAAGAAAAGCGCCCTTTGCGTCGGAGAAACGCATGAAAGGGCGCTTTGGTTTCTCTAGACGCGCATCGGCATCAGAACATAAAGCGCATCGTCGCCTGCCGTGTCGCGAATGAGCGTCGGCGAGCCGGCATCGGCAAGCAGGAATATGGCGGACTCACCCGAAAGCTGCGCGGTGATGTCGAGCAGGTATTTGGCGTTGAAGCCGATTTCCATCGCATCCATCTCGTAGCCGACAGCCACTTCTTCGGTCGCACTTCCCGAATCCGGGTTGTTGACCGTCAGCAGCAGCTGGCCGTCCGAGAGCGCAAGCTTGACCGCGCGGCCGCGTTCCGAGGAGATAGTCGACACACGGTCGACGGCCTGGGCGAAGGACTGGCAATCGACCCGCATTTCCTTGTCGTTATTTGTGGGTATGACGCGCTGATAGTCGGGGAAGGTGCCGTCGATCAGCTTCGACGTCATGACGATGGAGCCGATCGTCAGGCGGATCTTCGCATCGGAAACCTCGACGGTGACGATCGTATCCGGCGAATCCACCAGTTTCTGCAGCTCGCCAACCGTCTTGCGCGGGATGATGATTCCCGGCATGCCTTCGGAGCCCGAGGGCGCCGTAACATCGGCGCGGGCAAGGCGGTGGCCGTCGGTTGCAACGGCCCGAAGCTTCAGGTCGCCGTCGCTTTCGATCGTGTGGAAGAAGATGCCGTTGAGGTAATAGCGCGTCTCCTCGGTGGAGATCGCAAACTGCGTGCGGTCGATCAACATCTTCAGATCCGCCGCCTTCAGCTTGAAGGAGTGGCTGAAGCTGCCTGCGGTCAGATCCGGAAAATCGGATTCCGGCAGGCACTGCAGCGAGAATTTAGAGCGGCCAGAAGCAACCGTCATCGAGCTGCCGTCGGGATTGGTGGCCAGAAGCACTTCCGATCCGTCCGAGAGCTTGCGCACGATGTCGTAGAGCAGATGCGCGGGAACGGTGGTGGCGCCGGCCTGCTCGACATTGGCGGGCGTTGCTTCGGTGATTTCGAGATCGAGGTCGGTCGCCTTCATGTCGAGGCTCGTGCCATCGGCTTTCAGCAACACGTTCGATAGGATCGGGATCGTGTTGCGACGCTCGACCACGCGATGGACGTGGTTCAGCGACTTCAGGAGGTTCGACCGCTCAATTGTAATACGCATGGATGCTACCGCTTTCGACCGTGACTTGCCGGGCAGCCCGAGGCGCCCGAGCGACATGTTTTCGGACGAGGCCCGAAAGATTGGACAGGCAACTTGGCAGACTTCTCCATCCGAATGCAAGAGGCATGGACCAATTGCCAAGCGCCAATTCGACATTTCGTCGACAATGCTCCACAGGAATTGCACCGCTCTTGTCGTCAGCCCGCGCCTCGCCCATAAAGGCTGTGAATCCGAAGCGAATTCAGGACAGGCATGAACGAAGACCAATCAGGCGGCGGGACACGCAGTTTCCGCCTGCACAACAGCAACATTCCGGCCCGTCCCCTCGAACCGGCGCTCTATCTCGTGGCCACCCCCATCGGCAATCTCGGCGATATCACGCTGAGGGCATTGGAGACGCTTGCGGGCGCCGACGTTCTCGCCTGCGAGGACACCCGCGTTACCCGCGTCCTGCTCGATCGTTATGGCATCCAGAACAGGCCCTATGCCTATCATGAGTACAATGCCGATGAGGCAGGACCTCGCCTGCTGCAGGCGCTGGAGGCCGGCCGTTCGGTGGCGCTGGTTTCCGATGCCGGCACGCCGCTGGTCTCCGACCCCGGCTATCGGCTGGCGGTGCAGGCGATTGAGGCTGGATACAAGGTCGTCCCCATTCCCGGCGCCTCCGCACCGCTTGCGGCGCTCGTCGGCTCCGGCCTGCCCAATGATGCATTCTTCTTTGCCGGTTTCCTGCCGGCCAAGGACAAGGGCAAGCGGGACCGGCTGGCGGAGCTTGCCGGCATTCCCGCGACCCTCATTTTCTTTGAATCGCCGCATCGCATCGCCGCTACGCTTGCCGCCGCCGCCGATGTGCTCGGAGCAGAACGCCCCGCCGCCGTCTGCCGCGAGCTCACCAAGACCTTCGAGGAATTCCGCCGCGGCACGCTCGCCGAACTCGCCGCCTTCTATAGCGAGGTCGATAACGTCAAGGGTGAGATCGTCTGGCTCGTCGGGCCGCCGGCCGAAAGCGTGACAGCCGAAGCTGATATCGACGCCATTCTTGCCGACCTAGCAGGCACGATGCCGACAGCAAAGGCGGCAGCGGAAGCCGCCCGACTGACCGGCCTGCCACGCAAGGAGCTTTATCAGCGACTGCTCGACATGAAGGAGAGCCATGGCTGAGACAGGCGAGAGGCTGAAGCGGCGGAAGGCGTGGCGGCGCGGCCATGTGGCCGAATATCTGGCCGCCGCCTTCCTGCTGCTCAAGGGCTATCGCATCCTGGCCATCCGCCACCGCACCAAGCTCGGCGAGATCGATATCGTCGCCCGCAAGGGGGATCTTGCCGTCTTCGTCGAGGTCAAATCGAGGCGTGGGGCGCAAGAGGCGATCGACGCGGTTTCCTTTTCCTCGCAGAAGCGCATCCGCGCCGCCAGCGACCTGTGGCTGGCGCGGCAGCCCGATTTTGCCCTTCTGTCGCAGCGCTATGATATCGTCGCCATGCTGCCCGGGCGGTGGCCGCAGCATTTTCCGGATGCGTTTTGAGATCGGCGTTACAGAAACGTCACAAAATCAGCCTATTGCCGGGCCGATATGCGCTCGCAATCCCCCGCCGGCGCTTCCCATCTCGTTTCGACAGGCTTCATCATGATCCGCAGCACCGTTTTCGCCTCCGCCATCCCCTCGCAAGAAGAGCGTAAAAGCTTCGTCTCGCTGGAAAAATCTCCTGCCGTTCATGCCTCCATCCTGGCATCGCTTGCCTGCATGAACACGGTGCGGGTCGGCGGCGCTGAAGCCAAGGTCGCGGCCCTGTCCTTCCCCTTCAACGTTGCTGCCTGGAACCTCGAGCGCTGCCTGTTTCCTGAGGAGACTGCGACGAAGCTGCAAGCAACAGAAGCGCCGCTGGTCCTGCTTTCCGAGATGGACGACGGCATGGCGCGCACGGAGCAGCGTGATCCCACAGCCGTCGTCGCCGGCGAACTCGGCATGAACTATGCCTATGGCGTCGAATTCCTGGAGCTCAGCCTCGGCTCGGAAATCGAGCGTTCCTACTGCCGCGACGATTTCAACGAGAAGGGCTTTCATGGCAACGCCCTGATGGCGTCTGTCGCCTTGAAGGACGCTTTCCTGTTCCGTCTTCCGGGCGAAGCCGTCTGGTTCAACGACAGTAATGAGCAGCCGCGCATCGGTGACCGCTGTGCTGTCGGTGCCATCGTCGAGACCGAAGCCGGGCCTTTCGTCGCCGTGTCGGTCCATCTCGAAAGTGTGGCGACCGCCGCCTATCGCGAGCGGCAGACGGCGGCTCTGATCGAAGCCGTCGAAGCCTTCGCGCCCGGTCTGCCGATCCTGATCGGCGGCGATCTCAATACAGGCAACCACACCGGCGGCGATTTCTCGACCGATACTCTGTTCGCCATGGCGGAAGGCCGCGGCTTTGAGTGCCATGGCGGCCCGCTCGACCAGACGAGTACGCGCCCGAGCCTGATCACCCGCTTCCCCGATCGCGCCATGAAGCTCGACTGGTTCCTGAGCCGGGGTCTGAAGATCAGCGAAAGCCACCTTGTTTCCTCCCTCAATGAAGAGGGCAAGCCGCTGTCCGATCACGACATGATTGTTTGCACAATCGAAGGTTTTTCGGCCTGATCGCTGCAACCGTTAAAATGCGAAGTTTTTCCTGAACCTCGCCGTTACCTCTTTCATGCGAAGAAGTCTTAGACGCGCATGGAATTGGGGGATTGCATGGTCTTGAAATTGATGTTGGCGAGCATGGCGGCCTTTGCCGCGCGTGCGGTGCCTGTTGTCGTGGCGATGCCACCATCGAAGAATTTCGTCGCCGATGCCGCGGGCGCGATGGAAATGAAGCCATCGCCGATCGAGCCGTCGTGGATACTGGCGGGTGAACCTGTGGCCCGCATCGCCGAGCATTCCCGCGGGCAGGATGACGCCGCGCTGACGGCGCTGTGGGATTGCACAGCAGGCGAGTTCCGCTGGTATTTCGGCTGGGACGAAACGGTAATGATCCTCGAAGGCGAGGTGCATATCACCACGGAAGATGGCGTCGAACGCACGCTGACCGCAGGAGATGTCGCCTATTTCGCAGGCGGCACCTGGGCGACATGGCGCATCGATCGCTATCTGCGCAAGGTCGCCTTTTTGCGCAAGCCGTTCCCGAAGCCTTTGACCATGGCCTATCGACTGCGTGATCTCGTCAGGCAGGGCGGCGGCACCCAGGGTCTCGCCGCCTGAGCGCGGCGACCTCTACCGGAAGCCCTTGAATAGCCGTTGCGTTTGAAGGCGGGCCGACCTACATCTGTCGGCAAATTCGAGCGAGGGCTGACTATGGCGAAGATTAAGAATGTCGCGGTCCAGATGGACCATGTCCGGGGCATCAACATTGCGGGCGACTCGACCTTCGCCATGAGCCTCGAGGCACAGAACCGCGGCTACAAACTCTTTCACTACACGCCCGAGCGGCTGAGCATGCGCGACGGCGAGGTCTATGCCTCCGTCGAGCCGATGATCCTGCGCGATGTCAAGGGTGACCACTTCGAGCTCGGCGAGCCCGAGCGCGTCGATCTCTCGACCATGGACGTGGTGCTGCTGCGCCAGGACCCGCCCTTCGACATGGCCTATATCACCTCGACGCATCTGCTCGAGCGCATCCACCCAAAGACACTCGTCGTCAACGATCCCGCCTGGGTGCGCAACTCGCCGGAAAAGATCTTCGTCACCGAATTTGCCGATCTCATGCCGAAGACGCTGATCACCCGGGACGCCGGCGAGATCCGCCGCTTCCGTGAGGAGATGGGCGATATCATCCTGAAGCCGCTCTACGGCAATGGCGGCGCCGGCGTCTTCCATTCGACGCGTGACGACCGCAACCTCTCCTCGCTGCTGGAAATGTTCGGCCAGCTCTTCCGCGAGCCTTTCATCGCCCAGCAATACCTGCCTGACGTGCGCAAGGGCGACAAGCGCATCATCCTCGTCGATGGCGAGGCTGTCGGCGCGATCAACCGCGTGCCGGCCGAGCATGATGCCCGCTCCAATATGCATGTCGGCGGCCGCGCCGAAGCCACCGAGCTGACGGCGCGCGAGCAGGAAATCTGCGCCCGCATCGGCCCGGCTCTGAAGGCCCGCGGCTTCCTTCTCGTCGGCATTGATGTCATCGGCGACTACATGACCGAGATCAACGTCACGTCGCCGACCGGCATCCGCGAAGTGAAGCGCTTCGGCGGTGCCGACATCGCCAGCCTGCTCTGGGATGCGATCGAATCCAAGCGGGCCTGATGGCTGTTTTCGCCGGGGATCGGTGAGAGGTCGTTTTCTCTCGCCGCAACACGAATTATATCGCTATGCCCATGCGGCGGCAGGTCAGGATCACCGCTGACTGCCCGGTCGAGCTGTCATCCGCGATGACGATCGGCACGAAGCCGAAAAGCGGCTTCACGTTGACCATCATGCTGACGTAAGGCCGCTTGTTTACAACGCCGCCATAGCCGCCCATGGCGGTGATCGTGCCGCAGACGCTGACATGGCCCTTGCTGTTCTTGGAAGCCGCCATAGGCCCGAAAAGCAGAAGGCCCTCGTAAGGAAGCTGCTCGCGCAAACCCTTTTCCACCGCAGCCGTTTCCTTGGCGCTCAATGGATAGGGAACTCCCTTTTCCAGATTATCCCCGCCATCGATCGACTGGCAGCCGCCGAGAAAGACAGCCATCAGAAGAGATAGCGATATCGCAAGTCTCATAATTTTCCTCCAATTGTAAAAACCGCCCCTTTGTTCTTTTATTGTTCTTGTTTCATTTCATTTTTTCTGCCACGTTGCAACCCATGGTCTGCGGTGAAGAATTAATAGCGGCAAACGAGTTGGGCGAGGGCAAGGCATGGTGGCACGCGTCAGTACGGTTGCGTTTCAGGGTATCGAAGGCGTGCCCGTCGAAGTTCAGGTGATGATCGCGCCCGGCAAGGTGCTGATGCACATCGTCGGCCTGCCGGACAAGGCGGTGGCCGAAAGTCGCGAGCGGGTGCAGGCCGCACTTCACGCTTCCGGCCTCGCCCTGCCGCCGAAGAAGGTCACGGTCAATCTCGCACCGGCCGATCTGCCGAAGGAAGGTGACCTTATACGGTATCTTTCTACGGTATTCATGGCATAGTATGCTGTTATTTCAGGGGATTTTCAGAAAATTGGATTGAATACATTTTTCGATCGGTTTTCCGGGAGCCGGGAGCTTCCTATTTCATGTCGAAAATCCGGCATTATGTAGCCAGTGCAACAAGACTGCGAATAAGGTCAGAAGCTATCTCCTGAGGGCACCTAGGAAGCTTACTGCCGTTGTCGGCCCCACGGAAATCGACAAACAGAGGCGGCGTCCTCGGAGAGCATCGCGGCTTTCTCGGTGCGCAAACGTGTTGCACTCTTGGATGACGTAAGTCGAAAGGTCTGCGCGCTGCTCCCGCCTCCGTCTCGCCACCCAGGCATACTTTCACTGTGTTCGGCCGTCGACGTCATCGCAGCGGTCGCTCGTTCCGCGCTTGCGCCACGAGGCGAGCGGCGATGGAGGCATAAGCGGTACTGGGCTGATCCCATGAGCTTCAATCAATGACTTTAAGTCGGATCGAATAGAGTCGCCTGATGGATTGTCAGCTTGGTTTAGAATCTCTGTGATGGAGCGTATGATGTCAGCGTCTTCCGGGTGGTTCAAAACGACGGCGTAACCTTTGAGAAGGTACTCTTCACGATGAATCTTATTGATGTATCTCTTGATCGTTTTAGTGTTCCTATGACCAAGAATTTCCGAAGCTATCTCCAAAATCGACCGAAAATCGATCGCGCTTGGATTTTGCGCTTTTTGCTTAAGATATAAGTCTCGAACGATGTCCTCTGCCCCTGCTGCCCTAAGCCTGTGTGGGCTGCCTGGAATACCGAGCTTCCGAAAGATTTTGCGGAGTTCCTTTCCTATGGAATCCGGCAGAAAGGCATTCAAAGTCTCGTAAGACAAAAATACGTGATCGCTCGCTACGCGACCCTTTCCAAGGCCATCCAACACTTGCCGATGCCGGTATTCCCATATGTAGTCGAGAATTTCGATCACGAGTTCGATCGGGATGGCCAAGTGGCGGACCTTACCCCCTTTTTCAATTACATTTATGAAAATAAAGCGACGCCCTGTATCCCTAAAATCTTGCAACAGTCGGATGAGTTCTTCACGGAGCGCTCGATCCTGGCCGCGTTCGCCTGCCATAAGTGCTAAGCCGGGGAGTTCCCTTGTGAGTGAGCTGCTTATTTCAAATTCTTCGAGGATTCCCGCGCGAACGGCTGCGACACACAAGTCCGCAACCCCGCCTGACCGTGCTGTTGCATAGCGCTGCAATTTTGCCGCGAGATGAAAAGTGGCGGCCCGATTTTCATCGTCTCGTTCCAATGCCTCCTGGATAACCATTTTGGACTGTTTGGCATCAGGAGTCGGTCTCCCATGTCTCAGCCTTTCCTTCTCCTTCCTCCGCTCAAGTTTGCTAGAGGAGTCTTGGCCGGTCTCGAATTTGCGGATACCAAAATCAACAGGCCGCCGCCGATACGGGAGAGGCCATCGATATGGAGTGACGTCGGGGGATATGATTGATGGAGCAGGTTCCGGCTCCACGACGCCGGTCAACAACCCGACGTGGTTCTGTAGCACGGAATACAATGAGTAAATGATGTCCCGCTTGTCCAACAACGTTCGTCGATAAATCACTTCAACGTCGGAAGGCCTTAAAAGAACAATGTTGCTATCTCGCTGGCCACCAGTTTCAAGGTATTCGGTCACCACAGTTTGATCGACGGACCACCAGTCGATTCCCCTATCTCTCAAATAGTCGCAAAACGCGGTCGCTTCATATGCTTCCTTTCTGACCGTTCTTACGCTCATCCCGGCGCGGCGCCGATGAGCGAGAAATGCTGCTACGATCAGAGGAACGCCACTATCCACAGTCGTCGGAATGGGATGTTGGGGCGCTGGAAATCTATCGATTTCGAAATCATCGTCGGTAAACAGCACTTTTGGCATCTACCAATCCCTATAAAGGGCCACGACATTCGATCTTTGCCCAATTGGCTTGCGGCCAGCTAAAACGAGCTCATCAACGAGCGACCTTATCACTGACTCCATCTCTACGATTTGTGTCGCGAGAACACGGTTTTGCTGTACGAGTTGGTCGTTTTCCCTTTGCAGCTCTTTAAGCGGATCCTGGTTGAAGAATCGCAACAGTTCCGCGAGTTCATCGACCAGGGTGGGATACGGACCACCCGGCGAGTCGATGGTTTTGCTGCTCCATGCGCGGAACTTTCCTTCCTCCTCCCACCCTCGAAACTCCTCCAGTGTCAGTGGACGCCAGATTTTGCTTCGTGGATTGCGTTTAAGAACTTTCTTTATTCTCCGCAGCTCTTCCAGCTTCGTTTGAAACGAGGCCTCCACGGTTGTCGAACGCATTTCAGGGGCCAGTTTCTTTGTGGGGAGGGTGGAGACCGGTTTCACGTCTTTCTGCTTCCTTTCATTGGAACTCCGAGCGGGCCGACGCTATGACATTTAAACTCTCCTTCGACGCCTCCCTCACGAAGGGGTCGGTAGACTTTGAAGCTTCGGAGACCTTCTCGTAGGCTGCGTCCCAGTATGGCATCAGGATATTGAGCCTAATGGCGTTAGGACACCCGAAGCAGGTCTCGCGGGTGGCGTAGGAGTAGTCGGGTCCAGTGGCATGCTCAACTGAGAGGCCATCTTCGGCAGCGGCGTCCAAACATCCGGCCACTGACTTGTCACCTAGACTTGACCCGCACTTACACAAATTGCCGCCCTCGGGATGGGTCGTAAGGTGTCGGCCCTCAACGAATTCGCTCAACACGCCATTTATCACTGCGCCTTCTGATGACGAAAGGATGTCGATTTGTCGGGCCAGAGCTTCTTCAAACTCTCTGAACATAGAGGCACCGCCGCCGGCGGCTTTAATTTTTCCACTATGAACCTCCAGAATGAGATCCTTCATGAACTGTAACTCGGCGTCGCGCATGTCGAGTCCTCTCTCCAGAGCTGCCTTGAGTGGGCCGTCATTTACCTGCCTGGCGTTTCGGGTATCGTTCAACCGCATGGCAGCAGCGTGCTGCATCTTCGTGTAGCTGGCCGTCGTATTCATGTCGCGCTGTTGCAGTTGATAGTTCAACGACGGCAAGTCAGGAAAAAAATACCGCCACTGATGCGTGGTTGCGAAAAATTTGCGAAATTGGTTTGCCGTGAATTTCCAGATCGTTCCGTCGGGGAGGGGCGGAACTTTGCAGCTCGCAGCGAACAGTTCCAAGGCCTCGTTGACATCAAACCCTACAGGGCCAGAGCTCTCGAAAAATTCGACTAGCCATTCTCGCGATCCAAAATTGCCAACAGCGTGTTGATTTCCGGTAGGAACTGACCCGTTGGTGGCAGATATTTCCATTGAGAATTGACCCATGTTTGAACCTTGCCCTGCGTGTTTTCAGCGAGGGCTACGGAGTGATCGACATGGCGTTACTGAGCGTGATCCGACGCTGGCATTT
>NZ_LXKN01000072.1 GCF_001692325.1 Rhizobium sp. AC27/96 | reverse complement strand
ATACGAGACTCTATTTGAATTGGATCACGGGATCCAAGCGTCTCGACGTGTCGTATAAGGTGATGAATGTTTCAGCGTTGCAGACTGACTGCGCAAAAAGGTCATCCCGCCAAGTCGCGTTTGCCGGGAGGCGGGCGGTGAAGAGGCTATCGGGCCGCGACAACCTGTCATCCGATGACGCAAACCAGCTTGTTCTCGCCATTGCGCAGAGACAGGATCGAACAGCTTTTGCTGAACTGTTCAATCTGGCCGCCCCGAAAGTTAAGTCCTACATGATGCGGACCGGCTCGGCACCGGAATTTGCAGAAGAGATAGCGCAGGAAGCCATGCTGCTAGTCTGGCGTAAGGCATCCTATTTCGACCCTGCTCGTGCCAGTGCTGCAACATGGATCTTCACGATTGCTCGAAATCTGCGCATCGATTTCCAGCGCAAGCAGAAATCATCGAAGTTTTCAGGGGCTGATGCAGGCAGTTTTCAAGAAGTCGAGCAAACGCCCGAGGAACTCCTTTTCGTCAGGGTGGACGAGGAAAGGATAAGGACCGCGATGCATGCTCTCAGCCCGGAGCAGGAAACGATCCTGAGATTGTCGTTTTTCTGCGATAGCCCGCATTCGGAGATTGCGAAGGAGCTTGACCTGCCGCTTGGCACCGTAAAATCACGCATAAGGCGAGCGCTGGTCAGGCTGAAGACCATGCTTGAAGAGACACTATGACTGCAACTCATCACCCCAGTGATCAAACGCTTTTGCGCTATGCAGCTGGCAACTTGCCGGCCGGGCCTGCGCTCGTAGTTGCAGCCCATATTGGCGGTTGTCCCGCCTGCCGAAGGAAGGTTGCGAATTTCGAGGCGGTCGGAGGAGCGTTCCTGGCGCGGCTCGAACCGGAAGAGCTTTCTCCGGGAGCCCTCAACCGTGCACTCGCGAAACTGGAGACAGACGATCAAAAGATCAGCGTGGGCGCAACGCGACCGGGTGATGCCTCGATGGGCGGCATTGTCCTTCCAAGGGTACTCAGCCATTGCGGCATCGGGCCATGGCGGTCTGTCGGTCCGGGCGTCAAGCTCAGTCGAATCACAGTACCTTATGCACCTGAAGCGAATGTCATTCTGCTCAAGGTCAAAGCAAACAAGCATATGCCTGCCCATGGACACTCTGATCTAGAGGTCACCCAGGTGTTGTCCGGATCCTTTTCGGATGGTGGTAACAGGTATATTCCAGGTGACTTCGTCGAAG
The DNA here is from genome assembly GCF_001692325.1 of Rhizobium sp. AC27/96. Taxonomy (GTDB): domain Bacteria; phylum Pseudomonadota; class Alphaproteobacteria; order Rhizobiales; family Rhizobiaceae; genus Rhizobium. The sequence goes on along the minus strand of NZ_LXKN01000072.1, from coordinate 158 downwards.
GCGACAATGAGACAGATCACAGCCCGATCATCGGTAGCGAGGGCGAATGCATTTCCCTCGCAGCGATCGAAGGCCGAATCCACTTCCGTGGCTTTATCGGGAGATTGCTGCAGCCGTTCGTCGGAATTTGAGCCAATTCGAGAAGCTGGCGCTGAAAT
>NZ_LXKN01000071.1 GCF_001692325.1 Rhizobium sp. AC27/96 | reverse complement strand
CGGGAGTTCCGGTCGCCAGATGCTGCCGGCCATCAGGCCTGTCGACCGCGCTGGCGTGTTGCCGCTCTCATTTGCCCAGCAGCGCCTGTGGTTCCTCGGACAGTTGGACGGGGTCAGTGCGAGCTATCATATTCCGTTGGCCTTGCGACTGCATGGCCCCCTTGATCGTAAGGCCCTTGGCCATAGTCTGGACAGGGTGTGGGCGCGTCACGAGGGACTGCGGAGCGTGTTTGTCGCCAAGGGCGGCGAGCCGCATGTTGAGCTTCTGGATGCGGATGCAGGATTTAACCTGGTTGACCACGACCTTCGCGGCGATGAGCATGCTCTGGAGCATCTGGCCGAGCTTTGCCGGGCGGAAGCAGAGGCCCCCTTCGATCTTGCACGGACCCCCCTGGTTCGGGGCCGCCTGATCCAGCTTGGGGATGAGGCGCATGTCCTTGTTCTGACCCACCACCACATTGTCTCGGACGGCTGGTCGATCAAGGTGTTCCTGCGTGAGCTGGAGACATTGTATGGAGCGTTCGTGCGCGGGCGGGAAGACCCGTTGCCGGCGCTGGATGTACAATATCCCGACTATGCTGTGTGGCAGCGTCAATGGCTTTCCGGCGAACGTCAGGCCTTGCAGGCGCGATACTGGGGCTCTGATCTTGCCGATGCGCCGGCCTTGCTGGCCTTGCCGACGGATCGTGCACGTCCGCCGCAACAATCCTCTGCCGGCGCCCATGTGGCTATCCGGCTCGATGGCGAACTGACGCGCGCGCTCAGAGCATTGAGCCTTCGGCACGGGACGACCCTGTTCATGACGGTTCTGGCGGCATGGGCGGGTGTCTTGTCGCGGCTATCCGGTCAGGACGATATTGTCATAGGCACGCCTGTTGCAAACCGCGGTCGTACAGAGACGGAGGGCCTGATCGGCTTCTTCGTGAACACGCTTGCCCTACGGATCGACCTGTCCGGATCGCCCGACGTTGGCGCGCTTCTGTCGCGGGTTCGTTCGAAGGTTCTTGCCGGTCAGGACCATCAGGACCTTCCATTCGAGCAGGTGGTCGAGATCGTCCAGCCAGCCCGTCGTCTTGACCACACTCCGCTGTTCCAGGTGATGTTCTCCTGGCAGAACGAGGATGTCGTTGCCTCGACGACGCTTGATGGTCTTTTGGTGACGCCGGTCGAGATGGACTATGAGGTCGCCAAGTTTGATCTAGAGCTTGCTCTGAGTGAAGCTGACGATGAGCTCGTGGGCAGTCTTGGCTACTCGACCGCATTGTTCGATGCATCGACGATCGAACGTCATACCGGCTATCTGGAAGCAATGCTGAGCGGTTTTGTTGCGGATGCGGCATCCGTCATCGGCCGGATTGATTTGCTTGGCGTTCAGGAGCGTCATCTCCTGCTTGAGGACTGGAATGACACGGCCACCGCCTTTGCTGAGGACGCCTGCATCCATG
>NZ_LXKN01000070.1 GCF_001692325.1 Rhizobium sp. AC27/96 | reverse complement strand
GCCGACGGTCCTTCCGACGGTGGTCGGCCTGATGCGCGAACATCGGGCCGACAAACCGGACAGGCAGCAGTCTAACAGAGATACAACACACAAGGTGCCGACAGGCGGATGAGGGGGGACGCCATGTGCACAAAAGCCGATGGGTTCAGAGCGGGGTTACACCCTCATCCGACCCTTCGGACCACCTTCTCCCCAAGGGGAGAAGGAAGCTTGCGGCAGAAACTCACCCCTTGAACGCATATTCCGAGATCGATTCCGGCTTCATTTCGATCGAGAAGCCCGGCAGGCTCGGCGGCATGTAGGCTGCGTCGCGGATGATGCAGGGGTCGATGAAATGCTCGTGCAGGTGATCGACATATTCGATGACGCGGCCGTCCTTGGTCCCCGACACGGCGATGTAATCGATCATCGACAGATGCTGCACATATTCGCAGAGGCCAACGCCGCCGGCATGCGGCCAGACCGGCAATCCGTATTTGGCAGCAATCAGCAGCACGGCTAGTACTTCGTTGAGACCACCCATGCGGCAGGAGTCGATCTGCACGATATCGATCGCGCCCTCGGCGATGAACTGCTTGAACATGATGCGGTTCTGGCACATCTCGCCCGTGGCAACCTTCACCGGCCCGATCGCCTGGCGGATCTTGCGGTGTCCAGCAACATCGTCCGGGCTTGTGGGTTCTTCGATGAAGAAGGGCTTGGCGAAGGCAAGCTTCTGAACCCAGTCGATCGCCTGATTGACTTCCCACACCTGGTTGGCGTCGATCATCAGGTAGCGATCTGGGCCGATCACTTCGCGGGCGATGGTGAGACGGCGGATATCGTCTTCGAGGTCACGGCCGACCTTCATCTTCACATGGTTGAAGCCGGCGTCGATCGCTTCCTGGCACAGGCGACGCAGCTTGGCGTCGTCATAGCCGAGCCAGCCGGCCGAGGTCGTGTAGCAGGCATAGCCTTCACGCTCGAGCGTGGCGATGCGATCAGCCTTACCGGCTTCCGCCTTCTTCAGGATGGCGACGGCTTCGTCGCGGGTGAGCACGTCGGTCAGATAGCGATAGTCGACGATATCGGCAATCTGCTCGGCATCCATCTCCGAAACCAGCCGCCAGACCGGCTTGCCGGCCTCCTTGGCGAGCAGATCCCAGACGGCGTTGACGACGGCGCCGGTGGCAAGGTGCATGGCGCCCTTTTCGGGGCCGATCCAGCGCAGCTGGCTGTCGCTGGTCAGGTGCCGCCAGTATTTGCCTGGGTTTTCCAGAACAGTCGCAAGCTCCGTACCGACAACCAGATGCCGCATCGCCTCGATCGCCATGCAGCAGATGTCGTTGCCGCGCCCGATGGTGAAGGTCAGGCCGTGGCCGGCAAGACCGGGCTTATCGGTCTCGAGAATGACATAGGCTGCCGAATAATCCGGATCCGGATTCATCGCATCAGAACCGTCAAGGCTCTGCGATGTCGGGAAGCGCAAATCGAAAACGCGAAGATTGGTGATGCGCGTCATTGGAAAACTCCTTCTAGATCCATCGGCCGCCTCTCGAAACCTCAACCGAGGTCGAACTCCTCCCAGAGTGCCGCATTATGCTCGCCAACGTGCGGGGCCGCACGCTCGAATTTCGGCCGCTGCCCGTCGATGCGGATGGGTGAGCGGGTGGTGTTAAGACTGACGCCATCATCGCGCCCGACCGTCTGCAACATGTCGAGAACGCGGAAGCCTTCGCTGCCGAGCAACTCCGTCCAGTTCAGCACCCGGGCACACCAGATGTCGGCAGGTTCGAGGATCGCAAGCCAGTCGTCGACATTGCCAGTCGCAATGCGTGCCGCTATCAGCGCCTTGATCTCATCGCGCTTCGTGAACCAGCTCTTCGGGTCGTCGCGATACGGTGCCAGTTCCTCCATGCCGAGCAGATCGGCAAGTTTGGAAATCGGCGTCATGGCGATGGCGAGATAGCCGTCGGCGGCAGGATAGACGCCATAAGGTGCAGAGAGGTAGGCGTGGGCGCTGCGAACATGCGAACGCTCGGGCAACTTGTTGCCGCTATTCATGTGCACGCTCAGCACTTCCACCTGCAGATCGATCAGCGCCTCCAGCAGGCTGGTCTCGACCAGGCCGCCCTCGCCTGTGATGCCACGCCTCACCAATGCCGCCAGAATGCCCTGAGCCGCAGCCGCACCGGCCAGCATGTCGGCGATCGCCAGACCGAAAGGCACCGGTCCCTGCCCTTCGTCACCATTCAGCCACATTACGCCGGAGCGCGACTGCGCCAGGAGATCCTGACCCGGCCGCGATACCCACGGCCCTTCTTCGCCGTAACCGCTGATCGAGCAATAGACGAGGCGCGGATTGAGCTTACTGGCGGCTTCGTAATCGAGCCCCAGTCGCTCAATCACGCCCGGACGAAAATTCTGCACGAGAACATCGGCCTTGGAGATGAGCTTGCGCAGCGCGCTCATGTCACGCTCGTTCTTCAGGTCGATCGCCAGGCTTTCCTTGGAGCGGTTGATGGCATGAAAAATAGTGGAATCGCCGCGCTCGTCATCGCTGAGATAGAGCCCGCGCGAGAGATCGCCACCGCTGGGGCGCTCGATCTTGATGACCCTGGCGCCAAGATCCATCAGCCTGAGGGTGCAGTAAGGCCCGGACAGAAACTGGCTCATGTCGACGACCACCAGCCCGGCCAGCGGCAAGTCCTTCTTCAGCGCCATCGATTATTCCTGCTCCCTGACAACACTTCGGCCGAAAGCGTTTCTCCGCCTCGGCGTACACCCCCGCCGCCGATTCTCACAGCGACCTCAATCTTCTTATGTGAATAGTATTTTCACATATGGATGACATTTGCAAACAAAAAGAGGGAGGATATTCGCCGGCTGCCCGGCCTGTGCCACTGGAAAATGCGCTATGCTCTCGCAACATCAGGATTGTTGAAAGGAGTTTCAGAATGGCGACGGTGAAATTGCTCGATGATGCGGAAGCTGAAGCGATCCCGGCGGTCAAGGCCGTGTTCGATGATATCCGCGCGGTACGGAAATCCGATTTCGTCAATAATTTCTGGCGCGGCCTCGCCAACGATCCAGCCTTGCTCAAGCGCACTTGGGAAGGCCTGAAAGCGGTGATGATGGCTGAGGGTTCGCTCGACCCGCTGGTGCGCGAGATGATCTATATCGCCGTCTCGACAGCCAATGGCTGCACCTATTGCGTCCATTCCCATACGGCTGCCGCGAAAGCAAAGGGCATGACGGATGCACAGCACGGGGAGCTGCTTGCCGTCATCGGCCTTGCCGGACAGACGAACCATCTGGTCACGGCCATGCAGATTCCCGTCGATCCCGAATTCGACGTCAGCCGGCGCTGAAAACGCAGAAAGGCCCGCAGGCATCGTCTGCCAGCGGGCCTTCGATCATCGATCGCGCTTATTAGCGGTCAGACGTTTCCGTCGTCTGGGCTTCTGCGGCAAGAACAGCGACGTTGATGCCGTTGTTCACGGCCAGCAACCTCTTGCGAACAAGGACGCCCATGACGCGCGCCGCCGTCGAGAAGGTCATCGTGTCAAGCGGACCTTCGCCCTCCCAGGGCTTGGTCAATCGTTCGGTGACGGCCGAGACGATATTGTTGGGCACGATGTCGGTGCATTCGCGCATTGCTTCGAAAACGACGCTGAGAGGGAAGATCCGCCCTTCGAACGTCACGATCGGTTCGGTGACTTCGCTGTCCCACTCCTCGAAAGCGTAAAGCGCCTCGCGGAACAGCTGCTGCAGAGTGATGGGGGCATGACCCTCATGAAGGGGCGGCAAGGCATTCGACATGTCTGTCTCCTTTCAATTGGAAGTCCGGCGCATGATATGAAAGTATCGGTCTCCTCCGAGACCAGGCGCTGCTTCTTCAGTTTGGCGCGCCCCGAACACAGTCCATGGGGGCAAGCGGCGCGGCAAACCATCTTGTGACCGGCGCAACGCGGGACACACACAAAATGTTCCCACCGGTCATTTAACTTGATCAAGTCTATAGATTAATCGCGACTTGAAAAGCCTCTTTGAGAATTTTCTGCATTTCCCTTTATTTTTGAAGGGCTTCGCGTAGAGTAAAATGAGAGGTCGTAAGCGGAGGATGCACGAATCCCTCCCGGAACGATGAAAGGGAGACCATGTGCGGCAATCATGAAAATGAGCATCACCATGGGCATGAACACGGCCACGATCATCAACCGATCGACTGGCGTGAACATGGGATCAAAATCATCCCCGGCAATGCCCTCGACCCGAATACCGCCCAGACACCGGGCATGAACCGCGCGACCGCAATCAACAATGCCCGCGCCGGCGCTGAGAAGATCTGGGCCGGAACCGTGACGATCCACGCCAACGCCAAGACCGGCGCCCACCATCATGGAGATCTCGAAAGCATCATCTATGTCGTCAAGGGCAAGGCACGGATGCGCTGGGGCGACAATCTGGAATTCGTGGCCGAAGCCGGTCCCGGCGATTTCATCTTCGTGCCACCCTATGTGCCGCATCAGGAGATCAACGCCAGCCGCGACGAAACGCTGGAATGCGTGCTTGTGCGCTCCGGACAGGAACCCGTTGTCGTCAATCTCGATATCGAGCCGGTGGAAAAGCCGGAAAATGTCCTCTGGAAGGACCCGATCCACCGCTGATCTGCACATTTTTCAGGCAAAATTCTATTTGCCGCTTAAATAATCTACAATATTTGTAGAAAATTAGTTTCTGCTTTGCACTGCACTGAAAAGAGTTTTTCAGAACTGCGCTGCACAACGCATGATCCTGCTTCGCACATCGAACGCACGTCTGAGATGATCCAGCCGTCAACGAGATAACGGTCTCGATCATCTGGAATAGGATTTCCCATGACTGCAAAGCTTTCTAGAGGTTTCGATGCGCTGCGCCTTTCCCGCCGCGCCGGCCTTGCTGCCATCCTTGCCTCTGCTGTCGCCGTATTCGGCTTGACGGCAACCGCCACCCCATCTTTCGCGGCTGACAAGACGATCAAGGTCGGCATCATGAGCGGCGAGGACGAGGACGTCTGGCGTGCAGTGACCGCCGAGGCCGCCAAGAAAGGTCTGAAGATCGAGCCTGTCGTCTTCAACGACTACACCCAGCCGAACGAGGCACTGGAGCGCGGCGAAATCGACGCCAATGCCTTCCAGCACAAGCCCTACCTCGACAACCAGATCAACCAGCACGGCTATCATATCGTCGTTGCCGGCTACACCGGCATCTGGCCGATCGGCCTCTACACGAAGAAATACAAGACCGTCGCCGAGCTTCCGAAGGGCGCCGTCATCGGCGTGCCGAACGACCCGTCCAACGAAGGCCGCGCGCTGCTCGTTCTGCAGCATGAGGGCATCATCAAGCTCAAGGACGGCACCGGCATCCTCGCCACGGTTGCCGACATCGCTGAAAATCCGAAGAACGTCGACATCAAGGAGCTGGATGCCGGCATCGTCGGCCGTTCGATCGACGATCTTGACGCGGCCGTCGTCAACACCGACTGGGCGCTGAAAGCAGGGCTCTCGGCGAAAGACCGCATCGCGCAGGAGCAGACCGAAGGCAATCCCTACCGCAACTTCATCGCCGTCAAGCAGGGCAGCGAGAACGAAGCCTGGGTGAAGACACTGGTCGCCTCCTACCAGAATGACACCGTCAAGGCCGAATTCGACAAGGTCTACAAGGGTACGGGCCAGAGCGCCTATTGATATCAGAACGGCGCGGGGGACAGCGCTGAGCGGCAAGGCGGCCGGGGCATCTTGCCCGGGCCGCCTTCGGTATTTTTCCCGTTAGAATGCGATGAAGTTTATAGTGGTTATGGAATTCGCAGAGAGTGTGCCCCTGCGCCACTTTCGCGACATCGTCCCCACAAGGGGGAAGATTGGAAACAGGCGGCAAGCCATCACCAGGAAATAAGCATCGCATCTGCTGACACATTGCCGATTGTTCTGCTAAGCGCCCAACAAACTCCCAACGATCTTCCCCATGTGGGGGAGATGTCACAAAAGTGACAGAGGGGGGTATACTGGCCTCTACGAACTCAAAGGCCGCCTTTTAAGAAGAGACGCATTATGAATTCTTTCACCCCAGCCACCGCCATAGACGGACAGGCGCCGCCTGAACGTTCGACCGGCGACGAGATTGTCCGCCTGGTGGACGTGCGCCGCCGGTTCGGCACGACGCCGGCGCTGGATGGCATTTCGCTGAGCGCCCGCCGCGGCGAAATCGTCGGCATCATCGGCCGCAGCGGCGCCGGCAAATCGACGCTGATCCGTTGCCTGAACGGGCTGGAGCGCGCTGATAGCGGTGAAATCCATATCGAAGGCCGTGACATCGCGCGCTTGTCGGAGAAGGAACTGCAGCCGCTGCGCCGCCGCATCGGCATGGTCTTCCAGCATTTCAATCTGCTATCCTCCAGAACCGTCGAGGAAAATATCGCCCTGCCACTGAAGATAGAGGGCATCGGCAAGACGGAACGATTGCAGCGCGCCCGCGAGCTGCTCGAACTTGTCGGCCTCGCCGATAAGGCCAAGGCCTATCCTTCCGCCCTGTCCGGCGGCCAGAAGCAGCGTGTCGGCATTGCCCGCGCCCTTGCGGCCAGGCCCGCCATTCTCCTGTCGGATGAGGCAACCTCGGCGCTCGACCCTGAAACCACACGGTCGATCCTTTCACTGCTGAAGGACATCAACCGCAAGCTCGGCCTGACGATCCTGCTCATTACCCACGAGATGGAAGTAATCCGCTCGATTGCCGACCGCGTTGCCGTCATCGATGCCGGCCGGATCGTCGAGGAAGGCTCGGTATGGACCGTTTTCGCGAATCCCCGGCAGGACATCACCGCCAGCCTGCTAAGCAGCGCCCGTCCGCAGCTTCCCGAACATATCGCCGCTCGCATATCCCCAACATCCGGTGCAGAAGCCATTCTCAGTGTCGAGCTTGCCGGCCCTGAGGCGCAAGGCGCGCTCTTTGCAGAGCTTTCGGCCGCTCTTCCCCGCTCGTTCCGCCTGGTCCATGGCGGCATCGACCATATCCAGAATCAGCCGGTCGCCCGCTTTTTCATCGCGGTACCGACGCGCGACGAGAGTTTACCGACCCAGGTCAGTGATTTTTTGAAAGCCCGCTCCGCCCGGGTGGAGGTTCTAGGCTATGACAACTGACGTGATCCTCGGCCTGCTTTGGCGCTCCTTCTGGCAGACCATCTGGATGACCGGTGCATCCGGCTTCCTCTCCCTGATTATCGGTCTGCCGCTCGGCCTTGCCCTCGTTGCAACGGGTCGCGGCGGCATTGCCGAACAAGGGGCGATCAACCGCGTCCTCGGCATCCTGGTCGACGGATTCCGCGCCGTGCCCTTCATCATCCTGCTCATTGCCCTGATCCCGCTGACGCGCTGGATCGTCGGCACGGCGCTCGGCACGACAGCCGCCATCGTGCCGCTGACCATCGCCGCGATCCCCTATTACGCGCGCGTCGCCGAGGTCTCGCTGCGCGATGTCGATCGTGGCCTGATCGATGCGGTACGTGCGATGGGCGGCAATCGCTGGACGATCATTCGCGAGGTGCTGATACCGGAAGCCATGCCCGGCATCGTTGCCGGCTTCACCGTAACCATGGTGACGCTGATCGGCGCTTCCGCCATGGCAGGCACGATCGGTGGCGGCGGCCTCGGCGACCTCGCCATCCGATATGGCTACCAACGCTACGAGACGAACGTCATGATCGCCGTCGTCATTATCCTGATCGTTCTGGTCTGGGGCATGCAATGGCTGGGCGATCGCCTGGCACGCCGGCTCGATCACCGCTAGGACCTTAGCCCACCCTCTCCGCTATTCATGCTCCGCCGCCGGCGCGGCGGAGTTCTGGCGCGGGTCGAGATTGAGCATCGGCACCGAGCCATTCGGGAGCATGGTGGTAGGCAGCTGTCCGTTCCATTTTTCCGCCTGGGTCAGAAGGATCAGGTTGGGATTGTCGCGCAGCGCGTCGCCACGAGCCTTGATCGCCTTGGCTTCGGCGTCGCCGCGAAGCTGGATGGCCTCGGCATCGGCTTCCGCCTGCAGCCGCACGGAATCGGCCTGTGCCTGCGCATCGGCGCGGCGGGCATCTGCCGCCGCCTGTGCCTGCGTCACGGTGATCTGCGCCTGCACCTTCTCGCGCTCGGCATTCTGTCGCAGCTTCTGCACTTCGACCTCGGCCAGCATGCGCTGCTCTATGCTGTTCTCATAGGCATCGGAGAAATCGATATTCTCCACCTGCACGCTGTCGATCTGCACCGGCCCTTGAATGCCCGCCTCGATCGCCGCCTGCACATCGGTGTTGAACTGCGCCCGGTTCTGGATGACGGAGGCGGCGGTGAACTTGCCGAACACCGTCTTAACATCCTGCGGCGCACGCCGGGCAATCAGCCGTGATTCCAGATTGCCGATCGAACCAAATTCCGAATAGACATGCTCAACCGCATCCGGCGGCACATGCCAGGAGATGGTCACGCGCATGTCGGCAGGCTGCTGGTCCTGCGAATAGGCCTGCATCTGCGGATGCTCGTTATTCTCGCAGTTCCCGCCGCTTTGGCAGGTCCAGTAGGTCACCTGCTGCGTCACCGGGATTTTGACGACGGTCTCGATCCAGGGCAGCTTGAAATGCAGGCCCGGTTCGGCCGTGCCGACCATGGCGCCGGTGCGCAGGATGACGCCGCGCTCACCCTGATCAATCGTGTACCATGAGCTTAAGACAAGCATGACGAGGGCGATAAGGGCAATGATGCCGATAAACGCCGTTGCACGGCCCCTGCTCGCCATGGACGCTATGTCGATTTCCCGGTTTGCCATCGATATCCTCACCATTCCCTGATGGTTGAGACATAGATGAGTCGAATCGAAAATGCACTCTTAGGCGCCGAGCCCAGTGTGGCAGTCGATCCAGCCCGAGGGGCAGCAGGTCAATCAGACGTCATCCTCTTCTCCCGGCATTCCGACGGAGAAGGCGCAGATGCGCGAGAGATAGGTGAGCGGCAGCCCGGTCTCGGCATGCCAGGCATTGAACTGATCCTGGATCAGCCTCAGATCCTTCTTGCCGGGCTTGCCCTCCGAGATCGGCAGGCCGGAAAGGCGCAGGCAGACGAGAACATCATGGCTCATGACAAAGCTGTCGCGGCCGATAGCCCGCAGGAGATATTGCCCGCTCATGCCGCCGAGACGATCGGCCCTCTTATCAAGCACGGCGAGCAGGCCGATATGGTCGGTGATCGGCCAATCGGCAAAAAAGCGGCCGGCGCTGCCATGCTCATCGGCGATCTGGCGGATGAACTGCGCGTTTTTTTGTACCGACATGATCTTGGCGCCGTTGCGCACAACACGCGCATCGGAAGTCAGATCATGCCAATAGTCGTCAGGCGCGAAATTGAGAAAGGCGAGATCGAAAGCGGAGAAGGCCGCTTCGAAGCCGGGCCATTTGGCATCGATGATGTTACGCACGAAGCCTGCATAAAAGACATAGCGCGTCATCTCCGACAAGATGCGGTCATCCGGCAGGGCGCGCAAGGCATCGTGGTTCGGCGTCTTCGGCATCAACGCCTTCAGCGCGTCCGGCCCACCCTTGCGCTTCTCGGCCCGTTCCTCAATCTCCGTAAAGCTCCCCATGTCTCTTCCCTCTGGCGCAGCCGCCGAAAACACGACATCCGGATTCGTAACTATAGAGTTGATCGAACCAACGGTTGAATTAGCCTGAGTGCAATTGAAACGATTCCAGACTGCACCAGATACCTTCATGAAATTAACTTGAGATTTCGCGCAACGTAGCATTAATTCCAGCGTCGTCGGATCGGAGCCTCGTACCATGAGCACTAAAGACTGGAACTATCCCATCATGGTCATCTGCAAGCGTACCGGGAAGGTCTACACCGTCGCCAATGCGAAGGAAGCGCTGGATATGCTGCTGAACGCCTGGCCCGTGGCGGAAGGCAAAGCCTTCCTGATGGCATTGCAGATTTGCGCCGACGTCGAGAGCGGCCACGGATACGCGCTGGAAGCCAGAAACAGTTTCGTGGCGGCGGCGATGGAGGCCAGCGTGCCGATCGAGACGCCCGTCGTTCAATAAAATACCTCCATGATCGTTGCCCTGCTTGTCGCGATTGTCCTCGCAATAATATTGCGGGGCGTTTTACGCCTCATTTTCACGGGACTGGCGGTTCTACTCCTGCTCGCTCTCCTGATCATTGCACTGTAGCGCCCGTTTTTCCGGCTTCCAGGAAGTCACGACGTCTCCACATCCACCCAAAAATGGAGCCGTGAGCCGCCTTGTCCTGATGATGGCGCGATATATACCAGTTAGGCCCGGGTTATCTGGGTTTTCGGGGATTTAATCATGAAGAAGAACATTCGCGCGGCGCTCGCCGCAGCATTGATTTCGTGTGCCTTCGCATCGTCAGCACTGGCCTTCGGCGCAATCGCCGTCGACGACCAGCAGGGCCTTTCCGCAAGCGAAGCCGGCTATGGCGTGGGTTGGGGCTCCAGCAGGTCTGAGGCCGAGCATAATGCGATCAAGGAATGCCGTTCGGCGGGCAACGATTCCTGCAAGACAGCCGTCTGGTTCGAGACATGCGGCGCCTATGTCGGCGACCGCGTCAACTACGGCATCGGCTACGGCACCAGCAAGCGCGAAGCCGAACGCATGGCGCTGGACAACTGCCCACATTGCAAGATCGTCGTTTCCGACTGCCAGTAATTGCGCGGTCTACGGCGCCACATGCTGTCATTGGAATATCCCGCCGCGAGCCGTTTGGTGCCTGCGGCGGGGTTCGATCCGCAGAGTGCTCCAGTCGATTTTCCGAAAAACTTCGAAACCTTTTCCGGTCGCGGGAGTTTGGGTAACGATGTCGGAGCACCATAGAAATGAACATGACTGCTGAAACCAGCGACGTTCGCTGGCCTGGACCTGTATATCTGCGTATCGGCTATGGCATGCCGGAAACGATAAGAAGCCCGAGGGAAGCTCTAAATCATCTTCTCTTTCGTTGGCCGACCATACGGGGTGAGAAATACCATTCCGCCACGGATCTCTGCGGCGCCGCCAGCGATAATCCGCTCCTGCACGAGCAGGCGAGACACGTGTTTGTTGAAGCCTGCGCCGAAGCCGGCGTGCTGGATTAGGTCTGACATTCCTTTCCAGTCGCAGAACGAAGTTGTGCTTCCGGCTTGCCGGAGTATATCGGGCGTCGTTTGCTTGGGGCGTCCCATGCTTCTGCCAAATAGAACAAGCCGCCCCGTCCGGGTTCGCGCACGGAAAAATTCGTCAGGCGAGCCATAGGCGTCAATAGCCACCACGAACCCCGGAGCCTGCCTGCCCGCCATCGGGTGTTCGCGGGAGGCTGTCGATCGTAGCGCCGCCATCGGCGGGCAAAACCGTAACGCCGGGCAGGATCGCGCGCCATAAGGAACGCTTCTTGCAGGCTTACCGAAGCATTTACGTTTCGGAGGTAATGCGTTTTGAAACGAAACACTTTACGGCCATTTCCAGCGGTGACCCTTGTACTTGGAGAGGATGGCGGCTACCGCCGCGTCAATTCGGTACACCAGGTCGCTGAACTTCTGCTGGAGCATTGGCCGCTTGAAAACGGCGAAGAATATGTCGCCGCGGTCCGCGTGTGCCTCGAGGCCATGCTGGGTGCCGCCCCGCCGGAAGCCGCACGGGAAGCCCTGATCCGGGCGGCGCGGGAGGCGGGCATATCCGTCATGCAGTGAAATCCTCACTTCACGCCGCAAGCGATTGGAATTCAACAAGAAGCCATTCATCTTTTGTGAACCACTGCAAGCGATTGTTCCAACAAAGGCAGGCGATTCGCCACGCCATTGACGGAGAGATTATGTCGCTTTTAGCATTCCCGGCCGACAGGCGTACCAGCGATATCAGGCGGTGTGCCAACGCCCTGCTGCAGCTTCACGGCGAGGAAGCCAATCGTTTCTGGCGCTCGGAAATGGCAGGTTTTGCCGCCGCCTTGAAAGAGCAGGGAATGGACGAGGACGAAATCTCGCGGCAAGCCGCCCTCTTCATGCATGCTATTCAGATGGAATTGCAGCTCGCCTTTGCTGAGGAAGAGCTGAATGCTTCAGCCTAGAGTTGTCATTTCGGCAACCTGCAGGATGCAACGGGCTTGTCGCCGCCGGTCGGCGACTTGATCTGCACGGTCCATTCTGCGTTGAGGAAATGAAATCCCTTCGAAGAAACGACACCGACGATCTGTGTGCAAGCTTTCCTGGCATCGGCAGTCGGGAGGTCGATCGTCGCAGTCACCGTGTATTTCCGGCTGGAAACCTGACACGGTGCAGTGAACAAGCCAGTATTGTCTATCATCTTACAGACCCGGTACGCATTTGTTACCGGATCATCAGCGGCCATTACAGAATTGGCGATCACCAAAACAGTAGCCGCCGCTAAAAATAATCTCATTGAAAACCCCGTTCCCCTGCGGCGGCACGGTGCCAGAGCGTGTTTCGTCTTGCAAGGCATGTTGCGCGGATTTGCGTTGACTGTCTGGAAATACAACGCAAGTAGAGGCAACTTGTTCGCCCCGCTCGAGGCACGCTAGGTTTACAAGGGATATCCGCCTGAGGGCTAGCCGACAATTCTGCAAATTGACACTGCCGAACTTCGTGATCCGAAGCCGCAGCCATCACCCGCGACAGCATCCAATAGCGACATTTCGCAGCTTTGCCGCGAGCGCTCGAACAGGTGAAAAACGTCCGTGCGGAAGTATCATATTAACTTTTGCGATATTAGAACATAACAGATTAGTAAAACTATATCCGGAACCAAAGCGATGACCGAATCCTCGCCAGAAAGCCGAACAGCCGCGCGAAAGCGGACACTTCTCGGAGCCAAGATCATCTTCAACGATGGACGCTCGGTCTTCGACTGCATCGTCAGAAATCTCTCTGATACGGGTGCGATGATCCAGATCGAAAACCCGCTCTCAGCCCCAAGCAGCTTCAATCTCCAACTCGCTGACAACAGGCTCATGGCCTGCGAAGTCCGCTGGCGAAAGATCAACAGCCTCGGCGTTCAATTCATGTAAGGGCCGCCGCTACGGCGGCGGGCTATGATCGAGCAGCCATGCACTGCGACGACAGACTTTGTTTCCGCTTGTCCTGTCATCCCACCTCCGCAAAACGCCCGGCGCGCCTCCCCTCCCGAACAAAACCACCTCGCCACGCAAGATGAATCGGCCTATGAGACAGGCGACAGGCATCCACGAATTCGAGGGTTTTCCGTGACGCAGAGAAAATGGAGCAAGGCGGTCACCATCGCTCTTGAGAAACCGGACGAATGGGTCGTCATCGACACGACTCAGGCCGCCAGCTGGGCGCTCATCGAAGATTGGCCGCTTGAAGAAGCTCCGGCCTTGGACCACGCCTTGTCCGTCTGTGCCGACGTGATCAGCGGCAAGCGCACTCCCGAACAAGCCCGGCTGGCATTTATCAAGGCGGTCAAGGAAGCCGAAATACCGATGAAGGAAGATTGAGGTCGCGGGGCGGCCATGTTCTGACGATTAGTCGGCATGGAAATAGGTGTACAGAGTTCGCTAGGCATGTGCGAAGCAGGCGAAGAATACTGTTGTGATATCAATGATTGAGAAACGGCTGTTGTCCGCCACTGGTAACCGGAATATGCGGGAAGAGCCGGGAATATCTGGGATCGGCTGAAAAAACCTAAAAAATCAAAGCCTTCATCGAGGCGATGTAGGAACGCGTGAGCCATAAAGTTTGACACGGCCAGAGTAAAAATGTGCGACCGGAGGCGGGCCGGGGCGAATTTGAAAACTGCGCTCAAAATGGCTTTGAAACTGCGTTCAGGACCTTCAAGTCATTGAAAGTCCAACGGCAGCTCAGAAGGCAGCAACCTCGACAATCGGCACTATCTATCTTCAGAGGCGGCAAAAATCCAATCCCAGGTTTGCCCTGCAGGGAAAACCTTAGGCAAACCTCCATAAGGCCTGGAAACGCCCCCTTCCAGCATTGATTGGCGGGGCGCCAAGGTTTGCCTGTTCGTTGGCTGCGTTTCTCATTTTATCTCCCGAATAGTCGCTTTTTTGCCACCTTCGATGCGAGCGACTAAGCGCGCGCCCCATTCACGGATGCGTTTCTTATTCCGCCTCTCTACAGCCGCTACTCGCGATCGAGCTGGGCGGCATTCTTGGGATTTCACAACGCTTGACTCTTTCCTCAACAAGAACAAACGAGACGAGAGCGATGACGCTGCCAGCCATGGTGGCTAATGTTGCTGGCTCATAGAAACCCGTAATTTGACCAATCACGAACCGCCATGCGCACAGCATTTGGAGGATGGAAAAGTGTATCTGAGAGATAAGTATTTTCAGCAGATCGAGCGCTGGAAGACAGTTGATCTTGAGAGCGACTAGGGCAACCTCGCCTGTCGCAGGAGGGCAACAATCAGAAATATTAAGAAACAAGCCGCCATTTCCTATTGTGACCTCAGGGGCGCTTGCCTACGAAAGCTATTCTTAGATTGCAAAATTGGGCGGTCGTAATTCGTGCAAAAAATGCACACAAATTATACGATATTGTCGGTGCTGTTCTTCCTCGCATTTCTCGTATGCGAGCCGCTGCGGCCCGAGATCTTGGTGATACTTGCGGATCGTACCTTGCCTGCGTGGCCAATTTTCACAGGTTTCCGCCTCTTGTTTTTGATGGCCAGCGCATCCTTGTTTTATCTCGCGTTGCCAGAGTCGGAAGCAACCCTTCGAAGAATGGTACCCGTACCGACCCGTGGTCTCGACCCGCTACTGTCTCTGCGAGCTTATGCCTGCATGTTGGTCATAGCAGGTCACGCGTTGGCAGTCGTCTTCGTTCCATCGGGAATGCCTGAGCGACTTGAACGTTCAAATCCAATATGGCTGCTCATGGGTTCGCCCTGGGCAGGCGTCTGGATTTTCTTCGTGCTTTCGGGCTACCTCATGGGCAAAGGGTTCTACAGCGGACGTTATATGCACTCGCGAGAGAGCGTAAGAAAGTTCTACTGGAACCGAGCTATGCGAATTGTGCCGATGTACTACGCAGTCCTGCTGATTGTCTCGGTACTGGTCGATCCGCAGATCTATACGGCCAACCATTTATGGGAAATAGCCGCCCTGGCGACATTTTCGCTTCATTTGGAGGCTCCTACCCCTGTAATATCTGCACTTTGGTCCATCCAGACGGAGATGGCATTTTACGCGATGGCGCCTCTCCTAATTTTTGTCCTAACCAACATCGCAAGAGTTTTGCCACCTTGGCTTCTGATCGCAATGATAGCCGCGCTGGGCTTTGCCTACAGATGGTGGGTGCTTGCGGAAACGCAAAATTTGGGATGGCTAAGCCGCGTATACGTGCCTTTGATCGCGAACATCGATCTGTTCATGATCGGGATCCTGGCAAATTGGATCGTGCCCGGTGCAAGTCGGATACTAAACCGTACCCCGACGCTGCCGATAGGGCTAGCCATTATGTCGCTATCTTACATCGTAAGTGCGTACGTGTTCGTGCAGGCTTCCTATGGCAGCGACCACGCCACCTTCAGCTGGTACGCCCAGAACGTAGGCCCAACGTTCACGGCCAGCATCGCCCTGTCCTGCATCTTGCTTTTCGAGAGCCATGTTGCATCGGGTAAGACGGGAGGACCCGTTTCAAGGCGCGCCATCCGCTTGTCGCAATTTACCGGAGTTCTCAGCTACGCGCTTTACATATGGCATGAGCCAGTACTTCTCCGGCTCAGAACGGTAGCAGCTAAAGATCTAACTACTTGGGAGGCCATTGCCGCCGGCATAGTCGCCGTCGCCCTCAGTATCACGATTGCATTCTTCGCCTTCCGGCTAATCGAAGCGCCTTTCGAAAAGCGGAAACGGGACACTTCGTCTAGGATGATCGCCACCTAATATCAGGTACGGATAGCAGGTCGACCTCGCTAGTTTGTTTCAAGCTACAGCCGGTAAATTCATTCCATAAACAATGTTCAGACAACCCGGACGCTCTCCCGGGATGGCAAGTTCAGCTTGTTTATTTGACGTATTCAACGGGTAGATTGGATACCAACGCGAAGAAACCGATCGCCAAGGAGTACGGACATGCGTCGTGTGAAGGTTGGCGACTAAAGGCGGTTGCAACGGCCCTTGAAGCAGCCGTGAGGCGATTTCAAAACTTCCGGAAGTTCGTGTCAAAATTCCAGAAAGTCGCGTCCGCTTACAAACCGCATTCGCCGACCGAAAACTACCTGGTGTTTTGATGGTAGCGGAGGAGGGATTTGAACCCCCGACACAAGGATTATGATTCCTCTGCTCTGACCTACTGAGCTACTCCGCCATATCAACGCTTGATCTCTGAATATCATGCGTAGAGGTCAAACGAACCACCGCTCGAAAAGCGTTGGCCCGTCGGTTGAGCGGCTTATAAGGTGCGGCTCGGCTTTGTGTCAAGCGGATGATGTGGAAAAATCAGTGCTTTCTCATTACCAAAGCCGACCGGCCGTCAAGCAGCGACCGGGCTGGCCAGCAGAGCCTTCAGCGAGGCCTCGGCGACCGGCTCACGCTCGGAGCGTTCGATGAAGCCGCCGCCATAGACACGGGCGTCGTCACCCGGCGCCGAATAGAGCGCGCAGGCCTGTCCGGGCGCAACGCCTGCCTCGCCGATCGTCAGGTCGACATAGATGCCGCTAGCGTCGATGTGCAGCACGGCCGGCGATGGCGCGCGGGTGGAGCGGACCTTGGCGTAGCAGGCAAAACCCTCGCCGGAAGCCGCCTGAGCCAACGGCTCGTCGCCGAGCCAGTTGACATCACGCAGATAGACGCGGTGCGTTTCCAGCGCTTCCTTCGGGCCGACGATGACGCGGCGCGAGCGGGCATCGAGATAGACGACATAAAGCGGCTCGCCGGTGGCGACACCGATGCCGCGGCGCTGGCCGATCGTATAGTGCAGGATACCCTCATGCTGGCCGAGCACACGGCCATCGAGATGCACGATCTCGCCGGCGAGCGCCGCATTCGGCTTCAGCTTGGCGATCACGTCGGAATACTTGCCTTGCGGCACGAAACAGATGTCCTGGCTGTCGGCCTTCTTGGCGACGACGAGGCCCATTT
The DNA here is from genome assembly GCF_001692325.1 of Rhizobium sp. AC27/96. Classification (GTDB taxonomy): domain Bacteria; phylum Pseudomonadota; class Alphaproteobacteria; order Rhizobiales; family Rhizobiaceae; genus Rhizobium. The sequence goes on along the minus strand of NZ_LXKN01000070.1, from coordinate 281,749 downwards.
CCTCGGCAAGCGCGCGCGTCTCGGCCTTCGGCATGCCGCCAAGCGGAAAGCGCAGATAGTCGATCTGCTCCTGCGTGGTGGCAAAGAGGAAGTAGCTCTGGTCGCGATCGGCATCGGCCGGGCGGTAAAGCGCACGGCGGCCGGGATTGTCGGCGGATGGGTTCGGGCGCGAGCGAATGTAGTGGCCGGTCGCCAGAGCATCGGCGCCGAGCTCCTTGGCGGTCAGCAGAAGGTCGGCGAACTTGACTGTCTGGTTGCAGGCGACGCAGGGGATCGGCGTCTCGCCGGCAACATAGCTCTCGGCGAAGGGGTTGATCACCGTCTCGCGGAAGCGCTTTTCATAATCGAGCACGTAGTGCGGGATGCCGAGCGTTTCGCAGACGCGGCGCGCGTCGTCGATATCCTGGCCGGCGCAACAGGAGCCGGCGCGATGAACGGCTGCTCCATGATCATAGAGCTGCAGCGTAATGCCGAGCACATCATAGCCCTGCTGCTTCAAAATGCCGGCAACGACGGAGCTGTCGACACCGCCCGACATGGCGACGACGACGCGGGTATCTTCCGGCCTCTTGTCAAAATCCAGTGTATTCACGGTCGTTGCCGCCAGTCTTGAACGATCTTCGATGCTGCCGAGCGGAATGACTTTTCTGCGAAAAGCCGTCACGCTCTCTCTATTTGATTTCGCATGATCTTACCCAAAAACCGCTACACACTTTTTGGGATCATGCTTCTCACCGCTGGATGCCATGCAAAAGCGGCGAATTTTCATCATGCGGGGCGTATCGGCCGCTCTTTGCGGCCCACCTCAATTGTGGAGGGATATAGAAAGGATTGCCATCCGGCGCAAGGGGCAGGCGGATATGCGAATCACCCCCTGGCTTTCAAATGCCCGATCAGATTGCGCCCACGGCGCAGCACGGTGACGGCCGACCCGACCGCGACGATCCACAGCGCAATGGTCAAGATCCACATGCCGCCGGTCCACAAGGCCTCGACAACGGAGAGGAGCGCCGCCGCGGTGGTGACGGCCATGCGGTGCTGCTTGGCCATGGGCCCGCCGAAATCGCTGGGATTGCCTGTCGCGCGCCCGAGCTCGCGGACATAGGCCGTCAGCACGGCAAAGGCGGCGGCAGCCCAGCCGAGCCCGGGAGACGTGATGCCGTAGCCGATGCCAGCGAAAATCAGGATGTCGGCAATGCGGTCCGGAAATTCGTTCCAGAAGGGCCCATCGGCTTCCCCCTTGCCGCCTTCGACTGCCACCATTCCATCAAGCAGGTTGCAGAGCAGCCGCAGTTGGCAGAACAAGGCCCCGAGGAGCAGCAGCAGCACGCGCGTCCCCGTGCCGCCAGAGCCGGAAAGCCAGAAGCTGGCGCCGGCCAGCGCTGCCATCGCCATGCTCGCCTGCGATATCTGGTTCGGTGTGATCGAAAGCGCGGTCATGCGCCGCGCCAGGGCTTGCGCCCATCGCGTATTGCGGCTGGCCAATGGCCGCCTGTCTCCTATCCCCTCACCCGCCATGGCTCTCACCTGTCATGCTTCGACGCCTTCCGCCGGAAATCGAATAATTGTAGATCGCCGCATAGCTCGACGACACCAGCAGCGGCACGGCAATCGTCTTCAGGATCTCCGGTGTGCCGCTCAAGGCATGGATGGTCACCAGGATCGCCGCAGAGCCCAGGCACGCAATCAGCGGCGGCGCCCAGAGGACGGTAAAGCCATTGAACCGCTTCGATAGAGCCTCGACGGCAGACTTCAGAAACAGTGTCAGGCAGCCCGACAGCACGCCCTGCACAAGACCGGCAATCAAAGGACGCGGCATCGGATGCGCGCGATTGGCAAAGACGGCCCAGCCGCCCATGGCGAGGAGCGCGAAAAGCACATGCACGATGCTGCTGCCGGCAAGTGCTTTCAGCCGGCCGCTCATGACACGGACCACCAGAAGCGAACGAGGTGGAAGAAGATGGGCGCCGAGAAGACGACCGAATCCAGCCGGTCGATCAGCCCGCCATGACCTTCGATCAGGTGACCCCAATCCTTGACCCCGCGATCTCGCTTGATCGCCGACATCACCAGCCCGCCGAAAAAGCCCATGATCGTAATGACGAAGGCCAGTAGCCCGGCCTGCAGCGGCGTGAACGGTGTCACCCACCAGAGCGCCGCGCCGATCAGCGAGGCACTGACAACTCCGCCGACAAAGCCTTCGACCGTCTTCGAGGGCGACAGCCGCGGCGCGATCTTCGTCTTGCCGAAGAGCTTGCCCCAGACATATTGCAACACGTCGCTCAGTTGCACAACGATCACCAGGAAGGCGATCAGCAGCACGTTGCGGCCTTCATAGCCCGGAATATGCAGAGTGAGCAGCGCCGGCACGTGCGAGGCGCAAAAGACGCAGATCATCAGCGCCCATTGCACCTCGGCGATACGCACGAGAAACCGCTCGGTATCACCGCGCAGCACCGCGATGATCGGCATGAACAGGAAGGCGTAGACAGGAATGAAGATCGAATAGATGCCGTATTGCTCGGCCCAGAGCAGATAATATTGCACCGGAACGGCGACGAAGAAGGCGGCGGCCAGCGCCCAATGGTCGGCCCGCTTTGTGTTGATCAGCGTCACGAATTCGCGCAGCGCGGCAAAGGAGCAGAAGGCGAAGAGCAGGATGACGCCGGCACGTCCGGCCACGAAGGCGATGCCGATCAGCACCACCATAACCCACCAGGCCTTAATGCGCGCATTCAGATTTTCGATCGCCGCATTCGATCCGTCGGGCGACAGGCGCTGTTCGAGCACATAGCCGACGATGGAGGCGACGATCAGCACGCCGAAAATGCCGAGAACGAGATGGATCAGATCGGCGCTGGCAGCACTCATGCTCAATCCCCCGCCCGCTTCGGCGCAAGCGCCAGCAGGGCCGCTTCGGCCCTCGCCAGGAAATCCGCCTTCTCTTCGGCCTCGCCGATGTGCAGGGCCTCGCCGAAGGTAACTGTGCAGATCAGCGGAATGGGCACGAACTCGCCCTTGGGCATGACGCGATTGAGATTATCGATCCAGACGGGAACGAGATCGATATCCGGACGAGCCTGGGCGAGATGGTAGAGCCCGCTCTTGAACGGCTGCAGCGGCACCTCGGTCAGATTGCGGGTGCCCTCGGGAAACAGGATCAGGGATGAACCGTCATCCAAGGCCTGCGTCATCTGCGTAACCGGATCTTCCTTGCGCGCTTCCCGGTCCCGCTCGATCAGCACTGCATTGAAGACATCGCGGCCGATGAAGCTGTTGAGAGAGGATTTCAGCCAGTAATCGGCGCCGGCAACAGGCCGAACGCGCCGGCGCAGCCTGGGTGGCAACACCGCCCAGATCAGGATGAAATCGCCATGGCTGGAATGATTGGCGAAGTAGATGCAGCGGCGGGTATTCATGCCGCTCTCGGGCCAGATTGCCCTCACCGCCGTAATGGCCCGCGCAAAAAGCACGATCGCAATCGAGACGGGCTTTGCCAGCCACTCGATCGGCGTGCCCATTCCTTCCCCGAGAATGTTCTTCCGCAAAGCCTCCATGGCAAAGAGATAGGCCCGTTTGGCAAAGCTCGATAGTCCGCCGGAACGACTTATCCACAACCCTTGCAACAATGAAAGAAACCCGGCGCAACTTGCGTCGCACCGGGTTTCGGGATTGGCTCTTGGGAGGAGCAGATGAATGCCCTCGCCCCCTGGTAGAGGCGAAGAGGTTTAGTCGACGTTGAATACCAGCGGCTTGGCCTGGCGGATCGCGTGATGCGCCGTCAGCTTGGCAAGCACCTCATCGCTGATCGGACCATCGACATAAAGCAGCGCGATGGCGTCGCCACCCTGCTTGTCGCGGCCGAGCTGGAAGTTGGCGATGTTGACGCCAGCGGAGCCGAGCGTCGTACCGATGAAGCCGATCATGCCGGGTACGTCGGTATTAGCGAGATAGACCATGTGGTTGCCGACATCGGCATCGAGGTTGATACCCTTGATCTGGATGAAGCGTGGCTTGCCATCCGAGAAGACAGTACCGGCAACGGAACGCGTCATGCTGTCGGTGGTGACCGTCAGCTTGATATAGCCGTCATAGACACCGGTCTTGTCGCGCTTCACTTCGGCAAGGACGACGCCCTTTTCCTTGATCATGATCGGTGCCGAAACCATGTTGACGTCGGCGACCTGATTGCGGATCAGGCCAGCAAGCAGCGCGCTCGTCAGGGCCTTGGTGTTCATGTTCGCGGTGACGCCGTCGTAGAGGATTTCGATTTCCTTGATCGGATCATCCGTGACCTGGCCGACAAAGGCGCCGAGAACATCGGCAAGCCTGATGAACGGCTTCAGGATCGGCGCTTCCTCGGCGGTGATCGAGGGCATGTTGATGGCGTTGGAGACGGCGCCCTTGACGAGGTAATCGGCCATCTGCTCGGCCACCTGCAGCGCGACGTTCTCCTGTGCTTCCGTGGTGGAGGCACCGAGATGCGGCGTGCAGACGACATTCGGCAGGCCGAACAGCGGGCTTTCCTTGGCCGGCTCGACTTCAAAGACGTCGAAGGCAGCGCCGGCGACATGGCCAGACTTGATTGCGGCGGCAAGAGCTGCCTCATCGACGAGGCCGCCACGGGCGCAGTTGATGATGCGAACGCCCTGCTTCATCTTGGCGATCGCGCTGGCGTCGATGATGTTGCGGGTCTTGTCGGTCAGCGGCACGTGCAGGGTGATGAAGTCGGCGCCAGCGAAAAGCTCGTCGAGTTCGACCTTGGTCACACCCATTTCCTCGGCGCGCTCCTTTGACAGGAACGGGTCGTAGGCAAGCACATGCATCTTCAGGCCGAGTGCCCGGGCAATGACGATGGAGCCGATATTGCCGGCACCGATGATGCCGAGCGTCTTGCCGGTGATTTCGACACCCATGAACTTCGACTTTTCCCACTTGCCGGCCTGGGTCGAGGCATCGGCAGCCGGGAGCTGGCGGGCAACGGCGAACATCAGCGCGATGGCGTGCTCGGCCGTGGTGATCGAATTGCCGAACGGCGTGTTCATGACGATGATACCGCGGCGCGATGCGGCCGGAATATCGACATTGTCGACGCCGATGCCGGCGCGGCCGACGACCTTGAGATTCTTCGCCGCCTCGATGATCTTCTCCGTCACCTTGGTGGCGGAACGGATGGCGAGACCATCATAATTGCCGATGATTTCGAACAGCTTGTCCTTGTCCTTGCCAAGCTGCGGCTGGAAATCGACTTCGACGCCGCGATCGCGGAAGATCTGGACGGCGGTTTCCGACAGTTCGTCGGATACGAGAACGCGAGGTGCCATGGTAGGCCTCCTGAAAAAGGTCGGGTAACGATGAATTCGGAATGCTGGGCTCCGCCCTATCGGCGGAGCCGTAAACGCTTCAAACCTCAGGCAGCAGCCTGGGAGAGCATTGCCTTCTGCGTTTCGAAAGCCCAGGCGAGCCAAGGCATCAGCTTCTGCATGTCGGAAGCCTCGATGGTAGCGCCGGCCCAGATACGCAGGCCAGACGGGGCATCACGATAGTGGCCGACGTCATAGGCGACGCCTTCCTTTTCGAGGAGCGCGACCAGACCCTTGGCGAAATTCGCCTGACCGTCTTCATCGAGAGCAGCAACGTCCTTGTCGACGATCTTCAGGCAGACCGACGTATTGGACTGTGTCTCGACCTTGGCGGCGAGATTGGCAATCCAGCCATTGGCGGCGACGAAGTCGTGAATGACCTTGGCGTTGGCGTCAGCACGGCCGATCAGAGCCTTGAGACCGCCGAGATCCTTGGCCCAGAGCAGAGCATCGATATAATCCTCGACGCAGAGCATCGACGGCGTGTTGATCGTCTCACCGGTGAAGATACCTTCGATGAGCTTGCCGCCGCTGGTCATGCGGAAGATCTTCGGCAGCGGCCAGACGGGCTGATAGGTGGTCAGACGCTCGACGGCGCGCGGCGACAGGATGATGACGCCATGAGCGCCCTCGCCGCCCAGAACCTTCTGCCAGGAGAAGGTGACGACATCGAGCTTGGCGAAATCGAGGTTCTGAGCGAAAGCCGCCGATGTGGCGTCGCAGATCGTCAGCCCCTTGCGGTCGGCCGGAATGAAATCGCCGTTCGGAACACGGACGCCGGAAGTGGTGCCGTTCCAGGTGAAAACCACGTCACGATCGAAATCGATCGTGGAAAGATCAGGCAGCTCGCCGTAACCGGCTTCGAGCTTCCGGACGTCCTTGAGCTTCAGCTGCTTGACGACGTCGGTAACCCAGCCGGCGCCGAAGCTTTCCCAGGCGACCATATCGACGCCACGTTCGCCGAGCAGCGACCAGAGCGCCATTTCGACAGCGCCGGTGTCCGAGGCGGGAACGATGCCGATGCGGTAGTCCGCCGGCACTTGGAGAATTTCGCGGGTAAGATCAATGGCCTGCTTCAGCTTGGCCTTGCCGACCTTCGCACGGTGCGAACGGCCCAGGGCCGCGTCGGAAAGAGCGTTAAGCGTCCAACCGGGACGCTTCGAGCATGGACCAGAAGAGAAATGGGTATTATTCGGACGGATGTCCGGCTTGGCGAGCTTAGTCATAATGCTATCCTCTCAGATAGAAAGCTCCTCGTTGGGGAGGAGTGTCCCGCCGCCGGATATATTGGAAGCCGCCAGTGAGCGCAACAGCAAAATGCGCGCGCGTCATAAGATCACAAATCTGTGTGTGAAGTTTGACGAGAGGGCAAGGTACACGCAATGGAGTTGAGTTAAATTAAACACTGCAAAGACTGGTTTATGTGCCGATGCGCAATCATATAAGTTCCGGTGCGGATTGATTTGCGCCGACGGAAAACAACAAGTGTGCTCGATGTCTCTCACTGCACTCGCCGAAAGCCCGCTCGTCCTCACGCAGCCTATCCCTGTCTATCTGATCAATATCGACCGGGCAGTGGACAGGCTGGCGGAAATCGAGCGGCAGAGCGGCGAATTCGGCTTCCGGTTTGAAAGAATCAACGGCGTGGATGGCGCGCTTATCCCGCGCGACCAGTGGATCGATGTCGATCACGCCCGCTTTGAGCGACGCCATGGCCGAACCATACTGCCCGGCGAATACGGCTGCTATCGAAGCCATCTGATGGCCTTGCGCCAGTTTCTGGCGGGCGGCGACGATATGGCCGTGATCATCGAAGATGACGTGGCCCTGGATGCGGATTTCCTGGCTCGCGCTGCGGCGGCCAAAGAAGCGGCGCCAACCGCCGATCTGATCAAGCTCGTCAATCACCGCTGGAACGGTTTCCGTCCCATGACCAACAGCAGCAAGGGTGATGTCGTCGGCCGATGCCTTTTCGGGCCGCAGGGTTCGACGGCCTGCTACCTCGTGACACGCAAGGGTGCGGAAAAGATCGTCAAGGCGTTGGCCGTCATGTCGCTGCCCTGGGATGTCGCAGTCGAGCGCGGCTGGGACATGCATACGTCCATATTCACCACCCGTACCAATATTGTCGGCTTCAGCCGGCTGCAAAGAAGCACCATGATCGGCTGGCGCCGCGACTATCGTGCCGCCAAGGCTCCGCCATGGCGACGTGTACCCGCGCATCTGTTCCGTACCTTGGATTTCTTCCGGCGTATCGCCTACATCCTGACGGCGCCATAAGCGCCCAACCTACCAGGTGGTAATCCGCAGGCCGATTCGAATTTCGTGGCGCGACAGCGCGCCGTCACGCCCCATGGCGCCGCCTGCACCTGCGGCCGTATCGGCAGCCGAATAGCCAAACATGTCGCCGCCGGCGACATGGGAGAAGCGATAGCCAAGGTCAACCTTCACATTCGGCGCAACCTCATAGGCCACGCCGGCCATCAGCGCGTAGGTCATGCGCCAATCGCTATCACCGGGATAGCGCGTACTGACCGAAGCCGCACCACCGCAGCCAGAGACGCCGTCGACACAGGAGCCGATGGTATTGACATTGCTCCACGAAATGCGGGTCGCGCCAAGGCCCGCACCCAGATAGGGCGTGAAGCCCGCAAGGGTTCCAAGGTCGACATAGCCGTTGACCATCAGGCTGCCGGCCCTGAACGAAGAGCGCGCCTTGGTGGAGCAACCGGTGCCGCCTGCCCCGCCGGAGCACGGCAAGCCGCTCGACACATGGCCATCATAGTCGCCACTAAAGAAATCGCCGGTAACATCAGCGCGAAACAGATCGTTGAATTGATAGCCGACGCCAAGGCCGCCTGAGAAATCGCCGCCGAAGCGATTGGAATCAAAACTGCCCGAATTATAGTCGCCACCGGTCGGATCGAAGGCGCGGAACTTGGTATCGGTACGGCTGGCGTTGACGGCATAGCCGACATCGCCGCGGACATACCATCCCTTGGCATCCTTGACACTCACTTCCGCCATCTTGATTTCCGGCGGCGGCGCATCGCCGGCAAGGGCAGCGCCCGCCGATGCGCCTGCCATCGCTGCGGCCAGCGCCAAAGCGTCGAAACGGATCATTACCCCCTCGCCTTCCATCTTTCTGCGGATGCCCGCATATCGAATTGGTCGCTTTCCTGGTCTCTCCAGCACCCGAAAGAGGGTGCAAGACCGGGAAGCCGCCATTCTCATTTCATTAACCATAGGGAATTCATGGTTAATGAAGCTTTAAGGCATGGGAAAATTGCTTAACGGGGAAGGAGAAAAAGCAAAAGCCGCCCGGGGGAAACCGGACGGCTTTTCAAAGGCTTGCGCGAAGGGCGCTTACTTGTAGACGGGCTGGATCGGGATCTCGGCCGGCGGCATGTAGCTTGCGGTCTGGCAGCCGCCGAAGGTGTAGCGGGCACCGATGCGGGCTTCATGCAGGTTGATGCCCTTGTCGTAGCCAGGGCCACCATTTTCCGCATAGCCGAACATGTCGCCACCAGCGACGTGGCGGTAACGATAGCCGACGTCGGCCTTGAGATTGCAGGTCAGGTCTATCGAAGTACCAGCCATCAGCGCGTAGGTGAAGCGCCAGCTGCCGCGACCGTTATGGCTAACCGATCCGTCGCACGAGTCCGGATTGGCGTCCGAGCACGAGGTGTTCTTCAAGTTGCTCCACTTGACATAGGTGCCGCCGAGACCACCACCGACGTAAGGCGTGAACACGCCATAGGTACCGAGGTCGACATAGGCGTTGGCGAGCAAGCTATAGGCCGTCAGAGACGCCAGATCACGCGATGTAGCGGGAACAACGGTGAAGTTCGGGCCGCAGCTGCCGCAATCACCCTTCGTGGAACCCTTGAAGTCGGACTTGAAGAGATAGTCCAGCGTCAGGTCCGTACGCAGATAGTTGTTGATCTGATAACCGACGCCGCCGCCAAGCGTAACGTTGCCATCCAGCTTTGCCCTATCAAAATCGACCAGGCTGGAATTGGAACCTTGAAAGTAGTTGGACCCGCGCAGATTGGTGAAGGCGTAGCCGACATCGCCGCGCAGGTACCAGCCGCTGGACTGTGCGACAGACACTTCCGCCGGCTGCTGGGGCTCCGGTGTATAAAGATCAGCGGAAAAGGCTGACGTGCCGACAAGCAAAGTGGCAAGTGCGCCGATCAGGGTTTTCATCATGGCTTTGGCTCCAAATTTCTTGCCATTGGCACAGCAGATGCTTGCCGATCGAAAAGACATGATGGGGATAATGAGCAAAAGGAGTTAAAACCTGATTAACTACGAATATTTACCCTGTTTATTCACGAATTATACTCCAACATTTATATTAGATTTACAGAATATTCAAATAACGCGAACGAGATAGACCTGCCGGCCTTCTCCTTGCTTGTGGCAAGAGCATCGGCCCGGCCCGCAGTCCGGTCCGGCTCTTTAAACCAATTTGCAAGAATCCGGCCATTACAGTGCATCGTCCGGGGGGGTAATTCAGGAGTAAGCCTTGAGCTTCTATCGAAAACTATACACCGGCCTATGCTTGGCCTCTGTCTTTCTAAGCTCCGGCGCACTGGCCAACCCTGCACCCGAAAAACCCGTTACCGCCACCGCATGGAACAAGGGGCGCGAGACGGGATTGCCGATCCCCCGCTTTGTTTCGGTGAAAGCGCATAAGGCGCGCATGCGGGTTGGCCCATCAACGATCTATGCCATCAAATGGATCTATACGAAGCCCGGCCTTCCGATGGAAATCATCGACGAGTATGGCAATTGGCGGCAGGTTCGCGATGATACCGGCGTCACCGGATGGATGCACAGCGCTCTTCTCTCAGGAGCACGTTCGGCTCTGGTGGCGCCCTGGCTGAGCAAGAACGCCCTGTTGCGTACCAAACCGGAACCGGCCGGCGCAACGATCGCTGAATTGCAGCCGCGTGTGCTGCTTTGGTTGCGGTCGTGCACCGGAACGTGGTGCCGCGTCTCCGTCGCGGAGCATTCGGCGAAAGGCTATGTCAGGCAAGACAGGCTCTGGGGCACCTATCCCGGCGAAATGTTCCAATAAACGATCAGCCACCTGGCCGGAGGCGGAAACAACATGGCCGCCCTCGATGAAGGCGGCCATCCATCCCAAATTCGCGATGATTACGACCTGCTGCTCAGGCAGCAGTGCGCACGCTCGAAATTACGTCGATCAACCCGCCGACGATGCGCTCGATCTGGCTGCGATCGTCACCCTCCGCCATGACACGGATCAAAGGTTCGGTGCCCGAGGGGCGGATCACCAGGCGGCCATTGCGGGCAAGCTCGCTTTCGGCATCGGCTATTGCCTTCATCACCTGATTGTCTTCCAGCGGCCGGCCGCCGGAAATGCGGACATTGCGCAGCAGTTGCGGTACCGGCTCGAAGCGCCGGCAGACCTCGCTAACCGGCTTGCCAGTGCGCTTCACCGCGGCAAGGATCTGCAGAGCAGCGACGAGGCCATCGCCTGTGGTGCCATAGTCCGAAAGCACGATGTGACCGGACTGCTCGCCACCGACATTGTAATTGTGCTTGCGCATATGCTCGACGACATAACGATCGCCAACGGCGGTGCGGGCCAGGGACATGCCGCGCTCGCCCAGGAAGCGCTCCAGGCCGAGATTGGACATCACGGTCGCAACAATCCCATTGCCGCGCAGCAGCTGGCTATCGGCCCAGCTTTCCGCGATGACAGCCATCAGCTGGTCGCCGTCGATGACCGTGCCGGTCTCGTCGACGATGATGACGCGATCGGCGTCACCATCAAGCGCGATGCCGATATCGGCGCGCACTTCATCAACCTTCTTCTGAAGCGCCACCGGGCTGGTAGAGCCGCAATTGAGGTTGATATTGGTACCGTTCGGCTCGTTGCCGATGGTCACGACTTCGGCACCCAGTTCCCACAGGGCGGCAGGAGCAACCTTGTAGGCCGCGCCGTTGGCGCAATCGATGGCGATGCGCAGCCCCTGGAGCGTGACGTCGCGCGGCAGCGTGCGCTTGGCATGTTCGATATAGCGGTCATGCACGCCGTCCACGCGCTTGGCGCGGCCAATATTCGCAGCCTTGGCCAGATGCTCCGTCATATCCTTTTCGAGGAGATCCTCGATCTGCATCTCCAGCTCGTCGGAAAGCTTGTATCCGTCAGGGCCGAAAAGCTTGATGCCGTTGTCTTCGTAAGGATTATGCGATGCGGAAATCATGACGCCGATGTCGGCGCGCAGCGACCGCGTCAGCATGGCAACGGCGGGCGTCGGAATAGGACCGAGAACGAAGGCATCGACGCCGGCAGCCGTGAAGCCGGCCACCATCGCATTCTCCAGCATGTAGCCGGAAAGACGCGTGTCCTTGCCGATGACCACTCGGTGGCGGTGGCTGCCTCGATGGAAGATCGTGCCGGCAGCGATACCCACGCGCATGGCAAGATCCGGCGTCATCGGATAGATATTGGATTGACCGCGAATTCCGTCAGTTCCGAAATAGCGACGTTTCATATGCACTCCTGTCGTTGCGACACCTTCACCAGGTGCAGCGGCATCGAAATCGCTGTTCCAGTCTCCGGAGACACGACGAGCATCGACGCTTGTGGCTCATGCCACAGATTGTAAAAATCGGCACTTAAATTACCGAGAAAGCCTATTACAACGCGTTACCATTAATAAGCACTAAAAAACGCCGGTTTCCCACGGAAACCAGGCCATCTGGTTTGTCATTTCGGACCAGAACAGTCTTCAAACTTCGCTGCTCGCGCTTTGCCCGATGCCGAAGCGCTGCCATGCCAGATCCCAGCAGCCGGCACACAGGATTTTGAAATCGGCGGCCCGGAACCAATCCTCGCTCCACCCGTCTTGCAGCAGTGCCGTTTCGCAGGCTTGACACCAGGCATCGGGCCGGGCCGATTGCGTAGGACTGGAACAGTAGCAACCAAGCGTTGCGGCAGCGCCATCGATGGCGGCGGCTACGTGAATGCAGGCAATGCCAATTCCCTGATCTCCATGCCTATCGCATGTCACACGCATAGTGACCGCCCTTCGTTCTCACCTTCGATGACGAGCCGCCAAAACTGTCATTCGCGCCGCTCAAGCAAAAGGCCAGCTTCCGATGAAGGAAGCTGGCCTCTTCGTCTGCGTTTTCAGCTATCTCACGCGTTAGCGCGGCTGCGGCTCGAAGCCACCTTCGGGCTCATCGCCCTCCTTGGTGCCGAGCGAGCCATCCTTCTTCGCGCCGGTCTTCGGCACGGCCGAACCGCGGCTCGGCGGCGTGTCGTCACCGAGGTCACGAGCTGGCTTTTCGCCGCGAATAAGCGCCTTGATCTCTTCGCCCGTCAGCGTCTCGTATTCGAGAAGGCCCTCGGCGATTGCCACGAACCCGTCATGCTGTTCGGTGAGGATGTCCTTGGCCTGATGATAGGCCTGGTCGATCAGGCGGCGTACTTCGTTGTCGATCGTCTGCGCGGTCGCTTCCGAAACATTCTTCGACTGCGAAACGGAGTGACCGAGGAAGACTTCCTGCTGGTTCTCACCATAGGCAACCAGACCGAGCTCGTCGGAGAAGCCCCACTGCGTCACCATCGCACGGGCAAGCTTGGTAGCCTGCTCGATATCCGAGGACGCGCCGGAGGTGATGTTCTCCTTGCCGAAGGTCAGTTCTTCCGCAACGCGGCCACCCATCATGATGCAGAGGCGCGAGACCATCCACTTGTAGCTCATCGAGTAGCGATCGCCCTCGGGGAGCTGCATGACCATGCCGAGTGCACGGCCGCGCGGAATAATGGTCGCCTTGTGCAAGGGATCGGCGAGATCGACATAGAGCGCCGTGATGGCGTGGCCGGCCTCGTGATAGGCAGTGAGCTTCTTTTCCGCCTCGGTCATGGCCGAAGAGCGGCGCTCGGCGCCCATCATGATCTTGTCCTTGGCGTCTTCGAACTCCTGCATCGTGACTACGCGCTTGTTGCGGCGGGCAGCCATCAGGGCAGCTTCGTTGACGAGGTTCATCAGATCGGCACCGGAGAAGCCGGGGGTGCCACGGGCAAGCGTCTTCAGATCGACATTCGGCGCCAGCGGCACGTTGCGGGCGTGAACCTTGAGGATACGCTCGCGGCCGATGATATCCGGGTTCGGCACGACGACCTGACGGTCAAAACGGCCCGGACGCAGCAGCGCCGGGTCGAGGACGTCGGGACGGTTGGTCGCGGCAATGAGGATGATGCCCTCATTGGCTTCAAAACCGTCCATCTCGACCAGCAACTGGTTCAATGTCTGCTCGCGCTCGTCGTTACCGCCGCCAAGACCAGCGCCACGATGGCGACCGACGGCGTCGATTTCGTCGATGAAGATGATGCAGGGTGCATTCTTCTTCGCCTGCTCGAACATGTCACGGACGCGGCTTGCGCCGACACCAACGAACATTTCCACGAAGTCGGAACCGGAGATGGTGAAGAACGGCACATTGGCTTCGCCGGCAATGGCGCGCGCCAGAAGCGTCTTACCGGTACCGGGAGGTCCCACGAGCAGAACGCCGCGCGGGATGCGACCGCCGAGACGCTGGAACTTCTGCGGATCGCGCAGGAATTCAACGATTTCTTCTAGATCCTGCTTGGCTTCGTCGACACCGGCGACGTCCTCGAACGTGACGCGGCCATGCGCTTCCGTCAGAAGCTTTGCCTTCGACTTGCCGAAGCCCATGGCACCGCGCGAGCCGCCTTGCATCTGCCGCATGAAGAACAGCCAGACGCCAAGGATCAGCAACATCGGCAACAGAGTGCCGAGATAGCTCAGGAAGCTGGATGATCCATCAGATTCCGGACGGCCAACGATGTTGACGTTCTTGGATTGCAGGCGGTCAAGCAGGCTGTCGTCGACGACCGGAGCATAGGTCTGGAAGGGCGTACCGTTTTCGACATAGCTGCCAACGACGCGATTGCCCGTGACGGTCACGTCACGAACACGGCCGGAATCAACTTCCCGAAGGAACTGCGAATACGGAATTTCCCTGGAGCCTGTTTGTGCCGGCGCGTTCTGAAACATACTGAACAGGGCAATCAACAGCAGAGCTATGATTGCCCACAGAGCGAAATTACGAAAATTAGGGTTCATCGAACTCCCCAGCACTGAAACTTCCGCCGCTTGAGCGACGGCATTACTTGATCCCTAACATAGGGTTGCGCCAAGCCGTTGCCAAGGCAAACCACATCGACGCATGTTTTTTCCGTCTATAGGGCTGAAAGCGGCGGCCGCATATAGGCTTCACGGCCAAAAGCGACAGAAAGCCGGTTGGCGAAAGTAAGGTCGAATCGTGTCAGAAAGCGGTCGAACGGCGCAAGATGGGGCACGACCGTGACAGCCGCTGCCTCTTCGTTCCCATCCGCCGAGACCAGCGGCATCGCCGCGCCCGCGCGCTGCACCGCCCCTTTCGGCAGATCCGGAGGAAAAGTCGCAGCAGGCTGCGCCCCGCGAGCTTGTATCCGAACGGGTACCGCGCCGGAATTGAGCACGTCGAAACGACCGTCCCAAATAGCCTTTGCACCGGGCATCAGCATCAGCGGCTCGATGTTACGACTTTCCCGCATGAGGTAGAGCGCATCGCGGCGCATATCGAAGACCACCCCGCCTGCCGTCCGCCGTCCCGGATGCCCCGCCTTTACGAAATCGAGAATGCGCGCCATCTGCTGGCGACCGGGGCCGTAAACCTCTCCACCGAAAACGGCGGCCAGAGTGGACAGCGCGTAAGTCACAACGGCCGCATCTTCGCAGAGCGCGGCTCGGTCGATGGCGCAAAGCACATTGGCGTGAACGGTCACATATTCATCCACCCACGACGCCGCCTTGCCGGAAAGCACGGTACGATTGGCGCCGCCATCGGCGAGAACGGCCTGTTCGGCGTCTTGCGCGAGTGTCTTGCGCGTACGCACCCGCTCGAAACTTGTGTCCTCGTTGCTGGGGTCGTCGAGCCAGGAAACGCCGTGCCTGTCGAGATAGCCACGGATATCCATTCGCCGGCAGGCCAGAAACGGCCTGGCGATCCAGATACGGCGGTCAAATAGCAGAGCATCGGCAATACCGGTGCCGACGCCATCTTCACCCTCACGCCGCCGCGAGGCGCGCATGAGGATTGTCTCCCGCTGATCGTCGACTGTGTGGGCCGTGACGATCACATCGGCTGAAATTTCGGATGAGATATCGGCAAGCAGTTCGTAGCGCGCCTCGCGGGCAGCGGCCATGATGCCGTTCTGCGGCTTGTCGCCATCCCAGCAGCGGACGAAATGCGGAATGTCACACGAGGCGCAGAGAGCGGCAACGTTTAGCGCTTCATCTGCAGCGGACGCACGAAGGCCGTGATCGATTGTCGCGGCGGAAAGTGTAATATCCGGATAGGGAAGAGATTTGAGCTGCTCGGCAAGGGCGATCAGGAGCCCTGTGGAATCGCTACCGCCGGAAATGGCGACGAGAATATGAGCAGGCTTGACGAGGGAATTGAGAAAATCGGCTGCGGCGGTTTCAGGCATAGGGGCTGTGGCAGCAGCAGTCACAGCATCGTCAGACATGGCAATCAGCAGGCAAGCCGCTTCTGTTCGCTGGCAACCTTGCCTGTAACGGCTTTGGAAGCCTTCGGATAACGCTTGGTCACTTCGCGCAGCGTCGCGCAGGCCGTATCCTTGTTATCAAGTGCCGCAAGCGACATGCCGAGCTTCAACAGCATTTCCGGCGCCTTTTCCGAGCCGCTATACTTCTGATGCGCGTTGAGGAAAGTCTTGGCCGCATCATTATATTTGCCCTGCGAATAAAGGGCTTCACCCAGCCAGAAATTTGCATCGGCAGACCGCGAGCTGGTCGGGTAGCTCTCGATGTACTGGCGGAACTCCTGTTCGGCGACGCTGTAGTCGCCGGACAGGACATGTCCGTAGGCAGCCTTGTATTGATCGTTCTCGTTGCCGAGCGAAGCCGTCTGGGTTCCGGAACCGGCGCTCGGCGGCGCACCCGAGCCATTATTGGTTCCGGTCGCCGAGCTTCCCACCTGGTCGCCGCTCTGATCGAACTGGATCGACCCGAGCTGGGATGGCGGCTTTCCCGAGCCGCTACCCTGCTGCGACGCTACGCCGCTGCTCTGAGAATCGCTGATGACGCCGGCGATGTCGTCCTGCTGGCCGCCTGCACCCTGGGAAGGAGCGTCGGCTTCGCTCTTCTTCATCGTACCAGTGTTAGACGCCGGTGCGCTACCACCGCGCTTCTCGAGCTGCTGGAAGCGAAATTCATTGTCTTCCTGCGCCTTGCGGATCGTCTCCTGCATCTGCAGCAGCTGATAGCTCATTTCCTCGACGCGGCCGTTCAGCTGGCGCATCTGGTCCTCGAGCTGCTGTACGCGAACCTCGGCATCGCTGTTCTGAACATTGATGACCGGCGCACGGCCATATTGCGCTTGTCGCTGGGGCGCATTGTCCGGAGCTGACTGCGAGGCAGCGTCGCGGCCGCCAAGATGGATTCCAAACAGCGACAAGGCAGAGGCCTCGCGCTCACTACCTGCAAAGGCAGCGAGACAAAGCATGCTCGCCACGACAAGTTTTCTCATATGGATCGTCCTGTCTCATTGATTCTTCGGGCCTGGGGCTCGAACAGGAGATTTTTACAATTGCTCTCAAAAAGCAACGGAGTTCGGCCAAAGTGTGGTCAAAAAAGTAAAGGCGACCACGAGGGCCGCCTTTATACATTTCGACCGGTCGTTTGACCTATCAGGAACCGGCGCCGTTCAGCACAGTGACGGCACGGCGGTTCTGCGACCAGCAGGACTCGTTGTCACAAGTAGCGACCGGGCGCTCCTTGCCGTAGGAGATCGTCTTCATGCGGTTCGCGGGAACGCCGCGCGAAGCAAGGTAGCTTTTCGCTGCGGCTGCGCGACGGGCACCAAGAGCGAGGTTATATTCGCGCGTGCCGGTCTCGTCGGCGTGACCTTCGACCGTGATGGAGTAGTTCGGATAGCGAGCCAGCCACTGAGCCTGACGATCGAGCGTCTGGGCTGCCTCGGAGCTGATGGAGGAGCTATCGACAACGAAGAAGACGCGGTCGCCGACATTGACCGTGAAGTCCTGCGGCGAGCCTGGCGTAGCATTGCCGGCACCGTTCAGGCCGAGACCGTTGGCATCGTTCGGCAGCCCCTTCTTGGAAGCGCAGCCGGCCAGCGAGAGGCCAACAAAAAGCGCGATCATGATCGGGTTGCGTGCGAGGTTCTGCATGTGGCCAACGGCCGGGGTTGCGATGCGGCTCATGGCCGGTCTCTCCTTAAGTCTCTCTATCAGGGTTGCCAGACTGTAACCGGGTTCGGTTAATCGGATTCCAACGAGTATGGTTAATGATGTCCTAAAATTGTCCCGAAACGGTCCAGTCACAGGACTTTGCGGCGATAAAGTGGCAAGCCCTTTATTACTCGAGGAGCGGCGACCATGCTGGATCAGAAGCGAAGCCCGGCGTCGGGATCTTCTGTTCGTTGTAGCCGGTGAGGTCGATCGAATAAATTTGCGGCCCGCTTGCACCCGACGGCGCGCGGAAGAACATGATGACGCGGCCGTTCGGCGCCCAGGTCGGCCCCTCGCTGTAGGAGCCGGAGGTCAGGATTCGCTCACCGGAGCCGTCAGGCTTCATGACACCGATGGCAAAGTTGCCGCCGGCCCGCTTGGTGAAGGCTATGAGATCGCCGCGCGGCGACCATACCGGTGTGGAGTAGGAGCCATTGCCGAACGAGATGCGGTTTTGGCCCGAACCATCCGCATTCATGACGTAGATCTGCGGCTGGCCGCCGCGATCGCTTTCAAAAGCGATTTTCGTACCGTCAGGCGAATAGGACGGCGAGGTATCGATAGCTGCCGTCGAGGTCAGACGCGTCGTCGTGCGTGAACGCAGGTCCATCGTGTAGATATTGGCGTTGCCTTCCTGCTGAAGGCTCATGATCACCCGCTGCCCGTCCGGCGAGAAGCGCGGCGAGAAGGTCATGCCGGGGAAATTGCCCACCAGCTCACGCTGGCCCGTCTGCAACTGCAGCAGATAGACGCGCGGCTGCTGGTTGGCGAAGGACATGTAGGTCACTTCCTGCCGGTTGGGCGAGAAGCGCGGCGTCAGCACGAGGTCGCTGCCATCGGTCAGCATGCGCACATTGGCGCCATCCTGATCCATGATGCCGAGCTGCGTCTTGCGAGCCGTCTTCGGGCCGCTTTCCGCAACGAAAACAACACGTGTATCGAAATAACCCTTCTCGCCGGTGATCTTCTGGTAGATCGCATCGGCAATGATATGGGCGACACGGCGCCAGTTATCCGGCTGTGCGTAGAATTGCTGGCCGATCATCTGGCTGTTGCCGAATGTGTCCCACAGGCGGAATTCGGCGCGAAGGCGCCCGCCTTCCTGCGTCACGCGGCCCGTCACCAGCGCCTGGGCGTTGATCGAGGTCCAGTCCGGGAAGCGCGGGGTCGAATCCGGATTGGTGATCTTCTCGATGAAGGCCTGCTTGTTGATCGGCGCAAACAGCCCCGAACGCTGCAGATCCGCGGCGATGACGCCCGAGATCTGCGGACCGAGGCTGTCATTCGACAGCAGATCGGTGATGGCGATCGGCATGGGCTGAACGTTGCCCTTGTTGATGTTGAGCTCGACCACGGCATAGGCCGGGGTGGAGAGCACTGCCATCAGGCCTGCCAGCACCAGCAGGAGACGGACGAAGGGTTTTCTGATCATATGTATCAAGCCTTTCAGCATTAATTCGCCGGATCGCTGGCATCGAAGTTGATGATGACTTCTTTCCAGTCGTCATATTGATCTATTGGCAGGTTTTTGAACGGGGCAGCCCGGGACACGGCTCGCACCGCGCTTGCCGCGACAGCTTTTTGGGTGTTTTCGGGGCCACCGGTCATGGTCACCTTCGGCTTGCCAACTATATTTCCAGCGCGATCAAGCTCAAACCGGACCTGGACGCGGACATCTTTCATGCCCGTCATGTCGGCAGGTGGAGGCCAGTTCGCCATGACATTGTTACGAATGTTTTCCATGGCGGCGTGACTAAGCTTGTTCTCGCCGCCGGCGACTGCAGGCTGCACCCATAGGGAAGCTGCCAGCATGATTACGAGGGCCGCAATCGATGACAGGCCAAAACGCGGACAGTGGTTTGCCGAAAGCTGCATTCCCCGCATCACATCCCCAGATCCGCTGCGCTGAAGTTGACGACGACTTCCTGCCAGTCGTCATACTTATCCGCCGGAAGAATGGTCATGAACTCCGATTGCGCCCGAAGAACCGCGCGCACAGCGGCGGACTGCATGGCACCCTGCGTCGAAGCCGGTCCACCATTCGTCGTCGCCTCCGGCTCACCAACAATCTGCCCGGATTTGTCGAGCTTGAAGTGCACCTTGATTCGCACGTCGCTGGCGCCTTCGAGACCCGGAGGAAGGTTCCAGTACTTCTGGATCAGGTCACGCAAACCGTCCTGCTGGCTCTGGCTAAGCTTGCCTGCGCCAAGCGACTTCATACCACCGCGTGAGGCGACCTGCGTATCGGCGCCTGCCGAGGCCGGTTTGGACGAACGCGCCGCGCCACCCTTCGAAGATGTATTATTCAAAACGTCGGCGATCTCGTCGGCAAGACCGTCGTCCAAGCCCTTGTTGGAGGCTTTGGCCGTCTGACGCTTCTTGTCAGCATCCTTCTTGCCGTCATCGGCAGAGGTATTCTTGCTGGTGCTCTGCGTCGTCGTCTTGTCGGTCGGCTTGGCGTCGGCCACCTTCACGTCCGGCTTCGGCGCAGGCTTTACTTCAGGCTTCTGCTCGACGGTCTTCTGCGGCGTCGGCTGCGGCTTGACATCCGGCACGGGAACATTGTTCGGGACCGGAATTTCAGCCTGCTGCTCGGTTGGCGGCGGTGTCGGCGCAGCATCGGCCTTCGGGGTCGCCGGCGCAGGGTCCGTCTTCGGCGTCGGAGCAGGCGTCACCTCAGGCTTTTGCTGCGGAATGGCAGCCACTTCCTTTGGCGCAGCCTCGGTATCCTTCTGCTCTATCGTCTTGACGTCATTCGGCCGCGGATCATTTTGCGGAACGGGCACATCCACCTTCTTCGGGGCCAATGCTGCCGTTTCACTCTCCGGCCGCTGCGTCGGCACGACCGGGCTCTTGATATCCACCTTGTTCTCGCCTGCGTTCTGGGCGTTGGCGACCTGATCCTGCTTCGTCGTCGGCTTGCGCGAGACGTGATCCGTCACCGGCGCCTTCTTCTCACCCTGCTGAAGCTGGTCCGCCTGCACGATGTCGACGTCCATCGCCGTGCTTTCCGGCGTCTCCAGAGGCGCCGGCGCACTCAGCGTCACCATGGCGCCGATGAGCACCAGGATGTGAAAAACCGCAGATGTGGCAAGACTGCGCTTCATGGCGATCCGTCAGTGATCCGTTGTCTGCTGCTGCGTGACCAGGCCGATATTCTTGTAACCAGCCTCCTGGATGCGCGACATGACGTCGGCGATGACGCCGTAAGGCGCCTTGCCGTCGCCACGCACGAAGATGCGTTCGCTGTAACCAGTGGTCGCGATCGCCTTCAGCTTGTCGGCAATTTCGGTGGTCTGGATTTGCGATTCCCCGATGAACACCTGGCCATCGGCCTTGATCGAGATGGTGATGGGCTGGGTCTGGGCGTTGAGCGCGCCTGCCTGCGTCTGCGGCAGATCGATCGGCACACCCGATGTCATCATCGGCGCCGCAACCATGAAGATGATCAGCAGCACGAGCATGACGTCGACCAGCGGCGTCACGTTGATTTCGGAAATCGGGCCGCCTCGGCCTCCGCCACGACGACCACCCCGGCGGCCACCGCCGCCACCCTTGCCTCCAACAGACATTGCCATGTGTATTACTCCGGTTCTGTCCGCTACTTACTGAGCCGCCTGGCGAGGCTGCAGCTTCTCATCGATCTGGCGCGAAAGAATGGCGGAGAATTCATCCGCAAAACCTTCCATGCGTGCCGAGAGCTTGCCGGCATCGCCAGAAAACTTGTTGTAGGCGATAACCGCGGGAATAGCCGCGACCAGACCGATGGCGGTCGCCAGCAGCGCTTCGGCGATACCGGGCGCGACAACCGCAAGATTGGTCGATTTCGAACCGGCGATAGCCTGGAACGAGGTCATGATACCGACGACGGTACCGAAGAGACCGATGAACGGGCCGGCCGAGCCGATGGTCGCGAGCGATCCGAGGCGCGCCATCAGATGCTCGGATTCACGCGCGAGCGTGACGTCCATGGCGCGATCGATACGCATCTGCAGGCCGATCGGCGAACGCGCACCGCGCTCGAACGACTTCTTCCATTCCCGCATCGCGGCGACGAAGATGGCGCTGAGGCCGGTATTGTTACGCTCCGAAAGCGTGCGGTAGAGCTCTTCGAGCGACTGGCCGGACCAGAACACCTGCTCGAAGTGATCGAACTGGCGGCGCGCTCGCGCGTAGCTCAGATACTTGTCGATGACGATTGCCCACGTCCATACGGATGCGGCCAGAAGGCCGATCATGACGAGCTTGACCACCAAGCCCGCCTGCATGAATAGCGACCAGAGGGTGATGTCCGGTGTGGTGGCCGCTGCCAATGCTACTTGTTCCATTGATCCAAAATCCCCGAATCCAAACGCCCGGCGCTAGACCGGGCGGCTAAAAGTGATCTCACAAGAAATGTTTGGCAGCCGCCGCTGAACGCCCTGGTCAAGCCTTCCAAGCTTACAACTGCCTTCTTGCCGTCAAATTTGGTCAAAGGAAGGCGTGCACCGCACAAACTCCGCCTTAACCAGTAAGACACTATTATGGTTAAAAGAATGTTAGCGTCGAAACATGAAGAATTTAACGGCGGCGAAGGCTATTCTAGCTCCTGGGAAGAAATGACCGGACGAAACCGGCGGCAAACGCAGGCAGATCTTGCGCGGCGAATTCCTTCACACAAAACTCAAGTTTTTGCAAGGCGACTCTTAGCAATCGCAATATCTTTGCATATCGCTGCCTGCCGCACCAAAAGCTGAAAGCCCTTGCTAGCCGGCGGATTCCGATGCTGCGAGCATCTGTGCGGCCAGCTTCTCCGGCAAGCGCCGCGGCCGTCCCTTGGCATTGATGACGGCGATGATGACCTTGGCGGCGATCAGCAAACTATCGCCCCGGCGTATTTCCTGGGAGAGCACCATCTTGGCGCCGCCGGCCTTCTCGGTGACCGTGCTGATCGTCAGCACGTCGTCCATGCGGGCCGGCCCCTTGAAGTCGATCTCCATGCGATGAACCACGAAGACCAGTCCTTCTTCATCGGCATTCAGCAGCTCGCGCTGTTCCACTCCGAGACAGCGAAGATAGTCCGTGCGGCCGCGCTCGAGGAAATGCAGATAGCGCGCGTGATAGACGAGGCCGGAAAAATCCGTATCCTCGTAATAGACTCGCTGCACCAGCCGGTGGCTTCCGGCTTCCAGTTCCCCAGCTATCAGAAAGGGGCTGTTCATCGTTGCCGCATCTCCTTGTATGTCCGGCATCTCTTTGGCCGAAGTTCTGCCATCAAGCAAGCTTTGAACAATTGTCATAGAGTCCGACTATCCGGGATGGTGCCGGGCAGCGGATCGGCGCAGAAGGAAAAAATCTCATGAAAATAGCGGTAATGGGTGGTGACGGATTCATCGGTTGGCCAACCTCGCTCCATCTCTCCGACGCCGGTCATGAGGTCCATATCCTCGATAATCTCTCCCGCCGATGGATCGATACCGAACTGGGCGTCCAGTCGCTGACGCCGATGGACTCGATCCAGGAACGCACCCGCATCTGGCACGCCGAAACCGGCCGCCGCATCCATTTCAACCTCATCGATCTCGCCAAGGACTATGAGCTTTTGAAGAAGTGGCTGGCCGAGCATCGCCCGGATGCGATCGTGCATTTCGCCGAGCAGCGCGCCGCGCCCTATTCGATGAAGAGCGATCGCCACAAGAACTACACGGTCAACAACAACGTCAATGCCACGCATAACCTGCTGAATGCGCTCGTGGAGCTCAACCTCGACACGCATCTCGTGCATCTCGGCACCATGGGCGTCTATGGCTATTCCACCGTCGGCGCGGCCATTCCCGAAGGCTATCTGCCTGTCGGCATCGAGACGGCCGATGGCCGCACCGTCAGCCAGGAGATACTCTATCCGGCCAACCCCGGCTCCATCTACCACATGACGAAGTGCCTCGATCAGCTGCTCTTCCAGTTCTACGCCAAGAACGACGGCCTCAGGATCACCGACCTGCATCAGGGCATCGTCTGGGGCACGCACACGGAACAGACGCGCCGTCACGAACAATTGATCAACCGCTTCGACTATGACGGCGACTACGGCACCGTGCTCAACCGCTTCCTGATCCAGGCGGCGATCGGCTATCCGCTGACCGTGCACGGCACCGGCGGCCAGACCCGCGCGTTCATCCATATCCAGGATTCGGTGCGCTGCATCGAGCTTGCGTTGAAGAACCCGCCGCAGCGCAACGCCCGCGTCGAGATCTTCAACCAGATGACGGAGACGCATCGCGTCCGCGACCTCGCCGAGATGATCGCCAGGATCAGCGGTGCCGAAATCGTCCGCCTGCCCAATCCGCGCAAGGAAGCACCCGAGAACGAGCTGATCGTCAAGAACGACAAGTTCCTCGGCCTCGGGCTGGCGCCGATCACGCTTGAGACCGGCCTGCTGAGTGAAATCGTCGATGTCGCCAAGAAATATGCCTATCGCGTCGACCGCTCGCGTGTGCCCGCCGTCTCGGCATGGACGAAGGATCTCGCGGCGACCGTCAATCACGATCCCGAAGGCAAGAGATTGAAGTCCGTCTCATGATGCCGGGAAGCGAAATGCTGCAGGGGTTGCGCCCGCGCACCCGTCCACGCTCCGGCCAGGCATTCGTGACCCTCGTCACGAATGCCGACTATGCCATGGGCGCACTGGCGCTGGCGCGTTCGATCACTCGGACCGCCACCAAGGCCGATATCGTCGTTCTACATACGGCAGCCGTCCACGAAGGCGATCTCGCTCCGCTCATCGCGCTCGACTGCCGGCTGGTCGAGGTCGAACACCTGTCCCTGTCGGATGCCTTCAACGAACGGCATGCGCGCGGCAATCTTCATTCCGCCGCGCCCTTTACGAAGGGTCGCAAGCCTTCCTTTCACACGCCACTCGATAATTTCTGCAAGCTGCGGCTCTGGCAGCTCATCGAATACGACACCTGCGTCTTCATCGATGCGGATGCGCTCGTGCTGAAGAATGTCGACAGGCTGTTCGACTATCCGGAATTTTCAGCCGCGCCGAATGTCTATGAAAGCGTCGCGGATTTTCACCGGCTGAATTCCGGCGTCTTCGTCGCCAAGCCCTCGCTTTCGACCTTTCAGGACATGTTGCATCGGCTCGACCGCCCCGATGTTTTCTGGCGACGCACCGACCAGACTTTCCTTGAGACCTTCTTCCCCGATTGGCACGGCCTGCCTGTATTCATGAACATGCTGCAATATGTATGGTTCACCATGCCTGCCCTCTGGAACTGGCAGAGCGTGTCGATCCTGCATTACCAATATGAAAAGCCCTGGGAAGAAAACCATCCGAAGGCCGAGCAGCTGAGACCGCTTATCGACTTGTGGCATTGCTTCCATAATGGGCTCGATGTGCCCGATATCGCGACGCTCGCAAATCCCAAAGAGGCGGCATGAAGGTCCTCATATCCGGCGGAACAGGTCTTGTCGGCCGATACATTGCCGAGGAGCTGCTGGCCGCCGGTTACAGGGTCGCCGTCGGCGGGCGCAACCCACCGCAGCCGGGCCTCTTTTCGCGAGACTTTTCTTTCGTGCCGCTCAGCCTGGATCCCGTCGAAGACCAGAGCCATGCCTTCGATGAGGCCTATTTCTTCATCCACGCAGCCTTCAGCCATGTGCCGGGCAAATATCGCGGTGGCGAAGGAGATGACCCCGAGGAATTTCGTCGGCTCAATCTGGACGGCACCGTCAAGCTGTTCGAAACGGCGAGAAAGGCCGGCATCCGCCGCTGCGTCTTCCTGTCGTCCCGCGCCGTCTATGGCGATCAGCTGGTTGATGGGGAATTGACCGAGGCGACCGAGCCGATGCCGAATACACTTTACGGTGAAGTGAAGCGCGATGCCGAGCATGCCCTGTTCTCCCTCTCCGCCCCCGGCTTTGTAACCGCAAGCCTGAGGGCGACGGGCGTCTATGGCGACCTCCGCCCGAACAAGTGGGAAGATCTCTTCGATGACTATCTGAGCGGCAAGAAAGTCCCTTCGCGTGCCGGAACAGAAGTTCATGGCCGGGACCTTGGCCGAGCCGTGCGTCTGCTGTTGGAGACAGAGGCTGGCCGCATCGACGGCGAGGCTTTCAACCTCTCGGATGTATCAACCGACACCTATGAAATCCTCGGGTACCTGCAACGAGCGACGCACTGTCCTCATCCCCTCCCCGCTCCGGCAGCCGAACGCACAGGCGGCGTGATGAACACGACGAAGATCCGCGCATTGGGATGGCAAAGTGGCGGAAAGCCGTTGCTTCAGCAAACGATCGAGACGCTGGCAAAGACAATGCCACCTCGCCATGCCGATCTCAGCGCATCAGCTTCGTCTCGTCCCAGCTGAGCTTGGCCAACTCCCCGCCCCTGAACCGTGCATCGTCAGCGACGATGAATTCGTCGAGCTGCGGCGGCGGTACGCTGGTTCCGGACAGCATCGCATGCACCTGACCGCGATGATGCGTCTGGTGCTGGAACAGATGGTTCAGCACATCGTCGGCCCGCTCCCGCTGGATACGGCCGCTGCGCTCGATATCGACGATCTGCATTGCCGTCTCCGGCGTCAGGCTCTCGCAAAAGGCTACGAGCCGGCGATCGACCTCCGCCTGCTGCAGGGATAGCTCCTCAAGCCTTTCAAACGGCTCCTCGATATCGAACGCCTTCAGGCCCAATGTGCCGCCTTCCAGCGCATCGACGTAGAACCAGTCTACCGTCAGGATGTGATTGAGGGTCCACTTGATCGACGGAAAGAAGCTGACCCGCTTCGCTTCGAATTCACCGGGCTGCAGTGCTGCACAGGCACTATGCAGGCGAACATTCGCCAAGGCATTGTTGTAGGCGAGCTTGCGAAAGCTGCGAATAGGATCGAAACCGGACATCGAACTTCCTCCCTAAGCCTTGTCGAGATCGCCATCCCGCCAGACGAGGTGACGCGGCGTCAGCGGCAGGTTCTCGATTTCCTCGGCAATGAAATAGGGCGGGATATCCAGTGCAGCCAGCGCCTCCCGGGTCGCCCGTACCCATTTGAATTCCAGCTCGTTGTCTCCGTCCTGAATGCGATGGACGATTTCCTGGTGGTCGAATGGAAAGCTGACGGGGATCTCCATCAGGTAATAGAGACCGAACTCGTGCCAGTCGCGCTGCTCATAGTGAAAGAAATTCTCCACCGACCAGAGAAGGCGCCCGACCGTCACGTCGACACCCAGTTCCTCGACCATTTCACGCCGCAGCGTTTCCTCGGAGGTCTCGCCAATCTCCGCGCGGCCGCCGGGAAAGGTCCAGAATGTCTCATGCACGGCCCTATGGACAAGCACATGCCCTTCGCGAAAACCGAGGCCCGCCACCCGCATCTGAAAGCGAATGCTGCCGGCGTTCAATCTGATAAGCTTGCGTTTCGGCACGATTTTCATCCCACATCAACAACGACGATTTCCGGAGGCACCCCGAAGCGAACCGGCGCGATGGAGCAGCCGAGGCCGCCGGAAACGATGATATGGCGTTCCTCCTCGACAATATGCCCGTAGACATATCTGTCGCCATAGCGCGACGGTGAATAGGGCGACCAGCCGAAGACCCTCACCTGACCGCCATGCGTATGGCCGGACAGGGTCAACGATACCCGCTGGGGAACGCTCGGGAAAATATCTGGCTCGTGCGCAAGAAGGATGACGGGCGCGTCATCCGTAACCTGCGCCAAGGTGCCGCCGAGATCATCGAGCCCCTTCGTAAAAGGTCGCTTCCAGCGCATGCTGCGGCGCAAGGCCAGCTGATCCTCGACGCCGGCAATCCAGAAGCCCTGCCCGTCTTTCTCCAGCCGCGCCGAGCGATTGGAATAGACCTCGATACCAGCTCCTGCCAGGGCCCGATGGCTGAAAGTCGGACCGTGACCACTCCTCTGGGCCGCCGCATCATGCCACCAGTCGTGGTTGCCAATGATGGCGTGGACGCCCAATGGCGCCTTCAGCTTTGCAAGCTCTGCCGCCCAAACGCGATGATCGACTCGGGCGGTAATGAGATCGGTTCCCGACGTATAGTCGCCGAGCAGAAGGATGATGTCGCCGCCAAGTTCATTGGCGCGGGCGCAGATCGAGGCGATGCGCTCAGGCCCCATCCACGGCTCGCAGGCATGAAAATCGGCAAGCGCCACGATCCTGAGCTTCAGACCCGGCGTCCATCGCGGCGGGGTCAGGGCATAGCGAGTGACACTCAGGCGAACGACAGGCTCATATCCGAGCGCATATCCCCCGAGTGCCAGAAAACCGAATACGCTGCCGCCGAAAAGCTTCAGAAAGGCACGACGGCCGAGCATTCATTCTTCCCCCTGGAACAACCGGAACTGCGCGGCCTCCATATCCTTCGGCGGCTGCATGTCGAGATGTTTCCAGGCAATCGCGGTCAAGACACGACCGCGCGGCGTGCGCTGAATGAAGCCCTGCTGGATCATGTAGGGCTCGATGATGTCCTCGATCGCATCACGCGGCTCGGAGAGGCCGGCTGCAATGGTTTCAATGCCCACAGGCCCGCCGCCGAAATTGACGGCGATCATGTTGAGGTAGCGCTTGTCGAGCTGATCGAAGCCGACATTGTCGACAAGAAGCCGCGTCAGAGCCTCATCGGCAATCTGCTGCGTCACCGCCTCGACCTTGGCGACTTCGGCGAAATCGCGCACGCGACGCAGCAGTCGGCCAGCGATACGCGGCGTCCCGCGGGCGCGCCGCGCTATCTCGCGCGCGCCCTCGTCGGTCATGGGGAGGCCCATCAGCCTGGCGCCACGCCGGACGATCAATTCAAGCTCTTCAACAGTGTAGAAGCTCAACCGAACCGGAATGCCAAAACGATCCCGCAAAGGCGTCGTCAGCAGCCCGAGGCGCGTCGTGGCGGCAACCAGCGTGAACTTGGCAAGATCGATCTTCACCGAGCGCGCGGCCGGACCTTCGCCGATAATCAGATCGAGCTGGAAATCCTCCATGGCGGGATAGAGGATTTCCTCGACCGCCGGGTTGAGGCGATGAATTTCGTCGATGAAGAGCACGTCGCGCTCCTCGAGATTGGTGAGCAGTGCCGCAAGATCGCCGGCCTTGGCGATGACCGGGCCGGAGGTGGAGCGGAAATTGACGCCAAGCTCTTTCGCCATGATCTGCGCCAGCGTGGTCTTGCCGAGGCCGGGAGGACCAACGAACAGCACATGATCCAGCGCCTCGCCGCGCCCCTTGGCCGCTTCGATGAACACCTTCAGGTTGGCACGCGCCTCCGCTTGGCCGGTGAATTCGTCCAGCGACTGCGGCCTGAGCGTCGCATCGATATCTTCGCCCCGCTTTTCCGGCGATATCAGGCGTGCGGCTTCACTCATGTCAGAAGTTCCATTCCCGGTATGCGTTTCGCGTCTCTTTCGCTGAAAACGGCCTCAATATCTGCCGCTTTCAAAATAATCCCTCACGAAAGAGCGTCGCAAGTCGATCCCTCGACTTTGAGACAATAGTAAGGAATGCGGAAGGTGCAAAGCCTTACCGCGCCAGTTCCTTGAGGCCGAACCGGATCAGCTTGGCGCTGTCAGCACCCTCGCCGGCCAGTTTCATCGCTGCCGCAACGGCATTGGCCGCCTGATCGCGCGAATAGCCGAGATTGGTCAGTGCCGAAACCGCGTCGGCAACGGGTGCTGCGGCTACCCCTTCGCCCAGTTCCTGTTTCAGACCGATATTCGCCGCCTCGCCGGCAAAGGCCGGCGCCTTGTTCTTCAGCTCGGTCATGATGCGCACCGCAACCTTAGGGCCGACGCCCGGCGCCCGCGAAACCGCGGCGCGATCCTGCAGCGCGATCGCATTGGCAAGCTCGGCTGGCGTCAGGGTCGACAGCAGCGCCAGGGCCACCTTCGCGCCGACGCCCTGCACGGTCTGGAGGATGTTGAACCATTCGCGTTCCAGCGCCGTGGTGAAACCGAAGAGCCGGATCTGGTCTTCACGGACATAGGTCTCGATGAAGAGAATGCAGGCCTCACCGGCGGAACCGAGCTTCGACAGCGTGCGAGCCGAACAATAGGCGACATAGCAGACGCCATGCACGTCCACGAGCACATGGTCCTCGCCGATCTCTTCGATTGTGCCTTTCAGCTTGCCGATCATGAATTTCGTCCGTCAGGGATGGGTTTCGGGGGAGATGAGATCAACGGTCGGGAAATAAGATCGATAGCCTTTGGAATCCCGCGTCAATATCGAGTAACCGCGAATGGCGGCATGTGCGCCAATCAGAAAGTCGGGAAGAATACGCTCACGTCCACCACCGCTCTGGCGATAGATCTTGAAGGCTGCGGCAGCGGCAAAGGCAGCGGCCCAGGGTAGGTTTTCGCGGCGAAATTCACTTTCCGGCAGCAGCTCATCCACACGGTCCATGCTGCTATAGCGCACCGAAAACTCCGCATAGATGATGGGATTGATAACAACAGGGCCACGCTTGAAAGCGGAAAAAACCTGCCCATTCGACCAACTATGCCAGGCTGAACCGGGCATGGCCAAGTCCACCAACACGTTGGTGTCTACGATGGTGACCATGATTACCGGTCACGTGTCAAAGACATCAGCGCTTCGGCGTCGATATCCTGATCACCAGTACCTTCAAGGCGCTTGAGGGTGGCCATGAACCGATCAAGCCGCTGCCGATCCTCGATTTCGCGCTTGCCGTTCTTGGGCGAAACAACGAGCTTTCCATCCTCGACGGAAAATATGACTTCGCTGTTGAGCTCTATGCCGGCCAACTCGCGCAGGTCGCGGGGGATAGTTACCTGTCCTTTGGATGTCACGCGCATTTTCGCTCTCCGGATCTCGCGGTAAGAATTATCATTACCACAAGAACATGTCAAGAACATACTACCCCGCCAATGCCGCCTGCCGCAGCCGGTTGGCGCCGCGATTATGGGCGTGACAAATGGCGATGGCGAGAGCATCGGCCGCGTCGTTGCCCTTGAATTCGACCTTGGGCATCAGGATCTTCAGCATCATGTGGATCTGCTGCTTCTCGCCATGCCCGACGCCGATGACGGCTTTCTTCACCGCGTTCGGCGCATATTCGGAGACCGGAAGACCAGCGCGCGCCGGCACGAGCATGACGACGCCGCGCGCCTGCCCGAGCTTCAGCGTCGCAACAGCATCCTTGTTGACGAATGTCTGCTCGACGGCCGCCTCATCCGGCTTGTAGCTATGGACGATCTCGGCAAGCCCGTCGTGAAGCTGGCAAAGGCGGGAGGCGAGATCCATATCGCCGTCCGAAGTCACGGTTCCCGACGCCACGAAGCGCAGGGAGTTGCCAAGCGTATCGATGACGCCCCAGCCAGTGCGGCGCAGGCCCGGATCGATGCCGATGATGCGAATCGTATTCTGCATGGGTCAACCTATCTTTCAGGCCTGACATGTGCCAGCAAAATGTGAACAAAACAAAAACAAGCCACAGATTGCCACAGCAGGGACCGCGCTTAAAACATCGTGACGAAATTGCGGCGGCAGGGTTTGGAATGCGAAGGCGGCGCTCCTACATGTGGAGGCAACCCTCCCTTCCACCACGCAGGTTTCTTGCCATGGTTCCCTTTTCCATCCTCGATCTTTCGCCCGTTGCCGAAGGCAGCACCATTCGCCAGTCCTTCGACAGTTCGAAGCGCATGGCGCAGAAGGCGGAGGAGCTGGGCTACAACAGGTTCTGGCTCGCCGAGCATCACGGCATGCCGGGTGTCGCCAGCGCCGCGACCGCTGTCGTCATCGGCCATGTCGGCGCGGCAACCTCGCGCATCCGCATCGGTTCGGGTGGCGTCATGCTGCCCAACCACTCGCCGCTTGTGATCGCCGAGCAGTTCGGCACGCTGGAAGCCCTGTTCCCCGGCCGCGTCGATCTCGGCCTCGGCCGGGCGCCGGGCACCGATATGCGCACGGCGCAGGCTCTGCGCCGCAACATGGATGCCGGCGCGCAAACCTTCCCCAACGACATCGTCGAGCTGCAGCATCTCTTCAGCGCCGCCGACGAGAACCAGATCATCCTCGCCGTCCCCGGCCATGGCGCCAACGTGCCAATCTGGTTGCTCGGCTCCAGCCTCTACAGCGCCCACCTCGCCGCCATGCTTGGCCTCCCCTATGCCTTCGCCTCGCACTTCGCGCCCGAATCTCTGTTGGATGCCGTCGCCATCTACCGCGACCGCTTCACGCCTTCGGCGACCCTCGACAAGCCCTATGTCATGGTCGGCGTCATGGGCTCGACGGCGGATACGGACGAGGAAGCGCAATATCATTTCACCTCCGCGCAACAGCAATTCGTCAATCTGCGCCGCAATGTGCGTGGCCCCTTCCCTCGCCCGCGCAAGGACATGGACGATTTCTGGACGCCGATGGAAAAGCTGAATGTGGAAAACACGCTCCGCTACGCGGTGGTCGGCTCTCCTGCGACGGCGGAGAAGAAGCTCTCGCAATTCATCAGGGATACCGAGGCCGACGAGGTCATCATTTCGATGCCTATCCACGACATCGAGGCACGCCTGAAATCGGTGGAGCTGTTCGCGACGCTTCCGAGCTTCAAGAAGGTCTCCTAAGCTTCCGAGAAAAACACCGATGAGCCAACCTCTTGTGGGTGGCTCATCGGGTGCAATGAGTCGATCAGGATGCGAGATTCATCTTCCAATAACGCTGGATGACCGTATCCAGAGACAACCTGCCAGCCCCGGCGACGATCAGCACGAGCATTCCGCCTGATATCGCCAGGTCCTTTTCAAAGTGCAGGAATTCATTGTGGCTGGCGAAGTTTGTGTGAAACAGCAGTGCGGTCAGCACGCAGAACAGGCAGAGCCCGAGAGCCGCCAACCGGGTCATCAACCCGGTGGCGATGGCAAGTCCACCGGCAATTTGCAGCACGATGGTCGCAGTCGCAACCGGGGCAGCAACGCCGAGCTTGGCCATGGCATCCAGTGCATTGTCGAAATGGCTGAGCAGTTCGATACCCTCCTGCAGGAAGAGCAGCGACAACAGCATGCGACCGAACAGCAGCCCTATGTCAGTCAGATTGACGAGGGTTGCACTTTCCTCTTCGAATTCCATGGATTCTCTCCTTCACTCCGAAACCCAACGGGTTCGCGACCCGGCCTCGGCGGCATCTCCACAATTGGACGAATGAAAATGCCGCCGGGTCGGATGATGCCGAGTTCTACTTGGTCCCCTTGGCGGCGATAGCCTTGGTCAGATCCTCAAGTTCCTCGCAGCCAGCCGGGCAAAGCTTGGTAAGCGTGGCAAGCTGCTCGCGTGCCTTCGGCATGTCGCCGGTCTCGACATAGAGTTCGCCGAGATATTCATGCGCACCCTTGTGATCGGGCTGCAGCTCCAGCGCCTTGGTGTAGTAGGTGAGCGACGTCCGGAAATCCCCGGTCTTGCGCAGGGTGAAGCCCATCAGATTGTAGACATCGGCCTGCTGATGCTCCTCGGCGATGTCGCGAAGCTCGGCAAGCGCGCCGGCATAATCCTTCGCATCGATCTTGGCGCGCACCGAGGTCAGGTCAGGCGCGTCGGTGGATTCCATATTGTCGACGGCAAAGGCGACGCCCGCCGTGGCGGCTGGAAGGATGGCGACGGCGCACAGGCCGGCAATCCCGATAAGAGCATGTTTCAACATGGTTTTAGCTCCTCTGTTTGGCCGTTCAGGCCTGGATGGTGGGGGTGAATCCGTAGGTATTGCCGTCCTTGACGAAGGTGCCGGAGCCCGGGAATGGAAAATGCGAGCCGCAGATCCTGATCTTGTCGGCGATGACACGGTCGATCAGCCTGCGGCGGGTGGCGACAGCCATCGGGCCGTCCTGGTCGTAGCTGCCTTCCCATTCGGGATGAGGTGCTAGCAGCGCCGGCACGTACATGATGTCGGCCGAAACAAGCAGCTGTTCGCTGCCGCCATCGATATGGAAGACCGAATGGCCAGGTGTGTGACCGTATGCCGCCATGATGCGCACGCCCGGCACGACCTCGGCACCGTCATCGACCAGCTTCCAGTTCTTCCATTTCGGAAAGACGGACGCGATGCGCCGGCCGGCTTCCTTGCGGCCCTCCGCCAGCTTGTCGACACGGCTGGGATCGGTCCACCAATTGTATTCGTTGGCGTTGACGATCAGCTCGGCATTCGGGAAGACAGGTGCGTTCGTTCCCTTTTCCATCAGGCCCCAGACATGGTCCGGATGGAAATGCGAGATCATGATCGTATCGATCTTCCGGTAGTCGATGCCGGCAGCGGCCATGTTGGCCGGCAGATGCGTGGCATTGGTCTGCCATTGCCCGACACCGGAGCCTGCATCCATCATGATCTTGCGACCGCCAATATCGAGAACAACGACGGTCAGCGGAATGGGCATGAAGTCGGTCGTGAGACCAGCCTTGGAAAGAGCCTCCTTGGTGTCGTCGACGGAAGCGTTCTTGATGAAGGCCGGGTCGTGCGGCTTGCGCCAGATACCGTCATAGATCGCGGTGATTTCGACCGAACCGACCTTATACTTGTAGAAGCCGACGGCCGGCTCCAGCGGCGTCGCGGCAAAGGCTTGGGGAATGAATTCGAGCTTCGACGACAGTCCGAAGGCTGCCGCGGCGGCGGCCGTTCCGAGCACGGCACGGCGGGTCATGTCCAACATCGCAATATCTCCTCAGGGTGATGGCCTTTCAGCCAGGCGAAGGACGCTGCAGGTTGCCGTCCTCGCTGAGGAAGAAGATCGAAGGCCGCCGGGGCTTATTCCCTCCGACAAGAAGAATTCGTTCAAGCATTTGAAAGTAAACGATTATTTTGATCGTTGGCTGAGGGGTCAAATCGCAATCCGTCCGATGCTGGTCGACTGGATGCATCGCCTTAGATTTTTTTCCTGCCCAGGGGAATAAAACCCATGCGAGCGCGATCTAGGTTCTTAGGCAACATTGCAAGCGCCGGAACCGAGGCTTAAAGTCGGCATCGGCGTTTCGCGGGGACCATGATGACAGACGCCCAGATGATCAGCTCTATTTCATTCGACCGTCAACTTCATACAGTGACCTTGAACTGGCTGCGAACGAGCGCGATACACAGCCTGCAGCAGTTTGCCGCTCGATTGGCAGCCCTCCTTGCGGGAGAGAGCGAGCGCGGAAGAGCGACACCCGCTTGTCCCAATCTCATGACGGCAACCGGGCTGGGCGACACCGCCAAACCGCATGCGCGTACGATCTCATCCGCCGACGAGACCATGCGCCATTTCCAGCGCACCATCATTCCACATCTGGATGCCGCCTATAATTTTGCACGTTTCCTCAGCCGGGATGCCGATGCCGCGCAGGATATCGTGCAGGAGGCGTTCCTGCGCGCCTATCGCGGCTTTGGCGGCTTTCGCGATGGTGATGCCCGCGCCTGGACCTTCACCATTGTCCGCAACTGCTATCACGCCTGGCTGCAGGAGGGGCGGCGCAAAAACCGTCACGAACAGCCGATGACTAGCGGCGATGACTTATCGGAAGACACACCGTCGCCGGAGGCGGTTTCCGAAGAAGACACACCTGAGATGGCCCTTGTCCGCAAGACGGAAACGCTGCGGGTACGTGAGGTCATCAACATGCTGCCCGACGCCATGCGCGAAGTCCTGGTGCTGCGGGAACTCGAAGACCTCTCCTACAAGGAGATCGCCGAGATCATCGATGCCCCGATCGGCACCGTCATGTCGCGCCTCGCCCGCGCCCGCCGCGATTTCGGCGAGGCCTGGCGCAGCCTCGATGAGAAAGGGGCGGCGCGATGAGCGAAGGGCAAATCAATGATCACGGCGAGTGGAGCGACCTTCTGCACGGTTTCATCGATGGTGAACTCGATGCCAGCAACGCCGCGCGCTTCGAGGCGCATCTTGCGACCTGCGCAGACTGCGCCCAGGAGATGGAAGAGGCTCTCATGGTGAAGCGCCTTGCCGGCCGCGACGGCGTGAAATGGCAGACGCCGGATGCTGTCCACGCACGCGTCCAGACTGCGCTGGCGCTAGAGCAGGCGATGATGGCGCGCGCTATGACGGCGGCGACCAGCACGGAGAGCCCATGGCATCGCTTCTGGCAATTCGTCCGGCAATGGAGCTTCATACCCTCCCTCGCCGTACTGGCAGCGAGCCTGATGCTGGTCTTGAACGTGCCGCAGCAGAGCCAGACGATCGAGGATCAGCTTCTGGCGAGCCATGTGCGCTCGATGCTCGCCGATCACCTGACGGATGTGCTGACCTCCGACCAGCACACCGTCAAACCATGGTTCAACGGCAAGATCGATTTCTCCCCGCCGGTGGTCGATCTGGCGACACAGGGCTTTCCCCTTGTCGGCGGCAGGGTGGACTATCTGAACGGCCGGGTCGTCGCGGCGCTGATCTACCGCCGGCATGGCCATGTCATCAATCTCTTCATCTGGCCGGGGACATCAGCCAATCGCAACACGGCGGAGAAGGACGGTTACAATTTCGCCGAATGGTATGCGGATGGGCTGGTATTCTGGGCGGTCTCGGATGTCAGTGCACCGGATCTCACGGCCTTCCGCGACGACTTCTCACGCGCCACCACACCCTGAGGCAAACAAAAAAGCCGGCCGCATCGCTGCGGCCGGCTTCCTTCAATCAATCACGCCGATCAGGCTGACAGCTTGGCCATCACCTCTTCGGAAACTTCGAAGTTCGAATAGACATTCTGCACATCGTCGTCGTCTTCAAGGCTATCGATGAGCTTCATCAGCGATTGCGCCTTTTCTTCATCGACCGGCACATTATTCTGCGCGCGCCAGATCGCCTTGACGGTTTCGGCTTCGCCGAGCGTCGCTTCGAGCGCCTTGGCAACCTCGTTCATCGCTTCGAAACCGCAGATAATGGTGTGGCCTTCTTCGTCGCTCTCGACGTCGTCGGCGCCGGCTTCGATCGCCGCTTCCATAACCTTGTCGGCATCGCCGACGGTCGGCTTGTAGGTAATCTCGCCGACATGGTCGAAGGAGAAGGAAACCGAACCGGTTTCGCCCAACGCACCGCCTGCCTTGGTGAAGATCGAACGGACGTTCGAGGCTGTGCGGTTGCGATTGTCAGTCAGCGCCTCGACGATGATCGCCGTGCCGCCGGGGCCGTAGCCCTCGTAGCGAACTGCATCGTAGTTTTCGCCGTCATTGCCGGAGGCCTTCTTGATGGCGCGGTCAATATTGTCCTTCGGCATCGACTGGGCCTTGGCGTTCTGTATCGCCAGGCGCAGGCTCGCATTCATGGTCGGGTCGGGCAGACCCGCCTTGGCGGCGACGGTGATTTCACGCGCCAGCTTCGAGAACATTTTCGAACGCACCGAGTCCTGACGACCCTTGCGGTGCATGATGTTTTTAAACTGTGAATGGCCAGCCATGGCACCCCTGTTCACGTCTTTTGTTGGGAATGGGCGGCGTTATAAGAGCGAAGCGGCCTTGATTCAAGCAAAAAGCCGGATTGAGGACGGCCAGCGCTCACAAAGCGTTGCTGCGGTGCCGATGATCAGATGCCCTTCAGCACATAGATCAGCGGCTTGCGCGGCAGGGTCTTCAACGAAACCGTGACGCTTGACGTCGGCGCGTAGCCAACATCGAAATCAGGGCCGAACAAAGCCAGGAATTGATCGACAGGCGGTCCCCAGCGATGCATGGGCAGGATGAGCGACGAGCGCAGCCGCTTGACCACCCGGCTCATACTGTCGGCTCCCATGGTCAGGCCGCCATCGACCGGCACCATCACGACGTCAAGGCGCCCAATCTCGGCATATTGCTGATCGGTCAGTTCGAAATGCAGGTGCCCGAGATGGCCGATGCAAAGCCCCGCCACTTCGAAGATGAAGATCGAATTGCCGTTGGGCTCGACGCCGCCACCCCAGGTGCGGATATCGGTCACCACGTTGCGGATCAGCGTATCGCCTACGGTCAGGTGGATCTTGGCCGGCTCACCGGGCGTGTCGTTCCAGCCGTGCAATACATATTTGATCGCCGGGTCGGGCGTCAGCGTGTAGTGGCTCGGATGCGCCTTGTTCATGGTGACGACTTCGGGCGTGTAGGGCGGTGGATAGGCGCCGCTGAAGTCCGTGGCGATCGAAACGCCGCCTGGTGTTTCGATGAATAGCGTCGCATGGCCGAGGAAGGTAATTTTCACGTCGTCATTGACGGTATCGCTGGCAGGCGTTGCCGCCGGCCCCGAGAAGCTGGCGAAGGTCGCCTTTGGCAAGGATTGGGCAATCGCCTGGCATTGGCTGGGCTGCGGGCGAGAAGGCTTTTGCTGGGCGTCAGCCGTGCCCCAGCCGAATATGATCGATAGGAAGAACACGGCAAAGACAGGAAACCGCGGCATCATGCCATCCCCTCAAGCCCGATAATGGCGAAAGGATGCGACATGACCCGAAACAGGTCCAGCGACAATCAGACGCGGTTGCTCACAATCGCGTCATTGGATTGCGGTGATGAATTATCGTGCAGCGTTTAGAGCATTTCCAGGAAAAGTGCACAGCGGTTTTCCGTCCGGAAATGCGTAAAAACAAGGAGATAGAGCATTTTCGCGATTCGAAGAAAAGCGAAAAGGCGCTAGCGCCAGAATTCGGGAATGGTTTCCGCCAGCCTTGGTCCGAGCCTCAACGGCGCGATCTTCTCGGCAAGTCCCGTCGCATCCGATATCTCCACGCCGACGCCGCAGATGGTCGCGGGTCCAGATGCCGCTTCGAAGCGGCCCTTCGGCATCTTCGAGATGAACCGGTTGAGCGGTTCCTCCTTCTCCATGCCAAGCGAGGAATCATAGTCACCGCACATGCCGGCATCCGACATATAGGCGGTGCCGCCGTTCAGGATCTGCGCATCGGCGGTCGGCACATGCGTATGGGTGCCGACGACGAAGCTGGCGCGGCCATCGACGAAATGGCCGAAGCATTGCTTCTCGCTAGTCGCTTCGGCATGAAAATCGAAAATGATGGCGTCCGCCTGTTCTTTCAGCGGGCATGCGGCAAGAATGGCTTCGGCTGATTTGAAAGGATCGTCCAGCTCGGGATGCATGAAGACGCGGCCCATGATGTTGGCGACGAGCACGCGGGCACCGTTGCGCGCATAGTAGATGCCCGAGCCACGACCCGGCGTGCCGGCCGGATAATTGGCGGGACGCAGGAATTGGTCATGGCGCTCGCAGAAGGTAACGGCCTCCTTCTGGTCCCAGACGTGATTGCCCGTCGTCACCACATCGGCACCGGCGTTGATCGTCTCCAGAAAGATATCCTCGGTGATGCCGAAACCGCCGGCGGCATTCTCGCCATTGACGATGACGAAATCGAGTTTCAGATCAGACACGAGACCCGGCAAGCGGTCCCACACCGCAACCCGCCCGGTCTTGCCGACCATGTCACCCAGAAAAAGCAGCCGCATTCGCTATCCAATCGCTTCCGAAACGAAATTAAGTCCGCTCTCGGTCAAAATCGCGTCAAGGCGGACATCATGCGGCTCAGCCGGTACTGATGGCACTTCTTGGCAATCGAATGCAATGCCGATGAGGCGCGGATTCAAGCCTTTTTGATGCAGACGGTCGATGGCGCGGTCATAATGGCCGGCGCCATAGCCGATGCGGTGGCCGGTTTTGTCGAAAGCCGAAAGCGGCACCAGCATCACCTCCGGATCGAGGACAGCCGCATCAGGCCCCGGTCCTAACGTCCCGAACCCGACAGGAACCAGTGGTACACCCGGCACGAATTCGCGAAAGACGATCGTACTGCGGTCGAGGATGACGGGCACGCAGAGCCGCGCACCACGTTCACCAAGCCTTGCCATCAATGGCTGGATATCCACCTCCGAGCGGATCGGCAGAAAGCCGGAAACGATCGTGCCCGGCCGGACATCGATCGCGTCGCCGCCATGGGCGGCCATGGCCAGCCCCTTTGAGATGCGTTCATCGGCCGGAATGGCATCGCGCGCCGCCAGACGCTCGTTTCGATACTGGGCTTTCAGTTCTTTGGGGGTCATCTCATCTTCGCGATTTTAGACAATATCACGAAAACATAATGAGCCGGCAGCCCATTGCAAAGCATGAAAACGACATGTGGCGATGGCATAGCGCGGGCGAGCATCAGCCGCCGTTGTGCAAGATCGACATCCTGCCATCGCCTTCTATGTGCACGCGGACATTCTCATAGTTCGGCAGGCTCGAGTGAGTGGTTTCGACTGGATGCGAATGCGTGGCGGTAATGACCATCACGTCGGCGCCAGCCGCCTCGCCCGCCTTGATGCCAGCCAGGACATCCTCGAACACCAGGCAATCGGAGGTGCGCAGCCCGAGACGTTCCGCTCCGAGGATATAGCCCTGCGGATCGGGCTTGCCGACCTTGACGTCCTCTGCGGTCACGATGAAACGCGGCACCGGGATGCCGGCGGCGTCAAGTCGTGCCATCGCCAGACGGTACGGGGAGGACGTCACGATCGCCCACCGCTCCGGCGGCAGTGACGCCAGGAAATCGGCGGCACCCGGAAGAGCGACCACGCCCGCGAGGTCTGCAATCTCCGCCTCCATGATACCAATCGACTCGGCAACCGGATCAACGCCAGGCAAGTTCAGCTGACCGATCGTATCGACACCACGCTTGCCATGCATGGTCGGCATGAATTCTTCGACGTTCAGACCCTTGCTGCGAGCCCAATTGCCCCAGACGCGTTCGGCCGCCGCGATCGAGTTGATGATCGTGCCATCCATATCGAACAGGAAGCCGGAATAGGTCTTGGTGAAGGCGGAAGACAAAGCTGAACCTTTCTGGAGGTGAGAATGAATGGCCGCTGGCATGTGCCATTCGCGATAGATGTCTTTCCGGACTAATGGCAGCCGCGGCAAGAAGCAAATGATTGCTGGGCGGCGGGCACGGAATAAGCACTCCGTTCGCCTAGCCGACCCATAAGCGCAAACGGCCTCGCATTACGACGAGGCCGCAAGAACACATACGCGCGGCACAGGCCGGCCGCGCGTATCAAGCATCGATTATTCGCCGAGGCGGCTCTTAAGGCCATTGATGATATGGTTCGACAGCGCCTCGTAGTCGTCGTCGAAATGGTGGCCGCCATCCATGGCGATGACTTCGGCGCCGGTGCCTTTCAGCAGCGGGCATCCGACATCCTCGTCGTCGTCCTTGCCGTAGATGCATTGCACCATTTTCGGATTGACCGATTTGAGGTCGTTGATGGGATCACCACCCTTGCCCTCGCTTGAAGCTCCGAGCCAACCCATGACCGAAATCACGTAATCGACCTTCTTCGACAGCGACAGGAGGGACATCTGCACGATCTTATCCTTGTCGG
The DNA here is from genome assembly GCF_001692325.1 of Rhizobium sp. AC27/96. GTDB lineage: Bacteria > Pseudomonadota > Alphaproteobacteria > Rhizobiales > Rhizobiaceae > Rhizobium. Next base: position 240,765 of record NZ_LXKN01000070.1, on the reverse strand, counting down.
GCTGCTTCAGGCGGTTGTAGCTCGCCGGCAGCACATCGGCGCCGAACGAATAGCCGATCAGCACGACATGCTTGACCTTGAAGCGCTTGGTGTAGAACTGGATCATGCGCGCGAGATCGTCGGCCGTCTGTTGCGGAGACCGCTCCGACCAGAAATAGTGCAGCGAATCCACGCCCACTACCGGAATGCCCTGGTCCTGCAGATAGCTGCCGACTTCCTTGTCGATATCGCGCCAGCCGCCATCGCCCGAATAGACGATCGCAAGCGTGTCTTCGGTGGGCGTCGTCTCCATGACATCGACAGGCAGGCCGAGCGGCGATTTCGCGCTGTCGATCGACTTCATCAGATCCGTCAGCGAAGCCTCGAGCGTCGCGTATGTATCGTCGAGATCGGAATCCGTGGTCTGGACTTCAGGATGATCCTTCTGGATCTCCTCGACATGATCGCGTCCGTCCTTCGGGGCCTTCGAGGTGAAGGTGACCATGATCGGATTGGGCAAGGCACCGTCCTGCAGGCCGAAGGACACCATGTCGCCATCGGTCTTCTTCTCGGCCGGCGTGCAAAGCTCCTGCTTCAAGCCGATGCCGGCGGTCGGATCGACGGCAAGCGTGCCTGCGACGGTCGCATCGGGCGTCTGCGCTGCAATCGTCAGCGCCATGGCGCCGCCTGCACCGACGCCGGCGATGACAGGCAGCTGGTAGGTGCTGTCGGCGAAGGACCGCTGCACCTGCTGGCTAAGCGATTCCAGATCCGCAACGATGTAGATGCAGCCGTCGTTCTGGCTGACATCATACTTGTTCAGCGAGGTCAGGAAGGACGGATAATCGATGCCGATGACAAGCGAGCCGCTGGTAACGAGCTTCTCGGCAACCGCCTTTTCCTTGTCGCCCCAGCCGGCGACGTCGGAGATCAGCACGACCTCACTCGTCACCTTGCCTTGCGGACGCAGGATATGCGGCGCCGGGATCATGCCCAGATCGTATTTGGTATCGTCTTCGTCAGCCCTTGCCGAACCAGACACCAGCAGGCCCATCGACAACATGCATGCGAAAGCCAATGACATTGCGTATTTCAAGATCATTTCCTCACGACCCCCTTAAGTCCGCCCCCGATGAGGAATGTGGCATCCATCAACGCGATCATGGGACTTACACCTCCCGACACAGCCAGATAGCGCGGCTGCCATTCGGGATGGAACTTTGATTTGAAGGCACGAAGCCCTTTGAAATTGTAGAAACGTTCACCGTGCTCGAAAACGGTCCCCCCGACCCTGTCCCAAACCGGTGCCGATTCTCGTCTCGACATGCCTGAAAGCGGCGCCATGCCGAGGTTGAAGCGATGGAAGCCTTGCTCCCTGAGGTATTCGAGGATCTGCACGAACAGAAAATCCATCGACCCCTTCGGAGCATCAGGCGAGAAACGCATCAGATCGACGGATCCCTCTTCCTTGGTCTCCGTCATCAGAATATTCGCAAAAGCGACGATCTTACCATCCTTCTTCAATACGCCCACCGGCTGTGAAGTCACATAGTCCGGATCGAACGCGCCCAGCGAAAAGCCTTTTTCCTTGGCATTATGATCGGCAAGCCATGTCTCAGACACATGGGTAAGCTGATCCATCACATCAGGTATATCCTGAGGCTCGATAACGGCAAATTCTAGTCCATCGCGAACTGCACGGCTTGCCGTCTGCCGAAGGTTGGCCCATTTGCCGCCCTTTAGCTCGAAATTCGAGAGATTGACCACCGCCAGTTCACCGAGCTTGAAAGCCCGCAGACCCGCATCCGCGCAATAGGACAGCAGCGCCGGCGAGATCTGATAGAAGACGGAACGGCACCCCGCCGAGCGCGCAGCCTCGACGAAGCGCCAGATAAGATCCGGGAGTGCGTGGCGCGGGCCAACCGGGTCGAAAAGGGCAATCCACGAGCGGCCCTGCTTGCCGTACATGATGAAAGCATCGCCCTTTTCCGAGAACATGATGCTCTTGTCGGCCATGCGCACCAGATTGGCGTCGGCGATGCCTTGCTTGCGGACGATCGCCACGGCACGCGCCACCACATCTTCCGTTACCGGCTCCAGACGCTTCGTTGCGGGACGCAGCAGGCTGAAGATCGCGATCGCCGACGACAGAATGGAAATGCCAAGTGCTGCGCGAAGCCCGCGCGGCGCTTCATCGGCAAATTCGAACTGCCACCATAGCTGGTTGCTGTATCCGACATCGCGATAGACGAAGAACAGAATGACGATGGCGCCGATGCAGATCACCGCAATCGCCGTCAGCCAGCCGGCGGTCAACGTCTGGCTCAGCAGCGAGGCCGGCCGGGTGAACAGCCGGCGACTGACGATGAGACTGAAGACGAGGAATGCCAGCAATCCGGCCTCGACGATGGCGATGGCCTTCAGCAGCGACAGCAAAAGCGCCAGCACGGCCGAGAAGACACAAACCCACCAGGCACCGTCCAGACGCTGACCGAGGCCACGCGCGGCGACGACCATCGTCAGTCCGAGAAGGCTGGAAAAGAAATGCGCGCTTTCGACGACTGGCAGCGGCAGATAGTCGGAAAGGACGATCAGGTTCTGGTCCGGCGTCGGCGTCACGCTCGAAAAGATCAGCATCATGCCCAGCAGCAGTGCAAAGGCCGACAGCAGCTGCGGCATGAGGCGCCCGCCGACCCGGCGCATGCTGGACGCGGCCGGATGATCGACAAACCGGCGCAATTCCGCCACCGAGATCGCCGCAATGGCGATGACGAGCGGAATGACGTTGTAGATGACGCGATAAAGAACGAGCGAACCCAACACGGCATCTTCGTTCACCGAGCTGCCGAGCCAGGCGATGATGATGGTCTCGAAAACGCCGAAACCTGCCGGAACGTGGCTGAGTACGCCCAGACCGACCGCGATGGCATAAATCGCAAAGAAACCCGGCCAGCCGATGGAGGATTCCGGCAGCAGCACGTAGAGCACCGAGGCGGAAGCGGCAATGTCGAATGCCGTCACCAGGAACTGCCGCGACCAGGTGCGCGAATCCGGCAGGCGAACGGCGATCGGCCCGATCCGCACTTCGCGCCCGTTGCGTCCGATAAAGATGACGAATGCGAGCGCCGCGAGAATGGCAACGGCAACCAGACGCAGCCACAGTCCGTCGACATCGATCAGCGGCCCGATCTCATCTGCGATCACAAGCAGCGCGATGGCGCCGACGGCAGCAAGGCCGAGACCGAAGGCAAGCGTGACGAATGCGATGACGCGAGTGATGTCATCAGGCGAGAGACCCAGCCGGGTATAGGCGCGATAGCGGATTGCGCCGGCGCTCAGCGCGCCGAAGCCGGCCGTGTTGCCCACCGCATAGGCGCTGAACGATGTCAGCGCGACATGCGGAAACGGCAGCCGCTTGCCGATATAATCGAGCGCGTTCTGGTCATAATAGATCAGGGAGGCAAAGCTCAGACCCGTGAACAGCAGCGCCAGCAGCACCGAGGAAATCTTCGTCGTCGTCAAGGCATGCACGACGTCGTCGTAGCGGACTTCATTGGTCAGATCGAAGATCGCATAGGCAGCAAGACAGAAGACGGCAACGGTGAGGACAGCGACAATCAGCGTGCGGTAGCGATTGAGAAAGCCGACGATACCGCCGCGCTCTTCCAATTCCTCATCGGCTTGTTCCAGATCGATTGGGCTCGACATGCTCTACCTGTTTATATTGACCTTCGCCGGTCCCGATTGTTCGGATATTCAGTAACACCGGCGACCTATGTTCGCGTCACCGCTTTACACTGCTTTCAATGAGCCCGTTATTACGCGCGCTCCCATCATTCTGAATTTAGGCAATTTTGGCGCAGACCTTGTTCCGCCGGCAGTGAATTCACGATTATTTAAAGAAATTCGCCACTCACACTGCTTTTGAACGTGCCCCACACACAAAAGTGATCTTCGCATCCCACCTTAAGCGCAGCTCCCTATCAGGAATTTGTAGCCCGGTCACCTGCCCCGGAACAGCTTTCGGACGAACATTTTCTTTCCGCCAAACGATGGTCGCCGCGTAGTCGCAGCCGGGGTTCTGCAGGCAATGCCGGCAGGTCGATTCCAAAGCGAGGAAGAGACGCGCCTCTTCCGATCATCGAGGTTGCTACAACGCAAGATAGATGAATAGGTCACTCCGTCAACCAAACCTGCGGGGTGCGCCCGGCCGGAAGATCAATGATCGAGGCGATTTCGTTCTCCCTGGGTCGAGTGGCTAGACGGAAAGGTGCTTCCATGCGGCGGAAGCTGCTCTCGGCATCCCGGGATCGCCTGTGTCGCCGGCAGCAAAAAGCCCATTCCCGGCGCCGACGGCAGCACTGGAAATGGGCTTTAAAGGCAGAAGCGGAGGGCAGCACGCGCCTCACTACTCTCGGACCGGCGGCAGAGAGCGCCGCCGGGCATCAACGATCCGGCGCCTCCGCCGGCTCGCCGCGCATCTCGCTGAGGAAGAAGCCTTCGCGCAGGTTGATGCCATATTCGACAAAGGCCTTCATGCAGCAGAGCATTTGCGTCCAGCCCTCGCAGTTGAGGTAGGTGCCGCGACGGCCGGCCTCGTCCTCGCGCCAGCCGGATTCCTCTATGATCACCAGCGTGCCGCCATCATCCAGCGGATCGAACGTCATCTCCACCTTGGTCTTGTAGCGGATGCCATCCTCACCGGTACCGCCGTCCCAGCGAAGGACGATCCGCCGGTTGACCTCCAGCTCCTCGACTTCGACCGGCGCGTCCTTCCACCAGATGACGGTCGTTCCCGCCACCAGCGGCGCGCTGGCACCGCCGACGGTGGTGAAATAGCTCGACAGCTTTTTCGGATTGACGACGGCGTCGAAGACCTCCTCGACCTTGCGGCCAATCCGGCCTGAAATACGAACATTCAATGTCATGGCGTCTCCTCCGCAAATTGATTGCCGCACGATTGCGAGCGGCCCCATTATGTTATAAAAATATAACATGTCAAACGAATCAGACAGCGACCTCATTTTCAAGGCCCTTGCGCATCGTCGCCGGCGCGAAATCCTCGACCTTCTCAAGGAGGCGCCGCGGACGACGGGAATGCTTTGCGAGACCTTCGCGGATATGGACCGCTGCACGGTGATGCTGCATTTGAAGGTATTGGAGGAGGCGGACCTCGTTATCGCCAGGAAAGAAGGTCGGGAGCGCTGGAACCATCTGAACAGCCTTCCGATAAAGCAGATCCACGACCGCTGGATCAGCGCCTATGCAGGGCACGCACTGTCCATCCTCGATCGGCTGAAAAGCGACATGGAGAGCTGAAACGAGAAATTACGCCGCGCTGTTCCGGCGCAACAGTTCCTTCAATTTGCCACTCGTCCCATCCTCGTCGAGCGGCGTATAGACCACCAGCTTAATGTCGGGCCGGTCCATGACGGCAAGAGCGGTATATTCGAATGTCATCAGCCCACCTTCGGGATGACGGAGGCGCTTGTGACCGGTAAGCGGCCGCAAGACGTCCTGTCTCGGCCACCAGGCGCGAAATTCCGGGCTGACCTGCGTCAAGGTGGCGATCAGCCGTTCGAAATCGGGATCGCCGGCGTAGCGGGCGCTGTCGGCACGGAACATCGCAAGCGAATTTGCCGCCACGATCTCCCAATCGACGAGAAGCTGCCGATGGGCAGGATCGGTGAACACGCGATGGACGCTGTTGCGCGCATCCCCCTGCAACTGGCTGTAATCGCCGAAAAGCGCGACCGCTGCCGCGTTCCAAGCCAGCACGTCCCAGCGCCTGCCGAGGACATAGGCCGGCTGCCCTGCAAGGCTCGCGAGCATCCGCCGCAGCGCATCCGGCACATCCTCAGGCCCGCGTGACGGCGCCTCAGCCGGCGGCCGATCGCTGAGGGTGAAGAGGTGTCGCCTCTCGGCGGGATCGAGCCGAAGCGCATCCGCCAGTGCCGACAGAACCTCCGATGAGGCGCGAACGTCCCGCCCCTGCTCCAGCCATGTGTACCAGGTGGTGCCGACGCCGGCGAGAAGCGCCACTTCCTCGCGCCTGAGCCCCGGCGTGCGCCGCCGAAATCCCTCCGGCAGCCCGACGCCTGATGGCGTCAGCTTCTCCCGGCGGGAACGCAGAAAGGCGCCGAATTCGCGACGTCTGACTTCGAGAACGGTCTGGCTCTGATTGATGGTCATCGCTTATCATAGCAGGATCAATACTAGGATAAAGCCAGAACTGTTTATCGCTTTTGCAAGCTGCCAAATATCAGGTCAGAGACATGACGGAGGCAGTTGCGATGGACATGAGCGGCAAGACGATCCTGATCACAGGTTCGACGGATGGTGTCGGCCGCAGGGTTGCGGAAAGACTGGCGGCGACAGGTGCCACGGTGCTGGTGCATGGCCGCAACGCCGCACGCGCCGAAAATCTGGTCTCCCGCATCCACAACGCCGGCGGAAAGGCGGCCTTCTATCTCGCCGGCTTCCTGCTGACCCATCGTCTCCTGCCGCTATTAAAGGCAGGCAGCCCAGCCCGCGTCGTCAATGTCTCCTCCGCCGGCCAACAGGCAATCGACTTCTCCGATGTCATGCTGACGCGCGGCTATAGCGGCGTGCGAGCCTATTGCCAGAGCAAATTGGCGCAGATCATGTTCACCTTCGATCTCGCTGAGGAACTGGCCGGCGCCGGCATCACCGCCAACTGCCTGCACCCGGCGACCTATATGGATACGACCATGGTGCGCCTGTCGGGCGTCACGCCGATCAGCACCGTCGATCAAGGCGCCGATGCCATCCTCAATCTGGCAATAAGCGACGATCTGGTTGGACGCACTGGCCTCTATTTCGATGGGCTGCGCGCTGCCCGCGCCAGCGCGCAAGCCTACGACACGGCTGCGCGCCAAAAGCTGCGAACATTCAGCCAAAGCCTGACCGACCTCACCTGAACCACAACCTCCCATACACTCCCCTACCCCAGAAAGGAGACACCCATGTCGTCTCAACACGTTGTTATTGTCGGCGGTTCATCCGGCATCGGCCTTGCGGCTGCTGTCCATCTTCTCGAAAAAGGATATCGTGTCACGATCACAGGTCGCGACGCAGCGAAGCTCCAGACAGCGGCGCAAGGCCTGAATGGCGATGTCACTGCTGCCGTTATGGATGCGGCTGACTTTACCGGCCTTGCCAACGCTTTTGACGCAATCGGACCGCTCGATCACCTCGTCCTGGCTTTGGGCGGCGGCAACGGCGCAGGTCCTTTCGCCACTGTTGATCTCGCCGATCTCAGGAAGGGCTTCGAACAGAAGACGATGGCGCATTTTGCCTGTGCGCAGGCCTGCCTTCCCCACCTGTCGAAGCAGGGCAGCATCACCTTCGTCTCCGCCGTCTCGGCCCAGGCGGCCATGCCCGGAACTGCGGGGCTCGGAGCCATCAATGCCGCCATTGCCGCCCTCGCACCGATTCTCGCCGTCGAGCTCAAGCCGATCCGGGTGAACTGCGTTTCGCCTGGCGTCGTCGACACGCCCTGGTGGGATTTCCTGAGCGCTGACCAGAAAGAGCCGACCTTTGCCGGATTCGCGGCACGCACGCCAGTCGGCCGCGTCGGCCGCCCGCAGGAGATCGCCGAGGCCATCAGCTTCCTGATCGGCAACGGCTTTACAAGCGGCCACACGCTGATCTGCGACGGCGGCATCCGCCTCGGTCAATAATCCCTAGGCCATTGCTGCCCCGTAGCGGCAATGGCTCCTTCAGTTATTACGCACATCCGCCTGTAGATGCTTGAGGATCTCGATGAGTTCCGGCGCCATGTCGCGGATTTCGCGCAGGTGGATGGCGCTCAGCCGCAGCAACACCTCTTCGGATTGCTCCGTCAGCCGCAGCGTCTGCCGGCGCTTGTCGACGGGATCGGGATGCCGCGTGACATAGCCGGCATCAATCAGCCGCCCCACAAGTTCGGTCGCTGTATGCGGCGCGATCAGCAACCGCTCCGCCAGCATGCCGATCGTCATCGCCTCGCCCTGCCGATTGCCCTTGATGGCCAACAATGCCTGATGCTGCTGCGGCGGCAGGCCGGCCTCCTGCGCTGCCGATGTGCTGAAATCAGTGAATTTGCGCAGTGTGTAGCGCAATGTGGCCAGCGCCTCGTAATCCGCCTGCGACAAGGTCTCATCCGAACTCTGCACCATCAAATCGTCCTCATTGCCGCAATTAGCGATCTCTGTTGATTTATATCGCATTACGATATATTTGCCATCTCGACGCCAAAAGCGGCCGAATGACGGCCGCGCACGCTTAGCACAGAAGGTCGCCGATGCAGGACACCACTACCTCACAAAATCATGGCCACGATTTCTCCGGCGGCGCATCGCGAAAGGACAATGGCGATTTTACCACCGACAAGCGCGTGTTGCTGCTGATCGCCATGGCGCTCGTGGTCGGCACCGGCGGAGCCTTTGCCGCCTGGGTGCTGATCAAGCTCATCGCGCTCGTCAGCAATGCCGTCTGGCTGTTCAAGATCAGCACCGCGCCACTCTCCTTCAGCACAGTGGCACGCTCGCCATGGATGGTGGCGGCCCCTGTAGTCGGCGGCCTCGTCATCGGCCTGATGGCTCGCTACGGTTCGGAGAAGATCCGCGGCCACGGGATTCCGGAAGCGATCGAAGCCATCTTGATCGGCGGCAGCCGCATGTCGCCGAAAGTGGCGGTGCTGAAGCCCCTGTCATCGGCCATCTCCATCGGCTCCGGCGGCCCCTTTGGCGCGGAAGGCCCTATCATCATGACCGGCGGCGCCATCGGCTCGCTTTTCGCGCAGCTTTTTCATCTGAGCGCCGCCGAGCGCAAGACGCTGCTGGTCGCCGGCGCCGCGGCCGGCATGACGGCGGTATTCGGCACGCCGATTGCGGCTGTCATGCTCGCGGTCGAATTGCTGCTGTTCGAATGGAAGCCGCGCAGCTTCATTCCGGTCGCTGTCGCAGCTTGCGTTTCAGTCGTTTGGCGGCCGTTGCTGATCGATAGCGGCGCGCTGTTTCCAGCCCATTTCGAAACGACGCTCTCCTGGTGGGGCATTCTGCTCGCCGCCGGCCTCGGCATCATCTCCGGTCTGCAATCCGGCCTGCTGACGACGCTGCTCTACCGCATCGAGGACGCGTTCGAGACGCTGCCGATCCACTGGATGTGGTGGCCGGCGCTTGGCGGCCTGGTCGTCGGCCTCGGTGGATTGATCGAGCCTCGCGCCCTCGGCGTCGGCTACGACATCATCGCCGACCTCCTGCACAGCCGGGTCGCGGCAGGCGCCGTTCTCGCAATCCTCCTGGTCAAGGCGGGCATCTGGCTGGTCGCTCTCTCCTCCGGCACCTCAGGCGGCGTGCTGGCGCCGCTCCTCATTCTCGGCGGCGCGCTGGGCTGGCTGGTGGGTCTCGTCCTGCCTGGTGACCCTGGCTTCTGGGCACTGCTGGGCATGGCAGCCATGATGGGCGGCACCATGCGCGCACCGCTAACCGGCACCTTCTTCGCCATGGAACTGACGGGAGACATGGGAGCGCTGATACCGCTGCTTGCGGCGACGGTCGCCGCCTATGCCGTCACCGTGCTGCTGCTCAAACGATCAATCCTCACGGAAAAGATCGCCCGTCGCGGCCAGCACATCACCCGCGAATACGGCATCGACCCCTTCGAGCTGACGCGGGCCGCCGATATCATGATCGCCAAGGTGGATACCCTGCCCGCCACCATGCGGCTATCGGAAGCGCTGGCCTATATGACGGAACGCGTCGGTGCCCATCGCTTCTATCCCGTCGTCGACGGCGACGCCCGGCTGGTCGGCATGATCTCGCGCGCCGATGCCTTGCGGTGGCAGAGCAAGCCGGACCTGATGGATCAATCGCTCTATGATGTGATCTCGGATACGTCCATTCCGGTCGCCCATCTGGAGGATACGGTCGGGCGTGTTGCCGACATCATGATCCATGCCGATACGGGCCGCGTTCCCGTCGTCGAGGCGCAAACCGGGCGACTGGTGGGCTTGATCGCCCGCAAAGACCTGCTGCGACTGCGCAGCGCGACCAATCGCGCCGAACTCGAACGCGGCGCCTATCTCGGATCAAAACGTTAGGGGAGGAGGAGTGGCGTCAGCGCGGCACAAGAACTGCGCGGCGCCTTCCTTACCATCAGCCAAGAAACTTGAAGAGCGATCCACGACGACCGATGGATGTTTACGATCCTGGGTGCCTACAAACGTAGGTGGGCGCCGTGTGTCTAAGCCCAGGGGCCTAGCCAGGGACAGCTCCCTTTGGATCGAGTATGGCCCCAGGGATTGTGGTTCCTGTCGGGAAGCGCAGACCGCCTGAACTATATAAAGAGCTTTGAGGCTTTGTACCAGAGGGCCCCAGCCGGCATCCGCAGAAATAAACTCAAGCCTGCTCCGTGCCCGGCCGGGCTATCAGCTTCTCGGTGATGCCGCTGATGCGCATGGTCACTTCGTCGATGACGCTTGCCAGCGTCTCCTCGGCGCGCGCATTGGCCGCAACCGTCATATCGCGGTTGCTGGTGAGCGTTTCCAGCTCGGCTTCGAGCGCCGAGACGCGGCGCGTCAGCTCCGAAACCTCATCCATGATCATGATGCCGGCCATGACGGTCAGCCTGAGATCGCCGATCTCTCCGAACTGGCTCTTCAGATGCAGCACATAGCGGTCGAAGCGATTGGCCAGATCCGTCAGATGATCTTCCTGCCCCTCTTCGCAGGCCATCCGGTAGGCTTTGCCGTCGATCGTTACCGTTACTTGTGCCATTCGACTTTCCGATCATTGCCGTGCCACGGCGGCTGCCTCCCGAGGGATCAGCGGTCCAGCACGGCTCTTATGGTTTCCATCGCCGTAACGAGCCGGCGCGACACCTCACGATTGACTTCCTCGAGCCGGTTCGCACGGAACTCGGCCTGATCAAGTTCCTGGGCCAGGCGCGAACGATCGGTATGAACCCGCCGCACCTCGCCTTCTATGTCGCTATGTGCACGTTCGCGCTCGAACCGTCCGTCAACCGCACTCTCCAAAGTGGAAAGCGCCTGGCGCAATTGGGCAAGCGCTGCATCTACCGTTTTGCCTGAAGGTGTCATGGCCTTCGATACTCCGCGCAAGGCCCGAATCAAAACATCCGGCCACTTGTCTGATTTCGCAACAATATTCAACTCGGCGACTGCACGTCAATAAAGGCGGCCATGCGGCAGGCACCCTATTCTGTGGATGAATGCTGCCTTTGCCTGTCCTACAGGCTTTGTCGCATCATTGTCGTCTTTTGTAAAAGTGAACGGGCAAATGTTAAAAAATTGCCGCAGCGGCCCCGGATTGGGTCCTCGATTTATTGACTTGCTCGCCCCAACTGCTATGTCTCAGCCGTCTGAGGCGACGTTGAAAATGGAGTTCAGAGGACCGTCTGTCTCCCTTCTGCCCGCCTTTCAACCGATGGCTTCCCTCCCAAGCGTGCGGCCATCCCCCGAACCCGGAACATTGCGGAAAAACCCATGATCTCTCGCGAACAAAACGACCGGATGGCAAATGCGATCCGTTTCCTTGCCATGGATGCTGTCGAGAAGGCCAATTCCGGTCACCCCGGTTTGCCTATGGGCATGGCCGATGTTGCCACTGTTCTCTTTAGCAAATATCTGCGGTTTGACCCCAAGAACCCGCTTTGGCCGGACCGTGACCGTTTCGTCCTGTCGGCCGGCCACGGCTCGATGCTGCTCTATTCGGTTCTCTACCTCACCGGCTACCCGGACATGACGGTTGATGAACTGACACGCTTCCGCCAGCTCGGCTCCAAGACCGCCGGCCATCCGGAATATGGTCACGCCACCGGCATCGAAACCACCACCGGCCCGCTCGGTCAGGGCATTGCCAATGCCGTCGGCATGGCCATCGCCGAGCGCAAGCTGCGCGAGGAATTCGGTTCGGAACTGCAGGATCACTACACCTATGCCATGTGCGGCGACGGCTGCCTGATGGAAGGCATCAGCCATGAGGCGATCGCGCTTGCCGGCCACCTCAAGCTCAACAAGCTGATCCTGTTCTGGGACAATAACTCCATCACCATCGACGGCGCTGTCTCGCTTTCGGACTCGACCGACCAGATCATGCGCTTCAAGGCCGTTCACTGGAACACGATCGAAATCGACGGTCATGACCAGGCCGCCATCGAAGCCGCCATCGAAGCCGCCCAAAAGTCCGACCGCCCGACCCTGATCGCCTGCAAGACGATCATCGGCTTCGGCGCCCCGAACAAGCAGGGCACCCACAAGGTTCACGGTTCGCCGCTCGGCGCCGAGGAAATTGCCGCGACCCGCGTTGCGCTGAACTGGCCCTACGAGCCCTTCGTCATCCCGAACGACATTCTCGGTGAATGGCGTGCTGCCGGCGAACGCTCCATCGGCACCCGCGAAGCCTGGGAAGGCCGCCTTGCCAGTGCCGACGCTGCCAAGAAGGCTGAGTTTACCCGCCGTTTTGCCCACGAGCTGCCAGCCGGTTTCGACGCCGCCATCAGCGACTACAAGAAGAAGCTTGCCGAGACCAAGCCGACGCTTGCAACCCGCAAGGCATCGGAAGATGCGCTGGAAGTCATCAACGGCTTCATTCCGGAAACGATCGGCGGCTCCGCCGACCTGACGCCGTCGAACAACACCAAGACCAGCCAGATGAAGTCGATCACCCCGACCGATTTCTCCGGCCGCTACATGCACTGGGGCATCCGCGAGCACGGCATGGCTGCCGCAATGAACGGTATCGCGCTCCATGGCGGTCTCATCCCCTACAGCGGCGGCTTCATGATCTTCTCGGATTATTGCCGCCCGCCGCTCCGCCTCGCTTCCCTCATGGGCATCCGCGCCATCCACGTCCTGACGCATGATTCCATCGGCGTCGGCGAAGACGGCCCGACCCACCAGCCGGTCGAGCAGGTCGCCAGCCTGCGCGCCATCCCGCACTTCCAGCTCTTCCGCCCGGCTGACGCCACGGAAACGGCCGAGTGCTGGCAGATCGCCATCAAGTCGACCAACCGTCCGTCCGGCCTCGCGCTGACCCGCCAGAACCTGTTGGCCGCTCGTACGGAATACAGCGAAAAGAACCTCTGCGAACTCGGCGCCTACACGCTGGCCGGCAATGCCGACGCCAAGGTGACGATCTTCGCTTCGGGCTCCGAAGTCGAACTGGCCGTCGCTGCCCGCACGGCTCTCGAGGGCAAGGGCATTTCCACCCGTGTCGTTTCCGTTCCCTGCACCGAGCTCTTCTTCGAGCAGCCCGACGCCTACCGCAAGGAAATCATCGGCAACTCGCCGGTCAAGGTTGCGGTCGAAGCCGGCGTTCGCGAAGGCTGGGATGCCTTCATCGGGCCGGAAGGTGCCTTCATCGGCATGAAAGGCTTCGGCGCTTCGGCTCCTTACAAGGACGTCTACAAGCACTTCGGCATCACCACCGAAGCTGTGGTCGCCGCTGCTGAGGCAAAGCTTTCCTGAGGGCGCTGACAAGCGCTCTCAAATCCAATAGATAAACACCCTGAGTGAACGGGAGTGAATTTCAATGACTGTAAAAGTAGCCATTAACGGCTTTGGCCGTATCGGCCGTAACGTTCTGCGCGCCATCGTCGAATCCGGCCGTACCGACATCGAAGTCGTTGCCATCAACGACCTCGGCCCGGTCGAGACCAATGCGCACCTGCTGCGCTACGACTCCATCCATGGCAAGTTTCCGGCCGAAGTGAAGGTCGAAGGCGACACGATCATCGTTGGCGGCGGCAAGCCGATCAAGGTTACCGCCATCAAGGATCCGGCAACCCTGCCGCACCGCGATCTCGGCGTCGACATCGCCATGGAATGCACGGGCATCTTCACCGCCCGCGACAAGGCGGCCGCTCACCTGACGGCCGGCGCCAAGCGCGTCATCGTTTCGGCTCCTGCCGACGGCGCCGACCTGACCGTCGTATTCGGCGTCAACCACGACCAGCTCACCAAGGAGCACCTGGTCATCTCCAACGCGTCCTGCACCACGAACTGCTTGGTGCCGGTCGTCAAGGTTCTCGACGACGCCGTCGGTATCGACCATGGCTTCATGACGACCATTCACTCCTACACGGGTGACCAGCCGACGCTCGACACCATGCACAAGGACCTGTACCGCGCCCGCGCCGCAGCCCTGTCCATGATCCCGACATCGACCGGCGCCGCAAAGGCCGTTGGTCTCGTCCTGCCGCACCTCAAGGGCAAGCTCGACGGCACCTCGATCCGCGTTCCCACCCCGAACGTCTCGGTCGTCGACTTCAAGTTTGTGGCCAAGAAGGCAACGACGGTCGGCGAAATCAACGAAGCCATCAAGGCTGCGTCGAACGGCAAGCTGAAGGGCATCCTCGGCTACACCGACGAGCCGCTGGTTTCTCGCGACTTCAACCATGACAGCCATTCGTCGATCTTCGCGACCGACCAGACTAAGGTCATGGAAGGCAACTTCGTGCGCGTATTGTCCTGGTACGACAACGAATGGGGCTTCTCCAGCCGCATGTCCGATACGGCCGTCGCACTTGCCAAACTGATCTGATCATGGTCTTCCGCCCTCTCCTTCCGACGACAGTGCGCTGGCGTCCGATCGAGGGAGACGGGCTGGAGCACCTGACGATAGCCCCAATTAACGACACGGCCACTGGCGCGACCATTCGCGCCAGTGGCGTTATTGTAGGAGGTCGCGGCGGGTTGCCCTACGGCGTCTTCTACCGCATCGACTGCGCCGCCGACTGGGCCGTTCTATCCTTTAGCGTCGAAACGACGGATGGCCGACGCCTTGCCCTGCTCTCCGACGGCAAGGGTCGCTGGCGCACCGAAGACGGCCGTGCCTTGCCGCAATTCGACGGATGCATCGACATCGATCTCTATGGTTCGCCCTTCACCAACAGCCTGCCAATCCGCCGGCTCGAGCTGCAGCCGGAAGACGGAACGGCGAAGCTTTCGATGCTCTATATTCCCTTCGACAGTTTCGAGCCTGTGTGCGATGGCCAGCACTACACCTGCATCGTGCCGGAAAAGCTCTATCGCTACGCAGCGCAGGACCGAGCCTTCACCGTGGACCTGCCCGTCGACGCCGATGGTCTCGTGATCGACTATCCGATCTACTTCAGGCGCGTCGACGTCTGATTAGGAGTAGATGCCGACCCGCGCATCGTCGTAAAAACATTTCGAATCTTTTCGTACCCTGCCCTGCTATGGTCCAGATTTACCAATAAATTTTGAGCAGGAAATCTCCCAGGGTATTCCAAGCCGCTTTGCCGTTCTGGCGAGGCGCATCACACCATGACGTTGCAATCGTCGGAGCAGGTTCAATTTCAAGACCCTGCTCGCACGATACCGTGTTTGCCAATCGCTGCGGCGCAACGCCATAATGGATGACGGAGGGATTTCTTATATCCCGGGCCTCTGGTCCGGGCAGCGGCGCACGGAAGAGGGGAATGAAAAGGTGGAGGCATTTTACGTCATCGTGCTGGTCAGCACGGTCCTGGTCCTGATAGCGGCTTTCTCGAGCCTCATCGCCTTCCGTTTCGGCGCACCCTTGCTGCTGCTGTTCCTGATGATTGGCCTTGCCGCCGGCACCGATGGTCTCGGCATCGAATTCTCCAACAATTATCTCGCCTATATCCTCGGCTCGCTGGCGCTGGCCATCATCCTCTTCGATTCAGGCTACGGCACGCCGATCCAGGCCTTCAAGCTCGCAGCGGCGCCGGCATTGACCATCGCTTCCGCCGGCGTTCTGGTGACCGCAGGCCTGTTCGGCCTTGCCGCCACCTGGCTGCTCGGCTTCACCTGGCTGCAAGGCCTGCTGCTCGGCTCGATCGTCGCCTCCACCGACGCCGCCGCCGTCTTCTTCCTGCTGCGCATCGGCGGCATCAATATCCGCGACAAGGTGCGCTCGACCTTGGAAGTCGAATCCGGCACCAACGACCCGATGGCCATCTTCCTGACCTTGGCCCTCGTCCAGCTGCTGGCGAGCGGCGAAGGCTATGCCGGCATCAACATCGTCATGCTGGCGACCTTCGTCCAGCAGATGGGGCTCGGCGTCATCCTCGGCCTGCTCGGCGGCATGATGATCGTCCTCATCGTCAGCCGCCTCGATACCGATCGCGGCCTGACGCCGATCTTCGTGCTGGCGCTGGCGCTCCTCGTCTTCTCGTTTACCGGCGCGGTCGGCGGCAGCGGCTTCCTGGCCGTCTATGTCGCCGGCATCTATGCTGGCAATCGCAAGATGCCTGCTTCGGCCTCGATCAAGCGCTTCCAGGACGGCATGACATGGCTGGCGCAGATCATCATGTTCCTCGTGCTTGGCCTGCTCGCCACGCCATCGCAATTTCCCGCCATCGCCATCCCGGCGATCGCATTGGCGCTGTTCCTGATCTTCGTCGCCCGGCCGATCGCCGTCTGGCTCTGCTTGCTCCCCTTCGACTATACCCAGCGCGAGACCGGCTTCGTCGCCTGGGTTGGTCTGCGCGGCGCGGTCTCCATCCTGCTCGCCATCATGCCGATCCTCGGCAATCTCGAGAGGGCGCAGACCTATTTCAACGTCGCTTTCATCGTCGTGCTGGTATCGCTGCTCGTCCAGGGCTGGACGATCAAGCCCATGGCGCGCCGCCTCGCCCTTATCGTTCCCCGGCGCATGGGCGCGATCGACAAGGTCGAGGTCGACCTGCCGGGCGCCGTCAACCACGAGCTGATTTCCTACCGTGTCTTCAAGGACAGCGCGGTTCTGCGCGGCGAGCGTATTCCGCGCTGGGCGATACCTTCGCTCATCGTGCGCGACGGCAAATCCATGCGCTATCAATATGCCGGCCGCCTGCGCGAAAACGATATCGTCTATCTCTTCATCTCGCCCAACTATTCACGCCTGCTCGACCGTCTCTTTGCCAGCCGCGCCCCGGTCGATCCAGATGATGCCGAATTCTTCGGCGCCTTCTCGATCTCACCGTTGCGCCCCGCCGCCGATCTCGACGCGGCCTACGGGCCAGGCCTCCTGAGCGAGCAGGAAAAAGGTCTCACCATCGCCGAACTCATGCGCCAGCGCCTGGGCGGCAAGGCCGACTATGCGGATCGCATCCGCCTCGGCGAGATCATCCTCATAGTCCGCGATCTCGACGAGAACGACCATATCCAGTCTGTCGGCATGTCGCTGGAGGCGGTGGAGCCGCCGGTCATCCTGCCGATCTTCATCAATCTCTACGATATTCTGAAGAGCCTCCGCAGCTATCTGCAGAAGCGCCGCGAGCGCCCGGAAGGAGCGGTTTCAAACGATTCAACCGCCGGCAAAAACGACGCCTGAACGCCTTGCGTCTCCGATCATCCGTAGTATGGTCGGCGCGCTTCACGCCACCAACAATATTGGATCCTCCCCATGGCAGCCTTCAAGACCCTTGACGATCTCAACGACATCACCGGCAAGCGCATTCTCGTGCGCGTTGACCTCAACGTGCCGGTCAAGGATGGTAAAGTCACCGATGCAACCCGCATCGAGCGCGTCGCGCCGACGATCCTCGAACTGTCCGAAAAGGGTGCCAAGGTCATCCTGCTCGCCCATTTCGGCCGCCCGAAGGATGGCCCCTCGCCCGACCTTTCCCTCGGCCTCATCGTGCCGGCCGTCGAGGAAGTTCTCGATCACGCCGTTCTCTTCGCCTCCGACAGCATCGGCGCCCCGGCTGCCGACGCGGTTGCCAAGATGAACAATGGCGACATCCTGCTGCTTGAGAACACCCGCTTCCACAAGGAAGAAGAAAAGAACGACGCGGCCTTCACCAAGGCGCTTGCCGCCAATGGCGACATCTACGTCAACGACGCCTTCTCTGCTGCGCACCGCGCCCACTCCTCGACCGAGGGTCTTGCCCACCTTCTGCCGGCCTATGCCGGCCGCACCATGCAGGCCGAACTCGAAGCCCTGGAAAAGGGCCTCGGCAACCCGGTTCGCCCGGTCGTTGCCATCGTCGGCGGCGCCAAGGTTTCCTCCAAGATCGACCTTTTGATGAACCTCGTGAAGAAGGTCGACGCGCTCGTCATCGGCGGCGGCATGGCCAACACCTTCATCGCCGCCCGCGGCACGAATGTCGGCAAGTCGCTGTGCGAACATGACCTCGCCGCCACTGCCAAGCAGATCATGATCGAGGCCGCCGCCTCCGGTTGCGCCATCGTCCTGCCGGATGACGGCGTCGTCGCCCGCGAATTCAAGGCTGGTGCCGATAATGAGGTCGTCTCCATCGAAGCCATTCCGGCAGATGCCATGGTGCTCGATGTCGGCCCGAAGTCGGTCGAGTCGATCAAGAGCTGGATCGGCCGCGCCACGACGCTGGTCTGGAACGGCCCGCTCGGCGCCTTCGAAATCACCCCCTTCGACGCCGCTACCGTTGCAGTCGCCAAATATGCGGCCGAATGCACCAAAAGCGGCAAGCTGACCTCGGTTGCGGGCGGCGGTGATACGGTGTCCGCGCTCAACCATGCCGGCGTTGCCGATGACTTCAGCTATGTCTCGACCGCAGGCGGCGCCTTCCTCGAATGGATGGAAGGCAAGGTTCTTCCGGGCGTTGCCGTCCTTCAGGCCACCAAGTAAGCAGCTTCGCACAAACGAGTGACAGGAGCCGCGAAGGCGAAGGCTTTCGCGGCTTTCCTGTGAGTGCTAAGATGAGCCCCGAAAGTTTCAAACGGTTGAAATCATTTCAATCGTTTCAATTAGTTAGCCGACCATTTCCCTCCTTCTATACTTCTGTTATCGCCGATCTATATTGATCCTGTCGCCGACTGAAATCGCCTTGGAGAAACAAAATGAGCGAACGAATTGAAGACATTGCCGTAAAGATGGTTGCCGGTGGCAAGGGCCTCCTCGCAGCGGATGAATCCACCGCCACGAATAAGAAGCGCTTCGACACCATCTCTCTCGTATCAACGGAAGAGAGCCGCCGCGACTATCGCGAAATGCTCTTCCGCTCCGACGAAGCGATGAAGAAATACATCTCCGGCGTCATCCTCTATGAGGAAACCCTCTTCCAGAAGGCTGCGAACGGCACGCCCTTCGTCGACGTCATCAGGGCAGCAGACAGCATTCCAGGCATCAAGGTCGATATCGGCGCCAAGCCGCTGGCCGGCTTCCCCGGCGAAACCGTCACCGAAGGCCTCGATGGCCTCGCCGATCGCCTGGCGAAATATTATGACGCCGGCGCCCGCTTCGCCAAGTGGCGCGGCGTGATCGCCATTTCCGACACGCTTCCGACCTTTGGTGCCGTCAAGGCGAATGCCCATGCGCTCGCCCGCTACGCTGCCCTCTGCCAGCAGGCAAAGATCGTCCCGATCGTCGAGCCGGAAGTGCTGATGGATGGCGAACCCGGCACCCAGAGCCTCGACCGCAGTGAAGAAGTCACCCGCTGGACGCTGCAGATCGTCTTCCAGGAACTCGCCGAAGCGCGCATCAAGCTCGAAGGCATGATCCTGAAGCCGAGCATGGTCATCGACGGCAAGAAGGTCCGCAAGGCCTCCGTCGAGCAGGTTGCCGAGCGCACCGTCAAGGTTCTCAAGGAAACCGTGCCTTCGGCCGTTCCCGGCATCGCCTTCCTCTCCGGCGGCCAGACGACCGAAGAAGCAACCGCCCACCTCTCCGCCATCAACTCCGGCTATGACCTGCCCTGGAACGTCACCTTCTCCTATGGCCGCGCCCTGCAGGACAGCGCGCTGAAGGCCTGGGGCGGCAAGCCGGAAAACGTCGCCGCCGGCCAGCGCGCCTTCACCCACCGCGCCGAGATGAATTATCTCGCCGCCAAGGGCAGCTGGACCAAGGACCGCGAACAGGCTGCCTGATTTCAGCTGGCGTTTGAATGAACAAAGCCCCGATCGCCATGCGGTCGGGGCTTTTTGGTTTGATGTTGAAACGAGGTGCGCCATCCTCCAGAGATCGCCTCTGGAACTCGTCAAAATCAGTCAACTGCCTTTTGCTGGAGAACGATTTATCGCCTCGCCGATTCCTCGGCTTATGCATTGAATAGAGGGAAAATTGGTCACGCCATAATTGGAGGATTGCCTGGGTGAGACATGCGTTTCACCGATCTCTGCGCAATGGCGCAGATAGTCGAGCACGACCATGCTGACACCTGGCCTTGGAAACCTGCGGAAATCAAACCTTCCGTCCTCCGTCGGAACACCAAGAAGATGGTCAAAGCCCGCGATGACGCATGAACTGACATCGGCGGCAGTCATTGATCCCGCGGCGGGGTCGACCAATAGAAATCCGCCCTCCGACCAGCCATTTTCTGTGTAGCGATAGACAATGCACCCGTTATCTGTCGGGTGGGCATCCAGCAACATTGCACTGGTGTTACTGCGAAGGCTGTAGCCAGCTAACGCCTTTTGTCTCTCCGCCGCTGTCATATGAAGGAAGTTAGATATTACGACAATCTCGATATCGGCCAGCCCCCAAGCGCGCCGAAACAAGGAAGGACGAGCCAGCTTCAGGTCATTGATCGCTTGATCGCCCAGCGGTTCACCTGTCGCCAATCGTGATACCGGCTGGTTATCGGGGAACAAAGGAATGAGTGTATTCGGATTAAGTCCGTCTACATATTGCTTGGCGGCCATCAGATCAGCACGCGGATAGTCCCGAGGCTGCACCCGAAACCATGGGCGAAGGCCAGCAGTGCCATAAAGGCGATCGCCAACAGCGTCCCAAAGATGCGTATGCTCGTCACTTCTTCTGGTGTGTGATTACGCGCCACGCGATAACTCAGCCGACAAATCAAAGCGCGACGATTGCAGAAGCCGGCGGCATTCGCAACCATCAGCAATTCCCTGACCGACCGAACGGGATGATATTCAACGACCTCCCTAAATCGTCGGCAACATCCCGCCATCGACCCTCAGATTGACGCCGGTTATGTACGCCGCCCGTGGGCTGACGAGGAAGGAAACTGCATCGGCTATCTCCTCCAGGGTTCCCACCCGCCCGACAGGCACTTGGGCGAACATCGGCAGCACGGCCTGTTCGATCGCCTCCCACGAAGCGTCTTGCGCAAGCCCCTGCTCCATGGCGACCTCGCGAAACCGGGCATCCAGCCTGCCGCTATGTATCGTGCCGGGCGATACCGTATTGACCGTGATGCCGTCGGCCGCGACTGCTTTCGCCATCGAGGCGGTCATTGCGTTCATGGCGGCCTTGCACGCGGAATAATCCGGCCGCGAGGCTGGTGGCATCAAACCGGCCAGGCTGGAAATATTGACCACCCGTCCCCACTTGGCCTGCCGCATTCTCGGCAGCAGCAGGGTTGTTACTCTCACCGCAGCAAGAACATTGCGATCGTAGGCGGAGGCCCATGAAGCGGCGCGGCTGTTCGTCCAATCCTCCGCCTCGCCGGATCCGCCGGCATTGTTGATCACGATATCTATCGGGCCGGCAAGCGCCTGTGCCTCATCGACGAACCACCGCACCTCGTCATCGATCGTGAGATCGCCGACGACAGCATAGGCCTGCCCTCCCTCGGCGACGATGTCTCGGGCAACCCGTTCCGTCTGCGTCCTGTCGCGGCCATGGACGATAACCACCGCCTTCTCGCGAGCGAGCCCCCGGGCGATCGCCTCGCCTATGCCCTTGCTGCTACCGGTGACGAGCGCCGTCTTTCCGTCCAGTTTCAAATCCATTGCGCGATACCTATGTTGAAATCGATAGCTCACAAAAGAACAGAACGATGGTCGAGACAATTACGCACTTTAAAGTGCCTGTAGAACGAGAAGAGCGTGCGGTATGCCTTGGTCCCGACGGATCCGTGGCGCATGTCACCAGGGTGCTTCGAATGATCAGCGGGCGCTGGAAACTTCCGATCCTGTTCCGGCTTTTCGCAGAGCCATCGATGCGGACCTCGCAATTGAAACGCGACATGCCGGGCATTTCACAGAAGATGCTGACGCAACACCTGCGAGAGCTGGAGGATGATCGGCTTGTCGCAAGGCGAGACTTCGCCGAGCAGCCACCGCGCGTCGAATACCAGCTGACCGATGCCGGTCGAGCGCTGATGCCGGTCCTGATGGCGGCGCGGGAGTTCTCAATAGGCCATGTCGTCGAAGGCTAGGGCCCACCCGCGTTTGGCCTGACACGAATCGAGCTGATCATCCGAACTTGTCACCGGCACAAGTTCCGGCATTCAGCCATGCCCGGCCTGCGGTTATATCCCTAGCAGTCCTATGACAGCCATCGGGAGCCGCCATGAACACCGTCGCCTATGTCACCGTCGATGTCTTCACCTCGGAGCGCTTCGTCGGCAATCCCTTGGCCGTCATTCCAGATGCGCGCGGCCTCACCGGCGAAACCATGCAGAAGATCGCGGCCGAGTTCGGCTATTCCGAAACGACTTTCGTGCTACCACCGGCAGATCCGGATCACACGGCCCGCGTCCGCATCTTCACGCCGACGGCGGAAATCCCCTTTGCCGGCCATCCCAATGTCGGCACCGCCTTTGCGCTTGGCCAGCAACCGGAGATCTTCGGCAAGCCCGTAGGTGACAGGCTGATCTTCGAAGAGGATGCCGGCCTGGTGAATGTGACATTGCTGCGCAGTGGTGAAGGCGTCACCGGCGCCAGCATACGCGCTCCGGGGCCGCTTACGATTGGCGGGACCGTTGCCGACGAGCTGATTGCCCGCTGCGTTCAGATCGACCCGCGATCAATCCTCCGGGCAACGCATGCGCCGACATTTGTCTCCGTTGGCCTGCCCTTTGCCTTTGCCGAACTGGACGGTCTCGATACCCTAGGCAAGGCTCGCCCGAACGCTGCTGTTTTCGCCGAAGCAGCCACGCGGCATAAGGAAGACAAGACCGGTTTCTCGCTCTTTCTCTACACGCGTTCGGCCGAAAACCCGTGGCATATCCGTGCCCGCATGTTCGCGCCGCTCGACAATGTCATCGAAGACCCGGCTACCGGCAGCGCTTCGGCTGCGCTCGGAGCCTACCTGACCTCGCTGCTCTCGGCCCGCGATGCCGAGATCAGGATCACCATCGAACAAGGCGTGGAGATGGGGCGGCGCAGCCTGATCAATGTCGATGTCAGGAAATCCGCGGGCTTGGTAAACGAAGTCTTGCTCTCGGGAAGCTGCGTCCAAGCCATGCGTGGCGAGGTCCGGCTTTAAGCTGCAAGCGCACTGCACCTGGAAGGCCAAATCGAGGCTCGAAACGCGCTAAAACGTCTCGTTGATGATCAGTGCGATCGTCCAGACGGCAAAGGCGATGATGGCGATCTTCCAGAAATCCGCTCGACGCCTGAGGCCCGGCAGCCCCAATGGCTTGATGATATGCACCGCCATGGCGAGCAACAGCAGCACCGCGATGACTTTTGTCACGCTATTTTTCCCCGTTTGCGCAAGAATGAACATGGCCGCGACCAAAAACCGCTGCACAGTTTTCGCGATCATGCTCTAATCGTCATAGGACGGACATTTTTCCGCGCCAACAGACTGTTTCTACACGCCGATAGCGGCAATCCGGGACACAATCAATAGCGAAGACGGGCAGGAGGGGATTCCTGTCTTATCGGGTCCTCAAGCGGATCCGCATGAAGGTGGGGAGCATGAAAAGAAATATTTTGCCCGTATTGGCCCTGCTGTTCGGCACCCTCTTCCTGTTTACGGGAAACGGCCTGCATAGCCTGCTGCTGCCGATGCGCGGCACGGCGGAAGGCTATGCGACCACGACGCTCGGCCTGCTCGGCACAACCTGGGCGACCGGCTTCGTCCTCGGTTGCCTCACGGCCCCGAAGCTGGTCCGGCGCATCGGCCATGTCCGCGCCTTTTCGGGCTTCATCTCCGTCATCGCCATCATCGCATTGCTGACCGGCATCGTCGTCGACGCAACCTGGTGGGTGGCGCTGCGTGCCGTCACCGGCTTCTGCACCGCCGGCACCTCGATGATCATCGAAAGCTGGCTGAACGAGCGAGCCACCAACGAGAGCCGCGGCGCGATCTTTTCGCTCTATATCGGCATCACGCTGATCGGCGCCGTCGCCGGCCAGATGATGGTGCCGTTTGCCGACATTCACACGCCCATCCTCTTCATGTTCTGCGGCATCTGCTATTGCATCGCCATGCTGCCGACGACGCTGTCGACGGCCGCCTCGCCGCAGCCGCTCAAGGCCGTCAGCCTCGATTTGAAGGCGCTCTATCGAAATTCGCCGGTCGCCTCGCTCGGCATCCTGCTGGTCGGCATCGCCAATGGCGCCTACGGCACGCTCGGCGCCGTCTTCGGCTCCAAGGCTGGCCTTTCGGAGAGCGATATCGCGCTGATGATGAGCTTGACCATTTTTGCCGGCGCCGTGATGCAGCTGCCGGCGGGCCGCCTGTCGGATCGCATCGACCGCCGCTATGTGCTGGCGGGCATGGCTGCCGTCGCGGCTCTCGACGGTCTGCTGCTCTTCCTGCTGAAACCCGCAAGCCCATACTTCCTCATCGGCATGGTGGTTGTCTACGGCGCGGTTGCCAACACGCTCTATCCGATCGCCGTCGCCCATGCCAACGACTTCGCCGCACCCGAGGACTTCGTCAAGGTTTCCGGCGGCCTGCTGCTGCTCTATGGCATCGGCACGATCATCGGCCCGACGCTCGGCGGACCGGTCATGTCCTCCGTCGGCCCCTATTCGCTTTTCTTCCTCACGGCCATCGCCCACGTGCTGATAACGGCCTATTCCATCTTCCGCAGCCGCCGCCGCGCCGCAAGGCCCGCGGGTGATCGCGACGCCTATACGACCATGCCGTCAGCCAACGCACAGATGATCACGCCGGAGAGCATGTCGCTCGCACGAAGCGAGACTTCAAAAAAGGACGATATAACTGTAAATTACGGCACCTGATCCCTTTCAGGGACATGGAGGAGCCGAAATGAGCATTTTCGACGATGATCGTCCGCAGCAGCCCTCGGCACATGAGATCGGCAGCGACCTGTCGTTACTGTCGGTTGACGAGCTGAAAAACCGCATAGCCTTGCTCAACCGCGAGATCGCCAGGCTGGAAGAGGAAATCGCCACCAAGGCATCCGGCCGCAAGGCGGCGGAAAGCCTCTTTCGTTTCTGAGGCCCACTGCCGGCGCTGGATCGAGGATGACAAGCTTAAGATTGAGACATGCTCAACAGAATATTAAGCTTTACGACTTATTACTAGGATCATCCAGATTCGCTCTGGACTCAGACAGTTCCTCCACTTGGCGAATTGGTCTGATTTTTCTCCCTGTTTTACCTTGAGAGCCGCTTTTGCGGCTCTTCTTTTTTGTCGTGTATCGGCATTCCCGACGAAACTGTGGAGATTAACCCTTTCTTAAGAATCGCCTTGCGAATTTCAGTTAAAAACACCATCCTAAAGTCATAAAAGCGGATGCCGAAAGCTCTTAGGGACTTGACCGGCTTTTCCTGAACAAAAGTGTTGCGTGAAGCAGGGATTTATTCAATGTCGGAACTTGGGTTGAACACGATCAGCTTTGCTGGCCACGCCGCATCGTCGGCACAGTTCAGGGCGCTGTATTCCGAGGGCATGTCGCTGGTCGAGGAAACCGCGGGTTATCTCGACGGTCAGGGCCGCGCCGCATCGAAGGTTCTGCCGCGCATGGCCTCCGTGCTCTACGCCGCCGAATCCATGCGGCTGACGACCCGCCTGATGCAGATGGCCTCCTGGCTGCTGCTGCAGCGCGCCGTCAACAATGGTGAAATGTCCCGCGATCAGGTCTTGGCCGAGAAGAACAAGGTTCGTCTCGACGGCTTCAACGTCGACCGCACCGCGCCCGGCTGGAACGACCTGCCGGAATCCTTCCGCGACCTCGTCGAGCGCTCCCTTCGCCTGCAGAACCGCGTCGCCCTGCTCGACCGCGAGATTTACCGCCCGACGGAACCGGCGATCGTTCCGGACAACCAGAACAGCGTCAAGGCGCAGCTCACCCTGCTGCAGACCGCTTTCGGAACCAATTGAGCCGACCGAGAATCGGCAACGGACTTCAACCGGTCGTGCCTTGCACGGCCGGTTTTTCTTTGGCCTGACCCCAGGACGTGCGCCTCGATCCCGAGGCAGCCAACGGCCTGCGCTTGACGGGCTCCTTGAGGCACCTGTAGAAATAGCGGTGTTTTCCTCTCAAAAATGGAGAGGAAGGCAAGCCGAAATCAATGTGGAGGTCCCAATGCGCCGACTCACTTCTCACGAAAATCAAATCCGAAATTCTGAGAAGATGATGAGATATGCGCACATTGAATCTGGGCATTCTGGCCCATGTAGACGCAGGCAAGACTAGCCTTACGGAACGACTCCTTTTTGACATCGGCGTCATCGACAAACTCGGCAGCGTCGATAGCGGCAACACACAGACCGACAGCCTCGAACTCGAACGGCAGCGTGGCATCACCATCGCGGCCGCGGTGGTGTCGTTTACGATCGGCGACCTGATCGTAAACCTGATCGACACGCCCGGTCACCCCGACTTCATCGCCGAGGTCGAGCGCGTGCTGCGATTGCTTGATGCAGCAGTCGTGGTTGTCTCGGCCGTGGAGGGTGTCCAGCCGCAGACCCGCGTATTGGTCCGGGCATTGCGGCAGCTCGGGGTCCCATTTCTGTTTTTCATCAACAAGGTCGATCGCCTTGGCGCACGCTATGCCGAAGTCCTTGACGACATAGAGAGTCAGTTGTCGGCACGCCCCATTGCAATGTCGGCCATTCGTAATGCCGGCAGCAAGCAAGCCGAGATCACGGCTATCGATATGGCGCAAGAACCGTATTGGTCAGCTCTCTGCGAAGCCCTGGCAGCCAGCGACGAAGCGATAGTGGACGATTATGTTCTATCGCCGGATCGGTTGACCGCTCCGAGGCTTGAACATGCCCTGGCAGATCAGGTCGCACGCGGGCTGGTGCATCCCGCCTTTGCCGGGGTCGCCATGAGCGGCGCCGGCGTGCCCGCCCTGATCTCAGCTATTGCGACCTTGCTGCCGAGCCGCAAGCCCGACCCGGACGGGCCGGTCAGCGGCAAGATCTTCAAGATCGAGCGCGGATGGGGCGGCGAAAAGCTGGCCTATCTATGCCTGACCTCCGGCACGATCGCCCTCCGGGACCACCTCGATCTGCCGAAGGGCCAGGCAAAGGTGAACAGTATCCAGGTTTTCAGCAATGGCCGGATCGACAAGGTCACGCATGTCGGTGCCGGGCGCATTGCCAGAATTGGCGGGCTGACGAATGCTCAGATTGGCGATGACATCGGCAGCGAAGGCTCATCCGCCAGCAAACTGCATTTTTCGCCCCCGACCCTGGAAACCCGGGTCCGTCCATCCCGCCCCGCCGACACGGCGGCGCTGTGGCTGGCACTCATGCAATTGGCCGACCAGGACCCGCTCATCAATCTGCGCACCAACGAGGATGCATCGGAGATATCCGTCTCGCTTTACGGAGAGGTGCAAAAGGAAGTCATCCAGGCAACCCTGGCAAATGATTTCGGGCTGGACGCCGTCTTCGAGGAAAGCACGATTATCTACGCCGAAAGGCCTGTCGGAACGGGCAGCGGCATTGAGATCATATTCAGGGAGCCCAATCCTTTTCTTGCGACGGTTGGCTTGCGGGTCGAACCGCGGCCACAGGGGACAGGCAACAGCTTTGCCGTGGAAGTGGACGTCGGGCAGATGCCCGCAAGCTTCTATCGAGCCGTCGAAGAGGCGGTTTTCGAAACGCTCAAGGAAGGCATCTTTGGCTGGCAAGTCATCGATTGCCACGTTGCCATGACCGCCGCACGCCAGACCTCGCCGGCAACCACGGCCGTGGACTTTCGACGGCTGACACCTTTGGTATTGGCCGCCGCTTTCTCTGCCGCTCAAACGATCGTGTGCGAGCCGATCGACCGCTTCCATCTCGAGATACCGACAACGGCATTGACGGGAGTATCGACCCTGCTCGCGAAATCCGGCGCATCGACGAGGGAATCGGTGATCTCGGCTGGCGTGGCACGGCTGGAAGGCACGGTGGCGTCTGCGATGATCCAAGGCATTCAAAAGCAGCTGCCGGGGCTCTCAAGCGGAACGGGCACATTGGATCATGCGTTCGACCATTATGCCCCAACCGCAGGCCCGCCCCGCCGGCGCAAACGCTCGAATGCCAATCCATTCGAGCGCGCCGACTATCTGCAGCGGCTGCGATGACTTGCCGGGCAAGAGCCTAGCGGACAGACGCAAAAAAGCCCGGCGAAACCGGGCTTTTTTCAAAACAACAAATCGCGATGCGATTAGATGCCGAGACCGCCGAAGCGCTTGTTGAACTTCGAAACGCGACCGGCACGGTCCATCATCTGCTGATTGCCGCCCGTCCAGGCCGGATGGGACTTGCTGTCGATTTCGAGATTCATGACAGCGCCTTCAGAACCCCAGGTCGAGCGGGTTTCATATTCGGTGCCGTCGGTCATGACTACCTTGATGGTGTGGTAGTCGGGATGGATGTTCGCCTTCATAACAATCTTCCTGTCATGGCAGGGTCCATTTGTCGCAAGGCATTGCGGCAACCGAACCGATTGAATAAATGAAGCCGCAGTCCGGTTAGGCCACGGCTTCCAATTAAGATGGCGTGCCTATACATGAAGGCAGCAGGGATAACAAGGGGCGAAAACGTCAAGTCCCTTGCTGAGATGGGGATTGGAGAAGACTTGTCGGAAATTGGCCGCGCAGAAGAAAAAACAAACAGGTCTATCCGACCCCTTGGGCGACTGACACCCTATCTCAAGAGATACCGGGGCATGGTGGCAGGCGCGATTATTGCGCTGGTCATCGCCGCCGTCACCTCGCTCGCTCTGCCGATCGCCGTGCGGCGCATGATCGATCACGGCTTCGATGCCGCCGATCGCGGCCTGATCGACAGCTATTTCATCGCCATCATGGCCATGGCGCTCATTCTGGCTGCGGCGAGCGCACTGCGCTACTACTTCGTCATCACGATCGGCGAACGCATCGTCTCCGATCTGCGCCGTGAAGTCTTCGATCATGTGACGCGGCTGTCGCCCTCCTTCTTCGACGTCAACCAGTCCGGCGAGATCGTCTCGCGGCTGACGGCGGATACGACGCAGATCAAGTCGGCAGTCGGCGCGACCGCTTCGGTGGCGCTGCGCAATCTCATCCTCTGTCTCGGCGCCATGGTGATGATGATCTTCACCAGCCCGAAACTGTCGAGCATCGTGCTGATCGCAATCCCCATCATCGTGTTGCCCTTGGTGAGTTTCGGCCGCTCGGTGCGCAAGCGCTCCCGCGCCGCCCAGGATACGCTGGCGCAGGCATCGGCCTATGCAAACGAGACCATCGCGGCCAACCGCACCATACAGGCCTATAATGGCGAGGATGCCGCCTCTCGGCACTATGGCTCGGCAGTCGAGGACGCCTATCAGGCGGCACGCGCGGCAATCAAATCCCGCTCGCTGCTGACGGGCTTTGCCATTGCCATGGTCTTCGGCAGCATTGTCGCCGTTCTCTGGGTTGGCGCGGAAAACGTGCTTGCCGGCACGATGTCCGCCGGAACGCTCGGCCAGTTCCTGCTTTATTCCGTCATCGCCGGCACTTCGCTCGGTTCGCTGTCGGAAGTCTGGGGCGAGCTGTCACAGGCAGCAGGTGCTGCCGATCGGCTCGGCGAGTTGCTTGCCGAAGTCTCCCCGATCGCTGCCCCGCCCAATCCCCTGCCCTTGCCGGCACCGCATGGTCAGGTCGAATTCTCCGACACCCATTTCTCCTATCCGTCACGGCCGAACAGATCGGCGCTGCACGGATTATCCTTCTCGGTCACATCAGGCGAAACGGTGGCGATCGTCGGTGCCTCGGGTGCCGGCAAAAGCACGATCTTTTCGCTATTGCTGCGCTTCTATGATCCACAGCAGGGTGCTATCACCGTTGATGGCGTTGATATCAGCCAGGTTGTGCCCGAGGCATTGCGTGAGCGCATTGCCATCGTGCCACAGGACACAACGATCTTCGCCAATTCGATCCATGATAACATCGCCTTCGGCCGCCCCGGCGCCTCCCGTGAGGAGGTCCGCGCCGCCGCGATCGCCGCGCAGGCAGACGAGTTCATCGCCCGCCTCGAAGAAGGATACGACACGCAGGTGGGCGAACGTGGCGTCACGCTCTCCGGCGGCCAGCGCCAGCGCATCGCCATTGCCCGCGCCATCCTCAAGAATGCGCCGATCCTTCTGCTCGACGAGGCGACATCTGCTCTGGACGCCGAGAGTGAAACGCTCGTCCAGAAGGCGCTCGAAGGCTTGATGGAAACGCGCACTACCCTCGTTATCGCCCATCGCCTGGCGACCGTGCTGAAGGCCGACCGCATCCTGGTGCTGGATCACGGCCGCATCGTCGAGGAGGGTACGCATCAGGGCTTGATCCGCCACGGCGGTATCTATGCCAAGCTCGCGCGTCTGCAATTCGATGCCGGCATCGAGGAGCGCATGCTCATCGCGAAGTAGCGCGAACCGAGTTAAATCGCGTCGTATACAACCTTGTAGAAATAAGTTCGAAGTTGCGCTAGATTTTCAACGTTATCCCACGCTGACGCGATTCTAGGAGACGAGAACCATGTATAAATTTGAAGTCTACAAGGACAAGGCCGGAGAATTTCGCTTCCGCTTCAAAGCCTCGAACGGCGAAACCATGTTCGGGTCCGAAGGCTACAAGGCGAAAGCTTCTGCTCTGCATGCTATCGAATCGATCAAGGCTCACGTTGGCGGCGCCGTCATCGACGACCAGACCATCGCGACCGCCTGAGGCTTCGCGCCAAGCATTTGCTATAAAGACCGGCCGGTCGCATTTGAGCGTGCCGGCCGTTTTGCTTGTTGAACAATAAATTTCAAGAAATCCTCCCACAACTGTCGAATTCGTCTGGTCTCGCGGCTCATTCCATCGAAGCGGCCTGAAGTCGTTTCGCCGGCAAGCCCGCATGGTCTAGAATTCAATTTTCAGACGCTGCGCCTGCCCGGCTACCATCAACAAAGGAAGTGGGAGTTGTCTCATGCAATATGCTTTGATCATCCGAGAATCGGCCGAGGATTTTAACCGCCGCGAAGATCCGGCCTACAGGAACGGCTGGGCTGCCTACACGCAGGCACTCGTCCAGGCCGGCATCATGACCGGTGGCGCGGGATTGACGCGGCCGGAAACGGCAACGGTCGTCCGCCGCCGCGGCGAAGATCACGATGTGCAGGACGGCCCCTTCCCCGAGGGCAAGGAACAGCTTGGCGGCATCTACCTGATCGACGTGCCAGATCTCGACGCCGCTCTGGAATGGGCCGTGCGCGTGCCCATCTCCCAGGAGGGATCGGTCGAGGTGCGACCGCGACTGCAGATGTAGCGCCATGACGTCAGATGCCCGACGCGCTGCCGAACAGGCGGCGCGTCAATCCTACGGCAAGCTGATCGCCTTTCTCGCCGCGCGCTTCCGCGATGTGCCGGCCGCCGAGGATGCCTTGTCGGATGCCATTACCGCAGCGCTGACAACCTGGCCGGGGCGGGGCATTCCCGACAATCCGGAAGCGTGGCTGCTGGTTGCTGCAAGGCATAACCTTTTGCGCCGGGCCAGGCACGAGAATGTCCGCAGCGCGGCGCGGGACAGGATCATGATTGCCTTTGATGAAGCGGAGGAGCGAATGAATGCTGATCACCCCGCGTTCCCCGACGAGCGCCTGAAGCTCCTCTTCGTCTGCACCCATCCGGCTCTTGATCGATCCGCTCACACGCCGCTGATGCTGCAGACCGTGCTTGCCGTCGATGCAGCGACCATCGCCAAGGCCTTCCTTGTCTCACCGCAGGCCATGAGCCAACGGCTGGTACGGGCAAAACTCAAGATCCGCGACGCGCACATCCCTTTCGTCGTTCCGGACCGATCCGTGTTGCCAGAGCGGTTGGAGAGCGTGCTCTCAGCAATCTATGCCGCCTATGGCCTCGGTTGGGACGGGGTGGATGGCGAGACCAGCAAGCAAGGCCATCTCGCGGATGAGGCCATCTGGCTCGGCCGCACGCTGCTCGCGATCCTGCCCCAGGAGCCGGAAGCCGCTGGCTTGCTGTCGCTGATGCTTTATAGCGAGTCCCGCCGCGGAGCTCGGCGTGACGCTGACGGACAATATGTCCCCCTCGACGAGCAGGATACGGCTCTCTGGGATGCCGAAATGATCGCCGAGGCCGACAGGCTGTTGCGGCAAGCCGGAGCATCCGGCCATTTCGGCCCGTTCCAGTGCCAGGCCGCCATTCAATCCGTACATGCCGACCGACGACGCTCTGGTATCACCGACTGGTCGGCCCTGGCCAAGCTCTATGAGGCGCTCGTGATCATGAAACCGACCGTCGGCGCCCGTGTCAGCCACGCAGCCGTCACAGGCAGGGTGCATGGTCCGGCGGTCGGATTACGTCATCTGAATGAGATGGCCGAGCGCGATTTCAACAGCTACCAGCCCTATTGGGCGGTGCGTGCGCATCTGCTAGCCGAGGCGGGGGATACGAAAGGTGCCGTCGCGGCCTACCGGATGGCAATCGGCTTGAGCGAGAGCAATGTTGTACGCGATTGGTTGCAGAAGAAGCTAATTGCCCTCTGATCGCTCTTAGCTTGTCGAATGTCTAGACGGCATATTACAACCTAATGTAAACAATTGCATAGAAGGATACGACACAAACGAAGGGATAGGAAAGTGCATCGACGTTCCTTTGTCACCGGATCCGTTGCTTTCATCGCGCTTGCTTTAGTCGGTGTTGGCAAAGGTCACGCCGCAGTGACGAAAAAGGAGAACTTTCCGCCGGTTCCGCAGTGGAAACCGTCCTTTCGGCAGCCAACCGACAAGATAATAGAGCGAATCTCCTATTATTTGGACGGGAAGCGCGACTTTTCAGTCTTCGGCAATGGCACCTGTGTCGTGTTGAAGCAGGGGTTAAACGACAAAGATGCCAAGTCATTCTCGCTGACGACTCTCTCCACCATCTTTAACTCTCATCCCGATATGAATCCGCTGTCGATGGACGATGGCAACATTCTGGTCCGCTACAATCACCCAGCGATGAACGTCGTGCTACATGACGTCGCACGGGCGCATTGGCCAGAAATAGAGCAGCATCACCTTGAAGGGCTAGCGGAATCGGAAGTGCTGATCACACCGCAAGGACCGAACAAGTTCGACGACTTCGGTAAGCAAGCGCTGCTTGGCCGGGCCTATATGTTCATGGATGCTGCGGCTCCCGAGATCATTAAGATCCATCGCGCCAGCTGATTGAGCCAGCTCTGGGCCGCCGCACACTACTTCTCAGTCAGTTTCAGCTCGATGCGCCGGTTGGTGGCGCGTGCCTCAGGCGTATCGCCAGGTGCGATCGGCTGGAATTCGCCGAAGCCGGCGGCGACGAGCCTGTCGGCGGGAACGCCCTGCGCGATCAGGAATTTCACGACGGCAATGGCGCGCGCTGAAGAGAGCGCCCAGTTGTCCGCATAGCGGCCATTGCCCGACAGCGGCACATTGTCGGTATGACCGTCGACACGCAGCACCCAGTTGATCTCAGGCGGGATTTCCTTGGCGAGATCGATGAGTGCTGCAGCGAGCTTGGCCATTTCCGCCTGACCGGCCGGATTGAGATCCGCGGCGCCTGACGGGAACAACACTTCGGACTGGAACACGAAGCGGTCACCGACGATGCGGATATTGTCGCGGTCGGAAAGGATTTCCCGTAACCGCCCGAAGAAGTCGGAGCGATAGCGGTTCAGTTCCTGCACCCGTTGCGCCAGCGCCACGTTCAGGCGCCGCCCGAGATCGGCAATCTTCACCTGCGACGACTGATCCTTCGACTCCGACGCCTGAAGCGCGGCCTCGACTGCGGCGATCTGGCTGCGCAGAGCGGCAATCTGCTGGTTGAGAAGATCGACCTGGCTCAGGGCCCGGGCGCTTGCCTGCTTCTGCTCGTCGAGCTGCTGCGAGAGCGTGCCTGCGCGCGCCTCGGCCGCCTGGCTGTTGCCGGAGCCGGTGGCGAGCAGTGCCTGCAGGCGCGAACGTTCGCTCTCAGCCGATGACAGCGATGCCTGCAGATTGGCAACCGTATCCTCGAGATCCTGCTTGCCGTTCTTTTCCAGTGCCAGCTGCTCGACAAGATCGTTGATGCGGCTGTTCAACCGGGTGAGCACTTCATCACGGCCGGAAATCTCACGGCTTAGAATGAATTGGCCGACGACGAAAACCGTCAGCAGGAACATGATCGCCATCAGCAATGTCGACAGCGCATCGACGAAGCCAGGCCAATAGTCCACCGTTCTCTGGTGACGTCGGTTGCGGGCGAGCCCCATGGGTTACTTGCTCCCGGTCTTCTCGGCATGGCCGATGCGATCGGCAAGACGATCGAGCGTCCGGCGCATGGATTTCGCCTCTTCCTGCTGCGCTTCGATCCAGTCGCGCAGCATCTGTTGCTCGTTGCGCATGTTCTTGACCAGGCCCTGAATACCCTCGGCAAGGTTCGCCATCGCCGTCACCGAACGCTGTCCACCGCCCTCGTCTGCGATCTTGCGCAGATAATCCGACAGTGCCCGCACATCCTCCGAAGAGGCCCCGTCTGCACTGCCGCTCATGACCGGCGCCAGATCGGAGCCGACATCGGTGACGGAAGAGAGCCAGTTTTCGAGCTCGGTGTAGAAACGGTTCTGCGCGCGCCCGGCCTGCAGATCGAGGAAGCCGAGGATCAGCGAGCCGGAAAGGCCGAGCAGCGAGGACGAGAAAGCCGTGCCCATGCCCACAAGCGGGCCGGAGAGGCCGGATTTCAGCGCGCTCAGAATATCGCCGCTGTCGCCCGTGCCGGCATCGAGGCCCTGGATAACGTCGTTGATCGAGCCGATCGTCCCGATCAGACCCCAGAAGGTACCGAGAAGGCCGAGGAAGACGAGAAGGCCGATGAGATAGCGCGAAGTATCGCGCGATTCGTCGAGGCGCGTGGCGATCGAGTCGAGAATGGAGCGCAAGGTCGCGGTCGATAGCTGCATGGCGCGGCGGTTGCCAAGCAATGCGCTCATCGGCGCCAGAAGCCGGGGACTGCGGCCGACCTTGTCGGCGGAATTGCCGACGGCGCGAAAATGGTTGAACCAGCGAACTTCGGGTCGCAGCATCAGCACATGGTTGAAAACCAGGAGGATGCCGACGGCAAGAACACCGAGGATCAGGCCGTTGAGACCCGGGTTGTGCAGGAAGGCGACCTGAGCCTGCCGGAACAGGATGGCGACGATGAAGCCGACGATGATCAGGAAAAGCACCATCGTCCAGAAGAAAGCCATGGGGCTTGAGAGCTTGTAGGCGTAGCTGCCCGACACATTGTCTGTCGATCCCAGATCCGCCAGTTTCACATTTTCCATCATACGCTCCGCCGCCGCATTTTCCGCAGCGGAGACTAGAGCAACATTGCGCCGAATTGAAGAGACGGAAAGCACAAAACAGCCCGTTGGCAACAGACTGTTTTACTGTGTGAAAGACAGTGAAAGGCGGCTTTACTTTGCCGGGATCGGCCGCTTGACGACTTCGGCAAGCGCCTTCTGGATATGCTCGTTGCCACAGATGATCGAGCTGGTGTCCAGCATATCGGTTCCGCCATTGAAGTCGGAGACAAAGCCGCCGGCTTCGCGAATGAGCAGGATGCCAGCTGCCATGTCCCAGGGAGACAGGCCCGTTTCCCAGAAACCATCGAAACGGCCGGCCGCCACATAGGCAAGATCGAGCGATGCGGAGCCGACGCGGCGAACACCGGCAACCTCGCCCATCACGTGGCGCAGTTCGACGAGGAACTTGCCGTGATTGCCGCGTCCGAGATGCGGAACGCCGCAGCCGATGACGCTATCCGACAGCACGCGGCGGGAGGCTACACGCAGGCGGCGATCGTTGAGGAAGGCGCCACCGCCACGCTCGGCCGTGTAAAGCTCATCCGTTGCCGGATTGAAGGTAACGCCGGCGACGATTTCACCGTTGCGCTCCAGCGCGATCGATACGGCAAACATCGGAATGCCGTGCAGGAAGTTGGTCGTGCCGTCGAGCGGATCGACGATCCAGCGATGCGCGCCGTCCGTTCCCTTGATCTCTTCGCCTTCTTCGCCAAGGAAACCATAGGTCGGGCGGGCCTTCAGCAGCTCGTCGCGGATGATCTTCTGCGCCTTGAGGTCGGCCTGGCTGACGAAATCGCCCGGTCCCTTCACCGAAACCTGCAGGTTCTGCACCTCGCCGAAATCGCGGCTGAGCGACTTGCCTGCCTTGAGGGCAGCCTGAACCATGACATTGAGAAGAGCTGAACGGGCCATCGAATTTCCTTGGGTAATGCAGAAGGTGCTGACCGGACCCGAAATCAGGCCCCGGCGGAGCGGGAGCGTCAGCGCACATAAAAGATTGGCGGCCTCAAGACCATAAAATCGGGGGAATTTCAAGTGGCGAGGCGATGAGGCGTGCAAACTGGCGCCGCATCACCCTCAATAAGACCGGTTTCGCACCTGCAGCTAGTGTGCCCGGCGATATTTATTGGCGGCGTCGATGGCGGCCTTCTGCTGGAAATCCTCGATACCCTGATAGAAATCCTCAAGGTCCGGATCCTTCAATCCGGCGCGCCGGGAAATGACATACCAGGTGGCTGCGGCCACGGGGTCCTGCTTGGTGCCGATGGCATTGATATAGAGATGCGCCAGCTTGTTTTGCGCGACGACATTGCCGCGATAGGCGGCGACCCGCATCCAGTTGAAGCCGTTTTCGAGGTCCTGCTTGCCGCCGGTGCCGTTGATCAGCCAGACACCCATGTCGAGCTGCGCGGTGTCAAAGCCGGCATTGGCCGCGCGCGACAGCCATTCGCGAGCCCGCGACTTCTTTTCCGGCGGCAGGTCCGGAAGATTGAGGTAGAGCTGCGAGACCGCATATTGTGCGTCGGCAATGCCCTGCTCGGCGGATTTTTCATAATAGGGAAGCGCCAGCTGCAATCCCTTCAGCCCGGGATTTTCGGCCGTCAGCATCTGCGCAACGTTGAATTCGGCGGAAGCCTGTCCGGCCGCGGCAGCCTTCCTCATCCATTCGTCGGCCTTCTTCTGGTCGCGCGGTACGTCGCGCCCTTCCATCAGGATCAGCGCGTATTTGAACATGGAGGTCGCATCGCCACCCTCGGCTGCCTTGCTGTACCAGAAGGCGGCGTCCTTGGTGTCACGCCTCACGCCCAAGCCTTGCGTCATCAGCTCGGCAATCAGCGTTTGCGCGGAGGGATCGCCAAGCTGCGCCCGCGGAAGGGCCCTCTGAAATGCGGTCAGATAATATCCGCGCTGAAAAGCGGCATAGGCATCGTCGACCTTGCCGGTAAAGGATTTTTCCGGCGGCAGGTCCGGCAGTTTCGCGCCCATGCGCTCGAATACGCCGACGCCCTGGGACGGCTTGATATCGCCGTCGGGCTTGGGCTCGGCGCCCGGCTGAATCTTCTCGGTCTTGAAGGTGCTGGCATCAGCGCCCAGTGGCCGCGTTACGATGCTTTGGTTCGCAGGCGGCGCACCCTCGTCCGGCACGGCTGAGGAATCGTCGGATTGCCCACTGTCGCCAGTCTGCGCCGCGCCCTTATCCCCCGGTGTCGTGACGCCAGGCAGCGACGTATCACCGGTTGCCGCTTGTGCTGCAGCCAGCACCGGAAATGCCACAAGCCCCATTGCGAGCGCGGCAAAAAAGCATTGATGGCGGAATCGAGGCTTTGACGACATAAATCGCTATCAATCCTCAAACCGTGGCGCTTTTTCGTCGAGAAGCGCATTCACTTCGGCAACGATGGAAGCCGCGCTCGCGGGCTCTGCAAAGACCGCCGCGCGCAAGGCGACGAATTCCGCTCCCGTCAAAGCCACTTCGAGTGCCGATTTTGCATCGGTGCCGCCCATGATGATGCAAGGGATCTCGATCATCGATGCCCACCATTCGCCAAGCGCGAGGTTCTTCGGATGCGCTTCGGGCTTGATATCGCCGTCCAGCTTACCGAAGAAAATATAGTCGGGCCGAAGCTCGCCGATCTCGAGCGCGGTATGTCTCTCAGTCGCACTGCCGCCGCCGACGATCAATTTCGGCACGAACTTCTCAACGGCGTCCGTAAACTCGGCAAGGTTGCCCGTCATATGCAAGCCGTCGGCTTTGGCCCGACCGGCCACGCGGCTGTCGCCGGCAATCAAGGCAGCCGCACCCGCCGCCTGAACGATCGGCACCAGCTTTTCCGCATGCTTCTGGAACGTGCCGTCATCCAATCCATACTGGGGAATGATGACGGAGGCGACATCACCGCCTCTGAGCGCATCGGCAACGACCTTCGCCTGCTCCTCTATATCAGTGATATCGGGAACAATGAGAACGAGGCGGCAACGATCTTCGGGCACGGTCATGCGATCTTCCATGGTTTCGGGCTTCATCGTCAGGGATGACGCACCGGTTCGACAATCGTGAGTAAATCCGTTAGCCCAGTCTGACAAGGGGCAGTGACCGAAACTGGCCGGGGGAAGGCAAAGGTCGCAGCGCCAAGTCGCCTGCAACCAGCCCTATCGCACAATATATCCTGCACCGCACAATTAACTTGCCGCACCCTGGCGTTTGACGTAGCTTTTCGCCATGTCGACCATGGACCCTTTCGCAGCCATCGCGGATCCGAACCGGCGCTATTTGCTGGAAGAGTTGCGCCGCGCACCCAAAACGGTCAACGAACTGGCGCAGGGCCTGCCCATCAGCCGCCCGGCCGTGTCACAGCACCTCAAGGCATTGCTCGACAGCAATCTGGTTTCCGTGACCAATGAAGGCACGAAACGCATATACGCGGTCAACAGCCGCGGCTTTGACAAGCTCAATCTATGGCTTGATCAATTCTGGAGCTAAAACGCTCGCGCGAATGACTTGGAAATTTTCGGGAAAATTGCGCCAACCCCCACTTTCGACGCTATGAAGCTGGCGCATCCGTTTTTGGCGGAAATGCCCATCGATCCCGGCCGGCATATTGCCTTAGAACCTTTCGGCTGGCTCTTGTCGCCAGCCAGGATCGATGGTTTTTGATTTATGGAAGCGTTGCGATCAGTGAACCGGCGAACGCAGACGTTGGATTTCGTCCTTAACCCGCAGCTTCCTGCGTTTGATATCGGCTATCGTGATATCATTGATAGAGGGAGACGTCAGTGCAACATGCAGCTCCTCCTCAAGAGCGACATGTTTCTTTTCGAGCGATTCAAGATGAGCTTGAACAGTCATTATGACCCTTCCTTCCTCTTTGAGCGCCCTGACCATCCAGTTGCCAAGGCCCTAGGTGTCAACCCTCTCACTGTGCCATAATAACAAGCTGTTGTCGAAGGCGAAAACGTGGCCTATGGGCGGCAATTTCGTGATGAAGGATAACTTCCCGTTATCGCCAATTGATGATAGGAGCTTGCGGGATTCATGAGGCGGAACGACTGCGATTCCGCGAGATGCTGGGGAAATGAGCATGGCCGATCAGGAACAGGCGGAAATCAGGCTGATCGTGGCGCGGCTGCGTCAGGAACACGAAGATTACGATACCGCGATCAACGCCATGATCCAGACGGGCTGCGACGCCCTTCGCATCCAGCGCATGAAAAAGAAAAAGCTCGTCATCAAGGACAAGCTGACCAAGCTGGAAGACCAGATTATCCCCGACATCATTGCCTGAGGAGCACAACGCGCCGATGATGACTGAAAGACCGCCTGTCGCCATCATCATGGGAAGCCAGTCCGACTGGGAGACCATGAAGAATGCCGCGGATACTCTCGAAGTGCTTGAAATCACCTATGATGCGCGCATCATCTCCGCCCACCGCACGCCCGATCGGCTGATGAGTTTCGCCAAGGGCGCCAGGGACGAGGGTTTCAAGGTCATCATTGCCGGGGCCGGCGGCGCCGCCCACCTGCCGGGCATGGCCGCTTCGATGACACCGCTGCCGGTCTTCGGCGTGCCGGTGCAGTCTCGCGCGCTCTCCGGACAGGACAGTCTTCTCTCCATCGTGCAGATGCCGGCCGGCATTCCCGTCGGAACGCTGGCGATCGGCAAGGCCGGCGCAGTCAATGCCGCCTTGCTTGCCGCCGCCGTACTGGCGCTCAGCGATGAAGAGATCGCCGACCGTCTCGACGAATGGCGCGCCCGCCAGAGCGCTGCCGTTGCTGAATATCCGATGGACGACCTATGACCGAGAAGACGATCGGCATTATCGGCGGCGGCCAGCTCGGCCGCATGCTGGCCATGGCGGCTGCGCGCCTCAACTTCCGCACAATCATCCTCGAAGAGCAGATCAATTGTCCGGCCGCACAAGTGGCGAACGAGCAGGTTGTTGCCGCCTATGATGATGCGACAGCACTCTGCGAACTGGCGAAGCGCTGCGATGTCGTGACCTACGAGTTCGAGAACGTTCCGGTTGCCGCCGCGGAAAAGCTTGCACTTGAGGTCCCCGTCTATCCGCCGCCGAAGGCGCTGGAAATGGCGCAGGACAGGCTCACCGAGAAACGCTTCATCAATGGCTGTGGCATCCCGACCGCACGCTTCCATGCCGTCGACAGCCAGGCCGATCTTGAAGCCGCGCTTGCCGATTTCGGCGGTCGGGGTGTGCTGAAGACCCGCCGCCTAGGCTATGACGGCAAGGGCCAGCGCGTCTACCGCTCGGCTGCCGACAGCCCGGCCGGTGGCTATGCCGCTCTGGGCGGCGTGCCGCTTATTCTCGAAAGCTTCGTATCCTTCGAGCGCGAGATTTCCATCATCGCCGCACGCGGGATCGATGGAACGATCGCCTGTTACGATCCAGCCGAGAACGTGCATAGAGACGGCATCCTCCACACCTCCACCCTCCCCGCCGCTATTTCCGATGAAACAGCCGCGGCGGCGCGCGAGGCAGCGGGGAAAATACTGGAGGCGCTCGGCTATGTCGGCGTCATCGGCATCGAGTTCTTCGCACTTGCCGATGGCAGCCTCATCGCCAACGAAATGGCGCCGCGCGTTCACAATTCCGGCCACTGGACAGAGGCGGCCTGCGTCATCTCGCAATTCGAGCAGCACATCCGCGCCGTCGCCGGCCTGCCGCTCGGCAGTGCCAGACGGCATTCCGATTGTGTGATGACGAATCTGATCGGCGACGACATTCTGGCTCTGCCGGAATGGCTGCGCCTTGACGATGCGTTCGTGCATCTCTACGGCAAGACGGAAGCGCGTCCCGGCCGCAAGATGGGGCATGTTACCCAGCTTCTTGGTTAAGACTGGTGGGAAAAAGCCCTGACATGGTTGACAGGCCCCAGGCGACAGGGTATTTGCTCCCCACCCTAAAGAGCGCGCCCTGAGCGCGCTTTTGATTGTTAAAAGACACGGGCGAATGTGACATTCCCCCTCGAACATCGCGGATCAAAAAAATGAAGATCAAGAATTCGCTCAAGTCGCTCAAGGCGCGTCACCGTGACAACCGCCTGGTTCGCCGCAAGGGCCGCATTTACATCATCAACAAGCTGAACCCGCGCTTCAAGGCTCGTCAGGGCTGATTGACGCGCAGCCTGATGCTTATGGATCAGGCGCTCAGTTTTAGTTGATCGCATCAAATTTGGTTTGATCTTCGACATTGGCGGGCTACTATGCCCGCCATGCGCGTTTTTGCTTTGTCATATCTAGCCCTGCCGATTCTCCTTGTTCTGAGTGCTGCCGCGCCCCATGTGGCGATGGCTGACGAGCCGAGCGTCGTCGAACGAAAAGATCCCGGCGATTCCTCGGGCAGCCTGTCGCCCAGGCAGCAGCTCGACAATCTCTTCACAGCACTCAAACGCCAGCGTGACCCGGATCAGGCGAGCCTGATTGCCGACCAGATCAATACGCAGCTTGGTGATTCCGGCAGCGCCACCATCAATCTCCTGATGCAATGGGCCGACAAGGCCATTCAAGAGAAGCGCAACGCCGCCGCCATGGATTACCTCGATCAGGTGATCTCTCTGAAGCCCGATTTTGTCGACG
Source organism: Rhizobium sp. AC27/96 (assembly GCF_001692325.1). Classification (GTDB taxonomy): domain Bacteria; phylum Pseudomonadota; class Alphaproteobacteria; order Rhizobiales; family Rhizobiaceae; genus Rhizobium. Next base: position 198,812 of record NZ_LXKN01000070.1, on the reverse strand, counting down.
GCTGGAATCGGCGCGCAACGCTCAACTACGCCATCGGCGACTATCGCAAGTCGATGGAGGATATCGATCAGGTCCTGCGGATCGAGCCGCGCCATTTCGGCGCGCTCGCCGGCATGGCAGCGATTCTGACCGAACATGGCAACGACGAACTGGCGCTGAAGGCGTGGGAGCGCTTTCTGGAAGTCTATCCCGCGAATCGCTCGGCGCAGGACGAAGCCGGCAAGCTCTCGGAAAAGATTGCCGGCAGCCGCACCTGAGGCTTGTACCGCAGCCCGGCCATGCCAGCCGCGAAACCACACACCAAAAAAGGGATGAAAAGCTGCGGGATCGCGCTAGATTAGTAGCTGACGATATTTGAATAGTGCTGCAATGATCGATTCCCTGTTTGCCACCATCGCTCTGCTTCTTCTGACTGCCGCAGGCTTTTCCGCCTATAAGACGCGCGCCATCGAGCGCACCTATCCCAATATTGGCGAACTTACCGATGTCGGCGGCTATAATATGAACGCCTTGCACCTGCCGCGCCCGGCCACGCCGGATCTCCCTGCTCTCGTTTTCATCCACGGCGCCAGCGGCAATCTGCGCGATCAGTTCGAAGCCTTTGCCGCGCCCTTGAGCTGTCGTGCGGAGATGCTGTTCGTCGACCGGCCCGGCCATGGTTATTCCGAGCGTGGAACGGCGGAAAACGCCCTTCCTTCAGGTCAGGCGGATGCCATCGCCAAACTGATGGACAGGCTTGGCATCAAGAGCGCCATCATCATCGGCCACTCCTTCGGCGGTGCCATCGCCGCCGCTTTCGGCGTGCGTCATCCCGAAAAGACCGCGGGGCTCCTCTTCCTGGCACCCGCGACACATCCATGGCCCGGCGGTGTCGACTGGTATTACACGCTGGCCGCCATGCCTGTCTTCGGTTGGCTCTTCACCAGGCTGCTGGTCATGCCGATCGGCTTGCGCCGGGTCGAGAACGGCACGCTCAGCATCTTCCATCCAAACAAGCGGCCCGCGGATTACATCGCAAAGACAGCGCCGGAACTGGTGCTGCGACCGCAGACCTTCCGCAACAATGCGGCCGATGTCGTCAACCTCTTCGCCTATGTCTCCGCCCATGCGCCGCGCTATCGCGAGATCAAGACGCCGACCATTATCATCACCGGTGACAGCGACGACATCGTATTGGAAGAGCTGCATTCGCGCGGTCTGGCACGGGACATTCCCGGTTCCGAACTCGTCACCATCCGCAATCTAGGCCACAAGCCAGACTACATCACCACAGATGTCGCGATCGCCGCCATGGAACGGCTGGCGGGCCAGCAACGCGACCTGCAGAAACTGGCGGCGCAGGCGGAAATTCGGATCGCCAACCTCGCGGGCGAGATGTCCGGACGAGAATCCTCGTCTCAGGCCGTGACGACACCGTAGTCAGGCACATCCTCGAATATCCGGCTCTGCGGCACGGCGTCGATCGTCTGCCGCACCGCCTGCAAAATGATCGATGCCAGCCGCTCCGTCGCCGGGCTCGCCTCCGCCTCGGCGCGATGCAACACGAGATCCAGCTTCGGCAAGGGGGGCAAACCCGCCTCGCCTGCCGACAATTGCCGGACCTTGCTTGGCAAGCCGAGCGGCGTGCGAATGGCCACGCCGAGCCCCGCAGCCGTTGCGGCCCAAAGGCCACCGAGGCTCGGACTGACGAAGGATATTCGCCAGCCAATGCCTGCCCGGTCGAGTGTCTTGACGGCGATATTGCGCAGAAGACAAGGCGCCTCGAGTGAAGCCAGAGGCATGATCTCACCACTATCGGCATGCCATTGCACCGCGCCTTGCGCGGGACCGACCCAGCACAACGGCACCTCGGCGATACGATCCGTGTGCTCGGTGCGAAAACCATCGCTCCATGCAAGCGCCAGATCGAGCTTGCCTGACGTTACGCGCTCTACCAGTTCCGCATTGCGCACGACGCGCGCCTCGATGCGGACCTTCGGATGCGCACGCGCGAAGCGACCCAGCACATCAGGCAGCAGCGTCTCGCCGAAATCCTCCTGCAGGCCGAGCCGCACCCAGCCCTCCAGCTCGGCACCATGGATCGCCGTCGCCGCCTCGTCGTTCAGATCCAGCAACCGGCGGGCATAGGCAAGCATGGTCTCGCCAGCTTCGGTGAGTGCCAGTCCGCGCCCGGCCTTGCGGAAGATCGGCGTGCCCGCCTGCTCCTCCAGTTTCTTCAGCTGGGCGCTGATCGCCGACGTCGAGCGCCCGAGCCGGTCTGCCGCCCTGGCAAAGCTGCCAAGCTCCATGCCCGTGACGAAGCTCCTGAGAACATCGAGATCGAAGATAATCTTCCGCATGAATAACCGTCCATATTTTCAGGACTGTTCATCCTGAATTATCCGATTTTCAGGATGATTATCCAATGGCATTCTATGCTCGTCAAGTGACACAGAAACAGGAGCGCCCCATGCCTTTCACCCGCATCACCCTTCTCCGCGGCAAGTCGCCCGAATATCTGAAGGCCCTGTCGGACAATTTTCACCGCGCCATGGTCGAAACATTCGATGTGCCGGCAGCCGATCGCTTCCACGCAATCCATCAGCTGGAGCCGCATGAACTGATCTTCGACCGGACCTATTTCGCCCCTACCCCGCGCTCGGACAATTATATCTTTTTCGATGTCACGATCGGCAAGCCGCGTAGCACCGAAGTCAAGAAGGCTTTCTACCGCCGGGCCGCCGAGCTTCTTGGCGAAGCACCTGGCGTCCGCCCGGAGGACATCATGATCACCATCACGACGGCTACGCGCGAGGACTGGTCCTTTGCAGATGGCCGTGCGCAGATGATCGAACAGAGCTGACCGCCATGCCGCAAACCATATCTCGCCAATCATCCGCGATCCACCGCGCCGGCACGAATATACGACCCTCGCCGGCCGGCATCGCTACCGCCCCCTTCTGGGTGGAAGCGCTGGTCGAGGGCAGCGAGGACGGCGACCTCACGGCCATGCGTTGCACGCTGGAACCCGGCGTCATGAGCCGCTGGCACACGCATCCGCACGGGCAGATTCTCTACGCGCTGTCCGGCGTCGGACTGGCTGAACGCTTCGGCGGCTCGGCTGAGGAACTGCGGGCCGGCGATTGCATCACCTTCGCGCCGAACGAACGCCATCGGCACGGCGCCGCACCTGAAAGCACCTTCGCCTATATCAGCATTCAGGCAGCCCAGGGCGGCAGCGCCGTCACCTGGCTAGAGGAGTGACCAATGATCGCCATGCAGTATAATTTCTCTCTTCCAGCGGATTACGACATGGCGATCATCGATCGCCGCATCCGCGACAAGGGACCCCTGCTCGACAATCTCCCCGGCCTGAAGTTCAAGGCCTATCTTACCGCCAGAAAGGGCAACCCGGCCACCAGGAGCCGGGATAACCTCTACGCACCCTTCTATGTCTGGCACGAGGAAGAGGCACAGAGCGATTTTATCTGCGGTCCCGGCTTCCAGGCCGTGACCGAGAGCTTCGGCAGACCTCAGGTGAACAGCTGGATTGCCTGGCATGCCGGGACTTCGGCGGATGTTTGCAACGCCAAGTTCGCCACAAGGGAGGTGGTGGCAATCGAACCGGATCAATCTCTTTCCGAGTTTCGCCGTAAAGAGAGCGACGTCGCCACTGCTGCGCTATCGCGCGCAGATGTGCTCGCCTCGGTCGTCGCCTTCGAGCCGACACGCTGGACGCTGGTGCGCTTCCGCCTCTTGGCCAATCCGCCGTCAGACATATCGGCATCGAGCATCCAGATTTACAATGTCGGCCATCTCTCGCTGCCGGGTGTGGACTGAAGTGTCATGGAGACAATCTCCTTGTTTTAAAGCGAAGTCGGGAGCTCTATGCATGGAAGGTCTTTCTGCAGCAGAAGAGTGATCCCCCATGGTCGATATCGCAATGATCGAAGCCGCCCGCGTTCGCCTCGGTGGCCGCGCGCGGCGCACACCGCTTCTCTCCTCGCCCTTCCTCGACGAGGTTGCCGGGCGCAAATTATTCGTGAAGGCCGAATGCCTGCAGCATTCCGGCTCCTTCAAGTTTCGCGGCGGCTGGTCGGCCGTGTCGGCACTGGAGCCTTCCGTGCGCGCCCGAGGCGTTATTGCTTTCTCATCCGGCAACCATGCGCAGGGCGTGGCGCTGGCAGCCCGGCTGCATGGCATCCCCGCCGTCATCATCATGCCGACGGACGCGCCCCGGCTGAAGATCGCCAATACTCGCGCCTTCGGCGCCGAAGTCGTGCTCTATGACCGTGTAAAGGAGGATCGCGACGAGATCGGCGCGCGCCTTTCGAAAGAGCGCGGCCTGACATTGATCAAACCTTTCGACGAGCCGCAAGTCATCGCCGGCCAGGGAACGACCGGCCTGGAGATTGCCGAGCAGGCAGCCGAGGAAGGTATCGAGGCTGCAAGCGTACTCGTCCCCTGCGGCGGCGGCGGCCTGACCTCGGGGATCGCGCTGGCGCTGGAATCCAGGGCACCGGGCTTCAAGGTGCGCCCGTGCGAACCGAAGAATTTCGACGACACCACCCGCTCGCTGGCATCGGGCAAGATCGAGCGCAATGCCGCGATGGAGGGCTCGATCTGCGACGCCATCATCACGCCGCAGCCGGGCAACATCACCTTCCCGATCCTGAAGCGCCTCTGCGGCCCTGGCCTCGTCGTAACCGACGAAGAGGCCCAGAAGGCTATGGCGCTCGCCTTCACCCGCCTGAAGATCGTCGTGGAACCGGGCGGCGCCGTCGCGCTAGCCGCGGCCCTTTTCCATGGCAAGGATATCGATGGTGACACGGTGATCGCCGTCACATCGGGCGGCAATGTGGATACCGAGGTCTTCGAGGCGGCCTTGAGCCTTGAGTAACTCAATTAGCAGCGCGGCGATAAAGCGCCAGCGATCCAGCAAGAGCCAGAAGCGCGCCACCACAGGCGCGCTCAAGCCACTTTGCTCCCGATGATTTCAGCACCCGCACGGCCTGCGACCCGAAAACCGCGTAGCCGAACATGATCGCAAAATCGAGCGAGGCGAAGATGGCGCCAAGGATCACATACTGTTGCAGCTGTGGAGCCGACGGATCGATGAACTGCGGCAAGAAGGCCGAGAAGAAGAGGTAGCCCTTGGGATTGGTGACGGCGACCATGAAGCTCTTCAGGGCGATGGAAAACGCGGTTCCCCTCAGCTGCTCCGCGCCGCTCTGCAGCATGCCGTCGATCGTCCCTTTCGAACGCAGCATCATGATGCCAAGAAAGGCGAGATAGGCAGCACCGACCCACTTCAGGGCGGAAAACCAGAACTCGGAGGCTGCAAGCAATGCCCCAAGGCCTATGGTCACCGCAGTGATCAGAACCGCATCCGAAAGCACGGCGCCGACCATGCCCGGCAGGGCGCGTCGCACCCCGTAACGCGAGCCGTTTGTCAGCGCCAGAAGCACGGTTGGCCCGGGTGTCGCGATACCAATGAAAGAGACGGCGGCGAAGGCTAGCAGCGTAGTGAGATGCATGATTTCCTCCTCTTTATGCGGGGAAGGTTGCATGCGGTGCGGCGCTTATCAAGGGGTTGCTTAAGAGAGACTCTCAGTGTGCCGCGCCTGCGACACCCCTCTCTGTCACTTCGTGACATCTCCCCCACAAGGGGGGAGATCATTGGGAGTTTGTCGCCGTCCTTTTAGAACCAACAAGCTACAGTTTCTGCGGATTCGATGTTCTTTTGAAACACATCTGTGCAACGGGTTGCCAATCTCCCCCCTTGTGGGGGAGATGTCACGATAGTGACAGAGGGGGGTATCTCTCCACAAAAACCCGACTGCCAATGGTGGCAGCCTCTTGCCCGTCAACTACTCCACCAACCCCGCATCCTTGGCGGCCAGTGCGCCGATCGCCGACCAATCGAGTTCCTCGCCGCCATGGGCAAGCAGGTTCAGGAACCGGTCGCGCAGCAGGCTCGCAAGCGGCAGCGGCACGTTTAGCGCCTCGCCGGCGGCCAGTGCCAACCGGATATCCTTCTGGCCGAGCGGCGCGGTGAAGCCGGCCGGCTTGAACTTGCGGTCGGCGATCAGCCCGCCATAGGTCTTATAGACGGGCGCGTTAAACAGCGTCGATGTCAGCAGATCGAGATAGGCATGCCTGTCGACACCACCCTTTTCGACCAGTGCCATGGCTTCGCCCAGAGACTCGATGACCGAGGCGATGAGGAAATTGCCACTAAGCTTGACAAGGTTGGCAGACTTCGGTTCCTCGCCGAGAACGAAGGTGCGCTGACCGATGGCGTCGAAAAGCGGCGTGACCGTCTCGATGGCATCGGGTGCGCCGGCAGCGGCGACAAACAGTTTCGCGGCGGCGGCGGCTTCCGGCCGGCCGAAAACCGGTGCGGCAACGAAGCGCTGACCGGCTGCTGCATGTTCCCCAGTCAGCCGCTCGGACAGAGCGACGCTGATCGTGCTTGCGGAGATGTGGACAGCTCCCTTGCCCAGGCTTGCGAGCACGCCGCCATCACCATGAACGACGGCCGAGAGCGCATCGTCATGAGCAAGCATGGTGAAGACGGCATCGCCGCCGCAGGCATCCGCAACCGTCGCCGCGACCTTCGCGCCCTCACCGGCCAAAGCCTCTGCCTTGTCGCGCGAACGATTATAGACCGTCACCTCGTGGCCAGCCTTCAGAAGATTGGCCGCCATGGCGCTGCCCATCTGCCCTAATCCGATAAATCCGACTTTCATTGGCATATCTCCTTCTCAATCCGCCTGCTCCGGGGGAATTGCAGGCAATTTGGCTTCAAGAAAAAACCCGCCGTCTTTCGACAGCGGGTTTCGGATGGCTCAGGTGCTGCCGCAATCGGATGTCGGCAATCACACGCCGGACTGGCCGTCCGAACCGATATAGGCGATGCGCAGCATATTGGTGGCGCCAGGCGTGCCAAGCGGTACGCCGGCCGAGATGATGATGCGATCGCCGGGCTTGCCGAAACCTTCCTCGGCAACGATGCGGCAGGCATTGTTGACCATGTCGTCCGGATCGGTCGCGTCATGCGTGACTACGCAATGCAGACCCCATACGACCGAAAGACGGCGCGCCGTCTGGATGCTCGGCGACAGCGCAAGGATCGATACCTGCGGGCGCTCGCGCGAAGCGCGCAGGCCTGTCGTCCCGGAGGACGTGTAACAGACGATGGCGGCAAGCTTCAGCGTTTCGGCAATCTGGCGCGCGGCGAGCGAGATGGCGTCGGCACCGGTTGCTTCGGGCTGGGCACGCTGGGCGTAGATGATGCCCGGATAATGCGGCTCGCGCTCGATGGTGCTTGCGATGGAAGCCATCGTCGACACGGCTTCAACCGGATAGTCGCCAGATGCGGATTCAGCCGAGAGCATGACGGCATCGGCGCCTTCGAAAACGGCGGTTGCAACGTCGGAAACTTCAGCGCGGGTCGGAACCGGCGAAGAGATCATTGATTCCAGCATCTGCGTGGCAACGACCACGGGCTTGCCGGAACGGCGGCAGGCGCGGATCAGCTGCTTCTGGATACCAGGAACGGATTCGAGCGGCATTTCGACGCCGAGGTCGCCGCGAGCCACCATCAAGGCGTCGGAAAGCTCGATGATTTCCTCAATGCGCTCGACGGCCTGCGGCTTTTCGATCTTCGACATCAGGCCGACGCGGCCGTGGGAGATCTTGCGAACTTCCGTCAGGTCTTCAGGGCGCTGAATGAAGGACAGGGCGACCCAGTCGACTTCGTTGGTGGCGAGAACGGCATCGAGGTCGATACGGTCCTTCTCGGTCAAAGCGCCAACGCCGAGCAGCGTATCGGGCAGGCTGACGCCCTTGCGATCCGAAATCTTCGTGCCGGAAATAACGGTTGTGACGATGCTCTTGCCGTCGCATTTTTCGGCACGTAGCGCCAACTTGCCATCGTCGATCAGCAGGCGGTGGCCAGGCTGGACCGATTCCAGAATTTCCGGATGCGGAAGGAAAACGCGGGTGTTGTCGCCGGGCGTGTCCTGATTGTCGAGCGTAAAGGTCTGGCCGGGCTTCAGATCGACCTTGCCTTCGGCAAACTTGCCAACGCGCAGCTTGGGACCCTGCAAGTCAGCGAGAATACCGATCGGGCGGCCGCAACGGCTTTCGACGGCGCGAATGCGCTGAATGACCGCACGCATCACATCATGGCTGGCATGGCTCATGTTGATGCGGAACAGGTCTGCGCCGGCTTCATGAAGCTTCTGGATCATCTCCTCCGAAGAGGAGGCCGGCCCGAGCGTGGCGAGGATTTTGACTTTTCTGTTGCGTCTCATCAGTTCTGGCTTTCCTGGCTGCCCGGGGTATCGGAGAGCTGAACCATCCAACTCGCCTGACGCCCCGTGTCGTATTCCTTGAATCCCATCTTCTGGTAGCCACGAGCGTAGCAGTCCTTCACGCCTGGGATTTTAAATTCGTTTTCCGCCACGCACATTTCGACGTCGCCCACCCATCGGCCACCGCGAGCCGCGTCTTCTGCGTAGAGGTAATAATAGCGGGACTGGAGCGGTCCCTCGATCAAAGTGGCACAGGTATTGGCCGGAATTTGCCACCAGCCCTCGGTCACCCAGCCTTCCTTTGCCCTATAGCCGATCGCCACGCCGACGAGATTCTGTGTGCCGTTGCACGTTCGGAAATCGGCGCGAGCCGCATTCGGCATGAAGAAAAACGGCGCTGCCGCAGCAAGGATGAGAAAGGCGATTCGGCTGAGCGGACCTGACCGCTTAACGAAACTTGGCGCGACTTGGCTGGACACGGCTTCCAATTGGCTCCCGGTTATTCGTCGTTGCGTCTTCTTGCGCTGCCATCCCATGAATGTCAACGCAACTCTAATCGATTATATTTTCTTCACGGGATGGTGACGGCATCCCGTGCCGCTCTTCATCCGATCGAAGCTGCGAACCTTGCACCTTCCATCCGCGCATGCAATCAAACAAAGAGTTGAAAATACAATAATCGACAATCCACATGACCGACTTCAGATCTTTTGAAATCCTATCCGGCAATCGTGACAAAGGCATGGTCATTCTCGGAGATCATGCCATGCGGCATCTGCCCGAGCGTTATGGCCGCCTGGGGCTACCGGAAACCGCCTTTTCTCGACACATCGCCTACGATATCGGCATCGAAAGCCTGTGCCGTCATCTCTGCGAGAGGCTTGATGTGCCGGGCGTGCTAGGCGGCTTTTCCCGCCTGCTGATCGATCCGAACCGCGGCGAGGACGACCCCACCCTGATCATGAAGATCTCCGACGGCGCGATCATTCCGGGCAATCACCCGATCACCGACGAGGAATGGAACTACCGTATTGAGGCCTTCCACCGGCCCTACCACCGCGCCGTCGAGGAAACAATCGCCTCGGTGGCCGAAGCGACGGGCAAGGCGCCGCTGGTGCTGTCGATGCATTCCTTCACGCCGGCCTGGAAGGGTGTCGCGAGACCCTGGCATGCGAGCGTGCTCTGGGACAGCGACGATCGCGCAGTCGCGCCGCTCCTTGCAAAACTCGGTGCCGATACCGATCTCGTCATTGGCGACAACGAGCCTTACGACGGCGCATTGCGAAACGACACCATGTTTCGCCATTGCATGAAGACGGGTATCCCACATGCGCTGCTGGAGGTTCGCCAGGATCTGATCGGCGACGAGGCCGGCATCGTCGAATGGGCCGATCGGCTCACCCAGATCTTCGCCGAGATGAATGCCGATCCGGCACTGCACGAATACAAGCGATATCCGTCGCGCACAGGTCCCTACGAGGCATGATGCGGCGAGCGAATCGAGGAGAAGAGAGATGAGCACGCTGACCAAGGAACAACAGACCGAGTTGGAAGCCGCTGCCTTCCGCCGTCTTGTGGCGCACCTGCGCGAACGCAGCGACGTTCAGAACATCGACCTGATGAATCTCGCCGGCTTTTGCCGCAATTGCCTGTCCAACTGGTACCGCGAAGCAGCCGAAGAATCAGGCCTGCCCGTCAGCAAGGACGAGTCACGCGAGATGGTCTATGGCATGCCCTATGAGGATTGGAAGAACCTGCATCAGGGCGAAGCCTCGGCTGTGCAAAAAGCCGCTTTCGAGCAGAACAAGCCGAAAGAATAGCCTCGCTTTGGCCAATACGGCTTGACCTTCCGCTTCATTCGCGGCAGTTCAACTGCCCAATCGAATTCGAAATCCCGCGCAAGCCCTGAAGCGAAGTGCAGCATCGGTAGACCCGCCGATCACATTTGCAACCGGCTTCAAGCGACCCTCTAGGACCCTTTAGGAGAAGTGCATGGAAGAGAGCAGCGTTGAGAATGTAGCCGCAGCGGAACTGCGTCAGTTCATCGAACGGATCGAACGTCTGGAAGAAGAAAAGGCCGCGATCGGCAGCGACATCAAGGATGTCATGGGCGAAGCCAAGGGTCGTGGCTACGACACCAAGGCGATCCGTACCATCATTCGTCTTCGCAAGAAGGACGCCAACGAGCGCCTGGAAGAAGAATCCATCCTGCAGACCTACATGGCCGCACTCGGCATGGAATAATCGAGGCTAACCTCAGCCTGTTTGCATGAATTGGAGCCGGCTTGCCGGCTCCTTTACTTTCTGAGGCGCAAAGATCGCCCGATACGGGATCACTGCTCGAAAAGACGATCGATCAGCGCAGCCGCACTCCCCTGCCAAAGCTCGCCCTTGCCGGTGCCGGCCCAGAGCGACAGGAAATCGGCCGACCCCTTGGCGGTCGATGCGCCCCGAATATCCCGCGTGAATTTGTTCTGCGCAGGAAAGGGAAGGATGGCAGCGCCCTTCGTCTCCATCTCATCCATGAAACGGTTTTCGAGGCCACGGGCAAAACGGCCGGAAAAGACGCGCGTCGTGCGTGTCCTGCGCTCCGGCGTTGCCAGAAGTTTCACCCGATAGGGTGCAGACGTCCCGGCTTCCGCGCAGGCCAAGAAAGCGGTGCCCACCTGCACGGCTTGCGCACCGGCCTGCAGAACCGCGCGAACATCGCTTGCCGTCATGATGCCGCCGGCCGCGATCAGGGGCACGCGGATCTTTCCGACACTTTGCGCCAGAAGATCGCGGAGGTCGATTGCCGGATCCGACGCATGGGCATCGAAGATGCCGCGATGGCCGCCAGCCTCGAACCCCTGCAGCGTGACCGCGTCGACACCGCTGTCTTCAAGCGCCTTCGCCTCTTCCGGCGTCGTTGCGGTGCCGATCAGCGGGATGCCGGCCTTCTTTGCCGCGCGGATATGGTCGGCGGGCAGCAACCCGAAGACGAAGCTGAAGCAGGCGGGCTTAATGCGCAGCACGGCTTCGAACTGCACGTCGAAATCCTCTTCATAAGGAGCGCTCAGCTGCGGCGGCGGCAACTGCAGCTCTTCACGATAACCCGCCGTCGCCTCGACGGCCCTTTCCAGCTGATCCGGCGCGACGTCGGGGATCGAATGAGGAATGAACAGATTGATCGAAAATGGCTTGTCGGTCCGCTGGCGCACCTGAGCGGCAAAGGCCTCGATCGCCGCCGCGTTGGAGTAAGCGCCTCCCATGGCGCCGAGCGCGCCCGCAGCCGAGGCGGCGGCCACGAGGTCCGAAGATGAAGGACCGCCGGCCATCGGGGCAACGATCAATGGATGCTTCAATCCGAGCTTCTGAAATAGATTGCTGTCTGTAGCGGCAGACATGTCGATCTTCCTTTCGGGAATACCTGTCTAAGTCTCAACTCAACATAGGCATTCGCAAGCTGTTTCCTAGGAGCGACCAAGCGCCGCGGTGCGCGCTTCGATGGCCTTGAGCACCGAGGACATATCGAGCCTGCCGTTGCCGAGTTCGACGCTCTCGCCATACAGTTCGCGGCATAGATCGAGCACCGGCGACGCCATGCCGGCGGTTCGTGCCGCCTGCGCAATCAGATTGGTGCTGTTGAAGGCATCGGCGGTCGCCGCCTGCACGGAAAAATCTCCGGCGATCAGCTTCGGGATCTTCACGCGTGTCAGATCGCTGGCCATCGGACCGGAATCGATCGCCGCCTGAAACCTCGAGAGATCGAGCCCGTTCTGGCTTGCGAAATGCGCCGCTTCGGCCAATCCGGCAAGCGTCGTGCAAAGATAGAGATTGACGGCGAGCTTCATGAGGAGCGCGTTGCCGACCGGCCCGCACAGGATCGTTTCGCGGCACATGGGGGCAAGCAGCGGGCGCACTTCGGCAACAGCCTCCGGATCGCCACCGAGCAGCGAGACCAGTTGGCCCATCTCCGCAGGCTTCCGCGAGCCCGAAACCGGCGCTTCCACATAGCGGCCGCCTGCTGCAACAATCTCGGCGGCAAGACCACGCGAATAATCCGGCGGATTGGACCCCATCGAAACCACGATATGGCCGGAAACCAGCTTGGCAAAGCCTGGCGTGCCGCGTTGCAGGACCTCGTCCAGCACCGCCTCGTTGACTAGCATCAGCATGACGATGCGCGTCCGCTCGAACACCTCTTCCACAATTGTTGCAACAGCCGCACCAGCCTCACGCAGCGGATCGGCGGCTGCCGGCGACCGGTTCCACACGACGAGCCGCGTGCCGGCTCTTGCGAGATTGAGTGCCATCGGCTGGCCCATGACGCCGAGACCGACAAAGCCGATCTCCTCGCCCGGCTCGGCGCCGGGACGTTCGCTTGCGTTGCTCATCATAACAACTCCGAAGTTTCGGGTGACTATGCGATCTCACATGTCAGAGCTCGGCGGGATAGTTCTTCCCGCCGAGTATCGATCCATCACCCGGTCAGGACCGGTTACGGATCTTGCGTCTGCGCCAGCTTAGAACAGCCGGTCCAGCCACTCGTTCTTGTCCGGAGCGCGGCCGAACTGGATGTCCGTCAGCGCCGCCTTCAGTTTCAGCGTTACAGGGCCGGCATTACCGTCGCCGATGATGAAGCCATGCTTGCGTCCCTTCAACTTGCCGATCGGCGTCACGACTGCTGCCGTGCCGCAGGCAAAGGCTTCGCGCAGGCGTCCGCTCTCGACATCGGCCTGCCATTGATCGATGGCATAAGGCTCTTCGCGAACGGTCAGGCCCATGTCGCGCCCGAGCTTGATCAGCGAGTCGCGCGTGATACCGGGCAGGATCGTGCCGGTCAGCGGCGGTGTCTGCAGCGAGCCATCTTCGAAGACGAAGAAGATGTTCATGCCGCCAAGCTCTTCGATCCAACGCTTCTCGACAGCATCGAGGAAGACGACCTGCTCGCAGCCCTCACGCTGGCCTTCGGCAAGCGCCGAAAGGCTTGCGGCGTAGTTGCCGCCGCACTTGGCAGCACCGGTGCCGCCGGGAGCGGCACGCGTGAAATTCTCGGAAAGCCAAAGCGTGACAGCCGATGCGCCGCCCTTGAAATAGGAGGCTACCGGAGAAGCAATGACGCAATAGAGATAGTCGGTCGCAGGCCTTGTGCCGAGCGCCGCTTCCGAGCCGATCATGAACGGCCGGAGATAGAGCGAGGCGCCCTCGGCCGTCGGAATCCACTCGCGGTCGATCTTCACCAGTTCCCGCACGGATTCGACGAACAGGTCTTCAGGCAGGGTCGGCATGGCCAGCCGCTCGGCCGAATTGTGGAAACGCCGCGCATTGGCGGTGGGGCGGAAAAGTGCCGCTCCGCCGTCAGGCAGATGATAGGCCTTCATGCCCTCGAAGATTTCCTGCGCATAATGGAGCACCACGGTCGCCGGATCGAGAGCCAGCGCCTTGCGCGGCTCGATCTTGGCGCTGTGCCAACCGCGATCCTGCGAATAATGGATCGTTGCCATGTGATCGGTGAATATGCGTCCGAAGCCCGGATTCTGCAGCAGGGTTTCCCGCTCGCTGGCCGTTGCCGGATTTGGATTTTTCTGAATGTCGAACGTCACGCCGTTACTCATGGCTCCTCCAATGCTTTGTCCATCACGGCTTTCGCCGCCCATCTCCCGAGAGAAAATCTAAACCAAATCGGGTGGTATTTGATTGCGTTTACGCCTATTGCCGCGCAAGTTTAAGAGCGCTTCGCACGAATTTTTGACGTGAATCGCTATTTTTCGCTCCGAAGCGCATCGCCTGTCCCATCGAGCTGGCATCAGAGCGCTTTTGCGACCGCTTCCGCCGCAACAACCCCGCTTTCATAGGCACCATGCGCGGTCGAATATCGCGTCTTCGAGCACGCCTCCCCGGCGAAGAACAGACGATCGTTGCAGGGCGCCGCCAAAACACCGCGCAGATCCGAAGCACCAGGTGTCGCATAGGAATAGGAGCCGCCGACAAATGGCTCGCTCGCCCAGGCCGACATGACGAGAGGGGAAAGTTTCTTGCCGATATCAGCGCCGAAAACGCGCTTCAGCTGCTCCACCGAGAAGGCGAAGGCAGCGTCCGTTCCCTGCCGTTCGAGATCGAGCGCGAGATCGGCGGCAAAATAGGCTTCGATAACAGGCGCGCCGAACGGCCTCAGCTGATAGGCTCCGGTGCGCCGGCTCTCCCGCGATCCCATGACATGCGTATCCTCGGGAAACATCTCCGGTTCGGACACATGGATGAAAAGCTTGTCCGCCAATCCGAGAGGCAGCCGCGAGGCCGCCTCGATCTTTTCCGGAAGCGGCGGCGAGAAAGTGATCCGCTCGGCGGCAAGGACATTGGTGGAGACGGCCAGGATCACCGCCTTTGCCTTCAGCTCGCCCTTATCAGTCGAAAGCACGACATGATCCGCAGCCGTATGGTCGACGCGGCGGACTTCCACACCGAGAAGGGTCGGCACCGGCAAGCCATGGGTGGCCACAAGCGTGCCGTAACCCTGCAGCACGCGCCAGTCCGGACCGGGGCCGGGATCGTAGCGGCCAAGGTCGATCACCGAGGACTTCGGCAGCTCCGCCCCGGTCATGAACGCGCCGACCGCGTAAAGCCGCTCGATCCACGGATCATCGGGCGCGAGCATGGTCGACAGATCTGTGTCGGCAACGCCGTCATAGGCGTCGACCCGCTCGAAGAATTCGGCGACGGCCCCTGCCGCCGCCTTCACCCCCGGCTCTTTGCCTTCCAGCTGCCGGCTGCCGTCGCTCCAGGGTGCGGGCGTGCGATCGACTGTCAGGCCGATCTCTTCGGTAATCTTCGTCCAGGGATTGGTGCGTGCGCCGTGCAGCCAGCCGCAGCCGAGGTCGAGCGCGGCTCCTTCGGCGCCGAAGGGATGGATCGTCCGCGCCCGCCCGCCGACCCGATCGGAGGCTTCGAGCAAAACGACCGAAAGGTCGGGCCGAAGCGCTTGCAGCCGCCGGGCAGCTCCGACGCCGGCGGCACCAGCACCGATAACGGCAACGTCGACTTCGCCGCCTTTCCAGGACACGATGGGCATTCCATTTCCTTTTCGCACAAACGCCTGGAGGCGGACTGCTTCAGAACGATGAACGACACAGCGCCTTGCCAGTTAGTCGGCTCAGGCTTTCCGACCAATCTGTAGCTGACCTGCGCGCGGTATGTAAACGGGCACACCAAGACGCATACCAAATTGCCGCATTGAGCTGCGGCGGCGAATGTCGTAGTTGCTTTGGACAATAATGGGGAGAATCGTGCGGAAGCGGATCTTTAGGACAACGCGGTTGCTGGTGCGCATTCTATGCGCCATCGCATTGCTGTCCGTCGGTTTCGCGCATCGCCCGGCTGTATCAGCCGCCGAACTCACCCCCCTCGAGCTTGCCCAATACCGTCTGCCGGATGGAACCCTGCCGGTTCTCTGCGTCACCGAAAGGACGCCCGACGGCAAGGAGCACAGCAAGGCCTATATGCCAGGATGCGAGGCATGCCGCATCTCCGCCGCCATCCTGCTTCCCACCCCGCCGACCGACATCTGCGAGCATCTCGCCTTTGTCCGGGAAGATGTCGTCGTTGCCAGAAGCGAGACATTCCGCCGGCAGCTTTATCCGCCCAATAGCGGCCCCCGCGCTCCCCCTGCTCTTCGAACCCTTGCCTGAACCTGCGTCGCGGCCTCTGCCGTAACGTTTGTCTTCAACGGCGGCCGGACCATGCACGAGAGTTGATCGTGCCGGCTGCGGGTGAGATGGCTCCTTGCCGATGTCCCGACACACGACGGATATCCTGATTGTCCGCTTCGCAAGCGACATCGGCACAAGCCGCGACCGGACAGGTCGCCACTCCCGCAGACGGGCACATCCCTCGCAACGGATCATTCCCTGCCGCCGGAGCTTCGGAGAGTTCCCAATGTCTGCCTTCACCGCGGCCGAGCCTGCCGCAACCGCATCGGACCAGATCTCGCTCTATCGAGCGATCTGGCGCTGGCACTTCTTCGCCGGCCTGCTCGTCATTCCCTTTCTGCTCAACCTGGCGATCACCGGATCCATCTATCTCTTCAAGGATCAGATCGCCGACACCTTCTATGCCCACCGCAACATCGTCGCCGATACAGGCCCGATGCTATCGCCACAAAAGATCGTCGATGCGGCACTGGCTGCCATGCCAGGCACCGCGGCGACATCCTATCGCGAGCCTGCGGCGGGAGACCGATCCGCCCTGGTGACAGTGTCGAAAGGCGGCCAATCGACGTTCGTCTACGTCAATCCCCATGATGGTGAGGTAGTCGGCTCTGTCGGCTCGAAGGAGGAATTCAGCTGGGTCGTCAAACGCATCCACAGCCTCGAATATTTCGGAACATGGACCAACCGCATCATCGAGATCGTCGGTGGCTTCGCGCTGATGCTTGTCGTGACGGGCATCTATCTCTGGTGGCCGCGACGCCAGACCGGCGGCATCCTCACCGTTCGCGGCACGCCGTCCCGCCGCGTCTTCTGGCGCGATCTTCATGCCGTCACCGGCGCAATCGCCGGCATCGTCATCTTCTTCCTCGCCTTCAGCGGCATGCCCTGGTCGGGCTATTGGGGCGCCAATGTCAATGCGTGGCTGACCGCCAAGGATCTCGGCTATCCCGCGGCCCTCTGGGACAATGTGCCCACATCGACGAAAGTCACGCAGGATATCGTCAACCGCCCCGGCTGGATCGTCGAGAACGCGCCAGTGCCGCTCTCCGGCGCGGCAGCGGCGTCGAAGTCGATCGGCCTGGACAAGGCGGTGGAGATCGCCAGGGGACTGGGCATGGCGCCCGGCTTCAGCATTGCGCTACCTTCCGACGAGACGGGCGTCTTCACCGCCTCGATCTTCCCCAAGGATCTCTCCCAGGAACGCACCGTCCATATCGACCAATATTCCGGCAAGCCGCTGGTCGATCTCTCCTTCGATCAATATCCGGCATTCGGCCAGGCGATCGAATGGGGCATCAATGTTCACCAGGGGCAGGAATGGGGCCTCTTCAACCAGTTGCTGATGCTGGCGACCTGTATCGCCATCGTCCTCAGCTGCGTCACCGCTGTCATGATGTGGTGGAAGCGCCGGCCGGCCGGCCGTCTCGGCGTGCCGCCCATGCCGCCGCAGAAGTCCGTCTATATCGGGCTGTGGCTGATTGCGATCGTCTTCGGCGCGGCCTTTCCCTTAAGCGGCCTCGCTGTCGTCGCGATGCTGGTGGTTGATCAGACAGTCATCCGTTTCGTGCCCCCACTGAAACGCTTCTTCTCATGAAAGGCTGCGCGGCAGGACCTGCCGCGCGGCACCCAGATCCCCAGAGGAAACCGATCATGAACCGATTTATCAGCTCCTTCGCCGCCGCCAGCCTCTGCCTCACGGTTCCCGGGCTGGCTTTCGCCGCCGAAACAATGCTTGGAAAGCTCAAGATCGCCGCTCCCTATGTGAGGGCCATGGTGCCAGGCGCCGAGGTCGGCGGCGGCTATGTGACCATCACCAATACCGGCGGCGCCGATGACCGGTTGATCGCAGCCAGCTCGTCGAGAGCGGTCAAGGTCGAGATCCATGAGATGAAGATGGATAACGACGTCATGGTGATGCGCAAGCTCGAGAAGGGCCTGCCGCTGCCCGCCGGCAAGAGGGTTCAGCTGAAGCCCGGCAGCTATCACCTCATGTTCATGGACGTCATCGACCCCTTCAAGCAGGGCGAGACAATCCGGGCGAAACTGACCTTCGAAAAGGCCGGCTCGATCGATGTCGATTTCCCCGTGGGTTCGGCGGTTGCAAGCAAGGCGGACAACGGGGGCGACCATGCCAACGCAGCTGAATGAACGGCGCGGCGGCAGCCGCGCATCCCTTCACGCCAAGGAGGAGAAGCCGATGTTCACGAAAGAATGGTCGATCCCCGCCATCCTGACGGTCTTCCTGCTCAGCATTTGCGGCTTGATCGCCTACTTCACCTGGAGCTTGATGCCATCAGCGAAGGGAGCGGAGGAGCACATCGGCTCCTCTTTCAACCTTATCGACGACCGGGGCCAGCCGATGACCGCGCTGGCTCTCAAGGGCCACCCGTCGCTCATCTACTTCGGCTACACCCATTGCCCGGATGTCTGCCCGACCACGCTGTTCGAAATGGCCGGCTGGCTGAAGACGCTGGGACCGGAGGCGGACAAGCTCAAAGCCTATTTCTTCTCCGTGGACCCTGAGCGCGACACGCCGGAGGTCATGCACAAATACACCGGCAATTTCACCGATCGTATCACCGGCGTTACCGGCACCCCCACGGAAATGCAGAAGGCCATCAAGGATTGGCGCATCTATGCCAAGAAAGTGCCTTCGCCCGATGGCGATTACACGATGGATCATACCGCCTCGGTTCTCCTCGTCGGCGCCGACGGCAATCTGCGCGGTCTCATTGCCTACGGGGAAGACAAGGACGTCGCCCTGCAAAAGATCCGCAATCTTCTGAAATGAGCGGCATTGGCCGCCCGCACGCACCCCATCGGTAGCAATCCGAACGGGATATAAGAGGCGACATCCGTCGCCATCAAACCTGCCGCAGCCCCCTGCGGCGCTTCAATGGAAAAGGAAGACCGACATGACTCGGATGAAGACGCTGCTACTCGTGACTGCCGCCGCCAGCATGGCCTTCGCAGGCCAGGCCCTGGCGCACGCTCACCTGAAGTCCTCCGCGCCGGCGGCCGACAGCGCCGTCAAGCAAGCCCCTTCGGAACTGGACCTCACCTTCACCGAGGGTCTGAACCTGAAGTTCAGCGGAGTGACGGTTACCGGACCGGACAAGAAGACGGTCAAAACAGGCGCCTCTTCGCTGATGGACGGTGACAAGACGCTAATGGTGCCCGTCAGCGACAAGCTTGCACCCGGCAAGTACACGGTCGAATGGCACGCGCTCTCGACCGACGGCCACAAGACCAACGGTGCCTACACATTCACCATTGCGCCTTGATCAAGCCTTTCCGGGGCGGCTTCCAGCCGCTCCGGCGACATTGGTGGCTATGGGTGGTTTAACCGAATGTGCATTTCTTGACGAAATGCAGCCAGCTGTCGTTGCGCCGGATCGTCGCGCGCGGCAGGCCGAAGGGGTCGTCTCCCGGCCGCGCCCTTCCGCGCCGTGTCGTGGTCGCGGCACTATAGCCGGCCTCATAGGCCAGCACTCGATCAAGCGGTGTCTCATCGCCATAGGGAAAGCAAAAGGACGAAACGCCCTCGTCCAGCAAGTCTTCCAGCAGACCGCGCGAATCCGAGATCTGGCGGCGCGCATCTTCCATCGGCAATTGCGGGAGATGAACGTGATCGAGCGTGTGCGAGCCGACTTCATGCCCGAGGCTGCTCCACCGGCGCAGCTGCTCCACAGACATGCAAGGTGCTGGCGCCACGCCAAGCGGCAGGTCCCAGACATTGCCGCCGCCGATCTGGTTCACGACAACGAAATTCGTGGCGGTGAAGCCGAATTCCTGCAGCACTGGCAACGCATTCTCGAAGACGTTCAAATAGCTGTCGTCGAAAGTGATGGCGGCGACCCTGCCTGCCTTCACTCCGGTGATGTAGGGCATTGCCTCGCGCAGTGACAGGCCTTGAATTCCAAGCCTCTTCAACCATTCCATCTGGCGACGGAAGGCTTCCGGATGGACGGTCATGCTTCTGAACGGCGCCTTGCTCGAAGGTGGCACCGCAATCTGATGATATGCGAGAATTGGAACGGACAAGTTTGATCTTCTTAGATGGAGCGGTGCGAGCGCAGCGCAATTCTTGCGCGATATAGCGGCCGCAGCACCTCTCTGGAAAGCCTTTCCATCAGGGTCTTCCGGCTCTTGATTGTGCTGCCGCCAAGCTGCGAAGAGATTTCATGCACGCCACCGGGAAGTACGGCGAGCGGTGCGACATGGGTAAGCCAGCTCATCTGCACCGTGGTGTCGACCGGCCTGTCGAAGAAGGCGGTTGCTTGCAGCAGACGAATGGCTGCATCACGGCTGACAAGCTGCGCCACCATGCCAAGGCCGATCCGGGTTGGCTGAATGACCTTGATATCGCCCTGCGTCAGAACGCGGGTGCCATGTTCCTTGCCCACCCGGAACGGGAAGCGAATGAACGCCCCCGGCTTGAGGCAGGCCTTGGCAGCAGCAAAGGCGGCATCAAACGAATCGTCGATCTCCACATCGTCTTCAAAAATGAGGCCGGCATCGATGTTCTGTTCGATGATGGCGGCCCATGCCTTGCGGTGCGACAGGAAGCAGGCAATCTCGCCCAGGCTCATCGCAAAGGGATAGGATGGCCTGTGGAGCTTGCGGCGATAGACGCGGTCTACTTCGGCCTCGGTCAGGCAGCGGCCGTCGACCGCTTCCACGATTTCACTCGAAACCGGCAGCTTCGCCATCAGTCTTTCGACCTGCGGCATGCGGTCTCGGGCGCGATCCAGATGGACAACGAAACCACGGATAACCGGCTCGCTCAACGCTTCCCGACTAGGGCCGAAGGGATTGGGCGTATCATCGAATCCGAATCCCGCATGCGCTCTTTCAAGCGGCGTAGCCGAGGATGAGTCGAATTCGTGAGTCTGCATTAAAGAATACCTCAGTGTTGTAGGCGCAGGCTCTAGCAACCCTGAATGAAGGCGAGCTTAGGCAGACATGAGGCGAAACTGAAAACGATGATTTTCAAGCGCATTCCACAGCCGATTATCGGCTAGACGAGCATGCTGATGCGGCCACTTGCCGTCTTCTCTTCAACCCAGCGGCGTTCATCCAGCCAGGCATGGCGCTTCCATCCCTCCCAGCTGAACCCGCAAAGCTTCACCTCCCATTCACAGGCGGGAAGGATCGACAGCACATATCGGACGCCGAAAAAGCCGGTGCTCGGGAAGACCTGATGCATCCGACACTCGGCAACCCCGAGTTCCGCACAGCCTTCGATGTAGAACTGCGGCGGCATGATGCGAATTTCCTTGCCGGCTGCACCCACCAGCTCGATGGTTCGCATCGTCCAGTCGCTCTTTCGGCCCTTCAGGCGCGAGAGGAAATTGGGCTTGGGGTGATATTTGCGGATGATGTCGGGATGATAGGCGAGCACGACCTCTTTGGCCGCCCTGAAGGTCGCGCTGGTGAAGAAGGCCGGATCGGTCAATCGCCGCTGCATCGGCTTGCTGGAGGCTGCGAGCATCAGGATATCGGTGCGTGAGCCGCTCATGCCGATGGAGGCTTTAGGCTCGTTGAAGCGCATCGCAAAATCCGCATTGTCGACGATCTCCGAGAGATCGCGCTGCAATGTGCCATTGCCAATGATGATTGCCGTCTTGCGGTTCAAATTCGGATATCCAGCCTTTCAGGCCTATCGCCCTAATTGCGCCGGATGAAACAAAACTGAGTAGAGGATGATGTGAAAATGAATAAAATCTGACAGCAACCTGAAAGCCTGCAAGGTGTCACCCACAGGCAACAACTGCTTTGATCAATCCCATCCCACCAAAATTTGCGTGAGCGATGCGAGTGATCAATCGAGCCGCAATCACCGCATGCGCCTGATCCTTGCGCAAATGAAAGGAGCCCAAATGGGCTCCCGGAAAGTTGTCTGAACTTTAAATTGTGGTCTATTCGACCGAGTTGAACTTCTTCACCTGGAGGAAATTCACCGCTGTGCCGCTGAAGCGTTCCGGGTCGATCGACGCCGTCTGCACCTTGAAACCATCGGTATAGACCGCGGTCGGCTGGGCGCGAAGCGCCGGGCTTACGAAGCGAGGCGCCTTGACCGGGCGATTGACGATCTCGACGCGGGCCTTTGCAATCGCCCACTGCGAAATCATCTTGTCCGTCAGCTTCGGCGCCGTCGTTATCGTGGCACGACCGGAATCCGCCGTCACCGCATCCTGCTTGTTCGGCCGGCCGCCCTTGGTGGCGATACCCGCAGCGATCGGACGTTCCTGCGGTGTCACCGCATCGAAACTGTCATTGAAACGACGGGTGCTGCTGGCCTTGAGTTCATTGCGAACCGGTGCCAGTGCGGCCATCTGCATCGGCATCTGCTGAGCGGGCCGCTGCTGCGGCAGAACCGCTGCAATCGCCTGCGCGGCGTCGTTGCCGGAAGCTACGCCATTATTCGAAGGCGCAAGCTGGTCCTTCGAGGCAACATTGTTCTGCGGTGAGGTCACGGCAGCCACAGCGTTGGCATCCGATCGATCGGGTCGGCTCTGCTCGAGAGCGGCGATGACCGAGGGCGAAAGCGTACCGGCATCGGCCTGGTCGTCGATCGATTCCTGATCGGCATCGGCAGAGGCCAGGAGGCTTTCGGCAATTTCAGGACGCTGTGCCGGCACCGGCACGGCAGCCAGCTGGCCCTTCATGTCTGCTTCGGCGGACGCCACTTCAGCATCGCCAGGTGCACGGCGGTCCAGCAGGGACGGCACCGGCACGTGATAGGAGCGAAGGTCGGCATATTGCGGCTGGTCGCCCGCATTCGGCATGGCTGCGGCGAGCGCATCCTGAGCGTCATTGCGCGGCGCCGATACGAGCGCGGAGGCTACGTCGCTGCCAGCGGATTGACCACCGAAGGCCGGACGAATCTGCGGTACGGGTGCGTTTATGCTCGCAACCTGAACCTGGGCAGGAGCAGAAGCGGGAGCCGCACTATCATCACCATCGTCACCCGCTGCCGGAGCCGGCTGGCTCTTGCGCGAAGCTGAAGCGACAGCGATTGGTGCGGACGAGCCTTCATCCGCATTGTCCTCTTCCTCATCCGCGCCGCCGCCGCCAAACAGACGGGCAAAGAAGCCACGGCGAGGTGACGAGGAGCTGGCGATCTGGATATCGGACGACATGCGGCGCTTGTAATCGGCGACAGCCTCCTGATAGCCCGGCAGCGGCCGGCCATCGGCAGGGATATGCATGGTCTTGCCATCCGGGAACAGGCGAACGAGATCCTGGCGATCCATGCGCGGCCAAGCGCGCACACCGCCGACGTCCATGTGGACAAAGGGCGAGCCCGAAGTCGGATAATAGCCAACGCCGCCTTCCTGGAGTTTCATGCCGAGCTCACGCAGCTTGGTCAGCTTGACGTCCGGAATGTAGAAGTCCATCGCGTTGCCGAGCATATGCTGGCTCTTCTTGGCAACGCCCGTATGTGCGTTACGCGTGCGCAGCATCTCATTGGTGCCCGGCGAACGGAATCCGCAGATGACGTAGATAAATTCGTGCGAGCCGCTCTCGCGGTATACTTCCCAGATAAGGTCGAACAGCCGCGGATTCATCTTCGTTGGCTGGTTCTTGCGCCAGTCGCGCAGGATACGGTTCAGCTTCTCCAGACCGTCCGGATCGAACTTGCCATTGCGCTTGTAGGTGATGACGGCTTTTTCGCCGGTATGGACGTAATAAATCTTCAGGCTACGGGTTTCCCCGCCGGCCTGCGAGGGAGTGCCAACGAAAACAGGCGTAGAAACAGCCAAAGCAAGGAGGCCAACGGCTACTACCTTGGCCACCTTGCTAAATAGGTCTGAGCACGCAGAATGCCAGCTCAAGCTATTAGGCTTGGTATTTCCACTCAAATTCGGCAATTCGATCCCCGTCCGACAGACAATGTCGCATCGTGTTCCAAATGGCTGTCAATTGCGGTGACACGATGGCAAAAATGCCACACATAATCGCCCTCTTCATACATGGTGAACGATGCACTAACAAGTGCTTTACGACGGGTAACAAAATATGCTTGCCTAAACGTTAAGCTTCCCTTCACGCCGCGCTTTTTTGCGGGTCATCCGGGTCTATGCCGTAATCCTTCAACTTGCGGTAGAGAGTTGAGCGCCCAATCCCAAGCTTTCTCGCCACTTGACTCATCTGCCCGCGATAGAATCTGAGGGCAAAGCGGATCAATTCTTCCTCGACATCCGCCAGTTTCCGGACATCGCCTGACATGTTGGTGCTGACGATGACGTTATCCGAAGCCGTCGCCAAGGCATCACCGACAGGAAGCGACGAGGTTGCAGCCGCATCGGATGAAATCACGCGCATCCCGCGCTCGGCGCGCTCTCCGCTTGCGGAATCCAAGGCGTGGGCCTGGGAATTATCCACAACTAAGGTCGGATGCTCGCCCGAGAAATAACCGGGCAGCTGCGCGGCGATCTGCGGAAAATCGGTATCCAGCAGTTCCGGCCCCTCGGACAGGACGACCGCCCTGAACACGGCATTTTCGAGCTGGCGAATATTGCCCGGCCAGTCGTACGCCGTCAGCAACGCAAGAGCGCTGTTGCTGATATCGAGCGAATGATCGAGCTTCTGTTCGAGCGCGAAGCGATCGGCAAAGGCGCGCGCCAGATGCGGGATATCTTCCTTGCGGCGACGAAGCGCCGGCATGGTGATCGGGAAGACGTTGAGGCGATAGTAGAGGTCCTCGCGGAAACGCCCGGCCTTGACCTCTTCGATCAGATCCTTGTTGGTCGCGGAGATCAGGCGGACATTGACCTTCTGCGCAACGCGCGCGCCGACGGTCTCGATTTCCCCCTGCTGCACGGCACGCAGCAGCTTGACCTGGACTTCCAGCGGCAGATCGCCGATCTCGTCGAGGAACAGCGTACCGCCATCGGCTTCCATGAACTTGCCGACATGACGCTCGGCCGCGCCCGTGAACGCTCCCTTTTCATGTCCGAAAAGAATGCTTTCGACCAGATTATGCGGAATGGCACCGCAATTGACCGTTATGAACGGCTTGCCGGAGCGGTCGCTTGCGGCCTGAATGGCACGCGCCACCAGTTCCTTGCCGACGCCGGATTCACCTTCCAGGACGACGGGAATGTTCGACTGTGCGGCACGATGCGCAAGGTCGATCACCCGCATCATCGCCGGGCTTGCCGAGACGATGTCGTCGAACGTGATGGCGCTGGAACGCGATTTGCGTCCCGCGCGTGCCTTTGCCTCGCGCTGATCGAGCTTGAGGGCATTGCCGATAGACGCAGCAATGCGCTCGGGCGACACGGGCTTGACGACAAAATCGAAGGCGCCGGCCCGCATGGCCTGCACCACGGTGTCGATACCGCCCTGCCCCGTCTGCACGATAACGGGCAGATCGATACCCATCTCGTTCAGCGCGCCCAGAAACTCGATGCCGTTCATTTCCGGCATCATCAGGTCGAGCACGATCACGTTGATCTGCTCGCTGTTACGCTTCAGAACCTCAAGGCCGATGCGGCCATTTTCTGCCAAATGGGCCACGTGTCCGTGCCGCTCGATGGCATTCTTCAGCAGACGGCGTTGAATCGGATCATCCTCAACAACGAGAATCTGCGCGCCCCCTTTGGCGCTATTATAAACGGTCATTGGTGCCTCACTTCATGCGAAACCTGACACGAACATTCGCAGAAAGGCTTGAACATGAAGTTTTGCCAAATCATCGCATTTTAATCATTATGACGAATGTACTACCGCCGATGGTTCAACCGTCAGCGCCGGGGAAATCAGGCTTGCAGCAGGCTTTCCGCCCGAATAAACACGAACGCATCGGACGTTCCGCAATAAAAAGCAGAGGAAATATCGCCCATGAGCCCGACCTCGCTCCGTCAATCCCTTAACTTCTCCGCGAGCCAGCCTGCCGCCGGCGGCACGCTCGGGGACCTGCCCGCCTGGAAGCTCAGCGATCTCTATCCTTCCGCAACCTCGCCTGACTTCACGGGCGACATGGAAAAGGCGGGCAAGATGGCCACCGCCTTCGAGGACAAGTGGAAGGGCAAACTTACGGAAGCGGCGGCTAGGACGGGCGATGCCGGTATCGGCGCCGCCATTAGGGAATATGAGGCGCTTGACGATATCATGGGCCGACTCGGCTCCTTTGCCGGCCTCACCTATTTTTCCAACACCAGCGATCCGGCCAACGGCAAGCTCTATGGCGATGTGCAGACGCGGCTGACGGACTATGCCGCCCACCTGCTGTTCTTCCCTCTGGAACTGAACCGCATCGATGACGCCGCGATGGATGCCTGCATGGCGAACGACCCCGCTGCCGGCCACTACCGTCCGTGGATCGTCGACCTGCGCAAGGACAAGCCGCATCAGCTCGACGACAAGCTCGAGCAGCTGTTCCTGGAAAAGTCCATGACCAGCGCCGCAGCCTTCAACCGGCTGTTCGACGAGACGATGGCGGAGCTACGCTTCGAGATCGACGGTGAAAAGCAGCCGCTGGAAGTCGCGCTGAACATGCTGCAGGAACAGGATCCCGAAGCGCGCCGCAAGGCGGCCATGGCGCTTGCCGCAACCTTCAGGGCGAACCTTCGCACCTTCACGCTCATCACCAACACGCTCGCCAAGGACAAGGAAATTTCCGACCGCTGGCGCGGCTTCGAGGATATCGCCGACAGCAGACATCTTGCCAACCGCGTCGAGCGCGAAGTGGTGGATGCACTGGCCGCGGCCGTACGCGATGCCTATCCGCGGCTCTCGCATCGCTATTACAAGATGAAGGCCAAGTGGCTCGGCATGGAGCAGATGAACTTCTGGGATCGCAACGCGCCGCTCCCAGAAACGCCCAATGCCTTGATCCCCTGGAGCGAGGCGAAGGAGACGGTGCTATCAGCCTATGGCAAGTTCGCGCCTGACATGGCCGCAATCGCCAAGCGCTTCTTCGATGAAGAGTGGATCGACGCGCCGGTGCGCCCCGGCAAGGCGCCGGGCGCATTTGCCCATCCGACCGTGCCATCGGCGCACCCTTACGTTCTCGTCAATTACATGGGCAAGCCGCGCGACGTCATGACGCTCGCACACGAGCTTGGCCATGGCGTGCACCAGGTTCTGGCCGGCGGCCAGGGCGCCCTGATGTGCCAGACACCGCTGACGCTGGCCGAAACCGCTTCCGTCTTCGGCGAGATGCTGACCTTCCGCGCGCTGCTCGACAAGACCACCGACAAGCGTGAACGCAAGGCAATGCTCGCCCAGAAGGTCGAGGACATGATCAACACGGTCGTGCGCCAGATCGCCTTCTACGAATTCGAGCGCAAGCTGCACACCGCCCGCAAGAATGGCGAGCTGACCTCCGATGACATCGGCGAGCTGTGGCTGTCCGTACAGGCGGAAAGCCTGGGGCCGGCGATCAAGATCTCCGAGGGCTACGAGACCTATTGGGCCTATATCCCCCACTTCATCCATTCGCCCTTCTACGTCTACGCCTATGCCTTCGGCGATTGCCTGGTGAACTCGCTTTATGCCGTCTACCAGAATGCCGATCAGGGCTTCCAGGAGAAGTATTTCGAACTGCTGAAGGCCGGCGGCACCAAGCATCATTCCGAACTCCTCAAGCCTTTCGGCCTCGACGCCACCGACCCGTCGTTCTGGAGCAAGGGACTGTCGATGATCGAAGGGCTGATCGACGAGCTTGAAGCGCTAGATAAGAACTGAAACTGCGCCTGCTAGCAGGTCAGGCACGTCCGCCATTGCTGCGGCTTTGTGCATGGCCCCTCACCCTAGCCCTCTCCCCGCTCGCGGGGAGAGGGGACTGGCTCAGCATCCACAGCACTGTTCTTTGCAAACGGCGATTTAGTGGTTGCGGTAACTCCCTCTCCCCGCATTGGCGGGGAGAGGGCTAGGGTGAGGGGCCAGGCACCGAAGCTGCGGCAATGGCAGACCTGCCTGACAATCGACATAACAACGACCCGATAGACACCCACGCATGGCCGATGCCCGACCTTACGTCCTCTTCAGGGACGACAGCACAGGACAGGTGATGATCTTTGCCGAACCGGCCGAGATCATCACGGCCCGGACGCGCGCGCAGTTCTTCGATGCGCTGGACCGGATGGAGAGGGCAAGGCGACAGGGGAAATGGCTGGCAGGATACATCGCCTATGAAGCCGGCCATCTTTTCGAGGAAAAGCTTGCAGCTTTTGCCGAAGAGAACCGCGAGACGCCGCTGCTTTGCTTCGGCGTTTTCGATGCTCCCGCAGCCGATGACGACTCTCTTGGCCAGCCGATGCAACGGCTTGAAAATCAGGAATTCCTGACCGAGCCAAAGGCCGCCTGGGATTTCCCTATATATAAAGAGCGATTTGACCGGCTGCACCGGCATATTCGCCTCGGCGACTGCTATCAGGCGAACCTGACCATGCCGATCCATGCCCGCTGGAACGGCGACGCCAGAGCCGCCTTCTGGTCGCTGATCGAGCGGCAACCGGTGAAATACGGTGCGCTCGTCGATCTCGGCGGTCCGATCATTTTGTCGCGCTCGCCGGAGCTCTTTTTCCGCACGGATGAAGAAGGCTGGATCGAGACGCATCCGATGAAGGGCACGGCCAAGCGCGGCACAAACGCCGTCGAGGATGCCGAAATCGTCGCCGCCATGCTCGCCGACGAGAAGACGCAGGCCGAAAACCGCATGATCGTCGATCTCCTGCGCAACGATATCTCCCGCATCACCGAAGTCGGCACACTCGACGTGCCCAAGCTCTTCGAAATCGAGACCTACCCGACCCTGCACCAGATGGTCAGCCATGTGCAGGCAAAGCTGCTGCCCGACATCACCATCCGCGATATTCTTGCGGCACTCTTTCCCTGCGGCTCGATTACCGGCGCACCGAAAATGCGGGCGATGGAAATCCTGCATGACCTTGAGGATGGCCCGCGAGATGCCTATTGCGGCGCGATCGGCATGATCTCGCCTGATGGAGCCATGCGCTTTTCGGTGGCGATCCGCACGATCACGCTTTTCGAAGACGGCCGCGCAGTGTTCAATGTCGGCGGGGGCATCGTCTTCGATTCGACGGCGGAAGCGGAATATGAGGAATGCCTCCTCAAGGCGCGCTTCGCCGTGGGGGACCGATGGATCGACCGCTAGAGGATTTTTCCCTGATCGAGACGCTGCGCTATGAGCCGGAGGTTGGCTTCATCCGCCTGCGCCTGCATCTTGCCCGGCTGCAACGTTCGGCTCGCCGCCTCGGCTTCCCGGCTCCGAAAAATGCGCTCACCAAACTGGAAGAGGCCATCGCCGGTGCTTCCGCACCCTTGAGGGTCCGGCTGACGCTGGACCGAGACGGACAGGCAGCGGTAACGACAGCCCCCTTCTCGGCGCTGTCACCCGACACAGTCTGGCGCGTCCGTATCGCCGCCGCAACCCGGCTCGATTCCGCCGACAAGCTGCTGCGCGTCAAGACTACGCGCCGCGCCGTCTATGAGGCGGCACGCGCGGAGTACCGTCCCGACGAGGCCGATGAGGTGCTGCTGCTGAACGAGAAGGACGAGGTTTGCGAGGGGACGATCACCTCGGTCTTCCTCGAGGATGGACCCAACACGCTCCGCACCCCGCCAATTTCCTCCGGTCTGTTGGCTGGAGTCTTGCGCACCGAGCTGATCTGCCAGCGCAAGGCCCGGGTCGGCCGCATCCGGCCCGACGATCTAAGAGATCGCACGCTTTACGTCGGAAACTCCCTGCGCGGACTGATCCGCGCGCAACTCATATGGAATTGATGCATGTTCATTCTTTCGCTTACCTACCTCAAGGGCAACGACGAAGCCGACAAGCAGATGGAGCCGCATATGGCCTGGGTGAAGGAGGGATATGCCAAGGGCTGGTTCCTCGCATCCGGCCGCAAGGTGCCACGCACCGGCGGTGTCATTTTTGCCCGCGGCGAGCGCGCCGAGCTGGAGGCCTATGTCGCCGCCGACCCTTTCACCATCCACGGGATCGCATCCTACGACGTCCAGGAAATCGCCCTCACCACGGTTGTCGACGGATTGGAAGCCTTGAAGGCCTGATTGTCATATTCCGCATAGGTCAGTGAAAACAGAGCTTGAAGGCAACAAACTCGTCGCATATGGCGTGTATGTTGCCTGCACTTGACTTTGCCCGGCTAACCCTGATCAGCTCTTTATTGTGACATCAAATTATGATTAGAGCCCTTCACCTCGCGTTATCGCGCAAACTCTGCCAGCGCTTTCGCGCAAACTCTAACTAGATTTCGTGAACCGAACGGCGTCCTGCCTTTCGAAGGAGACAAGAATGACGAAACACAACTATCCGGTATATGCCGAAATTACCGGCCCGATCGTGATGATCGGCTTTGGCTCCATTGGTCGCGGCACCCTGCCCCTGATCGAGCGCCATTTCAAATTCGACAAGAGCCGGATGGTCGTCATCGACCCGCGTGAAGAACCAGCCGATATGGAAATCCTGGCGAAGCACGGCGTCCGTCATATCAAGGCACACGTCACCAAGGAAAACTACAAGGAGCTGCTGAAGCCGCTCCTGACGGAAGGCGGCGGCCAAGGCTTCTGCGTCAACCTCTCGGTCGACACCGGTTCGCTCGACCTCGTCAAGCTGTGCCGCAAGCTCGACGTGCTCTACATCGATACCGTCGTCGAGCCTTGGCTCGGCTTCTACTTCGACAAGAGCCTGAAGAATGCCGACCGCACCAACTACGCGCTGCGCGAAACCATGCGCAAGGAAAAGGCGAAGAACCCCGGGGGTTCGACTGCTGTTTCGACTTGCGGCGCGAACCCGGGCATGGTCTCCTGGTTCGTCAAGCAGGCGCTCGTCAACCTTGCTACCGATATCGGCCTGAAGTTCGAAGAGCCGGATCAGCATGACCGCGAAGGCTGGGCCAAGCTGATGAAGAAGGTTGGCGTCAAGGGCATCCATATCGCCGAGCGCGACACCCAGCGCACCAAGCATCCGAAGCCGCTCAACGTCTTCTGGAACACCTGGTCCGTCGAAGGCTTCATCTCCGAAGGTCTGCAGCCGGCCGAACTCGGCTGGGGCACTCACGAAGAATGGATGCCGAAGAACGCCAAGAAGCACAAGAAGGGCTGCCAGGCCGCTATCTATCTGGAACAGCCGGGCGCCAACACCCGCGTCCGCACCTGGTGCCCGACCCCCGGCCCGCAATACGGCTTCCTCGTCACGCACAACGAATCGATCTCGATCGCCGACTTCTTCACCGTGCGCGACAAGGACGGCGACGTTACCTTCCGTCCGACCTGCCACTATGCCTACCATCCGGCCAACGATGCCGTTCTCTCGCTGCACGAAATGTTCGGCAATGGCGGCACACCGCAGCCGGTTCACCACGTTCTCGACGAGCATGAGCTGGAAGACGGCGTCGATGAACTCGGCGTGCTCCTCTACGGCCACGACAAGAATGCCTACTGGTACGGTTCGCGCCTGTCTCTCGAAGAGACCCGCCGCATCGCTCCCTACCAGAACGCGACCGGCCTGCAGGTAACCTCCGCCGTTCTCGCCGGCATGGTCTGGGCACTCGAAAACCCGACCGCCGGCATCGTCGAAGCCGACGAGATCGACTACAAGCGCTGCCTCGAAGTGCAGCTGCCCTACCTCGGTCCGGTTGAAGGCCACTACACCGACTGGACGCCGCTCGACGGTCGCCCGGGCCTCTTCCCGGAAGACATCGACACGAAGGATCCCTGGCAGTTCAGGAACATCCTCGTTCGCTAACAGGAACAGCGTTTGCTGATGCAACCTTCGAATGCCCGCACAGGTCGTGCGGGCATTTTTGTTACGCAAGCGGGATAAATCAAGGAGTTGCGTTCTCAAGCCTTGCTTTAACCCAATAGCCGCGCCATCTTTCTCGCAACCGATACGACAACACTCCGCCCTTCATCGCGGGAGACATTTATGAAGATCAGAACCGTTCTTTCCCTCGCAGCCGCTGCGGCAGCCTTGTCCGCCTGCGTTGATTTCGGCGGATCGCGACCGCCGCCGATGACGATGAACCCCGGCGTTCAGCCGCGGACAAATTCGGTGGAAGGCAGCTGGGCCGATTCGAACGGGTTGAATTCGACCTTCACCGCCGGCCGGTTCGAGACCCATACGACGGACGGCACGAACCAGCAGATGGCTTCGGGAACTTACACGACCGACCCCTCCGGCGTGATCCAGATCAATCTCTATTCGAACGTCAAGCGCACCAGTTCCAAGGTCAATTGCTTCCTGGCCAATCCCGGTCAGCTGAACTGCACCTCGGAGACGGGTGGGCACTTCTCCCTCAACCGCCAGGGCTGATCAGGCATGGCGGAAGGATAGAACGCCATGCGCCGCATGATGCTGCTCTATCTGGCCCTCATCGCAGCTCTGCCTTTCGCCATTCTGGCGGCGGTTCTCCCTGTCAACAGCTATCGGGCACAGGGTATCGACGGGCTCGATTGCGATGGCCCGGCAAGCGTTCTCCTCTTCGCCCTGCCCGTGCTGCTGATCTATGGCATCGGTGCCATCCTGCTTTATCGGGACCGGCGCCGGCGCTTTCATTTTGCTGCGGCGCTCTGCTGTACAGCTGTCTTTTTCGTCGTCGGATGGAATGCCGTGTCGGCGATCCGAGAATCCCACGGAGACGCCTCCATTGAGGCATGCGCCTGATCCGGCGATGAATTCCCGCTCTTTATAAAATCCGAATGAAGCCAACAGCTTTTGCTTGCGCTCGCTCCGCCATGATGAAAACATTCCGGCGGGGGACCGCCATGGGGGCATCGGCGGGCCGGATTGTAAAGACGAACAGGAGAGACAGATGAAGCAGCCCTTAGGAGTGGGACTTTTGGCCGCCGCAGCCTTGGCGCTGAGCACAAGCGCCGCCTTCGCGGACTATCAGCTCAACATCCTGCACTTCAATGATTTCCATTCGCGCGTGGAGTCGATCAATAAGTTCGATGCGACATGCTCTGCGGCCGAGGAAGCCAAGAACGAATGCTTCGGCGGTGCCGCTCGCCTGAAGGCGGCCATCGATCAGCGCCGGGCCGCACTCGCCGGCCAGAACGTGGTGGTACTGGACGCCGGCGACAATTTCCAGGGCTCGCTGTTCTACACGACCTATAAGGGTGCCGCCGAAGTCGAATTTCTCAACGACATGAAGATCGACGCCATGACCGTCGGCAATCACGAGTTCGACGACGGCGAAGGCCCGCTTGCCGCCTTCCTCGACAAGGCGCAGTTCCCGGTGGTGACGGCCAATCTTGTGGTCGACGACCAGTCCAAGCTTGGCAACCGCATCAAGAAATCGATCGTCCTTACCATCGGCGGCCAAAAGATAGGCATCGTCGGCGCAGTCACCACCGAGACACCCGAGCTCGCCTCGCCCGGCCCGCATGTGAAGATCACCGACGATGCCGCCGCCATCAGCGCCGAAGTGGACGCGTTGAAATCGCAGGGTGTCAACAAGATCATCGCGCTCACCCATGTCGGCTATCCTCGTGATGTCGAAAAGATCGCCAAGATCGCCGGTGTCAGCGTCGTCGTCGGCGGCCACTCGCATACGCTGCTGTCGAACACCGATCCGAAGGCCGCAGGCCCCTATCCAACCATGGTAGACAATCCCGCCGGCTATAAGGTGCCAGTGGTACAGGCCGCGTCCTACGGCAAGTACCTCGGCGACATCGTCGTCACCTTCGATGATAACGGCGCGGTCAAGGACGCCAAGGGCGATCCCATCCTGCTCGATTCCTCCATCAAGCCGGATGCGGCAATCGCCGCCCGCGTCCAGGAGATGGCCAAGCCGATCGAAGAACTGCGCAAGAAGGTGATCGGCAATTCGCAAGGCCCGATCGAGGGCGCGCGCGAGATCTGCCGCGTCCAGGAATGCTCGATGGGCAACCTCGTGGCCGACGCGATCCTCTACCGAACCAAGGCCCAGGGCATCTCCATCGCCATCCAGAATGGCGGCGGCCTGCGTGCTTCCATCGACGCCGGCGATGTCAGCATGGGCGACGTTCTCACCGTGTTGCCGTTCCAGAACACAGTCGCGACCTTCCAATTGACGGGCGCGGATGTGAAGGCGGCATTGGAAAACGGCCTCAGCCAGATCGACGATGGCGCCGGCCGCTTCCCGCAGGTCGCGGGCCTCAAATACAGCTTCGACAAATCGAAGCCGCCGGGCAGCCGGCTCGTCTCCGTCGACGTGCAGGAAGGCACGGAATTCAAGCCGCTCGACCCCGAAAAGACCTACGGTGTCGTCAGCAACAACTATATGCGCGCGGGCGGCGACGGCTACACCGTATTCGCCAAGGACGGCAAGAACGCCTATGACTTCGGTCCGAACCTGGAATCGGTGGTTGCCGACTATCTCGGCGCGCACAATCCCTACAAGCCCTATACCGATGGCCGTGTGACCCAGGTTGCCGCGGCAGCACCTGCCGCCCAGCCCGAAGCAGCCAAGCCGGCGGAAACGCAGCAGCAGGCCGCACCGGAGCAAAAGCCCGCCCCGGCACCCGCGGACACCGGCAAGGCAGCACCTGCCGTGACGCCTCCGGCCTCCTCGACACCCTCGGCGGCAACGCCGGCAACTACAACACCGGCAAAGCCCGCGGACACATCATCGGCACCGGCAACCACGACGCCCGCCGCATCTGCCCCTGCGACGGCCAACCCGGCACCTTCAACCCCGGTGACGACAGCTCCTGCCACCGCCGCACCGGCAGCTGAAGCCAGCGAAAAGCCGAAGACGCCGACAACGCATGTCATCGTTACCGGCGACACGCTCTGGGATCTCGCCAAGACCTATTATGGCAGCGCCAAGCAATGGCACAGGCTTGTGGTGGCCAACCGCAATCTGAAGCCTCACCATCTGCAAGTTGGCGAAAAGTTGAGGATTCCAGCCAAGTAAGACGATTTGTCTCGCATGAGAGAGCCGGTCCGGGCTTCCCCGGGCCGGTTTTTGTTCCTATGTGAAGGGCTTCGTTTCGCCGAGAGGATATGATTGATGACAGAAAACGTGACCACCTTCCCGCCTGATCACCCCAGCGTGAAATTCGGCAAGGTTGGCGTGCTGCTTGTCAACCTCGGAACACCCGATGGCACAGATTACGCCTCGATGCGCCGCTACCTGCGCGAGTTCCTGACGGATCGCCGCGTCATCGAATGGTCCCGCTGGAAGTGGTATCCAATCCTGTTCGGTATCGTGCTCAACACCCGGCCGCAAAAAGTCGGCAAGGCCTACGAGACGATCTGGAACAAGGAAAAAAATGAGAGCTTCTTGCGCACCTATACGCGCAACCAGTCCGATCTGATGGCCGAGCGCCTGCGGGATCTACCCAACGTGACGGTCGATTGGGCCATGCGCTACGGCCAACCCTCGATCGGCGACCGCATACAGGCGCTGAAGGATCAGGGCTGCGAGCGCATCGTGCTCTTTCCACTCTATCCGCAATACGCCGCCGCGACGACGGCAACCGTCAACGACAAGGCATTCGAGAAGCTGGCAAAGATGCGCTGGCAGCCGGCACTCCGCACCGTGCCACAATATCACGACGACGATGCCTATATCGAAGCGCTTGCCAATTCCGTGACCCGGCATCTTTCAACGTTGGACTGGCAGCCCGAAAAGATCCTGGCGTCGTTCCACGGCATACCGATGTCCTATTTCAAACTGGGCGATCCCTATTACTGTTTCTGTCAAAAGACCGGCCGCCTGCTGCGTGAAAAGCTGGGGCTGTCGGAAGATCAGTTCATGGTCACCTTCCAGTCCCGTTTCGGCCCGGAGGAATGGCTGCAGCCCTATACAGACAAGACCGTGGAACAGCTCGCCAAGGATGGCACCAAGCGCATCGCCGTACTCAATCCGGGCTTTGTCTCGGATTGTCTGGAGACACTGGAAGAGATTGCCGAACAGGCGGCCGAATCCTTCCATCATAATGGCGGCGACAAGTTCACGCATATTCCCTGCCTCAACGATAGCGAAGACGGCATGAAGGTGCTGGAGAAGGTCGTGCGGCGGGAGTTGCTCGGCTGGGTCTGACCGATCGCCGGACTAATCCCGGCAATGGCCTCTAAAGCATTTCCAGGAAAAGTGCGCAGCGGTTTTCCGTCCGGAATGCGTGAAAAAGCAAGAAACAGAGCGTCTTCGCGATTCGAAGAAAAACGGAGAGGCTCTATTGCAGCTGCGGCTTCTTGAGGAAGCTGCCGCGATCGGCGGATTTGATGCGCAACCAGGCTTCGCGGCCATTGCGCAGCACGCGCAGCGGGATCTCGGCGCCGGCCGGCCCGCTCTCCCATATCTTGCGATAGAAGTCGGCCAAGCCGTCGACTTCCGCGTCGCGGATCTCCGAAATGACATCGCCGCGCCGCAAGCCCGCCTGAGCGGCCGGGCCGCCTTCCGTCACGCTCATGACAACGACCTCACCATTGCTTTCGGCCGAGAAAGCCCCGAGCCAGGGCCTTGGCGGCTTGTTGACGCGGCCGCGCTTGATCAGGTCGTCGAGAATGGGCGTCAGCAGGTTGATCGGCACGATCATGTTGATATCGGCGCCTTCACCATTCTGGGTCGCCATCTGCAGGTGCAGCGACCCGACACCCAGAAGCTTGCCGTCCTCATCCACCAGAGCAGCGCCACCCCACGAAGGATGCGCAGGTGCGACGAAAATCGCCTCATCGAGCAGATATTCCCAGTAACCCGCAAACTCCTGCTTGGCGACGATCTTTGCCTCGACGACCTGACCGATACCATCGGCAATCACGACCGGATCACCGATCTCGGCCTTGTCGGCATCGCCGAATTCCAGCGCCGGGACGTCGAGCGGGCCGAGCGCCTGCACAAGGCCAAACCCGGTTTCCTGATCATAGGCGAGCGCATGCCCGGGCACTACCCGGCCATTGCTCGTCGTCAGCCAGACCTCTTCGGCCTCGGTGATGAGGTAGCCGATCGTCAGCACCAAGCCGTTTCCCCGGATGACGACGCCGTTGCCTTCCCTGCGGGTGCCCAGCGTCGTCGCCGTGAAGGCGTCTTCCGGAATTGAGGCATGGACGGCTACGACCGACCGTAAAGTCCTATCGATATTCATTGCTTCACCCTGACCATGCGCGGCAGTTGGGATCGAAAGGCTGCGCGGCAGCTGACCCGAAAAATTCTCTTATAAAGTATGAATATCAACAGCGAGGCGCAAGGGCCGGATCGCGATTGATTGATCCGCTGCAACAACTTGTGGCTGATCGGGCAGTCCAGCCCGTCTACCCATTCCTCCCTTGCCGAGAACATGCTAACCCACCACATCTGATTGAGCTGCCATGATGCGTTTTCGACCGAAGACGCCGAAACGACACGGCAGTGCTTTACCTGACGCGAGAGGCTCGCATTCCGCGAGCGCGTCCATGGAGGAATTCAATGGTAGTCGGTGGTTTCAGCATCGTCGTGGTCGCCCTGGTGGTCTTGGTCATCCTGGTGCTGTTTGCAGGGATCAAGACGGTGCCGCAGGGCTATCGTTATACAATCCAGCGCTTCGGCCGCTACATCCGCACATTGGAGCCGGGCCTCAATCTGATCGTGCCCTTCATCGAAACGATCGGTGTTAGGATGAACGTGATGGAGCAGGTGCTCGCCGTTCCGACGCAGGAGGTCATCACCAAGGACAATGCCAGCGTCTCCGCCGACGCGGTCGCCTTCTTCCAGGTGCTGAATGCGGCGCAGGCCGCCTATCAGATCACCAATCTCGAAAGCGCGATCCTCAACCTCACCAAAACCAATATTCGTTCCGTCATGGGTTCGATGGACCTCGATGAGCTTCTGTCCAACCGCGACGCCATCAACGAGCGGCTGCTGCGCGTCGTCGACGAAGCTGTCGAGCCCTGGGGCATCAAAGTGACGCGCGTCGAAATCAAGGATATCCAGCCGCCGAAGGATCTGGTTGACGCCATGGGCCGGCAGATGAAGGCCGAGCGTGAAAAGCGTGCCCAGATTCTCGAGGCGGAAGGCTTGCGTGCCGCGCAGATCCTGCGCGCCGAGGGCGCAAAGCAATCGGCGGTGCTTCAGGCCGAAGGCCAGCGCGAGGCAGCGTTCCGCAACGCCGAAGCCCGCGAACGTCTCGCAGAGGCCGAAGCAAAGGCGACCCGCATGGTGTCCGAAGCCATTGCAGAGGGTAATGTGCAGGCCATCAACTACTTCGTCGCGCAGAAATACACCGAGGCCCTGACGTCGATCGGTTCGGCCAGCAACTCGAAGATCGTGCTGATGCCGATGGAAGCCAGCTCCCTCATCGGTTCGCTCGGCGGCATCGGCGCCATCGCCCGCGAAGTCTTCGGCGACAATGGCGACGGCAACGGCGCAGCGCAGCCTTCACGGCCGCGCACGAACACGGTCCGCACCACGCCTTCGGTCAATCCGCTGGCCCCTCGGGAGAGCTAAGATGTTCGACAATCTCGTCGTGGAACTCGGTCCCTGGAGCTGGTGGCTGCTGGGATTGGTACTGCTCGCCGCCGAGTTGATATTGCCGGGCTTCTTCCTCGTCTGGATCGGTCTGGCCGGCATCATCGTCGGGGCGTTATCGCTACTGTTCTGGGATGACGCCTTCTGGATCTGGCAAGTGCAGTGGCTGGTCTTTGCAGCAGCAGCCGTCATCGTCACCCTGCTCGGGCGGCGTTATGTCTATAACAACAACCAGGTGACCGACGAGCCCTTCCTGAACCAGCGTGGTGCAAGCCTTGTCGGACGCACGGCAACGCTCGGTGAGCCCATCGCCGAGGGCCGCGGACGCATCCGCCTCAACGATACCTATTGGACAGTCACGGGCCCGGATCTGCCCGTTGGTACGCGCGTGAAAGTCGTCGCCAGCAACGGCCGCGAGCTTACGGTCGAGCCGATCTGATCAGGCGACGCCGATCCGCAGCAGATCGTGGAAGTGGACGATCCCGACCGGTCGCTGCCCATCATCGACGACAATGAGCGCGGAAATGTTGTGACGATTGAGCACGGCCATCGCGCCGGTCGCCAGCGTCGTTTCCTTGACCGTCTTCGGATTGCGCGTCATCACTTCGTCCACCAGCATCTCCGCGAGGCTGGAACCAAGATTGCGGGCAATATCGCCATCGGTGACGATACCGCAGAGGCAGCCGTCATCATCGACGACGCCGACGCAGCCAAAGCGCATTTTCGCCAAAGTCGTCACGGCTTCGCGCATGCCGGTACCAAGCTTGACGAGAGGCACGCTATCGCCCTTGTGCATGATATCGGCGACATGTGAGAGGCTGGCGCCCAGCTTTCCGCCAGGATGGAAGGTACGGAAATCCTCGGCGGTGAAGCCACGCGCTTCCAGCAGCGCCACGGTGAGCGCATCGCCGATCGCAAGCTGCAGCATTGTCGACGTGGTCGGCGCCAGCCCATGCGGACAGGCTTCCTGCTCCTTGGGCAGCAGCAGCACCACATCGGACTCACGCGCCAGCGTTGACGTCTCGCCCGCGGTGATGGAAATCATCGGGATCGAGAAGCGGCGCGAATAGCTGATGATGCCGCGCAGCTCGGCGCTTTCGCCGCCCCACGAGATGGCAATGATGACATCATCCTGCGTGATCATGCCGAGATCGCCATGATTGGCCTCGACCGGGTGCACGAAGAACGCCGGCGTTCCGGTGGAAGCCAGGCTTGCGGCGAGCTTGTTGCCGATATGGCCGCTCTTGCCGACACCAGTGATGACGACGCGGCCCTTGATATCGCCGATGATCTCCACCGCGCGGCTGAAAGGCCCGGCCAAACCATTGGCCAATGCACGTTCCAGCGCCTCAAGGCCCCGTCTCTCGGTCTCGATCGTCCTCATTGCGGATTCGATCGCACCGTTCTCGATGAGTCTCACAGCTCTCTTATTCATGAGCGAGGCCTAACGCTTTTCTGCAATTCTGTCCACCAAAGATCGACTTATGCCGACGGTGACGGGCTTTTGCTGGGCCTGGATAATATTACCGATAGCATCTCGCCGTAACTCTTTAGCAACCAAGCGTTAACCACACGGCTTTACACTTGGGTAAGGATTTAGTGCTTTTCCAGCAAGGTCAGACATAGACAAAATGAACATCGGCAAGAAAAAGGCGGGTAAAAATGCCCTCCGGCTGACAGCATGGGCGACATCCGCCGTGCTTGGCTGGGGCGTCGTATGCGCCGCGCCGATGTCCGTTAACGCACAATCCCTGCCGCCCGGCCAGGACCCCGACGATACATCCGCGGTCTCGACGCCTGCCACGACGACCGACTCGGCTGCAGCACCTGCCACCGACGCGCAGACGGCGCCGCCAGCAAATCAGGCCGCTACCACCAATGCGGATGGGCCGCCGAATATGCGCCTTCGCCTTGATGGCGTCGACCCCACAACCACCGGCTCGACGCTCGACAACGACATGCGCCGCGTCAACCTGCCGGAATCCACCGTCGATGGCCTGAGAACGCGCCAGCATCCGGACCGCGCGGAAGCCCAGGGCATACCGCTCGGCACCTTCACCCTGCGCCCTTCGGTCAATCAGTCGATCAATATCGAACGCGACCGCACCGGCTCCGTCGAGGACAACCGCAGCTTCCTGCAGACGGATCTGCGCAGCACGTTGACGTCGGACTGGGATCGCCACGCGCTGACCATCACCGGCGAGGGCGTCTGGCAGAAGAATATCAGCGGCACGGGTGAAGAGAAGCCGACGATCAACCTCAATGCGGATCTGCGCCTCGACCTCCCCGCCGACACGACAGCGCATATAACGGCCGGCTATCAGTTCTTCCGTGAGGATACCAGCGACCCGAACGCCATTGCCGGCGCCTCCAAACAATCCGCCGTGAATCAGTTCACGACAGGACTGTCGCTGGAGCGCGATTTCGGCCTGCTACGCGGCACGACGGCAGTCGCGTTGACCCGCACGGTCTATTCGGATGCCGTGCTCTCGGATGGAACCCAGGTCACGCTCAGCGACCGCAACCAGACCGCCGGCACATGGCGCGGGCGTATCGGCTATGAGCTGTCACCGGCGATCATTCCCTTCGTCGAAGTCGATCTTGGTCGCGCTGTCTACGATGAGACGCGTGACAGCAACGGCTATGCCCGTTCGAACCAGGGCTACGGCGGCAAGGCCGGCGTCGAACTCGATCTCGGCGAAAAGCTGAAAGGCGAGCTGGGCTTTGGCTATCAGCACACGCAATTCGACGATTCACGCTTGGCTTCAGTCGACTCACCGACCATCGACGGTAGTCTCGCCTGGTCGCCGCAGCGCGGAACGGATGTCAGTATCGGCCTTTCAACCACGGTTCAGCCATCCACCACGGCCGGCCTGAGCGGCTACACCGCCTACCAGCTGACGAGTACAATTAGCCACCAATTGCGCGATGACCTCACCGCCAAAGCGACGGGCGGCACGATCTGGCGCGACTATCCTTCCAACGGCAGTGCGGCCGATGAGACCGAATATGACGCGGCCCTCGGCCTGACCTGGGGGATCAACCGCTACCTCGATCTCACAGGCAATTTCGGCTATCAGCTGACCACCCGAAAGGCCGGCGACGATACGCATCAGCTCCAGGCCGGCGTTGGATTGACGGTGAAGCGCTGATAGCCGGCTGGACAATTCCCCACCCGACACCTTGATCCGGCACAATCTCTCCACCCAAACGAAATGAGGCCCGGCAAATGCCGAGCCCCATCGTTTTTTCCCGAACGTTCGAGAGCTTATTTCAAGGCCGCGATCAGTGCCTTCAGCTCGTCCTCGATCGTTGGACGGATATCCGCACGCGAAAGCGCGAAAGCGACGTTGGCGAGGATGAAGCCATCCTTGGCGCCACAGTCGAAAGTCTGACCCTGGAAATGATAACCGGCAAAATCCTGCGTCTGCGCAAGCTTCAGCATGCCGTCGGTCAGCTGGATCTCGTTGCCCGCACCGCGCTCCTGGCTTTCGAGAATGCGGAAGATTTCCGGCTGCAGGATATAGCGGCCATTGATGAAGAAGTTGGACGGAGCCGTACCCTTGGCCGGCTTCTCCACCATTTCGGTGATACGGAAACCGTTGCCGATCGTTTCGCCAACGCCGACGATACCGTATTTATGGGTCTGGTCCGGAGCGCATTCCTCGACGGCGATGACATTGCCACCGCTTTGCTCGTAGAGCTCGATCATGCCCTTCATGCAGCCCTTTTCGGCCCGCATGACCATATCAGGCAACAGCAGCGCGAAAGGCTCGTCGCCGACGATTTCGCGGGCGCACCAGACGGCGTGGCCAAGGCCAAGCGGCTCCTGCTGGCGCGTGAAGCTGGCCGTGCCGGCCTTTGGCAGCAGGCCGTTCAACAGCGACAGCTCGGCATTCTTGTTGCGCTGGCGCAGCGTGTGCTCAAGCTCGAACTGGATGTCGAAATAATCCTCGATGACGTGCTTGCTGCGGCCCGTTACGAACACGAAATGCTCGATGCCCGCTTCCATCGCCTCATCGACGACGTATTGGATCACCGGCTTGTCGACGACGGTGAGCATTTCCTTCGGCACGGCCTTGGTCGCCGGCAAGAACCGCGTCCCTAGTCCGGCAACCGGAAATACTGCCTTACGCACCTTCTTATGCTGTCCCACTCATACCTCCTGGGCATTAAATCGCTGGCGCCGAGCCAATCTCAAGGTCAGTAGATTAAATTTGCTACTGTTTTGCAAATAATGACTGAACCCGGCTTCCATGGTAAAGAATTTGTTGACTTCGTTCCCCTAGTGTCATGCTTCGGCGAACGCTACCTGCTTCGCCGCACCGAAATCCAACGATTGATGGACAAGGCTGTAGATGACTGCAAACCGCAAAAACTCCCTTCGTGGTCTCGCTCTGGCGCTCGCGCTCGGTGCCTTTGCGGGACTCGCTCCCGTTAACGCCAATGCTGACCCAGGGTTCCAAAAATGGATCGCGGGCTTCTATGCTACCGCCGCAAAGAGCGGCATCACACAATCGACCTATCGCGATGCATTTGCCGGCGTGACGGACCCCGACCCCACGGTCCTCGAAAAAGCGCAGTACCAACCGGAATTCAAGTCCCAAATCTGGGATTACCTCGACTCCCGTGTCAATCCCTATACCGTGGATATTGGCCGGAAAATGGCGGTCAAGTATGGGGCCACGCTTCGCACGCTCGAGCAGCACTTCGGCGTCGATCGAAATATCATGCTGGCCATCTGGTCGATGGAATCGAACTATGGCGCGGTCCTCACCAAAAACGATCGATTGCACTACGTACCCCGTGCACTGGCGACACTTGCCTATGCCGATCCAAAACGCGCCAGTTACGCCAAGAAGCAGCTGGTCGCCGCGCTGAAAATCCTCCAGAAGGGTGATGTCTCGCGCAAGGAACTGAACGGCTCCTGGGCTGGCGCCATGGGCCATACCCAGTTCATCCCCTCCAGCTACCTGCTCTATGCCGTCGACGCCGACGGCAGCGGCCATGCCGATATCTGGAATTCCATTCCTGATGCGCTGGCGACAACCGCCAATCTGCTTGCCAAGAACGGCTGGGAAACTGGCCGCACATGGGGCTACGAAGTGGTCGTACCACCTGGCGGCAGCGCACAGGCCGGCAAGACCCACACGATCGCCCAATGGACGGCTCTCGGCTTCGTGCGTCCCAATGGCAAGGGCTTCCGGCTCACCTCCGATCGGGCGCAGCTGAAGATGCCCGGCGGGCCGAATGGCCCCGGCTTCCTGATGACCGGCAACTTCTTCACCATCAAGCGCTACAACGCATCCGACAGCTATGCTCTCGCCGTTGGCTTGCTTGCCGACCAGATCGCCGGCTATGGCGGCATGCAGCAATCCTGGCCACGCCCGAGTGGCACGCTGAATGTGCAGCAGAAATTCGAGCTGCAGACGCGGCTGAAGCAGCTTGGCTATTATGACGGCGTCGTCGACGGCAATTTCGGATCTGGATCGAAGGCCGCGATCAGCGCCGTCCAGCAGCGCATCGGCATGGATACGGATGGCGAACCTTC
Organism: Rhizobium sp. AC27/96; assembly: GCF_001692325.1. Classification (GTDB taxonomy): domain Bacteria; phylum Pseudomonadota; class Alphaproteobacteria; order Rhizobiales; family Rhizobiaceae; genus Rhizobium. Next base: position 154,843 of record NZ_LXKN01000070.1, on the reverse strand, counting down.
GATGGACCTGCTGAAGGCATTGCGCAAATAGGCCGCTGCCATCGATCGGTTCCGGGATCGCTGCACCGGGGAGCTACCCTCATGCGACCGCGGGCCGTGAGCGGAAAGAAGTTATGACAGAACGACCTGCCCGCGCGACCACGGCAACCCTGAAGGTCATTCTCACGGCATTTCTTGCCGTCGTCATCGCGTTTGGCTGCCTCTCGAAGGCAGCCGAAGCGCAGGAACGGCCGCGCCGAAACCTGTTCGACATGCTGTTCGGCACGCGCGAGCCCGACTACCCGGACCAGCCGGTTGAACAGCCGCCACCACGGCGCAAGGTGCAGCCGCGCAAACGCCCAACGCCACCGCCGCGCGAGCCCGTTGTGGTCCAGCCGGAGACACCACCGCCGGCGGAAAAGCTGCCGGATGCCAAAACCATCCTCGTCGTCGGCGATTTTCTGGCGAGCGGCCTTGGAACCGGGCTGGAGGACGCTTTTTCCACCTCGCCCGGCGTCATCATCCAAACGCGCGGCAATGTCGCCTCCGGCCTTGTCCGGCAGGATTATTACAACTGGCCGCAGCAATTGACCGGGATGATGGACCAGCTGAAGCCGGCGATTGTCATCGTCATGCTCGGGGCCAATGATCGCCAGCAGATCATCGGCGATGGCCTCAATGAAAAATACGGCACCGATCCGTGGTTCCTCGCCTATGAGGAGCGCGTGCAGCAATTTGCCAAGCTGGTCACGAACCGCCACATCCCGCTGCTCTGGGTCGGCCTGCCCTCCTTCGGCTCGGATCAGCTGACGGCCAGCGCCGTCAAGCTCAATCAGCTCTATCAGAGCCAGATGGCCGGCGTCGGCGGCGAGTTCATCGACATCTGGGACGGCTTTACCGACCAGAACGGCGAGTTCATCGTGACAGGGTCCGATATCAACGGCCAGCAGGTGCGCCTCAGAACCGCCGATGGTGTCAACATGACCCCGGCCGGCAAACGCAAACTTGCCTTCTATGTCGAGAAATCGGCGCGACGGCTGCTCGGTGATCAGGCAAGCCCGGATATCACCCGCCTCGACACCGGCAATCCGCTGCCCGTGCAGCCGGCGAATTTGCCCGCGGCGGAGGCGGAAAAGGTCACCCGCACGCCGCCCATGAGCCTGTCCGATCCGGACCTCGATGGCGGCGCGCAGCTTCTGGGTGCGGCCCCTGCACCGGTTGCTGCAGCGCCGTCTCCACGAGACCTCCTGGTCGACAAGGGTCAGATGGCGCCGGCGCCCGCAGGTCGTGTGGACGATTATCGGTTGCCGGTCCCGGCAACGACCACACCGTGATTACTTTCCAGACAAGCCGAATGCGCTGCGATGTCCGTTTGACAATATCGCAGTGCGCCAATAGAAAAACGGCATGAGCACCATCAGCGCAGATCATATCGATCGTAACCGCACCTGCCCGCAGGTCGCGATTCTGCGCGCTTTCTCCGGCCGAGGTCTCCGCGTCCAGCCGTGACGGCCGGAGGCATTGGCCTGTCCGGCGGCTGCTGGACGTAAAGCCCTTACCCAAAACATAAACGTTGCCCATGGAGAATGGCACGTGCTCAATATCTACAACGTCAATTCGCTCGTTCATTGGGAAGAGCGGGATATCCGCCTGCGCGAGGATCTCGTCCGGTACTTTTCCGATTATATCCGCAGCTTCCTGCGATCCGTAAACCCTGCCTGGGATGTCCGAAGGGTGGAAGCCCCGACCTTGATGCCGCGCAGCCTCGTTTCGAATGCCTATTCCCATGAAGATATATGGGTGCAGGAGCGCTTGTCAGAAACCGATACCGCACTGGTACTCCGACCTGAGACGACGCCTTCGACCTACATCTACATGCAGCATGTTCTCGGAAATCACTCCAGAACGCGCCTGCCTTTATGCGTCTGGCAAGCGGGGAAATCCTATCGTCGCGAACAGGAGCAGCCGACAAAGCATGTGCGGCTCAAGGAGTTCTGGCAGCTCGAATTTCAATGCGCCTTCACCGCCGACAGCGGCAATGACTACCATGTCGCCTGCCTCGAACCGGTTCGCCGGATGATCGGATCGGTCATCCATCTACCGACGAGGATCGTACCCTCCGACCGCCTGCCGGCCTATTCCGAGGTGACGATGGATATCGAAGTCGATAACGGCGACAAATGGATGGAGGTCTGCTCGATCTCCAAGCGAACGGACTTCCCGCAGCGCTATCGCAGCCAGCCCAGGAAGGGACCGTCGATAGACCACGCTGTCACGGTGCTCGAGATTGCCATCGGGCTCGACCGCTGCGTCTACAACTGGAATATCGCCGCAAACAGATAAGCAAAAGGCCGGGTTCATCACGAGCCCGGCCTTTCCGATAGTGATCTTAGAACGGTCTTGAAGACTACCGCGGCAGAACCGTCGAACCCATCAAGGTCTCGTCGATCGCACGCGCTGCCTGGCGTCCCTCGCGGATCGCCCAGACCACCAGCGACTGGCCGCGGCGCACGTCGCCGGCAGTCCAGAGCTTGTCGACGGAGGTCTTGTAGTCCTTGTCGTTGGCGACGACGTTGGTCGAGCCGCGGCGGTCGGTGTTCAAAGTCAGCTTACCGTCGAGTTCCTTGAGTACGCTATCCGTGAACGGGCCGCGGAAACCGATGGCGATGAAAGCGAGATCGGCGCGGATGACGAACTCCGTCCCGGCAATCGGCTTGCGGCGCTCATCCACTTCGCAGCACTTCACGCCAGTCAGCACGCCATCTTCGCCGATGAATTCGAGTGTCGCCACCTGGAATTCGCGAACCGCACCTTCGGCCTGCGAGGAAGAGGTGCGCATCTTCGTCGCCCAGAACGGCCAGACGGCGAGCTTGTCTTCCTTTTCCGGCGGCTGCGGGCGAATGTCGAGCTGGGTAACCTTCACCGCGCCCTGGCGGAATGCCGTGCCGACGCAGTCGGACGCCGTATCACCACCACCGACGACGACGATATGCTTGCCACCGGCCAGGATCGGGTCGGCAGGCCAGCCGGCGCTGTCGATGTTTTCGCGGCCGACGCGGCGGTTCTGCTGCACGAGATAGGGCATGGCGTCATGGACCCCGGCCAGCTCGACGCCGGGAATGCCGGCCTCGCGCGGGGTCTCAGAGCCACCGCAATAGAGCACGGCATCATGATCAGCCAGAAGCTGCTCGATCTTCACGTCGACGCCGACATTGACGCCACAATGGAAGGTAACGCCCTCGCCCTTCATCTGCTCGACGCGGCGGTCGATGAAGTTCTTCTCCATCTTGAAGTCCGGGATGCCATAACGCAGCAGACCGCCGGCCTTGCTTTCCCGCTCATAGAGATGAACCTCATGGCCGGCGCGACCGAGCTGCTGGGCAGCCGCCATGCCGGCGGGGCCGGAGCCGATGACGGCGACCTTCTTGCCGGTATGCACCGTTGCCGGCTGCGGGCGGATGAAGCCGAGCTCGTAGGCCTTGTCGGCAATCGCCTGCTCGACGGTCTTGATGGCGACCGGCGCGTCTTCCAGGTTCAGCGTGCAGGCTTCCTCGCAAGGTGCGGGGCAGACGCGGCCGGTGAACTCCGGGAAGTTGTTGGTCGAATGCAGGTTGCGGATCGCCTCTTCCCAGTTGTTGTTGTAGACGAGGTCGTTCCAATCGGGGATCTGGTTGTGCACCGGGCAGCCGGTCGGGCCATGGCAATAAGGAATGCCACAGTCCATGCAGCGCGCTGCCTGTTTCTGCACTTCCGGGTCCGACATGGGGATCGTGAATTCACGGAAATGCCGGATGCGATCGGACGCCGGCTGATACTTGCCGACCTGCCGGTCGATTTCCAGGAAGCCTGTTACCTTGCCCATGCTTTCGTTTCCTCACTCAAAAAGTGGAGCCGCCGGCTCCCGTGCCAAGGGTAAAATCCGTTCCCTGTCCGGCACTGTAATTCACATCTGATTCCGCTGTTCGACAGTCGCGATCGCCCGGATGGCGATCGCAATGCGAGGCGAAATCCTCGACTGGTTTGCCAGGAGACGGATTACTCCGCCGCCACGCTCATCCGGCTGCGCTCCATTTCCTCAAGGGCGCGACGGTATTCGACCGGCATGACCTTGCGGAATTTCGGGCGGTAATCGGCCCAGTGATCGAGAATTTCCTTGGCGCGCGTCGAGCCGCTGTAGTGGAAATGGTTCGAAATCAGTTGGTAAAGACGCTCCTCGTCGTGGCGCGTCATGTCACCCGAAACGTCGACACGTCCCTTGTGTGCAAGATCGCCACCGTGATGATGCAGCTTCTCCAGCAGTTCGTCCTCTTCCGGAACCGGCTCCAGCTCGACCATCGCCATGTTGCAGCGGCGTGCGAAATCGCCAATCTCGTCAAGCACATAGGCAACGCCGCCCGACATGCCGGCCGCGAAGTTGCGCCCCGTCTCGCCCAGCACGACGACGACGCCACCGGTCATGTATTCACAGCCATGGTCACCCACGCCTTCGACGACGGCGACCGCGCCGGAGTTTCTGACCGCGAAGCGCTCGCCCGCAACACCACGGAAGTAGCATTCGCCCTCGGTCGCACCGTAAAGCACGGTGTTGCCGACGATGATCGAGTTTTCAGCAACGATCTTCGAATTTTCGGGCGGACGGATGATGATGCGGCCACCCGAAAGACCCTTGCCCACATAGTCGTTGCCGTCGCCGATGAGGTCGAACGTGATGCCCCGTGCGAGGAACGCGCCGAAGGACTGACCGGCCGTACCCTTGAGGGTGACGTTGATCGTGTCTTCCTTCAGACCGCGATGACCGTAGCGCTTGGCAACCGCGCCCGACAGCATGGCGCCGGCCGAACGGTCGACGTTCTTGATGTCGACCTCGAAGGCGACCGGTGTCTTGGAAGACAGAGCAGGCTCTGCCTTCTCGATCAGCTGGCGATCCAGAATGTCGTCGATCGGGTGCTTCTGCACGGATGTCCAGTAGGTCTCTTCCTTCGGCGCATCGACCTTGTGGAAGATGCGGCTGAAGTCGAGACCCTTCGCCTTCCAATGGGCGAGCATGTCGTCCTTTTCCAGAAGCTCGGAAGCGCCGATGATGTCGTCCAGCTTGGCAACACCAAGCGAGGCGAGGATCTCGCGCACTTCTTCGGCCACGAAGAAGAAGTAGTTGATGACATGCTCCGGGCTGCCCTTGAAGCGCTTGCGCAGGACCGGATCCTGGGTAGCGACGCCCACCGGACAGGTATTGAGATGGCATTTGCGCATCATGATGCAGCCGGCCGCAATCAGCGGCGCGGTGGCGAAGCCGAATTCGTCGGCGCCGAGAAGCGCGCCGATGATGACGTCACGTCCGGTCTTCAGACCACCATCCACCTGCAGGGCGATACGCGAGCGCAGCCCGTTCAGCACCAGCGTCTGCTGGGTTTCGGCAAGGCCGATTTCCCAAGGGCTACCTGCATGCTTCAGCGAGGTCAGCGGCGAAGCGCCGGTGCCGCCGTCATAGCCCGAGACGGTGATATGATCGGCGCGCGCCTTGGCGACGCCGGCGGCGACCGTGCCGACGCCGACTTCCGAGACGAGCTTGACCGACACATCCGAGGTCGGGTTGACGTTCTTCAGGTCGAAGATCAGCTGTGCCAGATCCTCGATCGAATAGATGTCGTGGTGCGGCGGCGGCGAGATCAGGCCGACGCCCGGCGTCGAATGCCGGGTCTTGGCAACCGTGGCATCGACCTTGTGGCCGGGCAGCTGGCCGCCCTCGCCGGGCTTTGCACCCTGCGCCACCTTGATCTGCAGCACGTCGGCATTGACAAGATATTCTGTCGTCACGCCGAAGCGGCCGGAGGCGATCTGCTTGATGGCGGAGCGTTCCGGGTTTGCCGAGCCGTCGAAGAGCGGCATGTAGCGGTCGGACTCCTCGCCGCCCTCGCCGGTGTTCGACTTGCCGCCGATACGGTTCATGGCGATCGCCAGCGTCGTATGCGCCTCGCGGCTAATGGAGCCGAAGGACATGGCGCCGGTCGAGAAACGCTTGACGATATCGACGGCCGGCTCGACCTCATCGATCGAGATCGGCTTGCGACCGAGCGCTTCCGCACCCTTGATCGTGAAGAGACCACGGATGGTGTTCATCCGCAGCGCGGAGTCGTTCACCATTTCGGAGAATTCGCGATAGCGGTCCTCGGCATTTCCACGCACGGCATGCTGAAGGGCTGCCACCGCATCCGGCGTCCAGGCATGGCTTTCGCCGCGCATGCGATAGGCATACTCGCCGCCAATGTCGAGCGTGCTTGCCAGGAGCGGATCGCGGCCGAAAGCCGAACTGTGACGCGCCACCGTTTCCTCGGCAATGGTCTCCAGATCGATGCCCTCGATCATCGTCGCCGTACCGAAGAAGTACTTGTCGACCAATTCCTGCTGCAGGCCGATCGCATCGAAGATCTGCGCGCCGCAATAGGACTGGTAGGTCGAGATGCCCATCTTGGACATGACCTTGAGGATGCCTTTGCCGACAGCCTTGATGTAGCGGTAGACGACTTCGGTCGCGTCCACTTCCTTCGGAAATTCGCCGCGCTGATGCATGTCGAGCAGCGTGTCGAAAGCCAGATACGGGTTGATCGCTTCCGCACCGTAGCCCGCCAGCAGGCAGAATTGATGCACTTCGCGCGGTTCGCCGGTTTCGACGACGATACCGACCGAGGTACGCAAGCCCTTGCGGATCAGGTGGTGATGCACGGCCGCCGTCGCCAGCAGCGCCGGAATGGCGATCCGGTCCGGTCCGATCTGGCGGTCGGAAAGCACGATGATGTTGTAGCCGCCGCGAACGGCCGCTTCCGCCCGCTCGCAGAGACGGTCGAGCATCTCGGGCATGCCTGCGGCGCCGCGTTCGACATCATAGGTAAAGTCGAGCGTCTTCGTGTCGAAGCGGTCTTCCGTATGACCGATCGAGCGGATCTTCTCGAGATCGCCGTTGGTCAGGATCGGCTGGCGCACTTCCAGACGCTTGGCGTTCGCCATGCCGGTATGGTCGAGCAGGTTCGGGCGCGGTCCGATGAACGAGACCAGGCTCATGACCAGCTCTTCGCGGATCGGATCGATCGGTGGGTTCGTCACCTGCGCGAAGTTCTGCTTGAAGTAAGTGTAGAGCAGCTTCGGCTTGTCCGACATGGCGGAGATCGGCGTATCCGTCCCCATCGAGCCGACAGCCTCCTGCCCGGTGGTCGCCATCGGCGACATCAGGAGCTTGGTGTCCTCGGTCGTGTAGCCAAAGGCCTGCTGGCGATCGAGCAGCGACACGTCGCGACGCAGCGCGCGCGGCTCCACCGGCTTCAGGTCTTCGAGGATCAGCTGCGTGCGCTTGAGCCAGCTCTGGTAGGGATGCTTGGTGGCAAGCTCCGACTTCACCTCGTCGTCGGAGATGATGCGGCCCTTTTCCATGTCGATCAACAGCATCTTGCCCGGCTGCAAGCGCCACTTCTGGATGATCTTTTCCTCTTCGACTGGCAGAACGCCGGCTTCGGACGCCATGATGATGCGATCGTCGTTGGTGACGAGGTAACGAGCCGGACGCAGGCCGTTGCGGTCGAGCGTCGCGCCGATCTGCTTGCCGTCGGTAAAGGCGACGGCGGCCGGGCCATCCCATGGCTCCATCAGGGCGGCATGATACTCGTAGAATGCCTTGCGCTCGGCCGCCATCAGCTGGTTGCCGGCCCATGCTTCAGGGATGAGCATCATCATGGCATGCGCCATGGAATAGCCGCCGCGCACGAGGAATTCGAGCGCGTTGTCGAAGCAGGCCGTGTCCGACTGTCCCTCGTAGGAGATCGGCCAGAGCTTGGAGATGTCCTCGCCGAACAGCGGCGAGGATACGGATGCCTGGCGGGCGGCCATCCAGTTGACGTTGCCGCGCAGCGTGTTGATTTCGCCGTTGTGGGCGACCATGCGGTAGGGATGCGCCAGCTTCCACGACGGGAAGGTGTTGGTCGAGAACCGCTGGTGCACCAAGGCAACCGCCGTCTCGAAACGCGGGTCGGCTAGGTCCTTATAATAGGCACCAACCTGATAGGCGAGGAACATGCCCTTGTAGACGATGGTCGAGCTCGACAGCGACACGGGGTAGAAGCTGCTCTCTTCGCCCTCATATTCCGCATAGATGCGGTTGGAGATCACCTTGCGCAGGGTAAAGAGGCGGCGCTCGAACTCCTCGTTCGTGCCGGCATCGCGGCCAGCGCCGATGAAGACCTGCACGTGATGCGGCTCGGTGGCGGCGATATCAGGCGCCTTCGACAGCGACGAATTGTCGACCGGCACGTCGCGGAAGCCGATCAGAACCTGGCCTTCCTCGGTAACGACCTGCTTGATGGCGGTCTTGAAATGCTCGATCAGCGCCTCGTCGCGCGGCAGGAAGAAATGGCCGACGCCATATTCACCGGCCTTCGGCAGGGTAATACCCTGCAAGGCCATTTCCTCGCGGAAGAAACGATCCGGAATCTGCACGAGAATGCCGGCGCCATCGCCCATCAGCGGATCTGCACCCACGGCGCCGCGATGCGTCAGGTTCTCGAGAATGAACAGGCCGTCGCGCACGATCTGGTGCGACTTCTGGCCCTTCATATGCGCGACGAAGCCGACGCCGCAGGCATCATGCTCATTGCGCGGATCGTAGAGGCCCTGTTTCCGGGGGATGCCGCCGGCGCGTTTCGACGTTTTGGCCGCAGCGACAGCATTGGCTGCAGCAGTCTGGTCAAAACTCGTGGACGTCGTCCTGTTCGTCATCGTCTTCCCTCCGGTAAGGCCCGCATGGCGGGCGATCCTTCGTCCCGCGCGGTCCGTTTCCGGCGCCGACGCGCGACAGCTCTGTTGCATTGTGAAGATCCGGCCGCGAACCATGGCCCCTTGAGTGGAGCCCGTCGTCAGCGTTCCGCGCCTTGCTATTCCACCGCCGCAATACCCATTGCCTGGAAGGCTTGAAAGGGCATGCTCCCGATAACTATAGCTTGAAATCCCGACATCGTCAGGACCCTCTGGCGCATCTTCGGCCTCGGCGGCCAAAATAGGACAGCAACCCTGTCCTAATTCATCAGTTCTATGCCAGAAAGCTTAAGCCTTCGCAAGAGCAAAATGGCAAAAATTCGTCAGCGAACGACGGAAGATTGCCCTCGTTGCGCAAATAGAGCAATAAAGTTTCGCTGCAGCGCATCATTTTATTTGTTGATTGCGCCAATCAATTTCTGTGATGGATTGTTCAAGTTCATGCACTTGATAGGTTTTTGCATTGGCGTAAGGTCCCGCCGACCCTATTTATGCCGCCTGCTATTCACTCCTTATAATTGGTGCACTTCATGTTCTTTGCCTCCGATAACTGGGCTGGCGCCCACTCCAAGATCGCTGAACGTCTCCTCGCCGAGTCCGGCGGCTTTGCTTCCGCCTATGGTACAAGCGACCTGGACCAACGGGTGGAGGCCAAGTTCTCGGAGATCTTCGAGCGCGAGGTTGCCGTGTTTTTCGTTGCGACGGGCACGGCGGCAAATTCGCTGTCGCTCGCCAGCGTCCAGAAGCCGGGCGGAATCAGCTTCTGTCACAACGAGGCGCATGTGGCCGAGGACGAATGCGGTGCACCTGACTTCTTCAGCGGTGCGCGACTGGCAACCGTCGATGGTGCCCTCGGCAAGATCGATCCCAAGGCGCTCGCCGCCAAGGTTGCCCGCTTCCCCCAGGATGCCGTCCATCACGGCCGCGCCGCCGCGGTGACAATCACCCAGGCCACGGAAATCGGCACGGTCTATTCGCTCGCCGAAATCGATGCCATCGCCGCCATCGCCAAGGCAGACCGCCTGCCGCTTCACATGGATGGCGCGCGTTTCGCCAATGCCCTGGTCGCGCTCGGTGTCAGCCCGGCGGAAATGACCTGGAAGCGTGGGATCGACATCCTCTCTTTCGGCGGCACCAAGAACGGCTGCTGGTGCGCCGAGGCGATCGTCTTCTTCAATCCGGAGCAGGCAAGGGAGATGCATTTCATCCGCAAGCGTGCCGCCCAGCTCTTTTCGAAGTCGCGCTTCATCGCCGCCCAGTTCGATGGTTACTTCAAGGATGGCCTCTGGCTGGATCTCGCTCGCCATTCCAACGGCATGGCCGACCACCTGCGCGCCGGCATTGAAAAGGCGCCTTCGGCACGCCTTGCCTGGCCGACGCTTTCTAACGAAGTTTTCGCGATCATATCGAAATCGGCTGCCAAGGCCGCCGAGGACAAGGGTGCGAAGTTCTACGAATGGCCGATCCCGGAATCGCAGCCGGATCTGGTCGGCGGTGATGAGACACTGATCCGCCTCGTCACCAGCTTCGCCACGACCGACGCCGACGTGACGAACTTCCTCGCCTGCCTGGCCTGACGGCAAGAAAAAGGAGCGCCGGAGCCGGCTTCAGGCCGGACGGCGCTCAATGTCGCAGGAAAGCTCAGTTCTAATTCCGATGCGCGAACAGTCTGAAAGTCGATAAGTCGTCGCGATCGGATGCCGGAGCATGGTGAACGATCACCGTCATTGCCATTACGCAAGCGACAAGCCCGGAAATGAAGATGGCACCATAAGTCATCGGGGGCGGATGTCCTCATGCAACTCGTCCACTGCCACCTACGATAGCAGCCCAAGCTGACTGCGACCTGAACCGGACGCTGCGCAGAACAGATGTGCGGGGGCGCAAAACGACAGCCGGCGAAGGAAATCCTAACAAGAGCTTAATCCTATCCGCATGCTGGACAAAGGCTTTTCCATCCCTGTGGTCTACGCCACCATCATCAAATTGATCTCGGCCCTCGAACTTTTGTCAAAATGTCTTCCGATAGGGCATTGACCACAAGTTGATCCGCCCCCTTGCGTGGCACAAGCACAAATTCCACATCCTCCAGGGCCGGCAGCCAGCCCGGCGCGATCTCCGTCAACCCGGTCGGCGCCATGCTTTGCGGCTGGACGAGAACACCCATGCCGGCGCGAGCCGCGGCCGTCAGCCCGCTAAGGCTGCCGCAGGTGCAAACGATCCGCCACGGCACCTGCTGGCGACGCAGCGCCTCCAGCGCCACCGCCCGGGTGACGCTTGGCGCCGGAAAGGCGATTAGCGGCAGTGGCCCGGCAAGCCTGCGAATGCGCTCGGGATCGCGTGCCAGCCAAACCAGCGGCTCGCGATAGACCAGCTTGCCCCTGACATCGCCGAGGCGACGCTTGGCGAGCACCAGATCCAGATCACCATTGTCCTGCATTTCATAAAGAGTGCCGCTGAGCGCAACGGTCAATTCGAGATCGACCGAGGGATGCGAGCGAACGAACTCCTCGAGCACGTCGGGGAGCTGGCTGGTAACGAAATCCTCGGAAACGCCAAGGCGAAGACTGCCGCGCAGGCTGTTGCCGGCAAAGAGCTGGCGCACCTCCCCTTCGATCGACAACATGTTGCGCGCATGGCCGAGCAAAGCCTCGCCATCACCGGTCAGGACGACGCGATGCGTGTCGCGGGCCAATAGCTTGCGCCCAAGCTCCGTTTCCAATCGCTGTATATGCTGGCTGACGGTCGACTGGCCGAGCCCGAGCCGTTCCGCCGCCAGCGTGAAGCTACCCATCTGCTCCACGGCAACGAAGCTGCGCAACTGCGTGAGATCGAGCATAGCGCTTATCCTATATTGCGATAACTGTTATTCCTTGCATCGTGGATCACAATAGGTCTATCTGCAAGGATCAATTATCAAGACCTGCAACCGCGATTGGGGTTGGCACGATGCGCCGCTTTCTTCCAGATACTTTCACCATGCTGTTGGTGCTCACTGTTCTAACGGCATCCTTCTTTCCCGTTCAGGGGACAAGCGCCCACTATTTTAGCATCGCGACAAACTTTGCCATCGGTCTGCTGTTCTTCCTGCACGGCGCGCGCCTATCGCGCGATGTCGTCATTGCCGGCATGCTGCACTGGCGGCTGCATCTCGTCATCCTGCTGACAACCTTCGGCATCTTCCCGCTGCTGGTGCTCGCCATCGGCCAGATCGTACCGACCAGTGTTCTGCCCGTGTCGCTCTATACCGGCCTGCTGTTTCTGAGCGTGCTTCCTTCGACAGTACAGTCGTCGATCGCTTTCACCTCGATCGCCGGCGGCAATGTTCCCGCCGCCATCTGCTCGGCTTCCGCATCGAACATCTTCGGCATGTTCCTGACGCCGCTGCTCGTCGGCGTGCTGTTTTCAGTGGGCGGCCAGGGCGGCGGTTTTTCTTGGGATGTGCTGTGGCAGATCATGTTGCAGCTGCTTGCCCCCTTCATCGCCGGCCAATTGCTGCAGCCGTGGATCGGCGACTGGATCCGCTCCAAGAAGAAGATCCTGATGCCGGTTGATCGCGGCTCGATCCTGATGGTCGTCTATTCCGCCTTCAGCGAGGCAGTGGTCGAGGGGCTGTGGCATACGTTTTCGGTACTCGACATCGCCACCGTCATCGTCGCCAACATGGTCCTTCTGGCCATGGTGCTCTGCATCACCATGTTCGGCAGCCGTGCGCTTGGCTTCTCCAAGGCTGACGAGATCACCATCACCTTCTGCGGCTCGAAAAAGTCGCTGGCAAGCGGTGTGCCGATGGCCAATGTCATCTTCGCCGGCCAGGGTATCGGCGCCATCGTATTGCCACTGATGCTGTTCCATCAGATCCAGCTGATGACCTGCGCCTTCCTCGCCCAGAAATATGCCGACGCCGCCAAGAAGCGTGCCGACGCTAAGACCGAGGCAGCGACAGGGGCCACGAACGCGGCCTGACAATATCCTTATATTCCTCCCAAAACAAAAGCGGCGCCCCGATGGAGCGCCGCTTCTTTTTGATCTTGGGAGGATCAAAGGCGTGACGGTCATGCGACCATCAGCCCGGGCATGACGGCGTAGGGCCGTCAGCCCGATTTAGTTGATGTGAGCCTCGATGGCCTTCGGGGCTTCCACCGGATCAGCCGCAATCGAGATACGACGGGGCTTCATGGCTTCCGGAATGTTGCGCAGCAGATCGATGTGCAGCAAACCATTCTTCAGGGAAGCAGCCTGGACCTCGACATGATCGGCGAGCTGGAAACGACGCTCGAAGGCGCGCTTGGCGATGCCGCGATAGAGATATTCGCTGGCTTCAGCCGGCTCTTCGCTCTTTTCGCCCTTGACGTGAAGAACGTGGGCATGAGCGTCGATGCTCAGTTCCTTTTCATCGAAACCGGCAACGGCCATCGTGATGCGATAGGTGTTCTCACCGGTGCGCTCGATGTTGTAGGGCGGATAGGTCTGAGCCTGATCCGGCTGGGCAAGGGTATCGAGCATGGTGAACAGACGGTCGAAACCGACGGTGGAACGGTAAAGGGGAGAGAAGTCTACGTGACGCATGGAGTCCTCCTGTGAGCGACAATTGCGATTCTGAATTTGCCCCACGGCCCCACTCCTGGCGGCCTCGGGACGGCTTTGCGAGCCCGTTTGGCACCCGCAGGATGGAAATGGGGATCGCTTTTCAGGAGTTCAAGCCCCAGGCCTCGCAGCCGAGATTTTGAAAAAAGTACGCGTGAACCGCAGATGAACACCCGGTTCGGCACCCGTTCAGGCAGACAGTCCTATCCATTGCATCGTCGGATACATCATCATCCGATGACTGAAGTGTATCGTCCCTTCTTCTTCAGTCCTGCTCGGCCGGCGAAGCGGATCTCTCTATCCCGCAAGCCGGCCCCTTTTCTCCTCGATGCTAACGCAAAAGCTTCAGCGAACCGGTAAGCGATTTCACCCATTTCGATGGACCGGCTATGCCCAGGCCGTCGATGGTCTCCTGCGATAGATCGCGCCCGGGAAAAGTCGCCTCATACTCCCTGTAATCGTGCAACGAACGTGCGAAGGCCGGAAAGGGAACGATTGCCCGTTCGCCCTGCTGCGGCAGCGCCTTCAGCAGCAGCGACCGGATGGTATCGGCATCCGCCTGCAGCATCGGCACCGGCATGTTCGAGCTGATGTCGATGGCACGTTCCTGCCCGTCGATCAGCTGCCGCGCCGCAAGACCGGGAAACCTGGCCCCTAATCCGATGGCAATGGCGCCGGCGGTATTGGCGATCAGCCCGAGTGGCAGATCCGGATTGATGACAATGGCGAGACGAATATCGGGAAGCATTGAAACCTGCTGTTGTTGACGATGACTATCAGCAGGATATCGCGCCAATCACGGGCGATCTTACCTTTCATTGCGGTATACTCGCTCAATGTGGTAGATCCTACCCATATCAACCGCTATCGGGTCAATCTATGCCTTCCAATCTCGAACCCGTCGATCTAAGAATTCTCGGCGCCCTCCAGAAAGACGGACGCCTGACGAACCAGGCGCTGTCGTCCGAAGTCGGGCTCTCCACCTCGCCCTGCTGGCGGCGCGTGCGCCAGCTTGAGGAAACAGGGGTGATCCAAGGCTATACGGCAACGCTCGACAGGCGTCAGATCGGCCTTGGCGTCCTCGCCTTCATCAGGATCAAGATCGACAGCCACAGCGAGGCGGAGGCCGACGAATTTTCGCGCGATGTCCTGAAGTTGAGCGAGGTCGTCGCCTGCTACAGCATTGCCGGCGATGCGGATTTCCTGCTGCAGGTCGTTGCCGCCGATCTCGACAGCTATGCGGATTTCGCCATGCGGGTGGTGCGTCGCCTGCCGCGCATCAAGGAAATGCAGACGACATTCGTTCTGAAGGAAATCAAGCCATTCAAGGGACTACCGCTGGATGTCGGGCAGCGACTGAAATCGGATTGAAAAGACAGCGATAAATTGCCTATACGCCAGGCCGAAACTTGGCTGCCGCGAACGCCCCGCCAGCCCTTTACGTTTCAACCGAAGACATCCTATTCTGAGAAAGTGGCGGGCCAGTTGGGGTATCGAATGTCGGCGCTTTCCTTCTCGAAGATTTCCACATCGCTGAACGCGCTGCTCGCAGCAATCGGCCTGCTGACCGTGGCGGCACTGACGACACCCGACATAACCGGACAGACAAGGTTGGTTCTGGAGGTCCTGCTCGCCGGTGTCTGGGCCGCCTATGTTCTGCAACTGATCGAGACGCTGTTAATGCAGCGATCGAGAGAAGCGCGCGGCAGGACGCTGGAAACGGCCGTCGACGTGCTTGCGGTTCTCGTCCCCGTGCTCGCATTCCTCTTCGCCCGCGGGCGTGACCAGAGCCTTTATTGCGCCATCTGGCTGCTGAAGCCGCTGCGTGGCTCGACCTTCTTCCGGCTGCTGGGCCGGGTCCTCAGCAAAGAAGCGCGCAACCTGATCGGCGTCACCTCGATCTTCGGCATAGTTCTGTTTGGCGCGGCACTCGCCGCCTATATCATCGAGCGCGACGTCCAGCCCGACAAGTTCGGCAGCATTCCGCTGGCCATGTGGTGGGCGGTGGTTACGCTCTCGACCACCGGCTATGGCGACGAAATTCCGCAAAGTTTCGCCGGCCGTATCCTTGCCGGGCTGGTCATGATGAGCGGGATCGGCATCTTCGCGCTATGGGCCGGTATCCTCGCCACGGGCTTCTATGAGGAAGTTCGCCGCCAGGACTTCGTGCGCAACTGGCAGCTGGTCGCAGCCGTGCCGCTGTTCCAGAAACTTGGTTCGGGAGCACTCATCGAGATCGTCAGGGCGCTGAGACCGCGCGTCGTGCCGGCCGGCGGCATCATCTGCCGCAAGGGCGAGGCCGGCGACCAGATGTACTTCATCGTTGAGGGCCGCGTCACCGTCGCCACGCCGAACCCCGTGGAGCTCGGCACCGGCAGCTTCTTCGGCGAGATGGCGCTGATCAGTGGCGAGCCACGCTCAGCGACAGTCAGCGCCGCGACGGAGGTCTCGCTGCTGTCGCTCTATTCGTCGGATTTCCAGATGCTATCCAGCAGCAGCCCGGAAATCGCCGACATCATTCGCAGAACCGCCCTCGAACGACGCGGTGGAACGCCCACGACCTGATGAAGACAAGGTTTTGACAAAACATATTGAGAAGTGTTTGGGCACCGGATAGTCGAGCATAGGGACCGCCAACAAATCTATTGCAATTCCCCCAACCTGCGCTATCCCCTTGAGGTAGGCCATTTGTCAGCGAGGCGCGACATCGCGATGGATTCGATCCTCTATTCCACGCCAGACAATCCGGTGCCGGAAAACCGCACCGAAGGGTTCTTCGAGAGTTTCGATGGACGCAAGCTGCGCTACGCCGTATTCCGTTGCGAGCAGCCGGTTGCCAGAGGCACCGTCGTCGTGCTGCAGGGGCGCAACGAATTCATCGAGAAATATTTCGAGACGATCCGCGATCTCACGGCCAAGGGCCTGTGGGTGGCAACCTTCGATCTTCGCGGCCAGGGCGGGTCGGAGCGCCTGCTGAAGGATCCGTTGCGCGGCCACGTCGCGCGGTTTTCAGACTATGAACGCGACCTCACCGTCTTCCTCGACAAGATCGTGCTGCCGGATACACGCCTGCCCTTTTTTCTTCTCGGACATTCCACAGGCGGCCTGATTGCCATGTATTCAGCGCCAAGGCTTGCAAGCCGTATAGAGCGCATGGTGCTGTCGGCGCCCTTTATCGGCCTGACCGGTCACGGCGCCTCTCCGGGCTTGATCCGTTTCCTGTCCGGCGCCTTTAGCACGGTCGGGCTCGGCCGGATGCAATTCAGCAAGAAATTCAAGGAAAGGCCGTTCAGCGAGAATCCGGTGACCACGGATGAACAGCGCTATCGGCGCAATGCAGGCATCAGCGAGGCCTACCCACAGCTTTCCCTCGGGCCTCCGACGGCACGCTGGCTCTCGCAGGCACTCCGTGCAATCGAGCAGGTCAACAGGCCAGAGCATCTGTTTTCGATCCCCATCCCAACCGTCATGCTCTCACCGACCAGAGACGGCGTCGTGCCTTATGTCGACCAGGAAAGGGTATCGCGTTACTTCCGGGCCGCCCAGCTTGTGCCCATTCATGGCTCAAAGCACGAGATCCTGCAGGAGCGGGATATCTATCGCAACCAGGCGCTGGCCGCCATTCACGCCTTCATTCCCGGCAGCGACGCGGAAACCAACGCCTATGAGCTCGAAGCCGGAGCCTGACCTTTACCGGGACAGGATGGCGCAAGCCTGCTCGTAAACCGCCCGGCTGCCGGCAGCGATGATCGTGCCGCCCATTTCCGGACGGCCGCCGTCCCAGGTGGTCATGATGCCGCCAGCCTGCTCCACAACGGGGATGATGCCGCCGACATCATAGGGCTTCAACGAATTTTCGATGACGAGATCGACATGGCCGGCGGCGAGCAGCGCATAGGCGTAGCAATCCGTCCCATAACGGAAGAGCCGCGCCTGGCTCTCGATCTCGCGATATTTGGCAAGCTCCTCGCCGACGAAGAGATGTGGCGAGGTGGTGAAGAGAATAGCGTTCGACAGACTGCCGCAATCGCGAACCTTGAGCTGTCGCTCGCCGTCCGGGCCGGAATAGGTGGAGCCGTTGCCATCGGCGAAATAGCGCTCGCCGGTAAACGGCTGGTCGATCAGGCCCATGATGGCGCGGCCGTTCTTCTGCAGGCCGATCAGCGTTCCCCAGACGGGCACACCCGAGATGAAGGCACGCGTGCCGTCGATCGGGTCGATCACCCAGACATGCTCGCGATCAAGGCCGACGCTGCCATGTTCCTCGCCCAGAATGCCGTGATCCGGGAACTCAGCCTCGATCAGCGACCGAATCGCCACTTCGGCAGCACGATCGCCTTCGGTCACCGGATCGAACCCGCTGGCTTCCTTGTTGACCACATCGACGCCGGCGCGGAAGCGCGGCAGGGTTTCGGCCTTGGCCGCCTCGGCCAGACGGTAGAAGAACGAGCGATCGGGGAGCATGGTCAATCCGATTAGGTGATGGGATGAGCGATCCATAGCGCATATAATTCACGAAGCAAACCGGGTGATGACGCAATGGGCGCGATGCCTGTCGATCAGGCAGAGTTTTCAAATCTGCCTAAATATTTTGCACCGCAATAAAATGCTTGACATTTGTGCAGTGCGAGACCAATATCCAGCTACAGTCTTCTGACTGTAAATACCCTCCTTGGGTGTTTCCTCCCTAGACTTAGCCGCGCCACAAGCGCGGTTCTTTTTTGCTGGGGTACGGAATTCAAGTCGCGGCGAAACGGCCAGCGCGGAACCACGCCTTTCCAAGCTTGCCTAGAGAATTTTCGTTATTCGGCAGCCAGCGCCGGATCGCCCGTGTAGGATTCCACATGCTCGGCAATGCGCTTCATGAACAGCGTGATGGCCGAGGCGACCTGACTGAAATCCGGACGCTTCTCCAGCGTCGTCTCGTCCACATAGAGCGAGCGGTTGACCTCGATCTGCAGGGCGTGCAGTCCGCGAGAGGGACGACCGTAATGCTCGGTGATGAAGCCGCCGGCATAGGGCTTGTTGCGCACGGCGTTGAAGCCGAGCTCCTCGAGGATCTGCATGGCGGCGCGCGAAAGCTCCGCCGAGGCGCTGGTGCCGTAGCGATCACCGAGAATGAAATCCGGCCGCGCATTGCTGCCGGCGATTCGGATGTTGCCCGGCATCGAATGACAATCGACCAGGACACCGAAGCCGAATTTGACATGGGTGCGCGCGATCAGCCGGCGAAGCGTGGCGTGATAGGGCTTGTAGATCGTGTCGATACGCCTTAGCGCCTCTTCGACCGGGACGCGGCGCGCGTAGATTTCCATATTCTCCGCGACGATTCGCGGGATCGTACCGAGACCGCCGGCGACCCGCAGCGAATTGATGTTGGCATAGGATGGCAACGCGCCATCGAACATGCGGGGATCGAGCTCGTAGGGCTCGCGATTCACATCGATATAGGCACGCGGAAAATTGGCGAGCAACAGCGGCGCGCCGAGAGAACTCGCCGCCGAAAAAAGCTCGTCGACATAATGATCCTCGGAACGGCGGATGGCGATGCCTTCGAGGCGGGACTGGGCGATGAAATCGGGGGGATAGATGCGGCCGCTATGCGGTGAGCTGTAGACAAACGGTATCGTCTGGGAGGCGGGCTCCAATACCTCGTAAATCTCGAAACTACGCATTTCCGCGGACATCAACGTCTTTACCATGTCAACAACTTGTCGCAGTATTCATGTTGCCAGTTGCATGACCGCAAGTCCATAGTAACTTGACCGAAATGGCCTTAATCCAAAGCGCCGTAATCGAAATCTCCGAATGTTCCGCGAGCGGAAACGCAGGGCGTTTTCGTGGAATGCACTTATGCTTTGAACCAATGCAGGATTGGCGCGTTTTGGCTGGCCATTCACAGCTTGTTTACGGCGGAGCGCTAACCTGAACGCTGGACGTGTCCAACAAGACAACATTGATTAGCGAAAAGATGATGACCCAGAAGATACTTCTTGCCGAAGATGACAACGACATGCGTCGCTTCCTTGTGAAGGCGCTCGAAAAAGCCGGCTACAAGGTCTTGTCCTTTGACAACGGAGCAAGCGCTTACGACCGGCTGCGTGAAGAGCCGTTTTCGCTGCTTTTGACCGACATCGTCATGCCGGAAATGGACGGCATCGAGCTGGCCCGCCGCGCCACCGAACTCGATCCGGACCTGAAGGTGATGTTCATTACCGGCTTTGCGGCAGTGGCCCTCAATCCTGATTCGAAGGCTCCGAAGGATGCGAAGGTGCTTTCCAAGCCTTTCCACCTCCGCGAGCTCGTCGACGAAGTCAATAAACTCCTTGCCGCGTAAGGCTTCCGGCAACTACGTCACAAAACCGAAAAAAAGCCTATTGACGGCCCCCGAGGTTTTGTGATCTATGCGCCGCCATCGGATGGGCGTGTAGCTCAGCGGGAGAGCACTACGTTGACATCGTAGGGGTCACAGGTTCAATCCCTGTCACGCCCACCATCCTAATTTGCTGAAAAGCAAGGCCTTTCGAGAAATCGAAAGGCCTTTTTCGTTTCATGTCTGTTTCGGGAAGAATGTTCCGTGGGCCGCAATAGCCCGTGGATATTCACCGGTCCAGAAAATGCCGGAACACCGCCGTCGTCGGATAGGCATAGGCACCGCGATCCACATAGCCCTGGCGATAGAGGCAATTCCTCAGAGCCAGCCAATAGAAGGTGCTGTTCGGGTCGGGCGATCCCCGACGCCAGGAATAGGCCTCTGGCTCGCAGTGGTTGAGAGCCCTACTGTATCTGGCCAGCAGCACCGGATCGCTGTCGACGCGAACGCCCTGGTAAGTCTGATAGTTCGAAGGCGCCTCCCCGGCGGAGACGCATGCCAGGCTCAAAATCGCTCCCAGCGCTAACATCATTTTCATAGGCTTCGATCTCCTACTTGTCGCGCCCCGAATATTCGGGCGCAAACCGAGAATAAGCGCGTTTTTGCAGATAGCCAATCACATGCTGATGTTCGCCATGGCCTCGGCCACATCAGCCCCATCGCTGCGATTTCCCGCGACAAGCCGCTTGACTTCCGGCCGCGCCGTCATCCTACTGTCATACGGAAGCATCGATCATACGGGAGGACGAGATGACGGTGGTGAAGCGGCAGTTCTACAAGAACCACAAGCCCAACGGCGATGAATATATGTTCCACCTGGCCCGCGATTCGGAAAGCGGCGAGGTCTTCGTCATCCGCCAGGCCGACTACATGGTCGATGGCGGCAACGAAACAAGCATGAGCCTCTATGAATTCCTCGCCGGCGGCGGCAATCGGCAAAATGCCCTGCTGCAACTGATCGGCTCGCTCGTGCCGGAATAACGGCGGCGAACGCGCACATCGCTGCCTTGGGTTGACTGCCACATTTTGATCGGCAAACCTGCAGGGGCTTTAAAGGAGCCCCTTATGCGATTCGCATGCATTGTATTTGGATTGACGGCGCTGGCCGCCACGTCGGCTGCAGCCGTTGAGAATTTCCCGGCACAGGGCGTAACCGTGGTCAGCGGGAAATGCGCCAAACTCGTCGTCGGCAAACTCGATGCCTCCAAGGGCTGCGTGGGCCAACTCGGCACAGTTACCGGGGCGGATGGATCTGTGGCATTCCTTTTCACATCTGGCGGCAAGATGCTGGGGTTCGAGGGTAACGGCAAAGGCATAAAGCCCGGTAGCCAGAAGGGCACCGCACAGTTGCCGATCGACGTTATTTCGACGGGCCAGGGTGAAAAAATCTCCAACAAGATTGCAGCAAAGGGCACATGCACCTTCGCAAACCCCTATGCCGGCAAGCCGGTCGTCATCGAATGCTCGGCCAAATCGCCCGAGATGAGTTTCAACGGCAGCTTCACATCAGACGGCAAGGCGCCCAAGCACAAATAGGCATCCGTCCATCAAATGACGCGCGGCAGCCTTGGAGCATTTCCAGGAAAAGCGCATGGCGGTTTTCCGTCCGGCATGAGTAACGACAAAGAGATAGAGTGCTTTCACGATTCGGAGAAAAGCGAGAACACCCTAGTGCCGCGTGCCGGTTTTCCGCTTCTGCTTATGATTGGCGTCGGCGGGTGCTTCGCGCGACAGGTCGGCACCATTGACATGCGCCGGCACGTGAACATCGTCATGCGTCATCGGATGCAAGGTCAGGTCCACTTGATGCGGCGGCAGGACCTGTGCCTGTCGAAGCGTATTGGATTTCGCCTTCTTCTGCCGTTCCGTCAGCTCCGGCTTTTGCTCATGCGCTTTGCGATGGATGGGATTGGGACTCATGGAGGTTTCTCCTGTCGGTCGTGATCGTCCAGGCAAGACGGGTGATACAGATAAGCCTAAGGGGCAAACGCCGCCTTTCCTGTTTGGTTCCTCAAATTCTCAATTTCTGGGAGCAACCGTCTTGGCGACCGTTTCAACCCCTTGACGTACGTCCCGACTTCACTAACTATTGGTGATCTCCGCGCCTTCTGACATCGGCGGCGGATTGGACTATGGTGCCGGGCCCCTCTGGCGAGAGTTTTTACGGCGCTCTCGCGATGTCGGTACCGCCTGCAGATGAGCCGGCGGACTTCTTTTCATGAACAGCTTGACCATGCCTTGCCCGCATGCCGTCTTCGGTATGCGGCTGCGCGCTCGATCTACGATCAAATCCTTCTGCAGCGAGGTGCGCCCATGACGCCGCCCGTCGCTTCCAAATCCATGCTTGGCTATTTCGGCTGGGCTTTTGCTGTCACCCTGGCGGGTCTCGCTCTCGGAGCCCTTTTGGGCTGGAACGCGACCGGCACGCTCGGTGGCCTTGCGACGGCTTTCTTCATCTGCGCGGTCCTGGCCGTGCTGGAGATTTCGCTCTCCTTCGACAATGCCATCGTCAACGCCAACAAGCTGAAGGAAATGACGCCGGTCTGGCAGCATCGCTTCCTGACCTGGGGTATCATCATTGCCGTCTTCGGCATGCGGATCGTCTTCCCGCTGCTGATCGTCGCCATCGCCGCCTGGATCAATCCATGGGAGGCGCTGAAGCTCGCAGCCGCCGAACCCGAGCAATATGCGCGCATCATGCACGACGCGCATCTGCCCATCGCCGCCTTTGGGGGCACCTTCCTGATGATGGTTGGCCTCACCTACTTCTTCAACCACGAGAAGGACGTGCACTGGATCAGCTTTCTCGAAAAGCGGATGGCGAATTTCGCCACCATCAAGGGCATCGAGATCGCCTTCGTCCTGATCCTCGTTCTGATCTTCAGCTCGCTCCTCGACGGCGATGACTCGACGACCTTCCTTCACGCCTCGATCTATGGACTCCTCACCTTCCTGCTGGTGGAAGTGCTTGCAGGCTTTCTGGATGCCTCGCAAAAGACGATGAGCGCCGCCGCAAAGGGTGGTTTCGGCGCTTTTCTCTATCTCGAGATCCTCGATGCCAGCTTTTCCTTCGATGGTGTCATTGGCGCTTTCGCGCTCACCCAGAACCTGTTCATCATCGCCATCGGTCTCGGCATCGGCGCCATGTATGTGCGCTCCATGACCATCATGCTGGTGGAGAAGGGTACGCTTGCGCACTATCGCTATCTTGAGCATGGCGCCTTCTATGCCATCCTGATTCTCTCGGTGATCATGTATGTGCAGACGCTGGTCCATGTGCCCGAAGTCGTTACCGGTCTCGGCGGTGCCGCGCTTATCGGCGTCTCGCTCTGGTCGTCGATCCACTATAACAGGCGCAACGGTGTTGCCCATGCGCCCACGCACGGCGAACAACAGCCCGACAAGGCCGAGGCGTAGAGGGCAAGCGAGGCTTGTCGCGCCCACGCATCGAGAATTGTTTTGATCAGGCGGAAGCGGTTTCGATCGCTTCCGCCTTTTTACTTCAACGAGGATGCAGCCTGCAGAATTTCATTAGAATTTCCGCGCGGGGATAACCGAATATTTGCGGTCTTGACGTATTGTAGCTAGCGTCGAGTACAAAAATATCGCAATGGCGATAGAGGTTGTCTGGGGATGCGCGCGCCAGCGCAAGAGTTGCAATCGTTCCGGCAGGCTACCGAGAGAAGCATCCAGGAGAGGCAGGGTATGGCAGCGAGAATCGTTCCGGTGATCATGGCAGGCGGCAAGGGTACACGGCTTTGGCCGTTATCGCGCTCTTCCGCCCCAAAGCAGTTCATTCAGTTCATCGGCGATAGGACGCTGTTTCAAAACACGCTGGAGCGCATTTCGGATGCCGAGCTTTATGAGGCCCCGATCGTTCTGACCAACGAAGAGTTTCGCTTCCTCGTCGCCGAACAGGCCCGGGAGCTGGACCTGAAACTCGCGGCAATATTGCTGGAGCCGGTTGCCCGCAACACCGCAGCCGCAGTCGCCGCCGCCGCAGTGCTCGTCACCGAGCTTTTCGGCAAGGACGCGATCATGCACGTTCTCGGCTCGGACTACGAGATCGACGCCAACACGACTTATTATGATTGCGTGCGTCTGGCGCGGGATACGGCCCTTCAGAGCAAGCTCGTCACCTTCGGCATTACGCCCACCGAACCCGCGACCGGCTACGGCTATATCGAAAGCGGCAAGGCGCTTTCGACCGGAGCCCATGCCGTCAAGCGCTTCGTCGAGAAGCCGGCGCTGGAAAAGGCGCAGGAGATGGTTGCAAGCGGCAACTTCTACTGGAACTCGGGCATGTTCATGTTCTCGGCGGCCCAGCTCCTTGCCGAGATGAAGGAATATGCGCCCGAGGTCGAAAAGGCCGCCAGCGAGGCCGTCTCCAAGTCGACGCGCGACCTCGACTTCACCCGCCTGGACGCAGATCATTTCTCCAAGAGCCCCGATATCTCCATCGACTACGCTCTGATGGAAAAGACGGCCAATGCAGCCGTCGTCCCCTCACCCTTCATCTGGTCGGATCTCGGCAGCTGGGATGCGGTCTGGAAGGTCGGCAATCGCGATGAAAGCGGCAACGTCTCCACCGGCGCCACGACCTTGGTCAACACCAAGAACTCGCTCGTGATGTCGCACAGCCTCCATGTCGCCGTGCAAGGTCTTGAAGACGTCGCCGTCATCGCCAGTGAAGACGCCGTCTATGTCGGCCACCTCAAGGACAGCCAGGAAGTCGGCAAGCTCGTGAAGTTCCTGGCGAGCGACAAGAAGACCGCCAAGCTCACCGAGACACATCCGACATCCTATCGCCCCTGGGGCGGCTATACCTCGGTGCTGAACGGCGAGCGCTTCCAGGTCAAGCGCATCTTCGTGCTGCCGGGCAAGAAGCTCTCTCTGCAGAAGCATCATCATCGCTCCGAGCACTGGATTGTCGTCAAGGGCACGGCCGAAGTCACGGTCGGCGAAAATGTGCAGATGCTGCGCGAGAACGAGTCGATCTATATTCCGCTCGGCGAAGTGCACCGCCTCTCCAACCCCGGCAAGATCCTGCTGGAATTGATCGAGGTGCAGACCGGCTCCTATCTCGGCGAAGACGATATTATCCGCCTGGTCGACGAGTTCGGCAGAAGCTGATCGCAGGCTGTAAAATAGAATTCTCGAAGCGGCGGGCGAAAGCTCGCCGTTTTTATTTTGGCATTGTGCAGCAAGACTTTGGCGCTCCCGCCGAGATGTCTTGCATTCTTTCGCTGCATTGCACACACTGCCTGCGGGAACAGCAACCACCGCACAACGATGTGGGCTAGGCAAAGAGACATATGGCGATCAAGGCAAGCATCTATCATCTCACCCACTACACATATGACAATCCGGTCCGCCTCGGCCCTCAGATCATCCGCCTGAAACCTGCATCGCATTCCAAGACCCGCGTTCTCAGCCACTCGCTCAAGGTCACACCCTCCAATCATTTCGTGAACCTACAACAAGATCCCTACGGCAATTATCTCGCCCGTTTCGTCTTTCCCGATCCGGTGACCGAGCTGAAGATCGAGGTCGATCTCGTTGCCGACATGACGGTCTACAACCCCTTCGACTTTTTCGTCGAAGAGGAAGCAACCAAGTGGCCCTTCGCCTATCCCGAGACGATCCGCGAGGATCTGTCCATCTATATGACGCCGGAAGAAACCGGCCCCCGGCTGCAGGCTTTTCTCGACACGCTTGACCGCTCCGAGCAACCCACCGTCGACATGATCGTCGGCATCAATGCGCGTCTGCAGCAGGAGATCGGTTACGTCATCCGCATGGAAACCGGCGTGCAGACGCCGGAAGAAACCCTGGAGAGGGCTAAAGGCTCCTGTCGCGACACCAGCTGGCTGTTCGTCCAGGTTCTCCGCCATCTCGGCCTCGCCGCCCGCTTCGTCTCCGGCTATCTCATCCAGCTGACGCCCGATCTGAAGGCGCTCGACGGCCCATCGGGCACCGAGGTCGATTTCACCGACCTGCATGCCTGGACGGAAGTCTATCTTCCCGGCGCCGGCTGGGTCGGTCTCGACCCGACCTCGGGCCTGCTTACCGGCGAAAGCCATATTCCGCTCGCCGCCACACCGCATTACCGCAACGCCGCCCCGATCTCCGGCGGCTATTTCGGCGAAGCCAAGACAGAATTCGATTTCGCGATGACGGTCACCCGCGTCGCCGAACATCCGCGCATCACCAAGCCTTTCTCCGACGAAAGCTGGGATGCGCTGAATGCGCTTGGCAACGAGGTCGATCGCGTCCTGCAGGCCGAAGACGTGCGCCTGACCATGGGCGGCGAGCCGACCTTCATCTCGATCGACGACTTTCAGTCGGAGGAATGGAACACCGCCGCCGTCGGCCCGACCAAGCGCCACATGGCCGATCAGCTGATCCGCCGCCTTCGCGACCGCTTCGCGCCGGGCGGCTTCCTGCATTACGGCCAGGGCAAATGGTATCCGGGTGAAAGCCTGCCGCGCTGGACCTTCTCACTCTACTGGCGCAAGGACGGCAAGCCGGTCTGGCAAAACCCGGCCTTGATTGCCGAGGAAACCGCAAGGACCGGCGCCAGTGCCGAGGATGCCGGAAAGCTTCTGAGCGCAATCGCCAGGGAATTGGCCATCGAGCCCGATATGGTGCTGCCGGCCTATGAAGATCCGGCCGAGTGGATCATCAAGGAAGGCAGCCTGCCTGAGAATGTCGACCCGTCCAATTCGAAGCTGAAGGACCCCGAAGAGCGCAGCCGCATCGCCCGCGTTTTCGAGCGCGGCCTGACGACAGCGACCGGCTACGTCCTTCCCGTGCAGGCCTGGAATGCACAGGCCTCGGGCACACGCTGGGTCAGCGAGAAATGGAGCACGCGACGCGGCAAGATTTACCTCGTGCCCGGTGACTCGCCGATCGGCTACCGCCTGCCGCTTGGTACGCTGCCCTATGTGCCGCCGTCGCGCTATCCCTATATCCACACCGTCGACCCCACCCTTCCGCGCGCGCCTCTGCCCGATGTCATCGTGCCCGCTGGCCGCGCCATGCCGGAAGCGTCGTTCCAGGCCGACGAGGGCGTGCAATCGCGGGTGGAGCAAACGCTTGGCGATATCCGCGGCGCAGTGCGCACGGCCATCTCCGTCGAGCCCCGCGATGGCCGGCTCTGCGTCTTCATGCCGCCGACCGAGGGGATCGAGCAGTATCTGGAACTCTTGGCGGCCGCCGAGAATGCGGCGGCAGAACTCGGGCTGCCGGTCCATATCGAGGGCTATTCACCGCCTCAGGACGAGCGCATCAACGTCATTCGCGTCGCGCCCGACCCCGGCGTCATCGAGGTCAACATCCATCCTGCATCGAACTGGCAGGATTGCGTCGACATCACCACGACGGTTTACGAAGAAGCACGGCAGACGCGCCTCGGCACCGACAAGTTCCTGATCGACGGCCGTCACACCGGCACAGGCGGCGGCAACCATGTCGTCGTCGGCGGCGCCAATCCGAACGACAGCCCGTTCCTGCGCCGTCCTGACCTGCTGAAGAGCCTGGTGCTGCACTGGCAGCGTCACCCCTCGCTCTCCTATCTGTTCTCCGGCCTGTTCATCGGCCCGACCAGCCAGGCGCCGCGCATCGACGAAGCGCGCCACGACAGCCTCTACGAGCTGGAAATTGCAATAGCTCAGGTGCCCGCGCCCGGCCAGGGCAACCCGCCATTACCCTGGCTGGTGGACCGGCTGTTCCGCAATCTCCTGACCGATTCCAGCGGCAACACCCACCGTTCGGAAATCTGCATCGACAAGCTCTTCTCGCCCGATGGCCCGACGGGACGGCTCGGCCTTGTCGAATTCCGCGGCTTCGAAATGCCGCCCAACGCCCGCATGAGCCTTGCCCAGCAATTGCTCGTGCGCGCCCTCATTGCCCGCTTCTGGCGCAATCCCATCGAAGGCAAATTCACCCGATGGGGCACGACACTGCATGATCGTTTCATGCTGCCGCATTATGTCTGGCAGGATTTCCTCGATGTGCTTGCCGATCTCCGTGAAAACGGCTTCGACCTGCGGTCCGAGTGGTTCCAGGCGCAGCTCGAATTTCGCTTCCCCTTCTGCGGCGAGGTTGAATACGAGGGCAACAGACTGGAGCTGCGCCAGGCCCTGGAGCCTTGGCATGTACTGGGCGAAGAGGGCGCAGTCGGCGGCACGGTCCGCTACGTCGACTCCTCGGTCGAGCGTCTGCAGGTGCGGCTGGAAACCAGCAATCCCTCGCGCTACACCGTGTCCTGCAACGGACGCCCGATGCCGTTGACGTCGACTGGCATGTCAGGCGTTTCCGTCGCCGGCGTCCGCTACAAGGCATGGCATCCGGCATCCGGCCTGCATCCGGTTCTGCCCATCGATACGCCTTTGACCTTCGACATTTATGATACATGGTCGCGCCGTTCGATCGGCGGCTGCATCTATCACGTTGCTCATCCGGGGGGCCGGAACTATGACACCTTCCCTGTCAATGGTAACGAAGCGGAAGCGCGGCGTCTTGCGCGATTCGAACCTTGGGGGCATACCGCTGGCGGCTATGCCCTGCGACCGGAGACGACATCGGCGGAATTCCCGCTGACGCTCGATCTCCGCCGGCCGGCGGGACTTTGAAACGGGAATATGCATGGTTAGAAAACCGGCAGCGGAACGGCGAAGTGAAGTAAAGGCTGGCATCGGCAACGATCCGGCCTTTGCCTATAGCGCCCTGCCCGGTGTTGCCGATGAAATGGTCGACAATGCAGGTGCCGTGCGGCCGGTCTGGCAAAAGCTCCTGTCGGCATTGTCCCACATGTCGGAACAGGAACTGACCGAACGTTTCGCCCGCGCCGATCGCTACCTGCGCGATGCCGGCGTTTTCTATCGCGCCTATGGCGCAACCGGCGTCAGCGAGCGCAACTGGCCCATCTCGCACATCCCGGTGCTCATCGATGAGCGCGAATGGCAAAGCCTTTCCGAAGGCCTACAACAGCGCGCCGATCTGCTCGAAGAAGTCATGGCCGACATCTATGGCGACAGCCGGCTTGTCAATGAAGGCCTGCTACCGCCGGCCCTGATCGCCGGCAATCCGGAATTCCTGCGCCCGCTGGTCGGCGTCAAGCCCGCGAATGGCCACTATCTGCATTTCCTCGCCTTCGAGATCGGACGCGGTCCGGATGGCAACTGGTGGGTATTGGCGGATCGCGCACAGGCACCGTCGGGCGCCGGCTTTGCGCTCGAAACCCGCGTCGCCACGACGCGCGCCTTCTCCGACATCTATGCCGAAACCCGGGTGCACCGCCTCGCCTCCTTCTTCGGAGCCTTTCGTGACGCGCTTCTGGGTGGCAAGCGCGGCGGCGAAGGACGCGTTGCCGTTCTGACGCCTGGCCCGGCCAACGAAACCTATTACGAACACGCCTATATCGCCCGCTACCTTGGCTTCATGCTGCTCGAGGGCGAGGATATCACCGTCGTCAATGACCAGCTGATGGTGCGAACCGTCGCCGGGCTACGGCCGATCAGCGTGCTCTGGCGCCGGCTGGACGCCTCCTACGCCGACCCGCTGGAGCTCAACCAGCACTCCCATATCGGCACGCCGGGCCTGGTGGAAGCGCTGCGGGCCCAGACCGTCAGCATCGTCAACGCGCTCGGTTCCGGTATTCTGGAAACCCGCGCCCTGCTTGCCTTCATGCCGACCATCTGCCGGCATCTGCGCGGCGAAGAGCTGAAGCTGCCGTCGATCGCCACCTGGTGGTGCGGACAGAAGGGCGAGCGCGAGCATGTCGCCGCCAATATCGAGAAGATGGTGATCGGCCCCGCCTATTCCTGCATGCCCTTCTTCGATGACAGCGGCCAATCAGTGCTGGGCTCGACTCTGCGCAGCACTGCCCGCGATTCAATTTCGGACTGGCTGGCAACCGACGGCCACAAGCTGGTCGGCCAGGAAGTCGTTACCCTTTCGACGACACCGGCCTGGGTCAACGGCAAGCTGATGCCACGGCCGATGAGCTTGCGCGTCTTTGCCGCCCGCACGGAAAGCGGCTGGAAGATCATGCCCGGCGGCTTTGCCCGTATCGGCAGCGGCGATGATGTCGCCGCCATAGCCATGCAATCAGGTGGCTCGGCCGCCGATGTCTGGATCGTCTCCGACAAGCCTGTGGAAGCCCACACGCTGCTGCCAGCGGAGGAGACGTTTACCCGCAATATGCCGGGCAGCCTGCCGAGCCGCGCCGCCGACAATCTGTTCTGGCTCGGCCGCTATATCGAACGGGCCGAAGGGGCGCTGCGCATCCTGCGCGCCTGGCACGGCCGCTTCGCCGAAGCCGCCGATCCGAGCCAGCCGCTGCTCGCCGACGTCAGCGCCTATCTTGCCGGCATCGACATAGACATCGAGAAGGCCGTACCGGAAAGCCTGCTGCGCAACATCGACAGCGCCGTTTACTCGGCCAGCAACATTCGCGACCGCTTTTCGCCCGACGGTTGGCTGGCCTTGACGGACCTCGCCAAGACCGCCCGCCGCTTCAAGGAAAACGTCAAGCATGGCGATGACGCCAGCCATGCCATGACGATCCTGTTGCGCAAGCTCGCGGGCTTTGCCGGCCTCGTGCATGAGAACATGTACCGCTTCACCGGCTGGCGTTTCCTGTCGCTCGGTCGTTATATCGAACGCGGACTGCACATGACCCGGCTTCTCGGCCATATGTCCGGCCCCGAGGCGCCCGACGGCGCACTCGACATGCTGCTTGAAATCGGCGACAGCGTCATGACCCATCGCCGTCGCTACAACGTCAACACGGCACGTCTGACGGTGACCGACCTCCTGGCGCTTGACCCCCTTAACCCGCGCTCGATCCTCTTCCAGATGAACGAGATCCATCGCGAAGTGGAGCAACTGCCGAATGCCTTCGTCAACGGCCAGATGTCGCCCTTCTATCGGGAAGCCATGCGGCTGCATTCGGGCCTCGCCGTCATGACGCCGGAGACGATGACCGGCGAAGTCTATCAGCGGCTGGAGCGTGAGCTGGAGCGGCTCTCCGATCTGCTTGCCCGCACCTATCTCGGATGATGTGATGCTCTACGACCTGTCGCTGCACATGGGTTACACCTACGACGCGCCGGCCAGCGGCGCGCGCCACATCCTGCGTATCCTGCCGCTGTCGCTCACCAACCGCCAGCGGCTGGTCGCCGGTTCCCTGAAGGTCACGCCGAATCCGGACGAGCAATCGAATTTCACCGATTTCTTCCAGCACCCCGCGACGTCGATCCTGGTGCGCAACCCGCATGAGAAGCTTGATATCCGCATGCAGGCACGTGTGCAGGTGGAGAGCCAGCCCATCGCTGCAGACTTTTCACCCTTGCTTGGCGAATTGCCTGACGAGATCAACAGCTGCTGGTCGATCGACCCCTCCTCCCCGCATCATTTCCTCGGCAGCAGCCCTCGCCTGCCGGAGACGAGCGAAATCGCCGAATACAGCAAGCAGTGGAAGACGGCGAAGCTGACGACAATGCAGATTGCCCATGCCGTCTGTGCCCGGATCCACAAGGATTTCGTCTACGACGCGAAGGCGACGACCGTCGACACGACGCCCAAGGAGGCATTCCGCCTGAAGCGCGGCGTCTGCCAGGATTTCTCGCATGTGATGATCATCGCGCTGCGCAGCCTCGGCATTCCGGCCGGCTATGTCAGCGGCTTCCTGCGCACCATCCCGCCACCCGGCAAGGAACGGCTTGAAGGCGCGGATGCCATGCATGCCTGGGTGCGCGTCTGGTGCGGAGAAACCGCCGGCTGGATCGAACTAGACCCCACCAACAATATCCCCGCCGGCACCGACCACATCGTCGTTGCCTATGGCCGCGATTACTCCGACGTTGCACCCGTTATTGGTGTATTGAAAGGTTATGGTAACCAAAAAACGGCGCAAGCCGTAGATGTTATTCCACTAATATAGTATAAGTCGAAATAAGAATGAGACTAATCCGATAGTTTTTTAAAATTTGAACCACAACTTAAACGTTTGACTAATATTTATCGTCGATAGTCCCGCCAATTATTGAGAACTTCAACTCTCCATCAGGCGGACATGATGATCACCGGTTCGGATATACTTTGTATCTTTAGAAGACTGTTGCGTGATAGAGCCGGCAATTTCGGCATTATGACCGCACTTTCAATCCCAGTACTGGCTGTGGCGGGCGGCGTTGCTGTAGATGTGACGAACATGTCGCTGACACGCAGCCAGCTCCAGGAATCGACCGATGCTGCCGCGCTCGCCACTGCAACGGCGCTTGTCGACGGCGATGCGACCACAACGACCGCCAAAGATCTCGGCAATAATTTTGTACTTGGCCAGATGTCCAACTATCTCGGCGGAGATACGAACGCCACGAATTCACTTAAGGCGGGCACCAACACGACAGTAACGAAAACCACCGATTCCTCCGGGAATTCGGGCTATACCGTCGTTGTGAATGCATCCTATTCAATGCCCGTGAACAGCATGACCCGCTTGACGGGTCAAAGTTCGATGAACATTTCCGCGTCAAGCACCTCAACCAGCGGAAAAACTTCTGAAACCCAGAAGAGCGCTCTCTCTATGGAGATCGCGCTCGACAAGTCCGGCTCGATGTTGCTGAACACAGAGGTTGTCGACACCAGCCAGAAAAGCTGCATCCAATATTATACGGATGGGAATTATCTATATCAGTATCCAAAGGCTAAGAGCCCTTGCTACATCAAAAAGATTGCAGCACTGAAAACAGCAGTCGGCAATCTTCTGGACCAGTTGGATACGGCCGATCCTACCTCGCAATACGTCCGCACCGCGGCCATTGCATGGAGCAGCCAAGTCGACAGTTATAGCAACCTCGATTGGGGAACAAAATCGACTCGCACCAACGTCATCAGCGGATTGAATGCCGAGGGCGGCACCGAGTCCAGTGCACCTATGACAATGGCTTACAACAACCTTATGTCGGCGTCCGAGAGTGCCGCACAGGCCAAGAAGAATAACAAGACTTTCCAGAAGTACATCGTCCTGATGACAGATGGAGAAAACAACGACACCAGCTCGGATCAGAAGACGCTGACGACGTGCAATGCCGCAAAGGCCGCCGGTGTCCAAATCTACACTGTTGCCTTCATGGCTCCGGCGCGCGGCCAAACCCTGTTGCAGAATTGCGCATCAGGTTCATCAAACTACTTTGCCGCACAGCAGATGTCGGATCTGGTTGCGGCCTTCAAGACGATCGCCACGGAAACCTCCAAGCAGATGACGCTCCTGACGAAGTGACCTTGCCTGGGTCCCGCCTCAAGCAACCATAAATAGCCATTAAAACAAAAGCCGCGCGAAACGAGTATCGCGCGGCTTTTGTTTTTCATCAATCCGCGAATAAGAGCCTGAAACATCATCGGAATCAAGTCTTTTCCCGCGAATGGGAAACGTTTGGCGGCTATTTTCGCATCTGCCCAACTCGCATATTGCAACTGCTTTACATCAGTGCGTAAACTGATAGTGAAACGGAAAGGAAATTTGATTTATTGGGCATAACACTCTGAATATAAATCACAAATGGCGAGAGTTGATAGTATGAATAATTTGACGAAGGCCGATCTCCCCGTTCCCGCCCCGCGCATTTCCCGCCCCGAAATCCTTGCGGAAGAAATCATCGAGCGCCTGACCTATCGCATCGGCAAGGATGCGAAAGTGGCCAAGCCACACGATTGGCTGACGGCAACGATCCTCGTCATTCGCGACCGCGTTATCGACAGATGGATGGAATCCACCCGCCGCGTCTACGAGACCGGCGCCAAGCGCGTATACTATCTATCGCTCGAATTCCTGATCGGCCGCCTGATGCGCGACGCCGTCTCCAATCTCGGCTTGATGGAAGAAATCACCAACGCGCTGACCTCGCTCGGTGTCGACGTTCGCGTCATCGCCGGGCTCGAGCCGGACGCAGCACTCGGCAATGGCGGTCTCGGCCGCCTCGCCGCCTGCTTTATGGAATCCATGGCGACCGTCGATGTGCCGGCCTACGGCTATGGCATTCGCTACGTGCATGGCCTGTTCCGGCAGCAGATGGCCGATGGCTGGCAGGTGGAACTGCCGGAAACCTGGCTCGCCCACGGCAACCCTTGGGAATTCGAACGCCAGGAAAGCGCCTACGAAATCGGCTTTGGCGGCGCCGTCGAGACGGCAAGCAGCCATGACGACCAGCCCCGCTATGTGTGGAAGCCGGCGGAACGTGTTATCGCCGCCGCATTCGACACGCCCGTCGTCGGCTGGCGCGGCAAGCGCGTTAACACGCTGCGTCTCTGGTCGGCACAGCCGATCGATCCGATCCTGCTCGATGCCTTCAACGCGGGCGACCATATCGGCGCGCTACGCGAAAGCAACAAGGCGGAGAGCCTGACGCGCGTCCTCTATCCGGCAGACGGAACCCCCGCCGGCCAGGAACTGCGACTGCGCCAGGAATTCTTCTTCTCCTCGGCCTCGCTGCAGGACATTATTCGCCGCCATCTGCAGCAGTATGACGACCTGACCAACCTCGCCGACAAGGTCGCAATCCAGCTGAACGACACCCATCCGGCCGTCTCCGTCGCTGAAATGATGCGCCTGCTGGTCGACGTCCACGGCCTCGAGTTCGACAAGGCCTGGAACATCACCCGCGAGACCTTCGGCTATACGAACCATACGCTGCTGCCGGAAGCGCTCGAAAGCTGGCCGGTGCCGCTGTTCGAACGGCTGCTGCCGCGCCACATGCAGATCATCTACGCCATCAATGCGAAGATTCTGGTCGAGGCCCGCAAGGCCCGCAATTTCAGCGACACCGAAATCCGCTCTATTTCCCTGATCGATGAAAACGGCGACCGGCGCGTGCGCATGGGCAATCTCGCCTTTGTCGGCTCGCATTCGATCAACGGCGTATCGGCGCTGCACACCGACCTGATGAAGGTCACCGTCTTCGCCGACCTGCACAAGCTCTATCCGGACCGCATCAACAACAAGACGAACGGCATCACGCCGCGCCGCTGGCTGATGCAGTGCAATCCGGGCCTGACCGGCCTTATCCGCGAAGCCATCGGCGACGATTTCCTCGACGATGCCGAAAAGCTGAAGCCGCTCGACAAATTCGCCCACGACAGCGCCTTCCAGGAGAAGTTTGCCGCGGTCAAACGCGCCAACAAGGTGCAGCTGTCCAATCTCGTTGCGAGCCGGATGGGCATCAAGCTCGATCCGAATGCGATGTTCGACATTCAGATCAAGCGCATCCACGAATACAAGCGCCAGCTTCTCAACATCATCGAGACCGTGGCTCTCTACGACCAGATCCGTTCGCATCCCGAGCTGGACTGGCAACCGCGCGTCAAGCTCTTCGCCGGCAAGGCGGCGCCGAGCTATCACAATGCGAAGCTCATCATCAAGCTGATCAACGATGTCGCCCGCGTCATCAATAATGATCCGTCGGTGCGTGGCCTGCTGAAGGTCGTCTTCGTCCCGAACTACAATGTCTCTCTCGCCGAAGTCATGGTTCCGGCCGCCGATCTCTCCGAGCAGATCTCCACCGCCGGCATGGAAGCTTCCGGCACCGGCAACATGAAATTCGGCCTCAACGGCGCGCTGACCATCGGCACGCTCGATGGCGCCAATGTCGAAATGCGCGACAATGTCGGCGAAGACAATATCGTCATCTTCGGTCTGAAAGCCGATGAAGTCGCCAGCCTGCGCAGCGACGGCCACGATCCCCGCGCCGTCATCGAACGCTCGCGCGAACTCGCACAGGCGCTTTCGGCCATCGCTTCCGGCGTCTTCTCGCCGGACGATCGCAGCCGTTATGCCAACCTGATTGAGGGCATCTACAGTCACGACTGGTTCATGGTCGCCGCCGATTTCGATGCCTACGCCGCAGCTCAGCGCGAAGTCGATATCCTCTGGGCCAATCCCTCCGAATGGTATGCCAAGACGATCAACAACACTGCTCGCATGGGCTGGTTCTCCTCCGATCGGACGATCCGTCAATATGCCAAGGAAATCTGGAGAGCTGGATGAAAAAGCCGAAGAGACCCGCTGACGGCACAAGCTTGAGGGATATTTCGGCAGACGATATTGCTGCAATTCTCGCAGGCACGCATTCCAACCCGTTTGCCGTGCTCGGCGTGCATCGGACGGATGACGGGTTTGTGGCGCGCTGTTTCATTCTCGGCGCGGAAGCCGTCACTGCCCTGGCGCTCGACGGCTCGGTCATCGGCGAACTGGATTGCCTTGATCCGGCGGGCTTCTTTTCCGGCGATGTGAAACTGAGCAAGCAGCAGCCGGTGCGCTATCGCGCCCGGCGCGGCGACGCCGAATGGGCGGTGACCGATCCCTACAGCTTCGGCCCGGTTCTCGGGCCGATGGACGACTATTTCGCCCGTCAGGGCACGCATCTGCGTCTGTTCGACAAGATGGGCGCCCATCCCCTGAAGCACGAAGGCGTCCAGGGGTTCCATTTTGCCGTCTGGGCGCCGAACGCCCAGCGCGTCTCGGTCGTCGGCGACTTCAACAACTGGGATGGCCGCCGGCATGTCATGCGCTACAGATCGGATTCCGGCATCTGGGAGATCTTCGCGCCGGATGTCCCAGCCGGTGTCGCCTACAAGTTCGAAATACGCGGCAATGACGGCGTCGTGCTGCCGCTCAAGGCCGATCCCTTCGCCCGCCGCAGCGAGCTGCGGCCCAAGACCGCTTCCGTCACGGCAAACGAACTGACCCAAGTCTGGGAGGATGCAGCCCATCGCGAGCATTGGGCAAGCGTCGATCAGCGCCGCCAGCCCATCAGCATCTACGAAGTGCACGCAGCCTCGTGGCAGCGTCGCGACGACGGCTCCATGCTCTCCTGGGACGAACTAGCCTCGCGGCTGATCCCCTACTGCGTCGACATGGGCTTCACCCATATCGAGTTTCTGCCGATCACCGAGCATCCCTATGATCCCTCCTGGGGCTATCAGACCACCGGTCTTTATGCTCCGACAGCCCGCTTCGGCGAACCGGAGGGTTTTGCCCGCTTCGTCAACGGCTGCCACAAGGTCGGCATCGGCGTCATTCTCGATTGGGTGCCGGCGCATTTCCCGACCGACGAACATGGCTTGCGCTGGTTCGACGGCACCGCCCTCTATGAGCATGAAGACCCGCGCAAGGGCTTTCACCCCGACTGGAATACGGCGATCTACAATTTCGGCCGTACCGAGGTTCTCTCCTATCTGGAGAACAATGCACTCTTCTGGGCAGAAAAATACCACTTGGACGGTTTGCGCGTCGATGCCGTCGCCTCCATGCTCTACCTCGATTATTCCCGCAAGCACGGCGAATGGATCCCCAACGAATATGGCGGCAACGAGAACCTCGAGGCTGTCCGCTTCCTCCAGTCGATGAACACCAGGGTCTATGGCGCTCATCCGGGCGTGATGACGATCGCCGAGGAATCGACGTCCTGGCCGAAAGTCTCGCAGCCCGTTCACGAAGGCGGCCTCGGCTTCGGCTTCAAGTGGAACATGGGCTTCATGCATGACACGCTGAGCTATCTCTCCCGCGAGGCCGTGCACCGCAAGTATCATCACAATGAGCTGACCTTCGGCCTCATCTACGCCTTCTCGGAAAACTTCGTGCTGCCGCTTTCCCATGACGAAGTGGTGCACGGCAAGGGATCGCTGATTGCCAAGATGGCCGGCGACGACTGGCAGAAGTTCGCCAATCTGCGGGCCTATTATGCCTTCATGTGGGGCTATCCCGGCAAGAAGCTGCTGTTCATGGGCCAGGAATTCGCGCAGTGGAGTGAATGGAGCGAAGAGCGCGCGCTGGACTGGAACCTGCTGCAATACCGCATGCATGAGGGCATGCGGCGCCTCGTGCGCGATCTCAACTTCACCTATCGCAGCAAGGCGGCCCTGCATGCGCGCGACTGCGAAGGCGAAGGCTTCGAGTGGCTCGTCGTCGACGATTTCGAGAATTCGGTCTTTGCCTGGCTGCGCAAGGCGCCCGGTGAAAAACCCGTTGCGGTCATCACCAATTTTACGCCAGTCTACCGTGAGAATTATACGTTGCGCTTGCCAGCTGAGGGGCGGTGGCGTGAAATACTGAATACCGATGCCGACATTTATGGCGGCAGCGGCAAGGGGAACGGCGGGCGTGTACAGGCCGTTAATGCTGGTGGAGGCATACAAG
This sequence comes from Rhizobium sp. AC27/96, assembly GCF_001692325.1. Lineage (GTDB taxonomy): Bacteria > Pseudomonadota > Alphaproteobacteria > Rhizobiales > Rhizobiaceae > Rhizobium. The sequence continues at coordinate 116,906 of NZ_LXKN01000070.1, read as the reverse complement.
CGACAATAACGCTGCCTCCATTGGCAACCATCATGCTCGAACCGGAATTTTGAGATCATTACGGACAGGGAGGAATAAAATGGTAGAAAAACGTTTCCAGCCGCTGGCACGCGACGCCATGGCCTACGTTCTTGCCGGGGGTCGAGGCAGCCGACTGAAGGAACTCACCGACCGTCGCGCCAAGCCGGCCGTCTATTTCGGCGGCAAGACCCGCATCATCGATTTCGCCCTCTCCAACGCACTCAACTCCGGTATCCGCCGCATCGGTGTCGCCACCCAGTACAAGGCGCATTCGCTGATCCGCCACATGCAGCGCGGCTGGAACTTCTTCCGCCCCGAGCGAAACGAAAGTTTCGATATCCTGCCGGCCTCGCAGCGCGTCTCGGAAACCCAATGGTACGAAGGCACGGCAGACGCCGTCTACCAGAACATCGACATCATCGAGCCCTACGGCCCGGAATACATGGTCATCCTAGCCGGCGACCATATCTACAAAATGGACTATGAATGGATGCTGCAGCAGCACGTCGATTCAGGCGCCCAGGTTACCATCGGCTGCCTCGAGGTGCCCCGCATGGAAGCGGTCGGCTTCGGCGTCATGCATGTCAACGAGAAGGACGAGATTATCGATTTCGTCGAGAAGCCTGCTGATCCGCCCGGCATTCCCGGCAATCCGGATTTCGCGCTTGCCTCGATGGGAATCTATGTCTTCCACACCAAGTTCCTGATCGAATGCCTGAAGCGCGACGCAGCCGATCCGAATTCCAGCCGCGACTTCGGCAAGGACATCATCCCCTACATCGTCAAGAACGGCAAAGCCGTCGCGCACCGCTTCACGCAGTCCTGCGTCCGCTCGGATTTCGAGCGCGAGGCCTATTGGCGCGATGTCGGCACGATCGATGCCTACTGGCAGGCCAATATCGACCTGACCGCCGTGGTGCCGGAGCTCGACATCTACGACAAGTCCTGGCCGATCTGGACCTATGCGGAAATCAGCCCTCCTGCCAAGTTCGTTCATGACGACGAAGACCGCCGCGGTTCGGCCGTCTCCTCGGTCGTTGCCGGCGACTGCATCATTTCAGGCGCCAGCCTCTACAACAGCCTGCTGTTCACCGGCGTGCGCGCCAATTCCTACTCCAAGCTGGAGGGAGCCGTCGTGCTACCGAGCGTCAAGGTCGGACGGCGCGCGCAGCTTAAGAACGTCGTCATCGATCATGGCGTCACCATTCCCGAGGGCCTGATCGTCGGCGAGGATCCGGAGCTCGACGCCAAGCGCTGGCGCCGCACGGAAAGTGGCATCTGCCTGATCACGCAATCGATGATCGACAAGCTGGATTTGTAGCAGATGAAGGTCCTCTCGGTTTCGTCCGAAGTCTTCCCTCTGATCAAGACAGGGGGGCTGGCCGATGTGGCCGGCGCCCTGCCTATCGCGCTGAAACCCTTCGGCGTCGAGACCAAGACCCTCATTCCAGGCTATCCCGCGGTCCTGAAAGCGATCCGCGACCCCGTGATCCGTTTCGAGTTCGCGGATCTGCTCGGCGAAAAGGCGACCCTGCTGGAAGTCGAGCATGCCGGCATTTCCTTCCTCGTTCTGGATGCGCCGGCCTATTACAATCGCACTGGCGGACCCTATGTCGATGCGATGGGCAAGGATTATCCCGACAACTGGCGGCGTTTTGCCGCCTTGTCGCTGGCCGCTGCGGAAATCGCCGCCGGCCGCCTGCCCGGCTGGCAACCCGATCTGGTGCATGCGCATGACTGGCAGTCGGCCATGGTGCCGGTCTACATGCGCTACTCTGCGACGCCGGAATTGCCGAGCGTGCTTACCATCCACAACATTGCCTTCCAGGGCCAGTTCGGTCCCGATATCTTTCCCGGCCTGCGCCTGCCCGCGCACGCCTTTTCCATGGAAGGCGTCGAATATTATGGCGATGTCGGCTTTCTGAAGGGCGGTTTGCAGACGGCCCATGCACTGACAACCGTCAGCCCGTCCTATGCCGAGGAAATCCTGACCCCGGAATTCGGCATGGGTCTCGAAGGCGTCATTGCCAGCAGGACAAGCAGCCTGCACGGCATCGTCAACGGCATTGACGACGATGTCTGGAATCCCGCGACCGATCCGATGATCGCGCAGACCTATAGCGCTGCAACGCTGAAGGACCGCATCGTCAACCGCCAACGCGTGACCGAACATTTCGGACTTGATAGCGATGACGGACCGATCTTCTGCGTCGTCAGCCGCCTCACCTGGCAAAAGGGCATGGACCTCCTTGCCAGCATTGCCGGCGAGATCGTCCAGATGGGCGGCAAGCTTGCCATATTGGGCGCCGGCGACGCTGCGCTGGAAGGTGCGCTATTTGCCGCAGCCGGCCGCCATCGCGGCCGTATCGGCGTATCGGCCGGCTATAACGAGCCGATGTCACATCTGATGCAGGCCGGCTGCGACGCGATTATCATCCCCTCGCGCTTCGAACCCTGTGGCCTCACGCAGCTTTATGGCTTACGTTATGGCTGCTTGCCGATCGTAGCCCGCACGGGCGGCCTCAACGATACCATTGTCGACGCCAACCACGCCGCGCTGCAGGCCAAGGTCGCAACCGGCATTCAGTTTTCGCCCGTCACCGCCGAGGGGTTGCTACAGGCGATGCGCCGAGCCATGCATCTTTTCCAGGATCGAAAGGTCTGGACGCAGATGCAAAAGCAGGGCATGAAATCCGACGTATCCTGGGGCAGGAGCGCAGAACGCTACGCCGCTCTCTACTCCAGTCTAGTCTCGAGAGGCGCTTAACCCGATGATTAAAACCGTATCCACTACCCCCTACGCGGATCAGAAACCCGGTACTTCCGGCCTGCGAAAGAAGGTTCCCGAATTCCAGCAGCCGAATTACGCGGAAAACTTCATCCAGTCGATTTTCGATTCGCTCGAAGGCTATCAGGGCAAGACCCTGGTCATCGGCGGCGACGGTCGTTACTACAATCGCGATGTCATCCAGAAGGCCATCAAGATGGCCGCCGCAAATGGCTTCGGCAAGGTGATGGTCGGCAAGGGCGGCATCCTCTCGACGCCCGCAGCCTCGAACATCATCCGCAAATACAAGGCCTTCGGCGGCATCATCCTGTCGGCCAGCCACAATCCAGGCGGCCCGACCGAAGACTTCGGCATCAAGTACAATATCGGCAATGGCGGCCCGGCTCCGGAAAAGATCACCGACGCCATTTTCGAGCGTTCCAAGGTCATCGACAGCTACAAGATCGCCGATTTCCCGGACATCAATCTTGACCGCATCGCACGCGAAGATGTCGGCGGGATGATTGTTTCGGTCATCGATCCCGTCGAAGACTATGCGGCGCTGATGGAGGAGCTGTTCGATTTCGGCGCCATCCGCAACCTGATCAGCCTCGGTTTCCGCCTGCACTTCGATGCCATGAGCGCGGTCACCGGCCCCTATGCCAAGGAGATCTTCGAGATCCGCCTTGGCGCGCCCGACGGCTCGGTGCGCAACTTCCTGCCGCTGCCTGACTTCGGCGGCCACCACCCTGACCCGAACCTCGTCCACTGCAAGGAGCTTTACGACGAGATGATGGGTGACGATGCGCCCGATTTCGGCGCAGCATCGGACGGTGACGGCGACCGCAACCTGATTATCGGCAAGGGCATCTACGTTACGCCGTCGGACAGCCTGGCGATTCTGGCCGCCAACGCCAACCTGGCGCCCGGCTATTCGCACGGCATCGCCGGCATTGCCCGCTCCATGCCGACCAGCGGCGCTGCCGACCGCGTCGCCGAAAAGCGCGGCATCGGCATGTACGAGACGCCGACGGGCTGGAAATTCTTCGGCAACCTGCTCGATGCCGGCATGGCGACGATCTGCGGCGAAGAAAGCTCCGGCACGGGCTCCAATCACGTCCGCGAAAAGGACGGCCTATGGGCCGTGCTGCTCTGGCTCAACATTCTCGCAGTACGTGGCGAAAGCGTGATCGACATCGTCACGCAGCATTGGGCTACCTACGGCCGCAACTATTATTCCCGCCACGACTATGAAGGCGTCGACACCGATGCGGCCAATGGCCTGATTACAGCGCTGCGCGAAAAGCTGCCGACGCTGCCGGGCACGAAATTTGGCGATCTCACCGTTTCTGCCGCCGATGACTTCGCCTATCACGATCCGGTCGACAAGTCGGTCAGCCAGCATCAGGGCATCCGCATTCTGTTCGAGGGCGGCTCCCGCGTCGTCTTCCGCCTCTCTGGCACCGGCACGACGGGCGCGACGCTGCGCGTCTACATCGAACGCTACGAGCCCGATTCGACCCGTCACAATATCGAAACGCAGGAAGCGCTCGCCGACCTCATCACCGCAGCCCAGGATATCGCCGATATCAAGGGCCGCACCGGCCGCGCCGAGCCGACGGTTATTACCTGAACCAAGGCCTAAGCCCCTTCTCCCTGCATATGCGGGGAGAAGGTGGCCAGTCGCTTCCGAACGACGTGAGGTAGCGACTGGTCGGATGAGGGGCTTTCTCAGGATTTGCGGCGGCCTCAGAGCTTTGCAGGACGCTCGGCCCCTCACCCTAGCCCTCTCCCCGCAAGCAGGGAGAGGGGACGAACTCCAGCCATCCGGAAAGCCCGAGCATGTCAGAGCCGACGATCCGCTCCCTTGGCGCTACTCTCACCGATACGGGCGCCGAATTTGCCGTTTGGTCCCGGAATGCCGAGCGGATCGAGCTTTGCGTGTTCGATGCGGAGGGCAAGAAGGAAGTCGTGCGGCTGCCATTGGTCCGCGATGGCGATGAGCATCGTGTTTTCGTCAAGCACGCCAAGCAGGGCATGCGCTACGGCCTGCGCGCCCACGGTACTTACGACCCTGATCGCGGCCTGTGGTTCGACCCTTCGAAACTGCTGATCGACCCCTACGCCCGGGAGATCGACCGAGCCTTCCAATATGATCCGCGTCTGGGAATAGTCGGCGAAGATACGCGCGATCTCATGCCGAAAGCGATCGTCTCGCGCGATGTCGCCGTTGCCCCCGCCAAGCCGTTGTTTCAGCCGGGCGGGCTGATCTATGAGATCGCCGTCAGGCCCTTCACCATGCTGCACCCGGATGTGCCGGCGAAGCAGCGGGGCACGCTCGGTGCCCTCGCTCATCCCTCCGTCATCGCACACCTCAAACGCCTAGGGGTGAATGCCGTCGAACTGATGCCGATCACCGCCTGGATCGACGAACGTCACCTGCCGCCGCTCGGCCTTACCAATGGCTGGGGCTATAATCCCGTCGGCTTCATGGCGCTCGACCCGCGCCTCGTGCCCGGCGGCATCAAGGAATTACGCGAGACGGTCGCGGCCCTTCACGCCGAAGGGATCGCCGTCATCCTCGATCTCGTCTTCAATCACACCGGCGAAAGCGACCGCCAGGGGCCGACGTTGTCGCTGCGCGGCCTCGACAACCCCACCTATTTCCGCAGCCTGCCGGATCAGCCCGGCACGCTGGTCAACGATACCGGCACCGGCAACACCGTCGCCTGCGACCAGCCGGCGACGCGCAGGCTGATCATCGACAGCCTGCGCCATTTCGTCCAGCACGCTGGCATCGACGGTTTCCGTTTCGACCTCGCCCCGGTGATCGGGCGCGGCAGCAAGGGGTTCGATCCCGAAAGCGTCACGCTGCGCACCATGCTGGCGGATGAGGTGTTGCAGGATCGCATCCTCATCGCCGAACCATGGGACATCGGTCCCGGCGGCTATCAACTGGGAAATTTTCCGGCACCCTTTCTCGAATGGAACGACCGCGCTCGCGACGACCTGCGCCGCTTCTGGCGCAACGACATCAGGATTGGCGATCTCGCAACCATCCTTGCTGGCTCCTCTTCCATCTTCGGTCGCGACGGCCGCACGCAGACGCGCAGCGTTAACTTCCTCGCCGCCCATGACGGTTTCACGCTGATGGACATCGTCTCCTACGCCGGCAAGCACAATGAAGCCAATGGCGAGAACAATCGCGACGGCCACAACGAGAATTTCTCCTGGAACAATGGTGTCGAAGGCAAGACAGACGACCAGGCCATCCAGAACAGCCGCCGTGCCGACATCAAAGCCATGCTTTCGACGCTGTTTGCCACACGCGGAACGATCATGCTGACATCAGGTGACGAAGGCGGCCGCACCCAGCAAGGCAACAACAACGCCTATTGCCAGGACAATGCCATCACCTGGATGGACTGGAAGACGCTGGACGACGAGCTGATCGGTCACACCGCGTGGCTTGCCGGCCTGCGCCGCCGTTTCAGCGCTTTCAGCGATATGGATTTCTTCAAGGGAGACGGCGACGTCGTCTGGTTTTCGGCCGCGGGTACGCCGATGACCGTGCCGGACTGGGATGCGCCGGCAGCCGGTGTGCTCGGCATGGCGATCGAGACACAGGACCGCAATGCCGGCCGGCCGACACGCCTTGCCATGCTGTTCAATCGAACCGCCGATGAGCTCCACGCCACTCTGCCGCCATCCGAAAAAGGCGACTGGTCGCAACTGAGCCCTGCCGGTGAAACATCAGCCGGTGAGCAGATCACGATCCCCGCCCGCTCCGTCGGTTTCTTCGTCGAATCCTGACGCCGGTTGCACTTTCCGTCCCAATTCGCCAGAAAGGGCCAGTGGCCCTTTAGATAGACGAGGATGGAATGCCCGGCGATACCTCACTTGTTGAGATCATGAAATGTGTGGGAACGGAGATCGGCGTCTCCGATTGGATCGAAGTCGACCAGACGATGATCGACACCTTCGCCGATGCGACGCACGACCACCAGTTCATCCATGTCGATCCGGAACGCGCCAAGGCGGAAACGCCCTATGGCGGCACCATCGCCCACGGCTTTCTGACGCTTTCACTGCTCTCGGCGATGAACTACAGCGCCCTGCCGAAGATCCGCGAGCAGATCATGGGCATCAACTACGGCTTCGAAAAGATCCGCTTCATGTCGCCAGTGAAGTGCGGCGCACGCGTGCGCGGCCGCTTCAACCTTGCCGAAACCCGGCTGCGCGGCGCCAATATGCTGATGCTGACCTATGATGTGACGGTCGAAATCGAGAACGAGCGCAAGCCGGCGCTAACTGCGACATGGACGACCATATCGCAGTTCGATCCGAAGGATCGGCCGGAGGAATCTTAAAACCGTTGCAAGAGCCGGGTGGTTCTTCGGATCAGAAGAGCAATTGCTTTGATAAGAATGATAGCGCCGCAGATTTCCAACTTGATCTTCAGATTATATGAAAAATGCGATCCGCTGAAAAATAGCTCGTTCACCACAGAGTCGATATTTGGGCTGAGTGTCCCATCGAAGAAATGGTAAGCAACGTGAAGAATCGCCGTAATTAATATCTGACTGGCAGTCAGAAAAAACATGAATTTCAGAACCCTGTCGAAAGAAAGAGCTTCTCGCCAAGAGAATTCTGAGTTTTCTGTCTTTCCGAAACCGCTTTCAGCAGATCCCGTGCCCGTCCACGACTTGGAATCAACTTCAAGGCCGTCTTTGTCAGAGCCCATGGGCATGACCTTTGTGTCGCGCGTCCCAGTGCGCCGGTTGAAGGTGAGTATTTCGACCTCGCCGATACAACCAATATGTGACCGAAACTGATGGCAAACAAGATCGATTGCCATCAGCCGTGGTTGTCATGCCTTGACCCGATTTTGCGTTGGCTCTACCCGCGAAGGCCTGTCGAGCCTAAAGACCCGCATCCTCCGCGGCTTCACTCAGAAGGCCGAAGGCATAATCGGAAAACGAGCGCCAGACTTCGACGCGGAAAGTTTCCGCATCGAGACGCAGGATCACGACTTCGACCTTGCCGAGCAGCGTGCGCGAGCAGGCGCCGACCGGAAAGGCCTCAAGCGAAAGATCCTGCGGGCAGCCGCCCGAGATCGTTGCCTCGGCTCCGGGACCGGAGACGATAATAGCGGTGTTGCGATGCGAGACATCGGTCGCCGAATGCAACACACCGGCCGCTGCCGCAAGACCGACCAGATCCGCGCCATTCTCATCGATGACGAGCCATTCATCCGGGCCGAGCCAGAGCGCATGACGCCCGTTAACGCTGGCCGAAGTCTTCGGCCGGTTCGGCACTTGCAGGCCGAGCGCCTGCGAAAGCCCGCCGATGGAATCAGCCGGCGCCCGCAGCGCAATGCGGCTTGCGGGTGCGGCCGGCGTTAGGCGGACGGTGGAAGAACCGCCATGGCGGCCGGCGAGCGGCAGTTTACGGGCAGCGATATCAGCCATTGATCCGGCCTCCTTCCTTGTCAAAGAACACCAGATCCGTCACCTCGACTGATATCGTCTTGTCCGGCATCGGCACATAGAGCGTCTTGCCCATGCGCTCGCGACCGCCGGCGACCAGCGCGAAGGCGATGGAGCGGCCGAGATTTTCCGACCAGTAGGCCGAAGTGACATGGCCAAGCATGGTCATCGGCTTCTGCTCGTTCGGATCGGCGACGATCTGCGCGCCTTCCTCCAGCACCACCTTCGGGTCCCGCGTGACGAGGCCGACGAGCTGCTTGCGGCCTTCCTTGATAAGATCGGGTCGCTTCAAGCCGCGAATGCCGACGAAATCGGTCTTCTTCTTGGAAACGGCCCAGGAAAGACCGGCATCATCTGGCGTCACTGTGCCGTCGGTATCCTGGCCGACGATGATGTAGCCCTTCTCCGCGCGCAGCACGTGCATGGTCTCAGTGCCGTAGGCGCAAGCGCCCAGCGGCTCGGCCCGGGCCCAGACGGCTTCCAGAACAGACTGGCCATAATCGGCCGGCACGTTGATTTCGTAGCCGACTTCACCGGTGAAGGAGACGCGGAACAGCCGGGCCGGCACGCCGCAGACCTTGCACTCAGCCACGCTCATATGCGGGAAGGCCTCGTTGGAAAGATCCTGCCCCTCGACCAGCGGCTCGATGATTTCGCGCGCCTTCGGACCCTGTACGGCGATGACGGCCCATTGCTCGGTCGTCGAGGTCAGCCACACCTTCAGATGCGGGAATTCAGTCTGGAGATAATCTTCCATATGATGCAGCACGCGCGGCGCGCCGCCAGTCGTGGTTGTCACATGGAAGCGGTCATCGGCCAGGCGCCCGACGACACCGTCATCATAAACGAAGCCATCCTCGCGGGTCATGATGCCGTAGCGGCAGCGGCCGGGCTTCAGCGTATCCCAGGCATTGGTGTAGATCAGGTTCAAGAACTCGGCCGCATCCGGCCCGACCACTTCGATCTTGCCGAGTGTCGAGGCATCGAACACGCCGGCCACATCACGCGCCGTGCGGCACTCGCGATTGACGGCCTCATGCATGGTCTCGCCAGCGCGAGGGTAGAACCAGGCACGCTTCCAGTTGCCGACATCCTCGAAGATCGCGCCATACGCCTCTTCCCAGGCATGCATCGGCGTCTTGCGGGCGGGATCGAACAGAGATCCGCGCGAATGGCTGATCAGCGTGCCGTAGGTGACGGGCGTATAGGGCGCGCGGAAGGTGGTGAGGCCAACCTGCGGAATATCCTTGCCCAACATTTCGGCGGCAATCGCCAGCCCGTGCATGTTGGAAAGCTTGCCCTGGTCGGAGGCCATGCCGTTGGTGGTGAAGCGCTTGATATGCTCGATGGAATGCATGCCCTCGCGCACGGCAAGGCGGATATCCTTGGCGCAAACGTCATGCTGGAAATCGACGAAAGCCTTGGCATTCGTGTCCGGTCCGGCGCCTTCGGCCGCACCGATCATACCGCCGGTCCATTCGAAAGCCTGCTCTGCCTGAAGCTGGATTTTCTCGCCGCCATTGGTGCTGCCGGTGGCGCGGGCCATCAGCTCGCCGGCCGCCAGTGATTCCTCGATCGCCGCCTGCAGCCCGTCCGTGCCGTTGCATGCGCCGACGGAAAGGCAATCCTGAACATAGGTGCCAGGCAGGAAGCGCTGCTTCTCCGCATCGAATTTCAACTTGCCGCGCGACTGCGAGAACAGATGCACCGACGGCGTCCAGCCTGACGACACCAGCAGCGCGTCGATCGCAATCTTGCGGGTGGCGGAGCTGCCATTGCGCAAAACCGTCATGGAGGAGACGCGGAGCTTGCCTGAGGTGTCAACCACAGCGTAATCGGCCATCACCTCGATGCCGAGCCGCTTTGCCTCGGCCAGTACAGCCTCGCTCGGGCGAGCGCGACTATCGACGATGGCGACGACGGAGACACCGGCGCGCTTCAGATCGAAGGCGGCTTCATAGGCGGAATCATGCGCGGTATAGACGCCGATCTTCGCACCGACGGCGACGCCGTAATGGTTGAGATAGGCGCGCGCCGCAGACGCCAGCATGATGCCCGGACGGTCATTGTTCGGAAACACCATGTGGCGCTCGATGGCGCCGGTCGCCAGGATTGCCCGCTTGGCGCGGACCTGCCACAGGCGTTCTCGCGGCAGATTACGGCCGGGCTTCGCCAGATGATCGGTCACCCGCTCGGCCAGCCCGAAGAAATTGTGGTTGTAATAACCGAAGGCGGTCGTGCGGGTCAGCACCTCGACATTCGGCATGGCCTTGAGCCTGGCGACGATCCCTTGCGCCCAGACGTAGCCCTCGACACCATCAATCTTGACGCCGGTGTCGAAGCGCAGTGCGCCGCCGGCTTCCGCCTGCTCGTCGCAGAGAATGACCTTTGCGCCCGTTTCGGCAGCGGCCAATGCCGCCGACAGGCCGGAAATGCCGGCGCCGACAACGAGCACATCGCAATGCGCATAGCGGCTGGCATAGTGATCCGGATCCTCTTCCGTCGGCGCGACACCGAGGCCGGCCGCACGACGGATCAAGGGTTCATAGATATGCTTCCAGGCCGCCTTCGGCCACATGAAGGTCTTGTAGTAGAAGCCGGCAGCAAAGAAAGGCGAGGCAAGATTGTTGACGCCGCCGACATCGAAGGCGAGCGATGGCCAGCGGTTCTGCGACTGCGCCTTCATACCATCGAAGACCTCCTGCACGCTGGCACGCACATTCGGCTGGCGCCGCGCCGCATCGCGGGAAATATCGAGCAACGCATTCGGCTCCTCGGCTCCGGCCGAAAGAATACCGCGCGGGCGGTGGTATTTGAATGACCGGCCGACGAGATGAACGCCATTGGCAAGCAGCGCGGAGGCGACGGTATCGCCTTCAAGCGCCGTGTAGCTTTTGCCGTCAAAGGTGAAGCGGGCGGTTCTGGCCGGCGTCAAACGCCCCTTGCCCGCAATACGATTGGCGCCGCTCATTCAGCAAATCCCTCTTTTTGTGCCGTCTGTTCTTGTTCGTTCTGTTGCTGTGCCATCGGCTCGCCAATGCCAGGCTTGAGCGAAGCCGGATCCGGCTTCGGCTCGCCAGCCTTGTAGGTGCGGTAGAAATGGTCGCTCACGGTGTCGCGCGCCGCATTGAAGAAGCGGCCGCAGCCATGGATGTGCCGCCAGCGTTCGAAGATCAGGCCCTTCGGATTGTCGCGCAGGAAGAAATATTCCTCGAATTCTTCGTCCGAGATCCCGGCAATGTTGGCCGGCCGCACGATATGCGCGTCACCGGCGTTGCGGAATTCGAGTTCCGAACGCTCTTCCTCGCAATAGGGGCAGTAAATCAGCAGCATCGTTTTCTACCTGTGTTAAAGCTCGGAGCCCGAAAGGCTTGTACCGGGAGGCTGTGCGCAGAGCCGCCGTCCCATGATGACGAAAGGCGTTATGCGCTTCAGCAGTGCTTCCAGCGAACCATAGGGTTTCAGCACGTAGGTCATTCCCAGATTGGCCATGCTCATTCCGAACAGATCCGTATCCAGTGCGAATGCCCTTGGCACCTCCGGCGTCTGCTTCGGCACGAAATAAACCACCGGTTTGTTCAGCACCTTGGCACACAAAAGCGTTCCGCTGTCGGCCACGAAGGGCCATTCCGTCTCGTTCTGCGCCTTATGGATCACCTGCATGCGAAAATCCTTGACCCCTGGCAAGAGATCGCTGACTTCGGTCGCGACCGTTCCTGCCGGAAGCGAAAGCCCCGCCGCAAGAGCGATCCCGACCGCCGCCTGCATCAATGCGCCACGGCGGCAGCCGCGGCCTCGTCGATCAGGCGACCAGTGCGGAAGCGATCCAGATTGAGCCCGGCATTGAACTTGTGCGGCTCGTCGCGGGCGATGAGGTGCGCAAAGAGATTTGCCGAACCGGGCGTTGCCTTAAACCCGCCCGTGCCCCAGCCGCAATTGACGTAGAGCCCCGGCACCGGCGTCTTCGACTGGATGGCCGAACGATCCGGCGTATTGTCGACGATGCCGCCCCAGGAGCGCATCATCTTCACGCGGCGGAACATCGGGAAGAGCTCGCAGATGGCATCCAGCGTATGGGTGATGATCTGCAGACCGCCCGTCTGGCTGTAGGAATTATACTGGTCCGTGCCGGCGCCGATGACGAGCTCGCCCTTGTCGGACTGCGAGATATAGGCATGCACCGTGTTCGACATGACAACGCAGGGGAAGATCGGCTTCAGCGGCTCGGACACCAGCGCCTGCAGCGGGCTCGACTGCAGCGGCACGCGCACGCCGGCCATCTGCATGACCACCGTGGTGTGGCCAGCGGCTGAAACGCCGACCTTCTTGGCGCCAATGAAGCCCTTGCTCGTGTCGACGCCGGTCACGCGACCATCCGGCCCGCGGCGGATGCCGGTCACTTCGCAGTTCTGGATGATGTGGACGCCGCGATCGGCCGCCGCACGGGCAAAGCCCCAGGCGACGGCATCGTGCCGCGCCGTACCGCCGCGACGCTGCAGGGCAGCGCCATTGATCGGATAGCGGGCCGTCTTGGAGATATCGAGCGGCGGACAAAAAGCCTTCGCCTGCTCCGGCGTCAGCCACTCATTGTCGATGCCATAGAGGCGGTTGGCGTGGATATGCCGCTTGAAGGACTGCTGGTCGTGCACATTGTGCGACAGCATCATCACGCCACGCGGCGAATACATGACGTTGTAGTTGAGATCCTGCGAAAGCCCCTCCCAGAGCTTCATCGAATGCTCGTAGATGTGCATGCTCTCTTCATAGAGATAGTTCGAGCGAATGATCGTGGTGTTGCGGCCGGTATTGCCGCCGCCGAGCCAGCCCTTTTCGATCACGGCAATATTGGTGATGCCATGCTCCTTGGCGAGATAGTAGGCCGCGCCCAGGCCATGACCGCCGGCGCCGACGATGATGACGTCATACTCCTTGCGCGGCTCCGGCGAGGTCCATTGGGCCTCCCAGCCCTTGTGAGCCCGCATCGCTTCCCTTGCCACGGCAAAAACCGAGTATTTACGCATTCGCCCTCAACTCCTTCAGGCATGACGCCCTTTTATGGCTCATACAGATCGCAAATCAAAAACCGACACAACGGCTCTTTTGCGACGCATTCAGGACCGTCTTTCGACACGGTCAAAAAGAATGGGCGAACAACAACGTCAAGTCATCTGCGGAGTCTGCGCCGATATGGCCGAATTCATGCCCGTTGGGGAACAAACCACATTGTTGCGTCACGCGTAAAAAGAAGACAGGCGCCAAACAAATAAAACGAGGTCATCAAAATTAGCATAATCAATTCGAAAACCGTTCCCTCAGCGTGACCTCTAATAGCGAGTACGCCGAAGCCGAAACCAATGATAAATATCATAGCGAATTGCCCGCCAAGTGTCACCCAACGCGCCCAGTTCGCCCGTTTACGGACAACCAGCCAAACCCAAAAGATTTGGATGCAAAGAATCGCAATCTGTAAAATCGTGAAGGCCAATGGTGCTTCGGCAAGACGACTGGCCGTCCTATCCCAGTTCACCCCTTGATTTATCAAAACAACCGCTATTCCAGCATATGTGAGGCGTCCGTAATATCGAACGCTCGTCGGCATCGTCTTATCGCTCATAATCCCCAGTCCATCCTACTTGCGCTGCAGGTGACAAACCTCCACCCGGCCACCACGGCCGTCGCTGCGCCAGACACATCCTGGCTTCTGCGGCTTATGGTTGTAAAGATAAATTTGCGCGCGATGCTTGCTGTCAAAAGTCTGGTGCGAAAAATCATGATCGCCGACCCGGACATTCCTACCGAAATGCACTTCGCCTGATGCAGCAGGCGCAGGAGTTACGGCAAGAGCGACGAAAGCAAGCATGAGCGCGGCACCGAGTTTTCCGGCGGAAGCCAAGTCGAGTGGTTCCATAAAGTAGCTCCCCCTTTGCACCATCTCACGGTGGGAATCGGGCAATGGCAGTAGCGCACAAATGACTGTGATCCAGAATCATCGCGCAGGCATGTCAGTGTCGCAAAACACCGAAAATCACATTCTCATGCCAGAACCATCATGAGGCGGCGATGGCTTTATCGGGCCAATTCAGCCCTCGACAAGCCGCTTTTTCCCCGGCAAACTCACGATCTGGCTAGACTTTGACAAACCGATCTGCTATCCCGCCTAACCAATCGCAAGGCTACGGCTGCGCGAACGTTATTTTTTTGCCTCCAGGCGCCGCCGTCGCCGTTGGTAACAACAAACCAAAGGAACGTGATTCTCGTGCAGGTACTTGTCCGCGATAACAATGTTGACCAGGCTCTCCGCGCTCTCAAGAAGAAGATGCAGCGCGAAGGTATTTTCCGCGAAATGAAGATGCGCGATTATTACGAGAAGCCGTCGCAGAAGCGTGCTCGCGAAAAGGCCGAAGCTGTTCGTCGCGTTCGCAAGCTTGCCCGCAAGCGTGCTCAGCGCGAAGGCTTGGTTGCCAAGTAATCGCCGTTTTTTGGACGTTTTCAGATGTATGTGTGGCGGGGGCGAGTCGTTCGCCGCCGCCTTTTTGATTTATTCTCTGCGCAAATCGGATTAAATCAGAACAGACTGATATGACGCATGGGGAAAGCGAACCCGATAATGGCAATGACGACTTTCGTACAGTTCCGCACTTCGAGCCTCTCCTCCCGTGTTTCGAAGCGCGCCGCGGCTCTGCCGGCTTTGGCAATTTTTGCCGCAATCAGCCTTTCCGGCTGCCAGACCGCCTCAACCGATAGCGTCATACGCATCGACAAGGCGCAGGGCTCCTCGGAAAATATTGCTTCGCTGACCTCGGTCATCAACGCCAATCCCCAGGATCCGGAAGGCTATAACGTACGCGGCACCGCTTACGGCCGTGGCGGTGATTTCAACCGCGCCCTTGGGGACTTCAATCAGGCGATCCAGCTCAATCCGAAGTTCTATCAGGCTTACGCCAACCGCGCGCTCATCTACCGCAACATGGGCAAGCTGCCGGAAGCGGTCGCCGACTATAATGCAGCGCTGCAGATCAACGGCAACTACGATGTCGCCTATATCGGCCGTGGCAATCTCTATCGCCAGGCAGGCCGCGACAACGATGCCTTCAACGACTATTCCAAGGCCATCAGCCTGGGAACGACGGATGGCCGCGCCTATAATGGCCGCGGCGTGATCTTCCAGAAGCGCAATCAGCAGGACAAGGCGATTGACGATTTCTCGAAGGCAATCTCGCTGTCGCCGAACTCGCCGGAGCCCTACAACAGCCGCGGCATTTCCTATCTCGCGCAGAATGACGACGACAATGCCTTCGCCGATTTCAACCACGCCATCGATCTGAACAACAAGGTCGCCGAATCCTGGGCAAATCAGGCCTTCGTCTATGAGCGCAAGGGTGACAAGGCGAAAGCCCGCCGCTCCTACCAGCACGCGGTCAATCTCGATCCCAACTATCAGCCAGCCAGAGATGGCCTGGCGCGCGTAGGCGCCGGCGCCTGATAAAGGTCGCACCACAATAGGACATTCGGCCGCCGGCGATGCTTCGCCCGGCGGCTTTTCTTTGCGCCGATGAACGCCTAGTCTTGAGGCACCCCATCCGAACGAGACAGCGATATGCCCTCCCCCCAGAAAGTCATCGTCATCGGCGCCGGAATTATCGGCGCTTCCATCGCCTGGCACCTCCAGCGCAAGGGCGCTGAAGTCACGGTGATTGCCGGAAAGATCGGCGGCGTGGCGACGCCCAATTCCTTCGCCTGGATCAATGCGAGCTGGGGCAATCCGGAGTTCTATTTCCGGCTCAGGCATCGCTCCATGGCCGAATGGTCGCGACTGGCGGCGGAGGTGCCGGGCCTGCCGCTGTCCTGGTGCGGCGGATTGAGCTGGGATCTCCCCGAGGTGGAGCTGGACGCCTATGCGGCTCAGCATCACGGCTGGGGCTACGGCATACAGCCTGTCAATCGCGCCACCAGTGCAATGATCGAACCGAGCCTTGCCTCCCCGCCGGACTACGCGCTGCATGTCGCTGAGGAAGGCGCGGTCGAGCCCGTCGCAGCCGCCGCGCTGCTGCTGGAAGATGCAGAGCGCCACGGCGCGACACTATTGTCCGGCGTCGAGGTCACCCGCCTGCTGAGGGATAATGCCAAGATCATCGGCGTCGAAACTAGCCAGGGCGTTATAACTGCCGATCATGTCGTTCTGGCCGCTGGCGCCGGCACAGCAGCGCTCGCCGCATCGGTGGATATCGATGTGCCGCTCGAAACACCGCCGGGCCTCATCGTCCACTCCCTGCCCGCTCCCAAACTGCTGAATGGCCTGGTGATGGCGCCGGAACTGCACATGCGCCAGACGGCGGAGGGGCGGATCATCGCCGGCAGCGATTTCGGCGGCACCAATCCCGGAGACCAACCGGAGAAAGCCGCAGCTGAGCTCTTCGCCAAGGTCAGGGCAGCATTGAAAGGCGGCGAGGCACTGACGCTCGATTTTCATACCATCGGCTATCGGCCGACGCCGAAGGATGGTTTTCCGATCCTCGGGGGCGTCGATGCGGTACCGGGCCTCTATCTCGCCGTTCTTCACTCCGGCGTAACGCTGGCACCACTCGTCGGACTGCTTGCCGCCGAGGAAATCCTCGACGGCTGCAAAGCCCCGCAACTCTCGCCTTTCCGCCTGTCCCGCTTTGACTGACCCGGAAGAAGGCACGGTTGCCGCAACCGCAGGAATACATCTTTATGGTCGTAAATATCCGAGATCGCTTATGATTTCGCGGCAATGACTTTTCAGATGTTGCAAGGTAATTTACCGCGCCCTAACATGGGCGCTTCGAGAGCATGTAGCTCGGGACTAGGCATGGGGGCGCTTGGCATGACGACGAGAACCAATCTTTCCGCTTTTGCCAATGTTTCCCATCGTCATGGAGTTACGATCGGTTGATCGCACCATGAGGAAGCCACATTTCCCTAAGGCGTCAATTGGGGCTTATCTGATCGCCATCGCACTGGCGATCGCCTTGCCTATTCTGGCCTTTGTCGCCTTGCTCCTGGTTCAGCTCGAAGACAATGAGCGCGACGCATTGAAGGGCGATACCGTTCAGGACGCCCAGGCTCTGGCGCGCGTCATCGATCGGCAATTGCAGGACATGGCGACGACGCTGCGACTGCTTTCCTCTTCACCGGAGCTGGAGCAAAACGACATAGCCACCTTCTTCGCCCGGACGGAGACGGTCTTGCGCACCGATTCCCTCTTCGTCCTGCTGATGAACAAGGATGGCGATATCAGGCTGAACACCCGCTGGCCTCTTAGCAAGCCGCTCGGCAAGACGGGCAATATCACTGCGCTGCAATCCGCGCTCGATTCCGGGCGCATCGAAACCTCCGACGTCTTCGTGGGCTCAACCATCCACCGGTGGGTCTATAACGTCACCTTGCCGCTCGAACATTCACCGGCAGGCGCCGCCCTGGCCATAACCCAGGATGCCGATGATCTTGCCAAGCTCATCTCTACGGAGGCTTTGCCGCCGGGCTGGTCGGCAGCGGTCCTCGACAAATCGGGCCATGTCGTTGCCGCCGGCGGGCCGACGATCCACGCGCCGGGCGACGTGTTCAACAAGGAAATTCTCTCCAAGCTGATTGCATCGAGCGGCGTCTATCAGGATGACAAGGTCCTGCCGCACTCGCTGCTTGGCTATGCCCAGATCTCCGGATGGTCATGGAAAGCGGTCGTCTGGGGGCCTGTCGCCTCGGCACAATCCTCGCTGATGAGCACCTGGCGCTTCCTGATCTACGGCGGCGTCACCTTGCTGCTGGTGGCGTTGATCGCCGTCTATGCCCTGGCGCGCCAGGTGCGGACCACCATACAGAGCATTGCTGACATGGCAGACCGCATGGGCCGCGGCGAGATCGTCGCCCCGGTCGAAACCAGCGTTGTCGAAGCCAACCAGGTGGCCGTCGCGCTTTCCAATGCATCCTTCGATCGCAGCGTCACGGAAGACCGGCTGCATTTCGTCATGCATGAGCTCGTCCACCGCACCAAGAACCTGCTGGCGCTTGCCCAGGCGATGACCCGTCAGCTCGCGCGGCAGACGGATAGTGTCGATACCTTCCAGCGTGCCGTCGCCGACCGGCTGGAGGGATTGGCTCGATCGATCGAAGTGCTGACCAGCGAACAATGGTCGGGCGTTTCGCTGCGCCGGGTGATCGACATCCATCTCGCCACCTTTCTGCAAGGCCCGCAGCAACTCGACGTCCTGGGCAACGACTTTCTGCTGAAGCCCGAAGCCGTGCAAAACCTTGGGCTGATCCTGCATGAGCTTGCGACGAATTCGGTGAAATACGGTGCGCTTTCTGCCCCTGAAGGCAGGATCGCCATCGAGTGGGCGAATGAAGCCGGCGACAGCGGACCAATGATCCGAGTCACATGGACGGAAAGCGGCGGTCCGCCCGTCAAGCCTCCGACCGAGACCGGCTTCGGCACCACCGTGACGAAGACCCATGCCGCCGCGTCCTTCAGCGGCAGCGTCGAGATCGATTTCCGCCCCGGCGGCCTCGTCTGGATACTGATCGCCCCGCGCAACACGATGGAGCGCGAGCGCGAACGGGCATAGGCAGGCAATCCGAATGGGAGGTGAACGCCTTTACTCGTTCATCGCCTTGACGATTTCCTCGGTCACCTTCTTGGCATCGCCCAGCAGCATCATCGTGCCGTCCTTGTAGAACAGCGTATTGTCGATGCCGGCATAGCCGGAGCCAAGCGAGCGCTTGACGAAGAGGCAGGTCTTCGCCTTGTCGACGTCGAGGATCGGCATGCCGTAGATCGGCGAAGTCTTGTCGTCGCGCGCCGCCGGATTGGTGACGTCGTTGGCGCCGATGACGTAGGCGACATCGGCCTGGGCGAATTCCGAGTTGATGTCCTCGAGCTCGAACACCTCGTCATAGGGCACGTTGGCTTCGGCAAGCAGCACGTTCATATGGCCAGGCATGCGGCCGGCAACGGGGTGGATGGCGTATTTCACCTCCACGCCATGCGCCTTCAGCCTGTCCGCCATCTCGCGCAACGCATGCTGTGCCTGTGCGACCGCCATGCCATAACCCGGCACGATGATGACCTTGGAAGCATTCGCCATGAGATAGGCGGCATCCTCGGCCGAGCCGAGCTTGACGGACTTGTCGGAATTATCAGCGCCGCCGGATGCCGTCTCTCCGCCAAAGCCGCCAAGGATGACCGAGACGAAAGAGCGGTTCATGCCTTTGCACATGATGTAGGACAGGATCGCGCCGGAAGAACCGACGAGCGCGCCGGTGATGATCAGCGCCAGATTACCGAGCGTGAAGCCGATACCGGCCGCCGCCCATCCCGAATAGGAATTCAGCATCGACACGACGACAGGCATGTCCGCGCCACCGATCGGCACGATCAGCAGCACGCCGAGCGCCAGCGACAGGACGATGATTGCCCAGAAATCGAAATGGCTTTCGCTGACGGCAAGGCCGACGATGAAAAAGACGATGAGAACCAGCAGCGCGGCGTTGATGACGTGCCGGAAGGGCAGCATGATCGGCTTGCCGGACATGCGCCCGTCGAGCTTCAGGAAAGCAATGATAGAACCCGTGAAGGTCAGCGCGCCGATCGCCGCACCGATCGCCATCTCGACGCGCGCTTCCGTATGGATCGAGCCGATATTGCCGATACCGAAGGAAGAGGGCGTATAGAGCGCCGATGCCGCCACCAAAACAGCGGCAAGACCCACCAGCGAGTGGAAGCCGGCCACAAGCTGCGGCATCGAGGTCATCGGGATGACGCGGGCGATATAGGCGCCTGCCCCGCCGCCAATGGCAAGACCGAGGATGATCAGCACCAGACCGCCGAAGGACGGGGTTGCCAGCACCAGCGTGGTGACGATGGCGATCCCCATGCCCACCATGCCGTAGAGATTGCCGCGCCGGCTGGTCGCGGGGTGCGAAAGGCCGCGCAGTGCCAGAACGAACAGCACACCGGAGACGAGATAGAGGAAAGCTGCGATATTGGTCATGCCGGCCTCACTTGTCCTTCTTGCGGTACATCGCCAGCATGCGCTGTGTGACGAGGAAGCCGCCGAAGATGTTGACCGACACCAGCACCAGCGCGACGAAGCCGAACCCCGTGGCCAGGCCGCTGGCGGAGATACCGACCGCCAGCAATGCGCCGACGACGATGACCGAGGAGATTGCATTCGTCACCGCCATCAGCGGCGTGTGCAGAGCCGGCGTCACCGACCAGACCACATAGTAACCCACGAAGATCGCCAGCACGAAGATCGCGAACTGAAACACGAAGGGATCGATCACCCCGCCCGTTGCGGCGCTCGCGACTTCGGGCGCCTGTGCGGCGGCCGTCGTGACGGCGGTCACGGCGTCATTCAGTTGCTGGAGTGCCTGGTCCATTGCTTGGCTGGCCATCTCAGAGATCTCCCTTTTTGACCGTCGGCTGATCGGGATCGACGAAATTCGGGTGCACGACTTCGCCGCCATCGGTCAGCATCGTCGCCTTGATCAGCTCGTCGGCGCGATTGAGGCCGAGGCTCTTGCTGTCCTTGTCCACCATCGTTTCCAGGAAGGTGACGAGGTTCTTGGCATAAAGAGCCGACGCGCTTGCCGGAATTCGTCCGGCCATGTTCGGATATCCGACCACCTTGACGCCTTCGACATCCGCGATGGTGTTGTATTCGGCGCCCTCGATATTGCCGCCACGCTCGACGGCAAGATCGACCGCGACCGCGCCAGGCCGCATCGCCTTCAGCATGTCGCGGCTGACAAGCCTCGGTGCCGGCCGGCCCGGGATCAGCGCCGTGGTGATGATGATATCCTGCTTGGCGATGTGCTCCGCCACGAGCGCTGCCTGCTTGGCCTGATACTCTTTCGACATTTCCTTGGCGTAGCCGCCAGCGGTCTCCGCCGCCTTGAACTCTTCGTCCTCGACGGCGATGAATTTCGCGCCGAGCGAGGCAACCTGCTCCTTGGCAGCCGGACGCACGTCGGTACCCGAGACCAGGGCACCCAGGCGCCGGGCCGTGGCGATCGCCTGCAGGCCGGCAACACCGGCGCCCATGACGAATACCTTAGCCGCCGGCACGGTGCCGGCTGCGGTCATCATCATCGGCAATGCCCGGTCATAGATTGCGGCAGCCTCGATGACCGCCTGATAACCGGCGAGATTGGCCTGCGACGACAGGACGTCCATCGACTGCGCCCGCGTGATGCGTGGCATCAGCTCCATGGCAAAGCTCGTCAGTCCGGCGCGCGCCATCTCGACGAGAGCAGCCTCGTTGCCATAGGGATCCATGATGGCGATAACGATCGCGCCGCTCTTGTAGCCGGAAATTTCCTTGCTCGTCGGCCGCCTGACCTTGAGGATCACATCCGCTCGCTTGGCATCCTTCGCGGTGCCGATGCGTGCGCCCATGGCCTCGTATTCGCTGTCAGGAATGCGGGCGGAAGCCCCGGCGCCGGCCTCGATGACCACATCGAAGCCGAGACTTCTCATCTTCTTGACACTCTCGACGGATGCCGCGACGCGCGTTTCATCCCCTACGGTTTCCTTGCCGACAAAAACCAGATTGCCCAACGACAACACCTCGCATCAAACGACAGCCCCGCTGGATACAGCAGCGCAAGAACCTGCGAAATCAGGTCAGAATTTCAGGGAAAGCGCGGGCGAAACAGCCCAGCGTCGATCAGCGCACGAGAAAACCGCCAACGATCGCAAGAACGACAAAAATGGCAAAGCCGCCGAACAGGCCGGCGTGGCCGAAGAAACCGGCAGCCATTCCAATCAAAAGCGCGGCAATGATCGCCGATCCGACCCTGGCGACGAAAAGGAAGCCGTTATAGGTCTTTTCATGCTCCCTGTAGTCCATGGGAGCACCAGTTTCCGCGGGTCCAGTATGATGTTCGGCCATTCAAAAAATCTCCCCTCAATCCTCTCCCCCGACATGCCTTATAGCTCGCTGGCGGCAGGAGATTGTCCTCAAAAGCTGCGGCATCAAATAGCGAGATGCCACAGCCAAATATCCTCTACCGAGGGGTTACACAAAGCGAGGGAAAATGCAATGCACGAGAAGGTCGCATCGGTGCGCAGCTCAGAGCATTTCCGTTTTTGAACGGAAATGCTCCATCTCTTTGCTCCAACTAATTCCGGCCGCAAAACCGAGGCGCACTTTTGCTGGAATTGCTCTAGCCAAACTGCCCGCGAATGTCGCGTCGACCGCCGCTCGCCAGCCGTGCCGTCGGCAGGATGGTCAAGGGCGGGGTGCCGAAATCTTCTTGGCGGGAAAACATCATGCGCCGCTCGTAAGGTTCGGAATCGAAAAACGGATATCGCTGCATCAGCTTGCCGCGAATTTCCTTCGACCGCGATGCCAGAAGCGTCAGCTCGAAACCGTAAGTCTTGGTCATGCGCGGCGGCACGACCGTATCGGCATAGAAGACCCGTTTGTAGAAAGCCGCATGTGCCGGGCGAATATGCTGCATCACCCGATCCGTATTGAAATAGATGGCACCCACGATGGCCGGCCTCAGCGTCAGGTAGGGCAAAGCCGGCAATTCCAGTTCGAGATCAGGATCCACGGCAAAGCGCGCGGGATCGATCAACGTCATGCCGGCATCGAGGAAGGCGTGAATCTCCTCGGGGAAAATGCCGGTAGACTGGCACACCCGATGATCCGGCGTGACATGGTGTATTCGCACCGTGCTCACCAGCTCCTCGTAGTAGTAGACCCCGAAAATATAGGCGTGATCATCGAAATCGATGTCGTCGATCAGGTTTTTGGCCGCCACCGGCAAGACTTCGCGCGCCTTGTAGGCCTTGTAGCGTAGCCGCGCGACATCCTCCATGTCCTCGCTGCTTTCGATCCGGCGGTATTCCACGTGATCGAGCACCTCCATCAGCTTGCCGGCGAAGCTGTTTTGTAAAGTACTCATATGCGTCATGATGAATGTTCCGTGATGGTTAACGAAACATTAATGGTATTAACCGAAAATTTGATCAATATTTGTTTTAGATTTAATTAACCAATCGTTCATTAAGGTTAATTTTTTTGACGAATACCGGTATAGATTTTGCTTCAGCAAAACGCCCGAGTTTACGTTGCTGTAAAGCAGGCTATGACTAATCTTGGCATAGGCAGCGGCCAGTAAATCCGGCCCCTCGTTTCCCCGGGCCATGGCGGCTAGCGCGGCATGAGGTCGAAGACCTTAAGGCATGTCAGGCGACGTGATCCTGCCTCGGGCCTGACTGGCGCCGGCTGAGACTCTCCACCATTCCGACAACTTGCTCTCGGGATACAGGGGCGGAAAACACGTAGCCCTGGATGATATCGGCCAAGTTCTTCTCGACAATGAGCGCCAGCTGTTCCAGCGTCTCCACTCCCTCGATGACGATGTGGAGGCTGAGGGCGCGGGAGAGATCGACGATGCCGCATAGAAGCTTGAAGCGGCGGCTATCGGTCGTGATGTCGCGAACGAAGGACCGATCGATCTTGACGACATCGACAGGCAAGGAATCGAGATAGCTCAAGCTGGAAAAGCCCGTGCCGAAATCGTCGATCGCGATGGTGATGCCCTTGGCGCGCAGATCGGCGAGGATGGAGCGCACCGTCGCCACTTCATCCATCAGGCAGCTTTCGGTGACTTCGAGATGCAGCCGCGAAGGCTCCAGCCCCGAGGCTTCGAGCGCTTCCAGGACGATACCGACGATATCGTTGCTGCGCAGGTCCTGCGCCGAAAGATTGACCGAAACCGCAACCGGCGCCGGCCATGAGACGCAATCCCGGCAGGCCTGGTTGATCATGAAGCGGGTGATGCCGCCAACAATGCCCATCTCCTCGGCGATCTGCACGAAGATATTGGGAGGAATCGCGCCTTTTTCCGGATGGACCCAGCGCGCCAAGGCCTCGCAGCAATCGATGCGGGAACCATCCGGCGTGAACATGGGCTGGTATACGGCCTGAAGGTTGCCGGCTTCCACCGCCTCGCGCAAATCATCCTTCAGCTTCTGCCGCTCGACATAGCGTGCATCCATCTCCTGCTCGAAGGCGCTGCAGCCGCCGCGTAGCCGCAGCTTGGCATCGAACAGTGCCAGATCGGCCTTGATCTGCCACTCCTCGGGCCGGAATTCGCGGCTCGACATGGTCACATAGCCGCTGCTGAACGAAATCCGCAAACTATTGTCGTCGACATCGTAGCTGCCGGACATGGCAGCATGGAGTGCACGCACACGGCTGTCTATATCGGGAGCGTTGTCCTCATTCGGGAAGAACAGCACGAATTGATCGCCGACCAGGCGCGCCGCAAGCGCGGTGGTCCCCGCAAGCTGCTTCAGGCGTTCCGCGATGGCGACCAGCAAGCGATCTCCAGTCACATGACCCTTGGTATCGTTGACGTGCTTGAAGTCGTCGACATCGAGAACCAGAATGCCGATCTGGCCTTCATTGCCGCGCGCAGCCAGCTTTTCCTTGACCATCTCGACGAAATATTCGCGGTTCGGCAATCCCGTCAGAGGGTCGTAGCGCACCATGTGCAGGATCTTGCGCTCTGCCCGGATGCGCACCGTCACATCCTCGAAAATCAGGATGACGACACCATCGGCGCGGCGGCTGGCTGAAAATTCCAGAAACTGATCTTCGTTGAACTGAATCAGCGTGCGCGACAGCGTGCCGCTGACGAGCTGCGCCATTTGCCGCTGAATGAGCCCCGGCAGCGACCCGTCGATGAAGGCATGACGTGCGCCGTAGCGCAGCACGACATCGAACTCGCAATCCTTGAGCTGTTCCTGATGTGAGAAATTCAGCAGTTCGCATGCCTTGCGGTTGACCACGAGGATGCGGTTATGGGCGTCCAGCATGAACAGGCCATGCGTCATATTGTTGAGCGCCGTATCGAACCGGTCGGCGATCTGCGAGATCTCGCGTGACGCGATGACATTCTTGTAGAGAAACTCCCGCACACCGTTTGCCATCGCGCGTGTCGTCAGGCCGAACGGCACGAGCATGATGGAAACCACGGCCTTGTAGAGCTGCTGCGACATCAGGCAGGCGATGATGATGGGCAGGCAACAGGCGAGCGTCTGGAGATCGATCGCCTTCTGCGAACCGTAGTTGCGGCCGACGATCGACACCATCGACGCCATCGTCACGGCGATACAGATGAATTCGGCTAGCGGATCCTGCACGATCAGAATGGCATAGCCGCTGCCGATGCCGAGGATGGACGCCGTTGCCGCCGCGCCGATCACATAGCGCGTTTCCCAGCGGGCGATGTCGGCGCGCGTGAAACTATGCTTGTCGGCCACGTCGAAGAGCCAGAACGAATACATCCGCAATGCAAAGACGGCTGCGAAAGCCAGGCAAAGAGCGAGATAGATGTTCGCGCGCGTGCTCAGGAAGACGATGACATATGTCAGGATATGGACAGCCACCCCCGTAAACAGCGTTTTACGGTTTCCGAAAAGCGAACTGACGAACGACAGATAAACATCCGTCGGCACGGTGTTCGGGCTTGGAGGCTTCATTCAGAGTTCCCCTGATGCGGCGGACACCCTAGGTGAAACGTTTTAAAATTTGATTGCCCAAATAGCATGCATCGCGACAGTTTTTCCAATTATGTCGGTAACTTACGTTGAA
Source organism: Rhizobium sp. AC27/96 (assembly GCF_001692325.1). Lineage (GTDB taxonomy): Bacteria > Pseudomonadota > Alphaproteobacteria > Rhizobiales > Rhizobiaceae > Rhizobium. Next base: position 90,996 of record NZ_LXKN01000070.1, on the reverse strand, counting down.
TTTAAGTTGTAAGCCGCATCGTATTCGCGCAATCGACCCAAGTGAATTCTACCAGCAATATAGTATTTAAGTGCCTAATAAATAAAACACAACATCACTAAACACTTATAGAATACTGATCAGAGCTTTCCTGCACGCTGCTGGATCATCATGAAGGTATCGAAAGTATATTCCGAGAGCTGCATCCAGAGATATGCATCCTTCTTATAGGCTACCTGATCCTCATAGATGCGCTTGAAGGAGTCGTTGGATTTGGACAGGTCGGCATAGAGCGCATTGGCCGCCTGGAAGCAGGCTTCCATGATTTCCTGGCTGAAGGGACGCAACGTCACGCCCTGCTGTACGATATCCTTCAGCGCCTGCGGGTTCTTCACATCGTATTTAGCCAGCATGTTGGTGTTGGCAAAGGCACAGGCGTCGGCAAGGATCGTCTGATAATTCTTCGGCAGACTATTCCACTTGTCGAGGTTGAAGAAGGCATGCACCACGGCACCGCCCTCCCACCAACCCGGATAATAGTAATATTTGGCGATCTTCTGCAGCCCGAGCTTCAGGTCGTCATAGGGACCGACCCATTCGACCGCGTCGACCGTGCCCTTGTCCAGCGCGTCATAGACACCATTGGCGGCGATGTCCTGCTGCGGCGCGACACCGATCTTTTCCATCACCTTGCCGGCAAGGCCGGCAATGCGCATCTTCAGCCCCTTGAGATCATCAAGCGTATTGATTTCCTTGCGAAACCAGCCGCCCATCTGCGTGCCGGTATTGCCGGCGGGAAGACCGATGATGCCTTGCGTCGCATAGAATTCGTTCATCAGCTTGTTGCCGTCGCCCTGGTAGAACCAGGCATTCGTCAGCCGGGCATTGAGACCGAACGGCAGCGCCGTACCGATGGCATAGGCCGGATCCTTGTTGGAGAAATAATAGGAGCAGGTATGCGCGGCATCGACCGTGCCGGCGCTCACCGCATCGGCAGCCTGCGCGGCGGGCACGATCTCGCCGGCCTCGTAGGTCTGGATCACGAAATTACCGTTGGTCGCATCGGACACATGCGAGGCAATATCCTCCGCGCCCCCATAGATCGTATCCAGGCTCTTCGGAAAGGACGAAGTCATCTTCCAGGTGATCTTCGGATATTCCTGGGCCAGAGCCGGGCTTGCAAGCGCGGAGGCGGCAGCACCTGCGCCAACAGCTCCTGCCCGCCTTATGAAGGAACGGCGATCCATCGAAATCTCCTATACGGACGGTTTTGCAGGAGAGCGGCGCGCTCCCCAACCCAGCGCAAGCGATGGAACTAACCACGCCGCACACTGTCTTTCAAGTTTGCTCTTGCATCGCATTATGGCGATTCCTGTACATCCGCGTGACGAACGGAAACAAAGCCTTATCGAAACCACTCCGCGTTGCCGGCCGAGCTCTCTTCGCGTAGATTGAGTAGCGGGGTAAATTGCCCTCGGATTGACATCTTCGTCATTCAGGGATCCCTGAAAATAGCCGTTCAGCAGCCTTCGGAGCCTTGCATGTCCAGACCGATCATCGCCATTCCCGCCGACATTCGTGAGTTTGACGGTACGAGCTGGCATGCGGTGCAGCTGCAATATGTCCGCGCGGCGGTAAAGGCGGCGGGGCTGACGGCGCTCATCGTTCCGGCACTCGAAGAAGACAATGATGCCGACGCCATTCTGGACCGCGTCGACGGCCTGCTCGTCTCCGGCTCCGCCAGCAATGTGCACCCCTCGCTCTATGGCAAAGAGGCTCACGAAAGCGATGGGCCGTTCGATCCGGCGCGCGATGCGACGTCCCTGCCGCTCATCCGGCGGGCCATCGAACGCGCCATTCCGATGCTCGCCATCTGCCGCGGCATTCAGGAGCTGAACGTTGCGCTTGGCGGCACGCTGGCGAGCGAGATCCAGGACCAGCCTGGCATCTGGGATCACCGCAAGCCGCAGAATGTCGACCGGGACACGATGTACTCCATCCGCCAGAGCGTTTTCGTCAAGGAAGGTTCCTGCATCGCCCGTGTCATCGGTCCGGGCGAAGTGCGGGTCAATTCTCTGCATCGTCAGGCGATTGCCGAGACGGCCCCGAGGCTGCAGGTGGAAGCGCTTGCCGAAGACGGCACGATCGAAGCCGTCTCCGTCATCGGCGCAAAGGCCTTCGCCGTCGGCGTGCAATGGCACCCGGAATATTGGGCCGACACGGATTCGCCGTCGCACAAGCTCTTCGTCGCATTCGGCGACGCCGTGCGTGATTATGCATCGAGCAAGGAGCGGCCCCTCGCCGCTCCCCATCGCCAAAACGCCGTCTGATCAGCCGCGCGGCTTGACCGGCGTTTCCGGCACCGGCGTTACCGCCTTGCCCTTGCCGAACCACTCGATGATGTTGTCGGCCACCAGATCGGCCATCGCATCGCGCGTCGGCGCGGAGGCGGAAGCCACATGCGGCAAAAGCGAAACGTTCGGCAGCGAGAGATAGCCTTCCGGAACGTTAGGTTCGTCGTAGAAAACGTCGAGGCCGGCGGCTCCGAGCGTTCCGTTGCCGAGCGCAGCAATCAGCGCATCGTCATCGACAGACCAGCCGCGGCCGACATTGATGAACACGCCCTGCGGTCCAAGCGCCGAAAGGATCTCGGCATTGATGACCTTATGCGTTTCCGGCGTCTTCGGCACGATGGAAATCAACGTGTCCACCGACTGCGCCATCTCCTTGAGGCTTGAATAGTAATCATAGGGCAGCGCATCGCGTGGTGTGCGCGTGTGATAGCCGATCTTCACCTTGAACGGCTCGAGCCTTCTGGCGATCTCCAGGCCGATGCGGCCAAGACCGTTAATGCCGATGCGGCGCCCCTTCATCGAGAAGGGCGAGAGCGGAAACGCGCCGTCCTTCACCCAGCGTCCCTCGCGCAGCCAGCTCTCCGCCTTCGGAAATTGCCGCAGCGTGTTCAGCAGCAGGGCAATCGCCGTATCTGCGACCTCATCGTTGAGCACGTCGGGCGTGTTGGTGACGACGATGCCCTTCGAAGCGGCGTGCTTGACGTCGATGCCGTCATAACCGACGCCGAAATTGGCGATGACTTCCACATTCGGAAAGGCATCGATCCAGGCTGCGTTGAAACCACCAGCGACTGCCACGCCACGCACGCGGGCCGCTGTTTCCGCGTCGACCTTCGGCCCACCATCGCGATCGACGGAGATGACATCGAACTGCCTTCCAAGCCTTTCGAGCACACGCGGGTGTATCTTCCCCGGGACGAGGACGGCAACGCGGTTATCGGACATGAATCTTTCCTTTGAGATACGGTTCGGCGCTACTAGCGAGCCTTGTAGGGCACTGTCGACTGGCGGATGCGCATTTCCGGCTTGATGAGATGAATACCATCCGGCTCATGGCTTCCAGCTAACCTATCCAAAAGCGCTCTCGCTGCAAGCCTTCCGACTTCGGCCTGGCCGTTCCATACGGTGGTGAGCGCGGGCGTCGCGATTGCCGCTTCCTCCAGATCGTCATAGCCGGTGACCGATATGTCCCGTCCCGGAACAAGGCCGGCGCGGGAAATACCGTTCATGAGGCCGATGGCGACCAGATCGTTCCAGCAGACCGCAGCTGTCGGCTTCTGCGGCAGCGACAGGAAATGCACCGCCGCTTCGAAACCACCCTGCTTGGAGCGCGCGCCGGGAATGCGCAGATCGGGATCGACTTCGATGCCAGCCTTACGAAGCGCGTTGACATAACCCTGATAGCGGTCGCGCCCGGTCGAGGTCTGGTCGGTGCCGCCGATCATCGCAATGGAGCGATGGCCAAGGCTGATCAGATGATTGGTCGCAAGCGAGATGCCGTAGCTGTCATCGCCGCGAAAGGTCGGCAGATCCAGCGCATCGATCTGACGCGCTACAAGGATAGCCGGCATGCCGTTTTCTTCGGCCAGCTCGAAATCTTCAGGCGGCGTGCCGATCGCCGGCGACATGATGACGCCATCGCCGCCGAGTTGCAGCAGCGTCTCGATGAAGGTCCGCTGCTTTTCGACCGAATCATAATGGTTCGAAAGAATGAATGTGTGACGGCTGCGGTCGAGCTCGCTTTCGATCGCCTTCAGAATTTCCCCGTAAAAAGGGTTCATGATGTCGTGCACGACGACGCCGATGATCCCCGAGCGTGACGTCCTGAGACTGGCCGCGCGGCGGTTGTATATATAGCCGAGCGCGCGGGCCTGATCCTTGATCTTGTCACGCGTGTTGGCCGCAACCAGCGGGCTGTCACGTAAGGCCAGGGATACCGTTGCCGTTGAAATGCCCAGCGTTTCCGCAATCGTCGAAAGCTTTATCTTTTGCGCCACGCGCACCCTCCCCGTGAAACGCAGCTTTATACTCATTCCGTCGTTTTACGATTCCGGAATTTAAAATATTTAATTAAAAGGTTTAATCGCGCCGCGCAACTCGAATTCTTGAGGAATTTCAGATTTCCTCATCATCCTCGTCGTCATCGCCGGCCTGGAGGTTATTCTCGATCGCCTTGAGCAGTCGTACGAGCGAGCGAATGTCTTTTTCGGAGAAGCCGCGCGTCGCCAGCTCATCACAGCTGGCAGCCGAACTTTCGATCTCGCTTACGCTGTTGCGCCCCGTTTCGGTCAGATAGACCTTGGTCAGGCGGGCGTCTTCGGCATCCGGCCGGCGCTCGACGAAGCCCTGCGCTTCCATGCGGCCGATCGTGCGCGTCATAGTCGGTGCCTTGACGCCGAGCTTTTGTGCCAGCGACCCGGCGGGAAGACCGTCACTTGCCGCCAGGGCAAGAATGACGCCATCCTGTCCGGCATAAAGACCGCTTGCCGTCAGGTTGCGTGTTATCACCGTGCGCATCGACCGCGCCGCCTGCGTCAATGCCGGCGACAGATCGGCAAGCGTGTAGTCGCGGTGATCCTTCTTTTTACCTGACTTACTTTTCTTCCCGACCTTGTTCTTCTTACCCATCGTGATTCCGTTGACCTTTTCGCCGATGCGCCATCACGCTATGACATTGCGCAGGTTATTGACATAAACAAGAGGCACACCCTCAGATGGCGTATCCTTTGCCATGTTTCGACGACAATGATGCTACATTGACCCCTGAAGAACGGGCAAAATGGATCGTCGTGCTGCCACTTGGCGCCTATGAGCAACACGGGCCTCATCTCCCGTTCGAAACCGATACACTGATCGCCGAAGGCATCGTCGCCCGCCTCAAGACTGCCCTGCCCGCCAATCTGCCCGTCACCTTCCTCGCCGCCGAGCCCGTCGGCTACTCCATCGAGCACATGGATGTCGCCGGTTCGAAATCGCTTGCCTTCGATGAGGCGGTTCAACGCTGGCTCGGCATTGCCGAGCGAATGCACAAGCTCGGCATCCGCAAATTCGTCATGCTGAATGCCCATGGTGGCAACTCGCCGTTGATGACCATTGTCGCGACCGAAGCCCGCGTCCGCTTCGGCATGCTGGCGGTCGCCACCAGCTGGACCCGCTTCGGCGTGCCGGACGGGCTGATCGCACCGGACGACAAGGCCATTGATATCCACGGCGGCGATATCGAGACTTCTATCATGCTCGCCCTGCATCCGGAAAAGGTCGACATGTCGAACGCGGAAAACTTTCCGTCCCGCCAGTCCGATTTCATCCGAGATCTCAAACATCTTCGCGCCTATGGCCCCCATGCCTTCGGGTGGAAGATGTCCGACCTGAGCGTGCAAGGCGTCGCCGGCAATGCCGAGGCGGCAACGGCGGAAAAGGGTGAAAGGCTGATCGCGCATGCGGTCAAAGGGCTTGTGGAGCTTTTGCAGGATGTCGATAGCTTCGATGTATCGACGCTGACCTGACGATGAGGCCATTCCGCCCGTCCGCAACCCAATGTGATCTTATAACATATAAAAGCCTTTGAACTGCCGTCTCCAACTCCTTATATGGAACCCGACCAATATCCGCTCCCCGGGGCAACCTTCCATATTTCGAGGCTCCCATGACCGAAACAGCCACGCAAAAGCCCGTTCCCGTTACCGTTCTCACCGGCTATCTCGGTGCCGGCAAGACGACCCTGCTCAATCGCATTCTCTCCGAAAACCACGGCAAGAAATACGCCGTCATCGTCAATGAATTCGGCGAAATCGGCATCGACAACGACCTGATCGTCGAGTCGGACGAAGAAATCTACGAAATGAACAACGGCTGCGTCTGCTGCACCGTCCGCGGCGACTTGATCCGCGTCGTTGAAGGACTGATGCGCCGCCCCGGCCGCTTTGACGGCATCATCGTCGAAACGACGGGCCTTGCCGATCCGGTTCCCGTTGCCCAGACCTTCTTCATGGACGACGATGTTCGCACCAAGACGGAACTCGACGCCGTCGTCGCGCTGGTCGACGCCAAGCACCTGCCGCTGCGCCTGAAGGACAGCCGCGAGGCCGAAGACCAGATCGCCTTTGCCGACGTCGTCGTCATCAACAAGTCCGATCTCGTATCGCCGGCAGAGCTGGCGCAGATCGAGGACATCGTGCGCGCCATCAACCCGGCCGCCCGCGTCTACAAGACGACCCGCTCCGGCGTCGACCTTGCCCGCGTGCTGAACCAGGGTGCCTTCAATCTGGAGCGTGCACTCGAAAACGATCCGCATTTCCTCGACCAGAGCCATGACGATCATGTCTGCGGCCCGGATTGCGATCACGACCATCACGGCCATGATCACCATCATCATGACCACGACCACGACCACGATCACCACCATGATCATGATCATGATCACGGGCATGACCATCACCACCACGCTCCGTCGCCCATCCATGACGTGACCGTGCAGTCGGTGTCGCTGCGCGGCGGTGAAATGATCGCGGAGCGGTTCTTCGCATGGATCCAGAAGGTCACGCAGACCCAGGGGCCGAGCATCCTGCGTCTCAAGGGCATCATCGCCTTCAAGGATGATCCGGAACGTTATGTCGTTCAGGGCGTGCACATGATCATCGAAGGCGATCACCAGCGTCCCTGGAAGGATGGCGAAAAGCATGAAAGCCGTCTGGTCTTCATCGGCCGCGATCTCGACCGCGAAAAGCTCGAAGCAAGCTTCAAAGCCTGCGAGGCGTCCGCCTGATGCCGACTGTTGCTCCGCTTGATATCGACGGCCACGTTCTGGCCGTCGAATTTTTAGGTGACACCCCCTTCTTCGCCAGCGCCGCCGGCGCAATCCATCGTCTGGAAGGTGGAGACAAGGTGACCGAAGCCCATCAGGGCATGCTCACCTGCATTCGCGATCCCTATAGCGAAAGCCTGATTTCAGGCGGCGAAGATGGCAAGGTTCTGCGCATCGCAGCCGATGGTAGCGCCACACTCCTGGCCGAAGCTCCGCGCAAATGGATCGCGCAGATCGCCGCAGGTCCGCAGGGTGCGGTCGCCTATTCCTACGGCAAGAGCACGTTCGTGCGACTGTCCGACAGCACGACGAAGGAATTCGCGGAAGAACGCACCGTCGAAGGCATAGCGTTTGCGCCCAAGGGCCTGCGTATCGCCGCCGCCCGCTACAATGGCGTATCGCTGCACTGGGTCGGCATGAGCGCACAGCCGATCAATCTGGAATGGAAGGGCGCGCATAACGCCGTCACCTTCTCGCCGGACGGCCAGTTCATCGTCACCACCATGCAGGAAAACGCCCTGCACGGCTGGAAGCTGGATGTCAAAGCGGGCACCGAAGCCCGGCACATGCGCATGACGGGCTATCCCGCCAAGGTGAAATCCCTGTCCTGGTCGGCAAAGGGCAAGTGGCTCGCCTCGTCAGGCGCACCGGCCGCAATCGTCTGGCCCTTCCAGGGCAAGGACGGCCCGATGGGCAAAGCACCGCTCGAACTCGGCAGCCGCGCCAACATCATGGCCACTTGCGTGAAGTTCCATCCCGCCGAGGATATCCTCGCCATCGGCTTCATCGACGGCATGATCCTCGCGGTCCGCCTCGGTGACGCCAAGGAAGCGCTCTTGCGCCGGCCGGGCAAGGGTGCAATCACATCCATGAGCTGGAGCAAGTCCGGCAAATTGCTGGCCTTCGCCTCCGAAGCCGGCGATTGCGGCGTCGTCGACGTCTCCGGTTGAAGAGAAAGACAGGATCATGCCCCAGTCAGGATCGGCAATCGTCGGAAATACACCTGTATCAGCCGAAAGCGTCTGGGATGTGATCCGCCGGGAAGCTGCCGAACTCGCCAGGCGTGAGCCGACGCTCGGCCCGCTTTTGCAGGCACAGATCCTTGCCAGCCGCTCGAATGCCGAGAGCCTCGCCAATGTGCTCACCGCCCGGCTTTGCGTCGTCCGGATCGAGCACGACGAACTGCTTTCGCTGCTATCAGGCGTATTGACGCGGCACGCCGCAATCCTGCAGGCGACCGAAGCCGACCTCATCGCGGTACGCACCCGCGACCCCGCCTGCACGACCTATCTGCACGCGCTGTTGAACCTGAAGGGCTTTCACGCCCTGCAGACCCACCGTATCGCCCATGCGCTCTGGACCGAGGGCCGTCCGGAAATCGCCAGCTGGCTTTCCAATCTTGTCTCGCTTGTCTTCGGCCCGGATATTCATCCGGCCGCCAGGATCGGCTCCTCGATCATGCTGGATCATGGCTCCGGCATCGTCATCGGCGAGACGGCCGTGATCGAGGATGAAGTCTCCATACTGCAGAACGTGACGCTTGGGGGAACGGGCAAGGAGAGCGGCGACCGGCATCCGAAGATCCGCCACGGCGTGATGATCGGCGCCGGCGCAAAAATCCTCGGCAATATCGAAGTCGGCGCCTTCAGCAAGGTCGCGGCGGGTAGTGTCGTGGTGAAAGCCGTACCGCCCCATTGCACCGTTGCCGGCGTGCCCGCTGTCGTCGTTCGCATTCATCCCGCCGACGAAATTCCGGCCGAGACGATGGATCAGAACATCTAGCGTTCCGCCCGTATGTAGCGGCATAGCGAATTCAACGAGAATTAGGAGTGCCCTCGCCCATTTGGAGCGAAGGCAAAGCCTTTAGGCAGCCTTTGATATCGGCGGCTGGGCAAGCTTTCGGCCGCAGGCAACGACCATACCGGCGGCGCCACTGAGCCAGCCTTCCTTGAGCTCAAGCGCAAGGAAACGCTCCCGCTGGAACGGGCCCGGCATCACCAGATGGCGGGTCTTCTCGGCAAAGAAGCCGAAACGCTCATAGTAAGGCGCATCACCGACCAGCAGAATGGCGCCATGGCCGCGCTTCTTGGCTTCCAGGACGGCGGCGCGCATCAGCGCCGAGCCCATGCCCTTGCCTTCATAGGCAGGATCGACGGCCAGAGGACCGAGCAATAGCGCATCGACCGGGCGGGTCTCGCGATCGACGCCGGCCTCGACATTCCAAAGGCGAACGGTGCCGACGACGTGGCCGGCGCGGTCGCGGGCGACCAGCGCCAAGCCTTCGGCGGGAACGCGGCCGTGGCGCAGCTTTTCGGACGACTTCTTGCGGCGGTCGGCGCCCATCGCGCGATCCAGCAGATTTTCGCGCGCGACGACATCGCCTGCGTTTTCCAGGTCGAGGGTGAAAGTTGTGGGCGCAAAGAATGCGCGGACAGAATCAAGAACAGCGGCCATCTTGGCCTCCCGTTGCCCAATACCGTTATCAGCGGTGGTGACAAATAATTGTGAGAGTGCCGCCCCGGCTGAATACGGGGTCGGCGAAGTCGGATCTCAGCCAGCGCTGAGATTTTTCCTTGGCACGATCTTATCCGAAAACCGCTTCGCACTTTTCGGGATGCATGCCTTAGATAATGTAGGCCTTCAGCGGGTCGAAACCGTTGAAGGCAACAGCCGAATAGGTCGTCGTATAGGCGCCGGTGCCTTCGATCAGGACCTCGTCGCCAATGGTGAGCGTCACTGGCAGCGGATAGAGGTTCTTTTCATAGAGCACGTCAGCCGAATCGCAGGTCGGGCCGGCAATCACGCAGGCTTCCATCTCATCGCCGTCGCGCTCCGTGCGGATCGGGTAGCGGATCGCCTCGTCCATGGTTTCGGCCAGACCGCCGAACTTGCCGATGTCGAGGAACACCCAGCGAGCGGCATCATTGTCCGACTTCTTCGAAATCAGGACGACTTCAGCCTTGATCACACCGGCATTGCCGACCATGCCGCGGCCCGGCTCGATGATCGTGTGCGGGATCTGGTTGCCGAAATGGGCGCGCAGAGACGCAAAGATCGCCTTGCCATAGGCTTCAGCCGACGGAACGTCGCGCAGATACTTGGTTGGAAAACCACCGCCCATGTTGACCATCTGCAGGTGGATGCCCTGCTTGGCCAGCGAGACGAAAACGCGCTTGGCATCGGCAAGAGCAGCGTCCCAGGCGTCGACCTTGGTCATCTGCGAGCCGACATGGAAAGACACGCCGTAGGATTCCAGACCCAGCTGATGGGCGTAGACGAGAACGTCGACAGCCATCTGCGGAACGCAGCCGAACTTGCGCGACAGCGGCCATTCCGCACCTTCACCATCCGTCAGGACACGGCAGAACACGCGAGCGCCGGGGGCGGCACGGGAAATCTTCTCGACTTCCTCGTGGCTGTCGACGGCGAAGAGGTTGATGCCGAGCGCATGCGCACGAGCGATATCACGCTCCTTCTTGATCGTGTTGCCGAAGGAGATGCGGGCAGCGGTCGCACCGGCGTCGAGCGCCATTTCGATTTCAGCGACGGACGCGCAATCGAAGTTGGAGCCGAGGCTTGCGAGGAGGCGCAGAACTTCCGGAGCCGGGTTGGCCTTGACGGCATAATAGATGGCGCTGTCCGGCATGGCATGACGGAAGGCACGGAAGTTATCGCGGACGACATCGAGATCGACCACCAGGCAAGGACCGTCCGGACGTCGGGTAGCGAGAAAGTCGCGAATACGCTGCGTGGTCATGTCAATTCCCTTTCAATTCCAAAAACTCCGGGGAAAGACCCAGAGGACAAAGGGCGACGCTCATTCGCTCAGGAACCAGCCGGTGGAGACCCCGGTACCGTGCAAATGCGCGAAGCGCGGATGATGAACCAGTGCCGCAAGCGGCGCTAATTCGCTTTGTCTGCCATGGATTGGAGGGAGTATCCCAACCGCACTTCCGGCAATGAAGGTGTGCCTCTTCAGTAACCCCGGCTGATGGAAAGCCGGGAGAGAACAAAAAGGCCCGCACCGTCGTTGCTTTAGATGTCCTCGCATTTTTCGGTTGGCCGAAATAGCGACTGGAGGGGTTAGTTCCAGGTACCTTACCGATTTTCTCACCACATCGAGGATCGGCGGACACCCACGGGCACGTGCGACTTTGGGCTGATCCGGAAATAGGTACATTCGCCGTAACAATCAAGAATTTTTTTCGCCCGTGCCCTAAAAAAATAATTGAACAAATCAGCGCGTTTTGTTCAACATCCGGAAACAGTTAACGGGAGGTTTCACCATGGATACGCTGACCCGGATTCGCGCCTTTATCGACGTGGTGGAAGCCGAGGGGTTTTCGGCGGCGGCTCGCAAGACCGGGCGCTCCAAGGCCCTGCTCTCGAAATATGTCCGCGAGCTTGAAGACGAGCTCGGTGCGCTGCTACTCAACCGTACCACCCGTCAATTCTCCATGACCGAGGCCGGCCATACCTATTATCGCACCGCCTCCGACATCCTGAAGGAGATCGACAATCTTGCCGACCTCGTGCGCGAAAACAACCAGCAACTTAAAGGACGACTGCGCGTTTCGGTGCCACGCACCTTCGTCGATGCCGAAGTCGGGCAGTCGCTGATCGACTTTGCCAAGGAAAATCCCGACCTCTCTCTCGAAATCGCTGCCGACGACCGTTTCGTGGATCTGATCGAGGAAGGCTTCGATGTGGCCGTGCGCATCACCAAGCTTGAGGATTCCGGCATGATCGCCCGCAAGATTTCGGATTTCCGTGTGCATCTTTGCGCAACCCGGGAATTCCTCGATCGCTATCCGACGCTGGAACATCCGACCGATCTGACCCGCGTGCCTTTCATCATCGACACCAACACTCGCTCGCAAGGCAGCATTCGCTTCGTCGATGCCGATAGCACTACCTTCAACGTCGCCATCAACGGCACACTTGAAGTCAACAGCCCGCACGCGACCCTGCGCGCTGCCTTGTCCGATCTCGGCATTGCCGTTGTTCCGGACTTCATCGGCCGCAAGGCGATCGAAAGCGGGCAGTTGCTGACGCTGTTCAACGACTATCTGCCGACGGATCGCGGCATCTATGCGGTCTACCCGCATCGCCGCTATCTCCCTGCCAAAGTGCGCATCTTTGTGGACTACCTTCACAACTGGTTCCGCAAGCACGGCTGAAGGCCGAGCGGTCCCAATTCCGTCTCATTTCCTGACCAGAAGTCGACCTGAATCAATGCTCACGAGACACATCGGACGCATGAAGAAATCCACGATCGTCTACGCTATCGCCTTGGCAGGCGGCATGCTGCTTGTGCCGCCGATCGCCTCGGCGCATCCGCATATTTTCGTGGAAGCACGGCTTGAAGTTTTCGCCGGCCCGGATGGCAATGTGCAGGAGCTGCGCAACGTCTGGCGTTTCGACGAAGTGTTCTCGTCCTCCGTGCTGATGGATTTCGACAAGAACACCAACCTGAAGCTCGATCCCGACGAGCTGAAGGAAGTCGGCAAGACCGTGCGCGATTCCCTTGTCGACTATGACTACTACACGAACCTCACGCTCAACGGCAAAAGCATCAAGGTCAACAAGCCTGATGTCATCAATGTCGATTATCGCGACGGTCAGATCCTGATGTTCTTTGCCGTCAAGCCGTCCGAGCCCATGCCCCTGACGAAAGGCAACAAGCTCAGCTTCGGCATCTACGACCCGACGCTCTACACATCGATCGATTTCCCGACCGATAACGAGTTGGTCGTAGAGGGTGAAGCCTTCAAAAGCTGCACGCATCAGGTCGTGCGGCCCAACCCGGATGAGGTCATCGCCGAAAACAAGGCGACATTGACGGATGCCTTCTACAACGATCCGACGGGAACGACGATGTCGAAACTCTTCGCAACGCGGATAGACGTTCAATGCTGATTTCGAGCGTAAAGAGACTGGCCCTGACCGCTGCGTTTGCCTTTCTGGCGATCGCCGGTCTCGCCCATGCCGCGGGCTCGCCGCTTGGCATCGGCACGGCCGAGCCGAGCTTCCAGCCGATGGGCGGGCCGCTGGCGCCGATCTTTCTCTATGTGAATTACGAGCAGCAGGCCTTCTACCGTGCCCTCACCAAATCGATCGAAGCCATGCGCCAGGACCCCTGGCAGCTCTGGACGCTGATCGGCCTCTCCTTCGCCTATGGCATATTTCACGCGGCCGGCCCCGGCCACGGCAAGGCGGTCATTTCCTCCTACATGGTTGCCAACGAGATCGAGTTGAAGCGCGGCATCGGCATTTCCTTCGTCTCGGCACTCATCCAGGGCCTCGTCGCAGTCCTCGTCGTTGGTGCCGCCTATTTCGTGCTGCGCGGCTCCGGCATCACCATGACGATGGCGACCAATGCGATGGAGATCGCCAGCTTCGTCATGGTCGTCCTGTTCGGCGGCTGGCTTCTGTTCCGCAAGCTGCGGGCCATGCTCCAAAGCCGGGCGCAGCGCCGGGAAATACGGATGGCAACATCGACCGGTCCGATCAGCCTGTCGCTTTTCGAAGGCGCGGCAACGGGCACGGATTCGGTGAGAGGCTTCTCGCGCGGCAGCAGCACTGTAATGCCGGCTGCCGAGGGCTATCAATGCTACGATCCCGCTCACGCGTCCGGTGACGGCGCCTACTGCGAAACCTGCGGCCACGCCCATCTTCCTGATCCGAAAACGCTGTCGAAAGAGAAATTCAGCGTCCGCGAAGCCTGGTCGGCAATCATCGCCGTCGGTCTGCGCCCCTGCTCGGGTGCGCTTCTCGTCATGACCTTCTCCATGCTGAATGGGCTCTATCTCGGCGGCCTGCTGTCTGTGCTCGCCATGTCGATCGGCACGGCACTGACCGTTTCGCTGCTGGCCATTATCGCGGTTTTCGCGAAAAGCACCGCCGTGCGCTTCACCGGCAAGGGCTCGAGACTCTCGGGATGGGTCGGTGACGGCATCGAGATTTTCGGCGCACTGCTCGTCATCTGCACCGGCGTCATTCTGCTCGGCGCTTCGCTGCAGAATTGAGCTTACTGCCCGCTGCGTCGCTGGTAGCGAGCTCTCAGCCAAAACACGAAGAAGAAGGCCAGGATAACCAATACGCCGAAGCCCGTGCCGAGCCACGGCGAGATGTTTCCGAGCCAGACGATGACGTTTGGCATCAGATAGAGCACGGCCGTCGCGACCAGCAAAATAACACCGGCTGCGATCGCCGCCGAGCGGGTGTCGCTCTTTTTGTCCGTCAAGTTGCCGATCCCTAGCGCCATGAAATGTTCCGGCGAAGGATTAGGCCAGCCGCCGTTGAAAGGCAACTGGCTCTACCCCTCAGAGTTGGACTTTGGCACCTGCAACGGTCGCCTCGATATGATCGACCAGCGGATCGGCCAGGCCAAGCCGCCCTGCCAACAGATCAAGATAGCCACGTTCCGCCCGGGAATCCGGCTCAATGGCCAGGCGCGATGCCGTATAGATCTGCACCCGTTGCTCCTCGGTCTGCGCAGAGGCAACGATGGCGTCGAGATCGACCGGATTGGCAAGTTCGCGCTGGAAGAAGGCTTCGGCCTCGGACCCGACGCCACTCTCCTGCACCTTGCCGAGAATGCGCTGGCGCTCCGTATCGTCGATATGGCCGTCGGCCCGGGCAGCGGCGATCATCGCCCGCACCAGGGAGAGCGTAAAATCATTGCTGGCAATGGCCGGCGCGGTGCTGAAACCGGAATTGGATGGCGGCGGCAGAAATTGCGGTTCAGCCTGCGGGGCGGATTGCGGCGCCGGCTGCGGCTGATTGCCATCCCTGTAATTCTTGTAGGCCTGATAGCCAAGCCCGGCGATGGCTGCGAGGCCGCCGAGCGCCAGGGTATTGCCGGCAATCTGACGTCCGGTTTTCGTTCCCAGCAACACGCCGGCGATGGCGCTCGTTGCCATCGGATTGTCCCTGGCAAGATTGATGGCCTGGGTTGCCTTGTCTTTCACGCTTCCCTGCATTCCTGGAACCTGCGACCCCAGGAATTGGTCAAGAAGTTTGCGGGCGTCGATCATATGGATGGTCCTCCGTCCTTGTGATGGTGAAAGGGAGATAGGAAGCGCAACCGCAAATACAAATCCAGGGTAAAGAAAAAGGCGCGCAGGAAGTCCCGCGCGCCTCTAAAATCGATCGGAAGGAAGCTAGCCGTTCAGCCCTTGAGCGCCGCAGCCTCGGCTGCAAGCTTGGTGATCCCGGCCCAGTCACCGGCCGCAACCAGCTCCTTCGGCGCCACCCAGGAGCCGCCAACGCAGATGACGTTCGGCAGCGACAGATAATCATGGGCGTTCTTCAGCGAGACACCGCCGGTCGGGCAGAAGAGCGTGCCGGCGAGCGGTGAGGACAGAGCCTTGAGGTAAGCGGCGCCGCCGGCCTGCTCGGCGGGGAAGAACTTCAGCACCGTATAGCCTTCTTCGCGCAGCGCCATGACCTCGCTTGCGGTGGCAGCACCCGGCAGCAGCGGCACATGCGACGCGCGGGCTGCATCGAGCAACTCCTGCGTCGTGCCGGGGCTGACGATGAACTTGGAACCGGCTTCGACGGCAGCATCCCACTGGGCGACGTTCAGGATCGTGCCGGCCCCGACTTCGGCACCTTCCACTTCATCGGCGACGGCGCGGATGGCATCGAGCGCGCCTGCAGTGCGCAGCGTGATCTCGATGGCCTTGAGCCCGCCGGCCACAAGCGCCCGGGCCAGAGGTACGGCCGATTTCGCATCGTCGACGATCAGCACGGGTACGACCGGTTGCAGTTTCAGAACGGAAAGAAGCTTCTCGGTTTTCTCGCCCATGGTCGGAGCGCTCCCTTAAAACGATTGAAATCCGGCTTTCGAATAACCTTCCCGGAGATGCTTGTCGAGACAAAAGCTTGCTCTCAATACAACGGGTAGGAAATCCTCATGACTTGCTATAGTGTAGCCCGATCTGTGCCAGTGGAGCATGTCAAACGCATGGCAAAAGAGATCGAGCGAAAGTTTCTGGTGCGCGGCGATCAGTGGCGTAATTTGGTGTCCGAGAGGCTCATTCTACGGCAGGGATATATTGCCTCCATGGAGGATCGTTCAGTCCGGATCAGGCTGACGAACGAGGCAACCGCGACCTTGACGATCAAGATCGGCAAGAAAATGACGCGCGACGAATTCGAATATGAGATCCCGATTCCGGAGGCAGAGGAACTGCTCGGAACGGCCATCGGCCTCGTGATCGAGAAAACCCGCCACAAGGTGCCCTTCAAGGGATTTGTCTGGGAGATCGACGTGTTTCGCGGCGCCCATCGCGGCCTGGTGATTGCCGAGGTGGAGATGGAAGACGAAAGCGATGATCCGGAACTACCGGATTGGATCGGCCGGGAAGTGACCGGCGAACATCGCTATTCCAACCAGGCGCTCGCGACACAGTTCGAACAGGAATATAATGAGCTATCGCATACGGCCTGACCGGGCTCTTGATGGCGAGGTGCACAAGGCCGCCGCGCATCAACTCGGCAAGGCGATGGCTGTCCTGACGGATCGCCCGCAAGGCCTGCACGAAGCGGTGCATGCCGCCAGGAAAAGCATCAAGCGGGTCCGTGCCCTTTATCGTCTGATTGCCCCGATCGCTCGGGAATTCCAGCAGCAGGAAAATGCCCGCCTTCGAGACGTGGCGCGCACGCTATCGAGTGTACGTGACGCGACGGCATTGATCGAAGTCAGCCACTATCTGCAGCAGACGGCGACGTCTGACGATGAGCAGCAGGCACTGGCGCGCGTGACAGCCGTGCTGACGAGCCGGCGCGACCGCCTGTCCGAGGCCGAGACTGATCTCGAAGACAAGGCCAGGGCAGCAATCGCAATCTGCGGTGAAGCCATCGGGGCCGTGAAGGGCACGTCCTTTGGCGGTGGCCGGCGCGATACCGCTCGCCTCTTCCAGAAAAGCTGGCGCAAGAACGGTTGCAAGGCGATGGAAGCGCTCTCCGAATGCCTTGGCGAAATGCCTCACGCGGAAAGCTTTCACGATCTGCGCAAGCGCAGCCAGGATTACTGGATGCACCACATGCTGCTGAGGGACATCTGGCCGGCCGCCATGCATGCCAAGCAGCTTGAAGCCAAGGCCTTGGTCGATGTGCTCGGCCGCTATCTCGATCTTGCGATCCTGTCCGATGTCGCCGACCGCGAGCCGCAGCTCTTCAATGACAGCGACGACCGCGCACGCCTCTTGGAGGCGATCATCTCCCGCCAGCAGATAGCCCGCGAAGAAGCGTTGAACAGGGCTCACTGGGTGTTTGCCGACAAGCCGGAGCGGGAAGCGCGAACCGTCAAGCGCCTCTGGCTGGACGCGGCAGACTAGAGCAGCCAGCCGATGCTGTTTCGATGACGCAAGGCTTCAACGCAAATCCCGATTGCCTGCCGGCCCACAAAATTGTATTTCCCCGGCATGACCGACATCTTTTCCAGCTCACGGCATGAGGCGACCGGCGCATTCCTCGTTGCGGCGCTCTACCATTTCGTTTCCCTTCCGCGCTTCGAAAGCCTGCAGGAGCCATTGCTTGCGCTCTGCGAGGCCAATGGCGTGAAGGGCACGCTGCTGCTTGCGCATGAGGGCATCAACGGCACCATTGCCGGGACGCATGCCGCCATCGGCACCGTGCTCGCCTTCCTCAGGGCACAGCCGGAATTTGCCGGCCTGGAACACAAGGAAAGCCACGCCTCGAAAATGCCGTTCGTGCGCATGAAGGTGAAGCTCAAGAAAGAGATCGTCACCATGGGCGTCGAGGATATCGACCCCACCCAGATCGTCGGCACCTATGTGGCGCCGAAGGACTGGAACGCGCTGATCTCCGACCCCGATACCATCGTCATCGATACCCGCAACGATTACGAGACGGCGATCGGCGTCTTCAAGGGCGCCGTCGACCCGAAGACCAAGACCTTCCGCGAATTTCCGGAATGGGTGCGCGAGAATACCGGCCTGCACAACAAGCCGAAGATCGCCATGTACTGCACCGGCGGTATTCGCTGCGAAAAGGCCACGGCCTTCATGAAGCAGCAGGGCTTCGACGAGGTCTATCACCTCAAGGGCGGCATTCTGAAATATCTCGAGGAAGTGCCGGCGGAAGAAAGCCTCTGGGAAGGCGCATGCTTCGTCTTCGACGAGCGCGTCTCGGTCGAGCATGGCCTGAAAGAGGGCAATCACAAGCTCTGTCACGCCTGCCGCAACCCGATCACCGCGGAAGAAGTGACCTCACCCTTCTATGAAGCCGGTGTCTCCTGCAGCCATTGCTATCACGAGCGCAGCGAGGAAGACCGGGAACGCTTTCGCGAAAGACAGCGGCAGGTCGCGCTTGCCCGCAAACGCGGCCAGCAGCATATCGGCTGAGGATATCAGGCGGCGGCTCCATGCTCTTCGTCGAGGGTAACCGGTATCTGCGCGGCCAGGCGCTTGCTGATGTCGGCGGCAGGCATCGGCTTTCCATAGAAATAGCCCTGCAATTCGTCGCAACCGAAGTCCCGTAGCGCCCTTCCTTGCTCTTCAAGCTCGATACCCTCGGCGGTAACTGGAATGTCGAGCGATCGGGCCAGCGCCACGGTCGCCCGCAGCATTTCGCGGGCGCGGCTGTCTTCGAGCACATCCATCGTCAGCGAGCGGTCGATCTTGATGCGATCAAAGCCGAATTGGCGCAGATAACCGATGGATGAGAAGCCCGACCCGAAATCATCCAGCGCCACCTTGACGCCGAGCGCCTTCAGCCGCTCGATCGACTTGCGGGTACGCTCCGGATTCTGGATGATATAGCCTTCGGTGATTTCAAGCGTCACGCGACCGGCCTCGATCTCCGTCCTGTTCAGCACGCTACGGACGTAATCGGCAAAGGCGGGGTTACGGAATTGCCCCGGCGAAACGTTGACGGCGACGCGCAGGTCCGGCCATTGCTGCGCCGCTTCACATGCCTTGCGCAGCACCAGAAGTCCCAGCGCCTCAATCAGCCCGCTGGTTTCGGCAACAGGAATGAAATCGTCTGGCGAGATGGGCCCGTGGCCCGGGCGGTTCCATCGCACGAGCGCCTCGACACCTGTCATCTCGCAGCTCGATGCGTCCACAAGCGGCTGATAGGCAAGCGTCAATTCTTCCATCTCGATCGCACGGCGCAGATCCAGTTCCAATGCGTTGCGTTCCTCGCGATGCGCATCCATGGCCGTCTCATAGCAGGCCATGCGTGCCCGGCCGGCCTCCTTGGCCTTGTACATGGCGAGATCGGCGCGGCGCACCAGTTCTTCGCGGTCGATGCGGCCTTCCGGCGAGCTTGCAATGCCGATGCTGGCGCCGACGACGATCACGCGGCGACCAATTTCCAGCGGCTCGGAAAGAAAATCCAGAACCTGTTCGGCCAGCCCCAGGGCCGGCCCATCGTTAAGCTCCCTGGTCGGGAAAACGATGGCGAACTCATCTCCACCGAGCCGCGCCAGCGTCGCCTGCGGCGGAATGAGCACGCTGAGGCCGGCTGCGACGGCGCGGATGAGCTGATCGCCCGTGCCATGTCCATAGGCGTCGTTGATTTCCTTGAAACCATCGAGATCGAGGTAGAGAAGCAGGACGTTACTGCCATCGCTGCTCGCCCGCTCGACCAGCCGGTCGACGTCGAGCCGCAGTCCCTCGCGATTGAGGAGGCCGCTCAGGCGATCGCGAAGGGAGCCCTGACGAGCCTGCACTTCCTCGGCCCGCAGCCGGCGTCCCGCCAGCGATCCCAAGATCAGCAAGACGATAAAGAACAGTCCCACCAGACCGAGCGCGCCGACTACGATCGGACGGACCTGGAGATAGCTTAGGTCGCCCGGTTCGCGCGAATTCCAGACCAGCCGTCCCAGCGGCTTGCCGAGCGGATC
Organism: Rhizobium sp. AC27/96; assembly: GCF_001692325.1. Taxonomy (GTDB): domain Bacteria; phylum Pseudomonadota; class Alphaproteobacteria; order Rhizobiales; family Rhizobiaceae; genus Rhizobium. The sequence continues at coordinate 70,979 of NZ_LXKN01000070.1, read as the reverse complement.
GACGATGGAAACCGCATAACGCGCAATGGTCTCCGGCGGCACCAGCTTGAGACCGCTGATGACATAGGTGTTGGACAGCATCTTGATCCTGGCGGCATCGAGATAGCGCACCAGAACGAGATAGCGCCGCTGGCCTTCGGGGACAGGAATGCGACCGGACCTTTCGCGGATCGTCGCGGCTCCGACAGCCGCGATGCCGTTGCTGGTCATGATGTAGCCGCTCGCCTCGGGGACACCGGTCACCCGCGTGCTGCGCACCTGATCGACCAGCGCCCAGACGGCGGTGCCAAGGAGATCCTCGACTTTCTGCGTCACCGGCTCACCGTTATGGTAGCCAATGACCGGCTTGTTGCGGTCATCGACGATGATGGCGATATCGAAGAGCGCGCCGTTCGAGGATATGTCGCCGTAGTTTCCGGCGACCCAGCCCTGATCGTCTGTTCCGTAGACGCTACGCGCCGCATCATTGCGCGCCGAATGATCGTGAAGCGTCGCCTCGAGTTGCCCCTGAAAAGTCTTGAGCGCGCCGACGGTCGTTTCCCACGAGCGCTCGTCATCCAGCTTGTTGGAGTAATCAGCCACACGGCCTATGGCAGAGAGCACCATCAGGGTCACCACGGCAACGACCACTGCGAAAGAAATCAAAACGGCCGTCACAATGGAATGACGACCGATCTGCGTACTCTGACGCAACGATTTCAAAACTGCCCCCAACGCCTTTTCTCCTTGGCGTCGAAGTCTGCCGTCAGGACTTCAATAAACGGTTAAGGCGAGTTGGAGATTCCTACAGGAAAGAGTTGTATATTTGCCGCCCCCGGCAAAATTTACGGCTCCGCGCGAATCGCCTCTGCGAAACGTCCGAGACTGGCCTGCAACGCCCCACTTTCGCTTGCATCCAAGAGAATTGCCGCCTGCGCCTCATCGCTCTTGCCAGCAATCGGGACACGCAAAAACGCCGGCTCCACGACGCGCAGCGACATGGTCTGCAGCACCTCGGTGAGCTGCTCCAGCACAAGGTCGCCACGATGCGAGGCATGCGCGAACATCAGCGGCTTGAACGGCACCTCGTCGCGCGACACCAGCCAGTCCAGCGCATTCTTGAAGCCACCCGGTATGCCATGCGCATATTCAGGGCAGGAGACGATCAAACCATCGGCACGCTGGAGTTGCGCTGCAAACTGCTCGACAATGGCCGGCGTCCTCTCGCCCTCGTCATCCGGATTGAAGATCGGCAGGTCGCCGATCAGATCGCAGATCTCGATGGTGATGCCCTCCGGGCATGCCCGCCGCAAGGCTTCCAGCAGCCGGCGGCTGGTCGAAGCCTGCCGCTGGCTGCCGCACAATGCATAGAGGAAAAGCTGGCGCGAAATCATACAAGAAGCCTAACAGCCACCATCGATTCGGGCGATAGCTACCCTCCCCTTGAGGAGGAGGGTCGGACCAAAGGTCCGGGGTGGGGTGACCATTACGGACGCCGAAGATTTTCCCCACCCGCGCGTTCCGCGCGACCTCCCCCTCGAGGAGGCAGAGCCACATCAAACCGCCTTATGGTTGCCCTTCGGGAACTGGGCAGCAAGCTCACGGTACCATTTGCCGCTCTTCTTCACCGTGCGAACCTGCGTCTCATAGTCGACATGCACAAGACCGAAGCGCATGCGGTATCCTTCGGCCCATTCGAAATTATCCATGAGGCTCCAGGCGAAATAGCCGCGCATCGGATATCCGTCCTTGATCAGGTCGGCGACGATGCCGAGGTGCTCGATGTAGTAATCGAGGCGCGGCTGGTCGTCGATCTCGCCATTGACGATGCCCATATTGTAGCAGGCGCCGTTCTCGGTGATGTAGCACTCCGGCAGCTCGTAGCGCTTGTTGAGATCCTCAACGACATGCTTCAGCCCCGGCGCATAAATTTCCCAGCCGATATCGGTCTTCACGTCGCTGGCAGGCGGCGCTTCCTTCGTCCAGGGGAAATCGCCGCTCTTCGTCGCATCATCGAAGACGCGATCCGGCTTGTAATAGTTCAGGCCCCACCAATCGAGCTTCTGGTTGATGGTCTTGAGATCGCCATCCTCGATGACGGGCATGCGGTCGCCAAGCGCCTCGACGAATTCCTTCGGATATTCGCCCTTGAAGATAGGGTCGAAGAAAGCGCCGTTGTGGAACTGGTGAGCGCGCTCGACAGCCGCCAGATCTTCGGGGCGATCCGAGCCCGGCAGGATGGAGGAGGCGTTGAGCACGATGCCGACAGGCACCTTCGGCGCCACGGAACGGATCGCCTCGACGCCGAGACCATGGGCAAGGTTCATGTAGTGCATGGCGTAGAGCGCCGCCTGCATGTTGCGTTCGCCCGGCGCATGGACGCCGTAGAGATGACTCAGCCAGACGATGCACCAGGGCTCGTTGAAGGTGGCAACGGAATCGAGGCGATCGCCGAGGCGCGACATCACGGTCTTGGCGTAGCGCTGGAAGGCATGCGCCGTCGAGCGCGCCGTCCAGCCACCGTCGCCGGCAAGCGTCAGCGGCAGATCCCAGTGATAGAGCGTCGCGAAGGTCTTGATCCCCCGCGCCTTGCAGCCGTCGACAAGACGATCGTAGAAATCGAGGCCAGCCTCGTTCACAGGGCCGGTACCATCGGGAATGATGCGCGGCCAGGCGATCGAGAAGCGATAGGCTTCGACGCCCATCTCCTTGATCAGATCGAGATCCTGCTCCAGCCGGTTATAATGATCGCAGGCAACATCGCCATTCTGGCGCTGAAAGACGCGGCCGGGCATGTTGGCGAAGGCATCCCATATCGAGGGCTTGCGGCCGTCCGCCTTGGTGGCGCCTTCGATCTGGAAGGCGGCGGTGGCAACGCCGAAGGTGAAATCGCCGGGGAAGCGATCAGCAAGAAGCTTCGGATCGATCATGATGAAAATCCCGTTTGTTATGGCTTCGTTGGCAGCGGTTTAGCCAAGCCGCGTGACAAAGTACAGTGCCGATATGACAGAGCTGCAACGTTGCAGTCACTGAAAAACCGAGCCGGCTACCGGTTTCGCGGAGAATTCCGCAGGCAATCGCCAGAACTTCTCCGGCAGTTCGATAACATCAATGTCAACAGTCGTGACTTGTCTTTTTAATGCGGATCAATTGAGGGTAGCATTCAAACTTGACAACGAAAGGATACAAATGCTCCCTGCGCTCCACTCTCTCCACCCCTATCTGCTGAGCCTCCTGCGCATCGTCGCCTCGCTGGTGCTGTTCAGCTATGGAACGCAAAAGGTGCTGCATTTCCCGGCCGCCGAGACTGTTCCGGCCGTCGGATCGCTCTCGTGGATCGCCGGCCTGCTCGAGCTCACTCTCGGCTTCCTCGTCCTGATCGGCTTCCAGACGCGGGTCGCGTCCTTCGTCCTGTCAGGCCTGATGGCTTTCGCCTATTTCCTGCGCCACGCGCCGCAGAGCTTCTATCCCGCACAGAACGGCGGTGTCTCGGCCATCCTCTTCTGCTTCATTTTCCTGTTTCTCGTTGCAGCCGGCAGCGGCCCGCTTGGTATCGACGCGCTAACGAAGCGCAAACAGGGACATGCCGCCTGACCGGCAGCAACCCCAGCGAATTCGAGGCGGCCTTCGCCGCCTCGAACAAAGGTTCGAACCTTACAGCTTAATCCAGGCGCCGTTGCGCTTCGAGGAAGCAACGCAAGCGTCGACAAAGGCAACACCCTTCACGCCGTCATCGACCGTCGGGTAGATCACGGCCGGATCGACCGCAACGCCCTTCTTGGCCGCATTGATGGCACGCGCAGCCTCGGTATAGATCGTGGCAAAGGCTTCCAGATAACCTTCCGGATGGCCCGACGGGATACGCGAGACGCGGGCCGCTGCAGCGCCTGAGCCGGCGCCATTGCGGGTAATCAACCGCTTCTGCTCGCCGAATGGCGTGTACCAGAGATAGTTCGGATCCGCCTGCGTCCATTCGATGCCGCCCTTGGTGCCATAGACCCGGAGCTTCAGGCCGTTCTCGTGGCCCGGCGCCACCTGGCTGCACCAGAGCATGCCCTTGGCCGGCTTTTCCGAACCCCTGGCCTTGAAGCGCAGCATCACATGGGCGTTGTCGTCGAGGCGACGTCCCTCAACGAAGCTGTCGAGGTCGGCAGCAAGGCTGTCGAGTTCCAGGCCGGTGACGAAGGAGGCGAGATTATAGGCATGCGTGCCGATATCGCCTGTGGAGCCGCCAGCACCAGATTGTGACGGGTCGGTACGCCAAGCCGCCTGCTTCTGGCCGGACTGTTCGATATTCTCCGTCAACCAGTCCTGCGGATATTCCGCCTGCACGATGCGGATATCGCCGAGCTCGCCGTTGGCGATCATTTCCCGCGCCTGGCGGATCATCGGATAGCCGGTGTAATTGTGCGTGAGGATGAAGAGCGCGCCGCTCTCGTCGGCCACCTTCTTCAGCTTCTTGGCATCGGCAAGATTGGAGGTCAGCGGCTTGTCGCAGATGACGTGGATGCCGCGCCTCAGGAATTCCTTGGCGGCGTCGTAGTGCACATGGTTCGGCGTCACGATCGAAACCGCCTCGATGCCGTTTTTCAGCTTGGCTTCGCGGATCGCCATGTCGCGGTAGCTGGAATAGGTGCGCGTGGGGTCGAGGCCGAGATCGCGCCCCGAAGCGATGGCCCGCTCCGGCGAGGAAGAAAGCGCGCCGGCGACGAGATCGAACTGGTCGTCAATGCGCGCGGCGATGCGATGCACAGCGCCGATAAAAGCGCCAGCGCCGCCACCCACCATGCCAAGCCGAATGCGCGGCTCCCGCGTCTGTTCCGATGATCCTTCGATTGCCATAAGGGTCCTCCTGAATAAATTAAAATTCAAATTCCTGGTGCTTGCCGTTTCAAGCCACCCGCCTCGCCCTTCGAGGGCCCTGCGGGCCACCTCAGGGTGAGGCTGATCTTCTGCGCCAACACCACTACCCTTCACCTACCAATGCCGAAGATGGCCTTTGTGGAGTTTCGCAAAAGCCCGCTCCGCCCTCATCCTGAGGTGCGGAGCCTCTTGAGCTCTGCGAGGGAGTGAAGCCTCGAAGGACGAGGGTGGCCTCTACCTTCTCCCCGCACTCGCGGGGCGAAGGGGTTTGATCAGATCCCCAGCATGCGCCGGTTGGCCGCCTGGTCCGTGCCGCTGCCGGCGAAATCGTCGAAGGCTTTTTCCGTTACACGGATGATATGCGCCTTGACGAACTCGGCGCCTTCACGCGCGCCGTCTTCGGGATGCTTCAGCGCGCATTCCCATTCGACCACGGCCCAACCGTCGAAATTGTTCGCGGTCATCTTCGAGAAGACAGCGCCGAAATCGACCTGACCGTCGCCGAGCGAACGGAAGCGGCCAGCGCGCTCGACCCAGCCCTGATAGCCGCCATAGACGCCCTGCCGGCCGGTCGGGTTGAATTCCGCGTCCTTGACGTGGAACATCTTGATCCGGTCCTTGTAGATGTCGATGTTGTCGAGATAGTCGAGGCACTGCAGGACATAGTGCGAGGGGTCATAGAGCATGTTGGCGCGCGGATGGTTTTTCACGCGCTCGAGGAACATCTCGAAGGTGATGCCGTCATGCAGGTCTTCGCCGGGATGGATTTCGTAGCAGACGTCGACGCCGTTTTCATCGGCATGGTTGAGGATCGGCGTCCAGCGGCGGGCAAGCTCGTCGAAGGCGGTCTCGACCAGACCGGCCGGGCGCTGCGGCCACGGATAGATGAAGGGCCAGGCAAGCGCGCCGGAGAAGGTTGCATGCGCCTTGATGCCGAGATGCTTCGACGCCGTCAGCGCCATCTTCACCTGCTCGACGGCCCATTCCTGCCGCGCCTTCGGATTGCCTCGCACTTCCGGCGCCGCAAAGCCATCGAAGGCTTCGTCATAGGCCGGATGGACGGCAACGAGCTGGCCCTGCAGATGGGTCGAAAGTTCTGTTACTTCGACGCCGTTCGAGCGGGCAACGCCGGCAAACTCGTCGCAATAATCCTTGGAGCTGGCCGCCTTCTTCAGGTCGATGAGCTGGCTTGCCCAGGTCGGAACCTGCACGCCGACATAGCCGGCATCAGCCGCCCATTTCGTGATCGAATCCCACGAGTTGAACGGTGCTGCATCGCCTGCGAACTGGCCGAGAAACAGGCCGGGGCCCTTGATCGTCTTCATCAGTAATTCCTCCCTAATCACGTTCTGTAAACGTTTCCGATGCCTCGCGGACCCTTATGTGAGGCGGTTGGGACACCGTAACCTCGAAAAACTATAGGGTCGTTTGGCTGAAAGTCGAATGCCTCGTGACCTAAACACGGCACGCTGTCGACGGCAAGAGGTACGTGCCGCAAAAATTTCCACTCGATGCGAAATGACACGGCATCTGCATAAAAAACGCCCGCCGGAACCGGCGGGCGCATCTGTTCAGATCAACCGATCAGAACGGTGAATCGGCGAAGTAGAAGTCCTTGGCATTGTCCTTGGTCACCAAGGTCGCATCGAGGATGTAATTGCCGCGAACCGGAACCTGATCGTAGAAGTTAGCAGCCGTCAGCGCCATGGCCGTGCCGACCATCGCCGGCGGATAGAGCACGTCGACCGGGATCAGCTTGTCGCCGTCCATGACCTTCTTGATCATATCCTTCGAGCCGGCGCCGGCGATGACATACTTGATGTCGGTGCGCTTTGCCTGCTCGATTGCCTGCAGCACGCCGACGGCCATGTCATCATCCTGGCACCAGACGACGTCGATCTTCGGGAACTTCGTCAGGTAGTCCTGCATGACCTTGAACGCATCGTCGCGGTTCCAGTTGCCGTACTGGCGGTCGAGAACCTTAACGTTCGAGCCGGCAATACCCTTGTCGAAACCATCTTGACGCTGCTGGTCGATCGGGATTGGCAGGCCGCGAATGATGACGACCTGAGCGTCCGGCGTGTTCTTCTTGATATATTCGCCGGCCGTCTGGCCGAGCGCCGGATTATTGCCGGCAACGTAGAGGTCGCGAACGGAATTGTCGTTGCTGCTCGGCGCACGGTCGACGAGCGTCACGAACTTGCCCTTGTCCTTGACTTCCTTGATGGCGTTGACCAGCGGATCCGGGTCAGACGGCAGGATCACGAGCGCGTCGATGCCCTGGGTCTCAAGGTCCTGCACGGCGTTTGCCTGGCTGGCGGCATCAGGCGAGGTCTTGACGATGACGGTCAGTCCCGGATGCTCCGCCATCAGCAGCTTGGCGACACGCTCGGCATGGAACACCACGCCCGAGGTCCAGCCATGGTCGGCGGCCGGAATGGAGACGCCGATCGTCACCTTCTTGTCTGCGGCATGTACCGTGCCGGCCAAAGCCGCCATCACTACCGCCAGTCCCAATAGTCTTTTACGCATGTTTATCCTCCCAGATAGAGACAGGGCCTTGTCACAAGAACCGGGCGCCCCCTGACCCGGTTATTCATGATTTGCGTGCAAGCGAGCGCTGGACCAGCATGGCGATGATGATGATCGCGCCCTGGATGGCACTCAGCAGATACTCGCTGATGAAATTGGAAAGCAGCATGATGTTGCCGACGAGCTCGAGGATGAAGGCGCCGCAGATCGTGCCCCATACCCTGCCCGCGCCGCCCTTCAGCGCCGTTCCGCCGACGACCACGGCGGTAATCGCTTGCAGCTCCCAGAGAATGCCCGTCGTTGCCGACGTCGACCCGAGCCGCGGCACATAGAGAAGCACGGCAATCGCCACACACAGGCCCTGGATGACAAAGGCGACGGTGCGGACGCGATTGACCGCCACGCCGGAATAGCGCGCAACATCACGATTGGAGCCGACGGCGATGACATGCCGGCCGTAGCGCGTGCGATAAAGGATGAAGGCCGCGATACAGGTGACGACAAGGATGACCACGATCGGAACCGGCACACCCAGCACGGAGCCATAATAGACGGGCTTGTAGAGCGCTTGTACATCCGCCGGTCGCAAGGTGATCGCGCCGCCCTGCGACAGCCAGGTCGTCAAGCCGCGGTAGACGCCCATCGTGCCCAGCGTCGCGATGAAAGGTTCGATCTTGCCCATGGTCGTGATCAGGCCATTGGCCAGACCGCACAGGACACCCGCGACAACCGAGAACAATACCGCAGCCGCCAGCATCAGGCTCGGATCGGCGATGACGCCCGAGTTCATGAACAGGATCATCAGGCTCGCGACGAAGGCGACCATTGCACCCACGGACAAATCGAGATCGCCCGCCGAGATGACGAAGGTTGCTCCCACCGCGATAATCGCGATGAAGGCGCATCTCGTCGCGACATTGGTAAGATTGGTCATGCCGATGAAATTCGGATTGACCAACGCGCCGACGATCAGAAGCAGCACCAGCGCCGCAAACGGCGCCACGGCCCGCAGATCCACATCCCGCCAGGATCGGCCCCGTCTGACTGTCTTCTCGCTGCTATCCTCGCCCACGCTCATATCCAAAACCAACCTCCCGCCCCATTATTGCTTGGGAATTCACTTATGCCTTCGCCGCCCGTTCAGGCAGCCGTCTTTTTCTTCAGGCCCGCCGCATAACGCATGATCTCCTGTTCGGAGATTTCGTCGCCTTCGAGCATGCCGACGATCCGGCCTTCGCGCATCACGGCCACCCGCGTGCACAGCCCGATGACCTCAGGCATCTCCGAAGAAACGACAATGATCGAATGCCCGTCACGCGCCAGCGCCGAGATGAAATGATAGATCTGCTGCTTCGTGCCGACATCGATGCCGCGGGTCGGCTCGTCGATGATGATGATCTGTGGCTCGGTCTCCATGACCTTTGCCAGCAGCAGCTTCTGCTGGTTGCCGCCGGACATTCGGCCGGCAACGATGTTTCCGTCGCGAACGCGGATATCGAAACGGCGGCGTGCTCGCGCCAAGGCATCGGCTTCACTTGCGGCGCTGAGATAACCGAACCTGCCGTGCCGATCGAGCGACTGCAACGTAAGGTTCGCCGTCATGCCGGAATTCAGAAGCAGGCCCTTGGACTTGCGGTCCTTGGTCATATAGGCAAGGCCGGCACCGATCGCGGCATGTACATCATGCGCCGGTACGGATTGTCCGTTGGCGAAGACCTCACCAGATGCACGCGAGCGCAGGCCGACGATCGCCTCCATCAGCTCGGTGCGGCCGGAGCCAATCATGCCGGAAAAGCCGAGTATCTCGCCCTTGCGCAGCTCGAAGCTCGCATCGCGGACATAGCCAGTCGAGATGGAGTTCACCGCGAGCACGACCTTCTCATCGACATCGGGCTCGTTCTTTGCTGGATAGAGACTGGAGAGTTCACGCCCGACCATCAATTGCGCGATGGATTCACCGTCGAGCAACGAGGTCGGCGACGTCTTCACCCACTGGCCATCGCGCAGGACCGTGACCCGGTCCGTCAGCTCCATGACTTCATCGAGCTTGTGCGACACGAAGACGAAGCTCGTGCCCTGGTCGCGCAGCTTTCGCACCTGCTTGAACAGAAAGTTGGTTTCCTCACGCGACAGCACGGCCGTCGGCTCGTCCATGAAGACGATTCGCGCATCACGGCTGATCGCCTTGGCAATCTCGACCATCTGCTTGTCGGCAACGGAAAGCGTGCTGATCATTGCGTTCTCATCGACATGCGACCCGAGGAGATCGAGCACGCGCCGCGTCTCCGCCCGCATGTGCTTGCGGTCGAGCACACCGAAATGCGTGACTTCGCGGCCCAGAAACAGGCTCTCGGTCACGGTCAGATGTTCGGCAAGATTGAATTCCTGGTGGATGATGACGATGCCGAGCGCCTCGGCGGCGCCATTCGGCGGCAGCTTCACCGGCTTGCCGTCAAGCAGGATTTCGCCGGAACTGGGCTGCTCGAAACCGGAGAGAACCTTGACCAGCGTCGACTTGCCGGCGCCGTTTTCACCCATCAATGCATGGATTTCGCCGGCCCGGAGATCGAAGTTGACGCTGAACAGAACCTGCACGCCATTGAAGGACTTACAGATTCGCTTCGCTGACAGCACAACGGCACCGTCGACGGCCTCCGAATTCATTGCTTCCTCCCCTGCGGCTCCACCCGCTTTCCTTGCTGTGTAAACCTTTACATATAACGTGTAAAGGTTTACATCGTTGGATATTGCACAATTCTTCGGGGTCACCTTTGACCTGCACGGAAGTCTGTGTAGTGTCCGGTGCGAGACGAGACCCAAGGCAGAGCGCAGTGTCGAATTCCACGCCCGCAACCATCGAAGACGTCGCCCGAATTGCCAATGTTTCGATCGCAACGGTCTCCCGGGCAATCCACATGCCGGAGAAGGTCGCCAATTCGACGCGGCTGAAGGTCAATCAGGCAATTGCCGTCACCGGCTACACGACCAATGCCATGGCACGCAGCCTCAGGCTCGGCCGTTCCAACATGATTCTCGTGGTCGCACCCGACATTGGCGACCCCAATTTCTCCAATATCCTCATCGGCCTGGAGAACGAAGCGCGCGCGCATGGCTATGGCATCCTCATCGGTCACACGCAGAACGATGCCCAGCGCGGGCTGGAATATCTGAAATTCCTGAATTCCAACCAAGCGGCGGGATTGATCCTGTTCACCGGCATATTGCCTTTCGGACACCAGACGATGACGGCGCGCTTGCCGCCGAGCGTCGGCGTGTTCGAGCCGGTGTTCAATGGCGGTATTCCCTATGTCGGCGTGGACGATATCGCCGGTGCGCGCAAGGCTGTCGACCTGCTGATCGCCGAAGGCCATCGCAAGATCGCGTTTATCGGCGATTCCCGCACCCGCCTTGCCTATAGCCGGCGGCGCATGGGCTACGAGGCCGGGATGGATGCCGCCGAAATCGGCGAGGATCTCCGCATCGTTCTCGACGGCGACGGCACCATCGAGAGCGGGCGGCTGGCCGTCGAGCAGCTTTTCATGCGCGACACGCTGCCGACAGCCTTCATGTGCGTCAACGATCAGACCGCAATCGGCGTGATGATCGGCCTGAAGACACGCGGCTACGACATTCCCGTGGACTTTTCGGTGACCGGCTTCGACGACGTGCCGCAAGCCGTCTTCATGACGCCATCGCTGACGACGATCCGCCAGCCGCGCACCGCCATCGGCAAGCATGCCATGGCGCTGCTGCTCGAGCTCCTGTCGGACGGCCAGCCGACGGAGACGGAAATCCTGCTGTTGCCGGATCTGGTGGTGCGCAATTCTGTGTCGGCGCCGTCGCGTATCAGGCGATAGGGAGGCGCAGCCATGCCGCTCGGCAGGATCACCCTCTATGTCCGCGATGTGGAAGCGACGATCGATTTCTACCAAAGACATTTTGGCTTCAAGCCGCTCCGGCAGGAGGGTGATCGGATTGTCGAACTTTTGGCATCGGATGGCGGCGCCAATCTGATGATCCATCAGGCAGGAAAGGCCCAGAAGATGGGCCAGGTGCTGGTGAAACTGGTCTTCGACGTCGAAAATGTCGATGCATTCCGCGCCAAATGCGCGGGCGATGGACTGGAATTCGGCCCTCTGCATCAGGCCGACGGCTATGTATTCGCCAATGCCAAGGACCCCTCGGGAAATCCCATCGCTATTTCCAGCCGCGCGTTCAGGCGGTAGTCCGAGAGGCGACGAATAGCCGCCTCCCGGATGTCATCGATCAAACGTAACGATTGACGATGTTCTCAAGCAGTTCCTGCTTGCCGGACTTCGGCTGCGGATTGATATCCTTGGCCTCGACCCACTGCGCGATCTGATCGAGTGAATATTCGCCGCGAAGCAGCTTCTGTCCTTCGGCCGAATCCCAACCGGCGTAGCGGTCGGCGAGCGGCTGCGACAGCGCCTTGTCTTCGATCATCTTGGCAGCGGCCTTCAGGCCACGGGCGCAGCAATCCATGCCGCCGATATGACCGATCAGCAGGTCTGCCGGATCAAGCGACTGACGACGCAGCTTCGAATCGAAGTTGGTACCGCCGTTCTTGAAGCCGCCGCCTGCCAGAACCTGGTAGTAGGCCAGCGTCATTTCCGGAACGTTGTTCGGGAACTGGTCGGTATCCCAGCCGGACTGGTAGTCGTTGCGGTTCATGTCGATCGAGCCGAAGATGCCGAGTGTGTTGGCAAGCGCCAGCTCGTGCTCGAAGGAGTGGCCGGCGAGGATCGCATGGCCCTGCTCGATATTGACCTTCACTTCGTTTTCGAGGCCGTTCTTCTTCAGGAAGCCGTAGACGGTTGCGACGTCGTAATCATACTGGTGCTTGGTCGGCTCCTGCGGCTTCGGCTCGATGAGGATCGTGCCCTTGAAGCCGATCTTGTGCTTGTACTCGACCACGAGGTTGAGGAAGCGGCCCATCTGGTCCAGTTCGCGCGTCAGGTCGGTATTGAGCAGGGTTTCATAGCCTTCGCGGCCGCCCCAGAGCACGTAGTTCTCGCCGCCGAGCTTGTGGGTCGCGTCCATGCAGGTCTTCACGGTCGCAGCCGAGAAGGCGAAGACATCCGGATCCGGGTTGGTGGCAGCGCCCGACATGAAGCGGCGGTTGGAGAAGAGGTTCGCCGTGCCCCACAGCAGCTTGACGCCGGTTTCGGCCTGCTTCTGGGCGAAGTAATCGACGATCTCGTTGAGGTTCCTGGTGTTCTCGGCAAAGTTCTTGCCTTCCGGACGCACGTCAGCGTCATGGAAGCAGTAGTAGGGCGAGCCGAGCAGCGTGAAGAATTCGAACGCGACGTCGGCCTTCAGCTTGGCGGCTTCCATCGTCTCGTTGAACCAGGGGCGAAGGAAAGTCTGGCCGCCAAAGGGGTCGCCGCCCGGCCAGGTGAAGGTGTGCCAATAGGCGACGGCAAAGCGGAGGTGATCCTCCATGCGCTTGCCGGCAACGACCTCGTCCTTGTTGTAATGACGGAAGGCCAGCGGATTGGTGCTGTCAGGGCCCTCGTATTTTACCTTGCTGATATCGCCGAAAAATCCGGTGCTCATAGTGTGTCTCCTTGGGTTTGCTGTTCAAATGTTGTTGTTCGTTCCGTGTCGCTTAGCCCCTCACCCTAGCCCTCTCCCCGCCTGCGGGGAGAGGCGATGACCTCCGTATCCTTGCCGAGCAAATCGTTAGGAGTGGGCAGTAGCTGCCACTTTCCCCTTCTCCCCGTAAAACGGGGAGAAGGTGCCCGACAGGGCGGATGAGGGGCTCACCCGCACGGTATTTCAATGCGCAGACAACGGCTTGATCGCCGGATAAAGCGCCCGGTAGCGCTTGTAGGCATCCGCATAAGCATCCTTCAGCGACGCGACGGGCTCGATCGTCCCTGCCGTCTGTGGCGGTGTGCAGACCGCAACCGGATCGGCGCCCGTCGCCGCGATCAGGCCGAGGCGCGCAGCACCGAAAGCGGCACCGAAATCGCCGTCCGCCGGCAGATCCACCGGCACGCCGAGCGCCGTGGCGATCGAGGCCAGCCAGTAGCGCGAGCGCGAGCCGCCGCCGATGGCGGTGACGCGCGCAATATCGGTGCCGGCGGAGCGCAAAGCCTCCAGATTGTCACGGATGGCGAAGGATACGCCTTCGAGCACGGCCTGCGTCAGCACGGCGCGGCCGCTTTCATGACCAAGGCCGATGAAGGCACCGCGGATCGTCGCGTCATTGTGCGGCGTGCGCTCGCCTGAGAGATAGGGAAGGAAGGTAACGCTGGAAGGCGCTTTCAGCGTCTCGCCCAGCTCGCCGGTGAGGTCGGCGGCGGATTTGCCTGTCACGCCCGAATGCCAGTTCAGCGCATCGGTCGCCGACAGGATGACGCCCATCTGGTGCCAGGTATTCGGCAGCGCATGGCAGAAGGCATGCACGGCACTTTCCGGCTTCGGAAGATAAGAGCCGTTGGCCGCGAAGAGCACGCCCGATGTCCCGAGCGAAACGAAGGCGGCGCCATGGCTGACCGTGCCCATGCCGCAGGCCGAGGCTGCATTGTCCCCTGCCCCGCCGGCAACGACGACATCGCCGCCGATACCCCATTTCGAGGCCAACTCGCCACGCAGCTTGCCGGCGGCTTCCGTCCCCTCCACCAAGGTCGGCATCTGCTTCTCGTCGAGATTGGTCGCGGCAAGCAGCTCGGAAGACCATTTGCGCTTGCCGGTATCGAGCCAGGAGGTGCCGGCGGAATCGGACATTTCCGACATGTGTTCGCCGGTCAGCCACAGGCGCAGATAGTCCTTCGGCAAAAGCACCCAGCGCACTTTAGCGAAAATTTCCGGCTCGTGCTTGGCGACCCAGGCGAGCTTGGGCGCGGTGAAGCCCGGGAAGACGATATTGCCGGTCAGAGCGCGGAAGCGCGGATCGGCATCGAGCGCGGCAGCCTCATGATAGCTGCGCGTATCGTTCCAGAGGATGCAGGGGCGCAGCACCTTGTCGTCGGCATCGAGCAATGTCGCCCCATGCATCTGGCCGGAAAGGCCGATGCCGCGCACCGCCGCCAGCTCCTTTGGATGCGCCGCCTTCAGCCCGGCAACCGCTTCCTCGGTCGCGCGGACCCAGTGCGCCGGATCCTGCTCCGACCAGCCGGGATGCGGACGCGATACATCGAGATCGCCATGGGCGGAACCGATGATCTTCTGATTGCCGTCGATCAGCATCGCTTTGACGCCGGACGTTCCGAGATCGAGACCCAAATACATCAGATGCTACTCCCTGTGTTCTGCCGTTTTCGAATGATCAGGGCAGATTATCCTTCAAGAAAATGTCGAGACGTATGCGCTCCTGGTCGGCGATGACGCCCTGACCATCGGCCTTCGCCTTCATCACGCGAATGGCGCTGCGCACTTCATGGCCGGCATCCTGGTTAAGAACGGCGTCGATCGTGCCATCCATCAGCGCGGCGCGCGTATGCTGCGTCAACTCATGCACGACGACGGTCAGCTCGCGCTCGGGCCGAACGGCCTTTACGGCCGCAATCAGGCCCCGGTTGCCAGCGCCGAGGCTGTAGACGCCGATGATCTTTGTGCTGCCGGAAAGCGCCTTGGAAACGAGCGACCTGGCACGCTCAGGATCATCGCGTCCCTCGAGCACAGGCAGCAATCGTAGCTTGGGAAACTCCGCCGCCATGACGGCTGAAAACCCTTCCAGACGCTCACGATGGTCGCGCACCAGCATCGAGCCGGCAAGAACGGTGATATCGCCCTCCTGCCCACCGAGAAACCGGCCGAGCAGGCGGGCGGCGGTCCGCCCCGCAGCGATATTGTCAATACCGGCATAATGATGCCGAGTGGAATCGGTGAGGTCGGAGACCAGGGTGACCACGGGAATACGCTCGGATACGAGGCGGTCGACGGCGGCCCGCACCTCCGGTGCGTCCGTTGCCACAAGCGCAACGCCGGCGAGATCCTGTCCTTGCAGCGCATCGAGTGCGGCAACCAGTGCCGACACATCAAAAGGCGGCACCTCCAAAATGCGGATTTCGGTGCGCTCGAAGCTTGAGCGCAATGTTGCCTGATGCACCTCGGAGCGAAGTCCGTGCATGAAGGAATTATCGCCTGTCGGCAGGATGAAGACGATGGGATAGACGCGGCCCTTGGCCAGATTGGCGGCGGCGACATCGCGGATGTAGCCGATCTCGTTGATCGCGGCTTCCACCTTCTCCCGCGTCACCAACCGCACGCCCGGCCGCTGGTTCAACACGCGGTCGACGGTGGCAAGGCTCACGCCCGCGGCAGCAGCGATATCATGAACGGTCGGTCTCATCAGCTCCTCCTGCCGAGATCCTTACTGCGATTTCTGATGTACGTAAATCAGAAATTTTCAGCCGCCCGATTTTCCTGCCGATTTTTCCTCCAGAAACGAAAAAGGCCCCTCGCTTCGAGGGGCCTTCTATCGATACCGGCCTGGCGTGAGATCAATGGCCTCCGCCACCTCCACCGTCGCCTGGCGCATTCGGCTTGCTCAGCATGAGCACCCCGAGGATCATCGCCAGGAACAGGATGGTGAGCATCAGAAAGATGTCGCTGAAGGACATGACCACAGCCTGTTGCGTTGCCATGTTGACCATCTGCCTCAGCGCAGCCTGCTGTCCGTTCAGCCCCGAGGCGGTAAAGCTGGCAGCCATGTTGTTCAGCTGATCGACGGCAATCTGATTGCCCCAGTGAATATTGTCGCGCAGGTTGAAGTAATGCTGGTCCTGCCGGTTCGTCAGCAGCGTGTTGATGATAGCAAGGCCAACAGCGCCGCCGAGGTTACGCGTCAGGTTGAACAGGCCGGACGCTCCGCGCATGCGGGCGGGCGGCATAGTTCCAAGCGCGATATTGTTGATCGGCACCATGCAGAGCATCAGCCCGAATCCGCGCAGGATCTGCGGGATCATCAGTTCCCAAAAATCCCAATCCGTCGTCAGATGCATCATGATGTAGGTACCGGCCGAGAAGCTGGTGAAACCGATGATCATCAGGATGCGCAGGTCGATCTTGCTCGACAGGAAGCCGGCAAGCGGCGCCGTGAAGAACATGGTCAGGCCCGAAACGAACATCGTCTCGCCGATCTGCAGCGAATCGTAACCGCGGATACGGGCAAGATAGAGCGGGTAGATATAGGTCAGGCCGTAGAGACCGATGCCCATAACGAAGGAGAACACCGAACCGAAGGAGAAGTTCTTGTTAGTGAACGCCTTCAGATCCACCACCGGGAACTCGGCCGTGAAGGCTCGGTAGAAGAAGATGACCGCACCGATGGCCGAGGCGATAGCGCCGGCGACGATATAATTGTCGTTGAACCAGTCGTTGGTGTTGCCTTCCTCGAGCACATATTCGAGTGCGCCAAGGAAGACGCCCATCGAAACCAGGCCCCACCAATCGAATTTCTTCATCAGCGACAGTTCGGGCTTGTCGAAATCGATGAAATTCCAGGTGACGATCGCAACGATGATGCCAGGCGGAATATTGACGAGGAATAGCCAGTGCCAGGAAAAGGCATTGGAGAGATAGCCGCCAACCGTCGGGCCGATGGTCGGCGCCAGCGTCGCGATCAGGCCAATGATCGGCGAGACGACATTGCGCTTCGATGGCGGGAAGATGGTGAAGGCAGCCGCAAAGACCGAGGGGATCATGCCCCCGCCGATAAAGCCTTGCAGCGCACGATAGATGATCATCTGGTCGATGTTGGTGGCGGTCGCGGCAAGCGCGCTCGCTGCGGTGAAGCCGGCTGCCGAGATCGCGAACAGGTAGCGCGTGGAAATGATACGCGCCAGCGTTCCCGACAACGGGATCATGATGACTTCGGCGATCAGATAGGCCGTCTGCACCCAGCCGATTTCATCCGAGCCGGCGCTGAGGCCGGCCTGGATTTCGCTGAGCGAGGCAGACACGATCTGAATGTCGAGGATCGACATGAACATGCCGAGCACCATCGCCAGAAAGGCGATGAGCTTCTTGGTCTCGATATGATCCACCGCTGGTGGCGCGGCAGGGCCGGCCGCGCGTGGGGGCGACCCTGCAGTAGTGCTGGCGGACGACATGCTGCGTCTCTCCCGAGCTTGAGCGCTTACTTGTTCGGTGCCGTGCGGGTATCGACGTCGACGACGACGCTGAGGCCTGCGCGCAGACGACCGGTATCAAGCGCATCCTGCGGCAATGCGATGCGAACAGGCACACGCTGGATGATCTTGGTGAAATTGCCAGTCGCATTTTCCGGCGGCAGCAGCGAGAAGACCGAGCCGGAAGCCGGCGAGATCGACTCGACGGTGCCAACGATCGGATGGTCGCTATAGGCATCGACGTGGACGTTCACCTTGGAACCGGGAACCAGGTGCTGGATCTGCGTTTCCTTGAAGTTCGCATCGATATAGAGCTGCCGGGTCGGCACGATCGCCATCAGCTTCTGTCCGGGAGACACAAGGTCGCCTTCCTGAACGGAGCGATTGCCAACGATGCCGTCATAAGGCGCCTTCAACACCGTGAAGGACAGGTCGCGGGCAGCCTTGTCGCGAGCGGCGGCAAGACCCTTGATCGTGCTTTCCGCCTGGCGGCGCTGGGCCTGCAGCAGATTGATATTGGCTTGTGCCGAAGCAATCGCGGCATCGCCGCCGACCAGGTTGGCCTTGGCTTGGTCGAGCGCGATGTTGGCGCTATCCAAGGCGGCCGTGGTGCCGACCGACTTGGCTTGCAGTTCAGCAGCGCGCGTCTGGGTGATCTGAGCGCCACGAACAGTGGCGTCGAGGGCAACCTTCTGGGCCTGCGACTGGGCAAGAGCGGCCTGGCCGGCAGCGATCTGTGCATCGATGGTATGGAGTGAGAGCTGTTCGGTGTCGTACGAGGCCTGGGCCTGATCCAGCGCCAGCTTGTAGTCGCCGTCATCGAGCGTGGCGAGCACATCGCCAGCCTTGACGAGCTGGTTGGCAACGACATTCACCTTAGCGACATAGCCGGTGACCTTCGGCTGAATGGTCGCGATATCGCCGCCGATATAGGCATCGTCAGTCGAGACCATGAAGCGGCCGTTCGTCCACCAGTCATAGCCATACCAGCCGCCGGCTGCGAGCACGGCGACGATGATGACAGGGAGCACCAGGCTGCGCCGCTTCTTTGCCGGAGGCGGTGGGGCCGCGGGAACCGGAGATGCAGGCGCAGCCTGGGTGGGAGCTGGATTGCTTCGCGTTTCTGCGGCGGGAGCGTTGGCAGATACGCCAGCTTCCGGCGCTTCCGCTTCGGCATCAGCAGACTCATCCACGATGCGCGCTACATTGTTTCCATGACTTGACGACATTGCCCTACCACCGAAAATCTAGGTAAAATAATCGAACCGAACGGTTCGGTTCAATTGACATAAAGCCTTTTCCATTCCATATCAAGAGACATCGAACCGCGTGGTTCGATTTATTTGACGAGTCTGTTTAAGATTCCGCAAAAATGATTGATGAAGGAGACGATGAAACACGAATCGCAAAATGCCATCATATTGAACGCACCCGCACCTGCATCCGGGGGCCGCTGGGCCGCTGGCGAAGATCCGGTCAAGCGCCACCAGATTCTCGAAGGCGCCAAGCGCGTCTTTATGAAGATGGGCTTCGACGCGGCGAGCATGAACGACGTCACCCGCGAGGCGGGCGTCTCCAAGGGCACGCTTTACGTCTATTTCGCGAACAAGGAAGACCTGTTCGCCGCCATGATGGAAAGCGAGCGCACCTATTTCGTCAACCTCGTGCGCAATGCACTGGCGGATGAATCGGATGTGACGACGTCTCTTTATGATTTCGGCATCGTATTCGTGACGCACGTCACCTCGGACAAGACCATCAGCGCCATGCGCACGGTCATCGGCGTGCGCGAGCGCATGCCCTCCCTCTGTCAGCGTTTCTTCACCGGCCCGGAAAACCTGCGCACGGTGTTGCGCGGCTTCCTAGAGCGGCAGGTCGCAGCCGGTCATCTCAAGATCGACGATTTCGACATGGCGGCCCGCCATTTTCTGGAGATGGCCAGTGGCGGCTACTTCAAGCTGCGGCTGTTTGGCGACATGGACGAACCACCGTCAAAGGAGGAGATCGATTATGTCGTGCGCGGCGCCGTGCGCGTTTTCCTCGCAGGCTATGGGCCCGACCGCAAGGATTGATGGCAAAAGCCTTCCCTTGTTGCCGATGAGCAGCTAGCGATCCAACTCCGCAATGGCGATCAAGCGCCGCCGCCGCCGGGCGCTTATGAATTGTCCGGCAACCAGGGAGTTGGGCATGAGCGCGATCGGCAGAGCGATATGGTTCATCGAAAGCCATTTCACATCCGATATCTCGTTGGATGAGATTGCCGATACGGCCGGGCTTTCGCGATATCATCTGTCGCGCGTCTTCGGCATGACCACAGGTCATTCGATCAGCGGCTATATAAGGAGCCGCCGCCTCAGCAGTGCGGCTCTCGCATTGACGGACAGCTCTTCCACCATTCTCCAGGTTGCCCTCGATGCCGGCTACGGCTCGCACGAGGCCTTCACCCGTGCCTTCCGCGAGCAATTCGGCATGACGCCGGAGAGCCTGCGCAAACAGGGGCACGTTCGCAACCTCGCTCTACAGGAGCCGATCAGAATGGACGACACCCGCCTCCCCAAGCTCGATGCCCCGCGCTTCGAGATTCGCCCGGCAATGCTGCTCGCTGGCTTTGCCGAAACCTATGCCCATGAGGCTACGCAGGCGATCCCTTCGCTCTGGCAGAAATTCAACCAGCATTTCGGCCACATTCCTGGCCAGGTGGGCAACGTCGCCTATGGCGTCTGCACCCAGGCGGATGAGGGTAGCGAAGGCTTCCGCTATATGTCCGCCGCCGAAGTCACCAGCACCGACGACCTGCCCGAAGGCTTCACGACGACCAGATTGCCGCCGCAGCGCTACGCGGTCTTTGCCCATCGCGGCCACATCTCGGGCATTTCCGCCACCGTGCATCAGATCTTCGGCGAATGGCTCCCGCAATCGGGCCATCAGCACGGCGGAACCCCGGACATGATGGAGCGCTATGACGAACGTTTCGACCCACGCACCGGCATGGGCGTGACCGAAATCTGGATCCCCCTAAAAGCTTAAAGCGAGCCCGCCGCCACGAAAATGGCGGCGGCGCTTGTACGGACGACGACGCTCCTTACATTACGGCCATTCTTGACAGGCCGGGGCTGGGGGTCAGTATCGGCAAATGCTGACAAAAAGGGGAAATCGTCGATGGATATTGTTGGGCTGATACAGGATCCGAGCGCGTGGGTCGCGCTCGTCACACTCGTGGTCATGGAGGTGGTGCTTGGCATCGACAACCTCATCTTCATCTCGATCCTGACCAACAAGCTGCCCGCCGAACATCGCGACAGGGCGCGCAAGATCGGTATCGGCCTTGCTCTTGGCATGCGTCTCGCACTGCTCGGCACTGTCGCCTGGATCGTGCAGCTGACGCAGCCGGTCTTCGAGATCTTCGGCCAGGGCTTCTCCTGGAAGGACATGATCTTGATCGGCGGCGGCCTCTTCCTTGTCTGGAAGGCGACGAAGGAAATCCATCACAACGTCGATCCGCAGGAACAGGGCGAGGACTTCATCGCCAAGTCGACGACCTCGACCTTCGCCGCCGCCATCGGCCAGATCCTGCTGCTCGACCTGGTTTTCTCGATCGACAGCATCATCACCGCCGTCGGCATGACGCCGCATCTGCCGATCATGTTCGTCGCCGTCATCGCCGCAGTTACGGTCATGCTGGTCGCCGCCAACCCGCTCGCCAATTTCATCGAGAAGAACCCGAGCATCGTCATGCTGGCGCTCGCCTTCCTTCTTATGATCGGCACGACGCTGATCGCCGAAGGCATGGGCGTGCATGTGCCCAAGGGCTACATCTACGCCGCCATGGCCTTCTCCGCTCTCGTGGAAGTGCTCAACATGCTGGTCAGAAACCGCCGGAAAAAGGCATCCGGCGGCCATTGAGGAAAAGGCCCGCATCCGGAAACGGGTGCGGCACTCAATCCTGAACGTGGACGTCGACCCATTCGCCGACGTCGCCGCGCCCGTAAATATCGACCTTGATCCAGACGTTGCCGCGGACGATGTAGTTTGCGGCATCATCGGCAATGTTGCCGCTTGCCAGCATGGCTTCGAGCTTCTGCCGGTTTGACGGCAGCGAGAAGAAGCTATCCCCCTGGTCGCCACGATCGCGGCGGCGATAGGCGTGATAGTTGGCGCGATCCTGCCGGATGATCTGCCAGGGCAGCGTCAGACGGTCACCCTTTGAATTGTAGAGGTCGTCGCTACCGATATAGGCGCGATAGGATTCGATCAGCTTTGCCGAACTGTCGCGCGTAATCGTCGATTGCGCGGCGGCGGGACCGAACATTGCCGCCGCCAATATGAGGCTCAAAACCAGTCTTTTCATTGCTTCCTCGCGGTATTTGATTGAAGACCTATTCCGCCACTGCCGCAGAAATTGCAAATAAAATTCGACAACCGACCCGCTTTCATCCCGATAGCCTTACGAACGGTAAAGAGGCATCACTATTCTGATATATCGGCTCGAATCGGTGCGTTGCAATGTCCATGACACACCATCGGGTCGATCTTGAGGCGCGGTTTCCCTTGACGTCATGCATTGAATATGGCCTAAGGCCAGCCATATGGAAAACGCGGAATTGAAGCGGCAGGCGCCCTTTTCCGGCCGGTTTCCTCATCCAGATACACATCTTCGGCTGGACGGCGCTTGTCCAAAGCGCGACCCGGCCTTTTATGACGGGCAAACAAGATGACCACTTCAGGCGTTCGCGTCCGCATCGCACCCTCCCCCACCGGCGAGCCGCATGTCGGCACTGCCTATATCGCGCTGTTCAACTATCTCTTCGCCAAGAAACACGGCGGCGAGTTCATCCTGCGCATCGAGGATACCGACGCGACCCGCTCCACCCCGGAATTCGAGACCAAGGTGCTCGACGCTCTGAAATGGTGCGGCCTGAAATGGTCGGAAGGTCCGGATGTCGGCGGCCCCTATGGCCCTTACCGGCAGAGCGACCGCAAGGAGCTCTATAAGCCTTACGTCGAACAGATCGTCACGAACGGACATGGTTTCCGCTGCTTCTGCACGCCTGAGCGTCTGGAAAAAATGCGCGAGGCGCAGCGCGCCGCCGGCTTGCCGCCGAAGTATGACGGCCACTGTTTGAACCTTTCGGCCGAGGAGGTCTCGACGCGCGTTGCCGCCGGCGAGCCGCATGTCGTGCGCATGAAGATCCCGACCGAAGGCTCCTGCAAGTTCCATGACGGCGTCTATGGCGACGTGGAAATTCCGTGGGATGCCGTCGACATGCAGGTCCTCCTGAAGGCCGATGGCATGCCGACCTATCACATGGCCAACGTCGTCGACGACCATCTGATGAAGATCACCCATGTCGCGCGCGGCGAGGAATGGCTGGCTTCCGTGCCGAAGCACATCCTGATCTATCAGTATCTCGACTGGGAACCGCCTGTTTTCATGCACCTGTCGCTGATGCGCAATGCCGACAAGTCGAAGCTGTCGAAGCGCAAGAACCCGACGTCGATCTCCTATTACACGGCTCTCGGCTATATCCCCGAAGCGCTGATGAATTTCCTCGGCCTGTTCTTCATGCAGATCGCCGAAGGGGACGAGCTGTTGACCATGGAAGAGCTTGCCGCAAAGTTCGACCCGGAAAACCTCTCCAAGGCCGGCGCGATCTTCGACATCCAGAAGCTCGACTGGTTGAACGGCCGCTGGATCCGCGAGAAGCTGTCGGAAGAAGAGTTCCAGCAGCGCGTTCTGACCTGGGCGATGGAAAACAGCCGTCTGCAGGAAGGCCTGAAGCTGTCGCAGTCGCGCATCACCAAGCTTGGTGAACTGCCTGACCTCGCCGGCTTCCTGTTCAAGTCCGACCTCAACCTCGATCCCTCCGCTTTCGCGAAGATCAAGTCGACGCCGGAAGAGTTGCTGGAAATCCTGAACACAGTGCAGCCGGACCTCGAAAAGATCCTCGAATGGAATGTCGAGACGATCGAAGCCGAGTTGCGCGCCATCGCCGACCGCATGGGCAAGAAGCTGAAGGTCATCGTAGCCCCGCTCTTCGTGGCCGTCTCGGGCTCCTCGCGCTCCCTGCCGCTTTTCGATAGCATGGCCATCCTCGGTCGCTCCGTCGTGCGCCAGCGGCTGAAACTTGCCGCCCAGACCGTTGCGACCCTCGTCGGCCCGAAGAATTGAACCGGACTTAAAACCATGAACGACAAGACCGAAACCGCCACCCTCTCCTCCGACGCAACGGAAGTTCGCGCGCAGAAGCTGAAGCTGCTGCGCGAACAGATCGGCGACGTCTATCCGGCACATTTTCACCGGACCATGACCAATGCCGAACTGGCTGCGAAATACGAGAGCCTGGAGCCGGACACCGAGACCGCCGATATCGTCACCGTCGCCGGTCGCGTCTACTCCTCGCGCAATTCCGGCATGTTCATGGATCTCCATGACGCCTCGGCGAAGATCCAGATCTTCAGCCACAAGGATGTGACCGGCGAAGAGGCCCGCTCGCTGCTGCCGATGATCGATATTGGCGACATCATCGGCGTCACCGGCGTCGTGCGCCGCACCAAGCGCGGTGAGCTGACGATCAATGCCCAGCAGATCACCATGCTGACCAAGTCGTTGCTGCCGATGCCTGAAAAGTGGCATGGCCTATCCGATATCGAGCTTCGCTACCGCAAGCGCCATCTCGACATCATGACCAACGAGGAATCGAAGCTCCGCTTCCAGCAGCGCAGCCGCATCGTCTCCGGCATCCGCCGCTTCATGGAAAATGACGGCTTCATGGAAGTCGAAACGCCGATGCTGCATTCGGTTTACGGCGGTGCCACCGCCGAGCCGTTCAAGACGCATCACAACACGCTGAAGCTCGATATGTACCTGCGCATCGCGCCGGAACTGTTCCTGAAGCGCACGCTGGTCTCCGGCCTCACCGACAAGGTGTTCGAGATCAACCGCAACTTCCGCAACGAAGGCGTCTCCACCCGGCACAATCCAGAATTCACCATGATGGAGTGTTACTGGGCCTATGCCGACTACGAGGACATCATGGACCTCGTCGAGCGCCTGTTCTCGACGCTAGCCATGTCGATCCACGGCAGCACCGAATTTGCCTTCGGCGACAAGCAGATTTCCTTCAAGGGCCCGTTCCGCCGGGTGCCGATGCCTGATGCCGTTAAGGAAGCGACCGGTATCGACTTCCTGGCGATCAAGACCGACGAGGAAGCCCGCGCCGCCTCCAAGGCTGCCGGCTTTGCCGTCGAGAAGGACGCGACCTGGGGCGAATGCCTTGCGTTCATCTTCGAAGAAAAGGTTGAGGGCACGCTGATCCAGCCGGCCCACGTCACCCATTTCCCGAAGGACATCTCGCCCTTCGCCAAGGAAGTGCCGGGCGAGCCGCGCCTCGTCGAGCGCTTCGAAACTTATTGCAATGCCTGGGAACTCGGCAACGCCTTCTCGGAACTCAACGATCCGGAAGAGCAGCGCGCCCGCATGGTCGAGCAACTCGAGCAGGCGCATGCACGCGGCGAAAAGCAGAAGGAACTGGACGAGGAATTCCTCGATGCCATCGATCAGGGCATGCCGCCCGCAGGTGGTCTCGGCATCGGTGTCGACCGCCTCATCATGCTTCTGACCAACTCGCCGTCGATCCGCGACATCATCCTCTTCCCGGCCCGTCGCGCCAAGGCGGACTGAGACCGTTTCGTCCTCCGAACCTCAAAGGTGCGAACCATGACCGAGAAAGACACAGCGGCCGCAGATGCCGACAACGAGCAGCAGCGGCTGGCCGATCTTGCGGAGATCGGCGATGTCGATCTGTCGCAATATGCGCCGGGCACCTTCGGCTGCCACGAGGCGATGCACACGGCGTCGATCATGCTCGACATGACCGACGACCAGTTGCTGCAGCACCCGGCCATTCTTTCGAATCCCGATTTCTACCGTCTTGCCGGCGAAGTTCACGAAGCGCTCTTCGCGCTTTACCAGGCGATCGGCGAAAAACATCTGGTGGACTGAGAGTCTTGCCTTTGCGCCCCATGGGGCAAAGGCGGCTCCGATCAGTTGGTGACCGGCGAGCGCCGGTCGGCAGCTCCCGTCATGGTCGGATCAAGCCCCGGTGACGGGCTCTTTTGCTTGTCCTTGGCGTCCGCGCCGATAAATTCGCCATTCTCGTCATATCCGGGCCGCACATTGCCCGTCGATTTCGGCTCCGGCGGACCCGCCTTGGCATCGTGATCCTCTGCCTGCTTGGCGGCTGCCTTCTGTTCCGCAGCCATTGCCGCCTTCAGCTTGTCCTTCTTGGCATCGCCGCCGGCACTATTGTCGGCCGCCAGGGCATTGTCGCAATCGCTGAAGTCCTTCAGTCCGGCAAGAGCGGTATTGATGTCCTGCGGCTGCATGGTGATCTGCTCGCCATAGAAGAGGCCAGCCGTGCTGGCGCCGCCGTCATAGTAACGCGCCGTCAGCGGAGCCTCCGCGCTGCCGTCGGCAAGCTTGTCAGGGTGCGGCACATAGACGACATCGGCGCCCAAAGCCCGGCCGCGTATATCGGAACGCAAGATCGGGCCGTTCTTGTCGAGAACCACAACCTGAACGAGATCTGGCTTCTGTTCCTGATAGACAGCCTTGGCCACGCGCAGCGCCGTCCTCACGCGCGTCAGGCCATCGGTCGGATCGGTGCGGATATATTTGCGCACCCAGAAGCGGTTTTCCTTGCGAATGGTGACGAGATTGATGTCCGTGCACTGCAATCCGTTGGAGGAAGCGGACGCAAATCCGAGCAGTCTGTCCTTGCCGATAGAAAGCGCCAAAACGCCGGAGCAGCCTATGAGTAAAGCCACTCCGCCGATGATGACGACAAACTTCCGGGGCAACCGGAAAATGTGCAGTAAGGCGCTCACGCCAACTGCTCCAGCATAGACCACTCCAAGGTGATAAAGATGATCAACCCTCACGTTAGGGAATTGGCGTTTCTGAATACTTAAAGCCAAGGTGAAACTTATATCTCACGTGGTATCTTTACCAAAAAAGGTCCAAAATTTCACAGCTATGACGAGCGCTTGCTTTCGGTGCCGGGGCCATGCTCTAACCTTTTCATGGCCTTCACCTTGAGACAGTTGCAGTACTTCGTTGCCGTGGCGGAACAGGGCTCGGTGACCCGTGCGGCGCAGAATCTTTCGATTTCCCAATCCTCCGTTACCGAGGCGCTGAAGGAGCTGGAGGGCGACCTCGGCGTCGAGCTCTTCGACCGGCATCCGCGCGGGCTATCGATCACGCATAACGGCCATCAGTTTCTGCGCCACGCGACGAAGATTCTCGCAACCGTTTCCGACGCGCGCACCAGCTTTTCCGGCCAGCGGAACGCGACCGGCGGCACGCTGAACATCGGCGTGACGTCGCTCGTCGCCGGCTATGTCCTGTCGGATCTTCTGGCGCGCTATCGCCGCGCCTGCCCCGGCGTTGAAGTCAGCGCCATCGAGGATAATGGCAGCTATCTGGAACATCTTCTGGTTGGTGGCGAGCTCGACGTCGCCGTCATGGTCATTTCCAACCTGCGGGATCGCATGGCACTACAGGCCGAAATCCTCGAGACGTCGCCCTACCGCCTCTGGCTGCCCATGGGCCATCCCCTCGTCTCGGCCGATATCATCAGCGTCGCCGATATCACTCGCGAACCGCTGATCATGCTGACCATCGACGAAATCGAGGAGAATACCGGCAAGCTGCTGACGGCGCTCGGCGCACGACCGCATGTGGCCTTCCGCACGCGCTCCGTCGAGGCAGTGCGCAGCCTCGTGGCAACAGGCGCCGGCGTGGCGCTGCTGCCAGATCTCGTCTATCGCCCCTGGTCGCTGGAAGGCGACCGCATCGAAAGCCGCGACGTCTCCGGCTCGCTGCCGGTCGTGCAGGTGGGCATGGTCTGGCGCAAGGGATCGAGCCTGCCGCAGGCCGCCCGCGATTTCGTCGGCGTCGCCGAAAGCATGCGCTCGGGGCGGCAACGATAGCAGAAGGCTATTTCATAGGCATCAAGAGGATTGGAGGATAGATTATGAAGACCATCATCATATTCGACTGCGAATTTCTTTGCCTTGAAGGCTCGCAACGCCGATTCTGGTGTGCGGCCCATGACCCCGATCCGGTCATCGCCGAGATCGGAGCGGTGAAGCTGGGCCTGGAAGGGGATTTTCCCATTCTAGCGACCTATAAGGCCTATATCCGCCCCATCGATCGGTTCGGCAACCAATATGCGCTCGACCCGTTCTTCACCGCGCTGACCGGCATTTCCGAAGAAATCATCAGCGCCGAAGGAATGTCCTTGCAGGATGCACTTGCCCGCCTCGATGGCTTCTCGGACGGCGCCGGCTTCTGGTCCTGGGGCAAGGACGAGCTGAACATGATGGCGATCAGCTGTTATGTTGCCGGAATTCAGCCCTTGATCCCCGCGCATCGCTTCGACAATGCGGTCAAGCTGCTGCTTGCAGCGGGAATGCCGGTCGAGGATCTGGCGAGAACACCGAGCAACAAGCTTGCCGACTACTATGGTGTGGATCACCCTCCCCTGCAGGGGCACGATGCGCTCGACGATGCTCTTTCTGTCTCCTACACCCTGCAACATCTTATGAAGGCTGGGAAATTGCAGCCGGAAGCCTTCGGCAACTCCTAGTTCCGCCTGCCTCGAGGTCAGCGCCCTCAAGGCATTATCGCTCCCACGAAATGATTGAGCCTTCTGGAATCGGAATTTCCGATATCGCCTTTCTGATAAATGAATTTGCGAATGCGGCGAAATCAGATCACCTTTTCTTCCGGGAACAAAAAGCCAGCCACTGGCTCCACAATATCAAGGCTCAAAAACCGGGAGAGTTCGATGAAGCATCTGCTGAATTCATGCACGGCCGCACTCGCATGCCTAAGTTTTGCCACGCAGGTCATCGCCGCCGAGCCGCTGAAGACGCTCGGCAAGGGCGAAGGCGCCGTCAGCATCGTCGCCTGGGCCGGCTATATCGAGCGCGGCGAAAGCGACAAGAATTACGACTGGGTAACCGGCTTCGAAAAGGAAACCGGCTGCAAGGTCAGCGTCAAGACCGCGGCGACATCAGACGAAATGGTCGCGCTGATGAACGAGGGCGGCTTCGACCTCGTGACGGCTTCTGGCGACGCATCGCTGCGTCTCGTCGCCGGCAAGCGCGTCCAGCCGATCAACACCGACCTGATCCCAAGCTGGAAGAACCTCGACGACCGTCTGAAGAATGCCCCCTGGCACACGGTCAACGGCGTCCACTACGGCGTTCCCTATCTCTGGGGACCGAACGTGCTGATGTACAACACCGATGCCTTCAAGGGTGAGGCGCCGAAGAGCTGGAATGTCGTCTTCGAAGAGATGACGCTGCCGGATGGCAAATCCAACAAGGGCCGCGTCCAGGCCTATGATGGGCCGATCTATATTGCCGATGCCGCCCTTTACCTCATGGCGCACAAGCCGGAACTCGGTATCAAGGACCCCTACGAACTCAACGAAGACCAATACAAGGCCGCTCTTGAGCTGCTGCGCGGCCAGCGCAAGATCGTCAGCCGCTATTGGCATGATGCGATGATCCAGACCGACGACTTCAAGAACGAAGGCGTCGTTGCTTCGGGCTCATGGCCGTTCCAGGTGAACCTGCTGCAATCAGACAAGCAGAAGATCGCCTCGACCTTCCCCGATGAAGGCACCACCGGCTGGGCCGACACCACCATGCTGCATGCCGACAGCGAACATCCGAACTGCGCCTATATGTGGATGGAACATTCCCTCCAGGCCAAAGTTCAGGGCGATGCCGCCGCCTGGTTCGGCGCCGTGCCTTCGGTTCCGGCAGCCTGCAAGGGCAACGAACTCTTGACCGATAGCGGTTGCGCCACCAACGGCTACGACCACTTCGACAAGATCAAGTTCTGGAAGACGCCTGTCGCCAAGTGCACAAGCCAGAGCGAGTGCGTGCCCTATCACCGCTGGGTATCGGACTATATCGGCGTCATTGGCGGGCGGTAGGACCTTACCTTCTCCCCTCGGGGAGAAGGTGGCCCGAAGGGTCGGATGAGGGGGTGGCGCAGCATAGCAAGAGTTGCGCTTCGCTTGCCGCTCAACCCCCGCTTCGCTCCGCTCTTCAGCCCCCGCATCCGCCCTATCGGGCACCTTCTCCCCACTGGGGAGAAGGAAAACAAGTACCCCTGGAGCACCCCATGACCGCCGTTCGTTTCCAGCAGGTGTCGCGCCATTTCGGTCAGGTCCGCGCTGTGGATCGTGTCGATCTGGAAATCGCGCCCGGCGAATTCTTCGCCATGCTCGGCCCTTCCGGTTCCGGCAAGACCACCTGCCTCAGGCTGATTGCCGGCTTCGAGCAGCCCACGGGCGGCCATATCGAAATCTTCGGCGAGACGGCCGAAGGCGTGCCGCCCTACAGGCGCAACGTCAACACCGTCTTCCAGGACTATGCGCTCTTTCCGCATCTCAACATTCTCGACAATGTCGCTTACGGGTTGATGGTCAAGGGTGTCGGCAAGGCCGAACGCGTACGTGCAGCCGAGCAGGCGCTGGAACTGGTGAAGCTGCCCGGCTATGGCACCCGCCGCCCCGGCCAGCTCTCCGGCGGCCAGCGTCAGCGCGTGGCGCTCGCCCGAGCGCTGGTCAACAAGCCGAAAGTCCTGCTCCTCGACGAACCGCTTGGCGCTCTCGACCTGAAACTGCGTGAGCAGATGCAGGAGGAGCTGAAGAGCCTGCAACGGGCGCTCGGCATCACCTTCGTCTTCGTCACCCACGATCAGGGCGAAGCGCTCTCGATGGCCGATCGCGTCGCCGTCTTCAATGACGGCCGCATCGCGCAGCAGGGAACGCCGCATGAGATCTATCAGCGGCCGAAAACCCGCTTCGTTGCCGATTTCGTCGGCTCCTCCAATGTCATTGCGCCGGAAACCATGTCGTCGCTTGGTGGTGAGCGGCGCTGGGCAAGCCTGCGCCCCGAAGCCATACGGTTGACTGAGGAGAGCGGCGTGGCAGCAACCGTGAAGGCCACAAGCTTTCTCGGTGCTGCTACCCGCCTCTCGGTGGAAGCGAATGGCGCGCGCCTGCATGTGACCGTGCCGGCCGGCCAGTCGGCGCCCGATACCGGCGCCGCCGTTCGCCTCGCATGGCTGCCGGCGGATGTGCACTATATGGATGACGCCGCATGAACGCCGCCGCTTTCCCCGCCTCGCCGAGCCAGGCGCCGGCTTCGATCCTGCCGAGCCGCGGCGGCTTCTTTGGCCGTCTCTCGGATCTCTTCTGGCGCCGTCCGAAACTGCTGCTCTTCCTGATGCTGACGCCGCCACTGCTCTGGCTCGGCATCATCTATATCGGCTCGCTGATCGCGCTGCTGCTTCAAAGCTTCTTCTCGATCGACGATTTCTCGGGGATGGTGAACTACCAATTCACGCTCGCAACCTATGCGCAGCTACTGAATTCGGCCAATTTCGATATCATCGTCCGCACAGTGGTCATGGCCGCCCTCGTCACGGTAGCCTCCGCCTTCGTCGCCTTTCCCATCGCCTACTACGCAGCGCGTTATGCGCAGGGCAAATGGAAGGCGCTGTTCTATCTCGGCGTCATGCTGCCGCTCTGGTCGAGCTATCTGGTCAAGGTCTATGCCTGGAAGCTGATACTCGCCAAGGAAGGCATCCTCACCTGGATCTTCGACGGACTGCATCTTGGCTGGCTGCTCGACGGCGTGCTTGCCTTACCCATCATCGGCGGCAACTCGCTCTCGGTCAGCTATATCGGCACCTTCCTCGTCTTCGTCTATGTCTGGCTGCCCTATATGATCCTGCCGACGCAGGCCGCCCTCGAGCGCGTGCCGGCCAATCTGCTCGAAGCCTCGTCCGATCTCGGCGCAACGCCGAACCAGACTTTCCGCACCGTGCTGTTGCCGCTGGCACTACCCGGCATCGTCGCCGGCTCGATCTTCACCTTCTCGCTGACATTGGGCGACTACATCATCCCGCAGATCATCGGCTCCTCGCGCCTCTTCATCGGCCAGGCGGTCTATGCACAGCAGGGCACCGCCGGCAACGTGCCGCTTGCCGCCGCTTTCTCGGTGGTGCCTATCGTCATCATGGCCATCTATCTCTGGATCGCCAAGAAACAGGGAGCTTTCGATGCGCTCTGATCGTGGCCAACGCGCCTCTTTCCCCTTGAAGATCGCCGCCGCCGGTGGCCTGCTCTTCCTGCATCTGCCGATCCTGCTGATCTTCGTCTATGCCTTCACCACGGAGGAAAAGAGCTATCAGTGGCCGCCACCGGGCTTCACCCTGCAATGGTTCGGCATTGCCTGGAACCGACCGGATGTCTGGTCGTCACTGGCGCTATCGGTGCAGGTGGCGACAATCGCGACCGCGATCGCCCTCTTGCTCGGCACACTCTGCGCCGCCGCCGTCAGCCAGACGAAATTCTTCGGCCGCGAGGCGATCTCGCTGCTGGTCATCCTGCCGATCGCGCTCCCGGGCATTATCACCGGTATCGCATTGCGCTCGGCCTTCAGCCTGTTCGATATTCCCTTCTCGGTCTGGACGATCGTTCTCGGCCATGCAACCTTCTGCGTCGTCGTGGTCTATAACAATGCCGTCGCCCGTTTCCGTCGCACCTCCGGCTCGCTCATCGAAGCGTCGATGGATCTCGGTGCAGACGGCTTCCAGACCTTCCGGCATATCATCCTGCCGAACATCGGCACGGCGCTGCTGGCCGGCGGTATGCTCGCCTTCGCGCTGTCCTTCGATGAAGTCATCGTTACCACCTTCACTGGCGGCCAGCAGATGACCTTGCCGATCTGGATGCTGGAGGAACTCATCCGCCCTCGCCAGCGACCCGTCACCAATGTCGTCGCCATGGTCGTCGTGCTCGTCACCTTCCTGCCGATCCTGGCAGCCTACTATCTTACCCGCGACGGCGATCAGATCGCCGGCGGCGGCAAATGAAAGGGAGAGAATAATGGATACCCAGATGCTGATCGGCTCCCGCTTCGAGGCCGGCACCGAAACGGAAGAGCAAGTGCTCAACCCGAAGACCGGGGAGAAAGTGCTCAATCTGCCTGAGGCGTCGCTTGGCCAGATCGATGCCGCCGTCGACGCTGCCGAAAAGGCCTTCACGAGTTGGTCACAGACCACGCCAAGCCAGCGCTCGGCTTATCTCCTCAAGATCGCCGACGCCATCGAGCGGGATGCCGAGGGCTTTGCTGCGCTGGAGGCGCTCAACTGCGGCAAGCCGATCAATGCCGTCCTTAATGACGAGATTCCGGCAATCGTCGACTGCTATCGCTTCTTTGCCGGCGCGGTGCGCAACCTTCACGGCCCAGTCGCCGGCGAATACCTGCCCGGCCATACCTCGATGATCCGCCGCGATCCGATCGGCATCGTCGGCTCCATTGCGCCCTGGAACTATCCGCTGATGATGATGGCCTGGAAGCTCGCCCCGGCCATTGCCGGCGGCAACACCGTCGTCTTCAAGCCCTCCGAGCAGACGCCGCTGACGGCGCTGAAGATGGCAAAGCTGCTCGCGGATATCCTGCCGGAAGGCGTCGTCAACGTCATCCTCGGCCGCGGCGAGAGCGTCGGCAATACGCTCATCAACCACCCGAAGATCGACATGGTCTCCATCACCGGCGATGTCGCCACCGGCAAGAAGGTCCTGCAAGCCGCCGCCAAGACGGTGAAGCGCACGCATCTCGAACTCGGCGGCAAGGCGCCCGTCATCATCTTCGACGATGCTGATATCGACGCCGTCGTCGCTGGCATCCGCACCTTCGGCTACTACAATGCCGGTCAGGACTGCACCGCCGCCTGCCGCATCTATGCCGATGCCAAGATCTACGACAATTTCGTCGCCGACCTCACCTCCGCCGTGTCGAGCATCAAGTTCAACCAGGCAGACGACACCGAAAACGAGATCGGCCCGCTGATCTCCAAGCGCCAGCGCGACCGTGTGGAAAGCTTCGTTGCGCGCGCCTCCGAACACAAGCACATGGAAATCACCACCGGCGGCAAAACATCAGGCGACCGCGGCTTCTTCTACGCCCCGACTATCGTTGCCGGCGCGACGCAGGACGACGAGATCGTCCGCCGCGAAGTCTTCGGCCCCGTCGTCTCGGTCACGCGCTTCACCAACTCCGACGATGCCGTAGCCTGGGCCAATGACAGCGACTACGGCCTCGCCTCCTCGGTCTGGACCAAGGACATCAGCCGCGGCATGCAGACCGCCGCCCGGCTGCAATATGGCTGCACCTGGATCAACACCCACTTCATGCTGGTCAACGAGATGCCGCATGGCGGCCTGAAGCAATCCGGCTACGGCAAGGATATGTCAGTCTACGCTATCGAAGATTACACTGCCGTCCGGCATGTGATGATCAATCACGGGTGAGATGCAGCTGTCGATGACAGTCGGTTTTCTCGAGTTCGTGGTGAGAATACCCCCCTTTGTCCCTTTCGGGACAAAGGGGGGTGCCGCACTCTCCGTAAACTCCCGCGAAAGACGACAACACCCCATTAATCGAAACGCCCTCGGAACAATTTCCCATCTCCCGCGTCTTTAAGAAGTACAACGCAGAGGAGACTGCTAAATGCTGAAATGGGCTCTTATTTTCTTTGTAGTTTCGCTGATCAGCGGCTTTTTCGGCTTTTCAGGCGTATCGGCGGCGACCGCAACCATCGCGCGCGTCCTGTTCGGCATCTTCCTGATCATCTTCCTGATATTCCTGGTCCTTGCCGTTATGGCCGGCAACGCCGTCGTCTGACGATATAAGCCGCTATTGTTGGAGGGGCGGGCCTAGATCAGGCTCGCCCCAACATTTATGGCGAGCGCCAGGATCGTCGTATTGAAAAGGAACGACAGGATGGCATGCAAAAGCACCAGCTTACGCATGCCGACCGTGGAAACGCCGATATCGGCGGTTTGAGCGGCAACGCCGATAGTGAAGGAAAAATAGAGAAAGTCCCAGTAGACCGGCTCTTCCACCGGCTCCGCGAATTTAAGCCCCATCCCCTTGCCGGGATTGGCGTAGAAGCGGTGCGCGTAGTGGATCGTGAACAGCATGTGCAGGAATGCCCAGGAGATCAGGATCGTCACGATCGCCATCATCACGCGGAAAAATGCCACCTCCGGCGAGGCATCCTTCACACCGATCAGATCGAGGACAATGCCGCCGATGCTGGCAACTGCCGCCCCGATCGACAGGATCAGCAGCAGCACATCGGAGAAATCGAGGTCGGCTGAGCGCTTGCGGATGCGTTGCACATCGGCCGTCAGCATCCGATAGAGGCTGTAGACGATATAGACGACAGCCGTCGTATCCCAGGCGATGAGCAGGTTGCCGGTATTGAGATCCCTTGAGGTCAGCAGTAGAAAAACCGCGATGCCGACAAGCACGGCAATCAGGATCACCTGATGCTTGCGCAACAGCACGAGCCCTCTGGAACGATGCAAAAGTCCGTTGGTGCCCATGCGTCGTTCTCCCGATCGAAAATCGTCTTGCAGAACCGATTCGCCGATGAGAGTGACAAATAAAAGGAGGCCCCGCAATACAGGGCCTCCGAGCCATGGAACCGAGGTTCAGCCGGTCCAGCCACCGTCGACGACATGAATCTGGCCGGTCGTGAAGCCAGCCTCGTCGCCCGCCAGATAGGTCACCAGCGCGGCGATCTCTTCGGCCGTCGCGATGCGGCCCATCGGCTGGCGGGCGATGAAGTCCTTCATCGCCTTGTCGTAGTCGCCGGTTGCCTTCAGCCGCTCATGAAGCGACGGGCTGTCAACCGTGCCGGGGCAAATGGCGTTGGCGCGAATGCCCTTGGCGACGAAGTCGGCGGCGATCGCCTTGGTAAGCCCGATGACCGCAGCCTTGGAAGCACCATAGGCGAAGCGATTGGGCACGCCTTTCACGCTGGAAGCGACGGAGGACATATTGACGATCGAGCCCTTGCCCTTCTCCAGCATGCCCGGCAGGAAAGCGCGGCAGGTCGTGTACATCGCCTTGGCGTTGAGGTTGAACGAGAAATCCCAGTCCTTTTCCTCGCAATCGAGGATCGTGCCGGAATGGACAAAGCCGGCGCAATTGAAGAGCACATCGACGGGGCCGAGTTCCTCGGCGTAAGCCTTGACCGCTGCACCGTCGAGCACGTTCAACACATGCTTGCTGGCACCTTCCAGCGTCGCAAGCGTCTGCTCATTGATGTCGGTGGCGTAAACATGCGCGCCGAGCGAGATGAAACGCTCCGCCGAAGCCCGGCCGATGCCCTGCCCCGCCGCCGTGATGACGACCTTCTTGCCTTCCAACCCGTGACCCATAGTTCTGATCCTTTCCTCGGGAACCATGACCCCTTCCATTTCGGCCGGCCGCATAGCCAACACAGGATAAGATCATGCAATAACAAACAGATGGCGCAGCCCTTGCCTTACCCGTCGAACGATTGCGCGAAGCGCCGGTTGAGCTTTTCGATAAGGACTGTATGCCGCTCACCGGTTCGCAGTCCATCGCTAATCACCTCGGATGCGTCGCTCTGAAATGCCATGTAGCCGTCATGTCGCGGCCGCACATAGGCGCCTTCCAGCGTCGCGCGCGTGTTGCGGTAGAAGGCGAGCGACGGCGCATTGACCGCGTCGCTGACCCAGGCGTCGGCATGGCCCGGCTGACCGTTGCTGTCGGCATAAATACCTGCCTGTACCGGCCCGCCGGCAATCCAGCGTGCAAAGGCTTTCGCCTCCTCCGGCGCCTTCGTTCGGGCGGATACGGCAATGCCCGTGCCGCCAAGCGCCGAGCCGTTCGGCG
The DNA here is from genome assembly GCF_001692325.1 of Rhizobium sp. AC27/96. Lineage (GTDB taxonomy): Bacteria > Pseudomonadota > Alphaproteobacteria > Rhizobiales > Rhizobiaceae > Rhizobium. The sequence goes on along the minus strand of NZ_LXKN01000070.1, from coordinate 34,698 downwards.
CACGCCCATCGATGACAGGCATATCCGCGAAAGCGATCCGCTCCGGCCGGAAGCCCGCAAAGGAATAGTTGACGTAACCATAGATAAAGGGCGATGCCACATAGGGGCTATCCGGCTGACCCATCAGGTCGAGCACGGCGATCGGGTCCATTTCGTAGCAGCTGATATCCATCGCGGCGACGATCCGCGCCATCCAATCGAGCACCGCTTCGCCATCAGCTTTCGCAATGAAATCCGGTCCTTCGATGCTGCAGGACGTGCCGAGATGGGCAGCCAGCGTGATGAACGTCATCAGCGAATGCGGCGGCCGCATCGGCAGGATTGCCTTGCTCTTTTCAGCGAGCGTCACGAATTCGGCGAGATCCTTGATCGGCACGCTCAGTCGGTCAGGCCGATAGGCTTGCACCTGCGTCGCCGCATCGAGTGGAAAGGCCCATTGCCGCCCCTGCCAGTTGTAGCTTGGATAGGAGCGGCCGACCGTACCGGCTGCGATCGCTGCGATCTCATCGGCATGCGAGGCATCATCAAGCGGCAGCAGGCAGTTTTCGCGCGTAATCTGTCCGACATGCGGGTGATCGATGACGATCAGATCGTATTGAGCGGCAAGCTCCTCCACCGGAAAGGTTTCGAAATCCTGCAGTGAGCGCTTCTCCCAGGTGATTTCGACACCGGTCTTTTCCTGCCAGAGTTTTGAGCAGGCCAGCATCGGATCGTAGCCGCGCGGATGCGACCAAGTCATTCCCTTAAGCTTCACCATCACGCCTTCCCCGCAGCCGGCTTGCGCTCGACGACAAGAATATGATCGGCAGCGAGCACGACTTCGTCGCGCTGGTTCAGCACTTCGCAGCGTTCGACGACACGGCCGGCGGCCGGCCGCTTCGGATCATCCTCTTTCGCCGAAATGGTAACGCGGGTGCGGATCGTATCGCCGATATGCACCGGCCGGACGAAGCGGAGCCGGTCATAGCCATAGGAAAAGGCGACGGGATTGATGAGCGACGCCGTAAGGCCAACGCCGATCGCAAAGATCATCGTGCCATGGGCGATGCGCTGGCCGCCGGGCAAGGTCTTGGCGAATTCAGCATCCATGTGATGCGGGAAGAAATCCCCGGTATGGCCGGCATGGACAACGAAATCTGTCTCGGTAATCGTCCGTCCGGTGGTCACCCGGACATGGCCGAGTTCGTAGTCTTCGAAATAGATGGTTTGCTCAGACATTCCTCAAGCCTTTGGAAGTTCGGCAATCGGCGTCGCCGGAGCGGCGCTCGACTGATAGGCGGCTTCAACCAGCGCCATGGTCTGCCAGGCATCTTCGACCGAGCCGACCAGCACCTTGTCCTCGCCCGAGGCAAAGCGTTGCAGATTGGCCATGCGATTGACGAAGGCATCCGGGAACCAGGCGCCTTCGAGCTTCACCGCGACCCAATCACCGCCACCATCGGGGCGGATCCACAGCTCGTCCGGCTCGCCCCGCGGATAGTCGAGATTGACGCCGAGCTTCACATAGGCCGCCCCCTTGGTGCCGGCGATGCGGAACTCGCAGGCCTGGAATTTGCGGCCAAAATCATGATCGTGATTGACCGAGAGCACGCAGCGCAACTTGTCGCCATAGTCGAGGATCGCCGCTGTCCGCGTCTGGGCGACGTCGTGATTGGGATGACCGATGGTCTTCGCATGGACGCCAAGCGGATTGCCGAGCAGGCCGCGAATGAAATCGAGATAGTGGATCGAGTGCATGGCGATCTCGATCCGTGGCAAGCCTTTCAGGAAGGGCCAGAGCCCCCATGGGGTGGCGAGCGCCAACCAGGCATCGAAATCGACAACCTCGCCGAGATAGCCCCTCTCCACGGCATCATAGAGCGCCAGCATCATCGGCGCGAAGCGCAGCTGGAAATTGACGGCAGCCTTGATGTCTCGCTCGCGGCACACCCGCAGGATGTCTGTGGCACCAGTGAGATCGCTGCCCATTGGCTTCTGGATCAACGCGAAGGAGTCGCGCGGCAATTTCGACAGGATCGGCGCATGGGCGGCCGGCGGTGTCGCAAGATCGAAGATCGCGCCTTCGACGGCAAGTGCTTCAGCCTCGGAGGCGAAAGCCCGGATGCCCCGTTGAGCGGCCAGCGCCGCCGCTTTCTCGGTGTTTGGATCGTATAGACCCGCGACCGGAAAGCCGCCTTGCTTGTAGGCAGGCAGATGCGCGTCACCGACGATGCTGCCCGCACCGAAGATCACAATCGGACGCAGCTTCGATGGCTTCGGCCACCATTGGCGAAGGGATGTGGGATCGAAAGTCATCTCACCCTCCCCTTGAGGGGGAGGGTCGGACCGAAGGTCCGGGGCGGGGTGATGTCCCCCAGTGCGAGAATGGCAGCGCTATGCGCCCGGAGCATCACCCCCATCCGCGCGTTCCGCGCGACCTCCCCCCTCAAGGGGGAGGTGACTGCTCCGCAGTCCTCCCTATTCCAATCTCTAATCATGATGAAACACCTCCTCCATCATGGCCCACCACTCACCTTCCTTACGAGTATCAAGCGGCTTCTGGCAGGGGATGCAAACCGACCACCATTCCTGGTTCTTCGGGCTGGCGGCCATCTTGCGCATATCGGCCTCGAAGTCCGTGCCGACATATTCCCAATAGCCGAAGAGCAGGTTTTCCGGCTCCTTCAGGAAGATCGAATAGTTGGTGATGTTGCAGTCCGAGATCAGCGCCAGAATCTCGGGCCAGACGGCCGCATGCAGCGCCTTGTATTCCGCGACCTTGGCCGGCTCGAGGCCGATCACCATACCCATCCGTTGCATGGCCAGTTCCTCCTCAGCCGTGGATTTCGCGGGTGAATTCGCCGATCGAGCGCGCCTTCACAGCCTCCCAATCCCACTCGATACCGATGCCGGGCTCGGAGGGCGCAAGTGCCATACCGTCGACGATCTCCATGCCCTTGGTCGTGAGGTCATCGAGCTGCGGAATGTACTCGACATATTTGCCGTTCGGCACGGCACAGGTGAGGCTGACATGCAGCTCCATGAGGAAGTGCGGGCAGACGGGAATATCGAAGGCTTCGGCCGCATGCGCCACCTTCAGCCAAGGCGTAATGCCGCCGATGCGCGCAACGTCGACCTGAACGATCGAGCAGGCGCCCTTCTGCATGTATTCGCGGAAATGCCGGATCGAGTACATGGATTCGCCGACCGCGATCGGCGTCGGCGTCGACCGTGTCAGCCGGATATGGCCATCGAGATCGTCAGCCGGCAGCGGCTCCTCGATCCACGCAAGGTCGAGCTCCTTCAAGCGTGCCGCCCGGCGGATCGCCTCATCGACGGTAAAGCCCTGATTGCAGTCTGTCATGATCTCGAAACCGGAACCGAGCGCCAGGCGCATCGCCGCAAGCCGATCGTAATCCTCGGACCCATGCGGCTTGCCGATCTTCACCTTCGAGCCGGAAAAGCCCTTGGCCTTCGCCTGCAGGGCGTCCTCGACCAAGGCTTCCTTTTCGATATGCAGCCAACCGCCCTCGGTCGTATAGAGCGGGCACCGGTCCTTGGCGCCGCCGGCCAGCTTCCAAAGCGGCAGGTTCTGCTTCTTGGCCCGCAGGTCCCATAGCGCGGTATCGACAGCGGCAAGCGCCAGAGCGGTGATAGGCCCGATGGTCGTCGCATGGGTGGCGAATTCAAGCTTGTGCCAGATGGCTTCGATGCAGTCGGCATCCTCGCCGATCAAGAGCGGCACCAGATGATCTGACAGCAGCCGCATGACGGAGGAGCCGCCGGTGCCGATCGTATAGCTGTAGCCCGTGCCGACCGCGCCGTCGCTGTCGGTGATGGTGACGATCGGCGTCTCCTGGCTGACGAAGCTCTGGATCGCATCCGTCCGCTTCACCTTTGGCGGCAGGTCGACCATGCGCAGTTCTATTTTCTCGATGCGTGCCATGGGGTATTCCTTAGATTGCCAGGCTCTTGCCGGTTTCGACGGAAAAGAGATGCGCCTGACTAAGGTCGAAGCTCATTTTCAGCCGTTCCCCGCTCTTCAGAGAACGCGGATTGAGCATGCGCGACACCCATTCGCGCCCGGCGAATTCGACGAAAACAAGCGTTTCATTGCCGAGCGGCTCGGTGATGGCGACAGGCAATGTCAGCTCATGCACGGCCGATTCCGCACCGGAATGCAGACCATGGCCGGTCGGAAAAATGTCATCGGGCCTGAGGCCGAAGGCGACTTTTTCACCCTCCTTGACCTTGCCGGCAAACTGGCTCGGCAGCGGTAACCGGTCGCCGTTCTTGAACACCAGCTCGCCCGCCTTCAGCGTCGCCTCTTCGATATTCATCGGCGGCGAGCCGATAAAGCCGGCGACGAAACGCGTGGCGGGCCGCTTGAACACTTCGTCCGGCGTGCCGACCTGCTCGATATAGCCGTCGCGCATGATGACGATGCGGTCGGCCAGCGTCATGGCCTCGACCTGGTCGTGCGTGACGTAGACCACCGTCGACTGCACCTTGGCATGCAGCTTCTTGATCTCGGTGCGCATCTGCGTGCGCAGCTTGGCGTCGAGGTTCGACAATGGCTCGTCGAACAGGAAGACCTCTGGCTGGCGCACGATGGCGCGGCCCATGGCAACGCGCTGGCGCTGGCCGCCGGAAAGCTGTGCCGGGCGGCGGTCCATCAGGGCTTCAAGGCTCAGAATGGTGGCCGCTTCGTTGACGCGTCGATCGATCTCGCTCTGTGGCTGCTTGGCGATCTTCAGCGAGAAACCCATATTCTCGCGCACCGTCATATGCGGATAGAGCGCATAGGACTGGAACACCATAGAGATATTGCGGTCGCGTGGCGGCAGCTCGTTGACTACCGTGTTGCCGATTTCGATCGTGCCGCCCGAGACTTCCTCAAGGCCGGCAATCATGCGCAGCGTCGTCGACTTGCCGCAGCCGGAGGGGCCGACGAGCGCGATGAATTCCTTGTCGGCGATGTCGAGATCGATACCGTGGACGATTTCCAGCGCGCCGTAGCGCTTGACGAGTTTTTTGAGAGAAACCTGAGCCATTGATATCAACCTTTGACCGCACCGAATGTCAGACCCGACACCAGATGCTTCTGAATGATGAAAGTGAGAGCGAGCGCCGGAATGATCATCACGACCGCGAGCGCACACATGCCGCGCCAGTCGATGGTGAACTCGGACGTATAGTCGAGCAGGCCCACAGGTAGCGTCTTCGAATCGACCGAGCGCGTCAGCTGCGAGGCCAGTGCATATTCATTCCAGCAGGTGAGGAAGGCGAAGATGCCGGCCGACGCGATGCCGGGGCCTGCAAGCGGAAACTCCACCTGCCAGAAAGCCTGCCAGCGCGTGCAGCCGTCAATCTGGGCGGCTTCGGCAAGATCCTTCGGCACCTGCCGGAAGAAGCCATCGATCAGCCAGATGGTGAAGGGCACATTCAGCGCGACATAGGTGAGGATGAGGCCGAAATGCGTGTCGATGATGCCGAGCCGCGCATAGACCATGAAGAGCGGCAGCGACAGGGCGACGCCGGGCACGGAGCGGGTCAGCATAAGCCCGAGGAACACCGTCGACTTGCCTGTGAAGCGGAAGCGGGCGAAAGCATAGCCGCCGGACATGCCGATGATGAGTGCGATGGCAGTCGAGGTGATCGAAATGATCAGTGAATTGCGGAAATAATCCCAGACGGGAATGCCGCCCTGCCCCACGCCGCTGAACATCGAGCGATAGGCTTCCAGCGAAAGCTCCTGCGGGATCCAGACCGGGGGCTTCGCCATGATCTCCACGGTCGGGCGCAGCGAGCTGATGATGATCCAGAGGCCCGGCAGGCAGATGATGAGCATCGCGATGAAGAGGCCGATGAGATAGGCGACTTTGCGCAGGCGGCGCTGCAGGCGTTGTTGAGCGTTGCGATCCATGATTACCACTCCGCTCCGATCTGGGTGCGGGCAAGGGCCAGCTTACGGAAGAAATAGACTGTGAAGGCGATCGAAAGAATGATCGAGACATAGGCCATGGCGTTGGCGAGCCCCATTTGCGCATCGGCATAGGCGGTACGCCCGACCAGCGTCCAGATCAGCTCCGTGCGCCGCGCCGGACCGCCATCGGTCATGATCTTGACGATGTCATAGGCGCGGGCGACGTCGAGCGAGCGGATCGTCATGGCGATGAAGGCAAAGGGCATGAGGAACGGCCAGGTGACGTAGCGGAAGGTCTGCCAGCCCGTACAGCCGTCGACCTTGGCGGCCTCGACTGGTTCCTGCGGCATGGCGAAGAGGCCAGCCAGAATGAGGATGGCGAAGACTGAGGTCGACGACCAGACTTCCGCAACGATGATCGAAAACAGCGCCAGACTGCCGTCGATCAGCCACGGTATGGCATCGTTGGTGATACCAAGCGACTGCAGCGCATTGTTGATGATGCCGACATTGTCGTTGAACATGAATTTGAACTGGAAGCCGACGAGCACAGGCGAAAACATCATCGGGAACATCATCAGCGTGCGCAGGATGCGCTTGCCGTGCGTCGCCTTGTTGACCAGGAGAGCCAATCCCAGGCCGAGCAGCATTTCCAGATTGAGCGCAATCGTCAGCAGCACGACGGTGCGCACGAAAGCGGCCAGAAACACCGGGTCCGTCAGGATGCGGATGTAGTTGCGCAGGCCGATGAAAGTGAAGAGCGTCGCCGGCCGCGTCAGACGAAACGGCGTGAAGCTGGAATAGAAGGACAAGAGCAGCGGAAACAACACCACGGCCGCAAGGACGATGATCGCCGGCAGAAGAAGCAGGACCGGTGGGGATATCTTTTTGAACATGGTTTGCACCTGTCGGCATTCCTCGGCAGCGTGGCCCGGACTGCGTGGAATGGATTGCTTGGGACGAGAAACCGGCAGCGCCGGCCAGTGCCTTGCAGCAGCGGTCGAAAGCCATTCTCGGAGTCAGATTGTGGAAGTCCCGCGCATTTCGGGGCGCGGGACTTCGATTGCATCGCTTAGAGCGCGCCGGCGTCCTTCAGGACATCGGTCGCCTTCTGGGCGGCAGCGTCGAGCGCCTGCTTGGAGGTCTTGTCGCCGAGGATGGCGGCCTGGAGCTCAGGATAGACGACGTTGGAAATCTCGATCCATTGCGGCGTGCGCGGGACCGGGAAAGCGTATTTCATCGATTCCTGGAAGGTGCTCAGCACTTCCTTCTTGTAAGGGTCGGAAGCAGCCTGCTGGATGTCCCACTCCCAGACAGCCTTGCGGGTCGGCAGCGTGCCGTTGGCAGCTTCGAGCTTCTGCGAGTCGTCGTTGGTCAGGAACCAGACGAGCGAAGCGGCGGCGTCCTTGTGGGCGCAAGCCTCGGTCACCGAGAAGCCATGATGGCCGGACCAGCCGGTGTGCTTGCCGGACGAGCCGACCGGCTGCACGACGACACCGACATTGCCCGCGACCTTGGAAGACTTCGGATCGTTGAAATAGGTCGCCCAGCCCGGCCAGTCGAGATCGAGCGCGATCGAACCGGACGCAAAGCCTGCGCCGAGATCGTCCCACAGATAGTTGGTCGTGCCGGCGGGAACTGCTTTCGCCTTGTACATGTTGACGAACCAGTCGAGCGCACGCACGCCGGCTTCGGAATTGAAGGCGGGCTTGCCGTCCTTGTCGAGATAGTCACCGCCTTCGGCGACCAGCATTTCAAAGAAGCGACCGTTGATCGCCTCTTCCTTGCCGGGGAACTGCGTGCCGAAGAAATTCGGCGGGTTGGAGAAGAAGATCGCCTGATCGGACACTTCCTTCCAGGTCTTCGGCGGCGCCAGATCATAGCCATACTTCGCCTTGAACGCCGTCTTCTTGGCGTCGTCGTTGTAAAGGCTCTTCTGATAGTAGAGCGCCGACACGTCGAACTGGGCGCGCGGCAGCATGATCAGGCGGCCATCGATGGTCGAGGCCTGAATGGTGGAATCGACGAACTGGCCGATTTCTTCCTTGGGCAGCAGCTTGGAAAGATCGGTGTAGAGGTCAGGATACTGAGGCGCGAAGGACGAATGGTTCGAGCCGACGCACCAGGAGATGCTGCCAGACGCCATGTCCGACTTGATTTCCTTGTCGAGCTCGAAATGGTTCTTCTTGGACAGGATGTTGACCTTGGCGCCCGTTTCCTTCTCCCACTCGGAAATGCGCGCATAAAGCGGCTCATATTGCTGGCCGCCGATGAGCTTGGCGTCGATCGTCACGCCCGGAAACTTGCCCGGCAGATCGGCAGCGAAGACCGAGGTGCTCGCAAGCAATGCCATCATGCCGGCGGCAAGACCGGCCTTCAATTTCCTCATCGAAATTCCTCCCAAAAAACCGGACCCCTTGTCCGATTGCCCTCTCGACCCAAATATGGATCAATAATTTATAAGTAAACATCTTATTCATTGGCCGTCAAGCCGTGATCGCGCGCTTGTCAAATGCATTCATTTATATATGAATGATGATTCATGTTTATTCGTTGGGGGACTCATTGATGAGTGTAGAAGACGACAGTGATCGCTACCGCGCGCCGGCGCTCGACAAGGGGCTCGACATATTGGAGCTGCTCGCCACGATCGATGGCGGTCTGACGCAGGCGGAAATCGCCAAGGCGCTCAACAAAAGCCCGAACGAATTCTACCGCATGCTCGACCGGCTGGTGCGGCGTGGCTACGTGCAGAGGCAGGATGGCGATCGCTTCTATCTGACGCTCAAGCTCTTCGGCCTCGCGCATTACCACGCGCCGGTGCGCCGGCTGGTGTCCTTCGCAACGCCGCTGATGCGCGAATTCTCCAACCGCGCCGAGCAGGCCTGCCATCTGGCGATCTACGACCGTGGCTCCGTCGTCGTCATCGCCCAGCAGGATTCGCCAACCTATTGGGGCATTTCGATCCGCGTCGGCGCCCAGATCAATCTCTATAATACCGGATCTGGTCACATCCTCCTGGCATTCCGGGATGACAAGCAACGACAGATGATGGTCAACGAGCAGAGACGTCAGGAGCAGGATACCGAGGAGCCGCCTGCCGACCTCGAGGAGAAGCTCGCGGCAATCCGCGAAAAGGGCTACGAGACCATGGACAGCCTGCAGACCAGCGGCGTGCACAACATTTCCGCACCCGTGCTGGCGATGGACGGCAATGCACTTGCCGCACTCACCTGCCCCTATATCGAGCCTGTGAACCCCAAGGCGCCGACGCGTGAACAGGTCGTCGAATATGCACGGGAAGCGGCAAAACTGATCTCGGAAACGGTAGCCGGCACGGTCGACAAGGCTGAGTTATAATTTTTATTTGAATAAACTATTCTTCTGTGAGTATATGTTGAGCAAGCAGGTATGGGAGGAACGCCATGCTTTTCGACAGCCACTTGCATATCGTCGACCGGAAAAAGCTCGCCTATCCCTGGCTGGCCGAAGCCGGTGCGCTCAATCGCGACAGCCTCTATGAGGATTATGCCCGCGAGGCCAAGCGGCTCGGCATCACCGATACGCTTCACATGGAAGTCGATGTCGCCGAGACCGATATCGAGCGCGAAACCGACTATGTCAGAGGCCTCAGCCGCGAGCCGGGCAGCCTGCTGCGCGGCGCCATTGCCGCCTGCCGCCCCGAGAGCAAAGATTTTCCCACCTATCTCGAACGCGTGCTTGCCGATCCCTTCGTCAAGGGATTCCGCCGCGTACTGCATGTCGTGCCTGATGACGTCTCCGAGGGCGCGCTGTTCCGCGAGAACCTGAAGCGGCTGAGTGGTACGAGGCTCACCTTCGATCTCTGTGTCCTCCCGCATCAAATATCCAAGGCGATCACGCTGATCGATCTCAATCCGAACGTTCGGTTCATTCTCGACCATTGCGGCGTACCCGCAGTGAAGGATGGGCTTAGCGAGAGCTGGTCGTCGGGGATCAGGGACGTCGCAAAACGGCCGAATGTCATCGTCAAAATTTCCGGCGTCGTCGCCTATGCCGAACCGGACAATTGGACACCCGAAACGCTGCGCCCCTACGTCGAGCACTGCATTGCTAGCTTCGGCTGGAACCGCGTCATCTGGGGCAGCGATTGGCCCGTCTGCACGCTCGGCGGCAATCTCTCCACCTGGGTCGCCGCCACCCATGCGCTGACGCAAGGGGTCAGCGCCGACGAACGCGACAGGCTTTATCATCTCAACGCCAAGCGCCTCTGGTCTCTCTGAGACCGGAGGATTTCCATCGAAAGTGAATGCCATGACCGCCACCGTCGGCGTATCCAGCACCCATCCGAAGACCATGCCGGCTGATCACGCCGAAATCCCGGTCTGGAACGCGGAAAACTGGTTCTATGAAGATTTCGAGCTCGGCCACAAGATCCGTTCGCTGCGCCGCACGATCTCCGAAGGTGAGTCTCAGCAATTCAATGCGCTGGTGCTCGACATGCACCCGTATGTCAGCGATCAGATCTTCGCCGAAACCGAGGGCCTGTTCGGCAAGCGGCTGGTTGCCGGCGCCTTCGTCTTTTCGGCCGGCCTCGGGCTTGTCGCCACCAATTGCGTCAACGCCTTTTCCTATGGCTATGACAAGCTGCGCTTCATCAAGCCGACGTTCATCGGCGACACCATCTACACCATCCGCACCAATCTGGATAAGCAGCCGAAATATGCCGAACTCGGCCTGATCCGCTCCTCTTACGAAGTCTTCAAAGGTGAAGGCGAGCTGGTGCTCTACTGCGAGCATATCCAGACTGTGCGCTACAAGAACGGCCGGCCGGCGGACGCGCCGCCGCTGAAGGCCTGATATGACTACGAACAACGAAGAGGGTCTGCTCTCCGGCATTACCGTGCTGGATATGAGCCAGTTTCTTGCCGGCCCGATGGCGGCCCTCAGGCTCGGCGATCTCGGCGCGCGCGTCATCAAGATCGAGCGGCCCGACGGCGGCGATCTCTGCCGCCGGCTCTATCTGAGCGACACCGAGATCGGCGGCGATTCCACGCTGTTTCACGCCATCAACCGCGGCAAGGAAAGCTTTGCCGTCAACATGAAGGACGAGAGCGATCTGCGGGAATTGCGCACGCTGATCGCCAAGGCCGACGTCATCATCCAGAATTTCCGCCCCGGCGTCATCGAAAGGCTCGGCCTCGATTACGCCTCCGTCACCGCCATCAACCCGCGCATCGTCTATGGCAGCATCACCGGCTACGGCCCCGACAATGATTGGCGCCACTTTCCCGGGCAGGATCTGCTGGCCCAGGCCCGCTCCGGCGTCATGTGGCTGAACGGCGAAGCCGACGACGGGCCGGTGCCTTTCGGCCTCGCCGTCGCCGACATGCTGGCCGGCAATCACCTCGTTCAGGCCATCCTCGCGGGCCTCGTGCGACGCGGCGTCACCGGGCGCGGCGTGCATGTGGAGACAAGCCTGCTGGAAGCAATGGTCGATTTCCAGTTCGAGGTACTGACAACACACCTGAACGATGGCGGTCGCCTGCCGCAGAAATCCGCCGTGCGCAATGCCCACGCCTATCTCGCCGCACCCTATGGTGTTTACCGTTGCGCCGAGGGCTGGCTGGCGATCGCGATGATGCCGCTTGCAAAACTCGCGCCGCTGCTCGATCTGCCCGCCCTTGCCGACTACACCCCGGATGATGCCTTCCAGCGCCGCGACGAGATCAAGACCATGATCGCAAGCCGCCTTCAGGAGAAGACGGTTCGGGAGTGGCTCGCCATCCTGGAGCCCGCCGACATCTGGGCGGCGGAAGTGCTCGACTGGCCGAAACTGCTGCAAAGTGCGGCCTTCCGCCAACTCGATATGTTGCAGACGGTAACCCGCGACGACGGCACCTCCGTGCGCACGACGGCAAGTCCTATCCGCGTGAACGGAATCCGGGCCAAGAACAGCTTGGCGGCGCCGACGATCGGTGGGCAGTCGGACAAGGTCAGGGCGGAGTTTCTTCGGTAGGATCAGCCATCCGTTTGCCGAACCGGTGATACCCCCCTCTGTCACTTTCGTGACATCTCCCCCACAAGGGGGGAGATTGGTAGCTCGCGGCACTCACTCACCTCAAACAAACATCCAATCTGTTGAAATTGCAGTTTGAGGACTTGAAGGGAGCAAGCATCAAACTCCCAACAATCTCCCCCCTTGTGGGGGAGATGTCACGAAGTGACAGAGGGAGGTATCATCGCCACGGCATACTCGAAGTCGCGACCTATCAACGAAACAAAAAAGGAGCGCCGCATCGCTGCGGCACCCCTCTCAAGATAGCGAACCTATCTAGCCTCAAGCCGCAGCGAGCTGCAGTTCCTTGCTGACCATAGCGCGCAGCGTGCCGAGGTCCTTGGCGAAGGCGCGGATGCCTTCGGAGAGCTTCTCGGTTGCCATTGCGTCTTCGTTCATCATCCAGCGGAAGGTCTTTTCGTCGACGGCGATCTTTTCGACGGAACCCTTGTTCTCCGGCGAGAGCTTGCGCTCCAGTTTGCCTTGATCGGCAGCAAGTTCGTCGAGCAGGTTCGGGCTGATCGTCAGGCGGTCGCAACCGGCCAGCGCTTCGATTTCGCCGGTGTTGCGGAAGGAGGCGCCCATGACGATCGTCTTGATGTCGTTGGCCTTGTAGTAGTGGTAGATGTCGCGAACGGAAACGACGCCCGGATCTTCCTCAGCGGTGTAGTCCTTGCCGGTCGACTTCTTGTACCAGTCGAGGATGCGGCCGACGAAGGGCGAAATCAGGAAGGCCTTGGCATCGGCGCAGGCAATCGCCTGAGCCTTGCTGAAGAGCAGAGTCAGGTTGCAGTCGATGCCTTCCTTCTGCAGCACTTCGGCGGCACGAATGCCTTCCCAGGTGGAAGCAAGCTTGATCAGGATGCGGTCGCGCTCGATGCCGCGCTCCTTGTAGGAGGCGATGATCGCGCGGGCCTTGGTCAGCGATGCTTCGGTGTTGAAGGAAAGGTCGGCGTCGACTTCGGTCGAGACACGGCCCGGAACGAGGCCGGAAAGCGCGGCACCGACGGAAATGGCCAGGCGGTCGGCAACCGCGTGAACGACGGCTTCCGAATTGCCGCCCTGCTTCTTGCCCCAGGCAACGGCTTCCTTGATCGCGTCGGCAAACATCGGCGTGCCGAGTGCCTTCAGGACGATGGTCGGGTTGGTGGTGCAATCCACCGGCTTCAGGCGTGCGACTGCCTCGATGTCGCCTGTATCGGCGACGACCGTGGTCATGGCGCGGAGTTGATCAAGCTTGGAAGTCATAACAGGTATCCTTGTTGAATGAGGCCCATTGGGATGCGGAGATGTCGGGCGGCAAATTCCGTCCGGTCGATGGACGATTTGAAGGCGTCAGGCGGAATATGCCCTTCCATCTTCTATGTGTCGGTAACGGGGTAAAAAGCGCGAAAGTTCCATTTCCGGTGAACGGCCGAGCGATGAAGAAACAACCTTCCGACGACAAGCTTTTCACCGGCACCGGGCGCCCTATATGGCATCCTGTCCGGTCTGGCACTTGCTCGGAGCAACACTCGCACATTGTCCTCCTCGATTGGACAAGACCGAATTCCTCAGCACCGACTATCAGCAATCTCGCAAGGAAAAGTCAAGGACATTTGTGCAATTCAATTGACATAAGTTTCATGTCATAGAATATCGCCAGCAGAAGAGCCGATCTCGCCCGCTCCCGTCATCCGTCATCGCCACAATTCCTATTCAGGGCGATCATGACGCTAAAAGGTACGGGCGACAATCATGCTGGAGGACCTGTGGCCAAACTGAGACGCGGGACGCATACCGCCTATTCGGAGACCTCGTCCCTGAGGCTTCGCGCCGCATGGCTCTATTATAACCAGGGCCTGACACAGAAGGATGTCGCCGAACAGCTCGGCATCAGCCGCACCACGGTCATCCGCCTGCTGGATGAGGCGATGCGGCGCGCCGAGGTGCAAATCTGGATCACCGAAGGCATCGACGATTGCGTCGAACTGGCGATCAAGCTGGAACGCATTTATGGGCTGGATGAGGCGATCGTGGTTCCAGAGCCCGCTGGCGGCGACGTCAACGCCCAGGCAAAGAGCGTCGGCCTGGCGCTCGGCCAGTTCCTCACCGAAGCCATCCCCGACAATTATACGATCGGCGTCGGCTGGGGCCGGACGATGACGGCTTCGCTTGCAAGCTTCCGCCCTCCCCGCCGCGACAATTGCAAGGTGGTCTCGCTGCTCGGCGGCATCGTCGCCGTCCAACAGACCAACCCGATCGATTATACGTGGCGGCTGGCAAGCCAGCTCGGTGCGGAATGCTACATGTTCCTGGCGCCGCTGCTGGTCGATTCCATCGAGACCAAGCGCAATCTCATTGAAAAATGCGGCCTTGAAGCCATTTATCGGCTGGCGGAAAACCTGGACCTCGCCATCGTCAGCTGCGGCGACATCGGTCCGCAATCGACATCGCTGTCCGAGGGCTTCATCTCCAAGCGGGAGCTGCAAGAGTTGATCGATATGGGCTGCGTCTGCGATACCATGTTCAACTTCCTCGATTCCGAGGGCAATTCCGTCGATCATCCGATCAACAAGCGCGTCATGTCCGTCGATCTCGATACGCTGAAAAAAGCCAAACACATTGTGATCTCCTCCGGCGGCGCGCACCGCGCCCAGGCAATCAGCGCCACCATCAAGCGCATCGGCTGCAACACTTTGATCACCGATGAGAGCGCCGCCAAGGCCCTGCTGCAGATGGCTATGGCGAAGGCTGCTTGATCAATTAGCTCCGAGTTTGGGAAACTGCGCCCCCCCCCTCTGTCCCTTCCGGGACATCTCCCCCACAAGGGGGGAGATTGGTAACTCGCAGCGATCTCTCGTCTCGAGCGAACATTGAATCTGCTGAAACTGCAATTTAGTGTTTCGGAAAGGCCCGGCGGCAAACTCCCAACGATCTCCCCCCTTGTCGGGGAGATGTCACGACAGTGACAGAGGGGGGTGACAGCGGTTCGGAAAACTCAAGGTCCCTTAGGGCACACACCCCTCAAACATCCCCAGATTCCCAACCCAGCATCGCCCTCTTGCGCGTCAGCCCCCAATGGTAGCCGGTGAGCTGGCCGTTCTTGCCGAGCGCACGGTGGCAGGGCACGACGAAGGAGATCGGGTTGCGGCCGACGGCGGCTCCCACGGCCCGCATGGCTTTCGGCTGGCCGATATCGCTGGCGATGTCGGAATAGGTCACGGCCCGACCCATCGGGATCTTCAACAGGCTCTCCCAGACGCGCAGCTGGAAATCCGAGCCGATCAGCACCACCCGCAGCGGCTCCTCGCTCGACCAGTTCGACCGTTCGAAAATGCGGGCTGCGTAAGGCGCCGTCGCCTGGGCATCCTCGATGAATTGCGCATTCGGCCAGCGGCAGGTCATGTCCTCAAGGCAAGCCCGCTCATTGCCGGAATCGCTGAAAGCGAGACCGGCAAGGCCGCGATCCGTGACCATGATCAGGGCAAGACCAAAGGGTGAAATGTGGAAACTATAGCGCATCACCAGGCCGCTGCCCCTGGCCTTCCATTCGCCTGGCGACATCGCCTCGTGCGTGACGAACAGATCATGCAGGCGGCTGGGACCGGAAAGGCCGACTTCGAAAGAGGTCTCCAGCAGCGGCAGATCCTCCTTGCGCAGGAGCCGTTTGGCATGATCGAGCGTAACAGCCTGAAGAAAAGCCTTGGGTGAAAGCCCAGCCCAGCGCGTAAACGTCTTCTGCAATTGGGTGGGCGACTGGCCGAGCCGATCGGCGAGCGTCTCCAGCGACGGCTGATCGCGATACTCCTCGGTGATGAGCTCAATCACTTGCCGCACAGTCTCGTAATCCGGGCCTTGCGGAGTGATGTCTTTTTTCAGCTGTGCAATCGCATTCATGGTCTTTCTCCTTAAAAAGGAGAAAACCACGTCGGCAGAGCTAAAACCACCCGTTTCTTGCGCCGGGAGACCGCCTGCGAAAATGTGATGTCATTGGTTTTGAGAGACCCGCTCATATCCGCTGCGTGACTATGGCCAGCGCACGTTTGAAAGCCTTGGCGAAGCTCTCGCGATCATCCGGGTTGAGGAACGACCCGACATCCGTATCGTGGCTCCTGTCGCGAACATGCATCGACACCACGCCGATCTCGCGGTGACGACGAACAAGGAAGCGCGTCCAGAACGGGTTGAAGCAATGTTCGACCATCCGCCCCGCCGGCGAAAACTTGCGGATAGACACGTTGGTGCGCGATACCGTCACCTCCTCGCGCACGCGCCCGGAACGGTAGTTGAGCCAGAAGGCGCCATAGAGCAGCAGAAAATCGGCACCGAAGAAGAAGCCCACAGGCCATGCGCCGCGCGTGACGAAAAGAACGGTGTAGAACAGGCAGAAGGCACCGGCCAAGGCCAGCATGACCTTGAACCCCTTTCGTCCGAGAGAGCGATGGGGGAAGAGTTCGGCAGCGAAAACCGGCTTGTTGCCGTCTGCCGCCGTATCGGCGTTGCGTTCGGTCATTGGACTTGAGTATAGGTCGTTCATGGCAAATCTTAAGACCAAATCCAGCGCCCAAACCGCGAAAAAGTCAAATGCGACCGCAGGTCGCAAGCCGGCCACGAAGAGCCTTTATTCAAAGGCGGACCTGGAAGAGATCTTCCGCCGCTTCTCCATCCAGCGGCCCGAACCGAAGGGCGAGTTGGAACACGTCAATCCCTTCACCCTTGTCGTTGCGGTGGCGTTGTCGGCGCAGGCGACTGACGTCGGCGTCAACAAGGCGACGCGCGCTCTCTTCGCCATTGCCGACACGCCGCAAAAGATGCTCGACCTCGGCGAGGACAGCATCCGCGAATACATCAAGACCATCGGCCTCTACCGCAACAAGGCGAAGAATGTCGTCGCGCTCTCGGAAAAGCTGATCGCAGACTTCGGCGGCGAGGTGCCGCGCACGCGAGAAGAGTTGGTGACCCTGCCGGGTGTTGGGCGCAAGACCGCCAATGTCGTCCTGTCAATGGCGTTCGGCCAGGCAACGCTCGCGGTCGATACCCACATCTTCCGCATCGCCAATCGGCTGCTGCTGGCGCCCGGCAAGACGCCGGACGAAGTCGAACAGAGGCTGTTGAAGCTGATCCCCGATCAATATCTCTACCACGCCCATCACTGGCTGATCCTGCACGGG
This sequence comes from Rhizobium sp. AC27/96, assembly GCF_001692325.1. Lineage (GTDB taxonomy): Bacteria > Pseudomonadota > Alphaproteobacteria > Rhizobiales > Rhizobiaceae > Rhizobium. The sequence continues at coordinate 17,603 of NZ_LXKN01000070.1, read as the reverse complement.
CGCTATTGCTGCAAGGCGCGCAAGCCGGAATGCGAACGTTGCGTCATTGCCGATCTCTGTCGATCGCCTGAAAAGATCTGGGACATACCGGCGCCGCTGGTCGAACTGCCCCAGCAAAATATCGGCGCCGAAACCGCCGGCTAGCCTTTATATGCGCGGGCCCGCTTCTTTCCGCGAGATCAGCTTGTGCAGATGCACCATCATCCCGGCGGCAAACAGCGGCGTCAGCAGGTTGAGAAGCGGGATGGCAAGAAAAGCGGCAATCACCAGGCCAGCCAGAAACACGGTAAAGGCGTGCTTGACGCGGAACTGCCGCGCCTCGTCCGGCGAGCGGAAGCGCATGGCGGCAAACTCGAAGAATTCGCGGCCAAGCAGGTAGCCGTTCACCAGAAAGAAGGCGATCAGATTGACGCCCGGAATGAACAGCAGAAACAGGGCGATGATATTGCCGACGATGACGACGCCAAGAAACCGCACCGAGCTTTTCATCGCCGCGGCGATCGGCATCGCGGTCCCGGGCGCATCGCCGGGATAGTCCCTCTTCTCCACTACCTCGGCGACATCGTCGAGAAAGAGGCCGGCAATCAGCGCCGTGATCGGCGATATCAGCAGCGCCATTGCGAGCGCCAGCGCAATGCCCGCAAAGATAGCCAGAAAGAGCGTAAGCCAACCCGTCCAATCCGCAGTGGCCGGCATGAAGCCCTGCAGCCAGGGCAAGGCGAAGGAATTGAAAACGCCGCGCAGCACGAACCAGAGCACGACAAGCGCCAGCAATGTCAGGCCCAGAACCTTCCAGAAAACCTTCCGCGTTTCCGGCGCAAAGAGGTTTTCGAAGGAAAGGCGCGCAGCAAGAACAATCATTCGGTCGGGCTCCCTGGTTGGTAATCCGACACCTAGGTAGCAATCATGCGAATATCAATATCCACCTGATATGCGAGTATGCTCAATTAAAAAAATGTATCGTTGTAATAAAGCCTAAGCTAATATATTTTGTAGGCCATATTAAGAACAACAACCGAAACAACATCGGCGGCCTTCCGAGATCCAAGCACTCGATTGTTCCAACAATTGGTGCAGAGAATATCAGAAGGAAACTCAGGGAGGGGCAAATTTGGAAGACCTTAGCCAGAAACTCAAAGAATATATCAAGGTCGGCACGCCCGCCGAACGTCGAATTGCAAAGTATTTCTCTGAACATCTGAATGAACTACCGTTCGAAACCGCTTCCTCGGTCGCCGATAGGCTTGAGTTGAGCCCGATGACGGTTGGCCGGTTCCTGCGATCCCTCGGCTATCACGGCCTCGACGGAATCAAGGTGCACCTGAAGGAAAACACCGGCCCCGTTACGTTACAATTGCCTAACGTTCTCGAGCAGTTGCAGAAGGATGCCGGCGAGAGCCGCCCCCTGGCGGCGCAAATCGTCGAACAGGTCGAGATGCTGCAGCATATCTACAATCTCGCCAACCAACCCCAATGGCAGGACGCGGTGACGGCAATCCTGTCGGCCGGCAACGTCTTCATCGCCACTCATCCGAGCCTTGCAGGGCTTGGAAGGCATCTGTGTGAGCGCCTGACTTTCGCTCGCGACCATGTCCTCTTTCTCGATGGCGCCAATGGCAGCTACGTCGAAATGCTGGGTGCGCGGTCCGAAAACAGCCTGCTCATCATCATCGATTCACCGCGCTTCGTCGCATCGCGGCTGCTGGCCCGCTCGGCCCGCCGCGCCGGACACAAGGTGTTGCTGGCGACCGGTCAATTCACCGAATGGGCGCATGAATTCGCCAATATCACCCTGTCCTTGCCGCCCCAGCGGGCCAATAGCCGCGAAAGCCTCTCGGGCATGATGGCGCTGCTGGAAATGATCGCCATCGCCGTGACGCAGGCGGCCGGTGAAACGGCGGAAAACAGGATTCGCCGGATCGAGGAACTGCAAGCCATATTCGCTCATGCGCCCCTAAGGTAGGCAAGGACAAACCAGGCGCCTAATCCATCCCGTCCAATTCCGCCCGATGGCGATACATGGCCAGGAAGCGCCGGTAGTCGCGGTCGTAGAGCGCCTTCTTGGCTGTATCCGGCAGGCGTTCGTGGCCGCCGGGATACATGGCGGCACCGGCTGCCCCCAGGTTTTCATGGAGCCCGCAGGAAACCGAAGCAGCAATCGCCGTGCCCAGCAGCACGGTCTCGTTCATCTTGGGGATCACGACCTTGCAGCCGGTCACATCGGAATAGAGCTCCATCAGCACCGAATTCTTCACATGACCGCCCGCGACATGCAGCGTATCGGGCACGTAGCCATAATCCCGCATCCGCTCCAGGATGTGGCGGATACCAAGTGCTATCCCAACGCTGGTGCGCCAGTAGAGCCGGCAGAGGCCGTCGAAGGATGCGTCCAGCGTCATGCCGCTGATGACGCCCAAGGCATGCGGATCGGCAAGCGGCGAGCGATTGCCGTGAAAATCTGGCAGCACGTGGATGCGGCCGCCCAGCAATTCACCCTCGGCCAGCCGCAGCTCCGCAATGCGCTTGACGATACGATCGTGCAATGCGGCGGTCGGCGCTCCCCCAGCTGCATGCATGCTGACAATGTGATCGAGCAGCGCTCCCGTTGCCGACTGCCCGGCTTCGGCCAGCCACATTTCCGGAAAAACCGCCTCATAATAAGGCCCCCACATGCCGGTGCTGCGCTTGCGTTCCCGCGAGAAGGAGACGACGCAGCTCGAAGTTCCGGCGATGAGCGCCAGTTGATGCTCCAGCGAGGCGAGATCGCCGGCATGAGCCGCAAGAGCGCCGAGCGCACCCGCATAGGCGTCGATCATCCCCGCCCCGACATGGCAATCCCGATCAAGCCCCAGCGCTTCCGCAGCTTCCGCCGTCAACGTTCCGATGCTCTTGCCGACCGGAACACTGTCCTCCGGCAGCCCTCCACGCTCCCGCAGGTCGCCGAGGCCGATCACGTTCAGGAAATCCGCCTGCCAGCCCGGTTCACGATGGGCGAGATAATTCCATTTCGCCACCAGCGTCGATCGTGACCGGGCCAACGAGCCGGTCGCCTTCCAGGTCATGAAATCGGCAAGGTCGAAGAAATAACCGGCCTGCGCCCAGCTCTCGGGAAGGTTCTCCTTCAGCCACATCAGCTTGGGCATTTCCATTTCGGGCGACATGAACTCGCCGGAATAGGCGAGAACCTCATGCCGCGTCGCCGTGCAGTAATCCGCCTCGGCAAGCGCACGGTGATCGAGCCAGACGATGGTATCGAAGCGGCTCTCGCCCCCGGTAGACACGGTCAATTGCCCGCCTTCCCGATTACGCACGACCAGCGAGCAGGTCGCGTCGAAACCGATGGCGCCGATAACGGATGCGTCGACGCCTGACGCTGCAACGGCAGAGCGAACGGCGGCGCAGACGGCAGCCCATATATCCTCGGAATCATGCTCGGCGTGGTTTTCACGCGGGCGATTCATCAGGATCGGATATTCACTTTTGCCCAGCAGTGAGCCGCCCGCCGTGAAGACACCGGCGCGTGCGCTGCCTGTGCCAATATCGACCGCAACCACGTGATCACGCATGCAAAAGGGGCCCCGACCACTCAGAGCATTTCCACGTTTCTTTGAATCGCGAAAACGTTCTATTTTTTTCTTTACGCATTCCGGACGGAAAACCGCTGCGCACTTTTCCTGGAAATGCTCTAACTCTTGTTGCGGACAAGTTGTATCAAATCCGGCATCGCGTCAAACACGACTTCCGGTGAAAGCTGCTCCAGTTCAGCACGATAGCTGGGGGAATGCGCATGCGAACCGCCGTTGAAAGCGAACACTGTCATACCGGCCGCACGCGCCGCCATGATCCCCGCGGGGCTGTCTTCCACGACGATGCAATCTGCCGGCGCAACCCCCATCCGCTCGGCTGCAAAGAGGAAAAGATCCGGTGCGGGCTTGCCCCGCTTGACCATGCTTGCGCTGAAAATATTCGGCTCCAGCCGCTCCAGCAGGCCGGTGACGCCGAGCGAGAGCCGGATACGCTCCAACTGGCTTGACGAGGCCACGCAGCGCGGAAGCGGAAGCGCATCAAGCGTCGCGGCGATACCATCGATCGGCTTCAGCTCATGCTTGAACCGCTCATAGAGATCGTTGCGGATACGATCGAGAAAAGGCTGATCGATGAAGACGTCGAATTCCGTCTGCATGGTATCGACGAGCGTCGCCAGGCTCTTGCCGAGGAAGCGGCTGTAGACATCCTCCTCGCTCATATCCACGCCGAAATCGTGCATCGCCTGGATGAGCACGCTGACCGACAGCGGCTCGCTGTCCACAAGCACGCCATCGCAATCGAAGATTACGAGTCCCTTCTCCGCATCGGTCATCGTAGATCCAACCTGAATTCTGTTGCCGTCCCGCCCGCTCGAAATTCCGGCGCGACAATGGAAAACGGCCGGAGCAGAAAAACTCCGGCCGCTTGCAGATTATCCCGCGAGTTTGTTGTCCAAGTATAGCTGCAGGGTGACGCGAGTACCCTTTTCCCACAGCGTTTTCAGCGCATGAGCGAAGCGTTTGCGGAAGAGATCCGATTTCGCGACAGCGCCGAAGATATCCTCGAACACCAGGAAGGCATTCGGATCGTCCTTTGCCTTGAGGGCGGCCTCATGCAGACGCTCGGCGCTGGCATCGTTGAAGACGATGTCCTTGCCGCTATCGCTCTTGCCGGCAAAGTAGCGGCACCAGAGCGCCGAGACGAGCGCGAGGCCGACGACGTCTTCCCCGCGGCTGAGCCGATCGGCCGTGGACGGCAGGATGAACTTCGGCTGGCGGTTCGAGCCATCCTGCGCCAGGCGCGGAATGGTGTCGGCGATCTTCGGATTGGCGAAGCGCCGCTCGATCAGCTTGAAGTAATCCGCCAGCACAGTGTTCGGCACCGGCGGGATCACGGGGATGATCTCGTCATTCTCGAGCTTGGCGAGAAAATCGCGGATCAACGGTTCTTCCATGGCCTCATGCACGAAATGGATATCCATAAGCGCCGCCGGATAGGCGATGGCCGCATGGCCGCCATTGAGGATGCGGATCTTCATATGCTCATAGGGCGTGACATCGGGCACGAAGGTGACACCGACCTTTTCCAGCGCAGGCCGGCCCGCCGGAAAATTGTCTTCCAGCACCCACTGCTTGAATTCCTCGCAATAGACGGGCCAATTGTCCTCGATATCGAAGACTTGCTTCAGCAGGTCGATCTCGCGCGCGCCGGTTGCCGGCGTGATGCGGTCGACCATGCCGTTCGGGAAGGCGACGTTGGCGGCGATCCAGTCGGCAAAGGCAGGGTCGGAAAGGCGTGCGGTCCCGACGACGGCGGCTTTGGTGACACCGCCATTGTGGGGAATGTTGTCGCAGGACATGACCGTGAAGGGCTGCAAGCCTGCGGCGCGGCGCGCCTTGAGGCCCGCGACGATCAGGCCGAACACAGTCTTCGGCGCATCGGGGTTCTGCCCGTCGGCCGATATCGCCGGATGGGCCGGATTGAACTTGCCGGACGCATCGATGAAATAGCCGCCTTCGGTAATCGTCATGGAGACGATGCGGATGGTGGGATCGGCCAGTTTGGCAATGATCGCCTTGGCATCGCCGACCGGCAGGATGCCGACCATCGGCGCGGTGACGCGGGCAGCCGTGCGATTATTGTCCTGCTCGACCACCGTCGTCAGAAAGTCCTGCGCCGCGAGCTTCTCGCGCATGGCGGCATCGGACGGCAGCACGCCGGCGCCGACGATCGCCCAGTCATGGTCGTGACCGCCGTTGAACAGATCGTCGAGGTAGATTGCCTGATGGGCGCGATGGAAATTGCCGACACCGAAATGCACGATGCCCGCCGAAAGCGATTTCGGATCGTAGGCAGGAACGGCTGCCGTTGCGGCCGCCTCCTGGAGAGTTGCGAGCGATAATTTGCACGTCATGTCTCTAGTCCTTCTGGAAAGGTCTCTGGCTCCGGACGACTGGGAAAGGCCGCTCCGGCTGGTATGCTGTCCGGCCCGCAGATATCCATCCAAGCGGGCCGGGATTAATGCGTTCGCCATGCGCGGGCGGCGCGCACAGCACCGGCTTGTAGCTCAGATCGACAATCCCTCGGCGTTGAACCGGTGAATGTGCGCCTTGTCGGGCGTCAGGTAGACGGTGTCGCCGGCCCGGGCTGGGAAATCGCCGGAACCGCGCGCCGTTACCGTGCCGATACCGTCGACGTCGATATGCAGGAAGGTGTCGGAGCCTAGATGCTCGGCAACGATGACCTTGCCTTGCCAGTCGCCCGCGGTGGTCGACAGCAGCGTATGTTCCGGCCTGACGCCGATCGTGTCGCCTCCAAGGCTCTGCGCATAGGCGCCCTTGACGAAATTCATCTTCGGCGAGCCGATGAAGCCGGCAACGAAGAGGTTGCGTGGAGAGCGATAAAGCTCCAGCGGCGAGCCTACCTGCTCGATATTGCCGCGGTTGAGCACAACGATCTTGTCGGCCATGGTCATGGCTTCGACCTGGTCATGCGTCACATAGACCATCGTCGTCTTCAGCTGCTGGTGCAGTTCGCTGATCTCGAGGCGCATGTTAACGCGCAGCGCCGCATCGAGGTTCGACAAGGGCTCGTCGAACAGGAAGGCCGCCGGCTGGCGCACGATGGCCCGGCCGATGGCAACGCGCTGACGCTGGCCGCCCGAGAGCTGGCGCGGCTTGCGCTCCAGATAGTCGGTGAGATTGAGGACGCGGGCGGCGTCCGCAACCTTCTTGTCGATCTCCGCCTGCGGCATGTTCGCCATCTTCAGCGGGAAGGCGATGTTCTTGCGAACACTCATATGCGGATAAAGCGCATAGGACTGGAACACCATGGCGAGACCGCGTTCGGAAGGCTTCAGGTTTGTGCCATCCTTGCCGTCGATCAGGATCTGGCCGCCGGAGACGTCTTCGAGACCGGCGATCAGACGCAACAGCGTGGACTTGCCACAGCCCGACGGGCCGACGAACACCACGAACTCGCCATTGTTGATTTCGAGGTCGATGGAAGGGATGACCTTGGCTTCGCCAAAGACCTTAGAAACCTTCTTAAGGACAATGCTACCCATGTTTCTCTTCCTTACTTAACCGCGCCGAAGGTGAGGCCGCGAACGAGTTGTTTCTGGCTGAACCAGCCGAGGATCAGGATCGGAGCGATCGCCATGGTCGATGCCGCCGAAAGCTTGGCATAGAACAGGCCCTCCGGGCTCGAATAGGAGGCGATGAAGGTGCTGAGCGGAGCCGCATCGACCGACGAGAGATTGAGCGTCCAGAAAGCCTCGTTCCACGACAGGATGATGTTGAGCAGCATCGTCGAGGCAAGGCCGGGGATCGCCATCGGCGTCAGCACGTAGATGATTTCCTTTGCCAGCGTCGCCCCGTCCATGCGGGCCGCCTCAAGGATCTCACCGGGGATTTCCTTGAAGTAGGTATAGAGCATCCACACGATGATCGGCAGGTTAATCAGCATCAGCACGACGACCATGCCCAGGCGGCTGGCGAACTGATTGTTGAGCAGGCCGAAACCCTGGAACAGCAGGTAGATCGGGATGAAGGCGCCGACCGGCGGCATCATCTTCGTGGACAGCATCCACATCAGCACGTCCTTGGTGCGCTTGGTCGGCGAGAAGGCCATGGCCCAGGCGGCCGGCACGGCGATGATCAGACCAAGGATCGTCGAACCGAAGGAGATGATGACCGAGTTGGCGAAATGGAGGAAATAATTCGAGCGCGATTGCACCTCGACGTAATTCTCCAGCGTCCAGTGGAAGAACAGGAACTGCGGTGGCGAGGCAATCGCATCGCCCTCGGTCTTGAAGCTCGTCAGGATCGTCCACAGGATCGGGAAGAAGATGAGCAAGGCGACGGCCCATGCGGCCACCGATACGAACACCTTGCGTTGCGTGCTGACTTGGCGTGCCATCTTTAAGCCTCCAGATTCTTGCCGACCGCGCGCATCAGGAAGATCGCGACGATATTGGCGAGGATGACTGCGATGATGCCGCCCGCCGATGCGCCGCCGACATCCTGCGACAGGACGATCTGCGAATAGACCAGATAGGTGAGATTGGTCGTCGCCGTGCCCGGGCCGCCATTGGTGGTGACGAGGATTTCGGCGAAGGCGGACAGAAGGAAGATCGTCTCGATCAGGATCACGACCGTAATGGCGCGGGCCAGATGCGGCAGGGTGATGTAGATGAACTTCGAAATCGGGCCTGCACCATCCATTTCGGCCGCTTCCTTCTGCTCTTCGTCCAGCGACTGCAGGGCGGTGAGCAGGATGAGCGTGGCGAAGGGCAGCCATTGCCAGGCTACGATGATGATGACCGACAGGAGCGGAACGGTCTCCAGCCAGGTCAGCGGATCAAGCCCGAACAATCGGAAGAGATGCGCCAGAAGCCCGTTCACCGGGTTCATGAACATGTGCTTCCAGATGAGGGCGGCGACCGTCGGCATCACGAAGAAGGGCGCAAGCACCAGCATGCGCACGATGCCCTGGCCGTAGATCGGCTGATCGAGAAGGAGCGCCAGTGCAATGCCACCGACCACGGTGATCAGCAACGCGCCGGCAACCAGCAGCAGCGTCACGATCAGCGAGCTCAGAAAGGCCGGATCGGTGACGAAATATTCGTAGTTGAGCCAACCGACGAAATCATGCGCGCCGGGCGACAGCAGATTGTAGTTCAGCGTCGAGAAATAGATCGTCATCACGAGCGGGACGATCATCCACGCAAAGAGAAGAAGAACGGATGGCGCCATCATGATGCGCGCGGTGGAACGGGTGTGCAACGTTGCCATGGCAAGTACCGACCTATCTTTGAGCAGGGAGAGGTGGCCGTGGACCGGCTGAAACAAAAAGGGCCGCCAAGGGCATTCGGGCGCTCGGCGGCCTAGGGGAAAGCAATGCTCGAGAGGGGCACTGCTTTCCGTACCTCAAAGGCCTTATTTCGGGTAACCGGCCTTCGTCATTTCGCGGGTCGTCAGCTGTTGTGCTGCCTTGAGAGCCTGATCGACGGAGATCTGGCCGGCAAGAGCTGCGGAGAACTGCTGGCCGACGGCCGTGCCGATACCCTGGAATTCAGGGATAGCGACGAACTGGACGCCGACATAGGGAACAGGCTTTACGGTCGGATGCGTCGGATCGGCCGAGTTGATCGAGTCGAGCGTCATCTTCGCGAAGGAAGCAGCCTTCTGGTAATCCGCACTTGCATAGAGCGAGCTGCGGGTGCCGGGAGGCGCATTCAGCCAACCTTCCTTCTGGGCAACAAGGTTGGTGTATTCCTTGCTGGTTGCCCAGGCGACGAACTTCTCGGCAGCATCGGTCTTCTTCGAAGAGGCCGGGATGGCGAGGTTCCATGCCCAGAGCCAGTTGCCGCGCTTGCCAAGGCCCTTGTCCGGAGCCAGTGCGAAGCCGACCTTGTCAGCCACCTTCGACTGCTTCGGATCCGCTACGAAGGAAGCAGCAACCGTCGCGTCGATCCACATGCCGCACTTGCCGGTCTGGAAAAGCGACAGGTTTTCGTTGAAGCCGTTGGAGGAAGCGCCCGGAGGGCCGGCGTCCTTCATGAGCTTGACGTAGAAGTCGAGCGTGTCCTTCCATTCCGGCTGGTCGAACTGTGCCTTCCACTTTTCATCGAACCAGCGAGCGCCGAACGAATTCGACATCGCCGTCAGGAACGCCATGTTTTCGCCCCAGCCAGCCTTGCCGCGAAGGCAGATGCCGTAGACTTCATGGTCCTTGTCGGTGATCTTGCGGGCCGCATCGGCGATGAAGTCCCAGGTCGGCGCGTCCGGCATCTTCAGGCCGGCCTTGTCGAACAGGTCCTTGCGGTACATCACCATCGAGCTTTCGCCGTAGAACGGCGCCGCATAGAGCTTGCCGTCCGTGGTCAGACCGCTGCGGATGGCCGGGAGAAGGTCATCAACATCATAGTCCTTGTCGGCGGAAAGCTTGTCGAGCGGGGCGAGCCAGCCGAGCTTGCTCCAGATCGGCACTTCATAGGTGCCGATCGTCAGCACGTCGTATTGGCCGGCCTTGGTGGCGATGTCGGTCGTAACCTTCTGGCGCAATACGTTTTCTTCAAGCGTAACCCACTGCAGGTCGATATCGGGGTTCTTGGCTTTGAAATCGTCCGTAAGCTTCTGCATACGGATCATGTCGCCATTGTTGACTGTCGCAATTGTCAGGGTTTCGGCGGACGCCAAGCCGGCAAACATCAGGGCCGAGCAGGCGCTCAGCAGTAAAGTTTTCAATTTCATATCTTCCTCCCAGAAGACCAAAAGATGAGCATTCGCTTTGCTCGTGGGCAATTACTCACCGCTTGCGACAAAATGTCAATGCGGATTCGTTGCTGCATTGCCGAGCAAGCAACCTATCATCTTGTTTTTACTGATTATATTTTTTGCTCAGCCCTTGAGCAAAAATTCGGCAACCGCCTCATCGGTGATCAAACCGTTGATTTGGCGGCCCGCAACGGCCGCTTTGATCGCCTCGAACTTGCGTTTTCCCTTGGCGATTCCAATGACGGAAGACGTATCGCGGGATGGCAAGGGGGCGCTTGCGACGCGATCATTGACGTCATCGGGCATGAGCTTGCCCTTGCCGTCGAAGACCCAGCCGCAGATCTCGCCGGCAGCGCCGCGCTCCATCAGCGCCAGCATCTCGTCTTTCTCGAGAAAGCCGTCAAGACACAGAGGTGCTTCTATGCCCATCTCGCCGATGCCGACGAACGTCACGTCGGCCTGCGCGCTGATATCGAGCGTCGAGCGGACAAGCGCCTGGGCGTGCAGCAATTCGCGTTCTTCGGCCGATGACACCAGCACCGGCAGCGGCATCGGGAAGTGCCGCGCCTTGACGACGTCGGCCATGCTGAAGATGACGTTGTAATAGGCGGCCGAGCCGTCCGGGCCGATATTACCCGTCAGCGATACCACGCGGTGCTGCAGACATTCGATGGCCGGCAGCTGATCGACAGCCGCTTTCAGCGTGCGGCCCGTGCCGATGGCCAGCACGATCGGATCGCTATGCCGCAGCCAGCGCTCGATCTCGGCCGCCCCCGCCTGGGCGATGCCCACTGTCGACGACGCACCGTCTGTATCGCTCGGCACGACATCGACATGCCGCAGATCGTATTTCTCGCGCAGTGCGGCGGCATATTCCAGACAGGCTGCAATCGGATGATCCAGCCGCACCTTGATCAGCCGCTCTGCGACGGCCAGCGACACCAGTCTTTGGGCAGACTGGCGGGAGATCCCCATGGCGACGGCAATCTCGTCCTGCGTCCGCCCGGCGACATAGTACAGCCATCCGGCTCGCGCCGCGTCGTCAAGCCGCCCTTGGGAATCCAGCTTCTTCGCCATCGCATTCCTTTATCGAAACAGCGCTGTTCCCAGCCTATCGGATCACTCAGTTTCCGGCGGGATGACGCCCTTGGTCAAGGTGAAACAACCGTAGAAGCGCCGCTCGCCGGTCTGAACGATGCAAAAGGCATCCTTTGCCCGCTCATAAAAGGCGAAGCGCTCGACGGGTGACAGCGGCCAATGCTTGCCCTCGGCCTTGTCGATGACCGCCTGCACTTCAGCCTGGACCTGCGGCACCTCGTCCGGTGCCCCCACAACTTCCATGCGCGTCGCCGCATCGTCGATAAATGTGTCCAGGGGCATCAATGACAATATCGCCGCAACGGCATCGGCCGCCGGCACATTGTCGATGCGGAGCAATTCGCCCAAAACTGTCTGGCTCGCGATGGCTTCCGCCGGGAAGTTCGTATCGACGACGACGAGCATGTCGCCATGTCCCATCGACTTTAGCGCATAGAGCACGTCCGCATTCAGCAGCGGCGAAATTCCCTTCAGCATGGCCGAGCATCCTTCAATGATCAATGGCGGCACCCTGCGGCCGCTTCGCATTCCGGGCAAAGAAGTAACCACGGCGTTCCTCTCTGTCCATAGGCGCCGGGAACGTTTTCGGCAAACAGGCCGGGCCGTGAAATGCATATCCCCACAAGGCTTATTTCGGCCCTTATTGACCCGATAGGTTCGCCGGCATTAACTGAAGCACGGTCAATGGTTGAGGGGCACAGGTGCGGATTCTTCTCGTGGAAGACGATGATACGATCGGCAGCGCCGTTCGCGACCATATTGCGGCCGGTCCCCATGCCGTCGACTGGGTGAAAAATCTGGCCGACGCCGATGAAGTCACCAGCGCGGTGAACTACGGCCTTATCCTCCTGGATCTGCAGCTTCCCGATGGCAGCGGTATCGACTTTCTCAAGCGGTTGCGCCGCAAACCGGACGAAACCCCGGTCATCATCCTCACCGCGCGCGACCAGATTTCCGATCGCATCGAGGGCCTGAACAGCGGCGCCGACGACTACCTCGTCAAGCCGTTCAATCTCGGGGAACTGACAGCCCGCATCCTGGCGGTGGCCCGCCGTTACTCCGGCAGCCCGCAGCCGACCGCCCGCTTCGGCGATCTCGAAATCGACCAGCCGCAACGGCGCGTCAAGCTGGAAGGCAAGGACGTCGTTCTGACCGGCCGTGAATGGGCCGTGCTCGATCTGCTCGTGGCTCGGCCTGGCGCCATTGTCTCGAAGGACAAGATAGAAGAAGCGCTCTATGCCTTCGGCTCCGAGATCGAGAGCAATACGGTCGAAGTCTATGTCAGCCGGCTGCGCAAGAAGATCGGCAAGGACCGCATTCGCACCGCCCGCGGCGTCGGCTATTCACTGGGTGACCGATGAGCGAGCGCCGCGAGCCAAGCCGCGCCAGCATCACCCGCCGGCTGATCGCCGCCCTCACCGGTACTGTCGTGGTCTTCTGGCTGATTGCCGTCGGCATCGGCGTCTATGTCGTCAACAAGGAACTCTCCGAGACCTTCGACGGCGCGCTGCAGGAAACCGCCGAGCGACTACTGCCATTGGTGCTCGATGACCTCGCCAACCGCGACAATTCCGGCGATCCCCAAAGCCTGGAAGAGCTCAACAAGGGGCTCAACCGCGAATATCTGACCTATCAGGTGCTCGACGCGAACGGCAAGGTCATCCTGCATTCGCACGATGCCCCCGCGACGGCCTATGACGTGCCGCTGAAGATCGGCTTTCACAACACGCCGCGCTACCGCATCTATACGGAATCATCGGCCGACGGCACGATCTTCCTGCATGTAGCCGATGCCTTCAAGAACCGCCGCGAAGCCTCGCGCGAAAGCGGCGTCGCGCTGCTCTGGCCGCTTCTTGCGCTCATACCAGCCAGCATCATCGCCATCGGCATCGTTGTCGGCCGTTCGCTCAGGCCGATCGACCGGCTGCGGTCGCAGATCGCCACCAAGGACAGCGGCAATATGATGCCGCTGGAGAGCGAGACCTTGCCGCGCGAGCTGCAGCCGATCGCCCGCTCGGTCAATCTCCTGCTCGAGCGCCTGCGTCTGGCCCTTGAAGCCGAACGCGAATTCACCGCCAACAGCGCCCATGAGCTGCGCACGCCGATTGCCGGTGCGCTGGCGCAGACCCAGCGGCTGATCGCGGAACTGCCGCCGGGGCAACTCACCGAACGCGCCGGCCGCATCGAGACATCGCTCTCCAATCTCGGCCGCCTTGCGGAAAAACTGCTGCAGCTTTCCCGCGCCCAGGCCGGCATCGGCACCGGCGACAAGCCGATCGATCTGATCGCGGTTATCGAAACCGTGATCGGCGACTACGATCGCGACACCGGCACCGCCGGCCGCGTGCAGCTGGAAAACGATGCGAAGGAAAAGCTGATCCGCAATGTCGATATCGACGCATTCGCCATCGTCATGCGCAATCTGATCGAAAACGCGCTGATCCACGGCCCGGTCGACGACGAAGTGACCGTGCGTATCGAAGCCGGCACCGTGCGCATCATCAACGGTGGTACCGTCCTTTCGCATGAGGAGCTGGCTGGGTTGAAGAGGCGTTTCTGGCGCGGCAAGACGAAGGCGGCCGGTTCCGGTCTCGGGCTTTCCATTGTCGAGCGGATCGTCGACCAGATTGGTGGACGCATCGATCTCATGTCTCCCGCCACCGACAGAACCGATGGTTTCGAAGCCAGGATCACGCTGCCGGCAGGCTGATAGGCTCTCGCTCAGCGCGGATAGATCTTGCAAAGACCCACAAAGGGTGCGAGCAAGTGCCGCATGTTCCCTGCAGGTCTGTATTCATGATCGTTTCCTTCGACATCGGCGGCAGCGCCATCAAAGGCGGCATCGCCCGCTCCATGACCGATATTCTGCCGCTGGCGCGGCGTCCGACGCCCAAGCACGATTTCGCCGAATTCGTTGAAGCCCTGCGCGCTGTTATCGCCGAAGCGGAGGAAAGGCCGGATTGCCTGTCGTTTTCCATCGCCGGGGTAGTCGATCCCGATACGCAGGCGCTGACCTGCGCCAACATACCCTGCATTCATGGCCGGCATCTTGCCGCCGAACTTGAGGCTGAACTCGGCTATCCCGTGCTGATCGCCAATGATGCCGATTGCTTCGCCATGGCGGAAGCCATGTCCGGCGCCGGTCGTGGCCATCGCATCGTCTTCGGCGCCATTCTCGGCACCGGCGTTGGCGGCGGTCTTGTGGCCGACGGTCGCCTCGTCAATGCCGCCGGCGGCTTTGCCGGTGAATGGGGCCATGGACCCATCATCGCCTCCCATGCCGGTAACCCGCCGGTTGCCATCCCCTCCTATCTCTGCGGCTGCGGCCAAAAAGGCTGCGTCGACACCGTCGGCGGCGCCCGCGGCATCGAGCGCCTGCACAAGACGCTGCACGGACTGGAATTGACCAGCGAAGAGATCATCGACCGCTGGCTGAAGGACGATGCGCAGGCCCAGCGCACGATCGATGTGATGATCGATCTCGTCGCCTCCCCGCTGGCCCTCACGATCAACATAACCGGCGCAACCATCGTGCCCGTTGGCGGCGGTCTTTCCAATGTCGAACCGCTCCTGGCGCGGCTGGACGAGGTCGTACGCACCCGCACCTTGCGCAAATTCGGCCGGCCGCTCGTGGTACCGAGCGAATGCAAGCTCGAACCAGGCCTCATCGGCGCCGCTCTGCTGGGGCTGCAATTTACCGGAGAGCGCAACCATGCTGCTTGAGGTCTGTGTCGAAGATATTGCCGGCCTCAAGGCCGCTGTCGCGGGCGGGGCAGATCGTATCGAGCTTTGCAGCGCGCTCCCACTCGGTGGCTTGACGCCAAGTGCGGGGCTGATGGCGGCCGCGGCCGGCATGCCCGTTCCCGCCTACGCCATCATCCGCCCACGCGCCGGCAGCTTCGTCTATTCGGCCGATGAACTCGAAATCATGAAGCGGGATATCGATGCGGCCCGGGATGCCGGCTTGCCGGGTGTCGTGCTTGGAGCATCGCTGCCCGACGGGCGGCTCGATTTCGATATGCTGGCCGCCCTGGTCGCCCACGCAGGCACCCTCGGCAAGACGCTGCATCGCGCAGTCGACCTTGTCCCGGATATCGCGGAGGCCGTGGAAATAGCCGTATCTCTCGGCTTTGAGCGCATCCTGACGTCAGGTGGCGCAAAGACGGCGGCGGAAGGCATCGCGACGATCGAGCAGGCCATTGCCGTTGCCGCCGGCCGCATCTCCATCATGCCCGGCTCCGGCGTCACATTGGCGACGATCGACCAGCTATGGCCGCGCTTGCCGATCAGCGAAATTCACTCCTCCTGCGCCGTCACGCTAACAGAGACCGACGAGCGCCTGCTCGCCCTCGGATTCTCGTCACCATCGGCACGCCGCACAGACGCAGCCACCGTCCAGGCGCTGAAGTCCCGCTTCGCTGCGGCAACATCATGAATTGACAAAGAAACATTAGAATGATCAATCGTTCATAAACGCATATGCTGTAGCCAAGTATGGGCTGCACAACATACAGTCATTGCAGCAAGGCGGGTTTCCTCGGGAGTAGCTGTAGATCTCGATCATGTCGGTGGCGCCACCTCGCAAGAAAAGCTGGGCTGTCTTCTGGATTGCGGCCGTCGTCATCGGCTCGATCATCCTCGCGACAGCGCTGCTTGCCAATGACATGCGGAACCTGAGGGCGCTGGACAGCCGCTATCATCTCAATCTGTTTCCAAAGCCGGCGCAACAGGCGACACCGCTTCCGGTAAAAGCCGTCGAGGCCAGGAGCCCTTCGCTTGCCGGAACCGCTCCCACAAATAGCGCTGGAAATGCTGCTGCCGTGACACCGGGATCGCCGGCACATTCCCCGCCAACACCAGCCAAGGCCACGGTCATCAAACCACGGCCAACCAAAATCTCCCATCTGTTCGACGCTCCGGTCGACGCGCTGTTGAGCGCCTTCGTGCGGAGCTGGAAGGTTTCAGGCCCGACCCTTTGCGCCGACCTGGTGACGTTCGGCCTGCCCGTTGGCGAATGGCGGCAAAGCGAATTGGGCGGCGGCACATCGGAGTGCAGCTATGCCGTCCAGAAGGGCGCCTATGGCGATGCGAATGCGGCGTCCTTCTTTATCATTGCGCGCGGCAAGCCGACCGGCGAACTCGACACGATCCGCATCAAGGTGATCATGCCCGACAATGCCGACGGCAAGGCGATCGCCAGCACCTTCGTCGACACCGTCGTGCTGCTGCTGAGCAAAACGCACTGGCTCGACTTCCAAAGCGCGCTGGATGCCATTGGCTCGCTGCAGGACGTGACGCTGCAAGCCTTCGGCGCCAAGCTCAGCTTCTTCAAGGAATTCCAGAGCAACAATAATTTCAACCTGCAGCTGGAATTGCGAAGAACTGCTCCGGAACAGCTCCGGACAGCCATCGTCTTCGACAAGGCACGCTGGACCCTGCCCGCTCCCTCCCTGACCAACTAGGTCGTGGGCAAAAGCGTCGGTAGATGCTTTCGCGGTGTTATGTACCTAATACAACCAATGGCGCTTGTGGTTCATTCCGGCAGAGGCGGTCGTATTCCAAGAGCCGATTGCGAACTCCTGATGCTTTATTGCAAATGAATTGAACGTTATGCTCAATGGGAGCCAGATTCAGTAAAGGCCGTGTGTAACTCTATGCACCGTAAAAGCGATATCTCATGGTCGGCGACTCCAGTGTATCCCGCGCTTGTAGCTATTGGTCGGGCCATCAGCGGCGGCCGCCTGTCTCCAGAAATCTTGCACCGTATTTCAATGGGTCCGGGTGCGCTAATACCGGATCACCGCGTCGAAATTGCCCACACAGCTGCGAAAGAACTCGGGCAGCGTAGAGGAAAATATTCCATCACCATCGACGGGCCGCGGCTGACGGGTAAATGGTGGTTTTTCTCCGGTGAGCTTCAGCAATTGGCAATCGATGCCGCCCGTGAATCTGAGGTCTAAACGTCTTTGGCGTTTGGCGCATTCCGGCCGAGAGGTCCGTTGCCAGTCGAGCTTAAGCAACAATAGCAATCTTCCAGCTTTCGACATGGCAACAGGCGTGCTTCACAATCGTTGAAATGCCACGATGCCCGCATTTGGCCGATATCGTTGAAAAACTCGACTGATTTTCCGCTCGTCCTCCCGTTTTTGCCTTTTTGGACGGCGGGCTATGCGTTTTCGATCCCCGCGCCTCGGCGCA
>NZ_LXKN01000069.1 GCF_001692325.1 Rhizobium sp. AC27/96 | reverse complement strand
ACTCGGGATGAGACATCAATGAGCTCGAAAAAAGAGCAACTTATCAAGGTTGCAACCGACCTGTTTTCAAGGCACGGCTTTCATCCCGTCGGCGTCGACCGAATTCTTGCCGAAGCCGGCGTCGCCCGCATGACGCTCTACAACCATTTCCCGGGCAAGGACGACCTGACCAGCGCGGTGCTCGACCGTCGCTATCAAGACATCATGGCCAGTCTTCGCGCATCTGTTGAGCCAGCGGCTTCGGCAATGGAACAGTTGAGAGCTATTTTCGCGTGGCACGAGGCATGGTTTGCCACTCCGGAATTTGCCGGTTGCCTTTTCGAGCGCGCACTCGCGGAATTTGGAACCGACTATCCGAAGATCTCGACGATCGCCATTCAGTATAAGACGACAATGACGTCGTGGATGGGCGACATACTGACGTCCCTTGTAGCAGAGCGAGCAGCGGCACGCACCGCGTCAATCCTCATGATTCTGCTTGATGGCGCGACAATCGATGCTCGTGCCTTTCGCGATCCGACCGTGGCAACAAGGGCGTGGGATGCTGCGGA
>NZ_LXKN01000068.1 GCF_001692325.1 Rhizobium sp. AC27/96 | reverse complement strand
TTCTTCTACTGGTACCAGCTCGCCTGGGTGCCGATCACCGCGTTCCTGACCTGGATCGCCTATCGGAGCATGCGCCATGATGACTGAGATCGATCCGACAGCACTGGCCGTCTTCATCTTCTTCCTGGCGCTCGTCACCGTCATGGGCTTCGTTGCCGCCCGCTGGCGCCGGCCGAAGACCCTTGCCCATATCGACGAATGGGGTCTCGGCGGCCGCACCTTCGGCACCTGGATCACCTGGTTCCTCGTCGGCGGCGATTTCTACACCGCCTATACCGTGATCGCCGTCCCCGCTTTGGTCTATACCGTCGGCGCCTATGGCTTCTTCGCGCTGCCCTATACGATCGTCGTCTATCCCTTCGTCTTCATGGTCATGCCGCTTTTGTGGCGGCGCGCCAAGGATCATGGCTATGTCACCGCCGGCGATATCGTGCACGGCCAATATGGCTCGCGCTCGCTCGAACTGGCGGTGGCACTGACAGGCGTTATCGCCACCATGCCCTATATCGCCCTGCAGCTCGTCGGCATGACGGCGGTGTTCAAGGCGCTCGGGCTGCATGGTGAGCTGCCGCTTGCCGTCGCCTTCATCATCCTGGCGCTCTATACCTATTCGGCAGGCCTTCGTGCCCCGGCGCTGATCGCCTTCGTCAAGGACATCATGATCTATATCGTGGTCATTGCCGCCATCGCGCTCATCCCGGCCAAGCTCGGCGGCTACGCCAATGTCTTTGCCGCCGCCGATGCCGACTTCAAGGCCAAGGGTGCGGGCAGCCTGCTGCTTGGCGGCAACCAGTATGTCGCCTATGCGACGCTGGCGCTCGGCTCGGCGCTGGCCGCCTTCATGTATCCGCATACGCTGACCGGCATCTTCGCCTCCAACAGCGGCAACACCATCCGCAAGAATGCGGTGCTGCTGCCGGCCTATACGCTGCTGCTGGGTCTCTTGGCCTTGCTCGGCTATATGGGCCATGCGGCCAACCTGAAGCTGGATAGTCCGAACGATGTCGTGCCGGCGCTGTTCCAGACCCTGTTCTCCAGCTGGTTTGCCGGCTTTGCCTTCGCGGCCATCGCCATCGGCGCGCTCGTTCCCGCGGCGGTGATGAGCATTGGTGCCGCCAATCTCTTCACCCGCAACTTCTGGAAGGCCTATGTCGATCCGAATGTGTCCGATGCCGGTGAGGCGAAGGTGGCCAAGATGACCTCGCTGGTCGTCAAGGTCGGCGCGCTGCTGGTCATCATCTTCCTGCCGACGCAGTTCGCGCTCGATCTGCAGCTCTTGGGCGGCATCTGGATCCTGCAGACGCTGCCGGCCCTGGTCTTCGGTCTCTACACCAGATGGTTCCGGGCACCGGCACTGCTGGCCGGCTGGGTCGTCGGCTTCTTCGGCGGCACCTATCTGGTCTGGGATGCCGGCTGGAAGCCGCTGCATGCCATCAGCCTCGGCGATACCAGCTTCACCGTCTATACCGGCCTGCTGGCACTCGCCGCCAACATCATAGTGTCGGTGGTCCTCAATGCGGTGATACCGGCAAGGGCGACGGC
>NZ_LXKN01000067.1 GCF_001692325.1 Rhizobium sp. AC27/96 | reverse complement strand
GGGGATGCGGATAAAAAGTTGGACTAATTTATACTGTTAGGCCAAGGCTTTCTTGATACTCGACGGGACTGCGTGAGCCCAGTGATAATTTGATGCGCTTTTCATTGTACTATCGGATGTACGCATCAACCTCCCGGGCAAACTGCTCGATCGTGGTGGTCTTCCAGTCTCGAGGGTAGAAGAGTACCGTTTTCAATCGGCCGAAGAAGCCTTCGCACGCTGCATTATCCTGTGAACAGCCCTTGCGGGACATTGAACGAAGCAGCTTCGCATCGCTGATCCGGGTGAGCCAGCCAGGCCAGCGATAATGCGCTCCACGATCCGAATGGACGATTGTCCCGCCTTCGGCATCATCGTGTTGACTAACCCCGCATCAGGTTGCGTTCCAATCGACCAACTGATCACCATGCCATCGAAGCAATCTATGATAGGCGAGAGATACACTTTGCCAGCTGGGATCTGGAATTCGGTGATGTCCGTGAGCCATTTCTCGTTCGGTATTTTCGCATGGAAGTCGCGGTTGATCAGGTTCTCAGGCGCAGGACTGATTTCTCCCAAGTATGAACCAAAACGCCGTCGCCGTGGTCTGGCGGTGACCAGGCGCTCCTGTTTCATTAATCGCTGCACAACCTTTTCCGAGATTGTCACACTCTGCCTGGCCAGAGACGCCTACAGTCTAAGATAGCCGTAGCAGCGCTGGTTGCTTTCGAAGATTTCCGTCAGGTTGCGACGGATGGTGACATACTTGTCTTCCAGGTTCGCTCGGGTGCGGTGGTAGAAGTAAGAGCTTCGCGCAATTCCCAACTGCACAAGCAGTTCTGGCAATCGATAGATATCTTTGAGGGCGTCAACCAGCTGTGTCTTCTCCCGATTACTCAGGAGGTGCAGATCGACGCCCAGGCCTTTTTTAGGAGTTCATTGGCCTTCTTCAGCAGATCATGCTCGAGCTGCAATTGGCGAACATCGCGTTGGAGGGTCTCAAGCCGTTGCGGCGTTTCATCGATGAGGCAACCTCATGACCGAGTAACTCATTCCTCCAACTGTACAATGTTGGCCGGCATACGCCCAGCCGGTCGGCGACTTCCTGGGCACTCTCTTCTCGATTGCAAAGATCAAGGACCGCGACCTGCTTCAAGGCATCAGAATAGGCCGGACGCCAGGATCGACCGGCCATCGAAGTCCTCGCCTCCGGAAACGCCTCTCGAACCCATGCCGTCAGAGTCCCCCGGCCTGGATAACCCAACGTTCTCATCGTTGAAGAGATACAGCGATCGTGAGTGCGGTAGTGCTCCAGTGCCGCCTGCTTCTGGGCCTCGGAAAACTTCGGCGCGCGAGCCACAGAACGAACGCGCAGGCCTCGATGCTGCTCGTATTCGCGGCACCAGTTCCTCAGCGCATTCTTGGTCGGATAACCCAACTGGCGGATCGTCGCCTTAACCCGCTTGCCGAGCTTGATATACAGATCGACCGCGCGAAGTCTGTCTGCATGGGAATACATGAACTACCTCCTGGTCGTCCAAGTTTTCGTCCGCATCTCCCCGGATCAGATCTCAGCGGAAATCAACACA
>NZ_LXKN01000066.1 GCF_001692325.1 Rhizobium sp. AC27/96 | reverse complement strand
AGAACAAGAACTTGACCACACCAACAGAACCGAAACATACATAAAAGGCGGGTCAAATCTCGGTGGAAATACCGGGTCAGTTCCTACCGGAAATCAACATGCCGGTGTTTGTAGCCTCGGCCACGAGGCTCCCGCCTTCACGGCGAATGTTCCATCGCAGATCCGCGTTGGCGGACCTGTCATTGAAAAATACGGGTATCGAATAGCGCACGACAAGTTTGACATCGTTGCCAGGCCGACGGACATTGACGTCGGGCAACTCATCGATCAGCAACCTGTAGGCGCTTTCCCCGTTGGTGACCGGCTGCCCGACGCGGGCAACACGAAGCGTATAGGTGGTACCTGGCTGCAGCGTGGCGGCTGGTGGACTAGCTACAACTTCCGAAGTGGGAACGAGCTGGTCCTCTCCTCCGACCTGAGTCCATTTGAAAACCCGCACCTGAGCATTGACAGGACGATCATTGTTATTGCGAAGACTCACGGACGAAGCCAGGGCCGGCGCGGCCAAGTCGATTGAGACGGGCGACACCTGCAGGGACGCCGCCCGTCCCTCGGCCCCAGACATCACGCCATAGATAGCCACCACAAGCGCGAGATATGGGCGCATGAGAGATTTCCCTTCGTGAAGAAGGTCAGAATGTGACGGTGACAGCAACGGTGTCGCTGTAAATGCCGGCGGGCGGAGTGGACTGCGCGATTACGCGACCATATACGGTATAGGACTGGAGAGTTCCGTCGGCTTTGCCTTTTACGGTATCTGTCCCGGCTGTATTACCCCACACTTTGCCGCCAGACTTGTCGCTGTATAGCTGGTAGCCTATAGTCTCGGTGTTGGCCGCATCAGTGGACTTCATTCGTCGGTTGCTGGTGTCCTTCGTTCCACCTCCATCAAGGCCGATATTGTAATCAACGCCACTCGTGCACTGCACCCGGATCGATCCGGCGCCCGCTGTCTGTGCGTCGATATCGGAGTTCAGGACACCATGCGAGCCAAAGTCCAGTACCGCATCGTTGATGGCACTGTTCTTGGCGTCGGTGTTGACCTGGCAATCCTTGGTAATCTCGATCTTTATCTGGAGATTGCCGGTCCGGGGGCTATCCGCGTAAGCTGTCCCGGAGCAAATTGCTGCGACAATGGTGACAGTCCGGAAAATGATTCTTGAGCTATTCATTGCCTCTTCTCGATTGCGTGGATTCCGTAGCGGCGCTACCTTTGTGGCGATCAAAAGTATCATCAGGCTGCATTTAATCCATTTCTTCGGCCCGACGACTGCCATTTGGTAGGTATCGATAAATGTCGCCCAGGCGCAGCGTTCGTTGGGGCGCTTCTTTGAAAGCACGTTTCGTGACCAAACGTACAAGCGGGAATTGTCACATTGCTGCGATAGCGAGTTGGAAGGTGCATATGGATGGTCAGGTAGCTACAACCTTGCCGAAGCTACGCTTCCTTACTTGCCGACTGATCAATCCATACTGGCATGCTCATGCCTTAGACCGATGTTACCGAGCCGCTATTTTGGTGCCGGCACCAGAGTTGCTTGCTGGCGCGGCTCCCATTCTTCACGATGCCTTGGCGCTCCGCACGACATAGCCCAATTTCTCCGCGCGGCTTTGGAGCGACAGGCGGGCTTTTTCCAGCACGGCGCCAGCGTAAACCGGCGGATAGCAGCAGTCGTTCCAGGTGCGCGAGCCGGCCGAGGTGCCGAAGACCAGGGTCCCTGGCTCAAGGAAGGACTGACGACCGCTGATGTCGAGATAGGTTTCCGTCTCGGCGCCTTCCGCAATGACGATGGAATGCTGCTCCAGCTCGATGTGATAGTATTGAAACGGGTGAAGCCTGACCTCCTGGCTAACCGTAGCCCCGTTGACAAGCAGCTTGGCCGGGATCAGCGACTGCTCCAGGAACATGCAATGGTCCGGAGAGACATAAAGATCACGCGACGGGACGTTTTCGGCAATGGCGCCGGCCTGGATGCGGATCGGCAGCGTATCTCGCGGCTTCTCGATTGCTTTGGGATCGATCATCCGACGGCCAATCCACTTGACCTCCGATGCTCCGCGATGGGTGATAACGAAATCACCGACCCGCAGATCCTCGACCGGCACCTCACCTTCCAAAGTGCGGATACGCGTGCCGCGCAGAAAGCAGCTTGTGAATGTCAAAGTGCTTGTCGCTGCATTGTAGGTATAGGTCACGCCCGCGGGAATGCTGTAGGAGCCGAGCGTGGTCGGAATGCCAAGCAATCCCGGATGAGTGAAATTTATCGTATTGCCGGATTGGCTAACAGCCGTCGATCCGCCAACCTCGATCCTGTCGCCATCCTGGATGTTGACCACCTTCGGCGGAGACGACAGGTTCAAGTTGATCCCGCCTGGATTGTAGGTGAAAAGCCCCGTACCGTTGGCATTGGCGAAATCAACCGTTACGTTGTTCAACAGCCCGATGTTGAGAAAGTTTGCATTCACCGCGATACTCGAGTTCGCTCCGATTGCATATGTATACTTCGATAACGCACCAACATTGGCCAACCCAGCAGCTATCGTGACATTTGCGCCATTAATTGCTTCAATTGTCGTGTTTGAAGCAGCGCCAAGGCCAACCAGGTTGCTTATTTTTATATCCACGCCATCCACGGTTACCGTACCGTTTGAAACAAGATTAAGCTGAATCGTATCAGAAGCTTTTCCCGCATTGCTGCTATCGATGACGGTTTTTCCGCCGTTGATTAAGTGGATATCTACCAAGGACATGCTGCGCTCCTGCCTAGCCTGAGAACAAATCGTCGATGCCAGCCTCTGGAGTGAAAACCCGAGACCAACATTTAAGCATGACCTAAATTAGTATATTAGACAGGTAGCGCAGTAGCACCATATGGTGGTAGCATTGAAGATAATCGCGCTCGTTGATCAAATGAGTATCTCGGTGGGAACAGAGATCCGCGCGAGCCCTTATTGACTGGCCGTTCGGTGGTGCGCGTCCTCGGTAACCCGAACTTGCAATGGGCGTTGCCAGGTGGGAGTATCCGATCTGTCCGACTTGCACAGCGCTCTATTGGAGCATCTTTGTTGGCGGTTTGAGTATGCCATCGGGCAATAGGCAGAGACCCATGCCCGGAACGTGGGTCAAAGGCCGCTCACCGAGAAATTGCCCTAGGAATGAAGTGACGCGAAATGATGCATCATGCGTTCTGCATCGGGGCGGATGCCGGTGAACAGTTCAAAAGCCTTGACCGCCTGGGAAACAGCCATTCCGCCGCCATCGAGAACGCGGCATCCCCTTTGCCTTGCAAGCTTCACCAATTCCGTCTCGATCGGAAAATAGACGATTTCCGCTACCCATAGCCGATCCGCAACGAGCCGAGCCTCAAGCGGTAAACCGGGGTGCGCAGCCATGCCGGTCGGCGTCGCATGAACCAGACCATCGGCAGCTTCCAGGGCGGCGGCCAGGTCGCTGCCGACCAGGAATGAGCATTTGCGGTGGGCTGGCTGCAGCTGATCTACAAGCGACTGCGCACGCGACGGGTCGATATCGAATATTTCGATCGTGCGTGCCCCCATTTGCGCCACGGCATGCGCAACCGCGACACCGGCCCCGCCGGCCCCAAGCTGCACGACATGGTCGAGCGGAACTCCGGACAGGCCACGACGAAAGCTCTGCGCAAATCCCCACCAATCGGTATTGTGCCCTATCCTGCGCCCGCCTCGAAAGACGATCGTATTGATCGAGCGCAGCGTCTGGGCATCCGGCGAAAGCTCGTCTACCAGCGCGACGGCCGCCTGCTTGCAGGGATGCGTGATATTCAGGCCGGCAAAGCCCTGGGCTTCAGCCTCATCGATCAGTGCCGGCAGATCCGATACGCCAAGGCCGCGAATTTCGAGATCGATGAGATCATAGCGGTATGAAAGACCGTAATTCTCACCCTCGCGCATGTGCATGGCCGGCGTCAGCGAACGGCCGATGCCAGCACCGATGAGACCGACCCGAAGTTGACGTGAGATGATGGCAGCCTGAGTGTTCAATCTATCCTCCCGAGCAGCGAACCATAGCCATATCGCAGCCCGAGATCAAAATGTACGAACTAGTACGTAAAGTCAATGAACGGTACAGAAATCCTGCTCACGGCAGTGCTCGGCGACATCATCACATGGCCTTGGGTTCTCAGATAGTGTTCGAAGGAGCAGTCTTCAGGAAAGCCAGAATTGCGTCGACGATCAATGCTTTGTGCCGTTTTTTCAGCTCGTCGGAGGACAAATCTCGTTCGAAGATTGCCCCGAAAGTATGGCGATTGGACACCCGGAAAAAACATTGCGCACTGATCATCATGTGCAGGTCTACAGGATCCACCCGGCGTATGAAGCTGCCGTCCGAATAGCCACGTTCGAGGATGCCGGTAATGATATCGATGACGGCGATATTCATTTCCGACAGAACCACCGAACGCTTCATATGTTCGGCTCGATGAATATTCTCGATGCTGACCAGGCGCACGAAATCCGGATTTTGATCATCATGATCGAAGGTGCTGGCAATCAGCTGCGCCATCGCCTGAACCGGCGGCATGTTTTCGAGATCGAGCTCGCTCTCCAGCGTCCGGATCTTCGTATAGGCCTGTTCGAGAACGGCGAGATAGAGCCCTTCCTTGCTGCCGAAATAATAGTAGATCATGCGCTTGGAGGTCTTGGTGCGCTCAGCGATCTCATCGACACGCGCGCCGGAAAAGCCTGCGGCGACAAATTCTTCCGTCGCAATCTTCAGGATATTTTCCTTGGTCGCGTCGGGATCATTCTTCCGTGTGAGGCGCTCGATCTTGGCCGTTTGCGCTTTGGTCATGCCTTGCTCGTCTTCCTGGGTCCGTCAATGCCCACCATTGAAGATCAAAGCTTTAACACAGCCTCGGCGCGAATGGGGAGAGCCTAAAGCTTCGGCAGACCAATCGGTCGCAGATACCGCCTCAGTGCCGCGATGCGGAAGATCGCGTTCGCCGCACCGTAGCCGCGATAACTGCTACGCTGGACGATCTCGAAGAAGAACCCTTCTCCATAACTGGGACTATAGAGCTGGAAATATTCGCCATGATCGTCACGATCATAGAGGATATTATGTGCCTTCAGCCGATCGGTGAATTCCGGATCGAGGCCGAATCTCGCCTCCAGGTCATCATAGTAATTCGGCGAGATCGCCAATGTCGCGAAACCGTTGGCAGATAGGGCAGAAGCTGTCGCGAAGATGTCTTCGGTCGCAAAAGCCAGATGCTGAATACCCGAGCCGAATGTCTCGGCGATGAAATGGCCGGCCAGCGTATTGCGGTTTTCCGCACCGTTGAGCGTGATGCGCAGCGTACCCGGATCATTTTCGACGACCTGGCTTCGAACAACGCCAGCAGGATCGATAATGTCGACCATCGGCGTCTTATGCGCATCGAGTATCGCCGTATAGAACAGCAGCCAGGTGAGCAGTTCTTCGTACTTCATGGTCTGCGCAACATGGTCGATGCCCGTCAGTCCGACCGGCTGCAGATCGGCATCGTCGTTGACGGGGTCGAACTCGATCTCCCAGATCCGCCCGAGCGGGCTCTGTCGATCGAGGAAATACAGGATGCCGCCACCGATACCGCGGATGGCCGGCATCTCAATCTCGCCGGGATCGAGCGACTGTTCGAAACGCTCGGCACCGAGTGCTACGGCGCGCGCGAGGGCGGCCTGCGCGTCGCCGACCCACAGACCCATTGCATAGGCCGATTGCCCGTGCAGAGCGTAGGAAGCGCCGGCAAATCCACCCTGATCGGCATTGACGACCAGATTGATGCCGCCCTGCCTGAAGACATCGACGCGCTTGGACTTATGACGACCGACATGGCGGAAGCCCAGCGCGTGCAGTCGGTCAAAAAGTAGGGATGTCTCAGCCTCATCCACGGTAAATTCGACGAAAGCCACGCCCTCGACCTCAGCGCGCGGCGGCATGGGCGCCAATGTCAATTTGCTCTCGCTTTCGGCGCGCCGAACCCGATCGCCCAGGTAAACAAGCGAGCGTTTGCCGTCTACGGCGATAGCCGTCGGCGAGCCACCGCGGAACTGGTCGTTGAAAATCTCCAGCGAAAGGTAGCCGTCATAGCCTGTCGCCGCCACCGCATTCATGAAATCGAGCACGGGCAGATCACCCTCGCCCGGCATGTTGCGAAAATGGCGGCTCCAATAGAGAAGATCCATGTCGATCAACGGCGCATCGGCAAGCTGAATGATGAAGATCTTCTCCTTCGGGATCGATCGGATCGAATTGACGTCGATCTTGCGCGAAAGCGTATGGAAGCTGTCGAGGATGAGCCCGATATTCGGATGGTCGGCACGGCGGACGATCTCCCACGCATCGCGGTGATCATGGATGTGCCGTCCCCAGGCGAGTGCCTCATACCCCACGCGCAGGCCGCGCTTTGCTGCCCGTTCTCCGAGTTCGGCAAAGTCGGCCGCCGCGCGATCGATACCTCCGAGAGCAGCCAAGGAGACATTCGAGCATACCAGCACGAGGTCCGTGCCCATTTCCTGCATGAGATCGAACTTGCGTTCGGCACGATCGAAAGTGCGGCTACGCAGTGGCTCGGGCATGCCCTCAAAATCGCGGAATGGCTGGAAGAGCGTGATCTCCAGGCCATGATCCCGGACCATCTGACCGACCTCGCGCGGAGATTGATCGAAGGCAAGAAAATCGTTCTCGAAAATTTCGACGCCATCGAAGCCGGCCTTTGCGATGGCATGAAGCTTTTCCCTGAGGTCACCGCTGATCGAAACGGTCGCGATCGAGGTTTTCATTGTGTCATCCCATTCATTTGGTGATTTCCAAGAAACTCATCGCCGGTGGCGTGCCCCGCAGCGGCCAGCGGATACCGGCGCAAAACGCCGGTATCCGTTTGTATTCAGACCGCGCGATCGGCACGCGGCGTCGCGGCAGCGATGCGTCTTCCATCCCTGCCGAGCTGATCGATCGGTGTCCGATAGGTCTCCGTTGCCGTTGCCGCCGAAGCGGCGGCAATCAGGGCCGTGATCGAGGTAAACGCTGCGACGGGCACCCACCCCATGGGCCCGGTACCCAGCAGGGCAGCACTGATTGTCGGGGCAAAACCGCCGAGTGCAAAGCCGATCTGAGTGCCGACCGCCATGCCGGACAGGCGAACCCGAGTATCGAACATTTCGGCATAAAGCGCCGGCCAGATGCCGTTGGACGCGCTATAGACTACACCCGAAAGCAGAATGCCCAAGACGAAGACGAGGGTGAGGTTATTCTGGCTGATCGCCCAGATATAAGGCCAGATCAGCATTGCGCAGCCAATGGCACCGAAGATGAAGATCGGCTTTCGGCCGATACGATCAGCCAGGATTGCCCAAAGCGGGATGGCGCCGAGCGCCACGACATTAGCAAGCACCAGCACGGTCAGCATGGTGGAGCGGTCGATATGCATGGTATTGACCGCATAGGACAGGGTGAAGACGCTGAAGATCGTGCTGACGACCGAGATCAACGCGGCAAAGATGATGCGTAGGACATCGGCCCAGTAATTCGTCATTAGGGTGACCAGTGGCAGCTTGGTGGCCTCGCCCTTCTTGGTCTCTTCGAGGAAGGCAGGCGTCTCGGCCAACGTGCGGCGAACCCAGAAACCGACGATGACGACGACGAAGCTCAGGAAGAAGGGAATGCGCCAGCCCCAAGACAGGAGCGCGGCTTCGTCAAGCCTGCCGAGCGGTATGAAGACCAGTGTTGCAAGGATCAATCCCGCCTGCGTACCACTCAGCGTGAAGCTGGTGAAAAAGGCTCGCCGGTGCTCGGGAGCGTGCTCTAACGTCATCGAGCTGGCGCCGGCCTGTTCGCCCGCGGCCGAGATACCCTGCAGCAGACGTGCCAGAACGAGAAGCATTGGCGCCAGAATGCCGGCCTGATCATAGGTTGGCAGGCAACCGATGATAAAGGTGGAAAATCCCATCAGAAGCAGCGTGAAGGTGAGCACCTTCTTACGGCCGAATTTGTCGCCGACGTGTCCCAGGATAACCGCACCCAGCGGGCGCATGATATAAGCGACGCCAAAGGTAGCAAACGAGGCGATTGCCGCGGTTTGCGGATCTTCCGCCGAGAAGAATATCTTTGGAAAGATCAGTGCGGCAGCCGTCCCATACACGAAGAAATCGTAATATTCGACGGCACTTCCAATCCAGCTCGCCAGAGCGGCCCGCTTTGGTGTCTTACGTTCGACTGGTGTTTTCATCATTGTTCCTCCCCAGAACATTTCAGTTTCGAAGACATGCCACACCCGCAGGCGCCGGCTTTCACCCACGCCCTCCCGCACGGCATCCCTGATCGTCTTGGCAGTCACCGGCACCGCCGTGGCGGCGCGCGTCACTCCTCATCGCGAATAATGTACGAACTAGTTCGTTTTGTAAAGCGATGCGCTCGGATCATTGGAAATGGCACGGCCTTCTTCGACGATGATCGCTTGGATTTGAATTCTTTCGCCCACTTCGGGGTACTCCATGGGGGAGAGGAAAATCAAAATATTCCAACACATTAGAAGATCTTGGCGGGTCATCGCGAATGCCCAATCGGACCACTGCCTGACAAAATCGATACACGCTCGCCACCTACATTCAGGAATCCGCACAATGATGCAGTGGACAGCCGTGCCCGATGCAACTGTTGGAGTTCGCAGGCAAAGTGCTGTCCACATACTGCTAAAATAAAGTGATATCGCTAGCCGGGCGGCTATCCATTTGACTTCGGGTTTACATCCACCGGGATTATGACATAGAGCTAGGGCACTGACTGGACCCGGACCTCTCGACATGGTGAATGACGCGCTCAAAGGTTTGTTCCTTGCGCATAGACGCGAGTTGCAGGCCTACCTGACAAGGAAGCTGCGCGACGCGGATACGGCAGCTGATCTCACTCAGGAAACATTTCTGCGCTACGCCGAGCTTGGTTCGCCGACGGGGACAACGATCGCAAATGAGCGCTCCTATCTCTATCGCACAGCCCACAATTTGGCGGTCGATCATGTCCGCCAGCGCCAGCGCCGAAAAACCGATGCGACGAGCGCCGATGACCTGGCCGGTATCGCCGACGATCGACCAACACTGGAAGAAGAGGCCGATGGGCGGCAGCGGCTCGAACGTCTCCATGAAATAGTCAATGAACTTCCCGAACTGACACGCTCGATTTTCACTCTCAACCGAATGGATGGCCTCACCTATGCGCAGGTGGCCACCCGGCTCGGGATTTCCGACAGCAGCGTTCAGAAACATCTTTCCAGGGCGCTGTCCCACATTACCGCGCGGCTTCAAAAGCAAACCTTAAAATAAATCCCCTCATCGTTACCGGAAAGAACGTCTCGCGACGTCCTATGATTGAAACAGTTCGAGTCGTGGTGAAAAGGATACAGGATCCGGACGTGACAAACCCGCAAGAGACACAGGAAAAAATTGGGGCGGCAGCGGCCGAATGGGTCATTCGTCTTGGTGCGGAAAACGTCACGCAGGACGATCGCCTGCGTTTTGAGCATTGGGTTTCAAGCGATATCCGCCATCGTGACGCCTTCAATTTTGCAAGCCGCACGTGGGAGGACCTGGCCGGACTGAAGCACGTTATCGGATCGGAGACGACACGCCCCGTGGTGGATCAGCCTGCTCCGGTCCTGACTTTTCCTGTGAGACGGCCGGCCCGATATGGCTCGGCGCTCGGGCTGGCCGCAACCCTTCTACTCGCTATCGGCCTCGGCTTCCTGTGGTTCGGAAATCCGTTCGTTCTGATGTCCGCCGACTATGCGACGGCCCCTGGCGAGCAAAAGACCGTCACCTTGCCGGATGGAACCGTCGTCGACCTCGGATCGGATTCGGCACTGGCCGTTGAATTCGATCAGCGCGAACGACGCGTCGAACTGCTTTCGGGAAGAGCTTATTTCACGGCCGCTCCCCGAGCCGGCAGCGAAACACGCGCCTTTGTCGTCAAAAGCGGCGCTGGCACGGCGCAGGCCGTCGGCACGCAGTTTGCCGTCGACAATGGTGACGACGACGTCGAGGTCACCGTTGTCGAACACCAGGTGAAGGTCGCCGTAAGCGGACCGTCCAATGCCGCAGGCGAGGCACTATTGTCGCCAGGCCAGGCAGTTCGGTATTCAACGGATGGCATCCTTGGCCAGGTTGAACAGAAGGACGTCGCACAAATGACGTCATGGCGGCGCGGCAAGTTGATCTTCAACGACGTGCCGCTTTCCAAGGTCGTTGCCGAGCTCAACCGATATCGGCGTGGCCGGATCGTCATCACCCGCGATTCGCTGGCGCGTCTTCACGTTAGCGGCGTCTTTGACACGAATGATCTGGGAAATGCACTTGCCCGCATTGCCACCGAGCTTCAGGTCCGCACGGTTTCCGTTCCGCCATTGGTTACGGTGCTCTATTGATTTTCCTGGATAATTTTCCGCGCTGAAAAAAACTAAAAAACTATTACTGAAAAACATGACTGAAATCGTCCTATTTTATGAAGCGTCCGAGGGGACGCCAGGTAGACAGACGGATTCAGGGGCATTTCATGGACATGAAGGGGAAGGGCCGCATTCGCTCGGCTTTGGTTCGGCTTGCGGGGGCGACAAGTGCTGCGGCATTGTTACTGGGGATACCGGGGCTCTCCGGCAACGCCATTGCCCAGGACGCAACCAGGAAAGTCGCGTCTCAGTCCGCGCCCATCGCCTTCAATATCCCAGCGCAAAGCCTGAACTCTGCGATCCTTTCCTTTGCGGACAAGGCCGGCATACAGGTTTTCTACGATACCGCACGCCTGAAGGGACTGAAGAGCGGCGGAGTGACGGGAACGCTCACCTCACAGGCAGCGCTTGCGCGCATTCTGGCGGGAACCGGGCTCAGCTACCGATTTACAGGTCCGGCTAGTGTGACGATATCCGGCGCGCAGAGCGGCGGCACGGTATCTGCCGGCGACGCGACCACACTTGCGCCGATCATTGTCCAGGCAAGCGCCGAAAGCGCATGGGGTCCGGTCCGTGGTTACGTGGCCACCCAGAGCGCGACCGGCACCAAGGCCGACACCCCGCTCATCAGGACGCCGCAGACCATCTCCGTCGTCGGACGCAAGGAAATGGACGCGCGCCAGGCCCAGAGCGTCAGCGAGGCCCTGAGCTATGTTGCCGGCGTCGAACAGCCGCTCGGCTCCGAGTCGCGCAGAGATAATCTCTATTCGCGTGGCTTCCTGGCCAGCCAGTATCTCAACGGGCTCCGTCTGACCGATGGCTCCTGGGGTATCAACCAGATCGACCCCTATCTTCTCGAGCGGGTCGAGCGGATCGGTGGGCCGGCTTCCGTGTTGTATGGTCAGGCTTCGCCGGGTGGCATCATCAGCATGGTCAGCAAGATGCCGACCGCAGAGCCGTTCCACGAGCTGTCCATTCAAGGCGGAAATTACGACCACCTACAAGGCATGTTCGACTTCAGCGGACCTGTTGATCCCGATGGGCAGCTTCTCTATCGCCTGACCGGAATGGGACGTCTGGCCGATGGGCAGATCGACTTCTCCAAGGACAGGCGGCTGGCTGTCGCACCGGCCATCACCTGGAAGCCGGACGAGGATACCAGCCTCACCCTGCTCGGCAGCTACCAGAACGATCCTGACCTCGGCCAGTACTATACCCTCCCCTCGCAAGGAACGGTTCTGCCCAACCCGAACGGCAAGATACCCACCAGCCGCTATATCGGTGATCCCGGCTACAATATCTATTCGAGAGAAATCTCGACCGTTGGCTATTCGTTCGAACACAGATTCAACGATACTGTCACCGTCCGCCAGAACCTTCGCTACATCGATCTGGACGCCAAGTTCGGCGGCGTATTCGCTCTCGGTCTCCAGCCGGACATGCGAACATTGAACCGCTACGCCATGTATGATCGCGATCAACTCGGCCAGTTCACGGTCGACAACCAGGCAGAGATCAAGTTCGATACGGGCAGCGTCGAACACAAGCTCCTTGTCGGATTGGACTACCAGCGCACAACACTGGAGCAAACCTATGGCTTCGACTTCAGCGTGCCGGCATTTGATATCTTCAATCCAAAATATAATCTCGGCATTTCACAGCCCGCGATCACGGGTCACACCTATCAAGTCCTCAGCCAGCTCGGTACCTACGCCCAGGATCAGCTGACGCTCGGCAAACTGTCGGTCGTCGGCGGACTGCGTTACGATTGGGCTGATATCGATACGGCTGACCGTATCAACGGCACCTCCCAGGATTTCAAGAGCAACAAGCCGACAGGACGACTGGGCGCCGTCTATCAGTTCGACAACGGCATCGCGCCCTATGTCAGCTATTCGACATCGTTCGAGCCAACGCAGGGAACGGATCGCTCCGGCAATCCGTTCAAACCGACGGCGGGCAAGCAGTACGAAGTCGGCGTGAAATACCAGCCTGTCGGCTACGACAGCTTCATCACGCTTTCCGCGTTCGATCTTCGCCAGACGAATGTCACGACGCCCGACACTTCTCCCGGTGGCACCGGTTTCTCGGTACAGACCGGCGAAGTGCATTCGCGAGGCGTCGAGCTTTCCGCGGTCGCCAGCCTGGACGACGATCTCAACCTGCGCTTCAGCTATGCCTATCTGCTCGCCGTCAATTCCGAGTCGAACGACCCGACAAAGCTTGGCAAGCAGCTGGTCGGCAGTTCCAAGAACGCAGCTTCGCTGTGGCTCGACTACAAGGTGTCGTCAGGCCCGCTGACCGGCCTCGGGCTTGGAGCAGGTGTGCGTTATCGCGGCGAGCGATATGGCGATGATGCCAATACATTCAAGGTACCCTCCTTCGCACTGGTCGATGCGGCGATCTCCTACGACTTCGGCGCGGCAAATCCGAAGATGAAGGGCTGGACGGCAGCACTGAATGCCAGCAACCTCTTCGACAAGGAATATGTCGCGGCCTGCAACGGCGATACGCTTTGCTACTACGGCGATCGCCGCCGCGTTCTCGGCACCCTGACCTATCGATGGTAATGCAGACGCGGCGAAGGCATCTTCTTACTTTGGCCGGCGGAGCCTGCATTGCAGCGTTCCGCCGGCAAAACGCTTTTGCTGAACCTCGCGTCCACCAGCGAATTGCCGTGCTGGACTGGACGCTGGCGGAAATGGCTCTGTCGCTGAATCTGCTTCCGGCAGCGCTGACGGAGACAAAAGGCTATCGCGACTGGGTCGGCGAACCCGTTCTGCCAGGCGATGTCATCGAGCTTGGATTGCGCGGCACTCCCAATCTCGAAATGCTCGTGCAGGTCGCTCCCGACCTTATCCTCGCCAATGAGAACCAGACTGCTTCCATTCCTCTTCTGGCCCAGATTGCACCCTGCCTCTCCGCATCGATCTACGCGATCTCCGGCTCGCCCTATGTGCATGCCGTATCCGAATTGAAACGCCTCGGTGACAGGCTGGAGCGCGCTTCCGCGGCCGAAGTGGCCATCAATATCTCGGATCGCGCGATTGCAAGGGCGAGCGACCAAGCTACCGGCTTTTCACGCCCCGTCTACCTGGCCCGCTTCGTCGACCCAGACCATCTGATGATCTTCGGCAGGAACAGCCTTTTTCAGGACATTCTCGACCGCATCGGCGTCGCCAATGCCTGGCAAGGCGAAACGAATGCCTGGGGCTTCGGGATCGTCGGTGTCGATGCGCTTGCCGGTGAGAAGGAGGCGCATTTGCTCTATCTCGGCCTTGGCGAGCAGGATCTCGAACAAATTGCGGCGACGAACGCCATCTGGCGACGTCTCACTTTCGTAAAGCAACAGCGGATCAGCGCGCTCCCGAGCATGTGGTTCTTTGGTGGCGTCGCCAGCGCCGGCCGTTTTGCAAATAATGTTGGCGTGACCCTGGCGGGGTTGAAATGACAATGCCGTTGGCAAGCTCTCCACGGTCGTCATGGTTTCGGCGAAGTGGCATTACGCCATTGATCTGTCTCGTGCTCATCGCTCTCATTGCCGGCCTCTATAATCTGCAACGGGCCTTGCCATCCGATCAGTGGCTGCAGGCGATATTCGCCCGTGACGCAAACGATATCCATCAGCTCGTTTTCCGCTACAGCCTGATGCCTCGCTTCGCGATGGCCATTCTCGTCGGCGCGGCTCTGGGCGCCTGCGGTGCATTGATGCAGCTTACGCTCCGAAACCCGCTTGCCGAGCCGGCGACGCTGGGAGTTTCCGCAGGCGCACAATTGGCGCTGGTCATAACCGGCCTCTGCTTGCCCACCCTGCCAGCTTTCGGTCGTGAAGCCAGCGCCCTTGTCGGAGCATTGGCGGCAATCCTTTTGGTCCTGGCGCTTTCCTGGGATCGCATACTCTCCCCCACTCGGTTGATTTCCGGCGGTCTGGTGATCTCTCTTTGTGCCGGATCACTTGCCGCCGTCACGCAGTTGCTCAATCGGGAGGCGTTGCGCGGAATTTATATCTGGAGTGCGGGATCCCTGGTGCAGAACGATTGGAGCAAGATCCTCTTTCTCCTGCCCTGGTTGGTCGGCCTCGGCCTGATCGCAATCGCATTCCTTCCGCGCTCACTCAATATGCTGGCACTTGGCGATGAAAGCGCCCGGGGGCTGGGGCTGTCAGTGCGAAGCGTACGGCTGGCCGCGCTGGCGGGCGCTGTCTCTGCCACTGCACTGGTGACCAGCGCGGTGGGCGTCATCGGCTTTGTCGGGCTCGCTGCACCTGCGCTGGCGCGACTCAGCGGCAGGCATGGTATCCGCAGCCAGATTTCATCGTCGGCCCTCGCCGGGGCAGCAATGCTGCTGGCGACGGATCAACTGCTCCAAATATTGCTGCCACCCGGGGCGGAATTGCCTACGGGCATAGCGACTGCCGTCATCGGCGCGCCCATACTGCTGGTTCTTGTCCAACGGATGAAAACAAGCGAGGCGCCGCAGTTGGCCGAAATTGCGAGTGCACGGTTGCGCCGTCAACACCTCGCCTTGATCCTGCTTCTCCTGTCACTCGCCATCCTGTCATGGCTTGCGATCGCATATGGACGCGGCCCGAATGGATGGCACTTCGGTGCGGGAGCGGAATTCCCTCAGCTGGATATGCTGCGCATCCCGCGCACGGTCGCCGCAATGGCGGCGGGTGCGCTGCTGGCCCTGGCCGGCATCATTATGCAACGGCTGACAAGCAATTCCATCGCCTCGCCGGAGATCCTTGGTGTCTCCTCCGGCGCGAGCCTGGGCGTGATCGTGCTATTTTTCCTCGTATCCGCACCCGGCATGACAGTCCAATTTGGTGCCGGGGCGACCGGTGCATTCTCGATCCTAGCTTTTGTCGTGTTCTTCGGCCGGCGCGCCAGCTTTTCACCGGAGTCGATGCTATTGATCGGCATTGCCGTGGGCACCCTGTTCAGCACCATGGCTGCCTTCCTGATGCTATCGGGCGATCCGCGCATGGACATGCTGCTTGCCTGGCTTTCGGGCTCCACCTACGGCATGACGCAATCGAGGGCTTGTTTTCTCGGCGCCACTTGCGTCGCGCTTGTCGGCGCAATGCCACTGTTTGCCAGATGGCTGGCGGTACTGCCGCTTGGGGCCGGCATGTCCCGCGCCGTGGGGCTTAACATTAGCCTTTCCCGCCTGGCCTTGCTGCTTCTCGCCGCCTTGATGACATCAGCCGCAACGCTTGCTGTCGGGCCACTCACCTTTGTCGGGCTCCTGGCTCCGCACTTAGCGGTAAGAGCGGGTTTCCAGCGCCCCCTTATTCAATCCTTCGCCGCAGCTGCCATAGGGGCGCTGGTGATGATCACTGCCGACTGGCTCGGCCGCAACCTGATGTTTCCCTACGAAATTCCCGCCGGACTGCTGGCGACATTTGTCGGCGGACCATACCTGCTGAAGCTGATCGCCGCGAGAACGCGGTGACTATGTGCTAGGGCAATCACGCGCATGTCGTGCCCGCGGGACAAGGCATGACCGTGACTACCGGCACCCGGACCACTATGACATTTTAATCTCAAGCCACCGGCCCGCCCATGGAATAGCTATGCGCTGATCTCCATTCTCAACGGCATCTGGAATCTGTTGAAGATATATGGAGTTACAGCGATGTACTTCGAGCTCAAGGACACCACGGCCGAGATCCTTGCCAAAAGTCGTCGGCATGAAGAGCTTTGCGAATTGCCTCTCGACCTGATCGGCTCCGAGCAGGAGGCCTATGATATTCAGGCCTTTGCTCAGAACGCACTCGGCTTTGGCCGAAAGGGATACGCCATCGTCGGTTCCAGCGAGCCCTGTCGCCGGGCGCTCGGTCTGGCGAAACCGATTTATTGCGAGATCCCGGCTTTCGCTCTTGCATCCGCGGCGACGGCGTTTCGGCTGCCGCCTGGCGTTATCGGCGCGCAATGCGAAATCACGTTCACGATGCGGCGCGCCTTTCCCGATGCTGACGAGACCATCTCGCCGGAAACCGCTGCCGATGCCATTGCCGGATGTCGACCAGCAATCGGCATTCTTGGACGCCGTACAGTCCGGGGGATCGCCGGTGACAATGCCGCGATTGCGGATTTCGGCCTGCATGTCGCAACCCTTCAGGGCGGCCAGATGGTGGATGCCGATCCCTCCGTACTTGGGAAGCTCGACGTCAACGTCTTCCTGTTCAAGGAGACCGGAATTTCAGGATGCGCTTCATCCGTCATGGGGCACCCATTGAATGCCGTGGCCTGGCTGGCAACCGCCCTCTCTTCCCGTGGCAAGCAATTGCAGGCCGGCGACATTGTCGCGACGGGCGCATGCGCGAAGATCCTCTGTGTTCACGCGGGACAGCATGTTGCAGCCGATTTCGGGCCGCTTGGCCAAGTCGAATGCATCTTCGAGTAACGAACAATCAGGAGCGGAAGGCCAACATATGCGTGCCCAACAGAAACCATTCGTCGTGGAGATCCGGAGAAGCCGCCGCCGAAAGGAAGCCTCGCCATCCCAGCAAGAGGGCGGCATTCGTGCGCTGACCGTGACACATGCGACGAAGCAAGAGTATCCAAAGGATCCTCGCCTGAACGGACGTGCATGATGGTCAGCCGAAACATCCCTTTCGAGTACTTCCTTCTTTCAGGCATTCGCGCCGACGGACCCGTCATCGCGCGAGTGGCCGACACGGCCGTCGCGCGGTCCGTCTCAGACTCCTATGGGCGCCGCTACCATTTCGTCGGCGTCGCGCAGCGGGATCGGGCCGGCAGGATCGATGTGCTGTCTCTGAAGGAAGGCGAGTGGATCGTTTCGCCCAATCTCATATATGAAGCAGCCTGAGTGATGTGGGCAACGCAGAGTGTACCGCTCGTGCATCAGGCATCGCAACGGGTGATCGTTGCTCCCAGCATCAGGGCCATCATTTCGATCGTCGCATCCGGATTGGCCGGGCGACGCTCAGGATCGAATGCAACGCCGATAACGACTGCGCGATCGGTTGAAACTTGAGCCGGCCAGAAATCGAACCGCGATTGATCGAATGGATAAACGCCTCCATTGACTATTGCCTTTGAGTTCAATGCCGTTCTTATCGCCTCGAGCTCCATGGCGGAGAGGTTCTTCTCGCCCTCAACCGTAAGGCTGTCATCCTTGCCGGAGACGATGATGGCGACGGGAACGTGAAAGAGCGAGACCAGGGCAGACCGGGTAAGATGTGTTGCCTCCTCCGTGGAGGTGGCAGCAATCATCTGTCGAGCATAAATCTGCAGCGTCTCCTGGCCCCGACGATGGCGATCAAGCTCTGCCGCATCCCGCCGCCTTGTGGAGGCGATCGCACTGGTTATGCAACCGATGATGAAGAGCAAGGCAATCGCCCATATGTTGGCGGTGTCCGCTACCGCCAGCGAAAAGCGGGGCTCCGTGAAGAAGAAATTATACGCCAAGGCGCCGAGAAGCGCGCAGAACAGTGCCGGTCCAAGCCCGAATGCCACGCTGCTGACGACAACAGGCAAGACATAGATCAACGACAGATTGGGAATGGCCTCATATCGGTCAAAGCCGGCAGCAACCGCGGTGACCATTCCCGCCATAATGAGGGATACGAGATACTGAACGACAAACGGCATCTCCGAGAGGCCTGTGTCGCGCATGACAAACGGATCTGCGACAATGCCGGTCTGAGATTGGCTGAAATCTTTTTCCAGGGACATGGCGGAATCCTCCTGAAAGAGAGATGGCCAGATCGGCATATCAATTCCATATGGATGGCGGATGAGATTTATAAAAACTGCATAAATAGACCCGTCGTCAGCCTTGACTGACCACCGGACGCCCCATTTTTCGAAGAGGCTCACCACCTCAGGGATGTTGCAACTATGTCGCATTTCAAAATTTAGCCGAAAACTTCGCCAAAATCGACTTGGCCTAACTGATCAATCAATCTAGGATTGGTCATCATCAACACGGTTCTAGGGGGTTTTCGATGGCTGTTTTTTCCAACTCCCCAGTGGCTTCCACGAATATCGCCTGAAGCCGGCTGCGTTTTCGAACGCAATAGAACGTGATGGACTGGCGCTAAATCTCCCGTCGATCGTTCCGCATCAAACCATTTCGCGCGGTTTTGCGCGGACATTCCTTTCCCTATGACGGAGCCGGCGAAAGCCGGATACATCAATGGCTCTTGGTTTCAAATCCCGCCGCGGCGGTGCTTTTCGCAGCGTTTTTCGCTATTGCTGGGCTCATTGGAAGCATCAGCCGGGCCGCGCATCCTTCATGCTGTTCACGGCAATGTTGTCTACGCTTGCGGATGTGCTGACACCCTTGTTCTCCGGCCGCCTGGTCGATGCGGTGGTGTCCGGTCAGGCGAGCGACGCTGCAACGTGGAACAATGCCTTTAACGCCTTTTGCTGGCTGATGGCACTGTCGGTCGGCGCCGTCATCCTGAGGCACGCCACGTTCATCGCCATCATCCGCTTCACGCTGAAGTCGATGTCGGAGATCGCGGCGAATTCCTTCTTCCATATCCAGCGCTTTTCAAGCGACTGGCACGCCAACAGCTTTGCCGGCTCGACCGTTCGCAAGGTGACGCGCGGCATGTGGGCGCTCGACCTGCTCAACGACACCGTCTTCATCGCGCTGTTTCCCTCGCTGATAATGCTGATCGGCTCGACCATTCTGATGACTTGGTACTGGCCGATGATGGGACTGCTGGTCGGCGCCGGATCCGTGTTCTTTATCGCCTTCACGGCGACGATGGCCCTGCGCTATGTCGCGCCGATGGCCAGCATGGCCAATAGCTGGGATACACGCCTTGGCGGCGCGCTCGCCGATGCCGTGACCTGCAACGCCGTCGTCAAGGCCTTTGGCGCCGAGGATCGGGAAGACAAGCGTCTCGCCCAAGTCATGCGCAAGTGGCGGGATCGCACCGCGCGCACCTGGACGCGGGGCACGGTGAACGGCACCTCGCAAAATGCGCTGCTCAGCCTGTTGCGTGGCTGCGTGCTGGGCCTTGCCCTTTGGCTCTGGGCCAACGGCAAGGCCAATGCGGGCGACATCACCTTCGTCCTGACTGCCTTTTTCATCCTCCAGGGATATCTGCGAGAAATCGGCATGCATATCCGCAACCTGCAGCGCTCGGTCAACGACATGGAAGAGCTCGTCTCCATCCATGCGCAGCCTCTGGGCGTCGAGGATGTGCCCGGCGCACCGGCACTCCATGTGAAGGCCGGCCTGATCGAGTTCGATCGTGTCACCTTTCATTACGGCAACCATCATGACCCGCTCTACAAGGACTTCTCGGTCACAATCAAGCCGGGCGAACGGGTCGGTCTCGTCGGCCATTCCGGCTCAGGAAAGACGACGTTCATCAAGCTGATTCAGCGTCTGCATGACGTCAATCACGGGACTGTCTCGATCGATGGGCAAGATATTTCGAAGGTGGCGCAGACCTCTCTTCGCCGCCAGATCGCGATCGTGCAGCAGGAGCCCATCCTGTTTCACCGCTCGCTGGCGGAGAATATCGCCTATGCGCGGCCAACGGCCACGCATGCGGAGATCAAGAGGGCTGCGCAGCTTGCCAGCGCCCACGACTTCATCGAGGCCCTGCCGAAGGGCTATGCGACGCTTGTCGGAGAACGTGGCATCAAGCTTTCCGGCGGCGAGCGGCAACGCATCGCCATCGCCCGCGCATTCCTGGCCGATGCACCGATCCTGATCCTCGACGAGGCAACTTCAAGCCTCGACTCCGAATCAGAAATGCTGATCCAGCAGGCCATGGAGCGGTTGATGGATGGACGCACGACGCTCGTCGTCGCCCACAGGCTGTCGACCGTGCGTGCGCTCGACCGGCTGCTGGTCTTCGAACATGGACATATCGCCGAGGAAGGCACCCATGCCAGCCTCATTCGTCGCAAGAGCGGGATCTATCGCGGGCTGTTCGAGCGCCAGGCACTGGAGCTGACGAAAGGTATCGCAAGCGAGGGGCTGATCGGCTGATCAGCCCCTCGCTTTAGAATCTGCCATGTCACGCCGATGGCGGCTTGCCGCTTCCTCGGCAATGCTGCGCAGCATTTGCAACCGGCCAGCAAATCGTTGCTTGCCGGTCGCTCTTGCTCCAACCGGCCCTGGATTAAACCCCGGCTATTCTTCTGAGATCGTCGATCGCGCCGGGCGCCGCGGCCAGGACAACAGATCCCTTCGTCAGCCGCTCTCCATCCGTTGGGAAAGGATGATACCAGCCACCTGCTTCCTGCACGAGGCAATAGCCGGCAAGGCAATCCCAGGCGTGCATATAGGGCTCGTAATAGCCGACCAGGCGACCGGCGGCGACATAGGCGAGCATCAGCGCGCCCGATCCATTGCGAACGAAGTTGCCTTCCGCCTCCAGGATCTGCTGAACCATATTGGCCACGAAAGCCGGTGATACATGATTGTTGGCCCCGATGCCGGTGAGGGCATTGCGGATGTTTCGCGTTGCATCGAGCTTGAGGGCCTTGCCGTTGAGAGTGGCACCCTTGCCGAGCGCCGCCACATAGAGCTCATCGTGGCAGGGCGCCGAGATGACGCCGATCACCGGGACGCCCTCGTGCAAGACCGCGATGGAGACGCACCAGTTGGGCATGCCATTGACGAACGGACTTGTGCCGTCGATGGGGTCGACGACCCAAACATAGCCGGAGGTGCCCGTTTCCAAGCCGTATTCCTCTCCGAGAATACCGTCGGCAGGATGGGCCTGGTGAATACGGTCGCGGATCAGGTTTTCGACCTCGCGATCGGCGATCGATACCACATCCTGTAGATCACGCTTGGTCTCGATCACCAGGGTCTCGCGACGCTTGAAATAGTCGAGCGCAAGCTTCCCCGCTTCGAGGGCCATGGTTTCCGCAAGAGCCAGGCGCACGTCGAGGTCGGCAAGCAACGGAGATGTCATGCAAATGTCCTTCATA
This sequence comes from Rhizobium sp. AC27/96, assembly GCF_001692325.1. GTDB lineage: Bacteria > Pseudomonadota > Alphaproteobacteria > Rhizobiales > Rhizobiaceae > Rhizobium. The sequence continues at coordinate 282,999 of NZ_LXKN01000066.1, read as the reverse complement.
ATTCGATAAGTGAGCGGCATTCAGCCGCCGATGACGGCGATGCCGCGATCCTTGAATACGATCGTGACGTCGGTGTGGGGAGGTAGTGCCGCATCGACCGTCGTGTCGACGACGAAAAGCGAGCCCTGGCCGGTTTGCACTTCATATTCGACATGATCGCCGAGATAGGCGGAATGCGTTATCCGGCCAGTGAAGGGAGCGTCGCCTGTCCTGGGCGTCAGCGTAATGGCATTCGGCCGGACCGCCAGTTGCGCCGGGCCGCGCTTGACAGACCGGCCGGCAACCCGATGACGAAGGCCTTCGATGGCGATCGTCGCGCTATCGCCGTCGATCTCGACGACGTCGCATGGCATGACATTGGCTTCGCCCATGAAGTCGGCGATGAATGCCGATGCGGGAGTGTCGTAAAGCTCGCGTGGGGCCCCTTGCTGGGCGATGCCGCCGTCCTTCATGACGATGATGCGATCTGAAACGGCAAGCGCCTCATCCTGATCGTGGGTCACGTAGACGGCGGTGAAACCGAGACGCTGTTGCAGCTCGCGGATCTCGGTTCGCACACGCCGGCGCAGCCTGGCATCGAGATTGGAGAGCGGTTCGTCGAGAAGCAGGACCTGCGGTTCGACGACAAGCGCGCGGGCGACGGCAACGCGTTGCTGCTGACCACCGGACAATTCGGCAGGCAGGCGCGGGCCCATCCCCGCCAGGCCGACGAGGCTCAGCGCCTCCTCAGCCCTCTGGCGCGCTTCCTTACGCTTTATTCCGGAGGATTCGAGCCCATAGGCAACGTTGTCGAGCGCCGTCATATGCGGAAACAACGCGTAGCTTTGAAAGACCATGGAGACATCGCGCTCATTTGCCGGAAGCATGGTGACATCCTTACCGCCGATGAGGATGCGGCCGGCCGAGGGATGTTCCAGCCCGGCAAGCATGCGAAGCGTCGTCGTCTTGCCGCAGCCGGACGGCCCGAGCAATGTCACCAGCGTTCCCCGCTCGATGGTCAGCGACAGGTCCGGGATTGCGGTGAAGGCGCCAAAGGTCTTGCGGACATTTTCGAATACGACGGAACCGGGAGCTGTCAGGTTCATGCGGTTTTCTCCTGAGAGAGTGATGCGGATGCCGTCGTCGGTGTTGCGATACGGTTCGTGCGTCGCAACCGCCTCTCCCCGACCAGCAGCTGGAAGCCGGCAATGACAATGACCATGACGACGATGAGGGCCGAGGAATAGGCGATCGCGACACCGTATTCGCCATTCTCGACGAGACCGACGATATAGGCCGTAGACATGTTGTACTGGGCGCTGACGAGGAAGATGACTGCGCTGATCGAGGTAATGGCCCGCACGAAGGAATAGACCAGAGCGGCGGTAATGGCCGGACGCAGCAATGGCAAGATCACCTTGCGGATCGTCCGCAGACTGCCGGCACCCAATGTCAAGGAAGCCTCGTCCAGGCTCTTGTCAAGCTGGCTCATGGCCGCAACGCCGCCGCGAACGCCCACGGGCATGTTGCGGAACACGAAGCACGCCACGAGGATCAGGGCGGTTCCCGTCATTTCCAGTGGCGGCAGGTTGAAGGCCATGATGTAGCTGATGCCGATCACCGTGCCGGGGATTGCGAAGCTCATCATCAAAGCAAATTCGAACAGGCCACGGCCGACGAACTTCTGCCTTACGATCAGGTACGCCGTGAGCAAGCCGACGGCGGCGGTCAGCGGCGCTGAGATCAGAGCGATTTCCATCGTCGTCCAGAAGGAGTTCCAGGCAACGCCGCTCCAGGCCAAACTGCCGTCATCTCGAAAGCCGATCGAGAAGGCCTTGACGTAGTGCTCGACGGTCAGCGTGTTGTCGAGACCCCAGGTGCGCACGAAGCCACCGAAGAGGATCATCAGGTAGACGATGACAGTGAATATCATCCAGGGAATGACGAGCGCATGCACCGCGATCGAAAGGCCACGAGGTAGCGCGATATGAGCTCCAGAATCGCCCTTGCCGGTGACGGTCGCGAAACTCTTGCCTTGCAGCCAGAGGCGCTGTGCGAGGAAGGCGCTCAGGGTGAAGACAAGAAGAACCATGGCAAGAACGGCGGCGCGGGATGGATCATTCTGCGCACCGACGACGCTGAAGAAAATCTCGGTCGACAGTACGCCGTGGCTACCGCCCAGCACCATCGGATTGCCGAAATCGGCCATGCTTTCGATGAAGCCGATCAGGAATGCGTTTGCCAGGCCCGGCTTCATCAGCGGCAGCGACACGCGCCAGAAGGTTCGCCAGCGATTGGCGCGCAGCGTCTGCGACGCTTCTTCCATGGAGGGGCTGACGCCTTCGACAACGCCGATCAGAACGAGGAAGGAAATCGGCGTGAAGGAAAGCACCTGGGCAATCCAGATTCCGGTCAGTCCGTAGAGCCAGCGGCTCGGCTCCGTTCCGAAGAGAGAGGCCGCCGCCTCGGTGACGACGCCGGCTCGTCCGAAAAGTAAAGTGAGCGCGAGCCCGACCACGAAGGGCGGTGTAATGATCGGCAGGACCGTCAGGAGACGCAGCCCCTTCTTGAAGGGAAATTGCGTGCGGGTGGCGACGAGAGCGAAGCACAAGCCGAGCAACGTCGATCCACCGGCGGTCAGGATGGCAAGGAAAAGGGTGCGCCAGGCAAGGCCGCAGCGATCTCCGCCAACGACGCAGCTGAGACTCCAGAGCGAAGGGTCCTGGATATTGGCGATGAAGCCGTCGGGATTGAACGATCCGTCAAAGGACTGGAAGGCGCCGACGAACATACTGCCCACGGGATAGAAGACGAAGATCGCGACGAGGACGACCAGCATCGTGATAGCGCTGACGACGAAAGCATCCCCCTTCATCACGCCGCGTTCTGCAAGGCCGAAGGAAAATAGCAGCACGAACATGATGCCGAGCGTGATGACGCCGGCACCCATCGCCGGTTGACCGTCCGCAAGCATGCCGAACACGGCCTCGCTGATCGTCCAACTCCAGCCTGATGCGGTGATGGCAAGCCCCTGCAGCGCCAGGAAGAGAAAACCCAATGCGCCGGCGCACGCCATGAGCGCGCCGCGCTGCATGGGATTCCTGAGAAAGCGCGCGATGCCGCCGAACAGAAAAAGCCCGACGGCAATCGCGAGCCACCATCGGCCGTAGCTGGCAATTTCCAGTATTCCGGGCGCTGTGGAGGGGTCGCCCGGGAAACTGGATAGCCAGCCGAGACCGAAGAAGCCGCCCTCGATGCGATACCATGGGAGTAGTATCACGGCAGCGATACCGACGATAAGCGCGACATCCAGCCGGCGTTTGCTATTGGTCATGGTCGGATCCGCGTCCCGTTCAGCAGAGTTCGAGCAAGCCGCGAACCGGAAACCACAGGATCCCGGCCGCAGCATTGATCGACACAGATGATCAATTGGCCTTTGCGCCGATTTCCTTGTCCCAGCGGGCAAGCAAGGCCTTTCGGACCGTCGGATCACCATATTTCTTGAAGTCGTAGTCGATCAGCTTGATGTCCTCGAACTTCGGCGCTTCCTTCGGAACTGCAGCCGATTTGTTCGAAGGGAGCTGATAGGATTTCGCATCCTTCATGTGCGACTGGGCATCGGCGCTGAGGGCCCAGTCATACCATTTCTTGGCGTTCTCAAGGTTTCTCGCACCCTTGATAATAGACATGGAACCGATCTCGTAGCCGGTGCCCTCACAGGGAGCGACAGCCTTGATGGGAAAGCCTTCGACCGTCTGGGCGACGGCGTCATGCATGAAGACGATGCCGATCGTCGCCTCGCCGCGGGCAGCCGCCTTTACCGGGGCGGAGCCTGATTTGGTATATTGGGAGACATTGGCGTTCAGCTTCGACAGATAGTCGAAGGCCTTGTCCTCGCCCATGATCTGCACGAGCGTCGCAAGGGTATTGTAGGACGTTCCGGATGAATTCGGATTGGCGATCTGGATTTCGCCCTTATAGGACGTGTCGAGCAGGTCCGCCCAGCATTTGGGTTCCTTGAAGCCCTTTTTCTTCAGGATTTCCGTGTTGTAGCCCCAGCCGAGCGCGCCCGCATAAACACCGACGGTACGGAAGTTGGCGCTTTCCGCCTGCTTCTTGGCCCAATCCTGCAGCTGGTCGAACAGCGGAGACTTGTATTCGAGGGTCAGACCTTCAGCTGCCGCCTGCAGATGCGGGTCACCCGTCCCGGCCCACCAGATATCTGTCTTGGGGTTGCGCGCTTCGGCGCGGATCTTGGCATAGGTTTCACCGGCGGAAAGCCGGACCATGTTGACCTTGATGTCGCTCTGCTTCTCAAACAGCCCTTTCATCAGATCGCAAACCTCGGGATCTGCCGAGCAAATCACGTTGAGATCGCCAGCGGCATGTGCCGACCAGGCAACAAAAGACACTCCCGCGGCAAGGGCTGCCGCGGCCAAATTGACCAATCGCATGATGTCCTCCTGCTTTTGCGGCGCCTCCACGCCGAGCGCTTTTTGCAAGCGTGTGCAAATGCTGCATGGCCAATCCCGCCTTGTCAATCGGATTTGTCACAAAAAGTTCACAAATGCGTCTTGATACCCATATTGCACGCGTTTGCAAATTGTGCTGAATTCAATGCGAACAGTGGGAGGCAGCTTGTCGCAACGAGATTTTGTCAGCGCTGATGCGGTGGCGCGGCGAGCGGGCGTTTCGCGCTCGGCCGTCTCCCGCGTCTTCACGCCGGGCGCCAGCGTATCGGATGCCACTCGGCAAAAGGTTCTGCAGGCAGCGGAAGAGCTTGGCTATCAGGTCAATCATCTGGCACGCGGCCTGATGCGCAATGAGAGCGGCATTGTCTGCCTGATCGTTTCCGATGTTGCGACGCCTTATCGCTCGACTTTGTTGCGCGAACTGACCCTGCAGCTCCAGCTTGCCGGCAAGGTGGCAATGCTGATCAACACCGACCGCTCCGACGGCAGCGTCAACAGGGCGCTCGAACAGGCCATCCGATATCGGGCGGATGCATCGGTGATCCTCTCGGGATTGCCGGACAAGTCCATTGCACAGCTCTGTCTGCGAAGTGGGCAGAGGCTTGTCCTCATCAATCGCGACGAGGATCAGTCGGGGCCTCTTCACATCAACCTCGACGAACGGGAGGCTGCCGGACGCGTCGCGACGGCGTTCGTCCGGGCTGGCTGCACCAGGCTCGCCTTTGCGAATTCGGAAGCGGGAACGCCAAGTCTCATGGCGCGAGAGGAAGGCTTCATCGCCGCAGCAAAGGAACATGGGCTGGAGGTTGCCGTCGAGCGATATGGTTCGACCGGATACGAGGCAGGCCGGATCGTGGCGCAGCGCTTGCTGACCAGGAAAGAGCGCCCGGATGCTGTCTTCTGTGCGACGGATCTGTTGGCCTGCGGTCTCATGGACGAGGCTCGCCATCAGTTCCGGCTCTCCATTCCGCAGCAGCTTTGTGTCGTCGGTTTCGACGATATCGAACAGGCATCATGGTCTTCCTATCGGCTGACCACATTCAGCCAGCCGATTGTCGCAATCGCGCGTGAGGCGGTGACTTGGCTGTCGCAAAGTGGGGTCGCGGAGGGGCGCTCGCTGACGTTACAGGCCGATTTGATCTGGCGCGATTCCGTCAGAGGCGGATAGGTACTCTTTTGTGGCAATTAGCCGCGGCCTTTATCTTATTGTTATAAAACACGAAAGTTAGTTTTATGACAGTTTTGTGACAAATTGCCTTGCAAATAGCATGAAGTAGATGAAACATAGTCGGCTAATGAATTTTAGCTGATGATGATATGGCTGCCCGGCTCCATCCGCGCAGCGTAGGCATAGGGAGGATCGCCATGGCGGTTAATTCAAGCCCCGTCGCCCCGGTGGGTCACTCTGCCCGGTCGCGCTACGACACGAAGGGTTTCTTCACGGCTCACATTCACGTTGACAGCACATGCAGCCCTGACAGCAGATGACAAAGAAGACCTACCTCAGACAATTGGCAAGCGAAGCCGACAAGCTCTTCACAGGCCACACAATCGAGCAATATGCCGCAATCTGCTATCGATGGCGCCCGGGCAAGCAGGATGTGGAAGTGCTGCTGATCACATCACGCGAAAGCGGTCGATGGGTTATCCCGAAGGGATGGCCGATGGATCGGAAATTGCCGCACCAGGTCGCCGAGCGTGAAGCCTGGGAGGAGGCTGGCGTCAGTGGAAAAGCCCGCAAGAAAAGCTTCGGCTACTACACCTATCTGAAATCCCTCGACACCGGCGAAACCGTGCCATCCGTGGTGCAGGTTCATCTTCTCGAAGTTGCCGGAATGAGCGCACAATTTCCAGAACATGGCCAGCGTCAGCTAAAATGGCTTCAGCCCAATGAAGCAGCCGCCCTGGTGCGCGAGCCCGAGTTGAAGGGGCTTTTGCGCATGGTCGAGGCCGCAATTGCAAAAGACAGGAAGGCAAAGGATCCGACTGCGAAATAACGCCGCTGTCCAAGAATATAAAGTCTGTTTGCCACCATCGATGAGCCTCCCCTCGCAGAACAATGGCGGGGAAGGACGGAAAGGCGCCGATGCCGTCGTCTGCACGAACTCACAGTGCTCGGAGCAGGTTTTACGGCCGGTATCAGGATGATTTTACCCGGCCAAACCCTGCTCCTGACTGTAACGATGCATTCAATGCCCCATCGATGCCTTCTTGCCGAGCGTTACATTGCGCAGCGTAAGGGCCAGGGGGATAGCCGCGAGAGAAATCAGCGTCAGAACCCAGAAGGCGTCGACGTAGGAGAGAAGCGAGGCCTGGCTCTGCACTTGCTGGTTGATCCAGCCAATCGCCTGCTGTTGAGCCGCCACCAGCGAACTGCCCTGACCAACGAAGTAGTTCGTCACCTGGTTCAGCGTATCCTGATAGGCTCCATTCGAAGGAATGGCATGCTCCACCAATCGGCTTTGATGAAATTGCTCCCGATGGGTGATGATGTTTGAGATCAGCGACACGCCGATCGAACCACCCGTATTGCGCGCCGCATTCAGCAAGGCCGATGCCTGGTCGGTTTTGCTAGGAGGGATGCCGTCATAAGAGGCGGAGGTGATCGGCAGGAAGATGAAGGGCAGACCGATCCCCTGCAGCATGCGAGCCTCGGCAAGATACCAGAAGCCAATGCCGCTATAGACGCTGGTCACACGATACATAGAGAAGGCAACAAAGCCGGCTCCGATCGCAATCAGATATTTCGGCTGCACCTTCGACGACAGGATGCCGACGACAAACATCATGACCAAGGTCACGACACCGCCCGGCGACAGCATCATGCCGGCCCAGGTCGCCGTGTAGCCAAGATTTTGCTGAACCAGCTGCGGCAGATATTGGGTTGTCGCCAACAGCAGCGCGCCCGTCGCCATCATGACTATGAAGCAGGTTCCGAATTGCCGGCTGACCAGCATCCGGATATCGACGGCGGGATTCTTGTGTTTCAGCTCCCACGGGATCATCAGCACAAAGGCCAGGGCGCTGATTGAAGCCGCCATGATGATGAAGTTCGATCCGAACCAGTCGTCCTCAAGACCACGATCCAGCGTCAGCTCCAGCGCACCCAGGAAGGTCGCCACCAAGCCGAAGCCAATCCAGTCGAAACCAATCTTTTCCTTGCGCAGCCGGACGCGTTCCTCGGCGCTGCCTTCAGGCTCCTTGATCAGAATAGCGACGGCCGCAAGCGTCAGTATGCCGACAGGGCCGTTGATCAGGAAACACCAATGCCAGGAGAAATTATCGGAGAGCCAGCCGCCCAATGTCGGTCCGACGACAGGAGCAACAACGACGGCCACCCCGAACAGGGCGAAGCCCTGCCCGCGCTTTTCCGGTGGAAAACTGTCGGCCAGGATGGACTGCGCGACCGGGACCATGCCGCCGCCGCCGATGCCTTGCAATATCCGGGCGAGCAGCAGGAATTGCAGGTTGGGCGCAAAGCCGCACATCACCGAACTGATGGTAAACAATGCCAGGCAGGCAAGGAAAAAGGTCTTGCGCCCGAAAATGCGCACGAGATAGCTCGTCGCCGTCACGATCACCGCGTTGGAGACAAGATAGGTGGTCACCACCCACGACGCTTCATCCTGGCTGACGCCAAGACCGCCGGAAATGTAATTCAGGGCAACGTTTGCGATCGTCGTATCGAGCACTTCCATGAAACTGGCGAGTGCCACGACAATGGCGATGATCCAAGGGGTTGCCGAGGGTTTGGCAACAGCGCTCGTGCTCACAGCAGGTCCCTCAGGCTTTCCAATACGGAAGGGCTTGCATCGGTGCGCACGCTGGGCACGACAGACATGCCCGGGCCAAGCGCGACGTCGCTCGGCACGTCATCAAGCTCGATTTTCACGGGTACGCGCTGCACGATCTTCACGTAGTTGCCGGTGGCGTTTTCGGCTGGAAGCAGGGAGAAAGCCGTTCCCGATCCCGGCTGCACGCTTGCGACATGGCCATAGATCGTGCGTCCGCCATAGGCATCGATCGTCAGAGACACCGGCTGCCCAGGACGCATGTGATCGAGCTGTGTTTCCTTGAAGTTGGCCGTCACCCAGAGCTTGTCCGGCACGAACATGGCAAGGTTCGTTCCCGCCTGCACATACTGGCCATCGCCGGCCGAAAGCTGCACCACCCGACCAGGCTGAGCCGCCGAAATTTTCGTGTAGGAGAGATTGAGCTTGGCCTGATCCAGCTGCGCTTCATCCTGTTTCACGGTTGCCTCGGCGCTGGCGATCTGAGGGCCATAAGCATCGAGCTGGCGCTGCGCTGCGGTCAGCGACGCCTGGTCGGTGTTGAGCGCTGCCTCCTGCTGGTGCAGTTGCGACGTATATTGCTGCGCTTCCTGAAGCGTGCCGGAGCCGCTTTTCATCATCGTCTGGTAGCGACTATCCTGTTGCTGGGCAAAGACGAGATTGGCCTTGGCCTGCTCAATCTGGGCCTTGGCCTGTTCGACATTCGCCTGCTGCACCTGCTTCTGCGCCTGGGTATTTTGCAGATTGGCCTGTGCAGCGGCGACCTGCGCCTGCGCCTGTTCCAGGGAGGTACGGTAATCCCGGTCGTCGATCCGGGCGATCGCATCGCCTGCGGCCACATGCTGGTTATCGGTCACGGCGACCGAAGAAATATAACCTGATACCCTTGAGGTCACGGCATATTGACGGGCAGCGATAAAGGCGTCGTCCGTGTTTTCATAATGCGCGCCGTTATCCCAATATATATAGCCTGCAACCACCGCCACAGCCAGCGCGCTTCCGCCGATCAGAAGCATCCTCAGGCGGCGAGAGGGTTTGTCCGTGGCTTCTTCCGTCTCGGAAGCCTGCCCTGCGCGCCCGGCATCGTCACCGACGTGAGCCTGATCGCCGGTAAGTGGCGCCTCCGCTCGCTCCTGCCGAGCCGCGATGTCGTCTTGCTCAGTATTTGCCGCCGCACCGCCGGTCTTCGGCTCCAATACGATCAGCTTTCCAAAAGTCTCATCCTGATGCGCGCTCATGTTGAACCTCGTTCGTCGCGACACAATAAAAGAAACGAAACGTTTCATTTAATTATTGACGTAGATCCGATCGGAATGCTAGTCAAGAGCCTCGGAGGCAGTGACCCGCATTCACACCAATCAAAAATCGGTGAGGCCCGCTTTGGCGAGAGAAACGACCAAATCCAAGATCATGAAGCTGGAGCTAGACACGCCTCGGCGTGGTCGTCCGCCGCTGGAAAAGGCTGGGGAAGTCGAAGACCGGATCCTGCAGGCAGCACTTCAGGTCTTCATCGCTCGTGGCTACGAAGGCGCCAGCATTGACGAGATCGCCGAAGTTGCCAGAGCCGGGAAGCCGAGCATCTATAACCGCTTCACCAGCAAGGAGCTCCTGTTCAGAGAGGTGGTTTCGCGCTGGGTGCAGAAGTCCAGCGAGATGACGGCGTCCACGACGTCAGGCAGTATTCTGGAACGCTTTCAGACCGCGGGTATCCTGATCGTGCAGCGCGCCATCAAGGACGAGACCATCGGGCTCATGCGTAGCGTGATGGGCGAAGCGACGCGCCATCCGGAGCTGGCGACCACCATTCACTACGCCATGCGCGCGCATGGAACCGCAACGGTGATGAAGCTCGTCGCCGAACTGGCGGAAGCCGAAGAGATCAGATCTCTCCCGGCTTTTACACCGAACAATCTTGCGGAAACGACTCGCCGCTTCATCGATCTGGTGTTGCTGCCGATGATGATGTCCTCGCTTTTCCACGCAGACCTGACGCCGATCAAGACGCAGATGGAGCAGCATGCCCGCGACGCGGCATCCTTTTTCCTGTCCGGGTGCGGCTACAAACCCCTTGGCGCCTAGGGTTTTCGGGCCTGCAGTCTCTGCGGGACAGCCGCGAGCGAGCTGCGAATACGCCGGAGAGAGCCATCACGACAGATAATCTCGGCGAACTGCCTTACAGGCCTTGATCATCGATACACATACATCTAATAAGGCGCCACGATCTTTGGAGTTTAGAATGCAAGTTCTGGTACGTGATAACAATGTTGAGCAAGCACTCCGCTTCTTGAAGAAGAAGCTGCAGCGCGAAGGCGTTTTCCGCGAAGCACGGCTTCGGGAGCGTTTTGAGAAGCCTTCCGAAAAGCGCGCCCGTGAAAAGGCCGAGGGTATCCGGCGTGTCCGCAAGCTCGCTCGCAAGAAGCTTGAGCGGGAAAGCGGCATTTCGGCTCCCAAGAAGGCAAGAGCTTCGGGCCGCTAACGGCGATCGGGCGACGGATTTTCGTATCCCACGGATATGACTTCCTAGCGCCCGAGATAGCCTTTGCCTGCAGGACAGGGAACTGATCTCCATTGTCAAATGGGGAATTGCTCTGTTGCGTCTTGATGATGGCATCAGTGGCGGAGTTTGACTCCAAGCCTTTCGCCGCCCTCGCGATTCGGGCAGCGAAATTTGTTATGATGACCATCACGCGGCCCTCGACACGATAGAGAAGATTCGCGGTGCGCAACGGCCCAGCTTTTTGCTGAAAGAAATCTGACCGCTCTTGAAAAACCTATCGGGACACGCCGCCCTCCAAAGAACAAGCGATCGAATTTCTTCCGGACCACCTCGCCGTGATCCGCGAAAAGATAGGTTCGCTGCTCGGATTTCGGGATTGCATCTCCACTAAATCAAAGCGCTATCGACAGGAAATTGCGTCCGTTGACGCGGTACCAGAGCCTGTCGGCTGAGTTGCCCAAGTAAATTGCGAAGGCGCCGAATCATCTTGGCGCTCCTGCCATCGCAGGCCTTCTGTCAGCGATCGGCTTTGCGTGCCGGCCAGTAATACAGGGCAGTCGCGCCAAGAAGCCCTGAGCTTTTCCTGGAAGCCGCAACTTCCCTATCCCGGAACCAGAAGGAAAGCGACACGACCGGCGTTCCAGGCTTGAGCATACGATCAAGCAAGCCTGCCAGCTTCGGCATCGGCTTGATCATCAGGTAGCACGTCACCGCATGCGCGTCCGAGAGATCGAAGTTGTAGAAACTGCCCCTGTGCAGAAGCACATTGGGCAAGTTCCGGGTGCGAAACCGCGAGATCCAATAGGGAAGCGGCGATATCTCGATGCCCCGGATGTGAGCGCTCGGAAAAGCTCGCGCCAGCGCGATGACGAGCGAGCCCCAGCCGGAGCCAAGCTCATAAACGATCGACTGTTCCGGCAAATCAGCCTGCTTCAACAAGGCGACAACGTCCGCAGTTTCGGCAGCATTCGAGGATAGTGGCGGAACCCCCGTAGAAGCGTGAAATATCAATACCGACAAACAAAGCGCCAAAACGATCAGCAGGGAAATCGCGGAAAGAAGATCGTGTCCGGTCATGGGCAATTCGATATTTGTTATCATCTCGTCGCGGGCAGCTTAATCTGTGGGGAGAGACCCCAGTCAAGCGGAATTGCCAGATACCGTTCCACCAACTCCTGGGAATCGCCGGCATTCTGAGGACCCCGCCTGCCGGCATGAGAAAGCCGTCGTGAGGGTCTCGATAAGATTTTTTCTCATTCGATGGAATAAGCCGCCACCTCCGCTGTCTACTCCAATGCAACAACAAGGAAAGACAGATGACGATAAGGTTCCCCCGAAAACCCGTAGCCATCCTTGCCGCCGTCATCCTGGCAACAGCAGGAGCCTGCACGGCCTTGGCCCAGGATCCCTCCCCGACACCGGCGGACAGCCCTGAAGCGGCCTATCTCGCTGAAAACAATGCCGCGATGGACAAGATGATGGCGGACATGGAGGTCAAACCCAGCGGCGACGTCGACCACGATTTCGTCGCGATGATGACCCCTCATCATCAGGGCGCGATCGATATGGCCGTGGCCGTACTCAAATACGGCAAGAACGAGCAGTTGAAGCGCATCGCACAGGAAATCATCGTCGACCAGCAGCAGGAGATCGCAGCGATGAAGCTTGCGATCGGCGACGCCCTTCCGCCCTCCGCTCCTGCCCCAACACAAGTCTCCCCGAAAACCGCCCCCGCCGGATCCATGGATCCGAACATGAAGATGTGACGAAAGGCTTGCCCAATGATACGTAGATCCTTCGCAGCGCTGCTGCTCGCAGGCAGCATCCTCTCCCCATTGGCCGCCTTTGCAGGCCAGGCACCGGCCTCCTCTTCCGATCCTGATATTGCGATCAGCAGCAAGGACCGCGTGTATGCGGCCGAACAGTTTTCGAACACGGTTTCGGTGAGCGATCCCTCCACAAACAAGCTGCTCGGCGTCATCAAGCTCGGCGACCCACAGCCCGGCAATTTCAGCCCGCTATATAAAGGCCAGGTGCTGGTACACGGCATGGGCTTCTCGCCCGACCACAAGACATTGGCCGTCGTGTCCATCGGGTCGAACTCTGTCACCTTCATCGACACGGCGACCAATACCGTCAAGCACACGACTTATGTCGGGCGATCGCCGCATGAAGCGTTCTTTACACCCGATGGCAAGGAGGTCTGGGTCACGGTTCGCGGTGAGGACTATATCTCGGTCATCGACGCCGCCACCTTCCAGGAGAAGATGCAGATCAAGGTGCCGGCAGGTCCGGGGATGCAGATCTTCTCTCCTGACGGCAAGTACGGCTATATCTGCTCGTCATTCAATCCGGAGACTGTTGTGGTTTCCGTCGCCGATCATCAGATCGTTGGTCATGTAAAGCAGGAAAGCCCCTTCTGCCCGAACATCGCCGCCTCTCCCGACGGTAAGCAGGTCTGGTTCACCTTGAAGGACGTCGGCAAGACCCAGGTCTTCAACGCGCAAGCGCCCTTCGATCTGATCAAGACCATCGACACCGGTCCGATCACGAACCACGTCAATCTCGTTACCAACAAGAACGGCAACTTCGCCTATGTGACGGTCGGCGGCTTGAACGAGGTCAAGGTCTTCCGCACCGACACCTTCGAGCAGGTCGCAACAATACCGGTCGGCAATCTTCCGCATGGCATCTGGCCATCGGGTGACGGCACCCGCGTCTATGTCGGCCTGGAAAATGCCGATGCATTTGCGGTCATCGACACGCTCGCCAACAAGGTAATCGCCAATATTCCGATCGGCCAGGCACCGCAAGCCGTTGCCTATGTTCCGAACGCGGTTCCGGAAGGGGATGGAACACAGAACCTCGTGCCGCTCGGCAAGGCCGGCGAAGCGGCGCATCTGACACTCGCTCCGAAAGGCTCGAAAGACAAGGCTCCGACGAGTGTGTCCCTGTTCGACCAGGGCCTGACTCAGGTGCTGCAGGCCTCGGTTACGGGACTTGAACCGAAGAAGCCCTATGTCCTTGCTCTGTCCGACAAGGCTGACGGTAGCGGGCCACTGGAGGGACTTGCAAACTTCATGACCAATCCGGCGGGGTCGGCAATCGTCAATGCCGTCGGGCCGATCCGGCAGATTGTAGAGGCCAAGCACAAGGACGAGCGGCGATATCTGGTCGTCGCCGCCTCGGTCGATGGCAAGCCGGAGCGGGTGCTGCAGGTGCAGGCTGATTGATGCCGAAATGGACCTGCGTCCCGTGACGCAGGTCCAATGGAGATCGTTGACATGGACGATATGCTTGCACAGGTCGAACCGATGATCCCGGCGCTGAGACGCTATGCGCGCGGTCTCGTTCGCGATGTCGAGACCGCTGACGATATCGTTCAGGATTGCCTGGAGAAGATCGTCGCAAACTGGCACCGGCGCCGCAATGATGATCCTCGATCCTGGATGTTTGCGATCCTCCATAATCTGGCAGTCAACAAGATACGCCAGATACAACGGCGTGGAAAAAATGTTCCCATCGAGGACGTGCCGGCAACGAACGACACCGGTGCACCGACGCAAGAGCAGACGGTGTTCAGCCATGACGTGATCGCCGCCATAGAACGGCTACCCCATGATCAGCGCAGCATCCTGCTGTTGATTTCGGTCGAGGATCTGACCTACGCAGAGGCTGCGGAGGTTCTCGGCGTTCCAATAGGCACGGTGATGTCGCGGCTGTCACGGGCACGCGAACAGCTGCGGATACTTCTCGAGAGGCCACCCTCCAACACCTTGTCTGGAGTGACGCATATACGGAGGGTAAAATGACCAAGAGACCGATCACCGAGGACGATCTTCAGGCCTTCGTCGACAGCGCGCTCGATGTGGAGCGGCGGCAGGAGGTCGCCGAATATCTGCTGACGAATGAAGATGCCGCAGCCCGCGTTTCCGCCTATGAGAGGCACGCTTCCGCATTGAGAGCGGCCATGGATCCTGTCGCCCACGAACCCGTCCCGAGCAGGTTGAACCTTTCCAACATCGCCGCTGGACGTAAGAGGTCATTCTCCCGGCAATATCTGCATATGGCTGCGGCAGCGGTCGTGCTGATTGTCGTGGGCGCGGCCGGCGGCTGGACGATGAGAGGCTATTCTCTACCTCCGACCGAAGGCGTTGCGGCGCTCGCACAGGAGGCCTCGGCGAGCTACAGGGTGTTCGCCCCCGACAAGCTCCGCCCCGTGGAAGTGCGCGCCGACGGGACTGGCTCCATGGCGCAGCTCGTGTCTGCGACGCTCGGACCAAGCGCCATCGTTCCGGATCTCAGCAAGGCGGGATACCGTCTGATGGGTGCGCGCGTGGTGCCAACGACACATGGCCCGGGCGTGCTGTTCATGTATGACGACGACAAGGGCATGCGCCTGGTCATGCTTTCGCGTCGCATGCTGATCGACCAAAACAAGCCGATGGCCGAATATTCCGAAGGATCGATTGGAGGATGGAGCTGGGCTGACAATGGCATGGGTTTCAGCCTTGTCGGATCGGCCCCGGTCGACACTCTCCATCCGATCGCGGACGAGATAAGATCGCAGGCGACCTCCTCGCTATAGGCTTGGCTGCGTCTCCTCGGAACTCCGCGACGCATGGATATTCAGCCATGACAAATTTGGTGTCTGCCGGCGAGCCAGACCCATGGAACAAGCTGTCTCGCCTATTTTTGTGCGAACTCGGCAAGTGCCATTGTTCAACACAGGTTGAGCAATTTCTCTCTCTCCTGTATCCAAAAGGGGTTTCTGGGAGGAGAAATATGAAAAGAACCATCTCGATATTGGTATGCACCCTATTGGCATCGTGCCACGGACTGAAACCCGCCCCTGAGGCGCCGCCCTCATCCGAGCGTCCGTTGAGCCAAGAGGAAACCAACGCTGTACAAAACGGCTTTCAAAAGTCTCTCTCGCTGAAGCAAGTGGCAGTTAACGGCGGCAAAGCTCGGTCGGCGGCTGGCGGAGCGACATATGCCTGCGGTACGGCGAACCTCGGCAAGGACAATCCGAATGCTCTTTACATCGGAACGCTCGTCCAAAGTCAGTTTGGTGGCCAGAGCATCACCATCTTCAACCTGATGGCCTATGGGCAGACGGATCAATCGGCGGCAGATGTGCGAGATCGCTGCAAAGCCAACGGCATTGATATCTGAGCCAGACAGCGTCGAGAGCATAAGCTCGCTAAGCGTCTACCACTTGCCGAATGAGTTTCGTTCGGGGAGTAGCTGACGGTCTTGGCGACGCGGGGTCCGTCCAAACAAGGCGGATCGCATTGAGATCTCGTGTCCGGATGTGATCCTGCGGCCAAAGCTACCAGAAGCGGTTCCGCTCTCCTGATTTTGGCCAAGCGGCAGTCCGCCACATTGGTTACGCCTCAATAAACCAATGGATTGCTCAGAATCCGTGGACAGACACTACGCTATTTCTTGCCGAAACGAAGCATGGCGGCCATATAGGGCACCATGACGCTTGATTCGAAGATATTCGTTGGCCTCCGGTCGACTCGCAAGAAGCCCGCTGCGCAAAGTGAACCCACTGGTCCCAAATGCCAATGGGACGGTTGCGACAAGCATGGTGCGCACCGCGCCCCGGTCGGGCGGGATGCGGAAGGCCTTTACCTGCTCTTCTGTCTTGAGCACGTGAAGGAGTATAACAAGGGATACAATTTCTCCACCGACCTCTCCGACAAGGACGTTGCCCGCTATCAGAGGGAAGCGGCTGCCGGTGGCCGCCAGACCTGGGGGACCAGCGTCAATCAGGCTTCAGAGACTCCGCTCCCCGGCAATGTCCGTTCCGGTTCTGCCAAAGCATTGAATGCCCGCAAGACCGCGGCGCAACGCCAGGCGCAAAAAGCCGATCTGCAAATGCGCAAACTCAAAGTGCTGGAAGCCAAGGCATTTGAGACGCTGGGGCTCTCCCCCGACGCAACGCCGGAGGAAATCAGAAGCCGCTACAAGGAACGGCTCAAGATGCACCATCCGGACGCCAACCAAGGCGACCGCACGTCCGAAGATCAACTTCGGGCGTCGATCGAGGCGCATAAGATCCTTAAACTCAACGGATTTTGCTGACCGGATTTTGCTTGTTGCCTTTCCGTAACTCCGGACGGAAAGTCGCTTTGCACCTTACCTGCAATTGCTCTAGTCGGGCCACCTCAGCGCGCTCGCCGTGGATTTCACCGGTCGTGCCATGGCGCCCTCGGGACGTTCTTTCTGGTTCAGCAGCTTGGCAATCTGTTCCGCGACTATGTGCTCCTCACCCGGATGCAGGTTACAAGGATCGAGGAAGAAATGCCCGCGCTCGACCTCATGGTTGCGCACGATGATCGGAGGTGTACCTGCGGCCAGAGCTATTGCGAGGCCATTGGCGGAATAGCCGCTTTCCGGCAGCACCTTGATCTCGATCCGGTCGAGCGGATTATTCGTGGGATCGGGCACGATCCTGACCGCGAGACCCTTGAGGGTCGATAGTGAAGTGAGCCACAGATCAAGCGCAGACTGTTCGCGAGCACGAATGCCGTCGTGGTCACGCACCGCCCAGGCTTCGAGCGCGGCCATGACACCGGCGACGCTTTCCTTGCCAACCTTCATGCCGCGCCCGATACCGCGGTTCTGCAGATAGCCTGCCCGAACGAGATCCTTGCGCCCGGCGACGATACCGCTCGTCGGGCCTCCGAGGAACTTGTGTCCGCTATAGACCACCAGATCCGCGCCTTCCTCCAGAAAGCGGCGCAGATCGTATTCCGAAGCCGCATCGACGATGACAGGCACGCCTTTGGCGTGGCAGATCTCGACAAACTCGGGCAGAGAAAGCATGCCGTATTGCACGGTGTGATGGGCAACGACGTAGAGGCCGGCAGCCGTCTTCTCGTTAATCGCGTCGGCCACGTGATAGGCCTGCGCAACGCTCACCGTGCCCGCCAGAATAGCCTTGGCGCCGCATTGCCGGATCGACTGGTCGATGACGCCTCCGTAATTGACGACATGGCCGAGCTGGACGATCACCTCGTTTTTCAGGCGCTCCGTATCGTCAGGCAGGCGCTCGATTGCCAGGAGACCGGTGCCGGTCATCGTTGCTGCCACGGACATGGCGATGCCGCTTGCCGCCGATGCCGTGACGAAACCCGCTTCCCCGCCGGTCAATTTGGCTATGACAGCGCTCGCCTTGCGCTGGAGATCGTCCATTTCGACGAATTGCGGCGCGATTTCGGCCATTGCCTGGATGGCCTCGGGTACGATGATGGAGGCTCCAAGGGTCGTCATCGTTCCGGATACGTTGATGATCGGGCGCAGACCCAGTCTCTCGCGGATGGGCAGGTTGGAAAGCTGATGCGGTGTCGACGGCATGGCTGGAGACCTTTGCAAGTTAAGCATTCAACTCAAAGATGGCTTCGATTTCTACACTGATATTGTTTGGCAACGAGCCGACGCCAATCGCCGAGCGCGCATGATGGCCGGCATCGCCGAATATGCTGACGAAAAGATCCGAACAGCCGTTGATGACGGCGGGATGGTCGGTAAAATCACTGGCGGCGTTGACGAAGCCCAACAGCTTTACAATCTGCCTGACATTGTTCAGGCCGTTGGCCGCACCCGCCACCACGGAGAGCAGATTGAGGCCGGTGAGCCTTGCGTGCTGATACGCCTCTTCGACGCTGACGTCGGTTCCGACTTTACCCGTGTGCAATCGGCCGTCGGCTTCACGAGGCCCCTGCCCCGACAAGAAGACCAACGATCCGACCCTGACGAAATTTCGAAAATTGGCGATCGGCGACGGCGGCGGCAAAATCTCCAGGCCAAGCGATTGCAGGCGGTCGGTGAATGTCATTGATCTGTGTTCCTGATCGTCAATGGATATGCGATGCGGCGCTGAAGCGGGACAGAAAAGCCCGCAACCGCTCATTGTCTTCGACTTGCCGCATCAGTTCGGCAGGCGAACCCTGTGCGGATACCATCCCGTCGGCCATGAAGATGATGCGGTGGCTGGCATCGCGCGCGAACGCGATTTCATGTGTCACCATCAGCATGGTCATACCCTCGGCCGCCAACTGCTTGACGACGTCGAGCACTTCGTTGACGAGTTCGGGATCAAGGGCGGAGGTGATTTCGTCCAGCAGAAGGATTTTGGGCTCCATGGCCACGGCGCGTGCGATCCCGACGCGCTGCTGCTGCCCACCCGATAGTTCCGAGGGCAGGCTGTCAACCTTCTGAGAAAGCCCGACGCGCCCTAGCCAGTGCAGGGCGATCTCCCTTGCTTCCTTGAGGGGCTTGCGACGCACGCGGCGCAGGCCGAGCATGACGTTTTCTGCGGCCGTCAAATGCGGGAACAGATTGAAGCTCTGAAACACCATGCCGGTTTCCGCGCGCATCCGGGCAAGATCGACCTCGCTGCGCTTACGCCGTTCAGCGCCTTCACGGTAACCGACCTCACGACCGTCAATCCTGATCGAGCCGCCATTATAGACCTCGAGAAAATTGACGCAGCGCAACAACGTTGTTTTGCCGCTGCCCGAGGGGCCGATGATGGTGACGACTTCACCCTTGGCAACATGCAGATCGACCGATTTCAGCACCAGATTGGATGCAAAGGATTTGGCCAGCTTTTGTATTTCGAGAAGATGGGGTTCTGCCATGATCTTAATCCCGGATATAGGAGTAGCGGCGCTCCAGCATGCGGCTGAGGCTGGAGAGGCTGTAATTGATGGCGAAGTACATCAGCGCGCCTAGAATATAGAGCGGCATCGGCTCATAGGTCCGCCCGATGACCTGATTGATTGCCTGCATGAGGTCGACGACGCCCAGCAGCGAGACGAGCGCGCTGCCCTTTATGGCGTCCGTAACACCGTTGATCCACGGCGGCAGAAAGCGGCGCAGCGCCTG
This sequence comes from Rhizobium sp. AC27/96, assembly GCF_001692325.1. GTDB lineage: Bacteria > Pseudomonadota > Alphaproteobacteria > Rhizobiales > Rhizobiaceae > Rhizobium. Next base: position 263,359 of record NZ_LXKN01000066.1, on the reverse strand, counting down.
CGGAAAGATGACATAACGCAGCCGGTCGCGGAATATCAGGCCGATCGATATGCCGGCTTCCATCTGCCCGCGCGGAATGGAAACTACCGCGCCACGGAAATATTCGACCACCTGCGCCGTCTTGAAAAGTGAAAGCGCGACGATTGCCGCCCAGAATGCGCTCAGATCGAGCCCGAGTTGCGGAAACACATAGTAGACGAAGAAGATCAGAACGAGGATGGGGATCCCGCGGATGCAATCGCTGAAAAGCCGGACCAGGATAGCGATGGGCCGTGGTCCGTAGACCAGGCCTGCCCCCAGAACAACACCCAGGACGAGTGATACACAGATGACAATCGCCGATACCAGCAGGGTTATGTATAGACCATGCAGCAGAAAGGGGATGGCGTAGATAACTTGCTGCATCTAGCGCTCCACTCGAAAATAACGTTCCATCTGGCGCAGCCCAAACAGGATCACATAACCGGTGACGAGGTAGAGGACGGTTGTAATCAGATAGACTTCGATGATCCGAAATGTGCTGAAATTGATCCACTGCGCGCCATATGTAAGCTCTGGAACGGCAATAACCGAGGCGACAGAGGTATCCTTGAACAGGGAAATGAAGGTGTTCGACAATGCCGGCAAGGTGATGCGCGTCATCGTTGGCAGTCGCACATGGAGCAGTCGTTGCCACGGCGTCAGGCCGATTGCCTTCCCCGCATCGATCTGTCCGCGCGGTACGGCCTCCAGACCGGAGCGAAATACCTCCACGAGATAGGCACCGGCATAGAGCGACAGGGTAAGAATGAATGAGACTGTCGGACTATAGGCGATGTCGACTGCCGTTGGCAGGCCATAGAATACGAGATAGACGAGCAGTATCAGCGGAACGTTTCGGACGAACTCCACATAGGCAGCAATCAGCGCTCGAACCGCACGGCCTGCGGAGACATAGCAGATCGCAAGGATCAGGCCGATCAGCGCACCAATAGCGATCGAAATGATCGCCAGCTCGACACTCAAGAGCAGACCATTCGACAGTTTGTCGAAGTGGCGCCAGATCAGGTTGAAATTGAGGTGATACCCCATTCAGCGACGCATCCTTTGACGATTCTAGTGAGGAGAAGGCAGGACGCCGCGACGACGAGCGACGCCCTGCAACAATCGTCAGATCGTGGGGAAACCCGGCTTGCGAACCGGCGGCTCCAGCCCGAAGAAATCCTTGAAGCCGGCGTCGTAAAGTTCGTTCTCATGGCCGAACATGGCGATCGTGAAGCATGAATCGACAAACTGCAGCCAGTCGAGATCGCCCTGTTTCAGCGCCGCGCCGTAAAGCATGGCGTTCCAGGTCTTGCCGGCGTCGAAATAACGGTTCGGATCGCGCGACACCAGCCACCGGACTGTGGAAAGATCGACTGCGGCAGCATCGACGCGCTTTGCTTCCAGGGCCTGCAGCACATTGGCCTGTGTGTCGATCTGCATGACCTGCGCATCCGGGAGAACCTTATGGACACCGGATTCCGCGTCGACATTCTGGAGAATGGAGACGCGCGTCGCACTGCCGCCGGCCAGAAGTTTGTCGAAGGTCTTGTTGTCTGCATCAGGCCGGGTGAGAAGCGCCACGCCTTCGACGTAGTAGGGCCGCGAGAAGTTTACGAGCTGCGCGCGCTGCGATGACATCGTCATGAACTGGATCGAGATGTCGACCTTCCCAGTCACGACATTCGGCACACGCTGGGCAGCATCCTGCTTGACGAATTCAACCTTGGTCGCGTCATCGAACAGGCCCTTGGCGAGAATGCGGCCCATAGTGATATCCATGCCGACCAGTTCGCCGGCGTCATTTTCAAAGTGCCACGGCGCATTGGTGCTGCCGGTACCGACGATCAGATGACCGCGGTCGATGATCGTACGGAGCAGGCTGTCGCTGGCCGATTGTGCCGCGGCCTGCTTGCCGCTGACTGCGACCATGCTGGCAGCGGCGCCCGCGATTGCGATGCTGCCCATGCCCAATTTCAAGAAATCTCTGCGCTGCGAATTATCGCTCATGGCGACCTCCGATTTTTGCTAAAGTTCCCAAAGAGCTTTGCGCTCCTATTATTTTTGTCTGGTATATGGGACAATAGTCCCGTATTTAGGACGATATAACGAAGGCCAGTGATTGGCAACTGCGAAAGAAGAGCTGTGCGTAATGAATCTGAATCTTGATCAAGGGCTGGCCCAACCTGGTGACCAGAATGGCCGAGAGCGCGGCATCGACCGCATACTGAAGCTGTTTGCCTTCCTCGACGCGCATGGACATCCGGTTCGCGTGGCCGAATTGCCCAAGGCGCTCGGCGCACCGCGCTCGACGATCTACGAATTGGTGAGGGTGTTGACGGAATCCGGGATGCTCGAGGTCAGCGGCGATGACAACAAGGTCTTCTTCGGCAAGCTGATGTATCTCTACGGCACTAACTATATACGCGAGAACGATCTGGTGCGCCGTGGCACGGCGGAAGTCGATCGGTTGTCGCGCGCGACAGGCGAAACAGGTGAACTTTGCGTGCTCTACCGAAACAGGCAGGCGATTGTTCACACCCATGCCGGCTCTCGCCCGATGGGCATCAGCTCTGAAGTGGGAGCGCAAATTCCCATTCCGTGGACTGCATCCGGCCGGCTGCTTCTTGCTCACCTCACAGACGCGGAGATCAAGCAGCTGATCACTCTGGAAGATCTTATCCTTCCAGACGGACGCACGGTCGCGATCGACGACTTCATCGCCGATTGCCGAAACTCCGGCGGCCGGAAAATCGTTGTCACCACGGGTCTGATCAACAGCTTCAGTCAGTGCCTCGCGGCACCAATTGTCGGTGTTCGGGGAGTTGTCGAAGCGACAATATGCCTGGTGATCCCGATCGACATCGGAGCAGAAAGACGTATTGAGCTCGAGGAGCAATTGGCCAAGGCCGGGCAGCGTCTATCGGTCAGCGGCTAGCCAATATACCACATTGCCCTCGAATACAGCGAGTGTGATTTCGAGTACGGGGCACCGAGCACCGGAGGCTGACATCAATATCCCCTTCATAGATTGAATCACTATGAAGGGGGATGTGACCAACTATCAAGACCGATAGCAATGCATCCTATGCCAGAGGCAGGTGCCGACTAGATACGTTAGAAGCAAACCACCTTTCAGGAGCAGTTATATGGGCGCCTACTCCGCAAGCGTCGACTTGGCCACTGCAAGGATTTTCGAGAAGAGCTCGATGTCCTCTCTGGAGTCTGACGGCGGCGTACGGTTTGGTGCACCGTTTGCGATCGAGGCATGGAAGGCCTCGAGTTCGATCTGGAATGCGTCCTTGTGGAATGGCCCAAGAGTGCGCACGAGATTGCTGTCGGCGGTGCTTTCCTGCACTTCCAGTGTCATCGGCAGATTGCGCAGATACGGCGTGTTGTAGCGGAAATTCAGGCGCTTGTTCTTCGAGAACACTTCGATACCGGCATCGAAGCGCGCGATATCGTCGATGAGGCATTCGTAGATAGCGGTGAAACTGCCATAGTCGAACATGGCCGTCAGCTGTTCGCCATTCTGCGACAACTGCGCGCCGAGGACCCGCTTGGGCGAGCCGCCCAGGAGATCGCGCATGGCCGACAATGAGTGCGAGCAAAGCCCGGTCATGACTTCATAACCACGCCTGACGATCGCCGGCGCATCGGCGCCGCACATGGCGTCCATCATCGCCTTGCGAAGCGCCCGGCTTTCATCGATCAGCGCGGCTGGAATATCGCCGCTCGGCGTGACGACCTTGTCGGTCTGATTGAAGAACCATGGTCCTTCGCAGATCACGTCGCGGACGCGGACATAGGAAATCGGCCCAAAGCTCGCCAACTCCTGCTTGGCCGCCATGAAGGCCGGTGCGAAGCGGCGCATGTAACCAACCATGACGACACGATCGGATGCCACTTCGGCGGCGACGAGCGTTTCCAGATCAGCCGCCGTCAGGCAGGCCGGCTTTTCAATGAACACATGCTTGCCGGCAGCGATCGCCGCCCTTGCCTGCTCGCCGTGGTGCTGATCGGGGCTGAGGATCAGCACGGCGTCGATCTCAGAATCGGCAAACAGCGCCGCCGCCGTGTCATAGCGCTTGGCGATTTTCCAATGATCGGCCACCCGCGCCAGCACCGACGGCGAAACATCGTGGACGGCGGTAAGCTCGAACTGTTCCTGCAGCTTGTGAAGCGTCGGAATGTGCATCAGTTGCGCCACTTCCCCAAGCCCAACTAGGCCAACCCTCAATCGCATGTTCCGCTCCTATGCTGCGCTTTAAGCCGCGAATTAAATTCAGACTGCGCATTTAATTATCGAAAGCGTGAGGCTTCCTCAAGCGCAAAATGGAATGAATATTCGATCTTTTTCTCCAAAACGTCGGAATATTCCATTTACAGGCGCAAGCTTCTCGGTATTATGATCCATAATCTGGATTTAATAAAAGGGGAGTACGTCATGACCATCAGCAAGGTATTCGCATTCGGAATTGCAGCGCTCGGCTTCACCGCCGCCTATCCCGCCCTCTCGCAGGCCGCGACCATCAACATCTTCTGCTCGTCCTCCGGCATTGAACTGCAATTGTGCAAGGAAGGCACCGAAGCCTGGGCCAAGGAAAGCGGCAACGAGGTGAAGATCACCACGATGCCGGCAAACTGGGATGATGTGCTGTCGCTCTATCAGCAGCTGCTTTCAGCCCAATCGACCGATGTCGACGTGATGATCCTCGACGGCGTCTGGGTCGGCCCGCTGAAGAGCCACCTGCTTGATCTGAAGGACGCCCTGCCCGCCGGCAGCGTCGACAAATATTTCCCCTCGGCGGTCGCTGCCGGCACCGTCAATGGCAAATTCATTGCAATGCCTTGGTATATGGATACCGGCCTGCTCTTCTATCGCAAGGATCTGCTCGACAAATATGGCGCCAAAGTTCCGGAAACCTGGGCTGACATGACGACGACGGCGCAGCTTGTGCAGGATGGCGAACGCAAGGCCGGCAACGATAAGATGTGGGGCTATGTCTGGCAGGGCCGCGCCTATGAAGGCCTCGTCTGCAACGCCACCGAATGGTTCGCCAGCAGCGGCGCCGGCACCTTCATCGATGCGGACGGCAAGATCACCATCGGCTCGCCGGCAGCCAAGGAAATATTGAAGACTGCCGCCGGTTGGGCCGGAACCATCTCGCCCCAGGGGGTCCTCAACTACGACGAAGAAGGCTCGCGCGGCGTTTTCCAGAACGGCGATGCGGTCTTCATGCGCAATTGGGCCTATGCATGGTCGCTTGCCAATGGCACCGACAGCGCCATCAAGGACAAGGTTGGCGTGGCGCCGCTGCCGAAGGGCGCGAATGGCCAGCATGTCGGCATCGACGGCGCCGCCTATCTCGGCGTCTCGAAATACTCGACCCATCCGAAGGAGGCAGCCGCGCTGATCGCCTATCTCGCCGGGGAGAAGGAAGAAAAGCGTCGGGCATTGGCCGGCTCCTACATTCCGAGCATCTCGTCGCTGTTTTCCGACGCCGATGTGCTGAAGGCCATTCCGTTCCTGACGACCGCCAAGGCTGCGTTTGAGAATGTCGTAACCCGGCCGACCAGCGTGACCGGCAGCGATTACCCCCGCGTCTCGACGGAAATTTCCAACAGCCTCCACACGGCTCTCGCGGACCCTTCGGCGAGCGATGCGGCCATCGACGACCTGGCATCCAAGCTTGATGCGCTGAAGTCGCGCGGCGGCTGGTAATATTTCCCAACAATCACGGTCCGCGCCTGTGAAATGCGGCGCGGACCGCCCATTCCAAATTCTAGGTGACAGATAATGACGATCAAAGTGGCGACAGCGCCGGACTCCTGGGGCGTCTGGTATCCGAAAGACGAAAAGCAGGTCGGTTGGGAGCGCTATCTCGACGAAGTGCAGAAGGCTGGCTACGGCTGGACCGAACTCGGCCCGTGGGGCTATCTGCCGACCGATCCGGAAACCCTGCTTTCCGAACTTGGCCGCCGCGACATCAGGCTCTGCGGCACCGGCGTCGTCCATCCGCTCTCGCTTGCCGATTCCGCCGAAACGCTTGCTGCTCGCGTCGGGCCGATCTGCGCGCTCTTAAAGGCGGCGGGCGCCGAGTGGTTCGTGCTGATGGACGAATCCGAATCCTATGCCGCGCCTGGCGATCGCCTGCTCGACGATAGGGCCTGGGCCAAGATGATTGCCATCGTCAGCGCCACCGCGAAGCGCGTTGTCGAACAATACGGCATGCGGTTCGTCTTTCACCCGCATATCGGCACTTGCATCGAGACAGAAGCGGAAATCGAGCGGCTTCTGGCCGATACAAGGCCGGAGCATGTCGGGCTTTGCTTCGATCTCGGCCATCACATCTATACCGGCGCCGATCCGCTTGCCTTCATGGAGCGTCACGCCGACCGCATTCCGTACTATCACTTCAAGAACATGGATGGTGCGCTCCGCAAGCGCATCACCGATGAGAACATTCCCTTCATGGACGCCTTCCAGATGGGCGTCATGTGCGAGCTCGACAAAGGCGTCATCGATTTCGCCGAGGTGGTGAAATTCCTTGAGGCCAGGAACTATGAGGGTTTCGCCGTGGTCGAGCAGGACATGTATCCCTGCCCGCCGGAAAAGCCTTACCCGATCGCCAAGCACAATCGCGACTATCTGAAGACGCTCGGCCTTTAAGGCCAGGCAGCATGGCCGCCGGCCTTACTCGATCCGACCGGAGAATGAACTTGCCCGCCCATTCCGCAGAAATCCTGAACACACCGGCCGAGATCGGCGACGTGCTTGCCACCGACATTTTAGCCGGGATCACGGCCGCACGCGCCGACGGCAAGCAGTTTCTGCTGGGCTGCCCAAGCGGCCGGTCTCCGAAGCCAATCTATGATGCGATGGCCGACAAGGCCGCAGCCGGCAATCTCGATCTATCCAATCTCGTTCTGGTCATGATGGACGAATATCTTGGCGGCGGCGATGACGGTCTCGGCCTTTGCCCACCGGACGCCCATAATAGCTGCCGCCGCTTTGCCGAACACGATATCCGCCAGCGGCTCAACGCCAGGATCGACGCTGCCCATCAGGTTCCAAAGGAGCATGTCTGGTTTCCGGATGCCAAGGATGCGAGCGCCTATGATGCCCGCATCAAGGCGGCCGGCGGTGTCAACCTCTTCATTCTCGCCTCCGGCGCAACGGATGGCCACGTCGCCTTCAATCCGCCCGGCAGCCCGGCCGATGGGCCAAGCTGTATCGTCAAGCTCGCCGAGGAGACGCGCCGCGACAATCTCGGCACCTTCCCCGATTTCCCCTCGCTCGATGCCGTGCCGCGTCACGGCCTGACCGTCGGTCTCGGCACCATCGCCAATCTATCGAAGGCCGTAGCCATGGTCATTCACGGCACCCACAAGCAGAATGCCGCCAAGCGCCTGATGGAAAGCGATGGTTTCGATCCGCAATGGCCGGCCACCATCATCCATCACTGCAAACGGGTGCGGATTCTGCTCGATACCGCAGCAGCGGGGACAGCATGACAGCCGCTGGTTTCGAGGAAGCCAGAGTTTCCGCTCCCCAAGATAGAGGCTATCGCATCGGTATCGATCTCGGTGGCACCAAGATTGCTGCCGGTCTGGTCGATATCGAAACGGGCGCAGTGAAGCATTTTCGACGCAGGCCAACCCCCGTTGCCGAGGGTCCGGCCGCCATCATCCGCGATGTCGCCGATATCGCTGCCGATATCATCATGCTGGCGAACGCCGAGGGCAGAATACCCGCATCGGTCGGCATCGCCGTACCGGAGCTCGTGGATCTCGAAGGCCGCGTCTGCAGCGACTGGAATTTCTCGATCGAGACGATCCGCACCGAGATTGAAGCGCTACTCGGCATTCCAGCGATGGTCGATAGCGACGTGCGCGCGGCCGCTCATGCCGAAGCCCGCTTCGGCGCCGGTATCCCGCATCGCAGTTTCATCTATGTGTCGCTCGGCACCGGCATGAGCTACTCCCTCGTCATCAATGGACAGCCATGGGCGGGCGCCAATGGTTTCGCCATCCATTTCGCCAGCTCGTCGCTGGCGCTTCCGAAAGACGATGATACCGGCCTGACGGTGGCAAACGCCGAGGATTTTGCTTCCGGCAAGGGCATGCAGCTTTCCTTTGCCCGCCGCAGCGGACGCTCGCTTGACGACGGCGTTCGCACGCTGGAGACACTGAGCACCGAAGGCGATCCTTTAAGCATGCGCGTCATCGACGAGGCTGCGGAGGTGACCGGCCGGCTGGTCGCGCAGATGGTCAATATGATCGACCCCGAGGCTATCATTCTCGGCGGCGGTCTTGGCTGTTCAACGGGCCGCTATCGCGAGAAACTGGAACAACATATGCGCGACAATATCTGGGCGAAGCGCTGCCGGTCGATCCCGCTCCTTCTTGGCGCCCTCGGTGAAGGCGCCGGCGTCGTAGGCGCCGCGCTTGCAACCCCGTCAGGCAATTTCCGGCAAACAACCAGGGTTACGGCATGATGGCGCAGACGGCATCTCATTCCAGCTGGGCCAAGCGGATCGAACCGTGGCTGCTGCTTGCCCCGATGCTGATCGTGCTGGCAACGGTCACCGCATGGCCCCTTGCCCGCACGGCATATCTCTCCTTCATGCATGCCTCGCTCGACGCCGACGATCTGCCGCGATTCATCGGCCTCGGCAATTATCTGGCGCTGATGAAGGATGCAAACTGGTGGCATGCGGTGCGCAACACCGCTTTCTTCGCGGCAACGTCGGTGACACTCGAAACATTGGCTGGCGTCGGTATCGCCCTTCTGATCGACAGCCAGATCAAGGGGCGCGGCGCATTGCGGGCGGTCATGCTAATCCCCTGGGCGATCCCGACGGTGGTCTCCGCGCAGATGTGGCAATGGATGCTGCATGACCAGTATGGCGTCGTCAACGCGCTCCTGATCAAGCTTGGCTTCATCAACCATGGTATCGCATGGACCGCCGGAACCGGCACGGCCATGGCGGCGATCATTGCAGTCGATGTCTGGCAGACGACGCCCTTCATGGTGCTACTGATCCTTGCCGGCCTGCAGATCATTCCACGCGATCTCTACGAGGCCGCCAAGGTCGATGGCGCTCCCGGCTGGGCACAGTTTTTCTATATTACCCTGCCGCTGCTCTGGCCGACCCTTGCCGTCGCGATCTTGTTTCGCCTGCTGGATGCGGTGCGCATGTTCGACCTTGCCTACGTGCTCAGCTCCAAAAGCCGCGAAACCGCGACCATCTCGATCTACGCCCGCCAGCAGCTCGTCGACTTCCAGGATGTCGGTTATGGCTCGGCGGTGGCAATGTTGGTCTTCCTGATGATCTCCCTGGTCGCAGCGGTTTATATCCAGCTGACCAAGATCCGATTGATAAGCGAGTGAGGATGCCGATGAAACGCCTTGCCAAAACCATCGCGCTGACCCTCCTCAAGATCGTCGTCGTGTTCTATACGGTCTTCCCGTTCTACTGGGCGATCGTCTCGTCGTTCAAATCGGGTTCAGCCTTGTTCTCGGTCGACTTCTTCCCGGCGATCGACCTCACCAATTACCGCGACCTGCTGACCAACGGCAATTTCCTGCGCAACATCCTGAACTCCGCAATCGTCGCGGTGTCGGTCGTGACGCTGTCGCTGATCTTTGCGATCACCTCGGCCTATGCGCTCGGAAAGCTGAAGTTCCGCGGCCGCGGCGTCGTGCTTGCAGGGATACTCGGCGCCTCGATGTTTCCGCAGATCGTCGTGCTCTCGGGCCTGTTCGGAACGATCCGCTGGCTCGGGCTCTACAACAGCCTCGGCAGCCTCGTTCTCTCCTACATGATCTTCAGCCTGCCCTTCACCGTCTGGGTGATGACCAGCTTCATCCGTCAGATTCCGGCCGAACTGGAGGACGCCGCCCGGATGGACGGCTGCTCGACCTGGGCAATGATCTGGCAGATCTATTTCCCGCTGCTGGCACCGGCGCTGGCAAGCACCGGCCTGCTCGCCTTCATCGCCTCGTGGAATGAGTTCCTCTTTGCCCTCACCTTCACACTCAGCGATACGGTCCGCACTGTTCCTGTCGGCCTGGCGCTGATTTCCGGATCAAGCCGCTTCGAACTCCCCTTCGGCACGATCATGGCGGCGTCCGTCATCGTGACGGTACCCCTGATCCTGCTGGTGCTGATCTTCCAGCGCCGCATCGTCTCCGGCCTGACGGCGGGAGCCGTAAAATGATGCGCATTACTACCAAGGAAAGAAACATCGATGGCTAATCTGTCTCTCACCAATGTGCGCAAGGCGTTCGGCGCCCTGACAGTGCTGCATGGCATCGACCTTGCGATTGAAGACGGCGAGCTGGTCGTTTTTGTCGGCCCTTCCGGTTGCGGCAAGTCCACCCTGCTTCGAGCAATCGCCGGACTGGAGGAGATTAGCGGCGGCGATATCCGCATCGGCGGCCAGTTGGTCAACCACGTCGCCCCGGCGGAACGACAGATCGCCATGGTATTCCAATCCTATGCGCTCTATCCGCATATGGATGTCTACAAGAACATGGCCTTCGGCCTGAAATTCGCAAAAATCCCCAAGGATGAGATCGATCGGCGCGTCCGCAAGGCAGCATCGATCCTGAAGCTCGACGCGGTTCTCGACCGCAAGCCCGGCGCCCTTTCAGGCGGCCAGCGCCAGCGCGTCGCCATCGGCCGCGCCATTGTCCGGCAACCGAAAGTCTTTTTGTTCGATGAGCCGCTGTCGAACCTCGACGCAGCGCTCAGGGTCAATACCCGCATCGAGATCGCCAAGCTGCATCGCGAACTCGGCGCGACGATGATCTATGTGACGCACGATCAGGTCGAGGCGATGACATTGGCCGACAAGATCGTGGTGCTCAACAGCGGCCGTATCGAACAGGTGGGAACGCCGCTGGATCTCTACCACGCACCGGCAAACCTGTTCGTTGCTGGCTTCATCGGCTCCCCGGCGATGAACTTGATCGAAGCGCGGGTCGCATCCCTTGAGGATGGCAATCTGCAGCTTTCGATCGGTGACCAAAATATTGTGCTCCCCTACGCGGGGCCTGCTATCCCGTCCGGTACAAAGGTCACCGTCGGGATTCGACCCGAGCACTGGATCCCCGGCGACGGTCCCTCGGTGAAGATCGAAGGCATGGTTGACCTCGTTGAACATCTGGGCGAAACCAGCATCGTCTATCTCAGACTTGCCGATGGGCAGATGATCACCGTGCGCTATCCCGGCGATATTTTCTGTGTGGCCGGCGATCGGTTTGTGGCCGACGCACCGGCGGCTGCGGTGCATCTTTTCAACGAGGCTGGACAGGCTATGCTCGGGCGTCGCTCAAGCCCGGCCTATGGCATCCTCGGCCAGGAATTTCGGGCACGCTGATTGGAAATGGAATGACCGATACGCCAAGGAAAGGGTCAGGAGCGGCCAAGTTGACCAAGCTTGCCGGTGGACGGCAAAGGCTGCCTGACATCACCGGCACCAATCTCGAGCATACACGCATTTTCAACCGGCGCCTCATCTTCGAGGCGCTGCATCAGTCCGGCCCGCTCAGCCGGATCGACATCGCCAAGCGGGTTGGGCTGACGCCGCAGACCGTCTCCGGCATCACGAGGGAACTGCTCGACCAGCAGTTCATCATCGAGACCGGGCGCTCGCAAGGCCAGCGCGGGCAACCGCAAATCTATCTCGGCCCCAACCCGATTGCCGGCTTCTCCATCGGTATCCATCTCGATCGCAATCGCGTCGTCATGGTCGTCTGCAATCTGCTGCTTGAAGTCATCGGCCGCAAAATCTGGGCCGGCGACACCCGCGATCCCGATTCGACATTGAAACACATTGCCCGCCTTACCGATGATCTGATCGCCGAGGCAGCCGTGCCGCGCGACAAGATCTGGAGCATCGGCCTGGTGCTACCGACGCTGGATGAAGACATTTACGACTTTGCCACCAAGCAGCCTGGATGGGACGCCTGGGCCAACGTTCCGGTCGCCCAGCGCCTGAAAGACCTTTGCGGTCTGACGGTGCTCGTAGAGAACGACGCGACAGCGGCGGCGATTGGCGAGCACTTCGCTCGCAGCGACAGGGACAAACGCAATTTCGCCCATCTCTATATAGGTTATGGCGTCGGCGCCGGCGTGATCATCGACGGCATGCCCTTGAAAGGTGTCTGGGGCAATGCCGGTGAATTGGGGCTGCTGCCCTTTCAGCCAAAGCGAATGCGCGACAATGGCGAACCGCCGATCATCGATTCCGTCTTGTCGCTAAGCGGTATTGCGGCAGCGCTTGAATGGAGCATCGAGGAAGCCGATGCGGCCGTCGCCAACCTATCGATCCTTGCCGATCTTCACAGCCAGCGCGACCCTCGGCTTTCCAGCTGGATGGAAGAGGCGGGGCTTTGCCTACGCTTCCTCACCGCCATACTCGAAAGCACGACGGACCCCGAATTCATCACGGTTGGCGGATCGCTGCCGCCCTCGATCATCACGGCCCTGGTCGAGCGCGCCTATCCGCTGCATCGCTCGCTGAGCGAGCGCAAGGATAGGCTCTGGCCCCGGCTCCTGGTCGGCCAGCTGACCGATGATGCACCGGTTATCGGTGCGGCCAGCCTGCCTATCTTCGTCACGACCAATCCGAATTTCCGCCACCTCTACATCCGCCAGCTCGGTGACGAGCAACGCCCGTTCGAGCAACAGACGAGAGGTTAGCGGGGTATCAATCGGATTTTCCTGGTGCCAACGCCTGAGGACCGGAGGCATCAGGTGCCGGGAATTGGCTCCCATGTGAGATCACTGGTCTTGGAAAATTGCGGGATATGGGCAAGGCCTTGAACGAGGTCACAGTCAGATCCCAGCGTCTCCCGCCAATCGCTAGCTTCCGTGAGGATGACGCCGATACCGACAACTTCGGCGCCGGCCTTGCGCACCAGCTCCAGCGAGCCCTTGAGGCTCGATCCGGAAGCGACCACGTCGTCGACGACCAGCACGCGCTTGCCCTTGAGAAGAGGGATCGCGGCGCGGTCCAGCAACAGACGCTGTTCGCCCTTGGAGGTGATGGAAGAGATGCGCTGCTCCAATGCATTCGCCAGATGGATTTTTGGCGACTTCTGCAGGACGACGTAGTTGTTGAGGCCGAGCGCGCGGGTGACCTCGATGGCAACGGGAATGCCGAGCGTCGCGGTGCCCACCACGATGTCGGGCTTGAGCGACGCGAATTTTGCAGCAAGCTTGACGCCAACGTGCTCGCCGAATTTCACACCGAGATCGATGACCATCATGAGCGAAATGGCAAAATCCGGCTTGATCGCCACAATCGGCAGATCGACGGCATAGCCGGAAACATCGACGCTCCAGTTCTGCCCCGTTCTTGGCTCCATGGTTTCAGAGGTCATTGGCTCTATCCTTCATGCTGAGGCGCTGCTCGACCATCAGGCCGACCTCTCGCCAGGTTGTTCGCTTGTGTTTCAGATCATACCCATAGAGGGTGAGGGAAAACGAAATTGCATGCGCCATGCGGATCGCCTGAACAAGCAGCGGAATGCCGCGCGCCAGCGCGAAGCGCATCTTCGTGGGCAGACTGACGTCGTCTATCTCCATCCCGCGGGAACGCTGGGCATCCGCGATACGCTCGAAATCATCCCGCAACATCGGGATAACACCGAAGGTCAGCGAGAGAACAAGTGTGGCGATGGGCGGCAGCCGCGCAGCACTTGACGCGGCCAATATCGCGCCCGGAGAACTCGTCTCCATGACGAAGTAGAAGGCTGCGGTCGTCGTGACCAGCCTTGCCGCCATCGCGATGGCGACAGACAGGGCTTGAGGCGTCGAAAGGCCCTGTAGCCACAGATTGATCATCCAACTCGCTATGACCATGCCGGTGAGCAGAGCGGCGCCCTTGAGGTAGCCGCGAAGACCGGGAACCTTCAGCACCCACAAAAGAAACAGGCAGACAAGCGCAAGGGGCAGGCCGAAGCGCCAATCCGGAGCAAACCAGGCAGCCAGCATGATGATGAAGGCAATTCCCAGCTTGATGAAAAAATTGAGCTCGTGAAGCCGCGTCATGCCATGCTCCACGCGGTCATATCATAGGGCGCTTGCCATCCGAGAGAGCGGAAGGTGTCGCTTTGCCATCCGTCTTCTGAGGTTCCCTCGAATGCGATCTTGCCATTGTCGAGGATCATCAGGCGCGTGGCCAGATCATCGACCAGTTCCAGATCGTGCGAGATCAACATGACCGCACGTCCCGAGGACTGCATTGACGAGATGAAGAGCTCCAGCATCTGCCGACCCTTGATGTCCCTGCTCAACAGCGGCTCGTCGATGATGGCGACAAGCGCGCCGGTTGCATCGGCGCAAGCCAGCCCCAACAACGCTTGCTGACGGGCTGACAGTGCAAAGGGATTGGCCTCGGCGAGGTCGGAGAGCCCGTAGCGCGCGAGCGCAGCCTTGGCACGTTCGATCACCGCCGGATCGTTCGAGGAAGCGCTCGAAGCCGTGATGGCAAAGATCACTTCGCCGAGCACGCTCATGTTGAACAGAATGTGGCGCATGTTTTGCGGGATATAGGCTATCTTGCGGGCTCGTGCGGCGACGGACCATTCATTCGCATTCGTGCCGTCGAAGAGGATCGAGCCGGAAGTGGCTTTCAGAAGCCCGAGGATCGATTTGAACAGCGTCGTCTTTCCGGCGCCGTTGCGGCCGATGAGCGCAAGCACCTCTCCGGCACGGACATCGAAATTTACATCCTTCAGCACCGGGTTTCCGCGAGACCGGGCAAGCTGGCTGGTCAGCCCCGAAACAGTCAACAGCGGCCGGCCAGTCTCGCTGGTCTGTCGTTCAGGCCGGGCACGCATCGGTGGCAAAATACCGGCTTCGACCCAGGCTGCATCCTGTGTCAGAACGGTCTTTGGCGGCATGCTGGGAGAAACATTGCCCCCATGCAGCAAAGCGATGCTGTCGATCACGGAATAGAGTGCCAGAGGGTCCTGCTCCGAGATCAACAGGGTCGAAACGCTGCCGGACACCTTCTGCAGGATATTGGAAAGCCGCATGCGGGCGGCGGGATCAAGCCCGGTCGTGGGCTCGTCCAGCACCAGGATTTTCGGGTTCGAAGCCAGCGCTGCGGCAATGGTGACCATTCTCCGTTCGCCACCCGAAAGCGTCAGCACGCGACGGCCCAGAAGTTCCTCGAGTTCGAATTCCGCAATGAGCTCGGCAAGCCGGTTGCGGATTGCGCTTCGCTCGACGCCCCTGTTCTCCAAGGGAAAGGCGATGACATCCTCGACGCAGATGTCCCAAAGCTGGTCTTCGCTATTTTGCGACACGAAACCGATCGTGCCGAACAGCTCTTTCTTGGTAAAAGAGAGGAGCGGACGGCCCGCGAGCTCCACGCGGCCGGAGAATTCGGCAGCGTGGATGAGACGCGGGATCAGGCCGGCGGCAACGCCGAGCAGCGTCGACTTGCCGCTGCCGGCTTCGCCACAGACGAGAAGGCGCTGCCCCTCGTCAAGCGTACAATTGGCTTCGGCAAGCACCGGTACAGGACCGCCGAAACCGATCGTCAGATTTGCAATATTGAGCACTTGTTGATCCAGATCGGGTTCAGAAACGCTTGAAGCCGGCCGGATGCGCACTCTTCAGAATTTTCATTGCCGGGATGATCAGAAGCGGCGTGCCGATGACCATCGGGACGATGTCGGACAGGCCGAGATAACCAAAACCCCACCAGAACGGGAAAATCCCGAGATAGGCAAGGCTCGCGGACACAGCCACCACCATCACCAGACCGACAACAAGGCAAGCCACGGCGATCTTGATCAGTGCCAGACGATCAAAGACAGTCCTGGCGGGATCGAAGAGGAGCCCCGGCACAAGGCCGGTCAGGCCGACCATGATGCCGTCGACGATGAGCGAATGCGCAGGGATGAACGTGCCGGCCAGAAGCGACCAGACGATGGTGCCGAGATAGCCGCAGATGAAGCCGCTGCGCCAGCCGAGCAGGATGCCGATCACCGGCGGCAGAAACGCGAAAATGCGCCACTGGATGACGCCGGGCACGAGCTGGATTGGATTGGCATAAGCCCACAGCACGCCCGTGGCGGCAGCCGCCACGATCGAAAGCACGATGGGAAAGAGAGTATTGCCGTCAGTCTGAGACGCGGTCGCTTGCTGCATGTTTCTTGCCCCTTTGAAAGTAATTTCCGGAAATTCCTGAAAGTCGGCTGGAACGGCTCTCCGTGATGAGTCGGACGCATATTTGGTCCCGAAGTGACATCCTGGGAATTCCTCCTCTTGAGATGCCCCAGCTTTCTCGGGTTTCTTCAGTCATGGGAAGCGATTGGCAATCCAAAGAACGCGCTTTCCAGGACGTAAGCGACTTATAGGAAATGCAAATCACGAAAACCATTCCAGATTGTATTTAAAGTGTGATTTAGTCGGTTGAATTTCAGCGGACCAATCCAATGCAAATATACCCAGATTGGTCCATGACCATGACGGGATGATGCAGGCAAAACGTCGGCGCCATGCTTACATTCCCGCCACGCTTTTTGCGGCTGCAGAGCGTGCCCGCCGGGCTTGCGGCAAACCCCTGACGCTCGAAACCTGTTCACCAATCCAGGCATTTTTCTCGGTCGCGCTATCCGGTGTGGCCACGCCGTCGATAATGTCGAACTGAGGAATATGACCCAGGCTGGTCACCAATCTGGCGTCATCGCCGAGCAGGTCTCGCCATGTGTGGCCCTCGGTCAGGATGGCGCCAGCGCCAACTATGTGTCCTCCGGCTCGCCGCACGAGCCTGATTGCCGCTGCCATGCTGGAACCGGTGGCAATGACATCATCGACAACGAGAACGCGCCTGCCCTGCAGCAGGGCGATCGAACGGCGATCGAGCAGAAGACGCTGAGGCACTGCAGTCGTGATGGAACGCACATCCTCCACCAGCGCGTCGGCAAGATGAAATTTCGGCGACTTCTGCAATACGACATATTTGTCGATGCCAAGGCGCCGTGAGACCTCGATGGCGACCGGAACGCCCAAGGTGGCGCTGCCTACCACTATGTCCGGCTGCGTCTGCGCAAAATGCTGAGCAAGCGCATCGCCGACAATGTCGCCAAACCGGATTCCCATGTCGATGACCATCAGCAATGCAATGGCTCGCCGATCATTGAGCTGGATAATTGGCAGATTGAAGTTTTCGCCGGCAATCTTGATCTGATAGGTTTGCGGGGTCTCCAGATACATGATCGCGGCCTTCGTGCCATCGGTGTTTGCATTCAAATTACTGTCTTAGTAGACACTAGGTCACACAATTTTTACAAACAGAAAAATTCGTCCGGTGCGTTTCCTTTTCTTCAACGAGGCATACCTCCCGAATGAGCAGGCTCCTGTTTTCCCGCTTCGCACATTACCTCGATGAGATCGCCAATCGCGGCTCGATCCGGAAAGCCGCGGAGAAGCTGAATGTGTCGGCCTCGGCCATCAATAAACAGCTTATCGGCGCCGAAGAGGAGTTCGGCGTTCCCCTGTTCGAGCGCCTGCCGCGCGGGATGCGGTTGACTTCGGCGGGCGAATTGCTCGTCAACGGCTACCGAGAATGGAACAAGGATCTGTCCCGGATCAAATCCGAGATCGAGGAATTGAAAGGACTTCGCCGCGGCGAGGTCAAAATCGCCGCCTCCCAGGAAACAGCACCCGACTTTCTGCCTGCGGTAATCGCGCGCTTCATGAAGGATCATCCCCGCATCCGAAATTCAGTCACGGTGGTCGAATCAGACCGCGTGCGCCAACTGGTCAGGGAGGGAGGGGCAGACTTCGGGCTGACATTCAGCCCCCTGCCCCTGCCCGGGGTCATCGTCACGCGCTCGACTGACTTCCAGCTCGTGGCGATCCTGCCGAGCGCCGCGGGTGCGGAGCAGCCGGATCGCATATCCATGGACGAATTCTTCAAGAGACCGACGATCGTTCCCGATGCCAGCAGTCACCTGCGCGATGTTGTCGATATCGCCGCGGCGCGTATCAACACCAGATTTCAGCCCGTCCTGACGACCAATAGCCTGGCGCTGATGCGTTCCATGGTGCGTGAAGGCTGCGGTTTCGGTGTAACGGCCATAGCCTCGGGCACGCCCCTCGAACACGAGGGTGGATTGCACTATGCCCGCATAGATGATGCCGGTCTGCCGCCAATGGTGCTTTCGCTGATCGTCGATCCGCGGCGCAGCTTTTCGATGACATCGATCATCGCCCGCAGATACTTTGAAGAATATCTTGATGAGATCGCATTTCACGCAGGAAAGCCATCCGAAATCTCACGCGAATAATTGAGTTTTACAGGAATAAAAGTGAGCACTCGAAGTCCTGAAGACATCTACTGAAATGACAGTTGATATTTAGCTGACGGTGAGTTTCCACATTTTCTTTCATCCGGCCAGACGTTGCTATCTCCATCGACCAAATGCGGGCGCATCGATCTTTTGACGGCTTTTCGCATTCTCACAAACCGCGTCGATGTTGTTCGTGGAGACCGAAATATCGTCCATCATCCTATTCGGCTGCCGGCTCGTAAGCCTCTCCTTCTGTTGAGAAAAAGGAAACGCACCGCGCGAATATTGATGCTTGTAAAAGTTGTATGACGCCAGCCCTATAGAGGCAATATCTTCTAATGCTAATTCTCGAGGTAGCAGGGGAGTGGCTGTTGATTTTAGCCCATCCGAACCCGCCAAACCGGTTCGCGATCTAAATCTTGCATGGGATTTCGTCGCCAACCCTGCGTCGCCAATGGAGGTCGAAGGAATTCGGCCCGTTGCTGCTTGCGTCGGCAGGTGGCTCCGCCACATTTCCTCGGTTCGGCAGCCCGGTGAACCCATCGCGCTTGAGAAAAGACGCGGTTCACCAATTTCGCTGGAGGCGGGAACTTTGCACAGCGGACCGGCAAATTGGAACAATCCGTATGCCTAAGGCCAAATCATATCTCTTGAACACGGCGAGTGGAACGATCCGGACCGTGATGCTCCCCGCGCGCAACCGGACCAAACATATTCACGAACTGATCGGCTCCGATATGGTCGATGTCGTTCGCGTCAAGGACTCGCATCTTGTCTACGCCGATAACAATCGCCTGGCCGATGGGCTTCCAAGCGTAACGGACCTGAAGGGCCACCCCTCGCCGTTCGCCGGCAATCTGCTGATCGTCGGCAATGACGAAAGCAGCGAGACAGCAAGCGTCAGCGCCAGTATTGACGATGTCGCCTCGTGGTTCACCATAATTCGCCCGGTGTTCCTGCCCGTTTTCGAGACAGTACGCGAATCTCAAAGCGTCGAGGTCCGTGTCATTCGCCTGGATGTCCGCATCGAGCGGTCAGCACCGAGCGTCATCGGGTAGATACCAAAGAGCCGCACGCTATATCCCGGTAGAATTCTCTATTCTTTTCTATTAAAAAACAGATACTTACAACAAATTCGGCAATCTCTCCCACACGGATTCCGAATGCTGAGCCTCCGGTTCTCCGCTTCCTGATGCGAATGAAGATCGACAACGGCCCCAGGCGATTTCTCAAGGAAAACTGTGCGTCGGATGTGCCGAATGTGCACATTCGCTGTGCCCACTCATATTAAGGGGTAACTCAATCCGCCACAAGGATGCCGTGATCCTCCTGCGCCGGCTATACAACCATTGAATACATTAGCATGTACGTTATATGTGCGAATGATTTACGCAACGGTGGTGAGTAGTGGCACGATATTATTTCAAGGTTCGAGATGAATTTAAACGCGTTCTGGCAGAAAATGATATCGAGGAAGTTGATCACCTGACAGCCTGCCGATCTGTTGCAATGGCTCTGGCAGTTTTTACCTTCGACACCAGGGCACCTCCGAGTACTTCAGTCGAACTACAAGACGCTTCGGGAGCTCGTGTTGCCATTATTACGCTTTCGGTCGAAACCTGATGAGAGCTATTTCACGGGTTGGCGAGCAGCGATGAGCCACGCAAACGACAAGAGCGATCTCACGCCCTTGACTTGTTTCGCGGCAACTTGAGTAGGTCCTTTAACCAGACGGCGCTCTGTCGACTTGCACCAGGAAAGCTGCGACATCGCTGCGGTTGATCGTTACACTCCCGTGATCATGGAAACGATCTCGTTCTTGTCGGTCTCGGATGTCTTGCGGATGCCGATCTGCTTGCCACGGCGGAGCACGCAGATGCGGTCGGAAAGCTTGAACACCTGATCGAGGCTGTGGCTGATGATCAGCACGCCGATATTGCGGGATTTCAGCGATTGCACGATCGCCTCGACCTTGGCCGTTTCGGCGACACCAAGCGCTGCTGTGGGCTCGTCGAGCAGGATCAGCTTCTTTGCCCAGCGGGTGGCGCGGGCGATTGCCACGCCTTGTCGCTGGCCGCCGGAAAGATCCTTGATCGTCGCATGCGCCGAGGGGATGCGGACATCGAGCTCCTGAACCAGCTTCTCGGTTTCCGCGATCATCGTCTTGCGATCGAGCAAGCCAAGGCCATTGGTCAACTCGCGCCCGAGAAACATGTTCATGTAGACGGTCTGCTGATCGGCGAGCGCCAGATCCTGATAGACGACCTCGATGCCATGCGAACGCGCCATCGTCGCGCTCGACATGCTCACGGTATCGCCCTCGATGGTAATCGTCCCCGAAGACGGGGCGTAGACACCTGAGATGATCTTGATCAACGTCGACTTGCCGGCGCCATTGTCGCCGACCAGCGCCACGATCTCGCCGGGATGAATGTCGAGCGAGAAGTTCTCGATCGCCACGACGGCATCGAAGTTCTTCTTGATGTCCTTGAGCTCGAGGACGGGAGCGGAAGCATTCATCTCATATACCTCTAAACCGGCCAGGATTCGGCTTCGCCGAAACTGTTCTCGATGGTCTCGACCTTGGGCTGGCCCTTGGAAATGCCGGATACGCCGACGACATAGGCGCGGGTGACGAAGGCCTGACCGCGGAAACCGAACACGGCGGTGTCGCCCGGCTTCGGTGCCTTGGGCCCGGCGGCATCGATCATTGCGTAATAGTCGATCATCGATGGTGGCGGGATCTCGACACTGCGGAGCGCCGACGCCGCCACGGTCGGCTCGTCCGAGACGATGGCCTTGACGTCGTAATCGGGGAAGATCGGATCGATGTAGAAGCCGCCGCCGAAGCAATAGGCCTTACCATCAGACAGATGCGATACTTCGGTCAGATAGCAGACGGCAGGCAGTTCCGGCAGGTCTTCGACGGCATGCAGCGCCGTCGTGCCGTGCAACCCGTTGCCGGGTTCGCATTGGGTCGCCCCGGCATCGGCAAGCGCCGGCAACAGGACTGATGAGGTCGTGCCCGGCGCATTGACCTCGATATCTGTGCGACCGGCTTTCGCCAACGCCTCTGCCGCCTTGGTCAGCGTGGCGAGGTTATGGGTCGGGATGACCTTGCGCGTCTGGTGATCGAACAAAAGCGCCGGGAAAGTGGTGATGCCGGCAAACCGGCCGCCATCCAGCCTGTCGAAGCCATCGGCCATAGCAGCCACATCAGCGGCATCGAAGCCGCCCTCATGACCACGATAGAAGGTGTCACCTTCGGCCTTGATACGGGCGAGCAGGTTCTGCGTGTATCCCGCAGCCTTGGCACCGGCTGCTGCTTCGGCGGCCTTCTCGTCGTTGAATACGGTCCAGTAGTCTGGGTGGAAGTTTGCGGCGGCAGCCTTCGCCTCATGACGCGCCACCTGTTGGAGATGGCCGAGGTGGCCGACCTTGAGGCCGGCGCGATGCGTGGCGCGGGCGCAAGCCATGTCGACGGCGACAGAGCGGTCGATCCCGCCGCGCATGACGGCCTGCGCAAAAGAGCTGGAGCGGCCAACCTGCTTGGTCATCGCGAAGATCTTCAGGCCCAGCCGCTCGGCTTCGGTCTTCAGCACGCGAGCATTGGCCTCGACCGTATCGAGATCGAGCACATAGGAATTGGCGGGAATCCTGCCCTCACAATGCAGCGCGATGGCGGCCTCGATGAATTTGGGATTGCGGCGGCGGAGAACGTCGAGAAACATCGGAAAACCTTTCTTCAGCGCTGCTTTTCGCGCAGCGACACGGCCACCGCCGCAAGAATGATGAAGCCACGGACAATCATTTGGTCGGACACCGAAAGTCCCATCAAGATCAGGCCGTTGTTGAGCATGCCCATCATCAGTGAACCCACGAGCGCGCCGACGATCGAGCCCCTGCCGCCATTGAGCAGCGTGCCGCCGACGATGACGGCCGCGATAACAGTCATGAGATCGGTTTCACCGAGCGTATATTTGGCGGCCTGCAGCCGGCCGGCATAAAGCAGCCCCGCGAGCCCGGCGAGACCGCCGCTCAGCATCATCACCGCCAACCGGATACGCGGCACCTTGATGCCGGAGACGCCGGCCGCGCGGGCATTGTCGCCCACCGCCAACACATGCGCGCCGAAGCGGGTTTCGCGATAGATGACATGCCCGACGATGATGGCGAGGATGGTCCACCAGATCAACGACGGGATACCGAGAAGCGAACCCGAACCGAAGAAACCGGTGAACATTTCATCGGTCACGGGCACCGAGCGCAGATTGGTCAGCGACCGTGCCACGCCGGCAAACAGACCCATCGTCGCAAGGGTGACGAGGAAGGACGGCAGGCGCACGAAGGCAACCAGCACGCCGTTGGCAAAACCGATTGCCAGCCCCGCGCCCATTCCCGCAAGAATACCGGGCACCATGCCGTAGTTCTCGATGACCACGGCGGCACTCAGCGCCGACACCGCGACGATCGACCCGATGGAAAGGTCGATTTCGCCTGCCGACAGCACGAAAACCAGGCCGATGGCCATGATCGTCACTGGCGCGGTCTGCAGCACGATGTTGGAGAGGTTTCGCGCCGTCAGGAAGCCGCTATCCTTCAACACGATAGCGAAGAACAGGAAGATTGCGACGAAGCCGAAATAGACGACATATTGCTGGAGATTGATGCGGCTTTTCATGGTCATGACCGGCGCGCCTGTTTTGCTAGCGATAGACATATCGGTTCTTCCAAATGGGATAGAGCGGGAGGGAGCACCTCCCGCAATGCAGTTACTTCAGGGCGCTGGCGATGCTTGCCGGGACATCCCTGTGCAGCGACTTCTGCCAGCCTTCCCTCACGGTATCCTTGGTGACGGCGAGAGAATCGACCACCAGGAACGGAGCGGCCTGCTTGCCCACGAGTGATCCGGCCGTTGCGCGGGCCGCAGTGACGCCGATAGTGTAGGCCTCGTCGGCGACCAGCGCCGCCACATTGCCACCCTTGACCATATCGAGTGCCGCGGGTTCGTTGAGGTCGAGCGCGACGATCCTGGTATGGGTATTGCCGGCGGATCGCAGCGTCGAAAGCACGCTGAGCGCTGGCTCGGCCCAGGTGACGTAGATGCCGTCGAGATCGGGGTGCTGCGTTACCATCGCCTGGGCGATTTCCTCGGCGCGCGCCGGGTCGGCCATGCCCTGCTCGGCGACGACTTTCATTTCGGGATAATCCTGCTCGATGGTCTTCTTGAAGGCCTGGTCGCGCTGGTTGGTCACGTAGAAATCGGCATCGTGGAAGATGTAGCCGACCTTGCCCTTGCTTCCGAGGGCCGTTGCCATCGCGATGCCGGCCTTGTGGCCCATCTGGAACAGGTCGTCGGAAACGATAGTCACGTAATCCTTGCCCTGCACATAGCCAGCCGGAGAATTGTCGACGAAGCCGAGCTTGACGCCGGCCTTGAGCGCCGGATCGTAGACACTGGCCGCCGAGGCGGGATCGACCGGTAGCGACAGGATGATCGACGGCTTCTTGGCGAGCACGGTCTCGATATCGGACTTCTGGCGTGCCGCGTCGAAACCAGCATTGGTCTCGGCAATCACCTCGATGCCCAGGCGCTTGAACTCGTCGCGAGCACCGGCATTGACGGCTGTCGTATATTCGCTCATTTCGTGCCAGACGAGGGCGGCCGAGAACCTGCCGTCCTTGATCTTCTGCTCTTCCGCAGACGTCAGGGTATAGCTTGCAGCTGGCGTCGGCTTCTCGCCATGCGGGCCGGAGGTCTGGCCTTCCGCCGCAAAGGCGTGGCCCGAGACGACAGCAGCCGCAAGGCCGAGCGAAAGCATTGATAACATGCGCATCAGGTTTACTCCGAAAGAATATGCCGGGAAGCCGGCGGCGCATCTGGCCGCCGGCAATGCGCGATCACTTCGCGGCGTCTAGAACCGACTTCGGCGCATCGCGATTAAGCGATTCCTTCCAGCCCTCGGCGACATTGGCCTTGGTGACGGTCAGCGCGGGCGCGACGATGAAGGGCGGGGTCTTTTCGCCGATCAGCGACTTCATTCCGGTTGCCGCCATCGCCCGGCCAAGTTCATAGGCCTTGTCGGCGACGATCGCCGTGACATTGCCGCCCTTGACCATGTCGAGGCCAACAGGCTCGGAAAGGTCGAGCGTGACGACCTTGGTATGCTTGTTGCCGGCGCTGCGAAGTGCGGCCAGCACGCCATCGGCCGGTTCGGCCCAGGTCACGTAGATACCGTCGAGATCGGGATGCTGCAGCAGCATGGCGTTGGCCAGTTCCTCGGCGCGGGCCGGATCGGAGATCCCCTGCTCTGCGACGATCTTGATATCGGGATAATCCTTCTCGATCGTCGACTTGAACGCCTGGTCGCGCTGGTTGGTCACATAATAGGTCGCGTCGTGGAAAATATAACCGACCTTGCCCTTCTTGCCGATCGCCGTTGCGAGCGCGTCAGCCGCCTGCTTGCCCATCTGGAAGAGGTCGTCGGTGACGATAGCGGCATAGTCGGTGTTGTGCTTGTAGCCCGTCGGCAGGTTGGACAGGAACACGAGCTTCGTGCCGTCCTTGACCGCCTGCTTGAAGGCTTCGGCTGAGGTGGTCGGATCGAGCGGCAGCGCCAGGATGACGTTTGGCTTGGCCGCGAGCGCCGTCTCGATGTCGCTGCGCTGCTTGGCGGCATCGAAGCCGGCATCCGTGGTGACCACGACATCGACGCCCGCCTTGGCAAATTCATCCTTGGCGCCAGCCGAAACCGCATTGGTAAAATCCGATGACGTATGCCAGAGCAGTGCCGCCTTGTAGCCCTTGCCCTTGAGCTTGGCGAGATCGGCGTCGGAGAGTTTGACTTCGGCGCTTTTCGTGGCGGTTTCGCCCGACGGACCGGTGGTCTCCGCATGCGCGAGCAGCGGTGCCGCAATCAAGGCGCTGGCCAGCAGCGCTGCATTCAACATTTTCCTCATCAGCATTGTTGGGTTCCCTTTTTGATTTATTGATTTGCAGTCTCTATTCCGCCACGCCGCAGTAGCGCGCCATGAAGCTGGCAAACGCGACTATTCCGGCGAGGTATTCCTCTATCTCGACATGTTCCTCGAATGTGTGGCAGTTGCGGATATCGCCCGGCGCGCAATAAACAGCCGGAATGCCCAACCGATTGACGAAGAACGGTGATTCCGACCAGAATGGAGCGCCCTGGATCTCTCCGCGACCCGACATCGCTTCAGCCACGGAGGCGCAAAGCATCGACACGGCGGGCAAATCGGGGCCGATCTCCGCCGCAGAACCGCCGACCCTATGGTCGCGGCCCGCCGGATAGGAAATGTCCACCTTGATGTCGGGATCGGTGATCGCCCCGCGAATGACCGCTTCCATCTGGGTCGCCGCATCGTCGAGCGATTCGCCCGGCAGCAGCTTGCGGATCAGCGACAGCTTGCATTCCTCGGGCACGGCAATGAAGCCACCACCGGTAAGCGCGGTGATCAGCAGGAAGCCGCGCCCAATCAATGGGTGCTCGGCGCGCGCCGAGATTTCGTCGGAATGCTTCCACAGCGCCGACATGACGGCATGGCTGGCTTTCAGCGCATCCTTGCCCAGCTCCGGCACGCCGAAATAAGCGGACTTGCCGGTGATCGTAATGTCGGCGATGAAGAAACCGATTTGGGCGGAATAAACTGCAAGCTGGGTCGGCTCCGTATAGACGACGAAATCCGGCCTGGCGATTTCGCCGGCTTCAATGCGGGCAACGTAGTCCTTGACGCCGGCGGAAACTCCCGTGCCGGGCTGGCCGCTCTCCTCGTCGCCGACATAGGCGAAAGCGAGATCGCCCTTGAGCCTGATGCCAGCTTTATCGAGCAATGACAGGGCTGCAAGCGATGTGCAGATGCCGGCCTTGAGATCACCTGAACCCCGCCCCCAGATCTGCCCGTCGATCACAGGTGCTCCAAACGGATCTTCGCGCTCGGTGCCGGCCCAATGCTCCCGCCAGCCATGGACATGCACCGTGTCGGTATGGCCGATGAACTGCAGCCGCTTGCCGCCGCCAGCCCCCTTGCGCTCACCCCAGATATTCGGGCGGGCTGGAAGGAAATCAGCCGTTTGAATGCCCTCGATCCCGCGGGACCGCATTTCGGCCTGGAGCAGCGAGACGAAATTGGCTTCATTGCCGGTGATGCTCTCCCGGCCGATAGCGGCACGCAGCAGCGCAATCGCATCGTCTCTGTCGAGTGCCGCGGCGAGCCGTTCGGTGAGGCCATCGGCGATCATTGCACAGCCTCCTTGAAGGACACGGTCTCTGCCGGCGGTAGCGACATGCGGCCATCGGGTGCATCGGCGCCAAAAAGCGCGTTGTGCAGATGGCTGAGCCCGATCGCGGTCGCTCCGACGATTGCGGCACGCGCGCCGAGAAGGCTCGTCTCGATCTCCACCGGATAAGGGAAGCACTGCGGCAGGAACTTCCGCACCCGCTCAATCAACTCCTCGCGCAGGCCGATCGAACCACCGAGGATGACTTTCTGCGGATTGGCGATCGCGGCGATCGCGGCAATGCCTCGCGCCAGGAGCCTGGCCGTATCGTCGAGCACCGTCGCGGCATTGTTGTCGCCGGCCGCGGCCTTCTCGAAAATCTCCGGAACCGTCGCGGCGTGACCGGCCAGTTCCTGATAGCGCTCGATGATCCCGAATGAAGCGACGACCCGTTCATAAGCACCGGCCCTTGAGGATTCAGGATCGAACGGATCCGCGCCAAACGGCAGGAAACCAAGTTCGCCGGCAGCATTGCTGACGCCGCGCACCAGTTGCCCGTTGACCATCAGGCCGCCGCCAATGCCGGTGCCAACGGCAATATAGGCAAGATTGTCGATGCCCTGTCCCTGGCCGAGCCAGTTCTCGCCGATGACGCAGAGATTGACATCATTTTCCAGTGCCACAGCGAAGCCGAGCGCCTTTTCGAGGGCGGCCGCGACATTCATCTTGTCGATGCCCGGAATATTTGGCGCCAGAAGAATTCGGCCGGTCGACTGTTCCGGCGCACCGGGAGCACCCACCACGGCCATGCGAATCTTTTCCCGGGGAATATTCTGATGGGCCGCGGCCTGCCAGCACAGCGCGGCAATCTGGTCGACGACAAACTGTCCGCCCCGGCGATCGGTCGGAGCCACTTCTTCGGCAAAAACCTGGCAGGCGAGATCGGCGATCGCCAGGCGCACCTTCGTGCCGCCAAGGTCGACGGCGGCGATATAGGCTGCGTCCGGAATAAGCTCATAGGTGACCGCGGTCCGTCCGATATGGCCCGAGGTGCGACCGGTCTCCTGCACCCAGCCATCCAGTTCGAGCTGGCGGACGATTTCAGAGATTGTCTGCTTGGACAGATTGGTCTGCTTGGCAATCGATGCCCGGGAGATCGGCCCATTCTGGACGATCGCCTCCATGACGGCACGCTGCGAGAATTTTCGGGAGATGCGTTGGGTTTCGCTCACGGCGCCCTCAGTTAATTCGTTCTCTCACCGAACTAAATAGAACTTGCAAGCCTCCGTCAAGAGCGAGTCGTCTATGAAAGACTCGATTCAATTCTCTCCATCACTGAGCGTGCCGCTGTGTGAGCGAGGAAATCAGGTTTACCGTCGTGTTCGCCGATCGAGCCGCAGGAAAAACCCTGAGCAGTCTCAAGTGCGCAAGGGTCGAGACGCTAGGATCTCTGGAGGCGATAGGAAGCACCTGTGTGGCGATCCGGCAACCGATCGCCTTCGCCGAGGAGCTTTCGCCGGAGCGCCCCTTCCGCATAGGCTGTTTTATAGATACCGCGATCCTGTAGCGCGGGCACGACGATATCGATGAAGTCCTCGAAGCTTTCCGGCATGACTGTACGGGTGAGATTGAAGCCGTCGATTTCGCCCTCGTCCACCCAGGAAGCGAGCTCATCGGCAACGGTTGCTGCATCGCCGACGACAACAGGATAGCGCCCGCCGATGGCAAGCTCCTGCAGCAGCTGCCGCTTCGTCCAGCCACGCTGCTGCGCGATTTGCGTGGCCGACTGGCTGGCATTTGACGTGCCATAGGTAATGGTCTCGTCCAGATCATAACGCGAAAAATCAATGCCGGTGCTCGCCGAGAAATGCGCAAGCCCCGCCTCCGGATTGGCGTAGCGCAAATATTCCGCGTGCTTTTCCTTGGCAGCAGCGGTGGAGTGGTCGGCGACGACGGTCATGCCGAGGAATATCTTGACGTCATCGGGCTTTCGCCCAGCCGCAACGACCGCTTCACGCAGTGTACGGGATGTCGCCCGCGCTGCACTCTTGTCGGTCGCACCGATGAAAATGCATTCGGCGTGACGGCCAGCGAACTGGCGACCGCGACCTGAGGTGCCCGCCTGATAGAGCACCGGCGTGCGCTGCATCGAGGGCTCGGCGAGATGATAGCCCTGCGAGCGATAGAATTGCCCCTGGTGATCGATCGCATGAACCTTGCTCGGATCGGCATAGATGCGCCTCTCCTTGTCCACCAGGACGGCATCATCCTCCCAGCTGCCTTCCCAGAGCTTGTAGAGGACGCTCAGATAATCATCGGCGCGATCGTAGCGGCTATCATGCTCGAGCTGCGTGTCCAGACCCAGGCCCCGCGCCGCGCTATCGAGATAGCCTGTCACGATATTCCAGCCGATACGCCCGTTCGTCAGATGATCGAGCGTCGACATGCGCCTGGCAAAAATATAGGGCGCATCGGCGCTGGCATTGACGGTAACGCCGAAGCCGAGGTGCTCAGTCACAGCCGCCATGGCGGACACCAGCATCAAGGGATCGTTGACCGGCAACTGAATGGACTCGCGCAACGTCAGATCGACCGAGTTCTGATAGACATCGTAGACGCCGAGGATGTCAGCGAGAAAGATGCCGTCGAACAGGCCGCGCTCCAAAGTCGCGGCAAGCGAGGTCCAGTAGCTCAGCGTCTTGTAGCGATCGGACTGATCCCGTGGATGCGCCCATAGGCCGTGATTGATATGGCCCACGCAGTTCATGTTGAAGGCGTTGAGCAGGATCTGTTTCTTCTTGGTCATGATGGTGTCCGTCATTCCGGTCTAGATGGCGCGGCGTCTGCTTGCCGTTGAGATAGTAACTGCCGGCGGCCTGATATTTCCAGCCCACCGGGTCGTGAAGCGTATGTGTACGTGCATTGCGCCAATGGCGATCGAAACTGTCGCCCGCGAGCGTCGGGGAACCTCCCGATAATTCGATCAGCTTGCTTACGCCAAACAGGCTTGCCTTGGTCGGCGGAATAAGACTGCTACCCGTTACCAAAAGCGCTTTAACATCAGAAGTTTGTGCCGAGCCCGGAAAAGCTGATCCGCCCGGACGCGAAAATGAGGCCAAAATAATCTACAAATTTAGTAGAAAAAGAACAACTGGTCTTTCTCTCAGCAACCCGCCTCCTTACGCTATGGGCCATGATCTTCCCGTCCAGCAATGCAGGATCGTTTCATGACCAAACCATTTTCTTCACTTTCCCTTAGCCGGCGCCACCTTCTGATTGCCACCTCCGCACTCGCAACCGGCGCTCTCGTGACGGCGGCAGGGCTTGGCCCGGCTCTGAGTGCCGACAGCCCGCGCAACGGCGGTGACATCACCTTCCTCATCGATTCGCTGGGTGACACCTGGATCCCGAACAACAGCGCGATCTCCAGCTTTCAAGGCCACATCTGGGGCCACGTCACCGATAAGCTTGTTTACGTCGATGCAGACGGCAAGGTCAGCCCCTGGATTGCAGAGCGATGGGAGCAAAACGACAGCGCCACCGAATTCACGCTCCACCTGAAGAGCGGCGTGACCTTCTCCGACGGTACCCCGCTCGATGCAGCTGCTGTCGTCGCCAATCTCGATATCTGGTACGCCGGCCGCAAGAAGGAAGGCATCAACCCCATCGGGCTCTTCCCGAAGACCTACGACCGCGCCGAGGCGGTCGACGCAAGCACCGTAAAAGTCATCTTCAAGAAGCCGACGCTCGGCTTCATCCCGACACTCGGCTATCACGGCTCGATCCTGATTTCTCCGAAGACGATTGCCCTGCCCGCACCTCAGCAGGCTGACCTCAGCAAGACCTCCGGCAGCGGCCCTTATCTGGTCAGTTCCTGGAAGGAAGGCGACTTCGTAAAGCTGGTGAAGCGCAAGGATTACAATTGGGGTCCCCCGGCAGTCGGCCACACCGGCCCGGCCTATCTCGATTCAATCACCTACAAGCTGGTGTCCGAGCCGTCGCTGCGCGTCGCCTCTGTTCAGTCTGGCCAGGCGGACGTTGCCTACAATGCTTCGCCGCAGGAGCTGCAATCTCTCAAGGCCGACGGCTTCACCATCGCGACACCACGCTATCTCGGCTTCGTCAACGGCTGGGCGGTCAATACCAAGCTCGCTCCCTATGATGACGTAAAGGTGCGCCAGGCTCTGCAGGCCGGCATCAATCGCCAGGAAATCATCGACACCGTCTATACGCCCGACTGGAAGCTGGCGACATCCTTCATCCAGAGCAACGTGCCCGGCGCGACCGACCACAGCGATCTCTTGGCCTATAACCCGGATAAGGCCGAGAAACTCCTCGATGAGGCGGGCTGGATCAAGGGCGCTGGCGGCATCCGCGCGAAGGATGGCAAGCAACTGTCGCTGACAATCTACTCCAACCCCTATCTCGCAACCTCCAAGTCGATCGATGAGCTCATCGCCCAGCAACTCGGCAAGATCGGCTGGAAGGTCGACATCCGGGCCTATGACGTCGTGACGTTTGGCCAAAAGGTCGCGTTCGGCGGCCCCGCTGTAGCGGCCTATGAGGTGACACGCAGCTTCATCGACGCCGGCACCGTCGCCGGCATCCTCACCAACGCCAACAATGGCGAGAACTGGTTTGCCCTTGATGAAAGGGACCAGAGGATCAACGAGCTGCGCGACAAGATTGCCAGCGCCGGCTCTGCCGAAATCCGTGCGCCGCTTCTCGATGAGCTGCAAAAGTATGTCCTCGAACAGGGCTACTTCATCCCGCGCACGCAGATCGTCCAGCGGATCTACGTGCAGTCCCCGAAGCTCAAGGGCGAGACGTACAACGGCGTCGCCTATGCCAGCTACTACACGGCCACGATCACCGACTAACCCGCAGTGCAATCGAGCAACGGAAGGATGTGAGCGGCATGAAGAATGTCTACCTAAACTACGCCGCAAAGCGCTTCGTCCAGGCCCTGGTCGTCATCCTGCTGGCCTACGTCCTGACCTTTGTCGTCGTCAGCATCCTGCCGGGCGACCCCGTGACCAACGTTCTTCGTAACCCGCAGAACGGGTTCACCGAGGAAGAGATCCAGGAAATCATCGCCGCTCAGGGCTTGGACAAGCCGGTTCTAGTGCAGTTGTCGACATCCCTCTCGAACTTCCTGACTGGTGACCTCGGCCTGTCGATGCGAACCAATAGGCCCGTGACAACCCTGATCGGAGAGGTGCTGCCATCGACACTGATCCTCGCCTCTACGGGCCTTGTCGTGGCGCTGCTATTGGCAATGGTGATCGCCTACGGCACCCAGTTTCTGCCAAAGCGGCTTGGCCAGGGCCTGCTGCGCGGCTTTCCGTCCCTGTTCCTGTCCGTGCCCAATTTCGTCATCGGCCTGGTGCTGATCCACATCTTCGGTTTTCAGCTCGGTCTCTTCCGCGTCATCGAACCCGACAGCGTCTGGGCCACCCTCTTTGCGGCAATCGCGCTCGGCATCCCCATCTCGGCACAAATCGCCGAAGTGCTGATCGCCAACCTCGACCACGAGTCCCGGCAGGAATATGCCGCCGTCGCGCGCAGTCGCGGCCTCGGGCAGATGCGCCTTTTTGCCAAGCACCTGCTGAAGCCGTCCTCCCTCCCGGTCATCACGATCGTCGCGCTCACCATCGGTGAACTGCTCGGCGGCTCGCTGATCACGGAGGCAGTCTTTGGGCGCACCGGTGTCGGCAGCCTGGTGCAGCGTTCGGTCAGCACCCAGGACCTGCCCGTCCTGCAGGCGGTCGTCTCGCTGGCGGCGGTGGTCTTCGTGCTCGTAAACCTGATCGCAGACCTTGCCTATCCGTTGCTGGACCCGCGCGTGAAGCTGCTTGGCAATTCCGACCGGCGCCCTGTCACCGCTGACGACAATGCGGCGGGCATTTCCGAGGAGCTGGCATCTTGACCCTCGCCTCCGTCACCTCCACCACGCATACCAAGGCAAAGAGCCGGCAGGCAGCCTTTCGTATACCGCCGACCGTTGCGCTCGCCTTCGCCATCATCGCGCTGGTGATTGCCTGGTCGCTTGTGCCGGGCCTGTTCACCAGCCATGACCCGGCCATCGGTGTCCCCGCCCACAAACTGCTCGGCCCCGGTATCGCGCACTGGTTCGGCACCGACCAACTGGGCCGCGACGTCTATACTCGCGTCGTCTACGGCACGGCTTCGTCCGTGAGGAGCGCGCTCATCGCCGTCGTCATTGGCGTTGTCGCCGGCGGCTTCATCGGCCTGCTGGCCGGTTTCCTCGGTGGGTGGGTCGATATCCTGTTCGCCCGATTGGTCGACGTGCTGCTGGCGATTCCGAAATTCCTGCTTGCCGTCATCGTGGTGACCGCGATCGGCTTCGACACGACGAACGCCGCTATTGCCACAGGCGTCTCGGCAGTGGCCGTCTTCGCCCGCGTCATGCGCTCGGAGGTCATCAAGACCCGGCAGGCGACGTTCGTCGAGGCTTCATTTCTGCAGGGCGGCTCGCGCTGGCACATTCTGTGGCGCCATGTGCTGCCGAACGCGTCGCGCTCGGTACTTCCCCTTGCAGTGCTGCAGTTCGGCGACTCGATCCTGGTGATCGCCAGCCTCGCCTTCCTCGGCTACGGCGACCCACCCCCCGCCTCCGACTGGGGCCTGCTGATCTCGATCGGCAAGGACTACCTCAAATGGCCGTGGCTCGTATATGCGCCCGCCTTCATCACGATCGCGACCGTCCTCTCCGTGAACAGGATCAGCCGATGGCTACGCAAGACAGATTGACCCTCGCCCTTCATCACGCCGAAACAATCGAGCCTTCCACGCAGACGGCAAGCCCCTTGCTGCGGATCGACGGCCTGTCGGTCTCCTACGGGCCGCATGAGGTCGTTACCGACGTCGGGTTCGAGCTGGGTCGCGGCAAGAGCCTCGCCTTGATCGGAGAGTCCGGCTCCGGCAAGTCGACCATCGCCCGCGCGGTGCTGCGGCTGCTTCCGAATGGGGGGCGAGCCACCGGCCGCGTCGAGTTCGACGGTCACGAGGTGCTGGCATTGTCCGAGCGCCGTTTCAGGCCGCTGCGGGGAAAGGCCATCGGCTTCATCCCGCAGGACCCAGGCAACGCGCTCAATCCGGTGCGCACGATCGGCGCTCAAGCGATGGAGGCGGCCGCGCTTATCGGCGAGCGCGATGCTGTCATCCGCAAGGCACTTGTCCTCGAGACCTTCGCCCAGGTCGGGCTCGATAACACCCAGCGTGTCTATGACTCCTACCCGCACGAGCTATCCGGCGGCATGTTGCAGCGTGTGCTGATCGGCCTTGCGGTCCTTCCAAGACCTTCGCTTCTGGTCGCGGACGAGCCGACCTCCGCGCTCGATGTGACCATACAGAAACGCATTCTCGACCTGCTGTCGCGGTTGCAACAAGATCTGGATATCAGCCTGCTTCTCATCACTCATGATCTGGCGATCGCCGCCGAAAGGGCGGACTCGCTGGTGGTGCTGAAGGACGGCACCATCCAGGAAGCTGGTAGAACGCAAACCGTTTTCTCTTCACCGGCGTCTGCATATGCAAGAAAGCTGCATGCCGACGTCCCGGCCTTGAACCCCGACCGTTATGCCTCTTTGCGCAACCCCGGTTTTCGCCTCCTCTATACCGCCGCCGACAAGGCACCGAAGATCGAAGTCAACGCGGTCACGAAGACGTTCACGGTGGGCGGCAGGATACTGAAGGCTGTCGACGACGTGTCGTTCACAGTCCCGGCGGGTACCACGCATGCGCTGGTGGGCGAGTCCGGCTCGGGCAAGACGACGACAATCCGCTTGCTACTGGGGCTCGAACAACCCGATACCGGCAATATCTCGGTCGCCGGCGAACAGCTTGCCGGCCGCTCGCAGGAGTCGCTGCGCGACGTGTGGCGCCACCTTCAGTTCGTCTACCAGAACCCGTTCATCTCACTCGACCCGACCTGGAAAGTCGAGCAATTGGTGCGCGAGCCACTCGACCGGTTCAGGATCGGAACCCGAAATGAGCGGGCCGAACGAGTACGCGAAGCGATCGCCAATGTCGGGCTCGGCGAGCATCTGCTCGCTCGCAAGCCGCAAGCCTTGTCAGGCGGCCAGCGCCAGCGCGTGGCGATTGCCCGTTCACTCGTCCTCAAGCCTGATGTGATCGTTCTCGATGAGCCGACCTCCGCGCTCGATGTCAGCGTTCAGGCCGATATCGTCGAGGTGCTGCTTTCGCTGCAAGCCAACCTTGGCCTGACCTATGTGTTCGTCTCGCACGATCTGGCCCTTGTGCGCCAACTCGCCCACACCGTCTCGGTGATGCAACACGGGCGCATCGTCGAACATGGGACCGTGACGGATATCTTCGACAACCCACAGCAGCCCTACACCGTATCATTGCTGCAATCGATCCCGTCCGGTGCCGCCGGCATCGGTCGTGCGCCCCATCCGCAACTCCGCCGGATCATCAATCAGGAAAAGATCGCATGAGCATCGCAGCGTCCGCCGGCATCCAGCCCTCGCCATTCCGCCCGAAGCAGCGGCTCGGCTTCAACACAAGGGTATCCTTCAACGATGATGCCGGGCCGGCGCAGGGACTGCGTGATGGGATCGAGCTGTTCAAGGCAGCCGAACGCCTGGGTTACCAGTCGGGCTGGGCCTATCAGCGGCACTTCGACCACTATCTGTCATCGCCCCTGCCGTTTTTCGCCGCAACTGGCCAGCACACACAGCACATCACGCTGGGCTCTGCTGTGATCCCGATGCGCTATCAGGACCCGATCCTGCTCGCCGAGGCGGCCGGCACGACCGATCTGCTGATTGGCGGCCGGCTGGAATTGGCAATCTCGACCGGTGCCAACGCCGCATTTGACGCCGTCTTCGGCACCGTTGATACCGACGCCCGCACGGAGGCCAAGCGCCGCCAGGCCCGCTTCCTTGCCGCGATCTCGGGGGAAGTCCTTCACACCGTCGCCGGGTCGGGCCAGGGTGCTCCTGCGGGCGCCGAGCTGCGCGTGACGCCGCACAGCCCAACATTGCGGTCCCGGATTCGGCAGGGATCGGCGAGCCTTGGCTCCGCGGTGCAGGCCGCTGAACTCGGAATCGGGCTCATCTCTGGAACCGTGCAGCACGACCACGCCGAAGGCGAGAGTTTTGGCGAATATCAGGCCCGCTGCATCGAGGCTTTTCGGATCACCTGGCACAAGACTTGGAGAACCGAGCCGCCACCGGTGGCCGTCGCCGCTTCGGTCCTTGTCGGCACCACTAGTGAACTCCGGGAGAAATACGCTGCCTACGATCTCGAGCGTCGCACCCAGGGGATAGCCGCGTCCCGTCCCAAGGGCGCGCTCGCGCCGGCCAACCAGCCAGTCGGCGCTCAGATTTCGCCGGTCTTTCACGGCGCGCCCGACGAGGTACTCGAGGCCGTGTTCAACGACCCGGGCCTTGCCGCAGCAGACGAGATTGTACTCTTCCTGCCGCCCGCCTTCGGTCTCGCCGAGAATGTGCGGCTGCTGACCGATCTCGCGGAGACAGTGGCACCAGACCTCGGCTGGTCGCCCACCTGGTGACTGGCACAGCAGAGCCAGGCTTGTCGCGGCTTTCGGTGAGGGTGCTATCGAGGGAGCAAGGCAAAACGATCAAACAGCCGGGATCGAAGCGCCCGGCGGGTACGGATCGGATGCGCCGGCAAGTTCAAGGAGTTGATCTTGCCGATGGGGATGCAAATCCCGCCACAACCTTATATCTGTTTTCCGCTCCCCATACGTCGAACTGAGCATAGGCGCTACGAATACCCATGAGACGGTCCATATCCGAACAAATCCTCGAGGTCGCCGGCGTGTTGTTCTATCGCGAGGGCATCCGCGCGGTCGGCATCGAAAGGATCATCGAGGAAGCCAGCATCGCCAAGGCGACCCTCTATCGCCATTTTCCTTCCAAGGATTATCTGGTCGCAGCCTATCTGAGCCAACGCCACGAGCGTGTCATCAACGCATTGGAGGATGTGAGGCGGCGAACGGCAACGCAGCGCGAGCAGATAGAGGTCATTTTCCAGGAGCTCTTCAAGAAGGCCGACAGCCGCGAATTCAGGGGGTGCGCCTTCGCACTCGCGGTTGCCGAGCATGGCGATTCCGCTCGCATCGTGGACGTTGCGCGAGAACACAAACGCGCCGTCCGCGCCATTTTCGCGGCTATTCTGGCCGAAGCCGGCATTACCGACAGCCAGCCGGCGAGACATCTTGCTCTTCTCTACGAAGGTGCACTTGCCACCGTTGCCGTCGATCGCGATCCGGCAGCAGTACTCGTTGCCGGCCAATGCGCCCTTACGGTTTTCGATGGGGCAAAGGCGGCCCTGGACGGCCGCGACAGGCAATGAGATCACAGCGCTAACGGGTTAGAAATTCGACGGCCCCTCATCCGCATGCCGTCCCACCGCCACGTAAATATCAGCCATTGCCGCAGCAGTGTTTGACGCCGACCTCTGAGTTCTTCGCGCACTTACCGTGCATGACAATGACCGAAGATCTTGAGGCCGTTTCCTCTTCCGGTTTGTGCTTGCATCACCGGGATGGAACAAAGCAAGGGCTGTTCTCGTTCTCTGTCTGACCACAGATGGAGGATAAGATGCTTTACTATGCACTGCTATTTCTTGTCGTTGCTTTGATTGCAGGTGCTCTCGGCTTCGGTGGTCTTGCAGGCGCGTCGGCATCCATTGCCCACGTCCTATTCTTTCTTTTTCTCATATTGTTCGTCGCGTCGCTTCTCATGCGCGTAATCCGACGCTGAAGGATAGCCGTCGCACAATGAAACATGGGCTGATGGTGCCAGCTGATCGTTGCACCAACCTTCACGCTACAGCGAGATATACAGCGAAGATCGCCTCTTCATCATCATCGGGCGATCCTCAGGCTTGCTGAAGATAGAACAAGCATTCGAGCAGCTGCCGGAGGCCGGTATTTGCTCTCGCAATCTAAGCTCTGCATCTTGGAGAGATTAGGAGAAAAAATGATTGAAGAGTTGCATGAAAAGGCATTGACCGGCGTTGCGGGTCTCGACGATGTGCTTTCCGGTGGATTGACACGCCGTCACGTATTTCTCTTGGAAGGCTCGCCGGGCACCGGCAAAACCACGATTGCCCTGCAGTTCCTTCTGGAGGGAGCGGTCAAGGGCGAACGCTGTCTCTATATCAGCCTTTCAGAAACCGAAGACGAGTTGCGAGACAGCGCCCGTTCCCATGGCATGGAAATCGGCGATCAGATCCGGATCTTCGAGCTTGTCCCGCCCGAAAGCCTTCTCGACGCGGATCAGCAGCAAAGCCTTTTATATTCGTCCGACCTCGAACTGGGCGAGACGACCAAGCTCATTTTCGAGACATTCGAGCGCATGAAGCCGCAAAGAGTGGTCATCGACAGCCTCTCGGAAATCCGGCTGCTGGCGCAGAGTTCGCTGCGGTATCGCCGCCAGATCCTGGCACTCAAGCATTTCTTCTCGAGGTCCGACGCTACCGTCTTGCTTCTCGACGACATGACATCCGATATCCTCGACAAGACCGTTCATAGCGTCGTTCATGCCGTCATCCATCTGGAGCAGCTGGCCCCCGATTACGGATCGGAGCGTCGGCGGTTGCGGATCATCAAATACCGCGGGCAATCCTTTCGCGGCGGCTATCATGATTTCATCATCAAGACGGGCGGCGTCGCCGTATTCCCCCGTCTGCGTGCGATAGAACATAAAATGGGGTTCGAGCGCACCACGCTTAAAAGCGGCATCCCGGAGTTCGATGATCTTCTGGGTGGCGGCATCGAGCGCGGTTCGAGCACGCTCCTGATCGGCCCGGCAGGAACGGGCAAGAGCCTGTTTGCACTGCAGTTCGTCGATGCGGCCACCAAGCGCGGCGAAAAGGCGGCCATTTTCGTCTTTGACGAGGAACTAGGCCTGCTTTTCTCGCGGACCAAGGCGATGGGCTTTGACCTGGAGGGCATGCGAGATGCAGGCCTGATCCACATCGAGCAATTGGATGCGGCAGAGCTGTCACCCGGTGAATTTGCCCAGCGTGTCAGGGACCGCGTCGCGAGCTATGACGCAAAGGCCGTCGTCATCGACAGCGTCAACGGCTACCAGGCGTCGATGCCGGAGGAAAACGCGCTCATTCTGCACATGCATGAGCTGCTGCAATATCTCAACCGGCAGGGCGCCAACACTTTCCTCACGGTTGCCCAGCACGGGCTCGTCGGAGATATGAAATCTCCTGTCGATGTGACCTATCTCGCCGATACCGTCATCCTGCTTCGCTATTTCGAAGCGCTCGGGAAGGTCCGGCGGGCAGTATCCGTCATCAAAAAGCGCACAGGCAAACATGAGGATACCATTCGGGAATTTCGGATTACGCATGCCGGCTTGACCTTGGGCGAACCTCTTTCCGGCTTTCAAGGCGTCCTGCGGGGCGTACCGACTTTCATGAACGAAAGGCACCCGCTGCTTTCGAATTCAGACGAGGATGGCGATCATTCCTAATAGAGATACCATCGGCCTTATCCACGCTCCTCTCGGACGCGATGCACAGATTGCAGCCTCGTTGCTGCAGGAGGCAGGCGTCAATTCGAAAGTGGCGCCGGATCTCACCGCCTTTGTCGCCAGTCTGAGCGACGATGTGGCGTTTGCAATCATCACCGAAGAGACATTGCGCTCAGCGGACCTGCGCGCAATGTCCGCCTGGATCGAAGCCCAGCCGAGCTGGTCCGACCTGCCGTTCATCATCATGACGAACCGCGGCGGCGGCCCCGAGCGCAATCCCGCCGCCGCAAGGCTTTCGGAAATCCTCGGCAATGTCAGCTTCATCGAACGTCCGTTCCATGTAACAACCTTCGTCAGCGTCGCCCGATCGGCATTGCGGGGACGACGTCGCCAATACGAAGCGCGATTGCGCATCGAAGCCCTGGACGAAGGCGAGCGGAGGCTGCAAACCGCAATCGAGGCCGGGCGGCTAGGCGCCTGGGAGCTCGACCTTGCGACCAAGGAGCTGATCACCTCGGCAACCTGCAAGCGGATTTTTGGACGCGACCCCGACCTCGGCTTCACCTATCGTGACCTGCTGGATACCGTCCACCCGGAAGACCTTGACCGCATGCAGAATGCGGTGGCCACCACGGTCAACACAGGGGCGGACTACTCGATCGAATACAGGACGATCTGGGGCGACGGTTCGGTCCACTGGGCAGAAATCCACGCCCAGCTTCATCGAGATCGAGCGGGCAAGGCGATCAAGCTGGTCGGTGTGTCGGCCGATATAACCGCGCGACTGAAGGCCGAGGAACATCAGCGGCAGCTCAATGAAATATTGGAGGAAAGAGTGGCGGAGCGTACGCTTGAACTCGAACAGGCGCACGCTGTCGTCATGGCGGAGGTCAGCCAGCGCGAGCGCGCGGAGGAACAGCTTAGTCACGCACAGAAGATGGAGGCTATCGGCCAGTTGACCGGCGGGGTCGCCCACGATTTCAACAATCTGCTGATGGCAGTCCTCGGCAATCTTGAGTTGCTTCGCAAACATGTCGGAGACGACGTAAAGGCAGGCCGCCTGATCGACGGGGCGTTGCAAGGCGCCAAGCGAGGCGCCTCTCTCACCCAGAGACTGCTGGCGTTTGCACGCCGACAGGACCTTCGCATCGGCCCGGTCGATCTGGGCGGGCTTGTCGTTGGAATGGAAGATCTCCTGAAACGATCCGTCGGCTCGGCTATTCGAATTGAATCGTCAATTCCCGCCGCCCTCCCTTTCGTGTCCGCAGACAGCAATCAGGTGGAGTTGGCTCTGCTCAATCTCGCAGTCAACGCCCGGGATGCCATGCCCGATGGCGGCACCATATGGATAAAACTGAGGGCGGAAGAACAGGCCGAGAAAACAGAGACTCTTGCGGCCGGGAACTATCTTGTTCTGTCGGTGGTCGATGAGGGGCATGGGATGAACGAAGAAACGCTGCAAAAGGCCATAGAGCCGTTCTTCTCCACGAAGGAACTCGGAAAGGGAACGGGGCTCGGCCTATCCATGATCCATGGGCTTGCCCTGCAGTTGAAAGGCGATCTCAGACTAGCCAGCAGCATCGGCAAGGGGACGACGGCTGAGCTCTGGATACCGGTCTCGACATCCACGAGCTCCCGAGACGTCGTTGTCGAGGTGACGCCAGTGAGCCCGGAAGAGGCCGCGGGACCAAAGAAGATCCTGCTCGTCGACGATGATGTCCTGATCGCGATGAGCTCCGCCGATATGCTCAGCGATCTCGGTCATGAGGTGACTGA
Source organism: Rhizobium sp. AC27/96 (assembly GCF_001692325.1). Taxonomy (GTDB): domain Bacteria; phylum Pseudomonadota; class Alphaproteobacteria; order Rhizobiales; family Rhizobiaceae; genus Rhizobium. The sequence continues at coordinate 222,489 of NZ_LXKN01000066.1, read as the reverse complement.
GGCGCATTCGGGCAAGGAGGCGCTCGAATATTTGAACAGCGGCGGCGGCTTCGACCTGATGATCACCGATTATTCCATGCCCGGCATGACCGGTGCGGAATTGGCCAAAGCAGCCCGTAATATTGCTCCCGACCTACCGATCCTCATTGCCTCCGGATATGCCGAATTGCCGGCCGGTGCGGATCTCGATGTCGCAAGGCTCGGAAAACCGTATACGCAAACGCAGTTGGCTGCCGAAATCGGCAAGCTTATATCCCCGGATCGTTGAGAAATATCGCTTTATGCCGCGCGTGAATTGTAGTTCGATCCACATTTTCGGACATCAAGCGAGGAACCAATGACGGACAGGCTAAAGGGTAAGATTGCCATCATCTCTGGCGGAGCCACGGGGATGGGCGGGGCGGCGTCACGTCTGTTTGCGGCGGAAGGAGCGAAAGTCGCAATTATCGACCGAAATGGCGATGCCGCGGCGGAGACGGTGCAATCCATTCGCAGCGGCGGCGGCAGCGCCGATCATTGGGTCGCCGATGTTTCGGACGAAGCGGCCGTCAATGGCGCCGTGAAGGGCATCGAGGATCGTTTCGGTGCCGCAAACGTACTCTTCAATCACGCCGGAACGATCGTCATCAAACCGTTTCTCGAAACGACGCTTGAGGAATGGGAATGGCTGCACGCAGTCAACGTGCGTTCGATGTTCCTGATGACCAAAGCCGTCCTGCCGGGCATGATTGCGGCTGGCGGGGGTTCCATCGTCTGCACATCGTCGATCTCGGCAGTTGCTGCTACGCCGATGGAGGTACTCTACGACACCACGAAAGGTGCCGTTCATATGTTCGCTCGCGCCATAGCCGTCGAATTCCGCGACCGAAATATTCGTTGCAACGCGGTTTGCCCTGGCTTTATCCGCACGCCGCATGGCCTGCGCGAGGTCGCCGAGCTGCAGGCGCTTGGTGTCGATGTTTCCGATGCCGCGATCGCCGCGCAACAGGGCCGGATCGGCGAGCCGGAGGATGTGGCACGAGCCGCCCTCTACCTGGCCTCTGACGAATCCAATTTCGTGAACGGCATCCATCTCTTCGTCGATAATGGCTTCACGGCAATTTAGCCGTATGGCGCCTCGGACTAAGAGACACTGTCTCGAGAGACGATAAGATCCCCTAGGCTGCCGTGGCGCCAACTCTGCGCCCGGCACGCCGTGACCGGCTTTCGCTAAGGGCGCGTTGAAAATTCTTGTCGGTTTGTGCGTGGTGGCCGAGATCATCGAGGAATTCGGAGACATCCCGGAGGGTTTCGACAACGATGTATCGCAGACCACCGCCGGCATCGATCCGGTCATAACCGATGCTGATACCGAAGCCGCCATTCACCTTGCGAAACCACGCGGATCGCCAGCTGTTGAAGCCGCTGGGATCCGCCTCAAATTCGGCAAGCAAGGTCTTTTGCCGTTCAAGCCGCCTGAGGAATGTTGCGACCATATCCGCCGCGCCCGCCTTCGGCTTTTCCGCCCTCTTCGCAGCCCATTTTTCGACAAACCCGGATCTGGGCGGCGAAATTGAGACTTCATCGTGATTGGCTGCAATAGCCTGGACCGGATCCGACACCTCGGTACAGTGCTCGCGCACAGGCGCGCTGACCGCAGGCTCCTCGTTTTCCGCCAGGCTCTGCTTGAGGTCGGAGGCGAAGGAGCCCCAGATCGACTTTGCCTGTTCGGCAGGCCTTGTTCTCATTCGGCGGGAGGATTTGATTTCGAGGACGAAAGGTTTTGTCTGTTTAGCCATAATGCTCGGATGTGCGCTCAGTGACGGGCCGCGTCTGACTCAGGATCAGCTTGGATGAAGGGCTGAGGATTGCCTCATAGTCGCAATTGCGGTAGCGCAATCGCTTATGATCTCTCCAAGACAAGACCTTATAGCGGATTGTCTTCCATTGGAAACCCCCGCTGTATTCGATCGCAACTCTGCCAAGCCAGGCCTTCGGAATAGAAAATGGCAGCGTCTTCTATTCAGCAACCCTGTCGATTGCCAAGATGCCTGGGATCAGTGCTGACTATCCGGAACGACCACGCGCATTCCGTCGGTGACGCTGCTCAAGAGGATCTGACAACTAAGGCGACTGTTGGCGGTCGGGTCCATCACGAACTCGATCATGTCAGCTTCCTCCTCAGAAGGCGGAGGCAGCAGATCGAGGTGCGGCTGATCGATGTAGCAATGACAGGTCCCGCAGGCCAAGGCGCCGCCGCATTGCGCCACGATACCATCGATGTTGTTCCTGACGGCAACGGCCATCAGCGTCTCGCCATTCTCCGCACGCACACGCTTTTCCTGACCAGCGGAGTCGACGAACACGATTTCACACATTGCATTCTCCATGCTTTCGACAACCCGCTCAAGCGGGAATAAGCCTGATGTTAAGCCGCTGCGGCCCACGAACCGACAGTCCGCGCTTGTAGGCGGGACGTTCGTCCAGCAATTCGATGGAGCGCGTTCGCTGGAGCAGCGTCGTAAAAATGATCTCCATATCGAGGCGGGCGAGATGATTGCCGAGACAGAAATGCGCGCCACCGCCGAACGCCAGATGGCGGTTGGGGCTTCGCTCGATATTGAATTGGTCAGGCGTGTCGAACTGCTCGGGATCACGATTGGCAGCACCATAGAGCAGGCCGACCTTGGTGCCTCTCGGCAGGCTCTTGCCCGCGATCACCTTTTCCTCGGTGAGATAGCGATGGAAGAATGGCAGCGGCGACTCGTAGCGGAACATTTCTTGAATGGCGGTCGGCATAGCGGTCGGCGCTTCCCTGAGCTTGGCCAGAGCGTCTGAATGCTGCAAGAGAGCGTGCATTCCGCTGCCCAGCACGTCGATCGTCGAGCCGTGTCCGGCCATCAAGATCAGCATGCAGGTGGAAACGAGTTCGTCTTCGGTCAACTCGCCGGCGGTATAGGCCTGCGTGAGCCGACAGAGGAGATCGTCGCGCGGGCTGCGCACGCGATCGGCAATGAGCTCCTTCAGCAATTCGTAGAACTCTGTCGTCGCGCGCTCGGCAATCGCCTTGCGTTCGGCGCTGCGGTCGACGTCGAAATACTGCACCACCTGCTCCGACCATCGGCGCAATTGCCCCGCATATTCGTCCGGCACACCGAGCACCGAGCCGATGATATGGCCTGGGACTTCCGAGGCAAGATCCTCGACGAAATCGATCGTTCCCGCCTCTAGCAGCCGGTCGAGCAGCTTGTCGACGAAATCCTGGATCATCCCGCGCTGGCGGGCGACGAGAGCGGGAGTGAATTCGCGGAAAACCTTGCGCCGCAGACGGTCGTGCGTTTCGCCATCGGAATCCAGCATGCTGAACTGCACGAAGCGCGAATGGTTCGGCATGTCATGCCAGTTCAGCCGAACCTTGTGCTCCTGGATCTCCTCGGGAGAGAGGAAGAATTCAAGGGAGCGCACCAGCGTCTTGTCGCCGGCGGCGGCGGCAACATCCTGGTAGCGCGACAGCAGCCATATATCGAAATGCTCGTAATAAACCGGACCTTCGCTGGCGCGGAGTGCGCGATAGGATGCATAGGGATCCTCTGCGAATGCCTGCGAGAGCGGATCAAATGATTGGGTTGCCGTCATCGCCACCTGGATCTCCTCCATTCCGGTTAAACTGGCGCAGAATAACCTTCCCTACAACAGAAAGACATAGATGCGAACCGCGCCCATATGGATAAAACTCTCATCCTCGGATATGGTCGGGCCACCATGGTCGACGAAGCAACAGCGGCGGAAATCCGCGCCCTCGATGAGGTCTTCTTTCAAACGCCGGGCCGGCTCTCGCGGGCCCTACCCTATTCGCTCCTGGCCGCCGGACGGCGGATCTGCAGCCCCACAGAAGCGCCAATCGCCCAGCGCTTCAACCAGCATACCCTGATCCTCACCCTCAGCGGCAAAGGCGTGCTTGACGTCAACGGACAATCAAACCTGCTGCAACAGGGAACAATCGCCTGGCTCGACTCCTCGATGCTCTACTCGCATGGCTGTGAGCCGCACCATTCTCACTGGTCGTATCTCTGGCTCGGCTTCGTCGGTCACGGGCTCGACACCCTGTTCGATAATCTGGGCGTGGGTGGAAATCCTGTCTTCGCTACGGCGGCTCAACATGATCTGCAGCCGCTTTTCGAAGACATTCTCAAGGAGGTGGAGACAAGCGGCTTCCTGGCCGACAGCCGGTGTTTTGCCCTGCTCGCACAGCTGATATCGACGCTGGTGTCCGAGCGCGCCGACTGCGGCGATCTCAGCGGCGCGGTACAGAGGTTGCAGCGCGTCCTGGAAACCGTACGGGCCGATCTTTCACATTCCTGGAGCGTGACGGAACTTGCAGCGGCCGCCAATCTCAGCCAGGCACAATTGTTTCGCCGGTTTCGTCAGAGGATGGGGACGACACCTCTCGACTGGCTTCGCCACGAGCGCGTCAACGCCGCCAAACGACTACTCGTCGTGACGGAAGAGCAGATCGGGCAGATCGCCGCCAGATGCGGCTATCCCGACCCCTTCCATTTTGCGCGGGACTTCAAAAAACTGGCCGGCGTCACGCCAAGCGAGTTCAGGCGGCAGGGGCGGAGCGCGTCCTTTGGGAGCCCATGAAAATCGCGACACTTGTCGATGGGCTCCAATCAATTGGCCCGTTTTAGGACGCCGCGAAAAGCTGTCGTATAACCGTATACAGAAGGACCGATCGAAGCATGTGTGAGATATCCCTCAGGAGGATCGAAGAGTGAGCAACGAACAAGGCGTCCTGCGCGTCTCCATCATCGTAACGTTCGTTCTTGCGGCCGCGGGCATTATCTTCGGCGTCCTGTCCGGCTCCTACGCCATCGTCTTCGACGGTGTCTACGCTTTGACGGATGCGATCATGACCATCGTCGCGCTGATCGTCTCCAACCTGATCATCTCGTCGGCAACAGACACGGAAGGCAGCCGCAGGTTCGCCAAGCATTTCACCATGGGTTTCTGGCATCTGGAACCCATGGTCCTCGGCCTTAACGGCATCCTGCTGACGGGTGCGGCGATCTATGCATTGATCAATGCGGTCGCCAGCATCATGGCCGGCGGTCGGCATCTCTCCTTCGACCAGGCCATCATTTATGCCGTGCTGACAATGATCATTGCCTTCGCCATGGCGATCTACGCCCAGAGGATGAACAGGACGCTCAGATCGAGCTTCATCGCCCTGGACGCCAAGGCCTGGGTGATGACCGGCGGCCTCAGCACCGCACTGCTCATCGCCTTTATCTTCGGCTTCTTCATTCAGGGAACGAGCCTGCAATGGATGTCGCCCTATGTCGACCCTGTGGCGCTTGCCCTTGTGTGCATCATCGTTATCCCCATACCGGCCGGCACGATCAGGCAGGCATTTGCCGACATCATGCTCATGACACCGGCTGATCTCAGGGAGCATGTCGACCGTGTCGCGACTGACGTCGTCCAGCGCTACAATTTCGAATCCTACCGCTCCTATGTCGCCCGCGTCGGGCGCGGCAAGCAGATCGAGCTTTACTTCATCGTGCCCAAGGATGGACCGGCAAGAAAACTGGAGGAATGGGATCGTATCCGCGATGAAATCGGTGAGGCGATCGGCGATGAAAGCCCGGACCGCTGGCTGACCATTGCCTTCACGACCGATCCGGAATGGGCCATCTAGCCTATAGGGAACGCCCGTTTGCGCCGATCAGCCTGTCGCGCCACATTCGCTCTTCCGCCGAAGTCCGTTTAACCGGCATCGCCGCGCGTCAGCACGTCCAGAAGCTGGCTGGTATTGTCGATCGAGAACTGCACACGCTCACCCGGCCAAACCGACTCTGAATAGGAAATCGGTGTGCCCTTGAGATCGACGTCGACTTTTCTAAGCGCCACTACCGGCTGGGACATGGATTGCGATAGCTGCTTTGCCTCTTCGCTTGTCGGCAACCGGACGATGATGTCGGTGCGCAGGCGGATATAGTCGGGTATGCCGTACTCGGCCAGAATGACGGTGACGCTCCGCCCACCGCGCCGCGCTTCGTCAAAGCCGGGAAAGCGGCGCACGGGATAATAGGCATGCGAGTAATTTATCGGCTCGTCGTCGGCGAAGCCGCGGCGGACGATATGATAGACCGGCTCTCCGTGCGGAAGCCGCAAAGCTTCGGCGATGAACTCGGGAGCGGGAACCACTTCTTCGTGGATCGCCTGCCCCAGCGGCTCTCGGCCCTGATCCAGCAGGTTCTGGGAGAAACGCGTGCGTTCGGACAAACGGTAGTCGAGGCGGCTATCCCTGACGAAGGTTCCGCGTCCCTGCTCGACCAGAACAAGCCCGCGGCTTTCCAGACGAGAAATAGCGCGCCGTATCGTATGGCGCCCAACGCCGAAACGGTCCATCAGGTCGGTTTCCGTCGGCAGTTGCGCTTTCGGCGACAGACGGCCGGTCAGAATATCCTCGGCAATATCGCTCTCGACCTGCTGCCATTGTCCGTGCAGCGACTTCTTCTCCATGCCCATCCATCCGAATCCAGCCATGTCATTCGAATGTCATATATCGGCTTCAGCATTGTATTTCAATCTCTGTTCAATGATGAACGTCCCACAGATCGTTGATGAACCGAATTTTACCCGTGATCTTCTGCCATTAGGCCAATGCCTCTTCATATGGATGTCATTTGCCACCATTAGATAAATATCCGGATGATATATTATTCATTCGGATAATGAGGGTATAATGGTAGAGCTTAATCGTCGGCAATTTATTGCAGGTACAACAGCAGTCATCGGCGCAAACATCGCGCTGACCGGAACAGCTCGATCGGCCGATGCGGCCATTGAAATCTCGAGCACCTGGGGCTCCGACAAGCCGTTCCAGAAGGTTGTCGACGCATTCAACGCCAAGAATCTCGGCGTCACTGTTACGAACCGCTTCGACGGTGACTATGAAGCGGTGACCGCAAAGGCCGTCGCCAGCATCGCCGCCGGCCGTCCGCCGGCCATGATGATCACCGGCTGGAAATTCGGTTATTTCGCCAAGCGCACGCTTGGCGCCCGCGATCTGCGTGAGATCAATGCCACCAAGGCAGAGGCGATCCTTGCCAATTTCCGTTCTTCCGTGCTGCCGCTCGTCACCATTGATGGCGCGGTCATCGGCCTTCCCTGGGCGATGTCGACGCCGATCACCTATATCAACAGCGAGATTTGGAAGGCGGCCGGCCTCGATCCGAACCTGCCGGAAACACCGGATACGACGTGGCTTTACGAGAGTGCCCGCAAGCTCGATGCCGCGTTGAAGGGCAAGCATCCGACCTATCGTTCGCCGATCTCGCTCTCCAACAATGAATGGACGAGCCAGTCCTTCATCCAGAATGCGGGCGGCTTTATTATCGATCCGGCCGGCAAGCTGGCCTTGAACAGCCCCGAAGCCATCGCCGGCATGACGGAATATTGCGCACCGGCGCATGAGGGTCTTTGGCTCCCAGTCAGCGACAAGGAACAAACGGCAGCATTCCAATCCGGTGCCCTTGCCATCTGCACGACCAGCTCGACCTCGGCCGTCACTTTCCCCTTCGGCGCTGCAAAGGCGATCACGACCAAGTTCCCGAGCCTTCCGGACCATCCACGCAAGATGAACAGCGGCGGCAATTTCATCGCCGTTTACACCCGTAACAAGGAACAGGCGGAAGCCTCGCTCGCCTTCCTTGAATTCTGCGCTTCGAAGGAAGGCCAGACGCTCTGGTCGCAGACCGGCTACCTCAACACGTCGACGCATGACATTCCCCTGATCAACGACTTCATGAAGCCGGCCGCCGGCCAGCTGACGGACGGCTTGACCGCAGAGACGATCTGGCCGGGCAAGCGCGGTCTCGAAGGTCAAGCCGTGTGGCGCAAGTGGGTCTCGCGCATGCTGCTCAAGGAGACGACGGTCGCCGACGGCATCAAGGGCGCCCATGACGAGCTGACAGGCCTGATTTCGGCATAGGCACAGTATTATGCCATTTCGTCTTAGATCGCTGGCCCCCTATCTGTTTGTGGGGCCAGCCGTTCTCGCCGTTGCAATATTCCTCTACGGCCCGCTCATCGCTTCGATGGCGCTGTCTGTGATCGACTGGAATCTGCTGTCGTCCGACATCCGTTTTGTCGGCTTCGACAATTATGCGTCCGTTTTCGAGAATGCCGATTTTCGCGCCGCAGCCTGGAATACGTTGCTCTATTGCATCGTCCTCATCCCGGCCGAGATCATCGTGCCATTGATCTTTGCGGTCATGCTTCATTCGGTGCGCAAGAACCCGATGCAGGCCTTTTATCGCGGCAGCCTGTTTCTGCCGACGATCGTCGCCTATTCCGTCGCGGGCGTCGCCTGGTCGTGGTTGTTCAACCCCATCAACGGCCTGTTCAACGAAATCCTCGGCTATTTCGGTTTCCCACCATCGCGTTGGCATACCGATCCGAGCCTGGCGCTCTTGTGCGTGAGCCTCGTGACATTCTGGAAGACCTTCGGCCTCAACATGCTCCTCTGGCTGGCGGCACTGGCAAACCTGCCGCATCAGCTGCGCGAGGCATCGCAGCTCGATGGTGCGGGGTCGCTGCGGCATTTCTTCAACATCAGTCTGCCATTGATGACGCCAACAGCCTTCTTCATCAGCGTCACGACCTTCTTCCACGTCCTTGACGACATTGTCGGCATTATCGACGTCCTGACCCATGGCGGGCCTGCGGGCGCCAGTTCGAGCCTGCTTTATTTCCTGTGGCAGCAAGGATTGCTATTCTTCCAGTTCGGACCCGCAAGTGCCGTTGCCGTCATCATTATCGTGCTCGTGCTTGCCGTGACATGGCTGCAGTTCCGCGTCAGCGAAAAGCGGGTCCACTACAGATGAACAATTTTGGCTCGAAGCTGCACCGGCTGCTGCTTCATATCGCGCTGCTGGCGATCTGCATTGTCACCGTTTTTCCGCTGGTCTGGATGGTTTCCGCCGCCTTCACGCCAAACGAGATCATCATGTCGAAGTCGGTGCGGCTCTGGCCGGAAGATCCGACCCTGTCGAATTTCACCGCCGCCGCCAGCCGTCATCCCATCTGGATGTGGCTGTGGAACTCGTTGCTGACGGCAACGCTCATCACTGTCGGAAAGCTCATTCTCGCCGTCCCTGCGGGTTTTGCCTTTGGGCGACTGGAATTTCGGGGGCGGCAGACACTCTTCTGGTTCGTCATAGCCACCATGTCCTTTCCGAGCGTGCTGGCGATCATCCCGACCTATATCGCCGTCGTTAAACTGCAGGCCTTCAACACCTATGGGGCGATGATCATTCCGTCGATCCCCTATATCGGCTTCTACGTCTTCTACATGCGGCAGGCGTTCCGGTCGCTGCCGGCCTCGATGTTCGAGGCAGCGCGGATGGATGGCAGCGGCCTGGGGCGGCAATTTATCGAGATCGGCCTGCCGAATGTCATCCCGGCGATCGCGGCGCTTTCGGTCATCTCCTTCATGGGCGCCTGGAACATCTATCTCTGGGGTCAGCTCGTGCTGGACGACGCCTTCAAGAAGACGCTGACGACCGGTATCGCGTCCTTTGCCGATCTTGAAGGTGCCGATCGGGCATGGGGACCATTGATGGCCACGAGTTTGCTGTCGATCGTGCCCGTTCTTCTGATATTCCTGCTGGCACAGCGCTTCATCGTCGATGCGCTGGCCCCCGGCATTGACGACAGATAGGCAGAGCATGCCCCGTGTAATTGTTATCGGATCGGTCAATCACGACCGCATATGGCAGCTGGACGCACCACTGGTGCCGGGCCGGCGGATACAGTTCTCATCCCGGACAACCCGGCTCGGCGGCGGCGCCTTCTATACGGGTCGGCAGCTTCTGGAACTGGGAGCCGACGTCGCCATCCTTTCGCGGCTGATGCAGGACGAACAGGGTGAAGCAGCCCTGAAATCTCTCGTCGCCGATGGCTTCGACAGCCAATACATCACGATGGCGCCGGGCGAGACCATGCCGCTGGAAATCTTCCTCGAACCGAATGGAGAGAGGACCATCCTCGCACCCACGAGGCAATTGGCGCCGTTAACGGCCAGTGAGAAACTCTCGAGCGCGGGCGTCTACATCAATGCGCTCAGTCTCGACGAGAGCCTTGTCGGTCAGATCGGTGCCCAGCCGCTCGTCATTTCGCAATTTCCGCTGCGGCCTGCAACGCCGCGTCCCGCCGACTATGTGATCTCCTCCCGTGACGATGTCGCGGATGATCTCCACGTCGCTTGGCTGCGCGCCGGTCAAATCGCCGGTCCGCGCCTGAAGATGCTTGTGCTGACCGATGGGCCTCGCCCGATCAGCCTGTTCGATGGATCGACGACCGTGGAAGTGGAGCCGGCGGCAAAGGTCGATACCGCAAATACGATCGGCGCAGGGGATCGGTTTGCCGGCGCCTTGCTGTTCGCCTTGCTGGAAGGGCTGGAGCCAGCCGCCGCAGCGCGCGAAGCAAGCCGCGTGACTGCAAAATGGTTGCGCCGGCGCGAAGGCTGAGCATCCCCGTCATTCGGGATCAGAAATATCGCCCTTGCGCAGCGAAACGACATGGACAATTCATTCGGATGATTATAGAAATTATTCGAATGTTTCTGACGTGAGGCGTCCAGCCCAAACGAACCACTGCCAAGGAAGAAGACCATGACCGAGGAGAAGACCGGTAGTCCGGTCGGTAAATCCTATCCCCATGCGCAGGCATTGGAAATTCTTGCAGCAGGCCGCCCGGAGGCCATAAAGGCGACTGCCGAACAAGTGCTCGACACGCTCGGCGAGGTCGCCGTTCTCGTCAACCGCACCGGCCTTGCCATGCTTCCACTGACCGATACGGTCCGTGGTACGGCCTTTCATCTGGGCGAGGTCCTGGTGTCCGAGGCGCATATCCGCGTGCCGGAGCGATCTGTCGAAGGTTATGGCGCTGTCATCGGCCGGAATCTTGAACATGCCATGGCGATGGCGATCATCGATGCGGCGATCACCGCCGGGCATCGGGCCGACATCATCCTTGAACTTCTGGATGCCGAACGGCGCCATCAGGAAGCAGAGGATCGGTTGCTGCTGCAAAAAGTCGAAGCGACCCGCGTGCAGATGGAGACCTTCTGACCATGGCACACAATCTTCTGCCGACCCTGGACGACACCCGTACCAACGCCACTTTCGAGGCACTCCTGTGGGCCCTGAGCCGGCCCGGCCAGGTGCGCGAGATGCCGGGAGAAGGCTTCTGGCCCCTCGCAGAGAGCCTGCTCGATCGCGAATGCAGCTTCCATGCTGCAGATGACCCATCCTTGGAAACAATGCTGGCCACAACTGGCGCCCGGCGGGCACCACTTGCCGAGGCGGACTATGTCTTTACGGCAATCGACTCCGCCGAAAAGGTCGAAGTACTATCGTCATTGCGCATCGGCACCCTCGCCTATCCGGATGATGCCGCAACGCTGTTTGCGACTGCACGGTTCGGCACCGGGCAGCGGCTGCGCCTTACCGGCCCCGGCATCAAGGACAGCATTACGATCGAGATCGGCGGCATCGACCCCGGCTTCTGGCAGATGCGCCGCAAGGCGATCCGTTATCCCCTCGGCTGGGATCTCTATCTCGTCGACGGCGAGCGCCTGCTCGGCATTCCCCGCTCAACCACAATCGAGGTGCTCTGATGGCCTATGTAGCAACCCGTGGCGGCGAATATGCCATCGACCAGGCCGAGCGGCTGTTTCGCAGCGATCTCGGCGCGATTACCCGCGAGCGCGTCGAGGCGGTCAAGACTGGCCTTCCCTATCTCATCGACCGCGTCATGGGCGAGGCGTCGCTTTATGAGCCTGACCTCGCTGCCCTGGCTTTGGCGCAGGCGGGCGGCGATCTCTACGAGGCGATCCTGCTGCTACGCGCCTACCGGACGACGCAGCCGAGGATCGCCGTTGCAGAGCCGGTCGGCCAGACGGATCTTTTCACCGTTCGCCGCATCTCAGCAGCCTTCAAGGATATTCCGGGCGGCCAGATCCTCGGGCCGACGCTCGATTATTCGCATCGCCTGCTGCAGGTCGATGTGCTGAAGGGCGAGGACTATGTGCCCGAGCCGGTGATCCCGGCAGCAGAACCGGCCCCCGCGAGCCAACCCTCCCTGACCAGTTGGCAGAAGGCGCAAGGCCTTATTCCGGAGCATCCGGTCGAAACGGTCGCACCGGATGATATCCCGGATCTGACGCGCGAACCGCTGCTCTTTCCCGCGACGCGGGCGCACAAGCTGCAAAGCCTGGCGCGTGCCGACACCGGCGGAACCCTCGCACTCGGATATTCCACAATGCGCGGCTACAGCTCCGTCCATCCGACGGTCAATGAATTGCGCCTGGCCGAAGCACCGGTCCGGCTGCGCCACCCCTGCGGCACGGTCTTCAGCGCCGGCCGCGTTCGCGTCAGCCAGACCGAAGTCATCTCCAAGTCGAAAGAGCTGGAACTGGGCTTCTCGGCCACCTTCGGCTGGAACGAGGTGAAGGTGATTGCGGCGGCGACACTCGATCTCGCCTCCAGCCAGCCCAATCCGCATCCGGCCGCCAATGAAGAATTCGTTCTCTATCATACCGAGCCGGTCGAAAGCTCCGGCTTCTGCATCCACTTCAAGCTTCCGCACTACGTCACGTTCCAGTCCAGCCTGGACGCGCTGCGCCGCGTCAAGACAGACAAGAACACGGCCGCAAAACTTGCGGACACCGACAAGCTTCCCTCACAACAAGAGGAGGTCGCGCTATGAAACTTCAGGACCTGACAAAACCCTGGATGGCCTTCAACTATGGCTTCCTCGATGAATCCGCCAAGCGCGAGATGCGTCGCCGCATTCTGAAGGCGATTGCCGTGCCGGGCTATCAGGTGCCCTATGCCAGCCGCGAAGTGCCGATCGCCCGCGGCTGGGGAACGGGTGGCCTGCAGGTGACGCTGACGCTGCTCAAGCCAACCTCGGTCGTCAAAGTGATCGACCAGGGTTCGGATGATTCCGTCAATGCCAGCAGCATCCGCAAATTCGTCGCCCGCGTCGGCGGCGCCGTCGAGACTGAGGACACGATGGCTGCAACCATCATCCAGTCGCGCCACCGAATTCCGGAGGAAAAGCTGCACGAGGATCAGATCCTGGTGCTGCAGGTTCCGAACCCGGAGCCGTTGCGCCCCGTTCAGCCTGATATGTCGGTGGCGCGCGAGATGCATGGCGATGCCGATTACGGCCAGCTCTGGCTTATCCTCTACGAACAACTCGTCAAATCCGGCCGCATCATGCAGGGATCAAGCTATCCAAGCATGGTCAACGGTCGACACGTTATGACACCATCGCCGATCCCGCGTTGGGATGTGCCCAAGCTCAACCAGGCCGACCATCTGACGATCCTTTCGGCTGGGCGCGAGAAACGCATCTTTGCCGTGCCGCCCTATACGCGCGTCGAGCCTTTGGTCTTCGACGATGTGCCCTACCGGGTAGAAGATCACCAGGACAAGACCTGTTACCGCAGCAATGTCACCGGCTTCTTCATGAACGAGATTCCCCAGGAGGATGGCTCCTCGCAATACGAATTGTCCGACAGTCATTTCGGCGTCAAGCATATCCGCAAGACTGAGGCCGAAACGGTCGAGATCGGCGAGACCTGGTACAACAATGGAAGGATGGGCTGATGGCCAACCTTGACCTCGCAAGACCAGCGGAGCCGACCCGCCAGCCGCCGAGACTGATGCTAGCGGATCCCATTCTGACGATGCGCGATATCGCGCGGAACTATGGCGACGTGCGGGCGCTTGCCGGCGTCGACGTCACCGTCTATCCGGGCGAAGTGCTTGGCATCGTCGGCGAATCCGGTTCCGGCAAGTCGACGCTCCTCAGGATGATGAACCTTGAGGATACGCCCGATACCGGCACTTATAATCTGGCGCTCCCGGGACATGAGGGCCGCAATCTCTTCACGCTCGATCGCTTTGAGCGGCGGATGCTGAGGGCGCATCATATCGGCATCGTCTATCAGAACCCGCATCTCGGCTTGCTGATGAACCACACCAGCAGCGGCAATGTCGCCGAACGCCTGCTGATTGCCGGCAATCGCAATTTCGCCGAGCTGCGCGAAAGGGCACGCCAATCCCTCGACGCGTCGGAATTTCCGATCGAGCGCATGGACGCACGGCCGAACGAGCTTTCCGGCGGCATGCAGCAGCGCGTGCAGCTCGCCAAGGCGATCGCGCTTGAACCTGCCGTCCTGCTGCTCGACGAGCCGACAACCGGTCTCGACGTCAGCGTCCAGGCTCTGGTTCTCGACACGCTGAAGCGCCTGCAGCGCGACCGTTCCATCACCATGGTTCTAGTATCGCATGATCTCGGCGTCATCCGCACCATGGCGGACCGGGTTCTGGTCATGCGGCGCGGCATGGTGATCGAACAGGGCCTCGCCGACCAGATCTTCCAGGACCCACAGCACGCCTATACGCAGCAACTCGTGCACGCGAAGCTTTGAGGGAAAGACGATGAACATTCAGGTTTCCGCCCGACAAGTTCCAGCTCCGGTGTTGCGCGTCGAAGGCCTCTCGAAGCAATTCGAAATGCATCATTTGAAGCGCACGCTGTTTGCCTTCGAGAATATCGACTTCGAGCTCGGCGAAGGCGAATTCATTCTGCTCAAAGGGGAGAATGGCGCGGGCAAATCGACATTGCTGCGTACGCTCTATCGTTCCTACCTGCCGCGCGGCGGCCATGTCTATTATCATACGAAGGAAGGGATCATCGATCTCGCGACTGCCGCGGATGTCGATATCGCCGTGCTGCGCCGGCGTGAAATCGGCTTCGTCACCCAGTTCCTGAATGCGCGTCCGCGTGTCGCGGCGGAGGAGCTTGTTGCCGAGCCGCTGAGGCTCGCCGGCAACTCACATGCTGAATCCCTCGCCGAAGCGCGGCGCTGGCTCGACGCTTTCGGTGTGAAGAAGCAGCTCTGGTCTGCCTATCCCTCGACATTCTCAGGCGGCGAGCAGCAGAAGGTCAATCTGGCCCGTGCGCTGATCCTGCCGCAGCGTCTCCTGCTGCTCGACGAGCCGACGGCCTCGCTCGATCACGCCGCCCGGCGGGCACTGGTCGAAAGACTGGCACAGCTCAAGGCGTCAGGCGTTGCAATGATCGGTGTCTTTCATCATCCAGAGGATGTAAGGGCATTGATCGACCAGGAACTTCATCTGGAAGCCATCAAGATCGAGGACGAGCAAGACGATGTGGCTGAGTAATTTTGAGATTGTATTGCAGGACCGCGTGATCGAGCGCGGCGCCGTCAGGATCGAAGAGGGGCTGATCGCAGAGATCAGCGAACGGCCGGTCGAGGGCGCAGATGTAGACGGCCACGGCCGGTTTCTACTGCCCGGCTTCGTCGACATGCATGGCGATATGATCGAGAAATGCGTGGAGCCGCGGGTCAACGTCCGAATGCCGCTGGAACTCGGCGTCTACGACCTCGACAAGATGCTTGCCGCCAACGGCGTAACGACCGCCTATGCGGCTGTTGCCTTCACGCCGGCAACCTACGGCCATGTCCGCTCGGCGGAAAATACCCGAGCAATGATCGAAAAACTCGCATCGATGCGAGACGAACTCTTGATCGACCATCGCGTCCACGGCCGCTTCGAGGTGACCTTCCTGCCCGCCCTGAAAGAGGCAAAGACGCTGATCGACGCGGGCGCGATCCACCTGATTTCGCTCATGGACCACACGCCGGGCCAGGGCCAATATCGCGATATCGAATTGCATATCGCCAATACGGCAAAGGCAAAGAAGATCAGCGAAGCCCAGGCTGCAGAGCTTGTGAAACAGCGCATGGCGGCCCGCACCGAACACGGCGACAGCACGGACATCATCAACGGACTGGCGGACCTGGCGCGCGAGCACGGCGTAGTGCTCGCCTCCCATGATGACGACACCATCGAGAAGGTCGCGCTGCTCCACAGCCTCGGCGCGGCGATCAGCGAGTTTCCGATCAATATCGCGACTGCGACGGAAGCAAGGAAACTCGGATTGGCGACCGCGATGGGCGCTCCGAATGCGCTGAGAGGCCTGTCCTATTCCGGCAATCTCTCCGCCCGTGAAGCCTACGAGGCCGGCGTCCTCGATATCCTTGCCAGCGACTATCATCCATCGGCCATTCTTCCGGCTGTCATCGCTCTTGCGGAAATCGGCACGGGCGGCCTTCCCGCCTCGGCTGCGTTGGCAAGCTCCAATCCGGCAAAGGCACTCGGCCTCAACGACCGCGGCCGGATCGCCGAAGGGCTGCGCGCCGATCTCGTGATCGCCGAGCGCGGCCGCGTGCCGCGCGTGCGTAGCACCATCCGCGGCGGCAAGATGGTTTGGTCCGACGGCTCGATCAAAGGCTTCTAGGCCACTCGAAACGGCTGGTTGGCGCTTCGCGTCGAGACGCAGCACCCCGTCGTCAGCGGGAGGGCGTTGCCCTCCCGCCCAATCATATACCTTACATCGCCTTCTGCGGGTGCGGCGTGCCTTCATAGGCACCCCAGATCGATTGATCCAGATTGATCGTCGCACCGGTCATCAGGCCGGATTCCTCGGAGGACAGATAGGCGACGGCGCGGGCGACCTCGGCCGGATCGACCAACCGACCGAAGGGCTGATTGGCGGCCGCCTTTGCCAACCAGTCATCGGCGGCGCCATGATACTCCCGCTGAATGCGATCCTCGCCATCGCTCGACATCCAGCCGATGTTGAGCGCATTGACCCTGATCCGGTTTCTGAGCAGCGAGAAGGCAGTGTTGCGGGTTAGCGTGTCGAGCGCGCCCTTGGACGAGCAATAGGCGCTGATGAAGGGCTGCCCGGCCATCGACGACATCGAGGAGATATTGACGATCGTGCCCTCGACTCCATTGGCGATCATATTCTTGATCGCGTCCTGCATCAGAAAGAACGGCGCGCGCACATTGATGGCGAAGATCTGGTCGAACAGTTCCGGGCTGGTGTCGAGAATCGTCCCTCGATCAGTGGTCGCGGCAACGTTGACCAGGGCATCGATCCGGCCAAACCGCTCGGCCGCCGCCTCTATGACCTTGCGGCAGTCTTCGACTCGGCCCAGATCGGCCGCAACGAAGATAACCGGGGCGCCATAGCGCTCACCAATCTCCCGTGCCTTGGCCTCGCCCTTTGCGGTGCTGCGGCCGCAGATCGTAATCCCTGCCGCCCCGCGTTCGGCAAAGAGACGCGCGACCTCCGCACCTAGTCCCTGCGTGCCACCGGTCACAACGGCAAATTTTCCATCCAGTCGGTTCATAGAATCCTCACGCCTCCCTGCGTGCCGCATGTGCGGCGATCAGCTCGGCAAAATGCCCGGCATCCATCCCCGCATCAAGGGCTTCGGCCATGATTTGAGCCTGTGTTTTCGGAGCCAGACCTCCGACCGGCGGATCGCTGTCGAGATTGGTGGGGAAGGCATAGCCTTCGGCCGTCGATGCAACAACATTGGTCGCCTCGGCGCGGCTGAACACACCTGCCTGAACGGCGGCGAGCAACGCCGGATAGGCCGTTACCGACATGCGGCTTCTATTGACGCTCTCCATCGCCCGCCCGAAAGCCGATGACACCTGCAGGAGGTTCGCCATGCGATAGATATCCTTGGAGACATTGTTGCCGGCGCCATGCATGACCGCCGGATTGAAGAAGACGGCATCGCCCTTTTCCAGCGGCAGCTGCACGTGATGCTCGGCGAAATAGGCCTGGAACTCCGGGCGGCCGAAGGCGATGTAGCCTTCAAAGAAGGTTTGCGAATAGGGCAGGAAGAGCGTCGGTCCACTCTCGAGCGGCATATCGCAGTGCGCGACCGCTCCCTGCAAAGTCAGCAGCGGCGAAACCGCATGAATATGGCCGGGATAGGACTGCATCTGCCGCGGCGTCATGAAGCCGAGATGATAATCGCGATGCGGCTTCTGCGCCGTGCCGCCGGGGTTCACCCGGTTCATCTGCGCGGTCATCTGGTAGCCGACGCCCAACCAGGCTTCCGATACCATGGCGATGGCAGTCGAGGCGTAGTAGTGAGCGAAATTCTCCGGGTCCGCCAGGCAATGTTTCTCCAGGGAGTTCCAGATGCGGTCGTTGGCGCCGGGCTTGGCGAAATGATCGCCTGCTCCCCTGCCCTTCTCCTTTTCCTCGCGGACGATGGCTTCGAAAACAGCGGTCGCACGGTCGACAACGGCAGTATCAGGCATGGCATTCTTGATGACGATGATGCCCGGCCCTGAGGTGAAGGCTTCAACCCACTCGGCCATCAGCTCCCGCCGCTCGTGTTCGTCTCCCGCGGCGTTGCGAACCTTCTTCCCATCATAGATGAGAATGCTTTTCTCGATCCGATCGGCAAGTGGCCAGTCTGCCGGATCGGCGGTCTTTTCAACCAGAACCTTGAAATGATCGAGATTGCCGCAATCGGCCGAAAGCCAAACTTTTTGGCTGCGCCGGCTGGTCAGTGTCTGAGCGTCCATGATGTTCTCCTCCCGAGATGACGTTCGATTTATGTGTTGAAGGTAACCTCGCCCCGGTCTATGAAAAAGACTGAAAACACCTCAAAAACACCTCAGAAGGATGGCAGGTGAAATCACGCTTCCCACTGAAAGACATTGCCCTACAGGCCGGCTTGAGTCTGGCGACCGTGGACCGGGTGATGCATGAACGTGCCGGCGTTCGCGTGGTAACACGCACCCGCGTTGCTGCAGCAATTTCCGAGCTGGAACGGCAATATGTACAATCGGGCCTCGCCGGGCGGCGCTTCGTCATCGACATCGTGATGGATACGCCGCAACGTTTTTCCACGGCAGTGCGCGAAGCATTCGAGGCGGAATTGCCCGGTATGCGCCCGGCCTCATTCTCTGCGCGGTTTCATGTTGCCGAGACGATGAGCGAGCAGGAGCTGCTGTCCATCCTCAATACCATCCGCCGGCGCGGCAGCCACGGCGTCGTCCTGAAGGCTGCCTCGACGCCGGCCATTGCCGAACTTGCCGCCCAACTGATGGCGGCAAGGATTCCTGTTGTCACCCTGGTCACCGATCTGCCAGCGGATTCCCGCATCGGCTACGTCGGCATGGACAATCGCGTTGCGGGCGCAACCGCCGCCCATCTGCTCGGCCGCATGGCGGGAGAACAACCCGGCAAGGTGCTGGTAACGCTATCGAGCAGGCTCTTTGCCGGCGAGGACGAGCGCGAGCAGGGATTCCGCAATGTTCTCGCGGATCGTTTCCCTCATCTTTCGACCGTGCGGATTTCCGAGGGATTTGGCGTCGACAGAACAACCCAGCTGCTCGTCCGAGACGCCTTGGAACGGGAGCCGGATATTCGCGCGGTTTATTCGATCGGCGGCGGCAATCGCGCCATATTGAAAGCCTTCACCGAAGCCCGGCGCGAATGCGCCGTTTTCGCCGCGCACGATCTCGATCAGGACAATGTCAGGCTGCTCGCGACCGGCGCCATTACCTTCGTCATCCATCACGATCTGCGGCACGACGCCCGCAGTGCCTGTCAGCTGATGCTCGCCTATCACCGGATGCTGCCGCCCGATTTTCAGGTGGCTCCGTCGAGAGTGGCAATCGCAACCCCCTTCGAGCCGACACAGTGACTGCAACGGCCTTGCATGCCACTTCCTAATCCCGGCTGCTCACCAGAAACCACTTATACTGAAGCGGATCCGGCGATCGAACCGCGTGATTGAGCGCCTTTCCCAGAAGATGCAGGCTCTCTATCGCCAGCAGGCCAGCTCCGATGTGATGAGCAAGCTCCTCTCTTGCAACAAATACTTCGACGAAACCCATGGGCAGAGTGCAGATCCACGACCAATGCGGCAGCAGCCGCGAGGGCAGGCTCGCCCCTTTCAAATAGCCATTGGCGTCGTCAATAGCGGTCTTGATATGCCCGAAATCGATCTCTCCAGCCTGAAGTTCATCCGACCATGAGCGGACCTTTCCCCGCCAGGCCTCGATGCGCGGGTTCTCGCGAAGATTGAGAGCCTCGGAAAACGTCGCCGGCGATGGCACCTCGATCTGGTTCTCAAAATAGAGTTTCACGATCGCCAGATCGGCAGGCTCCGTATTGCCCGCCTTTGCCTCGGAACCGATGATATCGGGCAGGACCTGGCTGTAGGTCGGAATGCCTCGCCGGGTGAGTTCCAGGCTGATGGACGCCATGGTGAATTCCAACTCGACCTCGTGCAGCATCCGATCGCCGGCAAACCACCGGACCCTTTCCGGAATTTCTTCCAAATCCGTGGTGATCTCATCAAAGCTCGCGGAGGAGACGGTGATATTCCGTACGGCGAGATTGGAAATGATCAGGTTTTTGAGCGCGCGGAGCTCATCTACCTGATAGCGCCCCATCGGCCGGACGTTGAGATCGGGAGCGACATGGCCAATCCAGTGAAGGTGGCCGTCGATCGGCCGTGGGTCGATATCCAGATCGGGTGGAAGCAAAGGCTCCTCGGCGAGAACGAACATCTCGAGCGCCTGACGCTGGTGAGCGGGGCTGATCCAGCCTTCGTCAAACCCTTCCTTGAAGCGATGTCGAATGAAAGGACTGTCGGCAGCGCCCATGCGCTGATCGAAATAGAGCGCATGAGCAAGATTCCATGCCGGAAAACGATGGAAGAGCATGCGGCATCCTCTTGTGATGACGTTAGCCTAGTTCTTCCCACATCATAGCAAAGGCTTTTCTTCGCCGCGATGCGTTTCGTTGTCGTGCTGTCGAATAATCCCTATTTGAGCCCTTGGCAGATCAAGGCCGCTCGCCTGCGGCAAGCCGACGTTCGACGTCGTCAATGACAGGCATCAGATCGGCGACCGTATCAATGACATAATGAGCCCCGTGCTTTTTCAGCACACCGGACGCATGTTCGCGGACCCTGGCAAGCGCGTCGGGTGCCATGGTCGCGACTTCCTGCGGCGTCAGACCGGCTTCATTGCCGCTCAATGCGAGACCGACCGTCCAGCAGCCGGCGGCAACACCCTCGTCGATACCAACGCCGGTATCATCGACCTTGACGACCGCATTGGCGGGCCAGACGTCGAGATCGAGAAAGCACTTGTACATGTTCATCGGTGTCGGCCGGCCATGCGGAAGGTCGCCGGCACACACGAGATTGTCGACCTCGTAGCCCTGTTCCTTGGCAAGCGGCAGGACGCGCTCCATGATCGAACGGGTATAACCCGTCGTCGAGCCGATCTTGAGGCCGCGCTGGCGCAACGATCCAACGACTTCGGTGGTGCCGGGCACGAGATCTGCAAATTTATGCACGACCTCCTCGTTCATCGGAACGAAGACCTCGTAGACTGCGTCCACGTCTGCCGCCGTCGGCGCCTTGCCATGGCGCGCCGTCCATAGCTCGTGAATGCGCGGCTGCTTCAGCATCGCGTCTATGTGATCCCATTTCGGGCGACCCATCGGCTCTCTCGCTTCCGGGATGGTGACCTCGATGCCGAAACGGCTGAAGGCCTCGACGAATACGCCCATCGGAGCGAAGGACCCGAAATCGATCACGGTTCCTGCCCAATCGAATACAACGGCTTTCAGCTGGCTCATTGCTCTGTCTCCCATGAACCCGATTTTGAACCATAAAGATCATCGATGACCTGCTCGCCCAACGCGAAGCCGGTCGAAGCACCGGTGCCGCCCGTTACCATCGCGAGCCGAATATTATCCGCAGGACGCTCGACCAGAACATTGCGCGTCTTCGAGGAGGCATAGGTGCCGATCCATCGGTTGACCACATGCCGGCCCGGAAGGTCGAAGACACGGTCGAATTCATTGAGAATAAGCTGGTCGAAACGGTCGCTTGCAAAGGGCTGCTGGGCATTGCCATAAACATGGCTGTCGCCGACGACGAGCGAGCCATCCGCAGACTGGACGGCGATCAGATGGATACCGGCGGCGCGGCTCTCGGCTTCCTCCCGATCCAGCCGCATTCCGAGCGCTACCGCCTCCGGCAAATCGGCAAAGCCCTCGTAGCGCGCCAGGCTCATATCCGACATGACAGCGGCGCCAAACCGGCTTGGCTGCCCAGGCGAGACACGCAGCATCTGCAGCGTGCAGATCGTCAATGGATGGCTGCCGATGACATCGGGGAAAAGCGTCGAGAAATCGTCGCCGGGGCAAACGACGACTGCTTCGGCTTCGATGAGGCCATGGCTTGTTTCGATCCGAGTGCCGTCGATCGCCCGAACGGCGGTGTTCCATCGAAAGTCGACGTTGTGTCTGGCTTCGAGCCAGGCGGCGAGTTTCGGCAAAGCCTCGGAAGATTCTACACGCAGCTCGTGCGGGCTGTAGAGGATCGATTTGACTTCGTCGAGGCGCATGCCGGGCACGAGATCCCCCGCCTCGGTTGCCGTCATCAGGCGGCATTTCTCGCCCATCGGCGTTTTGAGAAAGGCTTCCACCACGACCGCAGCCTCGTCGCGCCGGGCCGGCATCACCAGACCGCGATGCAGCACCGAGATACCTGCCTCATCGACGATCTCGGCCCAGATGTCGCGGCTGCGCATGGCCCGCTCCCAATGCGCGCCAGCCTTCTGTCCGGAAATGGTGACGAAGCCGAAATTGCGAATGGAGGCACCAACGGCCTTGGCATTGCGCTCGATGACAACGACTTTCTTGCCCTGTCGCGTCGCAGCCAGCGCCATACCGAGCCCGACGATACCAGCGCCGACTACCGCAAGATCATATCCAACTGCCATCACACTGCCCTTTCCTCAGCCAGCCCAGCTCTCTTCGATTGGCCTTGCAAACGCCACCGAGTCTTTGGTCGGACTTTATAGGGTAAGGCATAGCAAAATCATATGACAGAATTATAAATTCTGTGAAATTATATGAAGTGGCTATATTTTCCATCAATTGAAAGGGAGCTCGCCGTCCATCTCGAGCGCATGCTCCCTCGCGACCTCGAAGAAGGCTGCAATGGCCGCGTGATCGCGGCATTCCGGCAAGGTAACGAGATAGTGGCCGATGGCCAGTTCGGGTTCGACCAGCGGAACGACGTCTATGTGATCGTCGGACCGGACCTCCCCCTCGATGGAAATCGCCAACCCTATGCCGGCGGCAGCGGCAGCATAGGCGACATCGAGTGTTGCCACTTCGAGGACGGGCTTCAGCTTCACGCCCTGCTTGCTGGCAGCGTCTTCGAGCAGCATGCGGGTGCCGGAGGATTTGTTCCACAGCACCATGTCGTGGCCATCGAGATCGGCCAAAGTCAAGCGACCTTTCTCAAGCATGGGATCTCCCTTGCGGCCATAGATCGCCACGCGGGATTCGTGCAGCCGCAGCGATGAAAAGCGGCTGTCGGGCGTGACCTGGGAAATCGTCGCGACATCAAGCTCGCCGCGCAGCACAGCGTCGGCCAGTTCCAGAGACGGACCGCCCCGCGTCGTCAAACGCAGAGACGGAAATTGCCGAACGAAGGCCGTCAAGACCGGCATGATGAGCCGGTGCGCGCTGAAGCCGATAGAGATCGTGCCGCTGTTCAGCGATGTGGTGTCGGTGATCGCCCTGTCGACCTCATTGAGGCATTTCAGCGTCACCCTGATCTTGGCGATCAGACTGACTGCGGATGGTGCGACGCTGATGTTATGTCCATCACGAATAAAAACGCGGGTGCGGCACAATTCCTCGAATGACTGGACCTGTGTGGAAACCGACGGCTGGCTGATCCCCAGATCTTCAGCCGCACGCGAGAATTTTCCCGTGCGTGCCAATGCTTCGACGGCCTTCATTTGCGCAAGCGTAACAGACGGCATTCGCGATGGTCCCACCCTGAAATCGCACAGATATACAGTTCAATAAGTCGCCGACCCCACCGTGGCAACTCGCTTTCCATAAAGGCCGGACATGTCGGCGGCGTGGCGTCAGCGCTGGACCGATCTGTTGGAGAGGCGCGAGAGCCCCCAAAGCACGATCAGCGTTGCCACACCCAGGATCATCGTCAGCGTTGCGGCATCGAAGATGGCGCCACGATCGGAGAGAGCGAAGATATTGACCGGCAAGGTGACCCAGCCCGGCGGATAGATCATCACGGTCGCTCCCAGCTCGCCCATCGACAGCGCGAAGCTGAGGCTGAAGGCAGCGACGAGATAGGGCATCAACAGCGGAAGCGTGATCCGTCGCAGCCGATAGAAAGGACGGGCGCCGAGGCTTTCGGCGATCTGCTCGCATTCGACGGGCAGGCGTGCAAGGCCGGCTGAAACATTGCCGTAGGTGAACGCCGAGATCAGCACGAAATGCGCGATCAGCACGATCAGCCGCGTGCCGTTCAGGAGCAGCGGCGGCTGGCTGAAAGCGACGAGCAGGCCAAGGCCGATGGAGACCGAGGGGACGGCGCTTGGAATGAAGAAGACGAGATCGAGAATGCGTTTGCGCAAAGGGTTCAGTTTCCGCAAAGCCAAAGCCGCCCATGTGCCGCTGATGAGCGCGGCGACGCTGGCGATCGCTCCCGTGGCGATGCTCACTTTCAGGCTGTCGAAAGAATCACTCCTGAAGGCATTGGCATAGTGAACCAGCGTCAGCTTGGTCGGAAGAATGTCGTTCCATTGACCGCTGACGCTCGCCAAGGCGATCACCGCGATCGGCAATCCGTAGACGATGAGAAACAGCGGGATGGCGACGCCCCAGACCAGCAGCCGCCCCGATTTAGACCACACCAGCACGATTGCCTCCGAAATGGGCGATCACGGCCCGATAGAGACTATAAAGACCAAGCGACAGCACAACATTGACCACGGCGATGACGCAAGCGGTCGTATAGTCGAATTCCTGGATCGCCTTGGCGTAAACGAGAACAGGCAGCGTGATGACGCCCTTGGCGCCGATGAACAGCACGATGCCGAATTCGTTGACCGTCAGCAGCAGGCAGAGACTGCCGCCGGCGATCAGAGCCGGCATGGCCGCCGGGAGGATTACCTGCCGCCCGATACGCCAAGGCTTTGCGCCGAGGCTGCTGGCAACTTCGATCTGCGCCTGGTCGATCTGTGAAAAGGTCGCCAGCAGCGGCCGCATGACGAAGGGCGTATAGACAGTTGTTTCCGCGAGTATCACGCCCCACTGCGAATAGAGAAAGTCGAGCGGCGGCAGATCGACATGCATCAACCGCATCAGGCTTTCGTTCACGAGACCCGCCGAGCCATAGATGAAGGTGAAGGCAAGCGTCACGAGAAAGGTCGGCAAGGCGATGAACGTATCGATCAGCCGCCCGCAGAACTTCGCACCCGGAAAAGGAACGAAGGCGATCACCAGCGAGAAGATGAAGCCGAGCACAAGGCACCCCGCCGTCGAGCCGAGCGCGATGACGATCGTATGCTGGAGCCCATCAAGAAACTCGCGGGACGACAAGACCTCGGCAAATGCCGCAAGTGATAGGGTGCCGGGATCGCCAAGGGACTGCCTGATAATCAGCGCCAGCGGATAGAAGAACAAGACTGCGAGAACGAGAAGCGGCGGCACCGTCCAGAAGCGGTCCCAGCGCGGCTTGGGCGCAAGTGTTGCTGCGGCGACATCAGCCATTGCGGCCGTCCTCCGGCACCAATGTTACATCGGCGGAATTGAGGTGGAGCGTCAGCATGGACCCAAGAGACGGCGGCGCGCTCATCGGCGCGGAGGACATTCGAACCTCCTGCCCCGCCACTTCAAGCGTGACGTTGTGCGTGTCGCCCTGCCATTGGACGCTGCGCACGACGCCGGTCAACCGATTGCTCTCGCCCTCAGAAGCATCCAGCCGAAAATCATGCGGCCTGGCGCACAGTAGGCAATCGCTTCCCATCGGCAGACGATGATGGTTGCGTGCGACCAGAAGCTGATCGCCAAACCGCACCTGCGCCCGATGCTCGTCAAGCGGCTGCAGGCCCTTGACCTCAAGGAGGTTGGCGCGCCCGAGAAACTCGGCGGCGAAGCGGTTCGGTGGATAACGGAATAGGGACTGGGCATCGCCGAACGCCTTCAGCTTTCCATCGCGCATGATGCCGATATGGTTGGCGAGCGTCAGCGCCTCGGACTGATCATGTGTCACATAAAGCACGGTCAGCGACGGCAGCTCGCGATGCAGCCTTGCGAGCTCGTCGACCATCGAGCGACGGATCTGCGCATCGAGCGCCGAAAGCGGCTCATCGAGAAGCAGCACCTGTGGCCGGATGGCAATGGCGCGGGCGATGGCGACACGCTGCTGCTGGCCGCCGGAAAGCTCACGTGGATAACGCTTCGCGTAATTGGCCATTCCGACCATGGCGAGCGCTTCGGGAACACGGGCGCGAATAATCTCCTCCGGCGCGCGGCGAGCCCGCAATCCGAAAGCGACATTTTCCTCGACCCGCATATGCGGAAACAGTGCATAGTTCTGTACGACCATGCCGATGTCGCGGTCATAGGGCGCGAGATTGGTGACGTCCCTGTCGCCGATCATGATACGGCCGCCGGATGGGTGCACGAAGCCGGCCACAGCTCTGAGAGCCGTGGTTTTTCCCGAGCCCGATGGGCCGATCAGGGCGACGATCTCACCGGGGCTGACCGTGAGGTTCAGCGAGTCGAGAACCGTGAGGCCGCCATAGGCAACCGAGACATTCTCGAAGGTGATACGCTTGGCGGCTGCGGCCGACGACGATGTCGTCGGCCGGCCGTTTTCGGATAGCTTTGCGTTTGCTATCGACATCAGTTGCTCGCGATCGCCTTGCCGTAGGCATCGACGTCCTGCTTTAGATCGGCAAGCACCTTGGTCCAGTCCGGCGACCAGATTTCGATGCCGTCCATGATGGCGTGAAGCTTGGCGAAGTTCTCGTCGGTCGGATTGATGTCGGTGCGAACCGGCAAGCCCTGAGCGACGGCGCTGACATCCTTCTGGGCGTCTTCGCTGAGCAGGAAGTCGATCAGCTTCTTACCGTTGTCCGAATGCGGCGCGCTGGAAACAAGCGCAATGTAATAGGGAAGCGGGAACGCGGTCTTCTTGCCATCCGGGCCTGCGGGGAAGAAGATCTTGATGTTCGGATTGTCAGCCTGCTGCGCCAGGTTCATCTGCAGATCGCCGTTGGCGACATAGAGCTCGCCCTTGTTGACCAGCGCGGTCAGCTTGCCGGTCGAGGCGGACGGGCCGAGATTGTTGACCTGAAGCTTCTTCAAATAGTCGAGGCCGGAATCCTTGCCGCCAAAGGCATGGAATGCCTGCAGCATCAAGGCGGTGCCATCGCCTGCCTGGCCGGGCGTGGAATACTGGATCTTCTGCTTGAACTTCGGATCGAGCAGGTCCTGATAGGTCGCCGGCGGCGTCTTCAGCACCGAGCTGTTGTAGATGAAGTTCGGGTAATTGTTGATCATCGCGACATAGAGGCCCTTCGGGTCCTTGTCGCGCGCGTCGATCTTATCGGCGCCGGCGGGCGTATAGGCGTCAAGCAGGCCTTCGCTGGCCGCCTTCTGCACGAAGGGCGGCAGGGTCACGAGAACGTCGGCCTGGGTATTGGATTTTTCCTTCGACAGCCGGTCAACGACGCCGCTGGAGCCTGCTTCAACATACTGAACTTTGATGCCGGTCGCCTTGGTGAAGGCTTCGAATTCGTTACCGTACCAGCTCGGCGTGCCGTCATGCAGGCCATCGGCGCTGTAGATCGTCACGACGTTATCCGCCGCCATGGCCGGCAGCGCGACCGAAGCAAGCAAGCCCGCAATCGCAAAAATGGATTTGGTTTTCATGATATTTCCTTTGCTCAATGACCTGACCCAGCCAGCACGGAGTGGGTTGATGTGAAACGGCGCGAGCAAATTCATAGTCAAAGACTATTTCATTTATATGACAATAGTTATTGCCTATAATTTTAATAAGGTAAGCTTA
This sequence comes from Rhizobium sp. AC27/96, assembly GCF_001692325.1. Classification (GTDB taxonomy): domain Bacteria; phylum Pseudomonadota; class Alphaproteobacteria; order Rhizobiales; family Rhizobiaceae; genus Rhizobium. Next base: position 194,642 of record NZ_LXKN01000066.1, on the reverse strand, counting down.
TCTCTTATTCTGTCTTCAGACTGAGGTACGCAGGTGAGTGATGATGCGGTGCCAAGCGCAAACCATCCGCGACTTTTTAATGAAGCGGTTGCCGCGCTCGTCCAGTATCAGTTTACGAACTGATGGCGCGTCGACAGAAATCCGTGACCGCACCAGCAAGCTTTTGCCGGTCGACCGATGGTCCGTCGGCCAGACAGTCATCCACGGCACCATGCATGGCATTGAACAGCATGACGGCCGTAAGCCTGGCATCGACAAATGAGAATGCACCGGCATCACGACCTTCCAGCAGAAAGGATGTCAGGCGGGTGACGATCGGGTTGGCCCGCTTCATGCCACGCTTGGCGGGGTGGAATTGCTGGAAAACCAGATCGTGCAGCGGGACCGCGTCAAGATAGCCGAATACGCAGGTCTCCATCCAGACATCAAACCGGTACATCCAGCTGCCGGTAGCGGCTGCTGCATTGGCCGCATCGACCTTCTGGCAGAATTGTTCGATGAACCGGATCTTCAAACCGGCAAGCACATCATCCTTGGTCTGGAAATGGAGATAGAAAGTGCCCTTTGCGACGTCGGCGGCTTCAACGATTTCCGCAACGCTGGTGGCAGCAAAGCCCTTTTCCAGAAACAGGCGCTGGGCGGCATCCATCAATTCCTCGCGACGGATTTCCGGCGGCTTGGTGCGCGGGCGCTGGCGGTCTGCGACGGTCACGGGCTCTCCTTGTTCACAGGCTCTCGATGGCAAGTCCGGCAGGCTTGAGAACGGATCGACATAACCATTCTGCCGCATGCAGGCCTTTCTCGAAGATTTCTAACGGCATATCGAGCGGAAGACGAGCAAGACTTTGCCGCGCAGCATCGGTTATTGCCTCGGGAACGACAACCGCAACGCCGAGTAGCGATCGATGAAGAGCGTCTCCAGCGCTCTCAATCCGTTGCGCCACTATCCGCAGCATCGCCGCATCACCAAAAAACATGGGCTCGCAAGCCGCGATCAGCAGAAGCGCAAACGGCTGCTTGCGCTCCAGCCAACCCTCGACCCGATCGAGGCCTGATCGCATGGCTTCGGCATCCAACGGCGCTTCCGCAACCAGAATGGCAAGAGGCCAATGGGTCTCATCGCAATCCGGTGCCATCGATGGGCACGCCTTCATGACGGCGCGCGCATCGCGGTGAGGCTTCGCAGAACACTGCCCATATGCACCGGCATTCCGACGGTGGCCGAAACGGAAGCGAGCCACATCGTTGCCTCGTTCACATCGTCGAATATCTGCGCGGGAACACCGAACAGCTTTTCGGCATTCATTCGGCTCATCTCTTCCAGGGCCGCCGGCGGCACGACGGTCGCCATGCCGATGACAAGCTGCTTGATTCGCTCGCCATTGGATTGAAGCCAGACCTTGGCCTCCTTCGCACCGCCATCAGGGCGCTTGAGCGCTTCACTATCGGTGAAGACCCGCAAGGTGGAGAAGGTTTCGCCACGGTCGAGCCACTCCGTCCAATCGGACAGGAAGTCGAGTTGCTCCTTGAGCGACATGGAGCCTTGGGCGGCGGAAAGCACGAGTGGCCAATGCGTAAGATCGTGGCGGATCATGACAAGCATTCCTCCTATGCAAAATAGGAATGACGGCTGCGGCGCGAACTGTTCATGAGGCTCCTGCCCCACGCAGACGACCGTTCTTCATACCGATATAACAACACGGCAAATATATGACTGACCGTCGGTCATTTGTAAAGGTGAGTGATTTTGCTCCGTGAATATCCCCACCGAAAGGCCCGCTATCCTGGATAGGCCACGCAAATCTACACGGCGGATGGCTATCAAACTGCTCCGCAAAACTGCTTGTGAAACCAGACAGGACAGCTATTGACCTTTTCACCCATGAATATAATCTGCGTATATGCAAACGGCTGGGCATGTGCGAGCCGTCATGGAAATGACCGGAGGGAGATCCGGTGAGGACGGAGGCGGCCTCGAGCGGCATTGTGCCACTTGGGGATCTCACCGTTCGGGAGGAGTGACATGACTGACGATAATCCGGCGGTGCAGAGCGCCGTGCGCAAGGCAACCATTCGCCTTTTGCCCTTTCTGGGCCTGATGCTGATCCTGAATTTCCTCGATCGCTCCAATGTCGGCTTCGCCAAGACGGCCTACCAGGCCGATACCGGCATTTCGGATGCGGCTTATGCCTTCGGCGCCGGCATTCTCTATCTCGGCTATGCGACATTCGAAGTACCGAGCAACCTGATCATGCAGCGTGTCGGCGCGCGCCTCTGGCTGAGCCGCATCATGATCACCTGGGGGATCGTCTCGGCCTGCATGGTCTTTGCTCACACCGCAACGACCTATTACATCGTGCGCTTCATGCTTGGCGTCTGCGAAGCCGGGTTCTATCCGGGCGTCCTGCTCTATCTGACCTACTGGTTCCCTGCCAAGCAAAGGGCGCGCGCCACCGGCCTGTTTTACCTTGGCATACCTCTATCGCTGGTGATCGGTGCCCCGCTTTCCGGCTGGCTGCTCACCCACCACGACGTGCTCGGTCTCACCAACTGGCAATGGATGTTCGCGGTCGAAGGACTGGCGGCGACGGTTGTCGGTATTTTCGCGCTCTTCTTCCTGACAAGCCGTCCGAACGAAGCGAAGTGGCTGACGACGGAAGAGAAGAACGCGCTGATTGGCGTCATCGAGGCGGAAGAACGCGGCAAGCTCTCCGAGGTCAAGCATTCCGTCTTCGGCGTGCTGAAGGATTGGCGCGTTCTGGCCTTTATCGGCATCTACCTGTTCATCCAGATCGGCGTCGGTCCCATTACCTTCTACCTGCCAGCACGGTTGGCACAGGCAATGGGTGGCGGCATCAATACCTGGGTCGGCGTCCTGCTCGGCCTTCCCTGGTTCTGCGCGCTCATCGCGACGCGTGTCTTCACCGTCTATGCCGACAAGCACGATAATCACCGCGTCGTCTGCATCTTGATGCTGACGATCGGCACCCTTGCGCTTGCAACGATCGGGTTGACGATGAACCCCTGGGTCATGGTTATCGCCGCCTGCATCGCGGTTCCGGGGCTAGCATCCTCGCAGCCTGTCTTCTGGAGCCTGCCGACCCGCTATCTGGGCGGCGTCGGCGCGGCAAGCGGCATTGCCTTCATCGTCTCGCTCGGCAATCTCGGCAGCTTTGCCTCACCGCAGATCAAGGCCTATGTCGATGCGGCCACCGGGAACGGCGATGTCGGATTCTATATTCTCGCCGGCTGCTGCTTCCTGTCGGTCGTGCTCCTGATCGCGCTCGGCTCGCACCGCCGCTGGATCGTCGATGCCGAACCGGCTCCCCGCGCCAGCCGTACGCACTGAAAGGATCGCATCGTCGAGAATGTGACGCATCGACCATTGACAGGTTGCATTGTCAGGTTCTTGAGTTGGGACGGCAGCCGCTGCGCATGGCAACGGAGTCGTCTATCTTCAACTTCATCGAAGTTGAATACGGAAGTGTGGGAAACCGATGATCAGCCTTGGTGTTTTGACAACCTATTTTATCGTCGTGCTGGGGCTGATGCTGATTCCTGGGCCAGCCACGCTGCTGACATTGGCTCGGTCTGTCAGCGGCGGCAGGCGTGTTGGCCTGGCGACAGGCCTTGGCATCGCCTCCGGCGATCTCTTCCATACGATCATGGCGACGTTCGGCTTGTCGGCATTGTTGGCCACCTCGGCATTGGCGTTCGAGATCGTCAAATATGCCGGCGTCATCTATCTGATCTATCTCGGTTTCAAGGCCTTCATCGAGAAGACCGAGAGCCTGGACATGCCGGCCGCGCAGGCCATTACCGCCCAACGCGCTTTTCGGCAGGGGTTCTTTACCGAGATACTGAACCCGAAGACCGCCCTGTTTTTCCTGGCCTTCCTGCCACAGTTCATCCACCCGGAAAGCGGCTCCGTCATCGCCCAATTCGCCCTGCTCGGCGCTATCTTCGTCGGGCTCAGCATATGCGTGACGTCGCTTCTGGCTGTTGGAGCCGGTTCGATCGGCGGCTGGCTGCGCCGCAACCGCAGCGTCGGCCGGTGGCAGGGGAAGGTCGTCGGCACGATTTACGTGGCGCTCGGCCTCAGGCTCGCCCTCCAGCAGCAGTAGGCCTGTTCAGCGGTTGTCATCCCGCAGGCTGTCGGGTTGGATCTGCTGACGGGCGATTTCACGCGGGGCGTAGCCAAAGGCGCGCTTGAACATCGACGTGAAGGCGGCGGGATTCTTATAGCCGAGATCCAGCGCGATCGTCGTGACCGCCGTGCCGGCGACCAGCCGCGGAAGCGCCGCATGCCGACAGGCCTGCTGGCGCCACTCGACGAAGCTCAATCCCGTCTCCAGACGAAACATCCGGGTAAATGCGCGCCGGCTCATGCTCATCCGGTCGGCCCATGCGTCGATGGTGTCATGCGCGGTGGGATGCAGCAGAAAATCCTGGCACTTCTGTGCGAGCACCGGATTGTTCGGCAATGGCAGGGAAAGCGGCAGCGGTTTCAGGCGTGCCAATTCGTGCAGAAGAAGCGCCATCAACGCGCCGGACCGATCGTTCGGATCGTATTCCACCGGAATATCGACAGCCTCGGCGATCAGCGCCCGCAACAAGGGCGATATCTCCACAACCTGGCAATGATCCGGCATGTTCTCGATGGCATGAGGTTCGATATAGACGCTGCGCATGCTGACATCGCCCAGCATGCGAACGCTGTGAACGACGCCCGGAGGAATCCACATGCCTCGTTCGGGCGGCATGACCAAGGTGCCGTTCGGGGTCGTCGCCAGCACCACGCCGGAAAAGCCATAGAGCAACTGCGCGCGGCGATGCTGATGCGGGGCGACGCGGTGCCCATCCTTGTACTCGTTGCCGAGCGCCACCAGAGGCCGCTCGACATCGATGAAAGGATCAATTCGGCTGTTCCTGACCATTTTGGCCCAGTCTCGTAACAGTTACGCCTAATCGCGGTGGCGGGCGATTTGTTCTTTCAATATCAGCGCGACAGACGAATTGAAAGCGAGTGCCATGAGCCAGGTCATGAACGCGCCCCGCGCGGCAACCACCATATATCCGATCCTGATGGTCGCCAGCCTCGGCCATTTTATCAACGACGTCACCCAATCCTTGCTGCCGGCGAGCTATCCCGTCCTGAAGGCCGGCTTCGAGCTAAGCTTCGCCCAGCTTGGCCTGCTCACATTCGTCTATCAGATTACCGCATCGCTCCTGCAGCCATTCGTCGGATGGTATACAGACGGCAAGCCGCAGCCCTATTCCCTCCCCTTCGGCATGGCCTGCAGTTGCGCGGGCATGCTGACCTTGGGCTTCGCACCGAACTATTCGGTTCTGGTGATGGGCGCGGTGCTGCTCGGATTTGGCTCTTCGATCTTCCACCCCGAAGCATCGCGTATCGCGCGACTGGCATCGGGCGGCAAGCATGGCTTTGCACAATCGGTGTTTCAGGTCGGCGGTAATTTCGGCACGTCGCTTGGGCCGTTGCTGGCCGCCTTCTTCATCCTGCCGCACGGGCAGCGTGGCATGGCCTTCCTCGCCGTGCTCGCCTTCCTCGGCATTCTCATTCTCGGCGGTCTCGGCCGTTGGTACCAGATGAACGGGCAAAGCCTTCGCGCTCCGGCCAAGTCGGGCAGAAAGCACAAGGCCCTCACCCTGTCGCGCACCCGTGTCGGCATTGCCATCGCCGTGCTGATCGCGCTGATCTTCTCGAAGTATTTCTATCTCGCGAGCTTCACCAGCTACTATAATTTCTACCTGATGGACCGGTTCGGGCTTTCCGAACGCTCGGCGCAGCTCTGCCAGTTCGTATTCTTTGCCGCCGTCGCCTTCGGCACCATGATCGGCGGCCCGGTGGGCGACCGTATCGGCCGCAAGAAGGTCATCTGGGGGTCCATCCTCGGCATCCTGCCGTTCACGATCATCCTGCCGCATGCGAGCCTCGAGATCACCGTCATCCTCAGCGCCATCATCGGCACCGTCATCGCATCGGCATTCTCGGCAATCGTCGTCTATGCCCAGGAGTTGATGCCCGGCCGCGTCGGCATGGTCTCGGGTCTGTTCTTCGGCTTCGCCTTCGGCATGGGCGGCATCGGGGCCGCGGCACTCGGCGCACTGGCCGACCGCACAAGCATCGAATTCGTGTTCGAACTCTGCGCGTTCCTGCCGCTGATCGGGCTTTTGACGATCCTGTTGCCGAACGTCGAGGATTGAGGCCGGGCATCGCCCGGCCCGGTGACTCAGCTGCGGCGCTTGACGATCCGCAAATTCATTTCGGAGCGCAGGTGAAAGCCGAGTGCGGTGTAGAGCGCAATCGCCGAGGTATTGCCGATATAGGCATGCAGGTACACCGTCTCGTCCCTGGCGGAAATTTCGCCGGCGACAAACCGGAACAACAGCTTGCCGAAGCCACGCGCCTGGAAATCCGGATGCGTGCAGAGACCGCTTAGCTCGGCAAAACCGGTCTGCCGCATGCGCTGGCCGCCCATGGCAATGAGGCGGCCGTCCATCTTGATACCCCAGAAAGTGCCGAGGCTCTGGGCCCGCAGCGTAAACGGACCGGGCTTGGTGAGCGTTGCCAGGGCAAGCATATCCTCCGCATCGGCCTCCGTCAGCGGCTCGATGCGGCTGTCTGAAATTCGCTCATAAGGCCGCTCGGCAATCATCTGCACGAGGGTGGCTTCCGTGACGGCAGTCAATCCCTCCGGGAGCACGACCGGCGCGGCCTCGACAAGAGCCATCACTTCGCCCACCGCAGGCAGACTTTGCAGCGCTTCAAGGCTCTCTTTGGAATTGTCGGCGCAGGCGGCAAAGGGGACGATAGAGGGCGGATAGCGCCTTGCCCACTCGCTGCCTTCGGCCAATGCCGCATGACCGCTTTGAAGGGCACTCCAGACGGGGCGATCAAGGAGGTGTTTCATTGCTTCTGTTCCTTCTGGAAATTTCCCCGGCGGGCAAGTGGAGCTTCGGCCAGACCTTCTTCGATCACGGCAAGCTGCTGCAGGATCGGCCCCGACATATCCCCGCAAAGCTCGGCCACCGCCTGCTCGATGCGTGGCCAGACCGATTGCTTCGAATAATCGACGAGCTCCTGCCCCTTCGGCGTCAGCGAGATCAGCCTTCGGCGCTGATCCTCAGCCGAGGCCTGCATGTCGACATAGCCGAGCTCCAGAAGCTGGGAGATCGTGCGCGTAGCACCCGGCTGGGTGATGCCGACGGCCTGGGCGAGTTCGCCTATCGTGAGTGGGCCGTTGCCGTCGATCGCCGCGAGGAACGGATATTGGGCCGACTGAATGGAAACACCGAGTTCCTCGATGATCTGCTGGGTATCGGCCTGAAGCCGCTCGCCAATGCGGCGGAAGCGGCTGCCGAGACAGAGCAAGCCGAGCGATTTCACGATATCCTCTACCAAGGAAGCCTCCTGGCACCAATTACATAACAAGTTATATAATTGCTTATGCAATTGCCGTCAAGCAGGCTTCCGATTGGCTGTGACCGCACCACCTTCCCGACGAAATCGAGATGCCGACGCGCCCTTTAGACTATGCAGCCGCGTCTACAGCCCGCGGCTTGCCTTGTCGCCAGCCAAAGCAATTGTCGTCTCAAACAATATTCTGGCGCCGATTTCGATATTCTCGTCAGCGACGAATTCGGCCTCGTTGTGGCTTATGCCACCCCGGCACGGAACGAATATCATCGCCGTCGGTGCGACGCGGCTCAGGAAGAGCGCATCATGAAAGGCGCCTGAAACCATCCGCATGCTGGCAACGCCAAGCCCTTCGCATGCATTCTCAATCGCGGCGACAACTGCGGCATCGAATTTCCCGGGCGCCATGTCGAACCGCTTTTCGATGTACACATCGCTCAGGTGACGGGCGGCCGCCGAGCGGCATTCCGCCTCGACGCGAGCCTCGATGGATGCCAGCGCATCTTCCTCCGGATGACGGATATCGACCGTCAGCGTCACCCTGCTTGGGATGACGTTGATGGAACTCGGCTCCACGGCCATGCGCCCGACCGTTAATCGCGCCAGAGGATCAGCCGGCATGATGGCTTCCTGCAATCGAACGATCGCCTCGGCGGCTGCGGCCATCGGGTCCTTGCGAAACTCGAGCGGCGTGGTACCCGCATGCGCAGCCTCACCGACGAAGGAAACTTCGAGCCATTTGGTTCCCTGGACGCCGGTGACGACACCGATCGGTATTTCTTCGCGTTCGAGAACCGGCCCTTGCTCGATATGGACTTCGACGAAGGCGGAGACGGAATGGCCGGCCGGGCGCACCTCCGCCTCCGGCAGCGCACTCAGCGTTGCCGCCAGTTCATCGCCCAGCCTCGCGCCGTCCGCGCCGCGCGTCTCACGCCAATTGGACAAATCACCGGCACCGACGAAGACCATCGAGCCCATGCAGCCCGGAAAGAAGCGGCTGCCTTCTTCGTTGGTCCAGGAGACCACTTCGATGGCCCGCTCCGTCACCGCGCCCGCGTCTTGCAGCGTCTCCAACACTTCGAAGGCGGATAGCGTACCGAGCGCACCATCGAACCTGCCGCCCGTTGGCTGACTATCGAGATGACTGCCGATCAGGACAGGAGCAAGCGAGGGATCGCGCCCCTCGCGCCGGATGAAGAGATTGGCGACATCATCCTGATAGACTCGAAATCCGCGTGCAAAAGCAAGCTCTACAAGCAGACGACGCGCTGCCCTATCTTCCGGGCTCAGCGCCTGCCGATTGACGCCTCCGGCCCGAGTAGCGCCTATGGCCGCAAAATCGGTGATGCGCTGCAACAATCTCTGCACATCGATCATCGGCTTGCCATTCATCGGCGAATGCCTGCCACGAAATCCTTCACGCGCTGCGGATCGACGGCATTCCACCAGACGTCATCATGCTTCAAGGAACTCGCGACGATCACGCCATCGGCCACCGACAGGATGTCGTTGACATTGTCTGGCGTAACGCCGCTGCCGACGAGCGTCGGCAGGCCCGATGCCCGCTTGATCATGTCGATATAACCGATATCCGCCGCGTGCCCCGTCCGCTGGCCGGTCGCGATGACCACATCCGCATCGAAGAAGACGATGTCCTTGACTTGCTCTTCGACCGGCCGGTCGGCGACGATGGCATGAGCCCCGTGCTTCACATGCGCATCGGCGAAAATGCGGATGCCACGGGCATTCAGGCTCGCACGGTAGCGCATGGCGCGCGCCGCCTCGCCCTCGATAAAGCCCTCGTTGGCGACATAGGCATTGGCCCATTGGTTCACGCGCACGAAACCGGCACCGGCAGCACTGGCGATCGCCAATGCGGGAATGGCGGCATTGGCAAGGACATTGATGCCGATCGGCCGACCGAGTTCGCGTCTGATGCGGTCGGAAATGACGGACATATAGGCCGATGTCTCGTGACCGATATCGTCTGGCTTCGAAAAAGGAATATCGCCATGATTTTCGATGATCACGGCGTCGCAGCCGCCCGCAAGATAGCCGCGCGCATCATCGAGGCCGCGCTGGTAGACCAGCTCGATAGCCTCGCCCGAATAGCGCGGCGCGCCCGGCAGCGGCGCCAGATGAACGACGCCAATGATGGCCTTGTCGCGGCCGAAAAGATCGATGAGCGCATTGCCCGTTGTCTGGCCGATTGGCTTTGCTGTTCCAGTCATGTGTTTTCCAATTCTGATATCTTCAAGAGTTCCGAAAATTCCGCCCTTGTGGGATAGGCGGCGAGTGTTCCAAGACGGCTGACGGCCAAGGCCGCAGCCTTCGTGGCCACCGCTGCGGCCTGGCCAAGATTCTTTCCCTGCGCCAGCAAACCGGCAACCGTGCCGGCAAAACAATCGCCGGCGCCGCTGGTATCGACAACCACCGTCTTTTGCGCCGACAGCCGGAGCGGGTGGGCATCTTTCGCATCGAGGAGCAGGCTCCCCTCGCCCGCGAGCGTAATGATGACGCTTGCAGCGCCCATCTCCGCGAGCATCCGTGCCGCTTGCTCGGGATCGGCGAGACCTGTCAGTGCCGAGGCTTCTCCCTGGTTGACGATGACGAGATCGACATCAGCGAGGTCGCTGACCTGCCTCTCCGGCAGCGGGCTCGGATTGAGCGCCGTCAAAAGACCCGATCGCTTGGCGTGATGCAGGCAGGCAACCGTCACGCTCCAGGGCAAATTGCCTTGGAGCAGGAGGATTTCACCCGCCTGCCATCTTGCCTGCAGTTCCGTCTGCGAGAGCGGGTCGAAGGCCCGTGCACACTCGACAGCGCTGACGATGGCATTCTCGCCGGCTTCGTCGAGCAGGATCGTCGATCGATCGGTCGGATGTGGAAGACGGATCAACTGGCCGGTATCGAGATCGGCCTGCAATATCCGGACCAGCCTCTCCGCCAGCTCGTCATTCCCGAGTGCGGACCACAGACAAACATCCGCGCCGCTTCGCGCCGCCGCGACCGCCTGGTTGGCGCCCTTGCCCCCAAGTCCCTCGATCGTTGTCAGCGCGTTGAGCGTTTCACCCGGCCGCGGCAGGCGCGGCAGGCGAAAGCTCGTATCCAGGCAGACATTGCCGACGACATGGAGGCGCATGGCAATCAATCTTTCGTCGTTGCCCAGGCCAGCATCTGCTCGAACAAGGTCTTGTAGCCGTTCCAGGCGATGAACTCCGGCGGCAGCCAATGCGGACCGACATCCGAGGTCCAGACAAGCGTCCGGCCTGAGCCATATGTGCCGGTCACCAGCAGCGGCAGCGAGCCATATTCGCCCGACACCGTCGCCAGCACCTCGGCGCCCGGCTTGACCGTCACTTCGTTGAAGCCGAGCAGATAGGGCCAATCGCCGCCCAGGCCTTTGAGGACCGGATGCGTCGCATCGCCGGTGACAACAGGCGTAAAGCCTTCGGGAACCTCGACGCGGTCGTCCACCGCCATGCAGGCCACCGGAAGTACATCCTCGACCGGCGTCTTGCGATAGCGGGCGCCGCCATTGATGCCCTGGAAGCTGTAGTAGCCGCCGAACATCAGCAGCGCACCGCCCTTCGCCACATAGTCGCGCAGGAGTTTCAACCGGTTCGGGGTCCTCTTGGAGTGGATCCAGGTATCGGGATGCAGCAGCAGCGTATTGGCGCCGATATCCGAGAGAACGATCGCCGAATATTCATCAAGCGCCTCCGCCGTCAGCGGAAAGTCCCGCTGGGCCTCGTGCGCCGGCATAAAGGTGACGTCAAAGGCACTGTCCTTGAGTGCCGTCAGCAGCTCATCGGCACCGGTATGATAAGTGACCGTCGGAAACTGGTCGAAACCCTTGATATGGGTCGCGGTGGAAATCCATGATTCACCCGCGAGGAGAACCTTTTTCTTGCTCATGTCTGCTCCTTGTCTGCACCCGCGGCCGTCAGGCCGAGGCGGAAAATACCGATTGGGGATTGGAGATCAGCATCCGGTCGATCGCCTGCTGATCGACGCCGAGGCGTTTCAGCCGCGGCAGGAAATGCTTGAGAATGTAACCGTAGCCGAAGCCGCCGTAGCGGGTCAGCATCATCTTGAGGAAAACGTCCTGCGACAACAGCAGCCGGTCGGCGAAGCCCATGTCGACGAGCGTGCCGATCGCCCGGGCATTTTCCTCGTCGGAAGGCGATTGGGCGTCCTGATCTGCGTAGTAATAGTCCATGCCGATCATGTCGTATTCCAGAAAGGCGCCGCGCTCGGCGAGGCTCATCTGGTAGCGGAGATCATTGTGGCTGGGATTCATATGGCAAAGGACGGTGTGGCGCAGATCCGCGCCCTCCTCTTCCACCATATCCAGCACGCGATGGGCAAGACGCTCCCAACCCGGTAGATGGATCGACAGCGGCAGCCCGGTCAACCGTGATGCCCTCGCCGAAGCCCTCAGCGACTTCTGCTCCTCGGCAGTAAAATCCTTGCTGACACCGACTTCGCCGATGATGCCGGCCATGATCTCCGGCTGCGTTTCGCCGCCGCCGACATCATTGACGATGAAGGCCGTGACCTCATCGACATCCATATCCTTCAGCCATTCGGGATGGGTATGCTCAAGATAGAATCCCGTCCCCATGATGATCTTCAACCCGGACAGGCGCGCGATGCGGCGCATCTGTTCGGCATCACGCCCGATACCGAAATTGGTGGTTTCCACGACCGTATGGCCGCCGAGCGACTGGAAACGGCCGAGTTCGGCAAGCGCAAGATCGGCATCATCGAGCGAGACGTTGTCGCGGTTCATGTACGGGTTCATGCGCAGATCGCCGATGATCTCGATGCCAAGCGGTTGTTCGGCAATCGCTCGCTCATCTGGATGGCAAGGGCACTTCCACGTTCGGGCGCCATCGAGGAAGATATGCTCGTGCATCAAGGTCACGCCCATCTCGGACACCGGGATCGGCCCCAATACCGTCATGGCGCATCCCGTCTGCACGCCGATGGCGTGACGTGTCTTTGCGGTCTCGGGAAAGAGATGTTCCAGCATCGCTCAACGGCTCCTGACCGCGCCCTTGAACAGGCGAAAGTTGAGCCAGATCGCCACGAGAATGATCACCCCGGTCACGATCGGCGTGAAGAAGGGCGACATGTGCGACAGTATGAGGCCGTTGGCGATGACGGCCACGGTAAGTGCGCCGAGCACGGTGCCGACGACCGATCCGCGCCCGCCAAACAGGCTGGTGCCGCCAAGCACCACGGCCGCGATGACATCGAGTTCAAAACCCTGGCCGGAATTGGACGAGCCAGATCCCAGTCGCGCCGCGAGAATGACGCCGGCGATGGAAGCGGCAACACCGGAGATCACATAGACGAACAGCGTCACCCCACGCGTATTGACGCCGGCACGTCGTACCGCCTCGGCATTGGCGCCGATGCCCGTGACATAACGGCCGAAAGGCGTCTCGTTGAAGGCGACATAGGCTGCGGCAAGGACGACGACCGCAATCAGCGCCGGCGCGGGAATGCCGAAGAACCACGCCTGGCCGATGGCCGTGAACGGGCTTTCCGGAGCGACGGGGATGGAATAGCCGCCGGTAATGAGGAGCGCCAGACCGCGGATGACGGAAAGCCCGGCAAGCGTGACGATGAAGGCCGGAATGCGCTCATAGGCGATGAAATAGCCCTGGATCAGGCCGGTTACCGCACCGAGAAGCAACATCAGCAGCACGGTTAGCGGCCACGGAATGCCGACCTGCAGGCATGCGGCCGAAAGCGTTGCCGCCAGAGCCAGCACCGAGCCTACGGAGAGGTCGATCCCGCCCGTGGTTATCACAAAGGTCATCGCCGCGGCGACGATCAGGAGCGGCGCCGACTGCCTGACGACGTTCAGCAAATTCGGCGCCGTCAGGAAGACATTGGTGAAGAGCGAAAAGAAGATGCACACGGCAATGAAGAACAGCGCGATCGATACGATGCCGCCATTGGCCATGGCCTTGTCGTAGAGGCGCGCCTTGCGCATGCGGGTCGACTGGCCGGTTTGGGCATGAGAAGAGGTCATGGTCATGCGGAAACGCCTCGATCTGGAGATGGGCCGGCGGAGCGCGCGGCGAACTTGCGGCCGACGATCAGGTTGACGACCTCTTCGATATTGGTGTCTTCGATCCGGCGTTCGGCGACATTCTGGCCCTCATACATCACCTGAATACGGTCGCAGACCAGGAACAAATCCTGCAGGCGGTGTGTGATCAGGATGACGCTGACGCCGCGGGCGCTGACGGTGCGAATGAGTTCGAGAACGGCCTCGACCTCGGCGACGGCCAGAGCCGCCGTGGGTTCATCCATGATCAACACCGATGGGTTGAACGAGGCGGCACGGCCGATTGCGATCGACTGGCGCTGACCGCCCGACAGATTTTCCACCTTCAGCCGCGTATCGGGAATGACGATGCCGAGGCCTTCGAGCATGTGGCGCGCGCGCTCATGCATCGTCTTCTTGTCGAGCATGGGAATGCCCGCAAGCTTCCATTTGGGCTCGCGCCCCAGAAAGAGATTGCCCGCAACGTCGACCGAGTCACAGAGCGAGAGATCCTGGTAGACCATCTCGACATGCGCCGCACGGGCATCGGCCGGTGAGGCAAAGGAGACAGCCCGGCCATCGATTTCGATCGTTCCCGAATCCGGGATCACGGCGCCGGACAACACCTTGCTCAAGGTGGACTTGCCGGCGCCATTGTCGCCGACCAGGCCGAGAACCTCGCCTGGTTTCAAGGTCAACGACACATTCTCCAGCGACTGCATCGTGCCATAGCGTTTGGAAATACCGGTCATTCTGACGCGGTAGGTATCAGCGTTTGTCATCTCACTGCTGCCTTGCGGAAATGGCTCAAGCCATAATGCCATAACGTCACGGCCGAGACGATCGGCCATGACGTGACGAGGGGTCCGGGTTACTTGAACATGCCCCGAAACTTGTCGACATTTTCCTTGGTGACGATGGTCACCGGCACGTTGATGATCGGATCGATCTTTTCGCCCTTCTTGACCTTGACCAGAGCCTCGACCGCAGCCTTGCCCTCGCCGGCCGGATCCTGCTGGATTACCGCGGTGACCCAGCCCTGATCGATGCCTTCGACCGCCTGCTTGGTGAGATCCCAGCCGAATACCTTGACGCTGCCGGTCTTACCCTGGCTGGTCACGGCGGCGACGGCGCCGAGCAATGCCGGTTCGCCGGTTGCATAGAGCGTCGTCATGTCCGGATTGGCGGTAATGAGATTTTCGGCGGCGCTGAGCGCCACATCCTGGACGTTCTGGCCATCGACCGTATCGAGGAAAGTGACCTTCTGCTCGCCGGCCTTCACGGCCGCCTTGAAGCCATCGAGACGCTGGTTCTGGATGAAGGAATTGAGCGCGCCGACGACGCCGATCTTGGCGCTGCCACTCAGCTTGTCCTTGACGTAGTCGGAATAAAACTTGCCGATCTCTCCACCGGCCTTGGTGTTGTCGACGCCGACGAAGGCGATATTGTCACCGTTCGGAATTTGCGCATCGATGGCGATGACCGGAATGCCGGCCTTCTTGGCGGCCGTAATTGCCGGCTTGACGCCATTGACGTCGATGGCGACCAGGATAATGCCATCGACCTTCTGGGTAATGTAGTTCTCGATCGCGTCATTCTGTGCGCTCGGAACGTTGTTGGCATTGAAGATGACGAGATCGACGCCAGCCTTCTTGGCCGCTTCCTTGGCACCGTCATTGATCTGGTTGAAGAACAGGGCCTGCTGGTTGATGGTGACGAGCGCCAGCGTATCGGCCATAGCCGACCTGGCATTGAACCCGAGGGCAACGGTTGCGACGACAGCGCAGCCGAAGACATAGTTTGTAAGACGCATGAAAGTTCCCCTTTTTTAATTGCAGGGGCATTATTCAAGTTACTTGAATTTCTGTCAAGTGACTTGAATTTTCAACTTTGCTCATTCAACACGCGCTAGAAAAACTTGCGGGCCATGCACTCAAAAGGTCGCTGGTGTATTGACCCAGAAGATGCTTGCTCTTTCGCTCCCGACATTGCGATACCAATGCGGAAGCTCGGAATTGAAGACGAAACTATCGCCGACCGCCAGTCGAAAGGTGCGCTCGCCGACCATCAGCTCGACTTCTCCGGCAAGCACATAACCCACCTCTTCGCCGATATGCTGGATAGGCCCGGCGCTTTGGCCACCCGCCTCGATGTGATGGATATTGCATTGGAGAAGATGGCCCGGCGAATAGGGAATGATCCGCTCCAGAGAGATACCTTCGCCCCTGCGCAACGGATCGAGCCCGATCAGCGGCCGGGTGCCCGAACGAAAGACGATGCCCTCCTCACCATCGGCCTCCTCGAACATCCAGCCTATATTCGTGCCCAGCGCCCCGACGAGCCTGTGGAGCATCGGAAGGGACGGAGAGGCTTTGCCATTTTCGATCTTGGACAGCAGGCTTTCGGAACAATCGGCGGCCAGGGACAGAGCCTTCAGCGTCAATCCTCGCGTCTGTCGGGCGAGCTTCAGCCGACCACCGAGGCGCGCCGGATTGGCAAGAATCCTGTCCTCGCCGTTGTCGCCGGATTTCCGTGGGGGCTCGATCATATTCATGGTTTCGATATCGCATTGATGGAGGGTGAAGCTTAGCGCCTCCCCATCCCCGATGTCTAGGCAGCGATCGGCACGTGCCCGGCAGCCGCTCAAGTTTGAGCGTTTGCGGCAAACAGGACCGGTCCGCAAAAGGGGGTTCGCCCCTCGTATTGGAACGCTTTTACGTCCGGCCCTGCATTTCCCGCAGGCCGCACCTGCAAGAGGCGGCGCTTTTGCTCGCCGATTGCGGCGAGAGATAGGCTGTCTATAAAGAATATTAAGCCGTCAGCGATTGCACGGGAGAATCGGCTATCCGACGCGAATGCGAATAATTGCTGGAAACAAGGGACTTCCACCCGGGAGGATTCCACAGGCTCGTCTCCTTATGGTGAGCTTGATCACGAACTCGCAGATCGCATCTCCAGCCAAAAAATCGATCCGCTGCGCTCCACGGCACATGTTGCATTAAATCAACAGTCGGCTTTTCCGTCCTCGAAGGCGACCAGCATGAATTTACAAACAATCTGAATGTATATACCTTTGCATTCAAGATCATGTTTAGCTTGCGATCTGGTGGGGTTATTTCAGTTGCAAGCTGACGAGGTCTTTTAGGGGTGGGGACGATACAGACGGTCAATTGCTGATGCATTGCCTGGCTTGCCTTACGTTCAAAAGAGGCGTGTCCAGGATCACGTATTATACCCGCTCCTTGGGATATGAGGTCAATCAAAACCAGGAGTTTATAATGAACATCAAGAGCCTTCTTCTCGGCTCCGCTGCTGCGCTGGCAGCAGTTTCCGGTGCTCACGCGGCTGACGCCATCGTTGCTGCAGAGCCGGAGCCGCTGGAATACGTTCGCATTTGCGACGCCTACGGCGCAGGCTACTTCTTCATTCCGGGCACTGAAACCTGCCTCAAGATCGGCGGCATGGTCCGTACCGAAGGCAAGTGGTACGACGCCTACAACGCAAACAGCAGAAACGGCACGCTGTGGCACACCCGCGCTCAGCTGGCCCTCGACACCGCGACCGACACCGAATACGGCCCGCTGAAGACCAATACGGTTATCCGTTGGGATTGGCAGGAAGGCAACAGCACCAGCACCAAGCTGCTCTGGGCCAACATCAGCCTCGGTGGCTTCCTCGTCGGTAAGGCTGACTCCCAGTACAACTACTACATGGGCTATGCCGGCGACGTCATCAACGACGACGTGATCTATGACGGTCCGTACGAGCTCAACCAGCTGACCTACAACTATGACGCCGGCAACGGCTTCACGGCTGTGATCTCGCTCGAAGACAGCAACTCCAGCGGCTCGGGCGCTGCTTACGGCGCAAGCTGGGCAACGGACGACAAGGCCAACCACTACGCTCCCGACGTTGTCGCCGGTGCTGGCTTCAAGTCCGGCGCATGGGGCTTCAAGATCGTTGGCGGTTACGACTCGATCAAGTCGGAAGGCGCTATCAAGGCTCGTGTCGACGCTGACTTCGGTGTCTTCTCGGCCTTCTTGATGGGCGGCTGGAACACCGACGGCGACAACCTGAACAAGTACGCAGGCACCAACCTGGCCCGCTCTTCTTGCCCGGTTGACGATGCATCGAAGTGCGGCTGGGGTGACTGGGCAGTTTGGGGCGGCGTTGGCGTTCCGATCAACGAAAAGCTGAAGTGGAACCTGCAGCTCGCCTACACCGACTCCAAGATCTTCGCCGCTACGACGAACGTCAAGTGGAACCCGGTCAAGAACCTGCTCATCGAGCCGGAACTGTCCTACACCAACTTCGATTCTGTGAACCAGGATCAGTGGGCCGGTATCCTGCGCTTCCAGCGCAGCTTCTAATAACAGTTATCTGGTCTACCTGGGACCGGATATGAGAAGCCCGATGTACCGATCCATCGGGCTTCTCACAACGATCGGTTGACCTCCGATCAAAGACGGAAGGATCCGGTTTCCCTCCGGATCCTTCTGAGTTCAGGACAATCAATTTCAAGACCTGCAGCCCTCACCGCTGGCAACCGCGGAACATGCTCCCAAACCGCGATGGGATCATCGGGCACTAAGCTTCTAAGCAAAATTTTATTCATAATACTCAATAGCTTGCCGCATTTTCGGATGAGCGGCGGCGCCATATTTCCGGCCTATTCCTACCAGAACATTTCGCTATGGATTTGCTCCGGCATCGGCAGCGGATCAGGCCGGACTGCGTGAGATTATCAATGATCGATAGAGGCCGGCATCGAGCGCATATATGCCCGTTCGCAATTCCCGTTGACAATTGCTAAGACACACTTATTATTAGCGTGCTGAATTTGATTGACCTCCAATCCAGCAAAGAGCGGCCCAGTTATTTCCCTAGACTGGACCGCTTTTGCTTTTATGGAATACCGCCGATCGCTGCCCGAGCCTCGTCCATCCCGGCAATATCAGCCTCTCAACCCATATCATGCTTGCTGCCCGACTTGCCTCAGCCGACGGCAGAACCTGCCCGGCTGCGCTCCATCCGTGCCTCAACTGGGGTACGAGCGCTGCGAAATGAAACGATGATAGCAATAGGCCGCGCCGACGATCAAAATCGTTCCGGCGAGCATGGGCGTGACCAGAAACGGCCAGGATGCGCCGGCCGCGATCACAACGATCGGATCGGCGCCGGCCGGCGGATGCAGCGTCTCGGTTGCCTGCATGGCCGCAATCGCAAGGCCGACGGCGAGCGCAAACGACAGGGGATGCGCACCCAACAACGCAAACACCGCGACGCCGATGAAGGCCGAGATGAGGTGACCGCCGATGACGTTCTTCGGCTGCGCGAGCGGGCTCTGAGGCAAGGCGAAGACCAAAACGCAGCTCGCGCCGAATGGCGCCACCAGCAGGAGTACGCCGAGGGTCGCGCTGAGCTGCGACAGAATATAGATCACCAGAAAGCCGCCGAAGCCCGACACCAGTGCTGCGCGCACGCGGCGACCAATGCGCATGCCCAAGCTCGGTTCCGAAAGACTGTTGATTTCTGTCATGTGTCGTCTCGATTGTTCGCAGGCGGAATGAGGGAGCGTGGCGCAAGCCTCCACGCTCCCTGGCCTTGTCAGCTGCGCTTGAACTTGGCGGCCTCTTCGGAGCCACCGGTCGCATTGCCGGCGCTATAGGAATGCGCGCCCGTTCCGGCGAGCTTGCCGCCATCGACGATCAGATATTCATCGCGGATCGGACGGCCCTCGAAGAAGCATTCGAGGATTTCCCGCGTGCCGGCGGCATAGCGAGTCTGGGCCGAAAGCGAGGTGCCGGAAATATGCGGCGTCATGCCATGATGCGGCATGGTGCGCCATGGATGATCCTTCGGTGCCGGCTGCGGGAACCAGACGTCACCGGCATAGCCGGCAAGCTGGCCTCTCTCGAGAGCCCGGGCGATCGCATCGCGGTCGCACAGCTTGCCGCGCGCCGTGTTGACGAGATAGGCGCCGCGCTTGAAGCGCTTCAGCGTCTCGTCGTTGATCATGTGCTCGGTCTCGGGATGAAGCGGGCAATTGAGCGTGACGACGTCGCAGACTTCGTACATCTCCTCGCGCGTGGCATGCCACGTCAGGCCCAGTTCCTTCTCGACCGCCTCGGGCAGGCGATGACGATCGGTATAATGCAGGTGCATGTCGAAGGGCTTCAGCCGCTTCAGCACCGCAAGACCGATACGGCCGGCGGCGACCGTGCCGACATGCATGCCTTCGACGTCATAGGACCGCGCGACGCAATCGGCGATGTTCCAACCGCCCTTCACCACCCATTGATAGGACGGGATATAGTTGCGCACGAGGCCGAGGATCATCATGACGACATGTTCGGCCACGCTGATCGAATTGCAGTAGGTGACTTCGGCAACCGTGACGCCGCGGTCGATGGCGGCCTGCAGATCGACATGGTCGGAACCGATGCCGGCGGTTAGAGCCAGTCTCAGGTTCTTCGCCTTGGCGATGCGCTCGGCCGTCAGATAGGCCGGCCAGAAGGGCTGCGAGATGACGACATCCGCGTCGACGATCTCCCGTTCCAGAACGGAATCCGGGCCATCCTTGTCTGAGGTGACAACGAAAGTGTGGCCGTTCTCTTCGAGGTATTTGCGCAAGCCCAGCTCGCCGGAGACGCTGCCGAGCAGGGTGCCGGGCTTGAAGTCGGTGGCCTTCGGCGTCGGCAGGGTCTGGCCGCCGGGATAGTGTTCGATTTTCGGCAGATCATCGCGGGCGTAGGATTTGGGATAACCGTCGATAGGATCGTCGTAAAGAACGCAAACTACTTTTGCCATATTCGTTTCCTCAGCTGCGACAGCAGGAAACACCCCGGAAACGCGTGAGCGCACGCGCCGGTCCCAGATATCGGTTCTGTCAGAAATTGGCCGCCATCAGCTTGCGCTTTTGAGGGTCAGTCGCCGGTGTTTCCTAAAGCCGTGTTCCGTGCAATCGGAACCTCGTTTCAACAAGGCGATGTTTTCACGCCGAGGAGTCGCCGGCAAATGAAAGGTTTTTACCGCGCGATAGACGATATCGATGGTGGCGGCGGCACGGCAGCATGCCGTTCGAAATCGGTATCGAAATCCGCGCCCTGCAAGGCCCTTGCCAATGCCTTGGTCATGGGCGATTGCGGCGACCGGTTCGAAATGACCAATCCCAGTGCTTGGCGGTGATGCGGTTCGATCAGTTCGATGGAAACGAGATCGGTCTTGTCGCCGAGAATATAGAAGAAAGTATGCGGCACGATGCTGCACCACAGGCCGTTGCGGATATGTGCGCAGACAGCCAGGAAGGAATTGCTGACGACGGAGGGCTTCAGCGTCAGTCCCGCGGATGCGGCAATGCCGTTGAGGATACGCCTGTTCTGCATATCCTCGCTCAAGAGGCACAGCGATTGCGAGACGGCCTCTGCCCACGGAAGCGTTCGACGCTTTGCCAAGGGATGGTCGGCACGGCAAACGAAGACATATCGTTCGTGATAAAGCGGCAGCCGCTGCACATTCTCCAGCGGCTCATTCTCCAGATAGGTCAGGCCGCCATCGAGCTCGAACGTATCGAGCCCGTGCTGGATGGCGCGGGAGGTCATCGACTTGATCTCGATGGTCGCATCGGGATTCTCCAGGCTGAAGCGCTCGGACAGAAACGAGACAGCCGCCATCGCCGCAGGCACGACGCCCAATCTCAGCGTGCCGGACAGGCCTTTCTTGGAGCCGGCGATATCCTTCTGCAGGCTGTCGTAGTCGGACAGAATCTGCCGTCCCCATTCCAGAACGCGCTCCCCATCAGGCGTCAGGCCGATATAGCGATTTCCACGCGCGATAAGGGTGACGCGAAGGTCGTCTTCGAGCTTGCGGATGGCCGCCGACAGGGTTGGCTGCGTGATGTGACAGACCTCGGCGGCCCTGGCGAAATGTTTTTCCTCCGCCAGAGTCACGAAGAACGAAAGATGTCTGATCAGCACCGGTAGCTCCCATCCATGTAGCGTTATATCTCATGAAATATAACGCTACATGGATCAAGCCTTTTCCTTAGCCGAGTTCACATGCCGGCAAGCGCCGAAAAGCCGCCCCGCTCTGCTGCGAGGCGCAGGCGGGCGCATGGCGGATCGGCAAGGCCCGGTGTGGAAAGTCCATCCAACAGGGCGACGACCTCGGCAAGGCCACGTGCTTCCGCATAATGCATTGGCCCGCCGCGCCAGCGCGGGAAACCATAGCCATGGATCTTCACAAGATCGATATCGGCTGCGCGAACGGCAACACCCTCATCCAGAATACGCGCCGCCTCGTTGACCATCGGCAGAATGATCGCATCGGCGATCGAAGCCTCGTCCCATGCCAGCTGCGCCTGGCCGTGCGCTTCTTCGGCAATGATCGCTGCCACGGCGTCGGACAGCTGCGGCGCGCGGTCACCCGGCCGATAGTCGTACCAACCGCCGCCAGACTTCTGCCCGAAGCGCTCGATGGCGCAGAGCCGGTCGCCCACTGGCGCGAAAGATACTTCGCCACGCTCGCGGGCGGCCTTGCGCTGGAAGCCGGCGATGTCGAGACCGCCGAGATCCTGCGCCTCGAACGGGCCCATCGGCAGGCCGAAAGCGCGCATGGCGGCATCAACGGCCGAGGGCTTGGCGCCTGAGAGCAGCAGCCGCTCGGACTGTGCACGCGTGACCTTCAGGATGCGATTGCCAATGAAGCCGTCACAGATACCGGCGCGAACCGGGATCTTGCCGAGCAGACGGGCAAGCGCAAAGCCGGTCGCCAGCACCTCAGGCGCCGTCGTCTCCGTCGGCACGATCTCCAGAAGCTTCATGATATGAGCGGGACTGAAGAAATGCAGGCCGAGAAAGCGCTCGGGGTTCGACAGGCCCTGGCTGATCTGATCGGGATCGAGATAGGACGTGTTCGTGGTGAGCACCGCATCCGGACGGCAGACCTCCGATAGTTTTGCGAAGACCGCGCGCTTGATCGAGAGATCTTCAAAGACTGCCTCGACAACAAGATCAGTATCTGCAAGCGAACCGTAGTCGTCAATGCCGATAACACCGGCTATGCGTTCGGCCGCAACCTCGGGCGTGATACGACCGCGTTTTGCAGACGCTTCGAAGATCGACCGGACATTGGCAAGCCCGCGCTCGACGACGGTCCCATCGCGCTCGACGAGGACCACCGGCAGACCAGCATCCCTGAGCGCCGCGGCGATGCCGGCGCCCATGGTGCCACCACCGATAACCGCGGCGGAACGAATATCGCGCGGAGCCACACTGGCGAGTTCCGGTGGTCGGGGTGCGGCCCGCTCGGCAAAGAAGACATGACGCAGCGCGGCCGCTTGAGCGGAACCGCGCAGCTCCAGGAACGTCTCGCCCTCAAAGGCCATTGCCGTCGCGAAGTCCGCCTCGCTCGCCATCCGGACGGACGCGGTCGCTCGGACAGGTGCGATCTCACGCTTTGCGCTGCCTGCGACGACTTTTTCCATGTCGTCCCAGAAACCATCCTCGACCGCTGCAACACTGCGGTCGGAGATCCGCTGTGGTCTGGGCTTACCGACCGCTTCCTCGGCAAAGGCTATGGTGGCTTGCCGCAGATCGCCGTCGACAACCAGATCCACAAGACCGAGTGCTGTCGCCTTGCGGGCATCGATGGGATTACCGCTCGTTATCAGCTCGACTGCCGCCGGGGCACCGATCAGGCGCGGCAGGCGAACCGTGCCGCCGGCGCCGGGAATGAGTCCGAGCTTCACCTCGGGCAGACCGAGGTTGGCGGAGCGAACCGCCACACGATAGGCGCAGCCGAGCGCCACCTCGAGGCCACCACCAAGCGCACTGCCATGGATCGCCGCGACCCAGGGCTTGCCCGCACCCTCGATCCTCGCAACGACATCAGGCAGATGCGGAGGCTCCGGCGGCTTGCCGAATTCGCTAACGTCCGCCCCGGCAATGAAGGTACGGCCGGCACAAAGAAGGACGACCAGCTTGACCGCCTCATCTGCGTCCAGCGTCGCGACCGCCTCGATCAAGGCCTGGCGCAGCGCTTTCGAGAGCGCGTTGACGGGCGGATTGTCGATAGTGACGACGGCGATTGCGCCCTCGCGTGCGATGGTGACGGTCATGATCTTACATTCCCAGATAGGCTGCGCGGATGCGTTCGTCCGCGATCAGTTCGGCGGCGGGGTCGGAGAGCGTGATGTGCGCCGTCTCCATGACATTGCCCCGGTCGGCAACAGAAAGCGCAACGAGGATGCACTACGCTCTCACGCCGCCACAGGCCGGCGCCACATCACCACGCGAAACCGGTTTGCAACAAAGGCCGCATCCGTCAGGCTGGCATTGCCTGCCGGGTTTGCACCGGTCACGTGGAAATCACTGAAGGCGGCGCTCTGGTTCACATAGATGCCGCCGGTCAGATTGACCGAAAGATTGACGCCCGCCGCAGCGAAGCGATCGGCCGCAGCCAGAATGCGCGCCTCGTCGGTCTCGTAGAGAGCCGCCGTGATCGCGCCCTTCCGCTCGGCAAGTCTAGCCGCCCGCTCAACGCCATCAGCCGCATCATCGACCGCGACGACGAAGGCGACGGGGCCGAAGCGTTCCTCCGCATAGGCAGCCTCATCGGCAGCATCGACGGAAAGGATCAACGGGGTTGCTGTGCGTGCATCGCCCAAACCTTCGATCGGCGCGGTGTCGCGCACGACGCGGCCAAGCGAGCGAGCCTCGGCAATGCGGGCAAGTGTCGCCGCGTTGGGGATCGCGCCGCAGACGCCCGCCGCGCGTGCCGGATCGGACAGCAAGCCGTTTACGGCCGCAGCAATGCCGACCGCAACCTCGTCGAAACTCTTATGGCCCTCCTCGGTCTCGATACCGTCGCGCGGCACGAAAATATCCTGCGGCGCGGTGCACATCTGGCCGCTATAGAGCGATAGCGAGAAGGCGATGTTGCTGCACATGCCGGCAAAATTATCGGTGGCGCCGATGACGATCGAGTTGACGCCGGCCTCCTCCGTGTAGACATCGGCGTTGCCGGCATTGTTTCGGACCCATGCGCCGAAGCTGTTGGAACCGGTGTAGTCGACAATCGCGATGGCCGGATGCTGCACGAGGTCTTTCGTGATCTCCGAACCGGGCGCGTCTGCGGCAAGCAGCACAATGTCGGCACTGAAGCCTTCCTCCACCAGCACCTGCCTGATGATTTCGACGGTGATGGCGAGCGGCAGGATGGCAGCCGGATGCGGCTTGACGATGATGGTGTTGCCGGTCGCAAGGCTGGCGAAGAGCCCGGGATAGCTGTTCCAGGTGGGGAACGTATTGCAGCCGATGACAAGGGCAATGCCGCGTGGCATGATCCGCCAATGCTTTTCCATCGTGATCGGCTCGCCCTTGCCCTGCGGCTTCGTCCAGATCGCCTCCTCAGGCGTACGGCTCATCTCGGCATAGGCATAGGCGACGGCTTCGAGCCCACGATCCTGCGCATGCGGACCACCGGCCTGAAAGGCCATGGCGAAGGACTGGCCAGTCGTATGCATGACGGCATTCGCCATCTCGAAGCTGCGAGCATTGAGACGGGCGAGGATTTCAAGGCAGACACCGACACGGGTGTCGATCGATGCCGAAGCCCATTGCCGGGCAACCGCCTGCGAAGCGGAAACCAGCGCTTCGACGGTTGCGGCAGGATAGGTGATGCCGAGGGTTGGTCCGTAAGGCGAAACTTCCGCACCGACCGCGCTCGTAGCAGGATGATCGGCGATGCGAAACGGCTTTCCGAGCCGCGCCTTATATGCAGCAAGGCCATCGTCCTTGGCGGTCTCGCCATAAAGCTTACCGCTCGGAATTTCGGGATAGGCAGACCAGTAGTCACGCTTCGCAGCCGCATCCAGTGCAGCCTGCAGTGTCGGGCGATGGCGCTCGAAAAGTGTGGTCATTCCTGGCTCCTCCCATGCAATGTCTTTATCATTGACTGACCGGTCGGTTTATGCAAGAACTTTTTTATGGTCGCCGCTGGGAAAGGCGACAGGGAGGAAATATGTCCGATTCCGACACTATCTTGTCGGCGCTTGCTGACGGCGTTCTGAGCCTCACCCTCAACCGCCCAGACAAGCTCAATGCCTTCAATGAAGAGATGCATCTTGCGCTGCGCGCCGGCTTCGAGCGCGCCCACACGGATGCCGCTGTACGTGCGGTCCTGCTGACAGGAGCCGGCCGCGGCTTCTGCGCCGGTCAGGACCTTGGCGACCGCGATCCCAGTAAGGGAACGCCCGACCTCGGCCACACGATCGAAACCTTTTACAATCCGCTGCTGCGCCTTATCCGCAGCCTGGACAAACCGGTAATCTGCGCAGTCAATGGCGTTGCTGCCGGTGCCGGCGCAAACATCGCCTTTGCCTGCGACATCACTCTCGCCGCACGCTCGGCCCGCTTCATCCAGGCCTTCGCCAAGATCGGTCTTGTGCCGGATTCCGGCGGCACCTGGAGCCTGCCGCGACTGATCGGCGAAGCGCGGGCCAAGGCGCTGGCGCTGACCGCCGAGCCGCTCGGCGCCGAGACCGCCGCGGACTGGGGCCTGATATGGCGTGCCGTCGACGATGACAAGCTGCTGGAGGAAGCGACCGCACTTGCCGTCAGGCTTGCTGCCGGACCGACCAAGGGTCTCGGCATGACGAAGCGCGCCATCCAGGCGGCGGCGACCAACTCGCTCGACGAACAGCTCGATCTCGAGCGCGACCTGCAGCGCGAGGCCGGCCATAGCGCCGACTATGCTGAAGGCGTCACCGCCTTCCTCGAAAAGCGCAAGCCGGAGTTCAAGGGTCGATGAGCGTCACAGCCAACCTTTCCCCGCAGGCGCTTGCAGAAGCCTGCGCAAAAGCCATGTGGGAAGACGACAACGCCAGTCGACACCTCGGCATGGAGCTTCTTTCCGTGTCGCCCGGCGAGGCGGCGATTTCAATGACCGTAACCGAGACGATGACGAACGGCCATGGCACCTGCCACGGCGGCTATATCTTCGCACTCGCCGACTCAGCCTTCGCCTTTGCCTGCAACAGCTACAACCAGCGCACCGTCGCCCAGCATTGTTCGGTGACCTACATCGCCCCGGCTTTCAAGGGCAATCGGCTGATAGCGACGGCACGGGAAGTCTCTCGGCGCGGGCGCGGCGGCATCTACGACATCGCGATCACCAATCAGGAAGGCGAGCAGATCGCCGAATTCCGCGGCCATTCGCGAACGGTCAAGGGCACCCTTCTGCCCGACTAGGTTTCACACAACCAGCATTTCGCATTCTTGGAGGAGATATTCATGGAAAACCTTTCACCGCGCGCCGGCGAACTTGAAGCGATCGAGACAGCCTCTCGCGACGAGATGTCCGCGCTGCAGCTTGAGCGCATGAAATGGTCGCTCAACCACGCCTATGAGAATTCGGCTTTCTACCGCCAGCGTTTCGATGAAGTGGGCGTACATCCCTCCGACCTGAAAACCCTGGCGGACCTCGCCAAATTCCCCTTCACGTCAAAGAAAGACCTTCGCGACACCTATCCGTTCGGCATGTTCGCCGTGCCACGCGAAAAGCTTGCCCGTATCCACGCCTCCTCCGGCACGACAGGCAAGCCGACCGTCGTCGGCTATACAGCCGGGGATATCGACACCTGGTCGATCGTCGTTGCCCGCTCGATCCGCGCGGCCGGCGGCCGCGCCGGCGATCTCGTGCATGTCGCCTATGGCTACGGGTTGTTCACCGGCGGCCTTGGAGCGCATTACGGCGCCGAAAAGCTCGGCTGCACTGTCGTACCGATTTCAGGCGGCATGACCGAGCGCCAGGTGACACTGATGCAGGATTTCAAGCCGCGCATTATTATGGTCACGCCTTCCTATATGCTCTCGATTCTCGACGAATTCCGCCGCCAGGGTATCGACCCGCGAGAGAGCTCGCTTGCTGTCGGCATTTTCGGCGCCGAGCCCTGGACCAATGCCATGCGCGAGGAGATCGAACATTCCTTCGACATGCACGCCGTCGACATCTATGGCCTGTCGGAAGTGATGGGCCCGGGTGTTGCCAGCGAATGCGTCGAGACCAAGGACGGGCTGCATATCTGGGAAGACCACTTCTATCCTGAAATCATCGATCCGGTCACCGGCGAAGTCGTTCCGGATGGTGAACTCGGCGAGTTGGTCTTTACCACGCTGACCAAGGAAGGCCTGCCGATCATCCGCTACCGCACGCGAGACCTGACGCGGCTTCTGCCGGGCACGGCACGCGCCATGCGCCGCATGGAGAAGGTGACCGGCCGCTCCGACGACATGATGATCCTGCGCGGGGTCAACGTCTTTCCGACGCAGATCGAAGAGCAGATCCTGAAATGTCGTGGTCTTGCCCCGCACTTCCAGATCGAGTTGACGCGCTCCGGCCGCATGGACAACATGACGGTTCATGTGGAATCCACGCTGGAGGCAGCCGACGAGATGGCGCGGACGGGTTCGGCAAAGGAACTCACCCATCACATCAAGAGTGTGGTCGGCGTGACGACCAAGATCACCGTGCACCCGCCAGGCAGCGTGGCGCGCTCTGAAGGTAAGGCGAAACGCGTCGTCGACAACCGCCCCAAGGAATGATTGGCTTTGGGCGCCGGGATAGCCTGGCAACCATTTGACGGTATATAGGAAGGGTTGGTCGCTCCCCCAGCGGCCAGACCATAGTTAGCCGGGCAAACCAGAGTTCGCCGGGAATAAGCAGAGCAGGATTACATGGCACGCACACGCGCAGTTGATTTCGAAGAGAAGCAGCGTGGGATTCTGACGAACGCGGCAGCGGTGTTCGCCGAAATGGGCATGGAGAAGGCTTCCATGTCGATGATCGCCTCGCATAGCAATGTCTCAAAGGCGCTGCTCTATCACTACTATCCGGGCCGTGACGCCCTAATCTTCGACATCATCCACACCCACCTGACGGAGCTTGAAAGCGCCGTCGAAGCTGCCGATCGCACCGACGTGACGCCGCAGGAGCGCTTGCGTCTTCTCGTCAAGGCCGTGCTGAAGAACTACGAAGGCGCCGACAACGAGCATCAGGTGCAGCTCAATGGTACCCACGCCCTATCGGAAGAGCAGCTTTCCGAGTTGCGGACCATCGAAAGAAGGCTCGTCAAGCGCTTCTCCAGCGTCATACAGGAGATCAATCCGGACCTGAACAAGGACAAGCCGTTATTGACGCCCGTCACCATGTCGCTCTTCGGCATGATGAACTGGGTCTACATGTGGTTCCGTCCGAACGGGCCGATCACCCGCGACGACTATGCCGATATCGCGACGACGCTCATCCTCGAAGGCGTCAAGGCCGTCCGCTGACGCAACTGCTCAATCGCCGAGTTTCAGCCTTTCGAGAATGAGGGGATCGTAATCCGGCGCGCGGATGCGCCGCCGATCGGGCTCGGGCGCCGTCAACGGCGCAACCGCCACCAGCTTGTCTTTCGCTTCGAGCGCAAGGCGCTGATAGATGGCGGTGCCCTGGCGTTTCCAGGCAATCTCCTCTGGCGTGAGTTCGCGCACCACCCGCGCCGGCGCACCGACTGCAAGGCTATTGGCCGGAATCTGCGCACCAGCCTTGACGAAGGCCATCGCCGCCACAATCGAATTCTCGCCGATGACGGCCTCGTCCATGATGACGGCGTTCATGCCGACCATGGCGTTTGTTCCGATCCGGCAGCCATGCAGCACCGCGCCGTGGCCGATATGCCCCTCTTCCCCAACAATGACCTCAAGGTTGGGGAAGCTATGTACGACGCAGGTCTCCTGCACGTTCGAACCGCGCTCGAGCACGATGCGGCCGAAGTCGCCGCGCAGCACGGCACCCGGCCCGACATAACACGCAGGGCCGATGATCACGTCGCCGATGACGATGGCGGCCGGATGCACGAAGGCATTGGGATCAATCACCGGGATGACGCCGTCATAGGCGTAGATCTGCGCCATCTAGTCGTCTCCCGATCTCTCGACGTCGCGGCCTGTGGCGGCCACAGATTCCAGTCGCTCCGCAAATTCGCGGCGGAGGGTCCGGCGAAGCCGCGCTGCCTTGTGACGACGGATATCGACAGCGGTTACCGGCACCAGTTCGGGCACACGAACCGGACGACCGGCATCATCGACGGCGACCATGGTGAAATAACAGGAATTGGTGTGACGCCGAGTGCCGGAACGAATATCCTCCGCCTCGACCCGGATACCCACTTCCATGGAGCTGCGCCCGGTATCGTTGATAGAGGCGCGGAAGGTGACCAGCTCGCCGACGTTGATCGGCTCCTTGAAGAGAACCTGGTCGACTGACAGCGTCACCGCATATTGCTTGGAATAGCGGGACGCACAGGAAAAGGCGACGCGATCGAGCAAGTTCAGAAGAGCGCCGCCATGAACCTTGCCGCTGAAATTCGCCATGTCAGGCGTCATCAGCACGGTCATTTCCAGGCGATGCGGGTCTTGCTCGATTGTCGTCATGCTTTCACTCTCTCGTTTTCGCCACCATCGTCAGAACATCATACTGCGCGACAGCGGCCCCTAGCTGATTGGTCACCTTGCAATCCCAACGCACCTCGCCATGGTCGGCATTGGCGCGCGGATTGATCTCCTTGCAGGTCAACTGCACCTGGAGCGTATCACCCGGATTGACCGGTGTCAGGAAGCGCAGATTGTCGACGCCGTAATTTGCGAGGACCGGGCCGGGTGCCGGATCGACGAAGAGGCCGGCTGCGAAGGAGACGATGAGATAGCCGTGGGCGACGCGGCCATCGAAGAACGGATTGGCCTTGGCGGCTTCCTCATCCATATGGGCATAGAACGTATCGCCGGTGAAATTGGCGAAGTGCTCGATGTCGTCGAGCGTGACGGTGCGGGTCGCCGTGACAAGCTGGTCGCCGATCTTCAGCTCGGCGAGCGATTTGCGAAACGGATGCTCACCGCCGCTGCGGGCTTCGGCACCCTCGACCCAGCGCCCCGTAACGGCGGAAAGCAGACTCGGCGCACCCTGGATTGCAGTTCGCTGCATGTAGTGCTTGACGCCGCGAATGCCGCCCAATTCCTCGCCGCCGCCGGCGCGGCCGGGACCGCCGTGGACAAGGCCCGGCAATGGTGAACCATGGCCGGTCGAGCTTTTGGCGCTGACCCGGTTGCCGATCATTACGCGGCCATGGAATGGCGCAAGACCAAGAACCACCTCCTCGGCAAACGAGGGATCATTGGTGAAGACGGAAGCCACAAGGCTGCCCTTGCCGCGGCGGGCGAGATCGATAGCCTCTTCCGCCGTATCATAGGGCATGACCGTGCTGACCGGACCGAAGGCCTCAACATCGTGCACCGCACGAGCAGAACCTGGCTTGTCGCAATAGAGCAGGACCGGATTGAGGAACGCGCCGGCACTTGCATCACCGGACATGACGTTCGGATTATCGGGATCGCCGCCGACGATCTCGGCATCAACAGCGAGTTCACGAATACGAGCTCGCACTTCCTCGCGCTGATCGAGGCTCGCGAGAGGACCCATCCGGGTCGCTTCGTCAGCCGGGTTGCCGATTGCCGTCTTTCCGAGGCGGGCGCGCAGGCTTTCGATGAGGGCGTCGCTATAGGCACGGGGCGCGATGACGCGGCGGATGGCCGTGCATTTCTGACCGGCTTTGACCGTCATCTCACGCGCGACTTCCTTGACGAAAAGATCGAATTCCTCCGTGCCCGGCGCAGCATCCAGGCCGAGCACGGCCGCATTCAGACTGTCGGCCTCCATGGTAAAACGGACTGAATTGGCGACAATCGCCTTGTGCGTCTTCAGGCGCTGGCCGGTTGAGGCGGAGCCGGTAAAGGTCACAGCATCCTCGCCCTCGACATGATCAAGCAGGTCGCCGACCGAACCACAGATGAGCTGCAATGCGCCTTCCGGGAGCAGGCCGGTGTCAATGATGCGGCGGACCATGAGTTCGGTAAGATAAGCCGTCTGGCTGGCCGGTTTGACAATGGCAGGAACACCGGCAAGCAATGTCGGAGCCAGCTTCTCCAGCATGCCCCAGCAGGGAAAGTTGAAGGCGTTGATATGAACGGCGACGCCTTGCAGGGGGCTGAGGATATGCTGGGCGGAAAAGCTGCCGTCCTTGGACAGCTGCTCGACATCGCCATCGAGCAGCACGCGGGCATTCGGCAATTCGCGCCGGCCCTTGGATGCGTAGGAAAGCAGGGTACCGATCCCGCCTTCGATATCCACCCAGCCATCGGCGCGCGTCGCCCCGGTCGCGGTTGAGAGTGCGTAGAATTCTTCCTTTTTCTCGAGCAGCGCCTGGCCGATTGCCTTCAGCATGGCGGCACGTTCGTGGAACGACATGCGCCGCAGCGCAGCGCCACCCTTGTCGCGGCCATAAGCAAGCGCCTGCTTGAAATCGATGCCCGAGGAATCGATGAACGCGACCGGAATGCCAGTCGAGGCATCAAGCAGCGGCACGCCCTCCTTGGCGCCGCCGACCCACGTGCCGCCGACATAGCTTTCGAGCCGGCGTGGGCTGTGTGCCATGATATTCATCCGTATTTCCTTCCGTCAGTTCAATCGAAGTGCAGAGAGCTGCGCATCGACATCCGCCTGCCATTCGGCAAGCAAGGTCTCGTTGGGCGTGTGCCGCAATCCGAAACGCGACAGCGTCTCGAAGCGAGCCGAGCCGGAATGGCCGAAGCTTGCGGCAACGCGGGGATACCAGTAGGTGACCGAGGCATGCGCCCTGACCCGGCCTTCATCATCGGCGACGATACGGGCGAGGCCGGCCGCGCCCAGCTCCGCATGCCGCCTTTCGCGCGGCAGAATGGTGCGGAAGACTTCGGCAAGCGGCTGGTAGGAAACGCGTGACTGCTCTTTGAGCTGCACGACGCTGGCGCTGCCCATCAGCACGTTCATGACCACCGCGTCCACCCAGCCCTCAAGCGGATAATGGAAGACTGAGAGCCGCATGTCGCCGCCCTGCCTGACGGCACCGATATCCGCCTCGCGCGCAAGCCGCTCCGCCCAGGGGTGATGCACGGCATAGCGGGCGCCATCCACACCGAACGTCTCCATGATCTTCAGCACCAGGCCTGCATGGTCTGCCTTCTCAAGCACGATACGGGCGGCAGAAATGCGCTCCTGAATGCCGGGGGCGTCGTTGATCGTATCTGCAAAGCCGGCAGAGCCCGCAAGCTCGCTGTCGACGAAACTCGCCATCAGACGAAGCAATTCGCCACGGTAGCGCGGGGGCACGTTGTCAGGCGAGGACAACACCCCGCCCTCTTCCAGATATTGCTCGATCGGCATCGTATCGGACATGCTGTCCTCCCTTCGAGGCGGCGCAAACTTTACTGATCGTAGCTGACGACGATACGGTCGGTGAGCGGGTAGCACTGGCAGGTCAGCACATAGCCCTGCCGCACCTCGTAATCCTCAAGGGCGTGATTGACCTCCATCTCGACCTCGCCTTCGAGAACCTTGGCGCGGCAGGTGGAACAGACACCGGCCTTGCAGGCGTAAGGTGCATCCATCGCGTTCTGAAGGGCGGCGTCGAGCAGGCATTGACCATGCTTGGGGAACTTGAAGGTGCGCGTCGCTCCATCGAGCGTAACGGTTGCCTCGCAGGTCGCGCCGTGATCGGCACTCGCTGTTGTTTCCACCTTTCGGCGGGCACGGCCCGGCTGGGAGGAGGCAAAGAGCTCGAACTTGATCTGCTCGTCGCGAAGCCCGTGCTCGCGCAAGGCCGCGGCGATCGCCAGCATCATCGGTTCGGGTCCGCAAATGAAAGCGGTGGCGACCGAGGTTACATCGATCCAGCCCTTGAAGAGCGCCGCGCATTTCTCGCCGTCGACCCGGCCTGTGAAGAGATCGATGTCCTGCGCCTCGCTCTCCAGAACGTGGATTACGGAGAGACGGCCGAGATAGAGGCTCTTCAGATCGTCCAGTTCCTCGCGGAACATGATCGAGCTGATCTGCCTGTTGGCATACACAAGCGTGAAGTAGGAGCGCGGTTCGCGCGCAAGCACCGTCTTGATGATTGAGAGAACAGGCGTGATGCCGCTGCCGCCGGCAAAGCCGAGATAGTGCTTTCCCAAATCCGGCTCGATCGGCGCGAAGAAGGCGCCCATCGGCGGCATGGCTTCCAGCGTGTCGCCGGCCTTCAGGTTTTCGTTGACCCAGGTCGAGAAGCAGCCGCCGTCGACACGCTTGATGCCGACCTTCAGCACGCCCTCATCCTTGCCGGCGCAGATCGAATAGGAGCGGCGCAGCTCCTCGTCCTCGAACTGGCGGCGGAAGGTCAGGTACTGGCCCTGGGTGAAATCGAAGACGGCGCGGTCCTCTTCGGACGGCTGCAGCGTGACGACGACCGCATCACGCGTCTCGCGGCGCACATCGGTAACGGTCAGGGGATGAAAACGTGCCATGTGTGGCCCTCTTCCTATGGGTCAGATGCACTTGAAATAGTCGAACGGTTCCAGACAGTCGGTGCAGCGGTAGCTCGCCTTGCAGGGCGTCGAGCCAAACTGGCT
This sequence comes from Rhizobium sp. AC27/96, assembly GCF_001692325.1. GTDB lineage: Bacteria > Pseudomonadota > Alphaproteobacteria > Rhizobiales > Rhizobiaceae > Rhizobium. The sequence goes on along the minus strand of NZ_LXKN01000066.1, from coordinate 160,615 downwards.
GATCTTTTCCGTGTTCGCCGATCCGCAGCGCGGACAGGCAATCGTCAGGTTCGAACGGCCGGAAAGCCGGTCGATGCGTTTCATGAGCACGCCGTCAGCGGCCGTGCCGTCGATCGGCGGTGCAATCCCGTAAGCGCGCAGCTTCTCGCGCCCCTCGACGCTGATCCAGTCCGTGGTCCAGGCAGGCGATAGCTGACGTTGCAGCCGCACTTTGCCGAGGCCCTTCTCGGCCAGCGCCCGCTCGATATCGAGGTTTATGATCGTAGTGGCAGGACAGCCCGAATAGGTCGGCGTCACCGTCACTACAAGCGTATCATCCTGCCAGCCGACATCGCGGATGATGCCGAGATCGGTCAGCGAAATCACAGGGATCTCCGGGTCGGGCACCTCCGAGAGCCAGTGCCAGACCTCGTCGACGGAGGGATGGAGCGCTGTCGTCATCGCCGCCTCCTACCAGGCAGCGCCCGGATAGGCGCGCTGCAGGAACTGCATCTCGGTCAGAATGAAACCGAGATGCTCGGTGTGAACACCACGGCGGCCGCCCTTGTGCATGTAACCGTCCGCGGGCTTCTTCAACGTGGCTTCGGCAAGCGTCTCGCCGACGATCTCGTCCCAGCCTGCCTTCAGGCTTTGCGGCTCGGGAATGATACCGGCTTCGGCAAGCCTTGTATCGACCGTATCGCCAACGAACATCTCGCCGGTATAGGGCCAGAGATCATCAAGCGCTTCCTGCATGCGGCGATGGCTCTCGGGCGTGCCGTCGCCAAGCCGAATGACCAGATCGCGGCTGCGGTCGAGATGATAGGAGACTTCCTTGAAAGCCTTTTCGGCTATCTCGGCGATGCGTTTTTCGGTCGAGCCCTTCAATGCCTTCAGGAGCAGATAGTGCCAGGCATCGTAGAGAAACTGGCGCATCAGCGTCTTGCCGAAATCGCCGTTCGGGCGTTCGACCATCAGGATGTTGCGAAACTCGAAACCGTCTCGCAGATAGGCAAGATCATCCGCCGAGCGGCCCTTGCCCTCCACCTCGCCCGCAAGCCCGAGCCATAGCTGCGTCTGGCCGATGAGATCGAGCGCCGTATTGGCAAGGGCGATGTCTTCTTCCAGCGCCGGCGCATGGCCACACCATTCGGAGACGCGATGGCCGAGGATCAGCGCGTTATCGCCGATGCGAACCAGGAATTCGAAGAGAGCGGCCTGATCCACCGCCGGTTCAAGCGTCACCGTCGTCATCACATGTGCCCCACTTCATCCGGAATGTCGAAGAAGGTCGGATGACGATAGACCTTGGAATTGGACGGGTCGAAGAGCGGGCCCTTTTCGGACGGCGCGCTTGCGGTGATGTCCGAGGACTTCACCACCCAGATGCTGACGCCCTCGTTGCGGCGCGTATAGACATCGCGGGCATTGTTGACCGCCATCTCCGCGTCCGGCGCATGCAGGCTGCCGACGTGGCGATGGTTGAGGCCATGCTGACCACGGATGAAGACTTCCCAAAGCGGCCATTCACTGGACATGTTTCTCACTCCCTAAAGCGTCCTGCTTGCCTTACTCGGCAGCGATCTTTGCGGCGGCGCGGCGGTCGGCGGCCTTTTCCGCGTGGGCGGTCAAACCGTCCCGGAACCATTCGCCATCGCTCCATGCCTTTTTGCGAGCATTGAGGCGTTCGGCGTTGCAGGGACCGTTGCCGGCGATGACATTGAAGAACTCTTCCCAGTCCGGCTCGCCGAAATCGTAACCGCCCTTATCCTCGTTCCATTTGAGGTCGGGATCGGGCACGGTCAGCCCGAGATATTCGGCCTGCGGCACGGTCTGGTCGACGAATTTCTGACGCAGCTCGTCATTGGAATTCTGCTTGATCTTCCAGGCCATCGACTGGGCGGAATGCACCGATGCATCATCCGAGGGGCCGAACATCATCAGCGACGGCCACCACCAGCGATTCAGTGCATCCTGCACCATGGCTTTCTGTGCCGGAGTGCCCTTCGCCATCCGCATCAAGGCATCGAAGCCCTGGCGCTGATGGAAGCTTTCCTCCTTGCAGATGCGGATCATGGCCCGGGAATAAGGACCATACGAACAACGCTGCAGCGGCACCTGGTTCATGATCGCCGCACCGTCGACCAGCCAGCCGATGGCGCCGATATCGGCCCAAGTCAGCGTCGGATAGTTGAAGATCGAGGAATATTTGGCCTTGCCGGAATGCAGTTGCTCATACATCTCATCGCGGCTGATGCCGAGGGTCTCGGCAGCACAATAGAGATAGAGACCGTGGCCGGCTTCGTCCTGCACCTTGGCAAGCAGGATCGCCTTGCGCTCCAGCGTCGGCGCGCGTGTGATCCAGTTGCCTTCCGGCAACTGGCCGACGATTTCGGAATGGGCGTGCTGGCTGATCTGGCGCACCAGCGTCTTGCGATAGCCCTCCGGCATCCATTCCTTCGGTTCGATCTTCTGACCAGCATCAACGCGCTGCTGGAAGGCGCGCTCCTCTGGTTCCATCTCGTCGAGGGAGCGGATGCGGGCGCTGTCGGTTTTCACCATCTGTGCATACATGGTCATTCCTCCGTCTTCGCGCGTCCAACGCGCTCGAGAATGAGCAAGCCTTGCGGTCGTAATGAAACGCATCAGCGGAGCTGATCGTTCACCACATCCGGATTATAGGCCTGTTTCACGCTCTCCTCCACGAAACATCGATCCGACGGCAAACAAATTAATCGACCGAACGGTCACTGTATTAGCATGCCATATGTCACAGTTCAAATGAATTTTCCGTATTTTCTGTGACATTTGAAATCACATAGAGACGCCACAAGGCGAACGCTTCGCTATGTTCCTGAGAGGATTGATCTTTTAGCGCGACTTGAGGTGATCGAGCCGGCGTTGACTTGCCGGGGTAGCCTCTTGGAGCTTGCCCGCCTCGTCGACAAAATGACGGCCGACGTAACCATCGGCCTTCTTCGACAGTTTCAAATAGAGATCGGCGAATAATCGCCGGGCATCTTCGCCGGGCCAATTGGCCGGCAAGGCGGATCTCGGAAGATGCGGTTCCCGCAGCATGATCAGGCGATATTGGTGGACCAGAAGCAGCCGCGCGATCAGGCAATCAAACGGCGGGAGGCTTGAGGCGCTTTCGATCCGCTGCGAGAAGGCGCCGAAACGGCTGATGAATTCGTTGTAAGCAGCTGCGAAGCGCTGCAAATCCCACGAGCCCTCGGCAAACTCCTTGAACGCCGCATTCTCGGTCATAAGTTGAGCGTCGAAAATGATGACCCGATCAGGCAGCGGCGGCGCAGGGTGCGTTCCGACAGCCATGCGCGGACTCAGCCTGGCAAAGCCGTCCCGTTCAAGACCTTGCATGATCTCGTCCGGCGCGGGACCATTGATCAGCACGAACTGCCATTTGACTGTCGGCTCGGGCCCATAGAGCAAGGCGGCGGCCTTGGCGAACTCCGTCTGCGCAGCGTCTGCCAGCCGATAATAACTGCGGCGCCCCGCTCGCTCGCCGACGAGCCGCCCGGCATTGACCAGACGCGACACTGCAGTTCGCAGCAGCGTTTCGGTAATGCCCACGCTCCGGCACGTCTCGATGAGGTTTCCGATCCAGACAGTGCCGCCGCGCGGCTCGATGACATCGCCGTAGATGGTGACGATGAAGCCGGCTGCCTTGATCGGCAGGTCAATCAGCAGCGCCGCGACCGCCTCATTCAATTCATGCCCGGACTTAACGTTATCTGCCGACAATCCAACCATACTCCCGATCTGTGATCGTTGGGGTTTATTAGCGCGAGACGCTTGCAATGTTCAAGCTGATGCCCGGCCAAGGCGAATGAGGAGCACTAGCGCGTCGCGTTCGTCGGCAATGCCGTGGTGTATTTGACGCATTTGAGTGAGAAGTGCGACGACGAGCTCAACACAGCCTCATGGGTCAGGATGCCGCGCATCAAAAGCCCCTCATATTCCCTGACATCGGCGACGACAGCACGGATGAGGTAATCCCACTCCCCGGACATGGAATAGCATTCGAGGACTTCGCGATAGCTGGCGATGAACTGCTCGAAGTCGCGGCGCGTCGCGGGATCGTGGGTCTTCATCTTGACCTGGCAAAAGACATTCAAGCCCTTTCCGATCTTGTCGGGATCGACAAGCCGAACCGTCCTGCCCAGTACACCTTCGCTCTCCAGCGCCTTTATCCGTCGCCAGCATGAGGCGGGCGATGCGCCGACCTTCTCTGCCAGCGCCGCCTGGCTGATATCGCCCTGCTCCTGCAGCACGCGAAGTATGGCTCTGTCGACGTGATCGAGGTCGAAATTTTCCATTCAAAAACCCGCCGATTGTGAACTGAACCTTTCAAATACTAGGTTAGCAGCCATGAGATTGAAAGGAATAATGCGGCCATGCTGAATTAGAATCATGCAACCAGATGCAGGAGGAGCAAATGGACCAGCTGGCTGCAAGAAAGCATGAGCGCAACGCACCCGACGACCGTATCGACTGGCGCAAGATAGCCCGTCTCGTCCATCTCTCCAGAGCCCTCGATGAGCTGGAAGAGAAGCGCCTCGTTCCGGAAAAGAAGGTTCTCTATCAGTTTTCAGCGCGCGGCCATGACATGGCGCAAGTGCTTCTCGGCACGCAACTGACCGGCCGGCACGATGCCACCTGCGGCTACTATCGCTCGCGGCCGCTTCTCCTCTCTCTCGGTGTCGATCCGGTTGACGCCCTCGGCTCGGCCATGGGCCGCGCCGGCGGCTATTCCGACGGCCGGGACATCGGCGTTGTCTTTAATTATCCCAACCTGTCGGGCGCTTCGGCCCTGCCCATGTGTGGCGGCGTTGGCGCGCAGTACACGCCGACAGCCGGCTGGGCGCAGGCCATGAAATACCACGCCGATACTCTTGGGCGAAAAGAATACGCAACGGATATCGGCGTCGTCCTCGGCGGTGACGGTTCCGTCGCATCCAACGGCTTTTGGGCAGCACTGACAGTTGCGACGACACAAGAGCTGCCGATGTTGTTCTATATCGAGGACAATGGCTTTGGCATTTCGGTTCCCTCGACGGTTCAGACGCCCGGCGGCAATATCGCGGCAAACCTCGCCAGCTGGAAGAACCTTGCAATATTCGATGGTGACGGCTGCGACCCCGCCGAAGCGGCGCGTCTGGTACAGGACGCGGTCTCTTTCGTCCGCGAAGAGCGCAAGCCCGCGCTTCTGAGGCTGACGGTTCCGCGCCTGCAAGGGCACAGCTTCCAGGATACCCAGACCTACAAGAGCGAGGAAACCGTCCGGCGCGAATGGGAGCGCGATCCGCTGCCGCGCCTGAAGGAATTTCTCGTTCCCGCCGTCATGACGGTCGAAGAATGGGAAGCCTCTGAGAATGCCGCGCGTGAATTGGCCGAAAGGGCAAGGGAGGCCGCCGAGGCTAGGCCAGCCGCCGATCCCGCGTCCGTGACCCGTCATGTGTTTTTCGATGGTGAGATGCAGACGATGGGCGGCCAGCATCCCGGCGGATATGCCTCACCGGCCACATCGCAGGAACCCGATACATCCGGCCCGCGCATCAACATGGTCACCGCCATCCGCCGGACGCTCGACCATGAGATGGCGATCAATGAGCGGGTTGTCATGTTTGGCGAGGACATCGGCCCCAAAGGCGGCGTTCATGCCGTGACCCTCGGGCTGCAGGAAAAATTCGGCAAAGAGCGAGTCTTCGACACCTCCTTGTCCGAGGAAGGAATTATCGGGCGCGCGGTGGGCATGGCGCTGGCCGGGCTGGTTCCTGTTCCAGAAATCCAGTTCCGGAAATATGCGGAGCCGGCGACCGAACAGCTCAACGACTGTGGCACCATCCGCTGGCGGACCAACAACCGGTTTGCAGCTCCGGTCGTCGTGCGCATGCCCGGCGGTTTCTTCAAATGCGGCGATCCGTGGCATAGTCAGACCAATGAAGTGGCTTTCGTGCACCAGCCAGGCTGGAAGGTTGCAGTCCCTTCGAATGCGGAGGATGCCGTCGGCCTTCTGCGCACATCAATCCGTGGCAATGACCCGGTCATCTTCTTCGAACACAGGGCCATGCTCGATCATGCATGGGCGCGCCGCGCCTATCCCGGCGATAACTTCGCCTTGCCATTCGGTGAGGCAAAGCTGACGCGTACCGGCACCGACATCACCATCGTCACCTGGGGCGCGATGGTTCAGCGCTGCGAAGAGGCGGCCGAGGGCATCTCCGCCGATGTCATCGACCTTCGCACGCTGATGCCGTGGGATCGGGAGGCCGTTCTCGCCTCAGTCGCCAAAACCCACCGCTGCCTTATCGTCCATGAAGATCTCGAGACCGGCGGTTTCGGCGCCGAAATTGCGGCCGTGGTCGCGGACAAGGCATTCATGGATCTCGACGCACCAGTCTCGCGCCTGACCATGCCGGATATTCCAAGCGCGCATAATCCCATCCTTCTCGATTGGGCCGTGCCGTCGACGGAACGGATCGCCAAGCGGATCGCCGAATTGCTGGAGTTTTAAGCATGACGAGTATGGTTGAGATTACGGCACCTCTTGAGCAGGAAGGCACGAAGGCGGTCGTCCGCAACTGGCTGAAGCAGATTGGCGATCGCGTGAGAGAAGGCGATGCGCTCGTCGAGCTGGAAACCGACAAGGTAACGCAGGAGATACCGGCACCCTGCGACGGCATCCTGAGCGAAATCGCCATGTCGGATGGTGATGACGCGGCGCCGGGAGACATCCTCGGGCGAATGAGCGTCGAAGCGAACGGCATTGCGGCCGATGTGCCCACCGCTCCCTCGCAGGAGCAATCGACTTCAGCAGTTCCGGCCGCGATCCACTACTCGCCGGCCGTTCGTAAGGCTGCCGCGGAATACGGGATCGATCCGGCCACACTCAAGGGCAGTGGCAAGGACGGCCGCGTGACGCGCGCCGATATGGATCATGCGCTGGACGCCGGCAGGGCACACTCATCCGCCCCCGTATCACCGCAGACGACGCCGGGGCAGCCCTCTTCGTCAATCGCGATTGATGGAAAATCCCGAACCGTCTCCCATTCGGCCATGCGGCTTGCGATCGCAAGGCATATGGCGCACTCGCTGGCATCAGCTCCTCAGGTCACGGCGGTCTTCGAGGCGGATTTCACGGCGATCATGCGTCATCGCGACAGCCATAAGGATCGAATGAAGGCTGAAGGCGTGAACCTGTCCTACACCGCCTATTTCGTGGCGGCGTCCGTGGCGGCGATGAAACTCGTGCCGGAGGTAAACAGCCAGTGGCACGATGACAGCATCGAGATATTCGAGGACATCAATATCGGCGTCGGAATAGCCCTGGGTGACAAGGGTCTGCTCGTTCCGGTGATCCGGCGGGCGCAGGACCTTTCACTTCAGGACATTGCCGCCCGGCTCCAGGACCTGACAGACCGGGCACGATCCAACGCCCTGAAGAACGACGAGTTGAAGGGCGGGACTTTCACGATTTCCAACCATGGGGTCTCGGGGTCACTGCTGGCGTCTCCCATCATCATCAACCAGCCACAATCGGCCATTCTGGGTGTCGGCAAGCTGGAGAAGCGTGTCGTCGTGCGAGAGGTCGATGGCGTCGATACGATCCAGATCCGCCCGATGGCCTATGTGTCGCTGACGATCGACCATCGTTCCCTTGATGGGCACCAGACGAATGCCTGGCTGACCGAGTTCGTTCGAATTCTGGAGACTTGGCGATGACAGACGCAACCACATTTCTCGACGGTCTTGCCGAGCAGAAGCCGGATCCTCTGCTCGAGCTGATCGCAAAATTCGCCGACGATCCGCGATCTGGAAAAGTCGATCTTGGCGTTGGCGTCTACCGCGATGAAACGGGCCGTACGCCTGTGATGAGAGCCGTCAAATCGGCGGAACATCACCTTTGGGAAACGCAGGATTCCAAATCATATATCGGCCCCGAGGGCGATCCGGTCTTTCTGCGAGCATTGGCGATGGAAGTGTTTGGAGAGGGCCATGGCGGCAAGCAGGTGGCCGGCGTTCAGACACCGGGCGGCACCGGCGCTTTGCGGCTAGCTGCCGAATTGCTCGCGCAGCAGCGCAAAAGAAAGATCTGGATCGGCACGCCGACATGGGTCAACCATCACGCCATATTTTCCTCTGTTGGCCTTCAGATCGGAAACTATCGTTTTTTCGATATCGGCAAACAGGCAGTCCTGATCGATGAGATGCTGGGGACTTTGCAACAAGCCGCGCCGGGCGACGCTGTTCTCTTCCAGGCGAGCTGTCATAACCCAACCGGCGCCGCGCTCTCGCAACAGAACTGGCGAGATATCGCCGACATTGTTGCGAGGAATGGATTGCTGCCGCTGTTCGACAGCGCCTATCAGGGCCTCGGACGCGGCTTGCAACAGGACATGGCCGGGATGATGACAGTTCTCGAAGCCGCGGATGAGGCCATGGTCGCAGTCTCCTGTTCCAAATCCTTTTCGCTCTATAGAGAGCGCACTGGCGCGGCCTATCTTATTGGCGGATCGCGGACATCCTTGAACAAGGGGGTGGGCAATCTGGCAAGCTATGCGCGCACGAGTTATTCGATGCCGCCGGCACATGGCGCGGCAATCGTGGCAACGATCCTGCAAAATCCGTCCTTGCGGAAAGCCTGGTCGGACGAGTTGGATTCCATGCGAATCCGCACGACGGAAATCCGTCGAGCTGTCGCTGCAGCATTTGGCAAGTTCCGGCCGTACCTTGCTCATATCGGCAATCAGGAAGGCATGTTTTCACTCCTTCCGATTTCACCTGACAATGTCCGGCGGCTTCGCGCCGATCATGCGATCTACATGCCGGATTCCGGCAGAATCAATGTCGCCGGCCTTCGGATCGAAGAGGTCGGAGCCGTTGTGGAGCAAATTGGCCCCTACGTGATTTGAGATTTGAGCGAGGCCGCTCTACGGCGATGGCGCGCCTTTGCCCAGCATCGAATGGCTCCAGTCGTCGATGAACCTTCGGCGTTGCGCCTCATCCTGTGCGGCAAGCAGGGCCGGCCCGATGCGGATCGGTTGGATGAAACTCAATTCGCCCAAATTCTCCGGACCGTCGACGCCCTCGGGAATAGCTCCCTTTTCCGCGAAGAAGAATGCCTGTCGCCGCGCCACCTCCTGCCCGCGTTCGGACAGTAGATAATCGAGGAAGCGGCGGGCGAGATCCGGCCGCGGCGAGGTCTTCGGGATCAGCACCCCGCGGCTCAGGATCAAGGCATAATCGCGCGGGATGACAACTTTCAGATCCGGATTGGCCTTGGCGGCGGCATAGGCATAAGAGCCGATCATGTTATAGGCGAGGTAAATCCGGCCGCTGGCGATCTCCTGCAGGATCGACCCGGTACAACAGCTCACCTTCACGTCCGCCCGGCTCATGCTTTCAAGAACGCGGCCATAGGTGGCCGTCGCCTGACGCGCGTCGCTGAACGCCAGCAGATATCCAACGCCTGATGTCCTGATGTCGAACGTGCCGACATGCCCGTTGTAATAATCGAGCCTGCGCCTCAAAAGGTCGGCAAGCTCGGCGCGCGTGCGCGGCACATCGTCCGGCTGAACGTAGCGCGCATTGTAGACGAAAACCGCCGGCTCGAAGGTGAAGCCGAAGACCTCGTCACGCCAATTGGCCCATTTGGGCACCCGCGCCGTTTGCGGAGAGTGATGGGCCGATGCGCAACCGTTGTTGACAAGGCTGACGAGTTGGTCAAGCGACGAGGACAGCAGCAGGTCGCCAAGCGGCTTGTTCTCAGCGCAGGCTGCACTCGCCTTCTGATGCAATTCATTGGTGACATAGTCGGAATATTCGATAGCAACGTCCGGTGTGGTTTTCTGAAAATCGCGGATCAGCGGCTCCATGGCATGAAGATCGGCTGCGCCATGGATCGAGAGGCGTGCTGCCTCTGCATTTTCCGCTGGGAAAAACTGCGAACTTCCTTCCAACGCAAAAGCTGGCGAGAATGAAAGCACTGAAACCACGAGAGCCGGCACGAATGTGCGGAGCAGCCAAGGCATCATTTGCCCTCCATGTGAATGCGTGGGAGAGCCAGAATAACCGTGAAGCCTCGAGCATCCTCTCCCTTCTCGCGAAACTGCAATGCTCCATCATGTGCGGCGGCAACTTCAGAGGCGATCGCAAAACCGAGCCCGGCACTGCCCTCACCGGCCTTCGAAGTCTGGAAGCGCTGTGTAACGCGAGGCCACTCGCTGGCGGGAATGCCGGGTCCATCATCCTGGACCTCGACAAGAGCGAAGGAGCCAGCCGCACGCGTACGCACCTCGAGCCGGGATAGCGTTCCGTGCCGCAACGCGTTGTCGATCACGTTGACGATCGCTTCGCGCAGGCTGACTGGATCGCCGAGCACGACGAGTTTCGCATCAGCCTCCTCGAAGGAAACCACGATGTCGGGATCGATGGTGATCGGCACCGCCACGCGAAAGGCGCGCCGGGCGATTTCAGTGAGATCGACAGGCTCAAGCTGCACGGACTCGGCGCGGTGGATGACCATGGCGTGGCTCAACAGCTGATTGGTAAGCCTAGCCAGCTCATTGGCCCGCTGCTGTACGCGCTGAAGATGCTGCCTGCCCGCCTCATCCAGCCTGTCACTGCCGAGCAGGTCGAGCTGGGCGGTCAGTGCCGTCAGCGGCGTGCGGATCTGGTGTGCTGCGTCGGCGATGAAGCGCTGGAGCAGAACGACGCGTTCGTTGAGGCGGCTCATGAAATGATTGATGGAGCCGACGAAGGGGCGAAGTTCGCGCGGGACGGATACGGAAACCGGCGTCAGATCCTGCGGATCCCGGCGGCGAAGCGCGCCTCCCAATTGGTTAACCGGACGCAATGCCTGGCGAATGGAGAGGATCATCACCACCAACGCCAGAAGGCACATGATGACGATCGTGATCGCGGCGCTAAGCGTCAGCTCATGCGTCAATCCGCGACGCGCCTCGACGGTTTGCGCCAGGATCACATGGGCCCAGCCGGACGCGGCCGGGTCAGAAAGCGCACGCCCCACGACCGCGATGCGCACCGCCTCGCCCTTATAAACACCGGAACTCAGGACCGGCTCCCGGCGAACAGCCGGAACGTCGATGTCCGTCTCCAGATCGCGATGGCCGGTCAGCGTTTTTCCCTTGGGATCGACGATCCGGTAAAAGATGCGATCGCGATCGGCAAGGCCCAGCATTTCAAAGGCCGACGCGCGGAGATCGACGATGAGAGCCCCTTCCTGAACGGCAAGGCCATCGGCGATCTGCAAGGCGGCACCGACCAGCAGGCGATCATAGGCATCATCAGCCGCGGTGCGGGCGGAGTACCAGCTTGCGGTGACGAGGATTGCCGCACCGGCAGTCAACAGGGCCGATATGACCATCGCCAGACGGGCAAAGAGCGAATATTCACGCGTCATCGGAGACCAACTGATAACCGATACCGTGAAGTGTCACGATGCGCGCCTTGGCCCCTTCCAGCTTCTTGCGCAACCGTCCGACATAAAGCTCGATCGCGTTGGCGCTGACGGCCTCGTCGAAGCCATAGAGCTGGTCGAGAAGTTCGTGCTTGCTGAAGACCCGCCCCGGCCGCGACGCGAAGATTTCGAGCAGCGTCATCTCGCGGCGCTTCAGCTGTACCTCGCGTTTGCCGACCTTCACCGAACGGCTGGCGCGGTCGAGGACGATATCGCCGCAGGTGACGAAGTTGGTCGCCTCGCCGCTGCGTCTGCGCACCAATACCCTCGCCCGCGCCTCCAGCTCGCGGAAGTCGAAGGGCTTGACGAGATAATCGTCCGCCCCGAGATCGAGGGCGCCGACGCGATCATCGACTTCGGAGCGCGCCGTCAACATGATGACGGGCGTGCTCACACGGGCACGCCTCAATCCTTTCAGGATTTCAAAGCCGTCAAGCCCAGGAAGCATGACGTCGAGGATGACGAGATCATACTCGGTGAAGGCCAGGATCTCGGCTGCGGCACGACCGTCCGTCTGCCAATCGACCATGTGGCCGATAGCCTGAAAGCGCCGACATATGGCTTCGCCAACGTCTTGCGTATCTTCAACGAGCAGAATGCGCATATCAGCCTTAATGCCTAGCCGTCATGACCTCCGGACGCAACGGTTCACCGCCCTCAGGCTGCTTCCGGATAGAGCCACACGCTTTCGCGGGGGATCTCGGCCCAGACCGTGCCGGCGGCCACGAACCGCGGACCGAATGCCTTGGCCTTGAACTCGCCATAGGACAGGCGGTATTCCCAGCGGTCGCCCAGGAAGAGGCAGGCCTCCAGCTGCATTTCGATACGGCCGGATGCCGGCTGATCGTGAACGATGATCTGCTCGACGCGGATGACGGCCTTGCCGTCGCTCTCCGCTCCCTCGCCCATCATCACCCCATCGAGCTGCCAGTTGGGGCCGCGAATGCTGGCCACGGCGCCGTCGCGCGTGATGCGTCCCGACGCAACATTGTTCGCGCCGAGGAAGTCGGCAACGTAGAAGCTTGTCGGCTTCGAATAGATATCCTGCGGAGGCCCCTCCTGCTCGACCTTTCCGTTCCGCAGCAGCAGAATATTGTCGGAGGCAGCGAGCGCTTCGGCCTGATCATGCGTGACGAGAACGCCGCAGATGCCGAGATCGAGGACGAGTTTGCGGATCCAGTAGCGCGCCTCCTCGCGAAGTTTCGCATCCAGATTGGATAGCGGTTCGTCCATGAGCAGGATCTTCGGCTCGTAGACGAGAGCGCGGCAGATGGCGACGCGCTGCTGCTGGCCGCCCGAGAGCTGATCCGGATAGCGCTCAGCAAGGTGGCCGAGGCCGATCTTGCCCAGCGTCTCCAGCACACGCTTTTCCGCGTCAGCCTTGTTCACCCCCCGCAGCTTCAGGCCGTAGGCGACATTCTCCGCCACGGTGCGGTGCGGCCACAATGCGTAGGACTGGAACACCAGGCCGATATTGCGGTTTTCCGGTGCGACGGTGACGCGTTTCTCGCCATCGAAGACCACCGCGCCGGCGATCTTGACCTGGCCGATCTCAGGTTGTTCAAGCCCGGCAATGCAGCGCAACAGCGTCGTCTTGCCGCTGCCGGAAGCACCGAGCAACGACACGATCGAGCCGCGATTGGCGGTGAAGGAGGCGCCCTGGAGGATGTGCAGGCCGCCCAGATATTTATGCACGTTTTGAACGATGAGATCAGTCATGGATCTTGGCTCCCAGACGAAGGGCGAGGGCAAGGCCGCCGCCGGTAAGAAGGATGCTGACAAAGGCGAGTGCTGCGATCGTGTCCATCGCCCCGGACTGGAGTTGCGCCATCATCAGCGATCCGATGACCTCTGTGCCGGCGCTCATGAGATAGATGCCCGTGGCGTAATCGCGCAGGAACACGATCATGATCAGCGCCCAGGCTCCCACCAGGCCTGGCCTGATGATGGGGATGACAATATCGCGCCAGCTTCGGCCGATGGTGGCGCCCGTCGTGCGCGCGGCTTCCTCGAGCTCGGGGCTCACCTGGATCAGCGTGCCCTGCAGCAGGCGCAGGCCATAGGAAAGCCCGACGATGACATAGGCTGCAAATAAGCTGATCAGCGTGGTCCTGAGCGGAATGAGGAAGGGGATGAACAGGAACAGCCAGAAGAAGGCAAGGCCGATGATGAGGCTCGGCATGGCGCGCGGCAGGAGCACCATATAATCGAGCACGGTGTTGGACAGGCCCTTGTGGCGATGCCCGGCAAGCCCGATCACGAGATAGATCGCAACCGCGGCCGCTCCGCCGACGACGGCAAGGATGACCGTGTTGACGATACCGCGAAACAGGCTTGGCACTTCAACAAGCGTGGCAAAATGCGCGACGGTCAGATGCGCGAGCGGATTGACCCCCTGCCCCCAGGCATCGACGAAGGCGCGCAGCACGATGCCGCCGATCGGCAGCAGCACCGATACGAAAAGCCAGAAGCCAATGAAGGAAAGCGCAATGATCTGGCCGGTGGCTCCAAGCCGCATCACAGTCGTGCGCGCGCCCTTGCCGCCAAGTGCCGCATAGCGACGGCTATGGCGCAACAGGCGGCGCTGATACCAGACGAGCGGCAGCGTCAGCAGCACGAGCAGCACGACGACGACAGCCATCAGCTGGTAGGTCGGCACACCAAACAACGTGGTGAGCTTGTAGACATAGGTGGTAAGCACAACGATGCCGCTCGGATCGCCCAGCACATAGGGAACACCGAACATCTCGAAGCCGATCAGGAGGTTCAGCGCGGTGGCAAAGACGAGCGCCGGCAGGACCATGGGAAGCGTCACGTCCAGGCAGACACGCCAGATCGGCGAACCCATCGACCTTGCGGCCTCCTCCAGATCGGACGGCAGGTTGCGCATGGCAGCCGCGACATAGAGGTAGACATGCGGCACATGCGCAAGCCCCGTGACGATGACGATGCCGGTCAATGAATAAAGATTCCAGGGCGCGGCACCGAAGATGTCGCGGGACAGCATGGTGAGGAACCCGGAAGGGCCGACGGCTACGGTGTAGCCGAAGGCAAGCACGATGGCAGAGATGAACATCGGCACGAGGACGACGACTTCGAGCGCCTTGCGGAACTTGACGTCAGTCCTTGTCAGAAGGAAGGAGAGCGCGGCGCCAAGCGGCACCGCGATCGCCACCATGCCGACCGCCATGATGACCGTGTTCCAGAGCGCGTCATAGAACATTTCGTCGGTCAGGATATAGCGATAGGCCTCGATCGAGAGCTTGCTGCTGCGCGCAAAGAACGGTCCATCGAGCAGGCTCTGGTAGATGATCAGTGCGATCGGAGCCAGCACGACGACGGCGAGCAAGCCGATGACGATACGGCGAAAGCCAAGGGCATTGGCCGGCTGCGGTATCGGTGTGAATTTCTGGCTTGCCTGAACAACTGCTGGCTCAGCGCGAGACAGGCTGGATATTGGCGTCGACGGTGCCGACATCGGCTCGCCTCCTTATCGATGGTTGTTGTTCTTCGATGTTCGGCCGGTGCGTCAGCTCTTGACCGAGCCGCGCCACTTCTTGAGGAATTCGAGGCGCTTCATCGGGTCCATGAATTCCAGACGCGAGTCATCAAGCGCGATGGGCTTCAGGTTGCCGCCGACCAGTTCATTGATGGTGTTGAGGTTGTACCCCTGGTCGACATCGGTGCGCAGCGACGGCATGCCCTTCGAAGCGATGGCGTTCTGCCCTTCCTGCGACAGCATGAAATCCAGGAACAGCTGGGCGGAGTTGGGGTGCGGCGCGTTCTTCATGATAGCGGCGACGCGCGAGAAGGCCGGCGTATAATCCTGGCCGAAGGCAACGCCGAGATTGGAGGCGCTCTTGACCCAATCGAGCGCGTAGGAGCCGATCAGGTTGAAGGCGATGACGTTTTCACCGGAGACAACGGTTTCGCGCATCGAGCCGGTCGAGGAATAGGTCTTGCCCTTGGCGGTGCCGAATGCTCCGACCAGATCCCAATAATCATTGCGCTGCTTGGAATCATTGGTCTGGATCATGAAGCCGACGCCGGATTTTTCCGGATCGAAGGTTGCGACTTTACCCGCAACATCCTTCTTGCCGAGATATTCGATCAGGGCCGCACGCGTACGCGGCACTTCCGCCTCTGGCAAGGCGAGCTTGTTGTAGATCATGCCGATCGGCTCGAGCGTGGTGGCATAGACGGTCTTGTCATAGACAGCCCAGCTTGGAAGGGCGCCGATTTCAGACGAGGAATAGGAAACGAGATAGCCGTCGACGGCGAGCTTGACGGTCTGGTCCATCGCCGATGTCCAGACGAGGTCGCCGCCGACCTGGCCGGCCGCGGCTTCGGAGATCACGCGATTGTAGACGCCGTTGGTGCCGATATCGTTGTAATCGACCCGAATACCCGGATATTTCTTGGTGAAGGCATCGAGCAGGGCCTGCGCCTGGGTCAGGTCGGTTGCGGCGTAGATCGAGATCACGCCTTCCTTCTTGGCAGCGGCGATCAGATCGTCGCCGGCGGCAAGCGCTGCACCATTGATACCGACCGTTATGGCGGCCGCGAGACTGAGTTTTCTGAAAAGCAGTGACATTTACTATCCTCCTAATTGACTGCTGGGTGTGATTTGTCGCCATCGCAAGCGGCCAGCGCTTCCGCCCACGCCGATCTGAAAACAGGTGAAGCGGGCCGGCCTCCTACAGAAGGCTGCTGGCGACTAGACGATTTGACGGATGGTCGCTAAGCGACGAAGGGTTGCCGCTAGACGCGGCTGAGCGCGATGTTCATGGATTTCCTCCCCAATGGCCGGTCAGTTCAGAACCGATCGTCTCTGTCCTCTACAGATCGGGATAAGCTGGCAGCGATTCCTGTCAGAGAACTGTCACGACGGAAGAAGTTTCAAATCGCAAGGCAGAGACCTTTATCGGACAGGTCCTGCGCCTATTCCGCGGCGAGATGTTAGGCTGCCCCACTGGCCAGTTCGAGAGCGCTAGCTTCGACGATTGCGTCTATCGCCATGCGCAGGCGCGGCAACATGATGGGGGCAGAAGGCCAAACGGCATGCACCGGCAGGTGGCCGGCGATACAATCCTCAAGAACTGACACGAGCTGGCCACCGGAAATCTCGTCTCGCACCAGCCATTGAGGCACCAGGCCAAGCCCCTGCCCGGATCTGATCGCCGAGAGGGTGAGAAGGCTGCCCTCCAGCAGCAGTCTCGAGCGCGGGTGCCATATCGACAGCGCACCATCCGATTGCCGGAACTGCCACGGTGCCGGACGGCCGTTCTTCGGGGCGCCGATCAGATCATGATCAACGAGATCCTCGATCGTCCCCGGCCGCCTGCGGTTGTCGAAATAGCCTCGGGAGCCGCAGAGAACGAGGCGCTGCACGCCCAAACGCCGGGCGATCAGCCCGCCAGTGTCCGGCAGTTCACCGATGCGAACGGCGAGATCAATGCCGCTATCGGCTAGATTGAGATGCTCGACTGAGGTGCTGATATTGAGGTTGAGCCGTGGCCATTTCCGCGAAAGGGCGTAAAGCGCCGGCGCAACGATTTGCGAGCCGAAAAGCGGCGGCAGGCTGACATTGAGGCTGCCTGAAGGCTCGTCGGAAAGGCCGGAGATTATCGTCTCGACCCGATGAATATCCCGCCGGGCGGTCTCGCAGACATCACGGTAGGCGATGCCTTCCGCCGTCAATGACAGGCTGCGGGTCGTGCGCTTGAACAGCCTGATGTTCAGCCGTTTCTCGATGCGCCCGATCGCCTTGGCGACGGCCGAGGCGGAAAGCCGTAATCGGGTCGAGGCCGCAACGAAACTTCCTGCTTCGCAGACCGCCAGAAACACTCCGATATCGTCGCCCGGCTGATGCTGCATGGGGGTCACTATTCATGAATTTATTTCGGTAATATAACGATTATTTGTCCCTTTAACAGCGCTTCAGGCGCGGATAACTTCGTTTCATGACCAATACTCGCACCTACGCCATCATCGGGGGCACGTCAGGCATCGGCCTGGCGCTTGCTCATACACTTGCAAAACGGGGAGATCGGCTGCTGATCGGCGGCCGGTCTTCGGACAATCTCGCCAAAGCTCTGGCCGCGCTCGGCCCGGCGGCATCCGGCCGAACCGTGGAGATAACGGACCGGACCTCGCTCGATCGCTTCTTTGCTGAAGCGCCAGCGCTATCGGGCCTTTTCACGCCCGCCGCTTCCTATCAGACCGGCACCTTTCGGGACGGAGGCATCGAAACCAGCGAAGCCTTGTTCGAGGCGAAGTTCTGGGGGCAATATCGCGCCGTCCACGCGGCGTTGCCGTATCTGCGCGACGACGCCTCTGTTGTGCTGATGTCCGGCGCCGCCTCGGCCCGGCCAGTCGGCGCCCCGGCCTATGCCGCCTGCAATGCGGCACTTGAGGGGTTGGCGCGCGGCCTTGCGCTGGAGCTCAATCCGATCCGAGTGAACTGCCTCTCGCCCGGCACCACGGATAGCGAATTGTGGCGCAACCGGCCGGACCATGTGCGAGAGCCCGCCTATGACTATTGGCGCAAGCTCTGCCTTGTCCAAAGGCCGGCGACCGTCGAAGAGCAGGCCCACGCTGCCCTCTTCCTGCTCGACAACACCAACATGACCGGCAACACACTCTTTTGCGACGGCGGATACACCATGCGCTGACCCGAAAAAGGACAGGGCCAAGGTCCTGTCGCGTGACGTTCTGCCCCAAAGAGCTACGTTAACCATCTATTAAGATTTGCGGCCGGTCGGCGATGACCCAAATTGACTTCGCGGGCCGCAAAACTTAACGATTCGTTAACACTGTTCCTTTGGGCAAAGGCGTTTGTATGTTTTGCGTCGTCCGGCCAGCCAGCCTGTTCTGTGCGGGTAAAAGCATTGTCTCCGCTTTGACGTTTGCCATCGCGCTGCTTGCCTGCAACGCAGGCGCCTCCGCGGCGTCAGACCCGATCATGCCGACAGGCTCGATCACGTCGCAGCCGATCGGACATTACGAATTCTGCCAGCGCCGCCCGGAGGAATGCTCGATCCATCCGAGCGATCTGCGCCCCATCCAGATCACGCAAAAGCTCTGGGACGAGATTGTCGAGGTCAATACCTCGGTGAACACATGGGTTAAGCCGGTCAGCGATCTCGATCACTATGGCGTCGTGCAATATTGGAACTATCCTGACGACGGCATGGGCAATTGCGAGCACTATGCTCTGGAGAAGCGTCGCGAACTGATGAAGAAAGGCATTTCGCTTGCCGATCTGCTGATCACGGTCGTGCGTCTTCCGGATGGAGAAGGTCACGCCGTCGTCACGGTGCGCACCGATCGCGGCGATTTCATTCTCGACAATCTGACCGACCAGGTGAAAGACTGGACGCAGACGCCCTATCACTATCTGAAGCGGCAGGCGATCAACGATACCGGGCGTTGGGTGGATATCATCCAGAAGCCGACGGTCGTTGCGAGCGTGATGAACTAGGCGGCTATCTCGGCGAGAAGGCGACGTCAGAGCAAGGTGGCTGGCTATTCTTCCAGCATGCGGGCAAGCATATGCCTGATGTGGTCCTGAGCGCCGAAAAAGATCGCGGCAACGGTAATCGTCAGCCGCTCTTCCGCCGGTAGAAACCAGACAACAGCCTTGTCGCGCCGTAGAAAACGAATGCCCGGATGAATATCCGGCCGCAACGTTCCGATATAAGGCGTCTCCACCAATCGATCGATGTCCAAGCGGAGCTGGCGAACCCGGTCAGCCGCGCGCGCCCAGGCCTCGTCGGAGGTGTCTCCCAACTCGCCATAGGCGGCAAACAGATGATCGAAGATCAGCTCGAAATCGAGAACCGCTTCCCGCGAGTATTCAAGATTCCACACGGAGAGCTCGCCGCTTGCGCTCGATCATATCCTCGATACGATCCTCCATGCCCGCGGACGAGATCTTCTGACCTTCCAATCGTCGCTGGATCAGGGTGCGTAGTCCTTCGGTCTCTGCGGCATCGGCCTCCGTCTTTTGACGAAGAAGCTCCAGGCCCTGCTGCAAAACCGAGCTCAGACTTGAGTAGCGGCCTGCCTCGACAAGCGAGCGCGCGAATGCGTCCTGCTGGTCCGTCAAAGAGATCGATGATTTGATACTCATGGGTGAGGCTCCTTTCGATGGAAAGTGCTACTCAGTCGCATAAATGTCAAGATGACCAACTGCTTTCCGCTCACCGGTTCGGAGAGATTGGCGAATGCAAATCCGAGCATGCCATCATCCCACCCCTGGGGCCGCCGACCAGTTCAATTGAAAATTGACTGCCTCGGTTGGCCCATGCTAGGCCTCGAACATGCCCAGACCGACCAGAGCCGAAATTGACGCTGAGATCCTCGATCACGCCGCAGGATTGTTCGCGAAGCACGGTTTCGCCAACACCTCGCTCCAACAGATCGCGGATGCCGTCAACTATTCGAAGGCCGGGTTGCTGCACCACTATCCCAGCAAGCAGGCGCTCTACGATGCGGCGATGGAAACAAGCCGCGATCACATGGAGACATTACGCGCCAGTGTCGAAGCTCTTGCCCCCGGCATCGAGCGCGATCGAGCCGTCGTGGAAGCTTCCGTCACCTTCGCATATGATTGGCCGGGAATTTCGGCATTTCAGTACCGGTTGGCGGAGAACGGGCAGAATGCCGATCCCGAGATGATAGAGCTCGGGATGATCATGTATGCGGCACTTGGCATCGATATGCAGTCCGTCGAGCAGGAACGGATCGTCCGCGTCACGAGCGCATTCACCGGTCTCGGGATCACGGCATCAGTCGCAGTGCGCGCGGATCTCAAACGGGAGTGGCGCGGCTTCATCGTGGCCGCTGCAATGGACGCTCTTGGTCATGCGGGCAGCAGCTCAAACAAGGCGAGTTGATTGCTGGATGGTTTCCAGCAGGGCCACCATCTCAACCGACTGATCATCAATCGCTTTCTTGCTTCCACGCCTAATCCCTTGTCGGAAGCGGCTGCAGAAACACGCGCTCGTAACCAAGGAACGGCGGCTGCTTTCCAAACCGTGCGTTGGCTTCGATACCGTCAGGATCGTTGGCGACCTTTTCGCGGTAGGTGAGATATGCCTCATCATCTGGAAAGGTGAAGAGGGCTATAGCAATATCGCCAGCCCCATCCTCTCCCACGCCGGGAAAACTTATGCCAATGCCGGTTGGTCTCTCACGGGGAATGAAGTAGCCGTGATGCCTCCCACCGTGGCGCTCGATAAGTTTGATCCAGATTTTCGCATAGGCTTTGAAGTCCTCGATCCTGTCAGGATCGAGGCGATAGCGAACCTCGCATGTTACTGGCGCATTCGACATCGAGCATTGCCTCACTCAGAAAGCAGTACTGCTGGCATGGCTGCAGAGCTGAGTCCATGGAGAAGGTTGCGCTACAGTTGCTCGCTCGAAATCAGATGAAGACTTCACGCTGCCGCTCGCAGGAAGGAGCAGCAGCGGTCAATCATGCTTTCTCCCGTGCGGAGTCGTCTTTGGATAGAATGAAGAGAAAATCGACATCGTCACCGATGATGGCGTCGATCAGCCCATCGGCAATGCACTGCCGGATCATCGGAAGATAGTCACGCCCGCTCTGCCAGAACAGAGCCAGCTTTTCAGGCAATGGCAGGCTGAGACGCACGGCAATACCCGCTTCCAGGAGCGCTTCAGCGTCGGCTCGATGAAAGCGGTTCAGTTCCAGAGAGACACCGTCGATCCCGCCTGCGCGCATCGAGGCCACGATATCGACCGGGCGGTGATGCAGGATGGCTTCCGTCTGCAGGCGGGGCTCTATTTCCTTCACGCGCCGAAGATCGATGTGGTCGAAAGAGGATATGGCGACATGCTGGAAGGCATCCAGATCCCGCAGCGTTCCGATCATGATATCGATCAGGCGGTCGCCACGTTCGGGCTCCTTCATCTCGATTGCCAGACGCGTATCGCTCTGCTTGGCCCAAAGGACGACATCGGCAAGCGTCGGCACAGGCGTACCGGCAAAGCGCCCGTCGAATTTCGCGCCGGCATCGAGGGACAGAATATGCTCGAGATCATGATCGGCGACAAAGCCGAAGCCGTTGGTGGTCCGCTCCAGCGTGCGGTCATGGATGACAACGATCTGGTCATCACGTGTCAGCATCAGATCGATCTCGCTTTCGTTCGCACCGGCCGCGACGCCCTGCTCGAATGCGAGGATGGTGTTTTCCGGAAAGCGGCGGCTGAAACCACGATGAGCGGCGATGCGCAGCAGGCCATGACGAGCCGCGTTGAGAGGCAAAGGCACTGGAATTCTCCTTAAGGGTCGAAACGATATTTGGGGCTAGTGAAGTGTTGGATCGAAGGCGTCGCGCAGGTAATCGCCGATGAGGCTGATCGACAGCGACAGCAGGAAGATTACGATGCCCGGCAGCATCGAGATCCACCATTCGGTCATGATGTAATCACGCCCTGCGCCTACCATGCTGCCGAGGCTGACCAGCGGCGGCTGGATGCCGAGGCCAAGAAAGCTCAGCGCCGATTCCTGTAAGAGGATCTCCGGTAGGATCACGGTGAGATTGACGAGAACGACCGAGAGGATATTCGGCAGGACATGCAGGAAAGCGATGCGCGGCATGCCGGCGCCATTGCGCTTCAAGGCCGCGACATAGCCGCGCTCCAGTTCGAGGCCGGCCATGGTGCGCACCAGCCGGGCATAGCGCTCCCAGCCGTAGAGGCCGAGTAGCCCCATGAAGAGCCATAGATTATCGCCGAAGAAGGCAAGAACGGCGAGCGCGATGATCAGGAATGGCATCGAGGCCTGGAAATCTACCGCCACCCGGATCAACATATCGGCAAAGCCGCGGCGAAAGGCGGCAAGCAGCCCGAGCGTCGTACCGAGCGCCAGGCTGATCGCGGAGGCGCCGAGCGCGATCAGCAGGCTGGTACGCAACCCGTAGAAGATGCGGCTCAGAATATCACGGCCGAGTTCGTCGGTACCCAGCATGTGCTTGAATGTGCCGCCAAACAGGATTGGCGGAACCTTGCGAGCATGAAGATCGATCTGCGCAAAGCGGTAGGGCGCAAGAACATTGGCAAAGATCGCGACCAGGATAAAGCTGACAAGCACGATCGCGCAGAGCATCGTCGTGATATCGAGACGCAGACGGCGCGGGGTTTTCCCAGGCTTGAGCTTCGAGAGCACGTCGGCGTCGGTCACTATGTTCGTCATGACTATGATCTTTCCACTGGCCGATCAGGCCGAAGCCCGATGCCGCAGGCGCGGATCGGCGAGAATGTAGAGGCAATCGATGATGAGGTTGGCGCTCACCATCGTCGCGGTGATCAAAAGCACGATCGTCTGCACGATATTAAGGTCGCGCTGCGCCACCGATGACACGAGGAAGCGGCCGACGCCGGGCCAGGCATAAACGGTCTCGACTACGGCCGCGCCGCCGATCATGCCGCCGACGAGGAAGCCGAGCATGGTCAGAAGCGGCAATGCCGCATTCGGCATGACATGCTGCCAGAGAACGGCGCTCTCGCCGATCCGCTTGGCGCGGGCAGCGAGAATATAGCGTTGCCCAAGTACCTCCAGCACGCTTGAGCGGACGAAGCGGGCAATGATGCCGGCATTGTAAAGGCCGATCACCAGAACCGGCATGACCAGATGCGCCGCGCTCGACCCGCCACCGCTCGGCAGCAGCCGCAGCGACACGGCGAACAGCTGGATGAGCAGAATGGCGATGAGGAAATTCGGGAGGGAATGCATCAGCACCGCCAGCATCATCACGAAACGGTCGATCAGACCGCCACGATTGCGCGCGGCCAGAATGCCAAGCGGCACGCCGGCGCCGAATGCCAGCACCAGAGCCGCGCCCATCAGTTCCAGCGTCGCCGGCACCTTGGATAGCACCAGCGTCAGGGCGTCCTGTCCGTTCAGCAGCGAGGTACCGAAATCGCCGCGCAGCAGATGGCCGAGATAGGAAAAATACTGGATGTAGAGCGGCTGATCGAGGCCCCATTGCTGCCGCATCAGCGCCACGACTTCCGGCGGCGTCTCGACGGGCAGCAGTGAATGCAGGGGATCGCCGCTGACGCGCAAAATGATGAAGGTGAAGGTGATCGCTAGGAAGAGCGTGACGAGAGCCCTGAAGAGCGCGCGCGCGATGGACTGAAGCATGGCCTGTTCCTTCAGAGCGTTTCGAGAACGGCTGTTGCCTGCCGCACCTTGCCGCGCCGTCCACGCGGCACGGCGGAGAGAAGCTTTGCCGTGTAGGGATGAGCGGGATTTGCAAAGACTTCTTCGGTCTGGCCGGTTTCGACGATCTGTCCCGCCTCCATGATTGCGACGCGATGCGAGACGTGGCGGACGACGCGCACATCGTGGCTGATGAAGAGCAGCGACAGGCCGCGGGCACGCTGAAGATCAAGCAGCAAATTGAGAACCTGCGCCTGCACCGAGACGTCGAGTGCCGAGACCGGCTCATCGCAGAGCAGGATCTTCGGCTCGACGACCAAAGCACGGGCGATGGCGACGCGCTGCCGCTGCCCACCGGAAAGCTGATGCGGGAATTTCTCCAGCGCGGAAACCGGCAGGCTGACGGCCTTGAAGGTCTCGGCGGCGCGGTCGAGCCGGCTCGACGGATGCCCGATGCCATGGATCGCCAGTGTCTCCAGCATCTGGTGGCCGACGCTGCGGCGGGGATCAAGAGCGCCCAACGTATCCTGCGAGATCACCTGCAAATGCTTCGCCAGGCCTCGCCGGTTGGGTTTCATCAGGCTCTTGAAAGACGTCCCAAACAGCGCGATCTCACCGGAGGTCGGCTCACGATCGCCGCATAGGAGCGAGGCAAGCGTGGACTTGCCGCAACCGGATTCCCCGACCAGACCAAGCGTTTCGCCGGGTTTCAATTCCAGACTTACATCCTTGATCGCGTGAAGTCCCTGAACTCGTCCGGGCCATAGGGAGAAGCCCGGCGAATAGGAAAATTGCAGGTTGCGGGCGACGAGCGCGATCTCAGCCCCTTCCCCACGCGATGGCGTCGTCTTTTCAAGCGTCATGGGAACTCCAGGGATTGAAACAGGCAAGCGACGCCCTGCCGGCAATCAGCGGCGGCACCGTCGTCGCACAATTGGTTTCGACCCGCGGGCAGCGCGGCGCGAAGGCGCAGGCCTGCGGCACCGTGCCGTGCAGCTTCAACTCACCGGGGATGTCGGCGAGCTTTTCGAGCGGCCTGCCGCGCCCAGGCATCGCCTCCAGCAACAGCCGCGTGTAGGGGTGGCGCGGATTGTCGTAGAGATCATCCGTCCCGTTGATCTCGACCAGCGAGCCTGCATACATCACGGCGATACGGTCGCAGACCTCGGAGACCAGATCGAGATCGTGGCTGATGAAGATCATCGGGATGCCGCGCTCGCGCACCGCCTTGACCAGCAGCGCCACGACCTGCGCCTGAACGGTGACGTCAAGCGCAGTGGTCGGCTCATCGGCAATGATCAGCCGAGGCTGCATGGCAAGCGCCATTGCGATCATCACACGCTGGCACATGCCACCGGAAAATTGCGCGGGATAGGCGTTGTAACGCGTTTCCGGCTGCGTAATGGCCACTTCGGCCAGAAGCCGCAGCGCCTCGGCCTTGGCTTCGCTCGGCATCATGCCGGCACTCACGGCTGCCTCGGTGATCTGAGAGCCTATGGTCCGCACCGGATCGAGACAGGAGACCGGCTCCTGAAAGATCAGGCCGATGGGCGGCAACTTTGCACGCGCCATCGAGCCAAGCTCGCCCGCGTCGTACATGGAGTCCTGAAAGGAGATATATCCCGTCGCCCGAGCCGTCGGTCCCAAAAGACCGGCAAGGGCAAGACAGGTGACGCTCTTGCCTGATCCGCTCTCCCCGACGATGCCGAGGATTTCACCTGCGGCAAGGTCAAAGGAGACATTGTTGACCGGATGGGATCGACCCGACTTCGTTTGAAACGTGACACTCAGATCGTCGACGGAAAGGACGGGAGGCACCATCGGCGGAAAACTCAGCTCTTCTGCTCGTCGAAGGCAAGGCTACCGGCGCCGAGATCCATCTGGAATGCTGGCAGCGGCTGCCACTTGATGCCCTTGCGGATACCGAAGAAAACGGCGTTCTGGTGCAGAACCGTCACGCCCGGATCCTGCCATTCGATCAGATTGAGCATGTCGCGGAAGATCTTGGCGCGATCGGCCGGATCGATGGCCTGCTCCATCTTCGCGCCGAGGGCATCGAAATCCGCATTCTGCCAGATCTTGAAGGAATTCAGGTTCCCGGCCGAGCTGAACTGTGTGAAGAAGGAAATATAAGGGTCCGGGATCTGGCCGGTGCTTGACCAATTGCCGGTGGCGCGGGTCGAGGAATTTTCGAACAGCTTACCGCTTTCGACGAACTTCATCTTGGCATTGACGCCAACGGCCTGCCACATGGCGACGACCGCCTGCGTGACGGGGTTTTCCGCCGTGTAATAATTGTTCTGCGAGCGGATTTCGATTTCTTCGCCGTTGTAACCTGCATCCTTCAGGAGCTGCATCGCCTGATCCGGATCATATTTGTAGGCCGGATAATCCTTAAGATAGACGGGACCATAGAGTTCGAACTGAAGGCCGTTCGGCACCCTGGTGCGGCCGTTCCAGATGGTATCGACGATCGCCTGGCGGTCGATGGCAAGAATGAGCGCCTGGCGAACGCGCGGGTCCTTGAGAGCTGGATTGTTCTTGTCGAAGAACAGGATGCGATGGTTGGGAACCGGACCGCCGACGATCTCATGACCCGTGCTGGCGGTGACGACCGCAAGCTGATCCGGCGGCAGGTCCGTCGCGATATCATAGTCGCCGGCCAGCAGACCGGCGATGCGAGAGGACACTTCCGGCACGATGCGCAGGGTCACGCGCTTGGCAGCCGGCTTGCCGCGATAGGCCTGATCGTGAGCGGCCAGAACCACATTTTCATTGGTCGCATAGCTCTCGACTTTATAGGGGCCGGCGCCGACGGGCTTCTGGCGCCAG
Source organism: Rhizobium sp. AC27/96 (assembly GCF_001692325.1). GTDB lineage: Bacteria > Pseudomonadota > Alphaproteobacteria > Rhizobiales > Rhizobiaceae > Rhizobium. The sequence goes on along the minus strand of NZ_LXKN01000066.1, from coordinate 134,114 downwards.
GTCGTCCAGTTGCCGCCGTTCTTTTGCCAGGCGTCCTTGCTGATGACGACCGCGGCATAGGATGCGAGGCGCTGCAGGAAGATCGGATCCTGGAATTTGGTGACGAAGCGAACGGTCAGCGGATCCACAACTTCGACATGATCGAGGCTGGTGAAGTTGGTGCGATAGGTGGGGTAGCCCGGCGCATCCTTGTTCAGAAGCCGCTCGGGGCCGAACGAGAAGGCGACATCCTCGGCTGTCATTTCGCGACCATCATGGAAGATCACGCCCGGACGCAGCTTCATTTCCAGAACCGTCGGCGAGACCCACGTCCAGGACGCGCCGAGGTTGGGCTTCACCGAGAAATCGCCGCGCATGTCGAGCGCGAGAACCGTCTCGTGGATCGAATAATTGTTGCGGAAGGCGACATTGCTGGCTGCATCGACCGGCTCTTGCGATATCGGATTCTGCTGAACGGCAATACGAAGCTCAGGCCTGTTGTCCTCACCATTATCGGCCCAGGCAGAGAGCGCCGGCACGAAAGTGGAGAGCCCGGCCGCCGCTCCCAAGAGCAGCGTGGTGCGGCGGGTAACGGCCATATTCAGGCCGCTGAGCAAGGGATCGGACATCGGCACAGTCTCCAAATAAATGAATTGCACAAACGTTTGCGCAAATGAAAAACGGCCACATGCGCTCAAAACTGTCGTTTCAACTACGCAAGGGAGAATGGCCGCAAACTAGGGGAGCTGGATGACGCACGTGTGACAAGTTCAGGTGGTACGAAGCGTATCGGACGCTTTGCAACGCGCGCTTCCAATGGCAGATTCGACAACTCAACCAGAAGATCAAGCGATGCCTCGCAGAGCTGATCCGTGGGCTGTGCCACCGTCGTCAAGGGCGGCGCCCAATAGGCGGTGTCGGGCACATTGTCGTAACCGACGACAGAGATATCGTCAGGAATCCTGACCCCACTGTCACGCAGGAACGCCACGACCTCGATGGCAAGCCCATCGCTGCCACAGATGAGAGCCGTCGGCCGTTCGGGCGCAGCCAGGATGCCGAGGAACGCCTTGCGATCGCTCTCACCCCTCTCGAAAGATATGACATCGCCGGCAATAGAACCCTGACTGGCGGCAATCGTCTCTTCAAAGATCGCCAGGCGATCGCGCAGCGCATTGCGGCTGATGCGATAGACGAAGGAGATGCGGCGATGCCCAAGTCCAGTCAGGTGATCGAACAGCAAGTTCATCCCATATCGATCATCAGTGAGCACTGCCGGCAGCGGCCCCGTCAACCCCGCGCCAAGCGTCACATGCGCCTTACCCATACGATCGAGATGATCGCAGAGGGCCTGTTGACCGGGGAGATCACTGACCATGATCACGCCGTCGAAAAAGTCTTCCTGGAACAGCCGCAGCTGGCCCGCGACCTCGCCTGCCTCGGCCTTTGCCTGCGCGACCAGCAGCTCCACACCTCGACGCTGTGCCGCCGCCTGTAGCCGGCTGGTCAGATGCGGTTGATAATGACCCGAAAGACTGTTGACGATCGCCCCGAACACGCCGGTCCGATGCGTTCTGAGCGAAGTCGCCAACCGGTTGACGACATAGCCGACGCTATTCGCCGTTGCCCTGACGCGCTCCTGTGTTTCAACGCTGATACGACTATCGACCTGACCATTGAGGACACGCGAGACCGTTGTGGCTGACACGCCAGCCAGCCGCGCGACCTCTAGAATGCCGATTCTTTTCGGTGTCTTCATATCTTCTGCCGGGACCGTTCCGCCGCGGCACGACAATGCCGAAAGCTGGGCGCAACGACAAATGCGGCAGTTGATCCGCCTGCGTCAAGGCGCAAATCCGCCGCAGCGGCATCGCAGGAACTGAACGAACTGCTTAATCAACCATGACGAGGCATTGACCGCCCGCAGCCGTCGACCATCGCACGGCCGCCATTCTGGTTGTATCGAACGAGCGCTCAGTGGAATGGCGGATAATGGTTTCTCATCCTGCCGCCACTCATGCGCACGACAATATCTCATACTGTTTAAATTTAGTACGGTCTGCGCAGTATGCTCGATAGACGGCATGGTCGACACGAATTCTGCGACCAATCGACAATAAGCCGGCTCGGCATTTTTACTGGTCTAAAGCTTAAAACCGTAAAACATTTAAGCCAATGTTTTTATTGCTTTTTATTCGACACGTACATCCCGATACGACGCGAGCCAAAGTCATCATATCGGCATATCATTTTGTTAGAACTTTATACATTAACTAAATACTAATAAACGACTTAACTTCTACGCTCATATTAGCTAACCATTACTCAAGCAAGGGGTAATGATTGTGCACGATATTGATACAGGCTTTCAAAAAAATCCAATGACTGCCTCCGCAATCACCGATGGCGGCGGGGTACCCTACCTTGCCGGTCGCGAAGCATCCGCAAACAGCTCCATGCTAGCCGGGGAGGCCTCCCATGCGGAAGGCCAAATGCAATTCATTGATGCATCGGAACATGGCTCAGCTCTCCCGCCGGAATCTGCTCCTCTTCCAAGCGTGCTGATAGGGGGCCTGCCCATCACCGTGGTCGACCGGCGCAGTGCGGCGTCTCTGATGATCGAGGTTGCGCGAAAGCGTCGCCGCGATAGCCGTCCCTACTACTTCACCTCGGCCAATGGCGAGGTTGTCGCGCGCGTTCATGCCGACGCCAGGATTGCCAAGCTCTTTCGCGAAGCCGATCAGATTCTGGCCGACGGCCAGCCACTTGTCATGGCCTCACGATGGCTATGCAGGGTGAGGCTCCCCGAGCGCGTGGCGACAACGGATCTCTATGAAGACGTGGCCGAGCTTGCCGAGAAGGAAGGTATTTCCTTTTACCTCCTAGGATCGACCGAGACGGAAAACCAAAAGGCCGTGGCGGTGACGCAGGCGAACTATCCAAACCTGCGCATCGTCGGCCACTGCCATGGCTATCTCTCGGGAGAGGCCCTGGAAAAGAAGCTGGATGAGATCAATGCGCTTGCGCCGGACATATTGTGGCTTGGCCTCGGCGTTCCGCGCGAACAGATCTTCGTGCACGACTTTGCCGCACGGCTCGCAAATGTCGGCATCATAAAGACATCGGGCGGGCTTTTCGACCATCTCGCCAAGAAGACCAGGCGAGCGCCGCTCTGGGTTCAGAAGGCCGGCTTCGAATGGCTCTGGCGCACAATGATGGAGCCGCGCAGGCTTTTCTGGCGGTACCTCACAACCAATCCCTATGCCATCTACGCGATCCTGAGGTATTCGAAATGAGGACCAAACGATCCCCTGTCGAAACGGACACAGACATAGCCATCGTCGGTGGAGGACTATCCGGAACCATCGCCGCCTGCATACTGGGCCGGGCCGGCTATCGCGTGACGCTGATCGATCGCCATCGCATCGTTCCTCAAGAATTCCGCGTTGAGAGGATAAGCGGGGACCAGATCGAACAGCTCCACCGGCTTTGCCTCCTCGGCCCCCTCTCCGCTTCAGCCACGGCCTTTGATGAAGTGGTCAACATGCACAACGGCCGCATGCTGGATCGAACCTATGGCTGGCATTATGGATTTTTCTACAACAAGCTCGTCTCGGCGATGCGGGCCACCTTGCCAGAAACGGTGAACTTCGTCGTCGGGCAGGCCAGTCGCGTACAGACCTGCGCAAGCAGCCAACGCATCGCGATCCTCGGCCAGGACGAGATTACGGCGCGGCTTCTCGTGCTTGCCTCCGGGATGGGTGACATCCTCCACCGAGACCTCGGCATCTCGCACCGATCTACCAATGAAAAGAGGTCGCTTGCGTTCGGCTTCAATCTTCGCCCTGTCGGCGCAAAAAGCTTTCGTCACGCCGCTCTGACCTATCACGCCGCTTCGGATGGCATCGATCATCTCAATCTCTTTCCCGTTCCAGGCACGACCAGGGCAAATCTCTTCGCCTTCCGTAGTCCGCGAGACCCGTGGGTGAAGTCGTTGCAGGAACATCCGAAGGACGCCCTTGCCGCCGCCTTCCCCTCTCTTGTCGAGACCTTCGGTGATTTCGAGATTGTCGGCCGCATCGACAGCTGGCTTACCGACATGACCATCGCGGAGAACTGCCGGCAGGATGGCGTCGTCCTGATTGGAGATGCCTATCAGACCTCCTGCCCGGCGAGCGGAGCCGGCGTCAATCGGCTGCTGACGGATGTGGAACGTCTGTGCACGGTCTACATTCCACAATGGATGAGCGAAGCCTCTATCGATCGCGCAAAGATCACGGCCTACTACGATGATCCTAAAAAACTCGGAATTGATACTCTTGCGCTGGAACTGGCCGACCATCGTCGCAATCTTGCGACCAACACCGATTTTAGCTGGCAAATGCGCCGGCAATTCCATTTCGCTCGACGCCGCTTGGTGCATGCAATCGAAAGTCTGAGCCCTGCCCTTGCGGCAAGGCTGCACCACCTTGCGGGTAGCCACCCCAAACTCACCACGCGATCGCCTGCGCTGTAGAGGCAAGATTGCCTGGATTAGTTTCGCTGTACCGTCAGGAGCCGAAGATGACGAGCTCTGTAAATGTCAGGTCTCCGAGCGGCGGCGGTTTCGGGCCCCTGAAGTATTTCGCGCCGCTGCCCGCAAAATATCGGCCTGTCAGACCGGGCACCGGTGCGTTGGCGTCCACGATTGCGAGCAACATGCCCTTGCGCAGCAGATAACGGCCGAGCACACCGGCGCACTGGCTCAACTCTTCCAGCGAACGGCAGTAGATGACCTGGGAGCACGGAACAATCCCATGGAAGATCCGACGCGTCTTGAACACGAAGGGGTATGCCTTGCCCTCGCCGACACAGATCAACGACCGGCATTCGAGGGCCGCATGTTTAAGAAGAATGTCTCTGTCGCCTTCGGAAAGCATCGACATTTCCGGAAGATCGGAACGGGCCTCCAGCACGCGATAGGGATGCTTCACTGAGCTTAGAATAGGCAGGAACGCAAGCTGGCCTTCCGAGTACCGCCGGAAACCGAGCGCCTCGTTGACCTTCTCTGTTCCGGGTGCCGGCGAAACATTGAAATAGATGACGTTCTTTTTTCTCAGCACGGCGATGACCATCTTGCCGGCAAAGGCGCGGTACTCCGGATCGACAGACCAGCTCGAGAGATTGCAGCGAATTTCTTCCTCGCCTTCCTGTCCCTCATGGCGGAAATACAGCGCCAGCAACACGCCGACGATCCGCCCCGACATATCCAGCACGAAGCCGTATTTCGGGAGATCCGGCACGATGGGCCTTTTCTCCATGCGGACGATGGCCCGCTCCCAATAGCTTCTGGAGCGCGTCGGAAAATTCCTGCCAAGGCAATCGATGATGCCTTCCCAATCGTTGTCTTCAATCGGCCGGCAAGTAAGTCCGGGAGGGTATGCACCTAAAACAGCCACGATTAACTCCGGAATATTACCGATTTGGTGGTCAATGTTTCATTCTTCCAAAGACATTACTACATCATCATTAACAAATATTTGTTGCGAATACTTACAAAAGAACCCTCTAAACTTACCGTCATTTACGTGTAAACGACTATATCTCGGCAGCCTTTCGTTGCAAAGACAGGCCTCTCGCGATTGCGACTGCGCGCCACCGCGTACCGAACGAGACACCGACCAGCAGAAGGCAGAAGCCGAGGGCAAGAGGCGAGAAGAATGCCTCCTCCTGCAATACGGCATTGGAGGTGATCGTGACGATGGTGACGAAAGCAAAGAGAAAATCGGGATCGCCAGTCGCGATGAGCTGCTTGCGCGCCGCCACGGCAAGCGCAATCAGAAAGCCGAAGAAAACGAAACTGCCGACGCCCATCTGGTAGAGCATCACGCCGACGGCGCTTTCGACAGGAACCGAAGCCACGCCCTCCCCCTGCGCCCGGTCCCAATCGAGATTGAGACTGGTGCTGGACAGATTCCCGCCAATGCCCAATCCTTGCCCCAGGGGGTTATGGAGAAATTCGCGAACGCCGGCGATCAGGCCGAGAACATGGTAGTCGCCATGCGTCGCACCAAAGGCGATTGCCGCGACCGTCCACACCCCGGCCAATACGACCACGGCCAGAAGCGTCAGTTCCACCCTGGATGGGCGCAACATCATCCGTGCGCCGAGCGCGACGATCAACATGAATGTGGCGCCCTTGGAACCAATCACCAGAAGCAGCGGGATCGCAGCGATCGGCAACAGCCAACGCCCCCTGAACAGAAGCCAGGTGGCCATGATACTCAAACCATAGGCATAGCTGATCGGGTGAAAGTTCGGACCGCCATTGCGGAAGATCGGTGGAAACAGATCGCTTAGGAGCTTGATGTTGAAGAAGGTCGTCATCATCGTATCTTCGAGACCGCGCAGCACAAAGCCCGTTTCCCGGAGCCGCTTCTCCCAAACACCCGCTTCGATCTGCGCTTTGAGGCCACGCTGGATATAGAGATCGCCATGGAACAGGCTGAGGAAATCCATCCTGAAGATCTGTTCCAGATAGCCATAGGCGATCGCGCCGACGCAGAGCCAGAAGATCGCCTTGCGCAAGTCGACGGGATAAAGGCTCGCAGCCAGGATTGCGATGTGAAAGCAGGCGATCGGCGTGATGGTATTGCGGAAATAGATGACCGCGTCCTTGGGACCTCCGTGAACCGCTCCAAGCGCGAAATAGAAGCAAACCGTCCCGCACAACACGAAGCTGAAGAGCAGCCACGGACGCAATTCGCTCAAAGCACGCACGCGATACTGGAATGAAGCGATGAAAAACATGCCGAAGGCGGCCATCAGAATGACGAAGTTGGCCCCTCGAAGCGCATCGAACGTATTGTGATCGGGAACGAAAGGCGTGAACCACGCGACCACAAGGTTTTGATAGAGGAACGAGCAGGCAATAACGGCGGGGATGCATCCAGGTAGCGCGATTGACAGGATCAATGTCAGGAGAAACGTCGCCGCAACCCCGAACGGTGTCCAGACTGCAAAGGCGGAAACGGACGCAATGACCGAAAGAATTGCGATAAACAGATGAAACACGGCATCCGAGCGCAGCGAGTTCTGCGCTGCCGGACTGAAGCCGGCATGGCCGCCCGTGATGCTCATCGCAGGCCTCCATCAATCCGCGCCGGCTGCGGTTCGGCAAGACCGGATACGTTTCGCATCTCAGCCACCGCCTCCGAACATTGCCGCGATCATCGAGGTATCGAAACCCTCCGTGCTGCCCCTGTTCTTGATGAAGCCAAAACCCTGATCGAGCTCCCAATAGACCCAGCCGACCTGGTTTGCTTCCGCCGCGCGACGTACGGAGCGAACCCAGGATGTCCGGCTTTCCGCGTCGACACAGAAATTCAGCACGCCGAATTCGTTCATGATCACCGGGCAGTCATAGGTCTCGGACCAATGCTTGAGCCCTGCGAATTCGGCTGCGATTGCCGCATCCGTCCAGGGCGTCGACAATTGCTCCTCAATCAAGGCCGCTGCCTGTTCATCCCCGGCTGTACGCAGCGCATTGATACGCTCGACTACGCTCGGCGTTTCTTTCGTTGCCGGAAAGGGCAGATTCGAAATCCGCGCAAGCGGCGATGAATCCCAAGTTTCGCACTGATGCGTGAAAGCCGTCGGCGCGTAAAAGTGAACGGCGGCAATCTGGTTGTCGTCGGCAAGCGGCGGCGTCTCGCCGATTTCCCATATGCCCTGCGAAGGGGACGGTCCCCACATCAGCGTGTGAAGCGGACAGCCGGATCGGACAATTTCTGCAAGCCGGTCGCGCAATCCAAGCCACGCCTCGCTTTCCATGGGCGGCTCGTTCAACAGTTCCGGATAGACCGAGGCAGGCGGCAGGTCGGCGACGACGCTGCGAAGCGCCGTCCATGCCTGCGCCACCCTCGCTGCTCCCGCGTCGAAATCGAGACGCAAGGCGGCGTGAAGATTTTCCGAAGGATGCATATCGACAATGACAGCGAAGCCATGCCGCACGAGCGCCGTCACGCCATCCCGGATACGGCGAAGTGCTGCCGCATCACCCGTCGAGATGAGATCGCCGTTGATGGGCAGGCGGATCGTCTCGAAGCCGAGACGGCGAAGCTCTTCAAGCACCGCATCGCTCGGAGCGATACCATCGCTGCTATCGAGCCAGCCCGGCAGATTGAACCCGCGTGACGGCACCGGACGCTTGTCCGCAGCCCGCACGGGACTGGAAAAAGCGGCCACGATGGAACCGCCTGCCAGCGTGAGAGCGCCCCGGCGTGACATCATCATCGATGATAGCCTGGTCGTTACGCTCATCGTCCCGCAGCAATCCTGCCGCTCCGATTTCCGTCGTCGGTTGGCCGAATGGGATGCACCACCGACCCTTCGGCGACGCCCACGGCCGTTGGCGCGATCACCAGCGTCGCACTGCGGCCGATCTGATCGGTATCGATGCGTTGTCGAAGCATATTGGCCGCCTCGGACATCTCCTCCGATGGGCTGAGCGCGAAAAGCATGAGGTCTGCCTCGGCAAAAAGCGTCGGCTGCCAGTCGCTATCGACGAGTGACGGAGCCATCAGAAGGACGAAATCGAAGGAGCCCGCGTCAGCCAATATGTCATCGATGGTAAGGCGAGCTTCCGCCATCTGCTCTCGCTGGGCAGCCTTGTTGTAAACGATTGTTCGAAGGCCGCTCGCGCCGCTGACGAATACGCTATTGGCGCTTCGCCTCGGTGCTTCCAGTCCCGGCTGACTGCCAAATTCAACCACAAGCACGCTCTGCTCGGCCTGTTGAAGGCCAATGCCGACCATGGCGCCGGCAAGTCTTGCGGCAAGAGGCGTGTGCAGCGAGGACACCAGCAGCACATAGGGTTTCGGGTGCTCTTTCAGGTGAAGAATGATGCGCCGCATGAGTTGCAGGACATCACGCGAAAAGGCTTCGTTCCCGGCTTGAAAAAAGCGTCTCCGCATCGCCCGGATGCTCGAATATGCGCCGGAGCCCGCAACGCCCGGCAAACGATATTCTCCGAGATTGACGGGCACGGGCTCCGACCGCACCACATCAAGCACACTATCCTTACGGGGCTCTACTCCCTCCAGGCTGTTGCGCATGGGTGTTGTCGGGTCATTTTCCCGTTGACCGACGGGCCCGCGCAACATAGCAAGGCCGCATCCCAGAATCAGGCCCAGCAGGGCGCTCACCGGCAGCAGCAGCAATGGTTTCGGCCATGTCGGCTGCACGGGCGGCGACGCAGAGCTTATGACCCGGGCCTCCTGCAGCTGGAGGCCCTGCATCTGCGAGGTCTCCTCGGCGCGCTTCAGAAAATCATCGAGGACTGTTCGGGCCGCCTGGGCCCTCGCCTCGAAACGCCGCAACTGCACCTGCGCGACATCCGAGCTTTCAAGCTGCTGACGCAGGGCATCGAGCTTGGCCTGAAGGGTGACGACGTTCTGTGCCGCCAGATCGGATTTCGCCTTCAACTCCTGCGTGATCCGCTGGGCTTCCACGGCCATGAGGCCCTGCATTCCATCAAGCTCCGATCGAAGCCTTCTGATGATGGGATGACGCGATTGGTAGGTGGCTTCGTAATTGGCAAGATCCGCCGCGCGCTGATTGTAGTTTTCGCGCAGTTTCACCGTGGCTTCGGAGGAAAGGATTTCCGAAAGCTTGGCAAGGCCGGCGGGCGACGTGCCGGCGGCAACCGCCTGGGCATATTTATCCTTGGCCTGATCGGCGTCGCTTCGAGCGCCGCTCAACTGCTCGGTGAGCCGATCGATCTGCGATTGCAGCGTGCCGCCGGCGGATGCATCGAGTATCTTATGGGTGACCTTGAAGTCCCCAACCTCGCGTTCCGCGTCGCTGACATTTTTCTGAAGGCCGCTGATCTTGTCGGCAAGCAGCGAATTCACATCGCTATTGGCGGTTTCCCGCTCTCCCGAAAGGCCGGTCCTGTATCGATTGACGATCGCGTTGGCGATCCGCGCCGCCTTGTCAGGATAGCGGGATACAAAGCTGACATCGATGACATAGGTAAGTCCCGCGCGTTCGACGGTCACGCCGCGCTGGAACCGCTTGAAGATCTCATCCGTCGTCGGACGCTTACCCAGACCGACAAGCGAGAGTAAACCGCCGCTCGAGAACTCGGCATCCTTCTCGATGCCTTCGCTTTCGAAGACTTTTATCAGCAGGTCGCGCGATTCAATGACGTAGACCTGGCTGGCAATAGCAGCGCTGTCGCTGCCGATATTGGGGAGCACGCTGTTCAAATTCGTGGCATGTGAATCGCGCGGATCGATCATGATCGAGGCCGTCGCCGTGTAGCTCGGCTTGGCGACGGCAAGATAGGCGACCGTCAGCAACAGCACGACGATGACGCTTGCCAGCACCGTCAAACGGCGCTGCCAAAGGATCGTCCATACGGCACCGACGTCGAGCAGCGGCGGCAGCGTGCGTTCGTCAATGCTAAACGGCTTCATTCTCTGTCTCTCCGCTGCCGCGGGTCCTCGGCTCGTCCCGGATGGTTAAATTCAGTATTAGTGAATAATGTTAATCATCCGTTGAATTTATACCGGTGCGTGTGATCGAGATGAGACATCGCAAGTAACCATGTTGCCAGTTCGCGCTGGCGCCACCATGAGAACTTAAGATATTAGAGATACATCTTATTTTAAGACTTATCGGCCGCAGAGCCCGAGTTGATCAGTGCAGGATTACGACGTTGGGTGACAAAGTAAGTAGTCACAATACTATATCGGCCGAAATATCCCCTCCCGCGAACAATCTGCGCCAATCTATAGGCGCACTTGCGAGAAGCGGAGCTGTGGCAAGCGTGATTAAGCTTGCCAGTGCTGGCCTCTCTTTCCTGATGTTCGTAACGGTGGCCATGACCACCGATGAGCGACAGTTCGGCCTTTACAGCGCTGCCTATGCCGGAGCGAGCCTGACCTCGTTCTTCTCTATCGTCGGTCAGCAAAGTGCGGTCCTGCGCTTTTGGCCCCAATATGCGGGAAATAACGACCTCAATTCGGCCAACGGCATGATGGCGCGCTCCATCCTCGTCGCGCTCGCCGGGCTCGGTAGCTTCAGCCTGCTCATTGCTGTTATCGGATTTCTACCACTTGCGGGTGCGCAGACACCCGAGTGGCTATCGATCTGTATCGCAACGACAGTGCTTGCCTTCGCGCTCGGCTGGTCCGAATTCGTCGCTTGTGCGCTCCGTGCCAAGAACGCGCTCATATTCGCCCTGCTTCCGCGCGACGTGATCTGGCGAGCGGTAGCGATCCCGATCTTTATCCTCGCCCACTTCATGCAAATCAAAATGAGTGCGGTGATGGCAACCTATCTGACGGCGGGCCTGCTGCTTCTCTGCATCGCCCCACAAACACTCGTCTTGTTTCGCGACACGATCCGCGCGAAGCGCGGCCCGCTCACCCGGGAACAGAAGCGGGAATTCAAGACTGTCACCCTTGGCCTCTGGGGCGTCACCGCTCTACCGCCGGCGCTGAGCCAGGCAAGTACCCTGCTTGTCGCGGCGATCCTCGGCCCGGAGGCCGCCGGTGCGATCTTTGTGGCGGACCGGACCATGCGGCTCGTGGTCCTAGCGCTGAACGGCATCAACCAGGCGCTGGCTCCGCAGATCTCCGGCGCGTTTCATAGTGGCGACAGGCCGCATGTGCAGCGCATCACCAGCCTTGCCGCCTTCGCCGGCTTTGTCATCGCTTTGTCGGTGCTGATGGTATTTGTATTCTTCGGTGATCAGATCCTCTCGGTCTTCAATCCCGCCTATGCCACGCCGACCATGCAGATAACGCTGATCATCTTCGGTATCGGCGCCACGGTTGGAACCGCCTGCGGCCCGACCGAAATCCTCATGCAGTTGACGGGCCTGCAGCACGCACTTTTCAAGCTGCTCGTTATCGTCAACGTCCTCGGGCTCTGCGCGACGGCGGTTCTGACCTATTTGCTCGGCCCTATCGGCGCCGCATTGAGCATCTCCGGCACCATCATTGTCTGGTGTGTGACGGCCGTTTTCATCGCGCGGCGCAGTATAGGCATCAATCCCTCAATCCTCGGCTTTTTCGCCGGCGAGGACGCACTTGCCGCCCGCTCCTTCCTGAAAGGCCGCTCATGAAAATCGTCCAGGTGCAGACACAGGCGGAAGCAGGCGGCGCACAGCGCATATCGGACATGGTGGGTGAAGGGCTGCGCGCCCGCGGCCACGAGATACGCACCGTGTTCATGTACAGGAAAACCGATGTCTATGACCGCGACCCCTACGCGGATTTCGTCCTCGCCGAGCCGCCACAGGGCCTTTTTGGACAAATCAAGGCGGCAGTTGGGCTTGCGCGCTATCTGCGCGCCGCACGGCCGGACGCGGTCATCACCTTCCAACACTATGGCAACATCTTCGGTACCATCGGCGCGCGTCTGGCCGGCGCAAAGCTGATCATCGCGAACCAGAGCGGGGCGCCGCAGTCACGAGGGGTGAGAGGCATCCTCACACAGATCGACAAGCTGATGGGGACGCTCGGCATCTACCATGCAAACGTCGTCAACTCCGGTTGGACAAGGGCACAATTCGACACGTTCCCGGAAGCCTACCAACGGCGAACCTTGCGGATTGACCACGGCGTTGCCGCACCAGCGCACGCAATCGACAAGGCAGCGGCGCGGGCCGCTTTCGGCCTGCCGTCGGGAGCATGGCTTGCCGTTTCGTCCGGCCGAATGGCACCGTCGAAAAACCAGATCGCCCTCGTCGGAGCGCTCGTTCACTTGCCCGAAATTCACATGGCCATTGCCGGTACCGGACCCGAATGGGACGCGATTGTCGCCTTTGCCGCAAGCCACGGCGTGAAGGACAGGCTCCATCTGGTCGGCGAGGTTCCTCCGACGCGCATTTTCGAATTCCTTGCCGCGGGCGACGCATACGCCTTTGCCTCGACAACCGAGACCTTTGGTTTGGCCGTAGTCGAAGCGGCCATCTCCGGCCTGCCCGTTGTGACGAGCGACTTGCCGGTCATGAAGGAAGTGCTGACGACGGAGGGTAGCGAAGCGGCGGCACTCTTCGTCGACGCCGACGCAGCGGGCATCGCGAAGGGGCTCGCTGAACTTATCGCCGAGCCAGAGCTTGCGGCGCGCCTCGCGGCGGCCGGACAGCGGCTCAAGGAACAATATTCGCCGGCGAGAATGTGCGCGGGCTACGAGGCGCTCCTCGCACCGCAATCATTTCCGCACGGCTGCAATCCCGTCGATCACTTCCAATCGGCTTGAGCGATTGAGTGTATGGATCTTCGGATAGGGCCAATCGCCCTCAGCCGTGATCGGTTGCGGCGCCGACAGCCGGACCGTCTGATCGTTCAATTCCAGCAGCTCGGAGAGACCGAGCCCGCCGCCGTAACCAAGCGTTCCATCCTGCACCGGCAGGAAGATGCGATCGTTCTCACAACGAATGAAGGCGCCACCCGGCCTCGCCATGCGACGATCGATGAGGATGGGATTGAGCGGATGCGGCGTCCAGGGGCCGGCAAGGCTTGGGGCATGGAAAACCACCAGAGTATCCGACGTACTGCCATAGCCATCGCGGTTGGTGGCAAACAACCAGAGCCGCCCGCCATGGTCGAGCAATGTCGCATCGGAGATTTCTCCCTCGATGAGCACGGCCTCGGCGACCCAGCGATCCGGAAATCCTACCGAGCGATATAGCGTGAGCTTGCCGCTCGCGCTTGCCTCCGGAAGCATCCAGACCGAGCCATCTCGCTCGAATACCTGCGGATAGGAGAGATGATGCGGCTCCTCCAAGACGCATCGCGGCGCCTGAGGCCTCCCATCCACATCGAATGGCACGACAGATATGACGGCCTTTCCGGTTGCGTGCGGATAGTCTTCGACAAAGAGGAAGTTCTGGCCATGCCATTGGAAGGCGAAGGGGTCTGCGTAGAAATGGTCGCCCTCATCCGGTAGGACGGACCAACCGTCGCCAAGGGTGCATGTCGCAGCGACACCCGGCGCATCTATAAAGCGATAACCGACTCGCCAGTGCGCATGACGGAAACGCGTTCGCCGTATGGCCTCGCGGCCAAGCCGGGGCAGTGATCCGACCATATAGGCAGATGCAAATCCAACTGCCGTAAGGCTGTCCTTGCTGGGCGCCTCTGACAACGGCTCGCCGATGACCAACCGGCTCTCAGCAAAGGCTCGAACTGTCGAAACAATGAGAGTGATCGCTCGGGCCAGTACGTCCTCGACGCCGAGCGCTACCGATTCCCGCCTGTCGATCATCGGCCAGGCCCGACTCACGACTGTTTTGCCATCAAGCACCGCCTCGATCACAGGCAATCTGCCTGCCGCTACCGCCTGCGCAATCGAGACATCGAAAGGGGAGTTGTCGAATCTCAGCGCGATCGTGGGAATATCCGAAGATGCGGCATTGCCGGCAAGATCCAGCCTCAATGCCGCCGAGCCCCTGCGGGGACTCGCTGGTATCGCCGACACGGGAGTTGCGAGACCAGGGATGGTGCGGCGAAAGACGCGCCGCTCAAGGGCGAGGATGGCATTGACCATCGCCGGCCAACCCACCGATCCCGTCGCATGCAAAACGGCGATATCATATCCCTCAGCCCGCAGCCGCCTGATGACGACGTCCTGCCAGAGGCGAGGAGCGGATTGTGGGACGATGATGTCGATGGATGGCATGGCGCTTCCCGTCCGTGGCTGCCTCACGCGGGCCTCCACGGGCCAGATGAGCCGTAGCTTGGTGGAGAAAGCTTACTTTCGGGTTACTCCAAGGTTGTATTGCATGGACGGCACTTCAATCCTCATGGCTTCAATCGCAAAATTGCGGCGCGTCCCAAGGATCGTGTCATTCATGCTCTCCCTTGAAGCCGCTGTTGAAGAACTCGACAAGCCCGAAAGGTGCGCGCGCTCCGAGGCAAAGATCGAGGATCAGGTGGGCATCCACCGCCTCCGACTCACTGCGCGGGAACATGTCAGCCTCGTAGGCAGCGAGTGCCGCCTCGATATTGTCGGGATGCGAAACGATCGCCTTTCCGAGCTCGGCACCGTCGAACATTGCCAGGTTTGCACCCTCGCCGGACGGCGGCATCAGGTGCGCGGCATCTCCGAGAAGCGTCACGCCGGGTATGCGGTCCCATCGATGCGCGTCCGGAAGCGTGTGGATCATGCGTGGCACCAGCGGCGTGTCGCCGTCTGTAATCAACGCAGTCAGCTCCGGCGCCCAGCCCTCGAACTCGGTAGCAATTCGAGCAGCGGCGGCGCTATCCGTAAGGTCGATGCTGGCAACCCATTCGACAGGGCGGCTGAGCTGGACATAGGTGTGAAGAACACCCCCCGCCTCACGATGCGCGAAGATCCCCTTTCCCGGCGAGGCAACAAACAGCGCCCCACTGCCAACCGCTTGAGCGGCCGCAAGGTGCCGCTCGTCGGCGTCGTGGAGATAGGTTTCGAAGAATGTCGCGCCGGCATAGACCGGTTTGGCGTCCGATAGCAGCGGCCGCACCTTGGACCACGCGCCGTCCGCGCCGACAAGGAGCTCGGTCTTCACCATCGACCCATCCGCGAAGGTCAGCTCGTGCCGACCTCCGCCTAAGATCACCACGCTGGCGAGCTTCTTGCCCCATTGGATCGCTTCCGTAGGCAGGGATTCAAGGAGAATCCTTCGCAGATCGCCGCGAAGCACTTCGGGACGGCCACCCGTGCCGTCATCAGCCTCCTCGAACAACAATTTTCCGTGCTGGTCGAGCACCCGCGTCGCCTGGGCGCCCTCGTGAATGATTGCGCGGAACTCCTGGGTGAGGCCGGCCGCGTCGAGCGCAAGCTGCCCGTTGTGCTCGTGGATATCGAGTTGGCCTCCCTGCGTGCGAGCCTCGACCGAAGGCTCCGCCTCGTAGATCGTTACGGGAATGCCATGAATATGCAGGACACGCGCGAGGACGAGGCCACCAAGGCCCGCACCAACGATTGTCACGGGTATCGTCATCGGATTCTCTTTCTGATCTTATGGAACAACGTTCCATTAATATGAATTGGAACATTGTTCCAATTATGTCAGGATCAGACTCATGCGGACAAGAAACCAAAGGACAGACCGGCGTACCGACGCGCTCTCGAAGGAGCGGATCGTCGATGCTGCAATCGAAATCCTCGATACGGATGGTGAGAGCGCCCTGACCTTCCGCACACTTGCCGCGCGCCTGGCGACAGGGAGCGGGGCGATCTATTGGCACGTTGCCGACAAGAATGAGCTGCTGACGGCAGCAGCCAACCATATTGTCGCCCGGACTTTAGGTGCGAGCGTCAATGATGCCGACCCGCGGGAGGGAATCCGCGCCATCGCCCTTGGCGTGTTCAATGTCATCGACATCCACCCTTGGGTCGGTACCCAGCTCTCGCGTGAGCCGTGGCAGACCGCGATGCTGCAGATCTTCGAAGGCATCGGCGGCCGGCTCCGGGCGCTCGGTGTTCCCGAACAGGCGCAGTTCGACGCCGCCTCGGTGCTTCTGAACTATATCCTCGGTGTCGCCGGCCAGAATGCCGCGAACGCCCGCCTTCTTCCGCGTGAAGTAGATCGTTCGGCATTTCTGGCGAGCATCGCCGCGCGATGGACGCAGCACGATCCCGCAGAATATCCCTTCGTGCATCAGGTGGCGGCGCAGATACCCAATCATGACGACCAAGAGCAGTTTCTTGCCGGCATCAACCTCATCCTGGCCGGCATCGAAAGCACACGATAGCCCGGCCTGGATGGAGACCCCTCTGGCTAGCTTCGCTTGCGGTCAGGCGCCAGAACGAAATCGTGCTCGACCTGCCAGAACGTTCCCGGGAATTCGAGTTCCTTCGCCCG
Source organism: Rhizobium sp. AC27/96 (assembly GCF_001692325.1). Classification (GTDB taxonomy): domain Bacteria; phylum Pseudomonadota; class Alphaproteobacteria; order Rhizobiales; family Rhizobiaceae; genus Rhizobium. Next base: position 117,292 of record NZ_LXKN01000066.1, on the reverse strand, counting down.
TGCCGGATCATCGGTCAACCTGAACTCGGCGAGCAGGCTCTCCTTGACCCCGAAGACGGCGTCCGAGTGAATATAGGGGTCATCGGGATCGAAGATGTGGGTCGTCAGCGTCTCGAAGCCATCGGCCTTGATGATGTAGTGCAGATGGGCGGGCCGATACGGGTGGCGACCGAGTGCATCGAGCAATTTTCCCACAGGACCGTCATCCGGGATCGGATAGTATTTCGGCTTCACCGCCCGGAACCAGTAGTGCCCGTCCTTGCCGGTGCGGAAGACGCCGCGCAGGTTGAAATCAGGCTGGATGCCCTTCTGCTGGACATCGTAAAACCCCTCGTCATTGGCCTGCCAGACATCGAGCACCGCATTTTCGATCGGCCTGCCGTCGGTGTCGAGGATGCGGCCGCTGATCACCATGTCCTCGCCCTTCTGGTCGAGGCAGATATTGGCGCCCATAGGCAACTCCGGCGCATCGGCCACATGGAAGGGGCCGAGGACTGTGCTTTCGGATGCGCCTGACGGCTTGCGATTGTTGATCGCATCGACCAGCATCGACACGCCAAGCACATCCGATAGCAGGATGAATTCCTGCCGCCAGTCCGTGCAGGTGTGGCCGGTGCGGGTGAGGAAGAAGATCGCCTCCATCCATTCGTCTTGGGTCGGCTCCAGCTCCTTCACCGCCTCGTGCAGCTTGCGGGTGACGACTTCCATCACCTGCTTCAGCCGCGCATCCCCAGTATTCGCGTTGCGGCCGGTCACAACCTCGACGGAATTTTCCTCGGTGAAATAGCCTTTTTCTTGCACGCTCATTGTCGCCTCACAAATCCAGAATTGTCTTCAGAACGCGACACAGCTCGCGTTCCGGGTCGTCAACCGCCGCATCGGAGCGCCAGGCAACATGATGGTCGGGGCGCACGAGCAGCACGCCGGAATCGCTGATCTCGCGGGCGCGCGCCCAGTCTCCAGTCAGATCCTGCCACTCCTGCCGTGGACCTATTCTGTGGACCGCGATCGGCAGCTTCAGCTCCTTCGCTAGTGCCCTTGCAGCCACGATCCAGCCATCGCCACCAATGCCGGTCAGTACGGTGAAAACGCCATGCCCGGTGAGATCGAGGCTCGATACCTTCGCGCCACTGTCGTTGAACAACCAGGCATGCGGCAAGCGCGCACCAGGCCAGCTCGTTGGCTGAAAATGCAATTCCGGGTCCTTCTCGAAGGCGGGTTCCGGCTGACCGTCCTTGACCACGGCATTCGAGGCATAACGGTGGTTCATCTCCACGCCATGCGCATCGAATTCGTAGACCTTATGGGCTATCGCCTCGCGGATGGCCGTGCGCTGGCGCTCCGCATCGGCGGTGTCGTCGCAGCGCGCATCAATGTTCTGCTGCATCTTCACCGGATCGACGGAATCGAGCAGGCCCAACGACTTGAAGATCGGCCCGAATTCCTCGATCGATTTGTTGGCGCGAGTAACGATCTGCTTGGCAACCGGCGCACGCTCGGCCTGGTAGCTGTCGAGCAGGCCAATGCCGGCCTGACCTCTAAGCACCATGGCAAGCTTCCAGGCAAGATTAAAGCCGTCCTGGATCGAGGTGTTGGAGCCGAGGCCGTTCGAAGGCGGATGACGATGTGTGGCATCGCCCATACAGAAGACCCGGCCGTTCGACATTGTGGTCGCATACATGTTGTTGACGGTCCAGGTGGAGACGGATTTGATCTTCGGCTTGAGATCGGCAACGCCCACCAATTCGCGCACAACCTTGGTGGCGAAGGCATCATCGACCTCAGGCGGCGGCTGGTTGATGTCATAGCCCCAGACGATTAGCCATTCGTTCCATGGCCGCACCATGCGCACGAGGCCCATGCCGATGCCGCCAACATCGGCGCCGGGCTGCAGCACCCAATAAAGGACCGAAGGCCGATGGGCGACGTAGCGCGAGAGATCGGCCTCGAACAGGATGTTCATCGAGCCGGCAACGCCCATCTTGCCTTCGAAGGTCAGGCCCGCATGCTCGGCCACCTTCGAGTTGCCGCCATCGGCGCCGACCAGAAATTTCGAGCGGATGGTCACTTCCTTGCCCGTCAGGCGATCGAGACAGCTCGTCGTGACGCCCTCGGCATCCTGGATGTGGCTCAGATATTCCATCGACATGCGCGCCTGCGCCCCGCGCGAGCAAGCCGTCTTGAACAGCAGCGGCTCCATGTAGGTCTGCGGCAGGTCGTTCATGTGGGCGGGTGACGAAAGCAGATGTTCCGCGCGGGACAACGGATGGTTGCCCCAACTCTGCATGCGGCCGATTTCCTCGCCGGCGACCGCCGTGCAGAAGACGTTCTGCCCCATCAGATCCTGCTCGACCGCAAAGAGATAGGCCTCCTCCTCCACATCGCGGCCGAGATCGCGCAGAACCTCCATGGTGCGCTGGTTGGTGATATGCGCGCGTGGCGTGATCGCCAGCCAGCGGTAGCGGTTGATCACCATCGGCTCGAGGCCGTAGGTCGCAAGCAACGCTGATGTCGCCGAGCCGGCGGGTCCAGTGCCAATGATCAGAACGTCGGTGGTAATGTCAGCCATGTGGCCCTCCCTTTTCATCATTCAGGATAGGTCCGCCTTTTAGCAGGCGGCGAACCGGAAAAAGTTCCCAGCCGGTGCGGGTGGAGATAAGCCCCCAGAGACCGCGCGGCGCAAACAGCATCGTAACGATGGCGAGCGCCCCCAGAGCCAGCAGATACCAGGAGCCGTAGCTCGAAAAGGCATTCTGCAGCAGGAAGAAGACGAGCACGCCGACCAACGGGCCTTCGATGGTGCCGATGCCGCCGATGACGACAATGAAGACGACATAAGCAGTCCAGTTCGTGAGCGAGAAGGCCGCATCCGGCGATATCCGCGCCTTCTGCAGATAAATAAGCGCGCCGACCATGCCCGTCACGAACGCCGTCGCGAGATAGACGACGATCTTCAAGCGGAGCGCATCGACGCCGAGCGCGCGGGCTGCCGTCTCGTTGTCGCGGACGGCAGCAAGGCCAAGCCCTTGCTTGCTGCGCAGCAGCCTGTAGATGAAACCGACCGTCAACGCCGTGAGCGCCAGCGCCAGCCAATAGGCAAGTGCATCGGCCGCCGCTGCCGAGCGCATGCCGAACCAATCCTGCAGCAGCGAGATGCCGAGCATGTCCTTCGTAGCCTCGCGCGGCAGCGAAGTACCCGTCCCGCCGCCAAGCATCTTCCATTGGGCAAAGAGCAGGCGTCCCACTTCGGCAATGACCCAGGTGCCGATCGCAAAATAGGGACCATAGAGCCGGAAGGAAAAGAAGGCTGCGGGGGCGGCGATGATCATCGCGAAGAGGCCGGCGAGTGGAATGGCAAGGATCGGATCGACGCCAGCGAGAATGACGAAGCCGAACAGCGCATAGGCGCCGCAGCCGACGAACAGCTGTTGGCCGACGGAGATCAGACCGGCATAGCCGGCGAGCAGGTTCCAGCCCTGCGCCAGCACCAACATGGTGAGAATGAAAAACAGATCCTGCACGACGCCGCGCGAAACGACGAAGGGAGCAGCCGCCAGAACCACGACGGCGACAATGGCAAGAACGGCAAAGATGCCGGAAAGCCGTGTCCGCGTCTCAACCCGCCAGCCTGGCGGCGTTGCAATCTCGGTCGACATGGTTTCGAAACCTGTGGTCATGGCCGCCTCAATCCACTGCTCGAGGGAACAGGCCGCGTGGCCGGAAGAGAAGCACGCAGAGGAAGGCGATATGCCCGGCAAGGATCTGCCATTCAGGATTGATCGCCGCTCCCATGGTCTGCGCAACCCCCAGGATGATGCCGCCGGCAAGCGTGCCCCAGAGCGAGCCAAGACCACCGATGATGACCACTTCAAAGGCATAGATGAGCCGCGCGGGCCCCGCCGTCGGATCGAAATTCGCCCGCATGCCGAGATAGAGCGCCGCTACCGTCACGATCATCATCGCAAGCCCGGTGGCGATGGCGAAGATGGAATTCGGCCGGATGCCCATCAGGCTCGCCGTGACCACATCATCCGAGGTGGCGCGGAAGGCACGGCCGAGCTCGGTGCGGTAGATGAGCTGGTTAAGAGCAACGATGACGAGAACGGCCGAGGCAAAGGTGATGAGCGGCATCACGCCGGCATTGACGCCACCGAATTGCAGCGAGGCTGTCTCCAATGCGCCTGCGGATATCCGCCGGCTGTCGGCCGTGAACCCTTCCAGAAGTCCGTTCTGGATGACGATCGACAGGCCGAAGGTGACGAGCAAAGGCGGCAGAATGTCCTTGCCGAGCGTGCCTTTCAGCAGATGATATTGCAGCAGCCAGCCGACCACAAACATCAGGGGCGCGGCGATCAGCGCCGCCAGGAAGGGATTGAGCCCAAGCAGGGAAACGAGCGTCAGGATCAGGAAGGCCGCGAGCACGATGAGATCGCCATGAGCAAGATTGACGAGACGCATGATGCCGAAGACGAGGCTGAGACCCGCCGCAAACAGCGCATAAAGGCCGCCCAGCAGCACGCCTTGAAGAAGCGTATCAAGCCAGTTCATGGGTGTCTGCTCCAAAATAAGCTGCATGAATATCGGCGCGATCGAGCTCCGCCGGACGACCCGTCAGGGTGATGCGGCCCTCCATCATGCAATAGACGCGATCGGCAACTTTCAGCGCCTGAGCGATATCCTGCTCGACGATGACGATGGCGGCACCCGCGGCGCGGATATGCGCAAAGGCGGCATAGATGTCCTTGATGACTACGGGAGCAAGGCCGAGGCTCAGCTCGTCGCAGAGAAGGACTTCGGGGTTGGACATCAGCGCCCTGCCAATCGCGACCATCTGCTGCTGTCCACCGGAAAGCGCCGTCGCGGGATTGCGCCGTCTTTCTCTCAGGATCGGAAATAGCATGTAGATACTGTCGAGTGTCCATGGCCCGGAGATCCGCCGGCCATAACGGCCGATTTGCAGATTTTCCTCGACCGTCAGCGACGGAAACAGCTTTCGCCCCTCCGGCACGAGCGCGATGCCACGCCGAACCACATCGGATGCGGCCAAAGCGCCGATCGGCTCGCCGCGATGAAGGACCATCTCGGGCTTATTGTTAATGACACCGGCTATCGAGCGCATCAGCGTCGATTTGCCGGCGCCGTTCGCCCCAATGACAGCGATGGTCTCGCCAGCCTCAAGCCGCATATCGACGCCAAGCACGGCCTGGAAATCGCCGTAGGAGGCCATGAGGCCATGGGTTTCGATAAGGCTTGCCATCAGACTTCCATCCCCAGATAGATCTCGCGCACCTCGCTCGAGGCCATGATGGCTTCCGGCTCGCCGATGCCGATCATCCGGCCGAAATTCAGCACAAGAATGCGCTGAACCACTGCCGTCAACGCATGCAGCACATGCTCGATCCAGATGATCGCAATACCGCGTTGATGAACCCGCCTGATGGTCGCGACGAGCTGGCGGCATTCGCCCTCCGTCAAGCCGCCGGCGATTTCGTCGAGAAGCAACAACTTCGGCTGGGTCGCGAGCGCGCGGGCGAGTTCCAGGCGCTTGCGTTCGAGCAGGGTTAGCGATCCCGCCGGCATGTTCGCCTTGGCGATCAAGCCGGTCTCGACCAGAATGTCTGCGCAAAGATCCGAGACATTTCTCTCGGTCGCCTGCGCCCCAAAGGCGCCAGCGACCAGCAGGTTCTCATAGACGGTCAAACGTTCAAAAGGCTGCGGGATCTGGAAGGTGCGGCCCATGCCGGCAAAGCAGCGCTGCATCGGCGGCGTGTGGGTGACATCACGACCGTCGAAGCGGATCGATCCGCGCGCTACGGAGAGGTTGCCGTTGATCAGGTTGAACAGCGTCGACTTGCCGGCACCGTTCGGCCCGATGATCCCGAGTGCTTCCCCCGGCTCGACAGAGAAGCCGATATCCTCGGCGACGACGAGCGCGCCGAAGGATTTCGAAACTCCGTTCAATTCCAGTATGGGCATTGTCGTTCTCCCTTAGAGGCCGCCCGACGCAAAGCCGGGCAGCCGTCCTCTCACGCCAGCGCTTCGAGCTTGCCGCCGAGCGGCACATTCGGCGCCAGCCCATTTTCGACAACCACGAGATCGTAGCCGCCGCCCGACTTCAGCCGCCATTGGCCGCCGACCAGCGGCGTCTTGGCGACATTCTTCTGGGCGAATGGCGGAAGCTTCTCATTGGCCCAGGCAATAGGCCCGACGAGCGTATCGAGCTTCGTTTCGCCGATCGCCTTGGCGACCGTTTCCGCATCGCCGGCATCGCCTGCGCGCTTCATTACATCGACGGCCAGCTCGAATAGTGCGTGGGCAAAGCCGATCGGCTGGGTCCATGGGCGGCCGGTTGCCTTGGTGAAGGCATCGGCAACGGCGGCGGCGGTCTCGCCGGTCAAGGATGACTTGAACGGATGCGTCGGCGTCCACCAGACCTCGGTCGACAGATTGTGCCCGGCATTTCCCAGCGCCTCGACGGTCTGCGGGAAGAGAAGCGCCTTGCCGATCGAGGCGACCTTCGGCTTCAGGCCCTGCTGCTTGGCCTGGTTCCAGAATGTCGTGAGGTCGGGTGGGATCATGACGCCAGTCAGGATATCGGTGCCTGCCTGCTTGAAGGCGTTGATCTGCGCGGAAAAATCATCCGTCAGGTTCTGATAGCGGCCGGTATCCGTGAGCCCGTAGCCGAGCTTGTCGAGAACCGGCGGGAAACCGACGACCTTGTCGCCCCAGGCATTGCCGTCGCCATCGTTCGGGAACAGGCCGCCGACCTTCTTGTTGGTCTCGATCTGGCTCCACATGCCCGTATAGACGGCAATGATATCCTCCAGTCCCCAGAAGAAGTGATAGGCATAGTTGAAGGGTTTCCACGAAGCCGGATCGCCCGGATTGCCTTGCTGGCCGATGAACCAGGGCTGCCAGGGCGCGACAGTCGAAATGCAGGGCATCTCCTCGGCTTCACAGGTCGTGGAGACCGGATTGGTCGTTTCCGGTATCGAGGAGACCAGCATCAGATTGATCTGGTCATCGACGATCAGTTCCTTTGCGACTTCTGCCGCGCGGTTGGGGTTGGACTGGCTATCCTTCACCACGACCTCGTAGTTGAGGCCCTTTGCCTTGGTCGTTGCCAGGAAGGCATCGATGACGAACTTGTCGGCTTCACCGAAGGCCGCAAGCGGCCCGGTCTGCGGGCTGACATAACCGAGCTTGATCGCCGCATTCTTGGCAATGGCTGGCATCGCCAGGCCCGATGTCGCAAGCACAGCACCGCCGGCAGCCGTCGTCTTTAGAAAATCGCGTCTCGTGAACATGTTTCCTCCCCTCATTGTCTCTCCTCCCAAAGAGCGCGCCATCAGGCGCAATATGTCAGCCGGCTGGTCGCCGGCCCTCCCATGCGTCCTGCAAGAGTGTCCTGATCGAGTCCCGGTCGATCGGCCGCGGATTCCAATAGGGATTTTCAACTGCGATCGACGCTGCGCGATCGAGATCGGCTTCCGTCAGCCCGAATTCCTTGAGCGACAGCGGCGCTCCGATCGCCTTGGCGAAATCCCAGAGCCCACCGCCGATCGTTCCGCCGAAGATACCAGCTGCCTCAGCCAATTCCGGTGCGGCGGCTGCCGCATTGAAGGCGGCCGTATGCGGCAACATCACCGCATGGGTTTCCGCGTGCGGCGTATCGAAGGAGCCGCCCAGCGTGTGGCAGATCTTGTGATGCAGCGCCATGCCGACGGTGCCGAGCACCGAGCCGCAGAGCCACGCGCCATAAAGCGCATCGCTACGGGCCTCGGTGTTCTTCGGATCATCCACGATAACAGGCAGGCTCCGCGCAAAGGCGCGCAGGCCTTCCAGCGCCATCAGGCTCGAAATCGGATTGCGGTCGCGCGCGTAAAGCGCTTCGACGGCATGCGCCATGGCGTTCAACCCGCTCGTCACGCTCATCGCCACCGGCAGACCGAGTGTCAGCGATGGGTCGTAAATGACGATTTCCGCCAGGATCCTGGCATCGCGCACCGTCGTCTTGCGGCCACCTTCGGTCTGGCCAAGGATCGGCGTGACCTCCGAACCTGCATAGGTTGTTGGAATGACGATCTGGAGAAGATCAGTGCGATAAGCGATCGCCTTGCCGAGGCCAGTCGTCGATCCTCCCCCGAGCGAAACGACACAATCCGCACCGGTTTCCGCCACCACCTTCATCGCGGCCTCAGTGACATCGACGGGCGTGTGCATGGTGGCATCAGTAAAGACGCCGCAAGCGAGCGGGCCGATCTCGCGAGCGAGCGCCTCGGCATCGGCCTTCTGGTGCGGCGTCGACAGGACCAAAGCGCGCTTACAGCCGGCCTTAGCGATCCATTCGGCAACCGTGCTTCTGCTGCCGGCGCCGAAGACGATCTGGGCCGGGCTGCCCGCATAGGAAAAATCTGGGGTCATCCTGCTCTCCCCGGCTTTGCTCTGACCATGACGAAGGTGAGATTTGCTGCCTTGCCGCGCTGTCCACCGATGTCGGCAGATTCAAAACTGGTGACGAGTTCCGGTCGAACGCCGAAGAGGGCGTCTTCGGCAAGATGTGGGTCGCTCGCATCGTAGATATGGGTCGTGATCGTCTCGAAACCCTTGGCGCGCACGACGAAATGCAGATGAGCGGGGCGGCGCAGCGGATAGCCGGCTTCGGCAAGCAGCCGCCCAACCGGCCCGTCATCCGGCACGCCGTAGCCCGCCGGCATCACCGAACGATAATGGAAACGACCATCCGCATCCGTGCGGAAAAGACCGCGCAGATTGTGTTCCGGCTGCAGGTCGGGCTGCTGGTTCTCATAGAAACCCTCGCCATTGGCCTGCCAGGTGATGATTTCGGCGCCAGCGATCGGCAGGCCGTCCAGATCCTGCACCCGCGCGGAAACCACTAGCGGCTCGCCAACGCCGTCGAGTGAGATCGAGGAACCGGAGGCTCGCTCCGGCGCATCGTTGCGAAAGAATGGTCCGCGGATGGTGTTCGGCGTCGCCGCCTTCGGACGCCGGGAATTGATCTCCTCGACTAGGGCCGAGGCGCCGATGAGATCGGACAACAGCACCCATTCTTGCCGTCGCTCGTCGGAGGCGTGACCGACCTCGGTCAAAAACGCAATGAGCTGACGCCACTCGTCCTGGGTCGGGCGAAACTGCTTGATGAGATCATGCACATGCGTCACGGCAGCGGCAATCAGCCGTGGCAGATTGCCATCGCCGTTTGCGAAGAAGCGCTCGGAGAAAGCCTCCGACGATGTCGCTTCGCTGAATGTGAGCGCCTTGGCATGCCCCGCCATGCTCTTCCTCCAAAATCTGCTGTGCAGCTTGAAGAGACATTAGCAGCGGAAAATGCATGGATTGATGATTTTGTTACCTGTCAGTATAACAGATCGTTATGAAGTTCGACGAACGCCACCTCATTCAGCTTGCCGCTGTCGTGAAAACAGGCGGCGTGACCGAAGGTGCCGCCCTGCTGGGGCTGGCGCAACCGGCCGTTTCGCGCACTTTGTCCATGCTGGAAAAACGCGTCGGCGAGCCGCTGTTCGTCCGGGGCCGCCGGCCGCTTCAACCGACGCCGCTTGGCCTGTCGCTCGCCGAGCATGGGCTGGTCATGCTGGCCGCTTCGCGCAAGGCATCCGATCTCGTGGAGAGTTTCAGGGTGGGCAAGAGCGGCGTCGTGCGGATCGGCGGCACGCCGTTCTTCATGGATGCGCTGATCGCCGGCCTCTGTGCCGAATTCCAGGCAAGCCACCCGGATGTGCGCATCGACCAGAGCTATGGCTACTTCCCCGATCTGCGGGCCGCCCTCAAGGCCGACCAGATCGACCTTGCCATCTGCCCGATCGACATTCTCGACGAGGGGTCCGGGCTCGAATTTCAGCAGATCCTCCCCGGACGCAATGTCGTTGCCTGCCGGGTGACACACCCGCTGCTGCTGAAGCGTCGGCCGCAGCCGAGCCATCTTCTCGACTACCCCTGGATCGCGCCTCCGCCCGGCAGCCCGCTGCTGGCGGATCTGCGCGCCCTGTTGCTCTCCTTCGGCGCAACCGAAATCAAGATCCGCTATTCGGGCGGCTCGCTCATGAGCGTCATCAACTATCTGAAGGCAGCGGATGCCCTAACAATCATGCCGCATAGCGTGGTGTTTGCTCAGCGCAAGGAAAAGACAATAACGGCGCTGCCGATCACAATTCCCCACCCGGAACGCGCCCTTGCCATCCTCACGCGGGTCGACGCGCCGCACTCTCCAGCCGTCGACCAGTTTGCCGAATTTGTCCGCTCCGGCTTCCAGAACCTTCGCCATCTGATCAAGCGGCATGAGGAGTCAGTGATCTGGGGGCTTTGAGAAGCCCCTAGCCACGCGCGCGCAACGCGACCGTCAGGGGCAGCCGCGTGGCGGAAAGTGCCGGCAATGCGCCTCCCACAACGCCGATCACCAGGCCCAGGAGACCGGCCATGAACATCACCCGGCCATCCATCGTGAGCTGAAATGCCATGCTGGCATTGTTCGCGCCGATGGTGCTGGCCTGCCAGCCATTGAACAGAAACCATGAAGCGATGAGCCCGATGGCAGCGCCGATGGCCGAAAGCAGGATTGCCTCGACCCAGGTGGCAATGAAGGCGGCCAACCGGCTAAATCCCAGGGCTCGCACAGTCGCAATCTCGACGGCTCTATCGGAAACCGAACTCATCATCGTGTTGAGCGCACCGGCCGTCGCGCCAAGCGCCATCAGGAGTGCTACCGGCCATCCGAACATGCGGATGAGATCGGCTGTGCCGGAAGACTGCGCGGCATAAAGATCGGCTTCGGATACCGCGACCATGGGCGTGACCGTGATCGTGCCGAGTGCAGCCTGCAACAGCTTGATCGCGCTCGGTTCGACCAGCCGCAATCTTACGCTCTGAACCTCGCCCTGCCGATCGAAGGCCGAGCGGACGGCATCAAGATCGCCCCATATTTCCGACTCGAAAGCACTGCCATTCGCGGAAAAATGCCCGACCACCGTCCATTCCACCGGACCCAGCCGCACCCGGTCTCCCACGGCAAGAGACCCAAATTCCCCGGCAATGCGATCACCCACGGCGATTTCGCGTGAACCAGGCGTTGGAAAACGACCGGCTGACAAGGTGACGCCGTCGCGAAGCGAGGGACCGGTCGCGTCCATGCCCCGCAACGCCAGCATCTTGGCAGCATCTGCGCCTTGCTGCCGAACTTCCACAGGGACGACGATCTCGCGGGAATAGACCAGATTACCGGCCGCATCATGCATAGCTCCGATATCGCCCCGCATCGCTTCGATCGTCCGGATCGCCTCGGCGGGAATAGCGGAGGCCATTTCCTGATTGGTGCCACCGCCGAGAAGGACCGCGACGGTGGGGGATCCGGCGCTCTTCAATGCCGTCTCGAAGCCGGCCGCCATTGAGAGAAAGCCGGCGAGGACCGCGACGACGAGCGCGATGGACAGCGCCATCGAGATGGAAATCGCCAGCCGCCGTGGCAGGCTGAAAAGGCTGGCCCGGATCATCACGAGCATTTGCTTGATATTGGAAGACATGGGACTACCTCGCTCTCAGCGCTTTGGTGACGGGTGCGCGCATGGCATTGACTGCCGGGATAAGCCCCGTCGCGAAACCGAGGAGCGCGATGAGGCAAACTGCCTTGGCAAGCACGGAGGCCGAAAAGACCAGGCCAAGAACCGGCCCAGCGGCGATGGCGGCGAGCTTTGCCAGAAGGAGACCGACAGAGCCTCCGATGATGAAAATCAACATCGTCTCGCTGAGAATGAGCCCGAGGATCCGCCGCGGTGAGAAGCCGAGCGTCTTCAGAACGCCGATTTCGAATGTCCGCTCGCGCACCGCGAAGACCATGGTGTTGACGACGATCATCAGCAGGGTCGTGAAGGCGGCACCGACGATGAGATTGATGATCAGGCCGATATCCGCATATTGGCGCAGAAACGCTTCAAGGAATTGCTTCTCCGATTGCGTGCGCGTCGGCACCGCGGAATTGGCAAACAGCGCATCGATGCCGACAGCCAGTTGACCGGGAGAGACACCATCCTGCGGCCGCACGATAAAGGCATCCACCGTATCGGCGTTACGCTCGCGAGCGGCATTGACGTAGTCGTAGCGGGCAATGATGAAATAGGTATCGGTGCTCGCAGTCTCGCCTTCGAAAATCCCGGCGATCTCGAAACGCCAGTCGCGACTGCCGTTTTTCATTGCCGTCTGGAAGGATGTCAGCGTGATGCGCTGACCGACGGACCAGCCTTGTGCTTCCGCCAAAGCGCGACCGACCAGCACGCGATCGCGCGCCGCACCGAGCGATGCGATCAGCTCCGCCGTCAGGCCGAGCTCCCTGCCATTAACGTCGGCTAGCAGCTGCGGCTCGACAGCGCTGACGGCCATGGCATTCTTTTCCGTACCGACGAAGCCGCGCAGACGCGCCATGTAGGCAACGGCTGATACGCCGGGCTGCGAAGCGATCCGTGAGAGATAGGCCATCGGCAGTGGCTGGTTACGCCCGGCGGCGTTCATCACACCGAGAATATTTTCGCTGGCACCGGCCGCCCCTTGCGTGCCGTTCACGAAGCTCGCCGTGAGGCCGTAGATCAGGAAAGCCACGATCACACAGAAGATCAGCAGCGAGGTCCGCAGCGGCTTTCGCCATGCATTCTTTCGGGCAAGACGAAGGAAGCTCATCAGGCGGCCCTCTTCTCTTCAACGAAATTCCCTTTGTCGAGATGCAGCGTCTGTCGGGCATGGAGCGCGGCTTGCGGGTCGTGCGTGACCATGACAATCGTCTTGCCCATCTCGCGATTGAGAAAGCCGAGCATGTCGAGGACATCATCCGCTGATTTTCGATCGAGATCACCGGTCGGCTCGTCGCAAAGCAGCAGATCGGGATCGGCAATGATGGCGCGTGCAATGCCGACACGCTGCTGCTGACCGCCGGACATCGAGGCCGGATACTGCTTGCCACGGCCCGCCAGCCCGACGAGATCCAATACCTTCTCGACCCGAGCGCGTCTCTCTCGGGCGGAAATCGGTTTCAGCAGAAGCGGCAGCTCTATATTCTCGGCCGCATTGAGCATGGGCAGCAGATTATAGAACTGGAAGACGATGCCCATATTGTGCGCTCGCCAGGAAGAACGCGCCGCTTCTCCCATCTGATCGAGCCGGGCGCTGCCAATGCGCAGTTCGCCGGCATCGGGACGGTCGATACCCGCCAGCATGTTGAGAAGCGTCGATTTTCCCGATCCGGACGGACCCATGATGGCGACGAAGTCGCCCTTCGGTATCACCAGATCGAGACCGCTGAAGATGGGGATCGCTTCGCCTCCCACCCGGTACCCCTTCTGCACGGCGTTCAAGACGATGTACGGCTCTTGCCTGACGATCTCTGTCATTGCTTGACGTCTCCTGATGATGTCTGGGGATTGGGGGCTGTGATGCGAATGCGCGCTGCCATGTTGGGACGGATTCCGGCCGGGGGTGCGGTGAGGGAAAGCCGAAGCGCGATGGTGCCCTTTTCGGATGAAGCGACGGGCGCGATCCTGTTCAGTTCGATAGCGAATGGCTTGTCGGGAAAGCCGTCGAGGACCGCCTCCCCGCCCATGCCGGGACGGATCGCGGCGATATTCGTCTCGGCCACGTCGGCATCGATCACCATGCTGCCGGTATCGACGAGCGTCAGAAGGCTCTGGTTTTCACGGACGCTATCGACACGGGCCAACATCGTGTCGCCAACGTGAGCGTTGAGCCGCGTCACCGTGCCGGCAAAGGGCGCGCGAACCGTCAATTCATCCAATTGCTCCTGAGCGATGCGAATGGCCAGTTCGGCTCGATGGAGATCCTGACGCGCCTGCGCCACGGCGTTCGAGGCGCTCTTCCAGGCAGTCTGGGCCTCCTCGAGCTCTTTTTGGGGTGCCGCCTGGCGAGAGGCGAGCGCTACGATGCGCCGCAGAGAAGCATCCGCCTGCATGAGCGCGATATCCTTCGCAGACAAAGCAAGATCGGCGGAAACCCTTGCCGCCATTGCCTGCTCGAGCGCGAAACGGGCGCTTGCATCGTCCAGAATGACCAGGACCTGGCCGGCCTCGACATGATCGCCGGCTTCGACTGGGATGCCGGTAATCCTGCCCTCATATTTGGAAAAGACGGCCGTGGACCGTGGCGCGACGACATAGCCCGAGCCGGTTATTTCGCGGGTCGGTGCAAAGGCAACCTCCCGCACAGACGGTGCTTCTGCATTGCCTGCCTTGGCTGATCGGATGTTCGTGGCCGGCGTTTCGGAGGTGACGGTATCCGCCCGCCGCTCATCTGGAAGCATAGCCTTGATGCCGCCTAGGGCATTCGGCCAAACAACGGCGGTGGCAACCGGCACGGCGACCAAGGCGACGAGGACGGCGGGTAGAGCGAGCCGCCGCGTAATTTTTCGCGGCGGCTCGGATTTATTTGTGCCGATTAAAGGCTCAAGAGAAAGCGACTTGAGCGTTTCGGCAAGTTTGCGGTCGTGTTCGGTGCTTGTGTTCATGCCGAACAGCATGGCCGACTAAGCCGTTAACTCGACCTCAAACACGTTTTCGACAGTCCTCGATCGCGATTTCGTACTTATGTCGAAGATTCAGGCGGGATTTTCTTTGCGCTCCCGCCATTCAAGCGGGGTCATCTCGGTGACACGGCGGAATTCGCGGTTGAAGTTGGATTTGGTCTGGAACCCCACTTCGAACATGATGTCCGTTACCGGCCTCTTTGTCTCTTCGAGCAGGCCGCAGGCCTCGGCCACGCGGAATTCATTGACATATTGCGAGACGTTTTTGCCGGTCGTGCGATTGATTGCCGTAGATATCTGCCGAGCCGGAATGCCGGCCTTACGGGCAAGGCGGTCCAGATTGAGATCCGGATCGCGATAAACACGCTTTGCTTCCAGCAAGGCCCGGATCGCGGTCATCGTATCCTTGTCCTCTGCCGTGTCGGGTTGCGATGGCGGCTCCGCCACCTCGGGAAAGCTGCGTCCACGGCTGGCGACCGCACCGGCAATCGACAGGATAATCAGCGCCCCAAGGTTTCCAGCGACTATCATGAGAACGGCATGCCTGCCCTCGGTCCACGCGAAATCGAGAGCAACAAAGACGTCCAGCGCAGCCGATAACAACAATGCAAATGCCGTGAAAACGAGAGCGCGAAAAACCCGTGGTGCGCTCTCAAAAGACGTCGTTCTGAGCGAGTCCGTCCCGGATCGCATCAAAAGCAGAATGGCAACGGCATAGCCGATGAAAATGAGTGGAAGCGCCACATCGATAGCGCCGCGCCAGACAATCACCAGAAGGGTGATCACAACAGCCGGAAGAGCATGCAACCCCAATCGTCGCCAGGATGAAGCCGAGGGTTTGCGGGTAAGCTTGCACGCCCCCAGATAGGCCAGCGGCGGGACGATCGCCGCGCCGATCGGCGCCACATATATGATCTCCCCTATGCCGTATCCCCAGCGCAGGCCGCCGAGAAACGATTGAAAAGCGCTCATCAATATCAGCGCCAGGAAGGGCAGGTTGCGCGGCGCTTCCTTCACGGAAGCCTGGTCGCTACCCTTCGCCACGACGGCAAACAGCACGAGGAGCAGAATGGCGACGACAAAGGGCAGAGGGATGAAAAGCATCAGAAACTTATATCAAGGAGAACCGGTGGACGATCAACCTCAGCCATGACTTTAATCAATATGTTCCGCGACCTGAATCACGTTAGAGGACGAGAAATCTCCCCTGTCGAAACCATTCCAATGAAAATTGGGCTTGCCTGATCGCGTTTTGCAACAAGGGATAACGGCCTATAATTCACGCGGCTGAATCAACTTTGCTTCTTGCCGCCTCGGCCGCCCTGATCCTTCGCGACGGATGAGGCGATCGATCGGATCTCCAGCCGCACGCAAAAGCCACTGGCGGTGTCGAAGAACGACACCTTTCCGCCGTGAATTTCCGCGGCCTTCTTCACGAGGTTCAGTCCCAGGCCGGCGCCGGACGAGCTTGTGTTGATGCGGCGGAACGGCTCGAAAACCCGATCCCGCTCCGATGGCGCGATGCCCGGCCCCTGGTCGCAGACATCGATCGTCCCGGCCGCCCCCACCCTGACGACGATTGCGCCCTTGCCGCCAGCGTGATCGATCGCGTTTCGAATGAGGTTCACGACAGCCATTTCGATCGTCGATGTCTGGATCACGAAGACAGCCGCCTCGGGACTCGGTTCGAAGTCAAAATCGTAACCGGCATCCATCGCCATAGGCGCAAGATCGGCGGCAATATTCTCGACCAGCAGGTTCAGGTCCTTCTGTTCCGCGCGCAATTCGACCGCGCCTATGGCCTGCATCTCCAGTAGCTGGTGCGCCACGCGGGAAAGGCGATCGATATCGTCCCGAAGCTGGCGGCTGACCTCGGCCTCGGGCAGAAGATCGGCTCGTGTACGCGCGATTGCGATCGGCGTCCGCAATTCATGGGCCGCATCGGCCAGGAAGCGGTTGTGCTGATTATATCCCTCATCAAGCTTGGAAAGGGCATGGTTGAACGCATCGACCATGGGAATGATCTCGTTCGGCACTTTCGAGCGGTCGAGGCGGGCCGACCGGTTTTCGAAATCGATCGCCTGTGCCTGCGTTGCCGTTTCCACCAGCCCGCTCAGGGAGCGCCCGACCGCACGCGGCGTAACGAGAAGGGTCGCCACGCCGGTGAGCGCAAGCATCGGGAAGACGGCAATGAGAATGATGGCCCCCATGCCCGGCAATACGGTCAGCCAGCGGATTTCCCCGTTGGCATCCTTTGCGACATCGACCCGCATATTGATCCAGACATTGAGGCCGTCATTCGCGAAACCTCGTTCGGTCGCCGCCACGAACTGCAGCCTGCCGACTGGCGTGTCCCGGTTCTCGACTGTCGCATGCATTCCGTTGCCGGCTTCCACCCGTGCTCTTTCGATCGTCCAGGGAAAGGCCTGCTGGAGAGGGACTACGGGTATCTGTCCATATTGGAAAACAGACCCGTTGGCGTCCCGGACCGCGAACCAGAGATCCGGATACCGCTGCTTCAGCTCGGCAATTTCTGGTGCGTCGGCGACTTGCAGTCGCCCGTCGGCGTCTCTTACCACATGCTGCGCAACGACACGCACCGCTTCTTCGTTGGCATCTTCCAGCTCGGGATTGATGATCCAAATCCAGCCCGCCAAAAGGACGACGAAGAGAACCAGAAGAAACGCCTGCAACATGATCAGGCGCCGTATCAGCCCCCATCGTAGCGACCGGCTGCGCTCCACGTTCATGCTTTCGCCCGGATCAGATAGCCGATGTTTCGCACGGCTCTTATCTCCGCCGCGGCACCGGCCTGAACGAGCTTCTTTCTGATCCGCGAAATATGAGCGTCGAGCGCATTCGATCCGATCTCGTCCTCAAGCGCATAAACGGCCTCGATCAGGTTTGATCTCGTGACGATACGGTTCGGGCGGCGCATCAATGCCTCCAGCACCAGATATTCCCGTCGCGGAAACTCGACGACCGATCCCGCAATGGAAATTTCATTGCTCCGGGGGTCGACGCTCAGATTGCCGAAATTCAGATATTTGTCGGAGATGGCAGGGCCTCGCCTCTGAAGCGCGCGCAACCGGGCAAGCAGTTCCTCAATGGCAAAGGGTTTGGCAAGGTAATCATCGGCGCCGCTATCAAGCCCGTCGACGCGATGGTCGATACTGCCGAGAGCGGTCAGGACAAGGATCGGCACCGGGTATTTGCGCTGGCGAAGTGCGGCGACCAGATCCAGTCCTTCACCATCCGGCAGGCGGCGATCCAGAACCAGGACATCATAGGTGCCAACGCGCGCCATGGCGTCGGCATCGGCGATGGTGCGGACATGATCGGCAAGCACATCGCGGCGCCTCAGCGCCTCAAGCAAAGCTCGAGCCATTTCCGGCTCGTCCTCAAGCAGCAAGATTCGCAATGGCTTCTCCTTGACGAGGACAGGCTCTTGCCATCCCCTTTCCCCACTCACATGCCAAAGATTGCGGCTACATTACATGTCGACTTCCGAGATGGAGCGCAAGCGGTGATAAAGGCGGTCTCGACTGGATGAATTATGCCGGGCGGTGGCGCGATGCGGTCAGCCTGCGCAAAAGTTGTTGAAGACTTGCCATTCGACCTCTAGTCGGTCTAATCCCGCCACAAATCAAACTTAGAGGTCACGCGACAGATTCGCCCGACCGACCTATTTACGCAAGCAATTCCCTGACGATACCCATGACCCGCATCTCATCCTCCCTATCCCGTCGCGCTTTTATTTTTGGCTCATTGGCAGCCTCCGCCACGCTGGCCGGCTGCACCACGGTGTCCGGTCCGCAAGGTGCCCCCGAAGACCAGGCTCGGCTGCAGACACCGTTGCCCGTAGCCCCACCCGTGAAGCCAGTGATCGAGCCTGTCGCTGCTCCCGTTGCCTCCCCGGAAATTGCAGCCCGCTATGCGCAGGTCCAGGATGGCGGCTTCACGATCCCCGCCATTCCCTATGAGAAGATCGATCCGAAATACCTCCGTCAACAGGTCACGGACCCCACGGGCGAGCCCGCAGGCACCGTCGTTGTCGATACGGTGGGGCGTTTCCTCTATCTGGTGCTGCCAGGCGGCAAGGCGATGCGGTACGGCGTCGGCATCGGCCGCGAAGGTTTCGCCTGGAAGGGCGAAGGCATCATCCACTGGCGTCAGCACTGGCCGCGCTGGAAGCCGCCGACAGACATGATTGCCCGTCAGCCTGGTCTGGAGAAATTCTCGGTTGCAAACGGCGGCATGGCGCCGGGACTGAAAAATCCCCTCGGGGCACGCGCGCTTTACATTTTTCAGGATGGCAAGGACACGCTCTATCGCCTGCACGGCACGCCGGAATGGAAATCGATCGGCAAGGCAACGTCGTCAGGCTGCGTGAGGCTCATCAATCAGGATGCGATCGATCTCTACGACCGCGTCCCGTACCACGCCCGGATCGTCGTTCATCAGACCCGCTTGTTCCGGTAACCTCGACCTGAGGCAGCGAAAGCGTGCGCCTCGGATCAAGGGATGGGCAACGCCTGCCTCGGGATCCATGCCTATTCGGGAGCTAACGCTCGTCCGTCTCATGCAACATTTGAAAAACTGAAGTGCCTGGCAAATAGCACAAGTATTAACCTCAGACGGCGGAATTGATCCTGCCGTCTGAGGTGTCATTCATGGACAGGCCCGCCAGTTGATAGCCGGCCTTCAATCCGTTTAGTGGTTCTTGTTCGGGCCCTTGCCGGTGGCGAAGCTGCAGGTCTTGATCTTGCAGTTCGGATCGTCACTCGTGGGGACGCTGGCGCTGGCCATCGCGCCCTGGCCGAGGCATGACATCGAATTCGTGACCGTGCGGTTGTACATCATCATGCCTGGATGGTGCGATGGGTATCGCAGCACGATCGACCCTTCCTGGGCAATCTTTTCATGCACGGTTGCACAGCTCATGGACTTGGAATTGTAGGCTGACATAGCCATGGCGTTGGTGGTGAACATCATTCCAACGGCCGCAAGTATGATAATCGTCTTCATGGGGCTTCCTTTAGTGGCACCAAATAGCGCTTAGAAAGGATGAGATATCCCTTCATTAGCTTTACATTTATGACAGTAAGCCGACTTCCCTTTGTCAGCTGCAGAGGTCGCGATCGCGAACGATCGCTCGGCAAGCTCGCGCGCCAGATGGCACGAACAGAAGGCCGCCAGCCTTGCACGGCACCCATTGGCATGGTGCAGGCCGAGTTAGGTTTTCCAATCTCGCCTCGGAGTGAGGCAAACAGGGCCCGATCCATCATCGGGCCCGATTTTCATGAAGGCCAAGCCGAGTTGACTAGTCTCAGAATGTCCGCTCGAAACGCAGGATACCGGAGACGGTGTCGTCGCCCGGCAGATCGTAGTGAACGTAAGTCAGTTCCGGCTCGACCAGAAGGTTCTTGACCGGATTGAACTTGACGTTGGTTGTGGCTTCGAAAATCTTCGAGTCGGTGTAGGCAAGCTGCAGGTTCCACTTCAGCTTGTCGTTGATCGGCACGCCAACGCCACCCCAGACTGCCCAGTCACCCCAGCCGCACTTCGCGCCATGCACGACGCCGTCGGAAGTCGTGCAAGCCGAAACGTTCTGGTTCGAGCCGGCATACTGGTTGAGCTTGTCGCCATCGGTGTTCCAGCCACCCATCAGGAAGGCAGTGAGGAAACCGAAGTCAGCGTCGACACGAGCCTTGATGGCGCCTTCTTCGACGATGGAGTCATAACCGCCGACGACCTTGAAGCCAAACATACCTGCCTTGTAGCCGAGACCGGCAACAACGTTCGGCGCATAATGGTCAGACTTGGACAGCTGCCAGTTCCCGCCATAGGCGCTGGTGGTGGTGCCGGAATTGCTGTCTTCGAGCGAGATGACACCCGTAAAGCCCGTGCCGCTGTCGTAGTTGTAGGTGAGCTGGTTCAATTCATACGGACCGTCATAGATGACGTCGTCCTGGATCACGTCGCCGGCATAACCGGTGAACTGGTTGTACTGCGAGTCGGTCTTACCGACGGTGAAACCACCGAGGGTGATATAGGCCCAGAGCAGGTTCGTCGTGGTGGCGCCGCCGTCATTCCAGTCCCAGCGAACGATGGTCTCCGTCTTCAGCGGACCGTATTCGGTGTCGGTTGCGGTGTTGAGGTTGAGTTCGGCGCGGGTATGCCACTTTGTACCAATGGTGCTGGCCCGATTGTAGGGGTCGTACCACTGACCTTCCGTGCGAACCTTGCCGCCCACTCTGAGGCAGGTTTCGGTGCCGGGAATGAAGAAATAGCCAGCGCCGAAAGCGTCGCAAATGCGAACATATTCCAACGGCTCCGGCTCAGCGGCGACGATGGCGTCGGCCGCGTGCGCACCGGATACTACGCACAGCGCAGCAGCGGAGCCGATAAGCAAGCTCTTGATGTTCATGGTAACTCCATTCTTCAAATGTACTTGTGCGATTGACGAACCTGGGGGGCCGCTCGACATCAAGTTTCAGTACCTAGTTTGAAGCTCAGCGTTTTGCTTCCATGATCAAAATGCTTTTGAGGCTGTGCTTTTACAACAACCCAGAAATATGTGACAAAACGTATATGCACCCTGTTGCAGAAACGACGCATCGACTTGGCCCAACTGGCCATTAAAGGGCATTTTTACGCTGTTTTCCGCAAAACCCGATGTCGACAGGACAGCGAAACCCTACAGAATTGTGACAATTCCGGCACTTGATTTCAACCTCAGATCGGCTTCGCGCTCATCTCATTTGTCGTGCAACCGGACAAAATCAACGTAATTTCGCTGATGCCTGCCCTTTGGGATTATTGTGCCAAGGTGCCGTCGACCATGATCTGAATGCGCCCATGGCTGCAGCGCTCGACGCGGGCTTCGATGCCGTAGATATCGGCAAGCATCTGCGGCGTGACGATCATCTCGGGCTCGCCATGGGCCATCAGATCGCCGCCCTTGAGCACGGCGACCGTATCGGCATATCGGAGCGCCAATGGAACATCATGAAGAACCGCAAGCACGATCGTGCCCTGCTCGCGGGCAAGGACTGTTGCACATTCCATGACGCGAATCTGATGCCTGAGATCGAGCGCGCTTGTGGGCTCGTCAAGCAGCAGTACATCCGGCCGACGCACGATTGCCTGGGCAAGTGCAACCATCTGGCGTTGCCCTCCGGAAAGCTCCGAGAGCAACTGCATCGAAAGGTCGCTGGCACCAAGTTGCGCAAGCGCATCATAGCCTTGGCGCATCGCCGCCTCGCGACCCATCAAGCCGCTGCAAGCGCTCATGACGGCCTCAATAACGGGCAAGGCAATGCCCGGCGGCTGCGATTGCGGCATATAGACGATCTTCTTCGCGCGCTCGACCCTCGATAGCCGTGCCAGATCGATGCCGTCGAACAGAACCTCGCCGGAAGCAGAGCCAAGCCCCGCGATACCGCGCAACAGCGTAGATTTGCCGGCCGCATTCGGCCCAAGCAGGGCAAGAACCGCGCCGCGCGGCACCGGCCCTAGCGAAAACGAGCGAACTACTTTCTTGCGGCCATAGGCGACCGCAAGCTTGCGAATGAGGAGGCCGTTGACTTCGCTCGTCATCGGCCTGGCCTTGCATTGAAAATCAGCACGACGAAGACCGGTACGCCGACAAGCGCCGTAACGATGCCGACGGGCACGACCAGCCCCGGCAGCACGGTCTTGCTGGCAATCGATGAAAGCGACAGCAGGAGAGCACCGATAAGAGCGCTCGCCGGCAGCGCGAAACGCTGATCCTCGCCCACAAGAAGTCGCGCTATATGCGGCCCGACGAGACCAATGAAGCCGATGGTGCCGACGAAGGCGACTGCCATGGCCGACAGGAGACTGACCCGCAACAGCGAGAGATAGCGCAGCCGCACGACATCGATACCGAAGCTGATCGCCCGCTCCTCGCCCATGCGCAAAGCCGTCATTCTCCCCGCCGAGGCAAACGACATCGGCATGACAACCACGAGCGCAACCGCGAGGATCGCGACCTTGTCCCATGTGGCGCGAGCAAGACTGCCGACGGACCAGAATACCAGCTGCTGCAATGCGTCCTCCGTTGCGACAAGCTGAAACAACAGCACCACGGCGTTGCAGCTGAAGACCAGAGCTATCCCCAGCAGCACCATCGTTTCCATGCTGGCGGCCCGCAAACGCGACAGCGCATCCAGCAGAAGCACGGAACCGAAGGCAAAGACGAAGGCAGCAACCGAGACCAGCCAATTAAAGGGAAGCCAGGACAGCGTGAGATGGAAGACGATGACCGTCGACGCACCAAGCGCTGCTGCCGAGGCGACACCGAGCGTGAATGGGCTGGCCAGCGGATTGTTGAGGACGACCTGCATTTCCGCTCCGGCAAGAGACAGCGATGCCCCGACGAGCAGCGCCATCAGCGCGAAAGGCAGGCGAACTTTCCAGATGATGGCGCGATCGGTCGGCGTGAGGTCCGCCGGATGGAAAATGCCATGAAGGAGGTTGGCGACACTCATGCCCGATGATCCCGTGACGAGATCATAGCCGAAGGAGGTCAGCAGCAACCCGAATAGCAAGACCATGATGATCAGGCGCCGGGCAACAAGGCGGCGATGAGCCGCCCGCGTCTCATCAAAGCCGGCTGTACTGCCGGCCTCCAGTTTGCTCCGAGGCGTTACGGAGGCGTCCATTCACCGGTGTCCCATCAGTTGGTCGCGCTGGGCTCTACCCAGTAAGTACCGGTGTTGTCGATGGCCAGGAGGGATTTTGCCATCTCCTGCTGCGTCCTGGCCGGATCGATATCCTTGAATAGTTCCGGATGGGTCCACTTCGCCAGAGCCTCTATCGCCACGATGTTGTAGGGCGAATTGTAGAAATCGTGCCAAAGACCATAGGCTTTTCGATCGCGGATTGCCCGTAAATCCCTGAATTCCGGGCGCGTCAGAACGCTATCGAGGCTCTTTTGCGCCGTTTCCTTCTCGACGCCGGCGCCGAGAAGCAGGCCCGGCGCTCGGTTGCCGGTGGCAATGTAAATATCCGGATCGGCATGGAGAACATATTCAACCGCAACATCGCCGATGGCGCCGGGCACGACACCGGCCGCGATATTACGCCCGCCGACGGCCGTCACGAACTGGCCGAGGCCGCCGTTGCCCGTCGTGTGGCCCGGTGCCTGCCATACGCCCGCCAGGAGCTCGACGAATACGCTCGGCTTCTGCTCATCCTTCAGGGAGGCGACGCGGGAGGTAATCAAGCCCAGATGTTGGGAGTAGAAGTCCGTAAAAGCCTTCGCTTCCGCCTGACGACCGATCGCCTCACCGATAAGCGCGATGCTCTTCGGGGTGTTCTCGATGGGAGAAACGCGGAAATCGACATAGACGACCGCGATACCGGCCTGTGCCAGCGTATCCGCGATCGGGCTATGAGCCTTCGGGCCCTCGCCGGCAACGCTGAAGATCACGAGGTCCGGCTTCAGGGCGAGAATGGTCTCAACGCTGACGCTGACCTCTGAGGTCTCGCCGATCACGGCGATATCGGCGACGGCGGGAAACTTCTTCTTGTAGGTATCGAAAGTGTGGGGATCGAGCTTGCGCAGATCATTCTGCCATCCGACGATCCGCTGGAACGGGTTGTCCCTGTCGAGCAGGGCCAGAGCATAGCTGAGGCGCCCTTCGCCGAGCACGATGCGCGAGACGTGATCGGGCACATTGACCTTGCGGCCGAGCACGTCGGTCACTTCGCCGGCATGCGAGATGGCAGGGAACACGAGGCCAAACAATACGAGGGCAAAAACACGCAACGCCTTAAACAGCGGGCCGGCAATCGTCATCAACTATACTCCCTGGCGGTCACGGCAGTCGGTCAAATGCCTGCTCGGGACCGTCTGCTATCGAAAAGGGGTCGGCTCGCCTCAAAAAAAGGCGAGACACCCGCAGAATGAGCGTCTCTTGCATCAATCCTCGCCGGCGGGGAACTGAAACCTCGTCATACCGATATGCATAATATGAATTTTGATCTCCACTTTTCGTTTCAAATGTGCATGTTGCCGAAACGAAGTGAATTATCGACGATCGGCCGCCATGCATTCCCCCAACATCAACAGCATCGATCTCAATCTTCTGCGTGTGTTTGATGCCGTCTTTCGGGAGGGCAACATCCTGCGCGCCGCCCAGCGCCTCGGCATGAGCCAGCCCGCCGCCAGCCATGCGCTGGCGCGTCTGCGCCATGCGCTCGATGACGATCTCTTTGTCCGCTCGGCCCAGGGAATGCTGCCGACGTCCCGCGCCGAGCAGCTCGCCGAACCGATAAGGCAGGCGCTGAGCTATCTTGAGCTCGGCCTTCAGTCGGGTCCTTTCGAGCCCGCAACGTCGAAACAGAAATTCAAGCTTGCCGTCGACAATTGCTCGGCAATCGCACTGACATCGAAAATCGTCCTTGCCGTCGGCGCTGTTGCGCCCGGCATATCGTTGAACCTGCGCCCGAGCGGCACCGCCGACATCGACCCCATGATCGATGCTTCCGAACTCGACCTCTTCATTGGCCGTCCGGGCGAAGACCGGGAACGCTTCGCCTCCGAGGAATTGAGCAGCGACGATTTCGTCATCGTCCATCGCCCGGAACTTCGCGCGGCGCAAACGCCGATGACGGCTGAAGAGTTGATCGGCAAGCCGCACCTGCATCTCTCGTCCGCCGGCGACGACACCGGTTTCCTCGACCGCTGGCTTGGCGAGCGGCAGATGCATCGCGACGTGAAGCATTCCGTGCCCCTGCTCGGATGCACCGATGTCCTGTCGGAGCAGGATATCTATGTTCCGATGAGACGTCCGATTGCCGAAGCGATCTGCAAGGGTTCCCGCCTCGCAATAAGCGAACTCCCATTTATCTCACCCAGGATTGCCACCTGCATGCGATGGCACAGAAGGCTGGATTCCCAGCTGGCGCATATCTGGTTGCGCGATGCGATCAGGACTGCTGTCGCGTCTCGCAGCGAACGCCCTATTCGATCGCAGTGATCTCCAGCTCCTCATTGCCGAGGCTGACGAAATCGCCGACCGCCTTGCCCATCAGCAGCCTTGCCACCGGAGAGACGTAGGAGATCGACCCGGCCCTGGGGTCGGCCTCGTCCTCGCCGACGATCCGATATTTCTGCACCCGGCCATCCTCGCGACTATAGGTGACCGTGCTTGCGAAAGCGACGAGGTCCGAGGAAGCGGGAGCCGGCATGATTTCGGCAGTTCGCACCCTCTCGACAAGATAACGCAGGTCGCGCAGCGGGATGGCGGCTTGCCGGCGGCGCTCATTGATATCTTCGATTGAGGTCGTTGCTTCATAGGCTTCGCGCGCCTGCTGGAGCTGTTGCTCCAGCGCCTTCAATCCCGCCTCGGTCACAAGGTTCGGATGCGGGGAAATCGTCCGGTCGGGCAACAGGGTTTCAGCTGCCGTTTCGGCGCTTTCTTCCTTCATGAACGCTGTGCTCAATTCCAAACTCCACTTCGACGCGCTGCACTTTATCCCAGATGGCTCCCTCGTCGACCGGCAGGGCGCATGGCATATCTGGAACAATGAAGACGAAACACCAAATCAGCCTTATACCATAGACCGGATACCGGCTGCGGAGAAATGCAGTGGCGAATAGACCCCCAAAGCAATCAACGACGCCTGTGTCCGGCAAAAGCGCATCGGCGCCCAAATTGCTTTCAGGCGGCAACCCACAGATTGCCAAGGGCTATGGCGACGAACCGGTGCAGGCCTATATCGCCGCCATGCCGGGCTGGAAAAGCGAGGTCGGACGCCGTGTCGACACACTCATCACGAAAACCATCCCCAATGTTCAGAAGGCGGTCAAATGGAATTCGCCGCTCTACGGTGTTGAGGGCGACGGCTGGTTTCTCGGCATTCACTGCTTTGCGAAGTATATCAAGGTCGCATTCTTTCGCGGCGCATTGCTTAATCCGATCCCACCCGGCGAATCCAAGAGCGAACAGACACGCTACCTCAACATCCATGAGGGCGACCCGATCGACGAGGCGCGGCTTGCCGATTGGGTGCGGCAGGCAAGCCACTTGCCCGGCGAGCGCATGTAAAAGCCGGCGGCCGAGATATCGTCACGGACATTTCTTGGCATTCCGGGCTTGATTGCGTAGCATCCACCTGAAGTCGCAACTCATCCCGCGGGTAACCGTTGCCTGCATTTCCGCGCCAAGCAAAAGGATAACCGTGCGCCGACTGGACAAGGAGATGTTCCGTTCCCTTTCCCTCCTCGGCATGGTCATGGGGCTCATCTTCTTCGCGGCCTCGCTGACGCCGAGCCTGATGCCGCGATCCTATCTTGTCCAAGGCGCCCTCTCGGGCATCAGCGCCGGCATCGGATACATGATCGGTACGGCCCTCACCTGGCTCTGGTTCTATCTGCAACTGCCGGCTCCCGCCAAATCGTTGAGACTGGCACGCTGGCTGATCGGCGCCGCCTGCCTGCTTCTTTGCCTTGCCGCGCTCTGGCACGCGACCTTCTGGCAAAACTCGATCCGCATTTTGTGGAAGATGCCGCCGATCGCCAGCGCCGATCCATATTGGCTCGCGGCAGTGGCCGCAGCTACCTTCCTGGCTGCGCTGATCATCGGCCGCTTGTTTCGCCTGGCCTACCTGGTGTTTTCACGATGGCTTTCGCGCGTCGTGCCAAGCCGGCTCTCGAAAGTCGTAGGCGCCTTGCTTGCCGTCGCGCTGTTCTGGTCTATCGGCCAAGGCATATTACTTCGCGGCGCGCTTGATGCGGCCGACGCTTCCTTCAAGCAGGCTGACGCATTGATCGATGACGATTTGCCGAGCCCGCAGGATGCGACAAAGACCGGCAGTGCCGCCTCGCTTGTCGCCTGGCAGGGATTGGGGCGACAGGGACGGCACTTCGTTGCATCCGGCCCGACAACAACCGAAATTTCAACCTTCTGGAATGCTAGGGCACAGGAGCCGCTTCGCATCTATGTAGGATTGAACAATGCTGACACCAGCAGAGAGCGCGCGGCGCTCGCCCTGAAAGAGCTGATACGGCAGGGCGCTTTCAATCGTTCCATGTTGGTGGTGATCGTCCCCACGGGGACAGGCTGGATCGATCCAGCCGCCATGGATACGCTCGAATATCTGCAGCATGGCGACGTCGCCAGTGTCGCCGTGCAATATTCCTATCTGTCGAGCTGGATGTCGCTTCTCTTCGAACCGCAACAGGGCGAGGAAACGGCGGTCGACCTGTTCGACGCCGTCTATGGCTACTGGTCGAAGCTGCCTCGGGATAAGCGTCCGAAGCTCTATCTGCATGGGTTGAGCCTTGGCGCGCTGAACTCGCAGCTGTCGCTCGACATCTACAATGTGATCGGCGATCCGGTGAATGGGGCGCTGTGGAGCGGCCCTCCGTTCCGCAGCGCCAGATGGAAGGCGGCGACCGCGGCCCGCAACCCCGGCACGCCAGAGTGGTTGCCGACATTTCGCGACGGTTCCGTAATCCGCTTTGCAAACCAGGAGCATGCGCCGGACCAGTTCGCAGCTCCCTGGGGACCGCTTCGCGTCGTCTATCTGCAATATGCGAGCGATCCGGTCGTCTTCTTCGACGCAACATCCGCCTTTCGCGAGCCGGAATGGATGAAGGCGCCACGCGGTCCGGACGTTTCGCCGGAGCTCACCTGGATACCCGTGGTCACGATGCTCCAACTTCTGTTCGACATGATGATCGCCACGACCTCGCCGATCGGTTACGGGCATATCTATGCTCCGCAGCACTATATCGATAGCTGGATATCCCTGACGGATGCTTCGATCGCTCCGCAGGACGTCATTCGCCTCAAATCGCTTTTCGCCTCCCGCTTCGGCATGACGCCATAAGGCACCGGAATCGGGAGGCGACAGTGACTATCCCGGAAAGGCCGAAAGCGTGACGTGGACGCTTTTCAGCTCGGAATATTCATCGAAGCCGTGCTTGCCGAGTTCGCGGCCGACGCCGCTCTGCTTGTAACCGCCGATCGCCAGCTGCGGAGCGCCATCTCCCATGCCGTTGATCCAGGTCCGGCCGGCCTTGATGCGGCGAATGGCCTGCAAGGCAGTCGACAGATTGGTCGACCAGACGCAGGCGGACAGGCCGTAGGGCGTGTCGTTCGCCATGCGGATCGCCTCTTCTGCCGTCTTGAAGCGGAAGGTGGTCAGCACCGGGCCGAAGATCTCGTCCTGGGCGATGGCCATCTGTGGCGTGACATGGGTGAAAATTGTCGGGGCATAAAAGGCACCCAGCTCGCCCAGCCTGTCGCCGCCCACCAGCACCTGCGCGCCATCGGCCTTGCCCTGCTGGACATAGCCGGCAACCTTGTCCAGATGCCCCTGGTGAATGAGGGCACCGACATTGACCCGATCATCCAGCGGATCGCCGGTAACGATCTGCGCCGCGACCTTTTGAACCTTTTCCAGAAGTGCATCGGCGATGCTCTCATGCACGATCAGGCGGCTGCCGGAGATGCAGACCTGGCCTGAGCAATGAAAGACACCGCCTGAAATCTTTGCCGCCGCGGCATCGAGATCGGCATCGGCAAAAACCACCTGCGGGCCCTTGCCTCCAAGCTCCAGCCCCACCTTCTTGATATTCTGTCCGGCGAGCGCGCCGATCAGACGCCCGACGCGCTGCGACCCGGTGAAGTTGACGACATCGACATCGGGATGCTCGGCCAGAATCTGACCGACATCGGCGCCATATCCCGTGATGACGTTCAGCACGCCCTCGGGCAAACCGGCTTGCAGTGCAAGTTCGGCCATACGGATTGTCGAGCCCGAGGTGAACTCGCTCGGCTTGATGACGACCGTGCAGCCTGCACCGATCGCCCACGGAATCCGCTCCGAGCCAATCAGCAATGGAAAATTCCATGGGGTGATCAGGCCGACGACGCCGGCAGGCTCGCGCAAAATGAGACCAAGCGTATTCGGGCCGAGATCATTATGCGCTTCACCCTCCAGCCCTTGCGCATGTCCGGCGGCATAGTGCCAGAGGCTGACGGCGAAACCGATCTCTCCGCGCGCCTGACCGATGGCCTTGCCGACCTCAAGCGCCTCGATGGTCGCGAGTTCCTCAATATTCGCCTCGATCACGTCGCCAACGCGGCGCATGATGCGGGCGCGCTCGCCGCCAGTCATCCTCGGCCAGGGTCCGTTGTCGAATGCCGTGCGTGCAGCGGCGATTGCCGCCTCGGCATCGGCACGGCCGCCCTTCGGGATCGTGCTGACGATGTGACCCGGATGAGCCGGGCTTTCGCGGTTGATCGTCTCGCCCGAAAGGGCCGGTACCGATTTGCCGCCGATCACCATGCCATAGCGCCGCGGCTGCAGGAGCCGCGGATCGTCGAGACGAGGTGCGATAAAAGGGTATGCGGTCATGTGGCTATCCTCACGATACGAATTTCAGATATCCTGCGCTCCGGCATATCACGCCTGGTAGCGCAGGCTTTCCAAAGTCAGGCGATGTTGCAACGGTTCACCGGCAACGAACCGTTCGATCTCGTCGACGATCAGCCGGCCGAGGCGCTGGCGCTCATTGCCGATCGCACCGGCGATATGGGGTGTCAGAACGACATTCGGCAGATCATAGAGCGGCGATGCAGGTGGG
The DNA here is from genome assembly GCF_001692325.1 of Rhizobium sp. AC27/96. Classification (GTDB taxonomy): domain Bacteria; phylum Pseudomonadota; class Alphaproteobacteria; order Rhizobiales; family Rhizobiaceae; genus Rhizobium. The sequence continues at coordinate 87,107 of NZ_LXKN01000066.1, read as the reverse complement.
ACTACCTCTGGTTCGGTGACATCGAGAATGGCGGAGATCCTGCCGCTTGAAAGCTCCGCTTCGAGTGCTGCCTGATCGACAAGGCCGCCGCGCGCCGTATTGATCAACGTTGCACCATCCGGCATCCGCGCAAGCATTGCGGCATCGATCATGTGCTGCGTCGTTGCCAGCAACGGCGCATGCAGGGAGATGGTCTGGCACTCGGCCATCAGCTCCGGAAGAGATGCCGTCCGAGCGCCCAGTTCGGCAGCCTCAGTCGCATCCACGAGCGGATCGTAAAGCAGGATATCCATATCATGCGGGCGGAGAAGCTCGAGGACGCGGCGGCCAATGCGCGAGGCGCCGACGATGCCGACCTTCTTGTGCCAGCTGCCGCTGTCGCCATCGAAAGATTGATGCATTTCGAGGGAGCGCCGCTGCTGTGCATAAAGCCGCTGGAAGCGAAAGACATCCTTGTTGGCGAACAGGATGGCGGCAAGCGCGAATTCGGCGACAGGAACGGCGTTGGCGGCAGCCGCATTCGTCACCGCAATTCCCCGTTCGAAGACATCAGGTCCGATAAGATGTTTTACCGATCCTGCCGCATGGGCGACAAGCGTCAGAGATGACGCAGCTTCCAGCACGGTTGCATCGATTGCAGCGCACCCCCATCCCGTGACCAGAATATCCGTCTCGGCGAGCTGTGCTTTCGCCTCCTCACCTTGAAATTCCAGGAGAGGCTCGCTGGAAACGATGCTGCAGCAACGTTCAAGCCGATGCAGGTCGGCGGGGGAAAAGAGCTTCTCTATTCCGAGAGGACCGAAAGCAAAGCTGAGCCTTGGCGGGGGCATGATATTTGAGGGCGATGGCAACAGCGAACTCCTGGCGGAACGATGTCCGCAAATGCTGAACGGCAGTCAGGCCATTCGCGAAAGGAGATCGCATACAAACGCAAGTTACGCAATATAATACCGAATATTTCTTCAATTTACGCAAATTGCGCAACGGTGGCGCCAGACTCCAGCACAACAGCACATTCGATCTGCATCGGCATGGCATCCGGCTCTGCAATGCGCCGCTGGGCAAGCTGAATTGCCTGGCGGGCCATCTCCAGACAATTGACCCGCATCGTCGTCAGCCGCGGATGCATCATCGCGGCATAGGGCAGGTCGTCAAAGCCGATGACCGAAACCTCTCCCGGCACGCTGAGCCCCACAGCCTCAAGCGCATTCATCAGGCGGAACGCACCCATATCGTTGGCGCAGAACACGCTGGTCCAATCCGCCTCACCTTTTGCTCGCCGCTCCACCTCCGCCAGCAGCGCGGTATCGACACCATTGGCGACGCCGATCGCCGTGCAGGAGGCACCGGGAAACTCTTCGAGGGAAGCGTAGAACCCGCGGCGGCGCTGGATTGTCGTCCAGCGCGTATGATCATGAATATAAAGCAATTTCCTGTGCCCTGCCTTGAGCAGGGTTCGGCCGGCCAGCCGTGCACCGTAGAAATTATTGGGCGCAACACAGTCGAAGCGCATATCCGGATCATAGCCGTTGACGAGAACCGCGCGGTGGCTGCCATTGAGGAAATAGCCGGCCAGACTGTCGTTCAGATCAATGCCGACGAAAATCGTGACATCGGCCTCTTCCTTTTCCTGGTCGCGGGCCATGCGATGCGGACCAAGCGAGGTTTCGTCCACCATGCGGATCGAAAGGCTGAAGCCGCCGTCATTCGAGCTGTCACGCAACCCGGCGACCACCGCCTCATAGAAAGGCGCCAATCCCCCGGTGGCGAGGCTGCCAGTCACATAGGCGCGCAAATGCCTTGTCGGAGCCGCCGCCGCCCTGGATCGGCCAAAATAGCCGGCATCCTCGGCAATCTTGCGAATTTGCAGGCGTCGCTCATCGCTGATCCCGCGGGCATCCGAAAGCGCGCGGGACACAGTGCTGACGGAAACGCCAGCCGCCTTCGCAATTTCGAGCTGATTTGCGTTGGACTTAGGTGAACGAGTCAAATGCCTACCCTTCAATTTACCCTGGATAATCACGGGATTCTTGTGAGAAATCCATCCCCGGACGCCGATATCAACGGCTCTGTCTTTATCGCACACACGAAACTTGCGACATATTTTGCATAAGTTCGCAAATTGCGCAATTGACAACGCAAATTGCGCGTGATGAATTGCGCGTCATCATGAAAAAGCCGATCCGGGAGGGTGCGGTTTCATCGAATGTGGGAGGACATGCAATGACCAACGACATGAAAAAGGATGCAATCCAGATCGCATTGAGCCGGCGTCAGCTGCTGCAGGCGGCTGGTGCGGGTGCTGCTGCAGCCGCATTCTCAGGCCTCGGCGCACCGGCCATGGCGCAGGAAAAGGTCGAGTTGACGATGTGGGCCTGGACACCCGACACGCAGTCTCAGATCGATCTCTTCACCAAGGCTTTCCCGCATATCAGCGTCAAGCTCGAAAATGCCGGCCAGGGGCCTGCCGAATACGTCAAGCTGCGCAACGCAATCCAGGCCGGCACCGGCCTGCCTGACGTCGGCCAGGTCGAGTTCACCAATATTCCCGGCTTCCGCCAGCTCGAAGCACTGCTCGACATGGGCCAATACGGCGCCAACAACGTCAAGGACAAGTTCATCGACTGGACCTGGGCGTCCGCTTCCGACGGTGCCGCCGTTTATGGTATTCCGTGGGACTCCGGCCCGATGGGCATTCTCTACCGCGCCGACGTTCTGGATGCGCATAAGATTGAAGTACCCAAGACCTGGGCTGCCTTTGCGGAAAGCTCCAAAGCGCTGAGCAAGGCGTCGCCGGATACGTTCCTAACCAATTTCGGCGGCACCGCCGATGGCGGCTGGGTCATAGCTCTTCTGGCGCAGGCCGGCTGGAAGCCGTTCGAGCTCAAGGGCACGGAGCTGAAGCTCAACCTGAACGATGCCATCGCCAAGAAATGGGCCGCCTATTGGCAGGATCTCATCGATGCGAAGGCCGTGGGCGTCAAAACCCCGGTCTGGACCACCGACTGGTTCACGGGCCTCGACGAAGGCACCTATGCCTCTTGGATGACCGGCGCCTGGGGTGCCGTGTTCATTCCGCAGTTTGCCAAGAAGAGCAACGGCCACTGGCGCGCCGCGCCCCTGCCGCAATGGGATGCGGGAAAATATGTGACCGCAAATCTTGGCGGCTCCACCTTTGCGACCTTCAAAACCACGAAGCATCCGAAAGAAGCAACGCAGCTTGCCGTGTTCCTCGGTGCCGATCCTCAGACCGCGCGCCTCTGGAACACCAAACAGTTCCTTTTCCCGGTCCTCAAGGAACTGGTCTCGGATCCCGAACTCATCAATCACAAATACGATCTCTATGGCGGCCAGGCCGTCAACGAGGTCTTCGTCGAGGCGGCCAAGCACGTCGACTCGTCGTTCCAGTACGCGCCGTTCCAGGATTACCTTGCCGGCCAGGTGCAGCAGGAACTCTCCGCCTCGATCGGCGGCAAGGGCTCGCTGAGTGATGCCTTCGATCGCTTGCAGGCGGGCGTCAGCGCCTATTGCACCGATCAGGGCTATACCGTTTCCAACGGCTGATGAACTCCGTGCGGGGGCCTCGCCCCCGCACATATCTTTCTCGCATGACCCGCGCCCAGGCGCAGGCGCAATTCACAGCCGGAGACATCACAAATGGCTGGTCCTAGTAGCCGCAAGCGGCGCCGCCGCGTGAGCAAGAAACTGGCGCCCTTGCTCTTCCTTGCGCCATTTGCGCTGCTCTTCATCGCCTTCCTGATCGCTCCCATGCTCTATGCCCTCAATCTGGCGGTCTATAAGACCACCGTGGTTGCGGGCACCAAGTTCGTCGGCGCGGATAATTTCGTGCGCGCGCTGGGCGACCCGAAGTTCTGGCAGGGCGTTGTCGTGCTCCTCAAATTCGCCGTCATCCAGATCCCCGGCATGGTGGCAATCGCGCTTTTGATCGCGCTGATCCTCGATAGCGGCACGGTCTACGCCAAGAGCTTCTTCCGCATCAGCCTGTTCCTGCCCTATGCCGTCCCGGCCGTCATCGCCACGCTGATCTGGGGCTATCTCTATGGGCCGGCCTTCGGCCCGTTCACCCAGCTCGCCAATGCTGTCGGGCTTCCGGCGCCGAACTTTCTCGGGGCGAGCACAATTCTCCCGTCGATCGCCAATATCGCGAACTGGGAATATACGGGCTATCAGATGATCATCTACTACGCCGCGCTCCAGGCGATCCCGTCCGATCTGGAAGAGGCCGCGTCGATGGATGGCGCAAGCGCCTTCGTCTATGCGCTGCGCGTCAAGCTGCCGTTGATTGCACCCATGGTCGTCGTCACCATCATCTTCTCGATCATCGGCTCGCTGCAGCTCTTCTCGGAACCGTATCTGCTGCGAAATCTCGCCCCGCTCAGCATCACCAATTCCTACACGCCGAATTACTATGCCTACACGCTCGCCTTCGCCAACCAGCAATATAATTACTCGGCCGCCATGTCCTTCCTGCTCGGCGCAGTCACGGCTGTGATCTCCTATGCCTTCATGCTCATCGTCAATCGTGGAGGTAAGGCATGACCATTGTCGGTAAATCGAAGCGCTCGCCATCGTTCCGTCGTAACCGCTGGATGCTGTCAGCCATCCTGCTGGTGATATGGCTCTATACCGCCCTGCCCCTATTCTATGTTCTGGTGTCCGCATCGAAATCGAACAACGATCTGTTCACAAGCTTCGGCCTCTGGTTTGCCGGCGACTTCAAGCTGTTTGAAAACATTCAGCAGGTCTTCAGTTATCAGGGTGGCATCTTTGCCCGCTGGCTGCTCAACACCATCGTTTACGCCACCACGGCCGGGATCGGCGCCGCACTCTTTGCGACCATGGCCGGATATGCGCTCGCGAAGTATGAATTTCTCGGCAAGCGGCTGGTCTTTGCGATTATCCTCGGCGCCGTCATGATCCCGCAGACGGCGCTCGTCGTGCCGCTGTTTCTGCTGATGTCCAAGGTCGGCATCGTCAACACACCCTGGGCCGTCATCCTGCCTTCGCTCGTCTATCCGCCCGGCGTCTTCCTGATGCGCGTCTATGCCGACGATGCGATCCCGAACGAGCTGCTCGATGCCGGCCGCGTCGATGGCGCCGGCGAGCTGCACATCTTCTTTTCCCTGGCGCTGCGCCTGCTGATGCCGGGCTTTGCGACCGTGCTGATCCTGTCCTTCGTCGCGACCTGGAACAATTACTTCCTGCCCTTGGTCGTGCTGAGTTCGCCGGAATATTTTCCGGTCACGGTCGGCCTTGCCCAATGGTACGCGACGGCAACGGTCGGCTCGGGCGGTGGTGCCGCACTCTTTACACTTGTGCTGGCCGGCGCGCTGATCAGCATTGTTCCTGTCATTATAGCTTTCATCGTCATGCAGCGCTTCTGGCAAGGTGGCCTGGGTGCCGGCGGCGTCAAGGCTTGAAGCTGCGGAGAAACAGACATGGCCGTTATCGAACTGAACAAGATCCGCAAATCCTTCGGCGCCCTGGATATTATTCACGGGCTTGACCTGCGGATCGAAGACGGCGAGTTCGTCGTCTTCGTCGGCCCTTCCGGCAGCGGTAAATCAACGCTGCTGCGCCTCGTCGCCGGTCTGGAGGAGGTCACCTCCGGCCAAGTCCTCATTGGCGACGAGGATGTCACCGAGCTCGGGCCGGCGGACAGAGCTCTGTCCATGGTTTTCCAGTCCTACGCGCTTTATCCGCACAAGACCGTGCGCGCCAATATGGCCTTTGGCCTGGAAGTCGCACGCACGCCAAAGGCCGAGATCAACCGACGTGTCCAGGCGGCAGCAGCTGCACTTCGATTGGAAAGTTATCTCGACCGAAAGCCCAAGGAGCTCTCCGGCGGACAGCGGCAGCGCGTCGCCATCGGCCGCGCCATCGTTCGCGACCCTGTGGCGTTCCTGTTCGATGAACCCCTTTCCAACCTCGATGCCGCCCTGCGTGCGGAAATGCGCATCGAAATCGCTCGGCTGCATCAGCGCCTTGGCGCAACGATGATCTATGTCACCCACGATCAGGTCGAGGCGATGACGCTCGCCGACAAGATCGTCGTGCTGAAAGATGGCTCCATTCAGCAGATCGGCTCGCCGATCGATCTCTATGAGAAGCCGGCCAATCTCTTCGTGGCGCAGTTCCTCGGCTCGCCGAAGATGAATGTCTACGACGTCGAACCGACGGCAGGGGGATTGAAAATAGCCGGCGGCGGCAAGTTACTGCTGCCTTACGCACCCTCGCAGGCTGCCAAGCTCGGCGCCCGTCCCGAGCATCTCGGCATTCTGGAACCGGGCAAGGGCAATCTCGAAGGCAAGATCGACGTCATCGAACGGCTGGGTTCCGATACCTATGCTTACGTTGCTCATGAGGGGCTTGAATTGACCACTGTTCGCCTGGCCGGCAACGTGCAGCTAAGCGTGGGGCAGCCCGTCAGCCTCGCCATCGATCCCGCGCAGTTTCATCTCTTCGACAAAGAGACCCGCAGCATTGCGATAGGCCAATAGGCAGATCTATTGCCGCTACGCCCTGAAGGCTTGGCAAGAGGCCGCCGCATTTGCGGGCGGCCTCTTTTTCTTTGGACTATCGTTATTGCCCGGCGCCGAGCGGATATCCCTCGTTAAGGTGGTCGATGGCGGTCCCGTTGATCGTCACGGCATAGCCGTCCGCGGCCGCTCCCTTGGAAACCGACACCTTGTACGCCCCACTCGGCAAATGAAGCTCCGCCGAGAAGCCATCCCATTTTGCCGGGAGAACCGGCTTGACGTGGAGATGGCCGTTTTCGACGCGAACGCCGAGGATACCCTCTATCGCCGTTCGATAGAGCCAGCCGCCGGAGCCGGTGTACCAGCTCCATCCGCCGCGACCCTTGAGGGGACCTTCGCTGTAAACGTCACCCGAGATCACGTAGGGTTCGACACGATAGACATCCGCCGCCGATTTATCGAGCGAATGATTGATCGGGTTGAGCATCTCGAAGCAGCGCCAGGCGTCCTCCGCACGGCCCATGCGGGCGAAAGCCAGCGTCGCCCATACGGCAGCATGGGTATATTGACCGCCGTTCTCGCGAACGCCCGGAGGATAGGCCTTGATGGCGCCGGGATCGTTCGCCGGGTTCGTGAAGGGTGGCGTCAACAAGCGAATGAAGCCGCCCTCCTGGTCCGCGAGTTGTTCGAGGACTGCGTTCATCGCCGTTTCGCTGCGTTCCGGATTGCCTTCGCCGGACAGAACGCTCCATGACTGGGCAATAGAGTCGATCTTGGCCTGATCGGATTGATGCGATCCGAGCGGCGCGCCATTGTCGAAATAGGCGCGGCGATAGTAGCTGCCGTCCCATCCCGCTGTTTCAAGCGCATTCTTCAGCTTTGCCAGATGATCCGTCCAGCGGCTCACACGCTGCGCGTCGCCACGTGTTTCGGCATAGGTGATGAAGCGTCCAAGCGCACCGGCCAGGAACCAGCCGAGCCAAACGCTTTCGCCGCGGCCATCAATGCCGACGCGGTCCATCTTGTCACCCCAGTCGCCACTCATCATCAGCGGCAGACCATTTGCACCCGTGCGTTTGATCGCCAGATCGAGGCCAAGGGCGGCATGCTCGTAGAGCGATGCATTTTCGGCCGAGAGGCGCGGCTGGAAGAAGGCGTCGTGCTGACCCGGGCTGAGCGCCGCACCTTCGACGAAAGGCAGCATTTCATCGAGGATCGTGACGTCGCCGGTCGCCGTATAATATTGGTCGACGGCAAAGGCGAGCCAGACCGGATCGTCCGAGATGTTCGTCCGGACACCGGCGCCGCTATCGGCCAGCCACCAATGCTGGAAGTCGCCTTCCGGAAACTGCCGCCTGCCGGTATTGACGATCTGCTTGCGGGCGATCTCCGGCGAATGCAGCAGGAAGGCCAGGGAATCCTGCAACTGATCGCGAAGCCCCCAGGCACCGCTCGACTGATAGAAGGCCGTGCGTGCCATGATGCGGCAGCTGAGCGTCTGATAGGGCAGCCAGTTGTTGACCATGAAGTCGAAGCGCTGATCCGGGGTCGAAACGCGCGTCTTGCCCGTAAACACCTTCCAGAAGTCTCTGGTCTTGCCCAGTACCTCGTCGAAGCTGACCGCGCGGATATCGGCCAGAAGCGCTGCCGCTTCCTCGCGCGAGCCGGCATCGCCCATGTAGAAGCAGATGTCGTGCTCGCCGCCAGCTTCGATCGTCAGATCGAAAGCCATTGCGGCGGCCGGATCTCCATCAAGATCAATCGCATCGGACAGGCGCGACCCGGCCGAAACCGTGCGTGGCTGCTGGATCGTCCCGTGGCGGCCGATGAATTCGCGGCGGCTACCGGAAATGCTGGATGGTTTCTCGCTGGCGGCAAATGATGCCACCCGCGTCGAGAAATCGACGCTGAACGGATTGTTCGCGAAGATCGCGCCAGTCTCGGCATCAAACTCCGAGACGATAAACGGCTTGCTCTTGGTCGGGTTGTTGCCGAGAATCCATTCGGCATAGCCGTAAAGGCGGAGCTTGCGTGCCACATTCGCCGTGTTGCGAATACGAATCTGCGTCAGCTTGACCGACTTCTCCATATGGAGGGTCTGCGTGACTTCCAGCGCGATCTCGTCCTGGACGGTCGTGAAGACGGAATAGCCCAAGCCGTGGCGCGCTTGGAACTGGGTGTCCGAATGCTGCGCCAGAGCAGCATAGGGCACGATCACCGAACCACGGTCGAGATCCTTGAGATAGAAGGCTTCGCCAGGCCTGTTGGTGACCATGTCGTTGGTCCATGGCGTCAGCTGATGGTCGCGAGAGTTCTGGCTCCAGGTGAAGGCAGCACCCTCGGCTGAGACGTGAAAGCCGAAGCTTTCATTGGCCATGATATTGACCCACGGATGCGGCGTCTGTTCGCCACCCGAAAGGCGCACGACGTATTCGCTGCCCTCTGCTGCGAAACCGCCATAACCATTCCAGAATGTGAGATCGCGTCCCGCATCCGTCGCGGGAACGGTTTCGCTGCGGGTCATTCTCGGTACAAGCGTGGAATCACCCCACTGGCCAAGCAGCGCCGGCGATCCGGCGACGGAGCGCGCCCGCTCCAGCTGACCCTTCAGGCTGCCATCGCGCCCACGCAGCACAATGCGCGAGGAGGCGATGATCGCATCGTAGACACTAGGTTCGGTCATGTCCTTGCGGATGACATAGATGTTGCGCTGAATGCCGGCCGCCTCGCTGGCGTGACGCGCACCATCGCAAAGCTGGTCGATGATGCGCTGCATTTCCGAAGCTTCTTCGCCGGTGCGCTCGTTGAAGATCACCAGATCGACCTCGACGCCACGCGCCTGCAGGAAGCCCTGGGCGCGTAGCAGCTCCTTGACCAGATCGGTGCCGCGTTCGTCCGTCATGCGCAGCGTGATGATCGGCACGTCGCCGGAGAGGGTTGCCCCCCAAAGGACCGACTGCGACTTGAGGCCGGCGCGAACCGCTTCGCTGTCAGCCCGCAGAGACATTTCGGGATAGACGATATAGCGCGCAAAGCGCTGGTAGGCCGCCGCTTCCTTGGAGTTGACGCCGATCTGGCGCAGCTGTTTCTGGGTCCGCGTCCATGCCTGGACAAGACCCTGGGTGAAACTGTCAGGCTGGCGATAGTGCACGAGCGTAGCGTCGAGATCCGACCGGTTCGCAGCCGCAATGGTCCAGAAGACCAGGCTGACCTTTTGGCCGGCTGGAATGCGGACGACACGGCGCAGCGACACGCAGGCATCCATGGTGAACCCATCGGTGCCCGAAAGGGTGGCGCCTTCGTCGAAGGCGGCGGCCTCCGTCAAGGTGCGTCCCCTGCCGAGGAAGCGCATGCGGTCGGTCTCGAATTGCGTTGGTCCCTCGCCGCTGCCGTCGACAACAAGCTGCGCGATCGCTACTTCCGGATCGGTCACGCCACGCTTGCGGCGTTCGACGAAAATCGCATCGCCCTGGCCGGCAATCTCGGTGTGCACGAACATACGGGCAAAGGCCGGATGCCCGGTATCGACGATATCGAGCGTGGCAACGGGCTCCATATAGGAGGTGACTTCGATGACCCGATCTTCCGTTCCGGTATTGGAAATCGTCAGGCGGCGGCCTTCGGCATCGCGATCGCTCGCGATGAAGACTTCCATTTCGCTGGTGAGATCGCCGACGGTCTTGATGAACTCGGCCTTGTCGTCGCTGAATGTCACACGGACATGCTCATTGGCGATGGAGCGCGGCTCGGCAGTCGCAGACCACCATTCATGCGACCCCATATCCCGCAGGAAGATGAAGGAACCCCAGCGATCTTCTGTCGGATCGGGCCGCCAGCGGTTTATCGCCAGGTTGTTCCAGCGGGTATAGCCGGCGCCGGTCGCTGTCAGCATGGTCGAATAACGGCCGTTGGACAGTAGCAGCAGCTCGCGTTCGAGAGACGCCGGATCTTCCACACGGCGCACTTCGGGGCGCATCAGATCGCCCTGAATGGTAGCCGGCGCGTCGGTCTCGTGCTTGGAAGCCATGACCGGGATATCGCGCGGCGCCTTTTCCTGCAGCAGCAGTTCGGCCGCCTCGATGACCGGGTCGGCATGGAAGAGTTCGCGCAGAAGCCCGTCGAAGGCGACGTTGGCGACGGCTGCGATCGACATGCCGTGATGGTGGGCATAGTAATTGTAGATGACCGCATGCTTCTTACCCTCGGGCACGCGGCTCGGCGTGAAGTCGACGGCATCGTGGAAACCATACATGCCGAGCGCACCGACGCCCCGAAGCCTCTCGAGATTCTCAAGTGCGGCGATCGGGTTGTATTGGCTTGCCAGCAGCGAGGCATAGGGCGCGATGACGGCATTCTGGCCGAGGCCACGCTTGAGGCCGAGCGTCGGCACCCCGAAATTGCTGTACTGATAGTTCATCTGGTGGTCGCGGGCGTTGAAAGCCGCTTCCGAAATGCCCCATGGAATGCCACCAAGGTGCTTGGCGTAATTCATCTGTTCCTGGACGATCAGATTGTTCGTCTGGTTCAGGATACCGCCCTGGCGCTCCTGCATCACGAGCGGCGGCATCAGATATTCGAACATCGAGCCCGACCAGGAAACCAGCGCGCCGCGCGGTCCGACCGGAACGACGTGACGTCCGAGCTTGTACCAATGCTCGGTCGGCAGATCGCCCTTGGCGACGGCAAAGAGGCTGGTCAGACGGGCTTCGGACGCGAGAAGATCGTAGCAGGCGGCATCGACTTCTTCGGTTTCGACCCGGAAGCCGATCGACAACAGCCGGCGCTCGGGACGGAAGAGGAAGCTGAAATCCATGGCAAAGGCGAGCTCGCGAGCGCGATTGCCGACCGCAACAAGCCTTTCCGAGACGGCATCCATCTTCGCCTGGTCGAAAGAGTTGTCGACCAGATGAAGGTCGCAGGTCGCGGTAAGCTTGCCGGCCCAGTGGACGACCTCTTCGCTCTTGGCCGACTTGACCTCCCGATCGAGATCGCCGGCGAATTTGGCGATCTCCCGGGCGTCCGCGACAAGCCGCTCGATGGTGGCCGAAGAAAACTCGTTCTTCTGCTTGGCCGCTGCGAGCGTGGCCTCAAAGGTGGTGATCCGCTCCTCAACGCGAGCCCGCAGGTCGCGGCTTATCTTGTTGTCATCCGCAACCTCGGTCAGGACCTCACGAAGGATACCGGCAACGTCGCCGATGCCATCGAGGCTGCCGTGAACCTGCGCGGCAGGATTCAGCGCCCAAATGCGGCAGGCGGAGGCCACGGCGATCAGATGGCCGGCCAGATTGCCGCTATCCACCGACGACACATATTTCCGGCCAAGCGGCTTCAGCGTATCGGTGTGATACCAGTTGAACAGGTGGCCACGATATTTTTCGAGTTTCGCGGTCGTCTCGATCGTCTGCTCGATGCGCTTGATTGCATCTTCGAACGAGATCCAGCCGAAATGTCGCGCCGAAACCACCGACAGGAGATAAACGCCGATATTGGTCGGCGACGTTCGCATCGCCACGACGGCATGCGGCGTTTGCTGCACGTTGTCCGGCGGCAGGTAATGCTGTCCGGGAACGACGAAATTATCAAAGTAGCGCCAGGTGCGCCGTGCGATCTTGCGAAGCTCGCTTCTCACCTTGTCGGGAACAACGAGCCTGTCTTCCGTCTCCGCCGTCTGGCTGACGATCCAGGCGATCACGGGCGACAGCACCCAGAGGATGATGAAGGGAACGCCGACCAGAAAGGCGCTGTCACCGGAAGACACGGCAAAGAGCAGCGCGAGAAGGGCGAGGACCGGAGCCCGCCACATGACCTTGTAGTGGCCGAGAATGGTCGTCTGTGCCATGGCCTGCGCGCTGGCGGCGGTGCGCCATTGCAGCATCAGCTTGCGGCTGACGAAGGCGCGATAGAGCGAGCGGATGATGGCATCGGCCATGACGCAGGCGGTATCGACGATGAAAACGATACGCAGCGCTACCTGCGCATTGGCATTCTGAATATCGTTCCAGACCGTATGAAGGTGGGCGCGCAGGATGATATCGCTGGTGCGCGGGATGATGCCGTTGATCAGCGACAGCGTCGGCGCCACGAACAGGCTGAAGATCAGCACGATCTGCCAGAGCAGCGCGCCGAGCGGGCTCATCCAGTACCAGCCGAGGGCTGACGCCAGGAACCAGGCGATCGGCGTCAGCGAGCGGCGAAGGTTATCAGCCATCTTCCAGCGGCCGAGCGCCGTCACGCCACGCTTCGGGTTGAATATATAGGGAAGGAGCTGCCAGTCGCCGCGAGCCCAGCGATGCTGACGGGAGATTTCCACTTCGTAGCGGATCGGAAAATCCTCTACGAGCTCGCAGTCTGTCACCAGGGCGCATCGCGCCATCGAGCCTTCGAGCAGGTCGTGGCTGAGCACCGAGTTTTCCTCGATCCTGCCCTTCAGCGAGGCCTCGAAGGCATCGACGTGATAAAGCCCCTTGCCCGTGAAGGTGCCTTCGCCGGTGATATCCTGATAGACGTCGGAAACGGCGAAGACGTAAGGGTCGAGGCCGCGATTGACCGAGAAGATGCGCTGGAAGGCCGACGCATCCTTACCTGTCGTCAGTGACGGGGTGACGCGCGGCTGCAGAACGCTATAGCCGTCGACGACGCGCTGGCTCTTGGCGTCGAATACCGGACGGTTGATCGGATGGTGCAACTTGCCGACGAGCTTCGTCACCGTGTCGCGAATGATGCGCGTATCGCTGTCGAGCGTCATGACATATTTCACATCCTGCGGCACCTTGTCGGCACCGGGCAGGAAGGTGGTATCGCGGCTGCCGCGCAGCAGCATGTTCAGTTCGTGCAGCTTGCCGCGCTTGCGCTCCCAGCCCATCCACGCACCTTCCGCCGGATTGTGAAGACGGCGGCGATGCAGCAGATAGAAGCGCTGCTTGCCTTCCTCGGCATAACGCGCCTCGAGATTGGCCATCTGGCGCTTCGCATAGTCGAGGATTTCGAGATCGCGAGCGTTCTGCTCCTCCTGGCTGTCGGGCCAGTCGGTGAGCAGGGCATAGTAGATTTCGCCGAGGGGATTGGCTAGATAATGAACCTCGAGATTGCGGATCAGCTCATCGACATGCTCGCGCTTGCCGATCAGGCTCGGGATGGTGACGAGCGTGCGGGCCTCGGCAGGCAAGCCCTTCTTGAATTCGTAGCCGATTAGGCGATCAGGCGCGATGAAGAAGGTGGCGAAGAAGTTGAAGAGGCCGGTAGCACCTTCCGAGGCCGGTAGCGCGAATGCCAGCAAAAGAACGATGGTCGCGATGACCGGAATGCCGGTGCTGACGAAAACGCTGCCGACGGCAAGGAGCGCCAACAGCGTGAGGGTGAGTACGGGCACGGCAATCGCCAGCCAGTTCAGGCGGCGGATCGCCCGCATGAACCGCAGGCCAATCGTCTGCCGGAAATCGATCTCCGCCTCGAGCAAGGGGCGGCCGGCGCCAACCAGGAAATAGCCGACATTAGCGGCGGCGGCCGACGGGTCCTTGCCGCCAGCGGCAGAGCGCTCGGCCAGGCTGATGGCCGCCTCTGCGATATCAAGCTCCGTCTTCTCGCTGCGCTTTGCCAGCTTCTCGATCTGGCGGCGATAGGCATTGCGGGAACCGGAGTCGAGCTCAGCATAATCGGTCTGCTTCCATAGAAGCTTGTCGATCTTGCTGACCTCTTCGACCCAGGTCGACCAATCGGTATCATCGATCTCCCTGAGGCTCTTGATGATGCTGCCCATCAGCGTGTTGCCGGAGGCAAGTCGCGTCTGCTCCAGCGACATGACGGCTTCGGCGTCGGTGCCTTTCGCAGCGAGCTTTGCTTCCAGCCAGCCGAGTGCGGCATCGGTGGGCTCGATCGCGTTGCGCAGACGATAGTGCAGCTGCGTCACGAAGGTCGTGTCGTCGAGATTGGCGGACAGCGTCTCAAGGAATTCGGCGGAGCTTGCGTCGCCGAGCGCAATCACCTTGGTGGCTGCGGCATTGGCGATGCCGCGCATCTCGCGGCTCTTGTCTATCCGGGTTGCAACGCGCCGCAGATTGTCGATCAGCACATAGCGAACGAGCGACGGCAGCGCCCAGAGTTCGCCGATATGCAAGGTCTGCTTGTCCTGGAAGCCTTCCGTGACGGCCGCCATGCCGGCATTGCTGATATTGCTATGGGCATGGGCCATATAGAGCCAGGCGAGCGCCAGAGTGCGCGGTATTGCTACCCCATTCAGATTGATCGTGCGCAGCTCGCGATAGAATTTCTTCGGGAAGTCCCGACGGACTTCCTGAATAGCCTCCTCGACAATGTAGTGGTTGTCGAGAAGCCACTCCGTCGCCGGCGTGATGCTTTCGCCGGCATCGACATCCGCTGCCGCAGCGCGATAGACCCGCAGGATCTCGCTTTCGTTCTCGCGATGCCGTTGAAAGAAATCGAAGTTTTCGAAGCTCGCGACATCGAGCTTCTGGCTTTCCGCAAATTGCGTGGCCTTGGCTCTCAATTGATCATTCGACAAAAGAGTAGAGCGGATTCCGAAATCGACATCCGCGAGAGGCAGTTTGGCCTGCGCGGTCGAACCGCCCGTTAGATTTTGAGACACCATACCATCCGCTCTTCTGTTGAGATCATGTCCGATTGAATATCCTGACCAAACAAGATGCGCCTGGGGGCGCAAAAGTTCCGTGTTCGGGCTCTTCGTGGGTTTGAAGGGAAATAGCTCTGTTCAGACATGAAATATTGGAAACTGTTAACGCTCCTCAATAGCGACTGCAAAATGAACGCGCGATTAATCATGGCACATATTTAGTGAACGGGCATGGGCCATCGGCAGCGTTGCCTTACAAAACAACGCCCAGTGGGCGATTCCGCCGGTGGCCGTGATGCCTTGCATGATCTTGCCGGTCCGCTCAGGCCGGGAGATTGCACAACTCGTCCGTTGTTTGACGGGAAGACACCCTGTAGATTGCAATCGCACCCGGGAGGTTGGACACATGGCGATCAAGCAGATGCATAATGTCGGAATCGTCGTCGACGATCTCGACGAGACGATTGATTTCTTGCGTGAGCTCGGGCTCGAGCTCGAAGGGCGGGCCACGATCGAAGGAGAGTGGGCCGGGCGTGTCACCGGACTGGGCGATCAGCACGTCGAGGTTGCCATGATGCGCACGCCGGATGGCCACAGCCGGCTTGAACTCTCCCGCTTCATCAGACCGGCCGTGATCGAGGATCACCGCAATGCCCCGGTCAACGCTCTCGGCTACCTTCGCGTCATGTTCTCCGTGGACGATGTCGACGAGACGCTCGAAAGGCTCCGCAAGCGCGGCGCGCAGCTGGTAGGCGAAGTCGTGCAGTACAAGGATATATACCGGCTCTGCTACATTCGTGGTCCCGGAGGGCTTCTCATCGGGCTCGCTCAGGAACTCGGCTAACGCCATGCGAAGAGCAGATCAGAGCTCATGCCAGAGCCGTATCAGTTGATCGCCCGGATACGGCTTCTCAAGGCAAGGCGAAACGCCCTCTTCATTTGCGAGAACCCCTCAAAGCCGAGGTGATGGGCGAAGCGAACGACCGTTGTCTGGGATGTCTGGCAACGTTTTGCTATCTGCAGGCCGGATTCGAATGCGAACACATCGGGGTGCTCGGCGGCCAGCTTTGCAAGCGGCGCAAAACATCCATCATGCCGACAACGGACCCGCATCCAGAAATCCGCATCAAGCATGCGGCCCGTTAACTCGGCATGGGCTTCCGTCATCGCATGGCCTCCAAAATAGAACGTCCCGCAGGAAGCCGGAGCGCGAACGCCCCAGCCTCCCACGGGAGGTAGCCTCAGGACCTGGGCGCGGTCTTTCCGTGCAGCGGCTCCTTGCGGTGCCAATTCTCAAGGATCCTGCCGTCGGTATGTCTCTGCTGTGCCCAGCGGATGCCGTTGGAGATCACCTTCAGGACGTGCTGGTTGTGGTACACCGGATAGCTCTCGTGCCCGGGGCTGAAGAAGAAGATCCGGCCGCGGCCGCGCTGGAAGGTGCAGCCGCTGCGGAACACTTCGCCGCCGGAATACCAGGAGATGAAGACCAGCTCGTCGGGCTGCGGAATATCGAAGGGCTCGCCATACATTTCCGAAGCCTCGACTTCGAAATAAGGCGGCAGCCCCTCTGCGATCGGATGCGAAGGATTGATCACCCACACGCGTTCGAGATCGCCTTCGGGCAGTTCGCGCCAGGAGAGGTTTGCATTCGTTCCCATCAGGCGCCGGAACAGCTTCGAATGATGGCCGGAGTGCAGGATCAGCAGGCCCATGCCCTTGAGCACCCGCTGCTGGATCCGGTCGATCAGCCCGTCGCTGACCTCTTCATGTGCCACATGACCCCACCAGAGCAGAACGTCGGTATCTTCAAGCAGCGAATCCGGCAGACCTTCTTCCGGGTCATCCATGGTTGTGCGGCGGATCTCGAGGTCAGGCCTTTCGATCCCCTTGGCGATCGCACCATCCATCCGGTCGGGGTAAAGCTTCTGCACGATCTCATCGGTCTTCTCGTGCCGGCCTTCGTTCCAAATGGTCACTTTGATTGTCATTTCACTTTCCTCAGGTGGTTTTAAGAGATTGCTGCCGGACGAACGAGGCGGCCGGCCGTGTCGAAGACGTGACAGCTATCGGGATCGACACGCAGGGAGACGCGATCGCCGGGGCGGAGAATCATGTCGCCCTCGGTTCGAACGATCAGAGGGTCGTCCCGGCGACCGACGGTGAGATAGGTTTCCACGCCAAGCCGCTCGACAAGCTGAACCTCCGTCTCGAACGTCCCCTGCCCGTGAGCCGCAAGCTTCAAATGCTCCGGGCGAACGCCGAGCCGCACCTCGCCCTGCGGTATCCGGCCATCCAGATCCGCAAGGCCGAGTTCGAGCCCGATGCCGCTTGTGAGCGCCGCCCCGGAGCCGTTGCGGCTGGCCGTCATTGGGATGACGTTCATCTTCGGCGAGCCAATGAACGTGGCGACGAATTCGTTTTCGGGACGGTGATAGAGCTCCATGGGCGCGCCCTGCTGCGCAACCGTGCCCTTGTTCAGCACGACGATCCGGTCGGCCATCGTCATAGCCTCGACCTGGTCGTGAGTGACATAGACAACGGTCGCCTTCAATTCGCGATGCAGGCGCTGCAGTTCGGCACGCATCTGGACTCTGAGGGCAGAATCGAGGTTCGAAAGCGGTTCGTCGAACAGGATGAGCGACGGTTTCTTGATGATCGCCCGGCCGATCGCCACGCGCTGCCGCTGGCCACCGGAAAGGGCAGCCGGGCGGCGATTAAGGTAGTCCGTCAGCTGCAGGATCTCGGCGACACCCTCCACTTGCTTGCGGATTTCGGCCTCCGGAACCTTCTTCAGGCTGAGCGAAAAGCCGATATTCTCCGCGACGGTCATATGCGGATAGAGCGCATAGGACTGGAAGACCATGGCGATGCCGCGCTTGTCGGGCGGCACATCGTTGATGCGCTGGCCGTTGAGGATGAGGTCGCCGTCATCGATCCCCTCAAGACCGGCGATCATGCGCAGCAGCGTCGACTTTCCGCAGCCGGACGGGCCGACGAAAACGGCAAACTCTCCATCCTCGACGGTGATATCCACGCCCTTGATGACTTCGAGCGCACCGTAGAATTTACGAACATTATTCAAAGTAATCATTGTTGTTGCTCTTTCTTCATCGGCTAACCCTTCACGCCACCGGCAAAGGTCTGCACCAGGAAACGGCGGGCAAAGCCGAAGGCGACGACAGCGGGAAGCAGGTAGATGAACGCCAGGGCAGCAAGAAAACCGTAATCAACAGTATTCACCCGCAGATAGGCCCGGAACAGGCCGAGCGGCAGCGGCTGCAGCTCGGGCGAGGAGAGGAAGGTCAGGGGAAGCAGGAAATCGCCCCAGGCGGAAATGAAGGCGAACAGGCCGGCCGCGGCAAGGCCCGGCAGCGCCAGCGGCACAAGCACGCGGCGGATGCGCTGCACCATCGTCGCGCCGTCCATCAGCGCCGCCTCTTCATAGTCCCTGGGCAGGCCGTCGAAGAAGGTCTTCATGATCCACAGCGCCAGCGGGAGCTGCATTGTTGCGAGGACGAGAATAATGCCGAGATATCCGTCGATGAAGCCGGTCCAGCGCATGATGGCCCGCGTGGAACTGCCGAAGATCGGCCGCAACATCGCCGCCTCGGCAAGATTGAGCGTGAGCAGGATCTTGTAGAGCGGGACGACGAGCGCAGTCGGCGGCAGCACCCTGATCAGCAGGATCCCATAGAGAAACGGCAGCTTCCACCAGGCCGTCGTGCGGGAAAGCGCGTAGCCGCCAAGCCCGGCGAGCACGATAACGACAGCCGTCGAACTGCCGACGATGAACAGCGAATTGAACAGCCACCGACCGCCATCTTCCTGGATGAAGATCCTGGCATAATTGCCTAGTGTCCATTGCTCGGGCCAACGGAGAAACAGTTGCGCATTGCCGTCAAGGGAGGCGAGAAACACCCAAAGGAATGGAATGGCGCAGAAGATCGAGATGAGCGAAAGCGTTGCATAGGCCAGAAGGTCGCCCTTCACTTTGTTTGCGCTTTCCGCCGGGGAGATTGCAGCCATCCTAGACCTCCACCTTCATGGCCTTGACGTAGCCGACGCCGATCACAACGGAGATCAGCAGCACCACGACGGCGACGGCCGCGCCGTAGCCAAGCTGATATGACGTGAAGGACTGATTGTAGATGTAGATGCTGATGAGCTCGGTCGCTCCGCCCGGTCCGCCGCGCGTGAGCGCGTAGACGAGGCCGAACACGGCGATCGTCGAGACGGCGGAGATGAGCATGTAGAGCAGGATGGTGGGCATCATCAGCGGCAACGTGATGCGGCGGAACGTTTGCATCGGAGTTGCACCATCCATCCGCGCCGCCTCGTAGATTTCGCCGGGAATGGTGCTGAGGCCGGCGGTCAGAAGGATCATCGCGGTGGCGATACCGCGCCAGGTGTTGACGACGATGATCATGGCAAGCGGGAAGGTGTTCAGCCAATCGGAGGGTTCGACACCGAAGGATGCAACGATGCGGCTCAGCGTCGCTTGTTCGCCGCCCGCCAGCATCGAGATCCACATGAAGCCGGCCACGACCTCGGGCGCTGCATTGGGCAGCAGGATGATCGAGGCGAAGACCTTCCGGAAGCGGATCGACCGGCCAAGCGCCATCGCCGAGACGAGTCCGAGGACGAATTGCCCTATGATCGCCGAGCCAAGCACGAAAAGGAAGGTAACGAGAAGCGAGTTCCAGAACTTGGTGTCGTTGAGGAGGCGGGCGTAGTTGCGAATCCCGACGAAACGCGGCGTCAGAGCGCCAGCACCGGTCAACGCCTCATTGGTGAAGCTCAGATAGACGGAATAAACTGCCGGATAGATCACGAAGGCGAGCAGCAGCAGCATCGAGGGCAGCAGGATCAGAAACAGCTGCCGCCTGATCCGGGCTTCGTGGAAATTCTTTGCGGGCATTGCGCAACCGTCCCTATTCGGCGGGAAGAGCGAGCGCTGTCGCCTCTTCCCGCTGGTTCCAAGATTGAACGGATAGGTTATTTCACCATGTCGTCGCCGAGCGTCTCGCTGACATAATCGACGAGGATCTTCTGTGCACCGGCAGCATCCGTCTCCTTGCGCAGGAGTGCCTCGGTGGCACGCGCGACGCCCTCGGAGACGGCGGAGAAACCGGGGGCGGAATTCAGAAACACGCCCTTCTCGACGGCCGCCAGAACAGGCACGAGCGCGGTGAGCTTCTGAAATTCGGGATCGCTCGTGGCGTCCTTGCGCCCGGGTATGTTGCCGAGGCGTTCCGAGTAGGCGACATCGGCCTTGACCGAGCCGAGTTCGAGCAGAACCTTCTTGGCAAGATCGGGATCGGAGCCCTGTGCGTTCACGCCCCATGCGCTATCGATGTCGACCAGGACATGCTCGCCGCCGTCTTTTCCGGGCATGGTCCATGTGCCGACGGCCTGCGTGACGTTTGGAATCGGATTCTTGCTCTCCGGACCCCAGTCATAAATGTAGCACCAGGAGCCGCAGGTCGTGGCGACCAGCTTGCCCTCGGGGAACATCTGGTATTTTGGCGTCACCCATGGCTCGGGGCCAAGCAGGGGCTGGACGGGCATCAAATCGCTGTCGATGAGATCCTTGTAGAAGCCGAGCGCATCCTTGATGCCATCGCCCTTCAGGTTGAGGGTGCCATCGTCATTGGCGATCTGTGGCGTTGAGCTTCCGACGACGAGATATCTGAACCCCTCGGCAAAGGCACCGCCGCCCCAGGTCACGCCGGCCGGAAACAGCAGCCCATAGGCGCCGGTCTTTGCCTTGATTTCCTTGGCGCGATCGAGGAGATCCTTCCAGGTCTTCGGCTGCTCCGTGGAGATGCCGGCCTTTTCCAGAATGTCGCGACGATAGTAGAGCTGCTGCACGCCCAGCATGGCCGGCAAGACGTAAACGTCGCCATCGGGTCGCGTCACGAGCTTCTTGGAGACATCGAACAGCTGGCTATAGCCATCCCAGGCCCTGAATTCGGTGGTGATCGGCGCGAGATAACCTGCCGCCACCATATCCGCGACATCCTGCCCGGCGGGAGCGGTGAACAGATCTGGTGCATTGCCGGCCCGAAGCTCGGTCAGCAGCTTCGACAGATAGTCTTTCTCCGGCGCTGGATATTCGATGACCTCGATCGTCACGCCTAGCTTCTTTTCGATGTCCGGAACGACGACCTTCAGCGCATCGATGCGCGCCTGACGATGTTCGGCAATTCGGATGGTCTCCGCGTTGGCGGCGCTCATGAAAACTGACAGGCCGGCGACGCATATGCCGGCCATGAGAAAGCTCTTCAGCATCCACCCCTCCCATGGGTTCTTCTTGCGATCCTCCATCGCCACGGAAATGTACACACGTATGGCATTGATTTTCAATAGCGTGATTAGGTCGCCGCCAAATTCTCAATTATCAGGCTGTTTTATATTGAAAATTTTTTCATGTCCGGTTAGATCGTTTTGCGCATACGTGTGCATAAATGGAGGAAACTATGTCAAATCCCGTTCGCCTGGCCGTGATCGGAGCCGGGCTGAAAGCCGCCGAATACGCCCGGAGCTGGGTTCGGATGCCTGAGATTGAATTTGCAGCGGCGGCGGACGTCAGCGTCGCATCGCGCCAGCGGTTGGCCGACATCTGCACGAGCGCAGGACGCAGGGCACCGCTGGAATTCGATGATTTCCGGATCATGCTTGCGCAATGCAAAAACAAGCTGGATGCCGTCTACGTATCGACGCCGCATGCCTTCCATGCCGAACAGGCACTGGCCGTAATCGAGGCCGGCCTCGACCTCTTCCTCGAAAAGCCGATGGTCACCACCGTGGCGGAGGCCAAGGCGCTCATCGAAGCCAGAGCCAGAAACAACAATGTCGTCGTCATCGCTTTCAACGGCGCGCTGTCGCCACTCGTGCGCGACACCCACAGGCGGGCGGCCGCAGGTGAATTTGGCGAGTTGGTCAGCGTCTCGGCAACCATCTGGGAGGGCTGGTCTTCGAAATATGACGGCCAGTGGAAGCAGAAACCTGAACTATCCGGCGGCGGCTTCATGTTCGATACCGGCGCGCACATGATGAATACCGTGTGCCTTCTCGTTCGCTCCGAATTCGAGCGTGTCTCGGCCTACATGAACAACTACGGTAAGCCCATCGATATTACCTGCGCTGTCGCGGCACGACTTGAGAACGGCGCATTGGTCACGTTCAACGCCGCCGGCGAAGGCCCTCCCGGCTGCGCCTCGCACATGACGCTGTTCTATTCCAAGGCCATCGTTCGAATAGACGCATGGGGCGCCTGGCGCGAAATCGAGCTGGACGGAAGGCCCGGCACGCGTGAGATTGCCGAGGCCACTCATCAGGAGAGCCCGCTGAAATCCTTCCTTGCCGTCCGCCGTGGCGAAGAGGAAAATCCCTCGACCGTCGAGAATGGGCTTCGCTTTGCGCGCCTCTGGGATGCTATCAAGGCCTCTGCAGCACGCGACGGAGAATCGGTCAGGATTTCCGACATCGGCTAATCTTTAGGAAGCGGAAATGAACAAGCGCATCACCTCGAAGGAAATCGCAAAGCTCGCCGGCGTTTCTTCGTCGACGATCTCCAGGGCTTTCTCGGGCGATGCGCGGATCAGCGACCGGACGAGAAAGCGGATCATGTCCATCGCCGACGAGCATGATTACCGCCCGAACGCGATCGCGCGTTCGTTGAACAGCCAAAGATCGCAGCTTGTCGCTCTGGTCGTGAACTCGATCGAGAACCCGTGCGAAGGGCAGCAATTGCAATATCTGGTCCAGCGGCTGCAGGAGCGGGAATTGCTGCCGATCCTCCTCTGCTGCGCCGGCTATGATGACCGGGCGCATCTGATGCGGATGGCGTCCGCCTATCAGGTGGATCACGCCGTCATCTTCTCCGACATGGTGTCCATGGCCGATGCCGTTCAGATCTTCAGAACCGCCCGGCCGATCATGGTGTCGTTTGAGCCTATTTCCGATCCCAACATATCACAGCTCATCGTCGACGGATCGAAGGCGGCGGCCGAAGTTGTCGCCAAGGCGGTAGCTTCCGGGCGAAGCCGTTTCGCATATCTCACCGGCCGCAACTCCAGCTGGATCGACAAGCAGCGCAAAAGCTGGTTTGCCGATGCGCTCGCCCAGCACGGCCTCAGCTTCGTCGCGGAAAGCCATGGCGACTATTCCTACGAATCAGGCTTCAAGGAGGCCGTCGTGCTGCTTCGCCGATCGTCGATCGATGCGGTCGTCTGCGGAAACGACGTGATGGCAATCGGCGTTCGAGATGCGGCGACACGCGTGCTCGGCAGGAAGGTGCCGGAGGATCTCGCGATCATCGGGCAGGATGGCGTCAACCTCGCTATGTGGGAATGCAACGATCTGACCACGCTTGCGCTCGATATCAACGCCTACATGGATACGATCGTCGGCTTCATCGAAGATCAGGTCCTCGGCAAGGATGGCACTGCAACCGTAACCCACGAATACACGGTTCGCTGGGGCTCTACCTGCTGAAATCCCCGCGCGTCCGCTTCGCCAGCGAAATTGCCATTGCCTGGCACTTCATGACGCAAGGCTTGTCGTTGCCATGGCGAGCGCGACATAGCGGCCGATCTTGGCGATAGCGACCAGCAGAAGAAACGTCGGCAACGGTTCGCGCAAGGCGCCGGCAACCACGGTGATCGGATCGCCGACGATGGGAAGCCAGCTTGCCAACAACGACCATCGCCCATAGCGGCGATACCATCCCTGCGCCCGTTCCATGGCGCGATCGCCGACCGGAAACCACGATCGATGGCGAAAGCGCTCGATCCATCGTCCCAGCCCCCAGTTCGCCAGGGAACCGAGCACATTACCGAGGCTTGCGACTGTAACCAGCGCCAAGACCGGGTAACTCTCCGTCAGTAGCATGCCGACAAGCACGGCTTCGGATTGCATGGGCAGGATCGTCGCAGCAGCAAGCGCCGCCAGGAATAGGCCGAAGTAAGCTGCAAGATCGATCATGCCGTCTCTATCTTTCACGCGTGCCTTAGTGTCAACGTATCCGGACATATGCTTTGGCTCACAGCCGAAGCTCAAGAGGAGATCGGTTTTAGGGCGAGGAACAGTCGTGATGCCGGTAGGTCTGTGGTAAGCGTCGCTCCGCGTTCGCCCGGCGGATAACACCTCCACACTTCGATATGGATTGAATGATCAATGAATCCGGTCTCTGACGATGCCTGGTCTCCATGGCGGCCCTCCGAACTTGCAAGCCGACTGAAGCACGCCTCCGGACTCTGGTATGTGGTCGGCGGATGGGCACTCGACCTTTGGCATGGCAGACAGACGCGAGAGCATGAGGATCTGGAGTTTGCGATACTGCCGGAAAGCGTGCCGGAGTTTCGCGAGATATTGAAAGAGCTCGATTTCTTCACCGTTCATGCAGGGGTCATCGAGTATCTTGAGCCCGGCAGATCGCCGCCGCCACATGTCTCGCAGCTATGGGGCCTCGATTCCGGTACCGCGCGCTGGCGTGTCGATATGATGCTCGAAAGAGGAACGCCGTCGACCTGGATCTACAAGCGGGACACATCCATCCAGGCGCCCCGTTCCGAGATAATCCGGATCAGCGACACGGGAATACCCTATATGGCGCCCGCCGCCGTGTTGCTGTTCAAGGCGAAATATCTTCGGGACAAGGATGAGGCGGATTTCGCACTAGCCCTGCCCCGCCTCGATCCCGCGGAAAGAGAAACGCTCCGGCTATGGCTCGAGCTCGTCCATCCAAACCACCAATGGCTGGCAGCACTTTGATCCGCTGACCGGCAATGCGCGACTGAACAGACGAAAGCCCGCGCAGCAGGGCGCGGGCTTGCTGATAGCCTGTCCAGCCTAGCGGCGCGAACCGAAGGGACGAAGCGTCATGTGGCGGTTGACGTCCTTGTAGAGCAGATAGCGGAACGGCTCCGGGCCACCGGCATAGCAGGCTTGCGGGCAGAAGGCGCGCAGCCACATGAAGTCGCCGGCTTCCACCTCGACCCAATCCTGGTTCAGGCGATAGACCGCCTTGCCTTGCAGCACATAGAGACCGTGTTCCATGACATGGGTTTCGGCGAAGGGAATGACGGCACCCGGCTGAAGGGTGACGATCGTCACATGCATGTCGTGGCGCAGGTCGGACGGATCGACGAAACGGGTCGTCGCCCAACGCCCTTCGGTGCCGGGCATGACGGAGGGCGCGATATCCTTCTCATTGAGGATCAACGGCTCCGGATGATCCAGCCCCTCCACGGCCTCATAAGCCTTGCGGACCCAATGGAAGCGCGCATGAGCGCCCGAACGATTGTGGAGCGACCACTTCAGGCCCGGCGGCAGGAAAGCATAGCCGCCCGGCTGAAGAATGTGCTTGCCGGTCGGCAGCGTCAGTTCGATCTCGCCATCGACGACGAAGAGTACGCCTTCAGCTTCCGGATCGAGCTCCGGCCGATCGCTACCGCCGCCCGGCGCGACTTCCATGACATATTGCGAAAACGTCTCGGCAAAACCGGAAAGCGGGCGGGCAATCACCCAGCAGCGCGTGTCATTCCAGAAGGGCAGAAAGCTGGTGACGATATCCTGCATGACACCTTTGGGGATGACCGCATAGGCCTCGGTGAAGACGGCTCGTCCCGTCAGCAGATCGCTTTGTGGCGGATGGCCGCCAAGAGAGGAATAATAGATTCTTTGCATCGTCTCGCCCTTCGTTCTCAGAATTTCCCGGGAGGCTCCAGCGCTCGCCTTCATCTCGTCAATGGATGGCGGCAAAGCCTTAACACCGCGTCACTTCGCTCCCGCTTTTTCCAACAATGCCGCAATCTTGTCGTAATCGCGGCCACGAGCATGCTGGAGCGGTGTCACACCTTCACGATCAGCGATATTGACATTTGCTCCAGCAGCGACCAGCAGCTCGACGATTCGCAGATGACGCGGACCACCGTCACTGAGGATAATCGCCTCCAAAAGCGCGGTCCAGCCGAGCCGGTTGACGTGGTCGACATCGACCCCGGCCCTGATCAGCGTATCGACGGTCTCGACATGGCCGCGCTCGGACGCCGGAATAAGCGCCGTGCCGCCGTAGCGATTGACGCTCTTCAAATCGGCGCCATGCGCAAGTGTAAGCTTGAGGATTTCGAGATGGCCGCGGGCGCCGGCACAGAGATAGGGGCTGTCTTGAATATCGTCCTTGGCATTGACGTCCGCGCCGGCCTCGATCAGCGCGCGTGCGGCGTTCGCCCTGTTGCCATGCGTCGCCACGAGCAAAGCAGTCGCGCCGCTTGCGTCCCGCGCATCGATATCCGCCCCGCCGGCGAAGAGTTGCTGGATGGCCGCAACGTCATCTGCAGCAGCCGCTTTGTGCAATCGAAGGTCCATGGAGTTACCGTTGGCGAGGACAGGAAGGCAAAGGGCCATAAGAAAGACCCAGACCGACAGAAAAGCGAGCTTCCGCACACGCCGCCGCTTTGTCAGGTCGGGAGCAAGGTCAACATCAAAAGACTGTATCATCGGCTAGGCGCAGTTCAGGCGCGGCATGTCCTTGACGCGAGGATAGTCATAGGCATTGACCTTCGAGGTCGTATAGCCCGCACCCACAAGCGCTTCCGCAAGCTTGATGGCGGCGGTGACGCCGTCGATGACCGGAATGCCGGTTGCCACCTGCAATCGATCGCAAAGCGAGGACATACCGGCGCAGCCGAGAATGATGGCTTCGGCGCGATCTTCACGCTTGGCGCGTTCGATTTCCGCGATCAGCAGCCGTTCCGCCTCGGCCGGGTCTTCCTCCAGCCCAAGAACCGGCAGGTCGATGGCCCGAACATTGCGGCAATGGCGTTCGGCGCCATAGTCGCTCACCAGATCCTCGATGATCGGAATGGAGCGCGGCAGCGTCGTGATGATCGAAAACCGGCGGCTTATGGTCATGGCAACCTGCACGGCCGCCTGGCAAATGCCGATGACCGGTCCGCGGGCGACTTCACGCGCCGCATGCAGGCCGGGATCGTCGAAGCAGGCAACGACATAGGCATCGATCCCAAGCGTCTCGCCCTTGCGGATCTCGGCAAGCATTCCGGGCACCGCGGCAGCCTCGTCGGCGCCACCTTCAATGCTGACGGGTGTGTCAGTCGGATTGACGGCCGAGACTTGCGTCCCGAGCTGCTTGACGCGCAGGGCACTGTCCAGCGCCTGCGCAGTCATAGATGCCGTCGAGTTCGGATTGATGAGGCGAATATGCATGGTGTGGGACCTTTCATCCATCCTTAGTCGCGCTGCGGCTTGACGAAATCGGTAATTGGCGGCGCCTTGAGGACGAACTGGCGGTCGGAGACGATGTAGTTGTCAGCATGCAGGCGAGCGATCGGCTGATACTGCTCCGGATCGACGTAGTGGCCTTCGGCGTCGAGGCAGTTGCGCCGCACATGCATATGGACCACCTCGCCCAAAACCAGCGTGCGGCGCGGGTAATCGATCAGCCGCTCGACCCTGCATTCAAACACACAAGGGGATTCCTCGGCATAGGCTGCATCGATCTTGCGGCAGGGGGTCGCCGTCAGGCCCGCCATATCGAGCTCATCGACCTCATTATCAAAGCCCAGGCCGCAAACGAGCATCTGCTGTGCGATCGCCATGTCCACCATGTTGATCGAGAACTCCTGGGTCCGCCTGATATTGGCGACCGTATCCTTTTCCTCGCCGTTCAGGCGCGGCTGTATGCCCAGAACCACGATCGGAGGGTCGTGCGAGAAGACGTTGAAGAAGCTCATCGGCGCCGCATTGTTATGCCCAGCCGCCGAGCGCGTCGTCACCAGCGCGATCGGGCGCGGCCCGACGAAGTTTGTCAGAAGCCGGTATCGGCTTTGAGGCTCAAGCTCGGCAAAGTCGAATTCCATTGCGCCATCCTGCATGTCGATTATGATCTACAATATAATTATATATTGTAGACAATTTTGCAATCGAAAACCGATTGTAGTGATTGACTTTTTCCCGCGCATCACGCTTCTCTAGCCATAACGAGGAGTGAGATTCATGGCCGACCAAAACGGGGTCTCTGTTCAGCAGATTGTCGAGAAAGTTTGGCTGTCCATCGCTGAGCGACGGCTCAGGCCCGGCGTGCAGCTCAAGGAAGAGCAGCTGGCAACCATCTTCAACGTCAGCCGTGCCCGCATCCGGCAGGCTCTGGCCGTGCTGCAGCGTGATGGCCTCGTCAGCATCATTCCCAACCGCGGTGCCTTCGTCTCCAAACCTTCCGTAGATGAGGCCCGCGATGTCTTCTTCGTGCGACGCACCGTCGAGCGTTGCGTGGTGGAGCGGCTTTGCAAGGGAATCTCCAAGGCCGACATCAAGCGCCTGCGCGACCATGTCGCCAAGGAGCGGATCGCCAATACGCAGGACATCACCACCGACATCATCAAGCTTTCCGGCGGCTTCCATCTGCTCCTGGCGGAGACCGCCGGCTCGGATTTCCTGTTCGCCACCATGCGCGACCTGATCGCCCGTTCCTCGCTGATCACGGCCATCTACCGCAACACCAACCGCTTCAATTGCGGGCCTGACGAGCACGCCGAAATCGTCGAAGCAATTGTCGGCAACAATGCCGACAAGGCGACGCATCTGATGGCTCATCACCTCGAACATGTCGAATCCGAACTCGACCTCACCGAGATCCGTGACCTCTCCCACGACCTGCGCGCCGCGCTGGCCTGAACCGGTCGAAGCGCCCGCATCCGTCACGCGTCGGCCACGAGATGGCAAGCAACTCGTGTTCCGTTCGATAGCTCGCGGACAGCAGGCACCTCTGCCGAGCACCTGACCGTGGCGAGCGGGCATCGCGGATGGAAGGTGCAGCCGGACGGCGGCTTCAGCGGGCTCGGAACCTCGCCGCTCGCCAGCTCCTGATCGCGCTTTGGCGCGGCGATGCTCGGAATGGTCTGCAGCAGAAGCTGGGTATAGGGGTGGCGCGGATGGGCGAAGAGTTCTTCCGTATCCCCCTCCTCAACGATGCGCCCCAGATACATCACCGCAATGCGGTCCGACATGTGACGCACCACGCTCATGTCGTGGCTGATGAAGAGGTAGGTCAGCCCCAGCTCATCCTGCAGACGGCGCATGAGGTTCAAGACCTGCGCCTGCACCGAAACATCGAGTGCGGATGTCGGTTCATCGCAGACGAGGAATTCCGGTTCGCTCGCAAGTGCGCGGGCAATGGAAATGCGCTGGCGCTGTCCGCCGGAAAACTCATGCGGGAATTTCTCGCCGTCGGAGACGGAGAGACCGACGGTCAGCAGCAATTCCTCGACACGCTCGGTCACCTCGGCTGATGTCTTGCGCAGCTTAAGCTCTCGCAATGGCTCGGCAATGATGTTCTTTACCCGCCAACGCGGATTAAGGGAGGCATAAGGATCCTGAAAGATCATCTGGGCAGACAGCGGCGCGCCGCTGCGCCCCAGCGCGAAACGGATTTCGCCGCCCGTTGGCGCGTAGAGTCCAGTCACCAACCGCGCGACCGTGGATTTGCCGCAACCGCTTTCGCCGACAATGCTCAGACAGCCGCCGGCAGGCACAGTGAAGCTGATGTCATTGACCGCCTGAAGAAACTGACGCGGCTTGCGCTCCACCACACGATTGAGCCATGGGACGGAAACATCGAACGTCTTGACGAGACCGTCGACGGTCAAAGCTGCGACGGTGCCAGAGGATGTCGTCATGCGGTGCCTCCCGCGTTGAGCCAACAGGCGCTCGCGCCATCACCGGCCGGGATCAGTTCTGGCCGTTCGCTTACACAGCGCGAGCCGGTGGATTTGCAGCGCGGATTGAAGGCGCAGCCTTGCGGAAGCGCGTCAAGCCGAGGCATCGAGCCGTCGATCTGGTTCAGCTTCTTCACCCGCGCACCGAGCGGGGGAATGGAAGCCATCAGCCCCTGCGTATAGGGATGGCGCGGCGCATGCAGCACCTGCTCCACCGGACCGATCTCGATCAGCCGGCCCGCATATAGGACGGCGACGCGGTCCGCCGCCTCGGCGATCACGCCCATATCGTGCGTCACCAGCATCACAGCCGCCTGCTTCTCCTTGCACAGCCGGCGAAGCAGCGAAATGATCTGCGCCTGGATCGAAACGTCGAGCGCCGTGGTCGGCTCGTCGGCGATGATCAGCTTCGGCGAGGCCGCCAGCGCCAGCGCGATCACTACGCGCTGGCGCATGCCGCCGGAAAACTGGTGGGGATAGTGATTGACCCGCTCCTCCGGCGAGGGAATGCCCACGTCGCGCAGGAGCTGCACAGCTCGCGTCCGTGCCTCCGCCCGGCCGAGCGACAGATGCTGCCGGATCGTTTCGGTCAGCTGTGCGCCCACCGTGAAAAGCGGGTTCAGCGAGGTCAGCGGATCCTGGAAGATCGCGCCGATCTCGCGGCCGCGAATGCGCTCCATCGCCCGGTCGTCGAGCGTGTCGATCCGCTGCTTGCCGAGCCAGATTTCGCCGCCGGCGATGCGGCCGGGACGTTCGAGCAACCCCTGAATGGCAAGCCCGGTCATGGATTTGCCCGCACCCGACTCCCCGACGACGCCAAGAACTTCGCCCGCACGGATGGACAGGCTGATATCCGAAAGCGCCGTAACCGTGCCGCGGCGGTTCGGAAATTCCACGTTCAGGTTGCGGACGTCGATAACCGGCTGTTGTGCCTCAAGCATGGCTCTCTCCACCTCGATCGGATAGCTTGGCGGGAAGATTTCCGAAACCGATGGATGGTTCCAACTCCGCTCGGGATATTTGGCAATCAGCCCGTCGTATTGCGCCTGTGCCTGATCGCGTGCCTTTTCCATGTCGAACCCGGCCAATTGCCGATCCAGCATCGAGACGCGGCCATCGACGAAGACCGCGCGCGTCACCTTGCCGGAGCCGCCGGTGACGATCGTCGTGATCGGATCGACGGACGGTGCCATGATGGTGTCATCCAGGCTGAAGACTGCGATATCGGCGCGGGCTCCCGGCGACAGATGGCCGAGATCGGAACGCCCAAGCGCCCGAGCGCCGCCTAGCGTCGCGGCATCGAAGAGATCGGCGGACCGCACCCGATCCGGTGCATGATCGCTGATACGGCAGGTGATGAGCCCCATCAGCAGGTTCATCAGCATGTCCGGCGGCGTCGTATCGGTGCCCATGGCAATGTTGATGCCGCGCTTGCGACAGCTGGAAAAGGAATTGAGAATCGAGCCGCTGCGGGCCGAGACCAGCGGGCAATGCACGATGGAAACACCATTTTCCGCATAGAGCCCGAGGTCTTCCTCAGTAGCATTCGTGGCATGAGGCGCGATCATCCGGTCACTCAACAGATCATGCTTGGCAAGCCAGACAGGCGCCGTCGCGCCATGCAGCGCCCGCACTGTATCGACCTCCATCGTGCCCTGAGCCATGTGCAGGCGGAATTTGCAGCCGAGATCACGCGCAGCAGCATCGGTGCGCTGCAGAAGCGCAAGCGTCGATGTCTCGACCCGGTCCGGCGCCAGCATGCCACGCACGAGATCGCCATGCCGGCCATTCTGCCGCTCGATATAGGCAATGGCGTCATTCAAGCCGCGAAGCCCGCGCTCTTCATCGAAAACGGGCACCATCTTGCCCGGCGCTTCCAGCACCATGCCGCCCGAACGATAGGCGGGGCTGAGATAGACGCGCAGGCCAAGATCGCCGGCCGCATCGGCAGCGGCATCGAATTCGACGTCGGTCTCGCCCCATTCACGATAGAACAGCGATGCGATGGGGGCGGCTGTCGTAATGCCATTCAGCAGGAGCTGACCGAAGGCAAAGCGCTTCTGGAAAGCAAGCTCTTCCTGAGAATACATCTCGTAAGGACCGGCTTCCACATAGCTGCGAGGCCAGACCCGCCCCTTGGCCCAGCCGGGATGGTTGTCGATGCCGAGGATGGTCGTGTCGAGATCAGACAGGGCGTCGAGATCGATCAGTCCAGGGCTGATCAGCGCATTGCCGAAATCGATGCGACGCGCGACTTCGCCGGGGAAATTATGGCCGACGAAGAGAATGGCGCCATTTTCGAACACGACCTGACCGTTGCGGAGCAGCCGGTGGCCACCGTCCCTGTGGCCGACCACCCAGCTTGCGGTGATCAGCGTGCGCCCTTCCGGCCGGCGACCGAGCGGAAGATTATCCGTTTCCTGCACCATTAGGGCACCTCCACCACGGCTTGGCCCTGGCGTGCCGTCACGCGGCCACCCTTGACGACAAGCGGGCGTGGCGCGATGTCGACGACGGCGTGGGCGAGCGTTTCGCCGGCCAGCAGGGTAAAATCGGCGTCGCAGCCGACCTTCAGACCGTAGTTCTCGATGCGCATGACATCGGCGCCGCCCTGCGACACGATATGCAGCACATGCTCCAGATCGCGATCCGAGCGCAATCCGTTCTTCATGCCGATCACCTGCGCGCGATCGAGCATATCCGGGTGGCCCCATGGCCCCCAGGTATCGCGGATGCCGTCACAGCCGCCGCCGACACGCACGCCTGCTTCCTTGAGGCGCATGATGGATGGCACGGCTGCCGAAGGTGCGCCGGTCGTGAGGATTGCCACATCGAGCTTGGCGATCTCGTCAATCAGTTTCCCGACACGGAGATAATCGTTCATGCCCAGCGCGAAAGCGTGGCTGATCGCCACCTTGCCCTGCATGCCGTTAGCCCGGATGCGCTCGAACATCAGCTCCATGGTGAAGGCACCGAGCTCGCCGGCCTCGTGCAGATGAATGTCGATCGGAACGCCGTGCTTGGTGGCAAGGGCGAAGAGGATATCGAGCTGGCCCTTCGGATCGCGATCGATGCCGCAAGGGTCGATGCCGCCGAGTACCTCGCAGCCCTGGCGCAGCGCTTCGTCGAGCAGCTCCACCGTGCCCGGCATGACCATCACGCCGGACTGCGGGAAGGCGACGATCTCGATATCGATGATGCCCTTGAGCTTCTCACGGGTTTCCCACACGCCCTCGACCAGACGCAGACCATGGGTCGGATCGATATCGACATGGCTGCGGATATGCGTGCCGCCATGCGCCGCCAGACCGATGGCGTGGCGCATGGACTGGCGATGCGGATCGATGCCGATCTCCAGACGGTGCTCTCGCTCGAAATCGATACGTTCGCGCAGGATCGCCGCACGGTTGTTGACATGCCACGGCATGCCCCAGGTGGTCTTGTCGAGATGGGTGTGAGCGTCGATCAAACCGGGTGCGGCGATTGCGTTGCCACCATCCTCGACGGCCATGCCCGGCTCGGCTTCAAACCTCCCGAAACCGGCAATCTTTCCGTCGCGGATCAGGATGTCGCAGGTTTCGCCGGCCATGGGCCTGACATTGCGGAGCAGAAAATTGGTCATGATCTACCTCAGTTTGGGATTAAGGGCGTCGCGCAGCCAGTCGCCGAGCAAATTGACGGCCACGACCAGCAGGCAAAGCTGAATGACGGGGAACAGCACGATCCACCAGGCACCCGAAAACAGGAACTGATTGCCGATGCGGATAAGCGTGCCGAGCGAAGGCTGGCTTGGCGGCATGCCGATGCCGAGGAAGGACAGCGTCGCCTCGGTGAGGATCGCCATGCCGAAATTGAGCGTCGCCGCCACCATGATCGGCGTCAGCGTATTGGGCAGAATGTGCTTTGCCATGATGCGCCGTGCGGGCACGCCGATCAGCCTTGCCGCCTGCACATAGTCCTTGCCGGTCTCGACGATCGCCTGCGCACGCACCGTGCGGGCATATTGCACCCAGCTTGAGAGCGCGATGGCGAAGACGAGCACGGCTGAAGCACCGATTTCCCGCAGACTTTCCGGTAGCATCTGCCGCACGACCGTGGACACCAGGATCGCAACGAGAATGGTGGGAATGGACAACATGACATCGCCGATGCGCATCAGCAGATTGTCGATTAAGCCACCGAAAAAGCCGGCGACGAGACCAGCTATCAGGCCGATCACCAACGACAGCACGACGGAGGCAATGCCGATGACGATAGAGATGCGCGTGCCATAAAGGATGGCCGACAGCATGTCGCGACCTTGGGTATCCGTGCCGAGGAGATAGGGCATCTCGCCGCCTTCGTGCCAGATCGGCGGCAATTCCGCCTTCCACATGTCGAGCTGCGCGCCGTCATAGGGGTTCTGCGGCGCGATCAGCGGCGCCAGCAGCGCCGTGAGGATCAGTATGGCGAGAATGGTCGCGCCGATGACCGCCGCCTTGCTATGGGTGAAGGACCACCAGAGGTCGCTGTTGCGAAGGCGCTTGAACAGCGACGGGCGCAAGGGCTTTTCCAGTTGCGACGTTTCCGACAGTTCCATGGTCATCGAGCGGGCTCCTGGCTTCGATCAGCGTGCGGTGCGCAGGCGGGGATCGATCACCGCATAGGCGATGTCCACCAACGTGTTGAGGACAACAAAGATAAAGGAGATGATGCAGAGATAGGCCGCCATGACCGGAATATCGAGGAAGGTGACGGCCTGAATGAAGAGCATGCCCATGCCCGGCCATTGGAACACTGTCTCGGTAATCAGCGCGAAGGCGATCAACGAGCCGACATTCATCGCCGTCATGGTGACCACGGGCATAAGACAGTTGCGCAACGCGTGGCGAAAATAGATCCGCCAGCGCGGAATGCCGCGGGCACGCGCGAACTTGATATAGTCCGAGCGCAGCACTTCCAGCATTTCGGCGCGCACCAGCCGCATGACCAGCGTGATCTGATAGAGCGAAAGTGCGATCGACGGCAGGATAAGTGCGGCCCGGCCCGTCGGCGTCAGAAATCCCGTCGACCACCAGCCGATCTGCACCACGTCGCCGCGCCCGAAGGCGGGCAGCAGGCCCATGCTGACGGAAAAGGCGAGGATGAGCAGAATGCCGACGACGAAGCTCGGCAGTGATACGCCGATGATGGAGAGGAATTGCAGCCCCTCCGTATACCATTTTCCGCGCTTGATCGCCGTCAGCACGCCAAGGGGAATGCCGAGGAGCAGCGAGATCAGCGTCGCGACGAAAACGAGCTCCAGCGTGGCAGGGAAGCGTTCGGCGATCAACGGCAAGACTTTCTGGCCGTTACGATAGGAGACGCCGAAATCCCCCTCCACCGCATTGACGACAAAGCGGATGTACTGCGTCGGCAGGCTGTCATTGAGGCCCAGCCGCTCGCGAAGTGCAGCGCGGTCCGCCTGAGACGTCTGCTCGCCGACCATCAGTTCGACGGGATCGCCGGCAAGCCGGAAGATCAGAAATGCCAGGAGAGCAACAGCAAGCATGACGAGGATCGCATTGCCGAGACGCTTGATGATGAAAACCAGCATGGGAACCTCTAGGCTTCGCTTCGGTCTCCGGCACACCTGCCCGGTCGACCCTCACGGAATTCTCGTTCGGCAATGGGGAAAGATTGGCGGCAGTAAACGTACGCGAACGCATGCCACTTGTAGCGCCATCATTACTGACAGCCACATCGCAACACGAACATGCGCGCCGCGATCTCCTCCCTCACTCCCTTTGGCAGCCATTAACGCAGATATTCTGAAGTTGTCAACGTGATTGTAGACAATATTGACTACCAATGTTGAAGCCATTGCGCATTCGGCGGCCTCAGCGCGCTCCCGGATGGCGAATAACCAAAGACAGCACCCGCAGAACAATCCCGAGCAGCACAGCTCCGGCCGATAGAGAATATCCATGAAAGAAGAGAGCGCCTCACGGGACCGCGAGACGCTCTCTTTTGCTTTGATATAATGACCTGTCAGCTGTCACTCAGCCATCTGCGTCAGCCAGAGGCGCGGCTTGTTGTCGGCGCGGAAATCGATGCTCTTGACCTTCTTCAGCGTCGCCCAGGCGATCGGTTGCTGATGGAGCGGTATGAGCATGGTCTGATCCTTGGCAATCTTCAGTGCCTGCGCTTCGAGAGCGAGGCGCTTGTCATTGTCCGGCTCTTGCGCCGCCTGCGTCACCAGTTTGTCGAGATCGGGATTGGACCAACCGCCATAGTTGGAGACGCCCATGGCGCCATTGCGGGTGGAAAGAACCTGCGACAGCAGCGAATAGGCATCCAGTGTCGGCTCGTTCGCCCAGCTCAGATTGAAGACATCGGTCTTGCCGTTGCTGCGCTTGGATGTCTGGACCGCGCGCGGACCGATATCGATGCTCGGCTGAAAGCCGCTGCGCTTCAGCATGTTGGCAATGCCGGAGCAAATATCCTCTTCATTGATGCTCTCGTCGTTCATGCAGGTATAGGTGAAGGCGAGGTTCTTCTGTCCGGCTTCGTCCAGGAGCTTCTGCGCAAGCTTGGGATCGGCCGGCTGGTAGGTATCGAGGTCCTTCACGTAACCTGAGATTTCCGGGGCGATCAGCGAGCCGGACGGACGAGCCAGACCGCGCATGACCTTCTTGTTGATCAGCTCGCGGTCGATGGAGGCCTCAAACGCCTGACGGACGCGTAAGTCATTGAATGGATTGGATCGACCGTCTTCCAGCTTTTCCTTGCGATTGAAGGCGACGAAGACCGTGCGCAGTTCCGTGCGCTTCTGCACGCTGATATCGGGCGTCGATTCCAGACGGGGCAAATCCTGAATGGGAGCGGAGTCGATGAAGTCGATTTCGCCGGAGAGTAGTGCAGCGACACGCGTGGCGGCCGAGGAGATCGGCACGAACTCGATGCGATCGAGATTGTGCTTCTTCTGATCCCACCAACTGCCATTGGCAACCAGGACCGTCTTGCTGTCAGGCACGCGGCTTTCGAGCTTGAACGGCCCGGTGCCGTTGGTGTGCATGGTCGTGTAGCCTTCGACCTTCGACGCGAAATCGGTGGGCTTCTCGCTGTTATTGTCCTTCAGCCACTTGGCATTGAAGACGAAGATATTGGTGATGTCGTTGAGGAACAGCGAGGTGGGCGCGGAAACCTCGATATCGACGGTGTGGTCGTCGACCTTCTGAATGCCGACATAGAGCGGAATATTGCCGCGCAGCGGCGAGGCCGGGTCCGAAGCGCGCTTGAACGATGCGACGACGTCATCGGCGGTGAAATCCGCGCCATCGTGGAACTTCACGCCTTGGCGCAGGGTGAAGCGCCAGTGCTTGTTGTCGATCAGCTTCCAGTCCGTGGCAAGTGCCGACTCGACCTTGAAGTTCGCGTCATAGCGGACCAGCCCCTCGTAAATATGGTTGAGAAAGGCAAGGTTCGAGGTGGACGGAACCGAATCCGGATCCAGCGAGTAGATATCTGCTCTGCTGCCCCAGCGCAGCGTGGCGGCATCGACCGGCGCGGTCAGTGCGGCCGTAGCCACTGCGGCGAGAATGAGCTTTTTCCAACGAAACATTGTTTCCTCCCTCTGTTATTTGCAGAGCCCAGATTTAAAGGCCCCTCCCCAATTTGGGCCGGAGTATCGGTGTGACATTCGCTATTGTCAATTAAATTGTTGACAATTATCGTATCCAAAAATCATGCCGATCGGCGCCAAGCCAAACGCTTGGGGATATGGGAGGAAGATATGAACGGCCTGCTTCTGCTGCATGGAACCATCGTGACCGTCGACAAAGAGCGCCGGATCATCGAGGATGGCGGCCTGGCGATTTCCGGAGATCGGATTGTCGAGATCGGAACAGCCGCAGAGCTGATATCCAGGCACAGCGAGAAGAGGGTGATCGATTGCCGCGGCAAGATGATCATCCCCGGCCTGATCGACGCCCATGGCCATGCCGGGCATGCGCTGATCCGCAGCATCGCCGCCGACACCAACGCCATGTGGATGCGGGTGGTGACGCCAGCCTATTATCACTACGTCACCCGCGACTTCTGGTATGCGGACGGGCTCGTTTCGGGTCTGGAGCGGCTTCGCGCCGGCGTGACGACGGGAGCAAGTATCATCACCTCGATGCCGCGCAGCGACGACCCTGTTTTCGCCATTAACCACGCGCGCGCCTATAGCGAAATCGGCCTGCGCGAGATCATTTGTGTCGGGCCTTCGGGCCTTCCCTGGCCGCACCCTGTGACCCGTTGGGAAAGTGGCAAGCCGGAGCGGCGCGAGATTGCCTTCGAGCAGATGATCGAAGGTTCGGAAGCGGTGATAGAAACGCTTGATGGCAGCGCGGACGGACGCATCAGCGTATTCCTGACGCCGTTCACCATCGTACCGTCCGTGGAGCCCTCGAACGCATCCACGCCGGATCAGGCCGTCAATCTCACGGACAGCGATCGCATGCAGGCGCGCAGGGTTCGCGAAACCGCCCGCAAATGGGGCGTGCGTATTCATTCCGATGCCTTTGCCGGACAGATCCGCATGGCGTTTCAGGATAAGGAAAACGCCATGCTCGGACCCGACGTTCACCTGCAGCATTGCTGGGGCATTTCGCATGAGGAGATGGACATTCTGGCCGAGACCGGCACCAACGTCACCCACGCACCGCCCGGCCGTGCAACGCCGGTTATGGAGATGATGGCACGGGGCATTCCTCTCGCCATCACCTCGGATGGCGCCGCCCCCAGCCGGCACTTCGACATGTTCCAGACAGCAAGACTGGCCCAGTCCACGCAACATATCCTGCATAATCACGACCGATACCTGCTGCCACCCGGCAAGGTCTTCGAGATGATCACCATCGATGCCGCCAGGGTCATCGGCATGGACCATGAGATCGGATCGCTGGAGGTCGGCAAGAAGGCGGATATTGCCATCATCGACATGCGCAAGCCGCATCTGATGCCCAACTGGATGCCGGTCCACCGCCTCGTCCATCAGGTTCTCGGAAGCGACGTCGACACCGTGATCGTCGATGGCAAAGTGCTGATGGAGGCCGGCAAGGTGCTGACGACGGATGTCGAGGCCGCGCTTGATTTCGGCCAGCAGGAGGCACTTGCCCTTGTCGAGCGGGCCGGTCTGCAGGCCCATATGCACGATCCCGGCTGGGGAAAGCTGCAGCGAACTTTTGCAGAGCCGATACGGCCCCCACAAGCCCCGGACTGCTGAACTGCCTATTCGACAGAGGATCGATCGCTGATCCCTCGGGCTTCAGCGATCGACGGATACCAATGTGGACGCTGGATTTGAGGAAACGAGCCACCTTTCGATAACCTCGACAAGCAGTGTCGGGCATTCCTTGTGCGGCGTGTGCCCGACGCCCGGCAGGATGCGGCATTCCCCACGCGTCCCGGCTATCCGGCGGGGATGCGCAAGCGATCCGAATTCATCGTGCTCGCCATGGATCACAAGCTGTGGGCAACGAATTGCCTGAAGCGCGGCATCGAGGCTCCAATCGGCAAACTCCGGACGCTGCCACGTGTCGATCCAGGCATGGAGCACCCATTCGGCCTTGTCGCCATGATACTTGGCCAGGCGGCTCATGCTCTCGGGCGACTCGAAGTCTTTTTCCGCTGCTCTGATCCCCGCTAGAGTCCGGTCTTCGACAAAGGCCTGAGCGGCTATGGTGATCACGCCCCTGCACTGCCGTAGCAACCGCGCTCCCGCCCAAACCGCCATGCCGCCGCCGACGCTATGCCCGCAGGCGATGAACTCATCGATCGAGAGAGCCTCACAAAGGAGCGGCACATACTGCTCCGCTTCCGTCGCGACGAAATTGTTGCTCAGCACATCCGTCCGGCGGTCGGACCGACCAAAGCCCAGGCGGTCATAGGCGATGACCCGCCGATTGAGGGTTTGGGCCAGCAACTGCGGAAATTGCCGCCAGAGTGCGACGCATCCGAGCGAGTCATGAAACAGGATCAGCGGCGTACCCGACACTGGATCACGCGGCGCCCAGGACTTGGCGAAAAGCCGGCCACCCGGGCTCTCGATCCAGTGTTCGCTCTCGTTGATCTCACTCACGTCAATTCTCCAGGCCTATGCGTCGTCTCCACCCTATATCCAGCAAGGCCGATCGGAACCACCCCGATGGCTATCAGAGAAGCCGGGTATAGGTGGAAAATTCGTAGCCATCATTGCCGAGCAAGCTTGCCCAACGCGACACCTGACTGCATTAGGTAGAAGACTATTTTGAATAGGAAATCCGGACAAATGCTG
Organism: Rhizobium sp. AC27/96; assembly: GCF_001692325.1. Classification (GTDB taxonomy): domain Bacteria; phylum Pseudomonadota; class Alphaproteobacteria; order Rhizobiales; family Rhizobiaceae; genus Rhizobium. Next base: position 47,003 of record NZ_LXKN01000066.1, on the reverse strand, counting down.
CGAGCCGGTTTAACGCGTGAACGAGTCCATGAACGCTACGTCCATAGTAACATCAATCACTCCTGAGCTCCTGTTCGGCGCACTCGAGTTGGAACGCACCGATGTCGGCCTCCTTCCGCATCGCCTGCCATTTCGCGCCCGCACCCAATGCGACGATCCTCAACTATTGATGGCGGAGGCGCAGCCGTCCGGTGTTCGGTTAGTGTTCCAGACATCGGCGACGGCAATGGAACTCGAGGTCCTCCCCACCAGGCGAGACTATGTCGGCATGCCCCCTCGCCCAGCCGGCGTGTATGACTTGCGCGTGGATGGCCGACTGGAGAGGCAGGAGAGTGCTTCAGGCGGCAAGGTTCTCAGGATCGATATGGAGAAGGGCTCATCTACGCTTGAGCCAGGCCAGTCGCAAACGCTGCGCTTCTCCGACCTTTCGGAAGGCGTGAAGACCGTGGAAATCTGGCTGCCACACAATGAGGCCACCGAGCTGATCGCTCTACGCTCGGATGCGCCCATCGTCTCGATCGGAGCGTCCGGCAAACAGATCTGGCTTCACCATGGCAGCTCGATCAGCCAGGGCTCGAATGCGGCATCGCCGACCGGCATCTGGCCGGTGGTCGCAGCCGATCAGGCGGGAGTGGAACTTGTCAATCTCGGCTTTGGCGGCAGCGCGTTGCTGGACCCTTTCGTCGCGCGCACGATCCGCGACACGCCGGCGGATGTCATCAGCCTCAAGATCGGCATCAATCTGGTCAATACCGACCTTATGCGGCTGCGTGCATTTGGCCCGGCCATGCATGGATTTCTCGATACGATCAGAGAAGGGCATCCAACGACGCCTCTCTTCGTCGTGTCGCCGATATTGTGCCCGATCCATGAAACGGTGCCGGGACCGAGCCAGGCTGACCTCGTCTCGCTGAGGAGAGGACAATTGCTGTTTCAAGCCGGGGGCAATGCCGAGGAGGTGAGGCAGGGCAAGCTGACGCTCACCCTCATCCGCGACCAACTCCGAACCATCGTCGATCGCCGGTCGAAAGATGACGGCAATATCCACTACGTGGACGGCAGAGAACTGTATGGGGAGACGGACAACGAGCGTCTGCCACTGCCGGACGAACTCCATCCCGACGCCGAAACCCACCGGCTGATGGGTGAACGCTTCGCCGCTCTGGTCTTCAAGGCTGGTTCGATTTAAGGGATTTCCGTCAGTTCGAGCGCTTGAAATAGCGCGCCGGCGTCGTGCCGAAATGAGCCCGGAAAAGCTCGATGAAAGCACTGACCGTTTCGTAGCCCAGATCGAAAGCGACCGTGGTGACGGAGTTTCCGGCCGCCAACATTTCCAGCGATCGCAGCAGCAGGGCGCGCTGACGCCAGGCACTGAATGTAAGGCCCGTTTCCAGAACGAACCGTCGGCTTAACGTGCGCGGCGCGATACCCGCCCATGTCGCCCACTCCGCCATGCTCCGCCGCTCGGCTGGATCATCCGCAATCGCACCCGCGATCTTCTGCAGCCGTGGATCGGTCGGCATCGGCAGACCAAGGGCTTCTTCCGGTAGCGCGGCGATCTCGTCCAATATCACGCCGGCAATGCGCGCCTGCGGCTCAGAAAATGCCCCCTCCTGCCAAGTCGCTGCGCGGGCGACCGCCTCATTCAGCAGGCCCGACAGACGTATGACGCGCGGCGCATCCGGCAAGGCAGCGCATGCCTGCTCCGCCACATACACACTCCAGCCATGAAAGGCGCCGTGCGATCTGAAATCGTGCTCGAGATGCGGTGGAAGCCATACGGCGTTGACAGGCGGGATGAGCCAACGACCATGATCGGTCCCGATGGTGACCACGCCTTGCATGGTGCCGAGCAATTGACCGCGCGCATGGGCGTGCCGGTCCGTTTGCCGCATCTCGGGCTGATGCCGGCTCGTTACCAGGATTACCGGCTCACCGGCAGAGCTGAGCCGATGAGGATCGACAAGAAAATCGCGCATGGCCTCATAGCCGTATTGAATGGCTCCAATACGTTAGCAGCGCAAAAGCGGGTGAGCTAGATCCAAGGTGTTCCCAACCCATACAATTTACGGAGACACCGATGACACCCGAAGACGTGATGACGCAGGATGAAGTTCATGACCTGCTCCAGCGCATGTTTGCCGCCTTCACAAACCCGGCGACGAAGCCGGAGCAATATGCCGAGCTGCTGACGCCGGATTACATTCAACGGGTCGACGGCAAAGAGCTCGCCTATGCCGGCTTTCTCCATCACAGCGAGGCGCTGCAGGTGAGCCTCTCCTCAAGCAGCGTCAGCTTCGAGCATTTCGTGACCGATGGCGTTTCCGCGGCAACGGTTCACATCGCCGAGGCCTTGAAGATCAATGGCGAGCGTATTCGCCTCAAGGTGATTGCCTATTACCAGTTTCGCGACCATCGCATCTGCCTGGTGGATGAACTCACCCACCTGCTTGAAGGGACAACCCAGGACCGGGATCTCGGTTCGCGAATGCCGGATTGAACTGGCCGGCATCCGCCCTGCCTGGATTTTTACGTCTCGCCCGGAGCGGCCGAGATGTTCAGCTAGTAAGAGAAGGTCTCATTCGGCCGGTTGGGTGATGCAGGCTGCATCCGGCGATGCGCGCTTGCCCGAGAGGGTGTTCTGCCCGAGTGCCACGATCACGACGGTCACCAGGCTCGCCAGGACGGATACCCAGAACCCATTTGCCGGGCCAAAATTATCAACCACCAGACCGGAGAGGAAAGCGCCGAGCGCCATGCCGATACCGATGCCGGTCATAACCCAGGTCACGCCTTCGGTCAGCATCGATTCCGGCACGCGGCGCTCGATCAGGCCGAAGGCGGTGATGAAGGTCGGCGAGATCGCCACACCGCTGAGGAAGACGGCGAAGGCGAGCAGGGCAACCGAGCTGCCGGCGACAAGAAGCGGCAAGGACGTCAGGGCAAGCACACCGACGGCAACCAGCAGCTGCCGGTGCAGCGGCACCTTGAGATTGAGCGCGCCGATGATCAGCCCGACGACAAACGAACCGAGGGCATAGACCCCGATCACCAGACTTGCAGCACCCGGTTGACCAAGCTCCTTGGTGATTGCGACAGCGCTCACCTCTGCGGTCGCGAAGGTTGCGCCTACGAAGATCAGAGCCAATGTGATGACCTGAACCGGGCGAAGCCGGATTGCCGAACGCTGGGGACCATCTGAATCAAGCCCGCGCACCCTCGGCTCCGTCGAGCGTTGCAGGAGAAAGACGGTCGTCCCGAGTGCAAGGAAGGCCGTGCTGATCACCATTCCCGCTTCCGGAAACAGCGAGACGGCAAGGCCGACCGAAAGGGAAGCGCCGGCAATATAGACAAGTTCGTCGGCCGCGGATTCGAACGCGAAGGCGGTGTTCAACTCCGGGCGGTCGCGGAAGATTTCCGTCCAGCGGGCACGCACCATCGCCGGAATGCTGGGCATGGCCGCAGACAGAAAAGCCGAGGCAAACAGCGTCCAGACCGGCCAATTCTGATTTGAGGCGATGATGAGAACAACGAATGCGAGCACGGAAACAATGGTTGCCGGTGCGACGACCGCGCGTTGGCCGCGCCGATCGACAAGCCGCGATATCTGCGGGGAAATGAGAGCATTGGTGAGCGCGAAAGTCGCCGAGACGGCACCGGCGAGCCAATATTCACCACGCGTCTGCGAAAGCATCGCGACGATGCCGATGGGGGCCATGGCGATGGGCAGACGAGCGAAAAAGCCGGCTGCCGAAAAACCCTTGGCACCTGGAGCCCGGAAGATTTCACTGTACGGATTGGACATGGGAACGATCCTTGACTGAATGAAGTCGCCATACACATACGCGGCGTATGAGAATGAAGTAATTGCGCACCATGCGAATGTCAACTAATATACGCGACGTATGTGAGTTGACGGAGAAAAAATGCGTAAGCCCCGTAGTGAAATGATTGCAGAGACGCGGGCAAAGCTGCTGGCAGCGGGCCGAAAGGCATTTGGAAGCGTCGGCTATGCCGAAGCCTCCATGGACGATTTCACGGCCGCGGCCGGACTGACGCGAGGCGCGCTCTATCATCATTTCGGCGACAAGAAAGGCCTGCTGCAGGCTGTTGTCGGCGAGATCGATGCGGAAATGACCGCGAGACTCTGTGCCATCTCGTCCCAGGCGCCGTCACGCTGGCAGGGATTTATCGATGAGAATGTCGGATATGTCCAGATGGCGCTCGAGCCAGAACTCCAGCGCATCATGTTCCGCGACGGACCGGCCGTACTCGGTGATCCCTCGGGATGGCCGAGCGCCAATGGCTGCATCACCGCCGTTGCCGAAAGCCTTCGCAACCTTGTCAAGGACGGCATCATCGTCGACATGGACCCGGAAGCCGGCGCCCGCCTTATTAATGCCGCCAGCAGCAGCGCCGCGCAGTGGATCGCCAATTCCGATGATCCGGAGGCAACCTCGAAACGCGCGGTCAAGGCTTTCCGGACCTTTCTCGATGGATTGCGGATCAAAAACGGCTGAGCTTTTTTCCGCTCATCACAGCTAGCGATAAAATTCGGAGGGCGGCTTTCCGAAATGCCGCCGAAACATCGCGGTAAACGCGCTCTGGCTGGCATAGCCGCAATCGAAAGCGATATCGATGACGCGCTCGCCATTGGCCAGCCGGCGCAGTGCGAACAAGAGCCTTGCCTGTTCGCGCCACCGCCCGAAGCTCATGCCCGTTTCCTTGCTGAACAACCGATGGATGGTCTTGGCGGTCACGTTTAGCCGTTCGGACCATTCGCCAACGGTCGAAGTGTCGGAAGGATCTTCGCTCACCGCTTCGCAGATCAGCTTGATGCGCGCGTCCGCCGGCATGGGAAGGTGCACGGGCAGTATGTCTGAAACACGCACCTCGTCTGCGACCAGCCGCATGAGCCGATCGTCGCGGCTGCCTTCCTCATAATCGAGCGGAACATCAACGGCGGCAACGATGAGCTCGCGCAATAGCGGCGAGACCTCGATGACGCAGCTTTTTTCCGGTAAGTGCCGGATCGCCGTTGCATCGATGAAGACCGTGCGGATCTTGACCTCGCCCGACATCCTCACATCATGCTCCAAACCGGCGGCCAACCACAGCGCCCGGCTCGGCGGCACGACCCAGGAACCCTCCGCCGAACGCACGATCATCACACCCTCGATCGCATAGAGAAGCTGGCCGCGCGGGTGGGAATGCCATCCGGTCGAGGATCCGTCCGGATAGTTGATGTCCATCGCAGCCATGGCGCGATGCGTATCGTGAAAATCCAGATGTTTTTGAGTCGGATCGCCTTGCATGTCCCAATCTCTACAATTGTGTTCAGTATAGAGCGATACGGACGAAAGCGGAACCGATAAGCGTCGATATCAACGACAGTTCACGGTTATCGATCATGAAAAACAAACTCGCATTTCTCTATCCCCTCATCGCCATCATCCTGTGGTCCGGCAACGTCATCGTTTCCAGAATGTCCGCACACACGATCGGACCGGAGGCCATCACATTCTACCGGTTGCTGTTTGCGGTGCTTCTGATGAGCACCTTCGTCGCCGCACCCGCATGGCGAAGCCGCGCCGTCATCTGGCCGCATCTCGGCCAGTTCGCCATTCTCGGTTTCCTGGCGATGTGCCTGTTCCAGAGCCTGTCCTATCTGGCAGCAGAGTCCACTACGGCGACGAACATGGCCGTGTTCACGGCGCTGACGCCATTGCTCACGGTTGCCCTGAGCGCCGTCGTGCTGAAGGACACCCCGACTATCGGCATGGTCGGTGGCGGCATCCTGTCGCTTGTCGGGCTCATCTATCTGGTCAGCGCCGGCGATCCCGGCGCACTGGTGCAAAACGGTATCCATCTAGGTGACCCGCTGATGCTCATAGCCGCGATGGTCTATGCACTTTATGGTGTGTTGCTGAAGCGATGGAACCTTCCTGTCGCCGGCTGGCAATCGACCTACATGCAGGCGATCTGCGCCTTGACGATCATGTTTCCGGCATTCCTCGCGACACCCGCACCCATGCGGTCACTCAATGCCGAGACCTTGCCGCTGATCGCCTATGCCGGTGGTCTGGCTTCTGTCGTGCTTCCATTTCTGTGGATCCGTGGCGTCCAAATCCTCGGGCCAAGCCGCTGCGCCGCCTTCATGAACCTGCTGCCGGTCTTCACGGCGCTCGGCGCCATAACCATGCTCGGCGAGCCGGTGCATCTTTATCACGTCATCGGCGGCGGCCTTGCGCTGACGGGCGTGGCCTGCGTGGAGATCTTCCGTCGCCCATTGCGCGGCGCGCCTCCGGTCGTCCCTGAAATCGTCGATTAATGGTGGCGGACTCGGTCGAAACCTATGTGAGCCGCGTCGTGCCGCAGGCATGTCCGAGCCAATCCGAAAATGCCTTTACCTTCTGGCGCGCCTCTGCACGGGCGGGCCAGAGGGCGTAATAGCCATAGCCGCTGTCGATGATGCGCTCGAAGGGGGCGACGAGTTCGCCACTCTCCAGATCCTGCTGCGAAAAGGCGAGATCTCCCATAGTCACGCCATAGCCGCTTGCCGCTGCCGTCATGGCGAAATCCTGGGTATCGAAGACTTGGTGGCGAACCGCCTGGAAGGAATAGGCGCCTTCGGCCTGCAGCCACAACGTCCAGTCGCTGTGACGGGGGTTGGAGTGCAGTAGAACGCAGCTTTGCAGCTTCTCCACAACAGGCGGATCGCCAAGCGCTGGAAGCAGTTGAGGAGAGCACATTGGCGTCAGCCGCTCCTCGAGTAACGGCAAGACATCCATGCCCGGCCAATGGCCGTTGCCGTAGGTGATCAGCATGTCGATATCGCCGACGGAGAAGGTAGGACGTAGAAACCAGGCCGTATCGATATTGATGTTCAGATCCGGATGGTAGCTGTGCAGATCCGGCAGGCGCGGCAGGAACCACTTGCGCGCGAAGGTCGGTGGCATGCGAATGGTCAAGGAGCGTACCGTCGTGCGGGTCGCCTCGAAAGAGGTCTTCAACGAAGCAAGCAAGCTGTCGACGATCGGGATCAGCGCCATTCCGCGCTCTGTCAGTGCGACCTTACGCGTGTGACGCTCGAACAGGCTGCAACCGAAATAATGCTCGAGCTGCTGAACCTGTCTGCTGATCGCACTTTGGCTGAGATTGAGTTCGGCCGCCGCCGCCGTGAAGCTTCCCGTTTCCGCGACCACGGAAAAGGTCTGCAAAGTCTGCAATGGCGGCAGCCTGTTATGATCGAATCTCGGCTCCATTCCCTATCCGGCTTTCTCGCTGCTGTCGGAAACAACAAGCTTTAAAGCATGCGGATCGAATGGCAACCGGACGCGGTTCAGGCGATCGCCCGGCGCATGGCCTCCACGGCCAGCCTGACCTGCCTTGGAGCCGTCCCGCCCCGATGGTCGCGGCTGGCGACCGACCCCTCGACCGTCAGCACTTCGAAGACATCTTCGCGAACCAAGGGCGCAAACGTCTGCATCTCGGCCAGAGAAAGTTCTGAAAGTGTCGGCAACGCCTTATCGCGAGCCGCGCCGACGATGGCGGCGACGGCATGATGCGCATCGCGGAAAGGCAGACCGGCGCGGACGAGATAATCGGCCAGATCGGTCGCGGTCGAATAACCCTGGTTTGCGGCGAGCAGCATCCTGCTGTGCTTGACCGTGATACTCGGGATCATCTGGGCGGTGACGCTGACGGCGCCGCGAACGGTTTCGAGCGTGTCCGTCAATGGCGGCTTGGATTCCTGCTGGTCCTTGTTGAAGGCAAGCGGCTGGCTTTTCATGAGAGCCGCGGAAAACGCGAGGTTGCCGATGACGCGAGCTGCCTTGCCGCGCACAAGCTCGGCCAGATCAGGATTGCGCTTCTGCGGCATGATCGAGGATCCCGTGCAGAACTGATCGCCGACCTCGATGAAATCGAACATCGGCGTGCACCAGAGGATCACCTCTTCGCTGAAACGCGACAGGTGGCCCATGATCAGCGCGCCGGCGCTGCAGACATCCACGACGTAGTCACGGTCCGAAACCGCGTCGAGGGAATTGGCGAACGAGCCGGAAAAGCCGAGCTGTGCCGCGCTATATTCGGGATCGATCGGATAGCCGGTACCAGCCAGGGCGGCCGCACCCAGCGGCGAGACATTGAGACGCTCACGCGCCGCCTTGACGCGATCGAGATCGCGCAGGAACATTTCCGCATAGGCCATGAGATGATGGCCGAAGGTGACGGGCTGGGCCACCTGCAGATGGGTGAAACCGGGCATGATCGTCTCGGCATTCTGCTCGACAAGATCAACGAAGGCGCCGATCAGCACCTTCAGATCGTCAGCGAGCAGATCCAGCTGCTCACGAGCATAGAGACGTATATCGGTTGCCACCTGATCGTTGCGCGATCTGGCCGTATGCAGCTTCTTGCCGGCATCGCCGATCAGCGCGACAAGGCGGTTCTCTACATTCGTGTGAACGTCCTCGAGCTCGGTTTTCCATTCGAATGCGCCGGAGCGCATTTCCTCGGCAATCCGGTCAAGCCCCGTCTGGATCTGCGCATTGTCGTCAGCCGTGATGATACCGGCGCGGGCCAGCATATCTGCATGAACTTTAGAGCCGGCGACGTCATGCAGCGCAATGCGCTTGTCCTGATCCAGGCATTCATGGAAATCCTGAAAATCCCTGGAAACATCCTGCTTGAACAGCGGGGACCATGTGGTGCTCGTCTGGTTTCTCATCTCGATCTTCCCTTTCGAAAGGTAGAAGCCCGTTCCGGGCGCGTCGTCTATTGAAGCAGCTCAAGCAGACCGCGGGCGTCGCTCTGATGTTCCAGGCCGAGAACGAAATCCCTTATGGCGTCGACCTTTGGGGTAGGCAGAACCATGCCGGCAAGGTCGGCATATTTGCCGATGAGCCGCTCGTCGCTCAGCGGGTTCTGCGGTCCGCCCAAAGGGAATTCGACGACCAGACGATCACGCGCGCCATTGGCTGTCACGATGGTAATCGCCGGCTCGTCCTCATCCTTCATTGTCGGATCGATCCGAACGGCGATGCGATCGAGCAAAGGGCCGATCTCCGGTGCCGACCATGCCGCTTCTTCCAGTTCGGCAAGGAAGACCTTACCGTAGCGCAGCCGGGCAGCCAGCGCATAGGGCAGGCTCATCTGTGCCTGCGCGCGGGACTCGACCACCTTGCCGCCGCACATGCCATATTGAAAACGGCTGATATCGACCTCGATCGCAGCAATCTCGCCAGCCGTGAGACCGTGGCGTTGCAGCAGGAGGTCGAGCGCATCGATTGCTGCATGGGTGCCACGGCAGGTCGCGTGCGGCTTGATCGAGCAGCGATTGAGCCGCCAGTTGGCTCCGAAATCCTGAACCAGTGCGGTCGGGTCACCCCGTCCAGCACCAAAGGTCGCAAAAAAGCTTCCCCAGCGGTCGGCTTCGAAGACGCTGTCCGGCCCCTCGAAACCCCTCTTTGCCAGATAGGCGGCCATCAAGCCGCCTTCGGCGGCCCGGCCGGCATGAAGTTTCTTGGCCGAGCTGCCATTGTGAATGAAAGCCCAGGTGCCGCCGGCAAAAGAGCAGGCCGTACCGAGTGCCGAGGCCATCGCTTCGCTATCGAGGTTCAGCATGGCACCGACGGCGGCGGCGGCGCCAAACGCGCCGCAGGTTCCGGTGGAATGCCATCCGAGACCATTGTGCTCCTCATATCCGCCGACTGCTTCCAGCACGCGACGGCCGACCTCGTAACCAAGGAGGACACTGCGCAGCAAATCCGCCCCGCTGAAGGAATGGTCGAGATCACCGAGTGCCGCGAGCGCGGCGGGCAAAACGACGGCACCAGAATGATCGCAGCCGCCGCTGTCGTCCAGTTCGTAGGCATGGGCCGAGACGCCATTGACGAGAGCGGCAGTTCTTGCGTCCGCCGAGACCTGCAACCCCCAAAGTGGCGAACGCCCTGCCGTGCCGCGAAGGCGGAGCATTTCCAGCATCGCTCCGGTTTCTCCCGACGCCGATCCAGCGATGGCTGCGCCGAGCGTATCGAGGATATGGAGTTTCGCCTTGTGGATCGTCTGGCTCGGGAAAGCATCGAAGCGCGTTGCACAGACGTGCTCGGCGAGGGTCCGGGTCAGATTATCGCTCACCGGCCTGCTCCTCGCTGAAATAGGCTTCGTAGACGTTGATCGGATGCTCGGCCGGCGCGACGATGCTCTTGTCACCATGCCAACGGGCAACCTCGGCCGCCGTCGCCAGCCAGACATCATCGAAGCTGCTGATGTGGCGGAGCAATTCCTCGACTAGAGCGATCCGCCCGGGTGTTCCCGTCCATTCGGGCCGAAGCTGCAGCACGTAACAGAGCCCGTATTTCCGATAGGCGTCGAATTCGGCGATCCAATTGGCGAGCACCGCCTCATAGGAGGGGATACGGCTCTGCCCCTTGGGAAAGGCCGGTGTGAAGTTGAACTGGAAATAAGGCCGGTCTTCGAGCTCGATATGGACAGGGATTTCCACCAGCGACGACGAATGGCTGTAAGGCATGTCGTCACCGTTTAGCGATGCCGACCAGGAATAGCCTGCTTCCAGCAACAACCGGTCGAAATGGCGCGGCCAATTGCCCGCCGGCAGCCGGAAGCCGGAGACGTCTTTCGATGCAATCGAGTTCAGTCTATCGCGGCTACGCTTGAGGAGCTCGATAGCAGCGGATGCCTCAAGGGCATCGTAGCGTTCGAAGGCCCAGCCGTGGCTTTCGATCTCGTGATGTTCGGCGACGACATCGCGAAGAAGCTGCCCGTGTTTCTCCGCGACGATGCCGGGTACGAACCAGCTTGTCGATATGCCAGCGGCGGCAAATGTCTTGCAAAGGCGTTCGACGCCGCGCGTGGCACCATATTGCCAAACGGAAAAGCTCTTGCTGCGCGCTGCCAGATCAGGCGCCTGCGCAACCGCATCGAGCCCGTCGTCGAAGATCACCGAGACGATGGCGGCACATCGCTTGCCCTGCGGCCAGAAGGTTTCGGAAGCCATGTTGCTCATGCCGCAATCTCCGGATTTTGTGCGATCCACCATTTCGCGATCTCGGCGCAATGCGTCGCCCAGACGCTATCGCCATGCGCGGTGATAGCTCGGAAAAGACCTTCCAGAATTGCCAGCCGGCCGGGCTTGGCGCAGACCTTGGGATGCAGGATCGTCGTCCAGCAGAGCCCCTCGCGGTGATAGCCCTCGAATTCGGCACACCAGTTTCGTTGAACGTCGGCATAGCCCGAGATGCGGTCGAGACCGATGGGGAAATCCGGCTCCTCGCTGTAGGCAAGGGCCGTATAGTCGTCGATATCCCAACGCCCGGGGATTTCGACAAGGCCACGCCCTTGAGGCGTCTTGTGGAAATAGGGCCGGTCGTCGCCGCGCATCGAACTCGAATAGATCACGCCGAATTCGTGCAGCAGTTCGGCCGTTTCCTCGCTCCAATCGCCAGAAGGCGTGCGGAAGCCAACCGGCGTCACGCCCAGCCGCGTGCGGAAGATGTCGCGGGAGCGCGCCATGATATCGAGCTGCTGCTGCCGGCTGCAGTCGATGAAGACCTCATGATAATGGCCGTGATAGGCAATCTCGTGCCCGTCTTTCAGGATGCGTTCGCAAGGCAACGGCCAATGCTCGACCACCCAGGTCGGCACGAAGAACGTCGCCTTGAGCCCGTATTCGCCGAGCAGATCCAGTAGCCGCGGCAGAGCGCGCCATGGTCCATAGGCGCCTTGTGTGAAGTAGCGCGGATTGGACAATAGCGAACCGTCGAGCATCGCGTCGCCGGTAGGACCATCGACATCGAAGGCGAGCGCCACCGCCGACTGCCGGCCTTCCGGCCAGAAGCGAGGCGCCGACGACGAGATGGGTGCGGTCTTGGCAGTCATGGGACTTTGCATGCGCTTTCAGCTGTATTTGCGACGCAAGCATCCATCCCGAGACGCGGTAACGCCCCGGCCGGTAGCTGCATTGATGGTAAAGGGAAGCGCCGCTATCGCTGCGGCGCTTCTTCTGTGTCTTACTTGACGCCGTTCACCACGGCCTTCGGCACGGCATTGTGGACAAGGCCCCACTTCTTGAGGATCTCGTCATAGGTCCCGTCCTTGATGACGGCGTCGAAGGCTCCGGCGACTGCATCGCGGAGTGCGGTATTGTCCTTCTTGAAGGCAATGCCGAAAGTATCGTTGCTGAGCAGCGGCTCGCCGACCAGCTTGTAGGTGTCGGGCTCAAGGCGCATCTGGTAGGCGATCGTCTCGATACCCTGGACGACCGCGTCATAGCGACCCTGCTTCATGCCGAGGCGGGCAGCGTTCGAATCCGCAGTGCCCTCGAACTTGATGGCCGGCTTGCCCTTGGCTTCGCAATTGGCAGCACTCCAGGCTTTGACGTTATCACCGAAGGAGGTGCTGCGGCTTCCCGCAACCGTCTTGCCGCACAGATCGGCGGGCTGCTTGTAGGTCTCAGCATTGGCGTTGACGGTAAAGAGGATCGGACCGCTGGTGATATAGTCGACGAAGTCCATGCTCGCCTGACGCTTCACGTTGTCGCTCATGCCGGAAATGATCATGTCGGCACGGCCGGTCTGAAGGCCGCTCTGCAGTTCCTGGAAGGCCGAGGTCACGAAGACGGTCGTCAGATTGAGCTTCTTTGCGATGGCATTCGCCAGATCGACGTCGAAACCGTCGATCGTGCCGGTATCCGGGTTAACGAACTCCATCGGCGGATAGATCGGGTTGGTCATGATGCGCAGCTCGCCATCCTTGAGCAGATTCAGGCTCGAATCCGCGGAGGCGGCGGTTGCAGCGAGGGATAACAGGGCTACTGAGGCGGCAAGACGAATGAGTTTCATAAAATGTTCCTCTGATGATTTTGCTTCAGGGTTCTTGTTGTTAAAGCACCGCAGAAATGAAGTTCTTCACTCTGGGATTCCGGGGGGTTTCAAGGATCTCGCTTGGCGTTCCGGTCTCAACGATCATGCCGGCATCCATGAAGACGACACGATCGGCCACCTCTCGGCAGAAGCCGATCTCATGCGTGACGACGATCATCGTCGTCCCTGATGCTGCGAGTTCCTTCATGACGCCCAGGACCTCGCCGACCAGTTCGGGATCCAGGGCGGATGTCGGCTCGTCGAACAGCATCGCCTTTGGCTTCATCGCCAATGCCCTTGCAATGGCGATGCGCTGCTGCTGGCCGCCGGAAAGCTCGCCAGGATAGGAGCCTGCCTTGTCCGCCAGGCCGACGCGTTCGAGAAGAACGCGCGCTTCGGCAATGCAGTCCCGCTTCGGCCGTCCCTGAACGCCGACAGGGCCCTCGATGATATTCTGCAGCACCGTGCGATGCGGAAAGAGATGGAATTTCTGGAAGACCATGCCGACGGCCTGCCGTTGGCGGGCAATTTCGCGGTCGGCGAGCGGAAACAGCCGGTTGCCGTCGCGGCGATAGCCGGCGATTTCACCATCGACCAGGACATAGCCGGCATCGATCTGTTCAAGCTGATTGATGCAGCGCAGGAAGGTGCTCTTGCCCGAACCCGATGGCCCGATGACGCAGACCACTTCACCCTTCTTGATCTCGAACTCGATGTCTTTCAGGACATGAAACGTGCCAAAGTATTTCTGCAGGCCGTGTGCCGTGATGATCGCGTCCATCAGCCTGCCTCCCCGACCAGGGTCTGGTTCGTGGCCTGCTGGGCGGAAGCATCACGCCTGCCCCAGCCCTTCGAGAAGTGCCGCTCTATATAGATCTGTCCAATACTCAGAACGGTAACGACAACCATGTACCAGATGGCCGCGACGATCAGCAGCTCGATGACGCGCGAGTTGACATAGTAGATGTCCTCGACGTTTTTCAGCACCTCGGAATATTGGATGACGCTTGCAAGCGAGGTCAGCTTGACCATGCCGATGGTCTCGTTGCCGATGGGCGGCACGATGACGCGCATGGCCTGCGGCAGCACGATCTTGAGCGTTGCCCGCAGTTTCGTCATGCCGATTGATTGCGCCGCTTCCATCTGCCCCTTGTCGATCGACAGAAGACCGGCACGAACGACCTCGGCTGTATAGGCGCCCTGCTGGATTCCGAGGCCGAGAAGTGCGGCGACGAACGGGGTCATGACCTCGACAGTGCGGATCGACCAGAGCCCGGGAATACCGATCGTCGGGAAAATCAGGGCGAGATTGAACCACAGCAAGAGCTGGAGCAGCGCCGGCGTGCCGCGAAACAGCCAGACGTAACCGACCGAAATACTGCGCAGAACCGGATTGTCGGACATGCGCATGATGGCCGCCACAACACCGAGGACGATGCCGACCAGCATGGCGCAGATGGTCATGATGATGGTGTTGGCAACACCTTGCAGTACTGCTCTGGTAAAGAGGTTGTCTGAGACATAGCTCCAGGCAATATCTCCCTTCCAGAAGGCTCTCGCCAACAGAAGCAACAGGATGATGCAGACCGCCGCCATGATCTTTGTGCCGATTTTTCGTTGCGGCACGATCACAAGCGCATTCACGTCGAGTGGCGCTGAGTTGCTCAAATTCTGGTTCCCTGAGCTCGTTTGTGAGCTTCAATCTTGTAGTGGAAGAAGCTTACGTTGGTTTCGAAATCATCCACAAACGAGATTTGAACATGCGATTTATGCTCTTTACGCATAAATGAGACAGGGAAGCTGTGGTTTTTGGCGGTGGCTGAGCAAGCTGGATCGCGGCCCATATGCGCGTTGCCGCTGAACACCCCGAATAGAACGGCCGGTAGGCGGCTTGTGCTGTCCGCTGACCGTTAGATCTTCCGGACCTTGCGGCTACCGGTCTTTGCGCCCGCCGGAGCGGCAACGGATGCGCGCTTTACAAGCGAGCATTCGAGCTTGGTAACCGGGTATCGCCGCTCCCGGGGCAGCACCGCGGTTTCCAGATGCTCGATCGCCCATTGCCCCATGGCCATATGCGGCAGAACCGAGGTCGTCAAAGGCGGCACGAGATGGCGGCATATGTCTTCGTCGTCATAACCCATGACCGACATGTCCTGCGGAATATGAAGCCCGGCCTCCTTGAGCGCCTCGTAGCAACCGATGGCGGTGCGGTCATTCTGGCAGAAGATGGCTGTCGGACGCTCGGCAAGGGCAAGCAATTTCATCGTCGCGGAATAGCCGGCGCTGGCCGACCAGTCGCCTTCTATGACCAGCTCAGGATCGAAGGGGATATCGGCGGTCGCCAAGGCCCGGCGATAGCCGGTCAGCCGATCCTGCGCCGCCTGCATCCACGGCTCGCCGGTAATGGTCGCAATCCGGTGGTGGCCATGAGAGATCAAATGCCGGGTCGCCGTCTGACCTCCGGCTATCTCGCTCGGAACGACAGCTGGAAAGGCGTAGTCGGAAGTGTAGCAATTGAGGAGAACGATCGGAATATTGAGATCGTAGAGATAATCCGGCACCTCGACTTCGCGGGTGAAGATCGTCATGTAGATGAGTGCCGAGATCCCGCTATTGCTGAGCGCCTTTATGGTCCTCGGCTCCATGATCGGATCACTCATGGTCTGCGCAACGAGGAGAACATTTCCCGCGTTCCAGGAGGCTTGTCGCGCACCTTCGATGGCAACGACTGCCTCGGGGCTGGTCGCCAGTTGGTCGACGGCAAAGCCGATAACGCCATCCAGCTTGGCGGGGGACAGAAGCGCCGGCGGCATTGACAGCACCGGTGCGGCATAGCCGAGCTGGCGAGCCGCCTCGATAACCCTCTCGCGTGTTTGCTGCGACAGGCGCATGCCAGGAGTGTTGTTCAACACAAAGGATACGGCACTCTGCGAGCAGCCGGCTGCCTTGGCAATATCGGTCATCGTCACCCTGTTGCCCGGACGGCGGCCGTTTCGCTTCGATGCCCTGTTGTCTTCGGCCGTCATATTGCCGTTTGCGGCCGGTATTTTGCTCATAATAACGTCTCGTCTCCCTGAAGCGAAGCCGACCAGATCCCCACGGCCACCTTCGCGCGCTAATATTTATTATCATCATTGGACCGATCTCGGCAACAGGCTCAGATGGAAATGCGACCGCACACACAATTCTTTTCGGCATAACGCTCGATAACTGCTGCAGATATCGATCTCGCCGCTGTCGTGGCGCCGTAGGAGCACTAATTTGTATTACTAATTCTATTTACTAATCGAAATTAGTCGTATACCGTCGCGCTTGTGGTCGGACGCCCTTATCTCGCTTGCCGAGAGACCCTAGGAGGGGGTGAAGGACGGTCCGCCGCGAATTGAAACTGGATCCCGACAGCGGGTCTATGGGAGGATTGTCATGAAGTACCTTACACGGGGCGCGGCTACCATCGCGGCAGGGCTATTGCTGAGCTATGCAACGGCGTCCTACGCCGCCGACAAGCCGACGCTGGCATTTGTGGTCAACGGCGCATCCGACTTCTGGAAGGCTGCCGAAGCTGGCGTCAAGAAGGCCCAAGCGGAGCTGCCGGACTTCAATCTGGAACTGAAATATCCTGAGCAGTCTTCGGTCGCGATCCAGCAGCGCCTGATGGAAGACCTTGTGTCAGCCGGCGTCAAAGGCATCATGGTTTCCGCTGTCGACCCCAAGACGTCGACGGACGGCCTGAACAAGATCGGCTCCCAGACCGCACTGTTTACCACCGATAGCGATGCGCCGGACACGAACCGCGTCGCCTATATCGGCTCCTCGAACGTCGATGCCGGCAAGCAGGCCGCCGAGATCGCCAAGAAAGCCATGCCAAACGGGGGCAAATGCATCGGCTTTGTGGGTCTTCTCGGTGCCGACAATGCCAAGGAGCGCATCCAGGGCATGAAGGATGGCATCGCCGGCACGAAGATCGACCTGGTCGACGTTCGTGGCGACGATATCGACCAGACCCGCGCCAAGAAGAATGTCGAGGACGCACTCGTTGCCAGCCCTGACGTCACCTGCATGGTCGGCTTCTATTCCTACAACACGCCGCGCATCTACGAAGCGCTTCGCGAAGCAGGCAAGCTTGGCCAGATCACCGTCGTCGGCTTCGATGACGATCCGATCACGCTTGGCGGCGTCAAGGAAGGCACGATTGCCGGCACCGTGGTACAGCAGCCCTATCTCTGGGCCTACCAGGGCATGAAGCTGATGGCTGCTTACCTCAAGGGCGACAAATCGGGCATTCCCGACAAAAAGCTGATCATCATCCCCACGAAGATCATCGGCAAGGATGACGTGGATGCCTATGCCGCGAACCTGAAGTCGATGGCCGGCAACTAAAAGTCATTCTGCGGCAGCGCCGGCTTCGAGGGCCGGCGCTGCTGTACCGTGATTGCGCACGACGCACCGGCTTTTCGAGCCTCATCGTACGGGTCCCATATTCGTCATGAACCAGCAATCGGATGCATTGGTATCGATGGAAGCCACCACGCCGTTTCTCAGCCTTTCAGGAATTGGCAAGACCTATCCCGGTGTCGTGGCGCTCGATAATTTCTCGATGGATGTCAATCCCGGCGAGGTGATCGGCCTTGTCGGCGAGAATGGCGCCGGCAAATCGACACTCATGAAAATCCTCGGAGGCGTGGTCAAACCCGACCGCGGCGCCATTCGGCTTGATGGAGCCGAGCACGAGGCATTCACCGTCGAGAGCAGCATTGCTTCCGGTATCGCCTTCGTCCATCAGGAGCTCAATCTCTTCGACAATCTCGACGTTGCCGCAAATATCTTCCTCGGGCGCGAGCCTCTGCGCGGCGGCCTTATGAAGCTTGTCGACCGGGATCGGCTGCGGACGATGGTCGCGCCGCTTCTGAAACGCGTCGGCGCGAATTTTTCGCCGGATACGCCTGTATCGTCGCTATCCCTGGCGCAACAGCAGATGGTCGAGATCGCCAAGGCACTGTCGATCAACGCCCGCCTCGTCATTCTCGATGAGCCGACGTCCAGCCTGCCGCTCGCCGAGACCGAAAAGCTCCTGACCGTCATTTCCTCGCTCAGGGCGGATGGCATCAGCGTCATCTTCATTTCGCATCGCCTGCATGAGGTCGAGCGTGTTGCCGATCGCGTTCTCGTCCTGCGCGATGGAACGCTCGCAGGCACTTTGCCGAAAGATTCGATCGACCATGACCGCATGGTAAAATTGATGATCGGCCGCGCTTTGACGGCACGCGATGCGGAGCCGGCCCGCCCGCCGGGCGATGTCGCGCTGAAAGTCTCCGCCATCCGCACCGCTGCCCATCCGACCCGCCCGGTCGATCTCGACATCCGATATGGTGAGATATTGGGGCTCGCCGGCCTCGTCGGCGCGGGACGCACCGAGCTCGCACGCGTTCTTTTCGGGATCGACAGGAGTTATGGGGGTGGCATCACCACGCTCGATGGCCGAGACATAAAGATCACGTCCGCCAGGGAAGCGGTCGCCAACGGCATCTTCCTGGTCCCTGAAGATCGCAAGCTCAGCGGCATCCTGCTGGACCTGCCGATCTCGCAGAATATTTCCCTGCCCAATCTGCCTGCATTTGCGCGTCGCTTCATGGTGTCGACAGGTCAGGAGAACGCCGTCGCCGAAACCCAGCGCAGGCAGCTCAGCATCAAGGCACCCTCGATTTCGACACGCACGGGAACGCTTTCGGGCGGAAACCAACAGAAGGTCGTTCTGGCCAAATGGCTGTCGATGCGCCCGAAGGTCCTGATCTTCGACGAGCCGACCCGAGGCATCGATATCGGTGCCAAGAATGAAATCTACAGCCTGATGCGTAAACTTGCGGATGCGGGCGTCGCGATCCTGATGATCTCGAGCGACATGGAGGAGGTCATCGGCGTCTCCGACCGTATCGCCGTCATGCATGAGGGCCAGATCGCCGGCATTCTCGACAAGGATCAGTTCAGCCAGGAAAACGTGCTTTTGCTGGCCGTTGGTAAAACAGTACACTAACGGCTGCGGCCAATAGGAATTGAAATCGATGAGTAAGAAAGACCTGGGCCTGCTCCTGTTGATCATCGTCGTCGGCATCGTCGTGACGATCATCAATCCGCGCTTCCTGCTGCCGATCAACCTGGCGAATACCTCCAATCTGATCGGCCTTTTCGGCATCCTGTCGATCGGGCAGGCCTTCGTCATCATAACGGGCGGCATCGAGCTTTCGGTCGGCTCGCTGGTCGCCCTGCTCGGCGTATTGTTCATCGATTTCATTGCCGTGCAGAACATGCCCTGGGCCGTCGCATTGCCGCTTATCCTCGTCCTCGGCGGCCTTCTGGGCGGTATCCATGGCTGGCTCATTACGCGGCTTAATCTTCAGCCCTTCGTCGTCACGCTTTGCGGCCTGCTGATCTATCGCGGCGCGGCGCGTTTCTACACGGCCGACGGTACGGCAGGCTTCGCCTTCGGCCAGAATTTTCCCTCCCTGGAATTCCTGACCGCCGGCCGCTTTTACGGCGTACCCACAACCTTCATAGCGCTCGTGATCATCGCCGCTATCATGTGGGTCGTCCTGCATCGCTCGGTCTATGGGCGTTATCTCTATGCCATCGGCAAGAATGAGGAAGCCGCAAAGTATTCCGGCATTCGCACCTCGAAGATGGTGATGATTTCCTATGTCATATGCGGCGTACTGACGGCTCTGTCAGCGATCTATTTCGCGATGTATACGCGCTCGATCTCGCCGGCGAGCCATGGGCAGTTTTATGAACTCTATGCCATCGCAGCAGCGGTGCTCGGCGGCTTCTCTCTGCGCGGCGGCGAAGGCTCCCTGATCGGCGTGGTACTCGGCACAATCCTGCTGCAGGAATTGCAGAACCTCGTCAATCTGCTCGGCATCCCCTCTTCACTCAACTTCGCCGTCATGGGCGGGGTGATCCTGATCGGCGTGCTGATCGACCAGCAATGGAGCGCCATTCGCGCGCAACGAAGCCTGGTGTCGGCCGCCCGTCAGGCAGACGTTCGGCAGCCCGCCGAATAGGCCTCACTATGGCGTCCATGCCTGGGCGCCATCACCAAACTTATGAGGCAGGAAACCGCCGGCGCGATCAGATGATTGCGAGCTTCTTGACCCAGGCTTCGACCTCGTCGCCGCTGCTCATATCGGCTTGCACCAGCCCATCGATCATGAAGGTCGGGGAAACGTGAATGCCGTTCTGCCGGGCATATTTGCAATGCCACTTTATCTCGCGGTCGAGATCGGGGATCGAGAACGCTTCCTTCAGCTGAATACCGCTATAATTTTCCAGGCGCTCGATCAGCTGGTTCGGCGTCACATCCATGTTGGGTCCACCGGCATGGCGTGCAAACTCGAATTCCTCGCGATGCGCCGCGATGGCAGCCATCACCTTCTTCGCCGCCTCTTTGCCGCCCGCAAGCGTCGAGGCCGCAAGGATGCAGCGCACCAGGACGCCGGAATACATATGCCATGGCTGCGACTGCAGGCGGATCTTGATGGTGACCCTGTCTTCGCCAGCCTGCTCCAGAAGGGCGTCGAGCTTGTTGAACGTCTTGACCGAATATGGGCAAGTCGGCTCCAGAAAGACTTCGAAAACGCGGGGGCCATGGCCCCAAGTAAGCGGATCTGCGCGCCAGGTCACATCGGTCATGCTGTTTCCTTATCTCTCTGTCGGGGGAATCATCCATAGCATCGCATAGCCGGCCGGGAATGATCCAGCGGCCAGAGGGTGCAATATTCTCCCAGTTCAGCGTGCTGTTGCGGCTCGGCTTGCGCTGGATGCTACCGGCCCGAATGCGTCAGCAGCGTTAGGCCCCTCAACCGGTGGCCGCGCCCGGTTCATCTAAATTGGAACATTGCCTATGGCACCGCGTTAGCTTGATGAGGCTGCAGGTTGTGCCAAGCGGACGCGATGGCGCCGAAGAATATGGAGATTTTTCCGCTTTCTCTCCATAGCCAACGAAATGGCAGACGAGCTTCCTACCCATCCGACCTGTGGCCTCTTCGATCCTCACGCGTAAGGGAGATGAAGATGGATGACCCCATGAAACTATATCGTCTGGTGCCGACGGCCGCAGACAATGACCCCAATTGGCTTGGCGGAAAATCGCATGGCGAAGTTCTCGTGGCCGCCCGAACTGCCGGCGACGCCCGCATCGTCGCGGCTGAAAGAGAGCTGGATTTTATGGAGATCGATGCCGTGCCGGCAGAAGACAAGACGACCAAAATGGCAAGCGTCTTTCGCAACGAGAAACTCTACACCGTCATCGAGGTGGATAATGGCAAGCAATATCACCAACGCGGCGTCATCGCCGGCACGATCAGCGTCGACACGATCATTTCGACACAGGTTTGATGGACCGCATCAAAGGGTGCGATGGAGCCTGCCCAAATTCCGCGTTGTGCCGCTGATCGTCGTCATCGCCGCCGCCATTTCATCGAGCGCGGCATTTGCGCAGCCGGCGGTGGACAATGATCGCTGCAAGGCTGCCAATTCTGGTCAGCAGGCCCAAACCGAACAGCCCACGCCCGCACCCGACAACAACTCCAGCGACAGGCTGAAGGATTGCGCCGGCGTCCTGAAGCCGCCCGTTGTCGGCGATAGCGAGCTGGAAAAGCCGGCGCCGAAGGTCGGTCGGACACCGATCATCAGGCCGGGCGACAGCCAGAACGGCCAGCGAAACGATCAGCAGCCCGACAAATAATAGTCGGATATCGCCGCCATCCGGGCGGATTACAAAGACGCCGGCGGCCCGGCGCCGTTAAATCGTCAATGCACCGGAGTCGTCTCTGGCTCAGCGTCGGGCACATCCTGCTTGCGGTGGTCGGCAGCCAGTAGCATGTAGACCGCAGGCACCACGAAGAGCGTAAACAGCGTGCCGATAGCCAGACCGGTGGCGATCACCAGACCCATGTTGAAGCGGGAAGCCGCACCAGCCCCGGTCGCCAGGATCAGCGGTATCACGCCCAGAACCATGGCGCCTGTCGTCATCAGGATCGGACGCAGTCGGATGCCGCAAGCACCCTCGATCGCCTCGCGCTTGGATTTCCCCTGAGCCTGCAGCGTATTCGCCACCTCGACGATGAGGATGCCGTGCTTGCTGATCAGCCCCATGAGCGTCACCAACCCGACCTGCGTATAGATATTCATCGTCGCGCCGCCGATGCCAAGACTGATGAAGGCGAGCGCGCCAGCGATCGACATCGGCACCGAGACGAGAATGATGAACGGATCTCGGAAACTGTTGAACTGAGCCGACAGCGCCAAAAAGACGATGATCAGCGCGAGAGCGAAGGTGGTGGCCATGCCGCTCGATTCCTGCACGAACTGGCGCGACTGGCCGCCATAATCCACCGAGTAGCCTTGCGGCAATGTACGCGCCGCGATCGACTTGAGTGTGTTCAACGCATCGCCGACGGCGACGCCTGGAGCCGGCACGCCAGAGATCGTAGCGGAGTTCAACTGCTGGAAGTGCGCGACCGAGCGCGGGGTCGCCTGCAGTTTCGCGGTCGCAATGGCCGAAAGCGGGATCTTCGAGCCGTTCACGTTTGCGATCGGATAATTCATGATCTGATCGATCGTCTGACGTGAGCGTTGTTCCACCTGCGGAATGACCTGGTAGGAGCGATTATCGATACTGAAGTAATTGACGTAACCGCCGCCCAGCATGGAGGAGAGCGCCGCACCGACGGTGTTCATATTCAGCCCAAGCGCCGATGCCTTGCTGCGGTCGATCTCGATCGAATATTGCGGATTGTCGACGTAGAGGTCCTTCGTCAGGAAGATAAATTCACCGGACTTCTGCGCTTCCTGCAGGAAGGTGCTGGATACTTCATTGAGCTGCTCGAAGCCGCTGGTGCTGCCGATGGCGAACTGCACGGGCAGGCCGCTGGCGCCCGGTAGCGGCGGTATCTGGAAGACCACGGCCTGTCCGCCGGCGATCTTCGCCAGGTCGGCCTGTACCAGTGGCTGCAGTTGGTCCGCTGTTCTGGTGCGCTGGTCCCAAGGCTTCAGCACCATGCCCTCGAACGAGGTACCAGGCACTTCGACCTGCAGGGTCTTGTCGGTTTCAGGGAAGCTGCGGAAAATCTTGGTGACCTGGTCCGAGCTGAGGAGCTTCTGTTGAAGCGTCGCGTTGGGCGCGTTGGTCACCTGTGCCGCCAGAAATCCCTGGTCTTCATTCGGCGCCAGCTCGTTCTTGGCGCTTGTATAGAGGAAATAGATGCTGCCGAGGACGATCGCGGCGAATACCAGCGCCACCGGTATCGTGTTCAAGCTGCCGTGCAGCATGCGCACATAGGGCCGATGTATCTCAGAGAAGCGGCGATCGATGAAGTCCGAGATGCGCTCTTCCCAGCCGCTACGGTCGGTCAGATGCGGCTTCAGGATGCGCGAGCACATCATCGGCGTCAGCGTCAGCGCGATGATCATCGAGACGGTCACGGCGCCGACCAGCGTAAAGGCGAATTCCGTGAAGAGGGCACCCGTCAGGCCGCCCTGGAAGCCGATCGGCACGTAGACGGCGATCAGCACGACGGTCATGGCCAGGATCGGTCCCACCAATTCATGCGCCGCATCCAGCGCCGCGCGCATCGGCGTGGCGCCTTCCTCGATATGACGGTTGACGTTCTCCACCACAATGATGGCGTCGTCGACCACAAGGCCGATTGCCAGCACCAGAGCAAGCAAGGTCAGAAGATTGATGGAGAAGCCGAAGATCAGCATCATCGCAAAGGTGCCGACCAGCGACAGCGGTATGGCGACGATGGGAATGGCGACAGAACGCGGCGAACCGAGGAATGCGAACACCACGAAAATGACGATGACCAGGGCCTCGAGCAGGCTCTTCACGACCTCATTGATCGAGGTCGTGACGAAGACGCTGGAGTCATAGACGATGTAACCCTCAAGCCCCTGCGGAAGTTGCTCCTGGATGCTCGGAAACACCGCACGCACGCCTGCGATCACATCGAGAAGGTTGGCCGTCGGCGCGATCTGGATGCCCATGAACACGCCGTCCTGTCCATCGAACCCGATCTGGACATCGGGGTTCTGAGACCCGAGCGCGACGGTGGCGACATCCTTCAGGCGAACGATCGACGTACCGATCTGCCTGACCACCATCTCCTTGAATTCATCGACCGAATGCAGGTCGGTCCGTGCGGTGAGCACCGTCTGCGTCATCTGGCCGCGCGTCGTGCCGATGCCGGAAATATAGTTGTTGGCAGCAAGTGCGGTTCCCACATCGCCGGCCGTAAGCCCATAGGCGGCGAGCTTGTCCGGCTGCAGCCACGCTCTCAACGCAAAGGTTCGCGCGCCGAGGATTTCGGCGGTCTGAACGCCGTTGACCGCCTGCAATTTGGGCTGAACGACACGCGTCAGATAGTCGGTGATCTGGTTGCTGGCCAGGACATCGCTGCGGAAGCCGATATACATCGCATCGATGGACTGGCCGATAGAGACCGACAAGATCGGCTGCTGCGTGCCTGTCGGCAACTGATTGAGAACAGACGATATCTTGGCGCTGATTTCCGTCAATGCCGAGTCGGCGCTATAATTGAGGCGTAGGTTGACGGTGATGGTCGACGTGCCGCTGGTGCTCGTCGAGGTCATATAATCGATGCCATTGGACTGAGCGATGGCGTTTTCGAGCGGTGTCGTGATGAAGCCGGCGATCACGTCCGGTGCGGCGCCCGGATAGGTGGTCGTTACCGTAACGACGGCATTCTGGGTCTGCGGATATTGGCGCACGGTCAGCGAGCGGAACGACTGGTAGCCGATCACGATAATCAACGCGCTCACCACCAGGGCGAGAACGGGGCGCCGGATGAAGATGTCGGTGATATTCATCGTCACGCCTCAGTTCGGATTTGCGGGATTGGCATTCGGGTCGTTCGACGGCTGTACGTCGTTGTTGATGATGACGGGCGAGCCGTTGTTCAGTTTGAGCTGGCCGGAAGTCACCACGACATCACCCGCATTCACGCCCTTGGTCACCGCGATCTGATCACCGCGTGCCTGGCCTGTGCTGACGAACTTCTGATTGGCGACAAGCTGCGGCTTTCCATCCGGCCCCTTGCCCTTGTCGGTCACGATATAGACGACATTGCCATAGGGATTGATGGTGACGGCGGTCTGCGGCAAGGAGATATAGTTTTGCGGCGCGCCGACCACGACAGATATATTGCCGAACATCCCGGGCAGAAGCTTGCGATCGTGATTGTCGAAGGTCGCTCGAATGGTGATGTTGCGGCTCTGGCTGTCGACCAGCGGGCTGATTGCGGTGATCTTGCCATCAAAGGTCTGGGTGCCATAGGCATCGACCGTTGCCGTTACCGGCTGCCCGACCTTCAGCTGCGACAGGGCCTGCTGCGGCATTGAGAAGTCAAACTGGATCGGGTCGAGCGACTGCAAGGTCACGACTGCCGTACCAGCTGCCAGATATTGACCAAGGCTGACAAGCCTGATGCCGAGATGCCCATCAAAGGGTGCGCGGATCGAATATTGATCGATCAACGCCTGTTGCGACGCAGCTTGCGCCTGCGCGGATTTCAAGTTGGCGAGATCGCTGTCGACCTGGCTTTGCGCAATCGTGTTGGCCTTGATCAGTTTCGAATCACGGTCATAGGCGATTTGCGCGTTTGCGGCCGACGCCTGGTATTGCTGCAAGGTTGCAATCTGCTGATCGGCGAGCAACTGCACGATCAGATCGCCCTTCTTGACGTCCTGACCATCCTCGAAACCAATCTTCTGGACGATACCCTGGACCTGCGCCGAAAGATTGGCACCCTCGACGGCGTTGAAGCTGCCGATGGATTGCAGCGTCGTCTGCCATGGGCTCGTTGCCGCCGTAATCGTCGAAACGGTCTGCGGCGGTGACTTTAGGTTAGCCAGATAAGCCGCAATCATGCGGTTCTTGAATGCCTGAAAGCCGAAGATCCCGCCCAGGATCAGGCCTATGACGATCAGCATGATCACCATGCGTTTTATCATGTTAGCAGACTCTATTTTTCAGGGATGGGTCGGTACGAGATTTGATGGCATCGGCTCCGGCACGTCTCACGGAAAACGCCTTTCCGTCGGCATGCTCACCACTGTGTCATTGCCGGCATTCAGGCCCGGCAAGACAGTTGATAGCGATGCGGATTGATTGTGCCCATGTCGGCCGTCCTCAAACAAAGCGGACCAGTCAAACGTCATTGGCAGGCCTTTGATTTGATTGAGCACAAGCTCCCCCGAGCATATTCACGATAACTGATTTATCATACCCAGACCATACCAAAGATGTCCTAAATTACGGCAATATGGTGTCCAAAAGATTACCCCTCCGCTTTACATCCCTTGCTGGCAAGGCGTGTAGCCCTGCCACAATCTGCCTGAGTGGAATGCTCATGTCACAACATCGCCACATGCTCACCGGCGCGGATACGCCGCCCGACAGACCGACATCACGGTATCGCGCAGCCAGCGATGGGCTGGATCGGCATCCACACGCGGATGCCATATTGCCGAGACCTTGAACTCCGGCATGGGCAGAGGAAGCTCGAAAGTCTGAAGCCCAGCCGTGGCGGCATGGCCATCGGCCACGCCATTGCCAAAACAAGAGCGCGGTACGCGCGCGACCAGATCCGATTGCCGGGCGATCCGCATGGCGTCCGGATATCCCGGTACGACGACCATTATCGCGCGGCGAAGACCGAGCTGTTCCAGGGCGTCATCGATCGGTTTGACGAAATTGCCTTCCTGCGACGCGGCGACATGCTTGCAGGCCGCATATCTCTCGGGCGTGATTGCTGCTCCCGTCAGAAGCGGATGACCGATCCGGGCGACGCCGACAAGCTTGTCGTAGAACAGAAGCTGGGTGCGGATCTCGGGTGCGGAAGTTCCAAGCACCCCGATCTCCAGATCGATCAGGCCTTCGCGAAGCGGAAGTGCATCCTTGTCGGGTTTATAGGCGAACCGGAGGCAGACATTGGGTGCCGCGCGTGAAACCGCGGCGACCACTGGACCGGAGAGGAATTCCAGGAACGCCTCGTTGACCCGGATGGTAAAAGTCCGCTCCAACGCGACCAGGTCTACCTCGGTAATTTGCGGCCGCAGAACCGCCCGCACATCCCGTGCAAGCTCACGAACGTGATCGCGCAGCTCCGTGGCACGCGGCGTCGGCACAAGCCCGCGTCCGGCCCGAACAAGCAGCGGATCACCAGTCGCTGCGCGAAGCCGGGTGAGCGTCCGGCTCATCGCCGAAGTGCTCAGGCCAAGCCGGCGGGCGGCGCCCGTCACGCTGCCTTCGGCAAGCAGCACGTCCAGCGCAACAAGAAGGTTCAGGTCCACATCCGTATCGCTCATGACGAGAACCTATCGCACCTTTTCCATATGACATAGCGCCTGATGCAACTATATTTTGATTTTGATGCGTCTGGCGCCCATCGGTCGATTGCCCATATCTACCGTGAAGCCAACGAAAGAGACCGACCCATGTCTACAAGCACTTCATATACCCCTCCTGGCACAATCCTGCTGATTGGCGCATCTCGCGGTCTCGGCCTTGCGATGGCGAGCGAATTCCTGAAAAGAGGATGGAATGTCGTCGGTACGGTGCGGGCAGGCAGAGGCCGCACCAAGCTGCATGATCTCGCTGACGAATTCCAGGGCAGGGTCGAAATCGAGACCCTGGACATTTGCGAACCGGATCAGGTCACGGCCTTGCGCAAGCGACTGTCGGGACGTGCATTCGACATGCTGTTCGTCAACGCCGGCGTCACGAACAATCCGGCCGAAACGGTCGGCGAAGTGACGACGGACGAATTCATCCGGGTGATGGTCACGAATGCGCTAAGCCCGATGCGGGTTCTCGAGAGCCTGGAACAATATGTTCCCGCGACGGGCTTGATCGGCGTGATGTCGTCCGGACAGGGCAGCATCGCCAATAACAATGCCGGCCAACGCGAGGTCTATCGTGGCAGCAAGGCGGCGTTGAACATGTTCATGCGCAGCTTCGCGGCTCGTCATGCCGAGACATCGCGTGCCATGGCGATTATGGCGCCCGGCTGGGTCCGCACTGAGATGGGCGGCCCGGATGCAAAGCTCACCATAGAAGAGAGCATTCCGAGCTTGGTAGATGTCCTCCTTGCCAAGCAGGGAAGACCGGGGCTGGAATATCTCGATTATCTTGGCCGCACGGTGCCCTGGTGAAATTGTCTCGCCAAACCAACCTGCGGCGAGCGCGGCTCTAATCCCTCTAGTTCGGGCGCCCGATATGCTGAGCCATATCGAGCATCCGGTTCGAGAAGCCCCATTCGTTATCGTACCAGCCGAATACTCTCAGAAGACCGCCAGCACCAAGCGACGTCTCCGGTCCGCTCAGAACGAGAGACTCCTGGCGGCCACGCAGATCCGACGAGACCAGCGGCTTCTCGATCCAGCCCAATATCGGCGACGCCTCCGCAGCTTGCTTCAACGTCGCACGCATGGTGGCGAGGTCCGATACATGCCGAACTGCGACCGTGAGGTCGATTGCCGAGACACTGGCCGTCGGCACCCGGAGAGCCCGCGCCTCGATCAAGCCTGCGAGATGCGGAAGGACTTCGCCGACGATCGCATGGGCACTCGTGGTCGTCGGTACCATGGAAAGTGCGGCGGCACGGCTGCGGGCTAGATCGGAACGCGGTTGATCTATGGTCGGTTGGCTCGCCGTGTAGCAATGAATGGTGGTCATCTGGCCACCGATGATGCCGAATTCCTGGTCGACAATGCGCAAAAGCGGTGCCAGCGCATTTGTCGTGCAGGATGCGTTTGAAATCACGCTCTGTCCGCTAAAGGCCTCTTCATTGGCGCCCAGCACCAGCGTGACATCGGCAGCAGCCGACGGGCCGGAAATCAGCACTCTCTTTGCCCCGGCTTCAATACCGCGCAGAGCCACCGCACGGGAATTGGCATGCCCGGTGCATTCCAGAAGGACGTCGACGCCCTGAAGGTCGAGCTTGCTGATGTCGGCAGCATGGTGAAACGGTATCGACACCCCACCGACCACGAGGGTCTGCTCGCGAAAAGAGACAGGCTCAGGCCATGGGCCGTAGACGCTGTCATATTCGAAGAGATAGGCGCATGTCTCCAGAGCTGCAATGTCGTTGATCAGGACCACTTCCATGTCACGACGATCGCGCAGGAGAATACGCAGGACCGAACGCCCGATCCTGCCAAACCCGTTAATTGCAATCCTCAACGGCCGGTTCGACATTCGACTTAAACCCTTGCTCGACAATGCCGGAGGCCTGCAGTGTCGCGGTTGAATTGGCTATCGATGCTCGTGGCACGGCGTATGCCGATGCCACTCTCCTCCCCATCCTCCTCCCTTTAGATCCGCCGGCGTTAGAAGTCGACCTCGATTGCCACGCCTTTCGCCAAAGCGAGTTCGACGGCAGCCGAAGCAACGGCAAGATCCTGCAATCCGACCCCGGTGCCGTCGAAGAGGGTGATCTGCTCCGCGGAGGTGCGCCCGGGATGCGTGCCGTTGATGATGGCGCCGATCTCGATAATGGCCTCTTCCCGGATCAGCCCTCTTTCGATCGCATGCTGGGACTCGCCGATGGTGACGGCCTGCGCCACTTCGTCGGTGAAAACCGTTGCCTTGGCCAGGATTTCGGCTTCGACCTCCTGCTTGCCCTTCGTATCGGTCCCCATGCAGGCGAGATGCGTGCCGGCGCGAACCTGCGACACCTTGAGCATGGGCGCAAAGGAGGAGGTGATTGAGATGATCACATCCGCTTCGGCTCCCAGCCGATCAAGATCGACTGCCTCGAAGGGAAGGCCCTCCTCCTTGGCAACCTCCTCCAGACGGCTCAGCATGTCGGGATGCAGGTTCCAGCCGACGATCTTTTCGAATTGGCGCTGCGCAAGGGCTGCGCGCAATTGAAACGTCGCCTGGTGACCGGCACCGATCATGCCAAGGACCTTCGCGTCTTTACGGGCGAGATATTTGATCGAAATGGCGGAGGCCGCTGCCGTCCGCAGCGCCGTCAGCAGATTGCCGCCGACGACGGCCCGGCATTTGCCGCTATCGGGATCGAACAGGAACACGGTGGACTGATGGTTGGTGAGACCTCTCTGGACATTGTTCGGCCAGAACCCGCCGGCCTTGAGACCGAGTGCCAGACCTTTACGATCGAACCCTGACTTGAAGCCGTATAGGGCATCGGCATGCCCGATCGCCTCACGGACGACAGGGAAATTGTAGGCCGATCTATCCGCCATCGAGGCAAAGACGCCTTCGACCGCCTTGAAGCAATCGGCCGGCGTTACCAATCCGGCAATTTCACTCTCAGGAACGATGATCATTCTGGCTTCCGCTTGAATTTCAGGAAGGGGGCCGGAGGCCCCCCGTTTCGTCAGTAGGCCTTACCGCGGGCGGATACGGGCCAGAGCGTTTCGACCTTGCCGTTGCGAACCCCGACATACCAATCATGAACATTGCAAGTGGGATCGCAATGACCAGGGACCAGACGTAGCTTCTCGTTGATCTTGAGAACGCCGTTCGGGTCTTCGATAACCCCATGCTCGTCCGAGCATTTGATGTATTTCACGTCGTCGCGACCGTAGATGAAGGGCAATCCGGAGTCGACTGATTGTGCCTTGAGGCCGGCATCGCAGATCGCCTTGTCCGCCTTTGCGTGGCTCATGATGCTGGTCAGGATGAACAGCGCATTTTCCCATTCTCCCTGGTCGATCCGCTTGCCGTCCTGATCGTGGATACGACCGTAATCCGCATCCATGAACGCGTAGCTGCCGCATTGCAGCTCATTGTAGACGCCCGAATTGCTCTCGAAATAGTAGCTGCCCGTGCCGCCGCCACTGACCAATTCGGGATCGAGACCTTCGGCTTTGAGCGCTTCGACGGCGTCCTTGACCTGGGCGATGGCCGCATCGAGCTTGGCCTTGCGGTCTTCATATTTGTCGATGTGCTGCATGGCGCCCTGATAGGCCTGGATGCCAGAGAACTTGAGGCCGGGTGCCGCGTGGATGGCATTGGCGAGCTCGACGACGGCCGAACTCGTCGTGACGCCGCACCGTCCAGCACCGCAATCGATCTCGATGAAGCATTCCAACGTCGTGCCGTATTTCTGTGCCGCCCTGGAGAGCTCTTCGACATTGGCGAGATCGTCGACGCAGACGATGATCCGCGCGCCATGCTGCGGCAGAAGCGCCAAGCGATCGATCTTGGCCGGGTCGCGTACCTGGTTGGAGACCAGCACATCCTTGATACCGCCGCGAACGAAGACTTCCGCTTCGGACACCTTCTGGCAGCAGACGCCGACCGCACCGCCCAGCTCCTGCTGGAGCCTCAGAACATCGACTGACTTGTGCATCTTGCCATGCGCCCGGTGGCGCATGTTATGGGCCTTTGCATAATCACCCATCTTGCGGATGTTGCGCTCGAGCGCGTCGAGATCCAGGATCAGGCAGGGCGTCTGGATATCATCGACGCTCATTCCGGGAAGAGCCGGTACGTCGTAGCCGACTTCCATGCCGGCAAATTTCGGTTCCATATTCATTGCTTCTGCTCCCTATTGCCAAGGCAATTTATCGAGATCGACATTGCCGCCGGTGATGATGATGCCGACACGTTTTCCGGCAAAGATCTGCTTGTTCTTCAGGATGGTCGCCAGAGGCACGGCGCTGGATGGTTCCATGACGATCTTCATCCGCTTCCAGATGAGCTTCATCGCATCGACGATCTCTTCCTCTGAAGCCGTCAGAATGTCCGTGACGTGGTTTCTGACGAAATGCCAGGTCAGGTCCTTGAGCGGCACCTTGAGGCCATCGGCCACGGTGTTCGGCGCGTCGTCCGCGATGATATGGCCGGCCTTGAAGCTGCGATATGCATCGTCGGCCTGCCCAGGTTCGGCCGCATAAACCCGGATGTGGGGTGCGAGGTTCGACAAAGTGAGGCAGGTTCCCGAAACCATACCGCCGCCGCCGATCGGGGCGATGACGGCATCAAGCCCGTCCACCTGTTCGATCAGCTCTTTCGAGCACGTCGCCTGACCAGCGATAACACGCGGATCATTGTAGGGATGCACGAACTCCGCACCGGTCTCGGCGACGACTTCGGCGAAAACGGCTTCACGCGATGAGGTCGAGGGTTCGCACTCGACGACCTTGCCACCATAATCCCGAACAGCATCCTTCTTTGCCTGTGGCGCTGTGCGCGGCATGACGACGGTGCAGGGAATCCCCCGACGGCCGGCCGCATAGGAAAGGCAGGTCCCATGATTGCCGGAGGAGTGCGTGGCAACACCCCTCGCAGCCTGCTCGTCACTGAGACCAAAAACGGCATTCGACGCGCCGCGTGCCTTGAAGGCTCCCGCTTTCTGGAAGTTCTCGCATTTGAAGAACAGCTCGGCTCCCACAAGCGAATTGATGAAGCTGGAGGTCAGAACCGGTGTGCGATGGATATGACGCCTGATCCGCTCTTCTGCGGCGATCATGTCGGCGAGTGTCGGGATGTACATGGGTCTGGCTCTCCTCAGGCCGCAGCCTGGATTTTCGAAGCGCGGCCGTTGCGATAATGCTCCTGCGCCGCCGCGACACCCGAGCCGAGCTTGATGTTGAGGCCGAGATCGACCATGACCATCTCGGCTGTTGCAATGCCGGAAAGGGCCATGACATCTGTCAGGCTGCCGAGATGCCCGATACGGAAGACCTTGCCGGCAACTTCGCCGAGGCCAACCCCAAAGGCGACATCATATGTCTTGGCGGCGTGGGCGACGATCGATGTGGCATCGAAGCCCTCAGGCGTCCGGATCGCGCTGACCGTGTCCGAGTAGAGATCTTCGCTCCTGGCGCAAAGCTCCAGCCCCCATGCGCGTACGGCAGCGCGAATGCCCGAAGCAATGCGGCGATGGCGGGCGAAGACATTCTCCATGCCTTCCGCTAGCAGCAGTTCCGTCGACAGCTTGAGCCCGTTCAGGAGGCCAACGGCCGGCGTGTAGGGATAGGCATTGTTTGAATAGCTCCGCGCCATGTCTCGAATATCGAAGAATGTCCGCGGAAGCCTGGCCGTTTCGACCGCCGCCAGCGCCTTCGGCGAAAAGGCAGTGATTGCGAGGCCTGCCGGCAGCATGAAGCCCTTCTGCGAGCCTGTGATGGCGATATCGACAGACCATTCGTCCATGCGGAAATCCATCGACGCGATGGAGCTGACGCCATCAACGAACAACAGAGCGGGATGCTCGGCGGCATCGATCGCGCGGCGAACGGCGGCGATATCGGATTTGACGCCGGTTGCCGTCTCGTTATGGGTGACGAGAACCGCCTTGATCTCATGCGCGGTATCGGCCGCAAGGATTTCCTCATAGCGATCAGCGGGAGCGCCGGCGCCCCAGGCGGCTTCGACAATATCAACCTTCAGCCCGTGCCGCTGGCACATATCGATCCAGCGCTGGCTGAACATGCCATGGCGGGCGGCAAGAACGCGGTCGCCGGGGCTGAGCGTATTGGTGACCGCCGTTTCCCAGCCGCCGGTTCCCGTGGACGGAAATACGTAGACGGCGGCCGCTTCGGTTTTCAGGATCTTCTTCACGCCAGCAAGCGCCGGGCGCAGGATCTCTCCGAACAAGGGCGAGCGGTGATCGAGCGTCGGCATGTCCGTGGCCTTGCGAAGGATCTCAGGCATGTTCGTCGGGCCCGGAATGAAGACTGGGTTCTGCATGTACATTTGGGCGGCCTCCTGTTGTTGAAGAATGGATAGCACGCCGGAAATCGGAGATAAATTTTTTTGAAATCATTTTTCAAAACTGAGATTTATACGGTAATACCATTAATAATCAAAGACTTAATATTTTTTCATTGTACAAATGTATTTTTCAAGCCAGAATTTTTCATCAATTGAATCCTGCAGGAGACGACGGCTAATGCCCGCTGAACCACGCCGAAGAGGCCGCCCCAAGGCCTTCAACGGCCCGCAAACACAAAACACGATCCAGGCACTCGATCGGGCACTGGATGTCCTTGACGCTCTCGCCACACCGGAGGGCAAGACGCTGTCCGAGCTGGCAAGCCAGCTCGATCAATCGACGGCGACCATGCACCGCGTACTGGCGACGCTGGAGCGCCGCGAGTTCGTCGAGATCAGCCCCGATCGGCAGATCTGGCATATCGGCCCCGAGGCCTATCGGCTTGGTGCCGCTTTTCTCCGCCGCTCCAACGTCGTCGAGCGGAGCCGCCCGATCATGCGCGAGCTCATGCTTGAAACGGGGGAGACATCCAATCTCGGCATCGAGAAGGATGGCAACGTCCTGTTCGTCAGCCAGGTGGAAACCCATGAGTCCATCCGCGCCTTCTTCCCGCCGGGCACATTGTCGCCCCTGCACGCCTCCGGCATCGGCAAGGCTCTTCTCAGTACCTATGACGATGAGCGGCTTTCGAGCCTCTTCAAGAAGAAGGAATTCGAACGTTTCACGGACAATACCGTGCATTCTTTCGAACAGCTGCGCGAGGAGCTGTTGAAGACGCAGGAGAGAGGTTACTCATTCGACGATGAGGAGCGAACCAAGGGGATGCGATGCGTCGCGGCGCCGATCCTGAATGTGCACGGCGAAGCCGTGGCCGGCATTTCCGTTTCCGGCCCCATCCATCGGCTTCCGGATGGCGATATCGACAAGATCGGCGAGCGCGTGAGGAGTGCTGCGAGAATGGTGTCGCGGCGCCTTGGAGCGCCTTAGGATCGGGGTTCAGGACGGAGCGGCCGGCGCGACATCAAGGCCCGGGACCGCAGAGGCGGCTCGCAGAACGCCGTGAAATCCGACCCAGAGCGCGATCGATCCGAACGCAAAACTGCCGAGGATCATGAACATCGCGCTATAGCCGATTTCCTGCGCCAGCCAGCCGCCAATGGCCGGGCTTAGGGATGCGCCGACACCCTGCACTGTCATGACGACACCCTGGCCGACATTGATCCGGCCCGTTCCATTCAGGATACGCGCGACCAGTGCGGGAACGGCGACACTCTGCAGGCCGGCACCGATACCATCGAGAATCTGCACGGGATAGACGCCCCAGGACGTGATGAGATGAGCCGCGACAAAGCCGCGAACGGGCAGCGCAATGAAGGATATCAGCAGCACCAGCCACTGCCCTCTCTTCTCCGCGACATGCATGGCGATGAGCGATGTGATGATCATGGTGGCCTGCGCGACGACGATGGTCAGGGCGACGAAGCCTGCGGGATCGCCCTGCTTGGCCGCGACGACCGCCAGCCCGAAGAGCGGCAGCATCGCGCCATTGCCCAGATGGAACAATGCCAGCGCGCCGGCCAGGAGAAGCAGCGGTTTGGAATCGGCGAGCACGCCGAAGCCGCTTGCCTTGCGCTGTTCGACAGAACCGGTTTTCCCTTGAGGATCCGTGACGACATGAACCGCGCCTCGCGCTTCATCGTCGTCGATCGCCTCACGCGGGATCATCAGCACGGAAATGATCGAGAACACGCCGAAGACGGCCGCAAGCCAGAAGACCGCCGTCAATCCATATGCCCAGCCAAGCCATCCGGACAGGCCGGCGCCGACCAGATTGCCGGCATGATTGAGCGCCTGATTATAGCCATTCTGGCGATTGAAGCCTGCCTGCCGGACGATGCCGAGCGTGATGCCGTTGAGCGCCGGGCCGATTGCAGCACCCGCGATGGCGGTCGCGACCTGCGACAACGCCACGACCCAGAAGGTTTGCGACGTGAGAATGATCATCGAGGCAAGCACGGTGCAGATGCCGAGAACGATCACGCAGGTTCGCTTGCGTTTGGTCTCGTCGATAAAGGCCCCGGCTGGCGCCGTCATGATCATGCCGGCAATGCCGCCGATCGTCATGACGGAACCGATCGGCCCGCTTTGCCAGCCATGTGCGATCAGGAAGACGCCGAGAAATGGACCGATGCCCGCCTGGACGTCGGCCATGAAAAAATTCAGGAACCCAAGCGGAACGAGGGCCCGGCGTTGCCGGTCAATCGAGAATAAGCGCGACAATCGGCAACCATCCGGTTCTGGAAATCGTCCAACGGAAAGCCCCAGACTGGAAAAGGTTCCCTCGCCTTGCGAGGGAACCGAATGGCAAGGCCGGAAACGGCATGATGCTCCCGCTCAAGCAGGGTTCAGCGGCTTCCTGTGGTGATGGCGCGAGGCCTGTCAGTCCGAGATGATCGCAACCGCGCGGGTCCATCCGGCCGATGCGTTCTCGATCTTCACAGGGAAGCAGCTGAGGATGAAGCCGGTCGAGGGAAGCGCCTCGAGATTGTGCAGCTTTTCGATGTGGCAATAGCCTGTGTGGCGGCCCGCCTTGTGCCCTTCCCAGATGAGAGAGGCATCGCCGGTTTCCGTATATTTTTTCGCCGTGTGCACAAAGGGCGCATCCCAGCTCCAGCCATCCGTACCGGTGACGCGCACGCCCTGATCTGTCAGGTACATGGTCGCCTCATAGCCCATGCCGCAGCCGCTCGCGACATAATCTGGCTGGCCGAATTTGGCTCCGGCCGATGTGTTGACCACAACGATTTCAAGCGGGCTCAGCTTATGGCCGATGCGCTTCAGTTCGGCTTCGACATCGGCAGCCGTTGCGACATAGCCGTCGGGGAAATGACGGAAGTCGAGCTTGACGCCGGGCTGGTAGCACCATTCCAACGGAACCTGATCGATGCGCCAGGCCGGCTCGCCATGGTTCATCGTCGGGTGATAGTGCCAGGGGGCATCGAGATGCGTTCCATTGTGGGTGGAGAGCGCAACATGCTCCACCGCCCAACCGGCGCTATCGGGCAAGTCTTCCGCCTTCAGGCCGGGAAAGAAGGACAGGATCTGGTTTAGGCTCTGGCTATGATCGATATAGGTGATCGCCGGAATCTGGATCGGCGGATCGGCCGGGATATCGTTGGCGATCGGGACCGACAGATCGATGATACGTTGGGTCATGGGTTATCTTCTCCGCTTGATATGGCCAGCCGCTAGGAAGCTCGGCGCGAAACCTTGTTCCTGAGAATGCCGATCTTTTCGAATTCGAGCTCGACGACATCGCCGTCTCGCAGAAAGATGCCGGTTTCAAGGCCACAGCCATTGCCTATCGTACCGGAGCCGATGAATTCGCCGGCGTGAACGGTCTCGCCCTGCGACATATGCGAGAGGATCGCTTCGAAGCTGAACAGCATACCCGATGTCGTGCTCTCGCAGCGCAGTTCGCCGTTCACACGCACCGAGGCCTTGAGCGAATAGGGATCGGTGAGTTCGTCCTTGGTGACGATCCAGGGGCCGAGCACATTGGCACCATCGAAGCTTTTCCCCTTGGCTGGCCCAAGCCAACCGGGCATCTCCTTGGCCTGCTGGTCGCGAGCGGAGAAATCGTTGAAGATCGTATAGCCGAAGATATGGTCGCGGGCATTCTCGACGCTGATGTCCTTGCCGCTCTTGCCGACGACGACGCCATATTCCAGCTCGTAATCCATGACCCTGGAATAATCGGGCCAGACGATCGTGTCTTCCGGGCCTGAAACAATCATCCGATTGGTGATGTAGTAGATCGGCAGCTGCTTGTAGACGTCGGCAAGCGGCGGCAGCGGCTCGGCGTCCAGAACAGCGATCGCCTGCTTGTCATCCCCCAGAGCCAGGCGGCGCATACCGCGCGACGATTGGCGAATATGGGTCTCATAGCTCATGCCATCACGCATCTGCGTGGGCTGCGGTAGCGGAGCCAACAAGCGGACATCGGCAATCGCGACAGAGAGCGTGACGTCGCCGGCCTGTTTTTCAAACAGCTCGGATGCCTCGGCCAGCGCGGCATCGCCACCCTCGATCAATGCGAGCATGGATGTGAAGCGATGCAATCCGCCGGCGCCGGCTTTAGTTGCGGCGGCATGCAGGTCGAACAAACGACCATCGCCGGCATACACAATTCCAATCCTGATATCGCCAGCGGCGGCTCGATAGGTCGCAAGCTTCATCGGCTCTTTCTCCTCCAAATTCTATACATGACTTGAGATCATATATATTTTGTGCTTTTATCGATATCTGAAACCGACCCGATTGGGAAGCGGATTTCTTAGGGAGGAGAAACCATGAACTCGATTTCGAAGGCCGCGCTCGCCGCAGGCCTTGCCTTTGTCGCTTGGTCAGGAACTGCGGCCGCCGATCAGAAAATCAATATCGGCTGCACTGCGACCACCGACTGCGCATCTGCCGCAGTCGCGCTCGAACAAGGCATCTTCAAGAAGCACGGTCTCGATGTCTCGATGACCCTGATCGGCCTCAATTCCAATATTCCGGCAGCCCTGCTTTCGGACTCCGTACAGATCGGCGGCCCAACGCCGACCGTGTTCCTGCAGGCCGTCGATGGCGGGCTTGACCTTGTCGGCGTGTCGGGCGCCAGCTCGACGGCGCAATCGACCTACGACACCGTCGGCGTGCTGGTCGGCCCCAATAGCGGCATAGCCAAGCCGGCCGATTTTGTCGGCAAGAAGGTGGGAGCACCGGGCATCGGCGCATTTCTGCAGGTGCTGTTCTCCAAATGGCTGATCGATAATGGCGTCGATCCGAAGCAGGTCAATTTCGTCGAGGTTACCTTTCCGACCATGGGTGACACGCTGAAATCAGGCGCCGTCGATGCCGTCGTGACGGCCGAGCCGATGATGTCGCGCATCATCGAATCGAAGGTCGGCACCAATGCGGGATACTTCCTGAAAGCCGTACCCGACGGGCGCCCGGCCATCCTTTATGCCGCAACGCGCGAATGGGCCGATGCCAATCCGCAGTCGGTCGCGGCATTCCGAGCTGCCATCGGCGAAGCCGCCAAGATCGTCAACGACGATCCGGATGCGGGGCGTAAGGCTATCGCCGATTTCACCAAGATCCCGCCGACTGTGCTGTCGAAGATGAAGCTGTCTTTCTCCGATCCAACGCTCGATCAGGAACAGCTCGACTGGTGGGCCGCCACCATGGCACAGCAACATATGCTGCAGGGAAAGCCGGATACGGCTACACTGATCGAGAAATAATCAGGGAGTGATGGGTGACCAAGTTGTTCGGAACCGTGGCGGAGCTGGCAAGCTCCGAGACCCTCAGCGAAAGAGCTGCGGCCGTCTTGGAGCACGATATTCTTGCCGGCGTTTGGCAGCCGGGAGATCGGCTTGGCATCCAGGCCCTGTCCGAGCGATATGAGATCGGCGCAACCCCCTTGCGGGAAGGACTTTCGCGTCTGGTGTCGCGCGGTCTCGTTTCGGCCGTCGGGCAGAGAGGGTTTCGCGTCGCAAGCGTTTCCGAAGCCGACCTCGCCGACATCACCCAGGTGCGCATCCTCGTCGAAACCGAAGCGCTTCGCCGCTCGATCCGCGACGGCCATGACGAATGGGAAGCCGGCATCCTCTCCTCTCTGCACCGCCTTGTCCGGTCGGTCGAGCGAGACCCGGAAACCATGCGGGAGGGATCTTCGGAATTCGACCATCTGCACAAGGCGTTTCATCGCTCGCTGCTGGAAGCCTGCGGCTCCGAGCGCCTGCTGCGCCTTCACGACGATCTCTACTATCAGGCCTACCGCTACAGGCGCACGATGATGAGCCGCATCGACCACCATCAAGGCTTCATCCAGCAGCATAGGCTTCTGGCCGACATCGTCCTTTCGAGAGATGCCGATCGGGCAGAAGCCGAACTTTCCGCTCACCTCCATCAGACCCTGGATATTGTCTACCACGGCCCCACCCCCTTGGCCGGGAAATGAAGAACATGGACGCCGTGATATCAAGCAGCGCAGTAATCGACTTCGATAGAATTGGTCTTGCCTATGGCGACCGGGCGATCATCTCGGATCTCTCCCTGACGATCCGCCGCGGTGAGATCGTCTGTGTCATCGGTCCATCCGGCTGTGGCAAGACCACCGCCCTGCGCATGGCGGGCGGGCTGGTGCGCCCGAATGGCGGAACGGTGCGCTTCATGGGCCAGCCGCTCACGGCGCCCAGACGCGACGTGGCGATCGTTTTCCAGGACTATGGAAAGGCCTTGCTGCCCTGGCGCACGGCCGCGTCCAACGTGTCACTTGCACTGGAGGCAGCAGGCACGCCGCGCGCCGAGCGCACGGACCGCTCCCATGCCCTGCTTGCCAAGGTGGGGCTAGCCGGACATGAACATAAATATCCGACCGAAATGTCCGGCGGCATGCAGCAGCGCATCCAGATCGCGCGCTGTCTGGCACAGGAACCCTCGGTCCTGCTGATGGACGAGCCCTTCGGCGCGCTCGACGCGATGACGCGCCAGGGCCTGCAGGACGAGATGCTGGCGCTTGTTGCCGAAACCGGCACGACGGTCCTGTTCGTCACGCATGATCTGGAAGAAGCCGTCTACCTTGGAGACAGGGTCATCGGATTGCTGCCGAGGCCCGGCCGTATCGGCATCGAATTGAACGTCAATCTGCCCCGCCCGCGCAACCAGCTCGAAACACGCGAAATGCCGGAATTCCTGCGGCTACGCCGTGCGCTGTTCGACTTCATCGAAAGAGCCGAACAATGAAAGCCGGATGGTGGAGAGGGCTTGTCGTCCCGGCAATATTGATCCTGCTTGCCGAAGTCGCCATGCGTGTCGAAGGATCGACCTCGTTGTCGCTGGCTGCACCAAGCGATATCGCCCTTGCCCTCTTCCGCAGCATTGCCGACACATCCTTGCTGACGGCGACGCGTGATACCCTGATCTCCGCCGGAGCCGGGCTCGTGCTCGGCGGGTTGATCGGCCTGATGCTCGGCATACTTTTTGGCCTCGCCAGTGTGGTCGACCGGCTCATGGAAGTCAGCGTCGAACTGATCAGGCCGATCCCATCGGTGGCGATATTGCCGATTGCGATGCTGGTATTCGGTTTCGGGTTCCGCATGGAAATTGCGATCGTTGCCTTCTCCTGCATCTGGCCGATGATGATCCTCGTGCGCTCCGCCATGGCGGGTATCGAGCCGCGTCTGTTGGAAGTGGCCCGGGCGCTTCGCCTTTCGCCATGGCGACGCCTGTGCACGATCGTGCTGCCGGCCGCCCTGCCGCGCATCATCGTCGCTTTCCGTCTTGCCGCGGCGATGGCGTTGGTCGTGGCGGTGACCGTCGAGATCGCGATCAATCCTCTCGGGCTCGGCTATGGCATTCTGGTTGCCCAGCAGGGCCTGCAGCCGGCTACCATGCTCGCCTATCTGGTCTGGACCGGATTGCTCGGCTGGGCCGTCAATGCCTTGCTATCCATAGCGCAGCACCGCTTTCTAGGACGGGCGGCCACGATCGGGGTGACGACATGAGATGGGGATCGCGCCTGCTCTTTCTCGCCGGCAGCCTGGCCGTGGCGATTTTCCTCGTCTGGCTCTGGCAGCTTGCCGCGGATCATCGGTTGGTCAATCCCGTCTTCCTTCCCGGCCCCGATCGCGCCTGGAAAGCCCTGATGACCGGCTTCAGCCAGGGAGACCTCGGTACCAAACTCCTCGCCACCATCGAACGCATGTTCTGGGGTTGGCTGATCGCCTCACTTGCTGGCGTTGTATTGGGCGCAGTCATCGGCAGTTCGCCCGCGCTGCGCGCCTATCTCGCCCCGATGCTTGAGTTCCTGCGTCCTCTCCCGGCTTCGGCCACGATCCCTGTAGCCATTGCGATCTTCGGACTCTCGGACGGAATGGTGCTTGTCGTCATTGCCTTTGGCGCCATGTGGCCCGTTTTGCTGGCGACGATTCACGGTTTTTCGGCGGTGGAGCCGCGCCTTTACGAGGTGATGCGGGCGCTCGGCTTTTCGCGCGCAAAGGTCATCTGGAAGGTCGCGCTGCCTTCGGCGTCACCCGATATCCTCTCAGGCATGCGGCTCGGCCTTACCGTCGCGCTGATCCTGTCGATCGTCTGCGAGATGATTGCCGGGCGCAACGGGCTGGGCAACTGGATCCTTCTTTCAGCACGTTCTTTCAGGGCACCTGATCTCTATGCGGGCGTCATCCTTCTCGGAGCCCTCGGCTACGCAACCTCTGCCGTGATCGCGGCCTTCGAACGACGGCTTCTGGTCTGGCGATCAAAGGCGCGATGACCTCCGACGCGAAATTGGCAAACCGACGCCTGGATGTCCACTTTGTGTGCAGAAGACGGCCTTAAGCCCTTTGCCGGCTAACTTGATCAACAACAGTTGAATGGCATTGACCACAGCCAATGCGTCATATCAGCATCGTCGCAAGCAGCACTTGCCGAAGCAGCTTTGTCGGAGCAGATTGCAGCGACAATGGAGATGGACACATGACACAGGACGATACTTCGGGCTCCAACGCGGGGGGTATCGCCCCTCGCTGGACATCCAGCGCGAAGAGCGGCGTCGGCACGGCACTCTCGCCTGCCTGCCGCATATGGTTTACGCTCAGCCACGGCATTCTCAACGAAGTCTATTTTCCGCGTGTCGACTGCGCCTGCACGCGCGACCTCGGCCTGATCGTCACCGGTCCGGACGGCTATTTTTCCGAGGAAAAACGCGATACCGAAAGTGTGGTCACGACAGTCGAAGACGGCGTTCCGGCCTATCGGCTCGTCAACACGGCGCTCGACGGGCGCTACCGCATCATCAAGCGCATCATCGTCGATCCCGTGCGCAACAGCCTGCTTCAGCAAATATCGTTCGAAGCCCTGCAAGGGTCGGTTCACGACTATCGGCTCTTCGTGCTGGCCGCCCCGCATCTGGTCAATGCCGGCGCCGGCAATACCGGCTGGGTCGGCGATTACAAGGGCACGCCGATGCTCTTTGCAACAGGCAAGGGCGGCACCTCGCTGGCGCTAGCCGTCAGTGGCGGCTGGCGGACGGCATCGGCCGGCTATGTCGGCATTTCCGATGGATGGCGACAATTGCAGGATACCGGAGAACTCGATCCGCGCGTCACCCATGCCGCCAACGGCAATGTGGCGCTGACGGGCGAAATCGATCTTTCGGCTGGCAGCGATACCGTTCTCATCTCGCTCGGCTTCGGAAACCGCGCCGAGGAAGCCGGCTACAACGCACTTGCCAGCCTGCAGGCCGGCTACAAGGATGCAGAGCGCACATATGTCGCCGACTGGCGGAGATGGCAGAGCACATTGCTGGCGCTGGATGAGCCGAGAGCGCCACCGCCCGAAGTCAATCGCTACCGGATCTCCACGGCTGTTCTTGCCACGCATCGCCCCCTCTCCTTCGAAGGGCCTGCCGTTGCCTCGCTCTCCATCCCCTGGGGTTTTGCCAAGGGCGATGAGGATCTCGGGGGCTACCACCTGGTCTGGCCGCGCGATCTCGTCGAGACGGCCGGCGGCTTCCTTGCGGCTGGCGCCCCGCAGGATGCACTGCGCATCCTTGCCTACCTTCGGGTGATCCAGGAGGCTGACGGCCACTGGCCGCAGAACGCCTGGCTCGATGGCGAACCCTACTGGACCGGCATTCAGATGGACGAATGCGCCTTCCCGATCCTGCTTGCCGACGCTCTGCGCCGCGAGGGAGCGCTCACCGGCGATGCGCTGCTCTCCTATGTTTCGATGGTCGAGAGAGCCGCGCGCTACGTGGTCGTCAACGGCCCGGTGACGGGGGAGGACCGCTGGGAAGAGGATGGCGGTTTCTCGCCCTTCACGCTTGCTGTGGAAATCGCCGCGTTGCTGGCAGCTGCCGATATTCT
Source organism: Rhizobium sp. AC27/96 (assembly GCF_001692325.1). Taxonomy (GTDB): domain Bacteria; phylum Pseudomonadota; class Alphaproteobacteria; order Rhizobiales; family Rhizobiaceae; genus Rhizobium. The sequence continues at coordinate 3,437 of NZ_LXKN01000066.1, read as the reverse complement.
GGAGATTGCCGGCCAGGATCACAATGCCGACTATCTGCGCCAGACCGCGGACGCCTGGAACGACCAGGTCGAGCGCTGGACCTATGTCCCTGCCGATGCCACGGGCATCGATCTTGGCGTCAAAGGCTACTACGTTCGCATCGCTCCACCCGAGATCGCCGACGGCGCCTCGCCTGCCGATGGCTTCGTGCCGATCAAGAACCGCCCGCCCGGAGAATCCTATCTGCCGACCGCCCGCGTCGTCAGTCCGGATGCCCTGGCGCTCGTTCGTTTCGGCCTGCGTTCCGCCAATGATCCGCGCATCGTCGACACCGTTAAGGTAATCGATGCGCAGCTCAAATGCGATCTGCCGCAAGGTCCGCTCTGGTATCGCTATACCGGAGATGGCTATGGCGAGCATGCCGATGGCGGCGCGTTCGATGGCACCGGCATCGGCCGCCCATGGCCGTTGCTTGCCGGCGAACGAGCCCACTACGAGCTTGCGGCCGGCAGGCCGAAAGCGGCCATCGCCTTGCTCAGCGCTCTTGAGGGATCAGCCGGGCCGGGGGGGCTATTGCCGGAACAGGTTTGGGATCAGCCCGATATTCCCGAAAAAGGCCTTGTGTTCGGCGAGCCCTCCGGCAGCGCGATGCCGCTTGTCTGGGCGCATGCAGAGCACATCAAGCTGCTGCGGTCACTCAGAGACAATGCTGTTTTCGACATGCCGCCACAAGGTGTCGAACGCTATGTGAAAAACAAGACCACCGCACCCTTCGTGCTCTGGCGCTTCAACAACAAGACTGCGCAGGTTTCCGTCGGCAAGCGCCTCAGGATCGAGGTGATGGCCAAGGCCGTGGTGCGCTGGAGCTCGGATGGCTGGGCAACGGAAAGCGATATCACGACGCACCAAAACGGCTTCGGCATCGACGTCGCCGAGCTTGCAACCGAACGGCTGCCGGCAGGCACTGTGATCGTCTTTACCTTCTATTGGCCTGACACCGACCATTGGGAGGGAGAGGACTTCTCCGTCGTCGTGGCGGATGGCGACAAGTAAACGTCAGTCGACAACAAACGCACCGAAAGAGAGGCGCATCATGGTCGCAAAACCAAAATCCATCAAACCAAAAACGTCCGCCGCCCCGAAGGATCTCGTCGTGCTGGCGATCGATCTTGGCGGTTCGCATGTCAAAATGCTTCTAAGCACGGGCAGCGAACGGCGCGCAGCCGTTTCCGGTGCGACGATGTCGGCGAAGAAGATGGTCGAAACGGTCAAGGAGCTTACCGCCGACTGGCAATACGACGTGATCGGCATGGGATATCCGGGGCCGGTGGTGGACAACAAACCGGCGGTGGAGCCGCACAATCTCGGTCCCGGCTGGAAAGACTTCGATTTCTCGGCCGCTTTCGGCAAGCCTGTCCGGCTCGTCAACGACGCCGTCATGCAGGCAATCGGCAGCTATAAGGGCGGCAATATGCTGTTTATCGGGCTCGGCACCGGGCTCGGTTCGGCAATGGTCGTCAACAATGTCTGCCTGCCCATGGAACTCGCGCACCTGCCCTACAAGAAGGACGACACATTCGAGGATTTCGTCGGCGAGCGCGGCCTTGAGAAATACGGCAAGAAGAAATGGCGCAAGTCTGTCGAGAAGGTCGTCAACCGGTTGCAGGCGGCATTGCTACCGCATGAGACCGTCATTGGCGGCGGCAATGTCGAAAAGCTCGAAACATTGCCTGAAGGCTGCCGCGCCGGCGACAACGAGAATGCTTTTCTCGGCGGCTTTCGCCTCTGGAAAGACGAAAGCCTGAAGTTCTAGATCCCGCCAGTCCACTGCCAGCGGCGTGACATCACCGTGTCACGCCCCCTTCCAGACCAGCTTCGCATTCGTCAGTTCGCGGGCGCCAAGGCCGCCGAGTTCGCGACCGAAGCCGGAGCCCTTGACGCCGCCGAAAGGTGCGCGTGGGTCAGAGCGGACAAAATCGTTGATGAACACGGCACCGGCCTCGATGCTTGCTGCAACACGTTCGGCACGCTCGGGATTGCCGCTCCAGACGGTGGCGCCGAGGCCATATTCCGTGTCATTGGCAAGAGCGATGGCTTCCTCTTCGTTCTTGAAGGTGAAGAGCATCGCGACCGGCCCGAAGAATTCCTCACGGGCAACGGCGGCATCGTGTGGCAGCCCTGCAAGCACGGTCGCTTCATAGAAATTGCCCGGCCCCTCGATCGGCTTGCCGCCGGCAAGCACCTTGGCACCGGCGCCGACCGCATCCGTCACCTGGCGATGCACGGTATCGCGAATATCCTTGCGTGCCAGAGGTCCGAGCTTGGTTTCCGATTTCATCGGATCGCCGACCGGGATTTTCTTCACGGCCTCGACAAAGGCGGCGGTGAAGCGCTCGGCAATCGACTCCTCGACGAAAAGGCGCTTGGCGGCAATGCAGCTCTGGGCATTGTTGGAATAGCGCGAGACGACTGCCATCTGCACGGCCTTGTCGAAATCGGCATCGGCGAAGACGATGAACGGATCGGAGCCACCGAGCTCCAGCACAGCCTTCTTGCCAAGAGCGCCGGCCTGCTCTGCCACCGAACGGCCGGCCTGGGTGCTACCGGTGACCGTGACAGCAGCAATGCGTGGATCGCTGATGACCTTCGGCGCACGACGGCGGTCGATGACAAGGTTTGTATAGAGGCCAGCGGGCGCGCCGGCATCGAGAATCAGCTTCTCGATCGCCGCGGCTGAACCCTGCACGCTTTCGGCATGCTTGACGATGACGGTATTGCCGACCAAAGCGGCCGGAATGAAGAAGCGCAGCACCTGCCAGAATGGCAGGTTCCACGGCATGACGCCGAAGATCGGGCCGATCGACTGATAGATGATCTTGCCCGGCGTACCCGGGATGGCTTCATCGGCGATATAGGCCGGGCCGTCGCTGGCGAAATGCCGCGCGCCGAAGGCCGATTTCTTCACCTCGCCGATCGCTTCAGCGAGTGGCTTGCCCATCTCCGAGACGATCAGGGCGCCGTATTCCTCGGCGCGGCTTTCCAGCAGATCGGCAAGGCGGATCAAGAAGGCGCTGCGCTCGGTGATCGGCGTCTTCGACCAGCTCTTCCACGTATCGTGGGATTGCTGCAGCAGCCGCTCGACCTCGGAATCGCTATGCTCCTCATAGGTGCCGATGAGTTCGCCCGTCGTTGGATTGTAGGATTGAAAGCTCATTCTCGTTCTCCTCCGGACATTGTCTAATTGCTGACTTCAATAGATGGGGCGGAAACGACGCGATATCAGGGGTCTCGCCCGAAACCGGTCGTTTCCGAATAGATTTCTATTTCCCCTAAGCCAAATCTCTATCGCGCATTGAGTTTCGGCACATCGACCCATCGACGTTCTTGCCAGCTCTGTTGGGCGAGTTCTGCAAGCTGCACGCCCTTGGCGCCCTCGCGCAGGCTGAACTTCCACGGC
>NZ_LXKN01000065.1 GCF_001692325.1 Rhizobium sp. AC27/96 | reverse complement strand
GGCTCTGACTCACATTTGCTGCTGTTGAGGATGATGCTTCTGCTGGTTCATCGGAGGATCAGCTATGCAGCAACGATTTCAACGGGCGAGCCTCGCTCCGTCCGGTTTTGCAGTTGATGATGTGACGATTATCGAAGAGCGTGTGCAAGTTCGGCTGCGATCGCGCGCCCTCTCCGGAACGTGTCCAGCCTGTGGTCGACAGAGCCGACGAGTTCAAAGCCGATATCTGCGTCGGCCCGCTGACCTGCCGTTTGGCGGTCGTCGAGTTGAGCTGGCGATCGTGACGCGTCGGTTCTGGTGCGATGCCGTTCTGTGCGGTCGGCGTATCTTCTGCGAACAGTTCGATAGTGGCGTGCTCGCACGTTACGGTCGGCGCACCCAGCGGCTGGAGACCATTGTTCACCATCTTGGTTTGGCGCTCGGTGGCAGACCGGCGGCGGCCTTTGCCAATCGTCTGATGGTACCAGTGAGCAATGACACACTGCTGCGGGTGGTTCGCCGCCGTGTTGCCGACCAGGATGATGAACTCACCGTCATCGGCATTGATGATTTTGCTTTCCGGCGGGGCCAAACCTATGGAACGATCGTCTGCGATCTGGAGCGGCGGAAGCCCGTCACCCTGCTACAGGATCGAGCGTTGGATACGTCTCGAGCGTGGCTTGCCGGGCATCAGTCGATCTCCACCGTCGCTCGCGATCGGGGCGGCGGCTATGGTGAGGCTATTGCGAAGGCATTGCCCAATGCTGAGCAGGTTGCTGATCGCTGGCACCTAATGGAGAATTCCAGCCGGGCCTTCCTCGACGCTGTCGGCAAGTCGATGCGACAGATCAGGCAGGCGGTCGGCAGCAGTGTCGTTGATCCAAAGCTTCTGACCTACGCCGAGAAGCTGCAGTATGAGGGGTATCTACGCCGCCAGGAAACGAACGAGGCGGTTCGGGAGCTGTCGAAAAAGGGAACATCAATTCGGCAGATTGTGCGGCAAACCGGCCATAGCCGGAAGCTCGTTCGCGACATTTTAAGGGGGCAGCGTCTCGACGTGTTCCGAACGCGGCCAAGTTCTCTGGATAGCTGGTCGCCTTGGCTCAACAGCCGCTGGGAAGAAGGGGCACGGAACGCTTCGGCACTCTGGCGTGAGATGAAGACGAAGGGCTTTGTGGGACAGAGTGGTGTCGTATCGCAATGGGCTCAACGCCGACGTCTTGCGGAAAAGGCCAATCAGAGCGGGCTCGCCAGAACGCCGTCCGCACGGGTTATCGCACGGCTCATGACCACCGCGCGCGACGACCTTGCAAAATCCGAAGCGATCCTGGTGGCGGCGATCGAAGTGAACGTCCCGGACCTTGTGGTCGCCCGTACGGCCATTGGTGATTTCCAGTCCATGATCCGCTCGAAGACAGCGCGGAAGCTCGACGAGTGGTTGGAAGCCGCTAAGGACAGCTTGGTCGGATCGTTTGCCGGCGGCGTCGAAAAAGACCTCGACGCCGTCAGGAATGCAATCATATCACCGTGGTCAAATGGGCAAACGGAAGGACAGATCACACGCTTAAAGCTCATTAAGCGCCAGATGTACGGAAGAGCAAAACTCGATCTCCTGCAGGCGCGGTTGATCGGTGCGTCGTAGACCTGCACAGCAGCAAATGTGCGTCAGAGCCA
>NZ_LXKN01000064.1 GCF_001692325.1 Rhizobium sp. AC27/96 | reverse complement strand
GTCTTGAGCTGATAGGCCGTTGATCGGACCTCTCGTTCCGCCGTCTCAGCTTTGAGAAGCTGCGACAGAATCGGAATAGTAGCCTCAAACGCCGGCGCTCCCTGCTCGATCAGTTCACCGACGGCTTGTGCCATCCCGTGCATCTTCAGTTGCCGCAACATGATGACGATAGCGCCGCCTGCAGGATTATGACGCATGCCGCACCTCCGTCTTTCTCAGGGCATCATAGCGTTCGACATTGGCCTGGGGCTCAGTGGTGAGCGTGAGAGCTTGCGGCGCGTCGATCGTCGGTGGCGTGAAGGACTTCTCGTCAATTAGACGATGTAGCAGGTTCAGAACATGGGTTTTGGTCGGAACCTCTGCCTTTAACGCCAATTCGACAGCCACGAGCACGGCCTGTTCATCATGCTGAAGCACAAGAGCCAGGATATCGACCATCTCACGATCACCACCTGGCCTTCTAAGCAGGTGCTGCTGTAGCGTCCTGAAAGCTTCGGGAAGCTCCGTAAATGGTGCGCCATTGCGAAGAGCGCCGGGTTTGCGCTGCACGACCGCGAGATAGTGCCGCCAATCGTAAACTGTCTGTCCCGGTCCACTATGGGATCGGTCAATAATGCGTCGATGTTCGCAGACTATCAGACCTTCCGCAGCTATAACGATACGATCCGGATAGACGCGAACGCTCACGGGCCGATTGGCAAAGGATGCCGGAACGCTATAGCGGTTACGTTCCAGGTTCACGAGGCAAGTTGGGGTTACCCGCTTGGTATATTCGACAAACCCATCGAATGGTCGGGCAACAGGCATGAGAGCCTGTACTTCCTCAGCCCATATGTCTGCAATGGTGCCATGCATCTTGCCATGTGGAGTCTTTGCCCAGAACTCTTTGCATCGAAGCTCCAGCCAATCGTTCAGGGCTTCCAGCGTAGGAAAGCGTGGCGTGGGCTGCCAAAGCCGATGACGAGCGTCCTGGACGTTCTTCTCAATTTGCCCCTTTTCCCATCCAGCCGCCGGATTACAGAACTCGGGCTCGAACAGATAATGGCTGGCCATCGCCATGAAGCGGACGTTGACGTCACGCTCTTTGCCCCGTCCGACCTTGTTAATGGCGGTCTTCATGTTGTCATAGATGCCACGACTGGGAATACCACCTAAAACACGGAAAGCATGGGTGTGCGCGTCGAACAGCATCTCATGGGTTTGCAGCAGATAGGCTCGAACGATAAAGGCCCTGGAGTAACTGAGCTTCGTATGGGCTACCTGTAACTTGGTGCGCTCACTGCCAATGACAGCCCAATCTTCGGACCAGTCGAACTGGAAGGCCTCGCCTGGATCAAAAGACAGCGGAATGAACGTCCCACGTCCCGAGGTCTGCAATTCCCTCTGCAGATTAGCCCTCCAGTCTCGGGCAAATGCCGCAACGCGATTGTAGGAACCTTCATAGCCAAGAACGACCAAGTCGGCATGCAACTGCCTCAGGGTGCGCTTCTGCTTGCGGGACTTCTTGGCTTCCGTCTTCAGCCACGCAGACAGTCGGTCCGCAAAAGGATCAAGCTTGCTGGTTCGCTCCGGAACCTTGAACTTCGGCTCTGCGCCATTTGAACGCAAATATTTGCGAATGGTATTGCGGGACAAGCCAGTTCTGCGACTGATATCTCGGATCGATAACTTCTCTCGAAAATGCCAGCGTCGGATCACGCTCAGTAACGCCATGTCGATCACTCCGTAGCCCTCGCTGAAAACACGCAGGGCAAGGTTCAAACATGGGTCAATTCTC
>NZ_LXKN01000063.1 GCF_001692325.1 Rhizobium sp. AC27/96 | reverse complement strand
CCGATACCGTTGAAAAACCCAGCTAAACGTCGTTGTGCCAGTAAGCCTTGAAAAGCGCGTTGGACCCGAAGATGGATTCATACTCGGGATAGGCCATGCCCAGAACCGTCACGTTGATCTCTTGCAAGGTTTCGTTGAAGTCCGCGATGACAACACCTTGGCATTCAAGCGTGCCGTACTGGTCCGAGCGTGCTGAAAGTTCGGGGCGAGCTTCAAGATCGTTATCGTCGCCATCTATTACATGCGCATGGAGGCGTGGTTCATAGTCTGAGCCGGGAACGAAATATCCTCCGGCAACGCCCATCGGCGGATCAATCGGGTCGAGGTCGGCATGCCCGATGATGGCGTCTTGGCAAAGAATATTGACTCTCATGGCTTCTTCTCAATGTTGTCGCTTTGCTCAAAGCTCTGCCGTTAAAGGATGTATTACGATTGCTACCATCTTACGCTCGTGATTCAATCGCCGCATTGATTTGCGGAGGATTGAGCGATGATGGGATGTCGGGCAGCTCCGGCGCAGCTCTTCTACGACTTCTGCCTTGATGATCACGTCCCCGCCGACCACATGCTGCGCGGGATTGACCTGCATCTCGAACTGGACAGCGTTCGAGCGCAGTTGAAGCCTTTTTACAGCACCACAGGTCGCCCCTCGATTGATCCAGAACTGATGATGCGGATGCTGATCATCGGCTATTCCATGGGTATCCGCTCGGAGCGGCGGCTCTGTGAAGAGGTCCACCTTAACCTCGCCTATCGCTGGTTCTGCCGCCTCGGACTGGACGGCAGGGTGCCCGACCACTCTAGCTTCTCGAAGAACCGCCACGGCCGGTTCCGGCAGAGCGACATCCTGCGACATATGTTTGAGACAGTGGTGGAGCGCTGCCTTGCACAAGGGCTGGTCGGTGCGGAAGGATTTGCTGTCGATGCCAGCCTGATCGCAGCGGATGCCAACAAGCAGCGTTCAGTACCGGGAGCGGCATGGGAAGCCAAAGAAGACGCTGGCCGCTCGGTGCAGGAATATCTGGCTGTTCTCGATGATGCGGCTTTCGGGGCTGCCTCGCCAGTGACGCCGAAGTTCATCTCTCCGTCCGATCCGGCCGCTCAGTGGACAGGTGCCCACAAAGGCCATGCCTTCTTCGCCTATGCTACCAACTACCTGATCGACACAGACCACGGCGTTATCCTCGACGTCGAGGCGACACGAGCAATCCGCCAGGCGGAGGTCGGAGTATCTCGCACGATGCTCGACCGAACAGAGAGCCGCTTCGGCTTGCGACCTGGTTATCTGGCGGCCGACAGTGCCTACGGTTCCGCAGACAATCTCGCGTGGCTGGTCAAGGAGAAGAAGATCGCGCCGCACATTCCGGTCTTCGATAAGTCGAAGAGGACGGACGGCACCTTCTCCCGCTCAGACTTCTCATGGGAGGCCGAGAATGACCGCTACATCTGCCCGGCGGGTAAGGAGCTGAAGCAGTTCCATCGCACTTACGCGACACCCAGATCAGGCATCACCGCCGAAGGAACGCGGCTTTACCGTGCCAGCAAGAGGGACTGTGATCGTTGCGACCTGAAGCCTCGCTGCTGCCCGAACATGCCGATGCGCAAAGTGCCGCGCGATCTCAACGAAGATGCCCGTGATGTTGCCCGAGCAATAGCCGCAACACCAGAATACGTGCAGTCACGCCATCGCCGTAAGAAGGTCGAGATGCTCTTTGCTCACCTCAAGCGCATTCTCCGGATGGCGCGCCTAAGACTGCGAGGTCCATGCGGTGCTCGCGATGAATTCCTCCTTGCAGCGACCGCCCAAAACCTCAGGAGGCTTGCCAAGCTGAGGACACTGCGAACGCCGCAAGGCGCTATCGCCGCCTGATGGCGGCGGAGATGAAACCCTGCGCCGAGGCGCGGGGATCGAAAACGCATAGCCCGCCGTCCAAAAAGGCAAAAACGGGAGGACGAGCGGAAAATCAGTCGAGTTTTTCAACGATATCG
>NZ_LXKN01000062.1 GCF_001692325.1 Rhizobium sp. AC27/96 | reverse complement strand
TCTACACCTCCGGTTCAACCGGAAAGCCTAAAGGCGTCATGATCGAACACCGTAGCCTGGTTGCCGACGTCGAAGACGGCGTTGCCAGATATGCGATCAATTCGTCCGATCGGGTTCTGCAACTGGCCAGTTTCAGCTTCGACACGTCCGCGGAGCAGACGTTTCTGTCGCTATGGGCCGGCGCCACGCTGATTGTTCGCGCCAACGAGATATGGGGCGGGGATCAACTGATCGAGAACATGCGCAGGTTCTCTGTCTCCATCGCCAATCTTACCCCAGCCTATTTTGCCGGAACTTTCGTTGAGGATCTGAACCGGCTGCCCGCGCTTCGCCTGGTTCTTGCGGGAGGCGAGGCGCTGCCCAGCAAGGCCTTCGGCTCAAGCCGGCGGCACTTCAAGGTCTTCAATCTCTATGGCCCAACGGAGACTACCGTAACGGCATGCGCTTATCCGCTTGAGGATGGCGAGGCGACGTTCAGGGGGCCGACCGTCCCGATCGGGCGTCCGATGTCGAACACGCATGTCTATGTCGTTGATGCCCATGGCGGGCTTTGCCCTGTCGGTGTCCCCGGGGAATTGTGGATCGGCGGAGCCGGTGTCGCTCGCGGCTATCTGAACCGGCCCGAGCTGACGGCAGAGCGGTTCATCGCCGATCCGTTCAGCAAGGTTCCAGACGCCCGGGTCTATCGGACCGGGGATCTCGTGCGCTGGATGGCGGATGGCAATCTCGAGTTTCTCGGCCGCAACGACGATCAGGTCAAGATCCGCGGATACCGGATCGAGCTCGGCGAGATCGAAGCGCAATTGACGGCCTATCCTGAGGTACGTGAGGCAGTCGTCGTCGCACGGGAGGATGCCTCGAGCGACAAAAGGCTCATCGCCTATGTCGTGCCAGCATCGCAATCAGCCCGGGATGTGGAGCGTGAGAGTCAAACGGTAGCTGGATGGCAAGAAGTCTACGAGGAAGAAAACAAGCCAGAATCACCAGCTCCTTTTGGGGATGATTTTCATGGCTGGAATAGCAGCTATGATGGTCAGCCGATCCCATTGGATGAAATGGAAGAATGGCGCACCGCGACGGTCGCCAGAATTCTGGATCTTCAGCCTCAAAGGATCCTGGAAATTGGAGTTGGCACAGGGTTGCTCCTTTCGCACCTCGCCCCGAAGTGCACAGAATATTGGGGGATCGATTTTTCCCAGGCGATTATTGACAGGCTGCGGGATCAGATTGCTGTAATGCCGAGCCTATCAAGCCACACCCATGTTCGTTGTCAGGAAGCAAATGTCGTCGATGGGCTGCCAGCAGGCTCATTTGATACAGTTGTGATCAACTCGGTCGCGCAGTATTTCCCGACCCCGCAGTATCTTGTCGATGTCATCCGCCAGGCGATGGATCTACTGGGTCCCGAAGGCGCAATTTTCATAGGCGATATCCGTAGCCTGCCTTTACATCGGTGTTTTTCTACCGCCATCGAGCTGACAAATACAAAAGAGAAGCTTCCGCCTGCGTCAGTCCGCTCAGCTGTCGAGCGACGTCTTTTGCTTGAGAAAGAACTCTTGCTGGCCCCGCGTTTCTTTCTCGCGCTGCAAGATGTTATCTCTGGAATTTCCGGAGTTGATATTCGAATCAAGCGAGGCTTAGCTTCCAACGAGCTCAGTCGATATCGTTATGACGCCGTTATAAGAAAAGGCGCTGTACAGGCATACTCTGCGGCGCAACTGCCCAAAGTTTCTTGGGGCAATGATGTCGATAGCAGCGCTTCTATTCCTGCCGTCGCCGCAAGACATCCGAATGGATTTCGTCTTTGCAATGTCCCGAATGTATATCTGTATAAAGATCTATCTCTCATCGCGGATTGCGGTGAACCCGAAGTCTCCAACTATATCAACAATATTGGTCCCGATCCCATTCATGTCGAGTCCTTGGTTTCGCTCGGAGAAGCGACAGGGCATCGTGTCGTCGCAACCTGGGCGCATAATTCTCCATACGGGGAATTGGACGTTCTCTTTTTGCCGGGGAATTGGAGTAGGCTAAAGGACCTTTATCTCCCGCATCCTGTCACCGGAGAGTACGCAGATTTTGCCAACAATCCGTCGAAATTCGAGATTGTAGGCCTTGCGGGGGTATTGCGGGGACATTTGTCGGCGTCCCTGCCAGATTACATGGTTCCTGCAGCCTTTGTGGTGCTTGATGAGCTGCC
>NZ_LXKN01000061.1 GCF_001692325.1 Rhizobium sp. AC27/96 | reverse complement strand
TTTTTGCGCGGTCAGTCTGCAACGCTGAAACATTCATCACCTTATACGACACGTCGAGACGCTTGGATCCCGTGATCCAATTCAAATAGAGTCTCGTATGAGATTTTCAGATTAAAAAGAAAGGCCGAGTTTAAGCAAGCACCTGAATTCACCAGCACATTATTGATCTCGCAGACGGACCGCTTCGCGGTGGACAACATAGCGAGTTACAAGCTGCGAAAACTGAGCAAGGAAAGCAATCTCGTCCAATACCGACAACCGATCGAACCCCTGGATCAATGTGGTCCTGGCAATACTGCCGGTCGCTGCAGCACTACTGCTCGGCCAATGGGCAACCTTCCCCAATCTGGCCAACTGGTAGGCGAACCTCGCCAAAGCCAATTTCAATCCTTCGAATTGGATTTTTGAGCCAATGTGGACGTTGCTCTACGCGCTGATGGCCTATTCTAGTTGGCGAATATGGAACCTGCCCGCCAACCTGGCGCGCCGATCGACAGCACTTGTCTTGTTCTCCGCGCAGCTTGTGCTCAAGACGCTTTGGTCATGGATGTTTTTCGGCATCAACAGGAATTGGAACGCAACCTGATGCGGGATTAGTTAACACGATGCTGGACGCCGCTATCGAGACAGTTACCGATGCCGAAGGCGGGACAATCGTCCATTCGGACCGTGGAGCGCATTATCGGTGGCTCGGCTGGCTCACGCGGATCAGCGATGCGGCAAGCAAAGTCGGACGGCAGACTACCTCACACGTCTCGACTTCATCATCCTTGATGAACTCGGTTAGGGTCACCACCGAATCTGAAGGCGTTAGGCCAAGAAATTCACTTCAAAGAATCCCACATTAAGTGCCAAAGCTCGCCGAAACGGCCGTATTCTTACAATCAAGCGACAAACGACACCGTGCGCTGCGCTCGGAACGAGACCTTAAGATCATCCGACGCGCAGAAGGAAGGCGGACGCGAAGATGAAGTCCTGACTTCCACCGCAGATCGTAAACTATTGGGCCAATGGCGGAAGCGCCGACCCTTCGCGTGCTGCCCTCATCGATTTGGCAACGCCGAGGGCTTAAATGTGAGGCGCCCGCATTATCGTTGAAAGGAGGGCCGCGGGCTCGCCAGGCATCTCGAAGGCCGCTGCGATCTCCTCGCTGCAGAATTCGACGAGTTAGCCCAGCGGTTTGCGCTGCGGGGAACTATTCAAAGCTGCGCCCGTTAAAGCTGCGCGAGTCATTGATCTCTCCCGGTCTGCTCGCTCCCACAACTTTGGCCCGGCATCAGACCGGGCCATTTTTTTAGGAAGAACTTCGTTCGGTCCGTCCCGCTTACCCATGGCGGTGGCGACCATCGCCCGATAGTCGCGCGCCTTCTGTTCCGTGCCCGTAGGAAATGAGCATGCGGGAAGACCGGCATTGGTAATCGGCTCGACGATATTGGCGCCGTACTCGGGCCATTGCACCACGAGGTCAGGATTGGTGGCAGCCAGTTTCTCGACATTCGGAATGAAGTTCGGTGCGGGGATGCCGGAGGGGATATCCACGGCCTCCGTCTTGAAGGCCGATTTGCGAATGAATGTGAACCATGAGCCGAGGCGAGCTGTTAAGTTTCATGAGATTATGCATTGATTACAATCTCACGAGCACCTCAGAGATGAGGTGTTCTCGAAGGGATCAGAGCAAATCATCTGCTACTAGGAATTCCCGCTGTAAAGAATTCGATGGGCAAACCGAAAGCTGGACCGGCTGGCACGATTGGTTCGGGGCCGTAGCGATGGATGACCGATCTGGCCTTAATCAGCCTGCGAGATTGTCTACATCTCAATCTTGGCGTTGGCGCCCATGTCCGGGCGCGAGTGGCTGACAGCCGCCGCGGCCATTTTTATATAGCTGATCACTGTGCCAGGACTATCCCAGTATTCGGCGAAGGAAGGGGTCACTCTGAGCACTCGGATGGACGGGTCGTCGGCATTGTTCCACCACGCTTTGGCAGGTGTGGCCCATAGTTCCTTAACCCTCTCCCGATCGTTCAAGACTTCAGCGGCACCAGAAATCGAGACGTATTTTTGACCCTTCGAATCGGCAAAGGCAAGGCAGACGCTCGGAGCGCGAGCTATCTCGTCGTCTTTATGACTGGCGGCATCTGTCAGGAAGTATATTGCGTTCTCAATACGCTCTGCGTACGCCGCCATCGGCCGCGCCCGCAGATCGCCGTTAGCCTTCGTCGTAAGCATGCAAAATCCGATCTTGTCGACCAGATCCCATACTCTGCCAGTATCGTAGCTTTTGTCTGCCATCATCATCTCCATCGTTGAGCGAGCGAAACCGGTCGGCAGCGACAATGTTCCAATCAAAAGACGGTCGTGGCTCAGCCGGCGATCCCACATCAGCGATTTCAAAGGCGGAGGTAGGACGGGCTCGACGCGTCCGCCGACGGCCAGTCGGCGGCACAAGTGTTACCGCGGTGGCGGCGTGGCCGAAACAGCGGCTTCCGACGCGATCGATCAGTCGGTCACGCGTAGACATAACTATCATGTCTTCCACTATTCAGGGGCATGCAGTCGTGTTCTCACTGAACTACCTCGACGATTGTCCGTGTGTGCGGATCAACGAGAACGATGTGGTTGTTCAGAACGGTATAACGATATTTCGTCACCC
>NZ_LXKN01000060.1 GCF_001692325.1 Rhizobium sp. AC27/96 | reverse complement strand
TCCCGGAACCGCATTGCCAGGCTATCGCCCACAATCACGGTCGCCGGGATATGAAGAAGCGAAAACTGGATGTAGGCCATGTGGACCGCGCGAGCGTCGATGTCCACGGCGGTGACGTGGAGAAGCTGCTGATAGTTGAATCCTGCCTCAAGAATTGCTTCGGCAAGCGCGATGATCATCGCTCCGCTTCCGACTGCGGGTTCCTGTGCGATCATGAAACCGCGTTCCGCAATTGCCTTCTGCATATCCGCAGCGCTTCCGGCAACCATGCGAGCCATCATGTGGCAGATCGGATAGGGGGTGAAGAATTGCCCGCGCGCCTTGTTGTGCAATTCGAGCGCATGGAATGTCGCGCCCAAAATATCCTGCGGCTTTTCCTCCAGCGCCATGACCACTTCGCCCATGATCTTCGAGAAATCACCCATCGTTCGGGCATCGTATTTCCGGTTAATTTCGAGATAGCGGGCTTCGCGTTTTTCGAAGTTTGCGAGATCGACCGCGTTGCTCATCGAGATGGCGGCACATTCGCACCAGTCGCCGAAGACGGTGTAGAGGTCATGGCTGTAGCGGCAGCTTTCGAACAGCTTGACGATGGACTTGAGGCGAGGGGAGTTCATGGGATCACCTGAGACGGGCAGGGCCGCAGGGCGCATTTCGCCATTCGCCGGAACAGTGCCCGGCGTCTCATCGCGGCTGGTTTCGTGGAGAATTCAGTGAAGGGAACAGGCCGCGCCGGAGACTGGCGCGACCTGCGGCAACCGATTACTTGGCTGCTTCGGGGAATTGGTCGTTCTCGGTTTCCGGCTGGTCGTCCAGATCGAACGGGCAATCGTCGCGGTCCAGCTGATCTTCAACGCCCTGCTCGGTCGCCCGGTCGGCAGTCGGCGCGATCTTGAGAAGGGCGGGCAACCATCCGGTTCCGGCGATCTGCCGCTGGGCATAGGCAGCTGCCTCCGCCTTCTTCATGCCCGACACGCCCGCCGCGAAATCCGCGCCCTTGGCTTCGGTCAAAGCCTGTTCGATCCCGCTTTTGCTGACGCGCCCGAAATAATTCTCGGCGGTCGGTTCGAACCATTGGGTCATGTCGATCTTGAGCGCCTGCGCCAGCCGGTCGGCGTGAACACGCTGTTTCCTGCGCTCATAATGACCGAGTTGCAGCGCGTTGACCGACTTTGCCGCAGCATAGGCTAGCAAATCGAGAAGCGTTGCGCTCGGCTGCTCCAGGCACCATTCCCAAAGATCGTGGGGATTGCCGGGAATGGTGTGGCCGTAATTCTCCCTGAGATCGTCCATCGTCACGATGCCCTTGCAAGTCGCCGGGTTCTTGATGCTGGTTTCGAGCTTCTCGCTCGTAAGCTTCACCTCAAGGCACGTTTCGTCTGTGCTGCCATAAGGATGGAACAAGCTCGCGAGCATCGCATGAATCACGGCGGCAAGCGCGACCTCAGGATTATGCGCAAGCTCGGCGCGGATTGCGGCGGTCTTCTGTGCCGTCAATTCCTGAACGAGCGCGGCCGAAAGCGAGAAGGACGGTTCCGGCTGCGGCTCGGACCGTGGAGGAACGGGTTCGCTGCTCTCATCGGTACCGTCCGCCGACTCGTCCTGCTCCTCGTCGGGGTGGATCAGTCCGCGCTCAACCGAAAGCCTCCCGTGATAGTCCATCAGGACATAGCAACCGGCCTTTGCGAGGTCATCAGGGTCGTAGACTTCGCCGGTGTCCGCAAGCTCCGCCATTTTGGCCCGAATGGCATCGGCGCGGATTTCGGCCTCGTCGTCGGCAACGCCTGCCTCGATCAATTCCGCAAGCTCGGCATATTCTCCCTCAAGCCGGTCCAGCTCGGCCTGCTGCTCATCGGTCATCGGGACGTCCTTGGGATAGACCCGCGACATGTAATGCGCTTCCTGCGGAAATTCGTAGACGCATTCCACCCATTTCCAGCCATCGGCACGAAGCTTTTCCGCCTCTGCTTCAAGCTTCTCCACCACAAGCCTTTCGACAAGGGCGACATCAAGAGCGTAGCCGCTGTTCTGTTCATCGAAGAGGTCGCGTTTGACCGCTCCCCCTGCGGTTTCGTAAACGTCGATCCCGCCGATGAACCTGATGCGCTTGTCGTTGGCTTTCATGGCCTCCGACTGCAACGCGGACTTGATCGACCGGCCATCGCGGTTCCACGACGGCAGGCTGTTCCAGACCTCCACTTGCTTTGCGTGGTCGTCGGATACGGTGAAGGCGGAAAGCTGCTGGAAGCTCATTTCCTCATTGCGGTAAAGGTTGAGCAAGACAGGCGAGACGCGCGCGAGCGCCAGACGCTTACGAACCATGGTTTCGGTCGTGCCAAAGCGGGCGGCAATATCCTCGACCGCCTTTCCGCCGTCGGCCAGGACGCGGAACGCCTCGTATTCATCAACCGGGTGCATGGCCTCACGGCTGGTGTTTTCGATCAGGCTGATTTCGGTCGCATCGGAACCGCTTCGTTCCTTGCATTCGATAGGGTAATCCTTGGCGATTTCGCCGGCCTCGGCCAAGAGGTTGAGAGCGGCGAGCCGGCGACCGCCTGCTGTCACGAAGAAGCGACCCCGCTTTTCGCCCTTGCGAACGACGATGTTCTGCAAAATCCGGTAGCCATCGGCGCGGATGGTTGCGGCCATTTCCGCGATCCCTTCCTTGCCGTAGGTCTTGCGAACATTCTTGGGGTCGGCATCCAGCTTGTTTAGGGGCACGAAAAAGGTCTCGGTTGCGGCTTGGGTATCGGTCATTGTCTGTCTCCTAGATTTGTCGTTTCCCGAAGGGAAAGCCCCTTTCGGGCGAAGCCTCCCCGGTCTGTCCGGGGGAATGGCCTCTGACATTCCCCCGGACAGAGGGGGGAGGGCGAAAGCCCGCCCC
>NZ_LXKN01000059.1 GCF_001692325.1 Rhizobium sp. AC27/96 | reverse complement strand
CCGTCATTGACCGATAGACCAACGTATCCCGCAGCGGCAGGTCGGAGCCTGTATCGTACATGGCGTACTGATCGTTCTATCTATTTTATATCGGCAGCGGCTCTCTAGCGCAAGCAAACAACGATGAGAGATTTTATAGCGCAATTCCGGAGAGCATCTGCCCTGCTGTTTGGGCCACTGCGATGACCAATTGCGTTCCTGTATCACAGCACGGTGCATATAGGCGAACAAACATTAGGGTCAGCGGTCATATCGTGCCGCACAAGCAGGCCGGAGACATGACATCGCCGCCGAGGCGGTCTATTGCATCTGGAATAGGGATTTCGTCATATTTTGTTATGCCGGGCCCACATATTGAAATCCTGACAGGCAATTTCATGCGCAGCTCCTTGAAGACCCTGCCCCTCCCACGCCGCCGTTTCGCTTTGCGTGGCGGCATGCTACTGGGATTGGCAATCCTTGCGATCAACCTCACTGGCCTGGTTCAGCTCAGTGACCTTAAATTGCAACTGGGCGCGATGGCACCTGGGACTAACCAGGGCTGAATCACGTATCAATTCATGGATGACCACATCGTGGCCTTGTCACTCGCCTGGACAGGCCTTTGTGTTGCCGCCCCCTCGCTCTATCTGGTCACACGGCGCAATTGGCGCCGCCTTGTTGGCATGCTGATTGTGGTCAGCCCCGCTCTCCTTGCCCTGTTGATATTCGTGCTCTATGTCACCGCCCTCAGCAACGGCTTGCGTGCCGTTACAGGATGATTTGAGCAGTTCTTGCTCTGCCCCCAAACCCGGCCGTCCGCAGTTCAAGCGCGTTGCATGAAAAATGCCGAGATAAAGCTATCTCGCCGAAGATTTGATTCATGCAATAGTGCCTGCTGGCACCGCTCTCGGACGGATCCCGCGCAGGTTTCCTGGTGCAGGTCGCGATTAACCACCGGATCGGTAGGGACTGTATCCAAGGTCCGCAAACGGATACGGACGAAGGCCGAAATCAAGAGGTGACGCAATCGTCCTGGGGTGGCAACCCGAATTCGGCCTCGGCCAGAGCCTTCAGCTCTCGTTCTTGATTTGGATAGGCTGCAGACGGAAGATCCATAAGCGTCAGTCGCAGACTGGCCATATGGAGGAGCTGTTGTTGCGCATCATTGGGGCTCTCAACATCGAACAGAGACGCGATTCTGTCGCGCAACCAGGCCTCCTTGCCTGAAATCCACCCGCTGTACTGCAACCACTCTTCTTTCGGCGTCATGTGAGCATCCTGATGGGTCCGCAGAGAGCCGTTCTCAGCTGAAAAGGCCAAGTACATCCTCGGCTATAGTCCAGATCCGACGCTGTCAACGGTTGCCAAACGAAGACACTGACATGTCGCGTATTGGATAATCCGGCACGATACATATGAACTCGACGCCGGTCATGACGGCTTATCCGACCGTCTTGATGAAGGACGATTGCGCCGTGCCAGAGCTTGCGCGACAAGTCCCCTTATTGGAACGATCACTAAGCCGGTCGATGCCTGCAACACAGGCGCGACCTATCTCGCCAGCCGGAATAACAGCGCCATCCAAGCTCATAGTCGCGTGCTGCAAACCACCGGCATTGGCCGCTGGCCAACATGGGCCGGATTTCGGGATCTGGCGCCTCTTGAGGGAGGGCTGCATGGGCTCGCTCCATGGCCGCCTCGAGCTTCGTATTGTCGCAGATCTTATTATCGGAAGGGCCGCCAACAGTGTAAGGCGGCACGCTCATCCCACAAAGGGCATGAGCGCCCCCTAGCCGCAGGGCACCAGGCCAACCGTGGAACCATAGTTCACCGAACACATTTGCTGGGTCTGTACAGGCGGCGGTGTGCAGATGTCTTTTCCCATCGGCGAGATGCATGGATCTGGCCCTGAGGACGGCGCCAAATGGATTGGATGGGCGGCCGCGAATTTTTGATCGACCTCATTCTTCCGCGCCATAAGAGCGTGATATCGTTGCGACCAATCCTTTGCCTTGACCTGATCATGCGAGGCTCGGATCGCCTGTCCCTCCGGGATCATCTTCGCAAGCGTGAGGTCGAACTGGATATCCTCCGGAGGCGCCGCTCCCTCTTGCACCGCTTTGCGATCCATGGCCATTACATTGGCCCACTCCTCAGGAGAGATGTCGGCAGACGATCGATTGGCGATCGGTGCTCCTGCCTGTGAGGCGGGCACACAACTCGTCACAACGGCCGCTGCAAACAACAGGGCCGATATTCTCGTCATTACGCTCATAGGATCTCTCGCACGTTTGGCAGGCACCGCGGAGCCGGCACCAGTTGATGAATTAGTTAGAACGATCAATCTATGAAGTCCACATCGAAATCATTAGGCTGGCCATGCCCTCGTCTCGCCATCGTTCATGGCTGACACGTTCGCTTTGCGATACTCCACTGATGGCCGTCATCCGCCGGGGCAGGCTGCTTGGGTGAAAGCGGTAAGGCTACGACCGCTTACTTCGAATCCATAGAAATTCACGGCGAGATTCCCGAACATACTCTCTTCGCAAATTTCGACCTTCTTTTGATTGCCAAGATCGCAAAAGGCGCCATAGCTGGAACTATGTGAAGTCAGGGATAAAATATGGGAGCAGCCGCTGAGCGGCTGGGAAATACCGACTTCCGAGAGAGCCTTCTGCATTTCCTTGGTGATTCTAGCTATATCAGCAGGATTGCTGACGTAGCTGGCAGCACGTTCCTCGCCGATTCTGATCGTGGCGAGTTCCTCGATACGACCATCGTAGGTATCAGTCAGGCAGTCGACGCTGGTGCAAACGTTGCGTGTCTGGGTGATCCAATTCTTCTGATCGGCGGAAAGCCTGCCCTTGTCGGCCGCATACGCATCAGCGAGCGCCCAGTCGTAGACGCGGTTGAGTGTATCGTCGAGTGTTGAAAGGGCCGGCGTTGCGCATATCATGTTCTCGACATTGGACGCGGCCTTGGTGCAATCGAGCCCTGCGGCAAGGGCGGGATTAGGCACAGCCACCCAGAACGCCGCTTCGACCAAGAGCAATGCGCCCACAGTCACACCGAGGTGAGCAAAAGAGGTTTGCTTCATTAAACTATCTCCGCTGATGTTGGGTTTCACGAGGTTTGACCCCAACTGCAACTTCACGCTAACCCGTTCAGATGGATCAAAGATATTGAAAAGCCAATAGTTCGGCTGGGCAACCGGGTCATCACGAAACGCAAAACTGAGTTGAACAAACGCGCAAATCAACTCACAGAATCTCTTGCGCGTTTGGCAGGCGCCGCCAAGCTGGCGGCGGTCGCGAAATTAGATAGAACGATCTGTCTATGTTGTCCATATGGAAACCGTTAGACAAACGGATCTAACAATGCCTAATACGGGACTTA
>NZ_LXKN01000058.1:308016-308158 GCF_001692325.1 Rhizobium sp. AC27/96 | reverse complement strand
GTTTTATCTTCTAGTCATTGTATATTGCTAGGATTTAGTCGTGTCTTAATCTTTAGCTATTGTGTGAGATCTTCTCCTTTGTTTATTCTATTGCAATTTTTTTGTAACTTGTGTTTTTGTTTTTTTTCTGTTTTTTTTTTTC
>NZ_LXKN01000058.1:0-307970 GCF_001692325.1 Rhizobium sp. AC27/96 | reverse complement strand
AGATGTGTATAAGAGACAGTCTCTGGCCCGCGCAGACGTTCTTTCCCCGTACGTGACTTCTCGACTGGCTTTCGCATGTCGCGGGAGCAAAGCCGTCCGGGTTACCGGATAAACTAAGACTGATGGGTAAAGGACTATCCCCATGGCCACCAAGGGCACCGTAAAATTCTTCAACCAGGACAAGGGTTTTGGTTTCATCACTCCTGACGGCGGCGCGAAGGACGTTTTCGTCCACATCTCCGCTCTTCAGGCTTCTGGCATCCAGTCGCTGCGCGAAGGCCAGCAGGTCACCTTCGACACCGAGCCGGATCGTATGGGCAAGGGCCCGAAGGCTGTCAACATCCAGGCTAACTAAGCCTTTTGTGATTGCCTGATCAAGGTTTTCGACGGCGCGGTGCAAACCGCGCCGTTTTTCGTTTACCGAAACCAGGCCTGCAGCTTCGGGGCCACCCTCGCCCTTCGAGGCTCCGGCTTCCAGCCTCCGCACCTCAGGGTGAGGTTGGAGTCAACCTTGCCCCGCTGTTAAAGGTCACTTTCTGGTCAAACCCGGTCGAGATCAATCAGTCCTCATGGTGAGGAGGCCTAAAAGGCCGTCTCGAACCACGAGGGCGGGTTGGGATCACTCCCCTCACGCACTCACGCGTTCGCCCTCGCCGGCAAAATCCACCGCAGCGAATGCAGCCGCGATCACCTCCGGCCCGGCCCCCGGCTTGTTGGCGTCGGTGGACAGGATCTGTCGGTAGCGGCGCGCGCCAGCCAGGCCGGTGAACAGGCCGACCATGTGGCGGGCGACATGATGCAGGCGGCCGCCATTGGCAATATGACGCTCCGCATAAGCCATCATACGGTCGCGCAAATCGTTCCAGTCGGCCACCGTGGCGGGATCGCCGTAGAAGCGGTGGTCGACGTCGGCAAGGATCGCAGCATTCTGATAGGCGGCGCGGCCGAGCATGACACCATCGACATGGGCAAGATGGGCCTCGGCCTGGTCCAGCGTCTGAATGCCGCCATTGATGCCGATGAAGACATCAGGCCAACGCTGCTTCATGCGGTAGACGATATCATAGTCGAGCGGCGGGATTTCGCGGTTTTCCTTCGGCGACAGGCCTTTCAGCCAGGCCTTGCGCGCATGGATCCAGATCGCGTCCGCGCCGGCAGCGAGCACGCGTGTGATCAGTTCCGGCAGCGCCT
This sequence comes from Rhizobium sp. AC27/96, assembly GCF_001692325.1. GTDB lineage: Bacteria > Pseudomonadota > Alphaproteobacteria > Rhizobiales > Rhizobiaceae > Rhizobium. The sequence goes on along the minus strand of NZ_LXKN01000058.1, from coordinate 306,779 downwards.
CTTCCGGCTCCTGCTCATCGACGCCGATGCGGCATTTCACCGTGACCGGCGCCTTCGATACCGCCTTCATGGCCGCAATGCAGGATGCTACCGTCTCCGGCGTCAGCATCAGGCAGGCGCCAAACGTACCCGATTGTACGCGATCCGACGGGCAACCGACATTGAGGTTGATCTCGTCATAATGATAGGCTTCGGCGATCCGCAGCGCCTCGGAAAGCTTCGCCGGGTCGGAACCGCCAAGCTGCAGCGCGACGGGAGGCTCGCTCACATCATGCCCCAGCAGCCTGTCGCGAGGACCATGGATGATCGCATCGGCCACAACCATCTCAGTATAGAGCAGCGCATGCCGGCTGATCTGCCGATGCAGATATCTGCAATGGCGATCAGTCCAATCGATCATCGGGGCTACCGCAAAGATCTTGCGGCCGTTTTTCAGCGCGTCACTATACATGGGATACCTTTCTGCCCCGCGCTCTACACCAAAAGCTTTCGAAAGGCCAGTTTTCCCGGCAGCGACAATGATGCTAGGTTCGCTAACGGAGTCGGGAGGCAACACGCCTTTCCGAGATAGATTGAGAGTTTCGAAAAGCCGCCATGAACGCCCCGCTCACCACAGTCATTCCAGTACCTGCCCCTGTCCTGCTGCCGATCGAGGGTGAAGCCAGCCTCTTTCCGGTCCGCCGTGTCTATTGCGTCGGCCGCAACTATGCCGACCACGCCATCGAAATGGGGCATGATCCGAGCCGCGAACCGCCCTTTTTCTTCCAGAAGAACCCGGACAATCTCGATACATCGGGCGACTTCCCCTACCCCTCGCTCTCTTCGGACGTGCATCACGAAGTGGAGCTTGTGGTCGCGCTGCGCAGCGGCGGCGCGGATATCCCGGTCGAGCAGGCGCTCGACTGCGTCTATGGCTACGGCGTCGGCATCGATTTCACCCGCCGCGACCTGCAGGGCGAAGCCAAGAAGCTCGGCCGCCCCTGGGAGATCGGCAAGGCTTTCGAACATTCCGCGCCGGTTTCCGCACTAGTACCGGCCACCCGCGTCGGCCATCCCGACAAGGGCGGCATCTGGCTGATGCGCAATGGCGAAGCGGCCCAGAGAGGCGATCTCTCCCAGATGATCTGGAAGGTGCCGGAAATCATCGCCGAACTGTCCAAGCTGTTCACGCTGGCGCCGGGCGATATCATCATGACGGGAACACCCGCCGGCGTCGGCCCCGTTGCGCGCGGCGACAAGATCAGCTGCGCCGTCGATGGCGTCGCGACGCTGGTACTGAACGTCGTCTGATCGAGGAGGATCGACCATGCCGCTCTACGCTCTTGCAGGCCATGCGCCGAAAACACCCGGTCCGGGCCGATACTGGATCGCGCCGGATGCAAGCGTGATCGGCAAGGTCGAGATCGGCGAGGATGTCGGCATCTGGTTCGGCGCGGTGCTGCGCGGCGACAATGAGCCGATCGTCGTCGGCAGGGAGACGAATATCCAGGAAGGCACGATGGTGCACACCGACCCTGCCTTCCCCACCACCATTGGCGAAGGCTGCACCATCGGCCACCACGCCATCATCCATGGCTGCACCATCGGCAACAATTCGCTTGTTGGGATGGGTGCGACGATCCTGAACGGCGCGAAGATCGGCAATAATTGCCTCGTCGGCGCCAATGCACTTGTCACCGAAGGCAAGGAATTTCCGGACGGATCATTGATCGTCGGCGCGCCGGCGAGAGCGATCCGCACGCTGGACGAGGCGGCGATCGAGGGCCTGCGCCGTTCCGCCCGCAACTACGTCACCAACTGGCAGCGCTTTGCGCGGGATCTTAAGAGGTTAGATTAGAAATATCTTATAAATAACTGACGAAACGCCATTGTTGCGAGTTCAAGCAGTGCAATTCGCGCAATGTCCGCGAATTTCGATGGTTGACTTCTCTGCCTTGAATTTCTGCGACTTCAGCCAATCCATCAGGCGGTGATCCACCTCATGGTCATGGAATTCCATCACCTGGCCGCAGCTCTCGCAGATGGCGAAGGCGACGAGGCCATGGCTATGGCAATCTTCATGCGGATGCGCGCATGCGACGAAGGAATTGATACTCTCAAGACGGTGCACAACGCCATATTCCAGCAGCTTGTCCAGCGCGCGATAGACCTGCAGCGGCGCGCGAAAACCCTGGTCGCGCAGCTTGTCGAGAATGGTGTAGGCGCTGAGCGGCGCTTCCGCCCTGGTCAGAATATCGAAGACGAGCGACTGGTTCTTGGTAAGCATCGGAGTGGTCATGATGACTGTCCTCTCTGTTGTGCCGCCGGCGCAACGCCCCTGCGAACCAGGGGCAGTAGACTGAAGATAAACAGAATGAGTGCCGCAACCACGATCGACGGACCGGACGGCGTGTCGTAGCGCAGCGAACCGAACAGCCCGCCGACGACGGCGACCGCACCGAGCAGCGAAGCAAAGATCGCCATCGTCTCAGGCGTCGCGGCGAACCGGCGCGCGGTGGCAGCGGGGATGATCAGCAGCGCGGTGATCAGCAGGATGCCGACGATCTTCATGGCGATGGCGATGACGACGGCCATCAGCAGCATGAAGATCAGCTTTGCGCGCTCGGGCCGCAATCCCTCGGCCTCGGCCAGCTCCGGATTGACGGTCGAGGCCAGCAGCGGCCGCCACAGCCAGGCGATTGCCGCCAGCACGAAGATGCCGCCGCCCCAGATCACCAGAATATCGGACTGGCTGACAGCGAGGATGTCGCCGAACAGGAAGGCGATAAGATCAATCCTCACCCAGCTCATGAAGGCGACGATGACGAGGCCGATTGCCAGGGTCGCATGCGAGAGGATGCCGAGCAGCGCATCGGCCGACAATGCTTGGCGCCGCTGCAGGAACAGCAGCAGGATCGAAACGAGCGCCGCGACCGCAAAGACGGAGAGCGTGAGGTTAAGCTGGAAAAGCAACGACAGCGCCACGCCGAGCAGCGCCGAATGCGAGATCGTATCACCGAAATAGGCCATGCGCCGCCAGATGATGAAGCAGCCGAGTGGTCCGGTGGTCAAAGCCAGCCCGACGCCGGCGAAAATGGCACGCAGGAAGAAATCGTCAAACATGGCGCTCTCCCTCGGCATGATCATGATGATGATCACCGTGGTCATGGTGATGGTCACCGTGATCATCGTGATGATGGCCGTCGCCTGCATGGCAATGATCGGTAATGGAGCCATCGGCGTGCTGCACGCGGCCATCGGGCAAATGCGTGTGGTCGTGATGGTGGCTGTAGATCGCCAGCGATTGAGCTGCCCTTGTGCCGAACAGCTTGACATATTCCGGGCTCTGGCTGACCGCCTGCGGCGTGCCGCGGCAGCAAACATGGCCATTCAGGCAGACGACGGTGTCTGTCTCAGCCATGACGACATGCAGATCATGCGAAATCAGCAGGATGCCGCACCCTTCAGAATTACGGATCGACTTGATAAGATCGTACAGCGCGATCTCACCATTGAAATCGACCCCTTGCACGGGTTCGTCGAGGACGAGCAGATCGGGTTTGCGGGCGATGGCGCGTGCCAAGAGAGCCCGCTGGAATTCACCGCCGGACAGATGCTGCACCTCGGCCTTGGCCAGATGCGCAATGCCGACTGCCTCCAGTGCCGCGCGCAATTCGCTGTCGGGCAATGGTCCCGTCAACGTCATCAGGCGCTGCACGCTGAGCGGCAAGGTCCAGTCGATCGCAAGCTTCTGCGGGACATAGCCGACCTTCAAGCCCGCGATCCGATCGACCCGGCCCTCATTCGGCTTCAGTACGCCGATCGCCGCCTTGGCACTGGTGGATTTGCCGGAGCCGTTCGGCCCGATGAGGGTGACGATTTCACCGCGGCTGACGGAAAAATCGACGCCGCGCACCAGCCAGCGGCCAGCGCGACGGACGCCGACATCATGGAGCGACACCAGGGGCCGGCTCTTGCTATCGATGGAAGAGAGCATGAAATTTCCAACTGCGCTATTGCGCCCTGCTATCGCACACGTTATAGCATAACGCAATTGATGTAATAACATAACAGACCCATTCAAGGGCATTTCTCGCATGAACGCAGCAAAAGCTTTCCTCCCTCTGGCTGTCTCCGCATTGTTTTCCGGCCTGCTTGCCTGCACCGCCGCGACCGCAGCAGATGCGCCAAAGGTTGTCGTCTCCATCAAGCCGATCCACTCGCTTGTCGCCGCCATCATGCAAGGCGTTGGCACACCGGATCTGATTGTCGACGGTGCCGCCTCGCCGCATACCTATGCGCTAAAGCCTTCCAATGCCCGCAGCCTCCAGCAGGCGCAGGTGATCTTCTGGGTCGGCCCCGGCATGGAAGCCTTTCTTGAGAAGCCGCTCACCTCTCTTGGCTCCAATGCCACCGTCGTCGAACTCGACAAGGCGCCCGGTATCACCAAGCTGAAGTTCCGCGAAGGCGGCGCCTTCGAGCCGCATGATGACGGCGACGAGCCAGCCGCCGGCGAAAATCACGCGCACGCCCATGGTGATCACGACCACGATCACGGCGAATTCGACACCCATCTCTGGCTCGATCCGCACAATGCCAAGGCGATGGTGACCGAGATCACCACCTCGCTTGTTGCCGCCGATCCCGCCAACGCCCTGACCTATGAAGCGAACCAGAAGACGCTGAATGACAAGCTGGATGCGCTCGACGCCGAAATCGCCTCGACGGTAGCGCCGGTGAAGGACAAGCCCTTTATCGTCTTCCACGATGCCTATCAGTATTTTGAGAATCGCTACGGCGTGCGTGTTTCGGGCTCCATCACGGTAAGCCCGGAAAGCATTCCCGGCGCGCAGCGCGTCTCCGAAATTCACAGCAAGGTTGCCGATCTTGGCGCCACCTGCGTTTTCGCCGAGCCGCAATTCGAGCCGAAGCTCATCAATGTGGTGCTGGAAGGCACATCCGCGAAATCGGGCGTTCTCGATCCCGAAGCAGCAACACTGCCGCAAGGGCCGGATCTCTATTTCGATTTGATGCGTGGCATCGCAAGTTCTCTGAAGTCCTGCCTCTCTGCGCAGGGCTGACTATCGCCGGAAGAAGCGAGCCAGATGCTCGCTTTTTTTCAAAACACTATATGTAATGATATTACATTACAAAGAGGTTGCCATGAACAAGAAGCTCCCGGTCACCGTCCTCTCCGGTTTCCTCGGCGCCGGCAAGACGACGCTGCTCAATCACATTCTCAACAATCGCCAGGGCCTGCGCGTTGCCGTCATCGTCAACGACATGAGCGAGGTGAATATTGACGCCGCACTGGTGCGCGATGGCGGCGCCAATCTCTCGCGCACGGAAGAACAGCTCGTTGAAATGACCAATGGCTGCATCTGTTGCACGCTGCGTGACGACCTGTTGAAAGAGGTTCGTCAACTCGCCGAGCAGGATCGCTTCGACTATCTGCTGATCGAATCGACTGGCATCGCCGAGCCCCTGCCCGTCGCCACAACCTTCGAATTCCGTGACGAGGATGGAAGCAGCCTCTCCGACATTGCCCGGCTCGACACCATGGTCACGGTGGTTGACGCCGCCAACCTGCTGGCGGACTATGGCTCGACAGATTTCCTCGCCGATCGTGGTGAAACCGCGGGCGACGGCGACAACAGGACCATCGTCGACCTTCTGGTCGAGCAGATCGAATTCGCCGATGTCGTCATCCTCAACAAGGTCGGCTCCGCCACCGCCGAACAGCGAGATGCCGCCCGCAAGATCATCGTCGGTCTCAATCCCGATGCACGTCTGATCGAAGCCGATTTCGGTGCGGTGAAGCCGGTCGAGCTTCTCGGAACGGGCCGTTTCGATATCGATCGCGCCGAAACGCATCCGCTCTGGTACAAGGAATTGCACGGCTTCAAGGATCACGTTCCCGAAACCGAGGAATATGGCATACGCTCCTTCGTCTATCGCGCGAAGAAACCGTTCGATCCTACGAAATTTCAAGCCTTTCTCAATCGCCCCTGGCCGGGTGTCGTTCGCGCCAAGGGTTTCTTCTGGCTTGCTACGCGCCCTTATTATGTCGGTGAAATGAGTCAGGCGGGAGCACTTGTCCGCACGAGCAAGATGGGCCTGTGGTGGGCTGCCGTGCCGCAAGACCAGTGGCCGCGCGATCCCTCATTCAAGCGTGCCCTCGCGCCGTATCTCGATACGATCTGGGGCGATCGCCGTCAGGAGCTGGTGTTTATCGGTGCCGATCCCATGAGCGAAGAGCAGATCGTCGCGGAACTCGACGCCTGCCTCGTCAAGGCGGACCGCTTTACGCCCGAACGCTGGCGAAACCTGCCCGATCCTTTCGTGAGCTGGAACGGCCCAACGGCATGAAAACGCCGAGAGTGATCAGATTTCGCTGCTATTGCATCGAATGCAGCGACGACGGCTCGGCAATGGAGCGTGTTCCGCAAGCTACCGTTGCGGAGCCCGATCGAGATCAAGTCGACAAGGAACAATCGAATCCGCACTCAACGGCGGATTCGATTGAAAAAATTCTGTTTGGGGCCTGAACGCGAGTTCAGGCCACCAGCATATTGGCTGGAACGACACTTACCTCGTGCACGACAAGCAACGCGCCGATGATTTCCGCCTTGGCGCGTAGCGGCGTCATGCTGCAATGGAAGACCTTGTCGGCCTCGACCGGACGATGGGACGGATAGAGGCATTCTACCTTTTCGCCCGCAAAGCAGGCATCAAGCTTCTTCTTCACACTGTCTTCGAATTGTTCGGAACCCACGAATTCCGATATATGTCGTCCGACCAGCTCTATCGGCTTCGACTTCAGAAACTCCGAATTCGCCGCATTGCTGTAGAGATACCGATAATCGCGCGTAACCACGGCGACCCGATCCGGCAGGCTGTTGAGAATGACGTCGTTCAGGACGCTGCCCTCATCAAAGCCGAACAGATCGTCACGGTCTTCTCTATTGGCCGAAAATGCCACCAGAACATCGGTCGCCGACTCACTTGCGCCGCCGAAATAGCGATCGATCAACACCGACAGCGATGCTGAATTGCGCATGACGCGCGAACGGTCATCCGATTCTTCCCGGATGAGATTGTTCAGAAATTGTAGCTGCATGTAAATTTCAAGCAGACTCATGGCTTTATAAGCCAAAATAGCCGCGATAAGTGGCTCTAATTCGCTATCGAGTGAAGCTACAAGCTCGTCGTCGCCAAGTTTTATCGCACGCTGAATCTGATTACATTTCATGGAGAAGGCATGAAAGAGTGCCAGCAAATTGCCCTCCTGTCCCTGACCATAGTCAAACACCGAGGCCTCGATTCCCGGCGTTACCATGCCCAAGGATATTCAGTCTGGTGTCCGCATTCTCACCAGACTTTCTGTCATGTGAATTAACATGACTTATAACCCGTTTCAATCGGGTTGAGTGGAAGTTCGCCGGAAAGGAGAACTTTCTGAAATGAAAGGCTTACCGGGAACAATGACTGCATGGAGACTGGATCGAGACGGCGCTTATGTCCTCAGGCTGCGGATCGCAAGCAAGACCTAGAAAACGGTCTTCTTGATATTCCACCGATCATGATACCAGAGCCACTGCTCCGGATGCTCCCTGACCCAGCTTTCAACCTTGTCGTTCAACATTTGCGCCGTTGCGGTCAAATCGAGACCGCCCAGCTCGTTGCGGGGCATTTCCAGCCTCGGTTCGATCTCGAGCCTGTAGCGATTGCCAGGCAAGCGGATGCAGCGAGCCGGATAGACCTCGCAGTTGAACTGGCGCACGAGCTTCGGCAGAAGCGGATTGGTCTTCACGTCCCGGCCGAAGAACAGGGTTTTCAATCCCTTGCGGAATTTCTGGTCGACCAGCACCCCGACACCACGCCCTGCCTCGAGCTCCCTGGCCAGCGCGAAAGACGACCCCGCATGCGATGGCACGAGATTGCCCATGCGCTTTGCGCGGAAGTCGAAGACCTTCTTGGCGACATAGGGATTGTTCGGCGGTCGAAAGAGCACCGTCACCGTCAGACCGAAGGCCGCGCCCGCCACAGGCAGCAGCTCGAAATTGCCGGTATGGCCGGTAAAGACAATGAATGGCCGCGGGTTGTCTCTCAGATCGAGAAAGATCGGTATGCCCGAAACCTCGACGCGGCCGGGCTTGCCACTATTCGGATCGAAGTCGAAAAGCCGATCGAGAAAGACATATTCCGCCGCCAGCCGCCCCATGTTTCCCCAGCTTGCGAGCGCAATCTCCTCGATCTCGGCCTCGCTCTTCTCGGGGAAGGCATTGCGCAGATTGGTCAGCATCAGCTGGTGCCGCCGCATGCGTGGGCCGATCTTGCGGGTCAGCCAATCGGCAAAATTGATCCCGCCGTCAGCGGGAAACAGTTTCAGAAAATTGAGAAAGCCGAAGATGACCTGCGCCACCAGCCACTGCCGGAAATTCCTAAGCCCAAGAACGATCCGGGTGATGAAAAGCTTCACGCGGCTCAATCCATCTTCAGGATGATCTTGCCGAAGATCTGGCGCGATTCCATGCGCTCCAATGCCCGGTCGATGTCACTGAAGCTCACCTCGGTGTCGATCACGGGATGAACGAGGCCACGTGCCATCTTCTGCATGGCGTTCGCCATGTTCTCCATGCGGCAGCCGAAGGAGCCGAACAGCTTCAACTGCTGCTGAAACAGCATCATCAGGTTCATTTCGGCCGAGACGCCCGATGTCGAACCACAGGTGACCAGACGGCCGCCGCGCTTCATGCACAGCATCGAACCGGCCCAGGTATCCTTGCCGACATGTTCGAAGACGACATCGACGCCCTTTTTCTTCGTCAGCTTGCGCACAACGCCTTCAAAGCGGTCGGTGCGATAATTGATGACGTGATCGGCGCCGAGAGCCTTGGCTTTCTCGATCTTGTCGTCCGAGCCGACCGTGGTGATGACCGTGCAGCCGATTTTCTTGGCGAGCTGGATGGCCGCCGTGCCGATGCCCGAGCCGCCGGCATGAACGAGGATCGTTTCGCCGGGCTCAAGCTTGGCATTGTCGAACAGCATGTGCTCGACGGTACCGAAGGTGACAGGCGCAAGCGCTGCGCCGATCGCATCGACGCCGGGAGGTGCCGGAACGAGCAAGCGAGCCGGCAGATTGACTTTCTCCTGCGCAAAGCCATCGAGGTGGAAGCCATGCACACCGCTGACATGTTCGCAGAGATTGTCGCGACCCTCGCGGCAATGGCGGCAAAGGCCGCAGGTCTGCGCGCCATAGATCGACACGAGCTGCCCCGGCAGGACGTTGGCGACACCCGGTCCGATCGCCTCGACCACGCCAGAGGCCTCCGCGCCGATCACCAGCGGCATCTTGCGCTTGGCAAAGGCCATGCCGCGCCAGCCCCAGACATCGATATGGTTGAGCGCGACGGCCTTGACGCGCAGCGTCACCTCGCCCGCGCCAGGCGCTTCAGGCTCCGGCAGATCGGTGATCTCAAGTTTGCGGTCGTCGATCAGTTGCAAAGCACGCATGGCAAAGTCCTTCGCCCCTCGGGCGCATTATTATTTATTCTTCGAACGTCCGATTAAGCCGGTTCAAGCGCCATGACAAGGCTGGCGTTCTGACCGCCGAACCCGAAGGAGTTCGAAAGGACGGCATTCACCTGCTTTTCACGCTTCTTGTTCGGCACCACGTCCAGAACGATCGACGGATCGGGGTTGTTGTAGTTGATCGTCGGCGGCAGCGTACCGGTCAGCATCGTCTGCAGCGAGAACACAGCCTCGACCGCGCCTGCCGCCGTCAGCGTATGGCCGATCATCGACTTGTTGGACGAGACGGGGATGGTCGGAAGCCGCTCGCCAAAGACGGCGGACATGGCGCCATATTCCATCTTGTCGTTTTCCGGCGTCGACGTGCCGTGAGCATTGATGTAGCCGATATCACTTTCGTCCATACCGGCATCCGCCAGTGCTGCACGAATGGTGGCGATCGCCGGGCCGCCATCGGGCGAAGAACGGGTGCGATGGAAGGAATCAGCCTTGTCGCCGGCGCCCTTCATGATGCCGAGAATCTTGGCGCCGCGAGCAATCGCTGATTCAAGCGATTCCAGCACCAGCGTCGCCGCACCTTCGGCGATGACGAAACCGTCGCGATCCTTGCTGAACGGCTTGGAAGCCTTGGTCGGCGGGTCGTTCTGGGTCGAGAGAGCCGACAGCAGCGAGAAGCGGATCAGCGCCTCGGCGCTGAGCGAACCATCGGTCGCCACCACCAGCGCCCGCGCCGTACGGCCCTGACGGATCGCCTCGATGCCGAGCTGGATGGCTGTCACGCCGGATGCACAGGCGGTCGACAATGTTACCGGCAGGCCGCGCGTGCCGAAACGATCGGCAAGACGCTCGGAAATGGCCCCGAACAGCGCCGCCTCGTGGAAAACCGGGTCCGGACGCTGGCGCATGGCGGCCAGGAAACGCTCATAGGCATCGCCCTCGTGATCCGCCGGCGGCGAACGATCGGCAAGCTCGAAGCGGGCATTCCACTCCGGCTCGATGGGCGGCGCAGCGAGAAACAGCGGCGCATCGAAATCACCCGATATGCCGGCCTGAGCCAGGGCCTCTATGGTCGTCTCGCGCGCAAAGGCGAAGGAGCGTTCGACGGCATTCGGCGAGGGAATATCGATGAAATCCACCGTGCCGGCGATGCGTGTGGAAAGCCCATCAGTCGGAAAGCGCGTGATATTGTGGATGCCGGACGTGCCGGATGAAAGCGCGTTCCAATTGTCCTGCAGGCCCTGGCCGAGCGAGGTGATGATACCCATCCCGGTAACGGCAACGATCGGACGTCCGAGATGATCCTTATAGGCGGATGCGGTCATGATCCTGTTCCCTACTACGCTTCAGCGGAAAGTACGGCGATGCCTTCGCCGCGTACATGGCCGACGGTCGTTACGACGGCATTACGCGCGCCTGCGGCCATCGGCTTTTCATAGGAGGCATCGAAGGGGGGCACCTTGGCCCCATTGGCCAGGGCAAGTGCTGCAAAAGCGATCCCGAGCGGAAACTGGCTTTCCAGCCCGTGGCCGGAAATGCCGGAATAGGCGCGAATAGCCGAGGCCGGAAGCTGGGCTTCCAGGACAGCCTTTTCACGCTCTGCAAGATCGTGGATCGCCGTCGTACCGGAAAAGACGACAGTCGTTGCATCCGGAACCTGCTTGGCGGGCGCAAGCATGCGCTCCAGCCGCGCTTTGAATTTACCATCGTCGCGCCGGCCGCGATCACCTTCGACCGAGTCGATGGTTGCATAGATTCGTGCTCCGCGGCCTTCCGCATGGGCGCGCGATTCAAGCACGATGAAAGCGCTCAGCGAGCCCATGATCATGCCGCCGCCGTCTTCCGGCTTGCGCGACCAGAGCGGATGCCAGTCGCCGATGGCATGCGCATTGATCGACTCGATCAACAGGATCATGTCCAGACGTTCGGCCGAAAACGCACCGCCGACCAGTGCATGGCTCGATTCACCCGACTTGATGCGATGGAAGGCGGTCTCGATGGCGGAAACGCCCGCGGCCTCCTCACCCATGAAGGTGCGCGAGGAGCCCGTGACCTTGTGGACGATCGAGATATTGCCGGCCAAAAGGTTCGAAAGCTGCGCCAGGAACAGCGTCGGCCGCAGCTCGGTCGTCAGCTTCTCGTTCAGCAGCAGTTCGCGATCGTTGCGCTTCAGCCCTTCATTGACGATCAACGTGTCGACATTCGTATCACGCTCACCACCACCGGCCGCGACGATCATGTCCATGCTGCCGCAGGCTTCCAGATCATCCTTGAAACCGGCATCGTCGAGCGCCAGACCGGCGGTGAAGACGCCGATGCGCTGCCAGTTTTCCATCTGGCGCTGGTCGCCACGCTTGGGGATCTGCTGCGACCAGTCGATCTCGGGCAGCGGATGGACCGGATATGGCTTGAACTTTTCGGTCTCGACGATGGTCGGCGGCGCCTTGTCCGCGGTCAGCAGTGCGACATGCGCATCCTTGCCGACACCCTGACAGGTGACGATGCCGACACCCGTGATCACCACATCATTCTGAGCCTTGCTCATTCATCAATCCTCTTCGAATGCGGCACCCGCAAGCCGGCGGCGTCAACCGTTGGCGGCGATGGCGTCGAGAAGCCCGACCTCGCCTGCCCGCTTACGCACGATATCGGCGAGCGGCACCTCATTAAACGGCATGGTGCGCAGCTTCAACTGCGCATCGCAGATCTTCTTTCCGGCAATGGTGATGCGTGCCTTGGTCACCGCGAAACCGGAACCATCGTGCTCCAGCTCGGCTTCGATATCCAGCTCCGCCTCCGGCTCGACGAAGGTGCGCATCTTCGCGCCATCGACCGACATCAGGAACGGCATATAGGTAAACTTCGTGGCGGCAAGCACCAGCATGCCCGAGGCCTGCGCCATGGTTTCGATGAGGAGAACACCGGGAACCAGTGGCATGCCGGGAAAATGGCCTTCGAAAACCGGGCTTTTCGCCGGAACGACGGAATGCGCCTTCAACAGACCCTTGGACAGATCAACCGACTCGACCTTGTCGATCATCTGGAAATATTCCAGCAGCATCAACGCCTCCGCTCCGACCCGACAGCGCACGATGCTACGGGCGGGATACGCTATTTAAGAATGAAACCGCCCGGCCGCCATATTCAGGGGCGGCTGGGCGGCAAAAAAATGCAAGGATGTTGCTCAGCCCTTGGCGGCGCGCAATTCATCGATCTTAGCGCAGAGATTCTTCAGCACGAAGTACTCTTCGGTCGAAACCTTGCCTTCGTTGACTTCCTGCGTCCACTGCTCGAGCGGGATCTTGATGCCGAATTCCTTGTCGATGGCGAACACGATGTCCAGGAAGTCGAGGCTGTCGATGCCGAGATCGTCGATCGTGTGGCTTTCCGGAGTGATCGTAGCCCGGTCGATTTCGCTGGTCTCAGCGATGATGTCGGCAACTTTGTCAAATGTAGCAGTCACTGCCCATACCTCTTGAAATAATAATTCAATCCCCCTCATAGGGAAATCCATTCCAAAAGCCAATGGTTTCCACCAGAAACCCCGGCAATTTGGCAGGTGACTGTTGCGCAAACAGCAAAACCGCGCTCACACCACAAGTAAGGAGATCGTAGCCGACATGCGTGCAAGCTGCGGCGGCATTGTGGCATGCCGGCATTTGCTGCGAAACTTGTGCGAGCGAGACCGTTACTCGCTGATGATGATGCGCGTGTTGTGAAGCCCTACATCCGACGCCATCGAGAAGAAGGTTGCGGCATTGCGCGTCTCCAGCCGCACGCAGCCATGCGACGCCGGCCTGCCAAGCTGCCTTACCTCGTAAGTGCCGTGGATCGCGTAGCCGCCATTGAAGAACACCGCATAGGGCATGGGCGCATCGTCATATTTCTTCGAACGATGATCCCTGGAAAGCCATTTCGCCGTATAGGCGCCGACCGGCGTCACATAACCTCTGCGCGCTGTCGATACTTTCCAACGATACTTGAAAACACCGTCTTCCGAGACCGTCATTGTTTGCGAACGAAGATCGACTGTGGCAAGAACGGTTCCTGCATTAGCCGATCCAGCGTGCAATTGCGTAGACAGACATGCAATGGCAGCCATCATTACATATTTCATCTTATCCCCTCCGACCGTTTGCTTCTTCCTGAAGCAATTCAGACGATGGGAGATCTTAGCACAATGTGAATTATACCACATTAATACATATAGTGATAAATCTGTTAATGATGCGGGCCGCTCAAAGCAGCAGCAGGAAGCCCAAAAACGCGAGAAACGTCAGCATCGAGCATGCCGAATAGAAGATCGAAATCCCCGCCTCTATATCGCTGACGGTGGCGGTGTCGCGACCGGCGCCATTGATCATCGGTTCGCGCACAAGCTCGCCGCCATAGATCCGCGGCCCTGCGAGTTGGATATCCAGGGCTCCCGCCATCGCCGCTTCCGGCCTGCCGGAATTCGGGGACCGATGCAGCCCGCCATCCCTCACCGCGACGCGGATGGCATTTCCAAGCGCCGAAATCCCGCGCTTGGCGAGCGCACCGACGGCGATCAGCAGGATCGACAGCCGCGCGGCCGGCCAGTTTGCGATATCGTCCAGCCGGGCGGCAGCGCGCCCGAAGTCGATATAGGTTTCGGATTTATGGCCGATCATCGAATCAGCCGTATTGAGCATCTTGTAGAAAAACAGGCCCGGAAGGCCGAAAATGCCGTACCAGAGCGCCGGCGCCACGACGCCATCGGAAAAGTTTTCGGCAAGGCTTTCGATCGCCGCGCGGCAGACGCCGGGTTCATCCAGCGTTTCGGGATCGCGACCGACGATGCGCGACACGGCAAGGCGACCGCCTTCAAGGCCATTGGTCCGCAGTGCCTGCGACACCTCGCCGACGTGATCTGCCAGGCTCTTCTGCGCCAGGAACACCGCGACAAGCGCCGCTTCGACCAGGATGCCGAGCCAGCCGAAGAAGGCGAGCAGCCCATGCACCGCCCAGCCGGCAATAGCAGCTCCCATCAGCAAGGCGACGATAGACATGATGCCGTTGCGACGGCGAAGCACGCCGGACAACTCCTTTGAATTGAACCGCCGATCGAAGGAAGAAATCGCCTTGCCGAACAGCACCACGGGATGCGGGAAGCGCTGCCACAGCCAGTCGGGATCGCCAACGATGCGATCCAGCAGCAGTGCAAGGACAAGAATAAGTAAATGTTCGTCGGCGCTCATGTCGAATAATCCTCAAGAGCATGATGCCGAAAAGTGTGAGCAGTTTTCGGACGACATCATGCTCTACTTATTTGTTTCTGGAGCGGATTCAGATTTTAGGTCGAACAGACCTAAAATCATCCGACTCCAGTGCCCCGGCGAGTCTGCGATCCGCCTCTTCATCCGGAGCAAGGCCGAAGCGCAGCCAATGAGGCGCATAATCGAACTTGCGGACCAGAATATGGTGGCGGCAGAGATGCGTATATATGCCCTCGGCACGCTCGTCCGCAACAAGCGCGAATAATGCCGTGCCTCCTGAAACAGGCAAATGTGATTGACGGAGAACCGTCTCCAGCCCGCGATGTCGTTGCAAAATGCGGGCACGGATGCCGCTGGTGTCGCGCTCCATCAGCGATGACGCGATCGACAGCGCCGGGCCTGACACCGCCCAGGGGCCGAGCCAATCCTCGAAACGAGCCATGATAGAGGGTCCGGCAATCACAAAGCCGAGCCGCAGGCCGGCCAGACCGAAGAACTTGCCGAAGGAGCGGAAGACGATGAGGCCAGGCATGGAGCCGGCATAAGGTGCGATGCTCGCCGCCGGCTCGACATCGCCGAAGGCCTCATCAACAAGCAGAATGCCGCCTTGCCTGTGTTGCCTGTCATGCAGATCCCGCAATTGATCGAGCGACAACATCCGCCCGTCCGGATTGTTGGGATTGACGACGACCACAAGCCCACCATCCGCAGTCAGATCGGCAACTCCGGAAACCTGACGCACCTTCAGGCCTGCGAGCGTGAAAGCCCGGGCATATTCGCCATAGGTCGGCGAGAAAATGGCGACGCTGCCGCCCGGCACCAGCCTGGGAAGCAACTGGATGACGGATTGCGTACCGGGAACCGGCAAGGGCGAAATATCGCCGCTGCGGTAATATCCCCTCGCCGCCTCGCGCGCCCGCTCCTGCAAATGCTGGTCCGGTAACCGATGCCAGGCCGAGACAGGCACTTCCGGCAAGGAAACCGGATTGGGATTGATGCCGGTCGACAAATCGAGCCAATCTTCCGGCCGTCCACCATATTGACGCGCCGCCGCAGTGATGCCGCCGCCATGGACGATCCTGTTGGTCATTCAGGCTCCCCGGCGAGATCGATCAGATGCATATAAGAACCCGCGACATTGGCGCGCTGCAGGCCTGCCGTGCCGAGATCCGCGCCGAGTGCATCCTTGACCGCAAACAGGCGGTCCGCCTCGCCTTCCGAAACGATCGTCGAATAGTGAAATTCATGGGCCGTCATCGGCTTGTCGAAAAAGGAGCCGGCAAGAGGCGTCAAGCGCCGGTAGCCCAGATGGCGCTGCCGCTTCTCGTAGCTCGTCACAACTGGCAGGAGGTCGAGCATCGCGTGGCGTGCGCCTGCGGCATCCACCAAGCCTTCGCCAAGCACCATATAGCCGCCGCACTCACCATAGATGCGCGCCCCGCGCGCTGCCGCGTCTCTCACTCCCGCAAGAAAATTATGGGCGCTCGCAAGTTTGCCTGCATGCAGCTCGGGATAGCCGCCAGGCAGATAGACGGCGTCCGCATCTGCTGCCGGCGCCTCGTCTGCCAAAGGGGAAAAGAAGGAAATCTCCGCGCCGCGCCGCCGCCAGCCGAGCAGCATATGCTCGTAGCAAAACGCAAACGCGATATCGCGCGCCACCGCGATACGCTGCCCGAGTGGCATCAGCCGCGCGATATTGGCGGCCGACGGGTGCACGACATTCTGCTGGGCCGCCCGCAGCAACAGCTCGAAATTGCATGCCTTCGACACGATGCCGGCCGCGGACTCGATAAATTGCTCCAGCGCGGCGTGCTCTCCGGCCTGCACAAGCCCGAGATGCCTTTCAGGCAATGTAAGGCTCTTGTCACTGCCCATGACGGCGAGAATGGGCATCCGCACGGCGTCGAGCGCTCGGCGCAGCATCGCCTCATGTCGCTCGCTCGCAACCCGATTCAGCACAACGCCGGCGATACGAATATCCGCGCGGAAATTGGCAAAACCGCTGACAACAGCCGCCACCGAATGTGACATGCGCGAGACATCGATAACCAGCACGACGGGAAGGCTCAGCAAGGCCGCAAGATCGGCCGGCGTGCCGGAACCGTCAGCAGCGCCATCGAACAGGCCCATCATGCCCTCTATGACGAGCATCCGGCCACCGGCGCGATGAAGCGCCGAGTTGGCGGATATAAGCTCCGGGCGCATCGCCCAGGGATCGAAATTGAGACAGGGCGAGCCAGCCGCTGCCGCGTGAAAGGCGGGATCGATGTAATCGGGACCGGCCTTGCCGGATGCAACGGCTATGCCTCTCTGTCGCAACGCCCTCAAGAGGCCAAGCGTAAACGTTGTCTTGCCGGAGCCCGATGCCGGTGCGGCAATCAAGAGGCCACTCATGCCGACTCCTTGCGCCCGGCTGCAGCCCGCCCCTCTGTTGCCGGCAGAAGCTTGCGCCCGGAAAGAGCGCCGAGCCAATCGAGCGACGGGCGCAGCTTTACGACGTCACCGACGACAACGATCGCAGGCGGCTCCAGGCCGGAGGTCTCGATATCAGCCGTCGCGCGCCCAAGCGTCGTTTCCAGCACCTGCTGCGAAGAGGTGGCGGCGTTGCAGACGAAAGCGACAGGCTCATCCGCAGAACGGCCAGCAGCAATGAGATTCGCGGTAATCTGGCCGATATGCTTCATCGCCATATACATGACGATGACGGGCGATCCCTTGCCGATCGCCTCCCAGTCGATGGCATCAGGCACAACGCCGGACGAATCATGGCCGGTCAGGAACGTAACAGCATGATTGACGTCGCGATGGGTGACCGGAATGCCGGCATAGGCAAGCCCGCCGATGCCGGCCGTGATGCCGGGTACGATTCGGAAGGGAATACCGTGCTCCACGAGCATCAGCGCTTCCTCGCCGCCCCGCCCGAAAACAAATGGGTCCCCGCCCTTCAGGCGCAGAACACGCTTGCCGGCGCGCGCCAGTTCCACCAGCCGCAGCGAAATATCCCGCTGCTTGGCTGAAGGCTTGCCGCCGCGCTTGCCGGCATATTCCAGCACGGCTCCCGGCCGCGCGAGCTTGAGGCAATCCTCGTTCACCAATGCGTCGTGTACGATGATATCCGCCTCGGCCAGTCCCTTAGCGGCCAGCAGAGTCAACAGGCCTGCATCTCCTGGCCCGGCGCCGACCAGCCAGACGGAGCCCGGCTCAAGCACCGGCAGATTGGAAAATGCAGTGTCATTCATCTCATTTGTCCTATGCCCGCATGGCCGAAATTGCAACGTTGAGAACGGGATAAGACGACGCGAACCTGGCATCCGTTCCCTCGCCAACACTACGCAATAGAAGCCTTCGGCATGAGCGATAGCACGCTATGGGCTTTTCCAACGGCGACAGGACATGGAAACCTATGCCAATCAAGCGAGCGGCTTTGCGGACTCAATATGTCCGAAAACTCAAATAACCATATGATAACTCGCCGGAATGGCTGTGCAATGGAGCCAGCGAAGGGGACGCGATCGCCCCCTCCTTATCTGCGTTAGTGCTTTACCTTGCCCAGGATCACATCACGGATAAGGTCGATGACCTGCTCCGAGCGAATGCCCGTGCAGGCGATCTGGCTCGGCAGATTGTCCCAATCACCCGGCGGAAAGTGGCGGCCGTCCTGCTTGATGATCGTCTGACCATCGGCGATGCCGCCGCAGACAACGCGGATTGAGCCGTTGATCGTGTCGAACAGCTCCGGCGCCACGACATAGACGCAGGCGCAGCTGTCGTGAACCATCATGCCGTCTTCGACCGCATGCTTGTAGAAATCGATGTAGGATTGCGACAGATCCGACAGCAGCTGCACGGACGGGCCGCCGGCCTTTGCCATATCGGCCAGATAGCTACGGCTCATGGTCGTGATCGACGTGACGTCGAGACCGACAACGACCACCTTCCACGGTGCCGTCATGACGAAATCGGCAGCTTCCGGATCGCCATGAATATTCGCCTCGGCCACGGGACTGACATTGCCCGGCACGTAGAAGTTGCCGCCCATGATCACGACATCTTTTACAAGCGAGGCGATTTCGGGATCGTGCTTCAGGGCCAAGGCAAGATTGGTCATGCGACCGACGGCGACCAGCGTCACCTCGCCCGGATTGGCGCGGACAGTATCGATAATGAACTGATAGGCAGGTCGCGGATCGGCCGGCAAGTCGATGGTGTCGGGCACTTCGATATCACCGAGGCCATTATGGCCATGAACCATCGTCGGCCATGCACGTTCCTGTCGCGAAGGATCGAACGTGACGCTGGCGCCGCGGGCGACCGGGCACGGAATATTCCACTCGCGCTTGAGGAATAGTGCGTTGCGGGTCGTCGTATCCACCGAGGCGTTGCCGAAAACCGTCGTTACGCCGAGAAGGTCGATATCCGGGTGACGGTGCAGAAAGAGAAGCGCCATGGCGTCGTCAACGCCCGGATCCGTATCGTAAATGACCTTATGCATGATTTTTCCTTACCAATATACTGATTAAGCTTGATCTTCCGGAAATCTCCTCCCGTCGCGGATCAGGCTTGAACTACCGGAATACACGAGAACCACGGCCGGCGAAATGCTGCCACTATGTCGCATAGGACAATTGTGCGGCGGGAACCGCGATTTCAGTCTTCACCCGATCCTGGCGATCGCAGCCGTGGCGAAATCCGACTTGATTTTGGGAAGAACAAGCTCCGCATCGGCACCGGCGGCCGCCAATGCAGCGGCCTCGGCGACGCCATGGCAGCCGACAAGGGAAAAGACGATCTCGGATGGATTCTTCAAGCGCGGCGTCTCCCGCTCCAGCGCGGCAGCCTTGAAAAAACGCACCGGCAAGCGAAAATGCGTGGCGACCTCAAGGATGGCAGGCTCATCCATCCGCGTATCAATGGATACGACAGCAAGCAGCTTGTTGCTCCCGATTCCCACCTCCTGCATGGCTCGCTCCGCCAGCAAGCGCACATCGTTCCAGTCCGTGCCGCTTTCACAGCCAAGGCCAAGAATATAGCGGCGGGTGGAATTGGCATATGTCGTCATATTCGCTCCCAGCTGCGATAACCGATATCGCAGATGTAGCCCACCCTTTCCCGAGCCGTCAATTTCGTCTGGTGTGTCCCGCAGGCAATTGCCTTAAAGCCATCGAAGTGCAAGAAGGCGCGCTAATCTCCCGCCTCAGAGTTCCCGCCTTGCAAGACATTACACTCCAGATCCTGCTTCTGCTCTTTGCTGCCGCCTTCTTTGCCGGTTTTGTCGATTCCATCGCAGGCGGCGGCGGGCTGGTCACGGTACCTGCCATGCTTTTGGCCGGTATTCCGCCGCTGCAGACGCTCGGCACCAACAAGGTGCAGTCGATCTGCGGCGCCGCCTCGGCGACTATCGCCTATGCCCGGCAGGGGCATGTGCAGCTTCGCGAACAGCTGCCGATGGCGCTGATGGCCGTGATCGGCGGCATGCTTGGAGCGATGCTGGCAACGATCATGCCAAGCTACGTTCTGCGTGTCATCCTCCCTTTCCTGCTGATCGCCATCGCGCTCTACTTCGCCATCAAGCCCAACCTCGGCGATGTTGAAAAACATCGGCGCATGAGCGCGGGGCTTTTCGGCGTAACGCTCGTGCCGCTGATCGGCTTTTACGACGGCGCATTCGGACCCGCAACCGGCTCGTTCCTGATGCTGGCCTTCGTCACGCTCGCCGGCTTCGGCCTGCTGAAGGCGACAGCGCATACGAAGCTGCTCAATTTCGGCTCGAATCTGGGCAGCCTTATCGTCTTCATCTTCTCCGGTGCCATTCTTTGGAAAGTCGGGCTGACGATGGGGCTCGGCCAGTTCCTCGGCGCCCAGGTCGGCTCGCGGCTCGCCATGCGCATCGGCGCGAAGCTGATTAAGCCGCTGCTGGTCGTCGTCTGCATCGCCTTTGCGGTGAAGCTGCTGGCCGATCCCACTCATCCCGTAAGAATCTGGCTCGGACTGTAAGATCAGAGCCTTTGATTACCTTCGACGTAATTGATAGTGCTTCGGTACGCGCCGATGATCGCCCTGCCTGAACGGTTCAGGCGATCCAAAGGAGTTGACCGATGACCGATGCTACCACCATTGCCGACCGCTATATCGCCATCTGGAACGAGGCGGACACGGACCGCCGGCGTGCCCTCATCGCTCAGGCATGGACCGAGAACTGCAGCTATGTCGATCCGATGATGCGGGCCGACGACCGCGAGCAAATCCATGCGCTGGTCACGGCGGCACATGAGCGCTTCCCCGGCTTCCGCTTCACCTTGATCACCGATGGCGACCGCCATGGCGACAATCTGCGCTTCTCCTGGGGCTTTGGCCCTGTTGATGCCGAGCCGCTGATCAAGGGTACGGATTTCGCCATACTCGAGGGTGACCGCCTGAAATCCGTTCACGGTTTCATCGACCAGCCGCCGGTGGCCGCATGATAGCGACAGCCCGCTCTCTCGGCGACCATCTGCGCGAATGGCGGCAACGCCGCCGTTTGAGCCAGCTGGAATTCGCCCTTGAAGCCGATATATCGCAACGACATCTCAGCTTCATCGAGAGCGGGCGCTCGCTTCCCAGTCGCGAGATGCTGATGCATCTCGCCGAACGGCTCGGCGTTCCCTTGCGCGAGCGCAATCCCATGCTTCTGGCGGCGGGATTTGCACCGGTCTTTCCCGAACGCAAGCTGGACGATCCTGCCCTTGCGCCGGCCAGACGTGCCATCGACATGATACTGAAAGGCCATGAGCCGTTCCCGGCTCTGGCGATCGACCGGCACTGGACGCTTATCGCTGCCAATGCCGCAGTCGCACCCCTGCTTGCCGGCATCGCCGATGTCTCGCTGACCACCGCGCCGATAAATGTCCTGCGGCTCAGCCTGCATCCGGATGGGCTTGCGCCTCAGATCGTCAATCTGCCGGAATGGCGCAACCATCTGCTGGAGCGCCTGCGCCAGCAGATATCAGCGACAGGCGACCCCGTCCTTGCAAGGTTGCTGCAAGAGCTTTCGGCCTATCCCGCGCCACCCATGCAGAAAGCGGGCTCCCTCGACCGGGATTTCGCCGGCATCGCGGTGCCGCTGGAACTCCTCACCGAAGCGGGCCGCCTCTCCTTCATCTCTACAACCACCATCTTCGGGACACCGGTCGATGTGACACTATCGGAGCTGGCGATCGAGTCCTTCTACCCTGCGGACACTGAGACCGCCGAACTGCTGAAGACGATGATCCCTGGCAGCTAGGGCAGCCTCGCAGTCAATCAGAATTCGACGCCCGGCTGCCCCTTGATGCCGGAGCGGAACGGATGCTTGATCAGCTCCATCTCGGTGACGAGATCGGCGATGTCGAACAGCTCTTCCTTGGCATTACGGCCCGTCAATACCACATGCGTCATGTAAGGCTTTTCGGCCTTCAGGAATTCGATCACCTCGTTGAGGTCGAGATAATCGTAGCGAAGCGCGATGTTGATCTCGTCGAGCAGCACCATGGAGTTGCGCTCGTCCCGGATCAGCTCCTTGGCCTTTTCCCAGGCGGCTCCTGCCGCCGCCACGTCGCGGGCGCGATCCTGCGTCTCCCAGGTAAAGCCCTCGCCCATCGTATGGAACTGGCAGACATCGGAGAAATGCTTTTCGATCAGGTCGCGCTCACCGGTCCACATGGCACCCTTGATGAACTGTACCACTGCGCAGGGTTTGCCATGGGCGATATGGCGGAAGATCATGCCGAAGGCGGCGGAGGATTTTCCCTTGCCCTTGCCTGTATGAACGATGATCAGGCCCTTTTCGTCCGTTTTCGACGCCATGATCTTGTCGCGCGCGGCCTTCTTCTTGGCCATCTTGTCGGCATGGCGAGCGTCGTCGTTCTTGGGTGCGTCAATGCCGGTTTCGGCCATTTCGTCGCTCATTGCGTTCTCCCTGATATAATGGATTTCTGTGCGAGCGGCCCGCCTCGCCAGAGGTAGAGCGCCACCAGCGGTGTCGCTTCCGTCTGCATGGCATGGGGGATGTTCGAAGGATGATGGATCACCTCGCCCGACCATCGCGGCAGGAAAGGCTGCCCATCCTTGCTCCACTGCGAACCATCCGTCAGCGGAATATAGATTTCCTCGGCCTGATGATGGTGGTCCGGATAATGCACATCAGGCCCAAGCAGCAGGAACCCGCCGGCCATGTCATCGCTCGCGAAATGCCCGCGCGTGCCGAAGAGCTCGACCCAGCCATATTTCTGCAGGAAGTCGCCACCGAAATCGGTGATGCTGTAGGTCTGGGCCCAGTGCAATCGGCCGGCGGCGTTGCGAAGCGCGTCGAACAAACTTGCTTCCGGCTCATTGCCCGGCTGATGATACTCACGAAGATAGCTGACGACAGGCAGATCGCGCGCCGCAAGCGGCCGCACCTCCATCGACCATTGAAAGCCTTCGATGAAATGCCCGAGCATCGGATCGCTGCGCGACAGGAGATAGTCGCGGAATACAGTCAAAAGGTCGTCGACCGCGCTCAAGCCGCAACCTCCTTGCCCGGTTTCAGGCTCTCCAGATCAAAATGCGCCGAGTTGCTTCTCGGCGTCCAGAGATTGCGATCGATCGCCTCCAGCAGACGTTCCTTCAAGTCGCGCAGCGCCGCCGGATTTTTCTCCGCCATGAAATCGCGCACCCGCTGATCGACGACGAAGGCCTGATAGACGGCCTCGAAATGATGATTGCGGACCGCACCCGTAGTCGCCGCGAAAGCAAAGAGATAGTCGACGGTCGCGGCAATCTCGAACGCGCCCTTGTAGCCATGGCGCATGACGCCATCGATCCATTTGGGATTGACGACGCGCCCGCGCACTACCCGGCCGATCTCCTCCTCGAGCGAACGAATGACAGGCTTTTCCGGGCGCGAATGGTCATTGTGATAGATCGACGGTCGCGTGCCTGCCAGCTGTTCGACAGCGGCGGCCATGCCGCCCTCGAATTGATAATAGTCGTCGCTGTCGAGCAGGTCGTGCTCGCGATTGTCCTGGTTCTGCACGACCGCCTGGATCGAGCGCAATCGCTCCTCGAACACCCCGCGCTCCGCCCTTCCTTCCTCGCCGGCGCCATAGGCATAGCTGCCCCAGACCAGATAGGCTTCGGCCAGATCCGCGCGCCGCTCCCAGCCCTTCTCGTCGATAAGCGCCTGCAGGCCAGCGCCGTAAGCGCCGGGCTTGGACCCGAAGATGCGGTAACCGGCGCGACGACTGGCGGAGGCCACATCCAGACCCGCCGCTTCCAGCCTCGCGATCTCGCCGCGCATACGCGCTGCGATCGGATTATCAGTCGCATCCTCCTCGAGCGCCCCGACCGCCCGGATCGCCTTGTCGAACAAAGCTATCTGCTCGGGAAATGCATCACGGAAGAAGCCGGAGATGCGCAGCGTGACGTCGACGCGCGGCCGCCTGAGCATCGCCGGCGTAATGATCTCGTAGCCGGTGACGCGCCGCGAGCTCATGTCCCAGATCGGCTTGACGCCGATCAGCGCCAGCGCCTGCGCGATATCGTCGCCACCGGTGCGCATGTTCGATGTGCCCCAGGCGGTGAGGCCAAACGAAACGGGCCACTCGCCATGGTCCTGAACATAGCGGCGTATCAGCAGTTCGGCGGATTTCTTGCCAAGCTCGTAGGCCGCCGGCGTCGGCACGGCGCGACTATCCACCGAATAGAAATTCCGCCCGGTCGGCAACACATCCGGCCTGCCTCGCGTCGGTGCGCCTGACGGGCCGGGGGGGACGAAACGGCCATCGAGACCCTTCATCAACGCGGCGATCTCCGCCTCGCCGCAGGCAAGGATGGATGGCTTCAGGCGGGTTTCGATTTCGGCGAGAACGACGCTTGCGTGGGGCCAGTTCTCCGGGCAGGCGATTTCGCCTGACACGAATTGAGCAGCCAGAAGTTCGACGCGCTCGACGGTATCGCCCTGGGTACGCCAGGGGGCGTCGGAAATATTGGCGAGGATATCTGGACGCTGGCCAGTCCAGTCCGCCGCCATATCGCAATCCAATGGATCGAATGGTGTTCGTGGAGGGATACCCCGCTCTGTCAGCTTTGCTGACATCTCCCCCACAAGGGGGGAGATCAGAGGGAGTATGCCGCTCCGCTCTCCTGATCTATCACCAATAGTATCAGCAGCCTCGACCTCAGTTTGGTCCGAGGAAGCACCGCGAGCTAACGATCTCCCCCCTTGGGGAGATGTCGCGAGAGCGACAGAGGGGGACGTCGCACTATCCTCAAACTCAGCTCCCACGAAAGCATCCCGCGCAATCGCCCGTTGCAGGCTCTGATCTCCACCCTCGCCCAAGCCACGCGGCACGCGCGCCAAAGCCACCGTCAAATCCGTCAACAACCGTCCGGAAGGCGAAACGCCGAAGATATGCAAACCATCGCGGATCTGCATTTCCTTTAGGTCGCAGAGATAGGCGTCGAGTTTCTTTAACGCCTCATCCTCGCCTTCGTCCTTGGCAATGCCGGCATCCTGATCGAGGCCGATATCGGCGACGAGGTGCAGGATCTGTTTGCGAAGCAGACGAATGCGGCGCGGATCGCCACCCGACGCCTCGTAATATTCGTCGACCAGTGCTTCCAGATCCTTCAGCGGGCCATAGCTTTCGGCCCGCGTCAGCGGCGGCGTCAAATGGTCGATGATCACAGCGCTGGTGCGGCGCTTGGCCTGCGTGCCCTCGCCGGGATCGTTGACGATGAACGGGTAAAGATTGGGCAGCGGCCCGAGGATAGCCTCGGGATAGCAGGTTTCGGAGAGCGCCAGCGCCTTGCCCGGCAGCCATTCGAGATTGCCATGCTTGCCCATGTGGATAACGGCATGGGCATCGAAGGACCGGCGCAGAAAAGCATAGAAGGCGAGATAGCCGTGCGGCGGCACAAGATCGGGAGAATGGTAGCTCTCCTTCGGATCGATATTGTAGCCGCGCGCCGGCTGAATGCCGACAAGCACATTGCCGAAGCGGGTGAACGGCAGGGCAAAGCAACCGTCCAGGGCATAAGGGTCTGCCTCGAGATCTCCCCAACGATCCGTGATTTCCTCTTGAATCAGCTTCGGAAGCGATGAGAAGAAATCTTTGTATTCACTGAAGGAAAGCTTTTCGCGAACAACGCGGCCGTCATGCCCTGAATTTGTAGGGCCATCCGCCAGATGCCGCATCAGCGCGTCACCATCTTCCGGCACGTCGGCTACACGATAACCTGCCGCCTGCATCGCTTTCAGAACTTCGATCGTGCCGGCAGGAGTGTCGAGCCCGACGCCATTGCCAAGGCGACCATCCCGGTTCGGATAATTCGCCAGAACAAGCGCGACACACCGGTCGGACGGCTGCGCATTGCGCAATCGAGCCCAGTTTGCGGCCAGCCGCGCCGTATAGCGCATGCGATCATCAAGCGGTTCGCTGGCAACAATGTTTGCCTCGACCCGCTCGTCGTAACGCGCTGCCGCCTTGAACGATACGGCACGGGCAAGCACGCGTCCGTCGACCTCTGGCAGCGCGACATTCATGCCGAGATCGCGCGCGGAAAGCCCCTGCGACGATGCCTCCCAGGCCTCTTTTGACGAAGCGGAGAAGATTGCCTGCAGGACGATCGCCTCGCTCGATTCCAGAACTGTCGGTTGGCGATCCGTTCCCGGTGCGGACACCGCAAAGCCTGTCGTATTGACGACAACATCCGGCTTCAACTCGGCAAAAACGCTCTCCAGAATGCCGACTGAAATCGCATCCTTCAGGCTATAGGCGAAGACCGGCAGCGGTCGCATGCCTTCGGCAATAAGCACTTCTATCATCGCGTCGACGGGCTTCGTCTCACCGCTCTGGACAAGCGCACGATAGAAGGAAATCGCGACGGTCGGTGGTTCGAGGTCCTCCGGGCCTGCCATTTCCGCCTTGGAGATGCTCCTCCACTCTTCGATCCCGATCGCACCCCTGCCCGGCCACCAGATGCCGGCCTTCATCAAGGGCGCAGCGGGCATCGGCTTCTCGTCACCCGAAATCATCGCCTCGGCATAGGCCAGAAACGCCCGGGAGTTCTCTTCTCCGCCCTCGATCAGATAGGACCAGAGCGCATTGAGATCATCGAGCGCGACATTGGAAAATGGCGTCAGCCCCGGATCTGGCTTTGAATCCCCCGGAAGCACGGCAATCGCCGCACCATAGCGCGCCGCACAAGCATGCAGTGCCTCCAGCGCATAATGGAAATAGCTTGCACCTCCCAGTGCCCGGACGATGATCAGCTTCGCATGCCGCGCGGTACGGTCGATATAGGTATCGACCGACATCGGATGCTTGAGGCTCATCAGGCTCGCAAGCCTCAGGGAACGGCCACCCTGCCCGTGCGCCGCAGCAATCGCCGCGAGCTCGGTATCGGCCGCCGACAGGAAAAGGATGTCGCCCGGCGACTGGCCGAGATCGATCGCCTCCTCACCGTCGCTGATCGTTCCCTTCTGGGCTAGCAGGAGATGCATGGCTTTGCCTTAGACCAGGGCCTCGATCGCCTTGCGCACGATCCCTTCGTCCATCTCATGCAGGCCGATGACGACCAGGCGCGTGGCGCGAGCCTCGCCGGGCGCCCAGGCACGATCGAAATAGGTATCGATGCGGCTGCCGACGGCCTGTAACTGCAGTCGCATCGGCTTGCCGGGCACGTCAACGAAGCCCTTTAGACGCAGTACGTCATGTTCCGAGATCACGCCCTTCAGCGCTTCGGTGAAAGCGGCCGGATCAGCAATGGGACCGAGCTCGACGACGAAGCTGTCGAACTCGTCGTGATCGTGCGGCGTTCCGTCTTCATGCTCCAGCTCATGGTGCGATTTGCGGTTGGCAATATCGCCTTCGGTGCCGATGCCAAGGCCGAGCAGGATTGCGGCTGGCACATCGCCATTCCTCGCCTCGATGATCGTCGGCTTGCGCACCGTGCGTGACGCGACTTCGGCGCGAACGCGGCCGAGGCCGGCGACATCGATCAGGTCGGTCTTGTTGAGCACGATGAGATCGGCGCAGGTCAGCTGATCCTCGAACAGTTCCTCGATCGGGCTTTCGTGATCGAGCGAATCGTCCTCGACGCGGCGGGCTTCGACAGCGTCGTGATCATCGGCAAAGCGGCCGGCTGCAACGGCGGCGCTATCGACCACGGTGATGACGCCATCGACGGTGACGTGGGTGCGGATATCAGGCCAGTTGAAGGCGGCGACCAGCGGCTGCGGCAGTGCCAGACCCGACGTCTCGATAACGATATGGTCTGGGCGGGATTCGCGCTCGAGCAGCTTCGTCATGGTCGGGATGAAATCGTCGGCGACGGTGCAGCAGATGCAGCCGTTGGTCAGCTCGATAATATCGTCTTCCGTGCAATTCTCCGCGCCGCAGCCCTTGAGCACATCGCCATCGACGCCGAGATCGCCGAACTCGTTGATGATGAGGGCGATCTTCTTGCCGCCGGCATTCTGCAGGAGATTGCGGATCATCGTCGTCTTGCCGGCTCCCAGAAAGCCTGTGATGACGGTTGCGGGAATCTTTTCCTGGTTCATATGGATCAACCCTTCATTTTCAGCGGCAATCCCGCTGCGATAAAATAAACCTCGGCACTCGCCGCCGCGACCATTTGGTGCAGTCGGCCGGCATGATCGCGAAATTCGCGCGCCATGCGGTTTTCGGGCACAATTCCGAGCCCGACCTCGTTGGAGACAAGAACGAGCCGCGATCGTGCCTTGGGTAAAAATTCGGTAAGAGCGGTAAACTCGGTTGCCATATCCCGCTCGGCCATCATCAGATTGGTGACCCAGAGCGTCAGGCAATCCACAAGCACGGCGCGCCCCGCGGTGTCGATCTCAGCCAGCTTCGCGACAAGCTCCGTCGGCTCCTCATGCGTCTGCCAGAGATCGCCGCGATCGGCCCGGTGTTGCGCGATCCGATCGCGCATCTCGTCATCCCAAGCCTGCCCGGTTGCCACGTAGTGGCGCTCCAGCCCGGTGTCCAAAACCCGCGTTTCAGCGAATCGCGATTTGCCGGAGCGCGCGCCGCCGAGGACGAATATGGCTTGGGAATTCAAAGCGGACATGCGTTATTCTCGCTCGCAGCAGCGGGCAAAGGCGGAATCCGGCCAAATCCGAAAAAGGGGCGACTGCACGCCCAAAACTCGTTTCTCGCCATGACAACCTCCGTGCTGGCAGCGGAACCAATGTCCCTGGAAAGGCTCTGCGCCCGGCACGTATGGCAGGTCTCCTGGCTCGCGGATAGTGGCGCGACGGGGGCAGACCGAAACCGGTCGGCCCCGATCGTACACCAGCGGATCTTTCTCGCCTTCCCGGCAAGACATCATGAAAAGGCGGACGATTCGTAGACAATAGAGGCGTCCAACCCCGGTAAATCATGATGCCACACCAGTGGCTTTTCCGGCTTGACGTTGCTCCGCCTGTTCGCACCATGCGAACCATCGGCGGAATGGCCATCAAACCGGACGAAAGACCCTGACCGCTCTACAGTCGCGGGGTCGGCTGTGATGAGAACGCCCGGCTTGGGTCCGTCCCGTCACATTCCCTTTTCATCCCATGCGGCAGATCGCCGCTCAGGAACCATTCGTTATGCCGGCAATGATTAGGCTTTCACTTAGTTCAAGTCAATCAACGACATGGATGCGACATTGCATGTTCCAGCCGCGAACTTGCCGCATAATCACTGAAAACGCCGGTCTTTTTGCCGCATTTCTTTGATGTTAGGAGTTTATAGAGGTTAAGCCCTCATCTTCTAGAAGAAACGTGTCGTCCGCTCCCAATGTTGCAGAAATTCCAACCCCGTCGCCTCGGCGTGTTCTCGGCCCTATTCGATCTTGGTCGATTTAGAGCATTACTGCGTCGTGGTGAGTTAGGACTCGTTTTCGCCGGCGCGCTCGTAGGCGTCGTATCCGGCTGCGCCGTGACGGCCATGAGCTTCGTCTCTCGCAAGCTGCATAGCCTCATCTACGGGATTACGGATTATGAGCGCCTAAGCTCGGCGGCAGTGGCCATTCCCGACAAGTCGGTGTTGCTGATAGCACCGGTGGCAGGCGGCATCATTCTCGGCATATTGCTCTACATTCTGTCCCGCACCCGCAAAAAACCGATGGTCGACCCGATCGAAGCCAATGCGCTGCATGGCGGGCGCATGTCGCTCACCGATAGCATCATCGTCGCCGTGCAGAACCTGATCTCGAATGGCTTCGGCGCCTCCGTCGGGCTTGAGGCCGGCTATACGCAGCTTGCCGCCGGCATCGCCTCGAAGTTCGGCTACAAGATGCAGATGCGCCGCGCGGACCTGCGCATGCTTGTCGGCTGCGGTGCGGCCGGCGCCATCGCCGCTGCCTTCAACGCCCCCTTGACCGGCGCCTTCTATGCCTTCGAACTGATCATCGGCACCTATTCCATCCTGACCCTGACGCCTGTCGTTGTCTCCGCCCTGATATCGACGATGATCGCAAGGCTGCTCGCCGGCGACGATTTTGCCATCGATATCGGCCATTTCGGCGCAATCGTGCCGGCGGATTACCTGCCTGCTGTCTTACTCGGCGCCTTCTGCGCCGGCATCGGCATCCTGATCATGCAGGGCGTTGCCTGGGTCGAGGAACTGGCGCGCAAGAGTTCCATCGCGCCGCCCTTCCGCCCGGCGCTTGGCGGCCTGTTCGTCGGCTTGCTCGCCCTGATATCGCCTCAGGTTCTGTCAGCCGGCCATGGCGCCTTGCATCTCAATCTCTCCAGCGACGTCACCCTCTGGGCGCTGGTCAGCCTTTTCGTCTTGAAGTCCCTCGCCTCGGCAGTGTCGATCGGTTCCGGCTTCAGAGGCGGCCTGTTCTTCGCGTCGCTGTTCATGGGCGCGCTGCTGGGCAAGATCTTTGCCTATTGCGCCCCCTATTTCGATCACGCCACGCTGACGCCGGTCGTCTATGCCGTGGTCGGCATGAGTGCGCTTGCCGTCTCGATCATCGGCGGTCCCTTGACGATGACCTTCCTGGCGCTGGAAATAACCGGCGACTTCCCGATCACCGCGCTGGTGCTGGCTGCCGTCATCACCTCTTCTCTCGTGGTGCGCACGACCTTCGGCTACTCTTTCGCCACATGGCGCTTCCATCTGCGCGGCGAAAGCATCCGCAGCGCCCACGACGTCGGCTGGATCCGCAACCTCACCGTGGCCCGCATGATGCGCCCCGATGTGCATACGGCTGACGTCGGAATGAGTATCGAGGAGTTCCGGAAAACCTTCCCGATCGGCTCGGCGCAACGCGTTATCCTGATCGACGAGAAGGAGAAATACTCCGGCATGGTGTTGGTGCCGGACGTGTATGCGAGCCCGGTCGAGAAGGATGACGAGGAACATGGCCTTTCCGATTTCATCCGCCTGCGCGCCGAATTCCTGCAGCCGCAGATGAACGCCAAGCAGGCCGCCGCCATGTTTGAGCAAACCAAGAGCGAAGCGCTCGTGGTCGTCAACGATCTGATTGAACGCAAGGTCGTGGGATTGCTGACAGAAAGCTATACGTTGCGCCGCTACAGCGAAGAACTCGACCGTCGGCGCCGTGAAGTCTCCGGCGAGCTCTAATTGACGAGACTATCGAGCCAGGCGGGATCAAGCACGCCTTCCAATTCCGCTGCGATCTCGTCGAGTGCTGCGTCGACGCCGGCGCGATAGTCGGTCCGCTCGCCGCTGAGACCGAAGCTTTCGAGCAACTTTGCACGATACGCATCGCTGCCGAAGAGCCCGTGCAGGTAAGTCCCCATGATGCGCCCATCTGGTGACAGCGCACCATCCGGCCGCCCATCGATGACGGTCGAGGGCCGCTCGCAGTCCGCGCCACTGGTCACGCCCAGATGGATCTCATAACCGGATAGAGGCACCTCGTATTCCCTGGAGAGGGCTAGGCTGTTGCGGACAGTTTTCTCCGGCGCCATTTCCGTCTCGATATCGAGCAGGCCTAGACCGGGCGTTTCGGTCACAGAACCCTCGATACCATGCGGATCGTAGACCATGCGGCCAAGCATCTGATAGCCGCCGCAGATGCCGATGACGCGGCCGCCGCGACGCGCATGCGCGGCAATGTCGCGATCCCATCCCTGCTCGCGCAGATCAAGAAGGTCACCGATGGTTGACTTCGATCCCGGCAGAACCACAAGCCCCGCATCGCCAGGCAGACGTTCACCGGGACGAACGAAGACTAGATCGACATCGGGCTCGGCCCGCAGCGGATCGAGATCGTCGAAATTGGCGATACGCGAGAGCATCGGCACGGCGATCTTCAAGGCGCCGGACGAACCGCGCGCCAGCCGTTCCAGCACGACAGAATCCTCGGCTGGAAGCCGGGCGGCCGCCTTCAGCCATGGCACGACGCCATGGCACTGCCAGCCGGTGAAGCCGCCGATCACGTCTATGCCCTCTGCAAACAGCGAGACGTCGCCGCGAAACTTGTTGATGATGTAGCCGCGGATCATCCGCCGGTCTTCTTCCGGCAGGATATGATAGGTGCCCACCAGCGACGCGATCACACCGCCGCGGTCGATATCACCGACCAGCACGACCGGAACGTTGGCGCGTGTCGCAAAGCCCATATTGGCAATGTCGCCTCGTCGCAGGTTGATCTCGGCCGGTGAACCCGCCCCCTCGACGATGACGAGGTCGGTGCCTGCGCGGATGGCGGCAAAGCTTTCCAATACCGCTCCGAGCAATTGCGGCTTGAGCGCCTGATAATCCCTGCCCTTCGCGTGGCCCCACACCTTGCCCTGCACGATGATCTGGCTGCCGACGTCCGACTGCGGCTTCAGCAGCACCGGGTTCATGTGCACGGACGAAGGGACGCGTGCCGCCAGTGACTGCAGCCATTGGGCCCGGCCGATCTCACCACCGTCCTCGGCAACGGCGGCATTGTTGGACATGTTCTGAGGCTTGAACGGACGGACCCTGACGCCCCTGTTGGCGAACAGGCGGCACAGTCCGGCGACCAAGACCGTTTTTCCGACATCGGAGCCGGTCCCCTGCAGCATGATGGCCCTTGTCATTCCTCGTCGCTCCAAGATGGTGTAGCCCCTGAAAATCCGGCATTTCGCCTTGATTTTGCCGCGATCTTTAACAGCTGGATGCCGCCGGTACGATACAAAAATGCATCATTCTCAATCATGCTCTGTTTGCGACATCGGATGACGATTTCATCCATTGTTAGTTATGAGGAAGAGGATTATCTCCACCGCGAAAACACACAACGGAACCGGCCGATCCGGCTTAGAGGATACCCCAATGCTCTTCATCTTCAACAGACAGAATTCCATCCAGATCGCCTGGAATGGCAAGCTGCCGGTCCGTCGCCCCGAAAGCCGCCTGCAGCAGCTCGACACGCGTTTTGGCACGGTCGGCTTCATCCGCACCTACAGCGTCGGCTGATATCCAGTCAAGCCGCAAGCCCTGCGCGACAAACCACGCACGACAAGCCGCCATGCGACCGCATCGGCGGCTTTACTTTTGCTCTCCAGGACGGATACACATCGGCTCTCGGACAGGTCGGCCTGGATCCATGGGATGCGGGCACCATAAACGCGAAAACCGCGCGATCCGGAGATCAACGCGGTTTGCCAAAAACGCCGGCTACCCTGCACATACGCCGCAAGGTTCGCTTTCCCCGGTACGCATTACCTGATCCGGAGAAGCAGCGGTGTCCCCCGCCACGTATCGATTGATAACCCGACATCGTTACTGGAGGGTTATTAAGTGCTTAACTAAGAATGAATTCGAAAACTTTTTTGAAAATTTTCACATTCGCGCTGCGAAATCGCAAACGACGCAAATGGAATATAAAACGTCTTTCAGGGGCGCGATATTTTAGTCATACTTATCTCCACCGGCATCCGAATGCCTTGCCGGACCCTCTCAATGCCCATTTTGCAGCCGTGAATAGTAGAAAATAGGCTAATTCAGACGCTTATATCGTCTTCTCCAAGAGGCGCGATAACTCCATTTGGCCGGCAGGCTGTTGATTTCTTCCTTCAAATCCTTAGGCTGCCCGTCGTCGATGCAAAGAATGGCCGACCGCGACAATGCTCCGCGGTCGCAAAAAGACCAGATGCACGACGGCAGCAAAGGGGACCGTGCGGGCGTCGTCAGCGGCGTATGAACGGTTGTGGTTGAACCACGCTGACAGGGGATCGACAGACATCGTACGTGCGTGAAGTCGATTTCCGCAACGCAACGAAAAATTGGGAGACATCATCACATGAAGAAGCTTCTCGCTTCCGCTATTTTTGCATTCGGCGCCTATGCTTTGGCTGGCTCGGCGCATGCTGCGGAATGTGGCGACGTATCGATCGCCGAAATGAACTGGGCCTCCGCCGGCGTTGCCGCTCAGGTCGACAAGATCATCTTGCAGAACGGCTATGGCTGTAACGTGACGCTGGTAACCGGCGACACGCAGCCGACCTTCACCTCCATGGACGAAAAAGGCCAGCCGGACGTAGCGCCGGAGCTTTGGGTCAATGCCGTGCGCACCGCGCTCGACAAGGCCGTGTCGGAAGGCCGCCTGATCGAAGCAGCACCGCTGCTGAGCGATGGCGGTGTCGAGGGATGGTGGATTCCGAAGTTCCTTGCCGATGCGCATCCGGACATCAAGACCGTTCAGGACGCACTGAAGCATCCGGAACTCTTCCCTGCCCCGGAAGATCCGTCCAAGGGTGCAGTTTATGACTGCCCGGCAGGCTGGAACTGCCAGATCTCGACCACCAATCTCTACAAGGCACTCGGCGCGGACAAGCTTGGATTTACGCTTGTCGACACCGGTTCGGCAGCCGGCCTCGACGGCTCGATTGCCAACGCCTTCGAAAAGAAGAGCGGCTGGCTCGGCTACTACTGGGCTCCGACCGCCATCCTCGGCAAGTACGACATGGTGCGCCTGAGCTTCAACGTCCCGCACGACAAGAAGGAATGGGACGCTTGCACGGCGATCCAGGATTGCGCCAACCCGAAGGTAAACTCCTATCCGGTTTCCGACGTCTATACCGTCGTGACCAAGGGTTTTGCCGCGAAGGCCGGCGTAGCCATGGATTACGTCAAGACCCGCAAGTGGGATAACGCCACCGTCGGCAAGGTTCTGGCCTGGATGACCGACAATCAGGGTACCAATGAGGACGGCGCCAAGTACTTCCTCAAGACCTATCCCGACATGTGGACGAAGTGGGTTTCGGCCGACGTCGCCACCAAGATCAAGGCTTCGCTCTGATCCGCATGAAGGAATCGGCGGCCGGCATATGCCTGCCGCCGTTCTCATATTCGCCGGACAAGTCCCGCACTCATATCGACACAGCGACATGGCTGCAGGTCGCAACGAGTGCAGATTGGCATCGGCAAATGTAGTAAGAATTGAAAAGCAGCCTGAAGAACCGGTCGCAGCGCTGCAATACCTTTCGCACATGAAGGCCACATGCGCGGACAGGGATAGAACCGGATCAAGAAGGGGAAATACATGGCTATCCAGTGTACGATCCTGCCGGACGTGCTTTGCAATTTTCCGGCAATAGACGAGTCGATCATACGCGCCGCGCGCAAGAATATCGACGATGGCTTCAGGGCATCCGTGCGAGCCTACGGCAACCTCATCGATTCCATCGTCCAGCCGCTGCAATGGTTCCTGAACTATCTGGAATGGCTGTTCACCAACACGCCGTGGTTCATAGTGCTCATCGTCATGATGCTTGTTGTCTATGCCGCCAGCCGCAATCTGAAGATCGTCGTCGGTACGGCGATATCCATGACCCTCATCGGCGTCTGCGGCCTTTGGGGCGACACCATGATCACGCTTGCGATGGTGACGGTCTGTACGCTCATCGCCATCGTCATCGGCCTGCCGATCGGCATATTGATGGCCCGCTCCGACCGGCTGCAGTCGATCGTCAATCCGATCCTCGACGTGATGCAGACGATGCCGAGCTTCGTCTATCTCATTCCCGTCGTCGTCATCTTCGGCATCGGCAAGGTGCCCGGCCTCATCGCCGTCGTCATCTACGCCGTCCCGCCGATGATCCGACTGACCAATCTCGGCATCCGTCTCGTCGACAGAGAGGTACTCGAGGCTGCCGATGCCTTCGGCTCATCGAACCGGCAGAAGCTGTTCAACGTGCAGATCCCGCTGGCGCTGCCCACCATCATGGCCGGTATCAACCAGACCATCATGATGTCGCTTGCCATGGTCGTGGTCGCTTCCATGGTCGGTGTCGGCGGCCTCGGCAAGAACACGCTGCAGGCAATCAACAACCAGTTCTTCACCGTCGGCTTCCTCAACGGCTTTGCGCTGGTGGCGATCGCCATCATTTTCGACCGTACGAGCCAAGCCTATGGCAGACGGCTCCAGAAGCACTCGGAGGTCATTCATGGCTAGTCACGCGATCCAGATCAAAAACCTATACAAGATTTTCGGCCGTCGCGGACATGACTACGTGGATCGGGTGAAGAACGGCATGGGCAAGGCGGAGCTCAACGAGGCACATGGCCACGTGCTCGGCTTGCAGGACATCAGCATCGACATGCCGGCCGGCGCGATCACCGTCGTGATGGGCCTTTCCGGCTCCGGCAAATCGACGCTGATCCGCCACATCAACAGGCTGATCGAGCCGACCGTCGGCGAAGTGCTCTATGACGGTGTCGACGTCTGCAAGATGAATGAAAATGCCCTTCGCGAATTCCGCCGCCACAAGACGGCGATGGTGTTCCAGAAATTCGCCTTGCTGCCGCACCGCACGGTGCTGGAGAACACCATTTATGGCCTGGACATTCAGGGTGTGCCGCGCTCAGAAGGCGAGAAGAAAGGTCAGTACTGGATCGAACGCGTCGGCCTCAAAGGCTTTGAAAGGCACTTTCCCAACCAGCTCTCCGGCGGCATGCAGCAGCGCGTGGGCCTTGCCCGCGCTCTGACCAATGACGCCGACATCCTGCTGATGGATGAGGCCTATTCGGCACTCGATCCGCTGATCCGCGTCGACATGCAGAGCGTGCTGCTCGATCTGCAGAAGGAATTGAAGAAGACCGTCGTCTTCATCACCCACGATCTGGATGAGGCACTCCGCCTTGGTGACAAAATCGCTATCCTGCGCGACGGCAAGGTCGTGCAGCAGGGAACAGGCCAGGAGATCGTGCTGCGGCCCGCAGACGACTACATTACCGCTTTCGTCAAGGAAGTGAACCGTGGTCGTATCATCCAGGCACAGACCATTATGAAGCCACTTTCCGGAGAACCCGGCGGTACGCGCGTGCCCGCCGAAATGACGCTGGAAATTGCCGCAAAGCAGATAACCGAAGCAGGCCAGACGGGCGCCACCGTCACCGATGCCGGCGGCAAGCCCGTCGGTGCCATCGACCTGCAAAGCATCATCGCGGCGATGGTCACGCCAACAAGCCACGAAACGGCGCAAATGGCGGCGGCTTAGCAACATCGCCATTGGATTCATGAAGGAGCGCCCTGCAAGGGGCGCTTTTTTCTTCCGCAGACGCCCGATCAATATATGGTAGGCGACAAGGCCGTTGTGCGCACATAAAGAAATGTTTATATCTACATATAATAGCGAATATTCAAGGAGACGCCATGACAGTCGCATCCAATCCCCTGACCGATCTTCTTGCTGAAAAGGGCGTCCTGCTCGCCGATGGCGCAACAGGCACCAATCTCTTCGCCATGGGCCTGGAGGCCGGTGAAGCGCCGGAGCTCTGGAACGAACAGCATCCCGAACGGATCACAAAGCTGCACCAGGATTTCGTCGATGCCGGTGCCGACATCATCCTGACCAACACGTTCGGCGGCACGCGCCATCGCCTGAAGCTGCACCATGCGCAGGATCGCGTGCATAGCCTGAACAAGGTAGCAGCCGAGATTGCTCGCAAAGTGGCAGACAATACCGACCGCAAGGTGATCGTCGCCGGCTCGGTTGGCCCGACGGGAGAGCTGTTGGTGCCGCTCGGCGCAATGACCTACGAAGATGCCGTTTCCGCATTCGTCGAGCAGATCGAAGGCCTGCAGGCCGGCGGCGCCGATGTCGCGTGGATCGAAACCATGTCGTCGCCCGAAGAGATCCGTGCCGCCGCCGAAGCCGCCGTCAAGGTCGGCATGCCCTACACTTATACGGGCTCGTTCGATACGGCGGGCAAGACCATGATGGGCCTGCATCCGAAAAACATTCACGGCGTTGCCGTCGATATCGGTGAAGGACCGCTTGCCGTCGGCGCAAATTGCGGCGTCGGCGCATCGGATATCCTCTCGAGCCTTCTCGACATGACGGAGGCAGATCCTGACGCCATCGTCGTCGTCAAGGGCAATTGCGGCATTCCCGAATATCGCGGCGCCGAGATCCATTATTCCGGCACGCCGCCACTCATGGCCGATTATGCGCGCCTTGCACGCGATGCCGGCGCCAAGATCATCGGCGGCTGCTGCGGCACGTCCTGCGATCACCTGGCTGCCATGCGGCAGGCGCTGGACAGCTACGTGCCCGGCCCTCGCCCGACACTGGAGGTGATCATCGAGCGGATCGGGCCATTGCGCAACAAGACCGCCAATGAAGGCGGCACGGCGCCGACCCGCGAACGCCGCCGCCGCGGCTGATATCAGCAAAATTAAAGCCGGCGGCAAGAACATTGCCGCCGGCTTTCGTTTAGCTCTCTATTCCAGCGCCAAATCGCGCCGCTACTGCCTGAGCGGCGTCTGATTGACCCCATCCAGGAAAGACAGATCCTCGGCGCCATTCTTGCCGAATACAAAGAAATCCGCTTCCGAGATCAATGGATGCTTGTAGGGATTGTCGACGTGCTTGAGCAACGTCCATTCCGGTAGCCAACGCGCCACGTCATCGGTGAAGCGTCGATTTCTCACATGCACGGCGCCATGACGATCAGGGCCGTCATGGTTCGAGGCATAGACGATCACATAGCGCTTCGACATGGCAAACAGCCGCTCCATGTAGGTGCGATAGACGTCTTCCTCGATCAGGTGGAAGATGACGTCGAGCGACAAGGTCAGCTCGAATGCACCGTCATATTGGCTCATGTCCAGTTGCGGCTCGCCAAGCCAGACGAAGTCGCTGCCGGGGCGGTCTCTGTGCATGTCGCGGCAAAGATGGATCGCCGTCTGCGAAACATCGAAGCCGGTATAGTGCTCGAAGCCCAGATAACGAAGCTGGTTGCCGTCGCCGCTGCCAAGTTCGCCCACATGCTTCAGCTGCTTCTCGGCTGCGAAGGCGTTGAGAATGAGGCCTTTGTACTCGGCTGATTTATTGTATGAACCGGCGCCGGAATTGCCGCCGGACATATAGCGTTGCTCCCAGTATTTCGACGAATCGAAGCCCGGCCGTTCGTCCGCGAAGGATCTTGTCGGCACGGGTGCGACCGGCAGGGCATTGGCGAGTGGCGCAATCGGCTCGAACCATTTTTTCCAGTCATCGCCACCAACCAGCTTCAGCTCGTTGCCGTTGCGAAGGGTCCACGCCCTGACACGTCCCGCATATGTCGAGAGCAGGTCCTTATAGCCGGAAGCATGCCCGCCGCTGCGCGCGACAAGGTGAACTTCGCAGAGGAAATCGGGATGCAGCACCGTATCGCGCATTTCCTGGGTTTCATGATCGCAAGTGACGAAGACGATCGGATCGCGCTCCCGCGCGGCCACCGCCAGGATGAACTCCACCAGTCCGTCGGCGCGGTCTGCATCGACCAGGTAAATGATCGACGATGCATCTGCGGCGTCCGATCGCAACAACGAGATCGGGTACATGGATGACAGGATTTCGTCTTGCTTCTTCGAACTATCATAGGCCGTTCCGGTACCGGCAGACGACTGTTCGTAGATCGTCGGACGCTGCACCTCTATCGGCAGCAGCCAGCCTTCCTTGCGAGGCACGATGTAGGATGGAATGCCCTCGCGATGAAGATATTGCGCAAGCCAGGTATCGGCCATGTTGCGATGGCGGAAATCGGCAAGCGTCATCTTAACCGTGTTCGAATGGAAGGCACAGGCATTGGTCGCCACGACATGGACGCGACGGCGGCGCATGAAAGCGCGTTCGAAATGAAGAACCGCCCGTCCGCGATCCTTATAGTAGCCGAGGCTCGGCTGCAGGATGATCGCCCCATGCACGCCCACGACAGCCTGCCCACCCAACTGCGCGAGTTCGCCGACCGTGCGTGCGACAAAATCGTCGGGATAGATGATGTCGTCGTCGCAGGTGATGTAGATCGAGTCCTCGACCTGCTCCAGCCCCCAGAACTTGCCGGCATCGCCGTAGCGGCTGCCGTCGGTGTCGATGAAGTGCCGGATCTTCGGATGCTCGGCTATGAAGCGCGGCGCCTGCGTAAATCCGTTGAGATAGACAAAGAGGCAATCGATCTGCGGCAGCAGAGACATGACAGTTGCGCGAAGCGCAATCTCGTTTCCTGCAACCGTCGCCATCCCCGCAACGATCTGCCGGGTTGGCGGCAGCATGGCGAGATGACGCGGATCGACCAGGTCTATCGCCCTTGTCGGCGCGGCAGCCTCGGAATATGCCGGTTCGAAGAGATAGGTCGGGGTGTCATTGTAGAACTGTATCTTGCGGTAACCCAGCGGCCGGAGAATGGCCTCGACCTCGGTCAGGACTTCGCGGCTCCTGGCGCTGACCAGAAGCTTCGGCCGTGAGCGGGCAATGGTTTCATGCGCGCCCCGGAGCACGTCGGCTTCCGCACCGCTCACATCGATCTTGATGAGATGCACCCGCCGCTCGCCGATGACATCATCGAGCCTCGCCATCTGGATGCTGCCCTCGCCGGTCGGCTGGAATTGCGCATCGCCGAGATTGGCGGCATCCACGTTGCCAATCTCGCCCGTTGCCGGACCGGCGCCAAGCGCCAGCGGATGAAGCTCGACCAGCCCGTTGATGCCGTTGAGTTCGACATTGGCCTGCAAAGCGACGAAGGCGAGCGGATTGGGTTCGAAGGCGATCGTCCTGACCCCGAGGACGGAGCTGAAGAAGAGCGTGTGATTGCCGATATAGGCGCCGACATCGACCGCGAGCGCATCTTCCGGCAGGGACGAACCGACATCTTCCAGCATCGCCCGCTCATAGAAGGCGTTGTTCTGCAGAATGATCCTCTGGATGTGGTCGTTCGGATTGGGAAGGTGGAACCGGACCGAAGTCCGGTAGCTATTCACTTCGCAGGCGATCGTGGCTTGAAGCGTCATCGCAGTTCTTTCCAACAGGCAAAGGTTTGTGGGGCAAAGGCTATCGGCAGTATGTCGGCGCGGCCGAAAGCATCGTCAGCGGCCGCCGACGACCATCAATCCGCTGCCGCCTATGGCATCTAGGCTGAATTTCAAACCGGCGCTCACGCTGGCCCAGCGCTTGGCGGCCAGCACTTCGGTCGCTCGGTCCTTGGCGAAAAGGCAAAGGTTGAAACCGGAAGGCGATAGATTGTTTGCCAGTGCTGGAAGAGCAACCAAGGCACTCTCCGCGGGATAGGACGTATTCTGCAGATCGACGACAACCAGATCGAATTTGACGTCCTCGGCAATGCGCCGCGTATCGGGGAAATAGGCCGAAATATCCTCGAAGCCGATTGTCGCAGCTTCAGCCTCGATGATGGACACACCTTCCGTCAGGCCGCTTGCGATGAAACGCGCTTCGAGATCTCCAGCCTGCTCCGGCGTCACGCACAGGCAGTTCAGCCCGGCATTGCTGCCCGCCAAAAGCGAGGCCAGCACCAGGGCGGAGCGTGGCGCACCGATATGCAGGATATTCGGCGCATCGCTTCTTCCAAGCGCCGCGCGCCGAAGCGCCCAGATCTGGATCGGCGTCAGCGAATTGCGGCCGGCGGCGGATTGGGCATCGAGCAACGTCGGATAACCCGCAACCAGGATTTCGCTCGCCGTCGTTTGCCAGGCATCCGAGGCGGCAACGGGTGCCACGCTGGTGGCAGCAGGAAGATCAGACAGATAGCTTGCCACAACGGCCGGTGCGGCAGCTTTTGGAGCAACGGTCTTTGCCGGCCTGGTCAACGGCAGGGGCGGCTTGTTGAAGGCATCCTGCGCGGAACGCTGCTGCGCGGTGGAGTTCAAGCCGTTCGAATTGGGGTCGAGATTGTGATGCGAATATGGATTGGTCGCCGTATAGCGATGGGCATTGACCGGCATGAATTCATAGCGCCGTGTCTGATCGAGGATCGGCAGCGCAAGCGCGATGTCGCAGGCAGCCATGAACCAATGGCCGGCATTGTCCTGGAAGTAGCCCTCCGGAATATTGTCCAGCAAGGATGCGCGGAAACTGAAGAGATGGCTGGTCTTCCAACCCTGCTGGCGCGGAGAAAGATTGGGATCAAGCGCACCATTGCCGCCAACACCGCCACCATCGGTGACGAAGTTGGTCCAGACAACGTCCTGCCCGCTTGCATAGCTTCCGGACATCCGCTCAAGGATGGTGGGGATGATCAGCTGGTCGTCACCATCAAGAATGGCGATGAACTCCGCCATGCCGGTGCGCGGCCGCAAATGCTCCCAGACGTTGCGCGACTTTCCGAGTTGCACCTCGTTGCGGATGAAGGTGTGCCGGCCGGGAAAGAGATCACTCAGAAGCGCCGAGGCGATGATGCCTGTGTCATCCTTAGAGCAGTCGTCCACAAAAAGAACGTGCAGATCGTCAAGCGTCTGCCGCGAAAGGCTTGCCAGCGATTGCCGGACATACATTTCGCAATCGCGCGCCGTCATGAAGATCAGCGCCTTTGCCCCATTTGCAATCTCTGTCATCGATGTCTCGAAGCCTCAATCCGACAATGTCCGTGCAGAGGACGTGAAATCCCCTGCTACGTCGATTAGCGAATGTGGCTGGCTCCAACCTTGCGCATCGCGGCGCCTAGCCCGGCAGCAGCTCGGTTACGGCAATGATCGGACCGAGCGGAAACAGGCCGTCGCGTCTTTGCCATTCCGGAATGTCGAGGCTGGAAATACTGCCATCCAGAAACAGCGCGTTCGCGCAGTCAAGGTCGTCACGGAAAAGCGTCGCGAAGTCATGAAAACGCACCGGGCCGTCCGAGACCGCAAACACGACCTTGCCATCACCGGTGACGCCGACACCGTTTCGGGACTTCAAGCTGGTGCTGTCGGCCAGAAATGACGGATGGAGCGCGCCGTCAATGACGAGCATGGGACCGGATTGGGTCGCATAGAACGGCTTGATACCGGAGGCAACGAAAGCCCTGCTTTCCATCACGCCGGCCCGGCCTGGCAGAAGATAGAACACGCCATTCGGCAACAAATGAAAATTGCCCCAGCCCTTGTTGGTATTGATCGCCTTCAGCTCGCGACCGTTCTGGACGAACAGGCCGACCGGAGACTGATCGTCCAGATACATGCCGCCGTTCATGGCAAAGCGCACATAGGTGCGATCTAAGCGCAGATCGTTCTCCAGTGCTCGGAACGAACCATAGGGCTTGCCGCTGCGATCATTCTGGTAAAGCTGGATATCGTCGGCGGTCGGGTCGAAGATGCAGACCGTATAGCCGTCACCGAGATGCTGGACCTTGCGGCAGGCTTCGCCCGCCGACGCCGTCGCGGCAAAAGCAAGAACAGTGAGGATGATCATCAATCGAATCAACGCATGGCTCCAAATGCCTCTCCTTCACAACTGAAGCGCCGCCATGTGAAAGGCAAGCTGCGCGGCAGGATAACGATAACTCGCCCCCACGGGACAGGCATTGCGCGCAAGACAGCCGGCAACCATGCAGCCTGCCTGCCCTTCCTTCGTCCGCAGATGCGATCGACAGCGCGGAACGTCGAAGCCGGCGGGCGCCACGGCGCCGGCGGGACAGGCATTGAGGCAAGGCTTGGCCGCACAATGATCGCAGGGATGCTCGCCCTTCGTTGGCGCGGCATCGTCGAGCAGACTCTCGGCAAAACCGAGGGCTCCGCGATAGCCATGCCAGAGGCCGTATTCCGGATGAATCAAGATACCGAGCGGCGAAGCCTTCAAACCCTCCGCCCGCATGGCCCACTGCTGAAACGGCTGCCATGGAGGATCAGACGGGAAATAGGCCGTCGCACCCAGCTCGTCCGCAATCGGCCGGATGATCGCCTTCGACCAGTCGTCCAGCGGATCTCGGCGCAGACTATTTTCCGGCAACTGCCGCCAATGCGAAAACGGCTCCCAGATCGAGCCGCCGACATTGCCGAGGAGAACGACACTGCGAGCAGCCTTGCCGTCGGCCAACATCGGCCCCTCGCCTCGATCGAAGGACAGGCTACCGCGAACGAAAACTCCGTGGACGCTGAGCGCCGCACGGAGCTGTTCGAAAATGGCAGGGCCGCCGTTCACCGTGGCCCCTTATACTGATAGTGCGGCCGCCAGACCTCCTTCTGGATGAGATCGGCAACGCGTATCGCTCCGCCTTGCTCCCTGGCGGCTTCGGGCTCTCTTCAAGTGAAAGCGTCAGGCATCGAGTCCTTGCGCCTCTTGATATAGGCCAGCAGAGCCTCATCGATCGCCGGATCAAGCGGCGGTGCTTCATAATGGTCGAGCCACGACCGGCAAAGCGCGTTGGCGCGATCCTCGATACGCTTCTGGCCTTCGATCTCCCACTGTTCGA
Organism: Rhizobium sp. AC27/96; assembly: GCF_001692325.1. Taxonomy (GTDB): domain Bacteria; phylum Pseudomonadota; class Alphaproteobacteria; order Rhizobiales; family Rhizobiaceae; genus Rhizobium. The sequence goes on along the minus strand of NZ_LXKN01000058.1, from coordinate 262,411 downwards.
AGGAGTTGTTGTCGGCGAGCGCGGAGCGATAAAAGGCGGACTGGAAGTTGGCCTGCGTATGGGCGCAGCCGAGATAGTGGCTGCCGGGGCCGACTTCGCGGATGGCGTCCAGCGCCTGTCCGTTTTCAGAGAGATCGACGCCCTCGGCCATCTTCTGCATCATGCCGAGCTGATCCTGGTCGATCATGAATTTCTCGTAGGAAGAAACGAGACCGCCTTCCAGCCAGCCGGCCGCATGCAGCACGAAGTTGGTGCCGGCCAGCAGCGTCATGTTCAAGGTGCTAGCCGATTCATGCGCTGCCTGCGCATCCGGAACCTTCGATGCGCAAAGCGAACCGCCGGTACGGAACGGCAGTCCGAGACGACGCGCGAGCTGCGCGGAACCGTAAGAGACCAGCGACGGCTCCGGCGTGCCGAAAGTCGGAGCACCGGATTGCATGGAGATCGAGGCAGCGAAAGTGCCATAGAGCACCGGCGAGCCCTTGCGGATCAACTGCGTGAACGAAGCGCCAGCCAGCACTTCCGCCAGGATCTGCGTCAGCGTACCCGCCACCGTCACCGGGCTCATGGCGCCCGACAGGATGAACGGAGAAACGACCGAAGCCTGGTTATGCCGTGCATAGACCTTCAATGCGCCGAGCATGGTCTCGTCGAAGACCATCGGCGAGTTGGCATTGATGAGGTTCAGCGTGACGCAATTGTTCTCGACGAAATCATCACCGAAAACGATCTTCGCCATGGCGATCGTGTCTTCGGCACGCTCAGGCGCCGTCACCGAACCCATGAACGGCTTGTCGGAATATTTGATATGGCTGTAGACCATATCGAGATGGCGCTTGTTGACCGGGATGTCCACCGGCTCGCAGACCGTACCGCCCGAGGAATGCATCGACGGCGCCATATAGGCGAGCTTCACGAAATTACGGAAATCCTCGATCGTCGCATAACGGCGGTTGCCTTCGAGATCGCGCACGAAGGGCGGGCCATAGACCGGCGCGAAGATCGTTGCCTTGCCGCCGACATGGGCGTTACGCTCGCTGTTGCGCGCGTGCCACGTGAATTCCTTGGGTGCAGTCTTCAGAAGTTCGCGGCAAAGCCCCTTTGGGAAATGCACGCGCTGCCCGCGCACATCGGCGCCGGCTTCCTTCCAGAGTGCCAGAGCTTCGGCATCGTCGCGAAATTCGATGCCGATTTCCTCGAGAACCGTATCGGCATTGCGCTCGATGAGCTGCAGGCCTTCTTCGTCAAGCACTTCGTAAACGCCGATCTTTCGGACGATATAGGGAAGCGACGGGCCCGGACCGCCGCCACTGCGCGAGGCTCGCCTTGCCGCCGCGCCTCTTCCCTCACCGCGCGAACGCCGCCCACCGCCATCGCTACCCGCAACCGGCTGCTCGATCATATCGTCCATGATGCTTCCTCACTCCTGCGCATAATGCGTCTATCTGAACCTATGCTACCTGATTCCGCCAACCGGACGTTTCTTAATGCGCCAGCGACTAGCATAGGACAGACATGGCGACTGCGATATCGCCTGATCTATATCCGTCGCGAATTATCCGTGCGACGTCGCTTTCGAAAAGAGTTTTGTCATCGTTGAGGTTTATCGCTTATACAGGCAGTATTTTATACGAGCCCTTGATGCATTGCACGAAACGGGATGGAGCGCATGGCTGACGACGAAATCATTCTCTCGGAACTTTCGGACGAAGAACTCGTGCAGCAGATGCATGACGACCTCTATGACGGCTTGAAGGAGGAAATCGAGGAAGCGACCAATATCCTCCTCGAACGCGGCTGGACGCCGTATGACGTGCTGACGCAGGCGCTCGTCGAAGGCATGCGCATCGTCGGCATCGACTTCCGCGACGGCATCCTCTTCGTCCCCGAAGTTCTGCTTTCGGCCAATGCGATGAAGGCCGGCATGGCCATCTTGCGGCCGTTGCTGGCGCAGACCGGCGCGCCGAAGCTCGGCAAGCTGGTGATCGGCACCGTCAAGGGCGACATTCACGACATCGGCAAGAACCTCGTCGGCATGATGATGGAAGGCGCGGGCTTCGACGTCGTTGACCTCGGCATCAACAATCCCGTCGAGAACTATCTCGACGCGATCGAGCGCGAACAGCCCGACATTCTCGGTATGTCGGCTCTGCTGACGACCACCATGCCCTACATGAAGGTGGTCATCGACACCCTGAAGGAAAAAGGCATGCGCGACGATTACGTCGTCCTCGTCGGCGGTGCACCTCTGAACGAGGAATTCGGCAAGGCCGTCGGCGCGGACGCCTATTGCCGCGACGCTGCTGTCGCGGTCGAGACCGCCAAGGATTTCATGAAGCGCAAGCACAATAGCCTGGCGGCGAGAGCCTGATCACAGAGAACACGGAGCCGGCGACAACCTCTGGGATTGCCGCCGGCCTATCGATACCCCAAATTAATTGTTGGCAGCTCTCTTGACGGTATGACCAGCGTCTTCAGTGGCGTTAACGGCATTGGCCGTATCCCTGCCAACGCCACGAATTGTATTGGCGCATGAAGCGAGTACCATAAAGACTGCGCATGCGGCGGCAATTTTGGTGAGTGACGGTGCGGTCATGATTGGGAACCCCCTCTGAGTGGATATCGATCAAAAACAAGCGGAGACAAATTCTCCGCAGAATGAACGCATGAACACGCAAAAGGTTCATGTGATCGCGTGCGGGGCAATCGCGCGCGAGATATTGGCGGTGACCCGAATAAACGGGCTCGACCATATCGACCTGCACTGTCTTCCGGCGATCTATCATTCGTACCCGCAAAAAATCGCGCCGGCGCTGGAAGAGGCGATTGTCGATGCGCGATCGCGCGGCTTCGAGAAGATCTTCATCGGCTATGCCGATTGCGGCACCGGCGGTCTGATCGACCGTATCTGCGAGCGCGAGGGCATCGAACGCCTCTCCGGTCCCCACTGTTATTCCTTTTTCACCGGCAACGAAGCTTTCGCCGCACGTGACGATGACATCACCTCGTTTTTCCTTACCGATTTTCTGGCCCGCCAGTTCGAGGCCTTCGTCATCGTCCCGCTTGGGCTGGATCGCCATCCGCAACTGCGCGACATATATTTCGGCAACTACCGCAAGGTGGTCCATCTCTCGCAGGAGGAAGACCCGGTGCTGCAGGCAAAGGCCAGGGAAGCAGCCGCCTATCTCGGACTCGACTACGAATATCGCTTTACCGGCTATGGCGATCTTGGCCGCGAACTGCTGGCTGTCTGATTGCGACATATTCGTCGCTTCCTGCTTGCGTGGCTTTGCCAGTACCGACATATCTGCGAGAGCGTAGATATTGAAAAACATTTTAAACTCGGCAATTTGAGAGGACAAACGCGCTTTTCCGCCGCTTGCTGATACGCTTTCCTCACCGCGTCGTTTTTTGACATATATCGCGTCGTGGCGAGCGCAGTCCCAAGGTCGGTCGCCGTGCATTCTTGAGTGAAGAGGAGATTTTTACGCATGGCCGATCGCATTGTCGTCTACTGGCGCGATATTCCAGCCCAGGTCATCATCAAAAAGGGCAGACTGACGGCAAAACGGGAGCTTTCGCTGCGTTTTACCGAGGCGATCGACATGTGCGCCATGCGCACCGGCGCCGCCGAAACAGACGACTATCTCGCCGAATGGCGCAAGGCTGATCCCACGCCAGTGTCTGATGACCTCGAGGCGGAAGCGGATAAAGCGGCCGGCGAGCTGGAAGCCGCCTATGATCGCGAACGGCTGGTGGCGCTGGTGAAGGCCGGAGGTCGCGACAATGGCTGATGCCATCCAGAAGCCTGGCAACGCCGCACCCGCGGCAAAGGCCGCCAGCGGCGCCTATACGCCGGCCGGCGTCTCGCCCAATCGCCGCGCCCGGCGCAAATATACCGTGCGGCTCTGGGCGGTCCGTCATTCCCGCTTCTTGGAATGGTTTTACCATCGCTTCGCCGACGTCTTTCTCCTGCTGCATCCGCTCTGGAAATCGATCGGCTACGAGCGCGTGGAGCGGCCGATCACCTTCATCGAGCGCAATGTAAAGGGTTTTCTGTTCGACTGCCGCATGTGCGGTCAGTGCGCGCTGTCATCGACCGGCATGTCCTGTTCGATGAACTGTCCGAAGCAGCTGCGCAATGGCCCTTGTGGCGGCGTGCGCGCCAACGGCAATTGCGAGGTCGAACCCGATATGCCCTGCGTCTGGGTGCAGGCGTGGAACGGGTCGCGAAACATGACCCATGGCGATTTGATCCTGAATGTGCAGAAGCCGGTGAACCAATCGTTGCGTGAAACCTCTTCCTGGCTGCGGGTCACGGCGGAAGCCGCCGCTGCCCGCGAAGCCGCAAAAAGGGAAGCGTGATAGATGGCACATATCGACGAAAACCCGCTCGGTGTGCATCTGCCGCTGGACCCGCTGCCGGGCCATTCGTCGCTCGGGCGCCTTGAGCGCGTCCTCCGCCGCGGTGAATTTGCCGTGACAGCTGAATTGAACCCACCTGACAGCGCCAATCCCGAAGATGTCTATGAGCGCGCCGCGATTTTCTCCGGCTGGGTGGATGGCATCAACGCCGTCGACGCCTCCGGCGCCAATTGCCACATGTCGTCGGTCGGCATCTGCGCGCTGCTGACTCGCATGGGCTATGCGCCGATCATGCAGATTGCCTGCCGCGACAAGAACCGCATCGCCATCCAGGGCGATGTGCTGGGTGCCGCCGCCATGGGTGTCTGCAACATCATGTGCCTGACCGGCGACGGCGTACAGGCAGGCGACCAGCCGGGCGCTAAGCCGGTTTTCGACCTCGATTGCATGTCGCTGCTCGAAACCGTGCGCATCATGCGCGACAACGCCAAATTCCTCTCCGGGCGCAAGCTGACGTCGCCGCCAAAGGTCTTTCTCGGCGCCGCCATCAATCCCTTCGCGCCACCGCATGACTTCCGGCCCTATCGGCTGGCAAAGAAGATCGAGGCCGGCGCGCAGTTCGTCCAGAGCCAGTATTGCTACGACGTGCCAATGTTCCGAGACTATATGAACAAGGTGCGCGATCTCGGCCTGGACGAGAAGTGCTTCATTCTCGTCGGTGTCGGGCCCCTCGCCTCTGCGAAAACCGCCCGCTGGATGCGCTCCAACGTGCCGGGCGTTCATATTCCGGATGCCATCATCAAGCGCCTCGAAGGCGCGCAGGATCAGAAGAAGGAAGGCAAGCAGCTCTGCATCGACATCATCAACGAGGTGAAGGAGATAGCGGGCGTTTCCGGCGTCCATGTCATGGCCTATCGCCAGGAAGAATATGTCGCGGAAATGGTGCATGAATCCGGCGTACTGAAGGGTCGCCAGCCTTGGAAGCATGAGGCCAACCGCACCGACGCGCTCGTCGCCGAACGGCTGGAGCACATCCGGGGCGGCAAAGAGGAAAATCAGCAGGAAATGGCCGAAGCCGCCGCTCATCATCCTTCACACAAGACGCATTGAGATCGAGTGGCGGGCAGAGGAGCCCGGCCCCGCTTGTAACCCCCATCCCGGCACGATAGACCAGCTCTATCGGGCAGACCGACCAGAGGATCAAACATGACGCGCACCATCGTTGCATCCGCCACTCGCGAAATCATCATCGGTTTCGACCAGCCCTTTTGCGTGATCGGCGAACGCATCAACCCGACGGGGCGCAAGAAGCTGGCCGCCGAGATGATCGAGGGCAATTTCGATACCGTCATCAAGGATGCGCTGGAACAGGTGGCCGCCGGCGCGACAATGCTCGACGTCAATGCCGGCGTCACTTCGGTCAACCCGAACGAGACGGAACCGGGCCTGCTGGTTCAGACACTGGAAATCGTGCAGGGGCTCGTCGACGTACCGCTCTCGATCGACAGCTCGGTGACAGCCGCTATCGAAGCGGCGCTGAAGGTCGCCAAGGGCCGGCCGCTGGTCAATTCCGTAACCGGCGAGGAGGAAAAGCTCGAAGCCATCCTGCCGCTCATCAAGAAATATGACGTACCCGTCGTCGCGATTTCCAACGACGAAACAGGCATTTCGATGGATCCGGACGTGCGTTTCGCCGTCGCCAAGAAGATCGTCGAACGCGCGATGGATCATGGCATCAAGCCGCATGACATCGTCGTCGACCCGCTCGTCATGCCGATCGGCGCGCTTGGCGATGCCGGCCGCCAGGTCTTCGCGCTGCTGCACCGCCTGCGCAACGAGCTGAAGGTCAACACCACCTGCGGCCTTTCGAACATTTCCTTCGGCCTGCCGCACCGCCACGGCATCAATGCCGGCTTCATCCCGATGGTCATCGGCGCCGGCATGACCTCGGCGATCATGAATCCCTGCCGCCCGCAGGAAATGGAAGCCGTGCGCGCCGCCAACGTGCTGAACGGCACCGATGCCAATTGCACCAACTGGATCATGACCTATCGCGATTACAAGCCGGCGGAAGGCGGAGCGAACGCTCCGGCTTCTGCGGCTCCATCAGCTGGCGGCGGCCGGCGTGGTGGACGCGCGGCGCGAACCGGCGCGGGAGCTGCGAGGGAATAACGATGAGCTATCCCAGCCGCAAGCTTTCCGACGACCTCGCCACCTTGTGGATCCAGGCCCCGATGGTGATCGGGATGCGCCTCTCGCAAATGTGGATGACGGCCATGATGGGCGGTCGCGTCGATACGGTCGAATTCAGCCGGATGATCAACGAAAAGATGGCTGCGGCCGGAGAAAGCGTCATCGCCGCCAATACGGCGATGGCTGAACAGAATATCGCGGCAATGACAGCAATCGCGATGGGGCGCAACGCCTCGTCGCACAAGGCGGCAGATGCGATCGCTCAGGCAGCGATCAAGCCCTATACCAAGCGCGTTCGCTCGAACGTGCGCCGCCTTAGCAAACAGAAAGACTAAATCCGTGGCCCAAGCCGGCGACAGCGCGAATCCCCTCGTCCTTTTCATGCCTTCCGGCAAGCGTGGCCACTTTGCGGTGGGCACACCGGTGCTCGAAGCCGCACGACAGCTCGGCGTCTATGTCGAAAGCGTCTGCGGTGGCCGTGCGACTTGCGGCCGTTGCCAGGTTTCAGTGCAGGAAGGCAACTTCGCCAAGCACAAGATAGTCTCTGCCAACGACCATCTTTCGCCGATCGGCCCGAAGGAAAGACGTTATGCAGAAGTCCGCGATCTGCCTGAGGGCCGCCGCCTCTCCTGTTCTGCGCTGATCCAGGGAGATCTGGTCATCGACGTGCCGCAGGACACCGTGATCAACGCACAGGTCGTTCGAAAGGCAGCCGACGAGCGGGTGATCATCCGCGATACGGCCGTGCACATGTGCTATGTCGAGGTCGAAGAGCCGGACATGCACAAGCCCTCAGGCGATCTCGACCGGTTGAAGGCGGCACTCGCGGCCGATTGGAAATACGACAATCTCGAAGTCGATTTCCACATCATCCCGCAGGTGCAGTCGATCCTGCGCAAGGGAGAGTGGAAGGTCACCGCCGCGATCCATAGAGATCACGAAAGCGATCCCCCTCGCCTGATCGCCCTTTATCCTGGCCTCAAGAACGAAGCTTACGGCATCGCCTGCGATATCGGCTCCACCACGATCGCCATGCACCTCTCCTCGCTGCTATCAGGCCGCACGGTTGCCTCCGCGGGCACATCCAACCCGCAGATCCGCTTCGGCGAGGATCTGATGAGCCGCGTCTCCTATGTGATGATGAATCCGGATGGCCGCGAGGCGATGACCAATGCCGTCCGCGAAGCATTGAATGGGCTGATCGACAAGGTCTGCGCCGATGGCGGCGTGTCGCGCCAGGACATTCTCGATGCCGTCTTCGTCGGCAACCCGATCATGCATCACCTCTTCCTCGGCATTGACCCGACAGAACTTGGTGGCGCGCCCTTCGCGCTTGCCGTGTCCGGTGCCGTGCATCTGAAATCGGCCGAGATCGGCTTGCCCATGAATGCGGGCACGCGCGTCTACATGCTGCCTTGCATTGCCGGCCATGTCGGCGCCGATGCCGCAGCCGCCACGCTGGCGGAGGGGCCGCATCGCCAGGATGAGATGATGCTGCTTGTCGATATCGGCACCAACGCTGAAATCGTGCTCGGCAACCGCCACCGAGTCGTCGCAGCCTCCTCGCCGACAGGCCCTGCCTTCGAAGGTGCCGAAATCTCCAGCGGCCAGCGCGCGGCGCCGGGCGCGATCGAACGTGTCCGCATCGACCCTGTCACGCTGGAGCCGCGCTATCGCGTCATCGGCATCGAACCCTGGTCCGACGAGCCCGGTTTTGACGAAGGCGCCGCAGCTGTCGGTGTGACGGGTATCTGCGGATCGGCCATCATCGAGGTGGTCGCCGAGATGTTCCTGAGCGGCATCATCTCGGAGGACGGCGTGGTCGACGGCGGCATGATGGCGCGCTCGCCGCGCATTTTGCAGAACGGCCGCACCTATTCCTACCTGCTGCGCGATGGCGAACAACGGATCACAGTCACGCAAAACGACATCCGCGCCATCCAGCTCGCCAAGGCGGCACTCTATGCCGGCGTCAAACTGTTGATGGACAAGCAGGGCATTGCTCACGTCGATCGCATCGGTCTGGCAGGCGCCTTCGGCACCTTCATCGACCCGAAATATGCGATGGTGCTTGGGCTGATACCGGATTGCACGCTCGACAAGGTGAAGGCAGTCGGTAATGCCGCCGGTACCGGTGCACGCATGTCGCTGCTCAATCGTGGTTACCGCCGCGAGATCGAGGAAACTGTCAGCAAGATCGAGAAGATAGAGACGGCGCTTGAATCAAAGTTTCAAGAGCATTTTGTCTACGCCATGGCCCTACCGAACAAGGTCGATGCCTTTCCGGAACTGTCCAAGGTCGTGACCCTGCCAGAGCGCAAGCAGATTTCCGACGATGGCGGAGATGGCGGCGGCCGCAGACGTCGCCGCAGCCGCGAGTAAGGCGCATTCGGCCGTGGTTTAAGCCGCCATTTTCCGGCCGATCTCGACAAATGCCTGGCGGATGCTATCCGCCACGGCCTTCATCGGCCCGGTCATCTGCGATGCGGTCAGCAGGCGAATGTCGAAGGAGGTGAGTTCCGGCAGCCCCTCATTCGGTCCCAGGATCTCCATATCCTCACCAATGTAGGATCGTGGAAACGGCGCGATCGCCAGATCGGAGACGATGGCGGCGCGCTGCGCCATTGTATGAGCGCTAAGATAGGAGACGCGGTAGGGCCGCTTCTGCCGCTCGAGCTGCGCCAATGCTTCCGACCGCCAGATGCAACCATCCTCCCATATCGAGATCGGCAATGGGTCGCGTCGATAGGCCGTACCGCATTTTGCACCGGCCCAAACGAGGCGTTCCGTATAGATGACCTCGCCTTCGGTCGGGAAGGGCCGTGTCGCGCAATTGATCAGCGCCAGATCCAGCCGCTGCTCCTCGATGCGCTTCTTCAATTGAATGCTCATATCCACGGTCACGTCGACCATGATGCCGGGATAGCTTTCGGAGAAGCTTTTCAGGATGCTCGGCAGCAGGCGCTCGCCGATATCATCCGGCGCGCCGAGCCGCACCACGCCACTGAGCTCGGGCATGATGAAGCGCGAGACCGCCTCGTTGGAAAGCGCCAGAATGTTCCGCGCATAGGAAAGCAGCATCTCTCCATGCTGCGTCAGGCTCACCGAGCGCGCATCGCGCAGGAACAGCGTGACACCGAGCTGCTCTTCCAGCTTTTTGATCTGCATCGACACCGCAGACGGCGTGCGGAAGACCGCATCGGCAGCAGTGGAGAAATTCCCGGTTTCGGAGATGGCGACAAAGGTGCGCAGAACTTCATTATCAAGCAACGGTATAGGCCGGCGAAACGGTACGGTCATATCGGTGACTTTCAATTTTTCTGATCCTTACCACCATATCATTTCATTTGTCTGATTGTCAATGAAGCACCATATTAGACGTAATGGAAATTAACGCAGGCAGCCGCGAAGGAGCAAACACCATGGCTGGCACGGCATTCGGCGACACCTCTCGCCTTCTCACACTCTTTAACGTCCGGAAAATTCAGCGGACGGCGCAACATACCCTCGATGAGATCGCGGCACGCTTTCCCGCCCACTTGATAGACGACGTCAATGCACGCGGGCTGCCGCCGGATCGGACCCTGTCCGCTCTCGAACGAAAGCCCGGCAGACTGCATTCATTCAAGAATACTGATGGCAGCTATAAAATCTATTCGTTTGATTGATGAGTACGCTGCATCCATATTACCATTCAACAGTCGGGTGACTGTTTTAGGCTGAAAGGAGCCTGGAAATGACCACGATAACTTACAGACAGGCCGGCGGTTCGCGGAACTCGTTTCCGTCTGGCGGCTACACGCCCTTCCTCTCTCGTATCGCCAATCGCTGGCAGCAATGGCGTTCGCTACGCGAGCTCGAGTCCCTGTCCGACGACGTACGCAAGGACATGGGTTGGCCGGCAGCGATTGAAACCAAAAATCCGAAGGCCATGCGATGATCGGACTGAATCGTAGAAACTAAAGGCGACGCTCAACTTTAGAGAGTGTCGCCTTTTGAACATTTGTGCCTCTGAATACGCATGCCCGATTAAACCTGAGAATTACCCGCATATATATTTAGCTATTCAGGCAGATTGCCTGCCTTCCCTCTACCTCCCCTTCGCAACACAGCATTTTTAACGGCAAACGCAAATATCCCTTTGCGGCCGCGATTATCCATGCCAATGTCGCTATTAGACCATCGAGCCGACGTATTTGACGCAAGGAATACGTAATGGTCCTGGAGCATGGATTTTCACGATATGAGCAAGACTCCGATTAAGACGCGTTCCCTGGTTTTCTTCCTCGTTCCGCACTTCACCATGTTGCCGTTTTCCGCCGCAGTGGAGACGTTGCGTATCGCCAATCGCATGCTGGGCTACCCCGCCTATACCTGGCGGCTCGCCTCCACCGACGGCCAGAAGGTCTATTCCTCCAGCGGCATCGGCCTCGAGGTCAATTCGGCGCTGGCCGACGAGCGCCGTTATCTGGGTGGCGAAAACCGGCCGAACATGGTGCTGGTCTGTTCCGGCATCTATGTCGAAGAGTTCAACAACAAGTCTGTCAATGCCTGGCTGCGCGAGACCTATAATCGCGGCGTTGCCGTCGGCAGCCTCTGTACGGGCGCGCATGTGCTTGCCCAGGCGGGTCTGCTGAATGGCAAGCGCTGTGCGATCCACTGGGAAAATCTTCCCGGTTTCTCTGAGACCTTCCCGCAGGCGGAAGTCTATGCCGATCTCTACGAGGTCGACAGTAACCTTTACACCTGTGCCGGCGGCACCGCTTCGCTCGACATGATGCTGAACCTGATCGGCCAGGATTTCGGCGAAAACCTCGTCAATCGCGTTTGCGAACAGCAGCTGACCGATCGCGTCCGCAGCCCGCACGACCGCCAGCGCCTGCCGCTGCGCGCACGCCTCGGCGTGCAGAATGCCAAGGTGCTGTCGATCATCGAATTGATGGAAAGCAACCTCGCAGAGCCCTTGTCGCTGCTGGAAATCGCCGATGACGCAGGTCTGTCGCGCCGTCAGATCGAACGCCTGTTCCGTCAGGAAATGGGCCGCTCTCCGGCTCGCTACTATCTGGAAATCCGCCTGGATCGCGCCCGGCATCTACTTGTGCAGTCCTCCATGCCCGTTGTGGAAGTGGCCGTTGCCTGCGGCTTCGTCTCCGCCTCGCACTTTTCCAAGTGTTATCGCGAACTCTACAACCGCTCGCCACAGCAGGAGCGCGCCGAGCGCAAGCTGACCATGTCGACGAACCGCACCGGCATCGTCGTCTGATAGGCTCTAAGCCAAATTAGCGGAACAATATGGGCGGCCTACTCGGCCGCCTCTTCCGTCATCTTGGAGTCGGAGTAGACCTGATTGCGGCCATTGTGCTTGGCCATATAGAGAAACTGATCGGCGGCGTTGAGATAGTTTTCGAAGGACTCGTAGCCGACGATCTCTGCCACGCCGATGGAAACCGTCACCGACAGTTCCTCGTCATCGGCATGGACCTTCAGGCTCGCAAGACTGAGCCGAACCTCGTCACACAATGCGGTCGCCGCCCGCGAATTCATCTCCGTGAAGAGGATTGCGAATTCTTCGCCACCGAGCCGTGACAGCAGATTGTTACTGCCTTCAAAGAGGGAGTGAAGCCGCTCGGCGACAGCCTTCAGCACCTGGTCGCCAATCTCGTGACCATAGGTGTCGTTCAATTTCTTGAAATGATCGATATCGAGGATCGCAACCGAGCTCGGCCGCTGCCGGCGCAGGCACTCGTTCACAAGTCTCGGCCCGTGATCATAGAAATAGCGTCGGTTATAGAGGCCCGTCAGATAATCGCTCGCCGCCGCCGCGCGCAGCTTCTTCAGCTGCGTCAGCGTCTCGACATTGCGTGCAATGCGGCATTGCAGCTCCTCCGGCACGAAGGGGCGATAAATGAAATCACTGGCGCCGGCCTTCAGAAAGGTCGCTGACAACAGCCGGTCGGTCGAAGACGAGATGCCGATGATCCGCATCCAGTCCGATCCATAGCGATGGCGTATGCGGCGGGTCAGTTCATGGCCGTTCATATCAGGCATATTGTAGTCGGTGACGACGATTTCGATATCCTCGAACTCCTCAAGCGCGGCCAGCGCCTCGATGCCGGTACCGGCTTCGGTGACCTTGAACTGCTGAGCCTCCAGGAGATCCGTCAGCATCTTGCGTGCCGACGGCACATCATCCACGACCAGCACCCGCGTCGAACGATTGGCTATGGCGCGCCGCACCGCCGAGACGAGGTTATCGAGCGCAAACTCGCTGTCTTTCAGGACATAATCGACGACATTGCGTTCCATGATGCGATTGCGCGTCGCCATGTCGAAGGACGCCGTGAAAACGATCGTCGGGATACGATGCGTGACGGCAACATCAAGAGCCTCCCCATGCGCGGCATCCGGCAGATTGAGATCGATAACCGCCATGGTGAAGCCATGGCTCGCATTCGCCAATGCCTCGTTCAGCGCCTTCAGCGAAGAGCAATGCGTAACGGAAAAGCCGAGTTCGGTCTCAAATCGGTGCGACAGCACGGCGGAAAACATACGTGAATCCTCTACCAGAAGTATCTTCTGGCTGCCATTGCGATAGCTGCCGCTATCGCTGGAGGATCCCACATGCAGTACCATTTCCCTTCAATTCCCCCCATGCCTTCCGGCATATGAATATTCAGTCAATTGCAGCTCTGCCAAACCGTCTTTGGTATATCCTGAACAGGATTCGTGAAAAATTGGAACCGCAGATTGCAGGCATTTACTTAAAAAATGACTGTTCCTCACATTTTGCGGCAACCGCCCTCACCAGCGACTGCCGTTCTACGCGTTTTCGGTGACCCGACGCGCCGATTGGATCTGCAGCAACGTGTCGAGGTTTTGATTCACGCGGCAGTAGAATTCTTCATCGATAAACGGCCGCAGGATGAAATCATTGCCGCCGGCCTTGAGAAAACGCGCCGAAAGAAGCCGGTTGGTGGATGACGAGACGCCGATGATGCGCAGCTCATGCGAGCCCGTCGTCGCGCGGATACGCCGCGTCAGGTCGAAACCATCCATGTCGGGCATGTTATAGTCGGTGACCATGAGGCCGATATCCGGATTGGCCTTCAAGAGCTCGAGCGCCTTGGCACCGCTTTCCGCGACACTGACACGGAAATTGTAACGCTTCAGCCGGCTGGAGAGCAAAGCGCGTGCCGTTGGGCTGTCATCGACGATGAGGACGTGATGGCGGTGGTTGGTGAGAAAGCGGCAAATCGATTCCGCCAGCATGTCCACCGCGAATATATTGTCCTTGAGAATGTAATCGACGACATCCTTGGCGATCAGCTCGTCGCGCATGCCTTCCAGAAAGGTGCCGGTGAAGGCGATCGTCGGAATGCTGAGATCGACCAGATATGTCAGTGCCTCGCCTTTTTCGGCGCCTGGCAGGTTCATGTTCGAAATTGCCAGCTTGATCGGCTCGGACGACTTGTCGTAGGCGAGCTGCAGCTCCTCGAAATTGCGGCAGGTTTCGACATCGATATCCAGAAGTTCCTTGAGCTTGGAACGGATCATCGAGGTAAAGAGATTGGAATCCTCCACCAGAAGAATGCGCGAGCCGGCAAGCGACGCGCCGGAATACTGCATTCCAGAAACACCTAGAAATGGCATAATAAAAACCTGTTTTGAAATTACCCCTCTATAGTTTTTCTAGAACAAAGCCTTTGAGTATTTGTTAAATCGACTGGTTTCCGGAAAATAAAGAAAATAGCCGGCTACGGCGCGCTTGTTGGCAAGCACGCCCGGCTGCAGCTGCTTCGGTATGGTCGGCTTATTCGGCTGCCGTTCTTCCGCGGCGGCGACCTGCGCTCTTTGTCTCCGGCGCATTGTCCTCGGCCGGTGACGCGATGCTTTCAGCCATGATGTCCTCCGTCTCGGGACCATCGGCGGAATCCGTCAGCTTGCTGCCCGCGGCATCCATACGCTGGCCGCGCCTGCCGTCGCGAACGATATGCAGTTCCTGATGCGGATAGGGAATGGATATTCCCTCCTCGCGGAAGCGCTTGAGGATCTGGATGCGCAGATTGTTGCGGATTTCCATGCCGTCCGAGAGATCCGAGAGGTAGAAACGCATCTCGAAATCGAGCGATGACGGGCCGAAGCGCAGGAACTCGACATGCGGCTCCGGATTTCTCAACACCTTCGGGACGCCGCGCACCAGCTCCAGCAGGATCTCCATGACCTTCTGCGGATCGGATTCGAAGCTGACGGATACCGGGATCTCCGAACGCGCCAACCTGTTGCGATGCGTCCAGTTGCCGACCGAGGCATTTATGAGCTCGGAATTCGGCACGATAATCGATTGCTTGCGGAAGGTCTCGATCTCGGTGGCGCGCACCGAGATGCGCTTGACGATGCCTTCCGATGTGCCCGAGACGATCCAGTCGCCGACCTTGAACGGCCTCTCGACCAGAAGGATCAGGCCGGACACGAAGTTCGACACGATGTTCTGCAGGCCGAAACCGATACCGACGGAAAGAGCGCTGGCAACAAGCGCCAGGCTGGAGAGGTCTATGCCCGCGGCCGAAATGGAAATGATCGCCGCGACTGCGATGCCGAGATAGCCGATACCGGTCTTTACCGAATTGCGGACACCCAGATCCACCTGGCCACGCGCCATGACGTTGCTGTCAAGCCAGCGCTGGAACCAGCGCGTCACCAGATAGCCACCGGCGAACAACAGGATGCCGGCGCAGATGCCGAGCAGCGAGATCGATATGTTGCCGATGCGGATCTCTGTGAACAGCCGGTAGGCGATGAGTTCGAGGTCCTGGATATGGAAGCCCCAGGACAGCAGGATCAGGGGAATGCCGGTGAGCAGCGCCACGGCATAGGTCGCAAGCCCGGCAATGAGCCCGCCCTGGTCAAGCGCGACGTCACCGAGCTTGAGACGGTTTTCCAGAAAGCGCCCGATGATCGTCTCGGCAAAGACACCCTGCTTCGAGACCGCCTTGCCGAGCTGAAAGCCGAGATACATGGTCGCGATGACGGCACTCGTCACGATCATCTGCGTTGCCATGAAACGGGCAAGGCCGACATAGCCTATGAAGGCGATAAAGATGACCAATGCGCCGAGAGTACGAAGGATGAGCGCCATGCCATGCGGCCAGCGGCGGCCCGGCGCATCGGGATCGCCGTTCTTGGCCAGCATCGGCGAACCGAACGAGGCTGCAATCAGGATCAGGCCGATCAGCAGGGCGGCAAGGAAGCTCTTGGCAACCGTGACGACGACAGGCGATCCCATGGACTCGCTGATACGATCGAATACGTAGTCCAGCCCGTTGACCACGGCCATGGCCTGCAGGCACCAGGTCAGCGAATGCGCGCCCTTGTTCGACAATTTGACCAGACGCCAATGCGGCCGGAACGGCGCGAAGACGGCATTGCTGAGACGGCCGACGAAATAGACGAGACCGATGAAACCGAAGAGTGCCGCCAGGATCGGAGCAATATCCGGCCTGAGCACATTGAAATTCGACAGGAAGAAAAAGGACGTGACCAGAAATGCCGCCAGTGACAGCGTGCGGATCAAGGTCGACCAGAACGCGACCGAAAGCCGGCTGATATAGGGCGGGTTCTCGACCGCTTCGTCCTGAACATAGTAGCGGTGGAACAACCGGTAGCCGCCGGAAAAGATGATCAGGGCAGCCGCGATCGACAGGAAGACGGCGGCAAGCAGCGAGCCGAGCTTGGCTTTCAGGACGAAGCCGATCCAGCTGGTGACGGCATCCTTGAACGATATGCTCTCCTCGACCAGCGCCGATCCGGCATCCTCGAATGTCCCCGAGGAAATTTCCGTACGCTTCAGCAATGTCTCGGTGAAGAGCTTGCGGCGCTTCTCGGTGAGCTGGATCGAAAGTCGATTGGCTTCCGCGGTCAGATTGTCGGCATCGAGTATCAGGGCGCTGATTTGCGAACGCTCGGCGTTCAGGCGATCGCGCTCCTGTGTGACTATCACCGCTTCCGGCGGCTGCCCTTCCTTGGGGGCAGCCCCGAGCTGGGTCAGGCGCGCATCGATCTCCGTGTTGCGGGGCTTCAGCCGTGTCGAAATTGCCGCAACGGACCGATTAAGGTCGTCGGCTCGGCCCGAAAGCGCGACGAGCGTTTCGTCATCGCCACCCGGCTGCTTCGCGCTATCCTGGAGGGATGCATATTCCTTCTTCGCCTTGTTGAGTTCGGTGACCGCGGCTTCCAGCAATCCATTGGCAAGCGGCTGGGGCTGTTGCTCTGTCTGCTGCGGCTGCGCCGCCTGCTGGTCTTGCGCAAAGGCATCCCCGCCCGCCAGCGGAACGGCGGCCATGATGGCGCTCAGTCCCAACAGAAATACGGGCAAGAGAAGGAGGCGGAAATTCAACAGGCGCAAGCAAAGCTCCTCGTCGCACATAAAATCATGAGCAATGGATGACCAGAACCGCCACGCAAAATGAAGAACCGAGTCGTCCTGATTGTGATTGCGAACTTCATAGTCTTTACGCGTACGCCTTGTAAGACAAAGAAAGGCGACACAAAGGCATTTCCCGCCTTATCAGGCTCTATCGCCCCGTCCAAGGCCGTACACCGTCCATTTTCACCTCGCCAACGCCGTATTGCACCGTGCATTGCCTGCCGGAAATAGGCCGACAATGGGTCTTGGCAATGGCCTCCCTCAGCTCTGACCCTTTCGCAGGATCAGGATGAAGGCCATGCCGCCGACCAACCCGGTGACAATGCCGATCGGCATGTCTTCCGGCGCCATGACCAAGCGCGCGACGATATCCGCCCAGATCAGGATCAACGCGCCGAAGATTGCACTCAGCGGCACGACACGAACATTGTCGCCGCCGGCGATCAGACGCACGAAATGCGGCACCATCAACCCGATGAAGCCGATGGCGCCGGAAAACGCAACCATTACGCCCGTCAACAAGGCCGTGGTCACGAACAGCAGCAGCCGGAAGCGCGTGACCGCTATGCCTAGCGTCGTTGCCGTCTCATCGCCCATGGCGAGCGCATTTAGCTCCCTCGCCCTTGGAATGAGCAACACGAGGCAGAAGAACAATATGCCGGCCGGATAGATGAGGTGCTGCCATTGCGCCAGCCCCAATCCGCCGAGCATCCAGAAGACCACGGTATTGGTCGCCCGGGGGTCGCCGAGAAAAATCAGCAGATTGCCGAGCGCGGTAAAGACGAACGCGACGGCCACTCCTGAAAGGACCAGCCTGTCTGCCGACTGGGAGCGCGTCAGATGGGTGGTCAGGCCGACGGCCCCCGTCGCGAGCAGCGCGCCCGCGAAAGAAAACAACGGCACCGTCAACAGGCCAAGGATCAGCCCCGTATGCAGCAATGCCAGAATGGCACCGAATGCGGCTCCAGAGGAAACGCCGAGAAGATGCGGGTCCGCCAGCGGATTGCGCGTCAACGCCTGAAGCACGGCGCCGGTGACGGCAAGCCCCGCCCCGACCAGCGCCGCTAGTAGGACGCGCGGGAAGCGCACATCCCAGACGATGCTCTCCTGGCCCTTCGACCATCCGACAATAAACATGCCTGCATGCAGTTTATTGCCGACGATCGACCACACGGTCGAAAACGGAATGGGCGCGGCCCCGAGCGAGACCCCGGCGGTGATCGACAGGACAAGGCCGATGACGAGCAACGGAATAAGAATGGAGAGGCTGAGGCGCATATTCAAATCTGTAAAAAGAGATCCGCCCAGTAATCGACTAGACGGAGCTGTATTGGCGACAATCACATCGCGTTCGGATGAAACGCCTTTGCCAGGGTCGCAATGGCCTCGATATTGCGCGGCCCCGGCGTAGCCTCGACATAGGGCAGCACGACGAAGCGATCGTTCTTCACCGCATCGATATTCTTGAAGGCCGGATTGCCCTTGAGGAAGGCGATCTTCTGCGCCGCAGTCACCTGACCATAATCGACGATGACGATGGCTTCTGGGTTCTTCTCGATGACGGGTTCCCAGGAAACCTCCGTCCAGCTCTTCTCGACGTCCTCCATGACATTGATCCCGCCTGCGGCTTCGATCAGCGCAGTCGGAATTCCGTAGCGACCCGAGGTGAACGGCTTTTCCTCGCCGGAATCATAGACGAAAACGCGGGTCGGCTTGTCGACATGGCCGATCTTCGTCTGGATCTCGGCGAGCTGCTTGCGATAGCCAGCCACCAGTGCTTCCGCTCTGTCCTCAACGCGGAAGATCTTGCCGAGATTGAGCAGGTCCACGAACATGTCGTCCATGGTCGGCTTGTTCTTCTGCATGACGAAGATGCAGGATTCCGTCAGCTCGTAGACCTTGATGCCGAAGGGCACCAACGTTTCCGGCGTCACTTCGCCACCGACCTTCATGCCGTAGTTCCAGCCGGCGAAATAGAAGTCCGCATTGGCGCCGAGCAGCACTTCCTTGCTCGGATATTTCGGCGACAGTTCCGGCAGTTCCTTGATGCCTTCGCGCAGCTTCTCATCCAGGGTCTTCCAGCCGGAAATGCCGGTATAGCCGACCATACGGTCCTGAAGCTTCAGGGCCAGCATCATTTCCGTCAGGTTGACGTCATTCGAAACCGCCCGCTCCGGGGCCTTGTCGAAGGTGACATCGCGATTGCAGCTGCGCACGGTGACCGGCTCGGCCATTGCCGCGCCTGCTAGAAACGTGCCCACCAAAAAGGCCGCGGCGGATAGGGAAAAACGAGAAAGCATCAATGACTCCAATGATCGAACTATCTGAGGGAAAAGGAGAAGCGTCTGATGTCGCCGCGATCAGCCTGATGCAGGCTGGCACCGACACGAAACGCGGAAGAAATATGTTCCACGGTGAGGACATCGTCAGGCTGGCCATGCCCCGTAAGCCGCCCGCAGTCGAGCACGGCGACATGCGTGGCGAAATCAGCGGCCAGATTGATATCGTGAAGCGTGGTGATGATCGTCCGGCCAAGGCCCTTCAGCAGCTCCAATATCTCCAGCTGGTGACGGATATCGAGATGGTTGGTCGGCTCGTCGAGAATGATCAGCTCCGGCTCCTGCGCCAAAGCACGGGCGATCAGCGCCCGCTGCTTCTCGCCGCCGGAAAGCGAAATGAACTGCCGTGACGCCAGGCTATCCAGCTCCAGGCGCGCAAGCGCATTCACTGTTACCTCATGATCGCGCTCGCTCCAGCGCGCCATGCCCTTGCGGTGCGGAATGCGGCCCATCAGTACCACGTCCCGCACGCTGAAGGGAAAATCGCTCGGCGTCTCCTGCGGCACGACGGCGATGCGCTGTGCCGCCTGCCGTGGACCGAGGGACCAGAGGTCGACGCCATCAAGGCGCACGCTGCCGCGATGCGGTTTGAGACCGCGATAGAGGCAACGCAGCAGCGTCGACTTGCCGGCGCCGTTTGGGCCGATAATGGCCAGTCGACCACCGGCTTCGACGGATAGAGTGATGCCGCTGATGATGGGCATGCCTTTTTGGACACCCCAGGTGACGCCCTCAGCGTCGAGTCTTGCGCTTCCTTCCGGCATGGTCACCTCCTACTGCAGCGATACCGACTGACGCTCAGCCGAGACGATGGCGGCGGGAATGCGCGCCAAGGTCTTGCCTCCAAGCGTCCTCGGACGTTCGCTCTCACGCGTCAGCCCGTCGGGCCGGTCGCGATAGAGCTGCGCGAAGGAGACGAGTGCACCGATATCGGCGCCGTCTTCGATGTCACCGAAAAGGTATGTTGCCTTCGCCGTTGCCTGAAAGGACACCGTGCAGGGCCGTTCGCAGCCTGCCATGCAGATGCTGCCCTCGAGACTGAAATCATCGGAAAGCGCCGTGCCCGCCTGGGCCATGGCCGCCTGCAGGTGCTTCAAAAGATCGAGACCCGGCCGGCACGGCTTGCCGACATGACGGCAGCTGGTGCACACGGTGATCCGGTGCGTCGTTTCTCTTGTATTGTCCATGGAGTGCCTCCCGGAGATCTCGCCGGAGGCAAAGTCAATATAGGGCCAGCGGACGCAACGGCGTCCCCGCCCAACCACTGAATTTCCATCGGAACACCCCGTCCGTTGCGGTTGATATCGTCGATGGCAGGTCTCCTGGCTCGCGGGTCATAGCTCGTTCGCGCCTTCCCGGCTTGACGCCAGTGGCATGCTGCGAACGCGCTCTCCGCTTACAGTTGCGGGGGCAGCCACGGTTTTGGCCCCTGATGGGTAATCCGCACCGTGTTCCCTTTTCAGCCACCCGCCGGATTGCTCCGGCGGCAGCACCATCTGCGGCATTCATCTCATAGAAAGCGGAAGCGGGCAACGGCGATGTCATATGTGTCTTCGTTTGTCCTGGGCGACAGTAATAGCATTCCTGTTACGTTATTACATAACTTATCACAAGTCGCTTTCTTCCGAAACGTCATCTCTTTTGGAAATGACGAGACCTCATCTGGACATTCAGGAAACAGCTACACCGCCTTGCATTGCGGATGAAAACGCTCCGCCATGCTTTCGGCGGCCGCATAGGCCTGCGTCACGATCTCCGGCACCAGGTCGATATCCGGAAGACTGCCAAGCCCGAGCGGACCGATGGCGAAAAGCCCTTCCGTCGTGCGGCCGTCCACCTCAAGCGCACCCGTCGCCTCGACGGCAAGACCGAGCCCGAGTTCGTCCGGCACGGCAAGACCGGCCTCGATCAGATTCCGCAATAGCGGAACACTCAGATCGGCTGACTGGCAGCGACAGTCGATCACATCATCGGCATAGAGCTGCTCGGTGTCCTGTCGTCCGGCGGGCCTCATCACCAAGCCGGTCGGCGTGCGGCGGATCAGGTGGCCACGCCTGAGCAAGGTGTTGCCCTCGGCCAACTCCTGCTGCAGGCGAACATGCAGCGCCTCGGGCAGCCTGTTGCGATGGCTGTCGTAAAGCGCGCGAAGATGGCGGTTGAACTGCTGCTTCTGGCCTGCGGGCAGCGAGCGCCAGAGCGAGCGCGCATGCTTGCGCAGACCATTCATGATCGATTGCCAGCTCTGGCCGTTAGCCTCCGCCCCTTCGCAAGCCTTGCGAATGAAACGGACGATCTCGCTCAGCTGATTGGGCATCTCGTCGGCGGGAAACACCGGATCGGCATTGTTGCGCGTATGGCTCTGCGGCAGGAAACCGCGTCGTGAAACGATGGAGATCTGGCCGGTATAGCCATTATCGCGCATCTGCAGAAGCCGGTCGACGACGCGCAGGCCGCTGCCGAGCAGGATCGTGTGCGGCCGCGACACCAGGCGGCGTGCCCGCACTGTCGTCGGAATGTTCGCCAGGTCGCTGGCCGGCGATTGCTGGTCGGTCATGCCGTAGCCGGTGGCGAGTACCACCATGTCGAACGGCGCATTCGCCGCCCCGTCGCTGTCCACCACGAAACGATTGCCGCGAATACGGCGAACCCCGAAGACCATCTCGCTGCTGACCTGCACCGTGACATCCCGTCGCGATGAAAACGCCTCCGAAAAGCGCTGATAGACATAGTCGCTGAAAATGCTCTTCGGAACGAAGATCTGCAGAAAGCCCGGGATCGCTGCCGGAACGGCGCTGCGGAAGGGCGCATTAGCGCTAAGCCATTGATTGAAGTCGTCGGGATCGCCGGCTGAGACGGAAAGATCGCGCACGCGGCTGTTCAGGATTTCGCTACTATGGCCGGACGCCAGCGCCTGACCGCCGCTAACGCTGGAATTGGGATCGAACAGTTGCAGATGAAAGGGAAAGCGCACCGTCTTCATCAGCGCGATCGCCATCATCATGCCGGAGAAACCACGCCCGACAACGGCAATGCGGGGCATCGCATAGCCCCTGCCCGCCATATCCGCCTTGGCGGAAAATAATCCCTGAACCGTCATATCAACTCCTGGAGCGAGAGGTGGTCGATCATGCCTTTCTTGGGCTTTTTCACTGCACTGCCTGCGAAACCCTGAACTCCGATGTTCAGCACCTGACAGCCACCAAGCTGCGGTTCATGAAACGCACGGAAGCCACAGCGGTTCTCAAAATTCGGCGCATCCCCTTCAATCGGGTTTCTATTCCGCTGCTGAAGGATGCTAACGCGGGTCCAACTCCGGTCCGAAACCAGATGCCCGCAATCGGCTGCCCACATGACGCCTGTAAAAAAGGGCAACAGGATTATTGCTATAGTCTACTTATTTAGTCGTATATGAAAGCGCGAAAACGCGCCGCTAGCAAGTGCTTTCTTTTCAGCCGGACGATAGCAGCCGCTCAGATGGCCATGCCATGATGCCAAACACCCAGTGGCCATGGATCTCTTGCCGACCACTCGCGATATCCCGCCGAGTGCTCACAATTTGTTCGTTCGATGCCTGTTGTGGCCAACGGCGCGGTGCGCGTAAGCGCAGAAAATCCGTTGTACACGACACCCATGGAAATTAAGATGGCACCGATTTGCCTTGCCAGAAGCATCGGCCGATGGAGTGACGAATGGGGACTGTTTCGCAGTTGCACGAACGCGTCAGGCCGCCCGCGCATCGCATTCAAAGCGAAGAGGAAGCGCTGGATATCGCGCGATCTCTGGCCGCGAACTTCGCC
Organism: Rhizobium sp. AC27/96; assembly: GCF_001692325.1. Taxonomy (GTDB): domain Bacteria; phylum Pseudomonadota; class Alphaproteobacteria; order Rhizobiales; family Rhizobiaceae; genus Rhizobium. The sequence goes on along the minus strand of NZ_LXKN01000058.1, from coordinate 239,294 downwards.
CAGCAGGCGAGCGACCGCGACGTCAACCGTGTCCTGCCCTATGACGAAATCGAGGCTCTATCCCAATCCGGCCTGCTCGGAATATCCGTGCCCTCGGAACACGGGGGCATCGACATTTCCAATTCGGTGCTGACTGAAGTCGTCGCCATTCTCGCCGAGGCAGACCCTTCCATCGCGCAGATTCCGCAAACGCATTTTCATGTGCTGGAAGCGCTGCGCATCGGCGGCAGCGAGGAACAGAAGGCCTCGCTCTTCGCCAGAGCCATCATTGGCGACCGCTTTGGCGGCGTATTTCCGGAAAGCGGTGCGGACGCAACAGGTCAGGACGATCTGCATCTCACATCGGACGGACCGGGCTATCGGCTCAATGGCCGGAGCCTGCGTTCCGCCAGCGTGTTGTTTTCCGACTGGATTGCCGTTTTCATAACGGAAGACAGTGGTGAGGTCAGTGTTGCCATCATTGCGCGAAACACCGAGGGCACTCAGATCATCGATGACTGGGATGGCTTTGGCCAACGCACCTCCGGAAACGGCACGACTATCCTCCATAACGTCTATCTTGGTGCCGATTCCGTTCTGTCACAGCGCGAGAAGCCCGGGCATCCCACAGTCACCGAGTCGGTGAGCCAACTCACCCATGCAGGCATCAATCTCGGCATAGCCCGATCCGCGCTGGCGGCGACCATAGGCTTTGTCCGCACGCATCCGCACCCATGGGCCGACGGCGAGAGCAGGCGCGCAGCAGACGATCCGCTCATCATCACCAGGATAGGAGAAATTGCCATCCGCATCGAAGCGGCGACAGCGATCGTGGAGCGCGCCGGCAGCAAGATCGATGCCGCCCAGATCAATCTTACCGAGGATCATGTGATCGACGCCGTGCTTTGCGTCGCGGCGGCCCAGACGATGACGGCGGAGATCGCCATGGAAACAGCCAACACGCTGTTTGATCTGGCCGGCACATCGGCGGCCCGCATCGGCCTCAATCTCGACCGCCATTGGCGCAACGCCAGAATTCACACGCTGCACGACCCAGCGCGCCGGAAATACAGCGTCGTCGGCAATTATCATCTCAACGGCATAAAGCCATCGAAGAGTTCATCGCCCTGAACGATAGTCGGGGTAGGTCAGCCGATGTTTGAGGCGCGGTAGTCTTCCCGCTCCTCGATCTCGATCCCCGAACCGCCGCCGGCGACAAACTGCTCCAGCGTCATGTTATCGAGAATCTCGGCAATGGCATCGCGGACCTCCGTCATGGAGCGCCGCACCTGACAGCGCTCCGGATCCGAACAGTCGTCGCAGGCTTCATAGGCCGTGCGGCTGGCGCAGCGGATCGGCGCCAGCGGACCGTCCAGCGTGCGGATGACATGACCGATGCGGATGTCCGACGAAGGGCGGGACAGCGAATAGCCACCGCCTGGCCCCTTCTTGGAGCGAAGCACGCCGGCATTGCGCAACTCGAGCAGGATGGTATCGAGGAATTTCTTCGGAATGTTATTGCGCTGGGCAATATCGTTGATGAACGCGGTTTCGCCCGGCGCGAGGCGAGCCAGATCCACCAGCGCCTTCAATCCGTATTTTCCTTTTTTCGTAAGCATCGCTATCCGCTTTACTGCAAAGTCGATTGTTGGAAACCCGGCCTGGGTTCAAGTGAGACTCACCCAGCCGATCTTGTCATCATGGATTGCCGAAGTAACCCTGCCATCCCCGACGAACAAGACAATAACTCACAAATTGTATAGTTTATATGAGTAAATTTAGGCAAATGTATCGCCCAAGCAACGATTTTGCGGCTTTTCTTGGATTTAAGCGGCGCTACTGTCCAAATATGCCTTGTCTCGCTTATCCGCATGTTCGTCAATTGCGCCCGCCAGCTGTTCGGCGACGAGAACTGCATGTTCGATCACCTCCGGCAGCCCCATCAGCTCGCCAAAGGTTCCACGCGCCAGTGGGCCAGAGATGAACAAGGACGACACGATCTCGCCGTCCGCATCGAGCGCCCGCGATTGCATGTCGCAGGCAAGTCCCAAACCGGCTTGGTCCATCGCAAGACAGCCGCTTTCCGCCAACTCGCCGATCCAGCCCTGCGATTGCAGAATTCCGCGATGACCGGGACCGGTTGTGACGACAACGGCATCGAATTGCCTCTCGACAGTCCGGTCGGAGCGACTGAGGCGAAGCTTGCAATCGATGATGCCATCGGTGGCCTCAACGGAGGCGACCGATGCGGCCAGCACCTCGAGTCGACCGGTATCAATCGCCTTCTCGCTGGCAGCCTCCACCTGCGGCGCGACGCGGAAACGATGCACATCCCAGAAGGGCCGCAGGTGTCTCACGACGCGGCGGCGCTCCTCGATCGGCAAGGCATTCCACAAATGCCGCCCCTGCCCGCGCACTTGATCGATAACCCCGTGCCAGCTGCGCCCCTCGCCTTCCGCTTCCCGGATGGCAGCACGCACGCGTTTTAGAAGCGAGACTGCAGTTCGCGAGGGATGGCTGGCGAAGTCGCCAAACAACTCCTGCTTCACCGGCGCATGCCCGCGCGAACGCAGGCCCCTGCGGGATATGGCCGTGATGGGACCCTTGTGGCCCCGCAATTCAAGAGAGGCGATAACATCGGCGGAGGTCAGTCCATTGCCGACCACCAATACGCGATCATCGGCGCGGATGGCCGCAAGCACATCCGGCTTCGTTGGGTCCGCGACGAAACGCGGATGATCGGCAAGTGCATCCTGCAGCAAGCGCGGTGGCAGGGGCGACGGGTGGCTGGTGGCAATGACGAGAACATCCACGTTCACCTCGTGCCCCGCATCGTCGGTAATCACCCAGCCGCGACCCGACCGGCGGATGCGCTCGACACCCTGCTGGACATGGGTCACGCACCCATCCTCGACGAAGGGGCGTATCATGCTATTGATATAATTGCCGAAAAGAGCGCGACGCGGAAACAGGCCGCCATTGGCTGCAACCGCCACCTCGTCACCAGCCAATGCGTCCCGCTCCAAGAGCCAGCGCTGAAAATGCTCGAGGTCATCAGGCAGGAGGCTCATCTTGGCTGCTGGCACATTGATGCGATGGGCGGGATCTTGCGTGTCGTAGGCAAGCCCGGTCCCCAGACGCTCCCGCGGCTCGAATATGAACAACTGGCCAGGCTGTAAAGACCGGCGCTGCAGCAGATGGAAAGCGACTGCCGCACCGGATACGCCACCGCCGACGATGGCGATTACAGGCAGTTCCCGGGCCTCATGGTCAGAGCCAATCGTCAATCGCCAATTCCTTCCCAATTGATCGGCATCATCAGCTCATCGCCCGCCGAACAAAGCAATTTCCATAGCCGCAAGAAATATACTCTATAAATTTTATTGACAACCAGATCCAGGGGCGAACAAGCGCTCGCGCTGCAACCCGATCCGACCAAGCGGCGGCGATAAGGCTTTGCAAACAAGTATTTAATTGTGCCCCGCACAACATTGTTTTTGCACCGCAGGATGTAAAAAACTTGGCATACAACGAACAAAAGAACATACTAATAATTGTTCTGATCCGTTTTCTCTCGGGAGGAGAAACATCATGGAACTGCTTCGTCTGCTTACCGCCTTCGACTATACGCTGATGCTGCTTTTGGTGGTTATCTTTGTATTCAGTCTGATGGAAGGTGGGCACAAAAAGCATTGAACTTGCGCCACTGAAGGCAAGCCTTGCCGGCGGTCGACGGCGTGATGGATATCTGCGGCCGATCGGGTTGGCGATATAGGCAGCTTACTGTTGGCATGCAGAACGCGGAATGGCGCCATCACGGTAAGCAGTTGACTGCTAGATTGCCTGCTGGCGGCTCATCCAGTTCCCCCGTATTTTTCAACCATCTTCGCGTGCGCCGCAGCTGATCCTGCAGCATGTCATGTATTTGCGTGACGATCATGAGCACCGGGTACGCGCGCAACCACTCCCCTGCAACCCATGTCACGCCGCGTGTCACGCGACAATTAGCTTGCTCTACTCTACATGGCTCCCAGCCACTCTGAAGGCACGTCTTTTGGGAGCGATTTTATGAAAACTTCGGTCTTGACTGTTTTGACAGCATGCAGCGGCGCGATTGCGCTCACCCTTATCGTCGTAGGGTTCTTTCACTGACATCAGCACGGATGGACAATGCCGTGCCGTTCCAAATTACTTCCCATTAAATAACGCGTTCCGACCTGAGGCACGCCTCGCCGTTCATGCATGGGACGACGCGGGGGCGATCATCCCCAAGCACTACCTAGCCGGGCAAGAAGCGGCTGACCTCGTCAGCTTCCAAGAAGGAAATATGAAATTCAAAAGCCGCCATTCTTTTGAAATGACGGCTTACAAATCAGCGCTAAGTATTTGAATTTGGTGGGTGATGTAGGGCTCGAACCTACGACCCGCTGATTAAGAGTCAGCTGCTCTACCAACTGAGCTAATCACCCGTACCGCTTGCTGGCGGCGTGATCGGGCATATAAATAGGATCGCTTTGATTGTCCAGCGGCCAAGCGAATTTTCTTTGATTATTTCTCAAAAAAATTTCACAGAACGCCGAAAACCCTGCAAAATCAAAGCTCAAGAATTCCCGAGGCTATACGCACCGCTTGTCCACCGATTCTGGCATTTGCGATCTGGCCGCCATCGACATCGAGGTGAAGGTGAATCATCGAGGGCCGTCCCATCTCTATGCCCTGCTCGATGATCATGGGATGATGCCCATCGGGCAATCCGTCGAACTGATTGATCGCGCCGGATAGCGCCGCCACCGCCGCCCCCGTCGCCGGGTCCTCGACGATGCCCATTCCCACGGGGAACATGCGCGCATGGAACTTGGCGGCGTGATTGACCCCACCACGACAATAGACGAAGGCCGAGGCGAGCGCGCCATCGACAAACGGAACCGTTTTCTCCCAGAGCTGGAGATCGAATTCCAGCCGTTCGGCGGCCCCGACATCATGCACGGGCACCAGGAGGAAGGGCACGCCGGCAGTCCAGATCGACGGCACGTGATTCTCAAAGCCGATCTCGGTGATCTTCAGGCTGAGCGCATTGGCAATACCTGCCCTGTCGAGCGGCAAGAGGATCTGCTGCGATTTCTTCGGCAGATCGAATTCGGCGAAGCTCGCCCTGTTCTGGCGCAGTCTGATCGCACAGCGCACCGGTCCGACGCGTTCATCCAGCACGGAAACAAGATCGAGATCGCCGCCATGGCTGGCGTGGGTCTTCTCCGCAAGCGCGATCGCCGTTCCGACAGTCGGATGGCCGGCGAAAGGCAGCTCGCGGCCGGGCGTGAATATTCTAAGATTGGCGGTATGTGCCGGGTTCTGCGGCGGCAGCACGAACACTGTCTCGGAAAGGTTCATTTCCCTCGCGATCGCCTGCATCGCCTCGTCGCTCAAACCCTCGGCATCGAAGATGATTGCGAGCGGGTTGCCCGCCAGTTTGCTGTCGGTGAACACATCATAGACACTATAACTGCGCGCCAATCCGGCCTCCATCCATGCTTCCAGACCTAATTATTCATAACGGCAAGCGACTCCAGCGCAAGCCCAAGCTATTTTCCCGTGCCGAAGAACCAGGCGAGAATGGGCAGCATCGCCACGCTATAGTGATGCGCTGTCGGATCGGCCGATCGAATGGCGACGACGCCATCGACCTCGTCCTCTTCCGAAACCAGCATATGCGCCTCGATCCGGCGCAGCATATCCTCAGCCGTCCAGGGAAAGCGGAAAACGCGGAAAACGGTGACCGAACGGTTCATATGCGTGCCATAATAGGCGGGGTCCGCGACCGCATCGTTGAGATCGAGTCCGGTTTCCTCCAGCACCTCGCGCCGCATATTGCCCTCGACATCGCAGTGCCCATCGACAATATCGTGCTCATCCATCGACCCGGCAGCGCAATAGATCTGGCCAGGATTGGCCGTATGCGGCGCCATGCGGATCGCGATGATCGCGCCGTCGGAGGAAACCGCGACGGCAAAGGCAAACAGGTGAAAGCCGCCCGGCTCTCTCTGCTTGCGCCACCAGAGAAAGGTGGAAAACGGCGTCACATAGGCTTCGCCCTTCACCACGCCATCGGCAATCGAAAGCCGGTGCTGGAAGATCATGCGGCCATCGAAGAGTGCCGGGTTGGCGGCGATCTCCCTCGCCCAGTTCTCCCGCGCGGCTTCCAGTTCACTGAGATGAAACGGGTGCTCGCCGGGCAGCACGGCAAGATCGATATGAGATACGGGAAATACGCTATTTTCCGGCGGCCAGCCGGCCATATCATTCTGCAATTCTGAAATGCTCATTTCAAATCCAATGTCATGACAACGGGGCAATGGTCGGAGGCTTTCGGCCTGTCCCAGCCGACGCGTGGATAGCGTTCCACCTCCTGCCCCGGCGGAAATATGGTTCGGAAAGGTTGGCCGGAGCGGACGATATCGGGAATGCGTGTCGCGTTAGCGCGGGCCAGAGCCGGCGACAGCCAGATATAGTCGAGCTGGCAGAGCCGCTGCTCCTGCGGCCCGCGCGCATGGTAAAGCGTCCAGCGGTCGAGCTCGTCCCGACGATGCATGATGTTTTCGGCAAAGCCGTCCTGGCTGAAGACATCGAGCGCACTCTCATTTTCCTCCGCCCGCGGCTCGAAACGATAGCCGGTGTGGCGCGTGCCGATGACATCGATCCACTCCTGATAGTCGTTCATATCGCCGCAGATGGCGAAGTTCTTCGTTGCCGTATGGCCGGCGCCGAAGCGATCTTCGATGATGCGGCGAACGGCCATCGTCTCGGCGCGGCGCACCGGCATGGTCGCCCTGCGTCCATCCAGGCCTTCGCGCGCCGGTCCCATCGATTTCAGGTGCGTGACATAAAGCGAGAACGGCACACCACCGATGTGGAGATGCAGTTCCAGGCAATCGCGCTTAAAGATCTTGTCTTCCGCGTGATGGCCGAGCGCTGCCAGCTCGTCGTTGAAAAGACCGAAATCGCCATAGGTCACCATGGCGTGACTCTTGATATCATCAAGGACGATCGGCTGCCCGTCACGAGTTTCCTCGCGCATCATCACAGCGACATCGATGCCGCGACTGTCATTGCCCTCGATCAGGAATTTCTGCCGATAGCCGTTGCCGACCATGCGGTAGAGATAGCCGTATTCGAACGCCTGCAGCGCCGCCATGTTGTCCACCTCCTGCAGGCAGATGATATCCGCATCGGCATCGGCGATGGCGAGCGCCGTCATCTGCCTTGTGTCGTCGGCCGCAGCCACCACGCGGGCCGCTTCCAGCTGCTGATAGACATTCTCGTTGCGGACATCGAAAAGCTGCAACACGCGATCCTGGCGCAGTTGGTTGCGAAAACCGGTGTAATCGAAGCGAGTCAGCAGGTTTTCGACATTGAAGGTCGCAAGGCGCAGGGACATGAAGCATTCCAATTTACAAAATAAGATGCGAGCCGGATTATCCCGCTCGCATTATCCGGCCTTGGCGGTGACCGTCGATTTGAACTTACCCATCAGATAGGGACCGGACAGAACAGGCGCATATTTTGGCTCCTCTCCCGGCTCTAAACAGGAAGGCAGGCAGGCGATTTCGGCAAACCAGTTCGGCTGATGGAAGAAGGCGAGCGACTGCCGCCGCTGCATGCCGCCTTCTTCCGGTGGCGGATTGACGACGCGATGCACGGTGGAAACCCAGCGATCATTGGTCCAGAGCGCCATCAGATCGCCGATATTGATGACGAAGGCGCCCTCAACCGGCGGCACCGGCGTCCAGTTGCCATCAGGCGCGATGATCTCAAGCCCTTTCGAGCCCGGCTGTGGCAGCAGGATCGTCAGGCTGCCGTAATCAGTATGGGCACCGGCGCGAAGCTGGCCCGGCTGCGGCGGCACATGCTGTTCGGGGTAATTCAGGGCTCGCAAGGCACTGATCGGCGCGCCCACATAGGAATCGAAGAAATGCTCGTCGAGACCGAGCGCCGTCGCAAATACGCGCATGATCCGCGCCGCCAGATCCTCCATCGCCCCATAATAGGCCTTCCATGCCTCCACGAAGCCCTCAGGCCCCTCCGGCCAGATCGTGGCCGCATAACAGAAGCCGAGCGCGTCGGGATCGCTCATATCGGCAGGCACGGCAAGCGGGCCGCCATTGAAGCTTTCCTTGAGATCGGGCGGTGTATCGACATTGCGGGATTTCGCCAGCGCTTCCGTGCCGGGTCCAAGGTAGCCGTAGGGATAGCCGGGATAGAGCGTCTTGGCGCGCTGCTTCACCTCGGCAGGCAGATCGAAGAATGCCCGCGTATTTTTCCAGACGTCGCTAATGGCTCCGTCAGCAACGCCGTGATTGGCAATCGCCAGAAAGCCGGTCGAGCGGCATATCCGATCCACCTCCGCGCCAAGCCGCTTCTTCTCGGCAGGATCGGCAGCCTCGAAGGCTCCGAGATCGAAAATCGGGAAGCTTTGATCGGACATACGCGACTCCCATTCGTGACGTCGAGCAAATCAAGCATAGGAGGCGGCTGCGAACAACCGTCTATCCCTCGATCAATCAAAGTCGCCAGGCCGAGCGGATGGCGACGGGATAGAGATCGCCCGCCTTTACAGCCTCGCGGCTATAGGCTCTGAGCATCTGTCCGTCCGGCAGCGACAGGCGTATCGCATAACGCTCGCCCTCATAGAGAACGGAATCGACCCGGCAGGAAATGCCCTCGGCGTCGGCGATCACGTTCTCTGGTCGCACGAGGATATCCGCATGCGGCGAGCCTTCAGTCGGTTCGCACCACAGTTTCTTGAACAAGGACCAATCAAGGAGGCGCGGCCGGCCATCGGGAACGGCAAGCGACAGGATGGCACCCTGCCCCACCAGGCCGCCGACCATCCGCCCCTCGGGTCGCGCATAGATTTCGGCCGGCGGCGCCACCTGCAACAGCCGCCCCTCGGACATGACAGCGACATCGGTCGCGAGCGCCATGGCCTCGCTCTGGTCGTGCGTCACGTAGATCATGGTGGCGCCCGAGCGCTGATGGAATTCGCGGAAAGTCTCCTCCATCTCCTTCTTGAGATGGCGGTCGAGATTGGCAAGCGGCTCGTCGAGCAGCACGACATCAGGCGATGTCACTAGGCAGCGCGCAAGCGCCACCCGCTGGCGCTGGCCGCCGGAGAGATCGGCGGGCCGCCGCTCGGCGTAATCAGCCAAACGTACCGTTGCCAGCGCCTCGCGCACTTTCTCGCGATAGCGCTCGCCGGAGATGCCGCGCACCTTCAGCGGATAGCCGACATTGTCTGCGACGTTCATGTGCGGCCAGAGCGCATAGGACTGGAACACCATCGCCATGTTGCGCCGCTCCGGCGGCAGCATGTTCGCGGCATCGGCCAGTAACCGCTCGCCGAGATGGATGGACCCATCCGTCGGCTGTTCGAAGCCGGCTATCATCCTGAGAACCGTCGTCTTGCCGCAACCGGAGGGGCCGAGCAGCGCCAGGAAGCCGCCCTCGCGCACATCGAGCGACAGCGCATTGACCGCAGCGCGGCCGCCCGTGCCGAAATCCTTGCAGAGGTGATTGAGGATCAGCTTCGCCATGGCACCACTCCCTTCGGCAGGCGCTTGGCCATGATTTCCAGCAGCAGCATCATGGTGACGACCATGGCGATGACGATGACAGACATGGCGGAAGCAAGATCGGCGCTGCCGCCATCGTCGAGATTGTAGATGACGACGCCGAGCGTCTGCGTGCCGGCCGACCAAAGCAGCGCCGAAACCGTCAGTTCGTTGCAGGCAATGAGGAAGACCAGGATCACCGATGCTCCTGCCGCCGGCGCAATCAGCGGCACGATGATATCGGCAAGCCGGCGGAAGAAGCCTGCACCGGAAAGACGTGCCGCCTCCTCCAGCGCCGGATCGAGCTGCAGGAAGGCGCTCATGACCGGCTTGAGGCTGACGGCGAAATAGGCGGAGAAATAGGCCAGCAGAATGATCCAGATCGTCCCGTAAAGCGTGACATTGAGGATTGGCAGGGGTGCAGCGAACACCAGGATGAAGCAGACCGCGATGATAATGCCGGGGAGCGCATAGGGTATCTCGATCAGGCCGCCGACGATGCGGCTCAACATATCTTTCCGCCGCGTCAGCGCATAGGCAGTGAGAACCGTCACAAGCAGGAGACCAAGCGCTGTCATGCCGGCCAGAAACAGCGAATTGGAAAAGGCGGTGCGCGTCACCGTCTGCCGAAACAGGATCTCCGTAAATGCGTTCAGCGATGCGGTCTTGAAGGTGAGCGGCACGCCATAAGTCGGCACCAGCGCGCCCGCAACCAACGCCAGGAAAGGTGCGACGAGCATGAAGAACAGGATCAGGCACAGCCCCGGCACGGCAAGATAACGCCATCGACCGAGCGAAAAGGCGGCTGACGCGCCGGAAAGACCGATGACGCGATAGTCCCGCCCTTTGAGAGCTCTCGCCTGCACCGCAAGGCCGGCAACGGCGATGACGGCGATCATCGTTGAAAGCACGGCGATATCACCGAAGGTTCGTGGGCCGAAATTGGAGAATTTCGTGAAGATCAGGGTCGAGAGCGTATAGATCGAAGCGGGGATGCCGAGGATTGCCGGAATACCGAAATTGCCGATCGAGGAAACGAAGGCGATGGCCGCACCGGCAATGACGCCGGGCAGCGACAAAGGCAGGATGATGTCTCGGAAGACGCGCAGGCCCGAGGCACCCGACAGCCTTGCCGCCTCGACGCCATCGCGCGGCAAGGCCATCAATCCGGCCCGAAGCGCCAGATAGACCAGCGGCGCATGCTGCACGCCATAAAGAAGCGCGATGCCGCCGATGGAATAGAGCGGCTGCGGCGAGCCGAGCGGCGGCGCGATGTGCAGCGCCTTCAAAAGCGGGCTCGACGGGCCTGACATCTGCACCCAGGCAAGTGCGGTCACCTGCGGCGGAATCATCATCGGCAGCATGAAGAGAAAGCCGAGCGGCCCCCTGCCCGGCATGTCCGTCAAGGTCAGCAGAAACGCGAAGAGGCAACCGAGAGCCACGGAAATGATCGTGCCCAGCACGGCCGTTTCGATCGTGTACCAGGTCGAGCGCCAAAGGGCGGGATCGGTGATGAGTTCATAGGTGCCGCCTCGCAGCAGCGCCTCGATACCAACCACCGCCAGCCGCGCCAGCGGCAGGACGCTGAGCAGCAGCACGACGGCAACAACAAAAGGAAACAGCCAGGCCGGCTGGCTGTTTCCCTTACGCACATATCCGTACATTTAAATTCCGGGCCGGATCACTTCGACTTGAAGTAGGTGGAGAAGGTCTTCAGGTCTTGATCCGTATTCTTGAGAGCAGCGGCGGCATTCAACGGCAAAAGCTTGATGCTGTCACGTGCCGGAAAACCTTCCGGCAGCGGCGTACCGTTGCGGGCCGGGATGTAGCCGAGCTTCAGGAAGCCTTCCTGACCCTTTTCGGACAGGACGTAATCGACGAACTTCTTGGCGGCATCGGCATGCTGCGTGCTGGCGAGGATACCGACCGGCTCGGTCACGGCCGAAACACCTTCCGTCGGGAAGACGAATTCCAGCGGCGCACCCTTGGCCTTTTCGCGGATCGGCATGTAGTCGACAATCATGCCATAGGCCTTCTCGCCGGAGGCGACGGCCTTGAGCACAGCGCCGTTGCCGCCAGAGGCGATAGCGCCGTTGTCGGCGAGGTTCTTGTAGTAGTCCCAGCCGAGGCTGCTGACACCGGCAAGCGTCTGCGCATGAATGAGAGCAGCGCCCGAAGCCAGCGGGCTCGGCATGGCGACGAGACCCTTGGCTTCCGGCTTGACCAGATCCTGCCAGCTCGCCGGCTTCAGCGACGCGGCAGTGTTGTAGACGATGCCGGTCGTGATCAGCTTGGTGGAATAGTAATAGCCATCGGCATCATAGAGCGAGGCGTCGTAGTTGGCGGCTTCCGGCGACTTGTAGGCCAAGAGCTTGCCGGCTTCCTTCAGGCGCTCCAGCGTCACCGTGTCAGCGATCAAGAGAACGTCGGCAGCAGGTGCGCCGGCCTGCATTTCCGCCTGCAACTTGGCGATGATCTGCGGCGTGCCATCGCGAACCCAATCGACCTTGATGCCGGGATTGGCGGCCATGAAACCATCGACGGTGGCCTGCGCATCGGCATTCGGCTGGCTGGTGTAGAGGACGAGATCGGCGGCGTTGGCAGCACCGGAGAAAAGCGCAACGGCCAGAAGGCCGGTAAAGGCGGAAACAAAGGTCTTCATGAAATGTCCTCGGCTGGGTTGTAGGAGGGTTGTCTAGACGCGCGGCTTAACATGATTGTGACAGTTGAATTTGAAGAAGATACCGTTGGTATGATGATTAGACCTTGACCGTCTCTCCCCAGCGCTATTTCCTGACACCCGAATTTCAAGATGGGATCCAGGAGGAGAAATCAATGGAATATCGCCTGCTTGGCCGCTCCGGCCTCAAAGTTTCCACCATCACCATGGGCACCATGACCTTCGGCGGGGTTGGCTGGGCCAAGACCGTCGGCGATCTCGGCGTCAAGGACGCCAAGAAGCTTGTCGACATGTGCGTCGATGCCGGCGTCAACCTGCTCGACACGGCAGACGTCTACTCTCAAGGAGCATCTGAAGAAATCCTCGGCGAGATCATCGGTGGCCCGCGCAAGAACGGCGTGCTCATCGCCACCAAGGCCCGCTTCCCGATGGGATCCGGCGTCAACGATGCCGGCTCCTCCCGCCAGCATCTTATCCAGGCTTGCGAGGCCAGCCTGAAGCGCATGAAGACCGACGTTATCGATCTTTATCAGCTGCATGAATGGGACGGCCAGACGCCGCTGGAAGAGACGATGGAAGCGCTCGATACGCTGGTCCGTCAGGGCAAGGTCCGCTACATCGGCTGCTCGAATTTCTCCGGCTGGCACATCATGAAGGCGCTCGCAGTCAGCGAACGCGACAAGCGCGAACGCTTCGTCAGCCAGCAAATCCACTATACGTTGGAAGCCCGCGACGCCGAAAACGAGCTGGTGCCTGTCAGCATCGACCAGGGCCTCGGCATCCTCGTCTGGAGCCCGATTGCCGGCGGCCTGCTGTCAGGCAAGCACCGCCGCAACCAGGCGACGCCGGAAGGCACGCGCCAGTTTGCCGGCTGGACGGAACCGCCGATCCGCGACGAGAACCGTCTCTGGAACATCGTCGACACTTTGGTGGAAATTGCCGATGGCCGCGGCGTCTCGGCAGCCCAGGTGGCGCTTGCCTGGCTCATCGGCCGCAAGGGCGTCACCTCGGTCATCATCGGCGGCCGCACGAAAGCCCAGTTCAAGGACAATCTCGCCAGCGCCGAGCTGAAGCTAACCGACGAGGAACGCAAGCGGCTCGATGATGTCAGCCTGCCGCCGCTGATGTATCCCTATTGGCACCAACGCAACACCGCCAGCGACCGTCTCAGCGAGGCCGACCTTTCTCTGATCGCTCCGCATCTGGCGAAGTAAGACACTCCTTCTCCCCCTCGGGGAGAAGGTGCCCAAAGGGCGGATGAGGGGGTGGCACGGGGCATTCGTTGTCCACCACAGTGGTGCAACGCCCCCTCAACCAGCGCCCCTTCGGCAAGCTTAGGAGCGCATCCTGCTCCCCGCCGGGGAAAAGGTAAATCAGGCCGCCAACACCCCGATTTCTCCTGAGATCAACTTGCCAAGCCGTGAAATGCCTTCTTCAACCATCTCGTCGCTTGTGGCAGGCCTGATGTTCGGCAATCAGGGACGATCGATATCGTAGATGATGCTTTTGTCGTATAACGCCTTCAATTCGTCGGCCGAATAGGTCGCCGTGTCATCCGCGTCGAAATAGCCGGGAATCTTATAGGCTGCCCCATTATAATCCTTCGAGACGCTTCTCTTCTTGTCATAACCATTATGTGCAATCTCGAAGGTAGCCTTGCCATCGGCAATTCCGACAATGCGCAAAAGGCCATAAACATGCTCATCGCTGAAACCCGAGGATATTTTCGAGATCTCAGCCTCGTAGATATCGCCGACCTTGGGTTCGGCCAGCATCTTTGCAACCTCACCATCATGCTGGACGCCAACCATCACAGCCAGGCCAACAAAGGCGACGATGGCGCCCAAACCGACCATCCAGCCACGCCGGTCCATAAAGGGTACGGGATCGGATGTAAGCTTGTCGGCAATCGCGGCACGTTCAATGACGTGACCATTGTTGCATCGATTGCAGTGGGCGGCATATTTGCGGGAGGTCACAAAGCGGATCAAATACCAGAAGTGGCGATAGCGGTAGGTCAGCATCGCGCGGTATGTCTGGTCGTCCTTACATATCTCGCAGCGTTGTACCCCGATGTCTTGCGCCGCTACCAAGGTTTTAGTGCCTGATCCCCAAACGTAAAGCATCAATCCCCCAAAGATTGCTTAGTCCTCGACCCAAAAATATCATATCGATATCACTTGTTTACGATCCATCACCTTATTCATGAAGCCGACAGTTCAGCAACCTGAGATAAGACCTCGGCGCGGACAGTAACCGCGAATGGAAGTCAGGACAAGCTTGCAAGGCCAACAGGAACGGGGCTCGTTTGGAGCGTTTGAGCGTCCGGGCTAAGTGAAAGTCCTGCCTGATTTTGGCTCAAATTCTGGAAAGCTGCGGCTCAACGATCGGGCAAGCAGGCCAACCTCTCGCTGATCAGCCCGCATCTGGCGAAGTAAATCGAAAACGGCGTGGCGGCTCAGGCCGCCAACGCCCCGATCTCTCCAGCAATCAGTTTGCCGAGCCGTGAAATGCCCTCTTCGATCATCTCATCGTTGGCGCAGGAGAAGCTGACACGGAACGTATTGGCGCCGGTGCCATCTGCAAAGAAGGCTTGACCGGGAACGAAGGCAACCTTGGCAGTCTCAAGCGATCTTGCCAGCAGCTTGGCGCCATCCATGCCCTTCGGCAGGGTGATCCATACGAACATGCCGCCCTGCGGTTTCGTCCAGCTGACCCCGTCCGGCATGTATTTGGCAAGGGCCGCCAGCATACAGTCGCGACGGTGGCTATAGGTCTTGCGAACCTTGGCAACCTGCGCGTCGAAACCACGTTCGGCAACCTGATGGATGGCGATCTGGTTGATGGTCGAGGAATGCAGGTCGGCCGCCTGCTTCATCAGTACAAGCTTGCGGATAACAGGCGCATTGGCGACAACGAAACCGACGCGAAGGCCCGGCGCCAAGGTCTTGGAAAAGCTGCCGCAATAGATCGTGCGCGTGTCGTTGATATTGCCCTTGCGGGCGATTTCCAGCGCCAGGATCGGCGGGATCGCCTCGCCATCATAGCGCAGCGATTGATAGGCGGCATCTTCGATGATGGCGATGTCGAGTTCGTCACCGAGATCGATGAGTTTCTCGCGAGCGGCCAGATCGACCGTTTCGCCGGTCGGATTAGCAAAATCGGCCGAGAGATAGGCGAATTTGACCCTACCGCCTGCCTTGGTCGCGGCGGCGCTGTAGGAGTCCGGCGTCCGGTTGCCGTTCGGCGTCAGCTGGTCATAGGTCGGCTCATAGGCATTGAATGCCTGCAGCGCGCCGAGATAGGTCGGCGCCGTCACCAGCGCCGTATCGTTCGGCGAAAGGAAGAGCTTGCCGAGATAATCGAGACCCTGCTGCGAGCCGGAGACGATGAAGACGTTCTCGAGTTCGCAGGGGACACCAAGCGCCGCCATCTGCCCAACGAGCCATTCGCGCAGCGGCTTGTAGCCTTCGCTGACCGAATATTGCAGGGCGGCGTTGACGGTCGGGCCGGAGAAAATGTCAGAATAGGCCTGCTTGAATTCCGCATCCGGAAACAGCGCAGGGTCGGGAATGCCACCGGCAAACGAGATGATATCCGGCCGCTCCAGCAGCTTCAGCAACTCGCGGATTTCGGAGGCGCGCATACGGCTCGAACGCGTCGCAAAGATATTTTCCCAATTCAACATGGGGCTTCCTCGTAATTTTTGGTCTTTCTAGCACAAGATCACGCAACAAAAGATAAGTCAACAATGCTGACCTAATTTGTTTGAGACGATGACAAACAATTCTTCGAGTTGGTCGATATGCGGTTGGCTGCTAATGGGCTGGAGCTCTCAATCGGGCCTACCCATTTTCATCTCCAGGTGCTATTCTTACCTAGTAACCATCGATAGGAAAAACGTAAGAATGGCCACCGCGACTCTCTCCTCAAAATTTCAGATATCGATCCCGAAGGAGGTTCGCGATCAGCAGCACTGGGATGCGGGGCAGGAATTCGTCTTCATTCCCAAGGGAAAGGGCGTGCTACTCATTCCCGTACCTGAGCTCGCCGACCTCAAGGGCATGGCGAAGGGCGCCAGCCCCAGCAATTACCGTGACCGGAAAGACCGGTTCTGATGCGCGTCGTTGACAGCTCCGCCTGGATCGAGTGGCTGACCCAAGGCCCGGCCGCGGATCGGCTGCAGGGCGAAATGCCAGCGCGAACCGAATGTATCGTCCCGACCATCGTCCAGCTCGAACTCGCCAAATGGTTGGAACGCGAGCGTGACGAGGAGGCGGTCGATTCCTTCTTCGCCTATACCGCCACCTGTATTATCGCACCTCTTGATACGGCCCTTGCCCGCCGCGCCGCGGAAATCTCGGCAAAGCACAAACTTGCACTCGCCGATGCGATCATCTACGCCACCGCTGAACTGCACAACGCTGACGTGCTGACGCTGGACGCTCATTTCAAGGATCTCGACCGAGTAGTCTATTTCAGCAGAGAGCAATAGCGGATATCCGCCATTTTCCGCTTGGTAATATGCATCCTAACCGAAGAAGAATGAGCACCAGCAAGATGAGCACCGACCCGACATCATCCTTCTACGCCGACAATGCCAGCATCTATGCGGCACGCGAACGCAACCTCCCGACAAGCCGGCTCGATGCCTTTCTTGCCGCCCTTCCCGCTGGTGCATCCATCCTGGAACTGGGCTGCGGAGCCGGTCAGGATGCGGCCTATATGCTGTCGCGCGGCTTCGACATCACCCCGATGGATGGTTCGGCTGAGCTTGCCAGTGAAGCCGAGAAGCTGATCGGCAGGCCAGTGCGGATCATGCGGTTCGAGACGCTCGACGCCCGTGCCGCGTTCGATGGCATATGGGCAGAGGCCAGTCTCCTTCACGTACCGCGATCCGACCTCCCGAATATCTTCGGCCGGATTCTGCGTGCTCTGAAGGACGGCGGCATCTTCCACAGCAGTTTCAAGGCCGGCGATGCGGAAGGGCACGATACCCTCGGCCGCTACTACAACTATCCCTCGGCCGAATGGCTGACGGCCCTCCTCGGCGACGGCGGATGGAAAGACATAGTGATGACCGAAGCAGATGGCGGCGGCTTCGACGGCAAGCCGACGAAATGGCTTTATGTCTCCGCACGAAAATAGAGGGGGGGGGCGCGGCCTTAATTGTTGCTCTCATCACCCAAAGTCGCGTGGAGTCGGCTCCGCTGGCCCAGGCGAAACTTACCCTGCCAGCCGCTCCAAACCCGAGTTAGCGGCAGGGCGTGCTGCGCAAAAAGACCAAGGCAGCCTCGATGGAATCGATGCGCCACATATCTCTCTCGGCTACATCGTCGACAACCGCTATTATGGCAGCTTGCAATCCATCGCCGCAAAGCCAATCGGAAATCGTCCGCCTGGTCGCCAAATCAAGGTCTTCCCAAAAAGAGCGACCATAAGGCAGCCCGTCCGAACGATTGATGACATCAGCGAGTTGCAGGGCAGAATTCGGTGTCAGATTGGACAGCCAAGACTCCAGAATGGAATTGACATTCCTTTCGAGACGAATTGCGCAGATAAACCAATCCATCGCATCGAGTTCATCCGGATGTTGCAAGCGTGCATAATCCCAAGACGCACGATAAACGTTCTCGATCGCAAGACGCTCTGATGCTGGCCATTTACACCAGTCAGCATATTCCAGCTTTGCCAGGATCTGTAGCGGAGCGAAACCCAGCCTGCCTCGAGTCAAAAGAGCGTGCTGCAGAATTCTCGGAAAATAATGTTTGTATTCCTCTACGCCACCCACCGTCGTTATTGCCCACATAGCGTAGCCACCCAGGGCGTTGCCGCTTAACTCCGGCATTGGTGCGGAGCGCAGATCCTGCAGAATCTTCGCCGGATCGCGCAATGGCGATGCATCTAGCGCCTCGGGAGGTGGATACTCAGCAAACGCGGCATAGAGCTCCTCCCAGCCGTTCTTGAGATTGGTGACAGTGCGCGCAAAATCGGTTTCAGCAGAAGTCATTACAACCCTATAGCGAATTCACAACCATCCCGCCAGCAGACCGCACTATCAGATAACGCAAAATAGAAAAAGGCCGGAGCATCGCCCCGGCCTCCCGCTATTCCGGCAGTGCCGAAAGCTTAGTTGACGGCCTTGTCGACCAGCTTGTTCTTGCCGATCCAGGGCATCATGCCGCGCAGCTTGGCGCCGACTTCTTCGATCTGGTGGCTGTCGTTCAGGCGGCGGATACCCTTGAAGCGGGCAGCGCCCGAACGGTATTCCTGCATCCAGTCCGAGGTAAACTTGCCGGTCTGAATGTCCTTGAGGACGCGCTTCATTTCAGCCTTGGTTTCGGCCGTGATGATGCGCGGGCCGGAGACGTATTCGCCCCACTCTGCCGTGTTCGAGATCGAGTAGTTCATGTTGGCGATGCCGCCTTCATAGATCAGGTCGACGATGAGCTTTACTTCGTGCAGGCACTCGAAATAGGCCATTTCCGGTGCGTAACCGGCTTCGACCAGGGTTTCGAAACCGGCGCGGATCAGCTCGACGAGACCGCCGCACAGAACGACCTGTTCGCCGAAGAGGTCGGTTTCGCACTCTTCGCGGAAGTTGGTTTCGATGATGCCCGAACGGCCGCCGCCAACGCCGCAGGCGTAGGAGAGAGCCAGCTCAAGAGCGTTGCCGGAAGCGTTCTGGTGAACGGCAACGAGGCAAGGAACGCCGCCGCCCTTCTGGTATTCGCCGCGAACCGTGTGGCCCGGGCCCTTCGGAGCGATCATGACGACGTCGACCGAAGCCTTCGGCTCGATGAGGCCGAAGTGAACGTTGAGGCCGTGAGCAAAGGCGATAGCAGCGCCGTCGCGGATGTTCGGAGCGATATCGGCCTTGTAGATGTCGGCCTGCAGTTCGTCCGGGGTTGCCATCATCATCAGGTCGGCCCAGGCAGCTGCTTCGGCAACAGTCATAACCTTGAAGCCATCGGCTTCGGCCTTCTTCACTGTCGGCGAGCCGGCCTTGAGCGCGATTGCAACGTTCTGAGCGCCGCTGTCCTTCAGGTTCAGCGCGTGAGCGCGGCCCTGGGAACCGTAGCCGATGACGGCGACCTTCTTCGACTTGATGAGGTTGAGATCGGCATCACGATCGTAATAGACGCGCATTGTTTGTCCTTCCCTTTGCTTGTCTGGGTATAAGTTAGATGTGTCAGACGGTCGCCGCTGCTTCCGCCAAAACCTTTTCCGTACCGTAAAGCCTGAGGAAGGCCGTAACAGCCTTCTCAGCCTGACGGCTGGAATCCTTCAAACCGGGCTCGCCAAGCAGCATGCGAACATGCAGATCGGAAACGATGAGCCCGTAAAGCGTGTGATATGCCTCGTCGGCATCCGCAAAGCGCAGCAGCCCTGCCCGCTTGCCGGCATCGATCAGGCCGCTGGCTCGGCGGTCGATCTGCCGGCGGCCGCGCTCCAGCAAAAGCTTGCCGAGCTTCGAGCCATCGCGGTTCGACTGGCCGATTGCCAGACGGTTCAGCGCGAGCGAAACATCGCCCGCCAAAACTTCCAGCAGGTCGCGGGCGAAAATGACGAGATGATCGTGCAGGCTTACCGTATTCAGCCGCTCGCCATTGCGCTCGAACGTGCGCACCTTGCTTGCCTGATAGGCGATCATTGCCGACAGCAGACCGTCACGGTCGCCGAACCACTTATAGAGACTTTCCTTGGAGCAATTGGCGGCGCGGGCGACGCCCGAGGTCGTCAGCGCCTTTTCGCCGCCGTCGACGAGCAGACGCAACGCCTGCTCCAGAACGGCGTTCTGGCGCGGCGAAAACTCGCTCGACTGTCCTACTTCGCTCAGCACGATGGCCACTCCCAAATGCGTACCGTACGGTACGGTTCGTGGCGCGTTATGCAGCACCCCGAAGCAGGCGTCAAGCGAAATTCGTTGCTGCACTGCGCCAAAAAATCGGAGCCGCTTGTCATGGCAGGCACACGACAGCTAGAGCTTGCCGGCATAGATATCTCTTCATCAGGACCTGGGTGATGAACGCCGCATTGACGCACCTTTCAACCATACCTCTTGCCTCCGCACCGGTTCATCTCGGCAAGGGCAAACGAGGAATGCTTGCCCGTGTCATAGGCATATGGTTCGCGACGGTCGTGCTTGGGCTGCCAACGGCAGAGGCCTCGGCGGCAAAACCTGCTGCCGGTCCGGCTGGGCACTATTGCGGCAAGCTCCTCTCCGCCGGATCGCTGGTGGATGTCGAAACATCATTGCAGGTTGACACACAGGGCCATATCGCCGGCACCTATCGTTTCCAAGACGATGGCAATACGACGATCGGTGCTCTCTCCGAAATCGGAACGGCGCACGGCAGGAAACGAACCCTGCGCTGGTTCGACAAATATGGGATGGGCTCGCTAACGATAAGGTTCGATGCCGAATATGATCGTTTCGAAGGCCTGTGGGGGCCGCAAGACGCCGTTCCGAGCTACACCTGGAACGGCGGCAATTGCCACGCGCCCATCAGCTAAGCCTATTCGGCGGCGACAGCATTGTTGCGCATCGCCTCGACATCCCTGAGCGGCGACAGACCATAGAGGCGGCTATATTCACGGCTGAATTGCGAAGGGCTCTGATAGCCGACGCGATGGCCGGCCGAACCCACATCGAGCTGTTCGACGATCATCAGGCGCCGCGCCTCATGCAGCCGGAGCTGCTTCTGATACTGCATCGGCGACATGGCCGTGACGGCCTTGAAATGATGATGCAGGGAGGAAACGCTCATGCCGATGCGCTCGGCCAGTTCCTCGATGCGCAGAGGCTGTTCGAAATTGCCGCGAAGCCAGGCAATGGCACGCGCCACCCGGTTGCTCTGGCTTTCCGCCATGGCGACCTGCAGCAGCCGCGGACCGTTCGGGCCGGTCAACAGGCGGTAAAGGATCTCCTGCTCGATCAATGGCGCCATCGCCGGAATATCTTCCGGCCGATCCAGCAATCTGAGAAGCCGCAACGACGCATCGAGCAATTCCGGCGAAGCCGTATTGATCGCGAGGCCACGCAAGGGCTCGGCCGTCACCGCCTGGCTTGGAATGTTGACGCGTGACAGAAGTTCCTTCAGGCGCTCGCTGTCCAGCGCCATGCCGAAACAGAGATAGGGCGTGTCACTGCCGACATTGGTCACCTGGGTCGATACGGGCAGATCGAGGGCAGTCAAAATATACTCGCCGACGCCATAGTGGTAGGTATCGGTGCCAACAGTCAGGGTCTTCCGCCCCTGGACGACAATGGCATAGCAAGGCCGATAAGCCCCGTGCTGCCAAACCGTCGCAGCCGATTGCCGATAGAGGTTGAGACCATCGATCGGGGTGCGGTGTTCTCCATCCCCCGTGGCGAAACGAGCAACGATGGATGCGAGTTCCTGATTTGGATTGAAAGGCAGTGTCATTCGCAACCAACTGTTTTCGAGTGGATATCAAGGCATATCTAGGTAACGGAAGTCCGCTGCAAAAGAGCGGCCGCACATTTAGATTCGCAGGATCGTACATAAAGCTTGCAGGATCGCTCTAACGCTGTGGCCCCTTCCCGATGCATAGTCGGACATCCCAATTCCACTCCCACCTCCTCCGAAAACCCCACCTCCTCCGAAAACAAGGAAGTCTCCCATGCCTATCGCAAAGGGTTATGCCGCCACTGACGCCTCCAAGCCGCTGACGCCGTTCACCTTCGAACGTCGCGAGCCGAATGAGGATGACGTCGTCATCGAGATCAAGTTCTCCGGCATCTGCCATTCCGACATTCACCAGGCCCGCAACGAATGGGGCAATGCAAAATATCCGATGGTACCCGGTCATGAGATCGCCGGTATCGTCAGCGCCGTCGGCTCGAAAGTGAGCAAGTTCAAGGTCGGCGACCGCGTCGGCGTCGGCTGCTTCGTCAATTCCTGCACGACCTGCGCCACCCGCGACCTCGACCTGGAACACTACATGCCGGGCGTCGTTCAGACCTACAACGACTTCGAGGCCGATGGCACGACGCCAACCTATGGCGGCTATTCGGACTCGATCGTCGTCAAGGAAGGCTACGTCCTCTCGATCCCCGAAAATATCCCGCTCGACGCTGCTGCACCGCTGCTCTGCGCCGGCATCACGCTCTACTCGCCGCTGCACCACTGGAAGGCGGGTCCCGGCAAGAAGGTCGCAATCGTCGGCATGGGCGGCCTCGGTCACATGGGCGTCAAGATCGCCCATGCGATGGGTGCCGAAGTCACCGTTCTCAGCCAGTCGCTTTCCAAGAAGGAAGACGGTCTGCGTCTCGGCGCTGACCACTATTATGCCACCAGCGACGCCGAGACCTTCACGACGCTCGCCGGCACTTTCGACCTGCTCATCATGACGGTCGGCATTGCGCTCGACTGGAATGCCTATCTTGGCCTCTTGAAGGTCGATGGCAGCATGGTCGTGGTCGGTGCGCCAGAGCATCCGGTCCCGGTCCATGCCTTCTCGCTGATCCCCGGCCGTCGCAGCCTCTCGGGCTCGATGATCGGCTCGATCAAGGAAACCCAGGAAATGCTGGATTTCTGCGGCAAGCACAACATTGCCTCGGAGATCGAGGTGATCAGCATCGATCAGGTCAACGAAGCCTATGAGCGCGTGCTGAAGAGCGACGTCCGTTACCGCTTCGTCATCGACATCGCATCGCTGGCGTAAGCGTCACCGCATTGTGACTCATAAGGAAAGGGCAGCCACTACGGCTGCCCTTTTTCAATCCTCGCGCATGGTTTCCCGTTGCGTGATCAGCCGGGCACTGTGCTGCCGGCTGATATAGATCCACAGCCAGCTCCAGGCGACGGCGATGCGCCAGCGGGTGCCGATCAGGAAATAGATGTGGGCGAGACCCCAGACCCACCAGGCAAGCCATCCCTTTAATTTGATCCAGCCGAAGTCGATGATCGCGGCACTCTTGCCGATCGTCGCAAGGCTGCCCTGATGCTTGTAGCGAAACGGCCCCGGCGCCGGCTTGCCGGCCAGCTTCGCCCTGATCACCCTGGCGACATAATCTCCCTGCTGCTTGGCGGCCGGAGCGATCCCCGGCACCGGACTGCCATCCTCGCGCAGGACCAATGCCGTGTCGCCGATGACAAAAATATCGTCCTTGCCCGGCGCCCTCAGCTCCTTGTCGACGACGGCACGACCAGCGCGATCGGCGGGTATGTCAAGCCATTTCGCCGCCGGCGATGCCTCCACACCCGCCGCCCAGACGATGGTGCGGCATGGCACGAAGCTATCACCGATCACGACCCCCTCCGCGCTGCATGAAGTGACCGGCTTGCCGAAATGGAGCTCGACGCCGAGGACCTCCAGCTCCTTGCGCGCATAGTCGGACAGTTCCTCGGCGAAAGCAGCCAGCACCCGCGGCCCGGCCTCAACGAGAATGATCCTGGCCTTGCGCGTGTCGATATTGCGGAATTCCTTCGGCAGCGTCGTCCTTGCCAGTTCCGAGATGATACCGGCAAGCTCCACCCCCGTAGGACCCGCGCCGACGATGACGAAAGTCAGTAGCGCTTCACGGACAGCCGGGTCGGTTTCCAGCTCCGCCTGCTCGAAAGCAAGGAGAACGCGTCGGCGAATGGTCGTGGCATCTTCCAGCGTCTTCAGGCCCGGTGCTACCGGCTCCCATTCGTCATGGCCGAAATAGGCGTGTGTCGCGCCCGTCGCCAGCACCAGTGTATCGTAGCCGATCTTCTGGCCATCCTTCAGAAGCACCTGATGCGCCTCGCTGTCGACGCCGACGACCTCGGCCAGCAACGTCGTGACTTCGGGCCGATCCCTGAAGAAGCTGCGGATCGGCCAGGCGATCTCCGATGTGGCAAGCAATGTCGTCGCGACCTGATAGAGAAGTGGCTGAAAGAGGTGGTGATTGCGCCGGTCGATCAGCGTGATGCGGACAGGCGCGCCCTTCAGATCGTTGGCGAGCTGCAACCCGCCAAAACCGCCTCCGACAACGACAACGTGATGATCCTGCATCGTAACACCTCATATCCACGGTTCATCGAAAACGTAGAGTTGCGAAGGATGAGCGGCAATCATCTTTTATGCATGGCACCCCTGCGGCTGCCACCTTGCGCTGATGGTCAAGATGCTTTCATCGATTGCGCCCGCTGGATGATATTGAATGTGTCGCGCACCTCGCGGATGCCGAGAAATTGAGGCACATCCGAAAGCGCCGGAGTCCAGGCGCTCAGCCCATTGCGGCGGCCATAGCCGGCCTGGATATCGCTTCCAAAACTGATTGTCCCTGTTCCATCGCCTTTCTGATCCAGATCCAGAGCAGGCAGCCGGTCCAACGACATGGTCAGAAGTTTGGAAAACCAGCCCTCGCGCAAGACTATGATCCGTTGATCACTGACCGCATACTGGGTCCTCGCGCGAACAAACGCATCCAGCGCAAACCGACCGACGATGAGATAGAGGCCAATTAATATAAAAGGCACGCCCCACAATCTGAAAAAGAGCGGCGCGTTGGCCTGGCGCACAGCCATAGTCTCCCAGAAAATAGCAAAGCCGCCCCACATGAGCGAGAACGGCACCTGCAGCACATCCCTCTTGCTAAACATCAGGCCCTGTTTCGGTCGACCTAGCCACAATAGCTTTTCACCGGGCAGGAAGTAATTCTGAATGTCTGTGTTGCGCATGGCATATAGCCCCTAAAGCGATAACCGCGACAGTAATTCTACAACTGAAAGCCCTTAACCCTCTCATGCCACCTTGACTGACGTGGCATGCAAAATCAGCACGCGGCTATGTGAACCTACTGCGCATAGCCTACGGGAATGGAAGCACCGCTTTTCAGCTCTTCCATCGAGATCGACGCCGATACGTCGAACAATTCGACCCGGCGCACGAGCTGCTTGTAGATGACGTCATAATGTTCGACGCGGGGCAAGACGATCTTCAGAATATAGTCGTGATTTCCGGTGAGCCGATGCGCCTCGACGATCTCGGGAATATCGCCGATCGCCTTGCGGAAAGCCTCGATCCACTCGTCGGCATGGTGCGCCGTCTTGATCAGCGCGTAGACTGTCGTCGGCACTCCCATCTTCTCCCGGTCGAGCACGACGATGCGCCTGGCGATATGACCGCTCTCCTCCAGCCGCTGGATACGGCGCGAGCATGCGGAGACCGACAGGGCGACGCGATCGGCAAGCTCGGTCACCGAAATGCCGGCATCGCCCTGCAAAAATTCGAGAATCTTTCGGTCACGTTCGTCCAGCATGTGCAATAATCTCCATCAGAGCGCCGTAATTTTGCACAAAACTCCGAAAATACGCAAATCGTTGCAGATTGAATTGTCAAAATCACAAAGATTGCAAACACACGGCGCGTGAATCGCAGCACTATTCCTGCATTCACATTCAAGAGCGGAGAACAGCATTATGCGCACCATTGGCCTGATCGGCGGCATGAGTTTCGAAAGTTCGGCGGTCTATTATCGCCAGATCAACGAAATGGTCCGCGACCAGCTGGGTGGCCTCTCCTCCGCCGAAGTGCTGATGTACTCCGTCAATTTCGCCGAGATCGTCGCCTTGCAAAAGGCCGGCCGTTGGGATGACGCCGCCGCCCGCCTTGGTGATGCGGCACATCGCCTGCAGGTAGCCGGCGCCGAATGCGTGCTCATCTGCACCAACACCATGCACCTGATCGCGCCGGAAGTCGCATCCCGCGTCTCCGTGCCATTGATCCACATCATCGACGAAACCGCTGCCGCGCTGAAGGCCGCCGGAAGCGTAAAGCCGCTGCTGCTCGCCACGCGCTACACCATGGAACACGGCTTTTATGCCGAGCGCATGGCTGAGAACGGCGTCTCCATCATGGTGCCCGGCCCTGAAGACCGCACGATAACCCACGACATCATTTTCAACGAACTCTGCGCTGGCATCATCAAGGACGAATCGCGCCGGAAGCTGAATGCTATCATCGAGCGCGCCAAGGCCGAAGGAGCCGATAGCGTCATCCTCGGCTGCACCGAGATCTGCCTCATTCTCGATCCGAATGCCTTGATCCTCCCCGGCTTCGACACGACGACCATTCATGCCCAGGCAGCTGTCGATTTTGCGCTCGCCGACGAAGGTGTCCGCAGCAGCTGTGCCGCATAGGTCAAGACCAAGTTACTTGACTCAGTCCAATAAATAATGGACATCGTCTCTTATACCGAGGAGACGATGTTCCATGACCATTGCCGACGAATTCACGACCATTGATGCCGTCCGTAACTTCAATCGCTTCTACACCAATTTTCTCGGCGTCCTGAACAAGGCCTACCTCGACAGCCCCTATACGCTGACGGACGTGCGCGTGCTGTTCGAAGTCGGCTTTCGCGGCGGTGTCGCCGCCTCCGCATTGACCCGCGACTTGCATCTCGATCCCGCCTATCTCAGTCGCATCGTCAAGCGCTTCCGCGAGGACGGGCTGATCGAGACGACGCCCGACCCCGAAGATGCGCGCAGCCAGGTCATAAAAGTCACTGACAAAGGACAGGTGCAATTCCAGGAATTCGTCCGCCGCTCCCGCGCCCAGATTGCCGGATATTTCGATGGGCTGGCCATTGGCGAGCCCGAGCGCATCGTCGAAGCGATGCAGACGATCCTGGAGACGCTCGGCGCTGACCGGAGCGCGCCTTCTCCGGCAATCATCCGCTCTCCCCGGCCCGGTGATATCGGCTGGATCGTGCAGAGCCAGGCGCGTTTCTATACCGAGGAGTTCGGCTGGGATCATCGCTTCGAGGCGCTTGTCGCCGAAGTCGCCGGCAAGTTCCTGTCCAGCTTCAATCCGGACAAGGAACGCTGCTGGATCGCCGAACGCAACGGCCTGAACGTCGGCTCGGCCATGATCGCAGATGGCGGAGATGGTGTCGCGAAACTCCGGTTGCTCTATGTCGACAAGACGGCACGCGGCCTCGGCCTCGGCAAGCTGCTGGTCGACGAATGCATCCGTTTCTCGCGCGACGCCGGCTACACCAGGCTTTCGCTCTGGACCAACGACATTCTCGACGCGGCACGGGCCATCTACATCAAGGCCGGCTTCAGGCTCGTTGCGGAAGAAAAACACCGCATGTTCGGCCCGGAATTGAACGGCCAGACGTGGGAGCTTGATCTGTGAGCGTCGGCTGGATGCGGCGATAGACAGGGCGAGGGTTGATCCCTATCCTCGATACATCCCTGATTTGCATCGAGATATTGCCCCATGACCGCAAGCGCCGGTATCACTGTCCTGCCCATCGCCAGCGAGCACATCGAAGGCTTTCACAAGGCGCTCGATACCGTCGCGCGCGAGCGCGAATATCTGACGATGCTCGAAGCATTTCCGCTGGAAGAGACGCGCGCTTTCGTGCTCGGCATGATCGCGAAAGGCAATCCGCAATTCGTTGCTTTGGCGGGCAGCGATGTTGTCGGCTGGTGCGACATCAGCCGCCACGCCTTCCCCTCCCATGCCCATGCCGGTCACCTTGGAATGGGAATCATCCCGGCCTATCGTGGTCAAGGCCTTGGGCGCAGGCTGATCCAGACGACGCTGCAAGCCGCACGCAACACCGGCATGGAGCGCGTGGAACTCAGCGTCCATGCCGACAATATCAGGGCGATAGCGCTTTATGAGAAGGTCGGCTTTGTCCGGGAGGGTCTCGCGCGTAGATCCGTGCGCATAGATGGGCGTTACAAGGACGCGATCCACATGGCCATCATTTTCCAATAACGTCAATAAAAAAACAACTTAACACCGACACCCGATAGTGGCGGCCGGTAATAGTTCTGTTGCAGTGCAAAAATTCGCTTGATTTGGAAACGATCATTTCCTAAAAGAGTCGCATGACAACGGACACCATCGATATCGCGCCGAAACTTCGCGGCCGCCCCAGGGAATTCGACATGGACGCAGCGCTCGACGAAGCGCTGCGGGTCTTTTCCGAGCGCGGCTATTACGCCGCCTCAATCAGCGAATTGACCGAGGCCATGGGTCTGACTGCGGGCAGCGTCTACAAGGCCTTCGGCGACAAGCGCGGCGTCTTCCTCGCCGCCTTCGATCGCTATCGCCATGTGCGCCAGCACATGCTTGACGACTGCATTGCTGCCGCGCCCAATGGATACGAAAAGCTGCGTGCGTTGATGACATTCTTCGCCGGATCATCATGGGGCGACATTGGCCGCAGGGGCTGCCTCGCCGTCGGTAGCGCCACCGAGCTTGCCCTTTTTGACGATGACGTCGCCAAGCGTATCGGCGTGGCCTTCGACTTTGACGAACGGCGCATTCTCGATCTGATCCGCCTCGGACAGGAGGATGGCTCCATCCCGAAGCATGTCGACGCCGAGAGCACCGCCTGCGCGATCCTCTCCCTCACCAAAGGCATGCGGGTGGTCGGAAAGACCGGCCGCACGCAAGAACACATGTTTGCCGCCGCCGAAGCGGCCATGAAACTACTGAACTGATTTTTCATCGAAATTTCGGGGAGCACGCTCCCAAGCCCCCATCGAGGACAAGACATGCCTGCAACTGCTGCCGCCAGACGGGAGAGCATACCGCTCCCGGAGAAGACCATTTCGCCATTGATGACCTTCATGTTCGCCGCCGCCTGCGGGCTGGTGGCTGCCAATATCTACTATGGTCAACCGCTCGCTGGCCCCATCAGCCAATCGCTTGGCTTCTCCCCAGCCGCGACCGGCCTAATCGTGACGCTGACACAGATCGGCTACGGCCTTGGCCTGCTCCTGATCGTGCCGCTTGGCGACCTGCTCGAAAACCGGAAGCTGGTGCTGATGCTGGTGGCGCTTGCCGCCCTCGCCCTTATCGGCGCTGCCTTCGCCTCCTCCCCGTCGCTGTTCCTGCTGGCTTCGCTCTGCATCGGCCTGGCATCCGTCTCCGTCCAAGTCCTGGTGCCCTTCGCGGCCCATATGGCACCTGACGCCAGCCGTGGCGCGGTCGTCGGCAACGTCATGAGCGGCCTGCTCTGCGGCATCATGCTGGCCCGCCCGGCAGCGAGCTTTCTCTCCGAGCTTCTTTCATGGCACGCGGTCTACATCATCTCCGCCGCGATCATGATCGGCCTCGCCGTCATCCTGCGCGTCGCGCTGCCAACGCGTGTGCCGCACACCAAGCTGCACTACGGCCAGCTGCTCTCTTCCATGGGCCATCTCGCCCTGAATACGCCGGTGCTGCAGCGGCGCGCACTCTATCAGGCCTGCATGTTCGCCGCCTTCAGCCTTTTCTGGACGACGACGCCCCTGCTGCTGGCGAGCCCGGCCTTCGGCCTGACGCAGAACGGCATCGCGCTCTTTGCATTGGCAGGTGCCGCCGGCGCGGTCGCCTCACCCATCGCGGGCCGGGTTGCCGATCGTGGCTGGACGAAGCTCGCCACCGCCTTCGCCATGGTGCTCGCCATAGTCGCCTTCTTTATCGGCCATGTCTCAGGCGGCGGTTCGCTGCTGGCACTGATCACGCTGACGCTCTCCGGCATCATGCTCGATTTCGGCGTGCAGACCAATCTCGTGCTTGGCCAACGCGCCATCTTCGCGCTCAGCGCCGAGCATCGCAGCCGCCTGAACGGCCTCTATATGGCAACCTTCTTTGGCGGCGGCGCCATCGGTTCGGCGCTCGGCGGCTGGGCCTATGCGTCAGGCGGCTGGAACCTCGCCTCCTGGTTTGGCATCGCCTTCCCGGTGATTGCGCTGCTGGCTTTCCTGACCGAGCGCAAGAACTGATCAGGACGGCTGCGGAACAACATTCCGCAGCCAGTCGCATTCACTGAGGCCGGCCGCCGCAAATGGATCGACCAGCGTGCCGGAAACGATCGCAGCCAGGATCTGCGGTGCCGGCGGCACCTTGGCGATAGTCGCGACCAGCCGGTCGCGGACCCAGGCCAAGGCAGCCGAATCCGACTGGTAGAATGGCGTGAATGCCAGCGACAGCAGCTGGAACAGCCGCACATGCATTCGCCGCGCTCTCGCATAGGCGGAGAATGCCGCTTCAATAGTCTCGTAGCTCGCAAGCGCATGCGCCAGCGCCGCCACATCAAGCAGTGCCATATTTGCACCCTGCCCGAGCTGCGGGCTGGTGGAATGTGCGGCATCGCCGACGAAAACCGTTCGCCCGCTATAGGGTAGCCTCAGAGTTCGATGGGCATAGCGCGCCAGCGTCAATTGCTCCCAATCCGTGATCTGCGCAAGCAATGGCTCGCATTCCGGCCAGTAACCACGGACGGTCCGCTTCCAGCGGTCGAGCCCGCGCCTGCGGACCTCGTCGGCATCACCGACCTTCAGACTCCAGAACAACGCCGCCTGCTTCGGCATTTCAGGCTTTCGGCTGCCAACCGGCAAAACACCGATCATCACACTCGCCTTATCATAACGCTGCGTCAGCGCCGCCTGATCCACCAGACCATCAGGACAATCGAGCGTCGCCCAGAAGGCGCCGTAGACGAGATTTCGCACGCGCGGCGCCGCCGGCGAAGCCGCCACCAGTTCGGATCGCGCGCCACTGGCATCGATCACAAGATCATAGGGTCCAAGCCGCTCGCCACCTTCGACTGAAAGATAGCTGCGGCCCCCTTCTTCTGTCACGGCGACGACTTTCTGCCCCGTAAAGATCGGATGTCTTCGGGCGGAGACTTCGTCATAGAGCGTATCGAACAGCGCTGCGCGATGGACGCCAAGTCCATAACGGCCACCCGGCAGCGCATTGTAGCGCACGTCGAGAACGGTGCGACCACGGGTGGTTTCCGTGCCGAACAAGCGATCGATACGGTTGCCGGCGGCATGAATGGCGGGACCGAGCCCGAGCGTTTCAAGCACGGTCAATCCCGTCGGCTGCAGCATCAGCGCCGAGCCGACCGCCGCAGGGCTGTCGAAACGTTCAATGATATCCGTCGTATGACCGGCGCGCGTGAGAAAGAGAGAGGCGGCGAGACCGGCAGGTCCGGCGCCGACGATGGCGATCTTCAAAGGCTTCACGGCAAGGCTCAGTCCGGCGATTGATCGAAACGGACGCGTGCTGCGCGCACGGCCTCATGATTGGCCTCCGCCCAGTTCAAAAGCATGGCCAGCGGCTCATACAGCGAACGGCCGAGATCGGTCATGCTGTATTCGACGCTTGGCGGCTTGGTTGGGAAAACCTCGCGGTCGACATAGCCATCGCGCTGCAGGTCGCGCAGCGTCTGCGTCAGCATGCGCTGGGAAATATCAGGTACAAGGCGTCGCAACTCGCCGAAACGGTAGGGCCGCTTTGCCAATGTTTCGAGAAGCAGCACCGACCATTTGCCGCCGATCTGAGAGATCAGATCGCGCACCGGACAATTGGAGAAATCGAGATTGCTGAGATCGACGTCGCGCAACGGCGGATCTATGCTGCGCAGATTGACGACGGTGCTGGCGCTCATGCCGGTTCCCTTTTGGTAACGTTGAGCTAAAAAACTGCCTCCTTTACAGGTCGAAGTCAAACACCAATGTAGTGCTAGTCTCTTTTTGAGAGCAACCAACCTCTGCAAGTCCGCGGCGGTCAAACAAGGATAAAGTCATGAGCAGCACTCTTCTCGTCACCGGTGCCGCAGGCCAGCTCGGCCAGCGCGTCATTCATCACCTGCTGGAGACATATAAGGTCGCCCCCGGCCGCATCGTCGCTGCCACGCGTAGCCCCGAGAAGCTGGCCGACCTCGCTGCCAAGGGCGTCATCACCCGCAAGGCCGATTTCGACGATGCTGCCAGCCTGAGCGATGCTTTTGCCGGTGTCGACCGGCTGCTGATCATCAGCACCGACGCGCTTGCCGTTCCCGGCCTGCGCCTGAAGCAGCACACGGCTGCCGTCGAAGCTGCGAAGAAGGCCGGCGTGAAGCACATCCTCTACACCTCCATGCCGGCACCGGAAGGTTCGCTCGTCACCTTCGCGCCCGACCATCTCGGCACGGAAAACGCCATCAAGGCCAGCGGCATCGGCTTCACGATCCTGCGCGACGCCTGGTATTTCGACAATTATCTCTTGGGCCTGCCGCATAGCCTCGAAGTTGGCAAGTGGTACACCGCCACCGGCAATGGCCGTGTCAGCAACATCAGCCGCAACGATTGCGCGCTCGCCATCGCCGCCGCTTTGGCTTCCGACACCACGGACAACGCCACCTACACGCTCACCGGCTCGACCGCCTCGACCATCGAAGATGTAGCAAGCGTCGTCAGCAAGATCACCGGCCGTCCGCTCGAAGTCGTACAGGTCAACGACGAACAGTTCGCCGCCGGCCTCACCGGCGCCGGCCTGCCGAAATTCGTGGTCGACATGCTCGTCTCCGCCGACGCCAACACCCGCGCCGGCAATTTCGACATCCTGACGAATGATTTCAACAAGCTGACCGGCAAGGAACCACAGACGCTGCGCAGCTTCGTCGAAGAACACAAGGCCGCATTGCTCGGCTGAGTTTACGGGATAGTCGGGTGAGGCCCGCGTGGCGGTATCGGTTGCGCTCGCCCGACGCATCTTCTTCCTCCCCCCTTGCGGGGAGGAAAATTCTTGCTTTAGTGGGCAAAAAATATCGCCAGTTTGCTTGGAGCATCCAGGCCGTCGAACATAGTCAGGCTTTTGCCATCCGCAACTTATTCCTGGAAAAAGCTCAGTTGGTAATCCCCGAGCTCTTCCTTGTCGTCAGGCCTAGCAAATTGCACCACGAATTTTCGATCCGGAAACTGCCACTGCAGCTTTGCTGCATAGATTTCCGTCATTCGCTCACCCAGAAGAATAAGCTTATCGCTGGATATATCAGCACATTCCGAATGCTGAATGTCGGCAAGATGAAGATGGTTCATAACCCATTCAACAGATTGTCGAGTTGCACCCGGACCACCGTCAAAAGATCTCAGACTTTCCTCGGAAAAACCGGCCATCAAGATATATTCCCGATGCTCGACGAACCGTGGCCAAAATATCGAGGAATATCCCACAGCAAGTGAAAAGCTGCCGACGCAGCCAGTCCACGTATCGATGCCGATACCACGACCATTGTTCCACTCAGCCAATTCCGGCTTCATGCTTTCAGGAATCTCTGTCACCGCATTCCTCCAACTTTCCCGAACTGCGGATGAACCAGCCTTTTATTGTAACCAATTCGATGCTCACTGCCCTGCAGAGGGGCTGACCGGTTCGTGGGCACTCTTACCCCACAAATCGCTCAATCGGACCTGTCGTCTTATGGAAGGTTGCCGCTGATTAGACCACCTGCCCGCAAGCGCGGCGGAAGCGCCGCACCGTTTCGGCCATGCCATATTCCAGCGCATCGGCGGTCAGCCCATGGCCGATCGAGGTTTCGGCGAGCTTCGGAATGCGCTTCACGAGCGCCGGCAGGTTGGCAACCGTCAGGTCGTGACCGGCGTTGACGTCAAGGCCGTTGGCGAAGGCGGCGTCGGCTGTTTTGCCGAGCGCTTCGAGAATGACGGCCGCCTTCTGCGAATCATCATAGCAACCGCCGTAAGGGCCGGTGTAAAGCTCGATGCGATCGGCGCCGACTTCCCTGGCGATTTTTACAGCGTCAGCATCACCATCGCCATCGGCAAACAACGACACGCGACAGCCGATCTTCTTGTATTGGGCAACCACATCGACCAGCAGGTCGCGGTTCTTGCGGAAATCCCAGCCGTGATCCGATGTCGCCTGTGTGGGATCGTCCGGCACCAGCGTCACCTGCTCCGGCTCTGCCGAAGCACACAGATCGAAGAATTCATCGGACGGATAGCCCTCGATATTGAATTCGGCCTCCGGAAACTCGTCATCGATCAGCGCGCGGATTTCGGGCAGATCGGAGAAGCGGACATGACGCTGGTCAGGCCGCGGATGCACCGTGAGACCGCTCGCGCCCGCCGCAAGCGCAATACGACCGAGCCCCGTGACGCTCGGCCAGGGAAGGTCACGCCGGTTGCGCAGCATAGCGATGGCATTGAGGTTCACGGAAAGCTTGACGGGCATGATCGAAATCCCTGATTTTCAGACCGGATGGTAGCGCCGTTTTATGCCATTATGGCCAGCAAAACCAACGAGATTCCGACATCAACCCATGCAAAACTTTGATGGGCGTTCGGCACATCCGTCACCACTCGGTGACAGATAGGCCGCAACACCTCAAGCGCGATGTTATCGGACGATCGTCAGCGTCTCGGCGGCGCGGGTGATAGCCGTATAAAGCCAGCGTTCACGCGTATCGCGGAACGCCCAGCTTTCATCGAACAGCACCACATTGTTCCACTGCGAGCCCTGCGCCTTGTGCACTGTCAGCGCATAGCCGTAATCGAACTCGTCATAGCGTTTACGGGTCGACCACGGGATCTCGCCCTCGACATCCTCGAAGGCCTGCTTCAGCAGCTTGATCTTCGCCGCACCCCTGTCCATGTCGTCGTCTTCCGGCCGGATCAGGAGGTTGATGCCGGGCTTCGTCGTTTCCTTGGAAGAGGTCATTACCTGCCAGAGCGAACCGTTGAGCAGGCCCTTGGCGGGGTCATTGCGCAGACAGACGAGCTTGTCGCCGGATTGCGGATATTCGGTCGAAAAGCCCTTGAGTTCGCGCAGGCGCTGATTGTAGCGCTTGCGGGTGCGGTTGGTGCCGACGAGCACCTGATCCGCCTCCATGACCAGGGCCTGCGTGACCTCATTCTTCGAAATCACCTGCGCCGTGCCGTAATCTCCGTGCATGATCTCCTTGCCTTCACGCACATGCATGGCGAGTTGGATGATCGGGTTGTCGCGGGCCTGGCGGTGAATATCCGTCAGCAGATAATCCGGCTCCTGATCGGTGAAGAAGCCACCGCCCGAGATCGGCGGCAACTGGCCGGGGTCGCCAAGCACGAGGATCGGCGTACCGAAACTCATCAGATCCTTGCCGAGCGCCTCGTCCACCATCGAGCATTCGTCGACAATGATCAGCGCAGCCTTCGCAACCGGGCTCTGGCGGTTGATCGTGAACATCGGCGCAATTGAAGTCTTGCCGGTTTCCTCGTCCTCGACGGATTCTTCGCCGCGCGGACGATAGATCAGCGAATGGATTGTTTTGGCATTGCTGGCTCCGCGCGAACGCAGCACCTGCGCCGCCTTGCCGGTGAAGGCCGCAAACAGGACTTCGCCATCGACATGCTCGGCAAAATGCCGTGCAAGTGTCGTCTTGCCCGTGCCGGCATAGCCGAACAGGCGAAACAGCGGGGAGCGCCCTTCCTTCAGCCATTTGGCAACGGCCTTGAGCGCTTCATCTTGTTGTGGCGCAAATTGCATCGGTCGACTTGGCAGGATTCGGTCTCCGGACGCAAGCCGTAAAAAACATGCCCGCGGCCGGGAATAAAATAAGAACGGAGCGTGTCTCACATCCGGCAGCGCAGAATGCGAGGCCTGGACGGATATGCGTCCATCACCCGAGGAGAGATATCATGAAGACCGTGACATTCCTGGCGGCGCTTGCCGCCGCATCCGCCTTTGCCACAGTCGCCTTCGCCGCTGCGCCGGTGAAGACAGTCGACAGCGCCAAGGGCAAGGTCCTTGCCGGCGAAAACGGCATGACGCTTTACACCTTCAAGAACGACAAGTCGGGTGAATCCAATTGCAACGGCGATTGCGCAAAGGCATGGCCGCCGTTGATGGCCGATGACAAGGCCAAGGCGGAAGGTGCATATTCCGTCATCACCCGCAAGGACGGGATGAAACAGTGGGCAAAGGACGGCATGCCGCTCTATTTCTTCGTCAAGGACGCAAAGGCCGGCGACGTCGCCGGCGATGGCTTTAAGGGCGTATGGGATGTCGCAAAGCCCTGAGGGGACAGGAAAGGGCGCGGCGGCGACAGCCTCCGCGCCCGATAGTTTCGAGGCGGAGGTGCTGACGCTCCTCCCCTCGCTGCGACGCTATTCGCGCAGTCTCACGCGCTCCGACGCCGACGGCGAGGACCTGTTGCAGGACTGCGTGGAAAAGGTGTTGACGCGACGCGACCAGTGGCGCGGGCTGAACCTGCGCGGCTGGGTTCTCACCATCATGACCAACCTCTATCGCAACGGATTGCGCCAGCAGGGCAACCGCAGCTTCGTCGACATCGACGACAATAATCATCTGCATGCGACCGAAACGGATAATGACCCGCTGGAACGCTCGCGGCTGGAGACAGCCCTCAATAGCCTGAGCGAGGAGTATCGCGCAGTGCTGATGCTCGTCGTCGTCGAAGGCTACAGCTATCAGGATGTCGCCGACATGCTGGATATCCCGATCGGCACCGTCATGTCGCGCCTGTCTCGCGCACGCCAGAAGATGACCAGCCTGATGAGCGCCGACAATGTCATTACGCTTCGGAGGCCAAAATGACCGAACGCAACCCCACCGTGACCGAAGCGGATCTCCACGCCTTTGCCGACGGCCAGCTGCCGCCGGAAAGACAGGCACAGATGGAGGCATGGCTTGCCGAAAATCCCAAAGACGCCGCCACCGTCGCCGCATGGCAGGCCCAGAGCGATGGTATCAGGGCCTTGTTCGCACCCTATGGGATCTCCATGGAGGGCGATGCGGATCTGATCGCAAGAGGCAAAAGAGCTCTACCTGAAGACAAGGCTGCTCCACATAAATTTCGCCGGCTAATTATGTTTGCGGCCTCGCTGGCGCTCTTTCTCGCCGGCGCCGTGGCCGGCCATTTCGGTCCGGACCTGTTTGCAAGACCCGAATTGCAACTGACCGCCATGGAAGCATGGCCGCAACAGGCGCATTCGGCCTTCATCGTCTATGCGAGCGAAGTGCGCCATCCCGTCGAAGTCGGCGCGGATCAGGAAGCGCATCTCGCCACATGGCTCGGCAAGCGCATGAATGTTGCCGGCCTCAAGGTGCCGAGCCTGCAGGTACTTGGCTTCCAGCTGGTTGGCGGCAGGCTGCTACCGATCAACGGCACGCCGGGCGCCATGTTCATGTATGAAAATGCCAGCGGCCAACGCCTGACCGTGCTTGTCGGGCACAACAACGCTAACACGACGACCAGCTTCCGCTTCGCCAGCAACGGTGACGTCGAGACCTTCTACTGGATCGATGGCAGCCTCGGTTACACCGTCACCGGCGAAATCTCCCGCGAGATGCTTCAGCGGGTTGCGGACGAATGCTACAAGCAATTCTCGTCTTAGGCACAGCCAAGTCATTCTATTGAAGTCTGAATTGTTTGCTATTCAATCGTAAGGGCCATCTGTCATGCGAATATCGGAGAATATTCTGGCACTGGTCGACAGGCTTTTCCAAGCTCAAGCAACATGGCCGGAACTTATCAAACAGATAAGGGCTGAATCGGGGGCGGATTTGTTTACAGCCCAGAAGATCGCGCTTTCACATCAAGGTTGGCGGCGATTATGCAACCAGCGCATCAATCGTGATCGCGATTGCCGAAAGCAGGCGATCGGCCACATCAAACATTATGGTCCAAATTCGCTGATCACATTGTCAATAAATGAAACGCTCGCCATTGACGAGCCTCCGGCGGATTAACCGTGAGGGAGGCATGCGACCAGCAGTCCTCATCCTACGAATCGTCGCGGCGTTATGAGCTTCAGAGCGCAATGCCATTCTTGATCGCCCAGGCAGTAAAGTGCGCTTTGGCCGCGGGCCTGCCCTCTATTGCCTCTTTTAACCGCCGGGTTGCTTCCTCCTTGTCACCGGCAAGCAAAACTGCGCTTGCTGACAGCACAGACGGACTATCCCGGAGGGCGGCAGCGATATGCGACAAGTCGCGGTGAGATTCGAGCCAAGGCATGCCGAAGGACCTCATCTTTTCCACAAGATCATCGGAGATCGAATTCAGGTTCGAACCTGCTTCAATTGTCCACCAATGGTCGCGGCCATACGCGAGGGTCCCCAGTCTTTCGCGTACCGTCGAATCCATTTCTCTCGGCTTTCCGCTGATCGGGGTCTGCCCTGCAAGAGAGGCAACCGCCGCGAAATAAATGCCGAGATTGATCGTAAACTTTCCACTTTCACCGAAATTCCCGCTGCTCGCCTGTACGTTGACGATCAACCAGTTTTCACCATCGGCCCGATGCCAATTGCGTCCGGATTTTCTAAATTCGTGTGCCTTCAGCAGATCCGCAAATCCAAGTTTGATAACCTCGTCGATGCTGTGGGCAATGTCGCTCATGGAATCTCTCTCAAATATCTTTCGCCGATGAAACGGATCAAGGATTTCAGGGACAAGCCGTATCACCGCATCTTAGCATTCCCTCTTGGCGGCACCACAATCCATGCGCTCGCACTTTCGTCAGCGCTGCGGATCGTTTTCCAAGACGATCGGCTTGCCGTGCGGCGTAGCCTCCGCCGCGCGCTGCCAGCTTCTCTGCAGATCAGCAATCACATCCGCATCCGCGATACCTTTGGCCACCAGCAGGCCGGAAAGCGCCGCCACCCAGCAATCGAAATAATCGCTGCCGTCAGGCGCACGACCCGGCTTGTGCAACTCGGCCGAAAGCCGTTCTGCCCATTCGCTCCACGCAAACAGGCCTTTCTCATGCAGATGCACGGTCATGGCGAAGGCTTCGGCAGCCCAAGGCTCCGGAAAAACCGGTTCGCCATCGACAGATTTCGGCAGCTCCGGTGACTGCGCCAGCGGCGAAGCGACCTCACACGCGCTCAAGATAGCTCTCCCAGACGTCGATGGAGATCGTCAGCGAGGGATCGGCGCCCTCACCCCAGATTTCCAGACCATCGAAGACGACTGTGTAAACCCATTGCGGATTCTCGCCGCGGCCATGGGCATTGTCGTCCGGAAAGACAAAGGAGCCCTGCACCGCCTCGATGACACCGGTCTTGGCCCGAGCATATCGCGGCAGCCTTGTATGGCCGGTCGGATTGAAATTCCTCGTACGCACGCGATCGCCGGCGGAAAACAGCGGTGGCGTATCGACGGGCCGGTCACAGGGGCCACCCTTGGCAAGCACCGCATCGACCATATCGGCCTTCAAAACCCGCTTCGGCGCTCGTCCCTGCTGCTGGGAATGGCCGGTTTGAAGCTCCGCGGCCGTGGCAAAACCATGCCGCTCCAGCAGCGTATCGATGCCCCTCGTCCAGATTTCATAGTAGCTGGCGGCGAGATAGTCTGATGGCGGAATGTTCTCACGCGCATGCCGGCTCTCGTCAATGTTCCAGGCGCCGAAAGCGCCGCAGGAGAGCGTGATGCCGAGCGCGCGCTTTTCCCATTCGGCATGGAAATACGGTTCGTTCTGTTCCGGTGCGACCGGGCCGAAACCCATCTGCCCGCCGAGATCGTGCGGCCCGTTCATAGCGCTGCCTCCGGGGATCTCGCGAGCGCCGTTCCGATCATCGCATCGCGGCTGACGAGATCGGCCAAATCAACCTCGTCCAGGTCTTCGGAACCGGCAGGCCGCTGCGGGATGACCAGATAACGCAGCTCCGCCGTCGAATCCCAGACGCGGACCTTGGTTTCCTGTGGCAATGCCAGACCAAACTCGGCCAGCACCCCACGTGGATCGATGACGGCGCGCGAACGATAGGCCGGCGCCTTGTACCAGACGGGCGGCAGCCCGAGCACGGACCATGGGTAACAGGAGCAAAGCGTGCAGACGACCAGATTATGAGTCTCCGGCGTATTGAACACGGCGCGCATATGCTCGCCCTGTCGGCCAGTGAAACCGAGGCTCGCGATTGCAGCCGTCGCATCGCGCCGCAGCCAGTCGGCAAAGGCAGGGTCGTTCCAGGCTTTTGCCA
Source organism: Rhizobium sp. AC27/96 (assembly GCF_001692325.1). Taxonomy (GTDB): domain Bacteria; phylum Pseudomonadota; class Alphaproteobacteria; order Rhizobiales; family Rhizobiaceae; genus Rhizobium. The sequence goes on along the minus strand of NZ_LXKN01000058.1, from coordinate 199,313 downwards.
CTACCTGCGCCCCGTTGCGCGGCCCGACCTTCGTCTCATAGGTCTCGACGATCCGGTCGATCGCAGCCGGATCGATCAACCCCTTTTCCGTCAGCAGCGTCTCCAAAGCCTTCACGCGCGCCTGCATGTCGGAATAGCTGTTATCATGGTCATGATGATGGTCGTCGTCATGATCGTGCATCATGGATCTCCCTGTGGCCGAGACTCGAATTTAAGCCCTCGCCAGGCAGCAGCCAAGCCTCTTCTTTATCGTTTCAAGCGCGCCCAGATGCCGCAACCCGCTACCTTTGCTTGCCCTTTTGGCTAGTCTGCCCTCCATGAACATTCTGATTCTCGGTGCAACTGGTTTCATTGGGTCTGTAGTCGCGGCGCGTCTCCGCGCCGAGGGGCATCTCGTTACAGGCATTGCCCGCAATCCCGGCCGGTCACGGATCAAATATCCGTCAACCGCCTGGATCAAAGCCGATCTGGCGACGATGACTGATCCTTCGAGCTGGCAGGCGCTATTAAGCGGCCACCAGGTCGTCATCAATTGCGCCGGCGCGCTTCAGGACGGGCTTTCGGACGATCTGGCCGCCACACAGGAAAAAGCGATGCGCGCCCTTTATGTCGCGGCGAAACAATCGGCGATCGACCTTATCGTCCAGATTTCGGCGCGCACCGATGGCAGCGGCAAACAGCAACCGTTCCTCGCGACGAAACGCAACGCCGATGAAGCCCTTGCGGCCAGCGGGCTCAACCATGTGATCCTGCGACCAGCCCTCGTTCTCGGCCGCAATGCGCATGGTGGTACGGCCCTCCTTCGGGCGCTTGCCGCCATGCCCTTTGTCTTGCCGCTCATCCATGCCCAGAGCCCGATGGAAACAATCTCGGTCGACGACATCGCAGCGACCGTTTCAAAGGCGATCGACGGTCAGTTTCCATCCGGCGCCGATATCGATCTTACCAATGACGATGCGCTGACGCTCCGCGAACTGGTGGCACTTCATCGAAACTGGCTCGGCCTGGCGCCCGTGCCGGTCGTGGCGATATCGGCCAGCCTCGCAAGGCCGATCACCTGGGCCGCCGATATCGCCGGTCGGCTCGGATGGCGCTCTCCACTCCGCTCGACCGCGATGGCGGTGATGTCGGAAGGCGTTCTAAGCCGTCGGAGCGCGCAAAACCGCCTCAGCCAGCGCCTGGCGACAACGGCGGAGATACTCGATGCCAATCCTTCCGGCATTCAGGATGTGTGGACCGCCCGTCTTTATGTGCTGAAGCCCCTGATGATCGTGGGCCTGGCGCTATTCTGGATAGCGTCTGGAATCGTGCCTCTATTGGCCCCGATCACCGCAAGCCGTCATTTCCTGCCCTTCATGTCGCAAGACATGGCAATGGCACTGACGATCACCACCTGCTTTATCGATATCGCCCTCGGCATGCTGATCCTGATGCGGCCATCCGCACATATGGCTCTGTACGGCATGCTCTCAATCACACTTGCCTATCTCGTCGGCGGTACAGCACTTGAGCCGACCCTTTGGCTCGATCCGCTGGGACCGCTTGTCAAAGTCCTGCCGTCGATCCTGCTGACGATTGCCACGCTTGCGACATTGGAGGAACGCTGATGCTGCCGGAGGAAATTCTTCGTCTCGCGCATGTCGTCGGCGCCACGGTGCTTCTGGGCACCGGCGCCGGCATTGCCTTCTTCATGGTCATGGCGCATCGCACCGGAGATCCCAAGCTCATTGCACATGTCGCCGGAACGGTCGTCATTGCCGACACGATTTTCACCGCAACGGCTGCCATTTTCCAGCCGATAACCGGCTATCTCCTGGCACAATCGATCGGATGGTCGCTTCAGGAGGGATGGATCGCCCTCTCCCTGCTGCTCTACATTCTGACGGGCATTTTCTGGTTGCCGGTCGTCTGGATACAGATCCGGCTTCGCAATCTCGCCCGTTCGGCATCAGCAGCAGAATTGCCTCTGCCTGCAGCCTATCACCAGCTCTACCGCATCTGGTTTGCCTGCGGCTTTCCCGCATTCTTTTCAGTGATCGGAATATTCTGGCTGATGCTCAACAAACCATCCATAGCACTACTTTAGCATCGGCCAGAGACTGAGTACCAGCAGCACCGCCATGGTGATGTTGAACCATTTCAGCCGAACCGGAACCGACAGCCAGTCTCGCAGGGCCGAACCGAAGCCGGCCCAGGTCGAGACGCTTGGAACATTCACCGCTGCAAAGGCCAGGCCGACCACCAGCACGCTGAAGAGATAGAGTTGCTCATTGGTATAGGTCGCCATGGCGGTGACGGCCATTACCCACGCCTTGGGATTGACCCATTGAAAGGCCGCGGCACTGAGGAAGCTCATCGGCTGCGCATTGCTTTCACTCTCACTCAGGCTGCGCGACGTGCCGATCTTCCAGGCGATCCAGACGAGATAGGCCCCGCCGGCGAATTTCAGCACGGTATAGAGCAGCGGTACGGTGTGCAGAACCGCGCCCAATCCCAATCCAACAGCAATCAGCAGCACAAAGAAGCCGACGCCAATGCCGAGCATATGCGGGACGGTGCGCCGGAAGCCGAAATTAACGCCGGATGTAAACAGCATCATATTGTTCGGCCCCGGCGTGATCGAGGTCGTGAATGCAAACAGAAGAAGAGCCAGAAATGTATCCAGCGCCATGCAGCCTCCCCGGACACCGTATGTGACAAAGGGCGGCATCCAAAATTTTTCTCAATAGATATTGTCCACGCGCGGATAAACCGACGCATGCCTGAGGCGACATTAATTCGCGCCAAATCCGAAAGCCATAGGGCGATTGTCACGGTGACATCAGTACTGTCGATTGAAAAGCGGCAGAATGAACCTATCCTTCGCTCCTAGAAGTGAGGACATATCATGCGAGACCCGATTCCCACCGTCACTCTCCCCTCCGGCATTGCCGTTCCCGCGCTTGGCCAGGGTACGTGGAACATGGGCGACAATGCCACCAGTGCCCGGGATGAGATCACCAGCCTGAAAACCGGGCTTGATCTCGGCATGACGCTGATCGACACCGCCGAAATGTATGCTGATGGTGGCTCAGAAGAAATCGTCGGGCAGGCCATAGAAGGTCGGCGCGACGAGGTTTTTCTCGTGAGCAAGGTCTATCCTGCCAATGCAAGCCTCAAAGGCGCCGTGCAAGCCTGCGAGCGCAGCCTAAGGCGCCTGAAGACCGATCGCATTGATCTTTACCTGCTGCATTGGCGCGGCAATCATCCGCTGGAAGAAACGGTGGAAGCCTTCGAAAACCTCAAGGCCGCGGGCAAGATCGAGGCCTGGGGCGTGTCGAATTTCGACGTCGACGATATGGATGAACTACTCTCGGTGCCGAACGGCGGCAATGTCGCGGCCAATCAGGTGCTCTACAATCTGGCCCGGCGCGGCATCGAATATGATCTGCTGCCCTGGTGCCAGGAGCGCAGCATTCCGATCATGGCCTATTCCCCCATTGAACAGGGCCGCCTGCTCGACCATCCGGATTTGATCCACATCGCCAAGACCTATCAGGCCACGCCCGCCCAGGTCGCGCTTGCCTTCCTGCTGGAACGCGACGGCGTGATGGCCATTCCGAAATCCTCGAACCCGCAGCGCATCGAGGAAAATCGCGGCTGCATTGACCTCGACATTACCGACGAGGATTGGGCCGTGCTCGATGCCGCTTTCCCGCCGCCATCGCGAAAGAAGTCGTTGGACATGCTGTAGGCTGTGTAGACGAAATCAACGTAGCGTCGCACCCAAACTGACCAAGCCGTCTTGCGAGGTACAGCTAGCAAGTTTTTCGATTGAGAATACTGTGAGAGCGCCGTTACCGAGGTTGCCAGCCCGGCGCGTTTTCCAAAACGGGTGGCCAATGCGGCTCGTGCTCGTGATCGGCCCACGGTGGATCAACTACATAGTCCGGGTCGCAATACTGACGAAGCCATTGAGCGGCACGCTCCTCGCAGTATCGGGAGTTCAAAGGGGCTCCTTCCTCATTTAACTCCATGTTGTTCGTAAAAACGGTGAAAAGTGTTTCCATTGCACTAGGTTCATGGAGCACTTCCGAATAATCCACGCCCTCAAGCAACGGGTATCCAACCGAACCGTTCGCAATCCAAAGGGAAAATCTAGCTATTGCTCCGCGAAGATCGGGATGCATCCGGCGAGGCTTACCCTCTTCTTTTAAGCTATCCATTCATACCCTCCATCTTTCGCGCATTTAAAAAACACCTCTCTCGATCTGAGAGGTCAAGCAACACCTGTCGTCTGGAAAAAAATGCCTCCGATGTCCCATTGGCAATAGGCGAGCGCACTTTCTCTGCGGCTGGTGTGATGGGAAGGTTGGCAGCTCCATTCGCAAATTGCTTTCCCGAAAGCAGTAAGTCGCAAACCTTCCATGACAATCGGTGTCCTTGAATAGGAGATGCATGTCTTATCGGTCGAAGACTATGTTCGGGACCTAGCCAAGAGCCGCCGCCTTCTGCTGCGCGACGATCAGTTCGATGGCCTCGAAGACGTCGATCTCTCGCCAGTCGGTCGGATCGCGATAGGTCGGATAAAGCGAAAAGGCGGCAGCAGCGATCTGATCGACGGTCCGCAGCTTCGTGCGCCTGCCTGCCAGCACCGCCTTGGTGTAGACGCCATAGTGATCCTGCGTTACGCCCCAGCCGGCATAGAATGGCGCGGCATAGCAGCGGACCGGAAGCCCGCGCAGCAACGCATCGAAACCGAACTGGCTGGAGACTGTCCAGACCTCGTCGACAACTTCGAGGATCGAGGCCACGGATACGGCATCGTCGACCAGCACTGCATCCCCCTTTGCGGCATCTGCGGTCAGATATCCCTTGCGAAGTCCGGCCATGACATCGGGATGGGTGCGGATCAGGCATTGCGCGCCGCTTGCCAGCCCATCGGCCAACATCTTCTTGAAAGAAGCTTCCGAACCGAGCGCCCTGCCGACCGACACATCCCCGACCACCTGATCGACCAGCAGGATGCGGCGCTTGCCCGTCCGTTCGATCCGGGGCGGTCGATGCGGCAAATGATTGTATTTCGATAGCCTGTTGAAAACGATCTGCTCTCGAATGGCTGCTCCGAGAGCACCCGCATCGGCGGCGCCCTCTATGAGACGCTCAAGGCGCGACGGCCTGCTGGCATCGACGGGCAGGCCGAGATCGTCAATCACGATGGAAAGCGGAATGGCCCCAGCCTTGCCGAGGCCGACGGAACGGAGAAAACCGTCCTCCAGATACCAGTGCGGCAGGTGACGAAACCGGGCAATCGTCGCCGCCGTCTTGGCCGATATGCGGCCACTCCAAGAAACGATGCCGCCTATGCCGGGCGAGACAACCGAGGCAAGCCTCTGCTTCCGGAAATATTGGTTGAGCCAGGGAAAATCATTGCGCACGAAGAAGGCGGCGCCGAGCCGCATGTCCGCCGGCGGATGCCAGGGCCTTTCGCCGATATCGGGAAAAATCTCGCCAGCGACGGCCGCCACCTCTGCTACCCCCGTATAAATCAAGCCGTCGATCGGCCCGAACGTCGCAAAGGCTAGGCGACGCCCGCAAGCCGGTCAATGACAGAGGGTCGTTACATCCCCTGCGAGCCGCGATTCATCGCTGCGATGCCGGTACGGCAGACTTCGATCAGGCCCAGCGGCTTGATGATGGCGATGAACTGATCGATCTTCGAGGACTTGCCGGTGATCTCGAGAATGAAGTGCTCGACGGTTGCGTCCACCACCTTGGCATGGAAGGCGTCGGCCAGCCGCAGCGTTTCGGCGCGGGTTTCGCCGCTTCCGGTCACCTTCAGCAGCGCCACTTCGCGCTCGATCGGCCGCTCTTGGCCGAGTTCGCGGGCGCGCACGGTCAGATCGACCACACGGTGAACGGGAACGATACGCTCAAGCTGTGCCTTGATCTGCTCGAGCACCTGCGGCGTGCCACGCGTGACGACGGTGATGCGCGACAGATGTGCCTGATGTTCGGTTTCGGAAACCGTGAGGCTTTCGATGTTGTAGCCCCGGCCGGAAAAGAGGCCGATGACGCGGGCGAGAACGCCAGGCTCGTTGTCGACAAGCACCGAAAGCGTATGGCTCTCCGCCGCCGCAGTTTCGGGCGAAATGAAATAGGCGGAGCCCGTGGGTTGAAGGTGTGCGTTCATTATCCTTGTTCCGTTTCCTCGGTTCTTGTTCGGTCTGCCAGCAAGATCGGACGGGGCGCAGCTCCTGCCGCGCCCCGGTTACCGATCAAACGAGCTGACGACCCTTGGCGTCGATGGCGTTGGCAACGGCCTCGTCGGTGGCTTCGTCCGGCAACAGCATCTCGTTATGCGCCTTGCCCGAGGGGATCATCGGGAAGCAATTGGCGAGATTGGCGACGCGGCAATCGAAAATCACCGGCTTGTCGACGTCGATCATCTCCTGGATCATGGCATCGAGATCACCAGGTTTTTCGCAGCGCAGGCCGACAGCGCCATAGGCTTCGGCCAGTTTGACGAAATCGGGCATCGCTTCCGTATAGGAGTTGGACAGGCGGTTGCCATGCAGCAACTGCTGCCACTGGCGAACCATGCCCATGTACTGGTTGTTCAGGATGAAGATCTTGATCGGCGCATTGTGCTGGATCGCGGCCGACATTTCCTGAATGCACATCTGGATCGAGGCATCGCCGGCAATGTCGATGACCAGGCTTTCCGGATGAGCGATCTGAACGCCGAGCGCCGCCGGCAGGCCATAGCCCATGGTGCCGAGGCCGCCCGAGGTCATCCAGCGGTTCGGCTGTTCGAAACCGTAGAACTGCGCCGCCCACATCTGGTGCTGGCCGACTTCGGTGGTGATGTAGGTGTCGCGATGCTTCGTCAGCTCGTAAAGACGCTGGATCGCATATTGCGGCATGATGACATCGTTGCTCGGCTTGTAGGCGAAGGAGTTGCGCGCACGCCAGCGGGCAATATCCGCCCACCAGTCGCCAAGACGTTCCGCAGCCGGCTTCTGCGGCAGCGCCCGCCACAAGCGAACCATGTCTTCCAGAACATTGCCGACATCGCCGAGGATGCCGATATCGACGTGAACGTTCTTGTTGATCGACGACGGGTCGATGTCGATGTGGATCTTCTTCGAATTCGGCGAGAAGGCATTGAGGCGGCCGGTAATACGGTCGTCGAAGCGCGCGCCGATACAGACCATAACGTCGCAATCATGCATCGCCATGTTGGCCTCGTAGGAGCCGTGCATGCCCAGCATGCCGAGCCAGTTCTTGCCCGATGCCGGGTAAGCACCGAGGCCCATCAGCGTCGAGGTGATCGGGAAGCCAGTCAGCTCGACCAATTCGCGCAGCAGCTTGGAAGCTTCCGGGCCCGAATTGACGACACCACCGCCGGAATAGATGACCGGCTGGCGCGCATTCTTCATCAACTCGATGGCCTGGTTGATCTTGTTGAGATCGCCCTGAACCTTCGGCTGATAGCTCTTCTGTGCATCATGCGCTTCCGGCGGCGTATAGGTGCCGGTGGCGAACTGAACATCCTTCGGGATATCGACAACGACCGGGCCTGGGCGGCCTGATTGCGCGATGCGGAAGGCTTCATGGATGACGGCGGCGAGCTGATTGACGTCCTTGACCAGCCAGTTGTGCTTGGTGCACGGCCTGGTGATGCCGACCGTATCGCATTCCTGGAAGGCATCCGAGCCGATCAGCGACGTCGGAACCTGGCCGGTCAGGCAGACCAGCGGGATCGAGTCCATCAGGGCATCCTGCAGCGGCGTGACGGCATTGGTCGCGCCGGGCCCGGAGGTAACCAGCATAACGCCGACCTTACCGGTGGAGCGGGCATAGCCTTCGGCCGCGTGGCCGGCGCCCTGCTCGTGGCGAACCAGAATGTGCTGGATGTCGTCCTGCTGGAAAATCTCGTCGTAGATCGGAAGCACCGCGCCGCCCGGATAACCGAAGATGTGTTCGACGCCATTGTCCTTGAGCGCCTGCAACACGATCTCCGCGCCTGTCATTCGATTGCCGCTCGCCTGATTATCTGTGCCGGTCATACGTTTGTTCCGCTGTCTACTGGAGGTTTGGAAGGATGAAATCTCAATTTCGGGCATAAAAAAAGGCCCCTTAGGGAGCCTGTCATCTAGCGCATGGGTGGCTATCGCCGGATGGTTACACCATCCTGCCCATGCGCCTTCCCACCACGATAAGAACGATCGAGATTTTCATGGGGTGGAGTGATAGACAGAAAATTTCGAAGCGTCAACGTATTAAGCAATAAAAAATCCCGACCTTTCCCGGTCAGAATAAAAAGCGCGCGATGCCGAAAGGGTTTTGTTAAGCCGCTCTCCCTATGCTTCGGCATCCAACGCTTGGGGTAGCCGTTTGCTCAACAATGATCTGCAGACATCTGGCAAGGCCGGAGACCTTGATCGCCGCGATAGACTGAAGCCGGGAAACCGCTTCCTCGGCCGTGTCGTCGCGTGCAACGGTTCAAGAGCAACGATCGCCGCCGTCGCCGAAGCCGGAGGCACCGACCTGACCGAGCTCTGGTCGGTCGGCAAGCTGATTTCCATCAGTGTCGGGTCAAACCGCGTCGCCGCCCTCGTCTATTCCATGAATACCAACAGCATCGGCTGGGGCGAAGGGCAGGACAACCTCTTTCGCATTGAGGTCGAGCTTTTGGGCGAAGTTCGCGTCGAACCAGACGGCCGCGAAGAATTCTCCAGCGGCATTTCCGCCTATCCCTATCTCGGCGCGATCGCGCATCGTATCCGCGCCAGCGACCTCATCCGCATTTTCGATGCCGGCAAGGGCAATAGCTGTGTCATCGGCAAGCTGACGCAAGATGAAAGCATCGATGCCGCCATCCATATTCCGTCGATGCTTTCAAAGCATTTCGCTGTTGTCGGCTCGACCGGTGTCGGCAAATCGACGGCCGTCTCGCTCCTGCTGCACAAGGCGATCAGCACCGATCCGAAGTTGCGGGTCCTGATCCTCGACCCCCATAACGAATTCGCCGCCGCCTTCCCGCGGCATGCCGTCGTCATCGATACCGATACACTCGACCTGCCCTTCTGGCTGATGCGGCTGGAGGAATTCGGCGAAGTGGTCTTCCGCGGCCGGCCCGCAGTTCCGGAAGAACTCGATGCGTTGCGCGATCTCATTCCCGAGGCGAAGCGCGCCTTCCGCGGCGGCAGCGATTCCGCTTTCATGCGCCGCCAGACGGAAAAAGCATCCGTCACCGCCGACACGCCGCTTCCCTACCGCATGGCCGACCTGCTGGCGCTGATCGATGAACGCATCGGCCGGCTGGAAGGTCGTCAGGAGAAGCCGCATCTGCGCTCGTTGAAGATGCGCGTCATCTCCGCGATCAACGATCCCCGTTATAATTTTATGTTCTCCAACAATACGATCACCGATACGATCATGGAGACCATAGCCAAGATCTTCCGCATCCCCGGCGACGGTAAGCCGATCTGCACCTTCCAGCTGGCGGGCATCCCGTCCGAAGTCATCAATTCCGTCGCCTCGGTCCTCTGCCGCATGGCATTCGAACTGGCGCTCTGGAGCGACGGCGCGATCCACATGCTTGTCGTCTGCGAAGAAGCGCACCGATATATTCCGGCCGATCAGAGCCTCGGCTTCTTCCCGACACGGCAGGCGATCGCCCGCATCGCCAAGGAAGGCCGTAAATACGGCGTGTCGCTTGGCATCATCACCCAGCGCCCGGGCGAGCTCGACCAGACGATCCTGTCGCAGTGCTCGACGCTGTTTGCGATGCGCCTTGCCAACGACCACGATCAGGACATTATCCGCTCGGCTATCCCGAACTCCTCGATCTCGACGACCAGCTTCCTGTCTTCGATCGGCAATGGCGAAGCCATCGCATTCGGCGAAGCCATTGCCGTGCCGATGCGCATGCGTTTTTCGCGCGTCGAGGGGCATATGCTGCCGAAAGCGAATGGCAATGCGGCGAAAGCCAGCGAGGAATCGCCTGACACCGTCGACCTGCGCACCATCGTCAGCCGCATGCGCTCGATTTCGAGCCCCGATATCAGCGCCTTGCAGCAAAGCTATAGCGCCGCCGCCGATATCGGAAACGCAGTCAGCGATCTAGCCATTGAGCAGACGTCGGTACGTGTCGCGGAGATGGACGCACCGTTAAACGAACCATATCGCCCGGATATGCTACCGCGCGCCGCCGGCCTGCAGGCTGAACTGCCGGTACAGACATCGATCGAAAGCAAGCTTGCGGAGCTTCGCCGCGAATTCCGAGGCGATGATAGTGCGGGCACGCGCACCTTGCCGCCCCGAGAAGCTCCCCCGTCGCTGCGGCGCGAGCCCGGCCTTTCCTTGCGGGACAGCATCCTGAAGAAGCCGCTCAGCAGCTTTTACGACAAGGATTGACTCAGCTCAGGGGCTGACGCGCTCCCAGCTTTCATCCATCTGGTTGCGAAACCAGGTCATCTGCCGCTTGGCATATTGCCGCGTTGCCGCTGATGCGGTTTCAAGAACCTCATCGCGCGTCATTTCGCCCCTCAGCATCGCCGCGATCTGCGACACACCGATCGCCTTCATGACAGGCATCTCTGCCGGCAGGTCCAGCGCCAGCAGAGCACGCACCTCCTCCGCGGCCCCCATCGCCAGCATCGTCTCGAAGCGGCCGTTGATGCGCTGATGCAGCACGGAGCGTTCGGGCAGCACCACGATCTTTTGCGCGCGGTCAGGATCGATCACCACAGGCCCGGTCTTGCCTTGATAGGCGGCGATGGATTGTCCCGTTGCTTCGATCACCTCAAGAGCACGGACGATGCGCTGGCCATCCTGAGGATTGAGGCTTTCCGCAACGGGAGCGTCGCGATCGGCAAGCTCGCGATGCAGGATCTCAGCTCCTTCCGCGAGTAGCCGTGCGCGCAGGCGGTTGCGAATCTCCAGGGGAATGGCCGGCATATCCGAAAGACCGCCGGTCAGCGCCTTGAAATAAAGTCCTGTTCCGCCGACGAAAACGGGCAATTTCCGCTCACCGCGCAGGCGCGCGACCAGTTCGGTGGCCTCACGCAGCCAGACGCCGGTGGAATAAGCCTGTCCGGCCGGAACGTGACCATAGAGATGATGCGGAATGCCTTCTATATCCTCTTCGGAAGGCCGTGCAGTCAGCAGCCGCAGCGTATCATAGACCTGCATGCTGTCGGCATTGACGACCACGCCGTCATGCGCGCGGGCCAATTCAACCGCAAGCGCGGACTTGCCGCTGGCGGTCGGCCCGGTTATCAGGATCGCGTCGATATCGCTCATAAGGTTTCTGCTCATGGCCTTCGTTGCCACGCTTATTGCCAATCCGTCAAACCCCGTTCTTGTTCCGGCGATTGCCGAACGGGCAGCAGAGGCCGCCAAGGCTTCCGGGCTCTACTGGCTGGCCGACGGCATTGCCTGCGATATCGCGCTACGCGACGATGCCGATCTGCAGGCGGCCGAAGCCAATATTCTCGCCGCGATCGACGGTGAGCCGATCGACCTTGTCATTCAGAATGCCGAGACCCGGCGCAAGAAATTGCTAATTGCCGACATGGATTCCACCATGATCGGCCAGGAATGCATCGATGAGCTCGCAGCCGAAGTCGGCCTGAAGGATAAGGTCGCCGATATTACCGCCCGCGCCATGAACGGCGAGATTGCCTTCGAACCGGCGCTGCGCGAGCGCGTGGCTTTGCTGAAAGGCCTGCCGCTCTCCGTCGTCGACGATGTCATCGCCAAGCGCATCACCCTGACGCCGGGCGGCCCCGAACTCATCGCCACGATGAAGGCGAAGGGCTATTACACGGCCCTCGTTTCCGGCGGCTTCACCGTCTTCACCAGCCGCATCGCCGCGACGCTTGGCTTCGACGAGGATCGCGCCAATCTCCTGCTGGAGGAGAATGGCGTGTTGACCGGCTTCGTCGAGGAACCCATCCTCGGCAAGCAGGCCAAGGTCGATGCACTCAACGATATCGCTGAAAAGCTCGGCATCTCCACCGATGAAGCACTCGCCGTCGGCGACGGCGCCAACGATCTCGGCATGCTGCAACTCGCAGGCTCCGGCGTCGCGCTGCACGCCAAGCCGACGGTTTCAGCACAGGCAAGGATGCGCATCGACCACGGCGATCTGACCGCCCTGCTCTACATCCAGGGCTACCGAAAGAGCGACTTCATCAAACCATAGAACCGGCAGAGCTGCCGAAATCGGGGGCACCGATGATCATCACCGAAACCGAACGTCTCATCATCCGCAATTGGCGCGAGACCGACCGCGACCTTGCCTTCGAGATCAACTCCGACGATGCGGTCATGGAGTTTTTTCCGTTCCGCCGCAACCGCACGGAATCGGATGCCTTCTTCGACCGCGTCCACTCGATGATCGCCGAGACCGGCCTTGGTCTCTATGTTCTCGAACTCAAGACAACTGGCGAGGCAATCGGCTATTGCGGGCTGATGCGAACGGATCACCTGGAGCCATACATCGCGGCCGGAACGATCGAAATCGGCTGGCGGCTGGTGAAACGGCATTGGGGCAAGGGCCTGGTCAGCGAGGCGGCGCGGGCACTTTTTGCCCATGGCTTCGAAAAGCTCGGTCTCGACCAGATCGTCTCTTTTGCCGTGCACAACAATGTCAGGTCGACCGCCGTCATGGAGCGGATCGGCATGCATCGCGTCGCCGGCGGCGATTTCGATCATCCGAGCGTGCCCGACACCTACCCGCACCTCAAACACCATGTCCTCTACCGCCTGACGGCGGCCGAGTGGCGCGCCGGGCGATGACATCGGTTGAAACATCGCGGTTGATCTTGCGGCCCTGCCGGGAAGAAGATCGCGATCTCTTCTACGAACTCAGCTCCGATACCGCCGTCCTCGAATTCTTTCCTTTTCGCCGCAGTCGTGAAGATACCGATGCGATCTTCACCATGATCCGGGAGATCACGCCGCAGCCGGGATTCGATCTTCTGGTGATGACCCTGAAGCAAGGCGGTGCGGCAGTCGGGCTTTGCGGCCTGTCGAAGCCGCAACTCCAACCTCATCTGCCCGAAGGCGCGGTGGAGATCGGTTGGCGGATCTCGGCGAGCCATTGGCGCAACGGCTATGCTACCGAAGCTGGCATGGGGCTTCTGCACCATGCCTTCGAGACGCTCGACCTCGATGAGGTCCTGTCGATCGCCGTGCATGACAATTACCCTGCCCTGGCGGTCATGCGGAAAATCGGCATGCATGCCGACCCATCAAGCTATTTCGACCATCCACAAATTCCGGACACTCATCCGCATTTGAAGCGCCATGTCGTTTATCGCCTGAGCGCCACGGCGTCGCGTTCGCTCCGGACCGGGCCAGCCAAAGGCTGAGCGCTATTCCAATGGGACGGCGATAAAGCGCAAGTCACCCTTCGGAGACGCAATCATCATCTGCGCGTTGCGGCGTCCTTCGCGCTTCAGCGACGATACCTTTTCCGAGGCAGCACTCGGCGTCTGCACGAACTCCTGAGCGACCTCCACGACGACATCGCCCGGCTTCAAACCCTTCTCGGCCGCAGCCGAACCCGGCGCCACTTCAGTGATGACGACACCGTCGACACTGTCGGCAATCCCGAAGCTCTTGCGGTTTTCCGCGGTCAGCGTCGCCAGTTTCATGCCGAGTATGGCCGAACTTGCCTGGGCCGGTGGCTGAGCCTGCGGCGACTGCTGCTGGTTGTCGCCCTGATCCTCTCCATCAGCGCCGTCATCATTGCCATCATCGCTCCCATCGGGGTTGATGATGCCGTCACGATTGCCGTTGCCGTCGGGCGCAAGCTGCGGCTTCTTGTCCTTGTCGGTGCTGGCTGCTGCCGCCTGATCGCTATCCTCAAGTCGCCCCAGCGTGACCTTGACGGTCTGTTCCTTGCCATCGCGGAAAATGATCACATCGACAGCCTTGCCGACCGGGCTTTCGGCCACGACGCGCGGCAGGTCGCGCATCTCCTGGACGTCCTTGCCGTCGAACTTCAGGATGATGTCACCCGCCTTGATGGTGCCGTTGTCGACCGGGCCACCCTTGATGACGCCGGCCACGAGCGCGCCCTTGGCGCTGCCGAGACCGAGACTCGTGGCGACATCGTCCGTTACCGGCTGGATGCGCACGCCAAGCCAGCCGCGGCGGGTTTCGCCGAAATCTCTCAGCTGGTTGACGACGCCTTCGGCCAGTTCCGAGGGCACGGCAAAGCCGATGCCGATCGAGCCGCCGCTCGGGGAGATAATGGCCGTGTTGATGCCGATCACCTCGCCCTTCATGTTGAAGAGAGGGCCGCCGGAATTGCCCTTGTTGATCGCGGCATCCGTCTGGATGAAATTGTCATAGGGGCCGGCATTGATGTTGCGCCCACGGGCCGAGACGATGCCGATGGTAACGGAGCCGCCGAGACCGAAAGGATTGCCGATCGCCATCACCCAGTCGCCGATCCGCATCTTGGCGGAATCGCCGAACTTGACGGCGGTCAGCGGATGCTTCGGCTCGACCTTGAGAACCGAAAGATCGGTCTTCGTATCCGTTCCAATCAGCTTTGCCTTCAGCTTGGTGCCGTCAGGAAAGATCGCCTCGATATCGTCAGCGCCCTCGATGACGTGATTGTTGGTGACGATATAACCCGCTGGATCGATGACGAAGCCGGAGCCGAGCGAGCTGACCTTGCGGTTGCTGTCGTCATTGTTCCGGTTCTTGAAGAAATCGTTGAAGAAATCCTGGAATGGAGAATTGTCCGGCACCTTCGGCGTCGCCGGTCCATCGCCCTCGTCCTTCACCTTCTGCGAGGTGGAGATATTGACGACGGCATTGAGCAGTCCAGCCGCAAGATCGGCCACGGAAGCAGGGCCGGCGTTCATTGCCGGATTCATCGACATCGTCGGCGTATTCGCGGGCGGCGTCTGGTTGTCGGCAGCGGCCGGGGCCTGAATACCAGCGGCCACACCGCTATTCTGTGCCTGAGCGAAAGCCTGTTCCGCGCCGCCCGCAACGGGGCCGGCAATCAACGCGATGCTGGCCAGCAAAGCGAACGAACGTCTGAAGGGCAGGCTATTGGTCGAAGCCATCAGGCATCCTCATCGAATTCGGGAAATCTTGTATAAGCATCAGCATAAGGCGGAATGATGAAGCATGAAATCACCTTTTTGCGATATCCCCGAACCTCCGCCCGGCCCTTGGCTTTATGGTAAAGGTGTGGCCTCGTCACATAAAGAAAAGGGCCGCCGTGAGGCAGCCCTTCGATTTCAGCGCATGACCCCTCAGTTCGCGGGGGCCGTCGTCGGATTGGCAAGTGCCGGCGCGGCGGAATCGGTCGCCGTGCCATTCGGACTATCAAAGAACTTGAAGAAGTCCGACTTGTTCGGCGGCAGCACGAGCGTCTTGCCACCGTTGACGAATGCCTTGTTGTAGGCAGCCATCGTGCGGTAGAACTCATAGAAGTTCGGATCGCGCGAGGAAGCATCGGCAAAGATACCGTTGCGCTCTGCTTCACCCTGACCACGCAGGACTTCCGAATCCTTCTGCGCATCCGCGACGATCTCGACGACCTGACGGTCGGCGATGGCGCGGCGGCGCTGGCCTTCTTCGTTACCCCGTGCGCGGATCAGTTCCGCTTCCGCCAGACGTTCCGCCTTCATACGGTCGTATGTCTGCTGCGAGACTTCCTGCGTCAGGTCGGTGCGGCGAATGCGGACGTCCTCGATGTTGAGGCCGAGCGTTTCGGCATCGCGATGCAGATCGTCACGCACTTCGGTCATCATCGATGCGCGTTCGTTGGACAGCGCCGCTTCGAAGCCGCGCAGACCGTAGACACGACGCAGCGAGGCATCGAGGCGGGTTCTGAGACGCGATTCCGCCGCGTCGCGATCACCCGACACCGTTTCGCGGAACTTCCGCGCATCGGTGATCTTGTAGACGACGAAAGCATCGACTTCGTAGAACTTGCCGCCCGAAACCTGGACGCGGATATTGTCCAGATCGAAACGAAGCTCCTGCTGCTGGATGTACTGGACGCGGTCGGCATCCATGAAGGCGAAGGGCAGCTTGAAATAGAGGCCCGGCTCCGTCTTGACTTCCCGGATCTGGCCGAAGCGCAGGACGATGGCCTGCTCCTTGGCGTTGACCACGAATACGGACGAATAGACAAGCAACAGTATCACCGCAAGCGCGATGAGAATGGCTGGCAAACGGCTGGACGTCATTATTTGGCCTCCGGCTGAACTGCAGTGGCAGGCTTGCCCGCCTGCGTCGTGGACTGCTTGCCGACTTCATTCAGCGGCAGGTAGGGAACGACGCCCTGCTTGTCGTCGATGATGACACTGTTGGAATTGCCGATAACGGTCTCCATGGTTTCAAGGAACAGCCGCTTGCGCGTCACTACCGGTGCCTTGATGTATTCGTCATAGATCGAGATGAAGCGCTGAGCCTCACCCTGAGCTTCCTTCACGACACGGTCCTTGTAGGCAGCCGCTTCTTCGCGAACCTGGGCCGCGCGACCGCGGGCCTGACCAAGCTTCTGGTTGGCGTATTGATTAGCCTCTTCCACCTGCTGGTCTTCGTTCTGCTCGGCGCGCTGCACTTCATCGAATGCATCTGCCACTTCACGCGGCGGCGATGCATCCTCGATCGGCACGGCATTGATGGTGATGCCGGCGCCATAGCGATCCATCGTATCCTGAATGATCGCCCTCACCTGAACGGCGATTTCCTGACGGTTGTCACGATAGATGTCCTGGGCGGGACGACGGCCAACGACTTCGCGCATGGCGCTTTCGGAAACCTGCTGCAATGTCTCGTCGGGGCTTTCGAGATTGAAGAGGTATGATTGCGGGTTGGTCACCGCATAAAGAACCGAAAACTGTACATTGACGATGTTCTGGTCGCCGGTCAGCATCAGGCCGTTGGTCGAACCGGCTGTCGAACGGCTACCGATATTGCGCTGCTGTTCCGTCACTTTGACGAACTCGACGCGATCCATCGGCCAGAAATGGAAATGCAGGCCGGGCATCGAAACTTCCGTGTTCGGCTTGCCGAAACGCAGTTCCACGCCGCGCTCATCGGGCTGCACCGTGTAGACGCACTGAATGAGCCAGAAAACACCGATAACCGCGGCAATGATGAGGAAAACGCCGGCGTTGAAGCCACCGGGGATGAACCCCTTCAGCCTGTCCTGGCCGCGGCGAATAATATCCTCAAGATCCGGAGGACCACCGTTACCGTTTCCTCGCGGCCGGTTCGGTCCCTGTCCCCAGGGTCCCTGGTTATTTCCACCACCGCCGCTGCCGCCGCCGCCCCACGGGCCGCCACCGCCGCCATTCTGATTGCTCCAAGGCATCAAGACCTCTTTGTTTGTTGAACCCCAATATCGCGCCGAACCCACGAAGTTCGCAGGCGGCAGCGATTGTTTCCCGTTATAGGTATCGACACACCTGCTTTCAACGCGACTTGAGGAAGTTCGTCGGATTAACTGGAAAATATTTGCTTTTTCGCCGCCGCTTTCATGCTTTTCGCCTAAGATAGGTGACGAACCGTGTCGGATAGGTGTCCTTTTCACCTGCCGGCAAGGCAAGCTCGCTATCGACCCGCCAAAGGGCCGGATCGATGATCGGAAAGGATGTATCGCCATCCACTTCCGCCTCGACATGCGTGATAAGCAATTGGTCAGCCAGACCGATCGCCTGCCGATAGATCTCGCCGCCACCGAGAATGCAGATTTCGTCAATGCCGCTTTCCGCAGCCATGTGGGTGGCGGCATTAACGGCCTCTTCGAGTGAGTGCACCACCGTCACGCCTTCGGGCGAAAAGCTTGCATCACGCGTAATCACGACATTCGGACGGCCAGGCAGCGGCTTGCCGATCGATTGGAAGGTCTTGCGCCCCATGATGACAGGTTTGCCGAGCGTCATCGCCTTGAAGCGCTTGAGGTCGGAAGACAGCCGCCAGGGCATATCGCCCTCGCGCCCGATAATATTGTTGCGCGATACGGCAACGATGATGGTCTTGATCGGCTGGGTCATGCGTCTTCCTCAAACACGGGCGCTGCCGTCATATGCGAGTCGGCCTTGCGATTCCGCCGCATGATAGTCTGGACGAGGGATCAAGAGCACCCCTTTCAACGCCCCGTCAGATGCCTTTATTGAGCCCGTTGAGCTGCTCGGCCAGCACGCCGCCGCCTTCCTGGTCCTCCGCCATCTTGCGATAAAGACCGGCCATGCCTTTGAATATCAGGGATGCGGGATCGTCCTTACCAAGGAACTCCGAAATCTCTTCCATCTCCGCAACCCAACGATAGGCCTTCGGGTACATGTCCGGAATGCCCTGCACCAGTTTTGCATCGAGATCCGGCTGGCTGTCCTGAAGTTCGCGCTTCAGCGCCTCGTCCGCACCGGAACGGATCGCGGCAAGCAGCATGGCCGTGCCCAGACCCGTCACGCCCTTGTTGATGCCGGCATAGCACATCTTCAGGGCCGAGGCGGCACCGATCGCCCCGTCGACGCGGCGCACCTCGAGGCCTCGTTCGGAAAGCACGGCGCTGCTGTTGGCCTCGTCGCCGCTCACATAAAGCTTTGGCCCCTTCTGTCCGGTCTTCGGCGGCCCGCCGATGATGCAGCCATCGAGAACGACGCCGCAATCATCGCCGAAAACGGCCGCGACCTGCATCATCGTCTGCGGCGAAATCGCGTTGCAGTCCATGAACACCGTTTTCAAGCCGCGCCGGCGTATCGCGGCAGCGACCTGTTCGGCAACGCTGATGGCGGTGGCAGGCGGTACGATGGAGAGAATGAGACCCGCGCCGGCGATAACGTCCAGCCCGACGGGCTCCATACCCGCAGCCTTCGCACGCTCGATGGTCGCCGGTGAGCGGCCCTCAAGGTAAGTCAGCACCTTCGCACCGTTTTCGACCAAACGCCTTGCAATGGCGCTGCCCATCGCGCCTGCTCCGATGACTGCAATATCCACGACCGCACTCCTTCTCCACGCAAGGCGACAACATAGCGCCTCGGGCATGACCGGACGAGCGGAATGGCTAGCGGTAACGATAAGTTTTACTGCGCGTGGAGAACTTTCCGCGGCCTACTTTGCACCGCATGGCGGGCGGGCTGTCGCTAGACGTTGCGCAGGACAAGAACGGCATAGGTGCAGGGCTTGTCGCCTTCGTTTCTGAACACACAATCCGTCGGTGGGCCGAGCTCGAGGCAATCGCCTGCCGACATGTGATGCCTTGCCGCGCCCTCGATAAAGGTCAGTTCACCCTCCAGCACCCAGATGAGCTGCCGCACGAACGCATAGGCCGATGCCGGCATCGGAACGTCCGCACCCGCAGGCAATTCGATGCGAACGAGATCCAGCGGCAGGTCCGACTTTGGGGAAACATGCCGCCGCTCATAACCGGTCTGCGGATCGACCCAGACGGGCTGATCCTCCTTCTTCAGGAAACGGCCCTGCTGCATTTCCGCACGGGCCATCAAGGCCGACATACTCAGGCTGAAGGCGCCTGACAGCTTGCCGAGCAGCGTCGCTGTCGGACTGCTTTCCCCGCGTTCGATCTTGTGGATCATGGCCCGCGAAACGGCGGAGCGCTCCGCAAGTTCCGTCAGCGACCAGCCGCGGCTCTCGCGCTCGATGCGAATGCGTGCGCCTATCCGCCTGTCTATATCGTCAAGATGGGACATATGTGCTACTATAGTAGACTATTGGAAAGCCCGCAATCAGCTAGGCAAGCTTAATAATATCATAGACAATCGCTGAAATCGGCGTATGAGAGACGTAAGGATCAATCCAACATTCATCCAATTTAGTGGATAGCTTCACGGAGCAGTCGATGCAGATTCGCGATGCCAATGATGCCGATATTGCGGGAATAACCGCGATCTACAATGACGCTGTCGTCAACACGGCCGCGATCTGGAACGACACGCAGGTCGACATCGACAATCGCAGGCTATGGCTGCAGGATCGGCGCAAATTGGGCTATCCGGTGCTTGTCGCCACCAACGACCATGGCGAGGTCGTCGGCTATGCCTCGTTTGGCGATTGGCGCGCCTTCGACGGTTATCGCCACACGGTCGAACATTCCGTCTATGTCCGCAACGACCAATATAGAAGCGGTATCGGCAAGGCGCTGATGGTCGAACTGATCGAACGTGCTAGAGCGATCGGAAAGCATGCGATGGTCGCCGGCATCGAGGCCGGCAATGCAGCCTCGATCAGGCTTCATGAAAAGCTCGGCTTCCAGCAGGTTGGCCTGCTCCCGCAAGTCGGCACGAAGTTCGGCCGCTGGCTTGACCTCGCCTTCCTGCAATTGCTGCTCGACGAGCGTACTGATCCCGATTCAAAACCCGCGGCCTGAAAGCCGCGGCATCACTCTGCTCACAGAGGCCGGCGCCGGCTAAACCGCGACTTCGGCCGCGATCGCGGCGTGCGGTTCGTAACCGAGAACTTCGAAATCCTCAATACGGTAGTCATCGATGCTGTCAGGCCGGCGCAGCAGGCGCAGTGTCGGGAAGGGCTTGGGATCGCGGCTCAACTGCTCGCGGATCGCATCCAGATGGTTGAGATAGAGGTGGACGTCACCACCCGACCAGACCAACTCGCCCAGATCCATGTCGACCTGCTGCGCGATCATCGCCAACAAGATCGCCTGCTGCGATATGTTGAAGGGATTGCCGAGGAAAAGGTCGCATGAGCGCTGGAAGACCATCAGGCTGAGGCGCGGACGGCTGCCATCTGCATTGGAGATATTCGACACATGGAACTGATAGACCATGTGGCAGGGGTGCAGCGCCATCTCGGCAAGCTCGCCGACATTCCAGGCATGAAAGATCATGCGACGGCTGCTGGGATTGGTCTTCAGATCCCTGATGACGGATGCCAGCTGATCATGCACGCGGCCCTCGGCATCGCGCCACTGGCGCCATTGTTTGCCATAGACCGGACCGAGATCGCCCCACTGAATCGCAAAATCTTCGTCTTCCAGAATCCGTTTCTCGAAGGCGACCTGGTCGATGTCCTCGCCGGTGGCCTTGCGATATTTCGCGAGCGGCCAATCCGTCCAGATCCGCACATTTTCCTTCAACAGATTGCGGATATTGGTGTCGCCGGTCAGAAACCAGAGCATCTCCTTGACGGCGAGCTTCCAGTAGACGCGCTTGGTCGTGAAGATCGGGATCTGCCCCTTCGACAGATCGAAGCGCATCATCGCGCCGAGACCGCTCAAGGTGCCGACGCCCGTCCGGTCGATGCGCCTGTCACCATGTTCGAGCAGGTGCGCCATCAGGTCGAGATATTGATACTCCGGGTGGCGAACCATCTTCAGCTCCGAAATCGCTCTTGAAGTTTTGCAGTCGGCGCGAAAACCGCCAGCGGCAATTCATCGGCCTACGATCGACCGATTCCTTTTTCGCAAGTTTAATGACAAGCCGGCACGAAACCAACCATAGCGCGGCGTAATCCCGGCCAAATGTCGCATCCGGCGTCGCCGACCGCTGTTTTGGCAAAGCATTTATGACAAATGCCCTTCCCTTCGCCCGCGGAAAACACTATATCACCCTTGCCGGTCTTCGGGCCGGCTATGGCGATAAATGAGCGGTGTAATAAACCTATTGGACCCGGGGGCGGTACCCGGCGCCTCCACCAAAAACCGGCCGGCCAAATCGGCGGCAGACCGGCTTTTGATGGGGGCGAAACAGGATCGACAAGGGTGTAAAGATCGACTTTTTGCTCGGCATTGTACCGCCGTTATCGGGCTAAAATTGTAGTTGCAAACGACAACTATGCGGAAGCTCGTCTCGCTGCTTAATCGCGGTGTGACACTTCAAATAAAGTCCTAAGGGGTCGCACTCTTAGGCGGGGTTCGAAGGCACCTGGCAACAGAAGCCTTCACCTTATCCTCCAGTGCTATATTATAGTAAGACAAGGCGATGACTCGCGCACGGGGCTTTCCCCTTGGCGCCGAGCGTGGCATAAGCCTTTAAAAAAACATGGGCTAACGAAAGACAGGAAAGCATGGCGCAGGATCACATCCGCTACGACATTTTGGCACAGGACGCCCTGCGTGGAGTCATCCGTAAGGTGTTGACTGAAGTCGGCGCTACCGGCCGTCTACCCGGTGATCACCATTTCTTCATCACCTTTCTGACGGGCGCGCCTGGCGTGCGCATTTCGCAGCACCTGAAGTCGAAGTATCCGGAGCAGATGACCATCGTCATCCAGCATCAGTTCTGGGATCTGAAAATCACCGAGAGCCTGTTCGAGATCGGCCTGTCCTTCTCCGACGTTCCGGAAAAGCTGGTGGTCCCTTTCAACGCCATTCGCGGTTTCTACGACCCGTCGGTCAATTTCGAACTGGAGTTCGACGTTCCCCTGGCCGACGACGAGGAGGAAACCACGTCCGGCGAGATCACCGCCTATCCGGTTCCGGCCGAAAGCGCGGAAGAGCCCGCGGCAGCCAAGGATGGCGAGGAAAAGAAGCCGGGATCTGTCGTATCCCTCGACTCGTTCCGCAAGAAACAATAGCCGTATCAGGGGGGAGCATCTGCTTCCCCTTTCCACATCGCCAATAGGAAGAGCTCGATGAGCGCGGAAATCGTCAATCTGCGTCAGTTTCGCAAGAAGCAAGCCCGTTCCGAAAAGGAAAAGGAGGCTGAGCAGAACCGCATCAACTTCGGCCGCACCAAGGCAGAAAAGAACCTGACGAAAGCGCTCAACGACAAGGCCGCGAAGAGCCACGAAGCCGGCCGGATGGACACGCCGAAAGCAGACGAATAATTACTGCGCCGGCATAAAAAAACTTCAGAAATCAGTTGCTTACTAAAGCATTTTGAATCATTTTCAGAAACACCCTACCCTTTCCGATTTTTGATCGATCCACCGATGATCCGTAAACATTCCGCGACGCTGCATGGCCATCGCACGAGCTTTTCCCTTGAGGACGCCTTCTGGACAGAACTGAAGGCGATCGCCAATGCGCGCGGCATTTCGCTCGCAGCACTGATCTCCGAAATCGACGACGGGCGTGAGGCCGGCAGCAATCTCTCCTCTGCGTTGCGCCTTTATGTTCTCAAATGGCTGAAAGACCGCCATTAGAACATTTCGGCTTTTCTTCGAATCGCGAAAACGCCCTATCTTTTTGTTTCCTGACGCATTGCGGACGGAAAACCGCTGCGCACTTTTCCTGGAAGTGCTCTGGCAATTTCAGGAAAATACGCAGCGCTCCTTTGGCAGCTTGGCCGCCACGGCTGCGAACAGGCTTGCAAGCGCGGATGACTACTGAGCCACACCAGGCAATTCGTTGAAATTCAGGGGTGATCCGGCTTTTGGAGCCTCGCCGCTCGGCGCGGGCGCCTGCTGGGCTTCGGCCTTGGCCTTTGCCTCTGCGGCAGCCTTAGCCTTCGCCTCCTCGGCGGCGGCTTTCGCTTTGGCCTCGTCCGCTACCTGTTTGGCCTTAGCCTCATCTTCCGCCTGCTTCTGCGCAGCCGCTTGCCGGGCGAGATCGCGCAGCCGGATCTCCTCGGCACGGCGTTGCTGCTCAACGGCCGCATCCCGCTGGCGCTGCGCCTCACGTACGCCGGCGGCATATTTGTAGAGCGCCACCTCGCGCCGGAGCCGCTGCTTCTCCAGCACATTGGCCTGCAGGCGCTCGACCCGACGGCGCTCGCGCTCGAAAGCACGCACCGACAGGAAGCTGGTGACGTCGGTGATATTTATCGTCCGGCCCGGCGATGCCAGCGGGCCGGCAAAATCGAGGCGCACAGCCGGTTCTGCGCCGCTCTGCGTCTCGCTTCCGGCATTGAAGTCGATGCCGAGCGACCCGCGCATGCGCTCGTCCGGCAGGCTGATTTCGGCATTACCGGAAAGCTTGGCCAGATCGTTGCCAGCAGCAATATTGGCCGCCCGCACGACGCCGGCGGAAATGTTGAACGGTATACTCGTGGCCGGCAGCACCGCTTCGCCATTGTTCAGCAGCGTCTGCACGATCGGCAGCACCTTGTCGGCCGTGATGTCACCCTGGATCTGATCCGTCGCAGACAGCAATGGCGGCAGGACGGCAAGATTGAGGCCACGCACATGCGTTTCACCGAGCTTGATCTCGCCCGAACCGCTGGCATTGGCCGCAAGCTCGGCAAGGCTCTTGCCGCTTGCCTCGACATTCATTCCCAGGCCAAAGCGGCCGCTGGCGAGCGGCGCGCCGTCACGCTGCCAGGCAACGACAGCGAGATCGCCGTCGGCAAGGTTCAGCTTCGTTTGCAGCAGCCCGGTGCCGTCGGAGTTGGCAAGCATCAGGCTGCCGCTCACCGTGCCGCCGTTCCAGCCGCCGGTCAGATCGTTCAACCGAAGCTCCTCGCCCTTATAGGCGGCATTACCGGTGAAATTCGATATTGGACCGAATACGCCAGGCCATAGCTGCTTTGCAGACAGCTTGACGCCGATATCGAGCCCGGTGAAGGCCGGCAATCCGAGCTTCTCCCTGGACAGATTGCCAGTCTTGGCATCCGTCATCGGCCCGTAGATCGACTCCGCCAGCCAGCCAAGATCCACCTTGTCGAGCGCCAGCGCACCGGTCGCCTTGATATTGGCAGCCTTTCTGTCAAAGGTCAGTGCACCCGACACATTATTGTCGGCGAGCAACCCCTTCATATCGGACAGAACGATCTTGTCGGGACTCAGCACGGCGTTGGCTTGGAACTTCACCGGCAAGCCGGTGCCCATTTGCGGCGTGCCGATACCGTTCATCACGAAATATGGATCGAGATCAGCGCTTTCGAGCGACAGCGCGATAGTGCCATTGAGGAAGCTGTCGGGCCGCACATCGACCTTGCCATTCGCGGTGAACGACGTCTTGTCCGTCGCAAAGGTCAGCGCGGCATCGGCGGGATCGGTACCGCTCGCAGACACTTTAAGTGTCATGCGGCCATTGGCATCGGCTTCCACCGGCAATGGATCAAGACCCGCCTGACCGAAGAGGATCGAGGTAATCGAGTTTTCGAGCGTTCCCTCAAGCGTCGTCGTGCCCTTGCCCGTAAACGCCGAGAGATCGGACATGCGGTAATCGAAATTGACACGGCTACCGTTGGAAACGCCGGCGAGCGTCACGGTCAAGGCATTATCCTGGTCGCCGCCGAGCGTCACCGCGCCGCGAAGCGCCGTGTTTCCATACCAGGCGGCATTGCGCACCAGCCGGTCCATGACGGGATGATGCGGCAGATGCTGGCGCAGCATTTCGAAGAATGGGCCGGGATCGGCCGCCTTGAAGGTGATTTCGCCCGAACCCTTGTAATCCGAGGGCGAGCCATCGGCACGCCCCGTTGCGGTGATTTCCGCTCCAACGACATTGCGCACGGCAAGCTTGTCGATCGTCAACGCACCACCCGCGATGGAAAACGACGTGTCGACATTATCGGCCGGCACACCGAAGGCGACGAACTTGCCTGCCTGGAGATGCGCGGTGATCCGGTGATCGAACAACGATACCCCATTGTCCTGGCCGGTGAAGAGGCCGGTCAGTGCTCTCAGCGCATCGAGATCGAGCGTATCTCCCGTGAGATCGACGGCGAGCTTGGGTGCATCCTTCTCGTTCGGCACCTGCCGATCGATCCGGCCCTTGAGCGTCGCCGGGCCGATGGCGATCTCGAGGTTCTCAAAGCGCTGCTCTTCATGGCGCAGGCTGACATCGGCGGAGAAGCCCGCCTGCCGCAGCTGCCGGATTGACGGATCGACAGACCCGACCAGCCACGAAGCAAGCCCGGAGGGCTGGTTCGATGCGACGACCAGGTTGCCGATGAAGTTCGGCTCCCCCTGCAGCATCAGGTTGCCGCGTGCCTCGACCTGCGTACGCCCAGGGAGCGTGCCGATCGCATGATCGATCTTCCACCCTGTTCCCGCCGGCTCGAGATCGAGCTGCACGTCACGTACGGTGGTGTCGCCAGCGACGATTGCCGGCAGACGGAAGGTCGCCTTGCCGGGTACCTGCGGCACGGGGATTTCGGCGGCGATCGCAATCAGGCTATTAAGGCGCTGGCGCGCCGAGACCGCCGGGTTGCGGTTGGTCTTGCCGTTGGTACCCTTGTTGTTGCCGAGACGGTTGACGTCGATCTGCTGGCCGTCGGCGGTCAGCAGAAACTCTGGCTTGGTTCCCGTATCCAGCGTCGCCTCGCCCGTCACCACATAGGGGTCGTCGGTAGCACCGACTTCCAGGCGGTACTCTGGCACACGAATGCGATCGTTGGTCAGCTCGAAGCGACCCTTTATGCGAGGCTGGACTTGCTGCTCGCCGGAATTGCCGGAGCGCTTATCGTCGACCCCGGCATTGAACGAACCCATATAGTCCGGCTTGCTGTCGACCAGCTTCAGCTCGCCATCGAGATCGACATTAAGGGGATGACGATCGGGCATCAGCCGGGTACGGACCCGCAACACGCCATTGTCATCCGGCTGGCTGCTGGAAACGGTGAAATTGCCGTGTTCACCATCGAGCGCCGCATCGCCTTCGATGCGCCAAGGACCGGCCAGCGACTTGGCGGACATTTCGGCATTAAGGCCGGTCACATGCCGAGTGCGGCCGGATTGCTCGTCGATGAACAGCAGATCACCGTCTTCCACATGCACGCTTTCGAGCACCACTGACTTTGCGGGAATCTCGGGCTGGCTGCCGCGCATCCAGTCGAGTGTGCCATCCTTCAGCAGCCGCAGGCGCACCTTCGGCTTCGACACGCGCATGTCGAAGATCAGCGCTTCGCCGGACAGGAAGGGAGCAAGCTCCGCATCCATGGAGAATTCGTCAATCTGCACCAGCGGCGTGCCATCGGTCTCCTGGCCAACGCGGACATCATGCAGGGTTACGGATGGGAAAGGCAGGAGACGCGCGTCGACAGTGCCGTGAACCGTCACCTTCTTGCCGATAATGCGGCTCGCCTGATCCTCGAAATTCTTACGAAAATCGGTCCAGTCTATGAAGAGCGGAGCGAGCAGTGCCACGAACAGCACCACTACGAGCAATCCACCCAGAAAAACCAGGACCCTACCTAACAATGCGCACCGTCTCCAATCTGCATTCCAAATAAGCGATAAACCGTGACCTATCGGAGCACATACACCACATCGCCCCGGATACGCACGTTTCTATTGAACCCCATTTCAAAATCGCACCATTTTTCCAGGGCCTGCCGCATGATCTAGCGCATCCTGGCCGCTTTCCATGACATAAGTTGGGAAAAGCGGCTGCAGCCTAGAACATGATGCCGAAAAGTGTAAGCGGTTTTCAGACGGCATCGGGCTCTACCTGTTTGATTCTAGTGCGGATTCAGATTTCAGGTCGGTTCGACCCAAAATAGTCCGGCTCTAGCCTCATTCGCACCGGCAGCAAGGCAGGATCGTGGGAACGCTCCCCTTGTCAGTGGGGATGGAATATCTTTCCGGGGTTGAAAATCGCATCGGGGTCGAGCGCCTCCTTGATCTGGCGCATCAGATCGACGGCACTGCCGAGTTCCTGCTCCAGAAACGACATCTTGCCCTGTCCGACACCATGCTCGCCGGTGCAGGTGCCGTCCATGGCGAGCGCGCGCGCATTCAGGCGCGCAACGAAATTCTCGACCGTGGCAATCCCTTCGGGCGTCTTGTCGTCGAACAGCACAAGCACATGGAAATTGCCGTCACCGGCATGACCGACGATCGGCGCCAGCAGTCCATGCGCCTCGATATCGGCCTGGGTCTCGGCAACGCATTCGGCAAGCCGCGAGATCGGCACGCACACATCCGTCGATAATGCCGTCAGTTCCGGCGCCAGCGCACGGCATGCCCAGTAGGCATCGTGGCGCGCCTTCCAGAGCTTGTTGCGCTCCTCGGCATTGGCTGTCCAAAGAAACTCGCCACCGCCGCATTCGGCGGCAATCTCGGCAAACTGTGCAGATTGCAACGCAACTGTCTCCTCCGTGCCATGGAACTCGAGGAAAAGCGTCGGCTTCTCGTCGTAGGTAAGGCCCGAATAACGGTTGCAGGCGCGCATCTGCATCGCATCCAGCAGCTCGATGCGGGCGACGGGAATTCCCATCTGGATCGTCATAATGACGGCATCGCAGGCCGCCTTCACATCCGGGAATGCGCAGGCGCCGCCAGCGATCTTCTGGGGAATGCCCTGCAGGCGCAGCGTGACAGACGTCAACACGCCGAGCGTGCCTTCCGCGCCGACGAACAGCCGGGTCAGATCATAGCCGGCGGATGATTTCTTGGCGCGGCGCGCGGTGCGAATTTCCTCGCCATTGGCGGTGACGACGGTCACTGCCAGCACATTGTCCTTCATCGTGCCGTAGCGCACGGCGTTCGTGCCTGATGCGCGCGTCGACGCCATGCCGCCGATCGAGGCGTTGGCGCCGGGATCGATCGGGAAAAACAGGCCGGTGTCGCGAAGATAGGTGTTGAGATCCTCGCGCGTCACGCCGGGCTCCACCGTGCAGTCGAGATCCTCGGCATTGACTTCAAGCACGCGATTCATCCGGCTGAAATCGATGGAAATTCCACCCTGTGGCGCATTCACCTGCCCCTCCAGGGAAGTGCCAGCGCCAAAGGGAATGATCGGCACCCTGTGCTCCGCGCAAGCCTTGACGACGGCCTGCACATCCTCGCTCGTTTCAGCGAAAACGACGCCATCGGGAAGCTGCGCGGGAATATAGGTGGTGGTGTGGGCATGTTGCGCGCGAAAGCTTTCGCCGGTCTGGAAGCGCTCGCCGAATGCCTGTTTCAGGACGCCGAGAACGACTGATATCCCAGCCTCGTTACGTATCCCCGCCTTCGCATCAGCCAGAACCATAATCCGAATCTCCTATCGCGCGCATCGAAAGGCGTTAACCTTTTGACGGTTCTATGGGACATAGAAAGAGCGGTGTCCAGTCATGAAAAATGACCCGCATTCCTGACCTCATATTGCGCCTCGCGCCTTCGGGATCGGACCGGCCTCAAAGTCTTTGAAAAGGCCCCGCACAAGGAAACGCCACGGCTCAATATGCGTAAATTTTACGCAGACGCCGCACAAAATATCCGCCGAATATGACGCCCCATTGCACTGGGACCGGCAGCTAGTGGAGATCAGCGTCTCACAGGCGACTGGCATGCCGCTTGCTT
Organism: Rhizobium sp. AC27/96; assembly: GCF_001692325.1. Taxonomy (GTDB): domain Bacteria; phylum Pseudomonadota; class Alphaproteobacteria; order Rhizobiales; family Rhizobiaceae; genus Rhizobium. The sequence continues at coordinate 170,186 of NZ_LXKN01000058.1, read as the reverse complement.
TTTGCCTTCCAGCTTACATAGCCCGATTGGAAGGACATTCGATGAAGCGCAGACAATTGCTCATGGCACTCGGCATCGCGATACTCGCGACGGGATCGCTTTCCGCCCCGCACGCAGCAAGGGCCGACGCCTTGAGCGACATCGCATCGCGCGGCACGCTGCGCGTCGCCGTTCCGCAGGACTTCCCACCCTTCGGCAGCGTCGGCACGGACATGGCACCAATGGGCTATGACATCGATATCGCCAACCTGATCGGCGAAAAGCTCGGCGTGAAGACTGAACTTGTGCCGGTCACCAGCGCCAACCGCATTCCCTATCTGCAGACGAACAAGGTCGATCTGGTGATTTCGAGCCTCGGCAAGAATCCTGACCGTGAAAAGGTCATCGATTTCTCCGACGCCTATGCGCCCTTTTTCAACGGGATCTTCGGCCCGGCTGAGACGGCCGCCGCCAAGCCGGAGGATCTTTCCGGCAAGACGATCGGCGTCACCCGCGGCGCGATCGAGGATCTGGCACTGACGAAGGTCGCGCCACAAGACGCGACGATCAAGCGCTACGAAGACAATAACGGCACCATCTCGGCCTTCCTCTCCGGCCAGGTGCAATTGATCGCCACGGGCAACGTCGTCGCCGCAGCGATCCTTGCCAAGAACCCACCGAAAAAGCCGGAGATGAAATTCCTCATCACCAACTCGCCCTGCTATATCGGCCTCAACAAGAGCGAGCCGGCCCTGCAGAAGAAGGTCGATGAGATCATCGCCGCCGCCAAGGCCGATGGGACGCTGAACAAGATCTCGGAGAAGTGGCTCGGCGCCGACCTTCCCGCCGGCTTCTGATCAACGCACGACGGACCGCGCTGCCCGCTGGCGGCGCGGCCTGTCCGAGCGAGGCATCTTCCCATGCGCTATCATTTCGACTTCAGCTGGCTCGCCGAATATTACCCGGTCCTGATCAAGGGTGTCCTCGTCACGCTCGAGCTGACCCTGATCGGCGCCGTGCTCGGCATCATTCTCGGCATAGCCTGCGCCTGGGTGCGTGCGCTCGGCCCAGGCTGGCTCAAACCTCTTGTCGCCACCTATGTCGAGCTGATCCGCAACACGCCATTTCTGATCCAGCTCTTCTTCATCTTCTTCGGCCTGCCCGGCATCGGTGTCCAGATGAACGAGATGACGGCCGCCAATCTCGCCATGGTCATCAATCTTGGCGCCTATAGCTGCGAGATCATCCGCGCCGGCATACAGGCAACCCCGCGCGGCCAGTTCGAGGCCGGCGCCAGCCTCGCGATGACGCCATTCGAGACCTTCCGTCATGTCGTCCTCGTGCCCTCCCTGCAGCGCATCTGGCCGGCGCTGTCATCACAGGTCGTCATCGTCATGCTTGGCTCCTCGGTCGTCTCGCAGATCGCGGCGGAAGATCTGACCTTCGCGGCAAACTTCATCCAGTCGCGCTCCTTCCGCGCCTTCGAAGCCTATTTCGTGTCCACGGCGATCTATCTGGCGCTGGCAATCCTGCTCCGGCAGGCGCTTGCGGTCGTCGGCGCATTGATCTTTCCCCGCAGGGCCAGCCGATGATCCAGTTCACCACTTGGGATATTCTGCGCGGCCTGCTGCTGGCCACGCGCTGGACGATACTTCTGTCGCTGGTCTCCTTTGCCGGCGGCGCCATCGTCGGCGCAACCCTGCTGTTCCTGCGCATTGGCAAACGCAAGGCCGGGCGCATCGCCGTCAAGTATTTCGTTGAGCTGTTTCAGGGCACGCCGCTGCTGATGCAGCTCTTCCTCGCCTTCTTCGGCCTGGGCCTGTTCGGCATCGACGTACCGGCGTGGCTCGCTGCGGGCGCTGCACTGACCCTCTGGTCGGCCGCCTTCCTTACCGAAATCTGGCGCGGCTGCGTCGAGGCGGTCGCCAAAGGCCAATGGGAGGCCTCCGCCAGCCTCGGCATGGGCTATATCCAGCAGATGCGCTACGTCATCCTGCCGCAGGCGCTGCGCATCGCCGTGCCGCCGACGGTCGGTTTCTCCGTGCAGGTCGTCAAGGGCACCGCCCTCACCTCGATCATCGGCTTCGTAGAGTTGTCGAAGGCCGGCACCGTCATCACCAATGCGACCTTCCAGCCATTCACCGTCTACGGCTTCGTCGCACTCATCTATTTTGCCCTGTGCTGGCCGCTGTCGAAAAGCAGCCAGATCCTGGAAAGGAAGCTCAATGTCGCTCATCGAGGTCACTGAAGTCCGCAAGAGCTTTGGCACCAACGAGGTTCTGAAAGGCATCAACCTCGATGTGGAACCCGGCGAGGTGATCGCCATCATCGGCAAGAGCGGCTCGGGAAAGTCGACGCTTCTGCGCTGCATCAATGGGCTGGAGACGATCAACGACGGCTCGATCTCGGTCGCAGGAGCGCAACTCCTGCCCGACGATTTGCACCTGAAGGCGCTGCGGCTGAAGGTCGGCATGATCTTCCAGCAATTCAATCTGTTTCCGCATCTGAGTGCGGGCCGCAACGTCATGCTGTCGCAGATGGTCGTCAAGAAGATCGCCAAGGCCGAAGCGGAGGCCATGGCGCGACGGATGCTCGATCGCGTCGGCCTCGGGCACAAGTTCGACGCCTATCCGGACGAACTCTCCGGCGGCCAGCAACAGCGTGTCGCCATTGCCAGGGCACTCGCCATGCAGCCGATCGCGCTTCTCTGCGACGAGATCACCTCGGCGCTCGACCCGGAGCTGGTCGCCGAAGTTCTCGCCGTTGTGCGCGAACTGGCAAGCGAAGGCATGACGCTGCTGATGGTGACGCATGAGATGAAATTCGCCCGCGACGTCTGCTCCCGTGTCGTCTTCATGCATCAGGGGCGAGTTCACGAAATCGGGCCACCAAGCGACGTCTTCGCCAATCCACAGACGCCGGAACTCAAGCAGTTTCTCGGCCACCACTGAAAGCCCGTCAGCCCCGCCGTCCGCCTCCCCGCACCATATTGCCCCAAGCACCGGGCGCGATGCCGAAGGCCTTCTTGAAATGTCGGGTCAGATGGCTTTGGTCGGCAAAGCCGGTCGCAGCGGCAATTTCGGCGATCGGCTCACCCTGGCTGATCATGATCTTTGCCTGCTGTAGCCGCCGCATCAGCAGGAAGCGGTGCGGGCTGGTGGCGAAGGCAGCTCGAAAATGCCGGGCGAGCGCAAACCGATCAAGCCCGGTGATCCGCTCAAGGTCCTGTGAACTCACACCCCGGGTCACATGAGCCTCGAGATAGTCGCGCGCCGCTTTCGCCTGCCCCCAGGCGATGCTCCCTAGCGGCCTCAGCGGCAGGCGCGCATGCTGCACGAGGCCATCGGCAAGCTGTGAGACGAAGTCGTCGACGAAGAGTTCATCGAGTTCACGGTCGAGTTCGCCAAGTGCTGCCAACAGCAGGCCGGCAAAGCGGTTATCGTCAATCACAGGCTCGTCGACAAAAGGCAGGCCTATGCGCGCCGCCTCCAGACACTGAAACAGCACGGAAGGCTCCAGATAGAGCATCCGGTAGACAAGGCCGTCATCGGTTGCCGCGCCGCCGTCATGCAGCTCGTCCGGATGCAGGACGATCACCCGCCCCGGCAGGCTGTAGCGCTGCTCGCCACGATAGCGGAAGGTCTGAACGCCGCGCATGGTGACCCCCAGCGCATAGGTGTCGTGCCGATGGAGATCGAAGGCGTCGCCGCGAAATTGCGCCTGTATGCGTTCGATGCCCGGATAGGCGGGCGCCGACAGGATGCGGTTCGCTTCAGGCGTCACGCACAAACGTTCAAGACCCTCGAAGATCTGTCCGGCTACATCCTCGCGCAACGTCCCATTTCCAGACTGCATGAAAGTGACCACCGATGTTCGATACCAAAATCGCGATCGTCCTGCGAAGCGACCTTCAATCCTGGCAAAAACTGAATGTGACCGCATTTCTCACAAGCGGCATAGCCGGACAAAATCCGGAAATCATCGGCGAACCCTATCGCGATCGTGCCGGCAACGTCTACAACGCATTATCGATCCAGCCGATCATCGTCCTCTCGGCCGACGAAAGCAGCATTGCCACCATCCATCGCCGCTCGCTGGAACGCGGCGTCACCTCTTCGCTGTTCATTGAGGAAATGTTTGCGACCGGCCATGACGCGGCCAATCGCGCCGTCTTTTCCGAATTCGCCCCCGAAGACGCCAAGGTCGTCGGCATCGCCATCCGGGCCGACAAGAAGATCGTCGACAAGATCACCAAGGGCGCAAGCATGCACGCGTGATGACAGCGCGCAAGAAAAACGGCCGGATCGTGAGACCCGGCCGTTTTGGATTGAGAAAGGCTTAGCCGTTCTGCGTGATCGGCGCGATCTGGATCTCGACGCGGCGGTTCTGGGCGCGTCCAGCTTCGCTCGCGTTGGATGCAACCGGCTGCGTCGGACCGAAGCCAATGGCAGACATGCGGCGCTGGTCGATGCCCTGGCTGCCAAGGTAAGAGGCAACCGAGCCGGCGCGGCGTTCGGACAGATCCTGGTTATGCTGCAGGCTGCCGGTCGAGTCCGTATGACCGTTGACGTCGATCAGCGTGCGGTTGAACTTGCGCAGAACGATGGCGACCGAATTAAGCGTCGCGAAGAATTCCGGCTTGATCGCATCCCGGTCGATATCGAAGGTGATCGCTGACGGCATGTTCAGGATGATGCGGTCGCCGGCGCGGGTAACCGAAACCCCGGTGCCCTGCAGCTGCGCGCGCAGCTCGGATTCCTGCTGGTCCATATAGTTGCCGATGCCGGCACCTGCGAGTGCGCCAACGCCGGCGCCGATCAGCGCTGCATTGCGGCGCGAAGACGGCGAATGACCGATCAGAAGGCCGGCCACAGCACCGACGCCCGCACCGAGTGCCGCACCGCCTGCCGTGTTGGACATCTTCTGCTCGCCCGTATAGGGGTCGGTCGTCGTGCATGCGTTCAAAAAGGCCGCCGCTAGGGCAAGCATGGCAATTTTCTTGATCATAGAATCGTCGCTCTCCAGTTCGATGGCCGCAGCAGATATGAAGCATTGCGGCAATATGATGAAGAGAAAACTTCTCCGGACCGTTGTCCCCTGTGCACAGCGCAAACGTGCGGCTTTTCAGAACACCAATCGCCGCCCCGAGATCCCGAGGGGTCGACGATTAGAGATTCTGGAAGAGCTGCAGCACGGTGTTGTAGCTCGCATTGGCGATCGAGAGTGACTGCAGTCCGAGCTGCTGCTGCGTCTGCAACGCCAGGACCTTGCTGGACTGCTGCTCCATATCGGCGTCCACGAGCTTGCCGACGCCGCTGGTCAGCGAATCGCTGAGCTGCTGGGCGAACGCCGTCTGCAGACCGATGCGGGATTCGAGAGAACCGAAGGCGGAGCCGATTGTGTTCAGCTGCTGCAGCATCCCCGTCACGGTGTTGACCATATCGGTCAGGGCACCCTTCGTCGTATTGGCATCGAGCGAGATTTCGACCTGGCCGCTCGTATTGCCGTTCTTGCTGCCGATCAGCACATAATCCTTGGCGGAACCGGCGGCGGTGGCAAAGGCCGTCGACGTCAGCACGCCGTATCCGCCGGAGCCGCTCGACCGGTCGTCGATCAGGTAACGCGCATCGCTTGACGTGATGGTCCCGCTCGTCGATGTCACGCCTTCGTAGCTCAGCATGCCGATCGAGACGGTTCCATTGCTGCCGCGGATGAGAGAACCGGGCACCTGATGCGGCTGCGTCGGATCGGTGCCATCCTCCAGCACGGTCCAGTTGACACCGTTGAAGGTCGCCGACTCCCCGACATTGCGTAACTGCTGCTTGAGCTGCGTGATCTCATCATTGAGCTTGGTCCTGTCGACGCTCGTCTCGTAGGCGCTGACCAGCTTCGTCCTGATCTGCGTCACGACGTCGATCGCGCTGCTGACGCCCGTGGACGCGGTATTCACCGTGGATGCCGCAAGGCCGAGCGCATCCTGCACCGACGAGATCGCGCCGATGTCGGTATGCGTCAAAACCGAGATTTTCCAGTAGGTGGCATTGTCATTGGCCGTCTGCACCCGCAGTCCGGACGACATTTGCCGCTCCGCATTGGTCAATTTTGCCTGGGTGTTCTTCAACACTTCCAGCGCTGTATTCACAGAGGGACTGACCCTGATGAAGGTCGAAAAAATACTCACGGCACACGAACTCCGGACGCAACAATACGCAACAAATACAGGGAGACATCGGAACCTTGCCGCGGGCGCTCATGCACGCGGGCCGAGAGTATCGGCGGACGAGGAGCCGGGCAAAAACAACACCCGAACCCCAGCGGTTACATGCCGCTATGATTAGCAAACACGCTTAATAAACCGCTAATCGGAACGCATGATTTACCATAAATGAGAGCGTGGGACGAAGAGAAAGCAACTCATCCGTGCCGCCTTCATTCCGCAGCCCTCAGATTGGCAAGCTTCGAACGAAGTGCGGCATCCGACATCTCATCATGCAAGCGCTGCTCCTCGTGGGTTTGTGGCTTCGCAAAGCGGGCAATGAGGAGGTAGGCGACAGGCGTGATGTAGAGCGTCACCAATGTCGCAAAACCTAGCCCGCCGACGATCACCCAGCCGAGCGCGACGCGCGCCTCCGCGCCGGCCCCTTCGGCAAACACCAGCGGCACGCCGCCGAGGATGGTCGCGATCATGGTCATCATGACGGGGCGCAGACGCAGCGCACAGGCCTTCTCGATCGCATCGCGCACACCCTCGCCCTTGTCACGGAGCTGGTTGGCGAATTCGACGATGAGGATACCGTTCTTCGCCATGACGCCGACGAGCAGCACCAGCCCGATCTGGCTGTAAATGTTGAGGCTGGAACCTGTGATGACCAGAGCGAAGACCGCGCAGGCAAGGCCCAGCGGCACCGTGGACATGATGATCAGCGACGACAACACGCTTTCGAACTGCGCGGCCAGCACAAGGAAGATGATGACGATGGCAAAGCCGAAGGTCAGCGCCATGCCGCTGGAATTTTCCTCCAGCGTCGCGGCTTCCGCCAGCGGCATCAGCCGCGCGCCGGGCGGCAATAGCGGCGCCGCGATCCTCGTGACCTCTTCGACGGCTTGTCCCAGCGACATGCCGTTCTTGAGGCCGGCGGTGATCGCAACCGAGGCCAGCTGCTGCTCGCGGGTCAGCTGCGGCGCGACCGCATTTTCCTTCAGGGACGCGATTACCGACATCGGCACGATCTTGCCATCGCCCGTCTTCAGGAAGACGTTTTCGAGATCCGTGGGATCGTCGATCGGGCGCATCGTCGAGGTTAGCAGCACCGGGTAGGATTCGCCGGCAACGAAGACATCGACGACGGAACGCCCTTCCAGCAAGGACTGCAGCGCCACCGAAAGGCCCGCTATGTCGACACCGAGATCGGACGCGCGCTCGCGGTCGATGGCAACGGAGACCTGGGCCTGCGTCGGTTCGTTGTTGAGCCGGGGCGTGTCGAACTGCCCCGTCGCGTCGAGTGCCTGCACCAGCTTCAGCGCCGATTCCGTCAGCGCCTCGTGATTGTTGCCGATGAGTGCCATCTGTACGCCGCTGCCGGCGCCACGGATACGCAGGCTGTTCGCCTGAACGACGTTACCGCGAAGAGCCGGCACATCGGCCATGGCGCGATTGATATCGGAAACGATATCCTGCTGCGTGCGATGCCGTTCGCTCCAGGGCGCCAGCGTCAGCACCATGAAGCCGCTGTTCTTCTGGCTGTTCATGCCAGAGATCGCGTAGATGTTGCGGATATCGCCGCTATCCATCAGCGGCTGCAGCCCCTCCTCGACGCGCTGCAGCTGATCCTTCGTATAATCGAGCCCCGCTCCCTGCGGCGTCGTCAAGCGAAGCATGACCATGGCGCGGTCTTCGTTCGGCGTGAGCTCGCTTTTGACATTCAAGAACGCGAGAACAGCGGCGGCGGAAAACAGGGCGCAGAAGACGATGACGACCAACGGCCCGTTCAGGCAGGCTCGCAACGTTCGCCGGTAGACATCGGCAAACAGCTCGCCGAAGCGCCCGAGCACGCCATGATCCTCGCGCATCTCCTTGGTCAGCATCCGCGAAGCAAGCATCGGGCAAAGCGTCAGCGCCACGATGGATGACAGGCCGACTGAGAAAGCAAGCACGAAACCGAACTCGCGGAACAGGCCGCCCACCTGCCCCGGTAGAAACGACAGCGGAATGAACACAGCGGCAAGCGTCGCTGTCGTCGCGATAACGGCGAAGAACACCTCGCGGGTGCCAAGCACGGCCGCCGCCCGCGGCCCGATCTTCTCGGCCCTGCGGCGCACGATATTCTCAAGCACGACGATGGCGTCGTCGACCACGAGGCCGGTGGCCAGCACGATCGCCAGCAGCGTCAGGATGTTGATGGAGAAGCCAACCATGTAGAGCGCGGCAAGCGTGCCCGTCAGCGCCACCGGCATGGTGACGACCGGGATCAGCGTTGCCCGCCAATCGCGCAGGAAGAGGTAGATGACAACGGTGACGATCAGGGCCGAAAGGATCAGCGCCAGCACGACCTCGTGGATCGCTCCCTGAATGAAGACGGCGTCATCGCTGGTAATGACGATCCGCGTCCCCTCCGGAAGCGTCTTCGCAAGCTGCGCAACGACGCCCTTCACGCCTTCGGAGATATTCAGCGTGTTCGACTGCGCCTGACGGATAATGCCAAGCCCGACACCCTGCACGCCGTTGGAACGCAAGGCGGTCGTCCCGTCGCGCGGACCGAGCGTCACGGTGGCGACATCAGAGAGCCGGACGCGATCTTTAATAATCAGCCGCGCGAATTCTTCCGGTGTCTGTAGCGCCGCGGTGGCGCGCACGACGATATCCTGGCGCGCGCTTTTCAGCGACCCCGCAGGCACGTCGAGGGCCGCAGTCGCAAGCGCCGTCGTCAGATCGCCAATCGTCAGCCCTCGCCCGGCAAGCGCTGCCTGATCGACATCGATGCGGAAAACCTTCTCCTGATCGCCGTAAAGCTCGACATCGGCAACGCCTTCCACCGAAGCCAGTCGATCGGTGATCTCCTTGTCGACGAGCTGCGTCAGGTCATCCATCGTCAGCGTATTGGAGGTGACGGCAAGGCGCATGATCGGCTGCGAATCCGAATCCGCCTTGACGATCTGCGGCGCATCGGCCTGATCTGGCAATTGCTCGGTGATACGGCCGATCGCATCGCGCACATCGTTGGCCGCGACGGAAAGATCCGTGGCATCGGAAAACTCCAACGTCACTCTGCTTTGCCCAAAGGAGGAGCTGGAGGAGACCGACTTCAATCCGCTGACGCGGGCTACCGCGCCTTCGATGACCTTGGTCAACTCCTGGTCGATCGTCTGCGGCGACGCGCCGTCGAACATCGTTCTGACAGTGACGACGGGACGGTCGACGTCAGGCAGTTCGCGGACTTCGACGCCGAAATAAGCGGCGAGACCGGCAACGACCAGCAGCGTATTGAAGACCAGCGCCAGGATCGGCCGGCGCACGAAGATTGCCGTGAATGACTGCTTGGCGTGGCTAGCACCGGATTCGGTCACATCATCATTGTGGCCGGTCATTGCGTGATGACCTCCGTCGCCTGGGCGACATCGCGCGCAAAGCGCACGTCGCCGCCCTCGGTCACGCGCTGCAGCCCCTCGATGACGACGGGATCGCCATCGCGAAGATCGCCCTTGACCAAGACGGCATCAGGATTGCGTTGGACGATACTGACCCGCACCTTCGACGACTTGCCGTTAGCGACGCGCCAGACATGGGCGCCCTCCCCATCCCATTGCACGGCAAGCGGATCGACGGACGGATAGGTATCGCCGGCAAAACGCATGCCGACGTTGAAGGACATGCCGGCGCGGAGCTCATCGGCGGCATTGTCGATGCGCGCGCGAATGCGCAGGGTCCGGCTGGCGCCATCGACGCGATTGTCCACCGCCTCGACCGCACCCGTGAAGACGCGTCCTGGCAGCGCAACCGATGTCGCCTCGACCGGCTGATCGACCTTGACCGTGTTGGCAAAGCGTTCCGGCACCCAGTAATCCACCAGAATCTCGGAGCGATCATCAAGCATGACGATGCTGGTGGCCGTCGTCACGTTATCACCGACGACAACGGGCACGATGCCGACGATGCCATCGATCGGCGCAACGACGTCGCGGCGCTTCAGCGCCAGCTCCGCCGATTGCAGCGCGAGTTTCGCACCCTGCTCGACGATCTCGGCGTCGAAGACATCCATGCGCGAAACGCTGGATTTGATATTGCGATAAAGCTGAGATTTCTCGGAGGCGCTCTTCAGCGCCACTTCCGCCTGGCCGCGGGCAATGATCTGCTCGTCATCGTCGAGGCGCGCCAGCACCTGCCCCTGCTTCACGCGGTCGCCGGATTTGATGAGGATTTCACGGATCGTGCCGGCCGCCTGCGGCATGACGACCACGGAACGAATGGCATCGCCCGTGCCGATCGCACTCAGGCGATCATTGACGATAGCGCCAACCACTGGCTCGGTGACCACCAAAGGCACATTCTGCCCGCGCCGCCCTGCGCCATTGGCCGCATCCGCCTGTTTCCCACCATTGCTGTTCTTGCCAGGCGCAAGGACCGCTACGGCAGCCTCGGGAACACCTACGCCTCGCAAAAGGCCGGCTGCGCCGGGCACAAAGGCCACGGCGGCGGCAAAACCTGCTACCAGCAAGAAAAAACACAAGGAAAGTTGCTTCCAGGCGGTCATGTACGTCTCCGGCTCTTTGTGTCAGAGGCGATGAAATCGCGTCGTCAGTTCGGTATGGCCTCTTTTCGTCAAGCGCACTGACTGAGGCCAAATACGGGTCGGCGGTGGTATAACGCACGATTGTGCCCGATTTGCTGCAATATCGTTTTTTTATACATATGCGGCAAGCTTTGCTGCCGATTATGACGAAGTTGTAATCTTTGCGCGGACAACGAGGCGTTTTATTCGTAGCCCAACGTCGCCTATCGAACACCGAAAAGGCGTTTCCCCCACTGCTTTCTCCCTGTGAATGTGCACTTTTTGTTCTATTTTCGGCCCGTTTCTTTTGCCTTTCAGGGTAGAATCATTACATTGGGCCGCATGACCATCGGACATGACGACATTCCCTTCTTTGACGAGGAGCCGGAGCACCTGGCGCCGCGCCGCGCTGCGCCGGATACCGGCAGCATCGGCGGCGGCATTGCGGCACGCGCCATGGCAGCGCGCGACAGCGGTCGCCGGCCGGACTATCTCTCAGGCCTCAATCCGGAGCAGACGGAAGCCGTGGAGACGCTCGACGGCCCCGTTCTGGTGCTTGCCGGCGCCGGCACGGGCAAGACGCGGGTGCTCACGACCCGTATCGCCCATATCCTGTCCACCAACCGCGCCTTCCCCAGCCAGATCCTTGCCGTCACCTTCACCAACAAGGCGGCGCGCGAGATGAAGGAACGCGTTGCCCTGCTCGTCGGCGGGGCGGTCGAAGGCATGCCATGGCTCGGCACCTTCCACTCGATTGGCGTCAAACTGCTGCGCCGTCATGCCGAATTGGTGGGCCTCTCCTCCAGCTTCACCATTCTCGATACCGACGACGTTACCCGCCTGATCAAGCAGTTAATCCAGGCAGAGGGCATCGACGACAAGCGCTGGCCGGCCAAGCAATTCGCCGGCATGATCGACACCTGGAAGAACAAGGGCCTCGGCCCGGCCGAGATTCCGGAGGGCGACGCCCGCGCCTTTGCCAATGGCAAGGGCCGCGAACTCTACGCCGCCTACCAGAATCGCCTGAAGACGCTGAATGCCTGCGACTTCGGCGACCTTTTGCTGCATCCGATCAACATGTTCCGGCAGAATCCGGATGTGCTGAAGGATTATCACCAACGCTTCCGCTATATCCTCGTCGACGAGTATCAGGATACCAACACGGCGCAATATATGTGGTTGCGCCTCCTGGCGCAGCGGCCGAAGGGCGAGTTGCAGAATGTCTGCTGCGTGGGTGACGACGACCAGTCGATCTATGGCTGGCGTGGCGCGGAAGTGGACAATATCCTTCGCTTCGAGAAGGATTTTCCTGGCGCCAAGGTGATCAAGCTCGAGCGCAACTATCGCTCGACCGAGCATATTCTCGGCGCCGCGGCCCATCTGATTTCCCATAATGAAGGCCGGCTCGGCAAGACGCTGTTTACCGACCGTTCCGATCCCGAAGACATCAAGGTGCAGGTGCACGCCTCCTGGGATTCCGAGGAAGAAGCCCGCGCCATCGGCGAAGAGATCGAGCAGCTTCAGCGCAATCAGCATAGACTGAACGATATGGCGATCCTGGTGCGCGCCTCCTTCCAGATGCGTGAATTCGAAGATCGTTTCGTCACGCTCGGCCTCAACTACCGCGTCGTCGGTGGCCCCCGCTTCTATGAGCGTCTCGAAATCCGCGACGCCATGGCCTATTTCCGCCTGGTCTGCCAGCCGGCCGACGACCTCGCCTTCGAGCGCATCGTCAATACGCCGAAGCGCGGCCTTGGCGACACCACCATACGCGCGCTGCATGATTATGCCCGCGCTCGCAACATCCCGATGCTGGCGGCAGCAGCCGACATCATCGAGACCGACGAGATGAAGCCGAAGCCGCGCAAGGCGCTGTTCGACGTCGTGCAGTCCTTCCGCCGCTGGCAGGGCCTGCTCGAAAACACTCCGCATACGGACCTTGCCGAGCAGATCCTCGAAGAGTCCGGCTATACGGACATGTGGAAGAACGACAAATCGGCGGAAGCGCCCGGACGGCTGGAAAACCTGAAGGAACTCATCCGCTCGATGGACAGTTTCGAATCCATGCGCGGGTTCCTGGAGCATGTCGCGCTCGTCATGGATGTCGAGCAGAACGAAAACCTCGACGCCGTCTCGATCATGACACTGCACTCGGCCAAGGGCCTGGAATTCGAGACCGTTTTCCTGCCCGGCTGGGAGGAAGGCCTTTTCCCGCATCAGCGCTCGCTGGACGAAAGCGGCCGTGCGGGCCTGGAGGAAGAGCGCCGTCTCGCCTATGTCGGCCTCACCCGCGCCAAGCGCCGCTGCCACATCTGGTTCGTCTCCAATCGCCGCATCCACGGCCTATGGCAGTCGACCATCCCTTCCCGCTTCCTCGACGAATTGCCGATCACCCATGTCGAAGTCGCCGAGGTCGAGCAATCCTACGGCGGTTACGGCCGCGGCGGCTATGGCCAGTCGCGCTTCGACAAGGCCGAGCCCTTCGCCAACTCCTACTCTACCCCAGGCTGGAAACGCGCCCAGGCCAACAAGACCGACGCCACCCGCGACAATTGGGGCTCTCGCTCCGGCCACGCCGTGGAACGCATCGGCTATGGCGAAAGCGGCCCGAAGACCCGCACCATCGACGGCGAACTGGTGGCCAAATCCACCTCCTCAGAACCCTCGAAATTCATTGTCGGCGACCGCGTCTTCCACATCAAGTTCGGCAACGGCAATGTGTCGGAGATCGAGGGTAACAAGCTGACGATCGAGTTTGATCGGGCGGGGCAGAAAAGAGTGCTGGATGGGTTTGTGGAAAGGGTGTGAGCAGCTGGATCATCCGGTTTGGGACCAGAGTGTTTAGAGCCTACGAGCACCAGACTCACTTTGGGCGTCTCCTCTCCCAGCCCTCCGTCATCCTCGGGCTTGACCCGAGGATCCACGCACAAGCATTCAAATCGGACGCATTATATCCAATAAAGCCATGAGCGTGGCACGGATGCGTACAAAGCCGTCGTCATTGTCGGCAACTAGCAAGGCCTGTGCTTGGATCCTCGGGTCAAGCCCGAGGATGACGGAGTGTAGAGTACAATAGAGTGGCAAACGCAAACACCACCGTCCGGTATTCCTAGCTCTTGACGACCATCATCTCCGCCAGCATCCTGCACGCATGGGTGGATATACTTACATCATCACCAACCACAAACGTGGCACGCTATACATCGGCGTCACAGCCGATCTTGAACGTCGCATCTATGAGTATCGTGAAGGTCTGACGCCTGGATTCGCATGGAAATACGGATGCACGCGGCTCGTCTGGTATGAACACCACGCAGACATCGTTTCAGCCATACAGCGGGAAAAGTCCCTGAAACGCTGGTATCGCCAGTGGAAGATCGAGCTGATTGAGAAAGCGAATCCCGATTGGCGTGATTTATACTATGAGCTGTGGTGAGATTTCAGGCTCTCTGACCACCTGCGCATCCCGATCCTTCAGCCACAGCCCAAACTCCTTGACCACCGCCACCACCTTCTCCAGACGGCATCCGTCCTCCGTCAACGAATACTCGACCTTCACAGGAACCGTGGGATAGACCGTGCGGTTAATAAGACCGGCCTCCTCCAGCGCACGCAGGTCCAAAGTCAGCATTCTCTGCGAGATGCCCGGCATCAGCCGCCGCAACTCGTTGAAGCGTTGTGGACCATCGACCAGATAGGACACGATCAGCAGCCGCCAGCGCCCCCCCAGCAAATGCATCGCCTCCTCGACGGAGCAGCCTGTGACGGTCTTTTTCATCGGATATACCTCATGTGCATGCCGGTATAATTTTTGTACCTAGATGTCAAACTTTTCCGTTCTTACTATTCCATACCAATCGGACTACATGGATCAACGACCACCTTTCCAAGCGAAAGCTGGCACTGGAAACACCATGGAGGCCCCTGATGAAATTGTACTATCTGCCCGCAAGCTGCTCGCTCTCGCCCCATATCGTCATCAACGAACTCGGTCTCGACGCTGAGCTGATCAAGGTCGATCACACCAGCCACAAGACCGAGGCGGGGCTGGATTTCTACGACATCAACCCGCACGGCTATGTCCCCCTTCTCGAACTCGCCGATGGCAATCTCCTGCGAGAGGGGCCGGCCATCGTTCAATATCTGGCGGATTTAAAGCCCGAATCCGGGCTGGCCGCTGCCGCCGGCACGATGGAGCGCTACAACCTGCAGGAAATGCTGGGCTTCCTGTCGACGGAGATCCACAAGGGCTTCATTCCGCTCCTCTATGCGCGGCTGGCGGGGAACTATGTCGAGACGGCAAGACCGAAACTCGAGAAGCGATATCAATGGATCAACGAGCATCTCGCCGGTCGCCCCTTCCTGATGGGCGACAGGTTCACGGTAGCCGATGCCTATCTGTTTGCGCTCACCGGCTGGGGCCAGGCCGAGTGGCTCAAGTCCTACTACAAGGCCGGCATCCACTTCGATGGGCTGCGCAATCTCGAAGCCTGGTACGCTCGCATGAGGCAGCGTGACGCCGTGCGGAAGTCTATCGAGGAAGAAGGATTGGCTTTCGACTGATCGCCGAACGCCCCGGCTCACTCGCTCTTGGTAGGATGTATCGACGGCGCTGGCTCGACGGCTGGCGACCGTCGACGCAAAACTGGATGTTGCCAGTGCAGCCGGCTGCGCTTCCTAGGCAAGATGATCCCGCGCTTGCTACGCTTATCCCTGACGTGTGGGGAGTAAGCCCGAGTCTACTATTTCAGATGCCCAATGACTTTGAAGCCTTGTTCAGTATCTTCAATGGGGAAGTGTTTTCCTGTGGCCTCAATCACAGCGCGAATGGCATTTATGTCCTGTGGAACAAGTTCTGAGGGGACATTTTTGGGTCTTTTTTTCACCACAACGCGCCGAAACTCAATCCACTCTATCTCGACCAAAGGGTAAACATTCAGCGGCCACAAATCCACGTATACATAGGGTGGATATAAGCTAGGAAGCACTGGCGACCATTCTTGATTAGCACCAATGAATTTGACCGCGATCCCCTTGATATCGGCGTCGGAAGCTTCCAGTGCCTTGAACAGAAGGCGCCATTTTGTATTGGACATGAGGGAAGCCGAATAGTTCCGCGCCACTTCTTTTTTAGCGCTCAAGCGCAGCGCATTCATATCTACGGCAGGTTCTTTTATTCGCACCATTTGATCCCCAATGAGTAACAGGAGATGAGCGTAAGCCGCCTCCTAGCCTCATGATATGCAATTAACCTAACTTAAGAACGGTGAAACAGCTCAGCAGTCAGCTCACTCGCCGCGTCTTTCAAAACTACCGACGCAATTCTCACCCAAGTTATCTTTGTCGATTGGCAAATGGAACTAGCGACCTGAGATCGCGAAACAACTTGCATGATGCGATCCGACTTTATCTCGCCCTCCCGGTTCCAACAACCCTGCCCTGCAAAATCCGCATCGCTAGCATGCTACCAATGTGAGCCCAATCGATTATATCGACCTTAGTGGCTTCGGGATTCCACACCTCCCGCGGGATCTCGGCAAGCCGCTGCCAGCCTGTCTTTCGGCCCGTTCGGGCTTGCCGCCCGGGTCGAACATCGAAGCCTGGCAAAACAAGAACAGAGGATAAAAAAGTGGCTGGCTCAGCAACAAGCTCTGCGTCCACCAGCGCGCGTGCATCCGCACGCCAAGGCCAGGGCAATTATCAATTCGCGCTTATCGCACTCACCTCACTCTTTTTCATGTGGGGCTTCATCACCTGCCTGAACGACATTCTGGTCCCGCACCTGAAGAGCGTCTTTCAGCTCAATTATACCCAGTCGATGCTGATCCAGCTCTGCTTCTTCGGCGCATATTTCATCGTATCGCTGCCGGCTGGAGCGCTTGTGAAGCGCATCACCTATAAGTGGGGCATTGTCGTCGGCCTTGCCATTGCAGCCGTTGGCTGCGCGCTGTTCATCCCGGCCGCCAGCTATCGCGTCTATGGCCTTTTCCTCGGCGCCCTCTTCGTGCTCGCCACCGGCATCACGATCCTGCAGGTCGCGGCCAATCCCTATGTCACCGTATTGGGACCGCCTGATACCGCCGCAAGCCGCCTGAACCTGACGCAGGCCTTCAATTCGCTCGGCACGACGATCGCACCGCTCTTCGGCGCCATGCTGATCCTGTCGGCCGCAACCGTTGCCGCCACCAACGCCACGCCGGAACAGCTCGACGCGATACGGGTCGCGGAAGCAAGTGCAGTGAAATTCCCCTACCTGCTGCTTGCCGTCGCCTTCCTGGTGTTGGCCGCCGTCTTCGCGGCCCTGAAACTGCCTAAGGTCGAGGATGAGGAAACCGTCGAGCCGATGCGCGGCGGCGGTTCTGCCTGGCAATATCGCCATCTCGTGCTCGGCGCTGTCGGCATATTTCTCTATGTCGGCGCCGAAGTCAGCGTCGGCAGCTTCCTCGTCAACTTCCTGAGCCAGCCGGATATTGCCCACCTCTCCGAGGCGGACGCCGCTCATTATGTCTCCTATTTTTGGGGCGGCGCCATGATCGGCCGTTTCGTCGGGGCACTAATCATGCGTCATATAGACGATGGCAAGGCGCTCGCCTTCAATGCCGCCGTGGTCATCATCCTGCTCGCGGTCACCGTGCTGACGACAGGCCACGTTGCCATGTGGTCCGTACTGGCGATCGGCCTGTTCAACTCCATCATGTTCCCGACGATCTTCAGCCTGGCGCTGCATGGTCTCGGCAAATATACGAGCCAGGGCTCGGGCATCCTGTGCCTGGCCATTGTCGGCGGCGCCATCCTGCCGATGATCCAGGGCGGCCTTGCCGACACCATCGGCATCCACCTCGCCTTCCTGATGCCGATCATCTGCTACGTCTACATCGCCTACTATGGCCTCAAGGGCCACAAGCCCGTCGCGTAAGCCTTTGCAAACCATCGCGCCTCGCCGCCTTGATCGGCGGGGCGCAAAAGGCTTGATCCAAAGCTCGTCACTTGGCATCGTGCAGTGCAACAAGGACGGAAGGACAGGCCTCATGAAAGCACTGCTGCTCATCGACATCCAGAACGGCTTCTGCCCCGGCGGCAATCTTCCGGTACCTGAAGGCGATGAGATAGTGCCCGTTGCCAACAGACTGATCGACAGCGGCAGATACGACCTGATCGTGGCATCGCAGGACTGGCATCCGGCTGGTCACGGCAGCTTCGCCTCGGCCCATCACGGCAAGAAGCCTTTCGAGATGGGCATGCTCTCGGGCAAGCCGCAGATGATGTGGCCGGACCATTGCGTCCAGAATACTGAAGACGCCCAATTCCATCCCGCTCTTCATGCCGATCGCATCGATTTCATCCAGCAGAAGGGCCAGAACCCGGCCGTCGACAGCTATTCCGCCTTTCGCGACAACGATCAGGCAGCGCTGACCGGCCTTGCCGCACATCTGCGCGCTAAAGGCGTCACCGAGCTCGATCTCTGCGGTCTGGCAACGGATTATTGCGTGAAGTTCTCGGCACTCGACGCAGTCGAGATGCTGCCCGGCGTCAAAATCCGTTTCATCGAGGATTCAAGCCGCGGCATCGACCCGGCCGGTGTGAAAACCGCGATCGACGAAATGCGGACGCGCGGTGTCGCGATTGTCAGCAGCACGGACGCGCTCGCCTGAAATCAAGCACGCAGAGCTAAACCTTCCCTAAGGAAAATCATGCAAGCTGTTCCCGATCAATAAGATTTCGGGACCTATCGCGTGCAATCGATCACCATTAACGGGCGTTTCCTCGGCCAGCCACTTTCCGGCGTGCAGCGCTTTGCCCGCGAGCTGACGCTAGCGCTCGACCGCAAGATCGCTGCCGGCGCCGTGCCCGCTGCATTGAAGGGCGCAAGCTGGCGGCTGGCGGTGCCAGGCAATACGCCCGTCGATCTCGAACTTTCCGCGATAAAAACCGATAGCTTCGGCTCCGGCCCAGGTCACGTCTGGGAGCAGACGGCGCTGCTTGCACGCTCGCGCGGCGGCAGGCTCATCGGCTTCGGCGGCAGCGGGCCGCTCCTGCATCGCCGCCAAATGGTCATCATCCATGACGTCACCATCTTTCGCCACCCGCAATCCTTCAAGCGCAGCTACCGCCTGCTGCATGGCGCGCTTGGGACGGTACTCACCCGCACCGCCAAGATCGGCACCGTCTCCGAGTTCTCGCGCCAGGAGCTCGCCTCCGTCTTCCGCGTATCCGCTGCCGGCATCGATGTCGTCTATAACGCCGTCGATCATTTTGCCGCCATCGAGCCGGATGAAATCATCATCGAGCGGCTCGGACTGAAGACGAATGGCTTCTTCCTGCTCGTCGGCACGATGAAGCCGAACAAGAATCTCGACTTCGCAATCCGCGCCTTCGAGGCGCTCGGCGATATCAGCCAGAAACTCGTGGTGGTCGGCGGCACCGCCCCAAGCGTGTTCAAGTCGGATGGCCCGCAGTCGAACGATCGTTTGCTCTTTCCCGGCCGATTGACGGACGCGGAGATCGCAGCGCTGGAACGCCATGCCACAGCCTTCGTCTTTCCAAGCCTTTATGAGGGTTTCGGCATCCCGCCGCTCGAAGCCATGACGCAGGGTTGCCCGGTGCTCGCAGCCGATATCCCCGCCGTCCGCGAGGCCTCCGGCGATGCGGCTCTCTACTTCGACCCCACGCGACGGGACGAGCTTGTCGTTGCCATGCAGCGGATCGCAACGGACGAAGTCCTGCGCGACGATCTGCGTTGTCGCGGCCATGAGAACGTCACCCGCTTTTCCTGGGATGGCAGTGCTGACCGCATACTGGCCATGCTGGAAAAACTCTAGGACCGGGCCTGCTGCCGGAACATAGTGACGAAGTAGCTGTAAAGGCCGAGCAGGCAGAAAAGCGCGCCGCCGATCACCCCGACCGACACCGATAGCCACAGCGAATAGCTGAAGCCGGCAGTCGCAAGCACCGGCACGGCAAGGCCGACGGCTGCGAGCAAGACCGGCTGCCAGACAAAATCGAATGGCAGTGACACCAGCACCTTCACCCCGATCGCCATGGCAATCAATGCGCCGATCATGCCGCCCGCCATCAATGCCGCATCGCGGAAGGAACCGAGATAGCCGCCCGCCAGCGTGCCGGCGTTCAACAGCAAACAGTCAAGCAGCGCCAGCAGGAAAATTGCCAGCAATCGATGCCGCAGATGCGCGGGCGTCGGTAGCATATTTGCCGTCAGCGCGCGGCATGTAGCAAGGCCGATGACAAAGGGCGCCGCAGTCAGAAATTCGGTGCGTAGGCCTGCGGAAATGACAAACTGCCCCACAGGCTGCAGCAATGCAAAGATGCCGGCCGCCGTCATCAGTGTAAGGCCGGTCAGAAGGGAGTAGTAATCCCCGAGCTGCTTCCTGAAAGCCGGCGTTACCCCTTCGCGATCGTAGGCAGCCACCACATCCGGATACTGTATAGCCTGCAGGGCGGAAACGATGAGCACGAACGGCCGTTGCAGCAGATCGAGCGCCAGCAGTGCGCCAGCAGCGCCTCCTGCTCCCAAGACCGCTGTCAGGATGGACTTCAAGCCGAGCGGCGCCAGCATGCCCATGACCGATGCGCTGGCCGCGACGCTGCCGTAGACAAAATGCTTGCGGACCAACGCCGGCTCGAAGCTTGCTGCCTCGCGCAGGCTATCGCGAGTGAGAAACGCTGCCCAGAAACCGTAGATGACATAACCGGCCAGAAGGCCAGCAACCGTGGAAGCGAAGGTTGGCGCAACAATCGCGCCAGCGAGCGTGCCGACCGCCAGAATGGTGGCGCGCGATCCTTGCAGCCGAGAAAAGATGCGAAACTCCTGACGGAAGCGCAGCATGGTCAGATGCAGGTCGCTGCCACCCTGGAGAATCGCCACCAGACCGCCGAAGACCGCAATGTCGCCCGGAACGGAAAAGAAGATCGACGCGGAGGCTGCGATCAGGCAGATCGCCGCGCATGCCGCGAACTCGACGCCCAGAGCCTTCCGCTCAAGCGCTTCGCTTCCCGGTGTCGATCCTGGATAGAAGCGGCTGCAGGCGAAGCGGACCCATTCGAAACAGAAGATTGCGGCAAACTGGCTGATAGTGATGAACAGCGAATAAGCGGCGTAGTCCACAGGCGTAAGCAGATGCGCCACCGCAATCAGCAGCCCGAAGGCCACCGCTGCCTGATAGAAATATGCCGCCAATGCCACGATCTTTGCCATGCAGGCAGCTAACAGCAAAAGATTGAGAAAAGCGCTAATTCCGAAGGGGAGATTCCGGAGCAGGATGACAAGTGCCACTGATGATGAGGTGGCCGACCGGCCTGACATTATCAGCCAGTCCCCGCCACCTGATCTCTCATTCCTCAAAAATCTGCTCGATCGGCAGACCAAAAACCCTGGCGATGATAAAGGCGAGCGGCAGGCTGGGATCATAGCGCTCGTTCTCGATCGCATTGACCGTCTGCCGGGAGACATCGAGCTTAGCAGCAAGCTCGCCCTGGGACCAGCCGCGCTCGGTCCGCAATGCTTTCAACCGGTTCTTCATCGATAGCGCAAATGGCTGACAATGCCGCCGACGATCCACAGGGCCGACATCAGCGGCCATACGGCGAACATCGTCAGCTTCGGATAACCGACATTCTCAAGGAAGCCATAGCTGAAGGTGATCAGCGCGGTACCGGCGAAGGCGATCGAAAAGGCTTCCAGCTGAATCTTGCGCTGCAGCTCGTCAATGCGGCGAAGATGGCGCAGCACCGAGGCGGCAATGAAAAATGCCGGCAGCATCGGCGCCAGTGACACCATTGTTTTCCAGGTGGTTCCTTCGACCATATCGTGATTGATCAGCCACAGCGAGAGCGTCAGTATGACGCCATAGGCGACCATGCTCGCCCCAATCTCCAAGCGATAGCGGTATTTTCTCATGTCGGCTTCCTGTAAAGCATGCTTTACATATGGCGGCGTCGAGATTCATGTCAAGCATGCTTTACATCATTCCGGATATGATTGGGAGATTCACCAGAACGAACCTGGGTGACGTGCACCCACTATTTCCTCTTCGCTTCCTCGCTCATCCAGGCGATCACTGTCTCGATTGCTGGCGATTTACGATAGCGCGGCCAGACGAGATAGAAATCGGAGGGACCGCTGAGCGTACCCTCAACGACTTGCGTCAAACGCCCTTCCGCCATATCCCGTGCGACGAAATCCCGGTTGGCGAGAACAATGCCCTGCCCGGCAATGGCGGCCTCGATTGCATGCGACGTCTGGTTGAAGCTGATCCCCTTGTAGGAAGGCTGCGCCGCCCGTCCGAAATGGGTATCGATAAATTCGGGCCAGGAATTATGGGCGTCGTGAAGGAGTGCGTAGTCCGCAAGCTCCTCCGACGTTTTTGGCGGCCTTCGGTCGCGCAGCAACACAGGGCTGCAAACCGCAATGATCTCCTGTTCGAACAACAGCTCCGACGCCAAGCCCGGCCCGAAAGGCGGACGCCCATAGCGAACCGCGAGATCCACCCCATCCGCTTGAAACCCCGACATGCGCTCGGTCGCGAGGATATGAAGATCGAGATCGGGATGACGGCTCGTAAAATCCGGCAGACGTGGGATCAGCCATTTCGATGCGAATGTCGGTGTGGTGCTGATGGTGAGCCTGACCGGTTGCGGCCGGAGATCACCCGTCGCCTGGGCGATGATTTCGAAGGCGCGCCTGATATCGGCGATGTAACCGCGCCCTTCGCCTGTGAGAACCAGGCTTCGCGGCATCCGCTCGAACAGCTTTACGCCAAGCTCCGCCTCTAGCCCGCGGACCTGCTGCGCCACCGCACCCTGGGTAACCCCGAGTTCCTCGGCGGCCACCCTGAAGCTCAGATGACGCGCCGCCACCTCGAATGCCTTCAAGCCGTTCAGAGAAGGAAGTTTACCGAGTGAGCCGTTCATGCGATAGTTTTTCTACTGAGAAATAAGAGCGTAACTGCTTCGCTCGCGCGCAAGAAAGATGATATTTCATCGGCAAGTTTGAAGCAATCAGCCCATTCGGGCAAGACCAAAGAGGAGACGCATATGTCAATAGAAAAAGTCGCGATCATCACCGCGGGCGGCAGCGGCATGGGCGCCGAGAGCGCCAGACGTCTCGCCGCCGACGGGTTCAAGGTGGCCATCCTCTCGTCCTCCGGAAAGGGCGAGGCTCTTGCGGAAGAACTCGGCGGCATCGGCATCACCGGCTCCAACCAGTCCAATGACGACCTCAAGCGCCTGGTCGATGCGACGATGGCAAAGTGGGGACGGGTCGACGTGCTCGTAAACAGCGCCGGCCACGGCCCGCGCGCACCCATCCTCGATATCACCGACGAGCAATGGCACACCGGCCTCGACGTCTATCTGATGAACGTCATCCGCTCGGTCCGCCTCGTCGCCCCCATCATGCAGAAGCAGAAGTCCGGCGCGATCGTCAACATCTCCACAGCCTGGACGTTCGAACCCTCCGCGATGTTCCCGACCTCGGCCGTGTTCCGCGCAGGCCTTGCTTCTTACACCAAGATATTCGCCGACACCTATGCCGCCGACAATGTGCGGATGAACAACGTCCTGCCCGGTTGGATCGACAGCCTGCCCGCCACAGAAGAGCGCCGCGACAGCGTGCCGATGCAGCGCTACGGCACCAGCGCCGAAATCGCCGCCACCGTCGCCTTCCTCGCCTCCGATGGTGCCGGTTACATCACCGGCCAGAACCTCAAGGTCGACGGCGGATTGACCCGTTCGGTGTAGGTTTGGAACAAGCCAGGCCACATTGCTGTCGCTCTCCCAGGCATCACTTGGAAGAGCGATATCATTTTGGAGGACAGCAACTCAGATAGCTCCCACCCCGGCTGAATCTGCCTCCGCGCTGGCCTAGTCGAAGCCGGAAGCAATGAACTACGCAGGCAAGACACGAAGCGCCCATTCCCTTGAATTGCCTTTTTGCACTGCACACGTTAGAAGGGCCGCCAAATTACGGGATGGAAATGGGCGGCACGGGGCGGCGCTGCCTCGGGAGGAGTGCCACGATGGATGTCATCAACACGATAGCGGCACTGCGCGAGAGGCTCGGCGAGCATCGCAAGGCCGGCCAGAGCATCGGCCTGGTACCGACCATGGGCTATCTGCACGCCGGCCACATGGAACTCGTTTCCCGCGCCAAAGCCGAGAACGACATTGTCGTCACCTCCATTTTCGTCAATCCGCTGCAATTCGGTGCCAATGAAGATCTGGCGAAATACCCGCGCGATCTTGAGCGCGATAGCGCCATGCTGCGAGACGGTGGCGTCGATTTCCTCTTCGCACCTGGCGTCAGCGATATGTATCCCCGCCCGATGGAAACCGTCGTCGACGTGCCGAAACTTGGTGCCGAATTGGAGGGCGCAGTGCGCCCTGGCCATTTCGCCGGTGTGGCAACGGTCGTCACCAAGCTCTTCAATATCGTCCAGCCGGATAGCGCCTATTTCGGCGAAAAGGACTATCAGCAGGTGGCAATCATCCGCCGCATGGTGGAGGATCTGGCCCAGCCCGTTCGGGTCGTGCCGGTGCCGACAGTCCGTGATGTGGACGGGCTCGCTCTGTCCTCCCGCAACGTCTACCTCTCGAAGGAGGAGCGGGCAGCGGCGGCTATCGTCCCAAAGGCACTGGCGGAAGCCGAAAGGCTCTATGAGCTCGGCACCGATGATCCCTCTGCATTCGAGGAGGCATTGCGAACTTTCATCGAAAGCGAGCCGCTCGCTACCGCCGAAGTCGCCGCCGTTCGCGATCCCGACACGCTGGAGCAACTGACGAAGCTTCACGGCCAGCCTGTGCTCATCGCCCTGTTCGTGCGCATCGGCTCCACCCGCCTGCTCGACAACCGCGTGATCGGCCGCAAGCAGGCTGCCGGCGAAAAGGCTGCATGAGATGAGCACAGTCGGACAGACCAAACGCACCACCACAGCCACCATCGAAGCGATGAAGGGCACCCGCCCAATCGTCAGCCTGACGGCCTATACGACACCCATCGCCCGCCTGCTCGACCCGCATTGCGACCTGCTGCTGGTCGGCGATTCCCTCGGCATGGTGCTCTACGGCATGGAGACCACAGTCGGCGTCACGATGGAAATGATGATTGCCCATGGCCAGGCCGTCATGCGCGGTGTCAAGCATGCCTGCGTCATCGTCGACCTTCCCTTTGGCGCCTATCAGGAATCGAAGGAACAGGCCTTTCGCAATGCCGCGCGCATCCTGAAGGAAACCGGCTGCGACGGCGTGAAGCTCGAGGGCGGCGAGGAGATGGCCGAGACCGTATCCTTCCTCACAGCCCGCGGCGTCCCCGTCTTCGGCCATATCGGTCTCATGCCCCAGCTCGTGAACACCACCGGCGGCTACCGCTCGCTCGGCCGCTCCGAGAAGGAAGCAGACAAGATCCGACGCGACGCCAGGGCGATTGCCGAGGCCGGTGCTTTTGCGATGGTTGTCGAAGGCACGATCGAACCCCTCGCCCGCGAAATCACCGCTGCAGTCTCCATCCCCACCATCGGCATCGGCGCCTCTGCCGCCTGCGACGGGCAAATCCTCGTCTCCGATGACATGCTTGGCCTCTTCAACGATTTCAAGCCGCGTTTCGTCAAGCATTTTGCCGAATTGGCGCCGGCGATCTCGAAGGCTGTGGAAGCCTATGCTGACGAAGTCAAAGCCCGCAGCTTCCCGGCCCTGGAGCACACATTCCAGCCGAAGAAGTAAATACGGATCAGCCCTTGGGTGGCTCCTTCTCCAGCAGATAGATCGCCTCGCCGAAATCCTCCATCTTGCTCATCAGCGCCGCGTGGGCGTCGCGCAGACCCTGATTGTAGTAATAGGGACCGATCTCGGTGGTGAAGAAATCGAGCAGGAATTCCGTGGGCAATGTGCCGATCGACTGGTCGAGTTCTTCGGAGAAATAGCGCTGAATGCGCGCAACGATCGCTGCCTTTTCTTCCTTGGTGAAGGTGATTTTCTGCATGTTCCGTATCTCCCGATTTGCGAGCAGTCTCCGGGGGCTACTTCAAGAAAATCAATTTATCCATCAAGTAAATTCAATTGCTGCATCCCAGCGCGCGGCTTACAGCTCGCGCCATTGAACAGCGCTTGGGCGCAGATGCGCAAGCGGCGATCACGGTTGTAAGTCGCGCTTGATCTGTGTGCCGGAACTGCAAACACAGCATCTGGGCGTAGGCTCCGGATTTTCCATGAAGGACAGAGCGGACGATGGGTCGCGCGGATTTTATTGACGGGTTGAAGGGCGGCATCCCCGTCGGCCTCGCAACGGCACCTTTCGGCGCCCTGTTCGGTGCCTTGGCGCGCGATCAGGGCATGTCGGTCGGCGAATTGACGCTGATGAGCAGCACGGTCTATGCCGGCGCCAGCCAGATGGTGGGTCTCGATCTCTTTGGTCACAACGTCCAAGCCTGGCTGATCGTGTTGTCGATCCTGGCAGTCAATTTCCGCCACGTACTCTACTCGGCGGCGATCGCCCGCTATATCAGGAGCTTCTCGCTCGTCGAAAAATTCCTCACCTTCTTCTTCCTTGTCGATCCGCAATTTGCCGAAACGATCAAGCGCGACGAAAGCGGCAAGCCCGTAACCTTCGCGTGGTATATCGGCTCCGCGACGATGATCTACATTCCCTGGGTGCTGGCAAGCTTTGTCGGTGGCTTGCTCGGCAGCCTCATCGGTGATCCCAGGTCGATCGGTCTCGATATCCTTCTGCCGATCTATTTCCTAGGCATTGTCATCGGCTTCCGCAAACGCGACAATTTCCTGCCGGTGGTGGTGGCGAGTGCCGCCGCATCGGCAATTGCCCACCGCTATATCGGCTCGCCCTGGCATGTGAGTATCGGCGCCCTGGTAGGCGTCGCCGTCGCCGCGTTCTTGCCGCCGGTGAAGGCAAATCGCAAGTCCGACCTCGCTCGCGAAAACCACGAGGTCTGAGCATGTTCGATTTCAATGCGAATATGGTCCTGCTGATTCTGGCCGCCGCCATCGTGACCTTCCTCACGCGCATCGGCGGCTATATCCTTATCGTCAAGATGACCCGCATTCCGCCGCGCGTCGAAGCCGCGCTGAATGCCGTACCCGCAGCGGTGCTGACGACGCTCGTCGCGCCGTCCTTCTTCATCGGAGGATGGGATACCAAGGTGGGGCTGCTTGCCGCGCTTCTCGTCGGCCTGCGCTACCCCTCGACCTACATGCTGGTCGCGGGATGGATCGTCGTGATGGCGTGGCGACATTCGATCGGCGCCTAAGCCGTCGTAATGCCATCCCGCTCTCAGGTGAAAGCGGGATGGCATAGCCTGTCAGTGGCTGAGTTCCAGCGTCGCATTCTCCAGCCAGGCCCGAATGTCCGCATCATGGATGAGGGGCATCAGCGCTTCGCGCGTCTTCACATGATAGTCGTTCAGCCAATGCAGCTCTTCGTGCGTCAGCAGTTCCACGAGGACCAGGCTGCGATCGATCGGGCAGAAGGTTAGCGTTTCGAAGCCAAGCATCGGCATATCACCGCCTTCGATCTCCTCCGGATCGCGAATGTAGATCAGGTTCTCGATGCGGATGCCGAAATGGCCGGGGCGATAATAGCCTGGCTCATTCGACAGGATCATGCCGGGCAGCAGCTCCTGCAAGGCGAGCCGAGCGATGCGCTGCGGCCCCTCATGCACCGAGAGATATGAGCCAACGCCATGGCCGGTGCCATGGGCGAAATCGACGCCCGCTTTCCACAGCGCAATGCGCGCCAGCGGATCGAGATCGCAGCCGCGCGTGCCCTTGGGGAAGCGCGCCGTGCTGATGGCGATCATTCCCTTCAGCACCAGCGTGAAGAGACGCTTCTTTTCTTCCGAGACAGCACCAATGCCGACCGTGCGGGTGATATCCGTCGTGCCATTGATGTACTGAGCGCCTGAATCGATCAGGAAAAGCTCGCCGGCCTGAATCATCTGGTCGCTCGCCGTCGTCACGCGGTAATGCATGATCGCCGCATGCTCGCCGGCGCCCGAGATCGTATCGAAGGAAATGTCCTTCAGCGGGTTCTGCATGCTCTGGCCGACGCGGGCACGGCAGGCCTCCAGACGCTCGGCGGCGGCAATTTCCGTCACCATGCCCGGCTTGCTGGTTTCCAGCCAGTAGAGAAACTCCACCATGGCGGCGCCATCCTGCAGATGGGCGGCCGCAGATCCGTTGATCTCGGCGGCATTCTTGCAGGCGCGCGGCAGCTTGGCGGGATCATTGCCCTCGACGACTTCGCCACCCTCATGACGGATAATATCGGTCAGCGCATAGGAAGCCAGATCCGGATCGATCAGGATGCGTCCGCCATTTGCAGCCGCGGCACCCAGCCGCCTGGCCAGCTCGGACGGCGGCAGCTGCTTGCAGATCTGGGTGAGATAGGCTTCCGCCTCGACCTTGGTCTTGCGCTTGTCGAGAAAGAGCTCAGCCTCGCCTTCGGCATGAATGATGGCACGCGCCAGCGGATGCGGCGTGTGCGGCACGTCGCTGCCGCGAATATTGAAGATCCAGGCAACCGAAGACGGATCGGTGATCAATACCGCCTTGAGGTTCTTTTCCTTGAGACTGGCTGCAATCGTCGCGAGCTTGTCCTTCGCCAATATGCCGGCCTGGGCGATATCCTGGATAATGACGCCGCCAAGCGGCTCTGCCGGCCGGTCGCTCCAGAGCTTGTCGAGGGGATTATGGGGAAGAAAGACCAGCTTGCCGTCGATCTCGCTCAACGCCTTTTCCAGGCGGCGGACTTCGGCCCCCGTATGCAGCCACGGATCGATGCCGAGCCGGAATCCCGTCTTGGCATGTCGCGGCAGCCAGATATGCGGCGGCTCGTTCACCAGATCGCCACCGGTGAAGACACCGCGGTCCACCTGCTCAGCAAGCTGCGTCACATAGCGGCCATCCACGAAAACCACGGCCTGCGTGTGTGTCACAAGTGCAACACCCGCTGATCCAGTGAAACCTGTGAGCCAGGCAAGCCGCTCTGAACATTTGGGCACATACTCGCCCTGATACTCGTCGGCACGCGGCACTAGGAAGCCGTCAATACCGAGATCGCCAAAGGCATTGCGCAGCCCAGCGACCCGTTCGCGGCCGAATTGCGGGGTGGAAGTGACGTCGAAAGACTGGAACATGGCTTAATCCGAGACTGGTGGGAATCCGTGAAACTGAATAGTGCCAGTATGTTAGAACATGATTGCAGGAAGTGCGACGTGATTTTCGGGGGAGAGCGAAAACTGTCGGTGATGTGGCGATTCAAGCCCGCCGTGCTGCCAGGCTCGCCATAGGCGCCGTTAACGAATCCGCCCATTTCGTGAGCATGAGAGGTCAAATATGACATCTTCACGGCAGGCAATATGCATATCGCGCATAGCTCCCATGAAGCCTCCCCCCTGCCACGCAAGCGAACGAGTCGCTATATCCGCCACATCAAACGGGGTTCACGAAGAACCCAAGCGAAAAGGACTAAAGACAATGCCTATCTCTCGCTCCGCATATGTTAGCCCGGCGCTGGCTGGCGAGCGTCGCACCGTACGCCACTCTGTCGGCTCGCTTCGTCAGCTCGAAGTCGAAACGTCGAAGGCAATCGGCGCAAGCCGTGGTGATCGCCACTAACAGTTATCAGCTACGCGTTCACCAGATCGCGATCCGATTCTCCTCCTCCCTCCCCGGATCATGATCAGAACGCTAGAGCCCGCTTGAGCACTCCTCCTCCACACGCTCGCGGGCAAGATCGGTCTAGGCCGATCTCAAGGCGGTGCCTCGGCACCGCCTTTTTTGTTGTCTTCCATTGGAAGCAGGATTATCGGGAGGCGACCGGCTCAAGGCCGGTCGAGATGGATGGTGACCCAGCCATTGCGCCAGATGGTGCGCACGTGGCGCAGCTTGGCGCCATTATAGGCGGCCAGAACCTTCCAGCGCTGCTCGGCAAGAATGCCTGAGAGGACGACCGAGCCGCCCGGCGCCAGATGTGCCACAAGCTGCGGCGCCATCTTGATCAGTGGACGCGCAAGAATATTGGCAATGATCAGATCGAACGGCCCGTGACGCGAAAAGGCCGTCGAGTGAAAGCCCGGCGCCGTCTCAAGTGCAATTCCGGAAGCAATGCCGTTGCGGCGGACATTCTCGCGCGCGACACGGACGGCGATAGGGTCGATATCGGTTGCCAGGACCGGAATATTACGCAGCTTGCGCACTCCGATCGCCAGCACACCGCTGCCGGTACCGAGGTCGAGGGCATTGCGGACCTGTCGGCTGGCAAGAACCTTCTCGATGGTTTCCAGGCAACCGGCCGTCGTGCCGTGATGGCCGGTGCCGAAGGCCTGCCCTGCATCGATCTCGATGGCAATATCGCTCGAACCGACCTTGTCCCGATCGTGAGAACCATGCACCAGGAAGCGTCCGGCGCGAACCGGCTTCAATCCCTCCAGCGACTTGGCAATCCAGTCGACGTCGGGAATGATTTCCTTTTCGATCGCGAGCTCGGGAAAGGCCTGCTCCAGCAGGGCTGCGAAGCGAGCGCGAACATCGTCTTCATCTTCCGCGTAGAGATAGATCGACGTTTCCCAGATGTCCCTCTTCTCATCGATCTCGCTGGTCGCGATCGGCAGTTCCTCGTCCTCGAAAACGGGCGTCATCAGATCGAGGACCTGTTCGGCCTTCTTCTCGGTCGTCGTCACATAAAGGCGGATTTCACTCAACTCGTCGCTCTTTCTTGTCTTACTCGGCCCAATCGATCCAAGGCGGTTTTGGAGTATCATAACCAGCCACGCTTCGAAGCAAAACCCGTCTGGCCGGGCCGAAGCGCAGGACCAGCGGTGCAATGAGATTGCGCATCGCGATCGCCAGCGGATTTGTCATGGTGATCAGTCGCGTCAAGCCATAGGTCTGCTTCAACACCTGCTTCACGGCGGGAATTCTCAGCGCCGAATACTCCTGTTCGCGGCCTTCCGCAATGAGCCAGGCAAGCCAGCAGGCATCTTCGATACCGAGATTCATACCGCGCGCACCGGCCGGCGAATGGATATGCGCGGCATCGCCGGCCAGAAAGACATTGCCTTTGGCCATAGGCTCGACGTGACGAAAATGAATGCGGAACTGCGAAGCCCACAGCCTTTCGGCAATGGTGGCCGGATGAACGATACGGCTTTCGAAATCTTCCAGCGTCGAGATATAGCGAACGACATCCGATGCGACAGGCAAGCGCCCGATCATGCCGGGATCGAAGATCGAAACCTCGCCGAAATGCGTATCGATCTGGCCTGAATAGCGAAAATCAACCAGATAGAAATAGGCCTCCAGCGCTTCGCCCGGAAAACGCGCGCCGAGAGCCTTGCGAACGACGGAATGGGCGCCGTCAGCACCCACCAGAATATCAGGCCGAACCGTTTCCATAGCGCCGTCAGGCCGCCGAACTGTAACCTCCGGCTTCCGGAAATCGGCGATTTCGCCCGCAACGATCGCCGTCCGCCACTCCGGCAAGATGCCATAAGACGACAGCGCCTCCAGCAGTAAACGCTCCGTCTGCCCCTGAGCCAGGCCGCGAATAGCGCTGAATCGGCCTTGCACCTGGCTCGCATCCAGTTCGAAGAGAGTTCGCTCACCGGCACGAACACGGAAGCAGTCTATGGATTGGGCAGCGTCAACGATGCGCTCTGCGACACCGGACGGGGAAAGCAGCGTTAGCGTCCGGGCATTGACACCCAGAGCCCGGCTTTCCTCCACCGGCGTCGGGCCAGGACCATCATCAATGATCCGTGGGGTAAAGCCGCGCCGGGCAAGCTCAAGCGCAGCAGTGAGGCCAACAGGCCCTGCTCCGGCAATCAGAATGGATCTGAATGTCGCCTCTCCGCCGATCTTCTCGCCCATCTATGCCCCTACCCCTTCTTGATCAGGTTCTCCAGCTTCTTCACCGCCACGTCCGGGTCTTCCTCGTAGGCAATAGTTCCGGCAAAACCGCCGGACGAATCCAGCAGGAAGACCGAGGCAGTGTGATCCATAGTATAGTCGCCGTTCGGCTGCTTGTCGTCGGTCGGCACCTTCTTGGCATAGACACGAAAGCCCTTGACCATATCCATCACCTTGGCCGGATCGCCCGAAATGCCGGTAATCCGTTTGGAGACATTGGAAACATACTGATCCATGATCTCGGGCGTGTCGCGCTCAGGATCGACGGTCACGAAATAGGCGTTGAGTTTCGTGCCATCGGGGTCAACCTTCGCCAGCCAGCTGTTGAGCTCAAACAGCGTTGTCGGACAGACATCGGGACAATGCGTATAGCCGAAGAACACCGCCGAAGGCTTGCCGCGAAACGCCTGCTCGTTGATCGACTTGCCACTCTGCGAGACCAGCGTGAAGGGCACGCCATAGGGTCCCTCAGCAGCCACCTGCGGCGCCTTGCTGCCCCCGAA
Organism: Rhizobium sp. AC27/96; assembly: GCF_001692325.1. GTDB lineage: Bacteria > Pseudomonadota > Alphaproteobacteria > Rhizobiales > Rhizobiaceae > Rhizobium. Next base: position 138,004 of record NZ_LXKN01000058.1, on the reverse strand, counting down.
ACTCAGCCAGCCCAATACGCCGGCAATGATCAACACCACTACCCAGACACCAATGCGCACACTTCTCATGACTGCCATTCCTCATCCTACCCCGGCGACGGCACCTGAAAGGCGGTACGGTCGGTCTCCCAGCCGGTGTAACGGCTCGAAGTGGAGGACGCAATTCAAGAAGATGTTCCGGGCAGGCCGAAATCGTCGCAGCAGTCGGCTCGATCCCCAGAGAACTTAACTGTTCTACCACTATGATTTCGCAAGTCGCTCAAGGCGAATTCTGCTTCGGTGTTAAAGTAATCCTAACCTGTCCGCGCGAACATCTGCATCAAATGTCGAACACGACTTCGACCGCCGCCGAAACGCGCGGCAGACCGATTTTCAGAAGGGCATGACGCCCGCCGGAGCAGCCAGGCATTACCAGCCGAAGCACCGGACGCTGCCGCTGCCCAAGCCGCTCCAGCCGATCTCTCTTTTCAATCGCTAGCGTCGTTTGCCATCGGCGCCAAACGGGAAGTCCATACTCATGACGAACGCCATCAAGCAATCCGGCGCCTATCTGGAAATCGTCTCCTTCCACCTCGGCGATCAGGAGTTCTGCATCGACATCATGGCCATCCGCGAAATCCGCGGCTGGGCACCCGTAACGCCGATGCCGCACACGCCGCCTTACGTGCTCGGCCTGATCAACCTGCGCGGTGCGGTGATTCCGGTCATCGACATGGCCTGCCGCCTCGGTATGAAGATGACGGAGCCCTCCGAGCGTTCGGCGATCATCGTCACCGATATCGCCGGCAAGCTTGTCGGCCTCTTGGTCGAGCAAGTCTCGGACATGATGACCATCAAGAGCGAAGATCTGCAGCCGGCGCCGGAAATCATTCCGGAGGCGCAGCGCGCCTTCTGCCGCGGCATCGTGGCGCTGGAAAAATCGATGGTCTGCTTCCTCAACCTCGACACGATCATTGCGGATCAGCTGGCACAAGCCGCCTGATTTCAATGCATTAGCCCAAAAACAAAATCGCCCTGGAGCCTCGGCTTCAGGGCGATCGATTTTCTAGCTGACCAGCATTGGCAGGGGTGTAGCCAACGCGCCAGTCATGCAGGCCGTGAACAAGCGGGAGATTCACTCCCCTGTTCGCTTTCGAAATTGCATCAAAAAGGTGCAAACCGAAAGCAACCAGAGGGAATTAGACAACTCAAGAGTAAGACTTTTTTTGGTATTACCCTTCTCTCGGTTGCCTTTGAGGTATCCTGGTAGCGTTATTTCGGCTTGCCGTTTTTCCAGCTAACATTTTGGCCGAACAAGGGTATCGTCGAAATTGCCATCTTCGCCGAACCGTTCGTCAACTGGCGCGAGTGGATGAGGTAGACAAGCGTATCGTTCTTCTTGTCGTAGATGCGCGTCACCACCAGCTTCTTCCAGATGAGCGACAGCCCAGCGCGAAACACTTCCTCGCCGCTCTGCGACAGATTGATATCGCCGATCTCGATCGGCCCGGTCTGGCGGCAATCGATGGAATTGTTGGAGGGATCTTCGAACCAGTTGCCCTTGCGTAAGCGGTCAATGACGCTGCGATCGAAATAGGTGACGTGGCAGGTGACGCCAGACACCCCGGGATCAGGCACGGCATCGACCAGAATATCATTGCCCGTCCAGTCCACGCCAACCTTGCCAACAACCTCGGCGGACGCGGAAACAGGCGCCACTGCCAGAAAAGACGCGGCAATCGCGGCAAAGAACTTCGCTGAATGCATCGATCATCCTCCAATAAAGCCGCCGGAAGCGAAAGCGGCTTGGCTAAGGTAGGATGGCCTACGGGCGATGCAAGATAGCTTTGCTCTTCTCCACACCGCGTGCCTGATGCGCGATATTGCAGGCATTACCCTTGATTAGGCAACGCCTGCAACGCAGGCACGGCGTGCCCGCCTCATTTCTGGCTCATAGCCACCGCTCCCGTTTCCAGAAGCGACTTGAGATTCGACAGGATTTTTGGCCAACCGCCGGATACGGCGTCGATGAACTTCGAATTCTCGACCTCGATCGTGTGACGAACGGTCAGCTTCACGGCCTCGCCCGCCGGCTCCAGTTCCATCACACAGCGGGACCAGCCCTCGTCCTTCAGATCCGGGCGCCATTCGTTGCGCCATTTGAAAGCAAGGCGTTTGGGCGGATCGAATTCCGCGATCTCGCCGGCATCCGCGACCCTGCCATCCGGAAAAAGCATCTTCCATGGCGACCCGACCTTCCACTCCGCTTCATGGACCATGTCGAACCAATATTGCTTGATAAATTCCGGTGTGGTCAGCGCCGACCAGAGCTTTTCCGGAGTGGTGCGGATGAAGGTGACGTAGACGAACTTGCTTCCGGTCATGTCATTTCTCCTTGTTTCAATAATTGCTCGCGGGACGATTATTGGCCGCCCTCGTCTTCCAACGCCTTCTTCAGCGCCGAAAGCGCACTCAGATGTCGGCGCTCGAACTTGTTGATCCAGCGCTCGGCAATGCCGTTGATCGGAACCGCGTTGATGAAATGCAGCTTCTCCCGGCCCTGTTTCTCGGAGGACACCAGCTTGGCCTCCTCCAGAATGGCGAGATGCTTGGCGACCGCCTGACGCGTCATCACCAAGTCCTCGCAGAGCGCGTTCAGCGTCTGCCCGTTGCGCTCAAAGAGCCTGTCGAGCAACTGCCGCCGACTGGCATCCGCCAGCGCCTTGAAGACTGCATCATCATCCACGGATACGAAACCATTTGGTTGCCTATTATCGAGTTTATAAGCAACCAAATGGTTGCCTGTCAAGCAATATCCTGGGAAACGACAATCCTGCGCACTCAGCGCGCGGTCGCTCAGTCGACGCAATTTGGGAGAGGCGCGATTGACAATGGTCGCATCGCATTGGATCATCCACCCATGATCGCAAACCGCACCATGGTAACGCACCTTCACACCATCTCCCCCTTCGCAGGGCGAGTGGACGGCGTGTTGCGTTGAAGTAGCCGCGATCCATATCAACCCTGCCGAGGCGAGCAGGGTTGAAATCTCCTTGCTCTCCTCCCCCATATCAAGGAGAGCACATGTCTTTCAAAGAGCAAGAACCTGCCAAACGACGACCCGCCAAGGTCGGCCCAGTGGCGATTCGCGCAACCCACCCGGCCGATGCCGAGGCAATCGCGGCCATCGCCAATCTCCCCGGTTTCCGCGCCGGCACACTCCGCCTGCCCTTTCAAGGCGTCGAGGAGACGCGGCGCTGGCTGGACAAGCAGGATCTCTACGCAACCCGCCTTGTTGCGGAAGTGGATGGGCAAGTCGTCGGCAGTGCCGACCTGAGGCGGCTTTCCGGCCGGCGAGCTCATATCGGCCAGATCGGCATGGGCGTGCACGATGATTTCACCGGCTGCGGTATCGGCTCGGCACTTATGGCCGCGCTCGTCGACGCCGCCGACAACTGGCTGGCGCTCAAGCGGCTGGAATTGACCGTCTATGTCGACAACACGCCAGCAATCGGCCTTTACGAGAAGTTCGGTTTCGAGACCGAAGGGCGCTTGCGCGCCTTTGCCTTCCGCAACGGCGAATATGTCGATGCGTTCACAATGGCGCGGCTGAGATTCTGAGCGATATGAGAGCGGCGGATTACGCTACCGCCGTTCTCCTCACCCGCCGATGAGCTCGAGCCACTCGTCCTCGGTCATGACCTGGACATTGAATTCCTGCGCCTTGTCGAGCTTCGAACCCGCGCCCGGTCCAGCCACGACGATGTCAGTCTTCTTCGAGACCGAGCCCGAAACCTTGGCGCCCAGGCTCTCCGCCTTGGCCTTGGCTTCATCGCGGGTGAACTTTTCCAGCGAACCGGTGAAAACCACCGTCTTGCCCGCGACGGGGCTGCCTGAGGTCACCGGTTGTTCGGCCTCTTGAGGCTGAACCTCCTCCAGCAGCCTTGCGATCACCTCGGTATTGCGGGGCTCCTTGTAGAATTCAACAAGCGCGCGCGCCACCACCTCACCGATGCCCTCGATATTGTTGAGGTCGCTCCAGGCATCGCCCGCCAGCGGGGCCGCCTCCTTCATCGCCGCCTCGAAAGCCCCATAAATGCCGTAGGAACGTGCGAGCAGCTTGGCCGTCGTCTCGCCCACATGGCGGATGCCCAGCGCGAAGATGAAACGATGGAGCGCGATCTCACGCCGTTCGTTGATCGCCGCGTAAAGCTTGCCGACGCTGACCTTGCCGAAGCCGTCAATATTCTCAAGCTTGGCGAGCGACGTCTGCTGGCGCTTCTCCAGGGTGAAGATGTCGGGCGCAGTCCTGATCTGCAGCGCCGCGTCCTCGCTCTCGAAGAAGAAATCGATCTGCTTCGAACCCAACCCCTCGATGTCATAGGCATTGCGTGAAACGAAATGCTTGAGATGCTCCGTCGCCTGCGCGCGGCAGATGAAGCCGCCGGTACAACGGGTCACGGCGTCGATCTTGCCGGTCTTCTCGTTGATATCGCGCACCGCATGGCTGCCGCAGACCGGGCACACCTTCGGAAACTCGTAGGACACGCTAGACGGCTCGCGCTTCTCCATGACGACATCGACGATCTGCGGAATGACATCGCCGGCACGCTGCACGATCACCATATCGCCGACGCGGATATCGCGGCCATCGCGGATCGGTTCGCCCTTGTTGCCGATGCCCCTGATGTAATCGGCATTGTGTAGCGTCGCATTGGTGACGACGACACCGCCGACGGTGATCGGCTCCAGCCGCGCCACTGGCGTTAACGCTCCGGTACGCCCAACCTGGATATCGATGTCGACCAGCCGCGTGAATGCCTGCTCCGCCGGGAACTTGTGCGCCGTCGCCCAGCGCGGTGAACGCGAACGGAAACCGAGGCGGGCCTGCAGTTCGAGGCTGTCGACCTTATAGACGACACCGTCGATGTCATAATCGAGATCGGGCCGCTGCAGGCCGATCTCCTGATAGTGGCCGAGAATGTCGGCGACCGAACTCAGCCGCTCCATCAACGGATTGATTGGGAAGCCCCATGCCTTGAAAGTCTGCACCATGCCGAATTGCGTATCGGCCGGCATTTCCGACATTTCGCCCCAGGCATAGGCAAAGAACTTCAACTTGCGGCTTGCCGTCACCTTCGCATCGAGCTGGCGGAGCGAACCCGCCGCGGTGTTGCGCGGGTTAACGTAGGTCTGCTTGCCCTCTGCCTCCATCTGGGCGTTAAGCGCCAGAAAGTCGCTCTTGGCCATGTAGACCTCGCCACGCACCTCGATGACCGCAGGCGCGCCCGCTGGCAACGTCTGGGGGATTTCCTTGATGGTTCTGATATTGGCGGTAACATTCTCGCCGGTCGTGCCATCGCCGCGCGTTGCAGCACTCACCATCCGGCCATTCTCATAGCGGATCGACATCGACAGCCCGTCAATCTTCGGCTCGGCGGTAAAGGCAATCGAATTGTCGGGCAAGCGGCCGAGAAAGCGATAGACACCCGCGACGAAATCCTCGACGTCTTCCTGCGAAAACGTGTTGTCGAGCGACAGCATCGGCCGGGCATGGACAACGGGCGCGAAGGTTTCCGATGGTGCGGCGCCCACCCGCCGCGACGGGCTGTCGGCACGAATCAGCTCCGGAAACCGCGCCTCGATGGCATCGTTGCGCCTCTTCAGCGCATCGTAGTCAGCATCCGAAATCTCTGGCGCATCCTTGGCATGATAAAGCGCGTCATTGCGGGCGATCTCCGCAGCCAGATAGGCAAGTGCAGCGGCCGCTTCCTCTTCGGTCAGACCTTCGACCGGTTTCTGTTCGGTGCTCATGAATCGACACTCCCCGATTTTCGAAATGTTTTAGAGCACTTCGAGGAAAAGTGCGAAGCGGTTTTCCATTCGAGGTGCGCAAATACCAAGAGAAAAATTCTGAAATTCGATGACTGACGGCGACCGCCGGCACGGCGATATCGCACCACGGGCGATCATGGGGATAGCTGCGTCATCACGGCGACAAAGATCGCTCAATTGCTCGCAAACTGTTTCAAAATGCTGGACCAAAGTTCGACCAGCTCGGCATTCCCCACTCCATGCATCTTTGTGCGCACGGCGGTGTGAACGAGCACCAGATGCGTTGTCGGATCAACAAGAATGCGCTGCCCTTCCAGGCCGTCCATGAAAAATGTTCGGTGCGGACCGGGCATCAGCCAGGTTTGATAGCCGTAACCCCAGGGGTGAGCTTCTTGGGTGACTGCGAGGAATGAACCTTGCGTCGCAGGCTGTGTGGCATCCAGCAGCCACTGCCGCGGCATGATCTGGCGGCCATTCCAGGCACCGTCATGGGCGAGCAGCATGCCGAAGCGAGCATAATCGCGAAGCGTCGCGCTGAAGCAGCAGTAGCCGACCTCCTGGCCAGTGCTGTCAACCTGCCAATTCGCGCTCGCCTCCGCGCCCATCGGCTGCCAGATCCTGGATTGGAGATACTCCGCCATCGTCATGTGAGTGGCGTGGGTCAGCACCAGGCTCAAGCCCTCTGTGTCCAGATTGCTGTAGTGCCAAACGGTGTTGGGAGCGGCAACCCGCTTGTTGAACCTCGTAACCGCTGCAATCGGATTGAGCTGTTCCGGGCCAAGCAATGAGTTGCGAAGCTTTTCCGCATCCTGAGGTGTGCCGAAGTTTTCGGTAAAGGCGATGCCGGAAGCCATATGGAGAAGCGCACGGATCGGCGTTACGCCCATTTCCGTGCCCTTCAGCTCCGGTACATAGGTCTCCACGGTATCGTCGATCGAATGAATGGCCCCCTCTGAAATCGCAATCCCGATGAGCATGCCAGTCAGGGTCTTTGCCATGGATTGGGAGAGAAAGCGGTCCTGATCGGTACGGCCATATTGGTAATGTTCGAACAGAATCACGTCATTATGCGCAACCAGCAAGCCGGTGGTCGGATTCGTGTCCAGATACTTCATCAACGAAGTGGTTTCGGTGCCGAATTTGAAGCTGGTCGAAAGCTCGGACGGCGCGCGCAACAGCGTCGACGGTTGTTCCGCGGCAGCTACTGTGTGGGTCGGCCAAAGTCGGTCCGCATGCGTGTAATTGCCGACCATGTGGGGCTGGTCTTTGAACGGAAGGCCGACGGGATAACCGAGCTTCTCGCCATAATCCGCAGCATCGGGCCCGGTCTGAGAAAAGACGGGAACGGCTTTCGGTTGTGGCTGCAAAGGCGCAGCACTTGCCTGAATGGAAAGTGCTCCAAAAAAGATGGCGACAATGCTGCCCCAAAGCCTCACGTAAAAACCCTTCTCAACAGAAATGCGACGTCGTCTAGCAAAGCCCGGTAACAGGCATTTGACGAATTATCCCGGCAATCAGCCGTTGCCGGCCAGCAGCCGCTTTGCAGCCGCCCTCGCCTCTTCCGTCACCGAAGCGCCGGCAAGCATACGGGCGATTTCCTCGGTGCGATCCTTCGGCTCCATGGTGGCAACGCGCGTCGAGATCTTTTCCGAGCCATCCGCGATTGGCCCCTTGGAGATCAGGAGATGGGTCGCCGCGCGCGCCGCGACCTGCGGTGCATGGGTAACGGATAGCACCTGGACACGATCGGAGAGCCGCTTCAGCCGCTGGCCGATGGCATCGGCCACCGCACCGCCAACACCGGTATCGATTTCATCGAACACAAGGGTCGGCGCAGACCCGCGATCGGCAAGCGCCACCTTCAGCGCGAGCAGGAAACGCGAGAGCTCGCCACCGGAAGCGACCTTGGTGATAGGGCCCGGACGCGTGCCCGGGTTGGTCTGAACATGGAACTCGACCACATCGATACCGTCAGCCGTGCCGGCATCCGGATCGCTGGTGATTTCCACCATGAAACGCGCCCGCTCAAGCTTCAGCGCCGGCAGTTCCGCCATCACAGCGGCGGCAAGCGCCGCGCCAGCATGATGACGCTTGTCGGATAGGCTGCGCGCGGCGGCGTCATAATCCGCCTTGGCGACAGCCAGTTCGCTATCCAGGCGCGCCAGCCTTTCCTCGCCGGCATCGACGTCGGCAAGATCGGCGATCATTCGCACGGCCAATGCCGGAAGCTCGCTGACCGGCACGGAATATTTGCGCGATGCTCCCCGGAGCGCAAACAGGCGTTCCTCGACCCGCTCCAGCTCCCGCGGATCATATTCGGTCTTGCGGAGCGCGGCCTCGACTTCCATCTGCGCGTTGGAAAGCTGATCCAGCGCCGCATCAAGCAGCGCTACGGTGTCTTCCAGCAGGCCCGGAGCCTCGTGGCTCTTGCGCTCAAGCCTTCGCACAAGCGAGGCGATATGCGGCACGGGAGACGCATTGCCGTTCAGAAACTCGGAGGCTTCGGCAATATCGCCGGCAATGCGCTCGGCCTTCATCATCCGCGCGCGGCGTTCCGCCAGATCGTCCTCTTCGCCATCCTGCGGCGAGAGCTTCTCAAGCTCCTCGACGGAAGCACGCAGATAATCAGCCTCGCGCGCCGCCTTCTCCACCTGCTCACGCTGCTTCTTCAGCGTCCGCTCGGTATCGCGCCAGACCTTGTAAAGCCTGCCAACAACTTGCGTCTCTTCGGCAAGGCCTGCGAAGGCGTCCAGCAGCATGCGATGCGCGTCGGTATCGACCAGCGCGCGGTCGTCATGCTGTCCATGAATTTCGACGAGGAGCTGGCCTACCTGGCGCATCAGCTGCACGCTCAGCGCCTGATCATTGACGAAAGCCTTGGTGCGTCCATCGGCCGACTGGACGCGGCGAAAAATCAGGTCGCCATCGTCATCGATACCATTGTCACGCAGGAGCTTGCGGGCGGCATGCTGCGTGCCCACATCAAAGACCGCAGTCACCTGGCCGCGTTCTTCTCCATGGCGCACGAGACCGCCATCGCCGCGCCCACCAAGGGCCAGCGACAGACTGTCAAGCAGAATGGATTTGCCTGCACCCGTTTCGCCGGTCAAAACCGAGAGACCGGACTCGAAGGCAAGATCCAGCCGCTCGATCAGAACGATATCGCGGATCGAAAGCTGGATCAGCATCTTCGCTCAATCTCACGTCCCAAGAAGAAGTTTCTTGCCCGCTCTGGAAATCCACGAACCGGAATTTTCGCTCGGCTCCACGCCACCCTTCTTCAGCAGCTTGTAGGAATCGGCATACCAGCGGCTGTCAGGATAGTTGTGGCCGAGAACGGCAGCTGCCGTCTGTGCTTCCGGAACGATGCCCATCGCATAATAGGCTTCCACCAGGCGTGCCAGGGCTTCCTCGATCTGGTTCGTGGTGGGATATTGCTCCACGACGATACGGAAGCGCGAGATAGCGGCAAGATAATCCTTGCGCTCAAGATAGTAGCGGCCGACCTGCATTTCCTTGCCGGCGAGCTGGTCCTTGGCGAAGCGGATCTTTTCCTGCGCGTCGCTGACATATTGCGACTTCGGATAGTTGTTGACGAGCTTGGTCATCGCCTCGATCGTCTGCGCCGCGGCACGCTGGTCCTGCGTGACGTCGACGATCTGCTTGGCATAGGACGAACCGACCAGATACTGGACGTAATCGGCATCCTCGGAGCCCGGATACTGCTTCAGATAGCTATTGCCCGTCTGCACGGCATCGTCATAGCGACCTGTGCGGTATTTTACGAAGGTGCTCATCACCATCGCCTTGCGCGCCCATTCCGAGAAGGGCTGCTGCTGGTTGATGGCGTCGAACTTCTTGCCCGCCTCCGTCATGTTGCCTGCCTTGATATTGGCAAGGCCCTGATTGTAGAGCAATTCCGGCGGATCGGTCTCGACACCCAGCTTGGTGATGTCGATATCCTTCTTGGTGTTACAACCCGTCACCACCGCACCGATACCAGCGAGGAGAAGCGATACGAGCAGAGCCCGTGCTGTGACATTCATGCTTTCAGACCTTGCAAAACCCATCGGATCACTGTCCCACTAGCCGTCGTTGCGGAGACGGCATTCTCTCGCTGGCGTTTCTAGCCGCAAAAACACCATCAGGGCAACGCATTGATGATGCATTAACGCATTTTTGTGGCAAAGACCGCATATCGGCAGGCTTAATCACTGTTTTGACAATGAATTCTTTCGTTGGACGGCCTGACTTCGATGTTGCGCGCCAACAAAAAATAAACCTCGCGAATCTCTCGCCAAAAAAAAGCCGCTCCTTATCGGAGCGGCTAATTTTTTCATCTCTGTTTCAAAAGATCACGCCGACCAGGGCGCGAATTCCGGCGCATTGACCGAAACGAAATCGCGGCTGTGAGCACGCTGGCGCGGCGCCGCAGTTTCGACGACGTCATAGGCGCTCGCATCGCTGAGCAATGCCTTCAGGGCGTTCGCATTCATGCGGTGACCACCGCGATACGAACGGTAGTGGCCAATGAACTGTGCGCCGGCCAATGCCAGGTCGCCAACGGCATCAAGTGCCTTGTGACGAACGAACTCGTCCTTCGGGTAACGCAGGCCTTCGACGTTGATGACGGTGTTGTCGTCCGAGATGACAACGGAATTTTCCAGCGACGAACCCAGTGCATGACCCGAAGCCCACAGAGGCTCGACATCGCGCATGAAGCCGAAGGTACGCGCACGCGACAATTCGGTCTTGAAGGTCTCGGCAGTCAGATCGCCTTCCCACTTCTGCCGGCCGATGAGCGGGCATGCAAAATCGATCTCGATCTCGAATCGCGTTCCGTCATACGGACGAAACTCGCACCAGGAGCCGCCAGCCTCGATACGAACCGGCTTGATGACCTTGATATAGCGGCGCTTGACGCCGAGCGACACGATACCGGCCTGCTCGATGGCTTCGATGAACGGATAGGAGCTGCCGTCCATGATCGGCATTTCAGCACCGGTGACTTCGATAACGACGTTGTCGAGGCCAATCGCGTAGATCGCCGCCATGACATGCTCAACCGTCGCAACCGAGCGCAGCGGCGAGAAGCCGAGGACGGTGCAGAGGTCTGTGTTGCCGACCTGAGAGGAAACAGCACGCAGTTCAGTCACGTCGCCATTGTCATGCTGGCGCTGGAAAACGACACCCGTGCCGGCTTCGGCGGGATAAAAGGTGATCGACACATTGGCGCCGGAATGAACGCCTATACCTGAAAGTGTCACAGGATTTGCAATGGTGGTCTGAAAACCCAACAATCCGATTGCCATATAAATTCTGCCTTCGTCTATCTGATCCAGGCTGGGGCGGTCATTCTTCGGACGCTTACCCATATTGCCGGTTCAGTCTGTTAATCCTGCCGCGGGCGCCACATACATTCATCGATGAACGTGATTCCGCAGGCTTGCTTGCCCTCTACATACTCGCCGAGGCATCTCATTCCAAATCACTGTTTCTTTCGCTTTGTTACGAAAGCAGTCGATTGAATTTGCTGGATAATTTCAGATACGGCATCAAGTCTAAAATAAGGAAATCCGGGGCTTTGAGGCCCCGGATTTCATCAGGATGGTTAGCAACCTATTAAAAAACCGTCCAATAACGGATCAGTTCGACTGGCGGCGCAGGAAGGCCGGAATTTCGAGCTGATCGTCTTCATGGCTTGCCATGCGTGCCGACGGAACTTGACGGCCCTGATCGTCGAGCTGGCCACGACGCGGAGCGTAGAGGCTTGCTTCCGGCGAAGGCGCACGGCGCTGCTGCGGAGCCGCGGTGTTGGTCGAAGCCATCATATCGTCGAACGCCGGGTCTTCTTCGCGGCGGCCAAGCGAGTTGGTGATGCGCTTCAGCAGGCCCATCGGACCGCGCTCTTCGGCAGCCTGAGCGGCAACCGGCTGGGCACGATGTTCCATTTCAGCCTTAACCACCGGCGGGAAGTCCTCCACCTTCGGCATACGGACCTGCTCAGGAGCCTGACGGATGATCGGCTGCTGATGCATGACCGGAGCCGGCTGCGGCTGAACCGGAGCCTGACGGACCGGCTGGGCTTCGGGCGCGGCTGCGAAGATACGGCTTTGCGGACGGAAGTTGTCTTCCTGTGCCGCGGGCTGCTGCATGACCGGCTGCGGCTGCTGTACATGAGCCTGGCGGGCCATCTGGATTTCCAGTTCGCGTTCCAGGTCGGCTTCCGCCGCACGAATGGTCTGTGCAACAGGATCCACGGTACGGGGAGCTGGAGCAGCGGCCGGTGCGGTGTAGGCCTGCGCGACATGGGCAGGCTGAGCTGCGGCCGCTGCAGGAGCGGCGGCCGCGGAAGGACGGATAGCCGGCTTTGCGACAGGGCGGAATTCCATGCCCCGGTCGGCTGCTTCGTTCACTGCGCGGTCGATACCGGTTGCAACGACGGCGACGCGGATGATGCCTTCGAGCGATTCGTCGAAAGTTGCGCCGAGGATGATGTTGGCGTCCGGGTCGACTTCTTCACGAATGCGGGTCGCGGCTTCATCGACTTCGAACAGGGTGAGGTCACGACCACCGGTGATCGAGATCAGCAGGCCCTGTGCGCCCTTCATTGAGGTTTCGTCGAGCAGCGGGTTGGCGATAGCGGCCTCAGCAGCCTGCATCGCACGACCCTGGCCGGAAGCTTCGCCGGTGCCCATCATGGCGCGGCCCATTTCGCGCATGACCGAACGGACGTCGGCGAAGTCGAGGTTGATGAGACCTTCCTTCACCATCAGATCGGTGATGCAGGCAACGCCCGAATAGAGAACCTGGTCGGCCATGGCGAACGCGTCGGCGAAAGTCGTCTTGTCGTTGGCGATGCGGAACAGGTTCTGGTTCGGGATGACGATCAGGGTGTCGACCGACTTCTGCAGTTCCTGGATGCCCATCTCGGCGAGACGCATACGGCGGCCGCCTTCGAAGTGGAAAGGCTTGGTGACGACGCCGACGGTCAGGATGCCCTTGTTGCGGGCTGCCTGTGCGACAACCGGAGCAGCACCCGTGCCCGTGCCGCCGCCCATGCCGGCGGTGACGAAGCACATATGCGTGCCGTTGAGATGATCGATGATCTCATCGATGCACTCTTCGGCAGCTGCACGGCCGACTTCCGGCTGCGAACCGGCGCCGAGACCTTCCGTGACGTTGACGCCGAGCTGGATGATCCGCTCCGCCTTCGTCATGGTCAGCGCCTGGGCGTCAGTGTTGGCGACGACGAAATCGACGCCCTGCAAGCCTGCCGTGATCATGTTGTTGACGGCATTGCCGCCACCGCCACCAACACCGAACACGGTGATACGCGGCTTAAGCTCGGTGATATCTGGCTTATGCAGCTTGATAGTCATTGTACCCGTTCCTTCTCTTTATGGCCGCATCGCCACGCCGGCCAATTCACTCGATTTCACTTGCCTGACGCTTGCCCCGGGAAACATTCCCGGGATCAGGCACTCAAAAACTCTCTTTCAGCCATTGGCCGACGCGGCCGATGCGGCTGTTGTTCCCTCCAAGCGACGAGAGCAGTCCGCTGCTCGGCGCATGTGTCTCCATGTCTGCGACCTGAGGATAGATCATCAGGCCCACCGCCGTCGAAAAGGCCGGCCCCTTGGCCGCCGTCGGCAGGCCGGATACGCCCATGGGGCGACCGATGCGGACATTGCGGGCAAGAACACGACGCGCCACATCGGGCAGACCGGTCAATTGACTGGCACCGCCGGTCAGAACGACACGCTTGCCGACGATCGGGCTGAAGCCCGAGCGCTGAATGCGATCGCGAATCAGTTCGAGGGTCTCTTCGATACGGGCCTTGACGATGCGCGACACCAGGGCCTTCGGCACTTGTGTCGGCTGGTCACGCTCGTCTTCGCCGATTGGCGGGATGGAAATCAGCTCGCGCTCATCCGAGGAGTTCGCCAGCGCCGAGGCGTGCACCACCTTCAGCCGCTCGGCATCCTCGATGCGGGTCGAAAGACCGCGGGCAAGGTCGGTGGTGACATGATGGCCGCCGAGGCTCACCGCATCGGTATGTACCAGTTTGCCCTCGGCAAAGACCGAAATCGTCGTCGTGCCGCCGCCCATGTCGATCGCAGCGCAGCCAAGCTCGACTTCGTCGTCGACGAGAGCCGCAAGACCGCTGGCGTAAGGCGTTGCCACCATCCCTTCGACCGAGAGATGCGCACGATTGATGCAGAGCTCGAGGTTGCGCAGCGCCGCACGCTCAGCCGTCACGACATGCATGTCGACGCCGAGCGCATCTCCGAACATTGCCAGCGGGTCACGAATGCCGCGTTCGCCGTCGAGCGAATAACCGGTCGCCAGCGAATGCAGTACGGCGCGTTCCTGACGGATCGACTGCTGGCAGGCTGCCGCCAACACCTTCTTGAGATCGTTGCTTTCGACTTCCTGGCCACCCAGATCGATGGTCGCGGTATAGATATCGCTCCCGAGCCGGCCGGCGGAAACATTGACGATCAGACTGTCGACGGTAAGGCCCGCCATGCGCTCGGCGGCATCGACCGAAAGCCGGACGACACTTTCCAATGCATCGAGATCGGCGATGACACCGGTCTTTATGCCGCGCGAACGCTGATGGCCGATACCGATGATCTCGATATTATGCGTGCGGTTCGGGAGAACCTGGCTCTCCTCGCGCGGCGTCAGCCGACCGATCATGCAGACGACCTTCGTCGAGCCGATGTCGAGGACCGACACGATGTGCGATCGCTTCGAAGACAGCGGCTTCAAGCGCGGCAGGCCGAAATGGGACGAACCGAATAAGCTCATGTATCCTGCCCTGCTTTCTTCAAAGCCTTGTTTCTCGCATCGACGGCGGCCTGGCGGCGAAGCGTTGCGTCCGGGGTCAATTCTATGGCGGTACGATCGTCGAGACGAAGATCGACGGCAGCGATGTCGCGCTGCAGAAGGTTCTGGTCCTTGTCGAGATCGATAAGCCGCGCGAGCGCGCCATCGATATTGTCTTCAGGCAATTTAACAATCACGCCGCTGTCGAGATACAGATCCCAGCGGCGTCCGGCGACGCGCACAAAGGCCTTCACATGGTTGCGAATGTCGGGCCACTTGGCAAAGACATCATCGACGGAAGCGGCGGCAGTTTCAGCATCGCGACCGACAAAGAGCGGCAGTTTTGCGAACTTGTTATCCCGCAGCGGCGCGATGACGCTGCCATCCTTCTGGATCAGGGAAAGCTCGGAACCATGCTGCCAGATGGCATAGGCCTTACGCTCCGTCAGCTTAACCTCGACCGTCTTCGGGTAGACCTTGCGAACCTGGACGGTCTGCACCCAGGGCAGGTTCGCGATCTTCAAGCGAGCCGCATCGGCATCCAAAGCGACAAGCGAGGTCGTGCCATCGAGACCGAGCAGCTGCAGGATCTCGATCTCAGACGTCTCGTCATTGCCGGAAACCTTGACATCTTCGATGGCGAAGCCGGCAGCAGACGTCGTCGCTTCCGCAACCGCCTGACCGTGCCCACCGACCGACATGCCATAGAGGCCCGTAGCAGCAAACAGGAGAAAGGCGGAAACCGTACCCGTGTGATTGGGAATGTTGACACGCCCGGAGCCAAGGCTGACCAGGAAGCGCACGGCGCGACGAAGTGGGCGCGGCAGCACGAACGCATCCTCGACATCATCGATGGCGAGAGGGACGCGATGACGGGACCGCCTCATATTTTTGACCGTCAGCGCAAACAAGACGCGTCCTCCACCATCCACCGGAGAAATTCACCAAAAGAGTAGCCAGCATGAGCGGCCATTTCAGGCACCAGCGAGGTAGGGGTCATGCCGGGCTGGGTGTTAACCTCAAGCCAGACAAGTTCACCTTCTTCGGAAAAGCGATCATCGAAACGGAAGTCAGATCGACTGACGCCGCGGCAGCCGATAGCTTCATGCGCCCTTAACGATAATGTTTGTATCTTTTGGTAAAGATTCGGTGAAATTTCCGCCGGGAGGACATGTTTTGATCCACCTTTGGCGTACTTGGCATCATAATCATAGAAGCTGTGGCCCAGCGGCACGATCTCGGTGACCCCGAGAACCTTGCCGCCCATGACGCCGCAGGTCAGCTCACGGCCGTGAATATAGCGCTCGACCAGCACTTCATCGCCATAACGCCACTCCGAAGAGGTAACGATCTGCGGCGGATGCGTTTGATCTTCCTTGACGATCACGACGCCGAAGCTCGACCCTTCGCGTACCGGCTTTACGACATAGGGCGGCTTCATCGGATGCTCGCCGACAATCTCGAAACGATCCATGACAACCGAAGCGGCAACCGGAATACCAGCCGCAGCGGCAACCGTCTTTGCCCGCGACTTATCCATTGCAAGAGCCGAAGCGAGTACGCCCGAATGGGTGTAGGGGATCTGCAGATATTCAAGGATACCCTGAATGGTGCCGTCCTCGCCGAAGGGGCCATGAAGAGCATTGAAGACGACTTCGGGCTTCAGCTCCGCAAGGCGGCTGGCGACGTCATGGTCGACATCGACACGAGTGACCTGAAAGCCTTCGGCCTCCAAGGCGTCAGCGCATGCCTTCCCCGAGGAAAGGCTGACAGGCCTTTCCGAGGAAAATCCGCCCAAAAGGACAGCCACATGCTTGCCACCCATTAATACCCCCGGTCTCACGATCTCTGCTTTGCGGTTACTCGGCCTCGCCTAACAGCGATTCTAGCTCCGCTTTCAATAGGTCGATTAGAACGACATTAAGGTTAATGAAGCGTTTACTTTCGTTAACTTTCCGCCGCCCAGCCGATGATTGAATAATTCGAATCAAACTGACTTAAAGAATTCTGCCATTGGAATCAGAGTGTTGCTACTTTTGAAATATCTACTTTTAGATTTTTTAAACAAAGAGGCCCGCATCGGACGTCCGATGCGGGCCTGAGTGCGTTAAGACGACACTGATTTTACTCGCTGTCGTCGACCAGTTTCCAGACCAGTCCGCCCAATGCACCGCCGACGATCGGCGCGACCCAGAACAGCCAGAGCTGCTGCAGCGCCCAGCCGCCGACGAACAGAGCCTGCCCTGTCGACCGCGCCGGATTGACCGAGGTGTTGGTGATCGGGATCGAGATCAGGTGGATCAGGGTCAGCGTCAGGCCAATGGCGATCGGCGCGAAGCCGGCCGGCACCTTGCTGCTCGTCGAACCGAGAATCACCACCAGGAAGAACAAGGTCAACACGATCTCGGCCACCAGCGCGGATACAAGCGAATAGCCGCCTGGCGAATGCTCGCCATAGCCATTCGCGGCAAAGCCTCCCAGCTGGAAGTCCGCCTTGCCGCTGGCGACCAGATAGAGCACGGCTGCCGCCACGATGGCACCGACAACCTGCGCGACGATATAGGGAATGAGCTGACTGCCGGGAAAGCGGCCGGCCACGGTCAGGCCAACCGACACGGCCGGATTGAAATGCCCGCCCGATATCCCACCGACCGCATAGGCCATGGTCAACACAGTCAAACCGAACGCGAAAGCAACACCTAGAAAACCGATACCGAGGCCCGGATATGCGGCGGCGAAGATTGCGCTGCCGCAACCGCCGAATACGAGCCAGAACGTCCCAAGAAACTCTGCGATAAGCTTTTTCTGCATGAAACCCTTCTCCTCTGCCCTCAACCGAGGCGAAAATCAGCAGTCCATGAAAAATGGTCCGGAAAAGACCCGCCGGAGACATCCCCACGCCCTGGCAAACGCTCGCCCAATTGCTCGCGAATCAACAATTACGGCTAAATAATAGCATGCAACCGTTGATTTCTTGCGCAGTTGGCGTTTGCGCTGATCAAAAATTACGCTAAGCACAGATTTTAGCCCCTAGGAAACCTCAACGTCATCTAAATTGGTGGGATTATGACTGACGCGATATCGCCTCTATCGCCGACCCCCTCGTCATCGAACAACGCCGCCGCGAATTCTCCGGCGCGTGTTCTGATCGCGAGCCTCATCGGCACGACAATCGAATTCTTCGATTTCTATGTTTATGCAACGGCGGCGGTCATCGTCTTCCCGAAGCTGTTCTTCCCGGCAAGCGATCCGACCTCGGCGACGCTGCAATCCTTCGCAACCTTCTCGATCGCTTTCTTCGCACGTCCGATCGGCGCGATGATCTTCGGCCATTTCGGTGACCGCATCGGCCGCAAGGCGACGCTTGTCGCCGCCCTGCTCACCATGGGTCTGTCGACCGTCGTGATCGGCCTGCTTCCCACCTACGAATCGATCGGCGTTCTCGCCCCGATATTGCTGGCGCTTTGCCGTCTCGGCCAGGGTCTCGGCCTCGGCGGCGAATGGGGTGGCGCGGTGCTGCTTGCCACGGAGAATGCTCCGGAAGGCAAGCGCAGCTGGTATGCGATGTTCCCGCAGCTCGGCGCACCGATCGGCTTCATTCTCTCGGCAGGCCTTTTCCTGATCCTGCGCGAAAGCATGGCCGATACGGATTTCCTGAGCTTCGGCTGGCGTATCCCGTTCCTAATCAGCATCGTTCTGGTTGCGGTCGGCCTCTATGTCCGTCTGAAGATCACCGAAACCCCGGAATTCCAGCGTGCGATCGAGAAGGAAGAACGCGTTTCCGTTCCGATCGCCGTCATTTTCGGCTCGCACCTCCGCAGCCTGATTCTCGGCACCATCATCGCGGTCGCAACCTTCGTGCTGTTCTACCTGATGACGGCCTTCACGCTGAGCTGGGGCACCCGACCGGTGGGCACCGGCGCACTCCCGGCAGGCCTCGGCTATTCACAGGGTCAGTTCCTCGTCGTGCAGCTCGTCGGCGTCGTCTTCTTCGGCCTGATGATCCCGGTTTCCGGCCTGTTGTCCGACCGTTATTCGCGCCGGCTGGTCCTGATCCTCACGACCATCGGCATCCTCATCTTCGGGCTGTTCTATTCGTCGCTGCTGACCGCCGGCCTTGCGGGCGCGTTTGCCTGCTCGATCATCGGCCTGGCCTTGATGGGCTTCACCTACGGTCCGATCGGCGCTGCCCTGGCCGCGCCCTTCCCGACCACCGTGCGCTATACCGGTGCATCGATGACCTTCAATCTCGGCGGCATCGTCGGTGCGTCCCTGGCTCCTTACATCGCCACATGGCTCGCAACGACCTACGGCCTCGTCTACGTCGGCTACTATCTGGCAGCGGCCGCCTTGCTTTCGCTGATCGGCATCCTGCTCTCGGGCAACGACGAGATTTAAAGCACTTCCAGGAAAAGTGCGTAGCGGTTTTCCGTCCGGAATGCGTCAAGAAACAAAAATATAGAGCGTTTTCGCGATTCGAGGAAAAGCGGAAATGCTCTGAGGATCTTGAAATAACCAATTGAAAAGGCCGGGTTTTGACCCGGCCTTTTTCTTGAATCAATTTGTCAGCTACAGACGGATCGAAGCGTCTTATTCCGTCGTCACGCCCTGGAAAGGCCGAACCTCGCGGCCGGGCATGAAGTGGCCGAGACGCTTGATTTCCCATTCCAGCTTGACGCCGGAGTTCTCGAAAACCTCACGACGAACCTGCTCGCCGAGATATTCGAGATCGTAGCCGGTCGCCTGTTCCATGTTGATCATGAAATTGCAGTGCAGCGACGACATCTGCGCACCGCCGATGACGAGACCGCGGCAGCCTGCTTCATCGATCAACTTCCATGCCGAAAGACCCTCAGGATTCTTGAAAGTCGACCCGCCGGTCTTTTCGCGAATAGGCTGCACCGTCTCGCGATGGGCACGCACGGCATCCATCTCGGCTCGAATCTTGGCCTTGTCCTCGGGATAGCCCTCGAACAGAACATGGGTGAAGATCAGATCTTCCGACGCATCGGAATGCCGATAGCTATAGCCCATCTCGGCATTGCTGAGCACGTGCTTCTCGCCCTTGCGGTCTACGGCATGCACCTCGATGACACGCTCGCGCGTTTCGCCGCCATTGGCGCCGGCATTCATCCGCGCAGCACCGCCGATGGTCCCCGGAATACCGTAATAAAAATGGAAGCCGCCGATGCTGTTATCCATGGCCATGGCGGCGACGTGCTTGTCCGGGCATATGGCGCCGGCCAGGATACGATTTTCGCCGGCAAGCTCGACGGAACCGAAACCCTTGGCCGAAAGCCGAAGCACGACCCCCGGAATACCTCCGTCGCGCACCAATAGATTCGACCCTACGCCAACAACCGTCAGCGGCACCTCTTCCGGCAGGATCTTCAGGAACGCGATCAGATCGTCCGTGTCGTGGGGCTGGAACATCAGTTCCGCCAAACCACCGGCGCGAAACCACGTGACGCGATCCATTGGCGCGTCCGGCGTCAGCCGACCCCTGATATCCTTTACACCGTCGCCGAGCGACGCCAGAAGCTTTTCCCCATTTACCTGTTTCATGCGGACTTACCCGAGAGGCCTTCCAATTCCTTTGGCAATGACGCTGCCCAATATGTGATACTGCCAGCTCCCAACAAAACCACAAAATCACCCGGTTGCGCAATCTCTGCAACCATGGCGGCAAGATCTTCCTGCGACGGCAGGTAGCGCGCATCGCGATGGCCGTTGGCCTTGATGCGCGACACGAGCGCCTGCGAATCGATGCCCTCGATCGGATCCTCACCAGCGGCATAGACGGGCGCCAGGAAAATGCTGTCGGCATCGTTGAAGCAGGCGGCGAATTCCTCGAACAGGCTCGACAGGCGCGTGAAGCGATGCGGCTGATGCACAGCGATGACGCGGCCCTTGCAAGCCTCGCGCGCTGCCTTCAGCACCGCCTTGATCTCGACAGGGTGATGACCGTAATCGTCGAAGATCTTGATGCCGTTCCATTCACCGGTCAGCGTGAAGCGGCGTTTGACCCCGCCAAAGGAAGCCAATCCCTTGGCGATCGCCTCGCTGGAAATGCCGAGCCGGTTGGCAACGGCAACCGCCGCGGTCGCATTGGAGATATTGTGGCGGCCAGGCATCGGCATGACGAGATCCTTAATGTGGATCACCTTGCCTGTACGACGCCTGCGGATCTCGACGTCGAAGAGCGACCGCGTACCGTCGATGCGCACATTCGAGAAACGCACATCCGCCTGCGGGTTTTCACCATAGGTGATAACCTTTCGGTCCTCGATGCGTCCGACCAGCGACTGCACTTCCGGATGGTCGATGCAGAGAACGCCGAAGCCATAGAACGGCACGTTCTCGACGAACTGCCGGAAGGCGGCGCGTACGGCATCGAAATTGCCGTAATGGTCAAGATGTTCCGGATCGATATTGGTGACGACAGCGACATCGGCAGGCAGCTTCAGGAAGGTGCCGTCCGATTCGTCGGCCTCGACCACCATCCATTCGCCGGCGCCCATACGCGCATTTGTGCCATAGGCGTTGATGATGCCGCCATTGATCACTGTGGGATCGAGACCGCCGGCTTCGAGAAGCGTGGCTACAAGCGATGTCGTCGTGGTCTTGCCGTGCGTGCCCCCAATGGCGATCGCGCTACGGAAGCGCATGAGTTCGGCCAGCATTTCCGCACGACGCACCACCGGCAGCAGCTTTTCGCGCGCGGCGATGAGTTCCGGATTACTCTTCTTGATGGCGGTGGAAACGACCACGACTTCGGCGTCGCCGAGATTTTCAGCCTTGTGACCGATATGGACCGGAATGCCCTTGTCGCGCAACCGTTGCACGTTTGCGCTTTCCGATTGATCGGATCCCTGAACGCGATGACCGAGGTTATGCAAAACCTCGGCAATGCCGCTCATCCCGATACCGCCGATACCGATAAAATGCACAAGGCCGATTGCCTTCGGCAGCTTCATACGCCTGCCCCCTTGAATTGCTGAATTGAACGTCCGCCGGCAATAGCCTCAACCATGTCGGCGAGCAAGTTTGCCGCATCCGGCTTGCCGGCCTGCTTGGCGGCAGCGGCCATCTTTGCGAGTTTCTCTGGCATCGTCATCGAACCGCGCAGGATCGTCGAAAGCTTCTCCGGCGTCAGCTCCGATTGAACGATGACCTTGACGCCGCCGGTGGCCGCCAACGCCGCCGCATTGGCTGCCTGATCATGATCGAGCGCATGCGGATAAGGCACCAGGATAGCCGGGCGGCCGATGACGGCCAGCTCGGACACCGTGGAGGCACCGGAGCGGCAAAGAACGAGATGCGCGGCTCCAATACGCTCGGCCATGTCGTTGAAGAACGGCGCGACATCGGCGCCCATCTCAAGTCGTCTGGTGCAGCTGTTGACCGTCTCCATATCTTCCGGGCGAACCTGCTGCGTGATCCGCAGCCGCTTGCGCAATGGCTCTTCCAAAAGGCTGATGGCCGTCGGAACCGCCTTGGAGAAATACTGGGCACCCTGGCTGCCGCCGAAAACCACGAGATTGAACGGGTCGTCCGGCCCAGACGGCACATAGGGCTGCTTGGCTGCCTCGATGACGGCCGGGCGCACGGGGTTGCCGGTCGTGACAGTCTTCTCCGCAAAAGGTCCGTTGTCCGTCAGAAAGCCGCCGGCAATCGCGCGCACCCGCGTCGCCAGCATCTTGTTGGCGCGGCCCATGACGGCATTCTGCTCATGGAGCATGGACGGCACGCCCATGCGGGTGGCGGCCAGCAACGGCGGAACGGTCGGATATCCGCCGAAGCCGACGACGCAAACCGGCTTGATCCTCTGGATCAACTTGCGCGCGGCGCGCATGCCGGTCCACAGCGTCCACAGGGCGCGCGCGACCTTCAGGGGATTCTTCGAACCGATCGTTGCAGACGGCACGACATGGATCTCATCGGCCGGAAACTTGCCGGCGTAGCGCTCAGCACGGCTGTCGGTGACGAGGTGCACGGAATAGCCGCGCTCCCTCAGCTTGTAGGCCAGCGCTTCGGCCGGAAATACGTGGCCGCCGGTTCCGCCGGCGGCAAGCAGGACAATGCCTTTACTCATAATTTTCGCTCCCGCGAATACCCCATTACCCGGGGCATCTCCCTAATATAGGAAGTCGCCACTACCGCGTCATCGGCGCGGACCAAACCCTCGTCATAGACCGCCACTCCCGGAAAAGCGACCGGAGATTGCGCAGACGACAGGAGGTGTTGGGGATGGAATACAGGCAAATTCAAGACCGTTACTCCGCGGGCAGTCCATGCGTCACGCGGAACAGGCTGCGATCCTGCGCGCGCTTTTCTGGACGATGGCGCGTCAAGGCCAGAATGAAGCCTGCGGTGACGCAGATCGCCGTCATGGACGAGCCACCATAGGAGATCAACGGCAGGGTCATGCCCTTGGCCGGCAGAAGCTGCAGGTTCACGCCGATGTTGATGATCGACTGGATACCGATCTGCAGGACCAAGCCTGCGACGGCAAACCGGTTGAAGTCGTTCTTCTCCTTGTAGGCATGGGAGAGGCCGCGAAGGACGAGGACCGCGAAAATGCTGACGAGCACCATGCAGAAGATGACGCCGAATTCCTCGGCAGCCACCGAGAAGATGAAGTCGGTATGGGCGTCCGGGATGATGCGCTTGACGATACCTTCACCCGGACCTACACCGAACCAGTTGCCGTGAATGATCGCTTCCTTGGCGGTGTCGACCTGGAACGTATCGCCCTCACCCGTCATGAATTTATTGACGCGTTGCGCCACGTGATCGAAGACGTAATAGGCGGCCACGAAGCCACCCGCGCCCAGACCGCCAAGGACGATGATCCATAGCCAGGGCATGCCGGCCATGAAGAACATGCCGCCCCATACCGCGGTCGTCAGGATCGTCTGGCCAAGGTCAGGCTGCGCGACGAGCAGTGCAACGACGATACCGAAGAGGATGATGGCGAAGAGATTGCCGGGGATCTCCGGCTGGCGCGCATGCTCGGCAAAAAGCCAGGCACAGACGACGACGAAAGCCGGCTTCATGAATTCCGACGGCTGGATCGACAGCGCCGCAATATTGACCCAGCGCCGCGAGCCCTTGACCTCGATGCCGAAGAACAGGGCAAAAAGCATCATAGCCAGTGAAACGATCAGCAGGATGACCGCCGTGCGCCTCACCTGCCGGGGCGTCATGAAGGAAATGCCGATCATCGCCGAAATCGCCGGGATCAGGAACAAGGCGTGGCGCTTGACGAAGTGGAAAGGCTCAAGCCCGATGCGCTCGGCAACTGCGGGCGAGGCCGCGAAGGAGAGCATGAAGCCGATACCGATCAGCAGGATGAAAAGTGCCAGGAACACACGGTCGATGGTCCAGAACCATTCGGCCAAGGCCCCACGTTCAACGCGGCTTACCATATCATTTGCCTCCAGTTGCTGAACCGATCAGCATGGTAACGCCCTCAATAGCAGCCACATGGCTGACGAACGCGTCACCCCTGACCTCGAAATTCTTATACTGATCGAAGCTTGCGCAGGCCGGTGACAGCATTACCGCTGTGGATGGATGTTCGTCCTTGTCCGCATCGTCAGCTGCATGCGCGACGGCACGCTCCAGCGTGCCTGAAATCTCGTAAGGCACTTGCTCGCCAAGCGTCGCCGCAAAGGCAGGCGCTGCCTCGCCGATCAGATAGGCTTTGGCGATGCGTGGGAAGAGCGGTGCGAGCGTCGTGATCCCACCTTCCTTTGGCAGGCCGCCTGCGATCCAATAGATATTCTCGTAGCTCGAAAGCGCCGGTGCTGCGGCATCGGCATTGGTTGCCTTGGAATCGTTGACGAAGACGACCCGACCGCGCTTGCCGACAGGCTGCATGCGATGCTTGAGACCGGGGAACGATTTCAAACCCGCGCGGATATCGTCGGGAGAAACGCCGACTGCCAGGCATGCGGCAATTGCCGCCGCAGCATTTTGAGCATTATGGCTGCCCCGCAACGTCTGGATTCCGTCGAGATCTGCGATCTCGGTCATTGCTCCGACCGATGCCTGCATGATGCGGCTGCCTTCGGCATAGAGACCATCCGCCAGCACGTGCCGACGGGAAATTCGGGTGACCTTGCTGCCCGCACGCTCTATGCGATCGGCAATCAACGAAGAATGGCTGTCATCGATACCGACAATGGCGACACCGCTACCGGCAACCAGTCTCTCCTTGATATCGGCATAATGCTGCATCGTGCCGTGCCGATCGAGATGATCAGGTGTCAGGTTCAGCAGGATACCGGCGGAAGGATTAAGCGTCGGCGCCAGATCGATCTGGTAGGAAGAGCATTCGACAACATAGAAGCGACCAGCCTTTGGCGGATCGAGCGTCAGAATGGCTGTGCCGATATTGCCGCCAAGCTGCGTGTCGCGGCCGCTCGATTGCAGGATATGGGCAATCAGCGCCGTCGTCGTCGATTTGCCGTTGGTGCCGGTGATCGCGATGAACGGGCAGTCCGGCGCATGCGCGCGACGCTCCCTCACGAACAGTTCGACATCGCCGATAACCTCGACACCGGCAGCATGGGCAAGATCCACCGTCCAGTGCGGCTTCGGATGCGTCAGCGGCACGCCGGGCGACAGGACGAAAACCGACAGTCCGTTCCAGTCGATGGTTCTGAGATCGGCGACCGCTATTCCTTCCGCAGCCGCCTTGGCCACGCTGTCCGGATTGTCATCCCAGGCCGTGACCTCGGCGCCGCCCGCGACCAGCGCACGCGCCGTCGCAAAGCCGGAGCCGCCGAGGCCGAAAAGGGCGACCTTTTTTCCTTTTAGCGTGGTGATCGGGATCATCGACGCCTCACCGCAGCTTCAGGGTGGAGAGGCCGACCATGGCCAGGATGACCGCAACGATCCAGAACCGCACGACAACCTGACTCTCCGTCCAACCCTTCTTTTCGAAATGATGGTGGATCGGCGCCATCAGGAAGACGCGGCGTCTGGTCAGCTTGAAAAAGCCGACCTGGATGATGACTGAAAGCGCCTCAAGCACGAACAGACCGCCAATGATCGCCATAACGATCTCGTGCTTGGTGGCGACGGCAACCGAGCCGATCAGGCCGCCCAGCGCCAGCGAGCCGGTGTCACCCATGAAGATAGCAGCCGGCGGCGCATTGAACCAGAGAAAGCCCAGACCGGCACCGATAACCGCGCCGAGAACCACCGCCAATTCGCCCGTACCCGGCACGAAATTGATCGCTAGGTAATCGGCGAAGACAAAGTTGCCGGCGAGATAGGCGATGACGCCGAAGGAGGCGGCCGCGATCATGACAGGCACGATGGCAAGCCCATCAAGACCGTCTGTCAGGTTGACGGCATTACCCGCCGCGACGATGACGAAAGCGCCGAAGAACACGAAGAACATGCCGAGATTAAGCAGCAGGCTCTTGAAGAAGGGGAAGGCAACCGAGGAGCCGAAGGTAGAGCCGGCAGGCCCGGAAGACAGCGCCGTGGTCATCATGAAATACACAGCGATAGCCGCGATGACGAATTCGATGCCGAGACGGGCGCGGCCGGAAAATCCCTTGTCGCTCTGCTTCGTCACCTTGAGATAGTCGTCATAGAAACCGATTGCGCCGAAGCCGAGGGTCACCAGCAAGGTGGCGACGACATAGACATTGGCAAGGTCGGCCCACAAAAGCGACGAGACGACGATCCCAGCAAGGATCATCAGGCCGCCCATGGTCGGGGTGCCGGCTTTCTTGAAGTGAGTCTGCGGACCGTCGGCGCGAATCGGCTGTCCCTTGCCCTGACGCACGCGCAGGGAGGAGATGATTCGCGGCCCGAAGAGGAAAACGATGAACGCAGACGTGAAGAGAGCGCCGCCGGTACGGAACGTGATGTATCTGAACAGATTGAGAAATCTGAAATGAGTACTGAAAAAATGAATATGGTCCGACAGTTCGGCTAGCCAGATCAGCATAAGAGCCCTTTCTAAAGCCCCTGATGGGTGTGAGTGCCCGTGTCGGAAAATGCGGGAAACTTGTCAAGCAAGCCCGCAACGATCTTTCCAAACCCCATTCCCAGCGACGATTTCACCATCAACACATCGCCAGGGGCGACAGAATTGAGCGCGAATACCGAGAGTTCCTCCGTCGTCTCGCGATATTCGACATGAACACTTTCCGGCAGCTCATCCCTTAAAGCCACCATCTCCGGACCCGCCAGCCAGACATGCTCGATCCCGGCCGCCAGAAGCGGTCCGGCAAGGTTTGCATGCACGCGCTGGGCATAATCCCCCATTTCCAACATATCGCCGAGAACGGCGATCCGCCTGCCCGTCCGATCACCGAAACCCGCATTCGGCGATGTCGTCGCCAGCAGCGCGATAGCCGCGCGCATGGATGCGGGATTGGCATTGTAGCTTTCGTCGATCAGCGTGAAGTAGCCGTTGCCGATCGCGCGCTTGTGGCGTTGCCCCCTGCCCTTTTCCGGCTGCAGGTCCGCGAGCGCATCGATAGCCCTGTCGAGATCGGCCTCCACGAGCATGACTGCGCCGAGGACAGCAAGCGCATTTTCGGCAATGTGACGGCCCGGCGCGCCGATGGCCACTTCCATGGTCTCGCCACCGATGGTCAACCACAGCGTCGAATTTTCTTCCGAAGCGTTGAATTCGGCGAGGCGGACATCGGCCTTGGCGTGCTGGCCGAAGCTGTGAATATGCTCGATACCAGCGGCGACCGCCGCCTTTTCCAGCATCTCGAACTGGTCATTGTCATGATTGAGAATGGCATGACCGCCCGGCACGACACCGTCGAAGATCTCCGCCTTGGCGGCTGCGATCTCCGTGATGCTGTTGAAATTGCCGAGATGCGCCGGCGCGATCGTCGTGATGATCGCGACATGTGGCTGCACCATCTTCACCAGAGGCCGAATTTCCTCGGGATGGTTCATGCCGATTTCGAAAACACCGAAATCGGTGTCCTCCGGCATGCGCGCAAGCGTGAGCGGAACACCCCAGTGATTGTTGAACGAGGCAACGGAGGCATGAACCTTGCCCGAGGGTTCAAGCGTACGCCGCAGCATCTCCTTGGTCGTCGTCTTGCCGACGGAGCCGGTGACGGCAATGATCTTGGCCTGTGTCCGCTGACGGGCCGCCACGCCCAGCCGCGCCAGAGCCGTCAAGACGTCCTCAACAATAACCTTCGGTACGGCCAGGCTACCCATGGCCGGCAGACGCGCTTCGCTGATCACGATGAAGGCGGCGCCGTTCGCCATGGCGATATTGGCATAGTCATGGCCGTCGACACGATCGCCCTTGATGGCAAAAAAGGCCTCGCCCGGCTTGATGGACCGACTGTCTATGGAAATGCCCGTGATGCCCTGTGGCAGCGTTCCTATGAAGCGGCCCGAGATTGCGGCGATCAGATCCTCAGTAGTCCATAGCCAGTTCAAGACTTCAATTCCTCCAATGCTTTGCGCAGTTCGGCGTGGTCGGAGAACGGCAGCGTCACGCTTCCGATCGTCTGACCCTCCTCATGCCCCTTGCCGGCGACAATCAACGTATCGCCGGATTTCAGCATGCCGACCGCCTTGCGGATCGCCTCGGCACGATCGCCGATCTCAGTAGCGCATGCAGCAGCCGCCATGATCTCGGTACGGATGGCAGCCGGATCTTCCGAACGCGGATTGTCATCGGTGACCACGACGACATCGGCGAGGCGGCAGGCAATTTCACCCATGATCGGGCGCTTGCCGCGATCTCGGTCGCCACCGCAGCCAAAAACAACGATCACTCGGCCTGTCGTGAACGGCCGTACCGAATTCAGAACATTTTCCAGTGCGTCCGGCTTGTGAGCGTAGTCGACATAGGCCAAGGCGCCGTCGTGCGTATGGCCGACGAGCTCCAGACGACCGGATGCGCCGACAAGCTTCTCGAGCGCTGCCATGGCGACCGATGCGGCCACGCCCGTTGAAATGGCAAGACCAGCTGCAACAAGCGCATTGGCGACCTGGAAGTCACCGGCCAGCGGAATGTGGATCTCGAAAATCTCATCGCCGAAATGAACTTCGGCGATCTGCTTGTGGCGGAAATGCTCGACGCGCTTCAATGTCAGAAAATCGCCCTTGCGCCCGACCGTGCGCACATCCTGTCCGGCGTCACGAGCTGCGGCAATCGCTTGGGCCGACCAGGCATCGTCGGCAAAAATCACTGCGGGCGAGCCCTTCGGCAGCAAATCCCTGAACAGCCGCATCTTCGCGGCCATGTAATCCTCGACCGTCGGATGGTAGTCCATGTGGTCGCGGCCGAGATTGGTGAAGGCGGCGGCGGCAAGCCTGACGCCGTCGAGACGGAATTGATCGAGGCCGTGGCTCGATGCCTCCATGGCCGCGTGGGTCACGCCTTCGTCGGCAAGCTCGGCAAGCAATTCGTGTAGCGATGCCGGATCCGGCGTCGTCAGCGAACCATATTCATTGCGGGTTGGCGAAACGACACCCGTCGTGCCGATCATTGCTGCCGGATGGCCGGCAAAAGCCCAGATCTGCCGCGTGAAGGACGCGACCGAGGTCTTGCCCGCGGTGCCGGTTACCGCAACCATGGTTTCCGGCTGGCGTCCGTAGAAGTGTGAGGCAGCTATCGCCAGAAACCGGCGCGGCTCAGAAACCGACAGCAATGGCGCACCGCTTACGGCGGCTCCTGGACCGGCGACGACAATGGAAGCTCCGCGTGAAATCGCATCGGCGATGAAGCTCGCGCCGTTTGCCTTCGTGCCGGCGACGGCAACAAAGGCCATGCCCGGCGAAACGTTGCGGCTATCAGCGGAAATGCCGGTTATCTCGAGATCGCCGAGCGCTCCGCCAACCTGTGTGTTGAGTTCCGGAAATCCATCTCCGGCGATATCCCGCAGTTTCATCGACTATACTTTTCGCTTTTGATCGACCCACCCTCTCGCGAATCGACCCGTGTATTCTTCCACGCTTAATAAGACGCCAGCAAGGCCGAGTCATCTTTTCCAAAACTGGGCTGCACCCCGAGAATCGGCGCCGAGCGGGCGACGATATCACGGGCGATCGGCAAGGCTGTGTAGGCCGAAATCGTCCCGCCACCGCGCTCGCCGCTCTTCGGCTCGTCAATGAAGGTCATGACGATGTATTGCGGATTGTCGATCGGAAAAACCGCCATGAAGGTATTGAAGTTCAGCGTATTGGAATAGCGGCCGTTCACAACCTTATCGGCCGTGCCGGTCTTGCTGCCGACATTGTAGCCGGGAACCCGGGCGTTACGACCC
Source organism: Rhizobium sp. AC27/96 (assembly GCF_001692325.1). GTDB lineage: Bacteria > Pseudomonadota > Alphaproteobacteria > Rhizobiales > Rhizobiaceae > Rhizobium. Next base: position 108,074 of record NZ_LXKN01000058.1, on the reverse strand, counting down.
GAGCCCCGGGTGCCGTTGAACTCGAGAAGGTAGCGAATGTCATCGCTGGTGCTCTTCTTTACGACCATCTTGGCGATGGCGTCAGCCTGGTCGCGCGTGCGCGGCAGAAAGGTCGGCTCGATCAGCTTGCCGCCATTGACGAGCGCCGCTCCCGCGACGGCCGTCTGCAGAGGCGTGGTCGAGACACCGTGACCGAAGGAGATCGTGATGGAATTGATCTTCTTCCAGACGCGTGGCTGCGACGGCATTTTCACCTCGGGCAATTCAGTCTGCATCTTCGAGAGCAGGCCGATGCGGGTGAGGAATTCCTTATGGCCATCGATACCGACGAGATCGGCGATCTTGGCAGTGCCGATGTTCGAGGAGTACTGGAAAATTTCAGGAACGGTCAAAACGCGACGCTGGCCGTGGAAATCCTTGATGGTAAATCCGCCGATGCGGATGGGGTTCGTGGCATCGAAGGCATCGCGCAACGTCACCTTGCCGTCGTCGAGCGCCATGGCCATGGTGAAAGTCTTGAAGGTCGACCCCATTTCGAACGTGCCGCTCGTCATGCGGTTAAGCCAACCTTCCGTAGCACCTTCGTTAGGGTAGTTCGGATCGAAGTCGGGCGCCGAAGCCATGCCGAGAACCTCGCCCGTGTGGACGTCGAGTATCGCCGCGCCTGCACCCTTTGCCTGGAAATTCTTGACCGCATTGACGACAGCATCACGGACGATGCCCTGCACACGCAGATCGATTGAAAGCTTCACCGGCTGGAGGGGCTGGCTGTTGGTCATGCCAGCGGCGGCAAGATCGGCAAGACCCTGATCGTCGATATATTTCTCCATGCCGGAAACACCGCGATTGTCGATGTTCACGTAGCCGAGAATATGAGGAGCGGTGGAACCACCCGGATAGAAGCGACGCTTCTCGGGGCGGAAACCGATGCCGGGAATACCGAGCGCCAGGATCTGGCTCTGCTGCTTCGGCGTCAGCTGCCGGCGAAGCCAGGCAAAATGCGAGCTCTTGACGGAAAGCTTCTTATAGGTGGATTTGGCATCGAGATCCGGCAGAACCGTGCGCAGTTCCTCGACGGCTTCATCGGCATCGATGATCTTGTTCGGCTCGGCAAACAGCGAGACGGTACGGATGTCGGTCGCCAGCAACGCGCCATTGCGATCGACAATGTCAGGGCGCGAGGCCATCAGACGATCCGGCGGCAGGATGCTGGACGTCGTTTCCGGCGGCGTCATCGCGAACTGGGCAAGCCGGCCGCCGATCACGCAATAGATGGCGATAAAGCTCGCCACCAGCAGAACGACGCGGCTTCTGGCCTGATTGGATTTACGCTTGCTCGCCCCTTCGAACCTTGAACGGGAGGAGCGATCGTTCGGCCGGTTGTTGCCGTCGGTGGAGAAATGAGCCTTGCTCTTCAAGACCATGATGCGGGAGAGAAAAGACATTATTCCTCCACCGATCCGGTTGCGATATTGTCGACATCTGGCTTCTTGCGTTTAGCCAAAGCAGGCGACTTGGGTCGTGGCGCAGGGGCGGCTGCCACATCGGCGATAGCCTTCCTGATCTCCGCATCGGTCGTGTCACCGTTTTTCGATGCCACAACGGTATTGCCCTTGGAACCGGTTGGCTTGCCGGTCTTGGTGCCATCCTTCGCATCCGCCACGATCGGAGGCGGGACCTGCGAGCGCAGCATCGGTAGCTCGCTTGGCTGAACGATCGCCGTCGAGAGGGTCGGCTGCAATTGAAGCTCGTTGCTGTAATTGTTGACGAGACGCTCGAGACGGTTCGGCTGCGAAACGAGCGCCCAGTCCGCCTTGAGGAGTTCGATCGTGTCCTTCTCAAGCTTGATATCGGCCTCGAGGCGATGAACCTCTTCCAGCTTCAGCTCGGCGCGATGCTTGATCGTATAGGTCACGCTGGCCATCGCCGTCATGACGCCAATCAGCACGATGTCAAAAGTCTTCAGCATTTCACCCCCCGAGCTTTCCGAGACTGGCGAGATTGGGCAGATCGAAGATGGAAAGATCTGCAATCTCCGCCGGCGCCAACGTGCGAACCCCCGCCCGCAATTTGGCTGAGCGTGCGCGCGGATTGACCTCCGCCTCGGCATCGCTCGCAAAAATCATCGACTTGCCGACCGGCTCGAAAGTCGCCGGCCGCTCAGTTACAATAGGCATGTGACGCGATCCGACGGCCCGGCCGGAGCGATCGGCAAAGAACTTCTTGACGATCCGATCTTCCAGCGAATGAAAGGTCACAACGACAAGGCGGCCACCCGGCTTGAGCGCACGCTCGGCTGCAAACAGCGCCTGCGCCAGCTCGCCAAGCTCATCATTGACGAAGATGCGCAGGGCCTGGAAAACCCGTGTGGCAGGATGGATCTTGTCCTTGGCCTTGCGCGGCGTCACGACTTCGATCAGGCCGGCCAGATCGCGGGTGGTAACGAAAGGAGCCTCGGCGCGGCGCTTCTCGATCGCATGGGCGATGCGCGGCGCCTGTTTTTCCTCACCCAGAAACACGAATATGCGAATGAGATCGGCAAGCTTGGCGCGATTGACGACATCGGCTGCCGAGACGCCGTTCGCTGACATGCGCATGTCGAGCGGCCCATTCTTGTTGAAGGAAAAACCGCGCTCCGCTTCATCGATCTGCATGGAGGAGACGCCGATATCGAGCACGACGCCATCGAGCCCGCCTTCCGGCGCATGATCGGCAAGCTGAGAAAACTGTGACTGAATGAGCCTGAGCCGGCCCGCATGAGCACCAACAAGCACCTGCCCCGCCGCAATCGCCGTCGGGTCGCGATCAAGCGCGATAACTTCGGCGCCGCCAGCCAGAATGGCCGAGGTATAACCGCCAGCCCCGAAAGTTCCATCGAGAATGACCTTGCCCGGCACTGGGGCCAGCGCCTCGATCACTTCGGAAAGAAGAACCGGAATGTGGCGAACCGGTCCGCCATCGGCATCAGTAGAACCTCCGCCTGAATTCGCCGCCATTCCGTTTCCCCGCTCTATTCCGAGCGCCTGCCCGCCAGCCTGCGCTCCTCTCGTGCCTGCGCCTGCAAGGCCAGGAAAGCCTCCGGTCGCCATAATTGAAAATGATCCGCCCGCCCGACGAATGTCACATCGCCCGATATGCCGGTGAAGTCGCGGATGAAATCCGTCATCATCAACCGACCTTCCGCATCGAGCTTCATAAAGACCCCGCCCCCGTGAATGAGGAGCGACATCTGGTTCGCCGCTGGCGAAAAAGGATCGTCCGCCGCAATCTGCCGCTCGAAACGATCGAGCAGATCGAGGCCGCCGACGCTGATCGCCGGGAACACAAAATCCTGGAAACAATACAGCTCCTGGATATTGCGCTCGGCCAGCACGGAACGAAACGCCGCCGGCACGGAAACCCGCCCCTTGGCATCGATCCGGTTGGTCGCATTCGACAGGAAGCGGTTCATGACGCGAAACACCCGTCCCCCATGTTCCGCGGGCAATCATTCGCCCGCAGACACAGCCAAAATCGGACACAGCTTCGCAAGCCGAAAGAGCGAACACCCCTTCGACACCCCCGGAACGGGAGCAATCATGGCTTTGCGATGATTGGGCTCTGATTTGCCCGTATGCAGTGTTCTTTTGGGATACCATGGGACCATATGGGCGTCAATGGGATGAAGCCGCATCAGGCGCGGCCACAGCTTGAATATTCATAAGCCGTTAAGTTTAACGAAAGGTTAGGAATGCCTTCAGCCGACGTCCCGAAACGGATTGTTTTCACAGGCGAAAACTCTCACCGGTAATCGTTGGAAACCCCGGAAACCCGGGGCATCCAGACGCTCTCGGAAATATTTTCGGAGAGCAGGAAACGCCTTGTTGAAAGAGCGTGTTGATTTGCCAGTTGGCCTGTAAGCCGGGTTCTGTATGGCTCCGGCCGAGACCGGAACGTGGCAGCCATTCATCTGGGACGGCGCTTGCGCGACGCCTCTTGCAACCCACCCGGATGACCGGCCCGGAAACGGGCTGGAGCGCTTGCGCGCTCCGCGTCATCCCTATTCGGTTTTGCTCCCGGTGGGGTTTTCCGTGCCGTCGCTGTTTCCAGAGACGCGGTGGGCTCTTACCCCACCCTTTCACCCTTACCAGATCCGAAGATCGGGCGGTTTGCTTTCTGTGGCACTTTCCCTGAGGTTGCCCTCGCCGGACGTTATCCGGCACCGTGTTTCCGTGGAGCCCGGACTTTCCTCACCCCATCGTCTTTCGACATTGATGAAGCGCGGCTGCCCAGCCAACTGGCACTGGCTCATTAACCGAGACGGCTGGCAATTGCCACCGAAATATGCGGCCCTGCAGGCACTCGCTATCAATTGCGGAAATGCGCAGAGAAATCCGTGCTGTAGCTCTCGTCCTTGATTCGACCTGCGAGCAGCAGTTCGGCGCCAAGCCTGCCGATTTCGTCGGAACTCTTGGCTGCGGTGCCGCAACCACCCGTCAAGACGGCGACGCGCGGCGACGAGGTGTAGCCGATCATCGGGTAGCCTGATGGAGAATAGGAGACGGCGCAGGAATTGGTGAAGGCGGGCGGGCGGGCGACGCCTGGAACAAGATCGTGGAATATCCGCACCAGATGTTCGCGTGCCTTGTCGCGGCCGGAGGTGCGGAACCAGGTCCGCAATTCCGCTTCCGTTTCGAACTGGAGGTCGTCCGGATCCCCGCCGATCTTCATGTAATATTTGCCGTCCGGATAGCGGATCGGCGGCAGCATGTAGATGCTGTCGGTATCGTCGAGCGCCTTGGATATCAGCGACGGCATCGCCGACATCGCCTCGGCTTCGTCCTTGCTAATTTCGAAAAAAGTGACCGTGCGGCCATAAACCTTCATCTCAACAGGTCGCGGCAAGAGATTCTCAGCAATGGAGAATCCGCCGGCGGCCAGCAACACCTTTTCCGCGCTGAATGTCTCGCCCTCGGCGGTGGTAACAATCGCGAGGCCATTCTCGTCGCGGATCGACAAGGCCGTCTGCTTGATGACCCGAGCTCCCACCTTTTCCGCCAGCAGGGACTGCGCCTTCACCAGCCGCCGTGGGCTGATATGGCCGGCGCCGTGAGGCTCATAGACCCCTTCGCTTGCGGGTCCGAAAGAGAAGAACGGGAACTTGGCCTTGAGCCCGGCATCGTCAAAAATCTCAGTCTGAACGCCCAGTCGCCCTGCAGCGTCCACGACGTCACCGAGATAATTATTGTCGCCGCCCCACTTCGGTCCTGCCACCAGGCAACCGACCGGAGCATAGAACTGGATGCCGCTATCCAGTTCGATTTCCGCATAACGGCTGATCGAACGGTTGGCGAGACGAGCCCAATCGGTATTGGGATCAATGGTGCGGGTAATGCGACCTTCGTCATAGTGGCTACCGAAGACGCCCTGATGGCTGGCGCGATCCTCGGGCTCGTCCGGCCCAATAACCGCAATGCCATCCGTTTGCCTTGCGAGATGGCGGGCAGCAGCTGCTCCCATCATGCCCCGACCGACGACGATGAACCTGAAATCCGCTGCCATGCTATGTCCCTCGCAAATCATTGCAGGTTCGATAGCATGGAAAACAAGGCCACCCTACCCGCAATGCGCCCAGGATCGCATGTCAATCCAGAAGCGCCAAGACCTTGCCGCAATAGCGCTTCGAGATCGGATTCATGCGCGTTGCGCCATGGCCGGCATTGTATTTGAGGATGGTATTGCAGGTAGCGCCGCCACCGAGATTCTGTGCCATGGCGAGATATTTCATGCCGAACTTGATGTTCGTCTCGGGATCGTAGAGCCCCTTGGTGCGGCCCGAATATCCCATCAGCCGGGCAGTCGCCGGCTTGATCTGCATCAGGCCGATTTCTCCAGCACTCCCGCGCGTCTTTGCATTGAAATTGCTTTCGATCTGGATGACCGCGGTCGCCAATTCGACCGCCACGCCGTTCTGCTTGGCGTATTTGGCAATCAGTGCGGAGTAGCCATTCTGCCGTACGAAGGAGTTTTCTACCTGCCGCAGTTCGGCGGGAACATTCGGGACTGGAAAGCCGGTGGTGCGGCTGACAGTCTTGAGCGGAACCGTTCGCTGCTTTGCACCACGCTGGCCTGCAAAGGCAGAATCATTCCCTACGAGCAGCACGCCAACGCATGCTGCAGCCGCAACAATCAAATTTTTCATGTAGTCTTTTGTCTCCAGGCGCGGGACCGCGGACAGCGTCAAGCCGTCACGTCCGGCTGGAGGCAAAAAGAGCCGCCGGAGTGCACAGTCCCCATTAGTCGTTACGACCGCGCGACACACAAAACCAAACTGCGCGGCCGCCGTTTAGCGAGCGTGGTTAGACCAGTGCAATGCGGAGATAATAGGGAAATGATGTGGCGCAGCAGGGGGTTACGCGGCTTTCAGCTTATAGCCGGCTATGGATATTGCCGCCCTCGACCACTTTCTTAGGAGAAACGAGGCAATGCCGACAGAAGGCGGTGAAGCGTATCGATCGTCGAAAAATCGGCGATACCGTCGACGCGTTCAGGACGAAAATGGCGCTGGAAAGCCTCCACTTCTCCCTTCAGCTTTTCCGAGAATTCGCCTGTGATTTCAGTTCCGTACCCATAGAGCGACAGCATGGATTGCAAGGCCTCGATAGGCTGCCCCACATCCCCCTTCTGGAAAAACCGTCCGCCCGTGATCGGCGTCGGCTCCACCCAGTGCCCGACACCGGCCGCAGCCAGCCGAGCCCAGGGGAATTTCTCGCCCGGATCGACCTTGCGAACCGGGGCCACATCGGAGTGTCCAAGCACCCGTTCAGGCGCGATTGCCCAGCGTTGGCCGCAATCGCGACACAGTTCGATGACTGCTTCGATCTGCGCATCAGGGAATTCAGGCAGACCACCTGGATGGCCGGCATTGGCGATTTCGATGCCGATCGACAGCGAGTTGATATCAGCCTCGCCGTGCCATGCGCTTTTGCCTGCATGCCAGGCGCGCCGCTCTTCCGGCACGAGCTGCATGACCCGCCCATCCTCAAAGATGAAATAATGGCTCGATACCTGGCTCTCGCTCCGACAGAGCCAATCCAGAGCACCTTCCGCAGTCCCCATGCCGGTATAATGCAGAAGGATGATCTCGGGTTTGCGCCCATCCTGCCGCTCGCCATGGTTCGGCGACGGGTGTACCTTGGCGCCCGCAAAGTCGGCCGGGAATGCACTCATGCCGCGCGGCGTTCTTTCTCGATCTCGGCATAGGCCGCATTCAGGGCCGCCATGCGCTCATTGGCAATGGCCTGGAATTCTTCCGGCACGCCGCGCGAGTAGAGACGGTCAGGATGGTTCTCATAGACGAGACCATGATATCGCCGACGGATCGTCGGAAAGTCGTCCTGGCGCGATACGCCCAGCACCCTGTAGGGGTCGCGGCCACCGGCAATCACATGGCGAGCCATGATCTGATCGAACCGCTCTTCGCTCATATGGAATATCTGGGCGACATGCTGCAGGAAGGCCATCTCACTTTCGTGGATCAGCCCATCGGCCTTGGCGATATGGAACAGACCGTCAAGCACGTCTTCCAGCACCGGGCAATCCTTGGTGCAGGTCTCGCAAAGGGTCGAGAGCCGCTCCGCATAGGCTTCGTAACCGGCCACGTCCTGTCGGGCGAGATTGTAAAGCCGGGCGACATTCTTGGCCTGATCCGGCGGGAACTCGAAGATCTCGCGGAACGCATTGACCTCCTTTTCCGTCACCACGCCATCTGCCTTCGCCATCTTGGCGGAAAGCGCGATGATTGCGACGGAAAATGCCACCTTGCGGCGCGTTTCAGGATCACCCTCGAACACGGTGCGAATAGCTTCGACCACCGCCGACAGGGCATTGCCGGCAGTGCTACCGATAGCATTCAGCAATTTTTCCCAAAACGACATATGTAGTCCAAACGGCTCCGTAAACAGTAGAATACCTTGATCAAATAATGGTTGCCATTGCAAGCTGTCCATTCGTCGCAAGGCCGAAAACACTTTTCACAATTTGGTAACGATAGCGTATTCTGCGCCTGCGTTCCTCGGCCCGATGCGAGCACATACAACGGTGCTTGAAGGGCAAAACAAACCGCGGATTTCGTAAATTCTTTACTTTACAGCCATGCACACCTGTCGCATCCATTCCCACGGCAACCATCGAAATGAAGCAGCTTGACTGCAAGGAGGATCTCCATGGCCAAACAAAAAGTCGCAATGCTCACCGCCGGTGGATTGGCGCCCTGCCTGTCCTCAGCCGTTGGAGGGCTGATCCAGCGCTATACCGACGTGGCGCCCGATCTCGACATGATAGCCTATCGTTCTGGCTACCAGGGAGTTCTCCTGGCTGACAGCATCGCGGTGACACCGGCCATGCGCGAGCGCGCGCACCTTCTGCATCGCTATGGCGGTTCGCCCATCGGCAACAGTCGTGTAAAACTCACCAACGCCGCCGACTGCGTCAAGCGCGGCCTGGTCAAGGAAGGTGAAAACCCGCTGCGCGTCGCAGCCGAACGCCTCGCATCCGATGGCGTCACCATTCTTCATACGATCGGCGGTGACGACACCAATACGACTGCGGCCGATCTCGCCGCCTATCTCGGCGCCAATGGCTACGACCTGACCGTGGTCGGCCTGCCGAAAACCGTCGACAACGACGTCGTGCCGATCCGCCAGTCTCTCGGCGCCTGGACGGCAGCCGAAGTCGGCGCGCATTTCTTTGACAATGTCAGCAACGAACAGACTGCGGCACCCCGCACCCTGGTCATACATGAAGTGATGGGCCGTCACTGTGGTTGGCTGACGGCGGCCACTGCCCGCGCCTATATCCAGAAGACCAGCGCCAACGAATATGTCGATGGCTTCATGATGAACGCCCAGATGAAGAGCATCGACGGCCTCTATCTGCCGGAACTGGAGTTCGACATCGAAGGAGAAGGCGAGCGCCTGCGGACAATTATGGAAAAGACCGGCCAGGTAACGCTGTTCGTATCGGAAGGCGCGGCGCTTGACGCCATTGTCGCCGAACGCGAAGCCGCCGGCGAAACCATCAAGCGTGATGCCTTCGGCCACGTGAAGATCGACACCATCAATGTCGGCGGCTGGTTCCAGAAGCAGTTTGCTTCGATCATCGGCGCGGAGCGCTCCATGGTCCAAAAGTCGGGCTATTTCGCCCGCTCCGCTCCCGCCAATGGTGACGATCTTCGCCTGATCCAGGGCATGGTCGATCTCGCAGTCGAAAGCGCCCTCAACAAGGTATCCGGCGTTACCGGCCATGACGAGGGTCAGGGCGGCAAGCTGCGCGTCATCGAATTCCCCCGCATCAAGGGTGGCAAGGCATTCGATATCTCGCAAAAGTGGTTCGCGGATGTGATGGGCCATATCGGACAAAAATACGCGCAAGCCTGATTGATTGCTAATCTACCGGATTGACGGATCGTAAATCCGATGTCTTTGCTGGCGGCGAAATAGGAATAGGGGAGGATTCCATGTCCATCGAAACCTGGCTCGCTTTCGCCGCCGCATCCTGCATTATGCTGGCCATACCAGGCCCGACTATCCTCCTTGTCATCTCCTATGCCCTCGGCCACGGCCGCAAAACGGCGCTGGCGACCGTTACCGGCGTGACGCTCGGCGACTTCACGGCGATGACTGCTTCCCTTGCCGGCCTTGGCGCAGTTCTCGCTGCCTCGGCATCGCTGTTCACGATTCTCAAGCTGATCGGCGCGGCCTATCTCGTCTTCCTCGGGATCAAGCTTTGGCGAGCCCCGATCGTGACCGGGCCGATGGGCGATAACGACAATCTCCCTGAGGAAAAACCGTTAAAGATTATGCTGCACGCCTACGTTGTGACGGCCTTGAATCCAAAGAGCATTATCTTCTTCGTCGCTTTCGTGCCGCAGTTCCTCGACATGTCGAAGCCATTTCTTGAGCAAACGCTTATTTTGGAGGCAACCTTCCTTACTCTGGCGGCATTGAATTCGCTGGTTTACGTCTTTGTCGCCGACATGGCGCGCGGGTTTATTCGCAAGGCAAGCGTGCAACGCGCTGTGAACAGAACAGGGGGCACCTTGTTGATTGCGGCCGGCGCGGTGACCGCCGGATACCGCCGAATGGCTGCTTGAGGCCGGTCAGGGTTGCGGCGCGATCACGGATAGGTTAATGGGGATTCATAAATTTATCGATCCTGTGACCGAATTGTGTGTCCTGTGACCGAATTGCATCGCAGATAGGTTTGGTTTTTTCGAAAGTGACAGAATGGTAGCGATCGGATTTCCCAGCCTGAAGCGCAGCGTTGCCGTATCGGCAATGATGTGCGGCGCTCTTGCCGGGTGTGCAAGCACTCAGCAGCAGACGTCTCAGGCAGATCTCCCGTCGGCACACACCAACGTGCCGCATCCGAATACGAGCCTGACCGCTGGTGGCGCAACTGCGCCTGCCGGCGGTGTAGCAATGGCCGCAATCAACCCCGGTTTCATCGGGCCGCGCCAGCCACAGCAGGTAGCAATGGTAAAGTCCGGCCGTGTTACGGCCGGTACGGTAAACCAGCAGCAGATCGACGCCGCGCAGTCTCGTTTCGGCCAGCCGACAGTGGCAGCGGCAAACGCTCCCAACGATGGGGCCATTGCGATCGCCGCAGCGACGGGTGCTCCTGCCGCCAATACGACGGCAGCTGCGGCCTATGCCGCATCCGATGCGTCGCTTGTTCCTTCGGTCGTTGCGATCCCGATGCCCAATCCGGCCCGTCCGGGCGATGCGGCGCTGATGCCAGTCTCCGGCTCGGTCGTCCAGGCCGAGCCCATCATTCCGATGACATCGGATGTCGGCGCAATCCAGGTCGCGGTGCCAACGCCCCGCCCCGATTCCGTAGCTCAGGCCGAGGTCGCATTCGCAACCCCGGCACAGATCGGTCTCCTGCGCTATGCGGATAACCGCCCGCACTACGATTTCAATTTTGACAGCACCGGCCCCACGGTCGTTCCGGCTGTCATGACCACCCAGAATTATGACTCTGACGTGCCGGCTGCCGAAAAGAGCTACGTCTCGCGGCTCATCCAGAAATACGCGAAGATTTACGAGATCCCGGAATCGCTGATCCATCGCGTCGTTCACCGCGAGAGCCGCTACAATCCGAAGGCCTATAACAGGGCCGGCTATTTCGGCCTGATGCAGATCAAGTACAATACAGCCAAGTCGATGGGCTACGAAGGACCGGCATCCGGCCTACTCGATGCCGAGACCAACATCAAATACGCCGCCAAATATCTACGTGGCGCCTGGATGACGGCCGACAGCAAGGCTGAAAACAAGGAAGCCAGTGCCGTTCAGCTTTATGCGCGTGGCTATTATTACGATGCCAAGCGCAAGGGCCTGACAGACGTCGCCAACGGCAATTATTGATTTTCACGGAATAGCTTGGAAAGCCGGCCCTAGTTAGAGGCCGGCTTTATGACATCCATGATCCGCTTCACCAGGATTTGCGGGCGATAATCGGCCCAGGTCGGCGTCAATCCCATGCGCACCACGACAAGATTGGCTGAGGGAACGATGGTGACGGTCTGGCCATCATGGCCGGTCATCCAGAACGTGTCCGCCGGCAGGCCGAACTGCGCATTGGAGCCGCCTGGGCCTGCAAGCCAGGCCTGAACCTGCGAATACACGCCTTCGGATGCTTTTGTCGGCGTGCGCATGGCGCCCACGAAACCCTCCGGCAAAAGACGGCTCCCCTTCCAGACACCATCCTGGAGCAGAAACTGGCCAAAGCGTGCCCAGTCTCGAGCATTGGCATAGAGATAGGAGCTGCCGACGAAGGTTCCGCGTTCATCGGCCTCGAAAACCGCGCTATACATGCCGAGCGGCCCGAAGAGCGCCTCGCGTGGATAGGCAATCGCCGTACTCAAATTGGGAAGCCGGTTCATCCAGAGCCGGGAGAGCAGCGTAGCGGTGCCGCTGGAATAGCTGAAGCGCTCTCCGGGCGCGGCAACCTGACGCGCACTGGCGACGATACTTGTCGTATCCGGATCGAGGTAGAGCATGCGGGTCACGTCGGAAACAGTGCCGTAGGACTCGTTGAAGGCAAGACCGCTCTCCATGGCAAGGAGATCGCTGAGCTTGATGTCCTTGCGTGCATCGTCACTCCATTGCGCAAGGAGGTTCTGGTCGTCGAAAGACATGCGGCCAGTCAGCATGAGGCGACCGATGATCGCGGCATTGACCGTCTTGGTCATCGACCAGCCGATCAGCGGCGTTGTCTTACTGAAACCGTCGCCATAGGCCTCGGCAACGATATGCCCATCCTTGACGACGACGATCGCCCGCATGGCGGGACCGGCGAGATCCGGATTGGTCACTATGTTGCCGAGCTTGGTGCCCTGCTCGTCCTGGCCGAGATTGACCGTGTCTCCATCCGGCCAAAGCGCATCGCTCTTCGGCGCCTTGACCTTGTTGAGGAAGGCAGCGCTGCGTGCTGCCTGCAGATCGCCGTCGGGCACAGCGGTGCAGCCGAGCGCTCCGCGATAGAGCGCATAATTGGGTGCAAACATCCCAAGAAAGCGCGCCCTGACCACCCCTTCGTCACGATCGACCGAAACCCGGATGAGTTTCAATGCCGGATTTCCGGGCGCCTGCACATCATCGGCCAGCACACGATCCGGGTCCCGCTTGGCGACGAACGTGTTCGAGCAAACAATCTTGGCGGCATAGCCATCACCGACCCTGAGCAGTTCCGGCGGATAGACGGACAGCCAGACGGCGCCGCCTGCGACAATGACCAGCAGCAAAACAACGAGTGCCCCGATCACTCTCGAAATCAAACGCATATTACATACCCTCCTGAAGGTACGCGGAGACAATCAGGAAACGCTTCAAGATGAAAGACCTATCGTCACCGAGGCTTCTCAAATAGGTGCAACGGCCCATTTGCGCCAGATATACCAACAGGTCGCGTCATCAGACTGTAGCATTGCCGCGTTACACGCCCTGAAACTTAAAAATCGGTAGCAAGACTCAGATGACGGAATTCGCCCCGGATGCCGGTCTCCAGAAGAACCGGAAACTCAAGGACGCTCTCCTGCAGCACAAGGCGCTGTCGAAAGCAGGCTTCTCGGAGCGCCTCTTCGGGATGCTGTTTTCGGGCCTCGTCTATCCGCAGATCTGGGAAGATCCGGATGTCGACATGCAGGCGATGGAGCTTCAGCCGCATCATCGCATCGTGACGATCGGTTCGGGCGGCTGCAATATGCTCGCCTACCTCTCTCAGGGCCCCGCTTCCATCGATGTCGTTGACCTAAACCGTCACCATATCGCCTTGAACAAGCTGAAACTCGCGGCCTTCCGGCTGCTGCCCGGCCACACCGATCTGGTGCGCTTCTTCGCGACGCCCGGCGTTGCCGCCAACAGCCACGCCTTTGATCAGTTCATCGCCCCGCGGCTTGATGCAGCGACGGCATCCTACTGGGATGGCCGCGATCTCTACGGCCGCCGCCGCGTCACGGTCTTCAACCGCAACATCTACAAGACCGGCCTCCTCGGCCGTTTCATTGGTGCAGCCCATGTGCTGGCGCGCCTGCATGGCGTGCGCCTGGCCAAGATGACCGAAGCCCGCACGCTGCGCGAACAACGCCAGTTCTTCGAAAACGAGATCGCTCCGATCTTCGATCGGCCGGCGGTACGCTGGCTGCTCGGCCGCAAGAGCTCGCTCTTCGGTCTCGGCATCCCGCCGCAGCAATATGACGAACTCGCAAGCCTTGCCGGCGACGATTCCATCTCGGCCGTGCTCAAGCATCGCCTGGAAAAGCTCGCCTGTCATTTCCCGATGCGCGACAATTATTTCGCCTGGCAGGCCTTCGCCCGCCGTTATGCAGGCCAGCATCAGGGCCCCCTGCCCACCTATCTGAAACCGGAGCATTACGCCGCGATCCGCGCCAATGCCGACCGCGTCGACGTGCATCATGCCAACTTCACCGAGTTGCTGGCTTCCAAGCCCGCCGCCTCGCGAGACCGTTACATCCTGCTTGATGCCCAGGATTGGATGACCGACGAACAGCTCAACAGCCTCTGGGCGGAAATCACCCGCACGGCACGCGAAGGCGCCCGCGTTATCTTCCGCACCGCCGCCGAAAAGAGCATCATCGAGGGCCGCCTGTCTCCGGCCATCCGTGACCAGTGGGTCTATTTCGAAGAACGCTCGCAGGAGCTCAACACGCTCGATCGTTCGGCCATCTACGGTGGCTTCCACATCTACGGGAAAAAAGCGTGAGCCAGGCGGACACGGGTATCGAAACCAGTTCCAACAATCATGCTAGGCTGATGGACGGCATGTACCGTTATCAGCGCCACATCTATGACCTGACCCGCAAATACTATCTGTTCGGCCGCGACCGCACCATCGCCCACCTGAACGTGCCCGATGGCGGCTCCCTGCTGGAAGTCGGTTGCGGCACGGGCCGCAATATGCTGCTGGCCTATCGTCGCTTTCCTTCCGCGAAACTCTATGGTCTGGACATCTCGCAGGAGATGCTGATCTCGGCACGCAGCAATTTTCGCGGCCTGAAGCAGATGCCGGATTTTCGCGTTGCCGACGCCACAGCCTTTTCGCCCGCCGACTTCGACGCCGCAGGCTTTGACCGCGTGATGGTTTCCTACGCACTGTCGATGATCCCCGACTGGCAGAGCGCGATCGACGCATCGCTCGATGCCGTCGCACCCGGCGGTGAGCTTCACATCGTCGATTTCGGCCAGCAGGAAGGCTTGCCGGGCTGGTTCCAGACCCTCCTCAAAGGCTGGCTGAGGAAGTTTCACGTCACGCCCCGCGCCGATCTCCTCACCGTTCTGGAAGAAAAAGCTAAAGCGCGCGGCATGTCGCTCAAGACCGAAAAAATCGGCCGGGGCTACGCCTGGCGAGCCGTTGTCACCAAGCACACCGCTTGAACAGCGGGCGATTTCAGCGCAAAATCCATTCACACCATGCCGCAAGCATAAGAATTTGCTTGAAGATAACGCATTTTTTACGTTGATATGGTGAATAAAGTGGCAAGATCGGCTGCAAACAGCATGGTACGCCGCTCTTCTGGATTCTCGGGAACCATGTTGCGGAAGCCAAATCTTGGGGCAGCCAGGTCACTCGCGTCATAACGGGATAAACATGCGCCGACTTTTGTTGTGCCTATTGCCGCTCGCCTTTTTCTTGAATGGCTGCACGACGGGCTATGACGCCCTCTCGACGACGTCCATTCCCAAGACCAGGTTCAGCGATACCAAACCGCAGGATTTCGGCCGCGACCATCCTGGGCGCCACCCCATCCACGGTATCGATATTTCCAAATATCAGGGCGATATCGATTGGCAGGCCGTCAAATCCTCCGGCGTCGCCTTTGCCTTCATCAAGGCCACGGAAGGCAAGGACCGGATCGATCCGCGCTTTACGGAATATTGGCGCGAAGCTGCCGCTGCGGGACTTCTTCACACCGCCTATCATTTCTATTACTTCTGCTCGACCGCAGACGATCAGGCAGACTGGTTCATCCGCAACGTACCGAAGGACGCCACAATGCTTCCGCCGGTCATCGATGTCGAATGGAATCCCAGCTCCCCGACCTGCCGTACCAGACCGGCCCCCGAAACGGTGCGGACGGAAATGAAGCGCTTCATGGATCGCCTTGAAGCCTATTACGGCAAGCGCCCGATCATCTACACCTCGGTCGACTTCCATCGCGAAAATCTCGCCGGTTATTTCAAGGATTACCACTTCTGGGTCCGCTCGGTCGCAAAGCATCCGAGGGAGATTTACGCAGATCGTGAGTGGGCCTTCTGGCAGTATACATCCACCGGTGTCATTCCCGGCATCAAGGGGCCAATGGATATCAATGTGTTTGCCGGTTCCGAGCAGAACTGGCACAACTGGGTGGCAGCAGTACAGAAGCAAGGAAATTCTTCAGACTGAGACCAGTTCTCTCTTGCTTATGTCACAATCTTCTGTGAAAGCGACCCTATTCTATGACCAAAGAGGATCGCTCATGGACCGTCACACCATTCGACGCAGCGCACTCGCGTTGATCTTCGCCTCAGCTGTCGCCGGCACGGCGATTGCTCAGAGTGCCGCTCCGGCCACCGTGCCGCCCGCAAGCAGCGACGCTACTCCCAAAGCGGCCTGCGGCGGCGATCTTGCGGCCTTTCTGGCTGGAGTGAAAACCGAGGCGATTGCCGATGGCGCAGACGCTGCATCGGCCGACAAGACATTTGCCGGCGCGCAGATCGACCCCAAGGTTCTGGCGATGGATCGCAGCCAGGGCGTATTCCGCCAGACCTTCCTCGAATTCTCACAGCGCACCGTCAGCCAGGGCCGCCTCGATATCGGCCGCCAGAAGATGAAGCAATATGCCGATGTCTTCGCCAAGGCTGAAAAGGATTATGGCGTTCCCGCCGGAGTCATCACCGCCTTCTGGGCGATGGAGACCGACTTCGGTGCCGTTCAAGGCAATTTCAACACCCGCAACGCTCTAGTCACCCTCGCTCACGACTGCCGCCGGCCGGAATTCTTCCGCCCGCGCCTGATCGCGCTGATCGAATTGGTGCAGCGCGGCGATGTCGACCCTGCCACGACGACAGGTGCATGGGCAGGCGAAATCGGCCAGACGCAGATGCTGCCGCCCGACATCATTGCCTACGGCACGGATGGTGATGGCGACGGCCACGTCAATCTGAAGACAAGCGCCCCCGACGTCATCCTGACCACGGCACGGTTCCTCCAGCATCTCGGCTTCATACGCGACCAACCCTGGCTGCAGGAAGTTGCTGTCCCGGACAATCTCCCATGGGAAAAATCCGGCATCGGCGGTACGCTGACGGCGGGCGACTGGTTCAAGCTGGGCGTCAAACCACGTGATGGCAATACGAAGTTCGAGTCGCTGCCGGCCGCTCTCATTCTGCCGCAGGGCCGCAAAGGCCCGGCTTTCCTGACCTATCCGAACTACAACACCTATCTCGGATGGAACCAGTCGTTCATCTACACAACATCGGCTGCCTATTTCGCCACCCGTTTTGCCGGCGCTCCTCCCTACAACAAGGGTACGCCTGAGCCAGGTCTGAACGACGTCGACATGAAGGCGCTTCAGACCAAGCTCGTGGCGCGTGGCTACGATGTCGGCAAGATCGACGGCATTCTCGGCTCCGGCACCCGCATCGCCATCCAGAAGGAACAGTTCCGCCTCGGCATGCCCGCAGACGGCTGGGCGACCTCGGCACTGCTCAACGCTCTCTGAGTGTAGCTGATACTGATTGAAAAGGCGGCCACAAGCCGCCTTTTTTGTTTGTCCATTTCACTGCCCATCCTCGACAGACTACTCCATGCATGGGCAGGCGCAGTGTCCATCGACACGTAGCACCACAGCCAAAATTTGCGACTTACTGGGGAAATCGGATGATGCGTTAACACTTATTCACAATCGAACCGGACGGCAGGCGACGCCATTTTTATGCGCACAATCAACTCTTTACGACGGCATGATGATTCAAAATGCAAACGGCATATCGCGCCGCAGCATCGAATTTGCTTTTCAAGCGACACATTTTCGACATAAAATTTACCCGCTGACTAAGGAGGAAGACATGGGATTGACGCGATCCATCAACGTCCTGGTAGTCGGTGCGGCCTTCGTTTTCGTCGTAACGATACTCTTCATCTGACGACAGGGCGAAACCCACAGACGACCCAACTCCGAAAGCTAACAAAACACCTATTCCATTAGAAAAGCGCATGCCCGAGACGGACATGCGCTTTTTCATGCGTTGGTTTCGATCGCTATTTCAGGCCGCGGCACCGGCGCGCGCATCCACCCTGCGCTGAAGTCCCAGGCGTTCCAGAACGGCGGAGACGAGCGGTGAGCGGTTCATCGTGTAGAGATGAAACTCGTGAATGCCCCGACGCATCAGATCCTGGATCTGCTCTGCGGCCACATCGGCGGCAACGCTAGCGCGCTCATCAGTATTCTCTTCGAGACCCTCGAAACGCTGATCGAGCGCCAGCGGAATGCTGGTGCCGCAAGCGCCAGCAAAGCGCTTCAACTGCGTCAGGTTCTGGATCGGCATGATGCCGGGAACCACCGGAATGGCGATGCCGGCAGCACGAACACGATCATGATAGCGCTCGAAGGCGTCATTATCGAAGAAGAACTGTGTCAGGGCACGATCAGCGCCGTTGTCAGCCTTGCGCTTCAGCATATCGATGTCGGCCGCGGTATCGCGGCTCTCGGGATGCTTTTCCGGATAGGCGGAGACGGAGATATCGAAATCGCCGCGCTCGCGCAACGCCGCCACCAGATCGGCCGCATTGGCATAGCCGCCCGGATGCGGCTGATAGGCGGAGCCGACACCACCGGGCGGGTCGCCACGCAGGGCAACGAAACGGCGAACGCCGGTAGCCAGAAACTCATCGATGACCCGATGCGTGTCCTCACGGGTCGCGCCGACGCAGGTCAGATGCGACGCAGTCGTGAACGGCGTCTCGTGGATCATCTTGCGCACGGCCGAAAGGGTCGGCGCCTTGGTAGATCCACCTGCCCCATAGGTCACCGAAACGAATTCAGGCTCCCAATCGCTAAGGTCCGCAACCGTATTCCACAGCTGCTGCTCGGCCTCTTCCGACTTCGGCGGAAAGAACTCGAAGGAAATGCGGATGCCGCTCTGGCTGTTTTCGGATTTCGAAGACATGTCAAACTCTCCCGGCAAGAATGGGGGACGACTGGTGGTCCTGGTCGGAGGCAATCAACAGCCGCGGGTCGCGCGCCAGCCAGATCGTGACGGTCAGCATCTGGCCGCTCTCCCTCCCCGAATGAAGATCCTGCACCTGCTCGACATCGAGCCCCGCCAATTTCAGCCAATCGGATATGGTCTGATGCGAGAAGCCGAGACGCAGATGCGCATGTTCGTCACGCAGATATTCAAGCCCGTGCGGCGCCAGATCGATGATGACAAGCCGGCCGCCGGGCCGCAGCATTCGCGCCGCCTCCGCAACCGCGATCTCGGGCTGATCAAGGAAGTGCAGCACCTGGTGAATGGTGATCAGATCGAAATCCTGCTGCTCGAGCGGCAGGTTGAAAATGTCGCCATGGCGTACAGAGGCAGCCGTTATGTTGGAGCGATCGAGGTTGGCACGCGCCACGGCAAGCATATCGCGGCTGGCATCGATACCGACGGCGCGCCGATAATGGCCTGCCAGAAGCTGCAGCATGCGCCCGGTGCCAGTGCCAAGATCCAGAAACGAGTCGATAGGCTGCGGGCCAATCAGGTCGATCAGCACCTTGTCGACATCCTCGTCGGCGGCATGCAGGCGGCGAAGCTCGTCCCACTCGGCGGCATTGCGGCTGAAATAGGCCTGCGCACGCTCGGCACGGACGCGCTTCACGGCGGCAAGACGCTCTCCGTCACGCAACAGAACCGCATCCTTTTCAGCGGTGTGGCGCAGAAGAGTGCGCGCCAGCGTGACGGCCTTGCCTTCCTGCTTCAAGCGGAAATAGGCCCAGGCGCCTTCCTGGTAGCGATCGATCAGGCTGGCCTCCCCGAGCAACTTCAGGTGCCTGGAGATGCGGGGCTGCGACTGACCGAGAATTTCGGTAAGATCGGTGACGGTGAGATCGCTGGCGACGAGCAACGCCATCAGACGCAGCCGCGTCGGCTCGCCGACCGCCTTCAGCACGTCCACAACATCGTCCAAGCCGAGCTTCACCAGATCCGTCATTCGACACCCAATCAAGATATAAAGATATCTTTATGTGATTTGGGTGCATTCTGCAAGAGCCAATTGGCAGCCGAGACCGCCAGACGTCGGAAATCTGTTAATTTCTGCCGAGAACGGAACATCGGATTTCACCGCCAGACAAACAAAAACCCCGGACAAGCCGGGGTTTTCGAAGAGCGGAAACAAGAGCTTATCGCGTCAGTCTCTTGTAGGTGACACGGCTCGGGTTGATGCTGTCGACGCCAAGGCGGCGCATCTTGTCCTGTTCGTAATCCTCGAAGTTGCCTTCGAACCATTCGACATGGCTATCGCCTTCGAAAGCGAGGATATGCGTCGCCAGGCGGTCGAGGAACATGCGATCGTGGCTGATGATAACGGCGCAGCCGGCGAAGTTTTCGAGAGCGATCTCGAGTGCGCCCAGCGTTTCCGTATCAAGGTCGTTTGTGGGTTCGTCGAGGAGCAGCACGTTACCACCGGCCTTCAGCATCTTGGCAAGATGCACGCGGTTGCGCTGGCCGCCCGAGAGGTTGCCGACCTTCTGTTGCTGATCACCGCCCTTGAAATTGAAGGTCGCGCAATAGGCGCGCGAATTCATTTCATACTTGCCGAGCTTGATGACTTCGGCACCGCCGGAGATTTCCTCCCAGACGGTCTTGTTGCCGTCGAGTGCATCCCGGCTCTGGTCGACATAACCGAGGTGAACGGTGTCGCCGATGCGGATAGAACCGCTATCCGGCTTTTCCTGGCCGGTGATCATGCGGAAGAGCGTCGTCTTGCCGGCGCCGTTCGCGCCGATAACGCCGACGATACCGCCGGGCGGCAGCTTCAGCGACAGGTCTTCGATCAACACGCGATCGCCATAGCCCTTGGTGATGCCTTCCATCTCGATGACCACCTGGCCGAGACGCTCGCCGACCGGAATGATGATCTGCGCATCGCCGGGACGCTGGTTCTCGGCGGCATCGACCAACTCGTCATAGGCGCGGATACGGGCCTTGGACTTCGACTGGCGGGCCTTCGGGCTCGACGCGATCCATTCCTGTTCGCGCGCGATCGCCTTCTGGCGACCGGCTTCTTCGCGGCCTTCCTGCTGCATGCGCTTTGCCTTGGCCAGCAGGTACGAAGAGTAGTTGCCCTCGTAGGGAATGCCGCGACCGCGGTCGAGTTCGAGGATCCAGCCGGTGACGTTATCCAGGAAGTAGCGATCGTGGGTGATCATCAGCACGGCGCCCGGATAGGCACGCAGGTGCTTTTCCAGCCAGGCGATGGTTTCGGCGTCGAGGTGGTTGGTCGGTTCGTCGAGCAGCAGCACGTCGGGCTGCGACAGCAGCAGCTTGCACAAGGCAAGACGGCGACGCTCGCCGCCCGAAAGCTTGGTGACATCGGCATCGCCAGGCGGGCAACGCAGCGCATCCATCGCCATTTCAACTTGGCTTTCGAGATCCCAGAGGTTCTGGCTGTCGATGATATCCTGGAGCTTGGCGCCCTCTTCCGCCGTCTCGTCGGAATAGTTCATCATCAGTTCGTTATAGCGATTGAGAACGTCGGTCTTGGCCGCGACGCCTTCCATGACGTTTTCGAGCGCCGTCTTCGTCGGATCGAGGTGCGGCTCCTGCGCCAGATAGCCGATGGTGGCGCCTTCGGCCAACCAGGCTTCGCCGGTATATTCCTTGTCGAGACCGGCCATGATGCGCAGTACAGTCGACTTACCCGCACCGTTCGGGCCGAGAATACCGATCTTGGCGTCGGGGTAGAAGGAGAGGTGAATATTCTCCAGGATTTTCTTGGCGCCATAGGCCTTATTCAGACCGGCCATATGATAAATGAACTGACGTGCCATAGCTTGGGTTACTCCACGGGCGGATAACATTGCGAATTGTGCCGCTATGTAGGCGAAACCCCGCCCTCGGGCAACGGCGAAACCTTGTCCGAGGGCATTTATCCGCGTCACAAAGGCCGGAATAGGTCAGAAACCGGCTGCATCCACCACGCCGCGATCGCAGCCGAACGCCGTACTGCCGGCACCCTGGATCAGTTTTGCGAGCCGAGGCTCGTTGCCCTGTTGCTGATCGAGAGCGTCTTCGGAGAGACCGATCGTCAGTTCCGAGATCATCCTGACATTGCCGACGCGACGGCAGCTCATCTTGATGCGCGCATTGGCACCCTCGCCGAAGCTCTGGTCGAAAGCGGCCTTGATGCTTTCCGCATCCAGTTCCTTGCCGATATTCTGAGCGAAAAGATCACGCACGGCGGAGGCGTTGAGTTCGTTGATCAGGCCCGCCGCGGTCGAGAAATAAGCGTCTGCGCTAAGTTTCGTGCAGGTGCCGTGCTTGATCCACTCGTGACGCTCGAGGCCCGATTGAGTGCCCGGCATGACCTTGTCGAGCTTCGCCTTGACGTCTTGTGACAGCTGCACTGCCGGCAGATCCTTCCAATCGCTGCTGCGATCCGCCTGCTTCAGATCATCCGAAACGTCGCAATATTCCTGCCGCATCGGCCAGAGGCCATGCAGCGAGAAATTCGTGGCATCGTGATTGCTCGACGATTGGTTCCTGCACTCCGCCTTCTTCTGGTTCGTCGCACAAAATGCCGGCTCCCAGCTTGCCGCCAGGATGAAGCGTGTCCGCCCCCGGCTGTGCTCCTGCGCCACTGCGCTCGCGACTGTCCCGACCGAAAGGAGCACAACCGCAAATATCCGAAGCAAATGCTTCATTCCACGCCTCCAACTAGAACATTATAGGAACAAATAAGCAGTTTGCTTTTACGCATGCAACCCTGAATCACAGGGCTCGAAAGATTTATTTCTGTGGGCTTCGATGACTGTCCATTGCAATCAACAGGATGATAACCTCTCGTCCGATTGGGGAGGAACCATGCATGTTCGCCGAAACGCAACGCCTGCAAAGCCCGACGGGCGCGACGATTGCCTATCATCATTCGCCAGCGAAGGGCGATGCGCGCGGAATCCTCCTGATATCCCATGGCCTTGCCGAACATTCGCGCCGCTATGAAGCTTTCGCCGATGCCATGGCCACCCAGGGCTTCCATGTCTATGCCCACGATCACCGAGGCCATGGCGAAACCGTTGCCGCTGACGCTCCGATCGGCCGTTTCGCCCGGCGAAATGGCATCGATCAGGTCATGGCAGATGTGCTTGCCATGAGAGAGCTCGCCGCAACCACTTATCCGGGCCGGCCGATCATCCTGTTCGGTCATTCCATGGGCGGATTGATCAGCCTCAATACAGCTGTCACCTATCCGGATAAATTCGATGCCGTCACGGTGTGGAATTCGAATTTCCATCCGGGCATTGCCGGCCGCGCCGCCCAGCTCATCTTGAAGACCGAACGCATGTTCAAGGGGTCGGACGTTCCAAGCGGGCCGCTGCCGAAACTGACCTTCGGCGCCTGGGGCAAATCCATCCCGAACCGCCGCACCGACTTCGATTGGCTGTCGCGCATCCCCGAACAGGTGGACAAGTACATCGCCGATCCATTGTGCGGCTTCGACGCCTCCGTCTCTCTCTGGCTCGACATATTCGAACTCAGCTTTCGCGCCCCGCAAAAGGCCTATCTCGATCGGCTGCGGCGCGACATGCCAATCCACCTCGTCGGAGGCGGCAAGGACCCGGCGACGGATAACGGAAAAGCGATTTCCTGGCTGTCAAATCATTTGAAAAGTGCAGGCTTCTCTCATATTACAACCAAGATCCACCCGGACATGCGGCACGAGACGCTGAACGAAATCGGTGCCGACCAAGCCATTGTCGACTTTGCTAACTGGTGCAAAGCGGTCGTGGCAAGGAACTGATTCTCAAAGGAATTCCCCAATGAATGCCAACAGCGGCTCCTCGCTTCGATTGCCGCAATCGGAGCTGACGTTCGGCCTGTTGATGATGTTCCTCTCCGTCGTCCTATCGCCGATCATGGACATCTTCTCCAAACTCGCGGCAACCACCATTCCGCCGGCCGAAGTCACCGCCGCACGCTTCATCTTTCAGTCACTCTTTGCCCTGCCGATGATGGCTTTGCGCGGACAGTGGGGCGTATGGTCATGGCGCCAGAGCGGCGTGCACGCGCTCCGCGCTGCGCTTTTGACGCTGTCCATGGTCTCGTTCGTGACTGCGCTGCAGGTCATGGAAGTGGCCGATGCCATCGCCATCTTTTTCGTCGAGCCGATGATGCTGACCATTCTGAGCAGCATCTTCCTCAAGGAAACCATTGGCTGGCGCCGTTACACAGCCTGTGCCGTCGGCTTCCTTGGCGCTATGCTGATCATCCAGCCGAGCTTTCAGGAAGTGGGTTTCGTTGCCCTTTTACCCGTCGTTACCGCGCTCTGCGTTGCAGTTTACGTGATGATCACGCGCGTCGTGTCCCACCGCGAGGACGCGTGGCCCATGCAGTTCCAAACCGGCCTATGGGGAGCCGGCCTCAGCCTGATCCTGCTTGGCATCGGGAAGGCGACGGGATCCGCGATCCTTCATCCGGTCGTTCCGGATCTGACGGCGATGCTCTATTTGCTCGGCGTCGGCGTCACGGCAGCAGCCTCCGGCATCTTCACGGTCTATGCCTATCGCGCTGTCCAGGCTTCCACACTCGCGCCCCTGCAATATTTCGAGATCATCTCGGCGACGATCTTCGGCTGGGTGGTGTTCCATAACTTTCCGGATGCGATCAAATGGCTCGGCATCCTCATCATTATGGGCTCCGGGCTCTACATTCTCTGGCGCGAGCAGCGCTTTGCTTCCAGGCCCGTATCCGATACATCTGAAACAGCATTCACGCCCTAAGCGAGAGAGCGGATCGACATGACGGACCAGAAAACCAAGAAACCTCCGCTTTCAGGTATTCGTGTCATCGAGCTTGCCCGCGTCCTTGCCGGCCCCTGGGCGGGCCAGATGCTGGCCGATCTCGGCGCCGATGTGATCAAGGTGGAAAATCCGGACGGAGGCGACGATACCCGCCAATGGGGTCCCCCATTCGTCGAGGGCAAGGACGGCGAAAACCTGTCCGCCGCCTATTATCATTCCGCCAATCGCGGCAAGCGCTCCATCACGGCCGATCTGAAGACCGGTGAAGGACAGGAGCTGATACGCCGGCTGGTCAAAACGGCCGACGTCGTCATCGAAAACTTCAAGCTCGGCGGCCTGGTCAAATACGGCCTCGACTATGAAAGCCTGAAAAAGATCAATCCCCGCATCGTCTATTGCTCGATCACCGGCTTCGGACAGACCGGTCCCTATGCCAGTCTCGCTGGCTATGACTATATCGTCCAGGGCATGTCCGGCTTCATGTCGATCACCGGCGAGCCGGAGGGGCAGCCGGTCAAGGCAGGCGTTGCAATCGCCGATATTTTCACCGGCATCTATGCCGTCTCGGCGATCGAGGCGGCACTGATACACGCACTAAAGACGGGCGAAGGCCAGCTTGTCGACATGGCCCTGCTCGACGTGCAATCGGCCGTTCTTGCCAATCAGAACATGAACTATCTGATCTCGGGAAAGCCACCTGTCCGGCTAGGCAATGCCCATCCCAACATCTCGCCCTACGAAGTCGTTCCCACCGCCGATGGCTACCTCATTCTGGCTGTTGGCAATGACGGGCAGTTCCGTCGGCTTTGCACCATCCTAGGCATCGACGCCCAAGCTGATGACGAGCGCTACGCGACCAACAAGGCCCGCGTCGCCCATCGCAACGACGTTCGCGCATTCATATCGGAGAAGACGCTCGCGTGGAACAAGGCCGATCTGCTGAAGATCTGTGAGGATAATGCCGTTCCGGCCGGCGCGATCAATACGATCGAGGATATGTTCGCCGACCCGCAGATCAAGGCGCGCGGCCTGCGCATCGATCTCGAGGATGCAGCCGGCACCATGATCCCGAGCGTGCGTACGCCGATCGTGCTTTCCGAGACGCCACTGACCTATTCGCGGCCAAGCCCGCGTCTTGGCGAACATCAGGAGCAGGTTCTGGCCGAATTGGCCGAACTGGAGGGGAAGGCGAAGATATGAAACGAACGGGCGGCCAACTCATCGTCGAAGCTTTGAAGGCCAATGGAGTGGAGCGCATTTCCTGCGTGCCCGGCGAGAGCTTTCTTGCCGTGCTCGATGCTTTGCATGACAGCGACATCAAGGTTCTCGTCTGCCGTCAGGAGGGTGGTGCGGCGATGATGGCGGATGCCTGGGGGCGACTGACGGGAGAGCCGGGCATCTGCATGGTCACCCGCGGCCCCGGAGCCACCAATGCCTCAGCCGGCCTCCACATCGCCCGTCAGGATTCGATCCCGATGATCCTCTTCATCGGCCAGGTGCAGCGCGATGCCCGCGAACGCGAGGCGTTTCAGGAAGTGGAGTTCCGCCGCGCCCTTACCGAATATGCAAAATGGGTCGGCGAAATCGACGACGCTGCGCGCATCCCGGAATTCGTCACCCGCGCCTTCGCTTTGGCGACGTCGGGTCGCCCCGGCCCGGTCGTGCTGACCTTGCCCGAGGACATGCTGCGCGATGAAGTCGAAGCGCCAGACGCAAGGCCCTATGTGCCTGTCGCCGCGCATCCCGGCCGCAGCCAGCTCGCCGACTTCAATCAACGCCTCCTTAGAGCTGAACGCCCGATGGTTATTCTTGGCGGCACGCGCTGGGACGAGGAAGCGGTTGTCGGCATCCGGCAGTTCGCCGAGCGTTTCAAACTGCCGGTCGGCTGTTCCTTCCGTCGCCAGATGCTGTTCGATCATCTGCATCCGAACTATGCCGGCGATGTCGGGATCGGCATCAATCCGGCGCTCGCCAAGGAAATCAAGGAGGCGGACCTGCTCATCCTTCTGGGCGGTCGTCTCTCCGAAATGCCCTCCTCCGGCTATACGCTGGTCGATATCCCCTACCCGCGCCAGCAACTCGTCCATGTCTATCCCGATCCGTCCGAGCTCGGTCGGGTCTACCGTCCAGATCTGGCGATCTGCGCCAGCCCTGCCGATTTCGTCGAAGCTCTCGCCGATCTGGATGCACCGAGCGAACCACGCTGGGCCGAGCGCACCGAACGCATGCACGCCGCCTACCTGGCATGGTCTAAGACGCCGGAGAAAAGCCCCGGCTCGGTTCACATGGGCCGCATCATGGACTGGATCGAGGCCAACACGCCTGATGATACGATCTTCACCAACGGCGCCGGCAATTACGCGACCTGGCTGCATCGCTTTCACCGTTTCCGCCGCTTCAACACCCAGGCGGCTCCCGCTTCCGGCTCGATGGGCTACGGCCTGCCGGCAGCGGTTGCCGCCAAGCAGCTGTTTCCTGAGCGTGAGGTGATCTGCTTTGCCGGCGATGGCTGTTTCATGATGCACGGTCAGGAATTCGCGACCGCCGTCCAATATGATCTGCCGCTGATCGCGCTTGTTATCAACAACGGCATGTACGGCACCATCCGCATGCATCAGGAGCGGGAATATCCCGGCCGTGTCAGCGCTACAGCGCTCCTGAACCCGGACTTTGCCGCCCTCGCCCGAGCCTATGGCGGCCACGGCGAAACCGTGAAAGCGACGGAAGAATTCGGCCCGGCATTCGAGCGGGCCCGCGCCAGCGGCAAGCCGGCGATCATCGAGATCGCGCTCGATCCGGAAGCGATCACGCCCTCGCGCACCCTGACGGAAATCGCGCAAACGAAAGGCCGGTGAGCGCGAGCCCACCGGCCTTCCAAAACATGCTGCCTCGACTTAGAGCGCGGCCGTCACGATGAATTCGACCTTGTACTTCGGTGCTGCGAGCTTGGCTTCGCTGGTCGCACGAGCCGGTGTATTGGCCGGATCGACCCAGGCTTCCCAGGCAGCGTTCATTTCGGCGAAATAGGAAATGTCCGAGAGGTAGATGAGCGTCTGCAGGATCTTCGACTTGTTGGAGCCAGCGGCTGCGAGCAGGCGATCAACTTCAGCCAGTGCCGACTTGCACTGATCAGTAACGCTTTCGCCTTCGCCAACCTGGCCGGCGAGATAGACGGTGTTGCCGTGAATGACAGCGCCGCTCATGCGGGCGCCAACGTCGATACGCTTGATGCTCATGGTTTTCTCCTGATGTTGTTCTGAGGCAAAATGAGCGAAGAGCATGGCTGTGGCCTACCCTTCAATCTCAAGATTGGAAATACGCCCGATCAGCCGCGGATATGATGCGTCTTCTCATAGATCGCCGTTGAGCGCGCGCCGGAGCGGCAATAGCCAAGCATCGGCCGCGGGAATTCGTCCAGCGCATCGACCATGCCCTGCACGGCCTCTTCGGTGACGCCCATGGGGCCGACGGGCACGTGGGTGATCTCGAGGCCGAGTTCCTTGGCACGAGCCTCGATGGCGCCAAACGACGTCTGATCCGGGCTCTCACCATCCGGGCGATGGCAGACGAGAGACTTGAACCCCAGGGCCTTGATCTGGTCGAGATCCTCTACGGTGATCTGGCCAGATACCGAGTATTCATCGTCGATCGGGCGGATATCCATGGTTCATGTCCTCTCTAAAACCGAGGGCTTTGATCTACGCCGCCCCAGGGCGAGCGTCAACCGCTGGCCAGCCTCAAACAAAGGCAAAGTTGAGCATGAAATTGCGGGCTTCGCCGGGCTGCAGAATATTGAATTCGCCTGATGCTTCCAGCTCCGAGCGCGAGACCCAGCGATGCGAAACCGGCTCGATGCCAAAAACATCTGCCGGTGCGCGTTGATTGCGCCAGACCTGCAGGAACGGCAGCGTCTCGGTGCCGAACCGCACCCTCAGCGTCTTGCCGCCAGTGGCTGCGATCGGACCGAGGCGGACCTCCGCCCAGTCCTCGCCCTTCTCCAGAGCCGGCACACAGAAAATGCCCCCGAGCTCATCGCCGAAGGTCCAGGGAAAGCCGCCATTCTCCAGCATCTGACCAGACAGGCGCGTACCGTCGTCAAACCATTTACCGCCGACATTCATGTGATACATCAGGAAGACCGGCATCGCCTCTGAACTCGTATTGACGACGCGATCGGCAAGAGAGACCTCACCGGTGGTCCCATCGATCCGCCAGAGGCGCTCCAGTCTCGCCGTTCGTCCCTCTGCGGTGATGATGTCGATATCCGCGCGGCACTCGGCATTGCCGTTCTCGAACTTGGTCCAGAGAATTTTGGCGGGATGAGACGCCAGGGAACCATGCAGCGGATAGCGTTTGCCCTCATATGCACCCGACATCGGTTCGGGATGGCGGATGTGATCCGGCCCGCAGGTGAAGAGGAAGCCTTCCACGGAATGGCTGATCCGCGGATCGCCGTCGTCGGGAACGGCGCGTCCGGGCGCCAGATTGTTGCCCTCGACGATGCAGGCGCCGATATCCAGCACGGAGCCTTCGTCCAGCGTCAATTTCGGCCCTTTGGCCGCGGAAAAATCGATCATTACCCAAAACCCTCCCTGGTCGGCGCTACCCTCTGGCATTGTTCCATAATGGCGAGCGGCGCAAATAAACGGTGATTTGGCCTACCGAATGTTAACTTGAAGCCTTGATCACGGAATTTTTTATATTTTATTCAGCATGATAATCTAAATTTCCATACTGGCGTCAAATTTGCCATGTGTGAGTCAGCCGAACTACCATCCAAGGATTCGACAGACGTGAACCGGTTCGTGAAATTGAGTTTTACCCTGGCAATGGCTGCCACAGTGTCCGCGCTCGCGCTTAGTGACGCGCAGGCACAGTACTATCGCAGCGGAGGCCGCGATACAGTTCTCGTCACTCCCGATGGCCGTATTCTGGATCAATACCCCTATGGCGGCGGATATGCCATGGCCCGCGACGGACGCGGGCGACGCGTCCTCGTCGATAGCTACGGCAATGTCGTCGCTACCGAGATGCGGGCAAGCACCTATTATCCGCGCGCACCGGGCCGCGATGCCAATGGCGACAACGGATACGGCGGCGGCAATCGCTACGGCGATACGCAGCTTTCCAACAATGGCGGCGGTTATCAGGACTATCGTCAGTATCGCAACGACGGCTATGGCAATGGCAATGGCGACGGATACGCCGACAACGGCTATGACCAGCAGGACCGCAATGTCGTGACTGGCGGCATTCCGCGCGATGGCGATATGCAACGTCAGCCGCTCGACAACCAGCCGCTTCCGGGCGCCAAAGGCCAGCAGGCGAATCCGGGCGGCAATGATTACGCGTCGATAGACCCGCAGCAGGAAACACCTGACATCATCCGCAAGCCACCTGCCGAACCGGTGATCAACCTCAAGGGCAAATCGAAGCTTGAGATCACCGCGCTGGAGGTCTTTCTGTCTCGCCAGGGCGTTTCGCCGGGCGCGATCGATGGCCGCATGGGTGCGAACGTCACCAAGGCTGTTTACGCCTATCAGCAGATGACCGGGCAGACGCTCGATCCGAAAAACACCGACGCGATCCTAGAACAATTGCGGATGTCCGGCGGAATGCCGATCATCAACTACACGATCACGGCCGCCGATGCGGCCGGTCCCTATGTCGCTTCGATCCCCGAGGATTATGCGGCAAAGTCGCAGATGCCGTCGCTCGGCTATACGTCGACGACGGAAATGCTGGCCGAACGCTTCCACATGGATGAAGGCTATCTGAAGGAACTCAACCCAGGTGTCGACTTCACCGTACCGGGCAACACGATCAAGGTCGTCAACACAGGCCCGGCGAGGACCGGTACGGTTGCGAAGATTCTCGCAGACAAAGGCCGCAAACAGGTTTTCGCCTATGATGCCAACGGCACGCTGATTGCGGCCTATCCGGCAAGTATCGGCTCGACCGACACGCCCTCGCCCTCCGGAACCGTCACGGTCGAACGTGTCGCCTTCAACCCCGGCTATACATACAACCCGAAGATCAACTTCCAGCAGGGCGCCAACGACAAGATCCTCAACATTCCGCCTGGCCCGAACGGCCCGGTCGGCACAGTCTGGATGGCCTTGTCGAAGCCGACCTACGGCATCCACGGCACGCCCGAACCCTCGAAAATCGGCAAGTCGCAGAGCCACGGCTGCGTTCGTCTGACCAATTGGGACGCGACGGAGCTTGCCAAGATGGTCAAGCCTGGCGTGGTCGTCGAATTCGTCGACTGATTACTTATGATATCAACGAAAAAAGCCGCCGGGACATCTCGGCGGCTTTTTTCGTTGATAACTGATGCGTCGCTGCTAAAGCGCAACGCATCAATGGTTTTTTAGAAGCAATCGCGGAACAATGCCTTGGTGTTTTCCAGCGTCAACGGCACCGGATTGCCGCCGGCGCTTGGATCTTCGATTGCCATGGCCGAGAGTTCATCGATCCGGTCGGGCGCGATACCCATGGCCGAGAGGCTTTCGGGAACGCCGAGTTCGGCGCGCAATTGCAGCACGTAATCATAGAAGCCGTCGAACCCGCCCGAAATGCCGAGATAGGCTGCAGCACGGGCAATCTTCTCGTCGATAGCCTTGCGGTTGAAGCGCAGGACGGCTGGCATGACGACAGCATTGGTCATGCCGTGATGCGTGTTGTAGACGGCGCCGATCGGATGCGACAGCGCGTGAATGGCGCCAAGCCCCTTCTGGAAGGCGACTGCACCCATGGCGGCAGCGCTCATCATGTTGGCGCGGGCTTCGAGGTCCGTTCCTTCGCGGTAGGCGCGTGGCAGGAATTCCTTGACCAAACGCATGCCTTCCAGCGCGATACCGGCCGACATCGGATGATAGAAGGGCGAGGAATAGGCTTCCAGGCAATGCGCAAAGGCGTCCATGCCGGTACCTGCCGTGATGACCTTCGGCATGCCCACGGTCAATTCCGGATCGGCAATGACGACGCCCGGCAGGAACTTCGGATGGAAGATGATCTTCTTCACATGCGTCGCCGAATTGGTGATGACGCTGGCGCGGCCGACTTCAGAGCCGGTGCCGGCCGTCGTCGGTACGGCCACGATCGGCGCGATGCCTTCGACGCTGGCGCGGGTCCACCAGTCACCGATATCTTCGAAATCCCACACAGGCCGGGTCTGTCCGGCCATGAAGGCGACGCACTTACCAAGATCGAGACCGGAGCCGCCGCCGAAAGCGACGACGCCATCATGGCCGCCATCCTTGAAGGCTTTCACGCCGGCTTCGAGGTTCTTCTCGTTCGGGTTCGGATCGACGTCGGCGAAAATGGCGCGGCCGAGGCCGGCATCTTCCAGAATGTCCAGTGCGGTCTTGGTGATCGCCATCGAGGCAAGCCCCCGGTCCGTGACCAGGAGCGGCTTTTTCATGCCCAGGCTCTTGCAGGCGTCCGCCAGTTCCTTGATCCGGCCGCGGCCGAGCTTGAAGGCGTTCGGATAGCTCCAATTGGCTGAGATATTGCTCATGCTGTTACTTTCTTCAGGTGATAGGATTTCGGACGCGTCAGATTGTGGAAGCCGATGATCGACAGCGAACCGCCGCGACCGGTTTCCTTGACACCGGTCCAGCAAAGCGCCGGATCAAGATAGTCGGCACGGTTCATGAAGACGGTGCCCGTCTCGATCTCACGGCCGATGCGCGATGCGCGTTCGACATCCTTGGTCCAAAGCGAAGCCGTCAAACCGTAAGGGCTGTCGTTCATCAGCTCCAGTGCCTCGGCATCGCTCTTCACCTTCATGATGCCGACGGCCGGGCCGAAGGTTTCCTCGCGCATGAACGCCATCGAATGATCGACATTGACGAGGATCTGCGGTGCGAGATAGGCGCCGCCATCATCGGCCGGGAACAGCTTGGGATCGACCAGCGCCTTGGCGCCCTTGGTAACCGCATCGGCGATCTGCTCGCGCACGACCTTGGCGAAGCGCTTATGCGCCATCGGGCCGAGCGACGTTTCCGGATCGAGCGGATTGCCGAGCTTGTAGTTCGAAACCCAGGCCACCGACTTCTCGACGAAGCTGTCGTACAGCGACTCGTGCACATAGATGCGCTCGATCCCGCAGCAGCACTGGCCGGAATTGAAGGTCGCGCCATCCATCAGCGTATCGACGGCAGCGTCAAGATCGGCGTCTTCCATGACATAACCCGGATCCTTGCCGCCAAGCTCAAGCCCGAGGCTGGTGAAGGTGCCGGCGGCAGCGCGCTCGATGGAGCGGCCGCCCTCGACGGAACCGGTGAAATTGACGAAATTGAAGCTGCCGGCGGCAATCAGCGCCGAAGTCGTTTCATGATCGAGGAAGACATTCTGGAAGACATCGGCGGGAACGCCTGCCTCGACGAACGCCTGTACCAGCCGCTCGCCGACCAGCAGTGTCTGGCTCGCATGCTTGAGGATCACGGTATTACCGGCCATCAGCGCCGGCGCGATCGTGTTGATCGCCGTCATATAGGGGTAGTTCCAGGGCGCAATGACGAAGACGACGCCATGCGCTTCACGCTCGATGCGCCGCGCAAAATTCGCGCTGTCTTCGACAACCAGCGGCGCAAGCGCATCCGCGGCGATAGAGGCGACATAGTTGGAGCGCTCGTTGAAGCCACGATATTCGCCGCCATACTTGATCGGCCGGCCCATCTGCCAAGTAAGTTCCGGCACGACGACATCGGCCATCTCATTGAGACGGGCGGTGCCCTTCAGCACGAGCTGGACACGATCTTCGAGCGGGCGGCGAGCCCAATCCTTTTGCGCCTTGCGGGCGCGGGCCACCACTTCCTTGGCCGCATCCAGCGACAAGGCCGGACGTTCAGCATAAACCTTTCCGTTCACCGGGGAGACGCATGTGATCATGGTCATGATCGAATTCCTGTTTTCATCGTCAACAATTTGATTATCCGACGCTTCACAACCCGCCGCCTGCACCATTGCTTGAGGCAAAAGACAGACGTGCGGAGCATCCTAATGCCCCTACCCGACCATAGAATGAAAATCGGGCAGAGGGCAGGTCGCAAGCAGCCTTACGCTCTTTCGAATCCGCGCGCCACTTCCCAATCGGTGATGCGACGATCGTACTCTTCCTGCTCCCATTCGGCAGCGCGGGTGTAGTGATCGATGACATCGTCACCGAAAGCAGCACGCAGCATCTTCGAATTGGCGAGGGCCTCGGTCGCACCGCGCAGCGTGCGCGGGATCTCGCGAACTTCGCGGGCGCCATAGGCGTCGCCGACGAACGGCGCTTCCAGTTCGAGCTTGTTCTCGATGCCATCAAGGCCTGCAGCGATCAGGGCGGCGAACGCCAGATAGGGATTAAGGTCCGAACCGCCGACACGGCATTCGATGCGGATGCCCTTGGTTTCGGCGCCGCACAGACGATAACCGGCCGTGCGATTGTCCGTGCTCCAGATCGCCTTGGTGGGCGCAAAGGTGCCGGCAACGAAGCGCTTGTAGGAATTGATGTAGGGCGCAAGGAAATAGGTGATTTCGCTGGCATGGTTCAAAAGGCCGGCGACATAGTGCTTCATCAGCGGCGTCATGCCGTGTTCCTGCTCCTTGTCGAAGAACAGCGGCGTCTTGCCATCGGCGCTCCAGAGCGACTGATGGATATGCGACGAGCTGCCGGCGGCGCTGTAGTTCCACTTTGCCAGGAAGGTGATGGCCTTACCCTTCGACCAGGCAATTTCCTTGCAGCCGTTCTTGATGATCGTATGGCGATCGGCCATCGTCAGGGCGTCGGCATAGCGAACGTTGATTTCCTCCTGGCCAGCCGAAGCTTCGCCCTTGGAGTTCTCGACCGGGATTTCAGCGCCCTGGAGCCCCTTGCGGATCGCCCGCATCACATCCTCTTCCTTGGTGGTCTGGAAGATATGGTAGTCTTCGTTGTAGCCGCTGACGAGATTGAGGTTGCGGTAGCCGGATTCGCGAGCACTGTCATAGCTCTGGTCGAACAGGAAGAATTCAAGCTCCGAGGCCATGTAGGCCTTCATGCCCATCGCCTCGAGGCGCTTGATCTGCTTCTTCAGAATCGCGCGCGGCGAATGCGCCACTTCTTCATGGGTGTGATGGTCGAGCACGTCGCACAGGACAAGCGCCGCGCCTTCCAGCCATGGAATCCGGCGAAGCGTCGCAAGATCGGGCTTCATCGTATAGTCGCCATAGCCCTTTTCCCAGCTGGTCGACTTATAGCCGGAGACGGTCTCCATCTCGATATCGGTCGCCTGCAGATAGTTGCAGCTATGCGTTTCCTTCCAGGCGCTTTCGACGAAGAATTCCGCCTGGAAGCGCTTGCCCATCAAGCGGCCCTGCATGTCCACCTGGCATGCCAGAACCGTGTCGATGCGCCCCTCGGCCACATCCTTCTTGAGGTCGTCGAACGTATAGCTAGTGGTCATGATTAATCCGCCTGAACTGTGAATTTAAACATCGGTCGACAGACAGCGTTATCACGCAAAATACTCTGCCGCCGATAACGCTATCGTTTCCGTAAGAGGGCCGCAGCGCTGCGGCCCGTGACTTTTGAAATGCTCGCCTTATTGCTCGCCAACGGCAGCTTCTGCCGCAGCAATGTCGGCCTTGCGCTGAGCAATGGCATCACCGATCGGCGGCCCCTTGAAGCGACGACGCTCAAAGCCAAACCATACGACACCCGTTAGGACCAGGAAGCCGACGGTGATGATGCCAGCCCAGTCGTTCGGCGGCTGAATGCCGAGGACAAAGATAATGATCATCGCAATAATCGTCAGAACGGCAAACAGCTTGAACAGGCCTTCGCCGAGATTCCATGGACCCATCTTGTCCCATTTCGCCGTGCCCCATGCAAAAAGGCCGAGCGTGATCGGGATCGCAAAGGAGAAGAACAGGAAGATGACGGTGCAAGACACCACGATGCTGTAGACCGGCGTATCGCCGATCGACACCAGAGACGAACCCCAGACGAACAATACGGCGAGTATCGAGCCCGTCCAGATTGCCGAAACCGGCGTGCGGTATTTCGGGCTAACTCTTGAAAGCGCCTTCGAAGCTGGAAGACCGCCGTCACGCGAGAAGGCGAAGATCATGCGCGAGACCGAAGTCACCGTCGCAAGACCGCATAGCCATTGGCTGATGAAGATAAGGAAATACAGGATGTCCTTGACCAGCGGGTTTACCTGCTTGTTCATCGCCCAGAAGAACACGTTCCAGCCCTGCTTGGCGGCGTCGTCCATATTGGGGAGCATCAGCACGAAAGAGCAAAGCATGATATAGCCGAACAATGCCGACCAGAGAACCGAAGCAACCATGCCGCGCGGGACTGAGTGGGCTGCCTTGACGGTTTCTTCCGACGTGTGTGCAGAAGCGTCGTAGCCAGTGATCGTGTAGATCGGAAGCAGCAAGCCGAGGGCAAAAACCCAGAAGCTCGAAACCTGCGGCCACACTGGTGCGCCGGTCTGCGTGTTGTCGGCCGCCATGGTGGCCAAACCCGAATAGTTGGTGAAAGTAAACAGCCGAGCAAACTCGTAGGACGGCGCCGAGACCAGGCACACGATCGCCAGCGCGATCGATGTTGCGAAGATCAGATAGCCGGAGAAATCGGTCAGCTTGGCGGTCAGTCCGATGCCCATATGATTCACCAATGCCTGAAGGCCGGTGATGACAATGAGAAACACCATGCGCACCAGCGTTGTGTCGGTCATGCCGAAATAATCGCCGAAAGCACCAATGAAGAAGTAGTACGTGCCAACGTTGATGGCCCCCAGCACGGTGACGAGACCGAGCAGGTTGAACCAAGCCGTCAGCCAGCCGGTAAACCGATTGCCGAGGATCGAACCCCAGTGATAGAGACCGCCTGCGGTCGGATAGGCCGAGCTGATCTGCGCCATCGCCACGGCGAAGACCAGCGAGATGAAGCACCCTACCGGCCAGCCGATGCCGATCGCGGCGCCACCTGCACCTGATGTTGCCTGAGCAAGCGAATTGATGCCGCCCGAAAGAATGCAAATGATTGAGAAGGATACGGCAAAATTCGAGAATGAACTCATGCGCCGTTCCAACTCCTGAGCATAGCCCATGGAGTGCAGGATGTGGACATCCTGCTTCTTGTCTAGATCTGTATAATCAGACATGTCATTCCCCCTAAGTCCCGGTCATCCGCGGGATTGCGGAGAACCATGTGGCAAGTAAGCCGCCAGCCTTTTGCCGCGCGGCCTTGATCGCAGTTGAACTGCTCCCCGGGGTCTTTTTCTTTTTATGCTCAGGCTTCCAGACTGCTCTGGAGAAGCCCAGTCAGATAATCGGCCACGACCCCTTGGCCGACGTCGTCTTGGATGAGGTCGTTGCGGACCTCTATCATTACATTATGCAGACCATTGG
Organism: Rhizobium sp. AC27/96; assembly: GCF_001692325.1. Taxonomy (GTDB): domain Bacteria; phylum Pseudomonadota; class Alphaproteobacteria; order Rhizobiales; family Rhizobiaceae; genus Rhizobium. The sequence continues at coordinate 71,131 of NZ_LXKN01000058.1, read as the reverse complement.
CGATCCCATGCAGCTTCAGCGTATGGGTGACGCCATCTTCGGGCCCGTAAGGCTGGTTACGTTCAGTCTGATAAAGCGGCGCCTCAGCCGCTGCGTCCAGCATGCGATCGGCCAGCCAACGGTCCGCGTCATGCAGAACGCCAAGCTCCACGGCCCTCGGTTTGCCGTTATAGATCGGCGTGAAGCTGTGGATTGTCACGATCACGGTTTTTTGTCCGCGCGCCGCCCTTTCTTTCAGCAGTGACCGGATACGGTCATGAAACGGGATGTAGAGGCCCTGCGTACGCGCCTGCCGACCCGCCTCGTCCAGGCTCTGATTGCCTGGAATCGTATAGATCTCGCTCGTCTCAGGCATGGCGCCGGCACTTTCCGGCGGACGATTGCAGTCGTAGATCAGGCGTGAGAAGCGCTGATAGACCAAGGTCGCATCGAGGCCTGACGAAATCTTCTTTGCAACCGCGAGTGCGCCCGGATCCCAGGCGATATGGCTGGAAAGCGCCTCGGCGGAGAGCCCCAGATCTCCAAACCGCTCGGGCAAGGCACGGGAAGCATGTTCGCAAATGATAAAAATCGCACTGCTTCCGTGCGGCCTTTCGACCGCAACGCAATCACCGTCCGCCTTCGTCAAAATGCCTTGCTGTGCAAGCATCCGGGACGCCCCATCGCCGATTAATAAAATGTTTATAAGAAAAGAATTCTTCAGGTTTTGGTCGGTGTCAACCCGAAACTGAAATTATTTCTTCATTTGTGACATTGACTCGAAATGTGACAGCGTTGTTATATCCTCGCAGGAGACTGGCATAAGACCGTCCCGGGGAGCAAAAATCGAGTGAACAATGCGTCGAAGACAGTTTCTGACGTGATCAATGCGCGCTTTGACACGCTGACGCGTGCCGAAAAGCAGCTGGCTAAGAGTCTGCTCGACAACTACCCTGTTTCGGGTTTGGGCAGCATCACGACAGTCGCCGAGAATGCGCGCGTATCCACGCCCACCGTGGCGCGCATGGTGCAGAAACTCGGATACAAGGGCTATCCGGACTTCCAGTCCCATCTTCATCAGGAGGTCGAGGCGACGATCTCCAACCCACTGACAAAGCATGATCGCTGGGCATCGAATGCGCCAGGCACCCATATTCTCAATCGCTTCGCCGATGCCATTACGAACAATCTGCGCCAGACGCTGTCCGATATAGACGCCGCGACATTCGATGGCGTCGCGGCACTGCTGTCAGAACGCAAACGCGGGCTTTATTTCGTCGGCGGCCGCATCACCGGCGCGCTTGCCGAATATTTCTTTACCCACATGCAGGTCATTCGCCCCAATACGACGCTGCTCTCCTCCAATTCCAGCACCTGGCCACAATATGTCCTGAACATGAATCCGGGCGACCTGCTCGTGATCTTCGATATCAGGCGCTATGAGCAGGAAATGGTCAATCTGGCCGCCGCCGCCCGCCGCCGCGGCGCCGAGATCATCGTCTTCACCGATCAATGGGCAACGCCGGCCGCCAAGCACGCCAAGCACACTTTCCGCGTGCAAATCGAGGCGCCGTCGGCCTGGGATTCGTCGGTCGTCACACTCTTCATCGTCGAAGCCCTGATCGAAGCCGTGCAAAGCCTGACCTGGGACGAGACGAGCGAGCGCATGAAAACGCTCGAAGGTCTTTTCGAGCAAACACAGTTGTTCCGCAAGCTGAACTAGAGGGAACGAAGCCACGAAAATACATGGGGGTGACGCGGTGAGAAATGCAGCAGCTGTCACACTTGGCGATTAGAAGCAAAATCAAGCGTGTTTACTGTAAACGCAATGCTTTGAAGCCGTCACACAACCTTCATGCAACGTCATTAACAGCAACGCCAGCACTGAAAACCCTAAAGGAGGAAATGCAGTGATCTCTAAAATTCATCGTCTTCTGGCAGTCTCCACTGCGATGCTCGTCGCTTCGACGGCTATTGCGGCCGCAGAACCGAGCGCCGATCTTATCGCTGCCGCCAAGAAGGAAGGCACGCTGACCACGATCGCCCTGCCCCACAACTGGTGCGGTTATGGCGACCTGATCGCTGCATTCAAGGCGAAGTACGGCATCGAAGTCAACGAACTGAACCCGGACGCCGGTTCGGGCGATGAAGTTGAAGCCATCCGCGCCAACAAAGGCAACACCGGCCCGCAGGCTCCTGACGTCATCGACGTCGGTCTCTCCTTCGGCCCGACCGCCAAGAAGGAAGGCCTTCTGCAGCCTTACAAGGTTTCGACCTGGGACTCCATTCCGGACAGCGCCAAGGATGCCGAAGGCTACTGGTATGGCGACTATTACGGCGTTCTCTCCTTCGTCTCCAACAAGGACGTCGTAAAGAACCCGCCGAAGGATTGGGCTGACCTGCAGAAGCCGGAATACGCCAACACCGTTTCGCTCGCTGGCGATCCGCGCACCTCGAACCAGGCTGTCCAGGCTGTTTACGCCGCTGGTCTCGCTGCTGGCGAAAAGGATGCCACCAAGATCGGCGCCGCTGGCCTCGACTACTTCGCCAAGCTGAACAAGGCCGGCAACTTCGTTCCGGTTATCGGCAAGTCTGCATCGCTCGCTCAGGGCGCAACCCCGATCGTCGTCGCCTGGGACTACAACGGCCTTTCCTGGCGTGACAGCCTCAACGGCAACCCGCCGGTAGACGTCACGGTTCCGGCTTCGGGCGTTATCGCCGGCGTCTATGTGCAGGCGATCTCGGCCTACGCTCCGCATCCGAATGCTGCCAAGCTCTGGATGGAGTTCCTGTATTCCGACGAAGGTCAGATTGGCTGGCTGAAGGGCTATTGCCACCCGATCCGCTTCAACGACCTGGCGAAGAACAAGAAGGTTCCGCAGGAACTTCTCGACAAGCTTCCGCCGGCTGCTGCCTACGAAAAGGCTGTCTTCCCGACCCTGGACGAACAGGATGCCGGCAAGGCCGCCATCACCACCAAGTGGGATTCTGTCGTCGGTTCGAACGTGCAGTAATAGACTTCGACATGACCTCCCCGCTTAGGCGGGGAGGTTTTCCGTTTTTTTGACGCCGCGGATTGGGCCAATCATGAGCATCGTCACGACATCAACGATCAGTTCTACTCCCCTGATCAGCAAGCGCGTGGTTGTTGACTGGCTGGGCATTACGCCCTTCCTGATCTTCGCGCTGCTGTTTCTGATTTTCCCGACAGTCTACCTCGTCGCCGGCGCTTTTCTGACGCCCGACGGAAGCTTTACGTTCAAGAATATCGGCGATCTCTTCACGCCGACGATCATGAGCGCCTATTGGATCAGTATCAAGATTTCGGTCGTATCGGCCCTTGGCGGTGCGATCATAGGCTTCTATCTCGCCTGGGCACTCGTGCTTGGCGGCCTCCCCACATGGCTCCGCCATGCGTTCCTGACCTTCTCGGGCGTCGCGTCCAATTTCGCCGGCGTGCCACTGGCCTTCTCGTTCATCGCAACGCTGGGCCGCCAAGGCCTTGTCACCATATTGCTCGCTCATTTCGGTTTGAACCTTTATTCGACAGGCTTCAATCTTCTAAGCTTCATCGGCCTTACCATCACTTACATGTACTTCCAGATCCCGCTGATGGTGCTGATCATCACGCCGGCGCTCGATGGCATGAAGAAGGAATGGCGCGAAGCTGCCTCCATTCTCGGGGCAACCAACAAGCAATATTGGTTCATGGTCGCGCTGCCGATCCTATGGCCCAGCCTGCTTGGCACGACACTACTGCTGTTCGCCAATTCCTTTGGCGCCATCGCGACCGCAATCGCGCTCACCGGCAGCTCATTGAATATCGTTCCGATCGTACTCTACGCGCAAATCCGCGGCGACGTGCTGCACAACGCCAATCTTGGCTATGCGCTGGCACTGGGCATGATCGTCATCACGGGTATTTCGAACGTCATCTATATCTTGATGCGCATGCGCGCTGAACGGTGGCAAAAATGAAGCTGCAAAAATTCTTTGCCTGGATCGCGGTCGCCATCGGGCTCATCTACTTCATTGTGCCGCTTATCGGTACCCTGGAATTCTCGCTGCGCATGCGGCGCAACGCCTATAGCTTCGATGCCTATGCCTCGGTCTTTTCGGACTTCGGCTTTTTGGTCGCCTTCGGCTTCTCAATGCTGATGGCGCTTCTGACCATAATTTTTGGCATGCTTCTTGTCGTGCCGACGGCCTATTGGGTACGGCTGCGCTTGCCGCAGCTGCGCCCCATCGTCGAATTCATCACGCTGATGCCGCTGGTCATTCCGGCTATCGTCATCGTTTTCGGCTATCTCCGCCTCTACAACTCGTCGTCAATCCTGCCGCTGACCGGCTATAACGCCACGACGAACATTCTGCTTGTCTGTTCGTACATTGTATTATCCCTGCCCTATATGTATCGTTCAGTGGATACGGCGATGCGCACCATCGATATCGGCACGCTGACGGAGGCAGCCGAAAGCCTTGGTGCAAAATGGACAACGATCATGTTCAAATGCATCTTTCCAAATGTCATGAGCGGTGTGCTTTCCGGGGCTTTCATCACCCTCGCGATCGTCATGGGCGAATTCACCATGGCATCACTGCTCAATCGTCCAGCGTTTGGGCCCTACATGCAGCTCGTCGGCGCGAACAAGGCTTACGAGCCCTCAGCCTTGGCGATCATCGCGCTTGCTGTGACCTGGCTTAGCATGGCCCTCCTGCAGCTGGTTTCCCGTTTCTCAAAATCCGCTCCGATTAAGGCGTAAGGTTCCCCACTATGGCTTTTCTCGAACTGACCCACATCAAGAAGTCCTTCGGCGACATTCACGTCGTCCATGATTTCAATATGCAAATCGAGAAGGGGGAATTCATCTCCTTCCTCGGGCCTTCGGGCTGTGGCAAGACGACCGTGCTACGCATGATAGCCGGCTTCGAAACGCCGACGGCCGGCTCGCTCACGATCAACGGCAAGGATCAGCGGCCGCTGAAGCCCAACCAGCGCAATATCGGCATGGTGTTCCAGGCCTATGCGCTGTTTCCGAACATGACGGTACATGACAACGTCGCCTTCGGTCTCAAGGTTGCCGGCATGGCCAAGCCCGAGATCGACAAGCGCGTCAAGGAAATGCTTGCTCTCATCAAGCTTGATCATCTGGCCGGTCGCTTTCCGTATCAGATGTCCGGCGGCCAGCAGCAGCGTGTTGCACTTGCCCGCGCCATCGCCGTCAAGCCGCAGGTTCTTCTGCTCGACGAACCGCTCTCGGCACTGGATGCAAAAATCCGCGTATCGCTGCGCGAGGAAATCCGCGCCATTCAACAGCAGCTCGGCATCACCACCGTCTTCGTGACGCACGATCAGGAAGAAGCGCTTTCGATCTCGGACCGTATCGTCGTCATGAATGCCGGCCGCGCCGACCAGATCGGCACGCCGTTCGAAATCTACAATACGCCAGCCACCCGCTTCGTGGCGTCGTTCGTCGGCACGCTGAACCTGATCGAAGGCAAGGTCGTCGATCCCGATAGCAACCGCATTCTGATCGGCGATCAGGGCGTGACTCTGAAGCAGTCCGTCACGGCCTACAAGCCGGGCGACACCGTATCGCTTGCCTTGCGCCCGGAAGCCGGCTCGTTGGCAGAATCGGCCAAGGGCGATACCGCGCTGACGGGTGAAGTTTCCTCGGCCCACTTCCTGGGCTCGGTCATCCGCACCCGCATGAACGTCGCAGGGAATACGATTTCCTTCGACATGTTCAACAGCCCCGGCATGCTGCCCCCAAGCGTCGGCGAAAAGGTCACGCTGCGCTTCGCCTCGTCCGACCTGCTGGTCATTCAGGACTGACAATCTGCCCTGTGCCACAGGGCAATTTTGGAAAACTATTCGCCAACGCCGGGTCAAAAGCCCGGCGTTTTTCTTTGATTTCCCTGCTGAAATGGATTTATAGTCCACACGTTCTCAGGGCGGGGTGCAATTCCCCACCGGCGGTATGGGGGTCTTCCCCGAGCCCGCGAGCGCCTTCCGGTTTCGGAAGGGTCAGCAGATCCGGTGAGAGGCCGGAGCCGACGGTATAGTCCGGATGGAAGAGGGCAAGCAGGTCGCATCCTTCTCGGCGAGAGGAGTGTTGCGTGCATGCGTGTTCGCCCAAGGGATATTTGATACCAACCCTTGAAAGGCACAATTCATGACCATTTCTATCTCCACCCAGCCGAGCCGCATTGCGATCATTCGGGCTCGCTGGCACGCCGATATCGTCGATCGCTCCGTGGATTCCTTCGTTGCCGAATGGCAGACGACGGAAGGAGCATCGCCTATCGACATCTTCGACGTACCGGGCGCACTGGAAATTCCGCTGCATGCGCAAACGCTTGCCCGCAACGGCCGTTATTCCGCGATCATCGCCACCGCTTTCGTTGTCGACGGCGGCATCTATCGCCACGAATTCGTTGCCAACACGGTTCTCGATGCCATGATGCGTGTACAGCTCGACACCGGCGTGCCGGTCCTCTCCGCCGTTCTGACGCCGCATCACTTCCAGGAATCGGAAGCTCACATCCAATTCTTCAAGGAGCATTTCATCATCAAGGGTCGCGAAGTGGCGAGCGCCTGCCGGCATTTGCTCAATGAGCGCGCCAAGCTGCTGCCATCGGTCACGGTCTGAGCTAGCATGATGGAGGCGCGGCATAAGCCCGCCTCCATTTCTCAAGGGACAAATTCAGTGACCGTTCTGCGCATCATCCCCAACCTGCCAGCCGCCGATCCCGCCAGCGCGCGCCTTTTCTACAACGAGTTGCTCGGCCTCGACATCGTCATGGATCACGGCTGGATCCTGACCTTCGCATCCGAATCGGCAACGGTTCCGCAGATCAGCGTTGCGAGCGAAGGCGGTTCGGGCACTATCGTCCCCGATCTCTCGATCGAGGTTGACGATGTCGACACGCTTTACCAGCGCGCCACGTCGATGGGCTTCGGCATCCTCTACGACCTGACGGACGAGCCTTGGGGCGTTCGGCGTTTCTACGTGCGCGATCCCTTCGGCAAGATCGTCAACATCCTCTCTCATCGCTAGGCACGCTATCGCAGCTCGGCATTGAAGATGACGCGGTCTGCCGACCACATCGACTCCGAAAACGCGATGGGGACGCCATCCATATCGACATCCACCTTGCGGGTGACGAGCAGCGGCACCGATTTCGGTTGTCTCAGCAGCCGCGCTTCCTCGGCCGTCGGCATGCGCGCCTCGATCTCGGTCGACAATCGCTCATAATCGGTAATGCCATAGCTCGCGAGCGCCGCCGTGATCGTCGGATGCTGCAATCGCGCCTTGTCGAAATCCGGAAAGCGCTCCGCAGGGTAATAGGTGTCACCAAGTTCGACGGGAACACCATCCGCCGTCATGACGCCGCGCCGATGGATGACCAGCGCACCGACCACCAGCTTCAGGTATGGCGCAACACGTTCTGTCGCTGGCAGGATTTCATGGGCCAGTAACTCGCCACCAGGCTCGAAGCCCTGCTCGATGAGGTTCTTATGGAAACGGGTGCGCTTCGAGAGCGTATAATCGAGCACGCCCTTGTGGACGAAGGTTCCCCGCCCCTGCTCGGCGCGAACCAACCCACGCTGCTCCAGATGCCCAAGGGCCTGGCGCACGGTGAACCGGCTGACGCCGAAGCGCTCCATCAGTTCCGGCTCGGTCGGCAATCGCGCCCCCGGAGCCAGAGTTCCGGCGGCTATGTCAGCCGCCAGAATCTCGCCGATCTGATGCCAGAGGGCGCTACCGCCCTTTCGGTCGACCGTTTCCATCTCAGACGCGCTTTTCGAGGCGGAACAGCAGCTTGTATTCGGCCGGATAGCTCAGCGCATCGAGAATGCTCGGATAGTATTTCCGGTCCTTGGTCGCGCGGACAAAGCCGTCATAGCCGAAACGCCTCACGGAAACATCGAAGCCGGCCGCCGCGAAAGCCTCAATGTAATCTTGTGGCGAGCGATCCTGTACCGGCGCATTGCTGTTGCCACCGATCAGCTCGCGCCATTTCGGCCAGAGCGGCATTTCGTTGTGGCATCCCGTGACCGCATAATAGACGCCACCATTGCGCATCACCTGAAACATCTGCTCGGCATGCTGCCGAAGCTCCGGCAGCAGATAGACGACCTCATAGCTGAAGGCCACATCGAAGCTGTCGACAAAGGGTGAGAGGTCGGTCGTGACATGAAACTGCAGCGGCATATTGCCGACGGCAGCGACGGCCGCCGCGACAGATTCCGAGGCAATATCAATGCCGACGCCACGGCGGAAGGGCCGCATGGCGTGCAGCAGCCTTAAAAAGCCGCCACGATTGCAGCCGAAATCGAGGACTGATTTCGACGAGAAATCCCGCTCCGGCACCGTCTCGATGAAATGTCGCCAGTAAGGACTATGCGATTCCGCCATCGAGATATCGCCCTGCGGTTCTGTATGCCAGGTTGCATAAATGGATGCTGCGTTTGCCATGATCTGATCTCTGCTGGAGTGGACTGACCCCGTGATAGCGCAGTCTCATGACAATCATATGAATTCGTCCGGACGACCGGACTATTTATCATCTTCGCATCGACCAACTGGTCACTGCGCGCAATCCACCATCCATTGCACACCGAAGCGATCTGTCAGCTTGCCATAGTAGCTGCCCCACGGCTGGACAGCGAGCGGCGTCGTCACTCGACCGCCATCGGCCAATCCGGTAAAAATCCTGTCGGTGCTGTCGCGGTCATCCATGACAAGCATATGGGCGGAGCCGCGCATGGGTTCGGCATCGTGATTGTCGGACGCGAAAAACAACACGCCAGGCCCTTCGAACCGTGCATGCATCACCATGCCTCGCATCGAATCATCAGCGAGTGGCATCCCATCGGCACCGTGTCGGATCAGGAGCGAGATCCGGCCAAGGCCGCAGGTCGTGTAGAAGGCAAGCGCCTCCTCGCAATGCGTGGTGAAGAACAGATAATTGGCGAGTTGCATGTCTTGCTTCCCTCTTGCAGTCGGACCGCAGCGAGTTTGCACGCGGCGGCCCGACACTCTAGAAAACTCTGCCATTCAGGCAGCAATCACCCAATGTTACCTAGGCAGCGACAGCATCCTGAATGGCGCCAACCAGATCGGCATTGCTGTAGCTATGCCCTGCAATGCCCCAGGCCCCCTCGGGCGCATAAACTATGTTCGACCAGATGTGCTCGCGCTTGATCCGTCCTTCAGCAGCCTGCTCTACGACATCGGTTGCCTTTTCGATAAAGGCACGTTTGGCCTCGGCCGTTGCCAGCGCGATCTCGGGCAGCTTGAGTTCGATGAAGGCCGCCGCAACCGGCCTCCCCGCCGCCAGAACATGCTCGGCGGGAAGCACATTGATCGTGCCGATGACATTGGCCGTCATGAAGGCATTGCCGGTCAAGCCGGCGACATCGAGGACAGCATCCGTCAATCCGGCAAAAGCTCGCGCCTGTGCTTCGGACGAAAGCAGGCCTTCGGGTACGGTAAGGGTAATGGGCATGGAATATCTCCTTGTTGGACCTGTGATGGCATTTGATATATACCGATCACTCTTTAACAATACACACCGATCACTCTCTATGCAAGCAATAAAGAGTAATCACTCTCAATGGAGACGGCAATGCGCTATAGCGCCGAACATAAGGAAGAAACCCGGACGCGGGTCGTCGCGGCTGCGGGGCAGGTATTTCGAAAGGAAGGCTATGGCGGCGCGGGCATCGACGCTCTGACCAAGGCGGCAGGCGTCACCAATGGCGCCTTCTATGGACACTTCAAGTCCAAGAGCGAGGCGTTTCGCACCGCCGTCGTGGAAGGATTGGAAGAGCTGCGCCAAGCAATCCTGGCACTCAGGCAAAACCAGCCGAAAGACTGGCTAAAGGCGCTCGCCGGCTTCTATCTCGGCTACAAGCGGACCTGCGATCTCGGCGACAGCTGCACGCTGCCCAGCCTTTCACCCGATGTGATGCGCGCCGACGAGGAAACGCGCCGCGTCTATACAGTGGAGCTCAGAAAACTCATTGCAGACGTCGCCGCCGGTCTACCGGAAAGCAGGAGTTCAACCGAAATAGCGGCCGAGGATCGCGCCATCGTTCTCCTGGCAACGCTGAGCGGTGGCCTGACGCTTGCTCGCGCCGTCTCCGACCCGGTCCTTTCGGTCCACATTGCCGAGGTCATCGAGCGAGCCGCTTTGGCGGCAGGCAATCCCTCACGCTCACATGGAGAATAACGATATAGTTCACACGACCGCGGGCGGTCGAGACGAAGCCCATGGCTTCGTCTCAATGGGGCCAGTTTATGCCCGGATCGCCTTGTCGTCCGCATCGAAGCGATGCATGTGGCTGGTATCCGGCGTCGCATAAACCATTTCGTCCGGCTCGTATTGATGCTCGCCGAAGAGACGCACGGTCAGAAGACCGGTGACATCGGATTCGAGATAGATGATCGTGTCGGCGCCGAGGTGTTCGACGTGAATGACCTTGGCCGACCAGGTACCCTGCTCGCGCGACAATGTAATATGTTCGGGACGGATACCAACGGTCTTGGCTCCGCTATCTCCGAGCTTCTCCGCCGCAACGAAATTCATCTGCGGCGAACCGATGAAACCGGCAACGAAGACATTGGCTGGACGGTTGTAAAGCTCCATCGGCGAGCCGATCTGCTCGATCGCACCGGCATTGAGCACGACGATCTTGTCGGCAAGCGTCATCGCCTCGACCTGATCGTGGGTGACATAGATCATCGTCGCCTTCAGGCTGCGATGCAGCCGCGCGATTTCCAGACGCGTCTGCACGCGCAAGGCCGCATCGAGGTTCGACAGCGGTTCGTCAAAGAGAAAGAGCTCCGGTTCGCGCACGATGGCACGGCCGATGGCGACGCGCTGGCGCTGGCCGCCGGAAAGCTCGGCCGGGCGACGCGCCAGATAAGGCTCGAGCGACAGCATGCCCGACGCTTTCCCGACGCGGCTTTCGATCTCGTCTTTCGCAGTGCCGGCCTGCTTCAGGCCGAGGCCCATATTGTCCTTCACGGTCAGGTGTGGATAGAGCGCGTAGGACTGAAAGACCATGGAGATACCACGCTTTGCCGGCGGGGTTACGGTCACGTCCTCACCGTTGATCAGCACAGTTCCCGACGTCACGTCTTCAAGACCGGCAATGCTACGCAAGAGGGTCGACTTGCCGCAACCTGAAGGGCCGACGAAGATGACGAACTCGCCATCCTGCACTTCGAGGTCGATACCCTTCAGCACATCATGCTTGCCATAGGCCTTGCGGATGGATTTCAGTTGAAGCGATCCCACAGTCTCTTATCCTTACAAATAAACGGGCTTGCCGGTGCGCACGCTCTCGTCTGCCGCAAGGCAGATACGCAGCGATTGAACGGCATCGGCCATATGGCGATTGAGGTCGATATCCTCGCGGATGGCCTTGAGCATGAAGGCCTGCTCGAAATCGCAGAGCTCCTGGTGGCCAGGTTCACCATCCATATGCAGATCACGATCCGGCCGGATGAATTGACCGCCTGGTCCCGTCTCGGCATTGTGCAGCCGAATGACGGATGTCTTCGTGTGCATGTCGATATCATCGGACTTGGCATTCTGATCCATGACGATCGAGACCGAGCCGTTCGGCGACATCACGTCCTTCACGAAGAAGGCTGTCTCCGAAATCATCGGTCCCCATGCTGCTTCGTACCAACCGACGGAGCCGTCCTCGAAAATCACCTGCAGATGGCCGTAATTATACATGTCCGGCTTGATCTCCTGCGACAGCCGCAGGCCCATGCCGCGCACTTCGACGGGCTTGGCATCGGTGATCTGGCACATGACGTCGACATAATGCACACCGCAATCGACGATCGGCGACGTGTTTTGCATCAGCGCCTTGTGCGTCTCCCAGGTCGGGCCACTCGATTGCTGATTGAGGTTCATGCGGAAGACAAAGGGTCCACCAAGGTTACGGGCCTCGGCAATCAACCGCATCCATGATGGGTGGTGGCGCAGGATGTAGCCGATCGTCAGCTTCTTCCCCGCCTTCTTCGCAGCCGCAACGACCCGCTCGGCATCTTCGACCGTCGTGGCCAGCGGCTTCTCGACAAAGACGTGGCAGCCGGCTTCGAAGGCCATGACGGCGAAATCGGCATGGCTGTCGGAATAGGTGTTGATGGAGCAGAGGTCCGGCTTCAGCTCCTTCAACGCCGTCTCGAAATCCGTATGGATCGTATATCCCTGCAATTCCTCAGGCAGCTCCCGCCTGGAGCGGTTGACGAGACCGACAATCTCGAAGCCGGGATTGTGGTGATAGGCGAGCGCATGGCTGCGGCCCATATTGCCAAGGCCGGCGACGAGAACGCGGATTGGCTTTTCGGATACGCTCACTTGACTGCTCCAGACGTAATGCCACGAATAAGTTGGCGCGAAAATATGACGTAGAGAACGAGGATCGGCAGGATGGCGAGCGTCAGAGCCGCCAGCACGGCGTTCCAGTTCGTGACGAACTGTCCGATGAAGATCTGTGATCCGAGCGTCACGGTCTTTGTCGCTTCGCTCGGCGCCAGGATCAGCGGGAACCAGAGGTCATTCCAGATCGGGATCATGGTGAAGACCGCCACAGTCGCCATGGCCGGGCGAACCAGCGGCAGGACCAGACGGAAGAAGATGGAGTATTCGCTGAGGCCGTCGATGCGACCGGCATTCTTCAGGTCATCGGAAACGGTTCGCATGAATTCCGAGAGAATGAAGATGGCCAGGGGCAGACCCTGTGCGGTGTAGACGAGGATCAGCGCCGTCAGCGTATTGACGAGGCCGGCGGCAACCATTCCCTGCAGGATGGCAACCGTACCAAGGCGGATCGGGATCATGATGCCGATCGCCAGATAAAGGCCCATGACGGTATTGCCGCGGAAGCGATATTCCGACAGCGCAAAGGCTGCCATCGCGCCGAACAGCAGGGTGAGGATGATCGAGACGATCGTCACCACGAAGCTGTTCTGGAAATAGGTCAGGAAATCCCCCTGCTTCAGAACCGTGTCATAGCCGATCATGCTGAATGAGGATGGCGTCGGCAGGCTCAGGGGCGCACGGAAGATCGATGCGCGATCCTTGAAGGAGTTGATGACTGTCAGGAACACCGGAAAGAGCGCAACAAGCGTGTAGGCGATCAACGCCAGATGCACGAAGCCGGTACGGACAAGGGAAGTGCGTGCCTTGGACATGGTCGCCTCTCCTCAGAACTGGTAGCGACGGATGCGCCGCTGGACGATGAAAAGATAGAATGAAACGCCGGCCAGGATGATCAGGAACATCACCGTCGCGATGGTCGCGCCCATCGAGCGATCCCCGAGCTGCAGCTGGAAGCCGAAGAAGACGCGATAGAGAAGCGTGCCGAGAATATCGGTGGAGCCGTCAGGCCCCGCCAACGCCCCCTGCACGGTATAGACCAGATCGAACGCATTGAAATTGCCGACGAAGGTCAGGATCGAAATGATACCGATCGCCGGCAGCACCAGCGGCAGCTTGATCTTCCAGAACTGGCTCCAGCCGGTAATGCCGTCGCATTCGGCAGCTTCGATGACTTCTTCGGGAATGTTGAGCAGGGCGGCATAGATCAGCATCATCGGGATACCGACATATTGCCAGACCGAGATCAGCGCGACGGTGATCAGCGCCGTGCTCGGCCGGCCGAGCCAAGGCGCAAAGAACGACTTGAGGCCGATCATGCTTAGCAGCTCGGGTGCAACGCCCCACAGCGGAGACAGGATCAGCTTCCAGATGAAGCCGACGACGACGAAGGAAAGCAGCGTCGGCAGGAAAATGGCGGTTCGGTAGAAGGCGACAAACCGCAACCTTGGCAGAGACAGGAGCGCAGCCAGCGCGACACCGATCGGATTCTGCACGCACATATGGATGGCGAAGAAGATCAGGTTGTTGCGCAGCGCATTCCAGAAATCACGCGACCAGCGTTCGTCGCCGAACAATACCCTGAAGTTGTTCAGGCCGACGAAGGCGGGTTGATTGTCGACGACGTTATAGAGCGACAGACGCAGCGTCTCGATCAGGGGCAGGATCATGACCGCCGTATAGACGACGACAGCCGGAAAAAGGAACACAAGGATATGCCAGCGCGTGGAACGCCTGATCGGCTTGACCTCGGCAATATAGGACGTGTCAGCGTCGCTCATGGCTTTCTGCCTGTTCTTGTTGGCTGCATGACGAGACGGCAGCTCTAAGGTTCAAATCCACCCGTTGCCCCGGTCTGCGGCCGGATCGAAACGACGTCGGGTGTGTCGCAATGCAATGGCGATATGATCGCCAATCCGATTATCCATCACAAGAAAAAAGGGCGAGGAGCCCGATGGCCCCTCGCCCGCATTATACAATGATCACTTGGCCGGCTTGTACCAGCTGTCGAGACCCTTCTGCAGCTTTGCTCCAGCCTGCTCCGGCGTATCCGTGCCGTTGATCACGTTGGCGGATTCGGTCCAGGTTTCGTTTTCCAGGTTCGGCGTGCCGCGCGACAAGATCTGATACGTGGAACGAACGGTCGACTTGTGATCGCCACGCCAGGACACGAATTCCTGTGCGAGCGCATCGCTCATCTTCACCGGATGCGAATTCAGGCTGAAGAAGCCCGGCAGCGAATTGGCATAGATGGTGGCGAATTCGTCGGAAGCGACCCAGCTCAGGAACTTCTTGGCTTCTTCCTGGTGCTTGCTCTTGGCATTCAGGCCGACGCCGATATCCGGATGATCCGAGATGTAGCCGGTGTCGCCAGCCTTTGCGACCGGCGGCGGGAAGGCACCCATCTTGAACTGCGCCTGGGTGTTGAACAGAGCGATTTCCCAGGAACCGGCCGGGTAGATGGCGGCCTTGCCGAGCGTAAAGAGGTTCTGGCTGTCAGCATAACCCTGAGCTTCGAAACCATCGCCAAGATAAGGCTTCCACTTGGCGAGTTCCTTGTAAGGATCGACCCAGGCGGCATCCGTCAGCTTTTCCTTGCCGGAAATAAGAGCCTCGCGGCCCTCCTCACCCTTCCAGTAGTTCGGGCCGATGTTCTGATAGCCCATGGTTGCGGCTTCCCACAGATCCTTGGTGCCCATGGCCATTGGAATGTAGGTTCCGTCAGCCTTGATCTTGTCAAGAACGGCAAAGAAGTCATCGCGCGTCGCCGGGACCTTCAGGCCAAGCTTGTCGAAGGCATCCTTGTTGTAGATGAAGCCGTGGATGACCGAAGCCATCGGCACGCAGAAGGTGGACTTGCCGTCGTCGGTGGACCATGCAGCCTTGGCGACTGCCGAGAAATTCTCGATGCCTGGCAGGCTGGTGAGGTCGGCAAGATGCTTCTTGTTGAAGAGGTCGAGCGAGGCGTCGAACGGACGGCACGTGATGATGTCGCCCGCGGAACCGGCATCGAGCTTGGCGTTCAGCGATGCGTTATATTCGGTCGGAGCTGTCGGCGAGAAAACGATCTTGATGCCCGGATTCTTGGCTTCGAAAGCCGGGATGATCTTGTCCTGCCAGATCTGCAGGTCATCGTTACGCCAGCTCTCGACGGTCAGCGTTACATCAGCTGCGTGCGCAAAGCCGACTGACGTCAGCAGGCTGGATGCAAGCAGCAAGCCTTTCAGAACGTTGGTTTTCATTTCCCTCTCCTGTTTTCCGCGCCTGTATGCCAAGGCGCTGTTCTCGATCCGAAAATCCGCTGGCCTGTCCAATAAAACGGCCAGCGCTCCATAGGGATCGCCAGTTCTGCCGATCCCTCATGCATAAGGCTTCAAAGGCATTTGCCCGATTGGCCCGATCAATTGCCTCCCGCCCCAAAGGGCGGAAACGCTGCAAGAACTACGCGGGAAATTCACGACAAACGCCGAAACGCGGATCCTCCTGATCCAAATGGCTTCGGACAACGACGAGGTGCACGTCTTTTTTACCACCTACCGGCTGTTGTTGTTCTGCCGGTTCTGCCGATGTCTGTTCGCATTGTTCCCTTGAAGCGAATTAAGTCCAAAAAAATACCAATTGTCCAGCCGATTTTAACATTCAACCACAAAAAGAACTGGCGAAAAATTTTTATCCATAAATTTCAAAGCGATATCAGCACGCAAAATTGGGCGCATTGCCTATTGGTAAATGGTATTTTTTTGGTATTGTATAAAAAAGCGGGGAATGGACGGCATCCGGAGGCATGATGGGGCAGTTTGCAATAGGCATCGACGGTGGCGGAACGAACTGCCGCGCAGCCGTAATTGATGGAGCGGGGCAAATTCTCGGCACCGGCAAAGCCGGCGCTGCAAACATTCTATCCGACCTGGAAAACTCGCTGATCAATATCGTCGCATCTGCCCGCCAGGCGTTGGCAAGCGCGGGGTTGGATCCGGAACTGGCTCAAGAATTACCCGCATTGATCGGTACGGCCGGCGCCAATGTCGGCAATTATGGAAAACGCGTGGAGAGCGCTCTTCCCTTTGCGAGTTCGCGCGTGGTCACCGATGCGACCATCGCGCTTCAAGGCGCACTTGGGGATGCAGACGGGATCATCGGCGCCTTTGGCACCGGCTCGGTCTACAATGCGCGCCACAAAGATAGAATCTGGGGGATTGGTGGCTGGGGCTTCGTCGTCGGGGATCAGGCAAGCGGTGCCCGCCTCGGCCGCGATCTGCTCGAACGCGCACTTCTGGCACATGATCGAGTGATTGCCAGATCACCGCTGACAGATACGATCATGGCCGAATATGGCGGTGACCCCGAGCAGATCGTCGAATTTGCTCACGCATCCAAGCCAAAGGATTTTGCTCGCTATGCGCCGATGGTGTTCGAACATGCCGGCGCGAATGACGCAATCGCCGTTGAGATCGTCAAGACGGCAGCCAAAGCGATAACTGAAAGCCTGGATACGCTGCTTTGGCCCGAATGCCCTTCGATCTGCCTTCTCGGCGGCATGGCCCAGGCCTATCGCCCCTGGCTCGACGCACGCCACAAGACGCTTCTCGCCGAACCCAAGGGTGATGTGCTACGCGGAGCGGTGGAACTGGCGGCAAAACTGCTGCGGGATGGGGAGGAAAATAGAGGATGACCGAGGATCTGAGCGCCATCTTCTCGCCGGAACGCCTGTCAGGCGGCGGCACGGGACCGCTCTATGTCAAACTGCGACGGACACTTGAGGATGCCGTAAAGGTCGGAAGATTGAAGCACGGCGACGCTCTGCCGCCCGAACGCGATATCGCCGAATTTGCAGCCGTCAGCCGCGTCACCGTGCGCAAAGCCATTGACGATCTCGTCGCCGAGGGAATTCTCGTGCGGCGTCACGGGTCCGGCACCTTCGTCGCAAAGCCGGTCTCAAAAGTGGAGCAGCGGCTATCACAGCTCACCTCATTCACCGAAGATATGGCCCGACGCGGGATGACCGCGCGTTCGGAATGGCTGCACAAGGGCATCCACACACCCTCGCCCGACGAAATGATGATCCTGGGCCTTGCTGCAGACACCAAGGTGTCGCGACTGAGCCGCCTGCGCATTGCCGATGACCAACCGCTGGCTATCGAACATGCCAGCGTCTCCGGTGAGTTCCTGCCGGATCCGTCGATCGTGACGACATCGCTCTATGCGGAACTAGAAAAACGGCAAGTCCGCCCCGTGCGGGCGGTACAGCGCATATCGGCAACCAACATGAAGGAATCCGATGCGGGTCTGCTTGGCGTTCCCGTGGGCGCTGCCGGCCTCTCGATCGAGCGCATTTCCTATCTCGGCTCGGGCCGGGCCGTGGAGTTCACCAGATCTCTCTATCGGGGGGACGCCTATGATTTCGTCGCGGAACTGACGATCGGCGCGACGTAACATCATCCGACAAGCGGCAAACTTACATTCATTATCAAATGGATATCGCCGCAGGATGAATCAAACTGCGACGATATCGGTATACGGAATCAGTCTCTCAGCGAAACGCGGCAAGGCCTTGAAGCGACTCGCTATTACGCCGCATCGTCGACCACCGCCTCGACCTTGGCCGGCACATAATTCAGCACCGGACCCAGCCAACGCTCAACTTCCTCGACCGGCATGCTCTTGCGGCTCGCATAGTCTTCGACCTGATCGCGCTCGACCTTGGCCACGCCGAAATAGTAGGAGTCGGGATGGGCGATGTAGATGCCCGAGACGGACGATCCGGGCCACATCGCATAGCTTTCCGTAAGCCTGACGCCAGCAGCCTCTTCAGCATCCAGCAGCTTGAAAAGCGTTTCCTTTTCCGTGTGATCGGGCTGGGCCGGATAACCAGGCGCCGGACGAATACCGGCATAGGCTTCGGAAACAAGCTCTTCGCTGGAAAAGTTTTCCTCCGTGGCATAGCCCCAGAATTCACGCCGCACCCGCTCGTGCATCCGCTCGGCAAAGGCTTCTGCAAAACGATCGGCAAGCGCCTTCACCAGGATAGACGAATAATCATCATTGGCGCGTTCGAAGCGCTCGGCAATGGCCACTTCCTCGATACCGGCCGTGACCACGAAGCCGCCGACATAATCGCCTACACCGCTCGAGATCGGCGCGACGAAGTCCGACAGAGCCACATTCGGGCGGCCGTCACGCTTCGACAGCTGCTGGCGTAGCGTATAGAACGTCGCAAGCTCCTGCGAGCGGCCCTCATCCGTGAACAGCCTTATATCGTCGCCAACGGCACCGGCCGGCCAGAAGCCGATAACGGCGCGGGGGCGGAACCAGTTTTCTGCGATGATCTTTTCCAGCATCGCCTGAGCATCGCTGTACAGCTGCCGAGCCGCCTCACCCTGTTTCTCGTCTTCAAGGATTGCGGGGAAGCGCCCCTTCAACTCCCAGGTCTGGAAGAACGGCGTCCAGTCGATATACTTGGCAAGCTCTGCCAAGTCGTAGTTCTCAAATATCTTCGTGCCAAAGAACTGCGGCTTGACCGGCTTGTAGCCAGTCCAGTCGACCTTATGGGCATTTTCGCGGGCTCGTGCGATCGGCAGACGCACCTTCTCCGCCTCGCTGCGGGCGTGAGCCGCCGCGACCTTGGCATATTCTGCCCTGATGGTATCGACATAGCCCTGCTTCGCCTCGGGCGAGAGCAACGCCGAGACGACGCCGACGGCACGGCTGGCGTCGGTCACATAGACCGTCTGCCCCTTTTCGTAACGCGGATGGATCTTCACGGCCGTATGCACGCGACTGGTCGTCGCCCCGCCAATCAGCAATGGAATATCAAAGCCTTGCCGCTCCATTTCCGAGGCGACATGCACCATTTCATCCAGCGAAGGCGTGATCAGGCCGGAAAGGCCAATAATATCCACGTTCTCGGCAATTGCCGTTTCGAGAATCTTCGTCGCCGGCACCATGACGCCGAGATCGATGATCTCATAGTTGTTGCAGGCAAGCACGACGCCGACGATGTTCTTGCCGATATCGTGCACATCGCCCTTGACGGTCGCCATCAGCACCTTGCCTGCAGCTTGACGTCCGCTGCTGTCGCCATTGGCGAGCTTTTCCGCCTCCATGTGGGGCAGCAGTACCGCGACGGCCTGCTTCATGACGCGTGCGGACTTGACGACCTGCGGCAGAAACATCTTACCCGAGCCGAACAGATCGCCGACGACATTCATGCCGGCCATCAGCGGTCCTTCGATAACATGCAAGGGTCGTTCGACCGTTAGACGCGCCTCTTCGGTATCCGCCTCGATGTATTCGGTAATGCCGTTGACGAGCGCATGCTCCAATCGCTTGGCGACCGGCCATTCGCGCCAGGAAAGATCCTGCGTTTTGGCTTCCTTGCTGCCGGTACCGCGGAAGCGTTCGGCAATATCAAGTAGCCGCTCCGTGCCATCCGGCCGGCGGTTGAGGACCACATCCTCGCAGGCTTCACGCAGTTCGGGATCGATATTGTCATAAACGGCGAGCTGACCAGCATTGACGATACCCATGTCCATACCCGCCTGAATGGCGTGGTAGAGGAACACGGCATGCATCGCTTCGCGAACCGGCTCATTACCGCGGAAGGAGAAGGACAGGTTCGAGACACCCCCGGAGATATGAACCAGCGGCATGGTCTTGCGGATCGTCCGCGTCGCCTCGATGAAGTCGACGCCGTAATTGTTGTGTTCCTCGATGCCGGTCGCGACAGCGAAGATATTCGGATCGAAGATGATATCTTCGGGCTGCAGCCCCGCCGTTTCCGTCAACAGCTTGTAGGCACGCGAGCAGATCTCGACCTTGCGCTCATAGCTGTCCGCCTGACCTTGTTCGTCAAAGGCCATCACCACGACAGCGGCGCCGTACATGCGCATCAGGCGAGCTTGTTGGAGAAAATTCTCCTCGCCTTCCTTGAGCGAAATCGAATTGACGATCGGCTTGCCCTGCACACATTTCAGGCCAGCCTCAATGATCGAGAATTTCGAGCTGTCGATCATGACGGGAACGCGGGCGATGTCCGGTTCGGCGGCGATCAAGTTCAAAAACTCCACCATCGCCCTTTCGGAATCGATCAGGCCCTCATCCATGTTGATGTCGATGACTTGCGCACCGTTCTCGACCTGATCGCGGGCAACGGCGAGCGCAGCCGTATAATCGGCATTGGTGATCAGCTTGCGGAACTTTGCCGAGCCGGTGACGTTGGTGCGCTCACCGACGTTGACGAAGGGAATATCCTTGGTCAGCTCGAATGGCTCGAGACCGGAAAGCGACATGAAGGGACGGTGCTCGGCGAGCTGGCGCGGCGGATATTTCGATACCGCCTCGGCGATCGCCGCAATGTGCTCCGGCGTAGAGCCGCAGCAGCCACCAACGATATTGACGAGGCCTTCGCGGGCGAACTCCTCAACCTGCGCCGCCATCATCTCCGGCGTCTCGTCATACTGGCCGAATTCGTTCGGCAGACCGGCATTCGGATAGGCGCAGATGAATGTATCGGCAGCGGCCGAAAGCTCCTGCAGGTGCGGCCGCATGGCGTTGGCACCAAGCGCGCAATTCAGACCGACGGTGAAGGGGCTGGCATGACGCACGGAATTCCAGAACGCCGACGGCGTCTGCCCTGACAGCGTACGGCCGGAAAGATCCGTGATCGTGCCGGAAATCATGACAGGCAGATGGATGCCTTTGGCCTCGAAGCGCTCCTCACAGGCAAAGATTGCCGCCTTGGCGTTGAGCGTATCGAAAATCGTCTCGATCAGGATGATGTCGGCGCCACCATCGATGAGGCCATCGATCTGCTCGCCATAGGCCAACCGCAGATCGTCAAAGCTGACAGCGCGGTAACCGGGATTGTTGACGTCAGGGGAGATAGAGGCCGTGCGGTTGGTCGGGCCAATGGCGCCGGCAACGAAGCGGCGCTTGCCGTCTTCTCGCTCGGCACGAATCGCGGCGCGACGCACGATCTCGGCACCTTCTTTATTGAGATCATAGACCGCACCTTCCATCGCGTAGTCGGCCTGGGCGATGCTTGTCGACGAGAAGGTGTTGGTTTCCAGAATATCGGCGCCAGCCTTGGCATAGCGGTAGTGGATTTCTTCGATCGCATCAGGCTGGGTCAGGATAAGAAGGTCGTTGTTACCCTTCTGGTGACAGGCGCAGCCGATAAAGCGGTGGCCGCGAAACTGATCCTCATCGAAGCCGAGACCCTGGATCTGCGTACCCATGGCGCCATCCAGCACGAGAATCCGTTCGTTCGCCGCTTTTCGCAGGGCCGCAGATATTTCGTTGCCATCACGCTTCGTCGTCTCGGGACCAAAAAGATTGTCAAACATAAGCGAATTCCTCTGGCCTGATTGCGACTCCGCAATCAGATCACATAAAGATATCTTTATGTCAACATATCTATGCTCTTGTTAGATACAGCGCAAGCACGCCGCTTCTATAGTTTGTAGCCTTTCGGGAAAATGCAAACGACATGAATTGCCAGTTGGCCATGGACAACGCAGCGACAGCGACACAGTTTCATCCATTACGCCATGACAGCGCTTTCGGGCGGCGCTATACGGCTTTTGGAAAAGAATCCCAGGAGGACGGCATGAACATACAGGTTGAACCGGCAACGCTCGGAAACTGGAACACGCGCACCTATCATCGGCGCTGGCTGCTGGATCAAGCGAGCGCCCTTTTTGATTTCTTCCAGTATCGCGCCGTCAATCCCAAGGGCGGCTTTTTCGATATGAACGATGCCGGAAAGCCGCTCGATGCGACCAATCCGGTGCGCGGCATCCATTCGACCGCCCGCATGGTGCATTGCTTCTCCATCGGATCGCTGCTCGGCCGCCCTGGCGCCAATGAGATTGTCGACCACGGAATGAACTACCTGTGGAACCACCATCGCGATACCAAGCATGGCGGGTACGTCTGGTCGCTCAACAATGATGGTCCGGTCGATTCCAGCAAACAGGGCTATGGCCATGCATTCGTGCTGCTCGCAGCCTCCTCCGCCAAGACGATCGGCCATCCTCTGGCGGACGGCATGCTTGCCGACGTGACTGAAATTCTGAATACGAAGTTCTGGGAGGAAAAACACGGCGCGATTGCCGAGGAGTTCAACCAGGATTGGTCGCCGATCGATGGAGGTACCTATCGCGGCCAGAATTCCAATATGCACCTGACGGAAGCTCTGATGGCCGCTTTCGAGGCGACGGGGGACAAGTCCTATCTCGAAAAGGCTGAAAGCATCGCGGATCTGGTCATCCGCCGCTCGGCGGGCTCGGTCGGCTGGCGGGTCGCGGAGCACTTCAATACCGACTGGGTGCTCGACAAGAATTATCGCGGCAATGAGATGTTCCGCCCATCCGGTACCACGCCGGGCCATTGGCTAGAGTGGGCTCGCCTCATTCTGCAGCTTTGGTCACTGGGCGGAAAACGCCATGACTGGATGCCCGAGGCCGCGAAGGGCCTCTTCTCGCAATCCATGGCTCTCGGTTGGGATAATGAAAAAGGCGGCTTTTTCTACACTCTCGATTGGGACGATGTTGCCGCCAAGCGCAACAAGCTCTGGTGGCCGGCCTGCGAGGGTGCGGGTGCCGCTCACTACCTGAATGAGCACGTTCCCAGCGATTTCCACGAAGAAAGCTATCGCAAGATTTGGAGCGTAATCGGCCAGGCCTTCATCGATCGCACCAATGGCGGATGGCATGAAGAATTGACGGAAGATCTCGTTCCGGCTCACACGCTATTCCCCGGCAAGGGCGACATCTACCACGCGCTTCAGGCCTGCTTGATTCCCCTCTTCCCGGCGACCGGCAGCTTGACCAAGGTCATCGCAGAGGCGGGAGGCGACATCTGAGACTACAGGCGGCGCCTCGCCTCAAGCTCGGCGCCGCCTGCGACCTGTCTTACGAGAGGCTAAGGTTGTGAAGTTCGTGGCCGAGCGTCAGCGCCAGCGCCTCAACAACAAGATTGTGGTCTTCACGCTGAGGGAGGCCAGAAACCGTCGCGGCGCCGATGCAGCCGGTGCCGTTGACGAAAATGGGGAAGCTGCCGCCGGATGCGGCGTAGTCGGAGCTGGAAAGCCCGTTCTGCTCGATCGTTTTCCCCTGCTGCTCAAGCCGCAAGGTACTGGCATAGCTGCTGCGGAAATAGCGCAGCACCATATTGCGCTTGCGGCGTATCCAATTGGAATTGTCGGGCGTGGATCCGGGCAAGGCGATGTAGAAAACCGGCATGGAGTGCAGCGTAATGTCGATGGCGACGCCCAGATTACGCTCACTGGCAAGATCACGCAGCAATTTGCCGAGTACCCAGGCGGTGGAGAGGTCGAAGGCGTCGAAGCGCAGCGTCTCCTCTTGCAGCGCGATGCGAGTGAGGTCCTGGTCGATCGTCATGGAAAACCTTTCCTGAAATTGGATCGGCCTATCAAACGCGGAGAGAGTGATTTGTCCACCTATCTCTTTGGTATTTCGAAACCGAGCTGCCACTTCTGACCGATCGATAGATCGTAATCTTCCGGCTCAAGCGCTTCGAAACCTCCGCCCGGGTAAAAGGTCAACTCACCCACACGAACCCACTCCGCCGACGCGTAGAGATCGACACGAACGAAATCGATATCATGGGCCACGGCTTCAGCAATGCGGATCATCTCGTCGAGCTGCGGTGGCCGCGCGACATCGCCGGGATAGAGGCCAAGATAGTCCCGATCATAGAACGGAAGCTTTTGCCAATCGGGCGTATAATTGCAGGAATAGCCCCGACCATTCTCGCGTATGTCGATCTCGATATGGGAAACCTTGCCGTTGAATGTGAATAGCCGATAGTCCCAGGGCACACGACCATCAACGAGCAGCATGCTTTCAATCAAAATCCGAGGTTGGATTTCACTGTAAGCCCACTCCCTATTGTAGGAAGCATGGTCGATTGCCAGCCAACCGGCCGAAGGATTGCTTTCAAGAAGCTGATCGATATCGGCCTGTCCATAAAGAAACCGCCCTACCCCGCTCGCATGCGTGGGCTTCACAACCGCCGGCAAGGAAATAGTAGACCAATCGACTGCAGCCAGATCCGTGCCGACCCAAAGCGTCGGGATGACATATTGGTTCCCTATTCTTTCGGCGATCAGCAGTTTGGCCTCGGCCTTGTCGACGAAACGCGGAAAGAGCGGATTGCGGTCGTAAAGCTTCCTGGCCTGGATCTTCTCGGTAAGGGTCTGGGGCGATGTCAGATTGGGAAATCTGCCGCGGATCGCACGGTATTTCAGCGCGCAATAGGGTCTGTCCGGTAGCGGCGACATGACTCGCCATAGAAGATTGTGCGCCCGCTCGCGCAATCCCTTCTGCAGATATCCGGGAATGAGAAATCCATCCCGGTCACTGCTTCTATCTGTCATGGCAGCCATCTTGAATCTCAACTTGAGCGCAAGCGAAAATTATCAGCCGCCCTTTAACACAAGGTTATGTGGCAGGCTTCAAGATGGGTCCTATGAGTGCATCTGCATCGAATCTTCTGAGAAGTTCGCTGATCAGCCTGGCAGCGACGTCAATCTCGCTGGTGGCCGGTTTCGCAAGCAGCGTCATCGCCGCGCGCCTGCTCGGCCCGGCAGGCTCCGGCAAAGTCGCCTATGCAATATGGATCGCAACCTCCGCCGCAGCATTGGCGGATATGGGTCTACCGCAGATCTTGCTGCGCAATACAGGCGATCTTTCGGGGAACGGCGAATTATGGAAGGCACTGGTCCGGACGGCGCTGCGCAGCTTCATGATTTCGGTTGGGATGATAACGGCAGCTATATTGGCCTTTGCGGCAATTACCTACGTTCAGCGCGATGCGCGGCATGCCTGGTTCTGGATTGTCACCGGTTTTTTGTTCCTGAGCTATGCATTTCACGTCTTTTCCACGGCAATTGCACGTGGAAGAAATCAGTTCGGACAGACGGCCCGTACGACTGTTCTCGGCGGCGCCTTGCAGATACCACTGGTTTTCGTCGGAGCCTGGTTGCTTGGCCCCACCGGCGCGCTGATCGGATATGTCGCCCGCTATCTGCCCCAGGCGTCGAAATTGCGGGGCTATGTCGATCGCAGCACCAAGCCCTTACATCAGGCTTTGACCCCTGAAATGCGGCGGTATGGCCGCTATATCTGGTTTAGCGATCTTATCGAAATTCTGGTTCTCTCGCGTATCGAGTTCTTGTTTCTCGGCGTATTTCTATCTCCGACCAGCATCGGATACTTCGCGGCGGCCCTCGGCCTTGCTGGCTTGATCGAACAGGTCATGCTCCAGATTTCACCCGCACTGATCGTCAACTTCACAGAAGCCCATGCAAAAAACGATCGGCAAATGCTTAATGCCGCATATAGCCGCGTCATTCGCATCGTTGCATTGGTCATGCTGCCAATCAGCTTTGGTGGCGCCACCATCACGCCCGATCTCCTGCCCCTCATATTTGGCGACGCCTTTGGGCCCGCAATACCCGCGGCAGCCACCCTGCTCGCCTTTGTCTGGCTTGCCGGTCTGTCTGTTATTGCCTGGGGCGTAATCAGTGCAGCGGGCCGGAGCGGCCTTTTGCTGCGGGTGCAGGTCATAAGCGGTATATTGACGATATTGTTGCTGGTCGTTCTTGTCCCGCGGGTGGGCCTGGAAGGAGCCGCTCTTGGGCGCGCGACGATTGTGACCCTGACCTTCACCCTGCTCGGTTGGACCGCATGGAGATATGTCCAGGTCGAGGTTCCCGTAACGGCTTTGGCAAAAACGATGCTAGCTGCATTTCTTTGCGCTGTGGCGGCGGGCGTCGGCATCTACTATCTCGATGGGATAGCGGCGATCGCCACCGCCGTTTCCGCCGGAGCAATTGTCTATATCCTCGCAATCCGCCTCCTGCGCCTGGTAACCCCTGAAGACGTGCGGATCCTGATGGATACAGTTGGTGGAAAATTGAATGGTGCGTCGCGCCATTTCGCCACCAGGCTGTTCAATTTCCTGGCATCGGGCTGAGCCAGTCACGGCGTCTCAAAGGCCACCGCCAGCGTCTGCTTGGCAACTTCATCCCAGGTCATTATTCCATCTCGAAACGTCGGCGAACGCTGCATCGTCAGCGCCGCATCGATCTTCTCCCGCCAGGCGGTTTCGCCATCGAGACGATAAGAAATGGCGTTGGCTCGGGCAAAAGGCACGAGATCAGGCAGCAGAATCGGAAGGCCGCAATAACTATATTGCGCCAGCTTCAGGCTCGATTCCGCGAGATAAACTTCATCAACCTTTAGCCGATATGCGGCAATGCCGAAATCGGCATGCTGCAGATAAGGCACGATACTCTCAAAGTCTCGCTCGCCGTAGATAATGATATTTGGCGGCGCCCATCCACTCCACGTCGCGCCGAATACATGGAAATTCACGTCCGAGGCCGCGGCAGCCATTGCCGCAATCGACACCTGATCAAAAAGCATATTCCCGATGGAGACAGCGTTGCGGCTGCTGGGCTGATATGGGGAGGGTTGCTCTCGATCAAACAGAGCAGCGTCAACGCCTTGGGGAATGACTTTCACATGCCCCCCTGGCGGCAGGAGTGCTCCCAACCGTTGCGAAGGAACGCAAACCGCATCGAAGCGCCCAATCTCAGTCGCTTGAATATTCTGGAGCGCCGGCGCGGCGCCGATGCTCTTCAGCAAGTCACGGCAAAAATATAGGGTGCGCGCCTTCGAATTGAGTCTCTTGACGTGACGAAAGAATGCGAGCGCGGAGCCGCTTTCAATCAACACCAGATCTGCATTGACTATAGCACGGCGGGCAAAGCTCGGGAGGTAGCCGCCATAGAGCGAGAACAGTGCCGCATTCGCCGCATTCAGGAAACGATTGTTCGAGCTGAACGCATGCAAGGGCGGAAGATAGGCACCCGCATTCAAATTGGCACGGATTGGCTGAAATCGGTTCCCTTGGTCTCGCGACAAGGCCCGAAAGCGCGGGCGATCCTTGAGCAGAGTGAGCCAACTGTGACCTATCGTCAAAAAATGGACGTTATGACCCTGCTCTGCCCAGCGGGATGCGATGAAGTGGATTGACGCCTTGCGATAGCCGCGCAGAAATACATGCGACGTCAGGATAACGATATTTCGTCGTGGCTCGGCCTTGTTGCCGACCAGCTCTGCGCTTCCATTTGCCAAAGGTAGTCCCCAACAGCGACCCTTAGCCGGTTTTTCATGACCGACATCGAAACATCGATAAGACTGCGGCGACGAACCATCATGTCCGGGGCGCTGATAGCCGCAACCAAAGCCCATTCCGCAGCGATATGAACCGCAAAGCGTCTAACAGGCGGTTAAAGCTGAGCTATCAGCTATTACATCAGGTTGAATAAATATCTTGAGGTGACGTAAAAGCGATCAGGATTAGGACCAATGCATAGCGAGGCAATATGACAGCTGCGCTTGCCTGCGAGAAGCGAACAGGTCATTGATAACGCTCTGCGAATAGCTCGCCAAAGGAATATCCGAGCATGAAGGCAAAATACGCGCTGCCCGCCATCCTGGCTTGCACATGCGCCGCGGCGCCAGCTTTGGCCGATGACCCAGCCCAATTGGTGCTGCGCGATGGCTTCGACGGCAAGGATTTCGCGCCCTCTGGCCATCTTTATTATCGTGAGAATTCCGAGCAGAAGGCTGGAACGGTCGAATTCCAGTCAGAAGTGAAGCGCTCGGGCACCGGAGCACTGAAACTCAGTGTCAAACCACTTTGCGCGCCCGGCGAAGCGAACTGCAGCGAGAGAGCGGAAATATGGGAGCGCACCAAATATCGCGTGCCTTACAATCAAGGAGTTTGGTACGGCTTTGCCGTGAAATTCGCCGACCCAATCCCTTCCGGAGACCATCGCTATCTCATTGCCCAGTGGAAGCGGGAAATCGGGCCGAAAGCCAAGGGTGATTTCAGCCCGTTCCTGGCGTTACGGCTCAACAACGGCAAGCTCTTTGCTACCGTCGAGACCAATTATGTCGCTCCCGCCGCGAAGAAGGACAAAAATAATAGCAAGACCTGCAACGACGGCGAGACGCCCGTCTGGTTCCGTCCCGAAACCAATCAGATGCGCGCGCTGGTCGCCACCGATAGCAATTGGAGCGCGGGGGACGGTGAAGAATTTACGGGCTGCACCAGCGCCATCAAGGTAACAGACCGAGGCAACAAACTACCAGAACCCAGCTCCGGCTGGATTGACTTCGCCATCTACAGTAAACCCGGCCCGGATGGTTCCGGCCACATCGAGATATTCGCGAACAATAAATGGATTGTAACGGTATCCGGCCACATTGGACATAACGACCATGGCCTCGGCAAGAATCAATACTTTAAATTCGGCCCCTATCGCGCCGCAGATACAACAGTCTGGACTTTATATTATGACGATTTTCGCCGATCACCCCGCTGCGCGGATGTATTGGAGGATCCCAACCTTTGCCCGATGAAATAATCGGCCCGCGACGGCAGGTTGTTTGCCAATAGCGATGGTAAAGGACGCCACGGAAAACTGCAGTTTTTTATGAAACCGGCTGAACCTTTTCGCTTCTTGTTGGTTATCTCTTTTCGTGAAGGAGGCCACCAAAAATGCTTACTACCCATCGCGACTGCAAGCATCACGTAAAGAGAAACGCGATTCCCTCTCTCGGCGAAATAGAGGGCCGTGTCGCTGTCCTTGAAATCGTTGCGCAATCTGCCTTGACCCACGTCTTCGACGAAGGCGAAGTCGATATCGACGCAGTGCTCTTGGTGCAAATTCGCAAAGCTATGCATCGTAAATGTACGGAGTTGAAGTTGGACGGCGAAGATACCGCATCCGCACTTTCCTACGCGGAGGAGCTGATCGAAGCTGCTGTGAAGGCTTCGCACCCAACCCATCAGTGATGCCTTCTGGGCCAAGATTTGTATTGTCTATCATGGTGGCGCTGGCGCTTACGCTCGGCGTCCTTCTGTTTGTCGCGCCGCATGATTCAAGAGAAAAATTTACGCGTCCGTCCCCAGCCACCACGCATCGCAGCTAGCAGCGATGTGCCATAAAGAAACCATGTCGCATTAAGAGACATGGGAAGTGTATCATCTCAGGCTGGCGTTAACGCCCAGCGATGAACACGATTGCAAATTTCAGGAATAAAAGCAGTGTTCGCCATACCTGCCCCGGCTTGAGCCAAGCCCCAACCAAGAATGGTGTAGCGAATGTCTATGATGGTCACCGCCCCTCTTTATCCTGACGACATCGATGTTCTCGCAAGCGCTCTTTTCGCCTGGTGCGCCGAACGAAGCATCAGACTGCAGAGCCAAGAGGGCCTGTCCGCAGCCAATGTGGCCATAAATCTTTACAATGCGGGCTACCAAACGCAGGATCAGCTTCTTGGCGCGCTGCATAGTCACGAATTTCACTAGCGTTTAACCAGCGAAATCCCGATATTGCCCGTGGAAGATTGCGATGGAGCGCTAAAGGCTCGTCAAACGGCGCCAGCGGCGGGCATGCTCTCGTTTTTGCTTTCAAGAACGCCCGTTATGCACGCCCGCTCTTCGAGAATCCCGGACCACTCATCTTCATGATATCGTGAATCATAGATGAGCGTGAAAGGACCGCGATAGCCGACTGCGGTGGACAGCTCGACGCAACGCACATAGTCCTCCACATCCAGACCGGCGGCGGAATAGCGCCCTTTCGCATGGCAGAGCTCAGCTCGTCTCATGATCATTGCCAGGTCTTCGTATTTGCCGTCACGCTCCCAATTTCCAAAATCACCGTTGAGCCCGACTTTGCCGTCCAGCGCATCGAGAACACGATTGACTTCCGCAGGTCGAGGAAGCAGATCGAACCAGTTTTCTACAACCAGACGAACACCTGCCGCCGAGGTAAGTTCGGCAAGCTTACGCAGATAAGTTTCGGCCCGTGTCAGAGCGATGTCCGTCGGTTGAGCCTTCCCGGCAATTACGCGCATGTTCCCGGCTCCAAGAGCCGCAGCCGTATCGATCCAGCCCGCCATCCATTCAGCATCGCGCTGCGCGGTATCCGGATCGCTAAGGTCCCCATCTTCGACCAGCAGCGTTTGGATTTTTACGCCAGCCTCTTGTGCGGCTGTGCGAAATTCGGCGATATAGCCGGGAGAGCGGCTCGGCAGATGGAAAGAGCAAATCTCCAGCCGAAACACGCCATGTTCAGCGCATTGCCGCGGCAGATCGATCAATTCGAGGCTTCCCTCCCCATAGGTCGGTTGACGGCTGGGCTGCGCGTTGTTTGCCGGCGTATAGGGATAAGTGCTGCCTAGCGCCCGATGCAACGACCAGCTCGACACAGCAAAACGATCGGTGAACTTAACCACTGAGGTCATCTCGGCTTTTCCTCCCTATACCGCATGCCTGTATATGGACGGAAAAGCCCAATCGAATGCAACCAATAAAAAGCGAAATCTCAAATCGAAGATTTGCCTTCGTAATCTGCCCGATTTCGCACTGAAACTCGCCGGGAGTGGACAAGGCGTCAAGACACTCCTCGACCACCTTTTACCCATCGAGAAATGGCATCAAAAACCAGATCGGCAATCCACATGGCGCATACGCCCACCACAAAAGCTGTCGCGTTCATGGCGGCGGTATCTTCCTGAGGCAAAGGCCAATTGATGGCTCGCAGATAAAAAAGTGCCGGCTCTGTCAGATAAGTCGCCGCCAGAGCCCCACAGATCGGAGAGGCGACAATTTCGCGTGTCGTGTACTGCCGCCTGGAAAGGCCCCGCAGGATACCGCCCGAGAGGCCGGCGATGACGACCCCGGCTTTGATGCCCAATGCATCGAGAAATTCGTGAATCGTCATTGCTTTTCTCTGTGAAACTTTTGCGCACTGAAAATTGGATGCTGACCCATTCCGAGCATCCAGCAGAAATCGGCACTATTTGCTGACGGGCGGCTGAGGCTTGATCAATCCGGCAACGCCGTCCCGCATAATATTGACTGCAATCTTCAACGCACTCAGTCCCGCAACGGCAGCGGCCGTGTACCCGGGACCGATAGCGGATTGCGAACATTCCAATATGCCGTCAGCCAACTGAGTGCAGCCAGTTGCCAATAGAATGGCGACCAACAACGCCGACAAGGTGATCAGAACATTTAGAACATTGTGTAACATATTCGTGTTGAACATCTTTTTTCCTTTTTAGAAGAACCCAAAAGAGCCCACAGTCAGCCGGCGTCGGCAGGTATGCTGCCGGCTCAAGGCGGTGGCGACGATTTACGCCGGCCTATGTCGATTGAATGGGTAATGAGGGAGAGATCGCGTGAAGACACTCAGGATTCAGGTGGTAGTGGCGGCTTGATATCCGGAAACATTTCGCTCAATCGCACCGCAAGAAATCACCGAGCCGCCTCCACTGCCGCAGCAAATTTTTTGGCGTGACCGGCAATGTCTGCCGCACGATCCGTGCCATTGATAATTTTTCGCGCGCCGATCCAGTCGGTCACCGTAGCGCTAAAATAGTCGGCAAGCTTTTTGCCCGTAAAACGACCATTGATCATGCCGTCGAAGAGGATTTCGATAGCCTTGACCGGATCAATTGCCATATCCGGATTGTCAACAATGCCGTATTTCGCGTAATTGTCCCGCCCGGTTATCTGCACCAAACCGCGACCACGGTAACGCCATCCGTCACCACTGGCCTCGTCTCGATTGCCCATCCGATTTGCATAGGCGCGATTTGCTATTCTTGGCGGCTGACGAGCACAAACAGCAGCCTGCGCAGCAGTGAAGTATTTGGGGAATGTCGCCTGCAGTCCAGCCGCCGAGTAATTCAGATTTTCCGAGATGGCGCACATCGCTCCGCCAGTCTCGTGATAGACGGTCGCCAGCATGTAGGCCAGCCAACGATCGTCGAACGGCCGCGCCCTCCACGCAGAGAGAATTGCTTCGATGCCATTGACCTGATTTGCCGAAAGTCTCCCTTCGAATAGTGGCGAACGCACCACCGCAAAGAACTTCGCGTGCTCCATATAATTTTCCTTTGAAAGAAGTCTCGACCGTACAAAGCGCTCCTTGGCCAAGCCAGGATGCTTTGTGTCGGAGTCTCAGCTTGCGGAGACAGCAACTCACAATACGAATGCAGCTAGCACCGCATGAACCGATCGCATCAACTATCTGAACAGTTGTCAGTATCGGCCGCGGCCAATGCTTAAGGTGCCGAAGCATTTCCTTGTTGAAACACCGGGCGGCGCATGAGTCGAAACTTTAGATGACTTACCGACGGATTGGTTGGAAAAATCCTTAAATCGTCTCGTTGGATGGCCACGCAAAGGCGTCCACCCCCGCTGTCGTGGTGATCGCACCAGCAACGATCTGCTTGTTGACTTCGCCCTCGGCCACGAAGCTAGCCTGCACATGCGCCCCAACCGCATTGGCAATCGCCGTCATCTGTGTCGCCGTCAGATCTACAAAACCGGAAGCAGTCTTGAACTTCACAAATACGTCCGGATTGGCTTGCACATAATTGTATGCACCGGTGATCAACGATTGGCTGGCGCGATCAGTCATGACACGCATGCCATCGATAACCACCCCAGCCGTTTCGACGGCGTAGCGTTTGGTCGCTGCATAGGCATAGAGATCGACGGGGACCGGCTCCGGAGACCAGCCCGCGACTATGACCAGAAGGCTCACAGGCGTTTCAGGCCAATCGGCCACCGAATTAACCAGAGCTGCTTCCTTGTTGTTCAGCTGATCGAGAATGGCGTCCTTATCGGTCGCATCGAGCCCGGAGGTGATCTTGGCGGCAAGCGCCAGCCAGAAATCCGGCACGTTGTACATCTGTTGACGAGCGAGCCAGAAGGCAACGCACGCCATCCAGCGATCGGCCTTGTTCTCCGCGCGCGCCGCAAGCAGCGCCTCGACCATCGGTTCGTACATGCTGTCTATGCGGTACATGGCAGTCCTTTCCTGCGACTTTAGCGCTTCAGAGTGAGCGCGTTGATTATTCGATTATTTATGAGGAGGGGTGGCGAGCCGAGGCTCGGCAGGTTGATCGGCTTCACATCAAACCGGAATTGGGTTTCTGTGCGATCTGCGGGCGGTCTGAAGCTGAAAGAGTGCGTGAACGATGTGGCACCGTAGAAGCTGAATGGCAGCACCGCCGTATAGCGATTGTTGGCATTATCCCAGATATGCACCTCGACTTGCGTGAAATAGTTATTCGGATTGCTGCCGTTGTTGGAGAGTGAGAAGGATGACAGAACCAGAATGGACGGTGAGCCAGCCCCGTGCATACACGTGATGCCGGTGACCGGAATTGGTCCAGAATTGGCGTTGATGCCCGCAGCCCCTTCCGGAAGACCGGTATCCACGCGGGTAATCGCACCGCCAACGATGTTGCTTGTTCCGACTTGCAGATTGCCAATGTTTGCTGTGATCGCATCCAGGCTGTTAATGTTGAGCTTGTCGGCCGTAATGCTATTGGCAGCGATCTTGTTGGCCGTAATCGCGCCATCGACAATCAGCTCGGCCGAGGCGGCGCGACGCATGACGGGTTTAGACCAATAACAGGAGTTGCCAGTGCCGGCTGTCTTGTCGACCTGCAGCAACATCGCAAGTTTGGTGTAACCGCTTGCGACCGTGTATCGACCCTGAAGCCTTACCCAGACATTCTTCACGCTGGTGCTAGCGACTACGGTAAAGCCCCAAACACCGGAGGGAGTTAGTAACGCGGCGTAGATGCTGGCCGGGTTAGTATCTGTGTTGTAAACCCACACATCAAAGGAATAGGTCTCCCCGACGGTGACAGCGACAAAATTCGATCTGGAGCAATCCCGGCCGAGGGACTGCAGAACATATCCAGCTGCATCTCCAGAGACGGTGTCGAGATAGAAAGCTTGCGTATTTTGCGTGACCCAGCCGTCGAGCGTGCCGGTCTGCCAGCCGTTATCGGCCATGTTGGAGAAGTCGGTCAGAACCAGCTGCTTGGCCGTGATCGCATTCGCCGCAATCTGTCCGGCACCAATAGTGTTAGCCGCCAGCTTGTCACCGGTGATCGCGCCGCCTGTGATCGTCGTGGCGGTGACAGCGCCCGCCGCGATCGTGCCGGCGGTGACGGCACTCGCTGCGATCTTGCCGGCCGTTACTGCGTTGGCCGCAATTTTGTCGGCGGTGACGACATTGGTGGCAATGTTGCCATTAGAGATCAGCGTGATGCTACCATCGCTCCACGGCGTCGGCTCGGTTTGGTTGGCACTTGCCTCACCGAAATACATACGCGCTAGCCAAAGATAGCTATCGCTAAGTCCCTCTATAGTTCCCTTCATGCGAAAGAAAATGCGCGCCTTGGCAGCATTCGTTGGCACCTGCACCTTAGTCCAAAACCGCTGGTAGTTCGCAAGATTCTTGCTTGGATCAAAGTTCTGGGCCGCAGGGAATATCCCAAAATTAAGCCGGCCAAGGAGATTGTCGGCGGCGTCAAACACGCCAACATAGGGCTGCAGACCACGGCAACGATGGCCAAAGTAGTAGACGGATAGTTCGTACCAACCGCTCGCTCTGACCGCGAAGGTGCGCATGCCGCCGTAGGCATCAACCGGTCCAACGCCGTATTCGACCCCTTGGTTGCCATTTGACTGATAGATCTGGATCGCGCCTGGCTCAGGAGCAAAAGTATCGGTGCGAAGCGACAAGCTGAAGCTCGCAATCTCATTCGAATGCTCGAGAGACCATCCCGCTAAGCCAGCTGACAGGTCGGAGTTTGTGAGATAATTGCCGCCGGTGCCAACGGCGAGCGCCTGAGCAGAGACCGACCCAGCCGCGAGCTTATCGGCTGTGATCGAACCGGCTGCGATCTGCGATGCTGAGATTGCGCCTGTCGCAATCGTTCCAGCCGTTACTGCGTTCGCAGCAATTGTCCCGGCCGTAATGGCATTCGCGGCGATCTTGCCGGCAACGACCGCGTTGGCGGCAATTTTGTCAGCAGTGATTGCACCGTCGACGATCAAGTTGGCCGAGGCCTTCCGCAGAAAACTAAGCCCACCGATCGAGATATTGCCGTCTGTGAAATTCCTATGGATGTACATCTTGACCACTGCAGCAAAGGCTGATGTGGGCGGCATGATCGCAGCGCTAAAGGTCCGGATGCCATTTACAGTGCCACCGTCACTAGTACCATAGGCGGTTATGTCGACGTAGATGTCCGGATTCAGGAGGTTGCCGCCGGCATCGAGCCAGTGGATGCGCGCCCATAGGCCATACTTAGTGCCAGAGGTACGGACCACTTGAATGGCAGATAAGTATTCCTGACCCGAAACGACCGCAAAAGGTTGGCTCTGCGCGATCTGGATATAACCAACGCCTGCGAAGTAGGTGTAATCGAACGACCCCTTGGAGGTAAAAGCCTGTGCCGTTACTGGGTTGACGACGGTGTTGTTTAGCTGAGTCCAAGCGGCGGGTGACTGCAGCTGGTTGTCGGGAACGAGGTTCTCCCAATCTTGCAAAACGAGGCTCCGAGCAGTGATAGTGTTAGCCGCAATCTTGTCGCCCGTGATCGCATTCGCGGCGACCTTGGAACCGATGATCGCACCGTCAACGATCAGTTCCGCGCTAGACGCGCGCCGCATGTTCGGCCTGGCCCAATAGCACCAATTACCGTTAGCCGCCGTCTTCGTGACGCCGAACATAGGTTGGATCATATATACGCCAGCCGGAATGGTAACGTTCGCTTGGATAAAGGTCCAAGTCGATTTCGCATTGTTGGCACTGCCAACCGCCACCCAATTCGGCCCCACGGATGCGCCTAAGGCATCCTTTACATACATACCCATGAATGCGTCATAGATGGGGTCGGTGTTATAGAACCAGACCGAGAAATTGTAGCTTTCCCCCGGGGAGACTCGAACTAGCATAGGTCCGACCATGAGCTGATCTCGGCCATCACATTGTGCGACGTATGTGCCTCCTGCCGGGCTTGGACCGGTCTCCAGATAGTAAGTACCAAGGTTGGGTGCGTACCAATTGGCGCGCGAACCTCCGGAGAAACCTTGATCGATCTGGTTGTCTTGATTAGTGACCAAGAGCTTATCAACTGTGATCGCTTTGGCGGCAATCTGTGTTGCACCGATCGCGCCAGCGGCAATCTGGCCTGCCGTCACAGCGCCAGCGGCGATCTTGCCGGCCGTTACGGCATTGGTGGCGATGTCGTCGGCCGTCACCGATCCTGCGGCCAGCGCAGTCGTGGTGACCGACCCTGCGGCAAGCTTGGATGCGGTAATGGCTCCGTCGACAATCAAGCTGGCGGTGTTTTTACGCTGGCAAGAAACGAAGCCAATTTGGTAGCTACCTGAGGCGGTCAGATTTTCCCCAGGGACGAAATCCATCCAAGCATATACTGCCTGACCTGGCACGATGATTGTAGCACTCCACTCCGCATACGAGGTACCAACCGTCACCGGGACAACCACGCCGCCGTTATTAATATAGTTCGTCTTGTCCGCACCCATAAAACGCATACGCGCTGAAATGGGACCAGCAGGCGTTCCGATAACCTTTATAAATACTTGCAGGAAATACTGTTCACCGGGGACAACGGGGAAGATGTTGAAATTCCGCGCCGCAATGGTATTGGCTAGGGCACCAGCACCGATATTCATGTACCAATTACCAGTGTATGCGTTGATGGCGTCATTGACGATGGTGACACCTGCGCCCCTGGCCCAACCTACATCCCCCTCACCGAAATTCGGGTTTTCAGCTCGGTTCGTGAAGTCAGCCAGAACCATTTTGTTTGCGGTGATGGTATTCGCCGCAATCTTGTCGGCAGTGATCGCATTCGCCTGCAGTTTCGGCGTCGAGATCGCGCCGTTAGCAATCTTGGTGTTTGTGATCGCATTGTCAGCAAGCTTCGCGGCATCGACGGCTAGAGCCGCCAGCTTGCTATTCGTAATTGCGGCATCCGCGATCTGGGAGGAGATCAGTGTGCCGGTGACCTTGGCGGCGGCGATCGCAGCGATCTGCGCGTCTGTCATCTGTCCTGCGACATCAACAGCCGCCGTTGCCGCCGTCCAAGCGCTGCCGGTGTAGCGGTAGAGTTTGCCATCCGTCGTCAAATAGACCGTGCGACCGGCAATATTGCCTGTCGTTGGCAGGCTGGTGACAATTTCTACCGGCCTGATACCGGAGGCGAACTTCGTCGCATCAACCGCCAGAGCCGCAAGTTTATTGCTCGTGATAGCGTTGTCGGCGATTTGGGAGCCGTTGAGTGTCCCGTTGACGTCCACAGCCGCAACGGCAGTCGTCCACCCACCATTATGATAACGATAAAGCTTGCCATCCGTCGTCAGAAAAACCTGCCGCCCCTCGACATTGCCTGTCGTCGGCAGCGTGGCCACCACCTCCACGGCCTTGATACTGCTGGCAAGGCTGGTCGCGTCTACCGCCCCCTGGGCAAGCTTGGCGGCGGTCACGGCGCCGTCGGCCAGTTTCGCAGAAATCACAGCGCCGCTTGCCAGTACATCGGCCGTAACAGCGGCCACCTGAAGCTTCGCAGTCGAAACGGCCTGATTGGCCAGCTTCACGTTGCTGACGGCTTCGTCCATGATCTTGGCGGCAGACACGGCGGCATCCGCGATCTTGGATTGGACGATCGCGCCATCAAGCACGTCGCTGGCCTGAATGAGGACGTTCGGTGTCTTGACGGTCAGCCAGGCCGACCAATCCGTTGCCCGGTTCGACTGCGGGAGATAGCGACCGCGCACCTCGTACTCTGTATTGGGCAATGTCCATTGACCGGAGATGATCCACGAGAATGGCAAGGCATAGGGATTGCTGTCGCTGTCGAAAACCACATCGCCACTGGCCTTGACGCGAACCTGCACCCACACGCCCCTGACGTCATCGAGATCCGGCGCGCAGCTGATCTTGATTGCAGGGCGCCGGTCGATACCGCCGGCGTCCTTGATGGTCGAAGGTTCTACAGTCCAGCCGATCATCGGCTGTGAGGGCGGTGTGATGGGGCCAAGCCAGCCAATGGCGGTTGGCAATTGCAAACCGGGATGCCAGTCATAGTCGGCCGGATCGACTTCCTTCAATGTAACGACGATCAGGAAATTGGGCTGCGGCTCGACTTTGACGACGAGAAATTTCTTCTCATCATAACCGTTGCGAGCCGATGACCACGAAACGACATCGTTTGGTTCCAGCGGATATGCGTCAGGCGGCAGCGATATCTGATGGACCCGAAAGCGCCGGTAGTCCTGGATCATCGCCAGGCCGACACGCTGCACCTGGTTGGCAAAAGGAACGGCAAGAAGCTGAATTTCGGCCGGCAGGCGCCGATTGCCGTCCTGCACTTCGAGGTCGGCATTATAGCGACCCGGCGCATCCTTCGTCGCCCACTTTTCCGCCGGCTCGGGATAGGTCGCTTCGATAGAGTTGTAAGTCGCCGACAGGGACGGGAATGGCCGGAAATCCTGCTCTTCCGTAACGACGACATCATCATCCGTGAAGGAGTAGACCGCGCCACCCGGCGAGCCCACGAGCATCTTGAAGATGCCGCCGACTTCGGCCATGCGGCCGTTGCAGCCTTTCAGCAGTTCGGAAACGGCATCGAGCGGCTCCTGGTCACACTGGACATCATAGCCGGCGCGATAAGCCGGCTCGCTACCGCCGCCGTCGAGCGGGACGGACGCGTCACAGGCATTGGCAGCCGCCATCCAGTTCGCCGCAGGCAAGCAGAAGGCGCCGATATTCTGGCCGCCATAGACCCATTCCGGTCCGTAATAGACGCCGCGGGCAAGATTGTAGATCATGACGGCCGGGTTGGTGCTCGGCTGCCATGTGGTGGGGTCGCTCCAGCGATGCCCGCCATTGCCGCCGACCGAGGAATCCTTGCGGACGTCGTAAAGCGGCAGCGGATGCGGCTCGAAAAGGCCGGCAGGAACGCCCTTGAAGAGATCGGTATTATAGCGCGAGGTCAGGATGACGACCTGGCAGCCGCGGCCGATCATGGTCGGCCTCCAGGGCCGCTCGGCGTGCGTGCCGAACTTCGCCATCAGGAATGGATCGGGCGCCGTTTGCGTGCCGTCGAGGAACTTGATCCAGAGATAGTCCTTGTTCTTGACGCGATATTGCAGCACCGGGAAGCCGCGCCCGTCGGGATGTGGCTGGTCCCAGAGGACGCCGACCTTCTGGTCGTCGATCCAGACGCTGGTCAGGCCGCGTGGGCCGGCGCGATTGGGAAGGCTGCCGATCTCGATGACATCGGTGAAATAGGCGTTCGGCGTCTTGCCATCGTCTCCCCAGGTGCCGGCATATTTGCGTTTGCCGGCGGTCGCGTAGCTGCCGATGATGAAGGACATCGCGTGATCGTCCCCCATGTTGATCTCGAGCTTCGTGCCGGCCGGCTGCGGCTGGTCCTTCTTCGCCAGCGCCTTTTCGACCAGAGACAGGCCGATATTGATGGCCACGGTCAGCACCAGCTTGCCGATGCTGATCGAACCGATAAAGTTACCTATCGCGGCGATTGCCGCGGAGATCGGATCGGCATGCGCCACATCCGCCATCAGCCAGAAGCCGAGGACGTTCAGAAGCAGGATGAGATATTTCATGGATCGGACGACCTCGATTGGCGCGCGGGAAAGGGTCGTCGCAGCCAAAGCTGCGCCGACATGTCACCGGTCAGAGATAAAATGGAGACGGATCGCCGGCCTAGCCGACTTTGAAGGCCCGCTTGGCGTCGAGCAGGTCGACCGTACCGAGGCCACTCTCGCGCAGCACGAAGATCCGCTCGCCATTGACCACACCAAGCGCGTAGCCGAAGGGACCGTCATGCGGGACGGCAGCGATATCGCCGATGCCGGCTTCGCTGGGATGAATCTCGGGCAGCATGCTTCCGACGAGATCCGCGAGATTGTCGAAACCCGCTGCCTTCATCGTCTTCAGCGCGCCGGCGGCGGTCGAATACTCGCCGCGAAACTGGGCGGCGCAGTCGACGCCGGTGATCGCCAGCACCAGATTGCCGGCAAGACCCGGTCCGCAGTCATGGCTGCCCCAGGCAAAGGGCGTGCGCTTCAGCCGATCGACCTCGGCGACGAAGCGGGCACGCCAATTCTTGACCCTGACGAGATCGCCGTTCATTTCTGCCCCCAGGGTATCTGCCAATTGGCGACGGTGCTGGAATAAAGGCCGAATTCATCGCCGCCGCGGCGCTTCTGGCCTTCGTAGGAGGATTTGGCCGGGTTGGTGCGCTCCAGCATGGCGATGGCGGCGGAGATGGCCGAGATTTCGATATCGCCATCCTGCCCCACGGCCGGCGTCTTCACCGGCGCACCATCGGCAATGCCGAGAAAGGCGATTTCCGGCGCCGCACTCGGCAGGCGCGTGCCGGTATCGAACATCATGTCGTGGATTTCGATCGGCGCCAGCCGCAGATCGTAACCACGCACGAGTTGCTGCGCGGCGGGCGCGATCTGGCCGATGGTGATGGTCACGGTCTGGATCGTCAGATCCGCCGTGCGCGGGATCGGGCTCACCTGCAGATTGAGGCCGCCATAATAGGTGCGCGCCTCCGGCAGACCGGTGACACCAGAGGTGACGGTGATGTTGATGTCGTCGTCGCCGGTCCAGAGGCCGATCGAGGCGGGCCCGCCGGTGGCGAGATCCTTGCCGGTGATCCAGACGAAACGACGGGGCACGAGCCCCTTGTCGCGCGCGCCGGTCAGCGCCGCGAAGAAGGCGGAGGTGATGTTCTTCATCGTCTATTTCTTCTGGATGATCTTGAAGGTGGCGCCCGAGGTGATCGGGCCGCTCGCGGTGCCGGGGTTGTGGCTGCCCGGCATGATCAGGCATTTGCAGGCCGGCAGCAGAAGCGTCACGCCGAGACCGGCGGCAAAGCCCGCCGGCAGATGCGGGAAGACGCCGAAAACGGGGGTGATCCCCTGCCCGCCGGCACCAACCGTTTCCGAGATTTCAAGAAAAGCATAGCGGCCGCCATAGCCGACCTGCATCTTGTCGCCGACGGTCAGCCGGTATCCCGCCGGCAGGCCCTTGAGGCTGAGCGAGGCATTGTCGCCCCCGAGCGCCGCGACGCTGACCGCAGCGCTCCCGAGCTTCGTCCCGTCGGGGTCGGCCTGTGGATATTTCGACAGCGGATCATAAAGAAAAAGCGCCTCCTGGGCGCCGTGTAGCTTGCGGATGCGGGCGGCGATCTGTTTCGCCTCCGCATTGTACATGTCGGCCAGCGTCACCGTGCCGGTCCAGAGCGGCGGCGCCAGCTCCGCCTGCCAGACCCGGCCATCGCCGGAGCCGGAAAGCTCGTCATTTCGCTGAATGTCCCAGACGATGCTGGAGATCTTCAGAAGGTCGGCAAAGGCCTGCAGGCTGTAGGGATAGGAAACGGCCATCAGCGCCTCCGGGGATTGCGGTTGATCTGCGCGACGCGGTCGGGAAGCTGCTGATTGAAATCATTCAGCCCCTGCCGCGTCGAACTCTGCGCTTCCGATTGCGCGACATTTTTCACATAGGCCTTCAGATTGCCGTCCTCATCGACGGAAACGCCGACCGTGACATGCACGCCGGAAGCTGAACCGGATACATCATTCTGATTATCGGCCCTGAGGCGACGGACGGGAACGGCAGCATCCGGCTGCGCGCGCACCAATTGCGGCCCGCCCTCGCCGACCACGCCGCCATCGGCATAACCACGCCGCCCAAGCCGCATCGCCTCGACAACGCCGACGCCGCCCGCCCGGGCGATATCCTTCTGGCTCCAGACGACCTCGCCGGCGTGAACGATGCCGGCCGGCTCGTGCTTGCCGCCGGGGCCTGTATAGCCGCCATCGGCCCAAAGGCCGGGAATACCGCTCGCAACGGCTGCCGCCGCCTGTGGCGATCGCGCCAGAATGCCGAGATCCAGCCCACCGCCACCGCCGAAGAGCCCGCCAAGGATACCGCCGCCACCGAGCAGCCCGCCGCCTGCGGCAGCACTGTTGACCTTGAACAGGCTGTTGAGCACATCGTTCAGCAATCGGTCGGAAATCTTGGTGAGCACGGAAATCGCCGCCTTCCCCAGGGATTTCCAAAGGCCCTCGCCATTGCGCAGGCCGCTGACCAGCGTCGAGGCAAAATCACCGGCCAGCTCGCGGGCATATTTCAGCTGTTCATTATAGCGAATGATATTGGCCGAGGCCGAATTCATGTCGACCGGCAGGCCATATTGCTTCTGTGTCGAGGCGACGGTCTGATCGACGGTCGAGCGGCCCATTTGATCCTGCTGGAACTGGATATCGCCCGCGAGCTTCTGCAGCGCCTGCGCGTCGGCAACGCGCCGATAGGCATCAGCCTGATCGTTGGCCGCTTTGGTCAATTGCGGCATTTGCGCCAATTGCACGGCACAACTTTTCTGAAGCTCGTCCTGGCTTTGCTTCAGCGTGACAACCTTCGACTTCACATTGTCCGTCGCGGCAGCGGATTGAATGGAAGTCTGAGTTCCGAGTTTTGTTTGTTCGGTATTGGCTTGTGTCGACTTCGTAAGAGTATCCGTTGCTTGTTGAACATCCTGCAATTCATCCTTTTGGTTGCGTTGAACGTCAACGCTGCCAACCGCAACCTGTTTCGATTGTGCTTCAATCACGAGGGGCGCCGCGCGAGCGAAAGACGAAAGCGCCGGAAAGAATGTTTCCACAAGAGCTCCGATTTGGGAAAGCTTGCGTTGTTGTTGAGCCGGCGGAGCAGGGGCAGCGCCATTTTGCTCTGACTTTACTTTGGCATTTATTGCTGCTGACGTTGCGTCAACGTTTTTATTGACCTTCTCATCCAAAGCAACGTAATCTCTGTATGCCTCTGAATTCTGGATCAAGCTCGGCATGGCGTCCTTGAATAGCTGAGCAAAAGTCTGAAGGTTTACAAACTGTGGGTTTTTCGCAGCGCTTTCGGTTACGCTGTTCCCAAAAGATTGGTATTGCTCCCTCGTGGCTTTTCCCGACAAGATTAGCGGCTTAATCTCGTTATATTGCTTCTCCAGTTCAGTAAAATTCCTTCCCCCGATAAATGAATCCGTGCCGAACTGCATTTCGGCGGCAAGTTTTATTGAATTAAATGTATCTCGCACCATTGCCAGCTTAGAATCGGATAGACTTTTGGGAATTTCTAACGCACCCACTAGGCCGTTTTCGGTATGACTCTTTTCGTAATCAGTTTTCATCGATGGGGTTTCATCAAGACCAAGCTTGCGTAACTCATCTGTCATCCTCGCCTCATCGGCAATGACTTTCTTCGAAGTATCAAAGCGCCTTGATGGTAAATTTTGATCAATTTTGTCGGCTGCAGAATTAAAGAAAATGTCTGCGAAGAATCCACGGATGCCGGGAATCAAACTACTGCCGCTTTTTAACAACTGACTTACGAGACTACCCGCAAGGTTGGATGCGTTTTTTCCCTCATCGGCTCGATTATCAAGATAGTATTTCATCTCCGGTGATTTGCGATAAGGGAATTCTTCAACTGCAGCGGATTGTGACTTACTACTCAAAGGTTGTAAACTTCCACCGCTATCGCTTGACTTCATGTTCAAGGCAATCAGGGTGCTCGACAACTTGATGGGAGACGATCGATCGCTGCCACTCAACTTGCCGATAGTGTCACCAACTCTAACGAGAGAGCCCGCCGCGCCTCTCGCTTCGTTGCCCATCGCCCTTAGTGCTCGACCCGTCACGCCGGACACTTTTTCCGCCTGACCCGCAGCAACAACATAATCTCTCACATCGTTACTTGCCGTTTTGATTTCGCTGCTATCAACTTTAATGCTCAGAGTTGCGATATCCGTCACTGGACCACCTTTTGATTTCATGCGAGAAAATGCTGCAAAGCTATTTCGCGGGAATTTTGATGAAATTGATTGTTAGCGTGATTGCAGTGCTTGCCGCGTTGCTGTTGATTTACAGCTTTGGCATCTTTGATCCGCCGATCGTGACTGCTTGCGAGGCCCGTCTCAAAGGGTATCTCGCAGCACCTTCCACCTATGAGCGCAACAGGTTCTTTCTTAGTGAGAGGCCGGGCACCACAGCTGACTTGGAAGAAGAGTTAAAAGG
This sequence comes from Rhizobium sp. AC27/96, assembly GCF_001692325.1. Classification (GTDB taxonomy): domain Bacteria; phylum Pseudomonadota; class Alphaproteobacteria; order Rhizobiales; family Rhizobiaceae; genus Rhizobium. The sequence continues at coordinate 26,680 of NZ_LXKN01000058.1, read as the reverse complement.
CTTCCCTGACATACAGCGCGTTTATCAGAAAGAGTTTGACAAAGGCTCGGTGAAGCCCGTTCTCTATACCGCAACTATAAATTTTAATGTGCTAGACACACAAGCTGAGAAGGTTACTAGAGCTATTACCTGTCAATATTTTTCCACCGATGGCAGCATTTCTAAAATATCGGTGGGAGGAGTTTCTATCTTTGCAACCGATGCCGCAACGTATTCTCAGATTGTCCGGGATTTCAGCCATGAACCTCCTCAAGCTGCGGAAGAATTGCGGAAAAAATTGAAGCCAATTGCTCCCTATGCTGGATGGGTTCGCGACACATTACGGCGGCTTTTGAATTGAGTTCGGATTTTTCGAAGAAAAGATCAGAGGTTGCATGGCGGTGCGAACGAAACGACACAAAGGTAATTTCCGACCGTCGTTGTAAGCTGGGGCTCAAAATGAGAAAGATTCTCAGTTTCGGAAGCGCGGTGTTACCGCCATTGATGATTGCGAGCCTCGCGCTCGCGGAACCAACGCCCGTTGCTGTATGTGAAACTACAGTGAAAGATCGGTTAGGTGTAAATTCAGGTTATGTCCGGGTCGGCTTTAGTCAGTTAATCCAACAGCTTGGACGACCGGAATTTGAGAAATATGTTGACAAGGCTGCGTCATTTTCAAACAAGGACTTATCAAACAAGTACCATACCATGCTGATCGAAGCTTTTGACGCCGGAAAAATAAGTCCGCAGCGACATATTGTATTCCTCAACTACACGGTTCCAGGCGTAAACGGGGTAGCTGCGGCTGCAACGGCAAAATGCGAATATGTCATAAACAAAGGCCGCGAGGACGAGCTAAAAGCCTCCTTCCTAGACGAACTTTCAATAGCGAAATTCCAGCCAGTCAATTGATAATAACTAAGGCGGCAAGAGAAATTGCGCGCATTTATAGCACCAATATGCCTGTCCCTGATGTGGTAATGCGGTTGCCAACAGGGAATTACGGTGACAGTGCACCCAAATAAGAACGCATATTCTATCTAGCCCACCGATGGCCCTCTTGTTTGGCCAAAGCAAGGCTATCACTGACGGAAATTAGTGCACTGTCACCGTAATGGAAACTATCCTGTTATTTGGCGCAGCCACTTCAATCATAAGATTTATTTTTTAAAAGTCGCGTTATACGGTTGAATGGGAACAATCAGAGGCATGGACATGAAGGCGTGGCGAATTATTTTAGCACTCTCTACTTTGGCATTTCTCACACACACCGCCGCCGCTGCAGATAAAAAGCTCGTTCAGTTGGTGGATGACATCAAAGAAAAGGCTTCAACGACATTTATGATGGCATATGCGTGTAAAGATGCTCTTGGCGTGACCTACTATGATGCAGTTCGGGCATATGGAGAACGCGCCTTTCAGAAGACTGGCGCTTCGCCCAAAAATACAAAGTTTACGTTTGACGTTCTTGAGAACAGATTCAGGGATGATAAAGAGCTACTGCGAGAAAAAGATGTAATGAAGTGCGTGTGGACGACGACGGAAGCTAACAAACTTCTTCATGAATCAGAGACCGCCCTTATAGATTACACTCTCTCTGCAAAACCATGAGCTGTTGTCGGCGCACTATTGTCTCGATGACGCAATGTCATCAGGATGCGATGGATATTTTATCGCCAGGAACATTTAGAGAACAATCTTATTGACATGAGTGATAAAGGGTGCAACTTTCGCCAAAGTTGCACCCATCCGAAATCACACCTTACGGCATTATAATGCATCCTCACCAAACGAAGCCCATAGTTAGCATCTTGTGCCTGATGGCTACCGCATTGGCCTTAAGCAGCTGCGACTTATTTGATTCGAAGCTTGTCACTGCCTGCGAAACGGTTCTCAAACAGCGCCTGCTCTCATCGGCGGAATATAAACGTGTCAAGGTTTCCGAGCTGGACGAACTAGAATTGGATAGAAGATTGCTCGAAAGCTATCTCGTGACGAAACAACAGCGATCCAAAGCGTCGGGCTATCCGTTAGCCATGGACGATGCATGGATTCAAACCGAACTGAAGGCGTTTGATATTGGCATCTCAAGGCCTTCTTTTTTTAGCGCGTCGATAGTTTATGAAACGCTCAATGATCTTCAAGAGCCGGTGAGACACCTTGCGAAGTGTGTATATGTTGGCAACAAGAGCGACTCGTCTCTCGGGTGGGAAGTTGAAACCGCCGTGGATGGGCTGACTGCACTTGAGTGGAGTTACAGCAACATAAAGTCACATTAGGCTCATTAGTCATGGAGCAGCCTGACCCTCTACCCCGCCTCCCGCGCCCTGATCGCCTCCGTCTCCTCCTCCACCGCCTGGCAATAGCGCCCGTCCATCGCCTTCAGCACGGCGATGTCCTCGCGGCGCAGAAGGTTGCCGGTCAGGTGCAGCCAGGCCAGCATTTCCTGGTGGGAGAGCGGCACCGGGCCGGAAAGGCCGGGGGCCTGCGCCGAACGCAGGTCCCAGAACCAGTCCCAGAGCCAATGGCCCGCCTCCGGCACCTCGGCCTCCGGGCTGATAAGCTCGAAGGCCTCGTTGCGCTCGCGCCGGGTCTCGCCGTTTCTATCGCGCACGCAATCATAGCGCGCGACGACCCCTACGGCTTCTGAAAGCCCTTCGGCAAGCTCTTCATAAAATTTGCGCGGTCCTCCGAGGCGCCGGCCACCTGATCGTAGATCCAGCCGGCTTCCTCGACGACTTCGCGAGCCTTCTCAAAGGAGAGCACCGGCTGCTCGCCCTTCCACTGCTGCTCGCCCCAGCTCCAGGAAGCGATGGCGGCGGCGGCCTTGTCGAGATATTCAGCCTCGACCTTGCTGGTGGTCAGCTTCTTCTTGCGGCTGGCGAGGAAGCGGTCGCTATGCTGGCGAACGATCTTCTTCACCTCGTTGCTCTCGGCCGAGCGGATCATGAAGGAGATGCCGAGCGGCTCCTCGGTGGCCGGATGCAGGAGCTGCAGCTCGAAGAGATCTTCGGAATTGACGAGACTGGAGATATCCAAGGAAACACCTTATCGGTTGGGACATATTCGAGTGGCCGCGCGCCGCAGGAGAGCGACGCGCGCAAGGTTCCGAAAGATCGCGCTTACGGCGTGGTGACGGGATCGACCCGGATCGGCAGCTGGTTGAGGCCGATCTTGAACTTCTCCAGATCGAAATCGTCGGAGCCGCCGCCGGGATAGAGCGGGCCGGAAACGACGCCGCGCGAATAGAAGACCGTGTTGGTCTTGCCCTGCGGCGCGTCGTTGCGCTCGACCTTGATCGCCATGTTGTTGATGTTGAGGGGATCGCCGAAGACGCGCAGAATGTCCTGGCCGGGATCGTCGGCGATGGAGGCAACTTCGAGCTCCGGATCGCCGGCGTTGGAAACGCCCTTCTGCTTCTGCTGCACCGGCTCATCCAGCGTATTGTAGTTGTTGATGGTGGATTCCGAGCCGAAATCGCCGACCTTGCCGACCTTGCCCACCTGCACCCAGGTCAGCGCGGCATAGGCGGTGGCCGTCAGGTCGGTATTCTGGGGCGTCTCGCATACGTAGACTTTCGAGCCCTTCTTCGTGCTTTTGTTCGCCATGGATCATGTCTCCGGTTCAAAGGCGGTGTAGGGAATGGTGACCGGTATCTGAACCCGGTCATCCTCTTGGATCGGGCCTGCGGCCCACGGCTCGCCACTGATCGTGATCTTCACGCCAGAGGCAAACAGCGTCTTGTTATTGAAATGGTCGATGACCAGGCCGGCGGCATCGAGTGGCTTGATCAGCCCGCCGCCGGCCTTCCAATAGACGGAAACCTGCAGAAGCCCGAGCTTCTGCTGCGGATCGTCGCCAAGCGTCACCTGCCGGGGGCGGTTGGGCAGGAAGCTGACAGCCAGATAGTTATCCGGCTTTTCTTGCCCCGCCGGCGGAAAGGCAATGCCCGGCTGCGCCACCGGCAATGGCGGCTGAAATTGGAGCGCTGCCAGATGATCCAGCAGTGCCGCCAGAATGAGAGCGTCCGTCGCCGTCGCCATGTGTCACCCATGTCTATGATGTTGAAATTTCGAAGGATCAATCCGTCGTGTCGCGCGCTGCGCTCGCGACGATGTCAGGCCATGCCTGTGCCGCGAGCCGCACCATGCCCTGCCCCGCCTGACCATCATTGCCGTACTCGACTTCGGCAGCATGCGGCGCGGTAAAGCCCATATGGATCAGACCGCCCATCGGCACGCCGAGGCCGGCCAAGTCGACCTGATGACCCTCAGCGGCCCCTTCGACATCCTCGCTTTGCCGTGACGGAGCGGAGACCCGGAAGGAATTGACAAGTTCGCCGGAGGCTAGCGGCGTCGCCTCGACGACCGCCCCGGCCAGCCGCTGCGTGGAGAGGTTCACCACCTCTTCCATGCGCTTCTTGGTCCGCTCGGCCCAGGCGGCGATGTCATTGGAAAAATTCGAGGAAGCCATGTCGGATACCTCCTGATATGGTTAGGCGTCATCGGCGGCATCGCCCGGTGAAGAGCCACGCCGCTCGAAATTCAAAAGGGTAAGATGGCCGTAACGGGCACGAACCGCAGGTCCGGCGGTTCGGGATTCGGCTTTCGTCCCGTCACTCCTCTCAATCCCCGGCAATGGTGAAACACGGTTGAGCAGCAGGATGACGCGCGCCAGCAACCAAAGCGTCAGGATCGTCTTGAAACGCACCAGCGCCGTCATCGCCGCACCTGCAGCTGCCAAAACACGACGGTCCCGCCCGGCGACAGCGGCTGGAGATCGACGATCGCATGCTCGACACCGCCAATCAGCACCTTGTCGGCCAATGTCGGCGTGATCGAAAGCCCCTTGGTCGACAGATAGATCAGGCGGTCGCCACGCTGGATGAGTGTGTCACCGATGTGCGTCTGGTTGTGATCGAGGTCGACGAGCAAGCACGCAAAATCCTCGCTTATCTGCACCGGATCGTAATCTGGCCCGGCACTTGTAATGCGCCGCAGACTGCCCCTCTGGCCGAATTTGGCGATCAGCCGCTCGGCGGTTGCCCGCGCCTTGCCGTAATCGAACACCTCCATCACACCACCAGAATGCCCGGCAGCACCGGACGCAGGAGGGGATAGAGCAGACCGTCAAGCTTTGTCAGCACCGGCCTGGCCGCTGCGACCATATCGTCACTCGTGTCGACGACGGCATATTCCGTTTCCAGCGGCCCCACCTTCTCACGCTTCACCGTGCGGGCCGCAATGATGACAGGCGTCAGACTGCCCGGCTCCGAAAGCTCGAGCGCGGCGGCTTCATAGGACGCATAAGTCAGGGCCAGCGGTAACGCATCATTGGCGATTGCCTCACCATTGACTGTCATTGCCTCACTGCGAGGCCAGGACAGTGCCTGATCATAACCGCCGGTCCGGCGTCCCGTGAATCTGGACTCATAGAGACTGTCGACAGCCTGCGACCCACGCACCAGCGCCGCCAGGCGATCGCCATCACTGGCCATGGCCCAGGCGGCATTGGCACGCTCGACAAAATAGGCATCGGCGGCAGCGAGGGTGCCGTAAAAGGATGCGGACATGAAAGCTCCGATGTCGATCGATGAAAAGCGGATGCCCCTCTCCCCGGCTGAACGGGGAGAGGGAGATTAAACTCAGGCAGCAGTGGTGATCTCGTCGCCATAAGCCATGGCCGCCGGCAGGCGCACTTCGGTGCCGCCGGTGCGGGCGATGATGCCGGTCTCGAAGCTCATGATCGACTTCTGGCGCGGCTGCAGCACGCGGCGCGGCATCGGCAGGTGGAAACGCAGCACCTCCGGATCGCGGCGATAGACCACCATGCGGCCACCGCCATCCTGCGAGGCCGTCGCCAACTCGCGCAGCGGCTGGATATCGAGCGGCTGGCTGGTCTCGGCCGTGTAGACATTGCCGCGCCGCAGGAATTCCAGCACCGTGATATAGCCGTCGCCATCGGCAAGGCGTTTGGTGGCGATCAGGCGAAAGGCTTCCGGCGGCAGACGCAGGCTGTCGACCCACTCGACCTCGCCGGTCCTCTTGCGCACGCCGCCGATAAGATCGTTGACGTCGCGCAGGATCTGATCGGCCGTCTTGGCAGACCAGTTGGTCGAGCCGCCTGTGCCATCGGCAGCGACATCGACGCGCGACACCTTCGGATCGTTGACGAAACCGGTCCAGCCCTTTTCCGTCGAGCCGGTCATGGCGACGGAATTGAGCAGGCGCTCGATCTTATCGGCGGCGAAAATGGCATTGGAGGCGTTGAGATCGAGATTATAGAGTGCGGCCTGATTGACCTCCTCGAGGTTCCATTCCCAGCCGGAGCCGATCATCGCAAAATCATGGCTGGCGCTGTCGCGCGTCGACTGGTTGAACGGCATGTCCGTACCGGCGGCCGAGAGGAACTTGGCCTCGCCGGCGCTGTCGACGGTGAAGAAGGTCGTGCCGGCAGCCCATTCATTGCCCTCGGTGACAACAGGCACATGGAGGCCGTAATTGAAGGTCGGATAGCGCCGCTGGTAGATGCGCGTCTCGATATTGCGGCCCTGCGCGATCACGAAGGAATAGGCCGCCTGGGCATCGGCGAAATGCTGTCGAACGAATTGGTTCATGGATTAGGCGCTCCTGTGCTTGAGCGAGATTTCGACGATGTCGCCGTTGCTGCCGCTCGTGTCGAAGAAACAATCGGGAATGGGGCCGACGATTCCGGTGCCGACAGCGTTGACATAGGCGTCGGCGGCGGGGCTGTAGTAGACGGCATCGCCATCGGCGACGGTGCCGCCTGCCCGCACATAGAGCTGCCCGGAGGTGAGGAATGCGCCCGTGACGAACTGTGCATAGCCGCCCGCAGGCACCACATCCGGCAACACGGTCGGCGTCAGCACGGCGATGCCGAGGAATTTGCCGCCTGCTGCATAGGGTGCCACGCCATGATCGGCGAGACCGCGCTGAACGGGCTGTCCGAACTTGATGCCAGCAGCATTCTCCACGGTGCGGCTGATCTTGTTAGCCTGTTCCTCCGAAGCGATCTGCCCGTGCAGGCCCTTCCGAGGAGCGTTTCCATAGGTGGTCTGATAAGTCGCCATTGAAGCGTCTCCTTTTCGTTGACCTGGTTAGGTGGGATTGGCGGCCAGATGGGCGGACTCGAGGTCGCGGACCATGGTGGCATAGGCGGTGAAGGCTGAGGACATCGAGCTTTGCGCAGAGGTGATGCCGTCCTTGACCGCATCGGCAAAGCGATCGGGCTTCTCGCGCAGTCCCTCGGCCAGCATGTCGAAACGCGCGTCGATATAGGCGTCCGATCGACCCTCTACGGCGCTCTCGCCTGCCTTGGCGATAACGACAGCCTTGCGGATCGCCGCGTCGCTGAGACCGGATGTCTTGATATTGCTGGAGATCGCCCTGACAAGGCCGATCAAGTCGGCGCGCGCCTCAGCCTTCCGATCGATTTCGGCATCGCTGGGCGTGACGGATTTGAGCGCATCAAGCTCCGCGTCACGTACGGCCACGGCCTTCTGGTGCGCAGCCTCCATATCCGAAAGCCGTTGCTGCAGCGTCGTGATAATCTGTGCGGCTTGATCGCTGACCTCGATATCGATGCCGTCGATCGTCATTGTCTTCGTGGGCATCATTCCTTCCTTGCTTTGCCTGTCATCGGAATGGGGGCGTGGGGCTGCGAGAGGAGAGCAGCCCCACGGTGCGGCAGCATCGCCGATGCGGACTTTCGAGCCCGCTCGGCCACGGCGCACAATGGCGATATGGTTGATGCGAATATTTCGCTGAATGGCGTCATAGGCTTCGCCTGCAGGCGTGATGCCCGCGGTAAAATCGACATCGCAGACGTACCCGGCGGAAAGCTCTTGCTTGCCGCTTTCGATGTCCTGAATGGCCGCTTCGTCGCTGACCATCAGCGGCACGCGGAGGAAAATCCCCTCCCCAGCAATCTCGTCACCGGTCTGGCCGACCGAATACCTCTTCCAGTTCTCGGATGTGACCATTTCCGGCGGATGGTCGTTTGTCACCGGCCGGTGAGCGGCGCTTTTCAGCGTATCGTCGGAAAAGACTTCCGTGCCCGGCCGATAGATCCGCACGGTGCGCATCTCGGGCCGGCCGATCTCGGCGCCGCTGTAGTTTTGAATGCCCGTGCGGGCGATCCGGGCATCGGCGACAAGATAGCCGTCCCCGGTCCGCCGCGTTCCCGCGACGGTGACAGTGTCAGTGAAGTTCATGATTGGATCTCTCCTGGTCGGAGCCGGCTTGGTTTGAGGTAGGGATGAGTGCAGCTGGCTATGCCGATGCGGCTTCGGTTCCTTCGGTCGGGTCGGAAGCCGGCGTCGGCCTGTCGGCTCGTTTCGATTGGTCAGATGGCTTCATGGCCACCTCCAGCCCCGGCAGTGACCCGTCCTCGACGAAGGCATTCACCAGTGCTTCCGACAGCGCTGGCCGCGCGATGATTTCCTCACCGGTGGCAGACCCGAACAAGGCGCGTGCGGCATCTGCCTTCGTCTTGAAGATGTCGGCGCGCTCCTTCTCGCTCATCTGTTCCAAGGGCGCCCATGTGGAGAAGACAGTGGGGTCGCGAGCACCGGTGGCGGAATGAATAAGGCACTCGTCGAGCCGCGCCATCGCGGGCGTATAATCGAGCTCCTGGATCGCCTGGATGCGGTCGTGATAGTTTTTCATGTCGGCCGTGCCGGTCGCATTCAGCCCGGCCGGCGATTGACCGAGCAAGCGCGTCACAGGGATATCGGCCGCACCGGCGACGATCTGCATGAAAGCCATCAGAATATCGGTGAGGCCGGCGAGCGATGCGCTCTTGCTGTCATAGTTCTCCTCCGCGTCGAGGATAAGCGTGCCGTTGATGCCTTTGATGGTGTTGGCGAGCGCGTAGCGGCGCAGAACGGCGTCTTCATAGGCCTGATTGCCGATATTGGCGGAAAACTGCGGTACCTTGATAATGTCGATCTTCGCCTCGAAGACGAGGCTGGCGATATTGGCTGCAGTGCTGTCCGCATTCTTGATCGCATCGAATGTCGCCGCCAGCACGCTCTCGCCCCAGGCATGACGGCCCATCCCGCCGAGTTCTTCGTTCGGCATCATGGCGCCCTTGAAGATGACCAGCCTCGACGAATGGATAATCACCTGCATCCCGTTGGCGCCGGTGAGCGTGTAGAATTTCGGTTTGCCGTACCACTCGGAAGCCGGATCGCCGTCCACGTCGCCGGCGGCAAGCTGACGACGCGTCAGCACGGTCAGGTGCTTGAGGCCACTTTTACCAACCGCCTCGACATCAAGCGGCAATGCTGGATCGGAATCATCCACACCGATGAACAGCGCAGCGCCACCGAAGAGGCGCGCCTTGGTAGATGCTTCCAGCACCTTGCCGCGCAGATTGAGCCGGCGCTCCTCCGCCTCGATCAAACCGATCTGATCGCCTGCAGCCTGCCAGTTTCGCCATTTTCGGCAGCTATCCAGCGCCGGTATATCGACGATCTTGCGCGGCAGCCACGCGCCGCGATAGGCGGCTATAATCTGCTCGTCTGTCAGGAGCGGTTGCGCATAGAAGACCGAAGCCGCCTTGTCCCTTTCCGTTCCCATGCGGGACGCTAGGCTCACCAATCCGTCGCGAACCATCGAGAATACCTGCCCCATGGATTGTCCTTTGATATCGATGTGATGAAGAGACCCGCATTCGCGAGCCTAGAAATTCTTGAAGCTGAAGGAGGAATTCAGCGCGAGTTCGTTCAGAGCATCGGCGAAAGCATCCACCTGGTCATCAAATTGCGCGTTCGGAAAGGCGCAGATCTCATCCAGAAATGCTTCGTTCCAGTCGCCACGCAGCAGCTTGACGTTTCCGGCTTCCGCCTGTGCCGATGCCGGCTTGGCGCGCGTCGCTTTGTCACCGGTCGCAGACAAAACTCTGATTGGAAAGCCGGCCAGCAGCTTGATCTTGGTTTCCGCATCAGCCTTGCCCGCCGCACCCGGATCTTGCGGCATACGGATCGCCACCGTCGGCCCATCCTGTGATGCCATGTTCTTCAGATTGCGCTCGACCTCTGCCGGCGACCAACGGCCGCGAGCGATGGTCTCGACGTAGAAGACGCCGTCGACCCATGCCATGCGCAGACCAACGGTCCAGTCCGGCTGGCGACCGGGCCGCTCCTTCGAGGCCGCAAAATCCCAGGCCCGACAGCGCTTTGCACCGGCAGGCATCGCCTCAACGATTTCAAAATCACCGCGCTGAAACAGGCCACCCGAGCGCGGCGAAGGCCGCTGCTGAAACTGACCGGCAACCGCATAGGAGCCGAGCGGTATCTTGTCCCGCTCCACGACCACTCGCGGAAAACGCTGCGGAAAGAGCAACTCGCCCTCTTCCACTCTCGGATCGACAAATCCGATCGACGTTCGACAGCGCCGCTCCGGCTCGAACTCCATCGGTAGCATCAAATGCTCGTAACCGAGCCCCAGCGCCAGAATGGTGCCAGACACATCAGTCTCGTGCAATCGCTGCATGACCACGACGATGGCCGAACGCTGCGGGTCGTTGAGCCGCGTCGGCACCGACTCCCGAAATGTGCGAACCGTCGACAGGCGCTCCGCCTCGGATTCAGCACCATCGACCGAATGAGGATCATCGATGATGACCCGGTCGCCGCGGCCACCCGTCAGTCTCGAAAAGGGTACACCCTGGCGAGAGCCCGTGCTTGTATTGGCAAAGGCCATCTCGCCAGTTCTCGTCAGCTTGACCCGATCACCCCAAAGCGTCTGATACCACTCCGAAGCAACGAGATCGCGCATGCGCCTGTTGTCGCGCTTGGCGTAGTGCTCCGAATAGGATGCACCGAGATAGCGCATCTGTGGTCTGTCTTTCGGGCCCCATTCCCATGCCGGCCAGAAGACGCCGCAGAGAAGCGATTTCATCGTGCCCGGCGGCACATTGATCAGCAATCGTGTGATCTCGCCCGAGGTGACCGCTTCGAGATGACGGCAGATCGCATCGATATGCCAGCCATGAACATAATCGGCGGAAGGCTCGACGACATGCCAGGCCTCTTGGACGAAGCCGCTCAGCGATTGGCAATTGGCACGAATTCGGTCGGCATCCGCAGCAATCTGCCTGGCATGCTGTGCCCGTTCACGTTCACTTGTTCGCCTCGCCTTCTCCTCCTGGATCGCCGCCATCATCGCCGCCGGATCCGGCAAGCGGACCGAAGAGGGATTCGAGTGTTGCAAGCTGCTCATCCGTGGCATTGGTTAAGTCGATGGTGAAACCCCGGCCTCCCTTGGCCCCGGTTACCGAGCGTTCGCTCGGCTTCTGATGCACATAGGACGCCGCAATCTTCGCCATCTCATCGCGCCGCTTTTGATCCGCCTCATCATCGCGCATCACCTTCAACATATAGTCTAGCGGTGTATCGCCGGCCGGAACGGCCTTGCGTCGACGCGCACGCGGTTTGCGCTGCACGACTGGCTTGTCGGCATTGGACATGCTTGAAATTTCCGATGGAACCTTGAAAGGAAACAAGCGGTCTAAAACATCGCTTGCGGTCAACAGTGCGTCGCTGCAACTGTTCTCATCATGCCAAAATGAATACCCTGATTTGGCGCTTTTGGCGACACCCTTGAACGACGATAGGGCTGCAAGGATTTAAAAATCTTGATGAGCGTTCCTGTTAATTACTTGATATAACTTGAAAATATCGCACTCTGCGGTCCGACGATTTGATCGATATTCTCTCCGACGACAGCTCCCTAGAGACACAAGCAAGAGGATACATTGAGCCCCGACTTGGAAAGCCCCACAGACCGCGACTGGGTACGGCAGTTCATCACCACCAACCTTCCTATTCTGCCCGTTCCCGGCATTCCGGAGATTCGGCTGCATAAAGCAGCCCCCAATAGCGGTTTGCGACGCCTGGCGGAGCGAGATCCGCAATTCGGTTCACCCTATTGGGCGCATTACTGGGGTGGAGGATTGGTATTGGCCCGCTATCTTCTCGACCGGCCGGAGACAGTGATCGGTCACCGCGTGCTCGATCTTGGTGCCGGATCAGGAATTGTGGGCATAGCCGCCGCGAAGGCGGGATCTGCGGAGGTGCAGGCGGCGGATGTCGATCCCTATGCCATCGCAGCTATCGAGCTCAATGCAGCGCTGAACGATGTGATCGTCAAAACAATCCTCGCCGATGTAGCGACGGGCGAGCCTCCGGCTATCGATATCGTCTGTGTTGGTGATCTCTTCTACGATGAAGCGCTTGCAGGGCGGATCGTCACATTTCTCGATCGCTGCCTGGCACAAGGCATTACGATTTTGATCGGCGACCCATGGCGCGCGCATCTGCCGACATCGCGGCTTCGGCTGCTGGCGGAATATTCAGTGCCAGACTTTGGCGATGGTACCGCAAGCGCACGGCCAAGCGGTGTCTTTGCATTCGAAAGCAATATGTCACCGTAAGGTGGATAATCAGGATCGCTCATAGCGGCATATACGGAGTCGGACCGAATAGCCGCCGATCTAGGCTTTCATCTTGGCGCGCCGGCGGTTTCCACGCTCCAGCCGCTTGGCAAGTTCGGCAAGCTCAAGGCTTGCCGCATCGAATACCGGCCGGGCATCATCCGGCAACCAGTGCGTTTCGTGTTTGGTCACCGGCGGCTTCATTCGCTCCGAACCACCAGGAGAATTCGGCATCATCGGCGATATGCGTGCCCAGTCCGGCTCCTGCAATAGCGGCGAAGTCGCAAGAAGTACGCCCGCGACATTGCGGAATTCGCTTTGAATATGCCGCTCCGCCGTACGCCGTACACGACCCGTTCGAGCACAAAAATCCCGGAAGGATCCCGCGATATAGGGCGCAGCAAGGCAAACGGACCAGCGCGAAAGCAGGATGCGGCGTTCCTCATCCCTGACACGGGTCCGCAGCCATTCCTGCAAGACTTCTTCCGCGCGGCTGATGGCGGCGGCGCTCGGGCGATAGCGGACACGAACCTCGGAATGGTCCAAAGCGTCCGGCAGAACCTCCGGCCAGAGCGTCCGCATTCTGTCCGGGCGAACACCGCGCACATCAAGGTGTACCATTGTGTCAGCCGCCTCGATGAAGCGGGCGCGAATAAGCAGGCTCAGATCGGCAATCTCTGCCTCACGGTGGGAAAGATCATCAAACTGCGAGGCGGGTCGATGCATCAAGTCGTCTCTCCAATTCCCAATAGATTAGCGTCCGCAGCGTTGCCCGCACCGGCCAAGGTCGCCTCGCGACCGCCTCCGAACGCAGTGAAGCAAGTGCAATGTCGTCGAAGGCGCCAAGCAGATCGCCGGCGCGCTGGAGCGCCCAATCCTGGCGTTGCGCGAGAACGTCGGAAACCGCTCCGATCGTATCCGACCACAGCTCGTCGCGATTGTTGCCGGTCTGACGGATGCAACGCAAAACGAAAACCAGATGGCCATCGCCATAGCGCCCGCGGATTTCCTGCATCGTGCCGCGCGCATGGCTCTGGGCCGGAGCACGGCGGCGATGGACGGGAACGAGCTTTATGCCGAGGCCGTCCAGAAGAAGATCAAGCTTGCCTTTGGTCATGGATCTCTCAACTCCCTTCATAAAAGCGTGCACTTGCTCAACTTGCGCATCGATCATGCGCCGGTACCCACCGGGACGGCGGCACCAGCAGATTTGGGCTTGAAGAAAGCTTCCGCCTTGGAAATCGCCTCCACTCGGGCGCCATCACGCAGCATGGGCGTGTTGAGATAGGCGACCATCGCCTCGCCGGCGGCGGCCTTAGCCGCGTCTGGCGTCGCAAAGACGATCGGTTCGCCGCGGCTATCCCTGAGGATCTCGTTCGTCGCGCGGTGAACTTTGCGGATCCAGCCGAGATGACCGCTGGCAACAGCCTCAGTTCCGATTTGAAATTCATTCATAGCAACCTCCTCTGGCCGGCAAGACCAGATCTGTTCGTTCAGTCTCTGATGGTTTTGATGGCTGTGCGCGACGGGTCGTCAGCACCGTTTCGTCGAGCATGTCGGCTCACCGGCATGGATGGCGTGGTCCTCAGCTACACGGAAATGAGCCTGATCTCCCTCGGGAGCACCGCCCTCCTCCTCGGCGTGTGGGAACGCCGATCTGCGGACGATCGATCTTGCCGCAGCCAGCATGCTGGCAAAAAAGAGTGCCGCACCGATGCATGCCAGGAATCCCTGGAACATCTCGCTCATGGCAGCCTCTGGAGATCAGGTACCTCTACCATGGGCTGAATATCTGCCATCTCTGTCGGTTCCACCGCCGCGTTGCAGTGTTCGCAATGAAGCTCGATGACTTCCGCAATCGACAAGCTGCGATGACAGGCCGGGCAGCCCCAGAAGCTATCGAAATAATCTGTCGATCTTCGGTCTTTCCTGCTCGCGAGCATATCGTCACCTCCTAAATTCACCCGTCCGCCGTGCCCAAGAGGCCTGGCTTCCAGCCTGCAGCAAAATGAGCCGCAAGCATCTTGATAAACACTAATTATGTTGATAAAGATGCACATGTCAACATGATTTATGTTGTTAATTTTGCAAGGGTCGGAAAATGCAAAAATCCATGGGCGAACGACTGAGGGCGGCACGCGAAGCCGCAAATTATTCATCGGCAACGAAGGCGGCAGAAGCGCTCGGGGTGAGCCTCTCCACCTATCGCGCCCACGAAAACGGTCAAAACGACTTCAGTGCCGAGATTGCCAGTCGCTACGCCAAGAAGTTCGGCACGACTGCGGGCTATCTTCTGACGGGCGAAGGATCGCACAAGCTGGCCCGCGCGGTGCCGAATATGGTCACCTCCTTCGATCCGGACGAGCAGGATAACGACGGATTTGCCGAAGACGGTGAAGAGCTCAGCTACAGCCGCGAACATTGGCAGCCGCAGATCGCCGGGGCAACGCCGGAGGTCGATGTCAAGCTTGGCGCCGGCAGCGGCGTTGTCGGCGAAGTCATTAATCTGCCTGTTGGTTCCGGGAACGTAGCAGGGCATAAAATCGTTGCGGAATGGCTCATTCCTACCGGATATCTGCGCAACGAGGCGAAGGCCTCGCCGAACCATACCATCATCATGGAGGTGATCGGCGACTCCATGCAGCCCACCTACATGCCTGGCGACCGCGTTATCGTCGATCTCTCGCAAAACCAGATGACGACCGACACCGTCTATGCCATCAGCGATGGCTATTCCGAACCACAGATCAAGCGCCTGCAGCGCGTACCTTTCACGCAGCCCGGACAGGTGAAGATCATCTCGGACAATCCGGCGTTGGAAACATTCACGGTCGAGCTGGAACGTCTGACGATCATCGGCCGCATTTGCGGGCACATTGCCCGCAAATAAGAAGACCGGTCTTCGCTCAAGTCGAAGCATCACGCGAATTTTTGATTGGCGTCGGAAATATCATCTCGCATGAATGCACAACATCTTTGGTGTCCCTGCTGACTTTAATAAACATAAAATATGTTGACATCTATCGTGTTTAATGACAATTTCCCAGCAGCCGATTGGCACTGGAAGGAATGAGCCCGAGCAAGCCTAACAGCCTTGCACGAAGTCAGCGAAACCGGACAGGCAACGGCGACCGATATGGAAGGGAGAATGCCGCCGATGCCCCTTAGAACCGATACCGCTCCAATGGAACCGGCGAACACGTCAAAAGCAGGCAAACGCAACACCAGGCTTAATCTATCGTCCCCGCCGGCTGTACAGGCGGGAAGATAATCATGCACAACGCCGCCTTCTCCTGCGAATATTCATTCGACGAGCTGCAAATTCGCCTCTGTGACCGCTGGGAAACCGGATTGCTGCTGTATGGACACGCCGAGTTGACATCTGCTGGAGCCGACTACGAGGACGAGTTCTACGTTTCGGCAATTCGTCTGGATGGTGGAGCACGACTGGCCAGACCAAACACGCCAAACATTGCAAGTAATTTCGAGGCCGAACTGTTTCGGCGCATAGCGGCGGTCATAGAGGACGAGAAGACGCCTCCAGGTCGTCATGCCGCCGAACTCTTCGCTGGTGAATTGGAGCAATTCCGGAAAGCCGATTGCGATCAGGCGTACAAAATCAGACAAGAGCGGACGGTGGCCGCCTTTGCATGATATCCCCATCCCTAGACGTGCCGACACTTGAACTTGGAAGCAAGATGAAACGGAGACCGCAAGCGCGATGAAAATTGCACAGGAGGAGCTAGAGGAAATTCGCCGGCTGGAGGAAATGTTGCATCGTCCGGAAATCCGGCAATCGCCGAAGGCAGTTGCTGAGCTTCTCGCCGAAGGTTTTGTCGAATTCGGCAGTTCAGGCACGATCTATGACGACAGGGATGAACTCATCGCCGGTCTGGCAGCAGAAAGGGTCGAACCAGCCTCGCAGCCGATAATTGCGTGTGACTATGCCTTCCGATCGATTTCACCGGATGCCGTTCTCGTGACGTATCGGAGCATTGCAGCGGCAATGGGTGATAGTCCTTCGCGGCATGCCCTGCGCAGCTCGATCTGGCAGCGCATCGATGGCCGATGGCAAATGATATTTCATCAAGGCACGCTCACCGCGCCACGCCCCTGATTGAGGCTAGTTCAAACCCTCAAGCGGTTTCGAAGGGGAGCCCGAACGGTGTTCGTAAAACATGAAGGCCTAGCGCGAGGCGGATGCTGGGCCGCCGCCCTTGCCGCCAATAGCTGTTTCGGTCAACCCGAGACTATCGGCCATCCTGATGAGGTCGGCGACGGAGTCGGCGCGCATTTTCCGCATGGCCTGGCCACGATGGACCTTTACGGTGATCTCGCTCAGGCCGATTTCCCCGGCGATCTGCTTGTTCAATAACCCTCTCGCCACAAGCGCCATGACCTCACGCTCTCGCGGTGTCAACGACGCGAAACGCTCGTGAAGATCGGCCGAGGCAACTTCCTTTTTCAGTCGAGCCCGATCAAGGTCGAGGGCCTGACGTATCGCGTCGAGAAGATCCTGTTCCCGAAACGGCTTCAGAAGGAATTCCACCGCGCCGGCCTTCATGGCGCGCACGGACATCGGCACATCGCCGTGACCGGTTAGAAATATGATCGGTATCGAATTGCCTAGCCTTGTAAGCTCGTCCTGAAAATCGAGACCACTCGCATCCGGCATCCTGACGTCAAGAACGATGCAGGCTGGCCCCTCCGATCGGGGGTGAGAAAGGAAATCGCGAGGTGAGGCGAAGCATCGCGTGTCGTAGCCGACGGAGCGCAAAAGGCTGTCCAGCCCGTCACGCACGGATGGATCGTCGTCGATTACATAGACAGTCGGTCGTTGCTCCTGCATATGCCCTACCCCTTTGTCTTCCCACCCAGCGGCAGGGTGAAGCCGAATACAGTCCCATGCGGAAAATTGGGCGCGGCATAGACGGCGCCGCCATGCGCTTCGATGATCGATCGGCTGATGGCAAGCCCCATTCCCATGCCGTTCGGTTTCGTCGTGTAGAAAGCCTCGAATATCCTCTCGAGCTTCGCCGGCGGCACGCCGACGCCCGTGTCGCGCACGCTGACTGTGATCTTGCTTTCGGCAGCAGCGGCGCTGACCAGCAATTCACGCTCTTCCACCTCGACATCCGCGAGAGCTTCGATCGCGTTCATGACGAAATTGAGGATGACCTGTTGCAGCTGTACACGATCGCCAGCCACGAGCGGCAAGTCGCTCGCCAGCTCGGTGCGAAGAAGTATCTGACCCTTTCGGATTTCACTGCGAACGAGTTCCAGCACGTCGGCAATGGCATCCGTCAGATCAAACATGTCGGACGAAGGGGACGACCGCGCGACGAGCCTGCGCACGCGGCCGATAACATCACCTGCCCTGTCGGCATCCATGACAATGCGCTCGATCGCACGCCGCGCTTCATTCTGATCGGCAGGTGTTGCCGAAAGCCATCGAAGTGCGGCGTTGCCGTTTGCGGCTATCGCCGTGATGGGTTGGCTGACCTCATGCGCGATCGACGTACCAAGTTCGCCAACGATCGTAAGGCGCGACATCCGCGCAAGCTCGGACTGCGCCTGCCTCGCCTTTTCATCAAGCCTCTCGATTCTGATCGCCAGGTAAGTGGTCGCGCCGATAGCAACCAGGCTCAATATACTGTTGATCAACCCCGCCTGCGAGGCGCCGTGCCGCGTGAGGAAATAACTCAATATCGTAAGGACGGCGCAGACAACTCCAACGACGGCGATCGCACCGGTTCGTCCGGAATGTACCGACAGCAGGATGACCGACACATAGAGGACGGCGAACGCGATCTCCAAATCCGTGATGGTGTCGCCAATGAAGATAAGGCCGGCAAGGACGGCGATACCGAGCCAGAAGAGAGGCATCTCGAAAAGATACTTCAGAAACTCGCGCCTCATCCCTTTCGTCCCCGTATCAGCGTTCTCGACGCCTTGCATATCCGACTGGCAGCCTGCCTGATCCAAAGCCCAAAAACAACGGCGGCTGTTGCTGCCATAATCCCTGTATAGCACTGATTTCACTAGATGATGGCTTCCGCTCACCAACACCCGGCTATTGGCGACAGAACGAGATTGAACGAGCCGATCATCTGCTTGATTGCAGGATGCTCGTGACGCCTCCAGATGACCTCGGCCCACACGCGAACGTGCAAACCACGACCAGGTTGCGATCGATTGGTCAAGCGCGATGGTCATGATTGTCGTTTCCGGCATAGCGAGTGAAAAGACGGCGGCGCTGGCGGCGACGAAGAATGGCAAGGCTTGTCCTGTTCAGACGTGCCGCCCAACGAAGCAGCACGCGCGTCTGTTTTGCAGGCAAGATACCGCGGAGAAAGAGCCGTGTTGCCCAGCGTGTGAGGCAATGCGCGCCCCACAGAAGCGCCAGCATCGCCGCCAATCCGACATAATCTTTGAAGCGCGCCAGGCGCGCGCTCAACCTCCCTCGCTTGGGGGCTTGCCGCCGCCTTCCGTTACAGGGGTTTTTTCGGCCATTCCTGCTGAGCGTTTCCAGAAAACGGCCAAGTTCTTCGTTGTCTCTGGGCATGACGATCCATCCCGCAGCCATCCAGGCTGCGCGATGAAATCCTCGCACTAGGCCCTGACCTGGCTGCTTTTCAAATTCAAGAATGCAATTGGGTCGGTCACCGCCCTACCCGGCGGCAACCGTGATGCGTCCGATCCGACAGCCTGTTTCAACTTGGGTTCTCCAGCGTGAACAGATCCGCATTTTCGTCATAGGCGAAATATTCCGCGTAACGGGCCCAGTTGGTGACGGCCTTGATGGTGATATCGGCATAGTCTTCGGACATGTAATCCTCGAGCTCATCACGAAAGCGCCGCGCAGGAGCACGATGCGTCGGCCGTTCGTCGAGGACGCGGCGGATATGGGCAGCAAGTGGCACATAGGTTGCCAGATGCTGCTCGAAGAGCTGCTTGCGCTCATCGACATCGCTGTCGGAGAAACGCAGCCCGGGAGCCGTCAACTTGATGTCACCGCCTTCCAGATCGGCGAAACGCAGAAGCTGGAGTGTTTCTGCCACCGGAAAGAGATCGTCGATGCCGAGATGCAGATGCGTCGCCAGCGGCGGCAGATCGGCCTGCCCGCGATAGGGCTCGGCGGCAACCGTTTCGATCAGACCGGACATCAGGTTGGTCGATACGCGTGGCAGTGCCATGGCGATACCCGTACCAGGGAACAGCCCTTCACGCGTCGGTGCGCCGGTTCTTGCCGTCATCCGGGCATAGATATCCTCGACCAGCATGCGAAACGCCGGATCGAGGCGGTTGCGCGGCTGCGGCAGATCCACCTTGATTTCGGCAATGACACGACCGGGGTTCGATCCGAAGATCAGGATGCGATCGCACATCAGCACCGCTTCCTCGATGTTGTGCGTCACCATCAGCACCGAATCGATCGGCATCCGGCCTTCGCACCACAGATCGAGAAGGTCGGTACGAAGCGTTTCCGCGGTCAATACGTCGAGCGCAGAGAAAGGCTCATCCATCAACAGGACTTTGGGCCGAACCACGAGCGCACGGGCAAGACCGACGCGTTGGCGCATGCCGCCCGAAAGCTCCTTGGGATAGGCGCTTTCGAACCCATCCAGGCCGATCAGGTCGATGGCGGCCAGCGCACGCTTGCGGCGCTCCGACGAAGCCACGCCCTGAGCCTCGAGCCCGAGCTCGACGTTCTGCAGCACCGTCAACCAGGGAAACAGGGCGAAGCTCTGGAAGACGACGGCAACATCGGAGTTGGGGCCGACCACCGGCCGTCCGTCAAAGGTGATCTCGCCCTTGCTTGGACGAATGAGACCGGCAATGGCACGCAGCAGCGTCGATTTGCCGGAGCCGGAGCGGCCAAGCAGCCCGACGATTTCATTGGGATAGAGCTGAAGGTCGACATTCTCGAGTACGACGAGCGAACCGGAGGTTCCCTTGTCATATGTCTGGCAAACCTGCTTGGCCAGAACCAGCGGCGAACCTTTTACAATATCGAGCTTCTTGGAGATGACAGCGTTTTCCATGTTCATTTCTCCGATGTGTGATTAATCGAGGCGCAGACGACGTTCAGCGAAGACGTAGAGCGGCCGCCAGAGCGTTCTGTTGAAAAGAGTGACGAAGACGGACATGACGACGATGCCGAGGATGACCCGCGGAAAATCACCCGCTTCCGTCGCCTTCGCGATGTAGGAGCCGAGCCCGAAGGCTTCGAGCTTCGTGTTTCCCCAGCTTGCCAGTTCCGCAACGATGCTTGCATTCCAGGAGCCACCGGAAGCCGTCAGCGCACCGGTGACGTAATAGGGGAATATCCCCGGCAGTATCGCCCGCCGCCACCAGGTCCACGAACGCAGTCTGTAGACGGAAGATGCTTCCCGCAGATCGGTCGGGAAGGCACTTGCCCCGGCGATCACGTTGAAGAGGATGTACCACTGCGTGCCCAGCACCATCAGCGGTGACAGCCAGATATCAGGGTTGGCGCCTGTTGCGACGATCGCAATTACCGCGACAGGAAAGAGCACATTCGCCGGAAATGCGGCCAGGAACTGAGCAATCGGCTGGACGCGCTCCGCAACGGCCGGCCGCAGACCGATCCAGACGCCCAGCGGAACCCAGATCACGCTTGCGACCGCGATCAGAACGACCACGCGGACAAGGGTAACGAGCCCGCCGGCAAAAGCGATCCAGACATCACCCCATGACAGCGTCTGGCTGAGATAGGAGACGATATCCCAGATGCTCCAGGCGCCGATGGCGGCAATCAGGGCGAACCAGGCATAGTCGATGACCCGGCTAACAACACGCCGCTCGTCCCGCCCCTTGGCAACCGCTCTCGATGCCGGCAGCAGCCGCAGAAGGAACAACCTGCCCCACACGGCGGCAAATGGTGCCGTCACATTTTTCAGAAGACGCGTGCGGCGGATCAGGGAATAGACCCAGGAGCGTGGCTTCTGCTGCCCGGCCGTCTGCTCGAACCGAAACTTGTCAGCCCAGGCGACGATCGGCCGGAAGAGCAGCTGATCATAGAGAAGGATGACGATGCCCATGGCCAGGACCGCCCAACCAACGGCAACGAAATCCTGCTTGTCGATGGCAAGCGCCAGCCACGAGCCCAGCCCGGGAAGTTGCACGGTGGTATTTCCAACCGTGATTGCCTCTGAAGCGACCACAAAGAACCAGCCGCCGGACATGGACATCATCGTATTCCACACCAGACCGGGTGCTGCAAACGGTGCCTCCAGACGCCAGAAGCGCTGCCAGGAGGACAGGCGGAAGCTGCGGCTGACTTCATCGAGATCGCGCGGCACCGTCCGCAGCGACTGATAGAAGGAGAAGGCCATATTCCAGGCCTGGCTCGTGAAAATCGCAAAGATCGAAGCACATTCCGCACCGAGCTGGCTTCCGGGAAAAAGCCCCATGAAGAAGGTGACGGTAAAGGTCAGAAAGCCCAACACCGGCACCGACTGCAAGATGTCGAGAGCCGGAATGATGATCTTCTCGGCACGGCGGCTCTTTGCGGCAAGCGTTGCGACCACAAAGGTGAAGATGAGCGAGGCAACGATTGCGGCCATCATCCGCAAGGTCGTGCGCAGCGCATATTCAGGCAGATAGGCGGGATCGAGCGAGAGCGGTGTCGTCGAGAGCCCCTCCAGCGGCGCCCGCATCTCGCCCACCCCATGAAGCGTGAGATAGCCTGCGGCGGCGATGAAGGCGAAGGCGGCAAGATCATAGCCGTTTGGCAGGATGCGTGCACCGGCCAACGCGGCAACGGCGCTGCGCTCGCGTCGATCATTGGCAAGGAAAACCATGTATAACCCCTTGAAAACGGGATGTGATCAATAGAGCGCGCCTGCATGACGCCGCAGTCGCGGCGCCATGGGCGAGCCTGTGTGAAAGAAAGGGCTAGGCCGCACGCCGACTGTCGTCCTCATCGGAGACAGCAACATTTTCGGTGGTCCAGAAGCACTCCAATTTCCCCGTATGAGGGTTGGTGTGCCAGACGGCCATCAGACGCGGGCGTTGAAAAAGCACGATCCGGCCGAGTGACGACGAAGCCGTCGTAGCGGACTGCACGCGCACAGCGGAAAACTTAGGTGCGAACATACGTTCGCGGAAAAGAACGATGTTGTTCATGGCTCACTCCTCGGTCCGCTTACGAGCAGATCCCGGGGACGAGCCGGACAGGCTAGGCCCGACCGTCGCTCGCCCGGCGAATGCCGATAGCGGTCCAGGTTGTTGCGATGACCATCCGGATGCGGCACTGAGCCACAACCGGACAGCGACTAGGGTAGCTGTCCATTTGCTTCTTTGATCTGTTGTTGCATCAGCCTTTGCATCATGTTGCGCAGGCAGGGCCGTCTTGTCACAGCCGCTGGATAGGGTCAATCAAGCGATGGTGCCGTGCGACTATACCAAGGTATAAGTCTGCGGATCTCACGGTCGCGGAATTTCGCTGACGGTTGGGAAAATCATTATTTCATAAGGATTTAGAGGTTTCCTGAAGCTCGATCTTCAACCCTCGCGAGGAGAGGAAACCATCCTGTTCCAGAAGCTCGTCGCCTCGAAAGTCCAGTCAGGCCTGACCGCTAGCCGCCGATCCGGTGCCGAGACGACGACATCGATAAGACGCTCCGCATCCAGCAGCTTTTGATTGACGAGATTCTGCCGCAGCGCCGTCAGCACCAAAGTCGCGCGATCCGGGTCCTGAATGCTGGACTGTACCAGAAGCTTATAGGTCCGATCCTTGAAGAAGGTCGCTCTCGCGGCCTCCAGAAGCCGGTCATGCTCGGCATCGGTAATGCATCCGCTATGCAGACATTGCTCTATCGTTGCGCTGGCGTTGACGAGCGGCTCGCTCAACGAAAGGAAGCCCAGCTCCGCCGGCCCGTGCGATTGGGCGACATCGGCATCATCCACCAAAGCTCCACTGGCGTAATCGTCATAAATCTTGCCGATGCCGATCATGCCGAAGGCTGCACATTCGGCCGCCCTCAAGGCGCCCATGCTGGCAGCACCAAAGACCTGAACTCCCTGGGCAAGGGCGAACAGGATCTCCTTGTGCCAGATCGCCGGTACATGTTCATAAATCCCGTCAATTAAGCCAATGACATTCGCGCCATCTTCGACCGCCCTGAGGAAATCGCCTTGCCTGGCCGGCGGCCGCAGCTCGTAATCTGTACCGGGTAACTGATTCGTCCCGTGTAGGGTTGGCCCTGCGAAAATGACTTTCATATCGAGTCAGGAATACCCTTTGCGGTACGTTAGTCGAGCTTTCCTTCCGGATTTCATCGGAATTTCGTCATCGACATCGAAATTTCACACAACAACGTCTTTGAAACTACAGAACGGCTAATAGTCGAGTTGCAATTAACCACGCCTTGCAGCAAAAATATAGAATGAGTTTCACTCGCCGTATCGGTGTCTATCTACCCGATAATCACCAGATTTCTCAAAGGCGGCGGCCGTTACATATGTAAAACAATATAGATGGCGCGATGCAATTTTCACTCAGAACATTTGGAGAGGTCGTTCTTCTCGATAGCGCCGGACACGAGGTAGCATTTCCGGAAAAAGCACTCCTGATACTTGGATATCTACTCACGGGTGAAACAGGATATACAAGCAGGACAAGCATAGCGCGATTTCTGTGGGGCGAGGATGATATCGCCAACTCGCTCACGAACCTGCGCAAGCTCATTTCTCGCATCAAGAAGCGGCAGTCGGAACTGAACGCGGACTTCATGACCTTTGACGACACGGATATCCATCTCGTCCGGAGCTCACTGACCAGCGATCTTATCTCCACATATGCCGATGCCTCGGACGACCAATCGCGGAATCTTCCGCTTCTGGTGCGAGCTGTGCAATCGACGTTTCTGGAAAACGCGAACTGTCAAAGCCGGGCCTTCGTCGATTGGCGAGAGGGTGAAAAAAAGCGGCATCTCGCTGCGCTAAAGGAAGCACTTGAGATAGCCACACAACGTCAGGCGACAGCCGACGAAATCGCTATCATCAAGGAGGCGGCGCTCCTTCTTTTCGAAGCGGAACCCGCGGACGAGAACACCCATCGCATATTGCTGAAAGTATTTGATGCAGAAGGTGGGATCGAGCAGCTGAAACGCCTGTTCGAGCGGCGCAAGGACCTTGTTTCGTCCTGGCCGGCAAGATCGCCGGCATCTCCGCGGTCATCCATTCCGGCCCCGACCTTCGACGAGGCCATCTCGGAACACGACCTTCAAACGCAACCCATCCTGCGCATACCGCGGCTAGCCCTATTGCCTCCAGGCAATGACAGTGCCGATACGGCTGCGCTGATGGTGGCGTCGTCGCTGATCGAAGACATAACCCTCGGCTTTTGCGCATTGAACAGTCTGAGGGTCATCGCCCCCTACTCGGCCATGCAGATAAGCCGCCAGACCGAAAATCAGCTCGCTCTCTTCCAGCAGTACGATATCAACTATGTTCTCGACACCCGGCTGAGCGGGCTCGGCAACGACCTCTCGTTGTTTTCGCAACTCATCTATATGTCGAACAGCGAGGTTGTTTGGGCGGAGCGCTTCAATTTCGGCAAGCTGGATCTGGCCCGCAACAAGCGCGATATTTCGCGGCACATCGTTCTTGAGGTTGCAGGGCAAGTGGAGCGTCACGAAACGACGCGGATCTATTTCGAACAGAACCCTGCCGCCTACCATCAATATCTTGTCGGGCAACAATATCTCCATCGCTTGACGCTGCCGAACATGCGCCGCGCCCGCAAGGAGATGAAGACGGTCCTGCGGGAAAGCGCCGATTTCGCGCCGGCGATGAGTTCCATCGCCCGCACCTATTCCAAGGAATGGTTGCTGACGGCGCGCGGCGATATCGAACTGCTGAAATCCGCCGAAGCCTACGCCACCCAGGCCATCGAGATTCGTGACGACCTGGCGGACGGCTATCGCGAACTCGGCGTCGCCAAAGTCCTGCAGGGAGCCATCGATGAAAGCGTGGAAGCACTGGAACTCGCGGAAGCCTTGAGCCCGCACTATGCAGACGTGATCGCCGACCACGCCGATACGTTGACCCATTGCTCGCGCCCGCAGCTGGCACTCGAGAAAATCACCCACGCCATCGAATTGAACCCTTTAAGTCCGGATTCGTATCTCTGGACAGCCGCCGGAGCCAGCTATGCGCTCGGGCAGTTCAGCGAGACGGTGGAATATATCGGGAAAATGGCCGACAGCAGCCTGGCCGACAGGCTATCGGCAGCCAGCTGGGCCATGCTCGGCAACAGCGAGAAAGCGCGCTTCTTCGTACGCAGAACCCGAGAAACCAATCCTGACTTCGATGTTGATCGATGGCTCGCAATCGTGCCGGTAAAGGAACAATGGCACAAGGACATGTACAGGGAAGGCCTAAAGAAGGCAGGATTTTAACCAGCAAATCATAGTCAAAAGGAACACCACATGGCACGCGTTGTTATTCTAGGAATTGCCGGAGAGACCGGCCTTTGGGTTGTCGATCTGGATGCCGGGACCGCAGCTCCCCTGACCAACCAACCGGACTCGACACTACAGCCGATCGTCAATCTCCGCGCGGCCGGCGCCACGGTGACCAGAGGGGTCAACGTTGCCGTTTCCGTAGCATCCGCAGAATCGGCATATTCCGGCCATTTTGACGGCTGATCTCCAAAAAGACTAGCGGGAGGTGCCGAACCAATCGGCACCTCCCGCAGTCTGTTCAGAATTGCAGCTTCTAGCCAAAGCCTAAGAGGTTAAGGCCTCTCTTGGGTAGTTGGAAAATCTTGGCCACCTCAAGCCAAAAGGCCCGTAACCCGCATTTGGCTCAAGATGGCGATTCGTTCATCGGATTTTAAGTGGCCATTTTCCGGCCGAACAACATGCTTGACGATAGTTACAAAAATTCGCGCCACGCCGAGCCATAGCGTGATCGCCCGGCTCCATTGCATCAAATCCTCTCACTCGCCGACCTAGGCAAAACGTGCAATCTGGCAAACGTTATGAGCCGGTACGAGCGCATCCACCTCGTGATTGTGATAAACAATATAAAAACCGAAATCACCACCGGGGAAGGCCAGCTTTTTGACCATCATACGCAGCGAAAGACCGGAACACATCGAGGCCATTCGTGGAGTTGCCCCTTAAAAACCGGACAGGATCAGGTTTCGGTTTGACGGTTCAAGAACTCACGAGGCGAGCAATACCCCAATGCCTTATGCGGGTGAAGG
>NZ_LXKN01000057.1 GCF_001692325.1 Rhizobium sp. AC27/96 | reverse complement strand
CCTCACGATATCGGCACCGACGATAGGGCTTACGCCTGCGACGCTTGGTGCAGCGACGCTGAATGCGGGTTACAGCGAGACGATCACGGCGTCTGGCGGCACGGCTCCGTATAGTTATGCCAGCACCGGCACGCTGCCGACCGGGCTTAGCCTCAATGCGTCGACGGGCGTCCTCTCGGGAACGCCGACTGCAGCCGGCACCTTCAACTTCACCGTCAACGCCACCGACAGCTCGACCGGCACGGGACCCTTCACAGGCTCCAAAAGCTATACCCTGGTGCTGACCGCCCATCCGCCAGTCGCCAATGCCGTCTCGGCGGCGGTTGCGCAGAACTCCTCGGCCAATCCCATTACCCTCAACATCACCGGCGGCACCCCGCTCTCCGTTGCGGTTGCAAGTGCGGCAGCCCATGGGACGGCGACCGCATCGGGCACCTCCATCACCTATACGCCGGCTTCGGGCTATAGCGGTTCGGACAGCTTCACCTATACCGCCACCAATCTCGACGGCACGTCTGCGCCGGCAACCGTCAGCATCTCGGTGTCCGCCCCGACGATCGCGCTTGCCCCGCCCACCCTGCCGGCAGGCACGGCCGGGACAGCTTACAGCCAGACCATGACCGCATCGGGCGGCACCACGCCCTATAGCTATGCCATCACGACAGGCACGCTTCCCGCCGGACTGACGCTTTCGCCGGCCGGTGTGCTTGCGGGTACACCAACCGCAGCCGGCAACTTCAACATCACCATCACCGCGACGGACAGCTCGACCGGGACCGGCGCACCGTTCAGCACCTCCAGAGCCTATACTCTGGCCATCGGCGCACCGACGATCACCATTACCCCGGCGACGCTTCCCGCCGCGGGCGGCGGGACCGCCTACAGCCAGGCCCTTACCGCCGCGGGCGGCCTTGGATCCTATACCTATACCGTCACATCCGGCACGCTGCCGAACGGCCTCACCCTGTCGAGCGCCGGTCTCATATCGGGCACGCCAACGGCAGGCGGCACCTCCAGCTTCACCGTTACCGCCAAGGACAGCGCCAATTTTACCGGCTCTGTCGCCTATAATCTGACCGTTACCACGCCGACGATCACCATCAACCCGGCGACATTGCCCTCCGGCGCAATCGCCGGCGCCTACAGCCAACCGCTGACGGCCACGGGCGGGATCGGCTCCTACAGCTACAGCCTGTCGGCAGGCACGCTTCCCACCGGCCTGACACTGTCGGCCGCCGGTGTGCTTGCGGGCACGCCGACCGCAGGCGGCACCTTCAACTTCACGGTTCTCGCCACCGACAGCCTGACCTTCACAGGCTCCAGGGCCTATACCGTGACCGTTGGCGCCCCGACGATCGCCATCACGCCGACGACACTGCCGGCTGCAACCGTGGCCGCCGCCTATAGCCAGACCGTCACCGCATCCGGCGGCACCGGCCCCTACTCCTATGCGATCACGGCAGGCGCACTGCCCACCGGCCTGACGCTCTCTTCTGCCGGTGTGCTTGCGGGCACGCCGACGGCATCAGGCAACTTCAACATCACCATCACGGCCACGGACAGCTCGACCGGCTCGGGACCGTTCACGGGATCGCGCGCCTATAGCCTGGCGGTCAGCGTCCAGCCGCCGGTCGCCAATGCGGTTGCGGCAACCGTCGCCGCCAATTCCTCGAACAATCCGATTACCCTCAACATCACCGGTGGTGCCCCGGCCTCGGTCGCCATTGCAGGGGCGGCGGCGCATGGGACGGCAACCGCCTCAGGCACCTCCATCACCTATACGCCGGCATCGGGCTATTCCGGTACCGACAGCTTCACCTATACCGCCACCAACGCCTCCGGCACCTCGGCGCCGGCAAGCGTGAGCGTGACGATCACCGCGCCAACCCTGACCTTCTCGCCGCCGAGCGGCGCCCTGCCGGCCGGCATCGTTACCACCGCCTACAGCCAGACCGTCACCGCCTCGGGCGGAACGAGCCCCTACAGCTACAGCCTCACCGGCACGCTGCCGACCGGGCTCGCCCTCAACCATGCGACCGGCGCCATTACCGGCACGCCGACGACGCCCGGCAACTACAGCTTCTCCATCACCGCCACCGATGCCAACAGCGCCACGACATCCGCTGCCTATACGATCGCCATCTCGCCGCCGCCGACCACCTTCGTGTTCAGCCCGGCCGGCGGCGCCCTGCCCGATGCCATGTCGGGGGAGGCCTACAGCCAGCAGATCTCGGTCACAGGCGGCGTCGGCACGAAGATCTTCAGCCTTGCCTCCGGCAGCCTGCCGAACGGCCTGGTGCTCAACATCTCCACCGGCCAGCTGACCGGGCCGCTCTCGGGCGGCACCGAAGGCGACTACAGCTTCACCATCCAGATCCGCGACGGCAACGGCGCAACCGGAAGCGCCTCCTATACGCTGAAGGTCAAGAGCCGGTCCGTCACCGTTCTCGACATGGTCGTCAACGTGCCGGAGGGATCGACGCCGCCCGACGTCTACCTCAATCGCGGTGCGACCGGCGGTCCGTTCACCTCGGCAATCCTGGCATCCGTCGAGCCCGCCAATGCCGGCACGGCAACGATCATCCAGGGGCAGCTCGCACAGGCAGGCCCGGCCACGGCCCCGGTCGGCTGGTATCTGCACTTCACGCTGAACCCGGCCTATTCCGGCCAGGTCCGCGTCGGCTACCGGCTCGTCAGCGCGCTCGGGACATCGAACGTCGCGACGGTGACCTACAATGTCCATTACGATGCCGGCAAGGTTGCCCAGGACATCGACAATCTCGTGCATGACTTCGTGCAGTCCCGCCAGAACATGATCGCCAACACCATCGAGGTGCCGGGGCTGCTGCAGCGCCGGCAGATGGAGAAGGCGACCGATCCCGTCACCGCACGCATGATGCCATCGGAAGAGGGCATGACGTTCGGCTTCTCCACCAGCCTGTCGCAGATGCGCGCCGCCGCCGGTGATCCCGATGCCGCCTCCGCCCCCTTCAACGTCTGGATCGACGGCGCCTATCTTGCCCATAACGACAAAAGCAGAAACGACAGCACCAGCAAGTGGGGCAGCTTCGGCATGGTCAGCATGGGCGTGGATTACCTGCTCTCCGACAGGGCCCTGATCGGGCTTTCCTTCCACTACGACCGGATGACGGATCCGACCGACCAGGATACCGAGCTGACCGGCAATGGCTGGCTTGCCGGACCCTATGCCTCGCTCGAGCTTGGCAAGGGCGTGTTCTGGAACGGCAGCCTGCGCTATGGCGGCTCGAGCAACACCATCAACACCCAGTTCTGGAACGGCTCGTTCGACACGACACGCTGGATGGCCGACACCTCGATCGAAGGCCAATGGAACCTCGATGAGGAAACCACGCTCTCGCCGAAGCTGCGGGCGATCTACTTCTCTGAAAAGGTCGACGATTACAGCGTCAAGAACAGCGCCGGCGACAGGATCGACATTGACGGCTTCAACGAGGACCAGTTCCGCGTCAGCCTCGGCGCCGAGATCGCCCGCTCCTTTACCCTGGAGGGCGGAACCAAGCTCACACCCAAGCTCGGGCTGACCGGCGGCTACTCCGCCCTCGACGGCTCCGGCGCCTTCGGCGCCGTCACCGCCGGCCTGTCCATGCAGACCATCAACTTCTGGATGCTCGACACCAGCATCCTCTTCAATATCGAAGGCGACGGACAGAAATCCGTCGGCGCTAAAGTCGCCGCAAGCAAGAAATTCTAAAAATACGAAG
>NZ_LXKN01000056.1 GCF_001692325.1 Rhizobium sp. AC27/96 | reverse complement strand
GGCAGCTCATCAAGCACCACAAAGGCCGCAGGAACCATGTAATCTGGCAGGGACGCCGACAAATGTCCCCGCAATACCCCCGCAAGGCCTACAATCTCGTCGCTCATCACCACATAGGCGATGAGCCGTTTGTCGCCCGAGGCATCCTCGCGTGCGACAACGACTGCCTCACGTACCTCAGGATAGGCCGTCAGTTGCGCTTCGATCTCGCCGAGTTCGATCCGGTATCCGCGGATCTTGACCTGATCGTCATTGCGGCCGAGAAACTCGAGATTGCCATCCGTCCTCCAGCGCACAAGATCCCCGGTCCGGTAGACCCGGGCATCTGGAACCTTGCTGAACGGATCGGCGATGAACCGCTCTGTCGTCAGCTCGGGCCGGTTCAGATAGCCGCGAGCGACACCGGCTCCGCCGATCCACAATTCCCCGGCGACGCCGACAGGGCAAAGCCCGCCATGGGCATCAACGACATAGACATGCGTGTTCGAGATCGGGCGCCCGATCGGGACGGTTGGCCCCCTGAAAGCTATCGGGCAAATCCACCCGGTAGCGCAAACAGTGCCTTCCGTTGGTCCGTATGCATTAATGATGACCGGCCCGGCGGGCAGGGATCGTATCAGGGATGCGCTGGATGCCTCACCAGCCAAAACGATCGTCTGCAAGGTTGCCAAGCTTTCCAGACTGGACTGCCCATGAAGCAGGGCAGGTGGCAAGGTCACATGGCTGATTGCCTTTTCCGCAATGCAGTTCTCAAGCTGGGCATAGTCCAGGCGCACCGAATGATCCGGCAGATAGAGCACCGCGCCACTGCACAGCGCCGTCGCGACTTCAGAAATGCAGGCATCAAAACTAAAGGACGCGAACTGCATGATTCGGCTGCGATCATCTATGCCGAAAAGTCCGATCTGAGCCTTGGTCAAGTTGACCACACCCTGATGCTCGATCATGACGCCTTTGGGCTTTCCGGTTGAACCGGAGGTGTAGATGACATAGGCGAGATGGCGGGATGTGAGACCAAGGGCTGATCGCTCGGGATTGTCATCGCAAGCGCTTGCCCATTCCGTAGCGTTCAGATCGAGCAGCGGGCAGGGCAGGCCTGCCTCCTCCAGCATCGCCCCGACAGGCCCGAAGGTCTTCGCGTCGACGAGCACCGCCACCGGTGCACTGTCCGACAGCATGAAGGCAAGACGGTCGGCGGGATAGGCAGGATCCAGCGGCACATAGGCTGCGCCCGCCTTCAGGACCCCGAGCAGCCCGACGATCATCAGCGGAGATCGCTCGACGCAGATGCCGACACGTGCATCAGGGCGAACGCCAAGTTCGATCAGCCTGTGGGCGACACGATTGGCGCGCACATTCAGCTCGCCATAGCTGATCTCCTGGTCTTCGCAGATCAGCGCGATCGCATCCGGCGAGCGCGCAACCTGGGCCTCGAACAGATGATGGATGCAGGCGTCCTCAGCAAAGGCGGTCGCCGTGTCATTCCAGTCCTCAAGCAGGAGATGGCGCTCTGCTTGCGGCAGGACGTCGAGCTGGCGCAGCGAAAATGTTGGATGGTGAACAAGCGCGTCGGCAAGACTCTCGAGAGCCTGCCGCATCATGGCGCATAGCCTTGATCCCGACACGCCATCCACGACCTGAACCGTAAGGCCCAGGCTTTGGCCAAAATCCTCAACAGATATTGCAATTGGGTAGTTTGTGAGTTCCTGCCCACCCAGCTGTTCGATGCCCGACAGGGCTTTGGCTCGACCTGGCGTGGATGGCGCCTGGTGTCGATAATTCAGCAAGGCACTGAACAATGGGGCCGGCGCATGCACACCGCTGCAACGTTGTGCTTGCGCCAGCGAGGCATGCTCGTGTCGCAAGAGCTCGGTAAGAAGCGAATGCGTCTTACGTACGGCAGCCTCGACACTTGTCTCGTCTACACTCAAACGGAATGGCAATGTATTGATGAATAGGCCCATGGCCCGGTCCAGAACCGCTGCGCCTTGTGTACGGCCAAGCAAAACAGTCCCGAATACAACATCTTCACGACCCGACGTACGGGCCACGACCAGACCCCACGCCAAATGGCAAAGGCTCGCCAGGCTCACCCCCAGGCGACGTGCCTGCGTGCGCAAGCGATTATTGAGATGCTGCGGCAATAACTCACGCGCCTCGTCAACGCTGTCACCAACACGCCGTACGTCGCCCAAGCCGAATGGCAAGGTTGGCTCATCAACATCGCCCAGCATCGCTCGGAAAAAGCGCCCGTGCTCTTCCTGCGAGATACCCAGGCGCGCCTGTGCTACCAGATTGCGGAATGGCTCCGGCTCGGGCAAGTCATCCTGCCGACCAGACAATATTGCCTCAATCTCCTCGTTGAGCACGTCCTGGGTCGAATGGTCTCCAATCAGATGGTGAGAAAGCTCCAGCATCAACCAGCGCTCGCTCTCAGCATCCCGCGCGATGACGAAACGCATGAGTGGCGCCTGGCCCAAATCCATCCGATACAGCCGCGGATCATGGCGCCGTTTCAACTGTTCCAGCGCCGGGCCAGCCGTCGGGTCGAGATCGACAAAGGTCACGTCAAGGGAAGCATGGCGCCACACCACCTGCACCGGTGATTTCAGTCCGTCCCAGACAAAGCTTGTGCGCAGGATATCATGACGATCGACGACATGTTGCGCCGCTTCCAGATATCGATCCAGCAGCGCGCGGCTTGCAAAGGCCATTTGCGAGACGACGATGTATGTATCACCAGCTTCGTTCAGCAAATGATGAAATAACATTCCATCCTGAAGCGGCGATAGTTCATAAATGTCTTGAACGTTGGCAATTCCTCCCGGAACCTGTGCGACAACGTAATCGATCTCTGCCTGCGTCAAATCGGCCAGCGGCAGCATCGAAGGTGTGATGGCGGTGCTTTTCTTCGTAATTGTATTGGCCGGCACAACAGCTTTCGGTTTCTGGCCCAGTCTTGCGGCCAGGTCGTGCAACCGCGGGCTTTCAAACAGAGCCGCAACATCAACAACATGTCCCAATTGGCCTATCCTGCTGATCATCCGCACGGCCAGCAGTGAATGACCGCCCAGTTCGAAGAAGTTGTCGCCGCGCCCGATCCGCTCGACACCGAGCAACTCGCTCCAAAGGTCGGCCAGCATCGTCTCGATCTCGCCGACCGGCTCCTCGCTGGCCCCACGCGCATAAGCCTCGTCTGCAGGTGCTGGCAGCGCACGACGATCCACCTTGCCGTTCGGGGTCAGCGGCAATCCGTCGAGCACCACAAAGGCCGCAGGAACCATGTAATCCGGCAGGGACGCCGACAAATGTCCCCGCAATACCCCCGCAAGGCCTACAATCTCGTCGCTCATCACCACATAGGCGATGAGCCGTTTGTCGCCCGAGGCATCCTCGCGTGCGACAACGACTGCCTCACGTACCTCAGGATAGGCCGTCAGTTGCGCTTCGATCTCGCCGAGCTCGATCCGGTATCCGCGGATCTTGACCTGGTCGTCGTTGCGGCCGAGAAACTCGAGATTGCCATCCGTCCTCCAGCGCACGAGATCCCCGGTCCGGTAGATCCGGGCATCTGGAACCTTGCTGAACGGATCGGCGACGAACCGCTCTGCCGTCAGCTCGGGCCGGTTCAGATAGCCGCGAGCGACACCGGCTCCGCCGATCCACAATTCCCCGGGGACACCGACAGGGCAAAGCCCGCCATGGGCATCAACGACATAGACATGCGTGTTCGACATCGGGCGCCCGATCGGGACGGTCGGACCCCAATATGTCGCTTCACCGTCCTCAAGCGGATAAGCGCATGCCGATACGGCCGCTTCGGTAGGCCCATAACTGTTCAAGACCTTAAAATGTCGCCGACTTGAGCCGAAGACCTTGCTGGGCAGCGCCTCGCCTCCGGCGATAAGCAGGCGAAACGCGGGCAGCCGGTTCAGATCTTGTACGAATGTTCCTACAAAATAGGCAGGCGGAAGTTCGGAGACGGAGACAGAGAACCTGCGCATGTTCTCGATCAGTTGATCCCCGCCCCATATCTCGTTGGCGCGAACAATCAGCGTGGCGCCGGCCCATAGCGATAGAAACGTCTGCTCCGCGGACGTGTCGAAGCTGAAACTGGCCAGTTGCAGAACCCGATCGGACGAACTGATCGCATATCTGGCAACGCCGTCTTCGACGTCGGCAACCAGGCTACGGTGTTCGATCATGACGCCTTTAGGCTTTCCGGTTGAACCGGAGGTGTAGA
>NZ_LXKN01000055.1 GCF_001692325.1 Rhizobium sp. AC27/96 | reverse complement strand
GCAGCACCGGGTGTCTCGTCAGGTGACGCCATGAACGAGATCGACAAGATCATGGCGACGCTGCCACCCGGCTTCAGCCATGAATGGACCAGCCTGTCGGCCCAGGAAAAGCTCTCCGGCAACCAGGCAACCCAGCTCTATGCCATCTCCATCCTGGTGGTGTTCCTGGCGCTCGCAGCCCTCTACGAAAGCTGGTCGATCCCGCTCGCCGTCATGCTGTCGGTGCCGATCGGCATCTTCGGCGCACTCCTGGCCGCAACCATCTTCGGACAGTCGAACGACGTCTACTTCAAGGTGGGTCTGCTGACGACCATCGGGCTAGCGGCCAAGAACGCCATCCTGATCGTCGAATTCGCCATCGAGCAGCAGAACCAGGGCAAGGGGCTGATCGATGCGACGCTTGAAGCGGCAAGACAGCGCCTGCGGCCGATCCTGATGACGTCGCTTGCCTTCATCCTCGGCGTTCTGCCGCTGGCGATCGCCAATGGGGCGGGATCGGGCAGCCAGAACTCGATCGGCATCGGCGTCATGGGCGGCATGATCTCCGCCACCGTCCTCGGCGTCTTCTTCATCCCGCTGCTCTTCGTCTCCGTGCGCCGAATCTTCAAGGG
>NZ_LXKN01000054.1 GCF_001692325.1 Rhizobium sp. AC27/96 | reverse complement strand
TTGGGAGGAAGACCATGCGTAGACTGATGACGACGAGTGCTCTGGTAGCGCTGGCGGTTGCCGGTGCAGCGGCTGGAGCGCGTGCGGCGGATGTTAAGGAAGTGCAGATGCTGCACTGGTGGACGTCTGGCGGCGAGGCTGCGGCGTTGAACGTGCTGAAGCAGGATCTGTCCAAGGAAGGCTATGCCTGGAAGGACGTTCCGGTTGCCGGCGGTGGCGGCGATGCGGCCATGACGGCGCTGAAGGCGATGGTTGCCGCCGGCAATTATCCGACCGCCTCGCAGATGCTCGGCTATACCGTGCTCGATTATGCCCAGGAAGGCGTGATGGGCGACCTGACCGAGACCGCCAAGAAGGAAGGCTGGGACAAGTCGGTTCCAAAGGCGCTGCAGAAGTTCGCCGTCTACAAGGGCAAGTGGGTCGCAGCCCCGGTCAACGTCCACTCCGTCAACTGGCTGTGGATCAACAAGGCCGTCATGGACAAGATCGGCGGCACCCAGCCCAAGACGTTTGATGACCTGATCGCGCTGCTCGACAAGGCCAAGGCTGCCGGCGTCGTGCCGCTGGCACTCGGCGGTCAGGATTGGCAGGAAGCGACGATGTTCGATTCGATCGTGCTGTCGACCGGCGGTCCGGAATTCTACAAGAAGGCCTTCAACGACCTCGACGAGGCCTCGCTGAAGTCCGACACGATGAAGAAGTCCTTCGATAACCTGGCCAAGATCACCAAGTATGTCGACCCGAACTTCTCGGGCCGCGACTGGAACCTTGCCACCGCCATGGTCATCAAGGGTGATGCCCTCGTGCAGGTCATGGGCGACTGGGCCAAGGGCGAATTCGTCGCCGCCAAGAAGACCCCGAACACCGACTATCTGTGCTACCGCTTCCCCGGCACCGAAGGCAGCGTGATCTACAACTCCGACATGTTCGGCATGTTCAACGTTCCCGCCGACCGCAAGGCCGCCCAGGTAGCGCTGGCAACCGCAACCCTGTCGAAGAGCTTCCAGTCGGCCTTCAACGTCGTCAAGGGCTCGGTTCCCTCCCGCACCGACGTGCCGGACACCGCGTTTGACGCCTGCGGCAAGAAGGGCATTGCCGACCTGAAGCACGCCAATGAAGGCGGCACGCTGTTCGGCTCGCTCGCCCAGGGCTATGGCGCACCTCCGGCAATCGCCAATGCCTATAAGGACGTGGTCTCCAAATTCGTCCACGGCCAGATCAAGTCCTCCGACGAAGCTGTCACCCAGCTCGTCCAGGCGATCGACGACGCACGCTGATAGCGGATCTTGAGAACGGCTTTCCCGCCTGAGCGGGGAAGCCTCTGACGGCAGGCCATACCTCGGGGAGGAGATGAACCTCATGAGTTCAATTGCAACAAGGGAACCGGTACCGGCGCGGCCGGCGGTTTCATTCCGCGCGCGCCTGCAGGACGCGCTACCCAGGATCGTGCTTGCGCCAAGCTTCGCCATCACGCTGGTCTTCGTCTACGGCTTCATTCTGTGGACCGTCTACCTGTCCTTCACCAATTCCAAGACCTTCCCCTCCTATGACCTGACGGGCGCACGCGCCTATCAGCGCCTCTGGCGCTGGACCTTCGAGAACGATCCGCCATCCTCCTGGTACACCTCGATCGTCAATATGGGGATCTTCGGCTTCCTCTATATCTTCATCTGCCTGGCGCTCGGCCTGCTGCTGGCGATCCTGCTCGACCAGAAGATCCGCGGCGAGGGCATCCTCAGGCCGATCTTCCTCTATCCGATGGCGCTCTCCTTCATCGTCACGGGCGTCGCCTGGAAGTGGTTCCTCGATCCGGGTCTCGGCCTTGAGCAGACATTGCATCAGTTCGGCTGGACCAGCTTTCACTTCGACTGGATCAAGAACAAGGACTTCGTCATCTACACCGTCGTCATCGCCGGTGTCTGGCAGGCCTCCGGATTCATCATGGCCATGTTCCTGGCCGGCTTGCGCGGTATCGACAGCGAGATCATGAAGGCGGCGCAGATCGATGGCGCCTCGCCGCTGCAGCTCTATCGCCGCATCATCATTCCGCTGCTGCGCCCGGTATTCCTCTCCGCCTTCATCGTGCTCGCCCATATGGCGATCAAGTCCTACGATCTGGTGGTGGCGCTGACCTCGGGCGGCCCCGGCGGCTCGGCCTGGCTGCCGTCCAACTTCATGTATGAATACACCTTCAAGCGCAATGAGATGGCCGTCGGCTCGGCCAGCGCCGTGATCATGCTGATGACCATCTCGGCCATCATCGTTCCCTATCTCTATTCCGAACTGAAGGAGAAGGCGCGATGAGCTCCGTTGCCACCTCCACAGCCGGCCTGGCGCCGCACGACAACCCCACCCATCGCGCCAATCGCGGCCGCTGGGTCAGCCGGGTCATCATCTACGGCCTGCTGTTCCTGTTTGCGCTGTTCTATCTCGCGCCGCTCTTCGTCATGCTCGTCACCTCGTTCAAGACCATGGACGAGATCCAGAACGGCAACATGCTGGCGCTGCCCAAGTCTCCCACTTTCGATCCCTGGCTGAAGGCCTGGGGCGAGACCTGCGTCGGCCTCACCTGCGCCGGCATCAAGGGCTACTTCTGGAACTCCATCAAAATGGTGGTGCCGGCCGTGGCGATCTCGACCATCCTTGGTGCGCTTAACGGCTATGTGCTGACCAAGTGGCGCTTTCCCGGCCATACGCTGGTGTTCGGCCTGATGCTGTTTGCCTGCTTCATTCCGTTCCAGTCGGTGCTTCTGCCGATGGCGACCATCCTCGGCACGCTCGGCCGCTTCGGCGTCACCCTGCAGGATGCCACGGGGTTTAGCTTCGGCTTCGGCAATTCCACCGTCAACCTGGTCTTCGTCCACGTCGTCTACGGCCTCGGCTTCACCACGCTGTTCTTCCGCAACTACTACGAGGCCTTTCCGACCGAGCTGGTCAGGGCCGCCCAGGTCGACGGCGCCGGCTTCTTCCAGATCTTCCGCCGCATCATGCTGCCAAGCTCGCTGCCGATCATCGTCGTCACCGTCATCTACCAGTTCACCAATATCTGGAACGACTTCCTGTTTGCGTCCGCCTATGCCGGCACCGGCGATGCCATGCCGATGACCGTCGCGCTCAACAATGTCGTCAACACCTCGACCGGCGTGGTCGAATACAACGTCAACATGGCCGCCGCCATGATCGCCGCCGTCCCCACGCTCATCGTCTACATTCTCGCTGGCCGCTATTTCGTGCGCGGTCTGATGGCGGGCGCAGTCAAAGGATAACAGCCATGGCCTTTCTAGAAATTTCCGGACTGAAGAAGCGCTATGGCGCCGTCGACATCCTCAAGGGCATCGATCTCGAGCTCGAGAAGGGCGGCTTCCTCGTCCTCGTCGGACCCTCCGGCTGCGGCAAGTCCACCCTGCTCAACACCATTGCCGGCCTTGAAGCCATCAGCGACGGCGACATCCGCGTCGACGGACGCTCCATCGCCGGCCTGCATCCCTCCAAGCGCGATATCGCCATGGTGTTCCAGAGCTATGCGCTCTATCCGAACATGACGGTTGCCGGCAACATCGCCTTTGGCATGGAGATGCGCGGCGTGCCCGCCGACGAGCGCAAGAAGGCGATCGACGAGGTCGCCAAGGTGCTGCAGATCAGCCATCTGCTCGATCGCAAGCCGAGCCAGCTATCGGGCGGCCAGCGCCAGCGCGTCGCCATGGGCCGTGCGCTCGTGCGCGATCCAAAGCTCTTCCTGTTCGACGAGCCGCTGTCCAATCTCGATGCCAAGCTGCGCGTCGACATGCGCACCGAGATCAAGCGCCTGCACGAACGCATGAAGACCACCATCGTCTATGTCACCCATGACCAGATCGAGGCCATGACGCTGGCAACCAAGATCGCCGTTCTCAAGGATGGCGTGCTGCAGCAGTTCGGCTCACCGGCCGAGATCTACAACAATCCCGCCAACATGTTCGTCGCCGACTTCATGGGCTCACCCGCCATGAACCTGCTCTCCGGCACCATCGAAAAGGGCAGCAACGGCCTGTCCGTCTCCTTGGCGCGCGGCGATGGCGAGCTGATCCGGCTGCCGATTGCCGCCGGGCGCGAGCAGCTCGAGGCCCATGACGGCCGTGCCGTCGTCTTCGGCATTCGCCCCGAGGCACTGACCGACCCCGACGGCGCCGACCGCAATGCCAAGACCGTCTCCGAAAACGATTGCCTCATCGAAGTGGTCGAGCCCGCCGGCTCCGACACCTTCGCCGTCATCAAGCTCGGCGGCAAGGAAGTCGTCGCCCGCCTGCGCGCCGACGTCCGCATCCAGGCCGGCCAGAACGCTCGCCTCGCATTCAACCTCGATAAAACCGTCTTCTTCGATCCCAAAACCCAAGCAAGAATAGCTTGAGGGG
>NZ_LXKN01000053.1:0-2500 GCF_001692325.1 Rhizobium sp. AC27/96 | reverse complement strand
GTACCTGTGAGGGGCCCTGGAGGTATCGGAAGTGCGAATGTTGACATGAGTAACGATAAAGAGGGTGAGAGACCCTCTCGCCGAAAGACCAAGGGTTCCTGCTTAAAGTTAATCTGAGCAGGGTTAGCCGGCCCCTAAGACGAGGCGGACACGCGTAGTCGATGGGAACCACGTTAATAATCGTGGGCCTGGTGGTAGTGACGGATTGCTTAACTTGTTCACACTTATTGGATTGTGTGGGCGGGGACGCGGTTCCAGGAAATAGCTCCACCGTATAGACCGTACCCGAAACCGACACAGGTGGTCAGGTAGAGTATACCAAGGCGCTTGAGAGAACTATGTTGAAGGAACTCGGCAAATTGCACGCGTAACTTCGGAAGAAGCGTGACCCTTATATACGCAAGTATGTGAGGGTGGCACAGACCAGGGGGTAGCGACTGTTTACCAAAAACACAGGGCTCTGCGAAGTCGCAAGACGACGTATAGGGTCTGACGCCTGCCCGGTGCTGGAAGGTTAAGAGGAGGGGTGCAAGCTCTGAATCGAAGCCCCAGTAAACGGCGGCCGTAACTATAACGGTCCTAAGGTAGCGAAATTCCTTGTCGGGTAAGTTCCGACCTGCACGAATGGCGTAACGACTTCCCCGCTGTCTCCAACATAGACTCAGTGAAATTGAATTCCCCGTGAAGATGCGGGGTTCCTGCGGTCAGACGGAAAGACCCCGTGCACCTTTACTATAGCTTTACACTGGCATTCGTGTCGGCATGTGTAGGATAGGTGGTAGGCTTTGAAGCAGGGACGCCAGTTCTTGTGGAGCCATCCTTGAAATACCACCCTTATCGTCATGGATGTCTAACCGCGGTCCGTTATCCGGATCCGGGACAGTGTATGGTGGGTAGTTTGACTGGGGCGGTCGCCTCCGAAAGAGTAACGGAGGCGCGCGATGGTGGGCTCAGACCGGTCGGA
The DNA here is from genome assembly GCF_001692325.1 of Rhizobium sp. AC27/96. Taxonomy (GTDB): domain Bacteria; phylum Pseudomonadota; class Alphaproteobacteria; order Rhizobiales; family Rhizobiaceae; genus Rhizobium. The sequence continues at coordinate 1,536 of NZ_LXKN01000053.1, read as the reverse complement.
AATCGGTCGTCGAGTGCAATGGCATAAGCCCGCCTGACTGCGAGACTGACAAGTCGAGCAGAGACGAAAGTCGGTCATAGTGATCCGGTGGTCCCGCGTGGAAGGGCCATCGCTCAACGGATAAAAGGTACGCCGGGGATAACAGGCTGATGACCCCCAAGAGTCCATATCGACGGGGTTGTTTGGCACCTCGATGTCGGCTCATCGCATCCTGGGGCTGGAGCAGGTCCCAAGGGTTTGGCTGTTCGCCAATTAAAGCGGTACGTGAGCTGGGTTCAGAACGTCGTGAGACAGTTCGGTCCCTATCTGCCGTGGGTGTAGGAATATTGACAGGATCTGTCCCTAGTACGAGAGGACCGGGATGGACATATCTCTGGTGGACCTGTTGTCCTGCCAAGGGCATAGCAGGGTAGCTACATATGGAATGGATAACCGCTGAAGGCATCTAAGCGGGAAACCAACCTGAAAACGAGTGTTCCCTATCAGAGCCGTGGAAGACTACCACGTTGATAGGCCGGGTGTGGAAGTGCGGCAACGCATGAAGCTTACCGGTACTAATAGCTCGATTGGCTTGATTGTTCTCATTGCCAGTGCTCATCAGACGAACGTAAACGTTCATCTGCATTGAGTTTTGTCCTCACGCTGTCGCGATCTTCGATCGCTGCGCTGCGGACGGCGCGCCGGATCTCCGGCGACGCGCTTTGCGCTTGCGGTCTTTGACCGGAAACGCACCAACGACGTGTTTAAAAAAATCCAGCTTCTCAAATCGGGCTAAATCCGCAAGGTTTAGCCCGAAGTTGCGCTTTGCCGACCTGGTGGTTATGGCGGGGTGGCCGCACCCGTTCCCTTTCCGAACACGGCCGTGAAACGCCCCTGCGCCCATGGTACTTCGTCTTAAGACGCGGGAGAGTAGGTCGCTGCCAGGTCTGCCAAACGCAACTCAGGCTAAATTGCATCGCGGTTTAGCCTCGTCTCATGAAAATGAGGCAATCTCAATCTTCTCATCACACAAACGGCCTAGCCGTGTTACAATAGGCCGCTCACAAGCGGCCTTTGTCGCTTCTGGAAAGAAGCAGCAAACGCTTCTGAAATCTGGTGGGAATCCAAAATAAGGGTGCCCACACGCGACAAATCCTCCGGATTTGCGCTGGTAATACGAGACAAAACCTCCGGGTTTGCTCGGACGCGATAAACCCTTCGGGTTTACGCTGATAATACGCGATAAACCGCTTCGCGGTTTACGCTGATGACGCAAGCCGAACACGGCTTGCTTCGTCGAGACGAACTGAAAAACAGTTCGCTCGAGATGGCGCGGGGTGGAGCAGCCCGGTAGCTCGTCAGGCTCATAACCTGAAGGCCGCAGGTTCAAATCCTGCCCCCGCAACCAAACACAAAAAGGCCCGCACAAAGCGGGCTTTTTGTGTTTCTATGCCTCCGCGCAAGCACGCAACCACGCCAAAACCAGCCCCAAAACACCCAAAATAAACCACAGCATCAAGCAGCATCAAACCGCCTATGCAAAAGGCTGCGGACGTG
>NZ_LXKN01000052.1 GCF_001692325.1 Rhizobium sp. AC27/96 | reverse complement strand
GTGTGACGAAATATCGTTATACCGTTCTGAACAACCACATCGTTCTCGTTGATCCGCACACACGGACAATCGTCGAGGTAGTTCAGTGAGAACACGACTACATGCCCCTGAATAGTGGAAGACATGATGGTTATGTCTACGCGTGACCGAATGATCGATCGCTTCGGAAGCCGCTGTTTCGGCCACGCCGCCACCGCGGAAACACTTGTGCCGCCGACTGGCCTGTCGGCGGACGCGTCGAGCCCGTCCTACCTCCGCCTTTGAAATCGCCGATGTGGGATCGCCGGCTGAGCCACGACCGTCTTATGATTGGAACATTGTCGCTGCTGACTGGTTTCGCTCGCTCAACGATGGAGATGATGATGGCAGACAAAAGCGACGATACTGGCAGAGTATGGGATCTGGTCGACAAGATCGGATTTTGCATGCTTACGACGAAGACTAACGGCGATTTGCGGGCGCGGCCGATGGCGGCGCACGCAGAGCGGATCGAGAACGCAATATACTTCCTGACAGATGCCGCCAGTCATAAAGACGACGAGATAGCTCGCGCTCCGAGCGTCTGCCTTGCCTTTGCCGATTCGAAGGGCCAAAAATACGTCTCGATATCTGGTGCCGCTGAAGTCTTGAACGATCGGGAGAGGGTTAAGGAACTATGGGCCACACCTGCCAAAGCGTGGTGGAACAATGCCGACGACCCGTCCATCCGCGTGCTCAGAGTGACCCCTTCCTTCGCCGAATACTGGGATAGTCCTGGCACAGTGATCAGCTATATAAAAATGGCCGCGGCGGCTGTCAGCCATTCGCGCCCGGACATGGGCACTAACGCCAAGATTGAGATGTAGACAACCTCGCAGGCTGATTAAGATCGGGGTTGGCGGGATCGTTATACATCAACGTCGATTGCCGAGCGCTCGATCAATCGCTGCGACTATCTGGTCAGGAAGCGCCGCCTTGCGCAAAGGGTCGCCGTTGGCAAAAGCTGCTTCCCCCTCGTGAGTAAAATCCGCCTCTCCAGATGAAGCAGTGGCCGGTTGGATGCTGGCCGCGATCCAGGAGCGCGTAGGCGAACGCAATCTTTATGGCTGGCGTAGGCTTGGGGAGATCGTCGATACAGCCGTGCACGAACTGCGGTTGTCGGAACAGGCGTCGCTGCATTGAGCTGTCGACGGGCTGCTCGCTACAGCAAGTCTGATGGACTGACCAATTCACCTTCTTTGGTGACGATGGTCGACCCATATATCTCACGCGAGGTGACGATCAACGCGTCATCCGGCAATGAACGGGCAAGATCCTTCGCCTTTTCCCACGGCGCGGTCATCCAGATGTCAGCCGCTTCCTTGGTCAGCAGCAGAACCGGCATCGCCTTGTCGTGAATGGGTTTGACCAGATTGTTCGGATCAGTCGTCAGAAACCCATAGAGGTCATCGGTCGTCGGCCCATCCTTGACCTTTCTCACCGATGTCCATTGCGAAACATGAATGCCGGCAAAGAACATGAGCGGCTTGTTTTCGTCACGCGCAAACCAGGCGTTCGGCACATTGCCGCCATCCTGCTGGCTTGCCGGATCAGGCTCAGCAAAGCTGGTGACCGGGACAAGGCAGCGGTTCTCGACGCCGAACCAACGCCTCCAGTGCGGAAGCTTCAGATTGCGAACGTTGGTGACGCCGCGATCGACCTGCTCACGCACCAACTCCTCGAAATCAAACTCCTTGCCCTTCGCCCTGAGTTTCTCAGCCTTGCCTTGCGCTGCCTTCTCAAGGACGAACCTCGGCGAGGGAAGGCCCCAGCGCGCATGGACGAGCTGCTTCTTGCCGTCCGCGGTGTTTCGGACGATCGGTCCCATTTGGCCCGGGTTCATCTGATAGGCCGGCATCAGGTTGATCAGGCTCTCGGCGTCCTGAGCCCACTTGTTCACCCAGTCCTTGTCTTCCATGCGGTAGAGGTTGCACATCGGCGATCCATCCCCCTTGAAGCTTGCGGGCATCGTAACCGACGAAACGCCGGAATGCCAACGGGCGGAACTTGCAGGCTGAGAGACGGAGATTTTTTGACGCCGTCCGTCAACGGACATTGGAAGTCATGTCCATGATTCCCAATGCGAATCTTAAAGTCCACTAAAATAGAGGGATAATATTCCTATTTCGGGTTACTTGACTCGCGACTCGAAACGGAACAGACAGTGAACATATAGACTTGACCAATACAATGTCGATACCCGCTCGATCGGGCAAGGACGCGTGAATGATGACTGCAGCCCGTGACAGGGTGATATCCGATCTGAAAGACCGCATTGCCTTACTTGAAGGGAATGCCGCCAGAAAGATTGGCTGTCTCGCCTTTGGTATCGCGGAGATCGATGCGACGCTGCCGGGTGGAGGCCTTGCCTATGGCGCCGTCCATGAATTTGCCGGCGGTGGGGCAGGGGTCGTAGACGGTGCGGCCGCTGCCCTGTTTGCCGCAGGCATTGCGGCGCGAACCAAGGGAAAGGTCGTCTGGTGTCTGACGCGGCCGGACCTGTTCTTTCCGGCATTGGCGCAGGCTGGCCTTCATCCGGATCGCGTCATCTTCGTCGAGGCTGACCGGGAGGCGGACGTTCTCGCATCGATGGAAGAGGCCTTGGCCTTTGGCGGGCTTGGCGCCGTCGTCGGTGAGATTGTGCGGTTGCCGATGGTTGCCTCCCGCCGCCTACAGCTGGCGGCGGAAAAAACCGGAACGATGGGTCTGGTGGTCCGGCGCTGGCGCCGGCAGACGGAGGCATCGGATTTCGGGCAGCCGACGGCATCGACGACGCGGTGGCGGGTGAGTGTGTTGCCGTCGGAGGAATTGCCGGTTCCAGGCGTCGGGCGGCCGCGATGGCTTCTGGAACTGATGAGAGTGAAGGCGGGTGAGTGCGCTGAGTTTGTCGTAGGAGCGTGCGATGCCACGGGTCGTATCCATCTATCTGCCGGATCTGCCGATCGAGCGGATCAGGCGCATGGATCACGCAACAGAATTATCGCCTGACAGACCGCTTGTCCTGATCACCAGAAGCGGCTCCAAGCGCGTGGTGTCGGCTGCCGACGATAAGGCCAGGCAAGCCGGCATCCGCGTGGGCATGCCGGCCGCCAAGGCGCAAGCCATGGTGCATGGCCTGCAGTTTGCCGATGCGGATCCGTCCGCCGACGTGGACGCTCTTAACCGGATCGCGCTCTGGGCTTTGACGCAATATTCCCCGATCGTTGCGGTCGATGGCACGGACGGCATCGTCATGGATACGCAAGGCGCCGATCATCTCCAGGGTGGGGAGCTTCGCATGCTCACAGGGATCGCCAACCGTTTTAGGGCGAGGGGACTGACCATCCACGCGGCGATTGCCGACAGCTGGGGAGCGGCACATGCCTGCGCGCGCGCCATCGATCGCGAGGTCGTCATCATTCCCACGAGCGAGATCTTCCGTGCCGTCGAACGGCTGCCGATCTCGCGCCTGCGGTTGCCGGCAGAGATCGTCAGCGATTTGCACACGCTCGGCTTCAAAACCATCGGCGAGTTGTCGGCGACGCCGCGGGCGCCATTGGCGCTGCGCTTCGGCCCGGAGATCGGCAGGCGTCTCGACCAGATGTTCGGCCGCGTCTCCGAGCCGATCGATCCGATCCGGGCGCCGGAGTGGATCGAAGTCAGCCGCGCCTTTGCCGAACCCATTGGTGCGGCGGAAACGATCGACAAATATGTCGGCCGACTGATCATCAAGCTGGTTGCCGAACTGCAGCGCAAGGGGCTCGGCGTCCGGCGGGCCGACCTGATTGTCGAGACCGTCGACGGTACCAGACAGGCGATCCGCGCGGGAACGGCCAAACCTGCCCGCGATGTCGCCTGGCTGACCAAGCTGTTTCGTGATCGCACCGAGACGATCGAGCCCGGTTTCGGCATCGAGAAGCTGACGCTGGTTGCCGTCATGACCGAGCCTCTTGGAGAAGAGCAGCGGTCGTCCCTGGTTGATGACGGCAGTGAGGACATCACCTCCTTGATCGACACCTTCGGCAATCGCGGGCAGCGCGTTTATCGCATGGCGCCTGTCGCATCCGATGTGCCCGAGCGCAGCATCCGCCGGATCTCGGCGGCAGCCGAAGACGTCACTGAAACCTGGGTGCATCACTGGCCAAGACCCGTGCGGCTATTGGCAAGACCGGAGCTGATCGAGGTCATCGCGCTTTTGCCGGATCATCCGCCTGTTACCGTCACATGGCGTGGCAAGCGCCTGCGGGTGAAGCGCGCCGACGGCCCGGAGCGGATCTTTGGCGAGTGGTGGACCCGAAGCTCGGAATTCGAGGCGATCCGGGATTATTTCGTGATCGAGGATGAGACCGGTGAACGTCTGTGGATTTTTCGCTCCGGCGACGGTGTCAACCCCGGCACAGGCTCGCACCGCTGGTTCCTGCATGGGATATTCGCATGAGCTATGCCGAGCTGCAGGTCACCACCCATTTCTCTTTCCTGCGCGGCGCCTCGTCGGCCGACGAGCTGTTTCGGACGGCAAAGGAGCTCGGTATCACGGCGCTTGGCATTGCCGACCGCAATTCGCTCGCCGGCATTGTCAGGGCTCTGGAAGCGTCACGCGCCACCGGCCTGCGTCTGGTCGTCGGCTGCCGGCTCGATCTGGTCGACGGCATGTCTATCCTGGTCTATCCCACCGATCGCGCCGCCTATTCGCGCCTCACCCGGCTTCTGACGCTCGGCAAGAAGAGGGGCGGCAAGGCCAAGTGCATCCTGCATCTCGAAGATGTCGCCCTCTATGCCGAGGGTCTGATCGCCATCCTGGTTCCCGACCTTGCCGATGAGACCTGTGCGGTTCAGCTGAGGAAGCTCGCTGGCATCTTCGGCGATCGCGCCTATCTTGCGCTCTGCCTGCGCCGGCGACCGAACGACCAGATGCGGCTGCATGGGCTTTCGAACCTGGCAGCCCGCTTCAAGGTCCGAACCGTCGTCACGAACGACGTCCTCTTCCATGAACCGTCGCGCCGGCAGCTGCAGGATATCCTCACCTGCATTCGCAGCAATACCACGATCGATGACGTCGGCTTCGAACGCGAGAGGCATGCCGACCGCTATTTGAAGCCGCCGGATGAGATGGAGCGTCTCTTTCCGCGCTATCCGGAAGCACTCGCCCGCACGCTTGAGATCGTCGAGCGCTGCAAGTTCTCGCTGGAGGAATTGACCTACCAATATCCGGAGGAGGCGATCGTTCCCGGCAAAAACGCCCAGGAATCCCTTGAGCACTATGTCTGGGAATGCATCCCGAACCGATACCCTGAGGGTTTGCCGCCGTCGGTGCTGAAGGTGATCCGCCACGAACTCGATCTTATCCGCACCATGAAATACGCCCCCTATTTCCTGACGGTGTTTTCGATCGTGCGCTATGCCCGCAGCCAGGGCATTTTATGCCAGGGGCGGGGATCGGCCGCCAACTCCGCCGTCTGCTATATCCTCGGCATCACCTCTATCGATCCCGAGACCAACAACCTGCTCTTCGAGCGCTTCGTCTCCCAGGAGCGTGATGAACCGCCCGACATTGATGTCGATTTCGAGCACGAGCGGCGCGAGGAGGTGATCCAATGGATCTACAAGACCTACACCCATCAGAAGGCGGCTCTCTGTGCCACTGTCACGCGCTACCGTGCCAAGGGAGCGATCCGCGATGTCGGCAAGGCGCTCGGCCTGCCGGAGGACGTGATCAAATCCCTGTCGTCGGGCATGTGGTCGTGGTCCGACGAGTTGGTGACCGACCGCGGTCTGCGTGAGCTCAATCTCAATCCCGACGATCGACGACTTGCTCTGACGTTGACGCTGGCCCAGCAGCTGATGGGGGCGCCGCGCCACCTCGGCCAGCATCCAGGCGGTTTCGTGCTCACCCATGACCGGCTCGACGATCTCGTGCCGATCGAGCCGGCGAGCATGGCCGACCGACAGGTGATCGAATGGGACAAGGACGACGTCGAGGCGCTAAAATTCATGAAGGTCGATGTGCTGGCGCTCGGCATGCTCACCTGCATGTCGAAGGCATTTTCGCTGATCGAGAAGCACAAGGGCAGACCAATCGACCTTGCCGGTATCGAGCAGGAGGATCAGGCGACCTATGCGATGATCCGCAAGGCAGATACGCTCGGCACCTTCCAGATCGAAAGCCGCGCCCAGATGGCGATGCTGCCGCGGATGAAGCCGCGCACCTTCTACGATCTCGTCATCCAGGTGGCGATCGTCCGACCCGGCCCGATCCAGGGTGACATGGTCCATCCCTATCTGCGGCGCCGGGAAGGTAAGGAGGAGGTCATCTATCCGACCCCGGAGCTCGAAGCCGTTCTCGGCAAGACGCTTGGTGTGCCGCTGTTTCAGGAGTCGGCGATGAAGGTGGCGATGGTCTGTGCTGGCTTTACCGGCGGCGAGGCCGACCAGTTGCGCAAGTCGATGGCGACCTTCAAGTTCACTGGTGGTGTCTCGAAGTTCAAGGACAAACTCGTTTCCGGCATGGTCAGGAATGGCTATACGCCGGAATTTGCCGAAAAGACCTTCTCTCAGCTGGAAGGCTTTGGCTCGTACGGTTTTCCGGAGAGCCACGCCGCAAGCTTCGCCCTGATTGCCTATGCTTCCTCTTACGTGAAATGCCACTATCCCGACGCCTTCTGCGCCGCGCTTTTGAACTCTCAGCCCATGGGGTTTTATGCCCCGGCCCAGATCGTCGGTGACGCCCGCAAGCATGGTGTCGAGGTGCGGCCCGTCTGCATCAATCGCTCACGGTGGGATTGCAAGCTGGAGCCGGTCGAAGGCAGTGACCGCAACGCTGTTCGTCTTGGCATGCGCATGGTCCACGGGCTTGCTGCGGTCGATGCTGCCCGCATTGTTGCCGCCCGGGCCGACCAGCCATTCGACAGCGTCGACGATCTCTGGCGGCGATCTGGCGTGCCGGCGGCATCCCTCGTCGAGCTTGCGGAGGCGGATGCTTTTCTGTCGTCGCTCAATTTGCAGCGCCGTGATGCGCTCTGGGCGATCAAGGCGCTGCGTGATGAGCCGCTGCCTTTGTTTGCGGCGGCTGCCGAACGCGAGCACAAGACAATCGCCGAGCAGCAGGAGCCTTCCGTCAGCCTTCGCCAGATGACCGAGGGCCATAATGTCATCCACGATTATAGCCACACGGGGCTAACTCTGCGCCAGCATCCGCTGGCCTTTCTGCGCAAGGATCTTGCCACCCGCAATATCATCACCTGCGAGGAGGCCATGTTGGCGCCTGATGGCCGCTGGCTGATGACCGGCGGTCTCGTGCTTGTGCGTCAGAAGCCGGGTTCGGCCAAGGGCGTCATGTTCCTGACCGTCGAGGATGAGACGGGGCCAGCCAATGTCGTTGTCTGGCCGACACTCTTCGAGCGGCGCCGGCGCATCGTGCTCGGCGCTTCGATGATGGCGATCAACGGCCGTATCCAGCGGGAAGGGGAGGTCGTGCATCTGATCGCCCAGCAGCTCTTCGATCTGACAAGCGATCTGTCTGGCCTTGCCTATCGCGATGAAACCTTCAAGCTCCCGACCGGCCGCGGCGACGAGTTCGCCCATGGGACGCCCGGTTCACCTGACTCGAGGGAGCGAGCTATCATGAAGGCGCGCGAGATCTATGTGCCTGATCTGCACATCGATACGCTCAAGGTGAAATCCAGGAATTTTCATTAGGCTGTTGGTCCGCATTGGGACGATATCGTTGAAAAACTCGACTGATTTTCCGCTCGTCCTCCCGTTTTTGCCTTTTTGGACGGCGGGCTATGCGTTTTCGATCCCCGCGCCTCGGCGCA
>NZ_LXKN01000051.1 GCF_001692325.1 Rhizobium sp. AC27/96 | reverse complement strand
TAGCCCTCGCTGAAAACACGCAGGGCAAGGTTCAAACATGGGTCAATTCTCAATGGAAATATCTGCCACCAACGGGTCAGTTCCTACCGGAAATCAACAATCGCCGCTCGTCACGACATGGACGAGACCTGCGCCCCTTCTCTGCTGGCAGAAGAGGCTCTACGATCCGTCATTCGGCACCACTCAAATCGCCCCTGCCAACGCCACCTCCCAAAGCAGCATTGAATCATTATTCGGCCGATTTGAGAATCCTTACCGTAAAACTTGCTGAGAGGTGCCTGCTTTCAGTCCAAGCACGGCGTCAATCAACGTTCTGTGTGGCGGCCTGCGCTCCGTGTCTCGACTTAAAAGAGAGACCGTTTCGAATAGAACTTCGACCATAACATCATTGAAAGATACAAGCCAAAATCTTGGATTAAGGGCCTTCCATTTGGAGGTCTCCTCGCACTGTGAGATTTCGTTGAAACTCCACGGATTGACTGGATACCTGCAGCCTTTCAGGCCCTCAACGTTCATGGGTATTATTCGGAAATCGATGACCTGCCCGAACCTGATCACAACATTGCCGCCTCCCACGCGGGGCGAGGCTTCATAGCAAATGAAAGCATCGTTCCCGTCGTACAACACTGCAGGGTTTTCTACAGTTCCTAACTCAGGAAAGGCTTCTTGCGGACTTGATACTTGCATAATGGCGGTGCCTGATCGCTGATACGTCAAGGCACGGTTCTACGTGCAGCGTCATTTTGTCAACAGGGCTAGGACGAGAGGAACCAATTCCTCCTCCACCGGCCTGCCCGGAAGCATCACGTTGTGCCGGCCTCTTTCCCGGGGCACTATGTTCCCGGGCTCATCGCTCTCGATGCGCTATAGGTGGTATGGTGCCGGTTCGAGATTGAGCGAGGTTGGCATAAAGCTTGCCGCTCACAAAAGCTGGAAAATCGCGACCCTTCTTGGCAGCCACCATGCAGACCAACGACGTTCATAACCGAAGTCGAAGTTCGCAATGGCGCCTTACTTTGCGATTGCTTTCCAGCTCATCAACGCCAGCTCTTCGCGCTCGTTCGCGGTTAATGGATCGGGATCGGCGCGCCGCCACTTCAGGGTATTGCGAATACCGCCGCCAATATAGCCTGCAAGCGTCGCAGGAGGTATGTCGGCGAGCAGCCCGGCGTGCTGGCCGCCGGCCATGAGACCGAGCGAATAGCGGTTTATTGTTGCAAAGGTCTGCGAGAGTTCCTGCATCGAGATCAGCGGGACGCTGGAGAGATACTCGAAAAGCATGGCTCGCTCACGATCCTCCCAGATAAAATCTATATAATCGAATATATAACGAAATATTCTCGCTTTCGCGTCGTCAGGGCTATCCGCTTCCGGAATAAGTCGACCGCAGATTACGTCAGCGAGCTGTGCATAGACGCCCCGGATCATATCGTCCTTGGACTTGAAATAATTGTAGATCGAACCGGTCGCTACGCCGGCCTCCTCGGCAACGGCTGCCATGGAGCATTGGAGGCCATTGGCCACTATGAGTTTTGCTGCTGCCGCAAGAATTCGTTCGCGGCGGATGGGGTCGAGTTCCATTCTGAATGAACCTTCATTCACGTGTCATGTTGGGAGACTATCTATCGGCCGACAGCAAAGCAAGTCCTTTGGAAAAGCCATTTAACGTAGCCACAGGATCCTCCCTATGACAGCTCCCCTGACCTTCGTGCATCTGACTGATCTTCACATAGGTAACCCCACAGTTACGGATGATCATCTTTATTCGGACACCTCAGCTACGCTTCGCGCCATCATCGCGGAGATCAAGCGCCTGACACCCAAGCCGCATTTCATCGTCGCAAGCGGCGATCTGACAAATCGCGGGGATATCGGCTCCTACGAGGAATTGAAGCACATCCTAGCCGAAGCCGAGCTGGACATTCCCATGCTCTTTGCGCTCGGAAATCACGACAAGCGCGAGGGGTTCTATAGGGCGATGCTTGGCCGCACCAGCGATATCGCCGCTCCCTATGACCATGCCGCCGTGATCGACGGCATTCACATCATCATCCTTGATTCCAGCGCACCCTATAAGGTCGGAGGTTCCTTCGAAGAATCGCAATTCGCATGGCTGGAAGACGAACTCAATCGCCATGTCGACCTGCCGAAGCTTCTGGTCATGCATCATGCTCCGGCGCTCGATTCCGACCCGGATCTCGAATGGGAGGCGCTTTCGATCATCGATACGGAAAGGCTGAGAGTGCTGCTTGCCGGCCGCAACGTCGTCGGTATTCTGTCCGGTCACATCCATTACGACCGTGTCAGCAATTGGTACGGCATTCCCGTCGTCGTCGGCATCGGCCAACATGCCGCGACCGATGTTCTCTATCTGAACGAAGGAATTCGCATGCTTGCCGGCGCATCCTTTGCTATCGGCACTATTCGTCAGTCCGGCCTTACGATTTCGTTTGCGCCGCAGCCTTCGGATCGGCGGGAATTGCACTGCTTCACCTTCGCCGACATGGCGGAAATCCTGAAGAAATACGAAAGCCAGGCAGCGCTCGACGCGGTCGAGTGAACACGGAGAGGAACCAATGAGACGCAGAACCTTTGTGGGCGGCGGCGTATTGCTTGCCGTGAGTGCCCTTGCATGTGTGGCATCCGCCGCGGAGATCCCGGCCAAGGTAGATACGCCGGTCACTCTCAATTATTACAATTACAATCTTGCCTCGGCCGGCGTCGGTGCCGAAGCTACAAAACGTCTGATTGCCGAATTCGAGACTGCCTATCCCAATATCAAGGTGAATGGCGTCGGCGTTTCATCATCGGAAATCAGCACTCGCGTGCAGGCCGATCTAGCCGCCGGGCGTGGCCCGGACGTCGCCCAGATGGTGTTTTCCGACTTCGATTTCATGGTCCACAATCTAGGCGCCGTAGCGCTTGAGGATATCATCCCCGCAGCCGAGCTTTCCGCTCATTTCGAGGGCATAGCGCCGCGCGGGTTGAAGCTAGGTGTCTATGACGGCAAGACCTATGGCCTTGCCTATACCTTCTCCACCCCGGTACTTTTTTACAATGCCGATCTCTTCCGCAAGGCCGGGCTTGATCCCGACCATCCGCCTAAGACCTGGGCTGACGTGAAGACGGCCGCAAAGGCGATCGTCGACAAGACCGACGCCGAAGGCATCGCCACAGGCATTTTCGGGCCTTCGGCCGGCGACTGGTTGTTTCAAGGGGTAATCCGTTCCAACAACGGCGACGTTCTGTCGCCTGATCGCAGAACCTTAACTTTCGAGCAGGCTCCGGCTGTCGAGGCCGTCACCGTGCTGAAGGACCTCTACGAGGCCGGAGTCTATACGAACCTCGATATCAATGCGGCGATGGATGCGATGGCGGCCGGCACGGTCGGCATGTATCTGCAGACATCGGCCGTGCAGGGATATCTCTTGAAGGGCGCAAAAGGCAATTTCGAGCTTCGCGCCACCACCATGCCTCGCTTTGGCGACAAGCCCGTCCGGCCAAACAACTCGGGCAGCGCCCTCGTCATCATGACGCACGATCCGGTAAAGCAACGAGCCGCCTGGGAACTCATGAAATTCATGACGTCGAAGCACGCCTACACGGTAATAACGTCAGAAATCGGCTACCTGCCACTGCGCACCGATATCGTCAACGATCCGCAGTATCTCGGCAACTGGGTGAAGGATCATCCGCTGCTTCAGCCAAATCTCGAGCAGCTTGACGTGCTGGAACCCTGGGAGCCCTTCCCAGGCCCGAACTATCGCCAGATCGTCAAGACCATGATGGAGGGCGCCGAAGCCGCAGTGTTCGGCGGCGGTGACCCTGCGGCAGCGTTGAAGGAAGCCCAGAGCACCGCCCAGGCGCTCATGCCGGCGACAACCAACTAGGCCTCAAAGAGCGATTAAACGGCCGGCCCGTCGGAGATTTCTGTCGGGCCGGTTTCTAAAAAAGAGCTTTTCTTCGTCTTTACAAGGTGAATTCATGACAGCCGCGATCGCATCATCGATGGCCATCACAACTCAGCGCCCGCGTCGATGGAGGCAAAGCTGCCTTCCCTGGCTTTATCTAGCGCCTGTTGTCACCACATTCATCCTTTGGATCTACTGGCCGCTTATCGACGCGTTTCGCTTGAGCTTCTACCAGTGGGACATGTTGCCCACGACGCCAATCACCTATGTCGGTTGGAAGAACTATGCCAATATCTTCACACTGCCGAAGTTCTGGCTGGCACTGAAAAACACCGGTATCTACATCCTTGGGCTTCTGCCGCTTGCCGTGCTCCTGCCGCTTGCCATCGCGCTTTTCACAGCCGACCTGCCGGCGCGCGCCCGCAATTGGTATCGGGCGGTAATCTTTCTGCCAATGATCGTTTCGCCCGTGGTCGCCGCCGCCATCTGGCGCTGGCTGCTAGACCCCGGCCATGGCATGGCCAACATCATTCTAAAGATGCTGGGCTTCGGCAGTGTGCGTTTCCTGCAGGATCCGAAGATCGCGATCTGGACTATCATCGTGCTGACGGGATGGAAGCTCATCGGCTTCTCGACCCTCATCCTCTCGGCCGCCAATGCGAATATCAACCCGGCACTGATTGAGGCAGCACGCATGGACGGCGCCAGCAGATGGAATATCGTGTGCGATATCCGCCTGCCGCTTTTGAGCTCGACGATCCTGTTCCTGGTGATGATGACCATCTTGCTCGGCGCGCAGTGGAGCTTTTCCTATATCAATGTCCTGACGGCCGGCGGCCCGCTCGGTTCGACTACCAATATCTATTATCTACTTTGGGACTTCGGCTTCTCCAGCCTCTCTGTGGGGTGGAGTTCCGCGGCTGCCGTCATCCTTTTCATCGGCTTCGGAGCCATTGCCTTTCTTCTTTTCCGATTGATCGACAGGTATTCGTTCCATGACAATTGAGGCGCCCTCACCTCCTGCCGTCCGACCTCGGCTCAGGATCGTCGCCGGCGGGCATATGGCAGCGGGCCATACTGTCATGGGCCTCCTGGCTCTGTTCTGCCTGTTTCCAGTCTATTGGATGATCGTCACCTCCCTTCGCCCGGCCAACAAGGTATTTGAGAAGAGCCTTTGGCCGACTGCCGCTTCGCTTGACAATTATGTCTACGCGCTGAAGTCCATTCCAATCGTCCAAATGCTGGCCAATACCCTGGTTGTCTCAACGGCCGTGACCATCGTCCAGCTTCTCACCGGCATCCTTGCCGCCTATGCCTTTGCCCGCTGGCGCTTTCCCTTCGACAAGATCGTGCATGCACTCGTCGCCCTGACTTGGTTGGTGCCCCTGCAGGTGGCGATGATCCCCAACTATCTGCTGGTCGCAAATCTGGGTCTTCTCGACAGCGTGACAGCACTGATCTTGCCGCATTTTGCCTCGGCACTCGCCGTGCTGATGCTGCTGCAGGCCATGCGCAGCTTTCCCAAAGAAGTGCTGGAAGCGGCGCGAATGGACGGCGCAGGCAACTGGCGCATACTTTGGGAGGTGGTGATGCCCAATCTGCGCGGCACGATCGCCTCACTCGCGATCCTCGTCTTCATCTCCACCTGGAATGAATATTTCTGGCCGCTGCTCCTCTCGCGGACCCCGGAAAACAGCGTCGTCCAGATCGGCATCCAGATGTTCATGACATCCGAAGGCACGCTTTGGGGCCCACTCATGGCGGCATCGACACTGGCAAGCCTGCCCATCTTCATCCTTTACGTCGTCCTGCAACGGCAGGTCGTATCGTCCTTCATGAAGTCGGGCATACGCTAACTTCCAACCTCCTGCACTGTCATCGAGGACTACGCTTAGTGTGGCCTGCAACAACCATATTTCGGTGCTGGCCGCGTGGAGCGGCACAATTCAGATGGAGAGGAACCTATTTTTCCTTCTCCTCGTGCATCCTTTTCCGCCCATGAAACCGGGCTCCAACCTCCCGAGCTGAAACAAGACGCTCCGCACCTCCGTTTCCCTCGATGATCCCGACTGCTGATTCGCACAGGCTGAGCAAAGCCCCGATAGACGCCAGTATCGTATTTCTGGGACGGCTCGGCGGAGTTATGCGTTATCGCACGGGACTTCGGATGCCATGATTAAGATGCAACCAATCTGCAATGTGGCTAATTTACAACATCTAATTGAATAATAATTTCATAATAAGCAATCCTGGCGTTTTTCGTGATTAGAAAATTGCCTTTCAGGTCGCCTCCGATAGTACTTTGATTGAGTAGAGGGGCGCCCGCCACAATGTGAGCGGGCAATTTCAAGAGCAACGTCCTGCTTTTCAGCAGCGGAGCTGCTCTGTCTTTGGGTTGGGCAAATGACAAGTGACGAACTGCCGGCGACTGCACTTGCCAGAGGAAAACCCTGGATTCAGGGCAAGGCTTACATATCAAAAGATGATCTGCTTGGAATTTGGATGCGCTGTCGAGCGCGGATGCCCAGACGGGTATCCAGAGTAACGACGGGATCGATAGCCGCCATCGCGCGCACTCCCGTATTGCTGTTGAAGCTGGTCCTGCTCGCCAGCCTGTTCTGCGTGGGCTTGTCGCTGGTAACTCCGAACGTGGCTTACGCCGCCTGCACCGTCTTCAACTTCCCGGATTCACATACGACGCCGTCGACAAGCCCAATGGCATCTGGGGGCGCGCTCACTGTCAACATCGGCACACTGTGCGACCCCGTCGGCCTTAATCCCGTCACTGATCCGAATGCGACGTCACCGCAGCATGGTTCGATCTCGAATTACAACTCCGCGGCCGGGTCTTTCGTCTATACAAACAGTGGTGACGGAGCCACCAGCGACAGTTTCATCCTGGTTGACGCGAGCGCGCATCCTTTCACTGTCAATATTGCAATTGCACCAGCAGGCGTGACGGCACCCGTTGCCGGCCCGGTCAGCGCAACAGTGAGCCATGGGAGCACGTCCAATCCGATCACGCTGAACCTCTCGGGAGGAGCAGCTACATCGGTGGCGGTCGCGACCCAGGCAACCCACGGAACCGCCACTGCCAGCGGAACGACCATCACCTATACGCCGACGGCAAGCTACTCCGGCTCGGACAGTTTCACCTATACAGCCACCAACACCGCCGGCACTTCGGCGCCGGCGGCCGTGACCATAACCGTCAGCGTGCCGACAATCACGATCAGCACGGCCTCGGTGCCGGGCGGCACGGTTGGAGTAGCCTATAGTCAAACGATCAGCGCGACCGGAGGCACCAGCCCCTACACCTATACCCTCACAGCGGGCGCGCTTCCGGCGGGCCTGACTTTGTCGTCCTCGGGCACCGTGTCCGGCACGCCAACGGCAAGCGGCTCATTCAACTTCACCGTCACCGCGAGGGATAGCTCGACGGGGACCGGCGCGCCGTTCTCCGGCTCCAGAGCCTACAGCATGGCCGTTTCCGCCCCGACGATCGCAATCGCCCCGACGACGCTTTCCGCAGGTACTGTGGCTTCCCCATACAGTCAAACGATCACCGCTTCTGGCGGCACCGGCCCTTATACCTATACCGTGACCGCAGGCGCTCTTCCGTCTGGCCTGACTTTATCGTCCTCGGGCACCGTGTCCGGCACGCCAACGGCAGGCGGCAACTTCAACTTTACCGTCAGCGCGAGGGATAGCTCGACGGGAACCGGCGCGCCATTCGCAGGCTCCAGGGCCTATAGCATGACCGTCTCCGCGCCGACGATCGCGATCGCCCCGACGACGCTTTCCGCAGGTATTGTGGCTTCCGCCTATAGTCAAACGATCACCGCATCAGGCGGTACCAGTTCCTATACTTATGCAATCACGTCGGGTGCCTTGCCGGCTGGCCTTTCGCTATCTTCCGCAGGCACCCTCTCCGGAACACCCACGGCAGGGGGCTCATTCAACTTCACTGTCACTGCAACGGATAGCTCCAGCGGAACCGGACCCTTCACAGGTTCCAGGGCCTATAACGTGACGGTCTCCGCGCCGACGATCGCAATCGCTCCAGCCTCCCTGCCCGCAGGGACGACCGGGACAGCTTACAGCCAGACCATCACGGCGTCTGGCGGCACCACTTCCTATACTTATGTGGTGACCGCCGGTTCCCTGCCAACTGGCCTAACGCTCTCGCCAGCTGGCGTCCTTTCCGGTACGCCGACTGCGGCAGGCCCGTTCAATTTCACCGTCACCGCCACCGATAGCTCGACCGGCACGGGACCATACACCGGCTCTCGCGCCTATAGCATGACCATCGGCACCCAGCAGCCCGTCGCCAACAATGTTTCAGCAACCGTTGCCCAGAACTCGTCGGCAAATCCGATCACCCTGAATATCACCGGCGGAACGCCGACCTCTGTCGCGATCGCAACTGCGGCCGCTCACGGGACGGCGACGGCAACGGGTACGACCATCACTTACACCCCGACAGCAGGCTATGCAGGTCCGGACAGCTTCACCTATACCGCGACAAATGGCGGCGGCACGTCCGCGCCGGCGACAGTAACCCTCACGATATCGGCACCGACGATAGGGCTTACGCCTGCGACGCTTGGTGCAGCGACGCTGAATGCGGGTTACAGCGAGACGATCACGGCGTCTGGCGG
>NZ_LXKN01000050.1 GCF_001692325.1 Rhizobium sp. AC27/96 | reverse complement strand
CCGGCCGAAGCCGAGGAGCAGTATTACGCCATGCTGGGCGCACCAGCCTGGGCCGCATAACTTAAACGAAATGGCCTCCGGCAAACTCGGCGCGGTTCATCCCAAGGCGGAGGCGGAGCTCGACAACCTCTTTACCGAAATCTCTCGCGACGCAGGCACTCGCACCGCCAGCAACTTTCTGGACGAAGTGATCACCTTCATCGAGGCACTCGAAACGTTCCCAGAACGCGGCACTGTGCGAGAAAGCTCCATCCCTAACTGCGCATTATCGGTTACCGACGCAGTGTCAGCGTGGCGTTTGCGGTACGCGAAGAAGAAGTCATCATTCTAGGCGTTTTCGCACGAGGCATGGACATTACCGATGAGCTCTTAGGGGAGCGAGATCACTGTTTGTGTCCGAAGCCTCAGCATCTCCAGACACGTGATGCAACCCAAGCCGACTTCAATAATCATCGGGCATCCATGGCGAGTTGCCGGTGTGCGTTTGAGAGGCGGAGGTCTTGATGAGTTTGGAACCTCGGACGCATCTTGCGCTGGCGCACAAATAAGCCATTGACTTCAGAAGGATAACGAATCCTCCTTCTCAAAGGAGATTGAAATCGCTCGAGAAAAAGCCGTTTTCAGAACCAACAAATTCAACTGATTTCTTGCAGGAATTGGCGGATCAAATAACTTCCGCAGCCTACTACTCCTTCGGTATCTCGAACATCTGAGGCGAGAGCCGCCCACATCCGCATGCAACGAACGGATACTGCCCGTTTGCCGACAGAACAACTGATCGGCACGGCCCGAATCGGGCTCAGCGATACGTTGCGTGAAAGCAAGCCAGATGGAAAATAACGGCGAGCCACTCGACGGCTGGCTTTGGTCAGGGCCACGCTTGTCATGCCTGCTGGGCGATGCAGGCATGCATGGCGCTCGCCTACACTGTGCGGGATCTTGCCTAACCTTCATGATGCCTCCCCGGTAGGCGGGGTGGTGCAGTATCGTCCATTACAAGTGCACGGACGTTCATATTTCCGAAATCTCGTACAACCAACAACGATATCGAGCTATTTGCGAACAGCGCCAAGACCGTGATGGTGCTTTCAACAACCGCCTCGGTCTGGCGAGGGCGCGATATCACCCAGCCACATCATGTGGCGGAAGAAACAGAGGAGCACGCATCCCTATGTCCGGCCATCAATTCACGGCAAGAACCCAGCTGACGATCGCTGGCCTGGTAACGTTCCTCGGATTGGGCATTGCAACGCCGGCCTTTGCCATCGACTGCACCAAGGCGATCGACCCTATCGACAAGAAAATTTGCGGCAATGCGGGGCTAAAGGCGGCCGACATAGCCATGGGACAGGCCTATGCGGCCCTCCTCAAAACGGTGCCGGATCCTGAAGTCCGTGCCATGCTGGTCAATAGCCAACGCCGCTGGATTGCCGCGCGCAACGAGGGCCTCGGCGGTGGCTCGGATGGAGCCGCCATACCCGTCAGCGAGATACGCCGCGCCACGACGGCACGCACCGCTCGACTGAGCGACCGATCGGACAAAGGGCTTGTCGCGCAGGCTCAAGAGCAGAGGCGCTTTCTTGCGAAGTATACGGGCGGCGCGTTCGCCGGCTTCGATACGCGCTGCGAGTTCATTCCCAACGACAAGGACCAGTCGAGCTACTCCTATCAGTGCTACGGCGCCATGCATGTCCGCAACAAGGACAGGCTTTGCAGCCTCAGCACCGAATGGGCGACCTGGTCGCTCTATGAATATTACACCGTCAGCACCATCGAAGGCGACAAGGCCAAGGCTTCGGCCATTTGCAGCGATCAATCGGGGGATATCTGTGGTGACAGCCAGAAAACGGGCTGGACGCGGGATCCCGGCGCGGACCAACACCTTCCAGCGCTGAAGACCGATTTCCCCAAGCTGGATGTCGAAGGCGCATGGCCGCTCGAGGAATCCGACGCAACCTGGTTCGACCAATGCCTGACCAGCCCAACCTATCCGCCCGTGCAATGAGCTGCTTTTTCCAACAGCGAGGCAAGACAATGAACTTAGGACGATCGGCTCCCAATCGCCTGCTGGCGATGTCTGTGGGTCTTTGCATGCTGTCGGCCTTCACGAACCAAGTGCAGGCAGCCGGTTTCAATTGCAAATACGCCAAAAGCCACGTGGAGAAGTTGATCTGTACGGATTCTCACATATCGAAGCTCGACGACGAGATGAATGCGTTGTTCGACAAGATCGAAGGCGAAACCGCCGGCCACGACGGCGAGACGGGCCAGGTGATCGATCCCGCCGGCAAGGAGCAAAAGCATTGGCGGGAGACAGTAAGGGACGCCTGCAAGGATGTCCAATGCCTCAAGTCGGCCTACACAGGCCGTCTTGCCGAGATGCGAAAGAATTGGGCGGAGGCTCTCGATCCCGATGACCAATGAAAGAGCAAGCGGGATGATCGTCAGCGGCCGCCCAGCCGCTATGCTCGGCACCGCTCTTGTGGGCATCCTTCTCGCGACCGGTACGGCCCTGGCAAGCGGATCGCTCCCGGCCGAGCCTATTTCGGCCGGCCCCTTCGCAAATTTCGCGGCATGCGTGGCCTATCTGGAAGCCACACATCAGCAACTGAGCGCGATGGCCATGCCCACGCCTGTCGCAAACCCTGCTGGCGGGACACGCCAGGTTCTGGTTTATACGAAAGGCGTGTTGCAAGACGGAGGTGAACAGGCCACCTACGAGGCGGAAGTAGGGTACGAGTTTCGGCACACGGATCCCGAGCGACACTCCATCATCACGAACTACACCTGGGAGCGTTATTCAATGGCCTGTCACGGCGCGGCCTTCGATGGAATGCTCGATCGCGGCTACGCGCTGCCGGGGATTGCGCCAGCCCCGTAATGGGCCGGCTCATCATGGATCACCTCGATCTCCCTTATCGCGGAAGCCGGCTCTCAAGCTCCGCGGCGCGTTTGGCCGTCGTCTGCACCGAGCAATCGTCGGCCACGACCAAGGCGGCTGTGCCGCCGTCGCTGTCTACAGCACATTGCTTGTCGCGTTCGGCAATCCAACTCCGCTGTTCGTCACGCAGTTGCTTTGCGCTGACCTGATCGAGCTTTGCCCGTAGCGCACGGTACGCTCGATTGAGACGATCATCCTGATATGTATGCTCCGCGCCGGCGCAGTCCCGCATGGCGACGGTAACGCCTTCGGATCTGTCGAGACAGGCCTTGTCGGACGGGCGTAGCGCATTGATCTGTTTCTGCACTGCAGACGATTTCGAGACTCCAGTTTTATCTGCTGTGGCCGTCTCATCGACCCGGCGATAGACCCTGGAAAAACTGACGTTGATACCGCCGCACATGTGATTGTCGCCGACGACAAGATAGCGTCCGAGTTGCGCCATCTTGACCTGGCAGAGACCAGGAATCGTCTTGTCCTGATAGGGAAGAAGCTTTTCCGGCTTGCCGCCGTCGCCAGATTGGTAGCCAAATTTGACTTGAGACTGTTTTCCGTCGACGAGGGCGGCAAACTGTCCTCCTTCCTCACCATTGCCGAATTGCAGATTGGCTTTGGCGTCGATGCGGATCTTATCGCCTTTTTGCTTGGCGATGATCGTCGTTTCGCTGTCACCCCATCGTCCGACCCAGTTGGGCGCCGGCGATACTGGGGCAAGCCGTGCCAGCGGCAACCAGCCGGCAGTTTCATCATTCTCGGGTCGTTTCGCGGGATTGAGATATTCGGCGCAGGCACGGTCGCCTTCAACCCGGCTTACAGCGACCTGATCGCCTGGCAACAGAAAGGCGCCCTTGTTGCAGAACACCGATTTTTCCGGGCACTGAACCTCGACCTTATCCCCTGGCTTGATCTCATAAAGCTGGACTGCGAGTGGATCGTCATCCACTGCCTCGAAGCCGAAGCAATCAGTCTTTTGCTCGGCCGCCCAGACAAGCGTCGGAATCGATAACGCCAGAACGGATAAAGACAGGCGGCAAAGGGCTCCACGCCAAACATTCATGCTGATATCCTTTCAACGAGATAAGGCGTTCATGGGTTGGGCTCGCTCCGATCCTCCATACTCATCGCGAATGCAAGCCCACTCATACATTTAGGGCTCGAATGCGCGGCGATCCGGTTTTGATCTCACACAGTCAATTCGTCTCGGCTCATTTATGGCACGCGAGAGTTGCCGGCCAGCCGCAAAGACGGCTTTGGAAAATATAGACGGATGTACACTTATGGCAGACGCAAAGATATCGGTACCGCGAATACGCTCTGATAAACGCCTTGTCGGTGCTGCGTCTTGATGCCGGCGATGCCGTGACTGGGCAGGCCTCACAACTGTCCGGGGATCCTGGCAAGTCGCTCAACTTGAGCCTCGCTCCCAGACAATCGGAGTCCATCGCGCGGTCGGAGAATTTGCCTGCGGGCTGGAGTATGCTGACAGCGTTGGAATGAGAGGGAACGAATGACGGGCTTACCTCTTGAGATCGCGCCCAGCGATATGGGCGTGATGAATAGGACGGTTCTGTGCATTGGTGACGGATGCGTGGACCAATGACGGAAACGAACTGCGGCAAATATCGCCTTATAGCTTTGCTGCCCATCACCGCCGGCATGGCGCTTTCCGCCATGATCGGTCTATGGGGAGTGGCGGCTCGCGGCGCATCGGGTGATGACCATCCAAGCAAAGCCCCGGCCCTGTTGTGCGAGGATGTCCGCGACATGCTCGCAAACAACACCGACATGCGCATGGCAGAGACCCTTGCCTTCGGGGAAAACGCACACTTTCGCGCCGAAGGCTCTTCTGAAAAATGCATCTCGCTTGCGGCTCTTATGACGTTCACCGGCAGTCGAGTCCTGATCACAGCAATTGCGACAGAGCCGGGCGAAAGTGGGCTCGATCAGGGCTCCAGTCTGTCGGCCTATTTCTTCCGGGAGTCGGGAAGTGCGCTGCGGCTCGTCACGGTTAAGCGCGATTTCGCCGAGAGCAATGGCGCTTTGGGAAATGTCGGCGATATCAATGCGGCTCATTTCGGAGCCGATGACGGTATGATGGTGAACGGGGGAATATCTCAGCAGGGCTATTCCAATGATTTGACCGACTTTTACGTGTTCCGCAACGGCAGCGTCGTCTCCCTCGGCATGGTTCCGACCGGCTGGAGCAATAGCGGCGCAGAAGAAGACGACAGCAAAGCCGTGACCGTAACGAGTAGGGTCGAAACCGGATTGCCGCAACCCGATCGCGTGCGCGTCACCTATACGAGAAGTGCCGGCGGGGGCGATGAACAAACGAGCGTCGCCATCTGGCGTTCGCAGGCGGGTAAATTCGTGCTCGAGGCTGGAAGTGTGCCAGAGGAGATCATCACCGGCTTCGAGCTTGCCGGCAATGTCATAGCCAAGAACGGGACGCCTTTACCTGCGACTGATGCCGCCCCGCCCCCACCCGCTGCCGGTACCGGTTCGCCGGGCGTCTGGTCGATCGACGATATCGGAATGGTTCCGCCTTCTCCTGACGTCACCGAGGCCATCAAACACGATTCCAACTATCCACCGATCTGCAAGCTGATCGGAAGGGAGATGTTGCCGTCGCTGTCGGCGACCAGCAAGACCTGGTTCGTGACGACCTCGAACCGCTGTGACGCGGGCGGAGGGACGGGGCCGGTGTGGATCGTATCCGTTGCACCCACAGGCAAGGCACACATGGTCTTCAGCGCCTTCCGTCACGCGGTAAAAGCCGAGAGCGGCCTGCATGGCGAGTTCCACGATATGTTCGTCAATGGTGATGCCAGGAACCCCAAGTCTGGCGAGATCTACACATTCGACGGTCTAGCCTATCGCAAGAGCGGATCCTGAAGCACCCCACAGAAGCCAACCCGGCACTTGCCCCATCCGGAGAGAACCAGAATGCGCTTTACCCCGTTCGCCTGTGGAGCCCTCTTGCTCCTGTGCACTCCCGCTCTCGCCGATGACAGCTCGGCGACCTTGGGAGCCGGTGGCCTCGTCCTTCAGAAGACGGACAAGATCGCGCTCGTCTCAGAGGAGCTGTATCTCTCCACAACCGGTATCCGAATCTCCTACCGCTTCCGCAACCTGACAGACGCGGACTATTCGACGACCATTGCCTTCCCAATGCCGGCATTTCCAGGCGGCGGCTCCAACTCGACCACCGTTGTTCCCGACCCGGCAAGCGATAATTTCATGAAATTCCAGACCATTGTCGATGGTCAACCCGCTCGCTCGCAGCTCGAGCAGCGGGCGTTTCTGACGGCCGATGGCAAGCCCGATGTGGAAATCACCGACAAGCTCAAGGCCCTGCATATCCCCCTGGTGCCGACTTCCGAGGCCACCAATGCGGCGATCACTCGCCTCACGGCTGCGCAGCGCAAGGACCTAGTGGACGCGAATATCCTTGATTCGGGCGGAAGCGACGACAACGGAGAGGCAACAACCCTTTATCCGCTCTGGACGCTGAAATCGAAATATTGGCGGAACCAGACCTTTCCCAGAGGGAAGGATTTGATCGTCCAACAGACCTATGTACCGGTCGTCGGCAGTCAATCCTCGCTGTCGCTTGGCTCGCCAGATATGGGTGAGGATCAGCTAAAGTTCTATCGCGAGCGGTTCTGCACCGACGAAGCCTTCATGAAAGCGGCGCGCGGCCTCTATAAAAAGGTCGCTGATGACAACGCAACGACGTTCCAGGCTTTCGAGCAATATCTGTCCTATGTCATCACGTCCGGCGGCAATTGGGCAGGACCGATCGGCGATTTCAAGCTGATTGTCGATAAGGGCGATCCAAAGACGCTGGTCTCTTTCTGCGGCAGTGGCGTGAAGAAGATCAGTCCGACCCAGTTCGAGCTCGATATCAAGAACTACAAGCCCGATCGCGATATTGACGTGCTGCTGCTGAAAACCGTGCCGGTTGAATGATGTCGGCGCCCTCCCCATCCCTTTGGCCATCCATCCCGAGAACCGGAGCCCGCGCAAAATGAACTTCACCCCGAAGCGCTACTCTTCCAGGAACGCAATCGTCGCTCTGGCTTTTCTTCTTGCTCTTCCGTTCGCTGCTTCGGTCCGGCCTGCGCTTGCGCAGACCTCGAACCAGAGCACATCTCAACTCGATCTCAACAGCTCGGATTCGATCGAGAGCGCGCTGAACATCTGGGAGAAGCGCCTTAGCCAGGAAGGGCTGATTGTGCTTGGCTACTACAACGGCTTTGCAGACGGCTCTTTCGGGCAGAGCAGCCGCAATGCCATTGCAAGCTATCAGGGCGATCACAAGCGACCTTCAACTGGCAAGCTTTCTGCCCGGGATACCCTGGAACTGGGCGGCGCGGCCCTCGACTTGCGCAAGCAACTGCAGTGGCGCCCTCTGGACGACTCCAAGGCCGGCGTAACCATCTCTTATCCAGCAGCGCTGCTCACGGAACGGCAGGACAACACGCTCGGCGGCGAAACCCTTCAAACCGCTGACGGCGCGCTCACCCTGAAGACTGCGCATTTTCCAAATTCCGGTCCGGGCCACATCGACGCGCTGTTCAAGAGCCTTTCCAATGAGCAGGGCAGCACGGTCACCTATCAGCTCAAGCGGCCGAACTGGTTTATCCTGTCGGGTACGGCGGGAGATCGAAAATTCTATTCACGCTTCGAGCAAAAGGGCAACGACATACGTGGTTACGACCTGAGCTGGACCGCAAACGAAGCCAGCAAGGTCGTCGACAACATTTCAGTACTCATCTCCAACAGCTTCTACCCTTTTGGCGATAATTCGGCCGACAGCGATCCGAGCTATCCGACCCTGGTACAGCTTGCCAATCTCGCCGGCGCCGACGGCCAGGGCGCATCCTCAGGCGACAACGGCCCCGCAAGCGGCAGCGGTTCGGGAGGTCAGCCAGCCGATACGCAGGCACAATCCCAACAGAATGATGGTCAGGCTGGTAATCAGACTTCCCAATCCAGCGACAAAGATGGTCTGACGGAGCAGAAGGAGGGCGCGCTTCCGCCGCCTACGGATGGTTCGCTCGTCACGTCGGATGGCAAGGGATTGCGTTTCGTCTATCACTATTTCCCGCCGGAAGACTCCAAGTTCAACTATGCCTACCAGTGGGCCGTCGACACCCATCTATTCCTGAATATTCCGGAAATCGACGGCCTCGACGGTCTCTTCGTGACGCCGCGTCCCCTGCATTACGTCACCCGGCAATGCAACACGATCAACGCGTTCTATGACAAGAAGAACGGCGCCGTCTTCCTTTGTTACGAGATGATCGACAGCCTGTTGCAAATGGGTCAGGCGCTCTCGAAGGGCGCCTCCGACCCCAAGGCATTGACGATCGAATTCGTGCGCGACAATCTCCGCTTCATTCTCCTGCATGAGTCCGGACATGCACTGATCGATCTGCTGGATCTTCCCGCCGTTGGACGCGAAGAGGATTCGGTCGATCAGCTCGCCTCGGTCATGCTGCTCGCACATGTGGACGACAGCGAAAACAAGAACGACATCGCGCGTGTCCTGCAACTGGCATCCGTCTGGTTCAAGGTTAACAGCCAGTCGTCTGGAAGCCCGGACGTCGCATCGTTCGCTGACGAACATTCGCTCGACGCACAACGCTATTTCAATCTGCTCTGCATGGTCTACGGGCTCGATCCGCAAGATAATGGAGCAATCGTTGACAACGGGATGTTGCCCAAGGAGCGCGCCGCGCGCTGTCCCGACGAAGCCGCCAAGATCAATCGTTCCTGGGCGCGGCTGCTCTTGCCGCACTTCTCGCCCAGGTTCCAGCCGAAATCAGACAGTGATGGCGGAAATGGCGCCAGTCAACAGAATGCGCTGGCCCCGCAGTCGGCAGCGGGCGGCAACCCTCTTGAGTGGGACAAAAACAGCAATCCGTTCGCGAAATGAACGGATGATGGAATGTCCTATGCGACCGGCCCCCCGATAGTCTCAACGATCGGGCGTGCCGAAAGGCAACGTCCAGCCCGAGGGCAGATTGGCATCTTCGGGACGGCTCTGAGGAACAGCCTGCTCCAACACAGAGGCGCGAATGTTCTCCAGGGTCTCACCGGGCGTGTGGCCAAACTCGGCTTTGAATAGGCGGAAGAAGTACTTCTCGTTCGAAAAGCCGTGGCGCCAGGCGACCTCGGCGATATGCGGCTGCGGACGGTTGGGATCTGCCAGCATCTGATAGGCACGACGCAATCTCTTACGCTGTATTTGGCGCATGACACCGCCACTGCCTTCGAACAACTGATAGAGTTTTGCACGCGACAGCCCGACATCTCGGCAAATGCCGTCAGGCGTGAGATTGGCATCCAGCAAATGCGCATCGATATGGCGCAGGATTCGGCTACGCAGCATATCCCGAATAGGGCTACCGGCCTCAGCGAGCACATCCGGCGTCGAAGAGACCGCAGCCGCCAAGAGCTGAAGGGTCGATTGGACGACATAGGGGATCTCGTGCACGCCCAGATTTGCAAGGTTCTGGAACAACGAAAGCATATGGTCTGCGATAAGACGACCTATGCCAGTTGCCAGCGTATATCCATGCAAGAGCTCCGTCTGGCTTGGGAGGAGATCCCTCGGCACCACCAGGGAAATCACATCGCCAGCCTCCACCACGGATTCGTTGATTTGGGCAGCATCGAGAACAAACAGATCGCCGGCCGTCTTGATGGATTGGGGACTGGTCCATCGGCAGAGAAATCGACCGCTCACGACCAGCGTGAACCGAAAGAAATCATGACCGTCGGTCCGGATATGCCGTTGTGTTCGGTGAACTTCATATGCAGAAGTCCCCTGCTGATTAAGCCACTTTCTACCGGATAGAATAAGCGGGCCGAGAGACGCGCCGGTTGCTCGCGCATTGAAGGCTAGAGGATCACCATCCCGCAATCTGCAATCACAGTGATTGTCCTTCACCCAGGCGTGAAATCGGTCTTTTTCTGGAAAGTCGAGAGTGGAAAAATTGAATATGGGGGTCGAGGATGTTTGCGCCATGCTTCTTTTGTCCGCTGCCTAAAATGCTGAGGGAACGATCGCGATGAAGTCTGCGATCGTCCCAGTTCATCATCCGTGCCGCACCGGCTTTGGTGCGGCCGCCGCTACTTCCTGCCTTATAATCGTCTCCGCAGCATCCCACGCCCTTGTTGCCACGGTCGGATCGCGAAAGGCACGAGCATCGATTGTCGCGCCATCAAGCAGAATCATGAGGATTGACGCGGTG
>NZ_LXKN01000049.1 GCF_001692325.1 Rhizobium sp. AC27/96 | reverse complement strand
GCTACTATTCCGATTCTGTCGCAGCTTCTCAAAGCTGAGACGGCGGAACGAGAGGTCCGATCAACGGCCTATCAGCTCAAGACGGCACGTTTTCCGGCCTATCGCGATCTGAATGGCTTCGACTTTGCAAGCAGCGAGATAAACGAGGCGCTCGTGCAGCAACTTTATCGCTGCGACTTCTTGAATGAAGCCAATAATGTCGTCCTGGTCGGTGGCCCCGGCACGGGTAAGACGCATATTGCCACGGCGATTGGCATCCAAGCCATCGAACATTATCACAAGCGTGTCCGATTCTTCTCTACGGTCGAACTGGTCAATGCGCTTGAGCAGGAGAAGATACAGGGCCGGCCAGGACAGATTGCCAGTCGACTTGCCCATTCTGATCTCGTCATCCTCGACGAGCTTGGGTATCTGCCCTTCAGCGCTTCAGGCGGAGCCTTGCTCTTCCATCTGCTGAGCAAACTCTACGAGCGGACCAGCGTCATCATCACCACCAATCTCAGCTTCAGCGAATGGGCCAGCGTCTTCGGCGATGCCAAAATGACCACCGCGCTACTCGACCGGCTCACCCATCATTGCCACATCCTTGAAACCGGAAACGATAGCTTCCGCTTCAAAAATAGCTCAGCACAAGCACCCAAAA
>NZ_LXKN01000048.1 GCF_001692325.1 Rhizobium sp. AC27/96 | reverse complement strand
CGACGCTCGCGCGGTCCACATGGCCTACATCCAGTTTTCGCTTCTTCATATCCCGGCGACCGTGATTGTGGGCGATAGCCTGGCAATGCGGTTCCGGGAGGACTGGCACACGATGGCGCATGTCATGGGACGCTGGTCGGCAAAGCTCGCGGGGGCAAGGGAAAGTGCCAGCGCGGGGGCAATGGCTCTTCCGCCCGCCATCCCGCACAGGGCGGCGCCTGTCGCTGCCAGGTCGTCCGCGCCCAAGCAGGAGCCATCGGCAACCGTTATCGAGAGGAATGGCCAACTGCGCCTGTTCTAACGAGCCTGGTATCGGGCAGAACTTTCGACCGGTTCGACCGGCCGTTGATCCATGTGCAGGAGCGACTAGGATCGTCCGGCGATGCCTCGCGTCTTGCCGCACTTCTCCCTTCGACGCGCTGTCATCGACATCGGGGATGTTGCAGCCCGGTGTCGGGCGGCAACCTGCCGCCGCCAGAATTTTCCCCGCCGCCGGGCGGCTCCTCGCGGATCAAAATTCAGTCGCCCGCAGGTCCTCCACATGCGCTACGGCCGTCCGGTGCAGCCCTCCTTTCCGGTCAGCTCTCTCACCCCGCGATGACAGCTTATCGAAAGGAGAAAATATCATGCGCCAACTCGCCAAATTCCTCAGCGCCACCGGCCGCCGTCTTCGAGCTCTCGGCAAGGTGATCAGTCACTTTTTCCGCAAGGGAAAGCTCGGCCTTAAGCTCGCGGTCAAGATTCCGTACTTCGTTGAGATCGAGGCTTCGTTCGAAACTGACTGGGACCGGCGCAAATGATGCGTCAGGGGCCGCTGCGGCGGCCCTCCTTTTAGTCGCTCGAAACTCACAGGCGACCGAGGTCAGCTTTGCGAGTGCTGAAGCCCTGTTCTTGGCGAATATCCGCGAGCACGCTTTTGTTTCAGCAGGTCGAGGAACAACAGAACCGCTTCCTCTTCCCGTTCGAAAACATGCTCTTTCTCCTGCCCGCGCCTACCGATCCTTCCCCATCGCCGGATCAGGCAAGCCTCTCCGAACATCGTCTGCTCGATCTCCATGGCATAGTACCTGGCCATGTTTTTGGCTGGGTCCGTTCGTTCGACATAGAGCTGGTAGGGTTGCGAAATCATGCCGGGATGATCGTCACACAGCGCTGCCGCGTCCAACGACATATGTGAATCCTACAGGTCCGACCGATTCATTTTCGTGAAGAATGGCGTTCGGGCGAGGCGCCGATGGCGCGCGGCTCTAGTCGCGCTGCGACCGGAGCCCGCATGCGGTCTCTGCCCAGTTGGGTCACGATCCTCTCGCAGCAAGAAGCATGCCTCTGCCAAGTGTCATTGTCCGGAGAAAGCTGGAGCCTCCCGTGGCCATCGGTGATGGCAAGCGGTCGCGCCCCTTCGGGACGCGGTTCTATCTCTCTCTGACGTCCCATTTTGCACCCGCCGTTCCGGCGTCAAGGACATCGCGGCCCCTCCAATTTTCCCTGCGCCGCGAGCAGCACAGAGAAAATCGGTTTCTCTATTCGGCCGTTGATTTCAAGCACATTTTTCTGGGCGCAGCTTCTCCAATGTCCACATAGCTTGGCGATTTCGACCGCAGGCCCTTGCTTCTCTTCGAGATCGGCACAGTGGCCCTCTCATGATGGATTTAGGAACAAGATGGAACTATCTCCTTTCGCGTCCTGGCATCCAGTTGGGTGCCGGCACTACCGATTTTCCGTTCTCATCTTATCCTTCGTCCTGCGGACGATTTCACTCCGCGCTACGCGGAATTCCGATTTCTTGCGTTGACGCTCTCAAGCGGTGATTCAAATTGTTGTAACGCGTTCCTCTTTGGTCCAGCGAAAGTCGGTCTGGTCCTGCCACATGCGGTGCATGATCACAGCCAGGCGCCGAGCGATGGCGACAAAGGCTTTGTTGACGCCTCTGCTTTTTGCGATCCGCATGCCCCATGCTCTCAGCCATGACCATTTCTGACCTCTAGTTAGAAGCGTAACGGCCGCTTCGTACAGAAGCGTTCGCACCATGGTATCGCCACTGCACGATACCTTGCCGACCCGGCTTTTCTCTCCCGATTGATGAGATGCTGGCGTCAGCCCGACGAACGCACCGACGGCTTTTGAGTTCTGAAAGCGAGCAGGGACATCGATGGCGCTGCGATAGGCGAGCGCGACGACAGCTCCCACGCCCGGCACCGTCATAAGCCTGCGGCAAATCCCATCGTTCTTCGCAATTGCCAGAAGCCGGCGATGAAGAATGTTGAATTGCGAGCGGATCTCGCGCCTGGCCGCCAGCAGCGGCCCCACAATGGCGAGCAGCTCTTCGTCATTATCTATCAGTTCGCGTATTCTCTGCTCGAAGTTCAACGTGCTTACGATGCCGACCTTGAGGCCAAAATTTCGGAGAATTCCCCTCAAGTCATGATCTGGCACGACGGCAGGAGATGGCCGACCGGTTGCTCGCCGAACCCGAACTCCTGCTGAAGCAAGCTTGGCAATGAACGGTCCACCTTCGATAAGCGTGATATTGCCAAGGCGCTGCATCGCACTGTCGACGATCCCACAGATTTCGCGAACATTCGCGCCCGCCTGATGGCGTCCGACGATCTAGTTCTGCTGAAGCCTCAGCAGGTGGATCGGCAGACCGGCAAGGTGGCGGAGCCGGCGATCTTCACCACGCGCGAGATCCTGCGCACCGAATACGACATGGCGCAGTCGGCGGAAGCCCTGTCGCAGCGCAAAGGCTTCGGCATCGGCGAGGGCAAGATTGCGGCGGCGGTTCGGGCCGTCGAAAAGGCCGATCCGGAAAAGCCCTTCACGCTCGACAGTGAATAGGTCGACGCGGTCCGTCATGTTACTGGGGACAACGCCGTTGCCGCCGTCGTCGGTCTTGCCGGGGCAGGCAAGTCGACGCTCCTCGCTGCCGCGCGGGTCGCCTTGGAAAGCGAAAATCATCGTGTCTTCGGGGCGGCTCTCGCCGGCAAGGCGGCCGAAGGTCTGGAGGACAGTTCCGGCATCCGGTCGCGGACACTCGCCTCGTGGGAGCTCGCCTGGGCGAACGGCCGCGACCTGCTTGGTCGCGGTGACGTCTTCGTTGTCGATGAGGCCGGCATGGTCTCTTCACAGCAGATGGCCCGCGTCCTTAAGACAGCCGAGGACGCAGGCGCGAAGGTGGTTCTGGTTGGCGATGCGATGCAGCTTCAGCCGATCCAGGCCGGTGCGGCCTTCCGGGCGATTGCAGAACGGATCGGTTCTGCCGAACTGGCCGGTGTGCGCCGCCAGCGCGAAGACTGGGCGCGTGAGGCTTCTCGTCTCTTCGCCCGTGGCAAGGTCGAAGAAGCGCTGGATGCTTATGCACGTGGGGGACGGATTTTTGAGGCAGAGAGCCGGGCTGACATCGTCGAGCGCATCGTCACCGACTGGGCCGATGCACGCCGTGATCTCATCCGGAACATTGCCGATAGCGAACAGCCGGTCCGGTTGCGCGGTGACGAGTTGCTTGTCCTCGCCCATACCAATGACGACGTGAAGCGGCTCAATGAGGCGCTGCGTCAGGTCATGAGAGATGACGGCGCACTGACGGCTGCCCGCGAATTTCAGACGGAGCGTGGCGTGCGAGAGTTCGCCGCCGGCGACAGGATCATCTTCCTCGAAAACGCCCGCTTCCTCGAGCCGCGCGCAAGGCGTCTCGGCCCTCAATATGTCAAGAACGGGATGCTCGGAACGGTCGTTTCGACCGGCGACAAACGCGGCGATCCTCTGCTTTCGGTCCGTCTCGACAATGGCCGCGACGTCGTCATCAGCGAGCACAGCTATCGCAACATCGATCACGGCTATGCCGCGACCATCCATAAATCTCAAGGTGCAACCGTCGACCGGACCTTCGTTCTCGCTACCGGCATGATGGACCAGCACCTGACCTATGTGTCGATGACTCGTCATCGGGATCGGGCCGATCTTTATGCTGCCCGTGAGGACTTCGAGCCGAAACCCGAATGGGGTGGAAAATCCCGGGTCGATCATGCCGCCGGCGTTATCGGCGAGCTGGTCGAGACCGGGATGGCAAAGTTCCGGCCCCATGATGAGGATGCCGACGAAAGTCCCTATGCCGATGTGAAGACGGATGACGGAACTGTGCATCGGCTCTGGGGCGTCAGTCTGCCGAGGGCGCTGGAAGAGGGCGGCGTCTCGGAAGGCGATACGGTGGGCCTGCGCAAGGACGGCGTCGAACGGGTCACGGTCACTGTGCCTGTCATCGACGAGAAAACGGGGAACAAGAGTTTCGAGGAACGGACGGTCGATCGGAATGTCTGGACTGCGGAACTGAAGGAAACGGCCGACGCCCGTCGGGAACGGATCGAGCGCGAGAGCCACCGGCCGGAATTGTTCAAGCAGATGGTCGAACGTCTCGGCCGGTCGGGCGCGAAGACCACGACGCTGGATTTCGAGAGCGAAGAAGGCTACCGGGCGCATGCCCGCGACTTTGCAAGGCGGCGCGGTATCGACACGCTCGCCGGGGTCGTGGCCGGGATGGAAGAGGGCGTTTCTGGGCGGCTGGCGTGGCTTGCCGAGAAGCGCGAGCAGGTGGCGAGGCTTTGGGAGAGGGCGAGCGTGGCGCTTGGCTTCGCAATCGAGCGCGAACGGCGCGCTTCCTACAACGAGGCACAGAACGAAACCGTCAGAGCAGAAGTCCCGACTGGCGGGAAATATCTGATCCCGCCCACCACCACGTTTGCCCGCAGCGTCGATGAGGATGCACGGCGGGCGCAGATTGCCTCGGAGCGGTGGAAGGAGCGGAATGCAATCCTTCGGCTGGTCCTGCAAAAGATCTATCGCGATCCCGATGTCGCGCTTGCCCGACTGAATGCTCTCGCCTCCGATGCACGGATCGAGCCGCGCCGGCTCGTCGAGGATTTGGAGACCAAGCCGAAGCGTCTGGGCCGCCTGCGGGGATCGGATCTTTTGGTCGATGGGCGTGCCGACCGCACCGAGCACGATACAGCAATGGCCGCGTTGTCGGAGTTGCTGCCGCTGGCCCGTGCCCATGCGACAGAGTTCCGCCGACAGGCCGAACGGTTCGGCATCCGTGAGGAACAACGCCGCGCGCACATGTCCATGTCGGTTCCCGCCCTCTCGAAACCGGCAATGGCGTGCCTTGTCGAAATCGAAGCCGTGCGGGACCGCGGCGGGCAGGACGCTTACAAGACGGCTTTTGCCTATGCGGTCGAGGACCGTTTGCTGGTCCAGGAGGCGAAGGCGGTCAATGAGGCGCTAACGGCGCGATTTGGATGGTCCGCCTTCACGGAGAAGGCGGATGCCATTGCCGAGCGCAGCATGGTCGAGCGCATGCCGGAGGATCTTACTCCGGAGCGTCGCGAGAAACTGACGCGCCTGTTTGCCGTCGTGCGCCGCTTTGCCGAGGAACAGCATCTTGTCGAACGGAAGGATCGCTCGAAGATCGTGGCCGGTGCGAGCGTCGAGCCGGGGAGGGAGACGATATCCGTGTTGCCGATGCTCGCAGCCGTGACCGAGTTCAAAACGTCTGTCGAGGACGAAGCGCGGGAGAGGGCGCGTGCTGTCGCCCACTACGGCCACAATCGGACGGCTCTTATCGATACGGCAGCGCGTCTCTGGCGCGACCCCGCCGGCGCCGTCGACAAGATCGAGGCTCTGGTCCTGAAAGGCATCGCGGGCGATCGGATCGCGGCAGCCGTCGCCAACGATCCATCAGTTTATGGTGCGTTGCGCGGCTCCGATCGTATCGTGGACAGATTGCTGGCCGTCGGGCGCGAGCGAAAGGACGCGCTTCAGGCCGTTCCGGAGGCCGCAAGCCGCATCCGGTCGCTGGGTGCCTCCTATGCTACTGCTCTCGACACCGAGATCCGGGCGATTACAGGGGAGCGCGAACGCATGAGCGTCTCTATTCCGGGACTGTCAGCTTCCGCCGAAGACGCATTGCGAGAACTCTCAGCGGCGATGAAGAAAAAGGGTGCCAAACTTGAAGTGGCGGGCGGCTCGCTCGATCCCGCGATCCGCCGGGAATTCGTCGCGGTCAGTCGGGCGCTCGACGATCGCTTCGGTCGAAACGCCATTCTGCGCGGTGAGAAGGATGTCATCAACCGCGTATCGCCTTCGCAACGCGCCGCGTTCGGGGCGATGCATGACCGGCTGAAAATCCTGCAGCAGACTGTGCGCATGCAGGCAAGCCAGGAAATCGTGGCGGAGCGGCAGCGGCGGGTCCTCGACCGCGCTCGCGGCGTCATTCGCTGAGAAAAATAAACTTGAAAGGAGATGAACATGGCTGAGCAGGAAATTTCTTACGACGCGATCCTCCGCACCGAGATCGCCATTGAATTACTCAATCAGGCGCGCGCCATCGTCACGGCCCGCGTCTACCAGCTCGAAGGGACGGACCCTGACGCGGCGGAAGTGTTGCGGGTCCGTCGCCGCGATCTCATCGCCACCCAGCAAGGCATCAGCGTTGCCGATCAGGAAACCGTCGAGGATCTGATCGCGCTCTGGGGGCCGCGCGTCAAGGACGAAGTCCGGTTCTGGGCGGAGTTCTGATCATGGCGGATGATCGGGAATCCGGGCCGCTCTCGCTGGAGAGAAACGAGAGCATTTTCCGCAACGACATTCTGCCCGACTATCTGCCTGATGGAATCGGCCGGGCAGGGCGGCCCCGCCTTATCTTGCTCGGCGGCCAGCCGGGCGCCGGCAAAACCGCGGTGCTGATTGCCAGCCACGCCGAGCTCGATCGATCCGGTACGACGATCCGCATCGTTGGCGACGATCTGCGCTCCTATCATCCGCAATTCCTCGCCTTCCAGCGGCACGATCCAGAAACGGCATCGCAGTTCACCCAGGCTGACGCCGGCCGCTGGACGGAAAAGCTCTTGGCCGCCGCCACGGGGCGCAACGTCAACATCGTCTTCGAGACGACGATGCGCACGCCGGAAAATGTCGCCCGCGTCATCAGCATGGCTCGCGCGGCCGGCTATGACGTCGAGGCCCGTGCCGTCGCCGTCAATCCGCGACTGAGCTGGCAGGGGAACCACTATCGCTTCGAGGAGATGCTGCGCGTAGGCGATGCGGCGCGCATTCCGCCGCAGCACGTTCATGATGCCGCAGTCACCGGGTTACGCGTCAGCCTCGAGAAGATCGAGAGCGAAAGCCTGGTCGACCGGGTCCAGCTTAGGACGCGCGGTGGGACGATCCTTTACGACAACGAGCGGCGTGAGGGCGTGTGGTCGCAGCCGCCCCAGGCTCGGGTCGCACTCGAACGCGAGCAATCGCGGCCGATGACACGCGGTGAACTTCAGCGTTTCTCCGACGACTGGAACCACGTTCTCGGCCGCATGGAGGAACGGCGGGCGCCGGACGATCGCACCGGCGCGGTCAGGGCGCGCGCCATTGAAGACGTGAGCCACCTGCTCGCCCAGCGTCGCGATGCTCACGGCGAAAACGGGCAACGGCGCGGCCGGTCGATCCTTCAAAGCCGCGCCGATGCGCTCGGCTTGTTCGTCGAGCTGTATGACAACGCGCTGCGGGATGCCGAACGTCGGCCGATCGGCAATATCGAAGCCCACGCAGTCGGTCGACTATCGCAGAGCTACATGGCGCTGAAACTGGTTGAAGCCGCCCGGAACGTCGGTCTCTTTCCGGAGAACGGAACCATCGTGTCGACACGGGCAATGGTCCAGGACAAGCGCGGCGCCCGAGAGTTCCCGGCGGCGCATCGAATGCCAGCCGGTCTCGCGGTTGAAACGCCGGATGGATCTCGCCGCCGGCTGACGGAAATTTTTGATGTCGCCCTGAACCGGGCCGCCATCGACCGTGACATCTTTGGCCGAACCGATCGTATGTCGCGTCTGGCCAACGTCGTCGACTCCTGGCTCGAGACCGCCGGGATGCGCAAGACGCTCGCTCGCGCCGCCAACGCTGTCGCTTCCGGCAAAATGCCCGAGGACGCCGCCATGTCCGATGTCGTAGAGCCGGGATACGCGGTGGCAATTGCCCAGGCGCGGGGGCGACTCGAGTGCAACATGGCGATCGCTGAGCGTACCGCGATGTCCACGATCATCGTGGACGAAAGGGGAGAGCCGGTCCGCATGCTGCGGGACGACCTTCGGCTACGAACGGCCGATCTGGAAAACCGGGCACGAGCCAAAACCATGATGGAGGCTGTCCTGACCGAAACGGCCCAGCATAGTCGCCTCGACGCCGAAGGGCGCCGTGCCGCCGGCGAGCTTGTTCGTGGTATTGCCGACAACGAACGTAATCTTGGAGGGGGCCACGTCCGGGAGCGCAGTACGGCTCGATCTGATGTCCTGGTTCCAGCACGGGATTTGCCCGATCTCTCCGAGAGCGAGATCACGGATCGGCTACGCAGATCTGCCCGCCTTGCGGACAAGCGCGCGGCGATCGACAATCTGTCGAGGCTGGTGTTCGGCAACAGCCAGGCGGTTTCGGGCTCTGTCGAGCGGATCACCAGTGCGCAGAGCGGCGCGGTCGCCGGCGATGATGTGCGCGAGGGCCGCCTTGGTGAAATGGCGGGAGAGGCAAGGAAATGGCTAAGAGGATCGAGCCCGGCACGCCAGACAGCGGAGGCCCACGCTCCGCAGCTCGCGGCGGCCCTGGCCGATTATGGGATGGCGGTCGATTTCGAGCGGCATCAGATCAACCTGCGCCACCGCGAGGAGCAGGCCCGATACAAGGTCGAGGTCCCCAGGCCGTCGAAAGAACTCTCTGCCTTGCTGTCGGGGACCGACCAGGCGCAAGTAAGTCGTTTGAATGCGGATCCAGTCCTCCGTCGTGAGTTCGAGAAGCTCACCCTGGCGATGACCAAACGGCTTTCTTCGGAGGATCGAGTTAACCTGAAAGAGGGAAATCTCACGAGGTTAGCGTCGTCTCTCAGGATAACGCCGGAGCAGGCTGCTTCACTCAAGCATGTTCAGAACCGCGCCGACGCGTTGCAGGACAAGTCACTTAGACAGGCACGTAACATCGTGAGCACACCCCAGCTCGGGATACGGCGTTGATTCCGCCCAACCCCGACTATTGACAGGGCACGCGGCCTGTCAGCATCCGCCGGTGCGCCGCGCTCGCCGACCGAGGACATCGAACAGCTCGCCGCTGGCTGCATGCCATTCGAGGCGCCCGGATTGATCGTTCGTGGCCCGGGATAGGGATACCTGCAGCAAGGACCGGATCCCGAAGAATGTTAGTGGATCCTCAGCCTCCACGCGAAGGTGCAGGCCGCAAACGTTCGGCTTGATGATCGCCCTGCCGTCGCCAAAGTTCAGAACTTGGTCGGGGCCATCGATCTCGACCGACAGAGCGCAATCACTTAGCGATCCGCAGAGCGTCTTTGCGATCCGGTCGGGATCTGCGACCCAGGCAACCGTTTCGGAAATGTATTTGGCCATGAGAACTTCCAATTCATTTGGTCAGGCGAATTGCAACGCCGGCGCAAAGGCACGCGCGATGGAAACGCTGGCCGGTGATAAAGCGGCCCGTCCACCTGGAGTTTGGCGCGCATGACACCGAGAACGCGGTGCGAAACTTCGAAGGCGCCGCAGCAGACCGGGTGACGGCCATACCCGTCGGAACGCCCGAGTTCATCGAGTTCGGCGCCGGCTTTTTGATAAACGCGGCGCATGTGCGGTTCGTAGTTCGAGATCATCGTGTTGATGCCATTGGCAAGCGCCGCCTCGCACAAGGCAAGAAGCAGCAGGCAAAAGGCGCTGTCCGCCCGCATGCCAGGAAAGTCTCGATCGATCGCATCCTCATCGATGCACATCCGCTGCATCGAAAGGCCGAGAATTTCGGCTATTTCATCGTTCGTTTTACCAAGAGCCGACCAGTAAAGGCACTCCTTCTCGCGCCGGCCTAGCTGCGGAACTGGATCATGTTCGCCGTGAAGTTCGAACACCGCTTTTCTATGGATCAGAAACGAAAGATCGAGCCACTCGTCGCTATACGTCTCTACCAGTTTGCTCCACTCGCCGGCGGACTTCCTGGAATTCAGGGAGAAGAGAGCGCGTCGCTTCTTCTCGACAATGGGAATGGAATATCCGTTGGCTCCAACACCATGTTCCTGGGCGTCGAGCAGAAAGTCATGGGCCGCCTGTGGAACCTCGACCTCGCGCCAATCGAAAGGCATTTGCCGGATGAGACCTTCGCGGACGATCGGATCGACTTTCACGTATCCCCGCAGCAGGTATCGAGCAATCCAGGCATCGCGATAGGTCGTGCGAACATACGGAGTGTCGACCACGTCTGCGACGGTCAAAGCCAGATGGTAGGTGGCGAAGTCGATCCCGTACGCCGCTTCGAGTATTCGCAATGCATCATCAACCTTTAGCGCATTTTGTACTTCTCGAACCAGGTTTTGAAATCCGCTCCTTATTCGCAGTTTCCCCATTTAAGCTCCGGCAAACTTCGCTGTAAAACATTGACGTAGCAACGAAGGGCCTTCCGGCTCAATTGACGTTACATTCATGCATATCAATAGGCCAATTCGAGGTGCGGATTAGCATGGTTGGGTTTATACTAAAACAAACGACTCGGTACGTCGTATAAGGAGCGACCTGTTTTTGCACTGTGGACCCCACGCCGATATTGCTCCCGACCTACGTTCGCTGTGGTCTTCCGTAAAAGTAGGTGAGCAAATTCGGTGCTGAGCCTCAATCAAAAATTTCGACTGAGGTTTTTCCGTCTTGGAATGCTATGACGCACGGACTTCTCATCATGCGAATATTTTTAAAATCTGCATCGACGTTGAACTAGGTAGTGTAGCTTCAAGCCTGTTTTGGTTGACCTCGTGAAGTCTTTCAAACTCGATGAGGATGTGGAAAATTTGCTAGATCAAGTTGAATGTCTTCCGCAAAGAGCTAGCCCTTCGCCATGGTCAAAAAATATTTTTGACCATGCGGTCACTGTAGTGGCCCCCTAAATCTCCGGACACGATCTCCCACTTGTTAAGTGTTAGGAGTAATGTGCCCATTATGACCAGTCACATACCTAAGATAGAAGTGC
>NZ_LXKN01000047.1 GCF_001692325.1 Rhizobium sp. AC27/96 | reverse complement strand
TTTTTGCGCAGTCAGTCTGCAACGCTGAAACATTCATCACCTTATACGACACGTCGAGACGCTTGGATCCCGTGATCCAATTCAAATAGAGTCTCGTATTGGATTTGAAAATTAAAAAGAAAGGTCCCCCCTTAGCAAGCACCGAAACTCACCAACTCATTTTTGACTATCGCAGATGGACAGCTTCCCGTTCGTCAACATGGCGAGTTACAAACTGCGAAAGCCGAGCGAGGAAAACAATGTCGTCCAATACCGAAAACCGATCGAACCCTTTGATTAATGCGGCTTTGGCGATCATGCCCGTCATTGCCGCATTGCTTCTCGGCCAGTGGGCCACTTTCCCCAATCTGGCTAACTGGTACGCAAACCTCGCCAAACCTGACTTCAATCCGCCGAATTGGATCTTTGGGCCGATGTGGACGCTCCTTTACGCGCTTATGGCTTATTCCAGCTGGCGCATATGGAATCTACCATCCGATCAGCCGGGACGATCGACGGCATTGGTTGTCTTTTATGCGCAGCTTGCGCTCAACGCGCTTTGGTCATGGATGTTTTTCGGCCTCAATAATCCCCTCGCCGGCCTGCTCGATATTATCCCGCAATGGCTTTTGATTCTCGTTACGATCGACAGCTTTCGCCGGCTCGACGCGCGCGCCACTTATTGCTTGGTGCCAGTTGCAGCATGGGTAGCATTCGCCATAGTTCTCAATTTCGAGATCTGGAGACTGAACGGCTAAGCTTATCCACGCATTGATGT
This sequence comes from Rhizobium sp. AC27/96, assembly GCF_001692325.1. Taxonomy (GTDB): domain Bacteria; phylum Pseudomonadota; class Alphaproteobacteria; order Rhizobiales; family Rhizobiaceae; genus Rhizobium. The sequence continues at coordinate 15,105 of NZ_LXKN01000047.1, read as the reverse complement.
GCCATGTCGATTGAAGGTTTGTTCTCGATCATCAGCAGGCATACCACCTACTGTTAGTAAGTCACACTTCATTTTACCATGTTGCCGACAAGTTTGATGACGCAACAAGGCTTCCGGGAATCGCTTTCACTGGAGGCGGTGTACAAACGCTCTCCTGAAGATAGATCAAAGCGTTCATGAAGCCATGCCGAGAGAATGGCTTGGATATCGCACCGTGTGCACCGGCAAAGTCATCCGGGATCTTTTTCGGATTCGCCGTAACGAATACAATAATCGTGTCTGGCCAACGGCACTTTATGTATGCACAGACATCCAAACCGTTGGAGTTGTTTGCAAGTTGCATATCGACGAAAGCGATGTGCGGCGGTCTGACAGGTTGCATTTTCTCGAGTTCATATAGGGAAGCAGCATCCCCGACTACGATATGACCGGCGTCCTCAATCATCGTCATAACATCCATGACCAACAACGGCTCATCTTCGACGATTAAAACGCTTAACGGCGGCTTGGGGCGTTCCATTTGTCAGTTCCGATCATTCAGGGAAACGGTTACGCGTGTGCCCGTTGGAAGGCTCGCCCACTCAACAGTAGCGTTTGTCTGCTTGGCGAGCCGACTGATCAAGGTTAGACCGAGGCCTGCGGGCGGCTGATAAGGCATGCCGACCCCATTGTCAGTGATGGTTATGGTCGCGTCATTCTCATGACAACGACCCGATAACTCGATGCTACCTGCCTTGCCGTCAGCGAAACCATGCTTGATGGCATTGGTAAGTATCTCATTGAGGACGAGCCCCAGCGATGACGCATTCCCGGCGGCGACCGAAATCTGATCAACATCAGAAACCAGAGAAATATCCCCGCGCCCGCTCGCGCCAATTACATCTTCAGCGAGCTTCACTGCGAATTCGCCAATATCAAATTTGCTCACATCCTCGGATTGGTAAAGTGTCCTGTGGACTCTGGCAAGCGCATCAATGCGTTCCATCATGGCGTCGAGCTTCGCTGAAATCACAGGGTCACCAATCGCCCGCGACTGCAAACGGAGAAGCGAACCAATCATGGTGAGATTGTTCTTCACCCGATGATCGACTTCGTGAAGCAGCAAAGTTTTGGCCTCAAGAGCGGCCTCAAGCTCCGCCGTACGGCGCTTAACCTCTTCTTCCACAAGCAATTTCTGCTCATGCACTCTATCCGTGGCATCGACGTGCTTGCTCACGTCGAGCTGCGACGCGAAGAAAAACTGGATCTGGCCCTCGTCGTTTCGTACCGGACTGAGATAAAGGGCGTTCCAGAACTTCGAACCGTCCTTTCGGTAGTTGAGAACTTCGACGGAAATGCTTTCCCCATCGGCGATCGCAGATCTAATCTGAGCAACCGCCCCTGCATCTGTTTCCGGTCCTTGAAGAAAACGACAATTTTTGCCCAGAATCTCCAATTGATCGTAGCCTGTGAGCAGCTGGAAGGCCGTGTTGCAAAAGACAATCGGGTTATCTGCCTGCGATGGATCGGTAATAACCATCGGCATTCTGGTTGCGCGTACTGCCGCGGCAAAAGGATCGCCTCTGCCGTGCGAATAGTGAAGCCTGTCCGTCAGGTGCCAATCGTCTCGTTGTTCCAAGGTACCTCCAAACATTCTTAAAATGACAAGGGACCCGGGAAACGTCACAATTCGCCGATTGGTTCCTGCTTAAAAACACAACGGCTACCGAAGCACGCTCTGACATCTGTTGACACAGGATTTGGCAGGTGGCACGGAAAAGTATGGTCAATCGTTCATCCATCAGCGTCTCACTCCCTCCCGAACTTGAGGGATTCATAACCGAACGCTTGGCGTCCGGCGATTATGCCAGCGCGAATGAAGTCGTTCACGCGGCTTTGCTGGCGTTGCGCGATGGTTTCATTTCTGCCCCGCCAGCGCTCGTCGATGGATGGCCAAAGGGTGGCGGCGAGTGTGGCTCGCTTATCCGCGAAAAGGATTGGGGCCAGACCCTATTGGGCACGATCGCAACGTGGTCCCACGAGTTGCGGGCCACCGTTGCCAATATCGTCAACTCCCCCGTCGCCAAGGTCTTGATGTGGGGTCCTGACCACATCATGCTTTATAACGACGCTTACAGGGAGATCGCCGGCGAACGTCATCCCATGGCGCTTGGTGTGCCTGTGGCCCGGGCATTCCCTGAGGTCTGGGACTGGAATCGGCCCATTCTTGAAGCAGGTTTGAGGGGTGATACGGTCTTCCACCGCGATCAGCCAATCGTTTTACAGCGCCCAGACGGCCCGCAGACGATGTTCCTCGATCTTTTTTATACACCAGTCTACGACGGCGACGGTAGCGTCGGCGGCGTCATGTGCACAATCGTGAACAACAGCGCACGTATCCTGATGGAAACGCGCCTCGCGGCGAGCGAGGTGGAGCTCCGCCGGGTTACGGATGCTGTGCCAATGCTGATTTCGTATGTCGATCGCGATCATGTCTATCGCTTTGCGAACGGCGCCTACCGTGATTGGTTCGGAGTCGAGCCGGAAGCCATGATCGGCAACCACATCCGCGATATGATAGGAGAAGCGGCCTATAATGACCGCTATCCTTCGATAGATCGCGGATTGGCCGGGGAAACATTTTCTTCCGAAACGGATATGCCTCATCGAGACGGATCGGTCAGACGCCTGGAGGTACGCTATGTGCCTCGCATTGAACCCGATGGATCGATCCCCGGTGTCTATATTCTCGGGATTGATGTGCAGGATCGGGCGCTTCGCGAAGCGGCGCTGGAAATCAGCAACGGCCGCTTCCAAACGGCCATGGGCGCGGTTCATGGCATCTTATGGACCAACAGCGCCGACGGGCAAATGCTCGGTGAGCAGCCTGGCTGGGCGGCGCTGACGGGTCAGACGTTCGAACAATATCAGAGTTATGGATGGGCGACCGTCGTGCATCCTGACGATTCAACCGCAAGTGTCGCCGCATGGCAGCATGCGGTAGCGACCAAATCCATGTTTGTTCATGAACATCGTGTTCGACGTCATGATGGTGCCTGGCGTCAATTCGCCATCCGGGCTTTGCCTATGTTGAACGCTCTTGGCGATATCGTCGAGTGGGTCGGCGTCCATACCGACATCACCCATCAGCGCGCCGCCGAGGCCGCCTTGCGTGAGCAGGCAGATGCGTTGGCGCGGCAGGTGCGCCACCGCGAGCGCGCCGAGGAGCAGCTGCGCGAACTCAACGAAACCCTCGAGGCGCGCGTCATCGCCGAGATTGACGAGAGGCGACGGGCCGAAGCAAAACTTGCCCAATCGCAGAAGCTGGAAACAGTCGGAAAGCTAACAGGCGGCGTGGCGCACGACTTCAACAACTTACTGCAGGTTGTATCAGGCAATCTTGCTCTTCTTGCCAAGGACATAGCCGGCAACGAGCGAGCCGAAACCCGGGTTGCCAATGCGATGGCGGGTGTCAGCCGCGGTGCGAAGCTGGCAAGCCAGCTTCTTGCTTTTGGTCGCAGGCAGGCTCTTGAACCCAAAGTCGTCAATGTAAGCCGCTTTGTGCAAGGCATGGACGACATGCTGAGGCGCGCGATCGGTGAAGCCGTCGAGGTAGAAACCGTCGTTGCCGGTGGGTTGTGGAATACCTTTATAGACCCGGCTCAGATCGAGAACGCTCTCTTAAATCTAGCCATCAACGCTCGTGATGCGATGGATGGCCGCGGCAAGTTGACCGTCGAACTCTCCAATTCTCATCTAGACGATGCCTATGCGCGAAACCATGAAGAAGTAACGCCGGGCCAATATGTCTTGCTTGCAGTGACGGATACCGGATCGGGAATGCCTCCTGAGATAATCGACAAGGTGTTCGAACCGTTCTTTTCGACGAAAGCCGAGGGGAAAGGCTCAGGTCTTGGACTGTCAATGGTTTATGGTTTCGTCAAACAATCCGGCGGCCACGTGAAGATTTATTCCGAACTCGGCCACGGAACAACGATCAAGCTCTATCTGCCGCGCGCATTGCAATCGGAAGATATAGAAGTCGCCGTCGAGAACGGGCCTATTGCGGGCGGTACCGAAACCGTTTTGGTGGTTGAAGACGATGAAGCCGTACGAGAAACGGTTGTGGCGCTGCTGGCAGATCTCGGATACCGCGTGCTTAAGGCGACAGATGCTGCCAGCGCCCTCAATGTGATAGATAGCGGCATTCCGATCGACATCCTCTTTACGGATGTGGTCATGCCGGGAACCCTTAAAAGCCCTGAGCTTGCGCGAAAGGCGCGCGAGCGGCTGCCCAACATCGCCGTTCTGTTCACCTCAGGCTATACCGAGAACTCTATCGTGCATGGTGGCAAACTCGATGCCGGCGTCGAATTGCTATCGAAGCCATACAGCCGCGACGCCCTCGCCAGGAAATTTCGGCATGTACTCAACAACCAGCGCCAACGAAACCGGCCGCCCTCTACGGCTCTTCCGGTTCCGACACGCGAGCCTTCGGAAAGACCTGATGCTGCCAAGCAGCTAACCGTAGTGCTCGTCGAAGACGATGCCCTCATCCGGATGAACACCGCTGATATTTTGCAGGAGGCGGGATATATAGTTGTAGAGGCAGCGAGCGCCGAGGAAGCGATGGTGGCTCTTGAAACCGTTCCTTTCGATGTGCTGGTGACGGATGTCAACTTGCCGGGCGCTTCCGGTGCAGAGCTTGCGGAACGTGCGCAAACATTGCGACCGTCGGCCGCTATTGTCTTTGCAACGGGCGATCCCTCTCGTGTCAGCGCTGCCAACGGAGTAGCGATCCTGGCGAAACCATATAACGAGAGACAATTGATCGCTGCTGTTTCATCGAGCCGGTCTCGTGCCTCGGGGCAGGCACATAGCTTGGAAAGTGATGGCTAACGTCCAGCATTATTGCTACCGACAATGCCTTTGAAACTGAGTATCCGACGAGCGCTTTGTCGATTGGTAGAGAATAGACATCAATCAAAGGACAGCGAACGATCGTGGCGGAATTGATCTCCTGCCTCGCGCATATGTCGATACGGCAATACCGTGTGCGACGCAGACACCTTGACAGACCCAAGTGTGAGACCTGCGCTATCTAGTAGCGCCTGAAGCAGTGGGAAAAGCCAACCGTGATCAACACTAACAAGGCTCCGACTGTTGAGTTGCGCAACGATTTGACCCACTTTTCCGTTTTGCGCTAACCCAGCTTCTCGTTCACACAGCCCTGAAAGGTTTCACAAATAAGACCGAACCTTGGGCAATTTCGAAATGCAAACAGGGGGAACATTGGCGTGGAAATCACCCCAAGCAGTTCGACCGCCACTCCAATACCTGAACTGCCACCGATAACGACAAGTGTCTCGCCCGGACGCCTACCGCTCATCTTCTGCCTCCCATGTGTCTAGTGTGTCGACCACATATCTCACTGACATCATTTGCCGTCCGGCCGCCGCCAAACCGAATACGCGGTCGTGCCGTCAACGGACGGCGGTACAGCATAAGACAAAAGCCCATTCTGATAAGTAAAGTCCCGGACTTGCTGTTTGCCTTCCCAGTTGGGGAACGAAGCAGCCTCAACATCGAAAATTAGCTGGTGATGCGCGGTGTCGATCGAAACTTTGCCGAAATGCGTGCTGGAACCCAGCACCGCCGCCCTATACTCTTCGGCCGTGCCATGGGCCTTGTCGCCACTGGCAAAGATGGGTCGGTAGACCTTGAATATCTGCAGATTGTAACGACCGCTGGCGTCCACCGAAAGCAACCCCTTAGGGTGTGGCCCATAGAGCGTGCCTGTACTTCCGTCACCATGGATCTCGAACGCCTGATCCAGCACCCACGTTCCTTCGAGGGATCGAAGTTCCTCAGCGTGACTGAGGTCAACGAACGCCACCGCCATCACTGCTGCAACAACTGGTCCCGCGAATGCTTTTCGAAAAAACCTCACGCTTTGTCTCCATCTCGCAGAGAGATGTAACCTATCTAATAGGTTACAAGAAATAGTGTGATAAGAAATGAAATCTGTCAAGGAGCTTTCAAAGCGGCGAGAATGTCGAACGTTCTGTCGCTTTTTTGACCGATAGACTTCGATGTCAAACCCTCGAGAGCTGCCATCTCGCATGACATTCTGCGCAGTAGCATCCGAAATGCACGCACGCATGCACCCTTGTCTTTCCTCCATTTTGTAACTATGTCATGAAGTTACAGCTCAACCTAGGCTTGGGGCGGTGATTCCTCAAGAAGTTCGATGACTATGCGAGATGAAACGAAGCGACCGGAGGAGCGTGACGGTTTCCGTTTCCGTGGTGGTCATAATGCTTTGGACCTGACGGCCACGCTGGCGGCACGATTGAAGCCGGTCCCGCGCGAGCGCCTGGCCATGCCGGCGGACCTCGGACGGTGGTTCGTAGCGGCTGGCATCGTGCCGAGCGCTCCAGATGTAGAGGTGAAAGATCTCGAGGAGGCGCGCGCCTTGCGCGAGGGGATATTTGCCGTTTCAAGCGCCAGATTGAGCGGAGAAGACGCACCGTCCGCGCGCAAGCTGCTCAACGATATTGCAGCGAAGCCATCGTCAGTGCCTCAACTCGATGCAAATGCTGCCATAAAGTTCGATGGAACCGTCTCCGCATTGCTTTCGACGGTGGCACGGGAGGCTATTCTTCTATTGGGCGGCCCGCAGGCGGGCCGTGTAAGGCAATGCGAGTCAGCGACCTGTACAATATTTTTTCTTGATACATCGCGGGCGGGTGATCGGCGCTGGTGCTCGATGGCCGGCTGCGGTAACCAGGCCAAGGTGCGTGAGTTCCGCCGAAGAAAGGCTGCCAGCTGATGCGAGAACCAGCTGGGACTGTTTTCTATCCATCCCGCGTCGGAGCGGCGATTACGACGCAGCCGGATTCTTCGATTGGCAAAAACAATCTGTTTCAAGCGAAAGCTGAGCTATGGCTGTTGAATTCCACGTGAAAGCCACATCATTTGCCATTTCGCGAACAACCGCAGATGTTTCAAAGTTCTCAACGATTTCAAACGCCTGTCTCGGCCCTATTGGGTCAACGCCAAGCGGAAAACCGGGTGAAACCATGGTGGAATTCAACGCCTGTTGTTAACAGATGACGGGGCCTCATTCGACCAATGACGGTTGCTATATCTAAAACGGCCACACATTTGTAATTCTCATAGAGTATCAATAATTTGGGCATTGAAATCAACGACTCTGTCTGCTTTCGCAATGGTTGACGGTCGGTGGGCGACGATAATCCGTGTCAGTTTCAATTGCTGGATCGCGTCATTGACAATTGATTCGTTCGCTTCATCGAGATGACTGGTTGCTTCGTCGAGAAAAAGATAGGTCGGCTGCTTATAGAGGGCTCGAGCAAGAAACAACCTCTGCGCCTGCCCTCCCGATAAGGTCGACCCCATGTCCCCGACCAAAGTTTGGTACCTCATTGGCATTCTCAAAATGTCGGAATGCAACGCCGCGGTCTGGGCGCAACTTACCACACGCTCGAAATCCGGCTTGGGATCAAACGCGGTGATGTTATCGACGATTGAACCGGCAAACATCTGATCGCCCTGCATTACACAGGCAACGAGGTTGCGATAATTATAAAGACCGATCGTTCGGATTGGCGCACCACCGATGAGTATTTCACCCGATGTGGGTGCTATGACGCCGGCCAAGATTTTGAGAAGAGTCGACTTGCCACATCCCGACGGCCCTACTATGGCGACGCATTCCCCCGGTTCGAAAGCAAAGTCGAAATTGCGCAGTATTTCAGACTCTCCTTCCCCATAGCTGAAGGAGAGCCTACGGACTTCAAGCGCGCCCGGCCTGGATAGCTTCAGCATCGGCAGATCTTGGCCATCCTCTTCCGGCTGGCTCAATACAACATCGGAGACCCGTTCGGTGTGCAACGAAAGCATACGGAATTGGATGGCGGTATTGATCAGACTCTCGATGCGGCGGGTGAAATCGTCCTTGTAAGATAAAAATGCCAGTAGCATACCAACCGAGAGATGCCCGGCAACGATACCCACGCCCCCGAGATACAACATGGCCACTCGATCAAGGCCAAAGAGAGTTTCAGTTCCAGCGGCGAAAAAGATATCGAGCTTGTCCATGCGTAGCTTGGCGTTGGTGCTGTTGATAAGGAGATTGAGCCAACCCAGCTGACGCCTTAGTCTTAGGTCAAACAATTTAAGGCTTAGGATTCCACGGACCGTTTCCATCAGATGCGTGTCGCGTTTTGCCGAGAAGACGATCTGTTCCTCCGATGCTTGTCGATATGGTGCATAGGCTGCGACCCGGATCACGATATAGACCAACGTCGTAACAACAGGAATCGAAACCAACCAACCCCCATAAATCGCCATCATTGCAAGCATGCCAATGGCCATTACACCATCTATCAGAGGCGTCACCAGGCTTCCGGTCAGCGTCCTCTGGATTTGATCGAGTGATGAAAAACGGGAGACGACGTCACCGACATGACGCTTTGTGAAATAGTCGACTGGCAGTCGCACGAGGTGACTAAACAGACTTGAGGAAAACTGAACCGTAAGGTTTGTTGCCATCACCATGATCGACCAGGACCGAACAAGGCGCGAGCCGGCTTGAAAGAGTACCAGTAAGGCGAGCGCCGCTGCAATGATGGAAAGCAAGGAGAGATCAGCGGTAACGGCGACTTGGTCAACTACAAGCTGCATTCCAATGGGAACCAACAATGCGAAGATTTCTATGGCAACGGAAATGAGGAGCACAAGAGTAATGGACTTGCCGAGACCTTGCACTCCCCTGGCCATTTCCGAGACGCGAATAAATCGCCGTTCCTCGATCGGCTTGAAACTGGTATTTCTCAATACTTCCAGCGCGACGCCGGTAAAGTGCTCGGAGGTTTCGCGATAAGATAAGAAGCGTTGCCCCCTGGCTGGATCGTGGATCAGGACTCCTCGGGTGCGGACCTCGGTCAGAACGACGAAATGATTGAGATCCCAATGCAGTATGCAAGGAAGTTTCAATTGATTGAGAGCAGCGAGGTCGAGCTTTAACGCTCTCGGCGTCATGTCGAGACGCTGTGCCAACCCGATGAGTGCCCGCAACGTCATCCCCTTCATCGTCATCGGGTAGCGTCTGCGCATCGCCTGAAGATCTAGATCATGGCCATGGAAATTGGCGATCATGGCCAGACTGGCAAGGCCACATTCTGCCGCTTCTGTTTGCAAGATCACCGGGACGCGGCGCGCCAAGCCCAGACTAAGCCGACCAAGGACACTCATGACGGCACCTTCTGCGTCGATGAGACCGCGCCTTTGAGGCTATAAATCGGATCGAGAATCCATTCATAGAGTGGCCTGCGGTCAAGAAAGATCGTGGCGTGGACAACCATTCCGGACGTAAGAACCTGAGCCTTTCCATACGCGTGAACTGTCATTTGATCAGGCTGCACCGTAATTCGATACATGTTTTCTCCACTTTGCGACGCCGCATTTTCTCGCCCCAGCCCTGCAGTTCCAAGATCTGTCAGCTCCTCCAATCTCAGCGCCGTCCGGGAAATGGCGGTGACGCGCCCGGAATATTGGCCGAACTTCTGATAAGGAAAAGCTTCGTAGCGAAGTGTCACCGGTTGCCCCACTTGCAGGAAGCCAATTGCGCTGCTGGGGGCCCCAAGTTGAACCTGGAAATGCGGCGCGGCCGGTAAGATCGTGGCCATTGGCGAACCAACTTCGATGATCTCGCCGGCGTTGGCGACAACACCCGTTACGACACCATCGCGAGGCGCGGTCAGCCTGATCTCGTGCTTGGCTTCTCCTTCGGCAATCGAGAGGTCAATCTGCGCGATCTGGCGAGCAAGGTCCCCAAGTGTCGACGCCTTCCGAATTGCGATCGCGTTGAGTTGAGAGCGGAGATCTTGCCGCTTGCCCTCAAGTTGGATCTGCTCTCTCTTCAATGCCTCAAGCTGCTGTTGCGCGGCGATGTAGTCCTGTTTTTTGGCATCCACCTGCGTCTCAATCACAATTTGCCGTGCGAGATATCCCTTGTAGCGCTCGAAACTGAGGCCCAGCGCTTCGGCATTTTTTTCCGACACGTCAATTTGCTTTTCAATCTGTGTGAGCTCTCGCCCGGCAAAATCTTCCTGCTCCGCGAGCGATACCTTTTGTAAATCGTTGAGGTCGCTTTGTCGGTCTCGTTCGGCTGCCAACTCGCTTCTCTGCTGACGTAATTCAGCGGTCACCGCCGCCTGCGTCTCACCCAGGCCAGACACGTTGTCCACGTCTAGGACAAATAGTAAGTCACCCTGATGCACAGACTGGGATTCGCTGATCATACGTTCAGCGATGCGCCCCCTGATGGGGGCTCGAATCTTTGTGACACCTTCAGTCGGCAAAAGGACACCGCTAACTGTCGTGCGCCGGGAATAAGATCCACTGAACAGCAAGATCATCGTGGCGACAGCGAGACAGATTGCTATCGGGGCGACGATCTTGAGACTGAGCGAAACGGCCAACTGCGTCGGACCGAACCATTGATCGCGTCGGGCATCAACAGCTTCTCGGCGAAAGAGAGTATCACGGCCGATCTCAGGCGATATAGAAATGCCCGCAACGGCACTGGTTTGTCCGTCGTCATGCGAGGCAGAGCGTCTCAACCTCTCGGTCGTATCGAGCCACAACTTCCAACAACCTCTATATTCGCGCCATGAAATATTTTATCCCTGAACCAATCGAGGAAGTGAGGGGCTTCCTCACATGCGATCACCTTGGTGCGCGCAGTCCAGCCGCTTGCGACACCGACGCGCCTCAGATAACGCTCTGGCGCGCCGGTGCCTCTTCCAAATAACTATCGCTCAAAATGAGAGCATAAAATTATTTGTAATATATCGCCGACACGCGCTGGCCTGTCTGTTGATTGACACAGTGCACATCGGTTGATGTTGGATTGGTTTGTACCGTACACGACCATGTATCTCCACCGGATACATCCTGCAGTTCCTCAAGAGTGAGCAATTGCATATCTTCTTTCAACTTACGTTCTGCCTTCATAACTTCTCTCCGATTGGATGTTTTATCCTATCAACAGATAAGCCATATGTTAGAATCCTGGTTTAATTCAATAGGAGCGTAAGTACCAGTATGTACCATTGCATGGTGGTACATACTGGTATGCACTGGTGCATCAAACGTGATTGTTGATGCCAATCGTACATTGAATATCGATAGAAACGCCGATAGCCTACCCGAGCATTGAATATTACAATCTCAATCAGCGGAAAAATGCACCATGAAACGTAGAACTGTATGTAATTACGAGGAACTGAGTGCCATCATTCAGAAAGCTTCTCAAGTTGAAAGGGATAGAGTAGCGTCTCTACAACAGAGTGAAATTGATGCGGTTGCCGGCGGGATCGACGTCACATCCGGCGGACAAACGACCTACTCTCGCCCGGCGGGATTTGTCCCAACAAATTCGTTGTCCTCTACAAAGTAGCGAGTGTTTCGCAAAGCCAGCTATATGCATTCGATCTTTTTCATTTCGTGGCAGAGGAAGACGTGGCCATAGAGGGCGACAAAGATCTCGACGTTAATAGGTGCTTTTGTCCGATCAAATGCCCTATTTTCCTTTTCTTCTAACGCGAGGTGATTGGGTTGCCCAGGAAATCGCCACATAAGGTGAAAGAGTATTCTTGTCCGAGTGCATCTCCCGACGGACGAGACGTCAAGCTACTTGGAGTGGTTTTGGCATCCGCGGATGAGCCGCAGGTGTCGTATGTTTCCCAGAGTGTGGGCGTTTTGGTAGAAGACGCGCTTAGACAGGTCGATGCCGGAGTTTTGCCGACCCGGATTTTGCGGCTTTCCGCCAAGTGTGAAAGGGGAGCGTGCGCCCAGTTTGATGGACACGGTTGCCGCCTCGGGAGGAACATTGCTGAAAAAGTGGCGCCCGTAGAAAGCTCTTTGCCGGCGTGCAATATTCGAAGGACTTGCAGATGGTATGCCGAGAATGGCCCAGCCGTATGCTTGCGCTGTTCGCGCGTGGTAACGACGGTTTTGTCTTCCGATGACATATTCGTGCCGATCATAGACATGAGCACGATGCCTCACACATCTTCCTCAAAGGAGACCTTCAGCAAGGATCAGGACGAAATATGAAATTCGATCCGAGCGGCGCCGATATCTTTGTTGTAGTCAGGCACGCCACGTCCATAAAATGACTCGTTTCAATTGGCGCCGGCATTTCATGGTCCTGGTGTCAATCGCGTCCGGTTGAATTACAGCGCCGCCTGCATCGAAAATATTCGAGATCATACAGAAGGCTGCTTCCGCCTTAAAACGGACCTTTGCCGGATTGTAGAGCCGCCGCCGCCTCTTCCCTGGTCGTGGCGTTGAGGATCCGAAAGAGCAACGAGATATGGTTGCGCACGGTGAACGGCGAAAGCTTGAGGAGCCGTGCGATTTCCTTGTTCGTTTGTCCCTGCGCAATCAGCTGCAGTATTTGCCACTGCCGGCGCGTCATCAGGGGCATCGCCAGTGGCGGGATTTCGACACAACCAGCGTCTTGTTTGCGTAGGGTCGTCATGATCTGGCGCAACACGGTCAACCCATCAACATTTTCGCCTAACTCAAACAAGACAACCTCGGGAAGCTGCCGACGTAGCTTCAGGAGCTCCTGATCATCTGTAAATTCCGCAAGCGCAATTATCTTGCGCGTCCGCCCCCCATATGCGGTAGCCATTACGGCTTACCCAAGATTTGGCAAGACGTGAGGGCGGCGGAACCGCAAAGACACGATAATAATCCCTTCCGGATTCTAGGCACGAAGAACGCGGAAGCCCAAGCCATCAATAATTGCAAGCATGCCAATTCCCGAAACGAACGAAGAGACCATCGGTGAAAGGTCGGGGCCCCTCGAACGGAAAAGTCAAGGTTGGCGCTCCGTCCAGCCGTTCTTCGTATCATACAGCCACTTGATGTTTCCAAGCATAGGGACTCTTGGCAGAGAGCCTGAGATCCATTTCGGACCACAATAGTGCCCCCATATTCGCGCCTCGCACCACTGCTAAAGGCGATATCTTCATCTCCGCGGCAGCGATCCCGATCAATGGGGAAAATAGATTCGATCATAAAGCGATCCTTGAGATCGGTTAGTCCCAGCCGCGCATTCTGGCTTCCGACGTTCATACCAAGACTTCCGCAATATCATTCATCAAGCCATACGCGGGAGGTTGTTTCGATCGGGGTTTCATCATTGGTGTGCACGTGTCTTTGTTCCTTACGGCAAGCGCAGCATAGCGACGAGGCACGTAACCTGTCAATTAGGTTACGATTCATATTTTAGTGGCTAGCCGAAATTTCCTTCACTGTTGATTTGCGCTCCAATTTTACCCATTTTTCCGTTTCGGTAATCCGGCTACTCTTTCGTATGGTGTTGAGAAATTTCACAAATCACAGTGCACTTTGGACCGTCGAACCCGTTTTTCATTCCCAGCACGCCTGCTGAGCGCGCTTGTTGCGGAAGCCGGCAATCACTGAAAAGCTGGCGGCCCGACGCCCGTCAAAGAAACGGGTCAAATCGCGTTGGAAACTCAACGCTCCATCCATCTGAATCCTTGAAACCATACCCTTTGGTGTTACAGTTTTGCGATAGTTCGGACCGTCAGACGCGGGATAACGACCCGGGCGACGAGAGCCATCGGGCGGCCCGAGAAGATCCGCTACGATGTTATCCCTTCCCAAGTTCATCCTTAGATACACCCATGGCAGTCGCTAGTGCCGCCTTGCCATTACCAGGCATCATCGCCAATCCGGAAATGATGCCCTCCTGCCATGCCTTGCCCCGATCCCATGCCTCACGGTAGGCGTCGGCCAGCACATCACCTTGTCGCGTCTCTAGTAGGGCCTCGAAGAGCAACGAGGCCTGCAGGACATCCTTCTCGCGCTTTGCCCTCCCAAGTGCGTCAGTGAGCCGCCTCGAGGCCACGATGAGCTTGTGGACAGCATATCGTTCGGGAGTCGGGACGATCACGCTCACTCCTTGACGGTGCAGCAGGACGGTCCGCACAGGCTCGTAGATTAGGTAATCGAGGAACCGCAGGCTTTCCGCCGACGCGCCGCCGAGGGCGGGCATGGGCGACGGTTTGCCCGTATGCTCGTCCGATCCCCGGTTGCCCGTCAGGAATTCCACACGGTAACCCTTGCTATTCACGAACGCGACGACCTTTGCCTTGTCAGCCTGGTGTGGGACTGCCCGGAATGTCTTGTCGATAGACTGTAGGATTTCCAGAACGGGCGGCAGGCTATCCCCGACCTCCGAGCTGATCGCAAAATCCTGCGCGAAATCGGCGTCCCCCGTTTGCATCGCCGTCGACGGCAGCCGAACACCGAGCAGGCCCGCGTAGCAGCCGAATGCCACAGATCCGATCAAGACGGCCCGCAGCCGGAAGAGGCCTGCGTCCGCGAGGGCCTTCGTGATGTCGCCCGCGAAATCGTCCGGCCCCTGCATCCCGCCGCTTCGCAGGAGCGTCCCGACCATCCGCCTACGCTCGCGGAGATCGTCCTTGATTTCTTTGTGGGCGTTCACTCGAGCTGTGATCTCTTCGTCGCTGTGAGGCCCCACATAGCGCCGCTTGTCGCCCTCAGGGGTAGGGAGATCGAAATACCAGTAGTCGCGGCCCTTGACGGGGACCGTGACGAACCGGCCCTCAAGTGGGAAATCGGCTTGAAATTGCCCATCAAGCGAACGCTGCGCCAGCTCCGCGAACATCGTTCGATATGTGATGTCGATCCGCCTCATGCCTCGCTCTTCCTTCGCGTTTGCCGCAGCCTATTTCTTACCCCTCAGATCGGCCATTGCCTGCTCGAATCCCTCGCCTTCCTTAGAAGAAATCGTCCAAGCTCATCGCGGGCGTTAATCCGTTATAATGTTCTGACAGAAACATTATAACTCCCTTATTCCTTAGTCAATGGACCGTCGGTTATAATGTTTCAGCCGAGACATTATAACGCCGCCGAAAATGCTATTTAAGCAAGCAATGTTGATTTCCGGTAGGAACTGACCCGTTGGTGGCAGATATTTCCATTGAGAATTGACCCATGTTTGAACCTTGCCCTGCGTGTTTTCAGCGAGGGCTA
>NZ_LXKN01000046.1 GCF_001692325.1 Rhizobium sp. AC27/96 | reverse complement strand
CCACCGCGCTACTCGACCGGCTCACCCATCATTGCCACATCCTTGAAACCGGAAACGATAGCTTCCGCTTCAAAAATAGCTCAGCACAAGCACCCAAAAACAAAAAGGAGAAGAACAAGAACTTGACCACACCAACAGAACCGAAACATACATAAAAGGCGGGTCAAATCTCGGTGGAAATACCGGGTCAGTTCCTACCGGAAATCAACACCAACAGCGCTCCCAATCTTGTTGAGGAGTTCAACTGCCTTTTGAATGGTTGCTGTAGCTGGAAGCTTTACCGACTCGTTTTTGTTCTTTGTAATGAAGCATTCTAACCAAGCGGCGCCAAAGGCGTCGAAGCTTAGACAATCAGGCCGTAGCGACGCGAGTTCAGAATCCCGGCGAGCTGTGAAATTCGCCAGCACGATCACACATGCGACGACGATGATGACAAAGAGCGTTGTTCTAAGCGAATTGCCTTCGCCATCCGTCCAACGAGTATGTCGGTAGGCAACCGCAATCCCATCAAACCCGAGCTGCACCAGCCGGCGACTAATGTGAACGAAGGCCTGCTCGTGTTGCTGTTCCTTTCCACTAGCAAAGCCTTGTAGTTGCGCAAGCTCGAGTATTTGAAGTGCGACGTCGTCAAGGAGGAGCCGCAGAGCCGCATTCACAAGGAAAGATGTTTGATAGGGAGGAGAATCGGGCGTTCGCCGTTCCTCGCCGGCCCAACCTCCTCCTAATGGCTCTGCTCTGAAAGGAATGGCATCATGAGAAAGGATTTCGCGGAAATCCCACAATGCTGTCCATACCTTTCTGTACGCGTCTCCAGTGGTCTTGCGATTTATCCTCTCACTGTCCTTCACGAGCTTTCGCTCGAGCCTCTGGAACGCAAAGCCGCGGCGATCACAAAACTCTTTTAGAATTGCAAATGCACTGGGATTTAGCTGATTGAACGATAGGCCAAGCAACGTCTCAATATGTCTGCCAAAGAAGTACCCGCGATCGCCAAATTCCACCTCTATCTCAGCACCGTCGTACCCTTCGACAAGCCTTCGCGCGCGGGCCTGGGTGTCTAGCAACGCGCCAACGCCACCCTTGAGCAGGCGGGCCTCGAAGTCTCTATAGTGTGATGTCGAAAGGTTCGCGTTCCCTGGGGCATTCACCACATGGCGGTAACGTACAAGATTTAAGTACCTTCGATGGACCCCAGGGACGGATGATGGGGCTTTCAGCCATCCCACGGGTGCGGGCTCCATCGCGAGGTAAATGAGAAGTTTCGAGGTTAGAAGGTCGTGTTCGTTGCCTGGATCAGAGAGCCGAGTTAGATTTGGCCATGGTGTGATCGCTTCTTCGAAGGAAATTTCGACCGGCTTGTCGGGCAGTCTACTGCCCTTTCCATTAACCCAAACGATCGGCCATCTATTCTGATGGAACGACTCGCCACCAAACCACGGCCGGGGTGCGAGAAGCCCGATAGGATCAAAGACGTCAGAGCGGTTCGAAAGGAATCTAACCATATCACCACACTGCCGGAAGAGATGCTTCAGAATTTGCGAGGCGACGCTCTGCCTCTGCTATTGCCTTTCTGTACCTAACGCTATGCATCGACGATAAGAGTTTCTGATGAACAGCGTCGGTGATAGCCTTCCAGGGTAGCCACATCCTTGTCCATCGATCCGGATTGACCGAAGCTATTGCTTCTTCGCCTTTTTTCATCGCGAGTCTTGCAAGATGAAGTTCGATCAAACTCTCTGGCCGAGGAACGAAAATCCTCGCGTTCTTTCCGAGTGTCCATGGAGGCGAGGAATTGGCGTTGGATACTGTCGCCTTGCTTGGTTTTACATTTGCAAAACCAAAACCACTGGCTAACCCGAGATTGTACCTGAGCTCGAGGACCTTCGTATCGAGACCCAGTTTTTGAGCGGCGTCCTCTATTCCGTTGATGACGACGGCTTCCCACAGATCCATGAACTTCCGTATCAGCGTGTCGTATCTGACGCGGATGGTCGTTTCTGAGAGATAAAGTCTGTTTGTCCGTTCAGTGTCATGATCGAGGAGCGCCATCGACAGATTGGTAAAAAAGCTTCCCGATGCTGAATGGATGTGTCCATAAGTCTTTCTCAGCATTCGGCGAGTAATCGAGAGCCCGCCAAAAACTTCATCATTCTTATGTTCATTAAGGAATCCAGACCACCATATCGTTGCGATTTCGTGTAGGCGATTAATCGCATAAGAACCTTCACGGCTTCGCCAGATCCAAAGGGCCTTACTGGATGGATCTCCGATCCTTTCTGCCCTGTCTCTCAGCGGCTTGGTCATTGTCAGCCACATTTCGATGAGTTGTACCGACGAAAGCTCACCATTAGGCAGCTTGGCTTGCAGAGACATGGTTGTCTGGGCAGCATCGTTTTCGCTTTCTTCAGCGTCAAAATCGGGGATCGGCGCCTCGATTAGCTTATCACCTGCCCTTATTTTTTTTGACGCTACTGAACGCAGCGTTCTGTGGCCGCGTTTAATCCCACCCGTGAACGGTTCATCGGATAAGTCTCCGCAGACCTGCGGATTCCAACCTGTATCAATCAAGATGATATGAAAGGCTGCCACGAGCGCGCGCGGCGTTGCACCGAGGTAGGGTCGCAGTGCGCTTTTTCCGCCGACACTCGAAAAAAAATGGTCTAGGCGATAACAGTTGGCGGAAGGCTTGAAGTCGTCATAGACCATCGCATGGAACAGCTTCAATGCGATGGCAAGCCGCCTTTCGCTCCCCGTCGAACCCAACCTGGCGCCGTAGAATTCGCCTCTTAGTTGCAGTTCCTCGTCGATCTCCTCGACTGTGAGGGAAAGCGCACCCTTGAGGGCGTTCCCCCTGGCAAACTGTTGATGCTCGTCTTCGAACTGCGACACCAGCGCTGCTCGAAGCGTCTTCATCATCGTCCTGTTCATTTCAAGGTATTTGAGTTCCTGATCCTCCCAGGAATCAAATGGTCCGAGCCGGCCCTCCTCATAAGCGAGATCCGCGAGTACCGGTGTTCTGCCTGTCTCATACTGGATCTTTCCGTATAGAGAAACATTGGGCAGATAGTGGATCGACGCCAGCTTTTTGAGCACGCCTTGCAACTCAAGCCAGTAGTTTTGACGAGTCCTGCAGTTATCTGTCCCGCAGAAACAAAAGTCGGTACTGTCTGAGAGCCGCCGGAACGCTGCCTGAGCTGCCGCTTCCACAACTCGCTGAGGAGGCGGCGAACTTGGACATTTCCGAAACTCAGCCATCAAGTCCGCCCAAGCAGGTTCGACGCTTTCTTGAGTGCCAGCCACGAACATAAAACGGCGGAATATAGCGATCCGCTTGTAAGCTGTGGGCGTAGAATCACCCACGACCGCTGCTTCCAGCGCAGTCTTTATAGTCCGCGCGCGTTCAAGACCCAGAAACGGAACGAGGTTCGAAATATTTGACGTTAGGCCGGCACTCTCGACTAGGACCGTGGCGTGGCCGATATCGAAATCACGATCGTCGCGTTCGTCGAACATGGTGCCTCCCGGATGTTATTAACAGTTGGAGATCTCTGGCTTCGGGGAGTATCTACCCGTTCAAAGCCAGCCAATCCTTCGACCAGCCTCATCCAATCCTTTAGCTGAAGGATTCGATGGCTAGTTTATTGCGCTTAATTCAAAACCTACCACGCGCGAATCCTTGGCATTTAATTCCAAAAATAAGCTCGAATCCTTCTATTATTTTGTTAAAATCGAATCATGTAAGAATAATATACTAAATGGACGTTTCGTCAAGTTGGCCTGCACCCGGCTGCAGGAGAGGCGTGGACACCCACTCACAAGCGGTTTGATCGATCTATTCATAAGGCGTTCGGTTACTGAGATGGGAAGCCGGACCGCACTGCCCATGTTGTAAGTAAACGCAATGTCGCACACCATTTTTCGGCAAACCCCTGCCGTCCAAGGCTGTCCGTAGCAACCCGGAAACATACGAGAGCAAGCACCATGAACAGCGCTTCTATCTCTTTCGCGACTACGTTTAGGACATGTGGTCTTCCCTCAACGCGTTGCATCTCAACCGGCGACTACTCGCAGGGCAGGACGAGGATATCTCAATGGAGCCGCACGGCCAGCGAGTCTGAGTTTTTAACCTTTAAGCGCATTCGAGGATTATAATAACCGGGATGGTTGCGGATCGCTTCAATTCGGTCAATATAAGCATATCCATGATGTCGCCGGCTGATTCGACCTTAGAAGGGGACTGGCAGCCATTGAAACCTCGCCTCGGGCCCTGTTATGCCAGTCGATTTCCTTACAAATCTAGTTGGACGAGATGAGCTTGTCCTACGTCCAGATCATCCTCTTCTACTGCGCGGCCCGGACGCCCTTGTCGGGATAAAGGACAGCCTGTGCGCGGTATTCGAGCCGCACAGTCTGGAAGAACGCAATCCGGCACATCTTGCGACGAGACTTATCTCCTCGAGGCTAGCGCTACCACGATCGGCGCGTACCCTACTGGTTCTTTCTCGAGGCCAAGAGGCGAGATTTTCCGCCATCGCAGACCAATTCGCCCTGGCGACAAACCGCGGGGACCAAGCACTGCGCTTATTTCTGCGAAGTCATGATTTCGGACAAACCAGACCCATGGAGCGTGAGGCCTTCGCTGCGGGCCAGAAACGCTTCGACGCTGCGATGGAGGTGACCAGATTCGCCTTTTTCCTCAATCGGCGAAGTACTGAACGCCGATACTCCAGCAAGCCCTTCCGTGAAGCTCGCGTTAATCGCCGCCTTTCATTGAAAGATCTCCATTACGACCCCCGGAATCGGGTGGTTGTTCAGGGGATAGAAACATCCCTGTTGACGGCAGAATCGAAAAACAATCTTGTCAGACAGGTCAACTCCACCCTGAGCGGGAATGTTCTTGAATCTTTCGATCTGGTGGAAGGCGTGCCGCAGGAAAAAACCACCTATCGCCATTCGGCGGTAGCGTCAGCGGGGGAGAAACTTTTGAACCTGCGTAGCAAGGAAGTTTACGCGGCCGCCCTCACGGGCACCGCAGTATTGTTTGGCTCGAATTCCGAAGTGATAGAAGAAACCCTATCGCATTTCTCGGAGCGCTTTGGACACGCCGGAGAGCCAAGACAATGAAGAACCTGCAGAAGCGGCTGAGCACGATAATACTGCTGGTGAATTCCACTACCGCATTTGCCGATCCTGCGGCGAAGGCAGCGGTCATAGAAGAACTACGTGAAATTTCCAAAATCGCTAATCTACAACCCCTCAACCGCCGTCGACTCCTCGCCGTCTTACATCTCGCTAGATCTTTGGAAACATCTCTTCGCGAAGTCGTGGACAGCAACGGTATCGTTGTCGAGGCAAAGAAGCGCAATATGGGCGGCTATCTAAGTGCGCTAGCTGACCACGCTCCGCCACTCGTGAATTACACGGTGAAGCACAACTGCATTCGTGACGTCACAAAGGTTAGAAACCGGATCGCGCACACGGCAGGAAGCTACCCGCAGAATGACAACCTCGTTGAGGCTACAGCTCAGGCGGCCTACGCTTGCCTATCGCTTATCTTGCGTTGATTGAAAACCAAAAGAAAGCGCCATCCAAAACAATGAGTGCCAAGACTAAGTCGGACAGGCTGCGGAGATTGTTGTCGCATGGCTTCTTTGCGCCCGAACTTCCACCATGCTTTGTATCGGAGGATTTGGCTCGCTATCGCAAAGCGGTGTTCGACGGAATCTCGGCTTTGCCGTTGGTAAACCAGCGTCCGGATTTCCATCGATACATTACCGAGCCTAGCTGGTTTTATTTCCCTCGCTTCGGCAAGGATGATCGACGTCACGGAGTTCCGAACCCGCTTTCCTACCTTCTTTTGGCGAAGGCCGTTGCCGATAACTACGTGCCACTTCGACGCGCTGCCAAGCGATCCGGCCTATCCGCCTCGCCACCGATCTTCGATTGGAGCGGACCGCGCGCACTAATGCGGCCGAGTGTAGACCTGCGAGATGAATTCCGTATCGACCTTTCATCAAGGCGAGAGGAGTACGTTGTTGCCGATATCCGTGCATTCTTTCATTCGATCTATACCCATTCAATACCGTGGGCGATTTATGGGAAGACTTGGGCTAAGAATAGAGCGAACCGAGGCAACGCGCACTTCGGGAATTTGCTCGACCTACTGTCCCGAAATCTTCAGGACGGGCAGACTATCGGCTTGCCTGTTGGGCCTGACACCTCGCGCTTCCTTGCGGAAATCGTCGGATCCGCGATGGATGAGCAGTTGAGAGGACGACTGGGACTTTCCGGAGGCGACGCATCCAGGTACATCGACGACTACACGATCAGTACCGTCGACGGTCAGTCTGGCGAGAGCATTCTCGCTGCCCTCCGTCAGACAGCAGCGCATTTCGAGCTGGAGCTCAATAGGGAGAAATCTGCCGTAGTATCTACGGCCGTTCGTCACGACAGTGGCTGGAAGGAGGTCATCAGGGCGTGTGTACCCAGGATGAAATCTGATTTGCGAAGTATGCAACGCTTCTTCTATGAGATTGGCCGTATCTGCGAGGCGCACCCCGAAATCAATGTTGAGAAGTTCGCATTCTCTAACGCGCGGACGGCCTTTATCCAATCGAGTGGCTGGAAAAACGTGCAGAGCTTGCTCATCAATGCCTACCGACGAAACTCAACGCTTGTCTCGCTTCTTGTTGAGATCTGTATCCTTCGCCAAGTCGAACACGGCGACGTTGATCTCCTGAACCTGAAGGATTTCCTTGACCATAGGATTCCAGCGCTGGCTCGTGCCAACCGGACCGGTGAGATAATCTGGCTCCTCTTTCTAGCCATCCGCCTACAAGTGAGGATTTCACGAAATGGTTTGGCGCAATTGACCGAAGTGCAAAACGCGATGGTCGCCCTGCTGGTTGCGGTTGCGCATTCACGAGGGCTTGTGTCCGGACATATCGACTTTAACGCGTGGAACACGTCGCACGATGCGGATGGACTAAGAAGTCCGATGTGGCTTTATGCTTATGAGACCACACTTCAGCGGCTCGTACCTAGCGTTAATTCGGCCTTTTTGCTGCAGGATCCATACTTCGCGTTACTCTTCTCTCGGAGGGTCAGCTTCCTCAACGTTGAAAGAGGTTTCACATCCATGGCGACAACGATCCAATCACTTCGCAACGACAATGACCGCTTTAGGCGAGTGCGTGAAGATTTCTTGGACGGTTTCGATGTCGACATTGAGGACTACGACGACGACGACTATGTGGGTGCCGGGGACCGCGCTGAAGCTGGGGACAATGCCGACTACTAGGGCGGTGGCTTTTCGTCGAGAGGTAGAGCACGCGCACAGTGAGCGAAAACAATATTCCTGTCACGCGACATTGCCGCCAGACGTGAGTTGCAATTCTACGGCGTTTGGCGCCCTGGCACGACCAAGAAACACAGTTGCTTTCCTCCTTGGTAACTGCAATTTTGGCGATTGCAACTGATTGCTGACGATAAATTTCTCATTTTAAATAGAAGGCAGGCGAGTGCTTGAAGAGCAACTACTGAGTGAATTTCGCGAATCTCTTCGAAGCGATGCTGAAGAAAGGCTTTTGGAGCTTTCTGAAGACATGCCTCTGAAGAACGAGGTCGCGCTAACCGAAGTTGTTCTCGGTTACCTCGAGGAGTCTGGCGCGGTGAGCGAGCACGACCTCTGCCCACATCAGGATCAGCCGGGCCATCGCCCTTGCCGTGTCATCGGCTACTCTCTTCCAGAAGATTCGTCGAGACTTGAACTGTTCACCAGCCAAGGCTCCAGCGTAGATCCGGTTCTCGCTCGCAAGGACATAGCACGCCTTTCCGGGTGGGCTGCCCGATTCTTCGAATACGCGGCGAAGGGCGATCACACGCGCTTCGGCAGTAATCAGCCGGTGCTTGAGGCCGCGGAGACGATCCGATCGGAACTGGAGCGTATCCAGGAAGTGCGGGTTCATGTTCTCACCGATGCAAGAGTACGAGATCGAGCCGTCGACGAGATTACGGTTTTTGGGCGCCCTGTTACCACCGAGGTCTGGGATCTCGAGCGCCTTTATAGGGCCTCGGGTGAAGACATTACCCGCGACAGGATTGAAGTTGATTTCACCAAGCTTTTGGGGCGACCCTTGGCATGCCTTGAAATGAAACCTAGACCGGTCGACTATGAAACCTTCATGGTCATTCTTCCGGGCCGGGCCTTATTTGAATTGTTTGATTCCTACGGCGCCAAGCTTTTCGAGTTCAACGTGCGATCGTTCCTGCAAGCCAAGGGAGCTGTCAATCGGGGCATACAGAAAACCATCAAGGAGGAGCCAAGTCGCTTTCTTGCCTACAACAATGGCCTCACGGCAACTGCCGACGAGATCACAGTCTCGACATGGCATGGAGAAACCGTGATCAACAGTCTGAGAGGCCTCCAGATTGTAAATGGTGCCCAGACGACGGCTTCGATTCATCGCGCTTTCAAAATCGACAAGCTCCCCTTGGACGAAATCGCAGTTTCCATGAAATTGACCTTGGTTCCGCCCGAGAAGCTTGACGAGTTCGTTCCACTGATCGCGCGATTCGCGAACACACAAAATCCCATTCAGGTAGCTGACCTGTCAGCAAGTGATCGCTTTCATCAGCAGTTTGAAGCGCTGTCAGAATCAGTCTGGCCTCCAGGCGAGGAAAGTCGCTGGTTTTACGAACGAGCTCGCGGATCCTACCAGATGGCTCGGAATAGGCATGGATCGACGCCAGCTCGAAGACGTGACTTTGATAAGACTTTTCCAAAGAGTCAGCACTTCGGAAAGACTGACATCGCGAAATACCTGATGACTTGGTGGGGTCATCCCGAGATTGTCAGCCGTGGTGCCCAGAAGAACTATGCAGCGTTCATGTTCGGCGTCCGTGAAAAGCTCGGAGAGGAAGAAGAACTCGACAAAAACTTCTTCCGCGAAACCATTGCTAAGGCGCTTCTGTATAAAGCCGCGCAAGCAGTTGTCAGACGAGCTCGTCTTCCCTCCTACGGCGCCAACGTCGTAACGTATATGATCGCAATTATGGCGGCCCAGCACGGCCATGAGCTTGACCTGAGCGTTCTATGGGATGAGCAACGAGTATCATCTGAAATGGAGGCCATGCTCGCCGTTTGGGCTCCTATTGTCCATTCCGAAATTGTCACCGCCGCGGGCAGCAGGAATGTTACCGAGTGGTGTAAGAAGGAGGACTGCTGGACCGAATTGAGCGGACTTAACCTTCCGATTCCGGACGAATTGCCAATCGAATTCCGAGCGGGAACGGCGCCGGCCGCGCAGCCATTCGCTCCTGCCGAGTCTGAAGTCCAACAAGCCATGATAAATGAATGTGTCGAACTCGACGCGCACACCTGGGCGAAGGTGATGGCTTGGGCCACAGCCTCAAAGGAGGTTGACGATTTTGACCGCAAAGTCGTTCATACCTTGAGCGGCTATGCCATGAATGGGTGGGTTAAGCAGCCTTCCCTAAAACAGGCTGTTCGAGGCGTCCGAGTCCTTCACGGCGCGCGGATTGCAGGGATTTTGGCCGCGTAGTTTCCTTAGTACTCAGGCTTGATGACTCCGCGCCTTCCAGGCTTCGTGCGAGTCTGCTTACGGGCGGCCTTGCCGGCGCCATCACCCTCGGACACCGAAGCGCTTGTGGGTCTCAAAGCTTGTTTTACCACCTCGGTGTTCGCCATTCGTAGCGCGTTCGGCTTCCATTTTCGAGCTTCCTCGATAAAGTCCTCGTCGCCGATGGCATCGCTGACTAGATCGGCATCGAATTTGACCTGCACGAGCAGAGGAAATCGGACTGCTTGGCCAGATACGATACCCTGACCCCGTCCGAAGGCTTGCAGAATGTTGGCGTCTGCCTCGGATAGATTCTCCATAACAGACCTTACGAAGCTTTTGTCCCGTGGGTTAACCAAACGGAGCACGAGGAAACTGTTGCACTGAGCAAGGGTGGTCTCGTCCAGTCGAGAGGGCCGTTGTGAAATCAATATTAGACCGGTGCCGAACTTTCTACCCTCAGTTATGACTTTGCGTATCGTCGGCAAGGAGGGAGTCTCGTCCGTACCCTCCTGACGGCTGGGAATAAAATTATGGGCCTCTTCGATAACCGCCTGGAAGGGGGGAATGATCCCGGACAAGGTCGAGCGGTGGGCAAACAGCGCTTCCAGTACCATGCTGACGATCGCAGACTGGTTCAGATGGTCGTATCCAGCAAGATAGAAGATCGAGACAGTTCCAGGCGCGACAATCTCGTCTGGCGCGTCAGAGGGATCGGGCATCTCCTCGAAGTTGTAGTTCTTGAACCTTGGCTGATCTCTCAGGCGTGAATTGTTCGATTCCATCTGGCCGAGGTTGGAAAAGACAAACTCCAGAGAGCGCTTAACAACGTTGATCGTGCCGCTTCGCGTGTCAGAAAGCTCTTCGGCTAGGTCGTGATCGTCCTTGTTCTTTCCACGTTTCTTGGATGACACCGATTCGGCATGATGAATCATCTTCTTAAGGAAAGATGCTGCCGTCTCGCCGTCGACCAACTTGGTATTGTTCAGTAGGTATAGATAGAACTGCTGCTGCGCATCGGTCAGCCGCTTTCCCATTTTATCGATGAGATCAGAGATGATGACGATGTTATCCTGACGAACCCGGATGACGGGGTAAAGTACCCGGATCTTCGTGTTCGGAAACCTATCACGTTTCTCATAAAAACCCAGGTAATCGCCGTGCGGATCGAAGATCACCAACGGATAGGCGAGCTCGATGAGCCCTCGAATGATGCGTCGCGCTGCGACCGTCTTTCCGCCGCCGGTCATTGCCAAAATGGCCAGATGACGAGAGACGATGTCACGAGCAGAGAGGCTCACGTCGACATCGTTCCGGGCAATCAGGCTTCCAACCAGTAATTTGGGGGGCGGTGGGTCTGTCTTGTCGTCATCACCCGTCAGCAGCTTTCGTATGGCATCCGCGGAAGGATAGAGTACTTCGGCAGACGGTTTGACGGGGTACGTCAGTGGTGACAGTTGTGCAGCGCCAGGATCGTCGCCAAATGTGGTTCCCAGAATAAGGACATCTGCTTCCAGGTGATCTCTGCTCCCGGAGAGCACCGTGTCGAGAAATCGAATATTCTCGTTGGCGAGTTCCTGGGCTGCCTCTGCCGGAAAGAAAGGATTGAAGCGATCGATCGAAGTTATGCGCCCCCACACGGTCGCGGTCTCCTTACCGCCAGCCCCAGAGACCGGCACCTCGACCCTCGTGGCTACGATATCGCCCAGTTTAGCTTGCATGCTTCGAAGAATGAATGTGTAACGGCCGGTTGAGGCATCTCCGACGACGGTACCAATGCGGGGCCACTCGAATGTCCCGGTGGATTTTTGGGGGGTGTTCATCAATTTATCCTCATCACACGGTCGGACGGAACAGCCAGTCACGGCCCTTGGCGGCAAGTACACGTTTTGCAAAAGCAATTGTCCTCGGATCGCCACTTTCGATAGCTTTTCGCAACAAGACTACTTGATGCTGGCCTTTCACCCCCTTGCTGAGCCAAGAAGGCACCTTCGCAAAGCGGTCGGCGATATCGAGGCCGACCGGAAAGCCATATGACGGCAGGAGCCGGCTAGTGTTGAGAATCAACTCGACAATCTCATCAAATCCTTCAGCATCCTCAAATCCCTCAATTCGGAAGGGCATTACGCTCTCGGATGGCTTTAAGTATGTTGTCAAAGCCTCCGGATAATCGCGGATTTTCCATTTCCACTCCTCTGGCCACTTACTATCGGGTCCTTGGCGCATCACCGCCGTAGGAGTGACGTACTCGCCCTCGCGCAGGACAACGTCCAGAAGAGATGAATCATTCAGACCGTAGGATCGAATCTCAAACTCGAGATCCTTTGCGTCTCGCTCCTTCAAGACATTTTCGCGATGCAGTCGGGCAAGGAGACGTCGCAAGAAAACAGGGTCACGTCCAATCGAGCGCTCGACGGCACCGACCACGGGCGTACCCGTCGCTCTGAGCCGCTCGAGAAGATTCAGGTAGATAGAAACAAACTGACGATCACGTTCATCCCCATCCCACGTGATATCGTCAAGAAGTGTCCGGCAAGCCTCCAGCCCGAACGGAGGAAAACCCTCAAGGCCATACGGGGCGACGGGATTGATCAACGGCCCGTGAAGAATTACCGCATCGACTTGCTGGCTGCCGCGCTGCTTTGCAAGCCGGTAGCCCGCCGAGACTTCGCTGACCATTCTTGCGACGTCGCGTAGCTTTGCTAGGTCGAGAAAGTCGTCGTCAAAAAGGAACGCCGATTGGCTGAAAAGGTCGTCGACCAGGGAGAGCTCGATATTGAAGCGCTCCCGATCCTCGGATTCATCGCCAGGTCTCACTGTGTAGGATCCGACACGAATGCCGATTGGCGCTGCCGATGGCAGATCGATACTGGCGACGCCCCCGTCCACGAATGAATAAGCTTTTCCACGACGGGTCGGCCAATAGGTATTCGGATCGTATCCGATGCTGCGTAATAGGTCGTTATTTTCAAGAAGAGCTCTGACGGTGTTTGCTATCCCCGACAGCTTTTCGACGAAAGCCGATTGGGTGTCATCAGATTGGTGTCGAGCAACGTGGAGCATGTTCGCCAGGAAGTCACCCTGGCTTATACGGACCTCAATGCGCTCCCTTATTTCTTCCTTGACCATCTGTTTTCTCCTGGAGATGCAGCCTATCTTTTCCGCATGAGAGTTCAACCAGTGTTTGAAACACCCCACAAGGAAAGCAATCACCTGCCATGCGTCAGGCAGTTTGTGTGCTGTCCATGGAGTTCCATATAGTGATCGAAACGACCGGGCGTCGCCATCGCGGAGACATCATGAGTCCTGAAACGCGAAGCCGTGTCATGAGTAGGATTCGCGGTAGTGATACGGGTCCGGAGCGTGCAGTTGAGGCGATGCTCCGAGACCTCGGTCTTACATTTGAATCCCATGTGCGGTCTCTTCCCGGACGGCCCGATTTCGTTCTAGCCCAATTTTCCCTTTGCATCCTCGTAGACGGGGATTTCTGGCATGGGTGGCGTTTCCAGGAATGGCGTTTGAAACTGTCGGAGAGATGGGAGCAGAAGATTGCAGGGAATATTCGCCGCGATGTTCAGAACCGGCGTCAGCTTCGCGTGGCCGGCTGGCAAGTTCTGCGAATCTGGGAGCATCAAGTCAAGCACAGCCCGTCAAGATGCAAGATGCGTATCAAGAAAAGGATCGCGCAGGGGTTGCCGTACGACCCGAAGCCTGGCAACATCACTACAACAGTAGCTCCCGACCAGACAGAAACGGGTGATTTTTGAGGAAATACAGAGGCATAGACTTGTTCTGTGGCGCCGGCGGCAGCAGTTTCGGCGCCCGCGCGGCGGGCATTGAGATGGTTGGGGCTGTGGATGGTTGGCAGACCGCAGCCCAAACATACGGTGACAACTTCCCCCGAGCACAGGTCGTCAATGGTATCTTAGACGATACCAGTAATTCAAAAATGTTCGACGCCATTGGCGAAATTGATCTCCTCATTGCGTCTCCCGAATGTACACATCATTCCATTGCCAGGGGAGCGAAGCCCAGAGATGAAAATAGCCGGCGCTCCGGCTGGTTCGTCATGCCATTCGTTCGCGAACTGGAACCCCGATGGGTCGTGCTGGAGAATGTTTCAGGAATGAAACGGTGGGATGGGTACCAAGAACTTATGGAGGAACTGTCTCTCCATTATCAGCTCCGCACCCAGATGCTCGACTCAGCCGATTTTGGTGTGCCACAAACACGGAAGCGGCTTTTCATTATGGGAGACAGGCTCCAGAAGCCCGCAAAGGTCATTGGGACGGGATCGGTTGCAAAAGCCGTAGAAATTCTGGATAGCGCGTCCGAGTGGAAGGCCAAGGAACTGTTTGGAGGCAGGTTAGCTGAAAACACAATGGCGCGCGTGGCAAGAGGGATGGAAGCGCTGGGGACGCAGCAGGATTTCCTTGTCGTATATTATGGCTCTGATCGTGCGGGTGGATGGCAGCCGCTTGATCGACCGCTACGCACATTGACGACCGTTGATCGGTTTGGCCTCGTTCGATGGGTTGATGGAGTTGCGACATTCCGAATGCTTCAGGTGTCGGAGCTAAGGAGGGCAATGGGCTACCCAGACGACGCCGTGTTGAAGCGCGGATCTAGGCGCGACCGTGTCAAGCTGCTGGGAAACGGTGTATGTCCGCCGGTTATGCAGGCTGTCGTGGAATCGCTTGTGGTCGAGGCCGTGACAAGCCGAGCTAAGAATGGTCGGCGCCTCGAGCTCGCCGCATGATCGGACATAAAGCATGCGAACGTTCGGTGTCGATGAGATCGCTTCTGCCGATCTGATAGTTGATGCGACCTACGAAGGTGGCAGACGCGGCGGTGCGGGTGACGACCCGCTGCCCTGCCTTGTGGGCGTGAGTACAGGCGGCGGATTTAGATATCGAGGACGGCTCGACCAACTTGAACTGGTAGTTCTCACCTCCAATAAAAGGGATCCAGATTGGCCCGACGCGCTGGACCGCGAGACCGGAATTTATACTTATTACGGCGATAACAAGACACCGGGGCGTGAGTTGCATGACACCCCAAGGTTCGGAAACTCCATTCTC
The DNA here is from genome assembly GCF_001692325.1 of Rhizobium sp. AC27/96. GTDB lineage: Bacteria > Pseudomonadota > Alphaproteobacteria > Rhizobiales > Rhizobiaceae > Rhizobium. The sequence continues at coordinate 415,463 of NZ_LXKN01000046.1, read as the reverse complement.
CAGCGCGTATTCGCGGATTCAGAGGCGGGAAAGAATGGGCGAAGAAGAGTTCCCCCAATCCTTGTATTCTCGTCGGCGGGTACTCGGAGAGATGTGATATTCTTAGGACTTGCTGTGCCCGGCACGATGGGGCAGTCTGGAATGGAAGACCTTGTCGCTATCTGGCGGACGCGAGACAATTCTCGGTTCCAAAATTACCGTGCTCGCTTCACCATTCTGCGCGCCGAGGCGGTGTCTAGAAAGTGGCTCGCAAGCATTATCGCAGGTGATCCAGACCCAAAACAGGCTCCTACGGCCTGGACTACATGGGTTGAAAGCGGTCGGATTACGCCTCTGCTTGCGCCCAGGACGATTCAGTATCGTCGGCGTCAAGAACAAATCCCATCAAGCGAACGTGGCCGCGATTTTGTTCAGGCCATTCATCAGTACTTTGCCAAAGATCCTCATGGTTTCGAGTCATGCGCCGCCGAGCTGGTTAGGATGATGCTACCGGATGTGACTGCACTCGATGTTACTAGGCGGTCGCGAGATGGAGGACGCGACGCTATAGGCCAGCTTAGGCTTGGTTGGGGCGCGAGCGCGATTTTTGTTGATTTTGCAATCGAAGCCAAATGTTACGCTGTAGATCATGCCGTAGGTGTACGCGAGATGTCCCGTTTGATTTCGAGATTGAGGCACCGCCAATTCGGCGTCCTGGTTACTACCGGATACGTTGATCAGCAAGCTTATAAAGAAATCAAAGACGACCAGCATCCGATACTGGTTATATCGGCTTCGGATATCGACGAACTGCTAGTCCGATCTGGATGCGGCACGGTTGCGGATGTCAGAGCTTGGCTGGAAAGATCTTTTGCCAGTACCCTGTAGCGGAGCTCTGTCTCCACGGCCTTGAGGCGAAGAGGTATCGCAACAAAAAGATTGCATCGCCCGACGCTCCAGTTGTGAAGCTCCCGATCCTTGCCATCAGGCTGTTGAGTCCTGCAATGGTTGCCTCGAGGTCCAAGACGAACTTAGCAGAAACGAACGGCTTCACATCACAGCATCCCGCTCTCCATCGGACAGCCGGCGAGAGCAATCACCTCGGCAACTATATTGAGGATAATTGGTCACATGTCAGCCGGAGGCATGAGGAGTACTCCCTGATGCCCCCGACTCTGGCGCCGCTACGCCGCCTCCCATACTTGATTGAGGATGCGTGCCGCTAGAGCTGCCTTATCCTGTGGCAGGAAGCGGCCGTAATGCTTCGCGACCATGTCCGCAGTATCCTGGATGGCGTAACTGGCCTGCTCGTAGGAACCCGTCTGCTTGAGAATGTGAGTTGCCAGCACATCGCGGACATTGTGGGGGCCATGAGGTAGTAACCCTTTGATCGCGCCTCGCCCCGTGTAGGGGTTATATATGCCGTACCGCTGAATAATCAGCCGCTAGGCCACATAGAAGCTCGTAATATCATAAGCAGCTTCCGTGCTCGTGGTCTTCACCGTTTTGACAAAGAACGTGCCCGGATCCGATGCCGTCCGCAACAACACCGCTCGATGGTTTTCGACATACGCATCAATGTATTTGTAGAGGTCTAGCAAATCAGGAAGAACTAACCGGAAGGGCTTATCGCCGAAGAAGGAAGAATCAGCGTTCTTGAAAGCGACCGCAGGAATCAGGACCTCCCAACCACCCTCGCGATCATTCCAGCGAATCTCGCCACGTTTCATTTTTTCAAGGATGCGTTCCGGTCGCGGCATCTGGCCACGCGGGCAGAGCATAAGTTGCCGCAGGTTCTTCTGCCTAAGACCGAGATGCAGCCCGAGCCGCAGCATCAAAAAAGAACGCACCGCTTCGGCGGCTGGACGCGGATAGCGTTCCTCGTCGGGCATCAGACGAAGGATTTCCTCGGTAATCTTACGATATTCACCGACCGGGCTCGGCGCCTCCAAGACCGGCATGATTGGCTCGAATGGGTCACGGTGGACGCGCGCGATGCGCTGGATCTCCTTCACCCGGTGTGACGCATGTTTATGAAAATCGTCGCATGCGCCGTGCCAGTCGTCCCGCGCATAGTCGATTTCATTTTGCGATACGAGACCGCGGATCGGCTGGACACGCTGCAGAAGTTCTGGATGCTGCCGAAGCCAACCCGTATCCTGCTTGGTGATAGCCAATGCAATGCGCAACATATCCACTTCCCAGGTGGTATAGAACCCGCGCCGGCTTTCCCGCCATTGCAGATACCAGTCCCAGATACCGGGAAACAGGAGCAAGCCGAAGGTCAGTTGGCGAATGGGCACGCCGTGTCCGCGCACCTCGCCTTCTTTCGAAGCGGCCAGTGCGCCGAACATGAGCCCCAAGTGTTCGACCTTCTGAGAAGCAGTATCCTCTCCCCAGACACCGTTGCGCTGAAACCCGATAGATGTCAGGGCCGACGTCTTGAAACGCAAGAGATCCGCCATCTCCATAGCAAGTGCCGGCGGCGCATCGATCACGCCAGACAGAAGATCGGGATCCTCGATCCAGTCTTGCTCATTGTCGACCGGTACAACAATCTTCCCATTCCTCGGCGCCAGTCCTCCATACGAAACGCCCGGAAAGCGGATTGCGTAACGCTGCTTTACTGCAGCCGCCTGAAATTGCCGATAGTCTGTCGATCCGCTGATGACTACACGACGAACCCACTCTACAATTTCCTCGCGTTTCTGAAACGACAGCGAGTTGAAATCCTCCGGCAGATGCCATGCCATACGACGTTGCTCCGCGGGATCCATGCCGGAGAGATTAAATCCTGATGCCGAGCGTGATGGATGCGGCAGTTTTGCCTTAAAATATCCTTCTGGTAACCGATAACGCCGCTCAATGCGACCAAGGACCTCGAAGCTGTCAAGGCTTCGGGGCACCCGGCGGCCTTCTATCCAGCTCAAAAGAGTACCCTTGGCCATCGATTCCTGTGAGCCGACAATCGCGCGATGAAGCTTCCAATATGTCTCGTCGTGCCGACGCAGGTGTAGTTGAAGCGCTTCTGCAAAATCGGCGGGATCGATCCATTGATCGAACAACGGCGTTGGAAACTCCACGAATGCTCGGGTTGCCGGAGCCGGCCCTCCAGAAGAAGGTTGAGTCGTTGGGCCTCCCGATACTGTGTCCGTTAGCGTCGCCCGAGATTGGGCCGCTTGGCGAGGTTTTCCCTGCGCTGCAGTCTTTCCATTCAACGTATGAGCTGGTTTTGTCGGCACTTTGCCGGGCAAGGCGATGCCCCTGATCCAGCGAGTAATCGCGTCCAAGCCGGGGTCGATGAGCCGCTCGTTGGCTGCAAGGAGCCCAACCTCAACCCGGCAATTATCGGAAATCAACGACCAATCGGTCTTCCCGTTGATGCGCGGTGGAAGCGTGCAGGTCTGGACCAGCATTCTCATATAGCCCCGTAACCGATCGAATTCTTCGGCTGCCAGGAATGTGGACAAACGCATTTTGCAGAATGTGTCGATCTTGCGCAGGAAAGTTTTCGGAGAAAAATTGTCTATCATTTCAATTCACATAGTTGTTGTTATTCGGCCCCGAAGTTCGGGGCGAGCGGGCTATCCTCCGCCGTTGAAAGTGGAGAAAACATGGGCCAATCAGCGGCCTTACGTGGCGAGAGCCCTCGAAAGCAGATATGCTCCCACAGGGCCCGCACCCGGAAATCGAGGTTGAAATGGACGAACAAGACCACAGGAAGGGCCTGAGCGACAAACACCGCGACACTCAGTCCGTGAGCTCCGACGAACCAACGCCCGAGGGCACTGGCGATACCGGATCAGTCCCGAACGATGGCACAGTTCGATCCCGGATCGTCGTCAGGGAAGGCCGGCGCCGTGAAGCCCTGAAGAAACGGCCTCCCTCCAGCACCTGAAGGATTCGTTCGCACTTTTGACCGATACATGGCTGCCATACCCCTCGCTGAATCCTTTCGCTAATTGTTGACAACGCTATTCAAATGAAGCCTGCTCGAATCCATGGATTCGACATCGGACATAATGAGCGCACTGCGTGCTGCACGGGCGCTGCTGGACCTTAGCCAGGAGGAGCTCGCGGTTGCCGCAGGCGTCAGCCGGCAGATTGTTGTCCGGATCGAGAAATGCGAAGGCAACGTGCTCGCCGAGGCAATCGAGAAGGTTCGCTCCGCATTGGAAGGCGCCGGCGTCGTGTTCGTGGAAGGCAACGCGACCCGCGGACCGGCTGTTGCGTTGACCCGTCGCCGCGGCTCCAGAGTGGAGGCTACAGCCGAATAGCCAACCTTTCAGAATCCACCGACGCACCAGCGCTCTTGGAAACTATCGCGGCGACCTCATCTACGCTAAGCGTGCCTCTTTCCAAAAGCTCCGCAGCAATCTCCTCGAGAGTGATCACGTGCTCGGCGACAATCATTTTCGCTCGTGAATATTGCTGATCAAGGATTCGGCCGACCTCTCCGCGCAGATCGTTCGGTAGCTTTGAGGCGTAGGTTGAATTCACGTTGTGTGTCTCGATCAAGAACGGCAGGCTTCCGCCTAGTCCGTACGAGCATAGCATGCGCGTGGCGATCACAGTCGCAGTCTCAAGGTCGCTCCCCATCGATCCGCTGAAACCGGTCGATCTCGATCCTAGCACGTGCTCCTCCGCGGCGGCGCCTGCCAGGGCCCTGCAAATGAGATCTTCGAAAACCTCTCGTGTCTGTAGCAAGCGGTCTTCGCTGGAGAACTTATATCGGGTCATGCCGGGCGCTATTTCCTTTGAATCAAACCAGCGGAACTTCTTCCGCACAGAGACGCTGACCCGGCTCCCCGGCGAAAGGACGCAAGCGGCAACGACGTGGCCGGCCTCATGCACTGCGACACGGCGGGCCTCGGCATCTGACAGCTCCTGCAAAGGCGGCAACGATTCGATGACGTCGTCGATCTGAACGGTGCGCTGAAAAGAGCGACCGCGCTGTTTCGCCTCCCGTGCCAGCATGTCCAGGTCCGCGCCATTCCATCCCTCAAGATCAACGGCGATCATCCTGAGTGCATGTTCCGGATCCTTGATTCCTAGATGGTAGCGAAGGATCTCGAAACGCTCCTCTGCGTCTGGCAGCTCGATTTTAATGTGCCGTTCGATGCGACCGCTGCGCAAAAGGGCGGGGTCGATGACATCCGCATAGTTCGTTGCCGCGATGACCACTACTTGGTCTCGGCCTTGCGCGCCATCGATACACTCGAGCAAGAAATTGACGACTTGGCGCGAGTAGTCGACATAATTGCCGCTGAACTTCGCCCGATCGCCGACGGAATCCAATTCGTCCAGGAATAGGATTGATGGCTGCTTCGCCCTTGCCTCCTCGAAGGATTCTCTCATGGCACCGAGGAGATCTCCCAGGTGTCCAAACGATTGCCATCGCGATACAGACGCCGCGATCAGAGGCAGACCGGCTGATCGCGCAAATGCACGAGCGAAGAGAGTCTTTCCGGTGCCGGGAGGACCATGCAAGAGGACGCCTCGGCCCATCTCCGCCCAATCCAAAGCTCCGCTTTTAACGCGGGCGAGATCAGCGATGAATCCGCGAGCCCAAACCCTTGCTTGGCCGTAACCAGGAAGATCTTCAAGAGATGGGCTGTCCGCGGAGACGCCCACAACGGCAGCCGTAAGTCGCCCCGCTTCGGCCGCTGAGAGATCGTGCTTGCTAACGACTGGAACCAGCAGAGAAAAATCCAACGCAGCTACGATCTTCGCAGTTTCCTCGCTGAAAGGCCTCCGGCCAAGCAGTCGACGCGCGGCGTGTATGTGCTCCACCGTCGGACGGGCCAGATCAACAATCGCTTCTGCAAATATTGCGAGGTCCGAGGGGATTTCAGAGCGGCTGCGGGCAAGCACGATGATGAAATCATATTTGCCGTGCTCCTCTAGAATCGGATTAGACTCCTTGGGCCTCTTTCCCCGCGGCACCTCCAATACATGCACAAGCGCCCTTTGCTCCGGAGCCCTACGGGTCCAGGATTCAAGCGACCCCATCAACAGCAACTCTGCAGCCTTTCGGTGTGCTTCGCTGACTTTGACGCCACCGGTGACGACAACAACGACCGAGGGAAATCCGTGCACAAGAAGGTACTGCGTTCGCAAGGTAGCCCGCAGCGCGGCATATCCCAGGAATAGAGCTGCTGATCGACGGATATTTGCAAAAACACGCGGGTTCACGTTCCAGCTATGGACGTTGGCTGCGGCAATCGCCCTACTTGCCATCGGACTCGCCCCAGATTCGGACCATGTCCTGTGCGAACGGCGAGGGTTTGCCAAGCCTGTACCAACGCTCCATGGACCTAGCGACACCTCCCTCGACAGACAGCAACTCCAACGGCGCAGTGAAACTCAGCCACTCCGCTCCGCGCGGATCAATTTTCTTCTGATACCGGAAGTAGCCGGTTAGCATCGGCGCCATGTAGGACTCGATGTTCCATTCCTCCACCAAGGGGACCTCCTCCGGATTAAGAATGGGAAGGGTACGATCCACTAGTATTCTGCCTAAGTCCGCCGTGAGATTTGCAGATGAGTTGATGCGCGCGCAGATCGCCCGCATTGAGGAGTTTCTTTCCGGCTCTCCAAACCTAAGCAGCTTCACCGGCAAATCCTTTCGCGAATCATGAGCATTATGCTCACACAGTGAGCGCCTTGTTATTCATCCAACGCGTTTTGTCAACAATGAGAAAATGATTTCGCTTCGGTTTTTAACTGCCAACGATGCGAGTACGCTTGATGTGGGCAAGGAAACCGTCGGACCCGAAACGCGTCGGTATCTCGTCGACTTTCTCATGACCAAAGGCGTGAATTTTCTTCCATCGGCGGGTGCCATGGGGTGGGCCATTCGCTTTGCCAGTATCATTGACGAGCCAATGGGGTGTCACCCTCGATGCAATGTTCAGAAGCGAAAGCGCGAAGAATAGCGTCGCACGCCGCCGGGTGAATCATTTTGCCGCGAGGTCGCGGGAGCGATAATCCTAACTGGCAGCAAGCACCGCTGGATGGGGCTGAAAGCCGCCTCGAACCGGCCGATACATGGACACTTCGCCAGCGCTCCAGGCCCTGAACGCAGAAGTCCGTTCGACCCCGCTTCCGTTCCCGGCCGGGTGGCAGGAAATTTTGAGCTTCAACGAAATGCCTCATCGAGTTTCGCATCGGTGATGCGCGGCGCGTTCAATTACCTAAGGGCGTTGAAGTTGGAAGGCGCGAAGCCGCACCTCGAAGCGCATTTGGCACCGCGGTTTCACCGACGCAGGATTACCACTCAGCGGATCATCCGGAAGGGGGAGTACCCCATTCCTTAGAGTGGCTGCAATCGGCAATGCGTATTGCCGGAATGCAGGAGGACGCAGTTAACCGCCTGCTGCCTATGTCGGGCTCGAAGCTCCATTTGTCGTGGGTGCCCATGGCGATGTTCATTGAGCGAAACACGCAACGATAGGCGACGTCGACATAACGCACGTTTTCGAAAGACCCCGCTCGGATCCTCGCCAGTGTGGATGGCGCTCGAAACTGACAGCGCCCGGCGCCTCCCGCCGGCGACTAGCATTCATCGCGGCGGACAAAGGCGACGTCCATAGCTTCGATGTTGCCCACCTCTAGGCGGTTTAGAAGGAGTGCAGTCGCATTACATTGTGCCGCGGCCGGGGGTGTAACTCCGGTCGGTCTATGACCTTCCATTGTCACACCCCCCGGCCGCCGACTCTCATCCTGATTGACGCTGAATCTCGCCTTGAGTGTCGCCGCCCGAACTGAACCTCGGTGATCTACCGCGATCCTGGTGAGGAAGCTAAAGTCAATAGGGTGGAGTCGTACCGTATGCCCGATCCGCTCCGAGTTAGCATGCGCTCCACGGATCGGGCATACTCGCGTTGGAGCAAGGGTGCGTAAACGCGGTACTGGTCATTTGAAGCATCAATACCAAAACGGTCATGCTGGATAGGCAGCCATTTCGATCTTGCGATTGCGCTCGGCCTGATGGCGGCGCTGGGTGCCATCCCGGCTGACGCCCTGTCCTCCTACACCGTTATCGGCGAACTCAATCTCGACGGCACGATTGCACCCGTTGCGGGCGCCCTACCGGCTGCGATCGCGGCCAATGCCATGGGCAAGGGGCTGATTTGCCCGTTCGAGAGCGGGCCGGAAGCCGCCTGGGCGGGCAAGGAAATCGATATTCTCGCACCACGCAGCCTGATCGCGCTTGCCAACCATTTTCGCGGCACGCAGGTGTTGTCACGCCCGGAGCCAGCAGTGCGGGCCACCGCCGCCAACCTGCCAGACCTTGCCGATATCAAGGGGCAAGAGAGTGCCAAGCGGGCATTGGAAGTGGCAGCGGCTGGCGGCCATAATCTGCTCTTCGTCGGGCCGCCCGGTTCCGGCAAGTCGATGCTGGCCTCGCGCCTGCCGTCGATATTGCCGCCGCTATCGACATCGGAGCTGCTCGAAGTGTCGATGATCCATTCGGTCGCCGGCCAGCTTTCGGGCGGCAAGCTTTCCGATCGGCGGCCCTACCGTGCGCCGCACCACTCCGCTACCATGGCGGCACTCGTTGGTGGCGGTCTGCGTGCCCGGCCCGGTGAGGTCTCGCCTGCCCATCACGGCATTCTATTTCTTGACGAACTGCCGGAGTTTTCGCCGCAGGCGCTGGATGCGCTGCGCCAGCCGCTGGAAACCGGCGAATGCGTCATCGCCCGCGCGAACCACAGGGTTTCCTACCCCGCCGGCATCCAGTTGATCGCGGCGATGAACCCTTGCCGATGCGGCATGGCCGGCGAGCCGGGGCATACCTGCGCCCGAGGCCCGCGTTGTGTCAGCGATTATCAGGGGCGCATTTCCGGCCCGCTGCTCGATCGCATCGATATCCGCATCGACGTACCGGCCGTTTCCGCCGCCGATCTTATCCGGCCGGCAGCGGCGGAAAGGAGCGCCGATGTGGCACTGCGTGTCGCTCGCGCCCGGGAGCGGCAGCGCGAGCGTTTCGAAACGGCCGGCATGAAGGGCATCCTCACCAATGCCCGCTGCTCAACCTCGATGATCGAAACCATCGCCGAGCCGGACGCCGCTGGCCTGCAATTGCTGCGGGATGCTGCGGAGAAGATGAAGTTCTCGGCCCGTGGCTATCACCGCATCCTCAAGGTGGCGCGGACGCTCGCCGATCTCGACGACAAGCCGACCGTCGGGCGCATCCATCTTGCCGAAGCTATTTCCTATCGCATCGCGGGTGAGCGGTTGACTGCGGCGGCGTGACATTGCTGAGATTAGAGCATTTCCAGGAAAAGTGTGCAGCGGTTTTCCGTCCGGAAATGCGTAAAAACAAAGAGTAAAAACAAAGAGATGGAGCGCTTTCGCGATTCGAAGAAAAGCGAAAGGGGTCTAGAAAATGACAAAGGGCGCCGTGGCGCCCTTTGAATGTGTGGTAACGGAGCCAGCCTCTATCAGCCGCCCAGACCCTCGAACAGCGCCGTCGACAGGTAGCGTTCGGCGAAGGAGGGGATGATGACGACGATGGTCTTGCCTTCATTTTCCGGGCGCTGGCCGACCTTGATGGCTGCCGTCAGCGCCGCACCGGAGGAGATGCCCACAGGCACGCCTTCGAGCTTCGCCACGAGCCGGGCCTGCTGGAAGGCCTCGTCATTGGAAACGGTGATCACTTCGTCATAGACATGGGTGTCGAGGATCTTCGGCGCGAAGCCGGCGCCGATGCCCTGGATCTTGTGCGGACCGGGATTGCCGCCGGAAAGAACCGGGGAATCCGTCGGCTCGACGGCGATGACCTTCACGTCGGGCTTGCGGGCTTTCAGCACCTGGCCGACGCCGGTGATCGTGCCGCCCGTGCCAATGCCGGAGACGAAGATATCGACCTTGCCCTCGGTGTCGTTCCAGATTTCCTCGGCCGTCGTCTTGCGATGGATTTCCGGGTTGGCCGGGTTCTCGAACTGCTGCGGGATGATGGCATCAGGCAGCGTCGAGGCCAGTTCCTCGGCCTTGGCGATCGCGCCCTTCATGCCCTTCGGCCCTTCGGTCAGCACCAGTTCGGCGCCGAGCAGTGCCAGCATCTTGCGGCGCTCGATCGACATGGTCTCCGGCATGGTGAGGATCAGCTTGTAACCCTTGGCGGCGGCGGCGAAGGCGAGCGCGATGCCGGTATTGCCCGACGTCGGCTCGATCAGCACGGTCCTGCCCGGAGCGATCTTGCCCTGAGCTTCCAGGCTTTCGATCATGGCAACGCCGATGCGGTCCTTGACGGAGGCGATCGGGTTGAAGAATTCAAGCTTTGCCAGGAGGTTGGCCTTGACGCCCTTTTCCTTCGCCAGCTTATCGAGACGCACGAGCGGCGTATCGCCGATGGTCTCGGTGATCGAGGCATAGACGCGGCCGCGGCCTGGTTTGCGGGTGTCGGACATGGGTTCTCTCCCTACATTGGAATTATGGAGTGACAATAGGATCAAATGCTTGCGGAAACCAGAGTGCGGGCGTCCTCACCGCTTGCTGCGCGTGAGAAAAGAATCTCTCAACTGACTTCTTCAGAGAAGATTTTTTCAGGCCACGCGGGCGGCGATGAAGGCGGCCGTGCCCGCGAGGATGCTTGCCGCGACCCGGTTCAAGATCTGCAGGGCTCGCGGCTTCTTCAGGAAGGTGCGGGCTCGCGAGGCAAGCAGCATATAGGGGACGAGAACGACAAGCAGCACGACGAAGGTTGCCGCCAGCAACATCGCATATTCGCGCAGGCCGATGCTGCCGATATCGATCAGCGTCGGCACCAGCGCGACGTAGAAGAGCATGGTCTTCGGATTGCCGAGCGTCACCAGCAGGCCCGAGAGAAAAGACATGCCGGCGCTATTGGATTTCTTTGCCGCGATATCGGCTGCCAGCAAACCGGCCGTCCAGAGTTTCCAGGCGATATAGCCGAGATAGAGCGCACCGGCGATCTTGATGACGATGAACACCTCGGTGAAGGTCTGCGCCACGAAGGCAAGGCCGAGGATGACGGCCGTCAGGTAGATCGTGTCACCGAGCACGAGGCCGAGGCCCATGAAAAAGGTCTCGCGAAAGCCGGAGCCAAGCGCACGCGCCACGATCGCCGTAATCCCAGGGCCGGGAATTGCCGCAGCAATGAAGAGAGCGCCGCAATAGGCGAGCAGGGATGCAAGCGTCATGGCAATTTCCTCCTCAGATGGTGTTTGCTCTACCGCACCACCTTTGCGTTTTCAAGCGATTGCGCTGGCGCTGCGAACGGATTACCAAGGGGTTAACGGCGCGTCGAAACTGCTTTGCCCAAGGATATCATGTCTTCTGCATTGCTCCTGATCGATCTTCAAAATTCCATCCTGACCGGCCTTGGCGCTCCGGGCCGGCAACCGGCTATCGATGCGGCGCTGGAAGCGGTTGTCGCCAAGCTGGCGGGCTTGAAACACAGGGCACGCGCTGCCGGCATTCCGGCCTTCATCGTTCAGCACGACGGCAACCCGGGCCATCGGCTGGTGAAACGCAGCGAAGGCTGGCAGCTGCGCCGGGAAATCGCACCCGAGGCCGGCGATGTCGTGGTGCACAAGACGAGCTGCGATTCCTTCTTCGAAACCGATCTTGAGGCGAAGCTGCGTGCCCGCGGCATTACCCGTCTTTTCATCGGCGGCTGCATGACGCAATTCTGCGTCGATACGACGGCACGCCGCGCCGTTTCGCTCGGTTTCGACGTCTCGCTGATCTCGGATGGCCACACCACGGCGGATATGGGCAAGCTGGCTTTCGAAGAGATTGTCTCCCATCACAATATGCTGCTTGACGGTTTCGATGCTGGGCCGCATGAAATCAGACTGATCGCATCCACCGAAATTCTTTTCTGACGCCTTCCCGCCCGGAGCCCCCGATGCCGCACCTCACCAGCATGATCGCCTTTGCCCTGATTGCGCTCGGCATGGTGCTGACGCCCGGGCCGAACATGATCTATCTGGTATCGCGATCGATCTCGCAGGGGCCAGCGGCAGGCTTGATCTCACTCGGCGGCGTCGCCTGCGGCTTTGTCTTCTACATGCTGTCGGCCGCGCTCGGCATCACCGCCTTCGTTCTTGCCGTGCCCTTCGCTTATGATGCGCTGCGGCTGGCCGGTGCGGCCTATCTCGGCTGGCTTGCCTGGAATGCGCTGAAGCCCGGCGGCCGCTCCGCTTTTCAGGTGCGCGAGCTGCCGAAAGACAGCACGCGCCGGCTTTTCTCCATGGGGCTGGTGACCAGCCTGCTGAACCCGAAGGTCGCAGTGCTTTATCTTTCGCTGCTGCCGCAGTTCATCGATCCCGCCGCCGGCAGCGTGTTTACGCAATCCGTTATCTTCGGCTTTGTCCATATCGCCGTCAGCCTGACCTTTAATGCCATCTTCGCGCTGACGGCCGGCTCCGTCGCGCTGTTCTTCGTGCGCCGCCCGTCCTTCGCGCTTGTGCAGCGTTGGCTGATGGGTACGGTGTTGGCAGGGCTTGCCGTCCGAATGGCGTTTGAGGCGCAACGCTGATGATAAACGTCTCACAGACTATCACCGCCGGCCTTCTGGCACTCGCCTCGTTCGCAAGCGTCGTGCCGCTCGCTTCGGCGGCGGAGACCGGCACGCAAACAATCGTCTTCATGCGCCACGGCGAAAAGCCGGATGCGGGTCTTGGCCAACTGAGTTGCCAGGGCCTCAACCGGTCGCTCGCCTTGCCGCCGGTGCTGACGAAGCTCTTTGGCAAGCCTTCGGCGATCTTTGCCCCCGATCCTTCCAAGCGGAAGGAGGATTCCGGCGTTTCCTACGATTACATCCGGCCGCTTGCGACCATCGAGCCGACCGCTATCGCGCTGGGCCTGCCTGTCGATACCAGCTTTGGCTATGAGGATATCGATGGCCTGAAGGCTGCGCTGGAAAAGCACGATTATGCCGGCAAGCTGATCTTCGTTGCGTGGGAGCACAAGCAGATCGTCGATCTCGCCCGCCAATTGATGAGCGAGAACGGCGGCGACGCCAAGGCGGTGCCGAAGTGGCACGGCAAGGATTTCGACAGTCTATACGTCCTGCATCTCGGCGCAGATGGGGCCAAGCCGAGTGCGCGTTTCGAGAAGCTGGCGGAAGGTCTCGACGGCCAGCCGGAAACCTGCCCGCAACCAGCCAAATAATCTTAGAAGACCGGCCGCATGAAGCTGCGCTCATAGCTGACGATGCAGCGTGTTTCCTCGCCATAGGCAAGGGCGGCCTGGGATTCTGCGTCCTCGGGTATTTTCAGCCGATACTCCTCATAGGCCGTAAGGCTCGGAAAGCTGAAGAGCGCGAGCGCAATATTGTTGGCGCCTTCATGCGGCATGAAATAGCCGTGATGCGTGCCGCCAAGCCGGTTGACCAGCGGGATCCAGAGCTTTGCGTAATGCTCGAACTGGGCAAGCTTATAGGGATCGATGACGTAGCGCAGGTAGCAGGTGATCATTCGGCTGTTCCCTTCGAAAGATCACTGCTTTTAGGACGGGGCAGGGGTATCGTCCAGCCGAGATTCATGCCCGCCGCCGCCCCCAGAATGACGATGGCGCCGATGATCTGCGCCACGCCGAGCACATGGCCGAAGGCGAGGCGATCGACGATGATGGCGGCGATCGGATAGATGAAGGACAGCGCGCCTGTGAGATGCGTCGGCAGCCTCTGGATGGCGCCATAGAGCAGCACATACATCAGGCCGGTATGGACGATGCCCATGGTGACGAGGATCGACCATCCGCCGGCATCATGCGGAGCAGCGGAGAAATCGGTGAACGGGACGAGCATCAGGACGCCTGTGGAGACCTGGATGAGCGCGATGAGATGCGGCGGCGTGCCCTTCAGCCACTTCGCGGCGATGGCCGCCAGTGCGTAGAAGAAGGCAGCGCTGAGCGAAAGCAGGATGCCAATCGCATAGCTCCCCGCGCCGCCCGTTTCCGTGGGCTTACCCTCGACGATGACGACCATGCCGGCAAAGGCGAGGCCGAGCCAGAAGAGCTTGGTGAGCGTGATCTTCTCGCCGAGAAACAGCGCGCCGAGCCCGAGCAGCATGAAGGGCTGCGTGTTGTAGACGGTCGTCGCAATGGAAATGGAGGCATGCGAATAGGCCGCGAAAAGTAGCAGCCAGTTGAGGACGATGGCGATGCCGCCGGCAACGGCGATCGAGAACGTCTTGAGGGTCAGCATGCCGGGGCGCAGCAAGCCCATGACGGCGCAGACACCGAGAAGCGTCATCGCGCCGAAGAGGCAGCGCCAGAACACCACGCCGGTCACCGGCTGCCCCGACATCAGAACGAACCAGCCGATCGTCCCTGAAATCAGCATCGCCGCCGTCATTTCCATCGAACCGCGCCGTATCTCGCTCATTGCCTGTGCTCCCGCATGTTGGAGCAGATGATATTGCGACGAGACTAACGGTGATATAGATTTAATGAGGTGATGTGGAGTTTTATCCTAATTAAATGAGGTTATAAAATGGGTGTGCCTAATGCAGCGATTGGCCTGGACGAGACAGACCAGCGAATGCTCGAAGCGCTGGCACGCAATGCCCGGATCTCGCTGAAGGAGCTGGCGGAGGTAGCCGGCCTGTCATCGCCCAGCGCTGCGGAACGGCTGCGTCGGCTGGAGGAGCGCGGCGTCATTTCAGCCTTCACCGTGGATATCGCGCCGGAGGCGATCGGCTATCCCCTGCAGGCGATCGTTCGCATCCGGCCTTTGCCCGGCCAGTTGCACGTCGTCGAGCGCATCATTCAGGAGACGCCGGAATTCATCGAATGCGACAAGGTCACCGGCGATGATTGTTTCATCGGTCGTCTGGTGGTGCGCTCGATGGGTGAGCTTGATGGCATATTGGACAAGATCACCGAGCGGGCCGAGACGAATACGTCGATGATCAAGGCGACACCGGTCAAGCGTCGGCTGCCACCGCTTTCGCGCTAGAGCAATTCCAGCAAAAGTGCGGAGCGGTTTTGCGTCCGGAATTGCGTGAAAACAAAGAGATAGAGCATTTCCGTCACTTCGATTAAAACGGAAATGCTCTAGAACTCCGCCATGGGTGAGAGCAGGATCGGCCCGGCAATGTCGTCCGCCGCCTTGCCGCGCGCCATCAGCATCGTGTAGCCCTCATAGGGCTCCAGCGATACCTCGCAATCCAGACGATCCGGAGAGAAGCAGATCTCGATACGATCGGGTTCGAGGTCAAGCGCAGACAGGATTGCGGCGAGGGATGGCATGGTCGTTCCCACGACGTCGAGAAGCCAGAAAGTCGCGCCATCAAAGGTCCATGCAATCACCGTGTCATCGCCGAGTGCCGTCAGGCGGATCGCGGTATTGAAGCCGGCATTCAGCAGAAACATCTCCGTCTGCCTGGTGACGGCAAAGCGAGCGGAGACCGGCTGCCGGCTTTGCAGGAGCGTCTTGATCAGACGCACATCATCAGGCGTTTCCAGGGAGAGCTGCCGGGCAGTCTGCCCGGATTGCTGGGGTTTCGCAGTCTGCGCAATGAAGACATGCTGTGGCAGGGCTCGAAAACCGTAACGCTCATAGAGCGCCGGCTTGTCGGTGAGCAGGAGATCGAGCTCATAGCCCTCGGCCTTCGTTCGCGCAAAGGTGCGCTGCATGAGGTCGCGATAAAGCCCGCGCCCGCGCCATTCGGGCCGAACTGCTCCGGACTGATATCCGGCCGCCTTCACTGACCGGCCATTGATGATCATCGGCATCGAGAAGGCGCTGAAATTGGCGACGCAGCGGCCATCGGCGTCGAAATAGCCTGAGGGCATGCTGCTGGGATCGGGGCCGCCGAATGAAGCCTGCAGGTTGATGTCGATGGAAAACGTATCCTGCAGCAGATCGACGAGAGCGTTCCAGGCGGAAGGATCTGCGAAATAGTCCTGGCGGAGCGTCAGGTCATGCTGTTGGGCAAGATCGCTCATCACACGCCGGTGGAGCCGAAGCCGCCGGCGCCGCGCGCGGTTTCACTGACTTCGGTGATCTCAGCGACACGCACCTGCGTCACCGGCGCGATGATCATTTGCGCGATGCGCATGCCGCGGGTGATCTCGAATGGCTCGTCGCCGAGGTTGATCAACAGCACCTTCACCTCGCCGCGATAATCGCAATCGACGGTGCCGGGTGAGTTCAGGCAGGTGATACCGTTTTTAAACGCAAGGCCGGAGCGCGGGCGGATCTGAGCCTCATAACCCTCGGGGATCTCGAAGATGAAGCCGGTGGGAACGAGGGCGCGTTTGCCGGGCGCGAGCGTCAGCGGTGCCCCATCCTCGACGCCGGCGCGCAGGTCCATGCCGGCGGCGCCCTTGGTCTCGTAGGCGGGCAGTTCCAGGCCTTCGCCATTCGGCAGGCGGATGAGGTTCAGGATCGGGCGAGTCTCTGTGTGAATGGTCATGCGGCATTAGTTTGCGCTCGGATGCCCAAGGTCAATTGCAATCCCGGCCTTGAGTCGCTAGATACGGCCGCAATTCACAGGATTTACACGCATGGCCGAAAGTCTCGCCGAGGCGGTCTCCCGCCGCCGCACATTCGCTATTATCGCTCACCCGGACGCGGGCAAGACGACGCTCACCGAAAAGCTGCTGCTGTTCGGCGGCGCCATCCAGCTTGCCGGTGAAGTCAAGGCCAAGAAGGATCGCATGCAGACGCGGTCCGACTGGATGAAGATCGAGCGCGAGCGCGGTATCTCGGTCGTGACCTCGGTGATGACCTTCGAATATGAAGGCAATGTCTTCAACATTCTCGACACGCCCGGTCACGAAGACTTCGCCGACGATACCTATCGCACGCTCACCGCCGTCGACGCCGCCGTCATGGTCATCGATGCCGCCAAGGGTATCGAGCCTCGGACGCTGAAGCTGTTCGAAGTATGCCGCATGCGCGATATCCCGATCATCACCTTCATCAACAAGATGGACCGCGAAAGCCGCGATCCCTTCGAGATTCTCGATGAAGTGGAAGAGAAGCTGGCGCTCGACACGGCGCCGATTACCTGGCCGATCGGCCGGTCCAAGACCTTCTGCGGTTCCTATCATCTGGCATCCAACACCGTTCGCGGCTCCGATACTGAAGTCGCCGCGACTCCCGTCAACGGCCCGCAGGCCGTCGCCGACCGTCTGCCGGAAAACGAACGCCAGGCCTTCATCGACGAGACGGAACTGGCGATCGAAGCCTGCCGCCCCTTCGACCAGGAATCTTTCCTTGAAGGCCATATGACGCCGGTCTTCTTCGGCTCGGCGCTGCGCAATTTCGGTGTCCGCGACCTCATCAACGCGCTCGGCGAATTCGCGCCGCCGCCACGCGATCAGGTGGCCGATATCAGGACCGTTCACGCCACCGACGACAAGATGACGGCCTTCGTCTTCAAGATCCAGGCGAACATGGACCCGAACCATCGCGACCGCATCGCCTTTGCCCGCATCTGCTCGGGCAAGCTCGAGCGCGGCATGAAGGCGCGCCTGTCGCGCACCGGCAAGCAGCTCGGCCTCACCGCGCCGCAATTCTTCTTCGCATCGCAACGCCAGCTTGCCGACACCGCCTATGCCGGCGATGTCGTCGGCATTCCGAACCACGGGACGCTGCGCATCGGCGATACGCTGACGGAAGGTGAATCGCTCGTCTTCCAGGGCGTGCCGAACTTCTCGCCGGAAATCCTGCGCCGCGTGCGTCTTGAGGATGCCATGAAGGCGAAGAAGCTGAAGGAAGCGCTGCAGCAGATGGCCGAAGAGGGTGTCGTGCAGCTGTTCTCGCCCGAGGACGGCTCTCCCGCCATCGTCGGCGTTGTCGGCGCGCTGCAGCTCGACGTGCTGAAGGAGCGGTTGATGGCCGAATACGGCCTGCCGGTTTCCTTCGAAATGTCGCGCTTCTCCGTCTGCCGCTGGGTGTCGGCCGACCAGCCCGCTGACCTCGAAAAATTCGTCACCGCGCGTCGTGGCGATATCGCCCGCGATCTCGACGGCGATCCGGTTTTCCTCGCCCAGGACGGCTTCTCGCTGCGCTACGAGGCCGAACGTTACCCGGCTATCAAGATGGTCGCCATCAAGGAATATCACGCCGTCAAGGCGGCGTGATATCAGCGAGCATTCTCCGCGGCTGCCTCTCTATTGAGCGGTGTTCATCAGTTCGGCGTAGTCAATCTCCGTGGCTTCATCCAGCGGAAACATGCATTCGATCCGCAATTCCTGGGTCGTGATCATCTGCGCGGTACCTACCGTCGTCACCAGTGAAAAAAATCTCAGGACATGTCCGTCTTTCACAAAGGAAAGAGGGATAAGCGGCGCATTCTCGACTGCAGGCAAAGCCTGCCATTCGGCGTCCACATCCGGGTAGGCAAGCAAGCTGTCGATGAGCTCTTTGGTCCGTACATCAATGGTGCGGCCAACGGACTCCCGAAAAACCCGTCCGAGAAGGCTCTTTGCCGTCAGATCCCAATCGGGAATGAAGGGCCGCATGCCCGAGGGATCGAACATGAGATGCAGC
Organism: Rhizobium sp. AC27/96; assembly: GCF_001692325.1. GTDB lineage: Bacteria > Pseudomonadota > Alphaproteobacteria > Rhizobiales > Rhizobiaceae > Rhizobium. The sequence continues at coordinate 397,000 of NZ_LXKN01000046.1, read as the reverse complement.
AGATTACGCGGTGCCGGACGTGCGGCCATATCGATGAAATGACCGAAGAAGCGAGGGGTCGCATCATTGGTCATCAAGACGTTCCAGTAGCGGTCCATCACGACAGCCGGGAACGGCTCGTGCTGGCGAAGCATGCGCTTGAGCGCATTCGTCACGCCTTGCATCTCGCGATCGTCGAAGCTTGCCTCCGAATAGATCGGTGCATAGCCGGCGGCAAGCAGCAGGCTGTTGCGCTCCCGGAACGGCACGTCCAATGCTTCAGCTAGGCGCAGAACATTCTGGCGACCGGGAGTGCTCCTGCCGCTCTCGATGAAACTGATCTGACGCTGCGAAATGCCGGTATCGAGGGATAGATCGAGCTGGCTCTTGCCTCGTGTGCCCCGCCATGCACGCAGCTGCGGGCCGAGTTCGTTTGGCATTCTCGGATCTGTGCGGGAAGAACTCATGATGCAGGGGCCTCGCTTCATTCGTCTCATCGTGGCGGGGTGGGTTCAACCACCCCGCCGGCATGGATTGCCGTCAGAACGCGACGGGTCCGACTGATCCGTACCAATGACGCACTTTGGCAGGATCGACCTCGTCCATGTAGAAAAAGTGCGTCATGACCGGCTTGACCACCGCCTGTGTTCGATCGTCGGGCGTCATGGTGACTGTTCCACGGAACACTTTGAGCGATCCGCCATCCCAATATTCGGTAACATCATGCAACGCGGTGAATCCGGTGTCGATGAAGGCGCGCAGGTTTTCGCGAATGGTCTCGCGTCCCTTCCAGTCGGCAATGCCGAGATTGCATGTCGCGTCTTCCGCGAAGCAATTGAAGCCGTCGCCAAAGGTCTTGTCGTCAATGTCCCGCCAGAAGGCCAGCAGCCATTGGGGGGCGTCTCTTTTCGTAAAGGACATCGTGGTCATGGGTTTCTCCTGAGCCTGCCGTTGGAACGTGGGTCGCGGCCGCGACATCGTTCCGGGCCAAGGCTCCGTCTGTTGAAGGGCTTTGAAATGCTCTTCCTGCAAGAAGACGGATGTTGGATACCGTGAGACGAACATCTCCTCAATTACACGCGATGTAATGAAAGTCTTTCCATCATGGTGCAGATTGGGTGCTGGATAAGCAGGCAGGCCGGATTGCGCGCCGCTTGAAGCGGGACGTTAGCTCACCATCAAGGCGTCGTGATTGCCGACAGCATGTTTCATTCTGGAATAGTGCTTTCGAGATGTTCCATCCAATATAGCGCTATGCCATAGTGCCGCCCCGGGGATCTATTCGATCATAGCGGGCGGCTTTTATGATGAAATTTCTTGCGGTTCTTGCTCTGGCATTTGTCGGGCTGCTTCCTGTCTCCGTGCAGGCACGGATTATCACCGACGCGGCCGGACGCACGGTCTCGGTACCCGATAAAATCAACCGCATCGTCGTTGCCGGACCGCCGGCGGCCGTGCTGGTCTATGTTCTGGCGCCGGAAAAGCTGGCGGGATGGGTGCACGCCCCTGATGATGCCGCCAAAGCCTATCTCATGCCTTCGGTCCAGGCACTTCCCACCGTCGGTCGTCTGACGGGCAAGGGCGGCACGATCAGCACACAGGCCGTGATGGATACCAAGCCTGACATCATCCTCGATGCCGGCACGGTCGATCCCACCTACAAGGCGTTGGCCGACAAGGTGCAGGTGGAGACCGGTATTCCCTATGTGCTGATTGACGGCAGCTTTGCCCGCACAGCCGATACGCTCCGTGATGTCGGCGCGCTTATCGGTGTTGGCGATCGTGCCAACAAGCTGGCCGACTACGTCGATTCGACGGTCAAGGACCTGAACGACAAGCTGGCGACGCTGCCGAACGATCCGCGGCCGCGCGTCTATTATGGCCGCGGCGCGGATGGGCTGGAGACCGGGCTTTCCGGCTCGATTAATCTCGAAATCCTCGATGTCGTGGGCACGATGAACGTCGCAGCTGCTGTCGGCAAGGGCGGATTGACCAAGGTGACGCCGCAGCAAATTGTTGGCTGGAACCCGGATATCATCATCGCAGACGATGCGAATTTTGCAGGATTGGTGAAGAGCGATCCGCAGTGGGCTGCCATCAAGGCCGTCAAAGATGGCAAGGTCTTTGTGCCGCCGTCACTACCCTTCGGCTGGTTCGATTCGCCGCCCGGCGTCAATCGGCTTCTCGGCGTGCGCTGGCTGGAAAAGCTGCTCTATCCGAAGCTCTTCAGGAGCAATTTCACGGATGATGTGAAGGCGTTCTACAAGCTGTTCTATCAGGTCGATCTGACGGATGATCAAGTGGCAACCTTGCTGAAGGGCTTGAAGTAGCCGGCATCGAAAGAGGAAGACGTTCATGGTGCGTGAGAACGAGATTCGCGAAAACGAGGTGGTCGTCGAGCCGCCTGCGGCCTCGGATGCCGGCCTCACCTTCATCGGTCGCATTTCCACGCCCTGGACATCGCGCATGGAAACGCCGCGCCAGGGGCGGCATGATGGGCCGATTTGCCGGATCGAAATCTTCGAGCCCTGGGTGCTGGCGCTGACGGGAGTGGAGGCTTTCGAGCGCCTGGAGATTCTTTATTGGCTGGATAGATCGCGTCGGGATCTCGTGCTGCAGAGCCCCGCGCGCAATGGCAAGGTGCACGGCACCTTCTCGCTGCGATCGCCGGTGCGGCCAAACCCCATCGGCACATCCATCGTCAAGCTTGAGGCCGTGGAAGGACCGGTGCTGCTCGTTCGCGGCATGGATTGCCTGGATGGTACGCCGCTGCTCGACCTGAAGCCGGATCGCGCGCTGTTCAAACCCATCGCGCCGCCGCAGTCCGGTGATTTCCAGACAGACGACGGCGAGACGGCGCATCATTGCCAGAAGGCTTAGGCACGATCCCGAAAAGTGCGAAGCGGTTTTCGGATAGAGCATTTCCGCTTTTCTTCGAATCGCGAAAACGCTCTATATTTTTGTTTCTTGACGCATTCCGGACGGAAAACCGCTACGCACTTTTCCTGGAAGTGCTCCAAGATCACGCCTGTTCTGGTTGTCAGTCGACGGCGACCATGACGTCGGATGCCTTGATGACGGCATAGGCCGAAGCGCCGACCGTCAGGCCCAGCTCGTCAACCGCTTCGTTGGTGATCGAGGACGTAACGATTGAGCCGTTGCCGATGTCGATGCGGACATGCGCTGTCGTCGCACCCTTGGTGACTTCGACGACCTTGCCCTTGAGGCGGTTTCTTGCGCTGATTTTCATGGATGTTTCTCCCTATTTGCGACGCGACAATATCGTCTCGACGGGCGGCGGGCTACCCCGAAACCCTATTCGCCGCGCGGAAACCGCTGGTTTTCCTCCAGCACATTGAGATCCATGTGGTTGCGCATATATCGCTCCGACGCCTTCTGCAGCGGCTGATAATCCCAGGGATAATAGGCGCCGTTGCGCAGCGCCGCATAGACGACCCAGCGCCGCGCCTGACTTTCGCGCACGGCAGCGTCAAAGCCTGCGAGGTTCCAGCGCTCCATGGCCTGCGCGCTCAACCGGTTCAGCGTTTCGGCATAGGCGGGGTCGCCGGCGAGATTTTTAAGCTCCTTCGGATCGGCGTCGAGATCGAAGAGCATCGGTGGGTCCTTGTCGCAAAGCGTCAGCTTGTAACGCCCGTCGCGCAGGCCGACAAGCGGAGCTTCGGACCCTTCGGCGGCATATTCCATCGGCACCGGGCTGCGGCTTCCCGTTCCATGGGCCAGGGGAGCCAGATCCTCACCGTCGGTCCAGCGGCGCAATGAGGTGATATCGAGCCCGGCCAGGCCCGCCAGCGTAGGTGTAACATCGAGCGTCGACACCGGCTGGTCGATCCGCTTCGGCCGCCAGCCGGGAGCCGCGATCATCAGCGGCACGCGGGCGGAGCCTTCGAAGAAGTTCATCTTGAACCAGAGGCCGCGCTCGCCGAGCATGTCGCCGTGATCGGAAACGAAGAGGATGATGGTGTTGTCGGCCATGCGGCCGCGCTCAAGCGTTTCGAGGATTTCGCCGATCTTCTCGTCGACATAGGAGATGTTGGCGAAATAGCCGCGCCGCGCCCGGCGGATCTGCTCCGGCGTGATGGCGAAGGCGGTATGATCGCACGCTTTCATCAGCCGCTGCGAGTGCTGATCCTGCTGCTCGAATGGGATCTCGCCGATCTCAGGATCGAGCGCCGGGCAATCCTCATAAAGATCCCAGAAACGGCGGCGCGCGACATAAGGATCGTGCGGATGGGTGAAGCTGACCGTCAGGCACCAGGGCCGCTCATCGTGCCCACGGGAGAGGTCGTACAGCTTGCGCGTGGCGTGATAGGCGACCTCGTCGTCATATTCCATTTGGTTGGTGATCTCGGCAACGCCGGCCCCGGTCACCGAGCCGAGATTGTGGTACCACCAGTCGATGCGCTCACCAGGCTTGGTGTAGTCGGGTGTCCAGCCAAAATCGGCGGGATAAATATCGGTCGTCAGCCGCTCCTCGAAGCCGTGCATCTGGTCCGGACCGACGAAGTGCATCTTGCCCGACAATGCCGTCTGATAGCCGGCGGCGCGCAGATGATGCGCGAAGGTCGGAATATCAGAGCAGAATTCGGCGGCATTGTCGTAGACGCGCGTGCGGCTCGGCAATTGCCCGGACATGAAGGAGGCCCGCGCCGGCGCGCAAAGCGGACTTGCCGTATAGCTGTTGGCGAAGCGCACGGAGCGTTTCGCCAAAGCTTTCAGGACCGGCGCATGCAGAAACTCGGCCGGGCCATCGGGAAACAATGTCCCGTTAAACTGATCGACCATGAGAATGAGAATATTCGGGCGCGACATTCGGGTATTTCCTTGAAGATCAGAGGCCGATGGCGGCTTTGACGGCATCGAGACCGGGTTTGCCGTCGATAGTGGTGACGCCGGTAAGCCAGGGCGTCAAGGCATCCGGATGCGCCTTCAGCCACGCAGTCGCTGCATCCTTGGCGCTGTCGCCACCGAGGATCGAGCCCATCAGGGAATTCTCCATGCCGATGTCGAAAGTCAGATTGTGGAGGAGCTTGGCGGCATTCGGGCATTGGGCTGCCCAGCCGGTACGGGCCAGCGTGTAGACTTCGGCTCCGCCGTAATTCGCGCCGAAATAGGCATCGCCGCCTGCGAGATAGGCGATCTTGAAGCGCTCGTTCATCGGATGCGGCGCCCAGGCGAGGAAGACGATCGCCTGCTTGTCCTTCGAGGCACGCTCCACCTGCGACAGCATCGCCTGCTCGCTCGATTCCACCAGCTCCCAGCCCTTGAGGCCGAAATCATTGGCGTCGATCATCTTCTGGATATTGGCATTGGCGGGCGCGCCGGGCTCGATGCCATAGATCTTGTGGTCAAAGTCGGCGGCATGCTTCTGCAGATCCGAGAAGTCCTTGATGCCCTTGTCGGCGACATAGGTCGGCACCGCCAGTGTGAATTTCGCACCTTCGAGATTGCGGTTCAGCACTTCGACAGCCTTCGCCGCGTTGAGGTCGTCGACAAAGGCTTTCTGCGCCGGCATCCAATTCCCGAGGAAGACATCGATCTCGCGGGTTTTCATCGCCTGATAGCCGATTGGCACGGAGAGGGTCTTGATATCGGGCTCGTAGCCGAGTGCTGTCAGCAACACGCCGGTTACACCGTTGGTCGAGGTAATGTCGGTCCAGCCTGGGTCGGACATATGGATCGTGCGGCAGCTGTCGCCATCGGCGCGGGCGATGCCGGCAAAGGAAAGGACGGAGAGAAGGGCGCCGGCGGCGAGCCGACCCATTGCAGAAATGCGCATGACGATAGCTCCCTCTTTGTTATTGGATTATTTTATTGAACATCACTAGCGCTCGCGCTGTGAAGCAGGCATTTTTCGATAGATGCCAAAAGGAAATTTTATGGCTGAACGTTTGGTGGATCTTGGTTGGCTGCGTATTTTTGTGGAGGTCGGGCGCTCCAGCAGCCTCTCTTCCGCAGCTTTGGCGCTTGGGCTAACGCAGCCCGCCGTCAGCTATCAGATCCGCCGCATCGAAGAGCAGATGGGCGTTTCCCTGTTCCACCGCCAGCATCGCGGCGTCAAGCTTTCGCCTGAGGGGCGGCGCCTGTTCGAGATGGTTGAAAAAGCGGTAGGCGGCGTCGATACGCTGGTGCGCAGCTTTCGTGCCGAGGCGGAGCGGCCGTCCGTCCGGCTGAGAACCGACTATGCGTTCTCCGCTCTCTGGCTGATCCCCCGCATGCATGCCTTCCGGCTGCTCCATCCGGAGGTAGATATCCAGATCGTCGCGACGCAACGGCTGGATCGCGGTGCACCTGACAATGGCGACATCGCCGTTTTCTTCGGATCGCGAAATGAATTCGGCCCGGGAGCGTCGCTGCTATTGCCGGAAAAGGTCGTGCCGATCTGCACCCGTGGCTTTGCCGAGCGTCACGGCCCGTTCACCGATCCCTCGCAATTGGCGCGCGCCACCCTCGTACATCTCGATTCAGAGATGCCATCGCCATGGTTCGATTGGGAAAGCTATCTCGCAGCATTCGGCATTGCCCATGACAACTCTGCCGGCCGTGGCGACCTGCGCTTCAATACCTACTCATTGGTCGTGCAGGCAGCGCTCAGTGAGCAGGGTGTGGCGATCGGCTGGATGGGCCTCGTCGATTCGTTACTCGCAGCCCGCACATTGGTGACGGCCGGTCCGATGCTGGAAGCACCGGAGCGCGGCTATTGGCTTCTGCCGCCAGCAGCGCCGAGTCCGCATGCGGAGCGGCTGGCGGAGTGGCTGCTGGCAGAAGCGGCTGCGGCTAAGCAGCCATCGCTTCCTCTGCCGTGAGATCAGCCAGGAAAGTCTCGCACCAGTGCAGGACATCGTGCTCCAGCAGATAATCCATCATGCCGCGCCAGCGTTCCTGCCGTTCCTGTAGCGGCATGTTGACGGCGCGCGCCAGGGCATTGGCCGTGCCGTCGACGTCATAGGGGTTGACGAGCAAAGCACCGTGGAGCTTACGCGCCGCGCCGGCAAATTGCGACAGCACCAGCACGCCTGGGTCTTCCGGATCCTGCGCCGCGACATATTCCTTGGCGACGAGGTTCATGCCATCGCGCAGCGGCGTCACCAGCCCGACCTTGGCGAGCCTGTAAAGACCGGCCAGGATCGGGCGGCTGATCGAGCGGTTGATATAGCGGATCGGCACCCAGTCGACCGTGCCGATGGCGCCATTGACCCGGCCGGCCTGTTCGGCGACGGCATGCTGCATCGCCTCGTATTCCGGCACTTCCGAGCGCGATTTCGGGGTGATTTGCAGATAGGTGACGTTGCGCTGGTGCGCCGGGTTGTTGGTGATGAACCGTTCGAAAGCGTCGATGCGCTGCGTGATGCCCTTGGAGTAGTCGAGCCTGTCGACGCCAAGGATCAGCTCGCGGCCCTCGATGCTTTGCCGCGCCTTTTGCACCATGCTGTGCGACGCGGCCTTGCGGGCGAAGGCGGCGAAGCCTGCCGTTTCGATGCCGATCGAATAGGCGCCACCACGGAAATCATGGCCATGGGCGCTGAAGTGGCCAGGGCTTTTCTCGATACCCATGCCCTCGCGCTTCAGGCAGCCTGCGAAATTTTCGAGGTCATGATCGGTCTGGAAGCCGAGCAGGTCGTAGGAGGTGAGGCCGCGCATGATTTCTTCATGCACAGGCATGGCCTGCACGACGTCGGCCGGAGGCCAGGGAATATGCAGGAAGAAACCGATGCGGTTATTCAGCCCCATCTGGCGCAACTCGGCTGCCAGGGGAATGAGGTGATAGTCGTGAACCCAGATGACATCATCCGGCTCGATCAATGGCGCCAGCCTGTGGGCAAAGAAGCGGTTGACGCGAAAATAGCCGGTCATTTCCTTCCGGGCATATTCGGCCAGATCAAGCCTGTAATGACAGATCGGCCAAAGCACGCGGTTGGCAAAGCCCTGATAATATTCCTCGACATCGGTCTGGGTCAGGTCGGTCAGGGCATAGGTGATATTGCCGTCCTGCGTCATCTCCAGCGGCTCCGGTTCGGCCTCGCCGCTCGATTTGCCGGACCAGCCCATCCAGATGCCGCCGCGCTCTGCTAGCGCCGCCTGTAGCGCCACGGCAAGGCCGCCCGCAGCCGCAGCGCCCTTGTGATCAGGCACGGAAACACGATTGGAAACGATGATGAGACGACTCACGGATTATTCCTTTCAAGAGGGCTGGGAGGGCGCCGCAATGATCGATGGATCATTTGACGAGCGTTGCCAGCACCTCCCTTAAACGCGCGGGTGAGCCAATGGATGCACGCGCCAGCGTTTTTCCGCTGCCATCGCTGATGCGCACGGATTGACCGCCAAGACGATTGGCGGCGGCAAACATCGTCTCGTCGGTCACGTCGTCGCCGATCGTCACGGGACGGCGGCCTTCGAAAGGTGCTTCGGCAAGGAATGCCTCGACGGCGCTCCCTTTGTTGGCATGGGCAGGGCAGATCTCCACAACCATCTTGCCGCGCTGCAAGCTCCAGTCCGGCCCGGCTTCCTCGAGGTAGCGTTGCATGGCTTCGACAATCTCAGCCTCGCTGCCGGGTGTTTGCCGGTAGTGAATGGTGACGGCCGCACCCTTGTCTTCGACAATAGCGCCCGGCCAGGCATGGGCCTCGCGAGCGATAGCCTGCTTCATCTCCTGGAAGGCAGGCGGGATATGCGTGCGCCGCAGCCGACCCGCCGCATCGCGCCGTTCTGCGCCGTGCAGGCCAGCTACCGGAAAGCGGAAGGGTGCAAACAGCGGATCGACGAATTCGATCGACCGTCCTGTCACCAGCGCCAAGGCGCCGCCGAGCTGGCGTGAAAGCGCATGGAGCGTCGCGGGAAGATCGTCGGGCACGACGATCGCCTCGGGCGTTTCGGCAAGATCGAGCAGCGTTCCGTCGATGTCGAGAAACAGTGCCCAATCGTGAGGATAAAGTGAGAGTGCGGTGAGGGCCGGCTCTTTCAGCGGCCTCGGTGTGGCTTCGCCCTGTTCGGGCTGTTCCTGAGAAGACATGCCATCTTAGCTAAGGCGCTATTCTCATACGGCAAGGAAAAAAGCGAAATCATCATAAGTCAAAGCCAGCAGCGATCTGCTGAAATCGAGGTCCAGGAATGCAAAAGGGGCCGCGCTAGCGACCCCCCATGAGCTTTGGCCCGTAACTGGCCTGAAGCGCTGAGCGCTTCGGGAAGGTGTTGATCAGTGTGAGGGCTGCCTCACAACGTTCACGACCATTTCCATGCCATATACCAAGACCGAAATCCCACTAGACATTGGATCACCTTCCTTTCGTTACGTTTCAGACAAGCTAAACGTAGCTCAAATTTGAGCCGATGCAAGGGGTTCGTTGTTATGGAACTTCATTCTTCTTGTCGCAGCGAAATCTCCTGCATTGCCGCGTCGGCTACCAGAGCCTGCCGCATCGGGCTTCACGAAGAAAATGTTGCGATGCGAAACGTGATCGGACGAAGCGTCAAATATCTGTCATCTTCGCTGTGAGGGCATGAAAAATTAAGAGTTTGTTACCCATTCCGCATCAACAATCGTCCAAGATTTGCCATTCTCCCGCGGGACAGGAAAACAACGGGAATCGGAGTTAGAGACGCATGTGTCGCTGGGCAGCCTATCGTGGAGACCCCCTCTATCTGGAGGAGCTGGTATCTTCGCCTGCCCACTCCCTGATCGAACAATCCCATTGCGCCACGCGCGCCAAGACGGCGACCAACGGTGATGGCTTCGGCATCGCCTGGTACGGCGACCGGCCGGAGCCGGGCCGCTACCGCGATATCCTGCCCGCCTGGTCCGACTGCAATCTGAAAAGCCTGGCACGGCAGATCCGCTCGCCGCTCTTCCTCGCCCATGTCCGCGCCGCGACCGGCGGCGGCACGCGGCGCGACAATTGCCATCCCTTCGTTCTCGAGAATTGGTCGTTCCAGCACAATGGCCAGATTTCCAATTTCGAGCGCCTGCGCCGCCCGATGGAAGCCATGCTCGATGACCGGCTGTTCCATGCCCGCAGCGGCACGACCGATTCCGAGCTGCTGTTCCTGCTGGCGATGCAATTCGGCTTGGCGAGTGATCCGGTCGCGGCGATAGCCGAGACCATAGGCTTTGTCGAAGGTCTGTCGATCGATTTGACCGGTTCGGCGCTGGTGCGCTTCACGGCCGCCTTCTCCGATGGCAAGTCGCTTCATGCGATCCGCTATGCGACAGACCGCAAGGCGCCGACGCTCTACGCATCGCCCGTCGGCTCAGGATATTGCCTGGTGTCGGAACCACTGAACGACGACATCGATGCCTGGCGAGAAATTCCCGATGGCAGTGCCGTGCTCATCGACGATACCGGCGTCCATGTGACGCCTTTTCAGCCGCAGGAGAGCAGGGCCGACAAGGCCCGGATTCCAGCCGCTATCCCTGCTTGAACTGCTCCGATATCAGCGCCGCCAGCCTGAATGCCACTTCGTCCTTGTCGAGATCGGGCCATTGCTCGACGCTGTCGTGACGGATGATCTTCACGCGATTATGCGTGCCGCCCATGATGCCGGTCGCGGGTGAGACGTCGTTGGCGACGATGATATCGGCGCCCTTGCGCTCCAGCTTCGCCTTTGCATTGCTCTCGACATCCTGCGTCTCGGCGGCAAAGCCGATGACGAGCTTCGGCCGTTGCGTATGATGGCCGACCGTCTTCAGGATGTCCGGGTTTTCGGTGAGCGTCAGTGTCGGGATGGATTCGCCCGGGTGCTTCTTGATCTTCTGGTCGGAGGCAGACGCCACCTTCCAGTCGGCAACGGCAGCCACCATCACGGCGATGTCGGCTGGAAGAGCCGCCAGCACGGCATCGCGCATCTCGTCGGCACGCTCAACATGGATGACGCGCATGCCCGCCGGATCGGGGAGGGTGACGGGGCCTGAGACCAGGGTGACGTCGGCGCCAAGGGCGGCAAGTGCAGAGGCGATGGCATGACCTTGCCGGCCGGATGAGCGGTTGGCGATATAGCGCACGGGGTCGATCGGTTCATGCGTTGGCCCAGAGGTAATGATGACTTTCTTGCCGGCAAGCGGCTTGGCGCCATCATCCAGCCGCATCTCGACGGCGGCAACAATATCGAGCGGTTCCGCCATGCGCCCCGCGCCCGCTTCGCCGCTCTCAGCCATTTCGCCCTTCATCGGACCGATAAAGGCGATGCCATCGCCGCGCAGCGTCTCGACGTTGCGCTTCGTTGCGGCATGGGCCCACATCTTGGGGTTCATGGCAGGTGCTGCCAGCACGGGCCGGTCAGTTGCAAGCAATATGGTCGAGGCAAGATCGTCCGCCAGCCCGTTCGCCATCTTGGCGAGCAGATTGGCCGTCGCCGGCGCGATCAGCACGAGATCGCAGTCGCGCGCCAGCCTGATATGGCCGACATCCTGCTCGTCCTGGCGGGAAAACAGATCGGTGAAGACGTGATCGGCGGCCAAGGCACCGACTGCGAGCGGCGTAATGAACTCCTGGGCGCCCGCCGTCATCACGGGGCGCACGCTTGCCCCGCGCTCGCGCAGCCGGCGGATGAGGTCGAGGCTCTTATAGGCCGCGATGCCGCCGGAGATGATGAGAAGGATGCGCTTTCCTGCGAGAACCATGGTTCAACCCGTCGTCCGTTCTTTTGACAACTAGCCTAAGCCCTTGGCGAATAATAGGCAATCGCGCCGTGCCTCCGCGGGTGCTGACACGCAGGCGATCACATCGACATCAACTACTTGTCACTTGCGGTAGCTCTTCGGCTCGACAACACTGAACACGTTAACGATCGAAGGAGCAACGCCTTGAGACTGATGAAAATCGCAATGATCGCCCTGCCAATCATGGCTGCTGCCGCGCCGGCTTTTGCCGAACGCGCCTATTCGCCGCAAGAGCAGAAGAACAAGGAGATCGTTCTGGATTTCTACCAGAAGGCGCTGAACGACAAGGACTTCGATGCTGCCTCCAAATATCTCGGCAAATATATCCAGCACAATCCGATGGCCGGCGATGGTCCGGAAGGGCTGCGCGGCTTCCTCGATTACCTGAAGAAGAACTATCCGCAGTCGAAGAGTGAGATCAAGCGCGTCATGGTCGACGGCGACTTTGTGATCCTGCGCGTCCACGCAATTCGCCAGCCCGGCGACCGGGGCAGCGCCATCGTCGATATCTTCCGGGTCGAGGACAACAAGATCCAGGAGCATTGGGATTCGGTGCAGCCGATCCCCGAGACATCGAAGAACAACAATACGATGTTCTAAACGCAAGGGCCGCAAGAGATCCAGCTCTTGCGGCCCGTTCTTACTCATTCAAAGCATGCCGGCGACGATAATCGCACCGTGAAAGGCGCCGTCAGGTCCGCGTGATCGACAGGCCGCCGTCGACCAGCGAAGCCGTGCCGCTGACGAAGCTGGCGTCATCGGAGGCGAGGTAGAGGACCGAGCGGGCAATCTCCTCCGGACCGGCAACACGCTTCAGCGCATGCAGATTGGTGATGAAAGCCTGCTTCTCGGCCGTGTCGTTCATCTCGCGATACATGTCGGTATCAACAGCGCCTGGCAATATGGCATTGACGCGCACATTCTGCGGACCGAATTCGGCGGCCAGTGTTTGCGTCAGGCCGATCAGGCCGGACTTGCTGGCGGCATAGGCAGCAACGCCCGGGAAGCTGACGGTATGGCCGACAAAGGTCGAGGTGAAGATCACCGAGCCACCGCCGTGCTTGATCATTTCGCGGATCTGGTGCTTGGCGGCCAGGAACGACGCAGTGAGGTTGATCGCCAGTGCATCGGCAAAACCTGCCTCGGAAACCTCGGTGCTGGGGCCGGATTCGCCAAGTGTGCCGGCATTGTTGAAGGCAATATCGAGTTTGCCGTAGCGCTCGACCGCAAGGGCAACCAGTACCTTGTGGTAATCTTCCGAGCGCACATCGCCGGCCAGTGCGGCAGCCTCGCCGCCGGCGGCCTTGATTTCATCGACAAGACTTTCCAGTTCCGCGCCGCGGCGAGCGCCGACGATGACCTTGGCGCCTTCAGCGGCAAAGAGCTTTGCAGTGGTGCGGCCGATGCCGGAGCTGGCGCCGGTGACGATTGCGACTTTTCCATTCAAACGGTTCATTGTTCCATCTCCTGTGTGAGAACGTGTGTTTCGGTCTGTCCGATACACGGAAGATGGCCTTTTCCAACCGTTCGGATTAGTCTTCAAATAATGGAACTTGAATTCGGAATTGCCGAACGATGCTGAAGATGGATGGGATTGTCACTTTCGTCGCCGTTGCCGAGGCGGGATCGATCAGCGAGGCGGCGCGACGCCTTCGCTTGTCGAAATCCGTCGTCAGCGAGCGGCTGTCGGAGATGGAGAAAGTTCTGGGGGCGACCCTGCTCCATCGGACGACCCGCAAGCTGACCCTGACCGAGGATGGGACCGCCTTCCTGGAACGTGCGACCCGCATCGCACAGGAGGTGCGCGAGGCCGCCGCCGATCTCGCCGAACGGCGCGGCACGCTGATGGGACCACTGCGCATCGCGGCACCCGTCACCTTCGGCCGCATGCATCTCGGTCCGGCTCTCTATCCGTTTCTATCCGATCATCCCGATATAGAGCTGACGCTTGATCTCGATGATCGCCGCGTCGATCCGTCATCGGATGGTTATGACGCGATCATCCGCCACGGCCTGATCGCAGACTCGCGGCTGGTCGCGTGGAAGCTTGCAAGCAGCCGCCGCCTTCTCGTGGCGTCGCCGGATTATCTGAAGCGCCACGGTCGCCCCGCCTCGCTATCGGACCTCGAGAACCATCGCGGTATTTTCTATACCAATCGCGGCGTGGCTGACTGGCGGTTCCAGGGTGCGGACGGGGCTGTCGTTATCAGGGGGAGGCTGGCGCTGGGGGTCAACAATGGCGACGTCCTTCACGATGCGGCCATTGCCGGGCTCGGAATTGCTTTGTTGCCGACCTTCATCGTCGGACCCTCCGTCGGGGAAGGGCGGCTTGTCGAGATCGATATCGGCCATCGGCCCGAGCCGGAGTTCATCTTCATGGCCCATCCGGAGGGGCGCAATCCATCGGCGAAACTCAGGGCCATAGCCGAGCATCTGAAGAAGGCATTCGGCGATCCGCCCTATTGGGACCGGGGCTAGTTACGCTATCAGGCTCATGAGATTGGCAACGATGGGCGATCGCTGTGCCTTGAGGCTGGCAAGACCGAGACGTGCCACGATCGGCGGCCCATCGATCGGCCGATAGGCGACGCCGTCGAGCTTGATCTGCGCGATCGACGCGGGAACGATGGAAACCCCGAGATTGGCGGCGACGAGATTGACGATCGACGGGATCTGCGGTGCCTCCTGCGTCACCACAAGCTCGAAACCGGCCTCGCGGCAGGCCGCGACAATATCGTCATAGAGGCTGAGGCCAACCATGCGCGGAAAGAGGATAAAGGGCTCGCCGGCAAGTGCTGCAATCGGCACCCGATCTCGCGCCGCAAGGGGATGGCGGGCGGGCAGTGCAATCATCATCGGCTCGTCGGCAAAGCGCTTCAGCCGCACGTCGCGCGTATCTTCCAGGCCGGGGCGGATAAAGGCGGCATCGATCTCGCCGCGTACCAGCCGCTCCATCAGTGCATTGGTGTTCATCTCGGTGAGCGACAACAGCACGCCGGGCCAGTGATCGCGAAACTCTCGGATGGTCGCCGTGACGATGCTGTTGAAGGCGGAGGAGGCGGTAAAGCCGAGCGACAGGCGGCCGATTTCGCCGCGGTTGGCGCGCTGGGCCGCGAGCTTTGCTTTTTCCGCCGCATCCACGGCGGTCTTCGCCTCGGCCAGAAAGGCTTCGCCGGCGACCGTCAGTTCGGCGCCATGCGGCACGCGGTGAAACAACTGCACACCAACCTCGTTTTCCAGATCCTTGATCTGCTGGCTGAGCGGCGGCTGGCCGATGCCGAGATTGGCGGCGGCGCGGGTGAAATTTCCCTCTGCCGCCAGCGCCAGAAAATAGCGGATATGACGCAGTTCCACGATATCTCCAAAACCTATTGAAATCGCCTGTTCCATATATTGGACTAATGAAGTGCTATTGAATAGATTCTGGGGGTAAGAAAGATTGGATGCCCCATGTTCCGCCCCGCCAACAGGCAAAAAACCACCGCCTCCGAAGTCCCGTCGCGTCCGGAATTGACGCTTGTGAAAAGCGAGCCGCTGGTCGAGCCGCGCCAGTTCCTGACGCGTGGCACACCTGCCTTCCGCCGCGCGACCATCGCCCTGTTCCTCTCCGGCTTTGCCACCTTCTCGCTGCTCTATTGCGTTCAGCCGCTGATGCCGATCTTCTCGCAGGATTTCGGCGTTACGCCCGCTGAAAGCTCGCTGTCGCTGTCGCTTTCGACAGGATTCCTGGCCTTTGCGATTTTCGGGGCAGCTGCCGTTTCCGAAAGCCTCGGGCGCCGCAGCCTGATGTTCATTTCGCTGCTGGGTGCTGCTCTTTGCACGCTTGTCTGCGCGGTATCGCCCAACTGGCATGTTCTGCTGATTTTCCGTGCGCTCGAAGGCTTCCTTCTGGGCGGCGTTCCCGCTGTCGCCATGACCTATCTGGCCGAAGAGATCGAGCCGCGCGGCCTTGGCGGCGCCATGGGTCTCTATATCGCCGGCAATGCTTTTGGCGGCATGGCCGGTCGCGTTGTGACGGGTACGATCGCGGAATTCTTCAGCTGGCGGCCAGCGCTGGCAGCTGTCGGCATTCTCGGCCTGATCGCCGCCACCGGCTTTCTCTATCTGCTGCCGCCATCGCGCAATTTCACGCCGCGCAAAGGTTTCGATATTGCCTTTCATGGGAAGGCCTGGAGCGGGCATTTCAGCAATCCGGCACTGCCGCTGCTGTTCGCCATCGGCTTCCTGGTCATGGGCTCCTTCGTCACGGTCTATAATTATTCCGGCTTCCGCCTCGTCGTCGCGCCGTATAATCTCAGCCAGACCGAGCTTGGCCTGATCTTCACCGCCTATCTCTTCGGCATCGTTGCCTCCTGGGCCGCAGGTCTGCTTGGCGACCGCATCGGCCACTTCGTCGTGCTGCCGGCCGGTGTGTTGATTGCCGCTCTTGGCGCTGTCGTCACCCTGTCCACGTCGCTGCTGCTGATCATCCTTGGCATCATTCTGGTGACGATCGGCTTCTTCGTCACCCATTCCGTCGCCAGCGCCCTTGTGGGACGGCTTGCGAGTGGCGCCAAGGGGCATGCCTCCTCGCTCTATCTGCTGGCCTATTATCTGGGCTCCAGCATTGCCGGCTCGCTCGGCGGCTATTTCTGGCTTGCCGACGGTTGGAATGCCGTGGTTGCCTTCATCCTCATCATGCTGGCCATCTGCCTTGTCAGCGCCGTTGCGATCGCAAGGTTGGCTCGCCGCTAAGGCCGGAGATTGAAAATGATCCGCATCAACCATCTCGATCACCTCGTGCTGACGGTCGCAAGCATCGAGCAGAGCTGCGATTTCTACGCTCGGGTCCTCGGCATGGGCGTCGAAACCTTCGGCGAGGGCCGCAAGGCGCTGACGTTCGGCAACCAGAAGATCAACCTGCATCGCGCGGGCCACGAATTCGAACCGAAGGCCAAGCGGCCGACGCCGGGCTCCGCCGATCTCTGCTTCATCAGCAACACGCCGATCGACGACATCATCGCTCATCTGCAGGTGGAGGCTGTCGCGATCGAGGAAGGTCCGGTTCGCCGAACCGGCGCGACCGGCCCCATTCTCTCGGTCTATTTCCGCGATCCCGATCACAATTTGATCGAAGTCTCCAACGCCATCTCCTGAGATTGTGCGTCGTCAGACACTTCTTGACATCGCCTGCCTACGATCTATATTAAACCGGAAGGTTAATTAACTTATTGGTTTGTGATCCTCATGGATGCGTTGAGCATGACCCTTTCGGCTCTTGCCGACCCGACCCGCCGGGCCATCCTGGCACGGCTGACAAGCGGCGAGGCCTCCGTTTCCGAGCTGGCGGAGCCATTCGACATGTCCCTGGTCGCCGTTTCCAAGCATTTGAAGGTGTTGGAAAAGGCTGGTCTGATCTCGAAGGGGAGGGAGGCGCAGTGGCGTCCTTGCCGGCTGGAACCCAAGCCGCTCAGGCAGGTGGATGACTGGCTGGAAAGCTATCGCCAGTTCTGGAACGATAATCTCGACCGCCTGGAAGCTTACGCAGCTCTGTTGCAACAGGGAGGAGCCGATGACCGCGGCAAATGACGGCGGCGGCATGAGCCCGCAGCGCGAGATCGTGTTGACCCGCGACATAGCCGCACCGCGCGCACTGCTGTTTCGTCTCTGGACGGAGCCGGAGCATCTGATGCGCTGGTGGGGGCCGCAGACCACCACCGCCTCATCCGTCTCCGTGGATTTGCGCGAAGGCGGCGCCTGGCGGCACTGCATTCTTACGGCAGAGGGTCGGGAATATTGGAGCCACGGACGCTATCTGGAGATCATTCCACCGGAACGCCTCGTCTTCACCTTCGGCTGGGAAAACCGGGAGGGTAAGCCCGAGCATACGATGCAGGTCACCGTGGAATTTCATGAGCTTGGCGAGAAGACGCGTCTCATGTTTCGCAAGGTGCAGCTGCCCGATGATACCGAACTGAAGCTGCAGACCGGCGGCTGGGAACAGGCTCTCGATAAATATGTCGCTTACGCAGAAGCCACCTCAAGGGAAGGATGAGTGTGATGAAGAAGACCTATCACGGAAGCTGCCATTGCGGCGCCGTCGCTTATGAAGCCGATCTCGATCTTCAGGGTGGCACCTTCAAATGCAATTGCTCGATCTGCAAGAAGAAGCGCAATTGGCTGACTGTCGCCACACCCGCCGATTTCCATCTGGTTTCCGGCGAAGAGAGCATTGGCGAATATCAGTTCGGCCAACGCATCCTGCATCACCTCTTCTGCAAGAACTGCGGTATCAGTTCCTTCAATTGGGGTGAAAATCCAGCACTCGGCGGCAAGTTCTATGCGGTCAGCATCAGCTGTCTGGACGATGCCAGCGACGAGGAACTGGCCTCGCTCCCCGTGGGATATTTCGACGGCCGCGACGACCATTTCGACAGGGCGCCCGAAGAAACGCGCTATCTTTAACGTAGGACTTAGCCTTTGGTGGCCAGCCAGATGACATGACGCGCGCCGCTCTTGCCATTGGCGCGCGTATGGACCACCTCGGCGGCAAAGCCGCTCTCGCGCAAGCGTTTCGTGAAGCGCTCGTCGGGTCCGGAAGACCAGACCGCCAGAATACCGCCTGAGCGCAGCGCGCCATGGGCAGCCTTCAGGCCTTGATAGTCGTAAAGGCCGTCATTGGCCTCCGACGTGATGCCATCCGGGCCGTTGTCGACATCGAGCAGGATGGCGTCGTAACTCGCCTTGCTCGCACGGATGAGCGGGCGGACATCGCCTTCGTGGATAGCGACGCGTGCATCATCGAGGCAGCCATCAAAAACCGTTGCCATCGGCCCGCGCGCCCATGCGACGACGGCCGGGACGAGTTCCGCGACCGTGACCTTGGCGTCCTCACCGAGTTCGCCGAGTGCCGCCCGCAAGGTAAACCCCATGCCGAGGCCGCCGATCAGCAGATGCGGCGCCTTGCGGCCCTTGATTTTCTCGCAGGAGAGCGTGGCAAGCGCGCGCTCGGAGCCGCTCAGGCGACTGTTCATCAGCTCGTTGGTACCAAGCATGATGGAAAATTCCTGGCCGCGCTGCTTCAGCCGCAGTTCGCCGCCGCCGGGGATTTTCGCAGTGTCGAGCAAGGTCCAGGGGATCACGGGCAACTCTCAAGCTTGTTGGAATCGCCCGGGACCATAGTCTTTCAATGTCGCCAAGAACAGATGCCCTTATCCCAGCCGGATATAGGGCACATCCTTTTTCGCAACTTCATCAAGCGCTTCCTCATAGCCCGCATCGGCATAGCGCATGACGCCGAGCGCCGTGTCGTTGGTGAGCGCATGGTCGAGCCGCTCATCAGCGGCTTGCGTGCCATCAGCAACCACGGTGACGCCGCAGCTCGTCATGTAACCGGCATAGCCGCCGCCGCCGGAATGGACGACGACGAGATCGGCCATCGACGAGCAGAGCATCATGGCGTCGATCAGCGGCCAGTCGGCGATGGCGTCGGAGCCGTCCTTCATGCCCTCGGTCATGATGTTCGGATGGGCCATGGCGCCGGCGTCGAGATGATCGCGCGAGAAGGCGATCGGGCCCTTGAGCTCGCCGCTTGCCACAAGCTCGTTGACGCGGCGGGCAAGTGTGGTGCGCTCGCCATGGCCGAGCCAGGCGATACGCGCCGGCAGGCCTTCGAAGGGCACGTGCTCGCGGGCAAGGCGGATCCAGTTGGTGACGATCTTGTTGTCCGGGAACATTTCGAGCAGCAGGTCGTCGATACGGGCGATATCGCTTTCCTCACCCGACAATGCCATCCATCGGAACGGGCCGATGGCGCGGCAGAAGAGCGGCCGCAGATAGGCTTCGGTGAAGATCGGGATATCGAAGGCATTGGCGACGCCGCCTTCCTTCGCCTGGGTGCGGATGAGGTTGCCGTTGTCGAAGACTTCGGAGCCCTTTTTCTGGAAGTCCAGCATGGCCTTCACATGTTCGACGATCGAGGCGCGGCTTGCCGCCATCAACTGGCCCTGGCCATCGTCGCGCAGATCCTTGACCTGGGCGAGGCTCATGCCCTTCGGCACATAACCATAGACGAGATCATGGGCCGACGTCTGGTCGGTGACGATATCAGGCACGATGCCGCGCCGCGCGATTTCCGGATAGATTTCGGCCGCATTGCCTACGAGGCCGACGGAAAGCGCCCGCTTCTCCTTGACGGCAGCGTCGATCATTGCCAGCGCGGAATCGAGGTCTGGCGCGATCTCCTGCAGATAGCCGATTTCCTGGCGCTTCCGGGCACGCTCTGCATCGATGTCGACGCAGAGGATCGCGGCACCCGCCATGCGGCCGGCGAGCGGCTGCGCGCCGCCCATGCCGCCAAGACCGGCGGTCAGAACGAAACGGCCGAAGAGATCGCCGCCGAAGCGGCGCTCGGCGATGCGCATAAAGATTTCATAGGTGCCCTGGATGACGCCCTGGCTGCCGATATATTGCCAGGCTCCGGCCGTCAGGCCGCCCCAGCAGATCAGGCCCTTGCGCTGCAGCTCGTAGAACACCTCGGCCTTCGCCCACTGTCCGACAATGTTGCAGTTCGCCATGATGACCAGCGGCGCCTTGTCATGCGTGCGGATGAGGCCGATCGGTTTGCCGGACTGGATGAGCAGCGTCTGGTTCTCATCCATTTCGGTGAGCGCCTTGACGATACCCTTGTGTGCCGCCCAATTGCGCGCAGCCTTGCCGAGGGCTGCGTAGACGACGAGATTGTCCGGGTCTTCGCCCACCGAGAGCACGTTTTCGAGCAGGCGCAGCAGGGCCTCCTGCCGCCAGCCCTTGGCACGCAGCTCCGGGCCGCCCGGAATGGGGAATTTCGGGTGACGTGGATTGGCTTTCGGCATGGATTTCCCTTCCCTGTTTTCTTTGTTGTTTCGGTGGCCCGGCTATTTCGGCGGCAGACCTTCGACGAAGTCCAGCGCGGCCAGAAGCAGCCGCTTGCGCAGCATGTCGTTGCCATAGGCTTCCGGCCCGGCACGCAGCCACCCCTTCATCTCGCGACCGCCCATCAACATGGTTTTGACGTCATGCTGCTCCAGCGCCCAGCTATCGTTGCCCTTGCCGAGACGGATCAGCATCCCGTCGACACGGGCGCCGCAGAATAGGTGGCCATTCAGCAGAAAGGCCCAGCCGCCGAACATCGCTTTTTCGCTGAGCCCGGGGCGTTCCCCGAGCTCTTCTCTCAGCAATTCTTCGAGACCGGCGTCGCGGGCCATTCAAGCCTCCTGCGTTCCTCAGCCCTTCTTGCCGGCGAGCGCGTATTTCGCGATCTCGATGCCCATGGCCTTCTCTACGGAGGGATAAACCGTGGGGTCGAGCACGCTGGCCGAGAGAGGAATGATGTCCATCGGCACATGCAGGATGAAGACGTTCATGCCTTCATACAGCTGGCCGACGCTCAAGGGTTCGCCTTCCGGCGACAGCGTGGTGATGACGGAAGGGAAGGTCGCGAGACGCTTGCCACCGGTGTCTTCGACCGCCATGTACTCGTTCATCACATACATGATGACGGCCTTGTCGCCGCTGCCGACCGTGATGGTGCCGATATCGAAGGCTTCCTTCGTGTAGACGACATCCTTCGTGGTGATCGTGCCTTCGGCCAGGATATGACCGCCCGTCGTCTTGCAGATGGCGTCGATGACGGCGCTGCCGCCCTTCTTTTCCGCCTCGATGATGGCTTCGCCGAGCGACAGCGCCATGGAGATGCCGCCGAGCGCTGCGTGCGTGCGGACGTAAGAAGCGCGCAAGGGGTTGCGGCAGGAGGCGATGAAGCCGCCCGATTGGTCGGAAGCGGCGCGCAGGATCGGCGAAATCTTCGCCGTCGCACCCTTCACGACCAGCTCGATATAGCGGTTCTCGGCGCGATTGCCGCCGACGGCGGTCTGGATCATCTGCTCCGGCGAACCGGCCATGCCGATCGAGCCCATATCACCAGTCGGATGAGCGCGGATATCGCCGACGGCGTCCACGACCTTCGTGCCGAGAATGGCCGATGGCAGCCAGCCGTTCAGCGTCGAGGACTTGCCGTTCTGGCCGATGATCAGACCGGAAAGCTTTTCGCCAAGCTCGTCCTGCAGCAGCTGTGCGGCCTTGACGTAATCGATGCCCTGCATTTCCCAGGGGGTCGTGGAGGCCGGCGCGCCGATGGCGGCAGCCGTCGCGATCCAGTCGTTGTCGTTGAGTTCGTCGATCGACACCAGCTCCGGCTTGCCGACATTGACGGCCGCATAGCCGAGCATGCGGCCGTGATCGGCCCAGCCGCCGCCGCCGGCGGCATAAACGGAGCCACCCTTGACGGCCGCTTCCACATCCTTGGCAACGAGTACGCGTCCCATTGGCTACTCCCGGTTCTGTTTGAGGTTCTTGTCCATGTCGCGCACCGCTTCGAAAAGCACGGCGGCACCCATGGCGATATCATCATTCTCGGCCCATTCCTCGGCGCAATGGCTGCGGCCTTCCTTGCAGGGCACGAAGATCATGGCGGCGGGCGCGACCTTGGCGATCCAGGCCGTGTCGTGGCCGGCGCCGGAGGCCATGCGGCGATGCTTGGCGCCGACCGTTTCGCAAGCTCGCTCGAGCGTTTCGAGCAGCACCGGAGCGCCCGGTGTCGGAAAATTGTCGGAGACGCGGACCGGCGTATTGATCGTCACGCCGTAATCGGCGGCAATGGTCTTCACTTCACCGTCGATCCAGGCGAGGAAATCTTCCATGTCGCCACGGATTTCGGCGCGGCCGTCGATCAACAGCACGACCTTGGACGGCACGACATTAGCGGCATTCGGCTCGATGCGGAATTCGCCGACGGTTGCGGCGAAATGACCCGGCGTCTTCGCCTGCTCGGCCGCCCTCTGCCGGATATCCAGCACGAGCTGCGAGGCTGCCACCAGTGCATCCGCGCGGCGATCCATCGGCGTCGTGCCGGCATGGTCGGCGCGGCCTTCCACGGTGATTTCGATGCGGGTGATGCCGGCGATCGCGGTGACAATGCCCACATCCTTGTTCTCGGCTTCCAGCACCGGCCCCTGCTCGATATGCAGTTCCAGGAAGCCGGCAATATCCGGGCGCTTCTGAGCGAGCAATACGGAAGGGTCACCGCCGACTTCGGCAATGCCCTGCGAAAGCGTGCGGTCGCCGCTCATGCGGGAGAGCCAGGCCTCGGGGATCTGCCCGGTCATGCCGCGGCTGCCGATGCAGGAGACGCCGAAGATGCTGACTTCTTCAGCCAGGAAATCGACGATCTCCAGATCATGGTCGAGTTCGATGCCGCGATCCTTCAAGGAGCGGGCGACTTCAAGCGCTGCAATCGTGCCGGCGATGCCGTCGAAGCGGCCGCCATCGGGAACGGTGTCGGAATGCGAGCCGACAAGGATCGTGCCGAGGCCGGGTTTCGCGCCGGCGCGACGGCCGATCAGGTTGCCGGCGGCATCCATGCGCGTCTCAAGTCCTGCCGCCTTCATCCGTGCGTCGATATAGGCGCGCCCTTCGAGGAAGAGCGGCGAAAAGGCGCGGCGCGTCCAGGGGTGGCCGGGCTCGGTAATGCCGGCCAGCGCATCGATGTCTTCAGCGATGCGGTCGGCGTTGACGGGCAGGTTGCGGCGTTTGGTGTCGGTCATCAGGCAGCATCTCCGGCAATGATTTGGCGAGGCAAGGGGCGCACGAAGTTGCCGGAGCCGGGTTCGGCCAGCACCTTCTGTCCCTCGGTGATCTGCTTGCCTCTAAGGTAGGCGGCCGACACAGTCCAGGGCAGACGGATGCCGTTATAGGGGCTCCAGCCAACGACATTGTTGCCGCTGGCGGCTGCGTCATAGACCATTTCGCGTGGTTCCAGCACGACGATGTCGGCATCCTTGCCCGGCGTCAGCGCGCCCTTGATATGGTCGAGACGGAAATGCTTAGCCGGATTCTCTGCCATCAGCTTCGCGGCCCAGGTGAGCGGCACGCCGCGTTCGAGAGCACCCTTGACGAAGAGCGGCACCATGACCTCCAGTCCCGGCACGCCGGAAGCGTTCGCCAGCATATCCGGATTGGTCTTGCGGTTTTCCGACCAGCTGACATGGTCGGTCGAGACCAGCCAGACATTGCCTTCCGCCACCTTGCGCCACAAGCTTTCCACTTCGGCGCGCGGGCGGATCGGCGGATTGATTTTCGCCTTGCCGCCGAGGCGCCGCACATCGTTTTCCTCGTCGAGCGTCAGATAATGGATGCAGCATTCAACGGTCGCTTCGAAGCCGTCGCGGCGATAGGCGCGGGCAATATCATAGCCACGGCCGAGCGAGCAATGCACGACATGGGCCGGGCAGCCGGTATCCGCACCCGTCTCGAAGATCGTGTGCATGGCGAGAAGCTCAGTGATCGGCGGGCGGGAAAGGCCGTGGGCGCGATAGTCGGTCACGCCGCTCGCCTTCACCTGCTCCATATAGGTGCGGACCGCTTCGTCATCCTCATTGTGGACCCCGGCGGTCAGCCCGGTCGGCGCGATGGCGGCAAAGCAGGCGTCGAGAAGAGCAGGCGGGATGCGGGGGAAGCGCTTCGGGTCCGTGCCGAAGGTCGAGAATTTGAAGGCGGCAACGCCGGCCTCGACCATTTCGGCGATGCGCGCCGGGCCCTCTTCCGGGTCGATCGTGCCATAGAGAGCGAAATCGACGCGCGCCTGCGGAGAGGCATGGTCGATCTTCTTCTTCAAGGATTCAGCCGAGCAGACGAGATTGCCTTCGTCATAGGGCATGTCGACGATGGTGGTGACGCCGCCGGCCGCCGCCGAGCGCGTCGACCAGACGAAGTCTTCCTGATCCTTCTGCGATAGCGAATGCACCTGCGCATCGATCGCGCCGGGCAGGATCAGCGCCTTGCCGAGCAGATGCCGCTCGCGTGCCGCTGGCGGCACGCCGATGCCGATCTCGGCGATCTTGCCGTCGCGCACGGCGACATAACCCGCCTCCACGATGCGCTCAGGCAAAACAACCGTGCCCTGAAGAACAAGATCGAAATCGGCCATATGCATTCTCTCCGCTTATCGGTTGGTTCAGATGGCGACGGTGTCGCGATATAGCCGCTCTTCGACACGCTCCAGCGAGCCGAGCGCGAAGAAATCATCATAGGCAAGGATCGGCTTGTGGGCGATCATTTCGGAAATGAAGGCCTCGGAAGCAAGCTCTTCTTCGATCGCCTCGACTTCTGCTGAAAGGGGACGGTCGACCACATAGAAATCGGCATGCTTGCGCACGACGTCGTAGAGCATGCGCGCAACGCCTTCCGGCTTGTCGCCGAGGATGTCCATCGCCTGGGCCGAAAGCAGCGCTTCCAATGCCGCCAGGCGCTTCAGCGCCCGCATCTGCCGCTCGAAGCGTTCGATGACCAGCGGCAGGAAGGCAGCCTCGTCCTCCATGCCGCCCGCGACGACAAGCGATTGCGCCGAAACCGGGTTGGACATGGAGAGCACGCGCGAGAAGATCTCACCCGCTAGCTTGATGATTGGTCCGAAACCAGTGGCGATCTTGCCCTCCGGCACGAGATTGACCGGCAAGCCGCGACGTTGGCCGTTGCCGAGCAGGACGCAGCGATTGAAGGCGTTGCGGGCAGCGTGTGCCATGCAGATCACGGCGGCTTCAAGCAGAATGGTAACGTCGAGCGGCAGCGAACCGCCCGAGGTCATGACGCGCCCGTCGACGATGACGGGGTTGTCGTCGGAGCGGCCGGTGGCGGCGAGAATCTTGTGACCGGCCGTCAACAGGTTCTCGATGACGGCGCCGAAGACCTGTCCGATCATGCGCAGGCTCAGCGGGTCCTGCACATGGGTCGCGACCGGCCAGGGCCATTCATCCGAGGCATTGCAAAGCCAGGCGCCGATCAGCGCCTCGCGGGCGGTGCCGACATGGCGCACCGCGATCCAGGGGTCACGCGAAGCGCCAAGAGCGCCAGCGGCCATCATGGCGGTAGCAAGCAGCACGCGGATCGAGGCAGCGGCGTTGCGGGTGGTCTCGGCGGCAGCGGCGAAGCTTACGGCATTGACGCTAAGCGAAGCCAGGCTGTCACGCGGGAGCATCTTCACGGCGCTGATGCCGGCGGCGTCGAAGGCATCGGCCGCCTGCATGCGGCGGCCACGATAGACGGCTTCGCCGACGCCGGTCAGAACCGCGCCGATCTGGCCCATCAGGCCGATATCGGCGCAGCCGATCGAGCCGGTGCGCCGTACCACAGGGATGACATCGGCGCGCAGCAACTGCAGATAGGAATCGATCAGCTCCTGCGAACATCCGACCTGCCCCGTCAGGGCAGTGTTGACGCGGATCGCCATGGCGTTGCGCACGACCGACATGGAAAAGGGAGCGCCAGTGCCGAAATGATGCGCACGCACCAGGCCGAGATTGAAGGCGTCGAGATCTTCCGGCGACCACTCGACATCCTTCATCGCGCCGACGCCGGTCGTCGAACCGTAGACCGGCATGCCGGACTGGATGGTGCTTTCGAGAACGCCGCGTGCCAGGCGCACCCGCGCCATGCCACTTTCCGATGCCGAAGGAAGCGCGACGCCTGCGCCGATCCGAACCAGATCGCTGAACCCCAAGGGCTGTCCGGTGAGTTCGATGCCGGCTCTCTGACGCTCCATTGTCGTTATTCTCCTTTTTTGCAAGGCTATGCGAGCCTCATCGCCAATGGGATATCCCAAATGGCGAACACCTCAATCGGCGGCGTGTGAATTCTGAGGCGAGTCCGGCTGCGATGCAACTCTGTGTTTGCTTGGGCTCATAGGCTCCCGCTCGCGAGCGCGGGCAGCGGGGATCGGCCCTTTCCCGTGTGAAGGAAGACGGCACACGCCGATGCTCAAGCCTCAAGATGCGTCGAGGATCAGCTCAGATGCCAGGCGATATAAAGAAGTGCCAGCGCGATGACCCACAGCGCCAGACGGCCGGAGCGGCTGTGCTTGGCCTCGGCCTTGCCGATCGCTTCTGCGGTCTGCGGATCGAAGCGCAGGCCATTCTCGCTCATATGCAGCAGCTCGTGATGGAACTTCTCCGTCTTGGCGGCGATTTCCGGCACGGCTTCGGCGAGTTTCACGGCTGCCTTCAGGCCGTCCTTGAGGTCGGTCATGATGCGCTTGGGGCCGAGATTGGTGCGGATCCAGTCTCCGACGACCGGCTCCGAAGCCTTCCACATGTTGAAGCGCGGATTGAGCATGCGCGACACGCCCTCGACCACGACCATGGTCTTCTGCAGCATGACCAGTTCGGGACGCGTCTCCATGTCGAAGAGCTCGGTCACCTCGAAGAGCAGCGTCAGCAGCTTGCCCATGGAGATCGTTTCGGCCGGCTGGCCGTGGATCGGCTCGCCGATGGCGCGGATCGCCTGGGCGAAACTTTCCATATTGTGATGGGCAGGTACGTAGCCGGCTTCGAAGTGCACTTCGGCGACGCGGAGATAGTCGCGGGTGATGAAGCCATAGAGGATTTCGGCGAGGAAACGGCGTTCCTTCCGACCGAGCCGCCCGACGATGCCCATGTCGACGGCGACGATCATTCCAGTGGCATCGACGAAGAGGTTGCCGGGGTGCATGTCGGCATGGAAGAAGCCGTCGCGCAGCGTGTGGCGAAGGAAAGACTGGATCAGCGTATCGGCGAGCGTGTTAAGATCGTGGCCGGCGGCCTTCAATCCCTCGACATCGGACATCTTGACGCCGTCGATCCACTCCATGGTGATGACGTCGCGTCCCGTGCGCTCCCAATCAACCTTGGGAACGCGGAAGCCCGGATCCTTCTCCGTATTCTCGGCGATCTCGGAAAGGGCAGCCGCTTCCAGCCGCAGATCCATCTCCACCTTGGTGGTTTGCTCGAGTGTCCGCGTCACTTCGACTGGCCGAAGACGTCGGCTGGACGGGAGGAAGCGCTCCTGCAGCCCGGCGACGAGGTACATCGCCTTGATATCGTTGCCGAAACGCTGACGGACGCCGGGGCGAACCACCTTGACGGCAACACGCTTGCGGCCTTCCGCGGTCTCGATTTCGGCCGGATGCACCTGCGCGATGGAGGCGGCGGCGATCGGCTCGCCGAAGCTGGCATAGAGATCATCGATCCGCCGGCCGAGCGAGGCCTCGATAGCTGCCATCGCTGTCGCCTGCGGGAAGAAAGCCATGCGGTCCTGCAGCTGCGACAGGTCGTTGGCCATGTCGACGCCAACCACGTCGGGGCGCGTCGCCAGGAACTGGCCGATCTTCACATAGGAAGGGCCGAGCCGCTCGACGGCCTTGGCAAGCCGGTCGCTGCGGGCCTGGCTCTTGGCGCGCTTGCGGGCAAACATGCCGACGAAGGATTTGGCGAGGCTGACGGACGGCGGCAGGCCTTCCGACGGAAGCGAAATGACCACGCCTTCGCGCACCAGTACCCAGCCGACCCTGAGCAGGCCGAAATATGCGTAGAAAGCACTCATAGCGTCTCAAGGTCTCTGGAGATGGAGGCCGTCAGTCGGGTCACATCGCTCGACATCATGCTTCAGAGCTTCCAGCCGGAGTGCAGCGCGGCGATGCCGCCGGTGTAATTGGTGAAGCTCACGCGTGAGAAGCCGGCCTCACGGATCATCGTCGCGAAGTCCTGCTGGTTCGGGAACTTGCGGATCGATTCCACCAGATACTGATAGGGCTCGGCATCGCCAGTGATCGCCTTGCCGAAGCGCGGGATGGCGTTGAAGGACCAGGCGTCGTAGACGCGGTCTAGCAGCGGCAGGTCAACCTCGGAGAATTCAAGCACCAGCAGCCGGCCGCCGCGCTTGAGAACCCGATAGGCTTCCTTCAGCGCCACGTCGATGTGCGGCACGTTGCGAATGCCGAAAGCGATCGTGTAGGCGTCGAACGAATTGGGCTCGAAGGGCAGTTCCTCGGCATTCGCCTCGACGAAGGTCAGGTTGTCGGAGAGCTTCTTCTTTTCGGCGCGCTCGGCACCGACGCCAAGCATCGAACCGTTGATGTCGAGCACGGTCGCATGCGCCAGACGGTTCGAGGCTTCAACGATGCGGAAGGCGATATCGCCCGTACCGCCGGCGACGTCGAGGGTCTTGTAGCCCGCGTCCTTGCGCGGGTTGAGCGCGGATATCATCGCGTCCTTCCAGGCGCGGTGCATGCCCATGGACATCACGTCGTTCATGACGTCGTAGCGCTTGGCGACCTTGTGGAACACCTCGTTGACGAGGCCCTGCTTTTCGCCATCGGCTACTTCGCGGAAACCATAGGACGTTTCCATGCCGCCATCGGCGGAGGTGCGGCTGTCTGCCATCGGCTCAACTCCGTTACATAATTCAGTCGCGGACCATGGCGAAATCGCGTTTGCCACGCTATCTCATCAGCCAGATCACCATCCGCAACGCCTTGGGCTATAGCCCAGATCATAAGCGGTTGAAACATAAAGATGGATAGCCATGCCGGAATTACCAGAGGTCGAAACCGTCAGACGCGGGCTGGCGCCTTCCATGGAGGGCGCGGTTCTGCAGGCGCTGGAGCTGCGGCGCAACGATCTGCGCTTTCCGTTCCCGGCCGATTTCGCGCAGGCCGTGTCAGGCCGCGGCATCACGTCGCTGTCGCGCCGCGCCAAGTACCTGCTGATCGACCTGGAAGACGGCATGACGATTGTCTCGCATCTCGGCATGTCCGGCTCCTTCAGGGTCGAGGCTGGTGTAGCGGCCGATGCGCCCGGCAACTTCCATCATCCACGCTCCAAGGACGAGAAGCACGACCACGTCGTCTTCCATCTGGCGGGTGTAAACGGTGGCGCACGCGTGATCTATAATGATCCGCGACGCTTCGGCTTCATGGATATGGTCAGACGGTCGGATATTGGGAGCCACCCCTTCTTCCGCGATCTCGGTCCGGAGCCGACGGGCAATGAACTGGGCGCCGACTATCTGGCCCAGCGCTTTGCCGGCAAGGCCCAGCCGTTGAAGAGCGCCTTGCTCGACCAGAAGAACATTGCCGGCCTTGGCAATATATATGTCTGCGAGGCGCTGTGGCGGTCTCATCTGTCACCCTTGCGCGCCGCCGGCTCGCTGGTCACCGACGCCGGCGGGCCGACCGGGGAACTGCTGACGCTGGTCGCTGCCATACGCGAGGTCATTGCCGATGCGATCGCCGCCGGTGGCTCGTCCCTGCGCGATCATATCCAGACGGATGGGTCGCTTGGCTATTTCCAGCATTCATTTTCCGTCTACGATCGTGAAGCCCAGCCTTGCAGTACGCCCGGTTGCAGCGGTACGGTCGGTCGCATTGTTCAGGCGGGGCGCTCCTCTTTCTATTGCGCCACCTGCCAAAGCTGATTGAAGGGAGAGAGACATGGCCTACGAAACCCTCATCGTCGAAACGCATGGGGCCGTCGGCCTCGTCCGGCTCAACCGACCGCAGGCGCTGAACGCGCTGAACTCCACCGTATTGTCTGAGCTGAAGCAGGCCTATGCCGCCTTCCATCTGGATGATGCGATTGGCGTGATCGTGCTCACCGGTTCGGAAAAGGCTTTCGCGGCCGGCGCCGACATCAAGGAAATGCAGCCGCTCGATTTCATCGATGTCTACAAGAACGATTTGATGAGTGGCTGGGACGAGGTCGCCAAGGTGCGCAAGCCCGTTATCGCGGCGGTCAGCGGTTTCGCGCTTGGCGGCGGCTGCGAGCTCGCCATGATGTGCGATTTCATTATTGCCTCCGAGACGGCGAAGTTTGGCCAGCCGGAGATCACCCTCGGCGTCATCCCCGGCATGGGCGGTTCGCAGCGGCTGACCCGCGCCGTCGGCAAGGCGAAGGCGATGGATCTGATTCTGACCGGCCGCATGATGGATGCCGCAGAAGCGGAACGTGCGGGCTTGGTGGCTCGCGTCGTGTCGGCTGACAAGCTGCTGGACGAGGCTCTGGCCGCCGCCGCCAAGATCGCCTCTCTGTCACGCCCCTCGGTGCTGATGGCCAAGGAGGCGGTCAACCGCGCGCTGGAAACCACGCTTGAGGAGGGCTTGCGTTTCGAGCGCCGCCTGTTCCACAGCCTGTTCGGCACGGAAGATCAGAGGGAAGGCATGGCTGCCTTCATGGAAAAACGTAAGCCTGCGTTCAAGAACCGGTGAGCGCAGGAATCCGGAATTACGAGCCTTCGGCAAGAATCCGCGTTGACGCCGGGGCTCATTCCGGTTATATGCCCGCCACAGTTTGGAAAGCCGCTCTGGTTTTCCGCAATTGCTCCCGCATTGCTGGATGAAGTGGCCGCAGGGCCCGCGCTGCAACGATGGAGTTATGTTCGAATTCTAAGAGAGGCATACATGGCCAATACTACCTCGGCGAAAAAAGCGACCCGCAAGATCGTCCGCCGCACCGAAGTCAACAAGGCTCGTCGCTCGCGCGTTCGCACTTTCGTCCGCCAGGTCGAAGAAGCCATCGCATCGGGTGATGCAGATCTCGCAAAGGCAGCTTTCCTTGCCGCCCAGCCGGAACTGGCTCGCGCAGCAACCAAGGGCGTGCTTCACGCCAACACTGCTTCCCGCAAGGTCTCGCGTCTTGCCAAGCGTGTGAAGGCCCTTTCGGCCCCGACCGCATAACTTTCTATTAACGACTCGATCGTTAGACTTGAAGCCCGGCCCTTGCGCCGGGCTTTTTGGATTCTGACAAAAAAATGCCGTATTGCCAAAATCGAGTACCTGATCATGTCATTGACGTGACAGAAATATACATTTGAAAACAAAGGCTTGCAGCAGGATATCCCAGCGCTGTGTGATCTGCATGACGCGTTGCCGGCTCACAAGTGAGTCAAGGGAATTTTTATTTTATTTCTTTTGAAAGCCCTGAGAATCGCGCTGAACGGGAATCTCTTTGATTCAACAGCGATTCTTTTTTGAAGGGCTTGTGACAGTCAAATATGGCTTCCGGAGTCAATGGCCGGCTCTTAATTTTGTGTAAAATTCATCGTTGATATCTGCCTCCGATCCTGCCTAAATGCTTTTCAACAAGGGGCGCGGATCTCACCTTAAACGGCTTCGGCGAACACCGTCACTAGCGGCGGCGTGGGTGGTTTTGTCTCTTGTGACGGAGCAGTTCAGCTCCGTTTTTTCAAACAGTTGACGAGTTAAAGCCGGAAGCGGCAACGCTTGCGGAACGAGGAAGCTTGTCTGTCCTTTGCAGCCTAAGTCAATGACGCGGCTGTGGGGAGGGGAGAAAAATTGACAGTCGTTGGAGCAGCCGGTCGGAAGACGAGGGCCGACTGATGCTCCGGTTACAGACACCGAGACGAAGATCGCTTTAAAGAGCAGTTTTCGCCACAGTGTTCCTGTAAGGCCCATTGGCGGGGCTCGGCTGATGAACCGGTATGCGGCGCAGCTTGGGACAACGAGCGCGATAGTCATGCCATGGCGAAGACCTAGGGGCGGCGGTGCAACGCTGGTTCGCCCCATAAAGAGACTGTGGAAGGCGGCATTACATGCAGATACATACGAGGACGACGGGTGCGTTGGAAAATGGGGACAATGCGCAGGCGTTCGGTGCTGTTTGCCTAGAAGCGGCGGGGGAAAAAGGAGACGTGGCGCAAAACGTTTTGTTTGAGCGCGTCAGCGCGCGCTTGAAAGCTCAGGTCGGTCCTGATGTTTACGCCAGCTGGTTTGCGCGGCTCAAGCTGCATTCGGTATCCAAGAGTGTTGTACGTCTTACCGTTCCGACGACCTTTCTGAAGTCGTGGATCAACAATCGCTATCTCGATCTCATCACCGGCCTGTTCCAGGCGGAAGATGCCGAGATCCTGAAGGTCGAAATTCTGGTGCGCAGCGCGACAAGGCCGGGTGTAAAGCCGTCGGTTGATGAGCAGGCTGTCGTGCCGGATCAGGCTGCCGTAGCGCCGATCCGCCGCTCCGTTGCCCAGCCAGCCGGCCATGCAGCTGCTCAGGCTGTCAGTGCGGCCGCTGCTGCCCGCCCGGCTACGGCAGGTACGCCCTTGTTCGGCTCGCCGCTCGATTCCCGCTTTACCTTCGACACCTATGTCGAGGGCAGCTCGAACCGGGTGAGCCTTGCCGCCGCCAAGACCATCGCGGAAGCCGGTTCCGGCGCAGTGCGCTTCAATCCGCTCTTCGTTCACTCGACGGTCGGTCTCGGCAAGACGCATCTGCTGCAGGCGATCGCCAATGCAGCCGTACAGAACCCGCGCAACCTGCGCGTCGTCTATCTGACCGCTGAATATTTCATGTGGCGCTTTGCCACTGCCATTCGCGACAATGACGCGCTGACGCTGAAGGATTCGCTGCGCAACATCGACCTTCTGATCATCGACGACATGCAGTTCCTGCAGGGCAAGATGATCCAGCACGAATTCTGCCATCTGCTCAACATGCTGCTCGACAGCGCCAAGCAGGTCGTCGTCGCCGCCGACCGTGCGCCCTGGGAGCTGGAATCGCTCGATCCGCGCGTTCGCTCGCGTCTTCAGGGCGGCGTTGCCATCGAGGTCGAGGCGCCGGATTACGAGATGCGTCTCGAAATCCTCAAGCGCCGGCTGGAAGCTGCCCGTCTGGAAGATCCGTCGCTGGAAATTCCGGCCGAGCTTCTCTCGCATGTCGCCCGTAATGTCACGGCAAGTGGCCGCGAACTGGAAGGCGCTTTCAATCAGCTGATCTTCCGCCGGTCTTTCGAGCCGAACCTGACGGTCGAGCGTGTCGACGAGCTGCTTGCACATCTGGTCGGCTCCGGCGAACCGCGCCGTGTCCGCATCGAGGACATCCAGCGCATCGTCGCACGCCACTACAACGTCTCGCGTCAGGAGCTGGTCTCCAACCGCCGCACCCGCGTCATCGTCAAGCCGCGCCAGATCGCCATGTATCTGTCGAAGACCTTGACGCCGCGCTCCTTCCCAGAGATCGGTCGCCGCTTTGGCGGGCGCGATCATACGACGGTGCTGCATGCCGTGCGCAAGATCGAGGAACTGATCTCCGGCGATAGCAAGCTGTCGCATGAGATCGAGCTGCTGAAGCGCCTCATCAACGAATAGGCGGCGGGCAATATCCGCTCATCATTTCACGGCCGGCGTCATCGCCGGCCGTTTTCGTTGACGCCTTGTTCGGCTTGATGCGGATGCTCAACCGAGCCAGCGGCCGTCCATGCCGTGGTGAAGGTAACGCCAGCCTATGTCGGCGGCGTTGCCTGCGAGATTTCGGAAAACAGCCAGGCGCGCAGCGCCGCAATCGCCGGTCGTTCGAGTGCGCCCGGCAGATAGACGAGGTGATAGGCGAGTGCGCTGGCAAACCCTATCGGGAAGGGAGCGACCAGCTTGCCCTCCGCCAGCTCCTGCTCGACGAAGGACCGGCGCATGAGTGCTATGCCGAGCCCGGCCTGCATGGCTTGATAAGCTCCGATACCATCCGTGAAGACCGGCCCACGCGTGGCGTCGACGCGGCTTGCACCCGCAGCTTGCAGCCAAAGTTCCCAGTCGCGCCGATAGACATCATGGATCAGGGTCAGCTTCGCCAGGTCGTCGACGAGGGGCGAGGGGCCGAGTGACGCCGCCATTGCCGGCGTACAGACGGGCACATACTCGTCGTCGAGCAATCGCTCACTTGCCAGACCCTCATAGCCGCCAAGGCCGTGGCGAATGGCGACATCTATTCCGTCCCGCTGGAAATCCATGATGCGGTGAGAAGCGCTGATGCGCAGATCGATCTCGGGATGCGCCTGCTCGAAGCGGCGCAGCCTCGGCACCAGCCAATGGGTGGCAAAACCGGCTGTACAGGTAACCGTCAATACGCTGTCGTTCGCGCGCATGGTCAGCGCCGCAGTCGCCTCGCGGATGAGCCGGAAGGCCGTCCGCATGGTTGCGAAATATTCGGCGCCGTCCGACGTCAATGCGAGGCTGCGTGTCCGGCGCTCGAAGAGCCGCACGCCGAGCGCGCTTTCGAGGTCGCGAACCTGCAGGCTGATGGCGCCGGGCGTCACATGCAGCTCGTTTGCAGCCAGCGTCATGCTAAGATGACGGGCGGACGCTTCGAAAGCCCTGAGGGCCGAAAGAGATGGCAACTGATCCATAATGATTGAGTTAAGCTAAACCATAAAATGAGAAAGAGTCGTTTGTCAGAAAGCGGATATTGAGAGATTATCCTAGTAATTCTGGTGTTTGGCAAGCAAGCGAAAATAGGCGCCTGACAAGCTGAACTCAATCATTCGAAAGTGGGGGTTTGTCGTCATGCAGCAGAAATCCATGGGTGCGCTCGAGTGGGGCATGTTGGTGGCGCTATCATTGCTTTGGGGCGGCTCCTTCCTGTTCAACGGCATTCTGGTGCGGGAATTGCCGCCCTTCACCATCGTCACGGCGCGTGTGGCGCTTGCTGCCATTGCTCTTCATGTCATCGTGCGGATGACCGGACATTCCATGCCGCGCGATCGCCAGGCATGGCTTGCCTTCTTCGGCATGGGCTTCCTCAACAACGTCATTCCCTTCCTGCTGATCGTCTGGGGCCAGACGCATATTGCCAGCGGCCTCGCCTCGATCCTCAACGCAACGACGCCGCTTTTCGGCGTCGTGGTCGCGCATTTTCTGACCGCGGACGAGAAGATGACCGGCAATCGCCTGATCGGCGTCATCGTCGGCTTTGCCGGCGTGGCTCTGATGATAGGCCCGTCGGTGCTCGCAAGCCTAGGCGGCTCGAATGCGCTCGCGCAGCTCGCCGTGCTGGCCGCTGCCTTCACCTATTCGCTTGCCGGCATATTCGGCCGCCGCTTTCGCCGCATGGGCTTGGCGCCGATCATTCCCGCTGCCGGCCAGGTCACCGCCTCGACCGTGCTGCTATTGCCGATCGCGCTCTTTGTCGATCGTCCGTGGACGCTCGCAATACCCTCAAGCGAAACCTGGCTCGCGCTTGCCGGCCTTGCCATCCTCTCGACTGCGATCGCCTACGTGCTGTTCTTCCGCATTCTGGCAACCGCGGGGGCCACGAACCTGATGCTGGTGACGTTCCTCATCCCTGTCAGTGCCATCCTGCTGGGCGCGCTTATTCTCGGCGAAGACCTGCAGATGAAGCATTTCATCGGCATGGCGATGATCGCGGTCGGCCTTGCGGCGATCGATGGAAGATTACTCACCCTCCCTTCGAGGGGGAGGGTCGGCACATAGTGCCGGGGCGGGGTGATCTGGGTAAGCACTGAAGCCTCGATTGGCTCTTGGGGATCACCCCCACCCGCCGCTTCGCGGCGACCTCCCCCCTCAAGGGGAAGGTGACTAACAGGCGAGATCGGCGACGACAGAATCGAGAACCAGCATTCCCGACGGCGTGCAGCGCAGGCGGGAATTGCCGATCCGCTCGATGAAACCGTGTTCCAGTAAAAACGCCTCGCGCTGTGGATCGGGATCGCGTCCCGAAAGCTCCTGCCAGCGCACGAGATCGATGCCTTCCTTCAGACGCAAGCCCATCAGCAGCAATTCGTCGGCCTGCTCGTCGAACCCGAGCATTTCCTGATCGACCATGCCGTGGCCGTCACGCTCGACCATCTCAAGCCAGCTCTCCGGCTTGCGCTCGGTCGCTGTTGCAAGCTTCTGCGGGCCGTGGGTCAGGCGGCCGTGGGCGCCAGGCCCAATCCCGGCATAGTCGCCATAGCGCCAATAGGTGAGATTGTGCCGGCTCTCGGCACCCGGACGGGCATGGTTGGAGACCTCATAGGCCGGCATGCCCTCACGCTCGGTAATCTCCTGCGTCGCCTCATAGAGCAGCGCCGATTGGTCACCATCGGGCACGATCAGTTTGCCGGCCTTGTGGAGGCCATAGAAGGGCGTGCCTTCCTCGATCGTCAGCTGATAGAGCGAGAGGTGATCGACGGCGTAGGAAATTGCCTCCTTCAGCTCGCGTTCCCATTCCTCGACGGTCTGGTTCGGGCGGGCATAGATGAGATCGAAGGACATGCGCGGGAAGATCTCGCGCGCCAGCTTGATCGCTTTCAGCGCATCGGCGACGTCGTGCAGCCGGCCGAGGAATTTCAGGTCGCGGTCGTTCAGCGCCTGCACGCCCATCGACACGCGATTGACGCCAGCCGCGCGATAGCCGCGAAACCGTTCAGCCTCGACGCTCGACGGATTTGCCTCCATGGTGATCTCGATGCCGTCAGGCATGTGCCAGGTCCGGGCGATGCCGTCGAGAATGGCGCCGACAGTTTCCGGCTTCATCAGCGAGGGGGTGCCGCCGCCGAGAAAGACGCTGGTCACCGTCTTCGGGCCGCTGATCATCCGCATCGACGCCATTTCCTTCAGAAAGGCGGCAGCGAAACGCTCCTGATCAACTGGCTGATGGCGGACATGGCTGTTGAAATCGCAATAGGGACACTTGGCCGCGCAAAACGGCCAATGCACATACACGCCGAAACCGGGCTCGCCGGTATCCGGTAGCAATTGCGCGCCGCGCATCAGCTGTTGCGAATCCATGATATCCACGAAGTAAGCTTACGCCTCCAGGCAGGTTTCGACAAAGACCTTGAAGGCCCGGGCGCGATGCGAGAGTGCCTGCGGATCGCCAGGCTTCCAGCCATGCTTCTCCTCGGCGCTCATTTCACCAAAAGTGGTGTCGTACCCCTCCGGCTGGAAGATCGGATCGTAGCCGAAGCCCTGAGTGCCGCGCGGTGGCCAGGCGACCGTACCTTCGACCTCGCCGCGGAAAAGCTCGGTATGCCCATCAGGCCATGCCAGGCAAAGCACGCTGACGAAGCGCGCTGTGCGGCTTTCCGGCGATGTCGCGCCGGCTTTTTCAAGAGCGGTCTCGACCTTCTGCATCGCCATCGCGAAATCGCGGGTGCCGTCAGCCGTTTCGGCCCAGTTGGCCGTGTAGACGCCCGGATCGCCGCCAAGCGCGTCGATCACCAGGCCGGAATCATCAGACAACGCCGGCAGGCCGGAGGCATGCGCAGAGGCGAGTGCCTTGATCGCGGCATTTTCTTCGAATGTCGTGCCGGTCTCGTCCGGTTCGATGAAGTTGAGGTCGGCGGCCGATTTGGCGGTGAAGCCGAAGGGGCCGATCAGATCCTCGATTTCGCGGATCTTGCCGGCATTGTGGCTGGCGACGACAATGGTTTTGGTATCGAGCTTACGCATGTCCTGTTCCGTCATAGGCCCCAGATGCGGGGTTCTGCGCATTCCAGGCTGTTGCCGGCCGGATCGCGGAAATAGATCGAGCGGCCGCCATTCGGCCAGTGAAAATCGGTTTCTATGGCAATGCCGGCAGCCTTCAGCCTCTGCGCCATTGCCTCGATATCGTCACCGGTGACGCGGAAGCACACATGACCATGGCCCGTCGTCCCATGCGAAGGCACGGGAAGGGCGTCCGGTTCCGGTGGCTTTATCGTCTCGGCCGGATTGAAGATCAGCAGCACGCCTGATCCGCAACGGTAAAAGATGTGGCGATTGCCGCCGCGTGAGATCTTCTGCAAACCGAGAATGTCGCCGTAAAAAGCTTCGGCGGCATCGAGATCATCGGCATAGAGAGCCGTTTCCAGGATGCTTTCGAGGGCCGTATCTGCCATTGCAAGATGTCCTTAGGCGATTGCCTGCTTCTGCAGATCCACCAGTTCGGCAATGCCGTTCTTGGCAAGGCCCAGGAGCGTCGCGAATTCCTCTTCGCTGAAGGGCGCACCCTCCGCCGTTCCCTGGATTTCGACGATGCCGCCCTTGCCTGTCATGACGAAATTGGCGTCGGTTTCAGCCGAGGAGTCCTCGAGATAGTCGAGGTCGATGACCGGCTGGTTGGCGAAGATGCCGCAGGAGATGGCGGCGATATGATCCTTCAGCACCCGGTCCACCTTGACCATATTGCGGCTTTCCATCCACTTCAGGCAGTCGTAAAGCGCGATCCAGCCGCCGGTGATCGAGGCCGTGCGCGTGCCGCCGTCGGCCTGGATGACGTCGCAGTCGACGGTGATCTGACGTTCGCCGAGTTCCTTCAGATCGACGACCGCGCGCAGCGAGCGGCCGATGAGGCGCTGGATTTCCTGCGTGCGGCCGCCCTGCTTGCCGGCTGCGGCCTCGCGCTTCATGCGCTCGCCGGTGGCGCGCGGCAGCATACCGTATTCGGCCGTGACCCAGCCCTTGCCGCTGTTGCGCAGCCATGGCGGCGTCTTGTCCTCAAGGCTTGCCGTGCAGAGCACATGCGTATCACCGAACTTGACCAGGCAGGAGCCTTCGGCATGCTTGGAAAAATTGCGCTCGAACGACACTTTGCGCATCTGGTCGGTTTTTCTGCCTGAAGGCCGCATTCCACTCTCCTGAAAGTTTGTCGACCGCTTCTACGACCCGTAGGCGGCTTTTGCAAAGGAAAAGCAGGTCGAAAGGCCCGGCGGCGGCGCAGGCAGCATTTTTCCCTTTCGCCATTGCTAACTGAATGATTATATTTTGGCCAAGGCTCAACGAAATGGATTAGACAGCGAAATGGTATTCACGACATCGTCGGTTTCGGATGTCATTGCTGCACTGGACGAACGATCCAAGGAAGTTTTCCGCCGTATCGTCGAGGGCTATCTGGAGAATGGCGAGCCGCTTGGATCGCGCAATCTATCCCGCCTGCTGCCGATGTCCCTGTCGCCGGCCTCCGTGCGCAATGTCATGAGCGATCTGGAAGAGCTGGGGCTTATCTATTCGCCGCATATCAGCGCCGGCCGGCTGCCGACCCAGGTCGGGCTGCGTTTCTTCGTTGACGCTTTCATGCAGGTCGGCGATCTCTCGGCCGAGGATCGCGCCACCATCGATCGCCAGGTCCGCGGCAGCAATCGCGATCAGCCGATGGAATCTGTCATGACCGAGGCGAGCCGCATGCTCTCCGGCATTTCACGCGGCGCCGGGCTGGTGATCACCTCGAAGAACGACCCGG
The DNA here is from genome assembly GCF_001692325.1 of Rhizobium sp. AC27/96. GTDB lineage: Bacteria > Pseudomonadota > Alphaproteobacteria > Rhizobiales > Rhizobiaceae > Rhizobium. The sequence goes on along the minus strand of NZ_LXKN01000046.1, from coordinate 357,518 downwards.
TGCTGAAGCACGTCGAATTCATCCGCCTGGAGCCGACCAAGGCGCTCGCCGTGCTGGTGGGCGAGCATGATCAGGTGGAAAACCGCATCATCGAACTGCCGGCCGGCGTCACCTCCTCGCAGTTGACGGAGGCGGCGAATTTCCTCAATGCCCATATGACGGGCCAGACCCTGCCGGATCTGCGCCGTCAATTGCAGACATTGAAGGAGAGCGTGCGTCACGAGCTGGATACGCTGTCGCGAGAGCTGGTCGAGCGCGGGATCGCCGTCTGGTCCGGTGGCGAGGACGAAGGCAAGCCGACGCAGCTCATCGTGCGTGGTCACGCCAATCTCCTGTCCGAAATCGCCGGCGCAGAGGATCTGGATCGGCTGCGCCTGCTCTTCGATGATCTCGAAAAGAAGGACAGTCTCATCGAGATCCTCAATCTGGCCGAAAGCGGACCGGGAGTGCGCATCTTCATCGGCTCGGAAAACAAGCTCTTTTCGCTTTCCGGCTCCTCGCTGATCGTCGCGCCCTATCGCGACGACGACGATCGCATCGTCGGTGCCGTCGGCGTAATCGGCCCAACGCGGTTGAACTACGCCCGTATCGTGCCGATGGTCGATTATACGGCCCAGTTGATTTCGCGGCTGTCGCGCTCGGGAATGTAGTTCCGGATCCCGGCTGTGCGGCGGCGTGTCCGGCCCGATCGGAGATGGATGGCGGAGGTCACCGCTTTGAGTTCTCGATCAACACTCCTTTCTCAATGCCACCATATCGGGAATTGGCTGTTCTTCTCGACAAAGCCTTGATTTTTTCCGGGTAAACCTCGATATCGGGCACATCCAAAAGACAAAGCAATTCGGAGACCGTCATGACCGACGAAACAACGAAAACCGGACCTGACGCCACGGCGGCTGACGCTGCTGCGGATTTCGCTCAAGAAGCAGCGGAAACCGTGGATGCGACGGAACCGTCTCAGCCGGACCCGGTGGAGCTGCTGAAGGCCGAAAACGGCGAACTGCGTGACCGCTATCTTCGCCTCGCCGCCGATATGGACAATCTTCGCCGGCGTACCGAGCGCGAGATAAAGGACGCAAAGTCCTACTCCGTGGCAAGCTTCGCCCGCGACATGCTCGCCGTGTCGGATAATCTGCGCCGCACGCTGGATGCCATTCCGGCTGAAGCGCGTGCCAGCGCCGATGCCGGTCTGCAGACGCTGATCGACGGCGTCGAGTTGACGGAGCGCGCCATGCTCTCCGCCCTCGAGCGTCACGGCGTACGCCAGATCGAGCCTGTCGGGCAGAAGTTCGACCCGAATTTCCACCAGGCGATGTTCGAAGTGCCGAACCCTGAAGTGCCGAACAATACGGTGGTGCAGGTGGTGCAGGCCGGCTTCGTCATCGGCGAGCGCGTTCTGCGCCCGGCCATGGTCGGTGTCGCCAAGGGCGGCCCGAAGATCGTCGAGAATGCCGAGGGCGCCAACAGCCCGCTCGACGAAAAAGACGCCTGATCCATACACGAGAACAAAAAATAAGAGCCGGATGATTTCAGATCATCCGGCTCTTATTTTTGCCTTGGTCCGATGCGATCCAGGCCAAGCCGTTAGAGCATGATGCCGAAAAGTGTAAGCGGTTTTCGGACGACATCATGCTCCAACTATTTGATTCTAGAGCGGATTGAGATTTTAGGTCGAACAGACCTAAAATCATCCGGCTCTAGGCGGCGTTGGATGCCTGTTCCTCGTTGAGGAAAGCATAGATTGCCGAAGCGGAATCGGTGGCGCGCAGCTTGGCGACCAGATCCTGGTCTCGCAAAACGCGGGCAATGCGGGACAGCGCCTTCAGATGATCAGCGCCTGCGCCTTCGGGCGCGAGCAGCAGGAAGACGAGATCGACGGGTTGATCGTCCAGAGCCTCAAAATCGACAGGCGCCTCAAGGCGCGCGAAAATGCCGGCGATGGACTTGATGCTGGCGAGCTTGCCATGCGGGATGGCAATGCCATTGCCAACGCCGGTGGAACCAAGGCGCTCGCGCTGCAGCACGACATCAAAAATCTCGCGTTCGGGAAGTCCGGTCAGTTTCGAGGCTTTGGCCGCCAGTTCCTGAAGCAGTTGTTTTTTGGAATTTGCCCTCAAGGCGGGGATGATCGCATCTTGGTGTAGCAAATCTGCCAATGCCATTCTCTTTATCCTTCGTGTCGCCGAGAGCCGGTAACGGGAAAAAGCGGCGGCCGGGTGCTGTTACGCGCCGCCGCCGCTTACCTTCTATTCTCAGCCTTTGATATTGGCCGCGTCGATCCAGCCAATGTTACCGTCCTGGCGGCGGTAGACGATGTTCAAATGTTCCTTGCCGGGGCTGCGGAAGAGCAGCAACGGTTCGTCGGTCATGTCGAGCGCCATCACGGCGGTCGCCACCGACATGGTCTTCAATTGCTTCGTGCTTTCGGCAACGATCACCGGCGCGAAATCGGCTGCAATTTCCTCGTCGTCATCCGGTACGCCATCCATGACGGTATAGGCGACTTCAGCCTGGCCGTTTATGTGGTTGCCGGCCTGATGATCCTTAAGCTTGCGTTTGTAGCGGCGCAGGCGCTTCTCGATGCGTGCAGACGCTGCGTCGAACGCCAGCTGCGGGTCCATGGCCTCTCCGGCAGCATGCAACACGACACCACTGTCGAGGTGAAGCTTGCAATCGGCCGCGAAGCGGGAGCTGGATTTCTGCACCGTTACCTGACCCGAATACCCCCCGTCGAAGTATTTCGTCACGGCCATACCGATCTGGTCCTCGATCCGCTGACGGAAGGAGTCACCAATTTCCATATGTTTACCGGAGACACGCACACTCATGGAGTTTCCCTTCTTGTAGTGGTTATTGCGCGTATCAGTTTACGCCAAGCCTCAAGCTCATCCAAGCACTTCACGCGGTCAAAGACAAATTGCGTATTTCGACCGCCTTCGGGATGATGGGGATAAGTTTCATGGTCGTGCTATCTTGCAGCGATTGCGGCGGGCTTCTAGCCCTGCCACATGGGAAAGTCAACTGCATCTTAACGGACTGTTAGGAGATGAACACCCTGCGGTTGAAAGGCGACAATCGTCAGAAACTGCCGACTTTTGCCAGCGCCCGCTTTTCACGACGCCGCTGCACGGACGATGGGATGTTCATGGCTTCCCGGTATTTTGCAACCGTACGGCGAGCAAGCTCGATGCCGCCGCCTTTGAGCGTATCGACGATATCGTCGTCCGACAGAACTGCATCCGGGCTTTCGCCCGATATCAGCAGGCGGATTTTGTGGCGCACGGCTTCGGCCGAATGACCGTCGCCACCCTCGACGGCGCTGATCGAGACGGTGAAGAAATATTTGAGCTCGAACATTCCGCGCGGCGTCAGCATGTATTTGTTCGAGGTGACACGGCTGACGGTCGATTCGTGCATCTTGATCGCGTCGGCCACGGTCTTCAGATTAAGCGGCCGCAGATGATCGACGCCATGGATCAGGAAGGCATCCTGCTGCCGCACGATCTCGCTTGCCACCTTCATGATGGTCTTGGCGCGCTGGTCCAGGCTGCGGGTCAGCCAGTTGGCGTTCTGGAGGCATTCCGACAGGAAGGCGTGGTCCTGGCTCGTTTTGGAGACCGACGCGAAATAGGACTGGCTCACCAGCACTCGGGGCAGGGCATCGGGATTGAGCTCCACCAGCCAGCTGCCGTCGGTGGAGGGGCGCACGACGATATCGGGCATGATCGCTTCGGACACGCTGGTCTCGAAGCAGCTGCCGGGCTTTGGGTTCAGCTGGCGAATTTCCGCCATCATGTCGAGCAGGTCTTCCTCATCGACGCCGCAGAGCCGCTTCAGCGATGCGAAATCGCGTCGCGCCAGAAGCTCCAGATTTTCGATCAGCCGCTCCATGGCCGGATCGAAGCGATCTTTTTGCCGGAGCTGGATTTCCAGGCATTCGCTGAGGGAACGGGCAAAGATGCCGGGAGGGTCCAGCAGCTGCAGGGTGGCAAGCACGCGCTCCACATCCCCGATTGCCGAGCCGAGGCGCTCCACCGTCTCGTTCAGATCGGCGCGGAGATAACCGGCATCGTCGAGCTGGTCCACGAGGTGCTGTGCGATCAGCCGATCACCCATGGCGGGAAGCGAAAAGGGGATCTGTTCGTTCAGATGGTCGCGCAGCGATACCTGGCCGGCGACGAAGTCGTCCAGATCAAAGCTTTCGCCCGCTTCCCCGCCGGGCATGGATTTCCATTGGCTCAGCAGCTCGGGCGCATCGGCCCGCTGCGGGCTTCCGTCGTCGGGGAAGACATCGCTGAAATTGGTGTCGAGCTCGTTGTTCAGCCTGTCGGCATTGCCGGTATTTTCGTTCTCGTACCAGTCACTGGCAAGGTCGCTGCTGTCGAAGGTCTCGTCGCGGCTATCGCCCGTGCTTTCGAAGGAATCGTCCTTCGTTTCGCGATCGCCGTGGCTGCCCATATCTTCGTCATTTGACGCAAATTCCAGCAGCGGATTTTTCTCGACCTCCTGGCCGATGAATTGTGTCAGTTCGAAATGAGTCATCTGCAGCAACTGGATGGATTGCATCAGTTGCGGTGTCATCACCAGGCTTTGGCTTTGGCGCAGGAAAAGATTGGCCGATAGTGCCATGGCGGACGCGAGACTCCCCTTGAACTCCTCGGGAATTCGCGTTTTCCGTCACTAAAATCTTCGCGAAATTCCAACTGGCCCAAAAATTGCTTTTTTATAAGATTTGGTCAAGCGGAACTGTGAAGCAAAGGTAAATTTCCGCCCCTTTGCAGATCTATGTAATATTAAGGGGCGAGCAGCTCGAATTTAAGCCAATCAAAGGCTGAAATTGTCACCGAGATAGAGTTTCCGAACTTCCGGATTGCTGACGATATCATTGGCTCTGCCATGCGTGAGCACTTCGCCGGCATGAATGATATAGGCGCGGTCGATCAGGCCAAGCGTTTCACGGACATTGTGGTCGGTAATCAAGACGCCAATCCCGCGCGCCGTCAGGTGATGCACGAGGTTCTGGATGTCGGCGACCGAAATCGGATCGACACCGGCAAAAGGCTCGTCGAGCAACATGAAGGTCGGGTCGGTCGCCAGCGCGCGGGCGATTTCCAGACGCCGCCGCTCGCCGCCCGAAAGCGCGATCGCCGGCACGGTGCGCAGATTGCGAATGTGGAATTCCTCCAGCAATTCGTCGATCTTGTGCTCCCGCTTTGCCTTGTCCTTTTCGTGAACCTCGAGCACGGCGCGGATATTCTGCTCCACCGTCAGGCCACGAAAGATCGAGGCTTCCTGCGGCAGATAGCCGACACCGAGCCGCGCACGACGATACATGGGCATCGAGGTGACGTTGTTGCCGTCGATCTCGATCGTACCTTCGTCCACCGGCACCAGCCCGGTAATCATGTAGAAACAGGTCGTCTTGCCGGCGCCGTTCGGCCCCAGCAGACCCACTGCTTCGCCACGCCGCACGACCAGCGAAACGCCGTTCACGACACGGCGTCTACCATAGGTTTTGGTGAGGCCGCGCGCGATCAGGGTGCCCTGATAGCGCGCTTTATCCGCGGCCGGCGCACCGGATGCCGCAGAGGATGGCCCGGGCATGCCGGGTAAGGTGGTGGTCGTCGATGTCGTCACGAGGGGGCCAGTATCAGTTCTTGTTCTGTTGTTGCTGCACTTGCTGCGACTTTGGATCGAGCTGGATCTGGACGCGGCCCCCACAGGAATCCAGCTGCGCTTCACCCGTCGCCATATGCACGGTGAGCTGGCAACCTGTGAAAACGTTCGGTCCGTCCGTCAATACAACCTTCTTGCCCTTGAGGACGGCGAGCTGGTTTGTCATGTCGAAGGAACCGTCTTCGGCGGTCGCCGTCTGCGTGCCGGAAACGAGGTAGACCTTATCGGTGACCAGAATATGGTCGATATTGGCATTGCCGGAGACCAGGGACTCGTTCTGCTCCTTGGCGACCTTGGCGACGGGATTGTCCGCCGGCTTGGGAGCGTTGGCATCGGTCGGCTGCTTCTTCTTGTAGAAGACAGTCATCTTCCCGGCCTGCATCGTCGTGGTTCCCTGAACCACCTTGACGTTGCCGGTGAACACGGCCTGGCTCTCCGCGTCATGGATTTCCAGCTTGTCGCTTTCGATCTGGATCGGCTGATCCTTCGAAATGGCGAGACCGGGCATCTTGCTTGTCGTTGCCTGCGCACCTGCTTCGGCGGCTGCAAACAGAGCAAGCGCGCCAATGGCACAGAAAAGGCCGGCCCTGCGCCGGCGGGAGTTGAAAATTGAATGTGTCCAATCGTTTATCATGAACCGCCCGGCTTCTTTTCGCTAGCTGAATTGTTGAGAGCGGACGGTTCGATATGCACCTGAACCTGCCCGTCGAGTTCGATTACGCTCCCCTTATCCGTCATCTTGAGCGAACGCGCAACAACCGACATGCCACCTCGAAAGATTGAAACCTGATCCTGGCTCGACAGGTCGCCCTTCTTGACATCCAGGAATGCGGTCCTGAATTCGGCGCGCAAGCCATTGTCCATCACAATGGTGAAAGGTTCTGTCAGTTTCAGCGTGTCGGCCTGCCGGTCGAAGTCCGCGCTTTGAGCGGTAACATGTGCGATCACGTCCGTATTGACAGGCATGGATGCCTTGATGGTCTTGAGCGTGATCATGTTGGGGTTCTTGATATCCTGCAGCGCTTTTTCCGCGAGCAGGGAATAGTTGATGCCGTCCTTGTTGCGGCCGGCGATTGCGGGGCGCTCCATCACGACCTTGCCATCCTCGATCTTGGCGCCCTCGATCTGGATCTCGGCCGGCAGGTAGGCGCGGATGACGGAGACGCCAACGAAGATCAGCGAGACGATTAACGCAGCCAGCGGCAATAGCACTTTCAGTCTTCTCACGCGCGAGGAGTGGAAGATTGCGTCCTTATACGGGCTGCGTTCCGGCAAAGCGCGGACGGTCTCGCCGGGGGTCTCGATCGTATTCAGCATGCAACAGGTCCGTCTTTTCTGATCCGGAGAACCGCATTGACGTTATGCGGGGCTGTGTCAAAAAGCCCATCGGATCGTTTCGCATTATTGCACTGGCTTGCCAATATGGATTTTTTTCTGCAACCAAGCAAATTTGGCGGAGAAATATGCCATAAGCCGGTTTCATCCGATCGGGGTATGTCCTATCTGATGAGCCAGCAGAGCGACGTGCCGCCGACGACATCGAAAACGGGAACAGCTTTTCTCTGAGGATTGTGCCTGTTTCAAGATGTCATGTATCCGGTTCGTAGCGCATTCAGTTTGTTGCAGGGAGAAATAAGGCGTGATGGACAGTTCTGCAATCGCGGATCGGCGACAATTACGCCGCAGGCTTGGTTTCTGGCGCATTGTTGCCGTTTTGCTCCTCGTGGCCCTTGGTTTTGCGCTCTATCGTTTCATCGCCGGGGACTTGCCGGATGCGCGAGGACCACAGGTCGCTCGCGTCACGATCTCCGGGCTCATTCAGGACGATCCCGAGCTTCTGGAGCGATTGAAGAAGATCCGCGACAATGATCAGGTCAAGGCGCTGATCGTCTCGATCTCGTCGACCGGCGGAACGACCTATGGCGGCGAGCGCATCTTCAAGGCGATCCGCGCCGTAGCCGCCAAGAAGCCTGTCGTCTCCGATATCCGCACCGTTGCCGCCTCGGCCGGCTACATGATCGCCGCCGCCGGTGATGATATCGTCGCCGGTGACACCTCGATCACCGGCTCGATCGGCGTCATCTTCCAGTATCCGCAGGTCAAGGATTTGCTCGACAAGGTCGGCGTGTCCCTCGACGAGATCAAGTCGGCGCCGCTGAAGGCCGAGCCTTCGCCCTTCCATCCAGCCAGCGAAGACGCCAAGAACATGATCCGCAACATGGTCATGGACAGCTATGGCTGGTTCGTCGATCTCGTCGCGGATCGCCGCAAGCTGCCGCGCGAAGAGGTGTTGAAGCTCGCCGACGGCAGCATCTTCACGGGCCGTCAGGCGCTTCAGAACAAGCTGATCGACACGCTTGGCGGCGAAGACGAGATCCGCGCCTATCTCGAAACGCGCAAGGTCAGCAAGGACCTGCCGATCGTCGATTGGAAGCCGGAAGACAAAAGCTCGTCCTTCTTCTGGCCAAGTGCCGCGGCCTGGTTGCTAAATGGCCTTGGTTATGGTGATTTTCTGAAGGCAGATGGCTTTCAGAAAGTCATGACAGATAAGTTGTTTCTTGACGGCCTGCTTTCTGTTTGGCAGGGTGCAGCCAACTGATAAATCAATGATTTAAGGGGGTAGCCGTGATCAAGTCGGAATTGGTGCAGATTGTTGCCGCCCGCAACCCGCATCTCTATCACCGCGACGTCGAAAATATCGTCAACGCAGTCCTCGATGAGATCACCGATGCGCTCGCCGCCGGAAACCGGGTTGAACTTCGCGGCTTCGGTGCTTTCTCCGTCAAGAACCGTCCCTCGCGCTCCGGTCGCAACCCGCGCACGGGCGATACGGTATTCGTCGAGGAAAAGTGGGTTCCCTTCTTCAAGACCGGCAAGGAGCTGCGCGAGCGGCTTAACCCGGGCGCCGGCGATGAGGAAGACGACAACTGATCGTCTGGCTTCGGTCGAATTTTCCCGGGATGGCCCTTCGGACATGATTGTGCCGCGACGCGGTGGCACTTGAACTCGGCCGCGTCTTTTCTATTGTGCGGCTTAAGGCGGTGCGTGTGCGATCTACACGGTACGTCTGGATAAAGGAGCTGCGCGATGGCCAAGAAGATCGTCAACCTGCTGATATTGCTGCCGCTCGGCATCATTTTTATCGTATTCTGCGTTGCCAACAGGCAGTCGGTGACACTTGCGCTCAATCCATTCCGGCCGGACGATCAGGTGTTGTCGCTGCATGCGCCGCTCTTCGTCCTGCTGTTCGTGGCGCTGATCGTCGGCATGCTCGTCGGCGGCGCGGTGACCTGGTTCAGCCAGGGAAAGCATCGCAAGCGCGCCCGTAGCCAGTCGCTCGAGGCGGTGCGCTGGCAGGCGGAGGCTGATAAGCACCGCACGCGCGCCGAGCAGATTGCCGGGCAGCTTCCGTCAAAGTGACTGGATGCCGCGAAGCCGCATTTCCTTGTAGTCGCCTTCCGGCGAAGCTCCGTCGCCGATGATTTCGAAGCCGAGCGCCCGATAAAAAGCCATGGCATGCGTGTTTTTGACCAGGCATTTCAATCGATATCGGCGTTTCGGCCAATCCGGCAGGGCGGCAAGCAGGGCTTTGCCGGCGCCGCGGCCCTGAAATGCCGGGAGAATATAAAGCATATGGATGAAGTCGTCCGCGTCCCATAGCGCCGCGAAGCCTGCGATCAAACCATGCAGGTCCTCGCAAACCAGCAGGCGCTCGCCCGCCGAATGAACGGCGAAATCCTCAAGGTTGAAATGGCTGGGATCGACCCAGAGGAACGTCTGCCGGCGAACGCTCAGATAAATCTCGGCAAGAAGCGGCATATCCTGCTCGCGTGCCGGACGGATGGTCCAAGTCTCGGGTATCGTTGTCATGACTCGATTATATGGGCGCCAAATGTGATCGTGGCAATCAGGCTTTGGCTTGGCCGTTGATCGCTGCAGTGAGATCGGAAAAGAACTGCTGTGTAATCTTCTTGGCGCTGGAATCGACCAGCCAAGAGCCAAGCTGCGCGATCTTGCCGCCGACCTGCGCATTGGCTTCGTATTGCAGGATGGTCTCGTTGCCGTCTTCCTTAAGGACGACGTCTGCTCCGCCCTTGGCAAAGCCGGCAATCCCACCTTTTCCCTCGGCATAGATCGTGTAGCTTATCGGAGGGTTGATATTGGAGAGCGTCACATCGCCGTTGAAGGACGTCGAGAGGGGACCGATCTTCAACCTCACGGTCGCGGTCAGTTCCGTCGAGGAGACCCATTCGAGGCTCTCACAGCCGCGAATGCACTGCTTGAGCATATCGGGGTTGTTCAGAGCCGCCCAGACTGCGTCCCTGGGTGCCGCGATCCGCTGTTCGCCGGTCATGTCCATACGCAATCCTTCCAATGCGACATTATGAACATGGATCATCGCAGATCGGAAAGCGCTTTGCCAAGTGGCGGCCAGATGCTATTTGCACGCTCATATCAATTTTGAGACAAGCATGGTGAAACATAGGGAAAACCGGCCCGGTCAGAAAGCAGCGGGCGGTCTCGGGGCAAAACCCCGGCGTGACATGCCCGGCAAGCCGCCGGCAAAGCCCGCGCATGCCTTGCGGCCTGCCAAACCTTCGCGCGATCACGGCGAGCGGGTAACCGAGCCGCGCGCTGCCGCATCGGTGGCTGCCGCGCCCGAACGTCCGCTGATCGCCCGAACCGGCGAGCGGTCGGCAGAGCGCGTGCCAGTCATTCTCGAGTCGCTGGGCGCCGGGGATTTTCACCTTATCGACACCGGCAACGGTCTGAAGCTTGAGCAATACGGCCCTTATCGCATCGTGCGCCCCGAGGCGCAGGCGCTGTGGCCGCCATCGCTCGCCGCCCATCTGTGGGACAATGCCGATGCCATCTTCACCGGCGATACGGACGAGGACGGCATGGGCCGCTGGCGCTTTCCGCGCGAGGCGCTCGGCGAAACCTGGCCATTGCAGTTGCTTGGTGTCGATTTTCTCGGTCGCTTCACCGCGTTCCGCCATGTCGGCGTCTTTCCCGAGCAGATCGTGCATTGGGCGTGGATGAAGGAGCAGGTCGAGGCGGCGAAACGGCCACTGAAGGTGCTGAACCTCTTCGGCTATACCGGCGTGGCGTCGCTCGTCGCGGCCGCCGCCGGCGCGGAAGTGACCCATGTCGATGCCTCCAAGAAGGCGATCGGCTGGGCGCGAGAAAACCAGGCTCTGGGCCGCATGGAAAAGCTGCCGATCCGCTGGATCTGCGAGGATGCGATGAAGTTCATCCTGCGCGAAGAGCGCCGCGGCAGCAAATACGACATCATCCTCACCGACCCGCCGAAATTCGGCCGCGGCCCGAATGGCGAGGTCTGGCATCTTTTCGAACATCTGCCCTCGATGCTGGATATCTGCCGCGAGATCCTGTCGCCGAAGGCGCTTGGACTGGTGCTAACGGCCTATTCGATCCGCGCCAGCTTCTACTCGATCCATGAATTGATGCGCGAGACCATGCGCGGGGCCGGCGGTGTCGTCGAATCCGGCGAACTGGTCATCCGCGAGGCCGGCCTTGATGGCCGCACGCCGGGCAAGGCGCTTTCCACCTCTCTCTTCAGCCGCTGGGTGCCGAAATGAATCAGGATTTCCGTAATGACGGCCCGCGCAGGGTCGGGCAGGTCAAGGAGGTCACCTCGCTTGCCAATCCGATCGTCAAGGACATCAAGGCGCTGACAGTCAAGAAATCGCGCGAGGAGAGCGGCGCTTTCCTGGCCGAAGGCCTGAAGCTGGTCATCGATGCCCTCGAGCTCGGCTGGACCATCCGCACGCTGGTCTACGCAAAGTCCGTGAAAGGCAAGCCGCTCGTCGAGCAGGTGGCCGCAAAAACCGTGGCGTCCGGCGGGTTGGTGCTGGAAGCGAGCGAAAAGGTCATCGCGTCGATCACCCGTCGCGACAATCCGCAGATGGTGGTGGGTGTCTTCGATCAGCGCTGGCGGCAGCTGAGGGATGTCAAGCCGCAGGTTGGCGAGACCTGGGTGGCGCTCGACCGCGTGCGCGATCCCGGCAATCTCGGCACCATCATTCGCACCGCCGATGCGGCAGGTGCCTCCGGTGTCATCCTCGTCGGTGAAACGACCGATCCGTTTTCGCTGGAAACCGTGCGCGCCACCATGGGTTCGGTCTTCGCGATGCCCGTCGTCAAGGCCACGCCCGAAGAGTTTCTGGCCTGGAAGAAGAAGGCCGATGTCTCCGTCGTCGCCACACATCTGGCCGGCGCGGTCGACTACCGGACCATCGATTACAAGAAGAAGCCCGTCGTCATTCTGATGGGCAACGAGCAATCCGGCCTGCCGGATGTCCTGGCGAAAGAGGCCGATGCGCTTGCCCGCATTCCGCAGGCCGGCCGCGCCGACAGTCTCAATCTGGCAGTTGCGACGGCCGTCATGCTGTTCGAAGCCCGCCGCCATATCCTGACCCTTAGCGAGAGCCGATGACCGAAAGCGAGACCAATCCGCAGCCGCCTGCAAAGCCGGCGCTGTTTTCCCGGCCCTTGCCGATCCTGATCTTCATCGTAATCGCCGTCATCCTTGACCAGATCGTCAAGATCACGGTCGATCACTGGCTGCCGCTGCAGGAAATGGTTCCGGTCATTCCGATGCTGGCGCTCTATCGCACCTACAATCTCGGCGTCGCCTTCTCGATGCTGTCAGGCATGGACGGCTGGTTCATCGTCGGCATGCGGCTTGTGATCGTCGCCTTCGTGCTCTGGCTTTGGCGGCATACGCCCAATCATCGCTGGCTCGCCCATCTCGGCTTTGCCCTGATCATCGCCGGCGCTCTTGGAAACCTGATCGACCGCTTCCTCTACGGCCATGTGATCGACTATATCCTGTTCCATACGGAAACCTGGTCTTTCGCGGTGTTCAACCTGGCCGATAGTTTCATTACAGTCGGCGCGGCCTGCGTGATTCTCGACGAGCTTCTGATGCCGAAAAAGGCGAAAGCTTAAAATTCTAGCGAATCCCTGAAGGCATCGGGAACGTTGCCCATGCTAGCCAGATTGCATGAGCACGCTGGCAAATCTGCAGGAAAAGCTTGCCGCTGACATTACGCGCGGCCAAACCGGATCGATCGAAGGACTGACCGGGAACGGTCCCCCCTTTGCCGAGCCAACCGAGACGCTGCACGAGGCGGAGCGGCGCCTGACACCGTCGGCGCGTTGGCTGCAACGCCATTGGCTGAACGGCGGTGGTCTGATTGTCGGTATTATCTTGCTCGCGATCGGCTTTGCCGGAGGTCCGCTGACCCTGGCCGGCGTTCTGGCCCTCGTGGCGATTACCCTTATCGCCATCGGCGTCTTCAATATGTGGAAAGACGCGCGGAAACCTGCCGCTGTCGCCGCCGATCTCAGCGAGAGCGAGCATGACCGTCTTTGGGAGCGCAGGGAAAGCAACAATCTGATTGCTACCATTCATGATGCGCTCGGCGATATCACTGTCACCCGCAGCATCGACCGACGGATCCTGGACGCCAACGCCACCTTCCGCAAGCTGACGGGCAAATCCAATCCCGAAGGTCTGACGCTGGAGGAGACCGGCCTGGTCTTCCGTGCCGTTACCGACGCAAAGCATCAGGATGCCGAGATATCGACGCCCGAGGGTCGTCGCATCTTTGCCTGGCATGATGTCATATTTCGCGATCCGTCGACGGGACAGTTGTGCATACAGAGTGTGGCGCGCGACGTGACGGAAGAACGCCAGACGACCCGCCTTCGCGAGGATGCAAGGCTGAAGGCCGAATATAACAGCGCCGCCAAGTCGCGGTTGCTGGCGACCGTCAGTCATGAAATCCGCACGCCTCTCTCGGGCATTCTGGGCATGAACCATCTGCTTGCCCAGACGCCGCTGACGCTGGAGCAAGCCAATTACCTGACGGGCATCCGCCAGTCGGGTCATGCGCTGGTGCAACTGGTCGAAGATCTGCTCGACTTCTCCACCATCGAGGTCGGTCGTTTCCAATTGCATCCCCGCAAGGAAGCTTTCCGGCCATTGCTGGAAGGCGTCGTCGAGATGCTTGCACATCGCGCCCATGAAAAGGGCATCGAAATCGCCGCGACCGTTGCCGCCGATGTACCCGAGGCGATGGAGTTCGATCCGGCCCGATTGCGCCAGGTCCTGTTCAATGTCCTCGGCAATGCGGTGAAGTTCACCCAGACGGGCGGCGTGCTCGTGCGCGCCAGCCTGCAAGGACGCAATCTCGCAATCTCGGTGCAGGATAGCGGCCCGGGTATGACGGAGGAGGAGCAGGCTCGTATTTTCGGAGAGTTCGAGCAGGCCGGCACCATCGTCGAGAGAAGCTCCGGCACCGGGCTGGGGCTTGCCATTTCGGCTCGTATTCTCCGCGAATTCGGCGGCGGACTTAGCGTCGCCAGCGAACGCGGCAGGGGCAGCGAGTTCACTGTCAGCTTCCCCATCGGGTTGGTTGCCGAAGAGGACGGAAACCTCAGGCGCGATGCCGTGCTCAAGGGGGCGCACGTCCTGTTGCTTGCCCCGGAGGGCGCGGCAAGCACCGCGATCGCGCAAACCATTCGCACGCTCGGCGGCCATTGCCGCCTGATCGGTGCCGACGATATCGATGTGCTGAAGCGCTCCTCTTCGACGCGGGAGCGTGGTGCCTGGACCGATCTCATCGTCGATCATCGCATGGCGCCCCTATATTTCAGGGAGGGCAACGAGCTCGCGATGCCGGCGCTGCGCAAGATTTTCCTCGTCAATCCCGAGGAGCGCAACACCCATCCGCTCGATCTCTTCGATGCCTGGCTCATCCGGCCGCTGCGCGAGCAATCGCTGATCGATGTGTTGAGCGGCCGCATGCGCGGCATGGAAAAGCGCGATGCCTTGATCGAAGCTGTGTCCGAGATCGGCATAACGACGCCTGAGGCTGAAGATCCCGCCCTTGAAATCCTGCTCGGCGAGGATGATCCGGTCAACGCCATGCTCATTCGCGCCATGCTTGCCAAGGCAGGCCACAGGGTCTGCCTGGTGGAGGATTTCGATGGTCTGCGTGCCCGCACGGAAAATGCCGAGCCACGGCCTGATGTTATCGTCACCGATTTCAACATGCCCGGCGGTGCCGGTGCGGCCGTGCTGGCGCAATTGCGCGCCCAGGAGCGCCGGCATGGGTTGCCGGCATTGCCGATCATCGTGCTGACGGCCGATAGCCGCGATGCGATCCGCCGCCAGGCCTTGCTTGCCGGTGCCGATGCCGTCATCGTCAAGCCCGTCGACCCCCAGCGATTGGTAACGACGGTGCAAAGCCTGTCGAAGCTGAGCTTCGAACGCGCATAGCCGGCTATTTCGTTTTAGAAGGAAGATTGCGGCCCGGATTCATCAATGCCCGATAGAAGGCATTGGCCGCCCTCAACCACAGGCAATCGGTGCCGCTAAGTTGGGGACTGTGCGTTCATTCGAAAATTGCAACGGGCACGCTTCTTGCTTTTAGCAATGCTGCATGTCACTTTCCTGTCGCATGAATTTGGTTTATGGCGCTATATCGGCCCGTAGGGGGAGAATCGCCATGTCCATCGAAATTTTGAATCGCGAAGCTCAGGGCGAAATGGTTCAGTCTTCAAAGGCAACGGTTGCGCCGGTTGCCAGCGATGTGCTTGGACGCATCGGAAATCTAGAAACTCGCCTTGCCCGCACGGCGAGCGAGATCGATGCCGCTCAGGCTGTCCGCTATCGTGTTTTCGTCGAGGAGATGAAAGCGCAATTGCCGGCTGACGCCATGCGTCGCCAGCGCGATATCGACGGCTGGGATGCCATCTGCGACCATCTGCTCGTCCTGGACCGGTCGCTCGAAGGCGATCCGGAAGACCAGATCGTCGGCACCTATCGCCTGCTGCGCCAGGAAGTGGCCATGGCCAATGGCGGCTTCTATTCCGCCTCCGAATTCGATCTGGATGCGCTGCTTGCCCGTCATCCCGACAAGCGCTTCATGGAGCTTGGCCGCTCCTGCGTGCTGCCGGAATACCGCAACAAGCGTACGGTCGAGCTTCTATGGCAGGGCAATTGGGCCTATGCGCTAAAGCACGGCATGGGCGCGATGATCGGTTGCGCCTCTTTCCCGGGCGTCCTTCCGGAACAGCATGCGCTGGCTCTTTCCTTCCTCTATCACAACGTCCTTGCCAAGGATGAGTGGACCGTCGGCGCCTTGCCGTCGCTCGCCCGCAACATGGACCTGATGCCGGTCGAAGCCGTCAATCCGAAGAAGGCGCTGATGGCGCTGCCGCCGCTGATCAAGGGCTATCTGCGCCTCGGCGCCATGGTCGGTTCGACGGCCGTCGTCGATCAGGCCTTCAACACGACCGATGTCCTCATCGTTCTGCCGATCGCAAGCATCTCGGACCGCTACGTCAATTATTACGGCGCGGACGCAGGTCGCTTCGCCAGCTAACTGATCTCAAGGGATCGCGAAAATATTGATCGCATCCGTGATGCCCCTCAAGGAGACTTGATGGGATTGCGGGCTCAAGCCGTGCGCGGTCAGCAATGCCGCGGCACGTGGATTGTCGAGGACGGAGCTCGTGGCGAATATGTCGCGTGATGTGGCGAGGTGCTGCACGCGCGAGGCGATGTTGACGGTTTGTCCGAAATAATCCTGCCGCTCGTTCAGGCTCACTGCAATGCAGGGGCCTTCGTGGATGCCGATCTTCAGCAGAAGATCGTCGTTTCCGCGCTCCCTGTTGAAGCCGAGCATGGCTTCGCGCATCCGCATCGCCGCGACCAATGCCCGATCCGGCGTCGGAAAGGTGGCCATGACGGCATCGCCGATGGTTTTGACGACCGCACCGGCCTCCGCCCCCACGATCTCGTGCAGAATGCTGAAATGCGTTCTCACCAGATCGAAAGCGGCAAGGTCGCCGACCCTTTCATAGAGCGCCGTCGAGCCGCGCAAATCTGTGAAGAGAAAGGTCAGGCTGGTGATCTTCAGGCGCTGATTGATGTCGATGGTGTCGGTGCGATAGATGTCGCGAAAGGTCTGGTTGGAAAGCAGCTGTTTTGCCGTCAGGAATGGCCGCCGCTGGCCGATCAGCGTGTGAAACACCTCGTTTGCGAAGACAACCGATGGCAGCGCGCGGGCGTCTGAATGGTTTTCCAGCGAGATACGCACGGAACCCGGCTTCAGCTCCATGATGTCGTTGTGCAGGTACATCCGGTCGAACACGAGCGAGAGGGCCTGCCGTTCCTTCGATGGCTGCCCCTGCACCTCGATAAACTGCGCGGCATGCGTCACCGGTTCGAAAATGATGATGAACCCCGCCGGCAACTGAAGAGATACGACGGCCTTCTCTCCAACAGGCAACTCCAGGGCTTCCAGGACGAACTGATCGAACTTTTCCTCGTAGCCGTCATCGGGAAGATCGACGCCCGAGCCCCAGTAAATCTGCCGGAAATACTCAAGCGGCGACAGATTATGCGGATCATGAGCCTCGATGCGGCGCACGCGCGGACTGACGGTGAAGGTGACCTCAACCATGTCATCGAGCGTCGGTTCGTATCCGGCGGCGCACATCACGCATCTGTAGGTTTCGCTCTGTACGGTTTTCAGCGAGGTATTGGCATCCAATACCCCGCCGCAACTCGGACAAACGATATTCCATGACATGTCGAACAGGCCAAGGCGCGAGCCATGCAGGAAGGCATTGATGGTCTGTTCCTCGTCGAAGCCTCTGTCGGTCGCGAAGGCAAGCGCGTTCACGCGGTTGAGCTTGCGGTCGGGCGCCTCGAGAACGAGCCGCTCGATCGTGTCGACGATATCCGGCTGCGCCGAATTGCGCAGTGCTGCGAACAGGGGCTGGGCGTCACTCATCATCATAGTCTCCACCGAAATCCTACGGTAACTATCATCTTCGTTCGGCCCGCCCGCTGTGCTATTCGCGGTGTCGATCAGGATCCCGCGCCGTAGGCAGCGATTGCGGCCATGTTGACGATATCGGAATCCTTCGCGCCCATCGAGGTGATCTGCACCGGCTTGTCGAGCCCGACGAGCAGCGGTCCGATCACGGTTGAGCCACCGAGTTCCTGCAGCATCTTGGTGGAGATCGCAGCGGAATGGAAGGCCGGCATCACGAGTACGTTTGCCGGTCCGGAGAGACGCGAGAATGGATAGAGGCTCTCCAGGATCTTGCGGTTCAACGCCACGTCGGCTGCCATTTCGCCATCGAATTCGAAATTCACATAGCGCTTGTCGAGGATGTTGACGGCCTCTCGCACCCGCTCGGAACGCTCGCCCGAGGGATGGCCGAAGGTGGAATAGGCGAGCATGGCGACGCGCGGCTCATAACCCATGCGCCGCGCGAAACCCGCTGCCTCTTCGGC
The DNA here is from genome assembly GCF_001692325.1 of Rhizobium sp. AC27/96. Lineage (GTDB taxonomy): Bacteria > Pseudomonadota > Alphaproteobacteria > Rhizobiales > Rhizobiaceae > Rhizobium. Next base: position 339,496 of record NZ_LXKN01000046.1, on the reverse strand, counting down.
GATATCGGCCAGTTCCTCGGCGGTCGGCATGTCATGCACGGCTGTATCGGCAACGAAGACGGTGCGGCCGCGGGCGAGCACGATCGAAACGCCGATGACCCGGTGCCCTGGTTTCGCGTCGAGGCAGCGGCGCACGTCGCCGAGTGCCGTCGAATAGTTGCGCGTCACGCCCGTCACCATGCCATCGGCATCGCCCAGTGCCACCATGCAAGCGGCAAAGTGATTGCGGTCGTTGTGGATCAGGCGCGTTACGTCGCGGTGCAGGTAGCCCTGGCGCTGCAGGCGGGCATAGAGATAGTCGATATAGGCGTCGACCCGCTTGGAAATACGGGCGTTGACGATTTCGAGGCCGGGGCGATTGAGGTCGATGCCGGCGCGTTCGGCGGTGGATTGGATCAGATCCTCGCGGCCGAGCAGGACGGCAGTGCCGAGACCCTGATTGGCGTAGGAGAGGGCGGCGCGCATGACCTGTTCTTCTTCGGCCTCGGCAAAGACGATGCGCTTCTGGTGCCGGCGCACGCGTTCATAAAGCTGCGACAGCGTAGAGGCGATCGGATCGCGGCGTGCGGAAAGCTCGCGGGCATAGGCGTCCATATCGGGCATGTCGCGGCGGGCGACGCCGCTTTCGATCGCCGCCTTGGCGACAGCCACCGGGATTGCCGAGATCAGACGCGGATCGAACGGCACGGGAATGATATATTGTGCGCCGAAGCGCGGCCTTGCGCCTTGGTAAGCGGCGACAACGTCGTCGGGAACATCCTCGCGCGCCAGGCTCGCCAGCGCCCTGACGGCGGCGATCTTCATCTCGTCGTTGATGGTGGTGGCGCGCACATCGAGCGCGCCGCGGAAGATATAGGGAAAGCCAAGGACGTTATTGACCTGGTTCGGATAGTCCGAGCGGCCGGTCGCCATGATGGCATCGTCGCGGATGCGGGCGACTTCTTCCGGCGTGATTTCCGGATCGGGATTGGCCATGGCGAAAATGATCGGCTTGTCGGCCATCGAGCGGATCATGTCTTCCGAGAAGGCGTCCTTCTGCGACAGGCCGAACACGACGTCCGCATCCTTCATGGCTTCGGCCAGCGTCCGCCTGTCGGTCTTGACCGCATGCGCCGACTTCCACTGGTTCATGCCCTCGCTGCGGCCCTGATAGATCACGCCCTTCGTGTCGCAGAGAATGATGTTTTCCGGGTTGAAGCCCATGGCCTTGATCAGCTCGATACAGGCGATCGCGGCAGCACCCGCGCCATTGCAGACGAGCTTGGTGGTCTTGAGGTCGCGGCCGGTCAATTCCAGCGCGTTGATCAGGCCGGCGGCGGCGATGATTGCGGTGCCGTGCTGGTCGTCATGGAAGACCGGAATATCCATCAGTTCGCGCAGCCGCTGTTCGATGATGAAACAGTCGGGCGCCTTGATATCCTCGAGATTGATGCCGCCAAAGGAGGGGCCGAGATAGCGCACGCAATTGATGAATTCATCGACATTCTCGGTGTCGATTTCGAGATCGATCGAATCGACGTCGGCGAAGCGCTTGAAGAGGACAGCCTTGCCTTCCATGACCGGCTTGGAGGCGAGCGCCCCCAGATTGCCGAGGCCGAGAATGGCCGTGCCGTTGGAGATGACGGCGACCATGTTGCCGCGTGCGGTATAATCATAGGCGGTGGCCGGATCGGCGGCGATCGCCTTCACGGGAACGGCTACGCCGGGCGAATAGGCAAGGGAAAGATCGCGTTGCGTCGCCATCGGCTTGGTGGGGTTGATCTCAAGCTTGCCGGGTCGGCCCTGCTTGTGAAAGTCCAGTGCCTCCTGATCGGTGATCCCGGTTCCCGGACGCGACTTGCTCTTGCTGTCAGCCATTTTTCCTCCAAACCTCCTGTGGGCGACCGGTCCCTCTTGCCCGATAGCTGTTGTCTTCTATACCGGCGCGCGGATAGGGTGACACCTCATTTTTTGGAAAAACTGCACCTCCGTGAACGAACGTAAAACCCACAGCGTCGATGCTTTCTCGGCCGCCGAGCTTGCCTCGGAGGAAAGTCGCGCCTCAGCGACTCCGATGATGGAGCAATATATCGAGATCAAGGCGAACAATCCCGGTTCGCTCCTGTTTTACCGCATGGGCGATTTCTACGAATTGTTCTTCGAGGACGCCATCGATGCGTCGCGCGCGCTCGGCATCACGCTGACCAAGCGCGGCCAGCACATGAGCCAGGATATCCCGATGTGCGGGGTGCCGGTTCATGCCGCCGACGATTATCTGCAGAAACTGATTTCTCTGGGCTTCCGCGTCGCCGTCTGCGAGCAGGTGGAAGATCCGGCCGAGGCGAAGAAGCGCGGCGGCAAGTCGGTGGTGCGGCGCGATGTCGTGCGTCTGGTGACGCCAGGCACGATCACCGAGGAAAAGCTGCTCTCGCCCTCGGAATCCAATTATCTGATGGCGCTGACGCGCATTCGCGGCGGTGCCGAGCCGCAGCTGGCGCTCGCCTGGATCGATATTTCGACGGGCGTATTCCGGCTGGCGGAGACCGAGGCTTCGCGGCTGCTTGCCGATATCCTGCGCATCGATCCGCGCGAGCTGATCCTGCCGGATACGATGTTCCACGATCCCGAGCTGAAGCCGGTCTTCGATATTCTCGGCCGCACCGCCGTTCCGCAGCCGGCCGTGCTGTTCGACAGCGCCAGCGCCGAGGGCCGCATCACGCGCTATTTCGGCGTATCGACCCTCGATGGCTTTGGCACGTTCAGCCGCGCCGAGCTCGCCGCTGCGGCAGCGGCTATCGCCTATGTCGAAAAGACCCAGCTTGCCGAACGGCCGCCGCTCGGGCTGCCGGAGCGGGAAAGCGGTGCATCGACGCTGTTCATCGATCCCGCCACCCGCGCCAATCTCGAACTGGTACGCACGCTCTCCGGCGATCGCAACGGCTCGCTGCTGAAGGCGATCGACCGCACGGTCACCGGCGGTGGCGCCCGGCTTCTCGCCGAACGGTTGATGTCGCCGCTCACCGATCCCCAGCGGATCAACGAGCGACTGGATTCGATCGGCTTTCTGGCGGAAGAGCCTTCGCTGAGCGGCGATCTGCGCTCGGCGCTGAAGCATGTGCCCGACATGCCGCGCGCCCTCTCGCGCCTGGCGCTGGATCGTGGCGGCCCGCGCGACCTCTGGGCCATCCGCCAGGGTCTCGGTGCCGCCGGTGATGTCGCCCGCATGCTCGGCTCGGCCCTCCTGCCCGAGGAATTGAAGGCCGCATTGGCCGGGCTCAGCGGCTTGCCCGCCGATCTCGAAGCGCTGCTCGCCGCCATGCTCGCCGACGAACTGCCGCTACTGAAGCGCGACGGCGGTTTTTTGAGGGAAGGGGCGAATGAAGAGCTGGACGAGGTGCGGGCGCTGCGTGACCAGTCACGCCGGGTCATCGCCGGCCTGCAGCTGCAATATGCCGAGGAAACCGGCATCAAGTCGCTGAAGATCAAGCACAACAATGTGCTCGGCTATTTCATCGAGGTCACGGCGGGCAATGCCGGTCCCATGACCGATACGTCCGAGGCCAAGGCGCGCTTCATTCATCGCCAGACCATGGCGAATGCCATGCGGTTCACCACGACCGAACTTGCCGATCTCGAAAGCCGCATCGCCAACGCTGCCGACAAGGCGCTCGCCATCGAGCTGAAAGCTTTCGACGAGATGGTCGCGGCCGTCGTCGCCAATGCAGAAGCGATCAAGGCCGGCGCTCGCGCGCTGTCGGTGATCGATGTCGCGGCCGGCCTTGCGCTGTTGGCCGAGGAGCAGGCCTATTGCCGCCCACTCGTCGACGCGAGCCGCATGTTCGCCATCGAGGGCGGTCGCCATCCGGTCGTCGAGCAGGCACTGCGCCGTCAGGCCGGTGGACCCTTCGTCGCCAATAATTGCGACCTTTCGCCGACATCAGACGGCAAGGACGGCGCCATCTGGCTTTTGACCGGCCCGAACATGGGCGGTAAATCGACCTTCCTGCGCCAGAACGCGCTCATCGCCATTCTCGCGCAGATGGGCGCCTTCGTGCCCGCCGCTTCAGCCCATATCGGCATTGTCGACCGGCTGTTCTCGCGAGTCGGCGCATCCGACGATCTGGCGCGCGGCCGATCCACCTTCATGGTCGAAATGGTCGAGACGGCGGCGATCCTCAATCAGGCGACCGAGCGCTCGCTCGTCATTCTCGACGAGATCGGCCGTGGCACCGCCACGTTCGACGGACTGTCGATCGCATGGGCCGCCGTCGAGCATCTGCACGAGGCCAATCGCTGCCGCGGTCTCTTCGCCACGCATTTCCATGAGCTGACGGTCTTGTCGGAAAAGCTCGGGCGGCTCTCCAATGCCACCATGCGCGTCAAGGAATGGGACGGCGACGTCATCTTCCTGCACGAGGTCGGGCCGGGGGCTGCCGACCGCTCCTACGGCATTCAGGTGGCCAGACTTGCCGGCCTGCCGGCGTCCGTGGTGGCACGCGCCCGCGACGTTCTGACGCGGCTTGAGGATGCAGACCGCAAGAACCCGGCAAGCCAGCTCATCGATGATCTGCCACTCTTCCAGGTCGCGGTTCGCCGCGAGGAGGCCGTGGGACGACGCGAGCCGTCCAAGGTCGAAGAGAGGTTGAAGACACTCGACCTCGACGACCTTACGCCGCGCGGCGCCCTCGATGTGCTCTACGAGCTGAAGAAAACTGTGACCAAGGCCGGCTGACCGAAAGCGATTTCCAGGGACATTAGGATGCATATCGAAAATCTTCTCTCCGAGGTCCGCGTATTGGCCGATCGCTTTTCTCCCATCGCCGCTCGCGGCAAGATCTGCGGCGAGGGCGAGCCGCCGGATTGCGAGTCCGATCGCGGTCTTCTGAACATCGCTCTGTCCTGCAGCCGCATTTCCGACATCTGTTCGAAGATCGCCAAGGCCGGCTATTGGGAATGCGAGCGCGAAATGGTCATGCAGATTGGTGCCCAGTCGCGAAACATATTACATAGCTTGAACGAGCTTAGACGGGCGCTGGATATGCCGAGGCCCTGAAACTGCCGGTTTCTGCATCGATTGCCGTCACGCTTCGTCAACCTTGACCCGATAGAAATCCTGAGATCATGGATTCGGCTCAGGCTGGATTATGGGAATTTCGGTGCAGATTGCCTGTGTCAATCGCCGGGCAAAGAGGCTATAGCGCATGCAGACGAAAAGACAGGCGCGCCGCCAGTGGCCCGTGGTCAACGAACAGGAATCCGGTCGGCAGAGCATGGAAATGCATGACATCGATTTTCCGGCTATTCTCGACGTTCCCTCGCTGAGAGCGGAATGCGAGGCTCTTGCCAAGCGCAATCTGGATAAGAACGAGGAGCGGTCCGCTCTGCTTGCCCTGTTGAAGAAGGCAAGCCAGGAGGGACGCGAAGAGGCACGCCGCCTGCTGGCTTTCCAGGGCAGCGGGCTCGATTGCGCCCACCGCATTTCCTGGCTGCAGGACCAGATCATCACGGTTATCTACGATTTCACCGTCCAGCACGTTTTTCCGAAGCGTGCAGGTAGCTTCTCCGTCACCGCCGTCGGCGGCTATGGCCGCGATACGCTGGCGCCGGGCTCGGATATCGACCTTCTCTTTCTCTTCCAGCCGAAACCGGACAGCGAAACGCACAAGGCGGTCGAGTTCATTCTCTACATGCTCTGGGACATGGGCTTCAAGGTCGGCCACGCCACGCGCACGGTCGAGGAGTGCATCCGCGAGGCCAAGTCCGATATGACGGTACGCACCGCCATTCTCGAGACCCGCTATATCTGCGGCAATGCACCGCTCGCCAGGGAATTGGAGGCGCGTTTCGACAAGGAGATCGTCACCAATACCGGTCCCGAATTCATCGCCGCCAAGCTGGCCGAACGCGACGAGCGCCACCGCAAGGCAGGCGATACCCGCTATCTGGTTGAGCCCAACGTCAAGGAAGGTAAGGGTGGCCTTCGCGATCTGCACACGCTGTTCTGGATCTCGAAATATTACTATCACGTCCGCGATCCCGTGGAGTTGGTGAAGCTCGGCGTGCTCTCGAAGCAGGAATATCGGCTGTTCGAAAAGGCCGAGGATTTCCTCTGGGCCGTGCGCTGCCACATGCACTTCCTGACGGGCAAGGCGGAGGAGCGTCTTTCCTTCGACATCCAGCGCGATATCGCCGCTGCCCTCGGCTATCACGCCCGCCCCGGTCTTTCCGCCGTTGAGCGCTTCATGAAGCACTATTTCCTTGTGGCCAAGGATGTCGGCGATCTCACCCGCATCCTCTGCGCAGCACTTGAGGACCAGCAGGCCAAGGCGACGCCGGGCCTTACCGGCGTCATCAGCCGCTTTGCCAATCGCTCGCGCAAGATCCCCGGCACCGTCGAATTCGTCGAGGATCGCGGCCGCATCGCGCTCGCGAATCCCGACGTCTTCAAGCGTGATCCCGTCAGCCTCATCAGGCTGTTCTTCGTCGCCGACATCAACGGACTGGAATTCCATCCGGATGCGTTGAAGCGCGTCACCCGCTCACTCGGCCTGATCGACAACCATCTGCGCGAGAACGAGGAGGCGAACCGGCTTTTCCTTTCGATCCTCACGTCCAAGCGGGATCCGGCGCTCATTCTCCGCCGCATGAACGAGGCCGGCGTGCTCGGCCGCTTCATTCCGGAATTCGGCAAGATTGTCTCGATGATGCAGTTCAACATGTATCACCATTATACGGTGGACGAGCATCTGATCCGTGCCGTCGAGGTGCTGTCGGAGATCGACAAGGGCAAGGCAGAGGATATCCATCCGCTGACCAACAAGCTGATGCCCGGTATCGAGGATCGTGACGCGCTTTATGTTGCCGTGCTCCTGCACGATATCGCCAAGGGCCGCGAGGAGGATCACTCCGAAGCCGGCGCCAAGGTGGCCCGCAAACTCTGCCCGCGCTTTGGCCTGTCGCCCAAGCAGACCGAGCTGGTGGTGTGGCTGATCGCCGAGCATCTCACAATGTCGATGGTCGCGCAGACGCGTGACCTGACGGATCGCAAGACCATCATCGACTTCGCCGATCGGGTACAGTCGCTCGACCGGCTGAAGATGCTGCTGATCCTGACGGTCTGCGATATCCGCGCCGTCGGGCCGGGCGTCTGGAACGGCTGGAAGGGCCAGCTGCTGCGCACGCTCTATTATGAAACCGAGCTGCTGCTGGCCGGGGGCTTCTCCGAAGTGTCGCGCAAGGAGCGGGCCGAGGCCGCTGCCCACGCGCTCGAGCACGCGCTTGCGGATTGGAGCGAGAAGGACCGCGAGGCCTACGTCAAGCTGCACTACCAGCCCTATCTCTTGTCCGTGCCGCTGGAGGACCAGATCCGCCACACCCAGTTCATTCGCCAGACGGACAAATCGGGCAAGGTGCTGGCGACCATGGTGCGCACCGACAGCTTCCACGCCATCACCGAGATCACCGTGCTCTCGCCCGACCATCCGCGTCTCCTGACCGTGATTGCCGGCGCTTGTGCGGCGGCGGGCGCCAATATCGCCGACGCGCAGATCTTCACGACGGCCGACGGTCGCGCCCTCGACACCATCCATGTCAGCCGCGAATTCGCCGACGATGCCGATGAGCTTCGTCGTGCCGGCACCATCGGCAAGATGATCGAAGATGTGCTCGCCGGCCGCAAGCGGCTGCCGGAAGTGATTGCGACGCGAACGAAGAACCGGCGCAAGAACAAGGCCTTCGTGATCCCGCCGTCGGTGATCATTTCCAACAGCCTCTCCAACAAGTTCACGGTCATCGAGGTCGAATGCCTCGACCGCACCGGCCTTTTGTCGGAAATCACGGCCGTTCTCTCGGATCTCTCGCTCGATATCCAGTCGGCCCGCATCACCACCTTCGGCGAGAAGGTCATCGACACTTTCTATGTTACCGATCTCGTCGGGCAGAAGATCTCCAACGAGAACAAGCGGGCCAATATCACCGCGCGCTTGAAGGCGGTCATGGCGGGCGAGGAGGATGAGATGCGCGAACGCATGCCCTCCGGCATCATCGCGCCCGCCGCCACGCGCTCGGCTGCCGCCGAAAAGTCCGATGTCGAAAAGAAGGCCGGTTCTGCCGCATGAGCCTCGTTAAGAAATTCATCACCGTCGGTGGGGCGACGCTTGGCAGCCGCATCTTCGGCTTTGCCCGCGAAACCCTGATGGCCGCAGCGCTTGGCACCGGGCCGATGGCCGACGTGTTCTATGCCGCCTTCCGCTTTCCAAACCTTTTTCGCCGCCTGTTTGCCGAAGGCGCCTTCAACGCGGCCTTCGTGCCGCTCTTTGCCAAGGAGATCGAAGCGAACGGTATCGAGGGCGCGAAGCGCTTCTCCGAGGAAGTGTTCGGCGTTCTCTTTTCCGTTCTGCTGCTGATCACCATCGTCATGGAGCTGGCCATGCCGCTGCTGGTGCGTTGGGTCATCGCGCCCGGCTTCGCCGACGATGCCGAGAAATTCGACCTGACCGTCCGGTTGGCCGCCGTCATGTTCCCGTATCTGATGTCGATGTCGCTGACGGCGATGATGAGCGGCATGCTGAATTCGCTGCATCATTTCTTCGCTGCCGCCGTGGCTCCGATCTTCCTCAACCTGGTGATGATCAGCGCCCTGTTTTACGCGATCTATTACGGCGCCGATCCGCTGACCACCGCTTGGTACCTGTCCTGGTCGGTGCTGGTGGCAGGCGTGCTGCAGCTGGCCGTCGTCTATATCGGCGTGCGCCATGCCGGCATCAATATCGGCCTGCGCTTTCCGCGCTTCACGCCCAATGTCAAACGGCTACTGCTTCTTGCCATCCCGGCGGCCATCACCGGCGGCGTCACCCAGATCAATCTGGTGATCGGCCAGGCGATCGCCTCGGGCAAGGAAGGCGCGATCGCCGCCCTGCAATATGCAGACCGCATCTACCAGCTGCCGCTCGGCGTCGTCGGCGTCGCAGTCGGAATCGTACTTCTGCCCGAACTGGCCCGCTCGCTGAAGTCAGGCCATATCCAGGAAGCTGCCAATACCCAGAACCGCTCGATCGAATTCGTGCTGTTCCTGACCCTGCCAGCCGCGGTTGCCCTCTGGCTTCTCTCCGACGATATCATCCGCGTGCTTTACGAGCGCGGCGCCTTTAATGCAGAAAATACAAAGCTGGTCGGCTCCATCCTCGCCATCTTCGGCCTTGGCCTGCCGGCTTTCGTGCTGATCAAGGCACTACAGCCCGGCTTTTATGCCCGCGAAGATACGAAATCGCCGATGCGCTACACGGCCGTCGCCGTCGCCGTCAACTCGGTGCTATCAATCCTGCTTTTCCCGGTGCTGGCCGAACGGGGCATTGCGGTCGCCGAAGCGGTTGCCGGTTGGCTGAACGCCGTACAGCTCTTCGTCACGCTCTATCGTCGGGGTCACCTTTCCTGGGAGTGGTCGCTGGCGCGCCGCACTGTGATGCTGCTCATCTCCTCCGCTGTCATGGGCGGCGTCATCGTATATCTGGCTGATCGCTGGGAACCGCTTCTGGGGGGGAGCTCGTCGCTGCTGACCAAAACCGGCGTTCTGGGCTTGCTCATATTGATTGCGATGGTGGTGTATTTCGTTGTGGCCTTCATCATCGGCGGCGTGGATTTGGACATGATACGCCGCAAATTGAAGCGTAAGCCGGCATAGCCCGTTTCGGATGCGGAGGTGGTGAAGGGCGGGTAGGCTCGTTCCTTCGCCCCGCAATGCGGGGAGAAGGTGGCTTGGAGCGATCGAACGGAGTGAGATTGCGACAAGTCGGATGAGGGGCCTTCACCAATGTCGCGACAAAAGTAAGATGTGCCGGCACCACGATCGCTGCGGCTGACCAGGATAGTCTGCCGACGCCTAGCTTCTGTGCATGGCCCCTCACCCTAGCCCTCTCCCCGCAAGCGGGGCGAGGGGACGGCATTCACCAAATGTGGAGTCCTCCAATGCCCCAATCCCTCTTCCTCGTCGCCCTCGTCGTTGATGATTACGATCGCGCCAAGGCCTTCTATTGCGACGCCCTGGGTTTCGAGTGCCTGCAGGATGAAGTGCAGCCGGAGGGCAAGCGTTGGGTTGTCATCAAGCCCAAGGGCACGGAAGGGGCGGCGCTGCTGCTCGCTCAAGCTGCCGACGATAGCCAGCGCGCCGCGATCGGCAACCAGACCGGCGGCCGCGTCGGCTTCTTCCTCAAGACCGATGACTTCGCCCGTGATCATGCGGCGATGCTTGGCAAAGGCGTGCAGTTTCGGGAAGAGCCGCGCCATGAGGTCTATGGCACGGTGGCCGTCTTCGCCGACCCCTATGGCAATACCTGGGATCTGATCCAGCATTCTTCGTGAGCCTCCAAGACATAGCCTCTTGATCCCAGCCTGTCTGCCGTGCATAAGCCGCTCGAAACCAAGGGTCGAGCGCGGCTCTGGAATCAAATAGTGGAGCATGATGTCGTCCGAAAACCGCTCACACTTTTCGGCATCATGCTCTAGGCCCTCCACAAGCCTTTCGAGGACGACATGACCGAATTCAAGCCGCTCGTATTCTCCGGCGTCCAGCCCACCGGCAACCTTCATCTCGGCAATTATCTCGGCGCGATCCGCAAGTTCGTGGCCCTGCAGGCCAACAACGACTGCATCTATTGTGTCGTCGACATGCATGCGCTTACCGCCCAGCTGGTGCATGAGGACATGCCGGGCCAGACGCGGTCGATCACCGCCGCATTTCTGGCTGCCGGCATCGATCCGGAAAAACATATCGTCTTCAATCAGTCGGCCGTACCGGGCCATGCCGAACTCGCCTGGATCTTCAACTGCGTCGCCCGCATCGGCTGGATGAACCGCATGACGCAGTTCAAGGACAAGGCCGGCAAAGATCGCGAGCAGGCCTCCCTCGGCCTTTATGCCTATCCGAGCCTGATGGCCGCCGACATCCTGCTCTATCGCGCCACGCATGTTCCTGTTGGAGACGACCAGAAACAGCATCTGGAGCTCACCCGCGATATCGCCATGAAGTTCAATCTGGACTACATGGAGCATATTCGCCGCACGGGCTATGGCATCGACATCACCGTCGGCGACGAGCCGGTGCATGCCTATTTCCCGATGGTCGAGCCGCTGATCGATGGCCCGGCACCGCGCGTCATGTCGCTGCGTGACGGCACCAAGAAAATGTCGAAGTCAGACGCCTCGGACCTGTCGCGCATCAATCTGCTCGACGACGAAGAGAACATCTCGAAGAAGATCCGCAAGGCCAAGACCGATCCGGATGGCTTGCCGAGCGAAGCCGATGGTCTCGCCGGCCGGCCGGAAGCCGACAATCTGGTCGGCATCTATGCAGCGCTTGCCGACAAGTCCAAGGCGGAAGTTCTGTCCGAATTCGGCGGTCAGCAATTCTCGGTCTTCAAGCCGGCTCTGGTTGATCTTGCCGTGCACGTGCTTTCGCCGATCACCACCGAGATGCGCCGGCTGATGGCCGATCCAGGCCATATCGATAGCGTCCTGCGTGACGGCAGCGCCCGCGCCCGCGCCCGCGCCGACGTGACGATGAAGCAGGTGCGCGATATCGTCGGCTTCATCTACTGATGATCTTGTAGGGCAGGGCTCCCGTCGAAAAACGGGGGCTTGCAAAACGCCGTCTCCGGGTGTTTGAGTCGCCGCATGGTATCAAAACGTCTCTCACGGCTCGAAGGTCATCGCCGCAAATTCATGGCGGTCATCGACGGCACACCGGAATGCCAGCGCGCCGTCCATTATGCCGGCCGGCGTGCCAAGAATTCCAATGGCGGCCTCGTGCTCCTCTATGTGATCCCCGATGGCGACTTCCAGCAATGGCTTGGCGTCGAGGAGATCATGCGGGCGGAAGCGCGCGAGGAAGCCGAGGCGGTGACGGCAAAGGCGGCCCAGACCATCCGCGAGACTGTCGGCATTGATGCGGAAATCGTCATTCGTGAGGGATCCGCCGCCGAGCAGATCAACGCGGTGATCGAGGAGGATCGCGATATCGCGCTTCTTGTTCTCGCTGCCGGTTCCGCCAAGGAGGGCCCGGGCCCGCTGGTTTCGTCGATCGCAGGGCGAGCGGCAGCTTTCCCGATCCCCGTGACGGTGCTGCCGGATACGCTGACCAACGAAGAAATCGATGCGCTCAGCTGATGCGCCAGACGATTTCTTGAGAAACACTCTCTTGAATAAACTGGCCAAAAAGCCTATCTTCTTTTGAAGTATTCTAAAGTCGGGACCGGGTTTTGCCCGCCGCATGGAGATCAAGATGTTCATTCAGACCGAAGCGACGCCGAACCCCGCGACCTTGAAGTTCCTGCCGGGCAAAGTGGTGATGGAAACCGGTACGGCCGAGTTCCGCAGCGCCGACGAAGCTGAGGCTTCCCCGCTTGCGGCCCGTCTCTTCGAGATTCCCGGCGTCACCGGCGTCTATTTCGGCTACGATTTCATTTCCGTCTCCAAGGAAGAACAGGAATGGCAGCACCTGAAGCCCGCCATTCTCGGCTCGATCATGGAGCATTTCATGTCCGGCAAGCCCGTCATGGGCTCCGCTTCGGTTCTGTCCGAGGTGCAGGATGCCGGCGGCGAATTCTTCGATGAGGGTGACGAGGCGATCGTGCTCACCATCAAGGAATTGCTCGATACGCGCGTGCGCCCGGCCGTTGCCCAGGATGGCGGCGACATCACCTTCCGCGGCTTCCGCGACGGCAAAGTCTACCTCAATATGAAGGGATCCTGCGCCGGTTGCCCGTCTTCGACAGCGACGTTGAAGCACGGCGTGCAGAACCTGCTGCGCCATTTCGTGCCGGAAGTGCAGGAAGTCGAAGCCGTTTAATCCAGACGTTTCGGATAAGTTGACATGATCGTACTGGCGCTCGACACGGCAGGTGTGGATTGCGCTGCCGCAGTGTATGATAGCGGCAGTGATTCTGTGATGGGGGAGGTCACGGAAACGATCGGGCGGGGACATGCCGAGCATTTGATGCACGTGGTCGACGAGGCGCTGGCGAAAGCCGGTACAGCGCTCTCGGCAGTCGAACGTGTGGTCGTGACCGTCGGTCCCGGTTCCTTCACCGGCATCCGCATCGGCGTTGCAGCCGCACGCGGTTTTGCACTCTCCCTCAATGTTCCCGCGGTTGGTGTTACGACCCTCGAGGTCATGGCAGCGACCGCACGAGATCAGAATCCTGGCAAGCCGGTTCTGGCCGCCATCGACGCGAAGCGCGAGGAGATCTATCTCCAGGGCTTCGACGCCAATGGCGACCCGCTGGACGAGGCGCGGGCCGTGACGATCGACGAGGCGCGGATAATTGCCGGCGCTTTCGATGGTATCGTCACCGGAACCGCCGTCGCCCGGTTGAGCGACGCGCCGCCAGCGGAGCGGCCAGACGCATTTCCGATTGCCGTCATCGCCCGGCTGGGCGCTGCCAAACCTGTCAGCGAAAAGCCGAAGCCGCTTTATCTTCGCGGACCCGATGCCAGACCGCAGGCCGGATACGCAGTTGCCAGGCAATAGAAATGCTCGAATCCTATCTCACCTTGAAAGCCGAATACGAAATCATCCCCATGGAGCTGAAGGATTGCGTCGAGGTGGCGCTCCTGCACGGCGAAAGGTTCTCCCGCGTCTGGGACGAAAGTGAATTTCAGGATCTTCTCTCGCAGGAGACGACCTTCGGCTTCGTCGCCCGCCAGACCAATGCGATCCTGAAAAAGGCGCTTCCCGGCTTCGTGCTGGCAAGGCATGTGGCGGGCGAGGCCGAAATCCTGACGATCGCCGTCAACGCCAAGCTTGGCCGCTCGGGCCTCGGCTGGCGGTTGATGCAGGCGGCCCTCCGTGAGGCCGGCAATCGCGGCGGCGAAACCATGTTTCTGGAGGTTGACGGCGGCAACCAGCCGGCGCTCGGCCTCTACCGCAAGCTTGGTTTCGAGACGGTCGGCGAGCGCAAGGCCTATTACGTCAACGACAATGGTACAAAGTCGACGGCGCTTGTCATGCGGCGCGTTCTTCGCTAGTCCGTTGTCACAGTCCAATAGACCGAAGACAGCAATCGATGGATGATGCCGTAAAATCCCTTGAGGAGCTTTGCGCCGAGCGTGGCATGCGCATGACCGAGCAGCGTCGGGTCATCGCGCGCATTATCGAGACATCGGAGGATCACCCGGATGTCGAGGAGCTCTACAGGCGTTCCGTGCTGGTGGACGCGAAGATCTCGATCTCGACCGTCTATCGCACCGTCAAGCTGTTCGAGGATGCCGGGCTGCTCGCCCGCCACGATTTCCGCGATGGCCGCTCCCGCTACGAAACGGTGCCGGAAGAGCATCATGATCACCTGATTGATCTGAAGAGCGGTGAAGTCATCGAATTTCATTCGCCGGAGATCGAGGCGCTGCAGGAGCGTATAGCCCGCGAACACGGCTTCAAACTCGTCGACCACAGGCTGGAGCTTTACGGCATCCCGCTGAAGAAGGACGAAGGTTGAGGTGAAGGCTGTCGTGCAGGAGCGAATGAGTTGATGACCTGGCTGCGCGTCGGCTGTGCCGCCATTGTCATCTGTGTCGTCAGCCTTGCGCTGGTGCCGCTGCAGCTCCTTTGCCTGCGCTTCGACTGGAAACTCAGGCGATACCTGCCGCGCTACTGGCATCGCATCGTCTGCTATTGGCTTGGCGTGCGCATTCATGTCGTCGGCAAGCTTGAGGCTGACAGGCCCTTGATGCTCGCCTCGAACCATTCTTCCTGGCTCGACATTCTCGTGCTGTCGGCGGTTGCCGATGTCGCCTTCATCGCCAAATCCGAGGTGCGGGACTGGCCGATCTTCGGCCTCTTCGCGCAATGGCAAAAGAGCGTCTTCATCGAGCGCCAGCAGAAGCAGAAGACCGGCGACCAGGTGAACGAGATCGCCGAGCGCATGGCCGCTGGCGAAATCATGGTGCTGTTCCCGGAAGGGACGACCTCCGACGGCAATCGCCTGCTCGAGGTCAAGTCCTCGCTGTTCGGCGCGGCCGCGGCCGCACTGCCGAAAACGCCGGATGCCGTCGTGCATGTGCAGCCCGTCGCGGTTGCCTATACCCGCATTCACGGTGTGGCCATGGGCCGTTATTACCGCCCGATCGCGGCGTGGCCCGGCGATATCGAACTGGTGCCGCACCTGAAGGATATCGTCGCCTGCGGCGCGATCGACGTCGATGTCTGCTTCGGCGAAGCGCTGGACTATCGGGCCGGCTCCAACCGCAAGCAAGTCAGCGCCACCATCGCGCGGCGCATCCGCAATATGCTCGCCAGCCGGCTGCTCGGCCGCGAGATCGCCTGATTTCCAGGTCGTTTCAACTTTTTCATTTTCTCCGCCAGCAAAAGTCACTACATAGCGGCCATGACCAAGGACAGCTTGACCCTCGACGCCCCGGCGACCCCTGCATTGCAGCTCGGCCTCCGCGATGGCTCCAACAGCCGCAAGGTTTTCATCAAGACCTACGGCTGTCAGATGAACGTCTATGACTCCACGCGGATGAGCGATGCGCTTGCCCGCGACGGCTATGAGCCGACCGAGGATATGGAAGAGGCCGATCTCGTCCTGCTGAACACCTGTCATATCCGCGAGAAGGCGGCTGAAAAGGTCTATTCCGCGCTTGGCCGCCTGCGCGACATGAAAAAGCGCAAGGCTGCCGACGGACGCGAGATGATGATCGGCGTTACCGGTTGCGTCGCGCAGGCCGAAGGCGAGGAAATCCTTCGCCGCGCGCCCGCCGTCGATGTCGTCATCGGCCCGCAGACCTATCACCGCCTGCCGGATGCGCTTCGCCGCGCCAAGGAAGGCCACCGCGTCGTCGACACCGAATATGCGATCGAAGACAAGTTTCAGCATCTGCCCATTGCCGAGAAGGCGAAGATCCGCGCCCGTGGCGTCACCGCCTTCCTGACGGTGCAGGAAGGATGCGACAAGTTCTGTACCTTCTGCGTGGTGCCCTATACGCGTGGTTCCGAAGTCTCCCGTCCGGTCGCCCAGATCGTCGAAGAGGCCGAGAAACTTGTGGATGGCGGCGTGCGCGAAATCACGCTGCTCGGCCAGAACGTCAATGCCTGGCATGGCGCCGGTCCCAAGGGCGAAGCCTGGAGCCTCGGTGATCTGCTCTATCGGCTGGCGGAGATACCCGGCCTTGCGCGGCTGCGCTACACGACCAGCCATCCGCGCGACATGGACGATCGGCTGATCGACGCGCATCGCGATCTCCGCACACTGATGCCCTATCTGCACCTGCCTGTTCAGTCCGGTTCGGACCGCATCCTCAAGGCAATGAACCGCCGGCACACAGCTGTCGAATATCTGGCACTGATCGCAAAGATCCGCGCTGCACGGCCGGATATTGCGCTCTCTGGCGATTTCATCGTCGGCTTCCCGGGGGAGACAGATCAGGATTTTGAGGATACATTGAGACTGGTCGAGGAGGTGAATTATGCACAGGCCTTCTCGTTCAAATATTCGACGCGTCCGGGCACGCCCGGCGCTGACTTGAAGGACCAGGTGGCCGAAGAGATCAAGGCGGAACGGCTGGAACGATTGCAGGCCCTGCTGTTGAAGCAGCAGCATGCTTTTGCCGACACTTGCGTGGGCAAGGTTGTGGATATCCTCCTGGAAAAGCCGGGTCGCATGCCCGGTCAGTTGATTGGACGCTCTCCCTGGCTGCAATCTGTGAATGTTGATGCAAAAGCATCGCAAATCGGTGACATTATTAACGTACGAATCACCGGGACCAGCACCAACAGCCTTTTTGCTGAGCTGCTCTAGGTTCCGGACGGGCAAAAGGAGCCACACCGCTTGAACGGACAGGAATTGGTTTCTTCTTCATCGCGCCAGCCCCGCACCGCGAGCGACGCCAATCACTTCATCCTGACGTTCGAGAACAATCGGTTCGCCAGCGAGCTTTTCGGGCAGTTCGATCAGAACTTGAAGCTGCTGGAAGAGCGTCTCGGCATCGATGCCCGCGCCCGCGGAAACTCCGTGGTCATCACGGGCGATGTGCCGGCCACCAACCAGGCGCGCCGCACGCTCGATTATCTCTATGACAAGCTGCAAAAAGGCGGCAATGTAGAACCTTCCGACGTGGAAGGGGCAATCCGCATGGCGGTTGCCGCCGACGACCAATTGACACTGCCGACCATGGAGAGAAAAGCCAAGTTGACGATGGCGCAGATTTCGACGCGCAAGAAGACGATCATTGCTCGCACGCCGACGCAGGACGCCTATATGCGGGCGCTGGAGCGCTCCGAGATGGTCTTCGGCGTCGGTCCGGCCGGTACCGGCAAGACCTACCTCGCCGTTGCGCATGCCGCCCAGCTTCTGGAGCGCGGCGCCGTCGAGAAGATCATCCTCTCGCGCCCCGCTGTCGAAGCCGGCGAGCGCCTGGGCTTCCTGCCCGGCGACATGAAGGAAAAGGTCGATCCCTATCTCCGTCCGCTTTATGACGCGCTTTACGACATGATGCCGGGCGACAAGGTCGAACGCGCGATCACTGCGGGCGTCATCGAGATCGCGCCGCTCGCCTTCATGCGTGGCCGTACGCTCGCCAATGCCGCCGTCATCCTCGATGAGGCGCAGAACACGACATCCATGCAGATGAAGATGTTTCTGACTCGTCTCGGCGAAAATTCGCGGATGATCATCACGGGCGATCCGAGCCAGATCGACTTGCCGCGTGGCGTCAAGTCCGGCCTGGTGGAGGCGCTGCAGCTGCTGAACGGCGTCGAGGGCATCACCATCGTCCGCTTCAAGGATACGGATGTCGTCCGTCACCCGCTTGTGGGGCGCATCGTCCGGGCTTACGACTCGATGTATCCCGCCCCGGGCGAGGAAAACGACCCGCAGATCTGATCTGCGGTCTCAAAGCTCATGGCGGAACTCGATATACAGATCAGCGTGGAGGAGGGCGATTGGCCCTCCGAAGCCGACTTGCAGGCCCTTGCCGAGCGCGTGCTCGGCGAGGCTGCGGCCTATCTCAAGAAACATGAGAAACAGCCCTTTCCGAAAGCGGCGCCCGAATTGTCCTTGGTTTTTACCGACGATGACTCCATCCGCGAGATAAACGCGGAATGGCGCTCGCAGGACAAGGCGACGAATGTGCTGTCCTTCCCCGCCTTTCCGCTGGAACCCGGCGGCAAGCCCGGCCCGATGCTCGGCGATATCATCATCGCCAGGGAGACGGTGGAGCGCGAGGCAGTGGACCTCGAGAAGAGTTTTGACGACCATTTGACCCATTTGATGGTGCATGGTTTCTTGCATCTCTTCGGCTACGACCATATGAATAATAGCGAAGCCGAAAGAATGGAGGGGCTGGAGACTCGCATTTTGGCTGGTCTTGGCCTATCTGATCCCTACGCGGGACAAGATCCCATTTGACTTGAACCCTGTCTGACCAGGAACAATGAGCGACTTTACGACAAGAACGGCCCCCGAGGCCAAAGACAGCGCCGATGCGGCCTCCTCCGACGAGGTTGGCAGTAGTAGCAGCGGCAAGCGGTCCCAATCTTCATTCTGGGCGCGCGCTGCGCGCATTCTCCGCCCG
Organism: Rhizobium sp. AC27/96; assembly: GCF_001692325.1. Lineage (GTDB taxonomy): Bacteria > Pseudomonadota > Alphaproteobacteria > Rhizobiales > Rhizobiaceae > Rhizobium. The sequence goes on along the minus strand of NZ_LXKN01000046.1, from coordinate 320,956 downwards.
GCACAGGATGCCACGCGGCTGCGCGAGGATCTCGCCGACGCGTTGATGACCAACGCCACCGGCGACGATGCCTTTTCTCCCGACGAACGGGCGATGCTCCACAATATCCTGCGCTTCCGCGAGGTGCGCGTCGAGGACGTCATGGTGCCGCGCGCCGATATCGAGGCGGTGGACCAGAACATCACCATCGGCGAGCTGATGATCCTGTTCGAGGAAAGCGGCCGTTCGCGCATGCCCGTCTATGCCGACACGCTGGATGATCCGCGCGGCATGGTGCATATCCGCGACCTCCTGTCCTATGTCGCCAAGCAGGCGCGCAACAAGCGCCGCAGCGGCACCGCCAAGGCCGCAACAGCCGCGACGACTGAAAAGGCGCCGCGCTCCGCCAAGCCGAATTTCGATCTTTCTCGTGTCGATCTGCAAAAGACCCTGGCGGAAGCCGGTATCATCCGCAAGATCCTGTTCGTGCCGCCCTCCATGCTAGCCTCCGATCTCCTGCGCCGCATGCAGGTCAACCGCACGCAGATGGCCTTGGTCATCGACGAGTATGGTGGAACCGACGGCCTGGCCTCGCACGAAGACATCGTCGAAATGGTCGTTGGCGATATCGATGACGAGCATGACGACGATGAAGTCATGTTCAAGCGCGTCTCCGAAGACGTCTTCGTTGCCGATGCTCGTGTCGAGCTGGAAGAGATCGCCGCGGCGATCGGTCCGGATTTCGACGTCATGGAGCAGGTGGATGAAGTCGACACACTTGGCGGTCTGATCTTCTCCGCGCTTGGCCGCATCCCGGTGCGTGGCGAACTCGTGCAGGCGTTGCCGGGCTTCGAGTTTCATATTCTCGATGCCGATCCGCGCCGCATCAAGCGGGTGCGCATCACCCGCAAGCGGCATGCTGTCCGTCGGCGGCCGTCAAAGGCAGACGGCGATGCCGGTCTATCCGAGCGCGGCCTGCCGTCGCCGGAAGCAATTGCCGAAGAAACTTCGAGCGAACGCAACGCCGCCAGCCAATAAACTGCGCTTCAGCGGGACAAATCGCTGCTTTTTTGAAAGACTGCGGCCAGTTGATTCGCAGTTGAACGGAGCGGGCGTATGGAATGGCTTTCGGGCAGGGTGATCCTCGTCTGGGGTTTCAAACGCGCGTTGCTTGCGATTTTGGCGGGCGCGGTCGGTGTACTTGCACTGCCGCCCTTCGGTTTCTTTGCGGCAATGTTCATTTCCTTCACGCTGCTCGTATGGCTGCTTGATGGTGTCGCCGCCGGTCCCGACAGCGGCTTTCTCGGTCGGCTATGGCCGGCCTTTTTCACCGGCTGGCTGTTTGGCTTCGGCTATTTCGTCGCCGGCCTGTGGTGGCTCGGCCATGCGCTGCTGATCGATGCCGACGAGTTTGCCTGGGCATTGCCGTTGGCGATCCTCGGCCTGCCGGCCTTTCTCGCCGTCTTCTATGGCGTGGCGACTGTTCTTGCCCGGATCCTGTGGTCCGACGGCATGGGGCGCATCGCGGCACTTGCCTTCAGCTTCGGGCTGCTGGAATGGGTGCGGAGCTTCCTCTTCACCGGCTTCCCCTGGAATGCCATCGGCTACGGCGCCATGCCCATACCGCTGATGATGCAGTCGGCGCATCTGATCGGCGTGCTCGGCGTCACCGTGCTCGCCGTCTTCGTCTTTGCGGCGCCGGCCCTGCTCGGCACGCGCCAGGGACGGGTGCCGGGGATTGGTCTTGCGATCATCATCGCTGCCGCCCATGTCGGTTATGGCTATTATGCGCTGAACCTGCCGGCCGCCCCGCCTGTCGAAGGCAAGGCAACGCCCGTCATTCGCATCGTCCAGCCGTCCATCGACCAGGAGACGAAGATGGATACGGCCGCCGACCGCAACGCCATTTTCGACAAGCATCTGGCGCTCTCCGTGCAGCCGCCCGCAAATGGCGGCAAGCGCCCTGATATCATCGTCTGGCCTGAAACGGCCGTGCCGTTCATCCTGACCGACAACAGGGACGCACTCGCCCGCATCGCCGATCAGCTTGATGATGACCAGATCCTGATCACCGGCGCTGTTCGCGTCGAGGACATGGGTCCGGGTGTCGATCCCCGCTACTACAATTCGATCTATGTCATCGATGGCCGGGGCCAGATCATCGGCGCATCCGACAAGACCCATCTTGTGCCCTTCGGCGAATATGTGCCGTTTGAACATATTCTGAGCTATCTCGGCATCGACAATGTGGTGGAACTGCCGGGCGGATTTTCCGCAGCCACGCGGCGGCAGCTGCTGACCATGCCTGACGGTATCAAGTTCTACCCCCTGATTTGCTACGAGATCATTTTCCCGAACGAGATGACCTCGGAGATTCGGCAGGCGGATGCGATCCTGAACGTGACGAATGATGGCTGGTTTGGCGATACGCCGGGCCCCTACCAGCATTTCCTCCAGGCAAGGGTGAGGGCGGTGGAGCAGGGGCTTCCTCTGATTCGCAGCGCCAATACCGGCATCTCCGCCTTCGTCGATCCACACGGGCGTGTGCTTTCGGGAATTGATTATAACCAGCAAGGGTTTATCGACACCACCTTGAGTGGTGCAACTGTATCGCGTGTTGATGATAAGGCCCGGAAAACATACTTTTGGTTGATTGTCGGCTTAGTCGGCATGGTCGCCGTCGTTTCACGCATGGGTTTTATTTCGAGGGTGAATTGACCAAAAAACCCTAAAATTGCATAGTGCTCGTTATCCGCCTTTTGAACGTAGACTGGAGGCCTTGGGGGCGTCGGCTGCAACGTGGCGTTATAGGGGGTGGAGAAAGGTACCGGGTGGCAGGTCCTGAACTCAACCTATGTTAGGGTAAAATGATGATTGAGAACAAAAAAAAGCCGAACCCCATCGACATTCATGTCGGTAGCCGCATACGCCTCCGCCGCACCATGCTTGGCATGAGCCAGGAAAAACTCGGCGAAAGTCTTGGAATTACGTTTCAGCAGATCCAGAAATACGAAAAGGGCACCAACCGGGTTGGCGCCAGCCGCCTCCAGAATATTTCCAGCATCCTCAATGTCCCGGTCTCCTTCTTCTTCGAAGATGCCCCGGGTGAGCACACGGCCACCGCGGGGGGCTTGGCCGAAGCATCCAGCTCTAATTACGTCGTCGATTTTCTGTCCTCTTCCGAAGGGCTGCAGCTCAATCGCGCCTTCGTGAAGATCTCCGACGGCAAGGTGCGCCGCAAGGTGGTGGAGCTGGTCAAAGCGCTCGCCGCCGAGGCGGATGCCGAGTAGACCTTTCGGGGCGCTGCAAAGCCGATGAAGTCGAGAGGCGGTCATTTTGGCCGCCTTTTCTGCATTTACGGCAAAAATTTATCCCTTCGACCGGGATATAAAGATATATTTATGTCCTTGTTCGGCTTGTTTTTCGAGCCGGAGACGAATATCAAAAGCAGAGATTTGTTCTTTGAGGGGAATCCCGAATGCGCGCGAATTATCTGTTTACGAGTGAGTCTGTTGCCGAAGGTCACCCGGATAAAGTTTGTGACCGTATCTCCGATGAAATCGTCGATCTGGTTTACCGCGAAGCCGCAAAGACCGGCGTGAATCCATGGGGCGTGCGCATTGCCTGCGAAACCCTTGCCACCACCAACCGCGTCGTCATCGCCGGTGAAGTCCGCCTGCCGCCGAGCCTGATGAAGAAGGACAAGGACGGCAACGACGTCATCAATCCTTCGAAGTTCAAGGCTGCGGCCCGCCGCGCCATCAAGGACATCGGCTACGAGCAGGACGGCTTCCATTGGAAGAAGGCACGCATCGACGTGCTCCTGCACTCCCAGTCTGCCGACATCGCCCAGGGTGTCGACAACGCTGCCGACCAGCAGGGCGACGAAGGTGCCGGCGACCAGGGCATCATGTTCGGCTACGCCTGCAAGGAAACGCCGGACCTCATGCCGGCGCCGATCTATTATTCGCACAAGATCCTGCAACTGCTCGCAACCGCCCGCAAGAAGGGCGATGGCGAAGTTGCCAAGCTCGGCCCCGATGCCAAGAGCCAGGTGACCGTTCGTTACGTTGACGGCAAGCCGTCGGAAGTGACCTCGATCGTCCTCTCCACCCAGCATCTCGACGATAGCTGGGATTCCAACAAGGTTCGCGCCGTTGTCGAACCCTATATCCGCGAAGCGCTCGGCGACCTGAAGATCGCTGCCGATTGCAAGTGGTACATCAACCCCACCGGCAAGTTCGTCATCGGTGGTCCGGACGGCGACGCCGGCCTCACCGGCCGCAAGATCATCGTCGACACCTACGGTGGTGCCGCCCCGCATGGCGGCGGTGCCTTCTCGGGCAAGGATACGACCAAGGTCGACCGTTCGGCCGCCTATGCCGCACGCTATCTGGCAAAGAACGTCGTTGCCGCCAGCCTGGCCGACCGTTGCACGATCCAGCTGTCCTATGCCATCGGCGTTGCCCAGCCGCTCTCTGTTTATGTCGACCTGCACGGCACCGGTAAGGGCGTCAGCGAAGATGACGTCGAAGCAGCGATCCGCAAGAGCATGGATCTCTCGCCGACTGGCATCCGCCGTCACCTCGACCTCAACAAGCCGATCTATGCCAAGACATCGGCATACGGTCACTTCGGCCGCAAGGCTGGCCGTGACGGTTCGTTCTCCTGGGAACGCACCGATCTGGTCAAGGCTCTCAAGGAAGCTGTGAAGGTCCGGGAAGCCGCATGATCGACGTCGAGCGCCGGTCGCGGGCGACGGAAGCATTCTTCGGCCGGCGCAAGGGTAAGGCCTTGCGCGGCCAGCAGGCTGAAAAGCTCGAAGCATTGCTGCCGCAGCACATTGTCGATCTTGCCGCTCCGGCGCCGCAGCCACTGAATGACCTCTTCCAGGTGCCGACCGAACGTCTGCGCCTGGAAATCGGCTTTGGTGGCGGCGAGCATCTCATTCACAGGGCGCTGGAACAGCCGGCCACCGGCTTCATCGGCGTAGAACCCTTCGTCAATTCGATGCAGAAGCTGCTCGCGCGGGTCGACGAGACCGGCGCGCGCAATGTCCGCGTCTATAATGATGATGCCACGCAGTTGCTGGACTGGCTGCCGGATGGCTGCCTGGATCAGATCGATCTGCTTTATCCGGATCCCTGGCCGAAGAAGAAGCACTGGAAACGCCGTTTCGTTTCGCAGGTCAATCTCACACGCTTCCACCGTGTGCTGAAGCCGGGCGCTCTCTTCTGCTTTGCGTCCGACATAGACACCTATGTCAACTGGACACTGCAGCATTGCCACGCCCATGGCGGCTTCGAATGGACTGCACGGAATGCCGCTGATTGGCTGACGCCCTACGAGGGATGGCCGAGCACGCGCTACGAGGCAAAGGCCCGGCGCGAAGGGCGCTCTTCGGCCTATCTGACATTCAAGAAAATCTGATTGCTGGTTTCACGGCTGGAGCAGGTGATCGATCGCCGCTTCCGCATCATCCCGTCAGGACCGCCATGCCAGGCGGTCTGGATCATGCGTATGCGCCACGGCTGGGCCGGTCGGCGCGGTCCTTGCAAACGGTGAGCCTCATCGTTGAGCGGCGTCTATGGTCAGTGCAGGCTGACCGTCTTCAGTTCATCTTCGGCGGCGCGATAGAACGTGCTGGAACGGTTGTCCGTCAGCAGGATCGGCGTACCGTCGGCACCGAAAAGCGCCCATAGATCGACATCCGGGTCGATATCGGGAGCTTCGGGAAAGCAACGTGAGACTTCGTTGCAATCCATCTTTCTGATGTAGGCAACCTCGCCGGTGCCGATATTGGCAAGCTCGGATTGCGTCAGGCGGGCGTTAGCTTCTTTCAAAAGCATATTCGTACCTCCAGTATGAGGGACCAACGGCACTAAGCCGTTGTCCTACTGTGAGACCGAAATGTTAATTTTCTTTACCATACGATCCGGTTCGGGCCGAATGAGATCGACCGAGAGCAAGCCATTCTTCAGTGCGGCGCCAAGCACTTGCATGCCGTCGGCAAGGACGAAGACGCGCTGGAATTGCCGGGCCGCAATGCCACGATAAAGATAGTCGCGCTCGCTCTGTTCAACCTGACGTCCGCGGATCAGCAACTGGTTTTCCTCGGTGCTGACATCGAGCTCGTCCTCGGAGAAACCCGCTACCGCAAGCGTGATGCGCAAACGCTCCGGCTCGCCCGAAAGGCGATCGGCACCCATGCGCTCGATATTGTAGGGGGGATAGCCGTCACTGGTTTTGGAAATCCGCTCCAGCGTCTTTTCCATGGTATCGAAGCCCAGAAGCAGCGGGCTGGCAAAGGGAGTCATCCGGCTCATCGTCTCAAAGTCCTTGGGTAGCAAGCGACCGTTCCGGACCTGATCTTCAGCACCCGGTTGTCCCTAATATGGGAGTACGCGCCGGTGAGTGCAAGGCATCATCTCTTCGCATCTGCGAGATCAAAAGTCGCTGCCGATGAATCGTTTGTGACAAGACGAGGCAGTGCTTGACAAAGCCGGACCGAACTCGCGACAAAGCCTCTCGATCTGTCCGGAGGAAAATTACAAACATGACCGAACCTAGAAAAATCATCATCGATACCGACCCTGGTCAGGATGACGCCGCGGCGATCTTTCTCGCCTTCGGCAGCCGCGAAGAGATCGATGTCCTCGGTATCACCACCGTCGCCGGAAACGTGCCGCTGCGGCTGACGAGCCGCAATGCCCGCATCGTCTGCGAGCTTTGCAATCGTCGCGATGTGAAGGTGTTCGCCGGCGCCGACGCGCCGCTCAAGCGCAAGCTAGTGACCGCCGAGCACGTTCACGGCAAGACCGGCCTTGATGGTCCTGCTCTGGCCGAGCCGACGATGGAATTGCAGCCGGGGCATGCGGTCGATTTCATCATCGACACGCTGCGCAACGAGCCTGAGGGAAGTGTTACGCTCTGCACACTCGGCCCGCTGACCAATATCGCGCTGGCCTTCCAGAAAGCACCTGAGATTGCCGGCCGCGTGCGCGAGCTGGTGATGATGGGCGGCGGTTTCTTCGAAGGCGGCAACATCACGCCGGCAGCCGAGTTCAACATCTATGTCGACCCGGAAGCGGCCGATGTCGTCTTCCGATCCGGCGTGCCAATCGTCATGATGCCGCTTGACGTCACCCACAAGCTGCTGACGCGCAAGGACCGTGTTGCCCGCATCGCTGCTGTCGGCACCCCGCCGGCCAAGGCCATGGTCGAAATGCTGGAATTCTTCGAGCGCTTCGATATCGAAAAATATGGCTCGGACGGCGGACCATTGCACGATCCGACGGTCATCGCCTATCTCCTCAAGCCCGAGCTATTCAAGGGCCGCGATTGCAATGTCGAGATCGAGGTGACATCGGAATTGACTGTTGGCATGACGGTGGTGGACTGGTGGCATGTTACCGAGCGCAAGCACAATGCCAAGGTCATGCGCGATGTCGATGCCGATGGCTTCTTCGCGCTGCTGACAGAACGTTTCGCCCGCATCTGACAGGTGAATACAGAAAAGGGGCCGCCGGAGTGATCCGGCGGCCCCTTTTGTCGTTTAAACTATTAAGCCGGCTCAGAATTCTTCCCAGTCATCCTGTGCGAGGGCGTTGGCACCCTGCGTCTGGGGAATAGGCTTGCGTGCCGGTGCTGCCGCAGGTGAGGCAACCCTTCGGGCAGACACAGGCGCCCGCATCTGCTGGGCGGTTGCCCTCAGTGCTCCTGCATTGTCCTGTACGCTGCGCGTGGTGCGGAAGCGTGCCACCAGGGTCTTCAGGCTCTGTGCTTCCTCGGCAAGCGTGACGCTGGAGGCCGTGGTCTCCTCGACCATCGCGGCATTCTGCTGCGTCACCTGGTCCATCTGGTTCATGGCCGAGTTGATTTCCTTCAAGCCGACCGCCTGCTCGCTTGCGGAGGCGGAGATCTGGCGGATAAGGCCGTTGATCTCCATCACCTGCTGGGCGATCTTGTGCAGCGCGTTGCCGGCGCGGCCGACGAGATCGACGCCTTCCTTGACCTGACCAGCCGACGTGTTGATCAGTGTCTTGATTTCCTTGGCAGCGTTGGCCGAGCGCTGAGCCAGTTCCCGGACTTCCTGCGCGACGACAGCAAAGCCCTTGCCGGCATCACCCGCACGAGCGGCTTCGACGCCGGCGTTGAGGGCGAGAAGGTTTGTCTGGAAGGCGATCTCATCGATAACGCTGATGATGCGTGAGACTTCCTGGGACGACTGCTCGATGCCATGCATGGAGGCGATGGCCTTCTGGACAATCTCGCCGGAGTGCTCGGCATCCTGGGAGGCAGCGTTGACGCTGCTTGCCGCTGTCCGCGCATTTTCAGCACTCGAGTTTACCTGCGCGGTGAGCTCGTTGAGGGCTGCTGCGGTCTCTTCTAGGCTTGCCGCCTGCTGCTCCGTGCGCCGGGCAAGATCCGAGGCGCTGGTGCTGATCTCGCCGGTACCGCTGCCGATATTGCCGACGCTGGCATTGACGGTTTGGACGGTCTCTTCGAGGCTGATCAGGGCCGCGTTGAAATCCTGCTTGAGCTGTGCGTACTCGCCGGGGAAGTCGTCGGTGATCCGATGGCTGAGATTGCCCTTAGAAAGCTCCGCCAGGCTATGGCCGAGAATGCCGACGATGTGGCGCTGCAGGGTGACGCTGTCGTTTCGTTCGGTCTCCGAACGGCGGCGTTCGCCTTCGGCGGCCAGGCGCTGATCATTGGCTTCACCTTCGAGGCGCTTGGTGTCGGCAAGCGCAAAACGGAAGCCTTCCAATGCCTTGGCAACCGAACCGACTTCGTCGGCCCGAGCCTGACCGGAGACCGGTTCCGCATAGTTGCCGGCGCTGAGGCCGTTGACGCTGGCGACAAGACCCGCAAGCGGCTTCTGTACGAAGCCGCGAACGGCGGCGTAGAGGGCCAGCATGACGGCGATGAGCACGAGGATGCCGGCGACGATCATCGTGTAGGTCTGGTCGCGCACAGGCGCTGCGATTGCGCTGTGCGGCACGTCGATGAGCACGACCCATGTGGCGTTGAGGCCCGGAACCGCGAAGGGATAGACGACGCGGTCGAATTCTTCGCCGCCGTCATCCGAAAGGTTTTTCATAATGCTTGCGGAGGAAGAGGTGAGTGCCGCCTTGATGGTATCGGCGCCGGCACCATTATAGTCCTTCATCAAAAGGGCCGCCGTCGGTGCGACCAGCCACTTGTTGTCCTGGGAAACCAGCAGCACACGGCCGGAGCCGAATGGCTGTAGCTTCTGCAGCTTCGTGGAGAGCGAGGCGAGGGAGATATCGACGCCCGCGACGCCGATCATCTTGCCGCCCGACATCACCGGATAGGCGATCGAGCTCATGGTGGTGGGAACGTCGGTGCCTTCGGCCATGTAGGGCGGGGTGATCGAACCCTTGCCGCTATCGGCGGCGAGCTTCCACCACGGAGCCGTATAATCATTGTTGAAGGTGGAGAACTGGATGCCGCCATCCTTGGTCTTCGACCAATAGGGGGTGAAAGCACCCTTGTCGTTGACGCCCTGGTCCTTGTTGTTGGCAAGCTCCATCGTCTTGCCGTCGAAGGCGCCGAGCTGCTCGCAGAACCAGCTGCCGAAGGCAAAAGCGTTCTGTTCGACGTTCGCCTTGAGAATGTTGATGATACCCTTTCGGTCGAAGGTCTGGCCCTCGTGGCCACGGCCGATGATGGCGGCCATCGAGCGCGCGGCGCTGGCCATCTCGCCGATATTGGCGGCAATCTCATTGGAAATGGACTTGGCCTCGGTATTGGCCTGATCCATCGTCAGGGTCTCGACGCGATCGCGGGTCTGGGAAATCAATAGAAAATTGGAAACCAGCAAAACAAGTGCGATCGCTAGCCCCGTGACCAAGATGAGCTTGGCCGCAAGCGACTTCATACGAAAGATGAACATCATTTCCTCGAAAAAGCGATGCGTCGGATAGGCATTATCCAGATGCAAAGTCGGCGCAGGATGGCCCTGTCATGGGGCCGCCGTGAGAATTCCTGCCGCAGCCGCAAGGCCATGCACGCCAGGCCAGAGGAGAATGATATGGAAGCGCAAAAATTTAATTAATTGCGCTTCGAGATGCCTACGATTTGTTGAGTTTAAAGCCGTTCGGCGACTTCGTTGGCAACGGGAATGGACGGCTGCGCGCCCGCCTTGAGGCAGGCGAGCGAACCGGCGACTGCGGCGCGGCGCAGGCTGGCATGAAAATCCAGGCCCTCGTCGAGGCTTGCGGCAAAATAACCGCAGAACGTATCGCCCGCACCGACGGTATCGACAGGCTCGATCACGAGGCCCTTGGCACTGGAAAGCTCGCCGTCGCGGATGGCGATGACGCCGTCGCCGCCAAGCGTCACGATCAGCGTCTGACCGGTTTCGCCATGCAGGCGGACGAGGGCAGCCTCACGCTCGGCGGCGGACATGTTGTCCTGGCCAGCCAGCCTCTCGAATTCGGTCTCGTTGGCGATAACGATATCGGCGAGCCTGCCGAGGCGTTCCGCTTCCGGGATCAGCGGGGCGAGATTGAGCACCGTGCGCACGCCTTTGGCCTTCGCAGCGTTCAATGCCGTCTCGACGGCGTCGACCGGAATTTCGAACTGAAGCATCAGCGTATCGCCGGGGTTCAGCGCCGCGACGGCGGCGGCTGCGTCTTCGGCGGTATTCGTGCCATTGGCGCCGGGAACGACGGCGATCATGTTTTCACCGTCGCCACCCACCAGGATCAGGGCTGTGCCGGTTGGCTCCGAAACACGGCGAGTGGTGGAAAGATCGGTGCCGGCAGCATCCAGCAGTTCGAGCGCAGGCACGGCAAAGCCATCATTGCCGACAGCACCGCTCATGCGCACCGTTGCGCCGGCGCGGCGCGCGGCCAGCGCCTGATTGGCGCCCTTGCCGCCGGCGGCCGTGGAAAAACCGTTGCCGGCGACGGTTTCGCCCGGCTTGGGCAGACGGTCTGTCGTGGCGATGAGGTCCATGTTGATGGAGCCGAAAATGGTGATCATGCGGTATCCTGCCCTGCGAGTTGTGCATGATCCCACCCGAAGGCTGCCCTATGTCTTTTGGGATCACGCGCCGATTTCGCGCGACACTGCCCGAAGCGATCAGTCCTCGTCAACTACTCTCAGCTTGAGTTGGCTGGTACGGTTGTCGATCGGCTTCGGTCTGTCCTCCGCACGCGCCTTTGTCGGCTCTTTCGCGGTCTCGAATTCCAGCGCTTCTATCCTCTCGCCACGCCTTGCCAGCTTGTCGGCGGAGGTGACGATCATATCGACATCCTTCTGTGCCATGGCGAAATGTCCCTGGAGCTTGCGCACCCGTTCGTCCAGGCGCGAGAGATCATCCATCAGATGCGCCACTTCGCTCTGGATGACATGCGCCTGCTCGCGCATGCGCTGATCCTTCAGGATCGCCTGGATGACCTGGATGGACAGCATCAGCAGTGACGGCGAGACGATGACGATGCGCGATCGCTGCGCCTTCTGCACGATTGCTTCGAAATTCTCGTGGATCTCCGCGAAGATCGATTCCGAGGGCACGAACAGGAAGGCGGTATCCTGGGTTTCGCTGGGAATAAGATACTTCTCCGAGATATCGCGGATATGCAGTTCCAGATCCCGGCGGAATTGCTGCGCGGCAATCTTGCCCTGCTCGGGGCTCGCCGCGCTGCGAATGACATTCCAGGCTTCGAGCGGAAACTTGGCATCGATAACCAGCGGCGGTGCACCGTTCGGCATCCGAATGGTGCAGTCGGGCCGCGAGCCGTTCGAAAGCGTCGGCTGGAAGGAATAAGCGCCCATCGGCAACCCGTCGGTGATGATGGTCTCCATACGCGCCTGGCCGAAGGCGCCGCGCGTCTGCTTGTTGGAGAGGATGGCCTGCAGGCCGACGACATCCTTTGCCAGCGATTGAATATTGGTCTGGGCCGTATCGATCACGGCGAGCCGTTCCTGTAGGCGGCGCAGGTTCTCGTGTGTCGAGCGCGTCTGTTCGCCGATCGTCGCGGTGACCCGTTGCGACATGCCATCCAGGCGCTGGCCGATGGCCTGGTTGAGCTCCGCTTGCCGTGAGCCGAACACTTCGGCCATGGTCGCGAGCCGGCCCTGCATCTCCGCCTGCGCCCGCAAAAGCGTTGCCATGTTGTGCTCTGATTCCAGCATGTCCTCCTCGGATCGTCCGCGACCGCGCATCAGAAGAACGAGGACGGCGATCACGAGCAGGATGACGAGGCCGGTCAGAACCTGGATCGCGGAGATGGCTTGGCCGAAGAGGATGAAGGACATGGAACCGAGTATGCTCGTGGAATTCTTACGGACACCATAACAAAAACATCGTGAATAGCTAGATCAAAACGTGAACAGGATTTTTCGGCCGCTTAGCCAGATCCGATGCGTCGTCGGTGAAAAAACACCTCGATACGTCCATCTTGGCGATTCCATCGCGGTAAAAGATGCGTTATGGGAAACGTCATGACGATCAAGCCACTCATCATTTTACCCGATCCGCTGCTCCGCCAGGCTTCCAAGCCGATCGAGCGCATCGATGCCGAAACGCAGCGCCTCGCTGACGATATGCTGGAAACCATGTACGACGCGCCGGGCATTGGCCTCGCCGCCGTCCAGATCGGCGTTGCGCGCCGGATGCTTGTCATCGACGTATCGCGCGAAGGCGAGGAAAAGAAGCCGCTGGTTTTCATCAACCCGGAAATCGTCACTTCTTCGGAGGAGCGTTCGGTCTACGAGGAAGGCTGCCTTTCCATTCCCGACTATTATGCGGAAGTGGAGCGCCCGGCACGCGTCACCGTCAAGCATCTCGACCGCGATGGCAAGGAACAGCTGACCGAAGCCGACGGCCTGCTCGCAACCTGCGTACAGCACGAGATCGACCATCTCAACGGCGTGCTCTTCATCGACTATATCTCCCGCCTGAAGCGCGAGATGGTGATCAAGAAGTTCACCAAGGCCGCCAAGGCCAAGGCTCTTTGATCTCGAGTCGTTGAAAGATTGGGCTGCAGCGCCTATGATATCATTGATATCAAATGGAGGCGCCGATGAGCGATCTTTTGCTGCGCGGCATCGATGACACACTGAAGAAGCAATTGCAGGCGAATGCCAATCGGCATGGCCGCAGTCTATCCGACGAGGCGATTGATCTGTTGCGCCAGTCGCTTGGACGCCAGCAGGATTCCAACAGTTCCGCGGGGCAGCGGCTGAGAACCATTCTCGGCGGTGACAAACTGAGCGAAGAAGAGATCGATGCAATTGCCGCCTTCCGGCATGCATCTGATCGCGAACCGCCGCGGTTTGAGTGATCGTTCCTTGGGATACTTCGGATGATTGTGCTCGACACCAACGTCGTGTCCGAACTTCAAGGGCGGTTGTATAGCGATCGGATATTGTCATGGCTCGATGGTTTCGCCGCCGAGACCATTTTCGTGACGACGGTTACGATAGGTGAGATTCGCTTCGGTCTGGAGCTATTGGCCGAGGGAAAACGCAAGGCGGCGTTGATTGCCCAATTGGAGGCGATAGAAGCCGAATTTACCGGCCGCGCCCTTGGATTTTCAGGCAGTGCGGCGCATCAGTATGGAATAATTTCTGCCCTGCGGCACAAAATGGGGCGGCGGATGGAAACGAAGGACGCCATGATCGCTGCCATCTGTCTCGCGCATGGCGCCACATTGGCGACGCGCAATACAAAAGATTTCGAAGGGCTTGATCTCAAGCTCATAAACCCGTTTGAAGACGGCTAACCTGTTGCCCCCTGACAACGCGCAGCGTTTTCGGCGCCAGTCACACGAAACCTGATATCTCAGCCGGATGGATCGCATGTCGCTCAACATCATTTTCATGGGAACGCCCGAATTCTCCGTGCCGACATTGCGGTCGCTGATCGATGCGGGCCACAGGGTTCGCGCCGTCTATACGCAGCCGCCGCGCCCCGGTGGGCGGCGCGGGCTGGACCTGCAGAAATCGCCGGTACATCAGGCGGCCGAATTGCTCGGCCTGCCGGTATTCACGCCTGTGAATTTCAAGGATCCAGACGAGCGCCAGCGGTTTCGCGATTTGGATGCCGATGTTGCCGTGGTCGTGGCCTATGGGCTGCTGCTGCCGGAAGCGATCCTCACCGGCACCCGGCTCGGCTGCTATAACGGACATGCTTCGCTGCTGCCGCGCTGGCGCGGAGCCGCCCCCATCCAGCGGGCGATTATGGCCGGCGATAGCAAGACCGGCATGATGGTGATGAAGATGGATAAGGGCCTCGACACCGGCCCCGTCGCGCTGACGCGCGAAGTCGAGATCGGCGAGACCATGACTGCGGGCGAGCTGCACGACAAGTTGATGCTTGTCGGCGCAAAGGCCATGGCCGAGGCCATGAACAAGCTCGAGCATGATGAGCTGCCGCTGACCGCCCAGCCGGCCGACGGCGTCCTCTACGCCGCCAAGATCGACAAGGGCGAAACACGCATCGATTTCAACAAGCCTTCGGCCGATGTTCACAATCATATCCGCGGTCTCTCGCCTTTCCCCGGCGCCTGGTTCGAGGCCGAGATTGCCGGTCGGCCGGAGCGCATCAAGGTGCTCGGCTCGGAACTGGCCGAAGGCAGCGGAGTTGCCGGCACTGTGCTGACGGATGATCTCGTCATTGCTTGCACCTCAGGTGCTGTCAGGCTGACGAAGCTGCAGAAGGCCGGCGGCAAGCTGCTGGCATCGGCCGATTTCCTGCGCGGCACGCCGATTGCGCCGGGCACCGTGCTCGCTTCGGAGCAGGCCTGATGCCGCGCTACAGAATGACCGTCGAATATGACGGCACGTCCTATGTCGGCTGGCAGCGTCAAACCAATGGTCGCTCGGTACAAGGCGCAATCGAAGGCGCCATCCTGTCGTTGACGGGGGAGACGGTTTCCATCCGTGGGGCGGGACGCACCGATTCCGGCGTCCATGCCATGGGCCAGGTCATGCATGCCGACCTTGCCAGGGAGTGGGAGCCCTTTACCCTGTGCAAGGCGGTGAATGCGCATTTGAGGCTTGCGGGCGAGCGCGTTGCCATTCTTGATGTTACAGAGGTCGACGTTCGCTTTGATGCACGTTTTTCGGCCATCCGCCGTCATTATCTCTATCGCATCATCACCCGCCGTGCGCCCCTGGCGCTGGAGGCCGGGCGCGCCTGGTGGGTGCCGAAGGAAATGGATCACGAGGCCATGCATGCCGCTGCGCAGATGCTCGTCGGCCGGCACGATTTCACGACGTTCCGCTCGGCGCATTGCCAGGCAAACAGCCCGGTGCGTACGCTCGACAGGCTCGATGTCACGCGCAGCGGCGAGTTGATCGAGATCCGCGCGACAGCACAGAGCTTCCTCCACAATCAGATCCGCTCATTCGCCGGAACGCTGAAGTTGGCCGGCGAGGGCAAGTGGACGCCCGACGACGTGCGCGCCGCTCTTGAGGCGCGAGACCGCAAGGCATGCGGCCCGGTAGCCCCACCGGACGGGCTTTATTTCATGCAGGTCGACTATCCGGATGATGGGGCGCTTCAGATGCCGGCGCCGGATGAGGAATCCGACGATTCCTGAAAGCTCAGACCGGTGGATATATGCCAAGGAAACGCTGCAGAAAATCCGTCAGCAGCATGTTCGGAATAAGCAGCAGCAGCGTCAGCGTGCCAATGAAAAGCGGATGGTTGCCGCAGATCATCCTGAGAACCCGTGCCAGCGCAAAGATGGTAGCCATGGCCAGTGCCAGCGATAGGAACCCAGCTAAAACTGTCGTGCCGGGGACAAAGATGATCAATGCCAACAGCAGTGCATTCAGATAGTTTGCCGGCACGAAAAACCAATTTATCGTCGTGACGATCGGCGCAAACTTATCGCCGAAGCGGAAGAGCAAAAGCAATAGGCCGGCGAGAATCGGTGGCATCAGCCAGCTGGCCGCCTCGACCAGCGCTAGGCGCAAGAAGAATGCGAGGCCGGTCGATGTTTCCGGTGGCATGGCGCTTAGATAGGCCTGCTGCAGCCACAGCCATGAAATGCCGATCGGCGGCAGGCTCCAGAAGATGGCCCAGAAGGAGCGCATCATGCCGCGGTCCGATATGTCCAGATACTGGAACCCGCGTGCATCCATCCGGATCAGCAGCCAGAGGCCGGACAGATAATATTGGACTTCCTTAAATGTCGGCATTCTCGAACCAGCGCTGGATGAAGGTCTGGTAGATCTCGGTCAGCGTTTCGAGATCCGAGAGTGCCACGCGTTCGTCGATCATATGCATGGTCTGGCCGACAAGGCCGAATTCCACGACTGGGCAATAGTCCTTGATGTGGCGGGCATCCGATGTGCCGCCGGTCGTCGAGAGTGCCGGCCTTTGGCCCGTAACGTTTTCGACAGCGGAAGACAGAGAGGCGATCAAGGCATTGTTGCGCGTCAGGAAAACCTGGCTCGGTCGATCCGACCAGGCGATATCGTATTTGGTCGGCGGGCGTCCCGGGCGCAGCGCCTGGTCGGCCGCAGCGGCATCCAGGCGGGCGATGATTTCGGCTCTCAGCGTGTCGACCGACCAGGTATCGTTGAAGCGGATGTTGAAGGCGGCGGTTGCCTTGGCGGCGATGACGTTGGTGGCGGCATTGCCGACGTCGATGCTCGTGACCTCAAGGTTCGACGGCTGGAAATTATCCGTGCCGGCGTCGAAGGGACGCTCGAGCAGCGCTTCGGTCAGCTTGATGATGCTGCGCACGGGGTTGTCGGCGAGGTGCGGATAGGCGGCATGGCCCTGAACGCCGTGAACGGTGATGAAGCCCGAGATCGAGCCACGCCGGCCGATCTTGATCATGTCGCCGAGGCGGTCCGGGTTGGTCGGCTCGCCAACGAGGGACGCATCCCATTTTTCACCGCGTTCGGCCGCCCATTGCAGCAGCTTCACCGTGCCGTTGATCGCCGGTCCCTCTTCGTCGCCGGTGATCAGGAAGGAGATCGAGCCGGCAGGCGGCCCATGCTTCTCGATATGGCGCGCCACTGCCGCCGCGAAACAGGCAATGCCGCCCTTCATGTCGACGGCGCCGCGGCCGAACATCTCGCCATCGGCGATGTCGGCGGCAAAGGGCGGATGGCTCCAGGAGGCGGCGTCGCCGACCGGCACGACATCCGTATGCCCGGCAAACATCAGATGCGGCTCCTCGGTGCCGAGCCGCGCATAAAGGTTCTCGATGTCGGGTGTTCCCAGCTCACTCGCCGTCATGCGCTCGATCTTGAAGCCGAGCGGCCTCAGCATGTCGGCAAGCGCAGTCAGCGCGCCGCCTTCTGCCGGCGTCACGGAGGCGCAGCGGATCAGGGTTTGCAGGTTGGTAACGGGATTTGTAACGGTCATCGGAGGCAACTTATCCGGCGGGAAATGGCAAAGCGATGGCAAAGGATCGACAATGAGTCGAAAATCTTTGCAGCGATTCCAGCAATCGCACGGGCATGCTCACCCGGCAAGCATAAGGGGAGCGTGATGTGGCCACCACGCTCCCGAATTCAGATTTAGTCGCGCAGCAGTTCGTTGATGCCGGTCTTGGAACGGGTCTGTTCGTCGACACGCTTGACGATCACGGCGCAATAAAGGCTGGGAGCCGGCTGGCCGTTCGCCATCAAATTGCTGTTCGGCAGCGAGCCGGCAACGACGACAGAGTAGGGCGGCACTTCGCCATAGGTGATCTCGCCGGTGGCGCGGTCGACGATCTTGGTGGACTTGCCGATGAAAACGCCCATGCCCAGCACGGAGCCCTGGCGAACGATGCAGCCTTCGACGACTTCGGAACGGGCGCCGATGAAGCAATTGTCCTCGATGATGGTCGGGCCGGCCTGCATCGGCTCCAGCACGCCGCCGATGCCGACGCCGCCGGACAGGTGCACATGCTTGCCGATCTGCGCGCAGGAGCCGACGGTCGCCCAGGTGTCGACCATGGTGCCTTCGCCGACATAGGCGCCGAGATTGACGAAGGACGGCATCAGGATGGCGTTCGGAGCGATATAGGCGGAATGACGCACGACGGCGTTCGGCACGGCGCGGAAGCCGGCTTCACGGAAACGGTTCTCGCCCCAGCCTTCGAATTTCGAAGGAACCTTGTCCCACCAGGTCGCACCGCCGGAGCCGCCTTCGACGATCTTCATGTCGTTCAGGCGGAAGGAAAGCAGCACGGCTTTCTTGAGCCACTGGTTGACAGTCCAATTGCCGTCCGAACCACGCTCGGCCACGCGGACCTTGCCGCCGTCGAGCAGATTCAGTGCCAGTTCCACGGCGTCGCGAACTTCGCCGCGCGTCGACGTGTTCACATTGTCGCGATTGTCGAAGGCAGCCTCGATGGTCTTTTCGAGAGAGGCGAGATCGGTTGCGCTCATGGGAATTCCTTAAAACGTCAGTGGCTATCGTGGTTTCCGGCAGCGGGTCCGGAGAGGGTCGATTGGTCCTATAGCATGGATGCCGAAAATGGAATGTCTTTTCCGCGCCGATTGAGCTTGGCATCGGGCCGCTGTAGGGACATATGCAAGGGCTTGGCCGTCACTGCCACAAGCAGAGCGGCCGGCATGATCGATTTGAAAGGCAAGATTAAATGAGCAAGGCGAAGAACGGCAAGCTGCGGCGCAAGGATGGGGTATGGGACCCCTTGAAGACGAGTTCGGCGGACAAGAAGCGAGCTGAATCCGTGCCGCGCACACCGCAGTCGATGTCGCCTTCCTATAGGCTTGCCTATGCGGATGAGGATTTTCTCTGCCGTGAGGAGTTGCGGCCGATCCGCCTGCAGCTGGAATTGCTGAAGACCGAAATGTCCCTGACCGAACGCGGCATCAAGTCGACCGTCGTCATGTTCGGCGGTGCGCGTATCCCCGCACCCGGCACCAATGCCTGGGCGGCGCGCAACGACGTGCAGCGCGCCAATCTCGAGGCCGCATCAGTCTACTACGAGGAAGCGCGCAAGTTCGCCCGGCTTTGCTCGCGCTATTCGGCAGGCTTCGATTTCCATGAATATGTCGTGGTCACCGGCGGTGGCCCGGGCGTGATGGAAGCGGGCAATCGCGGCGCGTCCGAAGAGGGTGCGCCTTCGATCGGCCTCAACATCGTCCTGCCGCACGAACAGGCGCCGAACGTCTACGTTACGCCGGAGCTCAGCTTCAATTTCCACTATTTCGCGATCCGCAAGATGCACTTCATGGTGCGCGCCAAGGCGATTGCCGTGTTTCCGGGCGGCTTCGGCACGCTCGACGAGCTGTTCGAATGCCTGACGCTCATCCAGACCGGCCGCATGGAGCGCCTGCCGCTGATCCTCTTCGGCGAGAAGTTCTGGCGCAGCATCATCAATTTCGATGCGCTTGCCGAATTCGGCACCATTGCGCCCGACGATGTCAATCTGATCAGCTTCGTCGACACCGCAGATGACGCCTGGAAGATCGTTACGGATTTCTACGAGCACGAAAACGGCCACTAAACGAAGAAAGACCCGCCATCGCATCGCGAAGGCGGGTCTTTTGATCGGCAGGGACTGTTGCTTGGTTTAGAGCAACGGCCGGCCCGGCATGTCGTCCAGGTTGACCACTCCATCGTGGTTGCGGTCCAGGCGATCGAAGAGCTTGTTCATGGCGTCTTCGGCTTCCTGCTTGCTGATCTGGCCGCTCTGGTCGGTATCGGCAAAGCGGAAGATCATGGCGCCGCGCATGAAGCCGCCTTCGTGCGCGAAGCGGCCATGCGGACGGTGATGGCGGTTGCCGTTATCACCCTTGTTGTCGTCATTCTGGGCCTGATCGCCCTTGGATTGGTCGGCGGTCGGAGCCTGGCTATTCTGAGCCTGGTCACCTTGGGCCTGATCAGCTTGCGGTTTGGCATTTTGAGCCTGATCGCCGTCGGCCTTGGCGTGCTCGGCCTTCCACTGCTTGATCTGCGCCTGGCGATAGGTCTTGTATTCGCCGGGGGTTATCTGGCCGTCATGATTGACGTCGATCTGGTCGAAGATCTTGTCGACCCCGGCCTTGACCTCGTCCTTGGTCAGCTTCGTGTCACCGGGATTGCCGAATTCCTTCAGCATGCGCACGTAAAGGACTTCAGGCGAAAAATGCGGCCTGTGCCAGCGACCCTGATGATGACCGTGGTGACGGCCGCCCCAATCATTGCCATCATGAGGAGCGGCAAGTGCGACCTGTGCTACAGCACCCAGAAGAAGGGTCGCGGAAAGCCCGGTCAGAAGAAGTTTTTTCCCGTTCATCGCTTTTCCTTTCGTGTCGAGGAATGGTCAAACGATACGGCTGGTGGTCGAAAACGACCAATTAAACCTCTGTAAGGCGGATGAAACTTTCGTAACCCCACCCTAATGAATGGTTAAGCCAGTGCCTTGAGGAAGGCCGTCAGATCGTCGGTGACGTAGTCTATATGATCGTCCTCACCGGTCGTCTGCTCCCACCATTCGACGATGGCGGTCTCCAGGTTTTGCGGTACGAGAAGCACCGTTTTCATGCCCAGCGCCTTGGGCACGGTGAGGTTGCGCGGCAGGTCCTCGAACATGGCAGCCTTCTTCGTATCCACACGATTGAGGCTCATGAACTTGTCATAGGTGCTGCCGGCCGGCTTCGGCACGAAATCGGCGGCGACGATATCGAAGATGTCGTCGAAATTGTCGAGGATGCCGAGTGCGCCGGCAGTTGCCTCGGCATGCTTGACGCTGCCGTTGGTGAAGATGAACTTGCGTCCGGGCAGCGCCTTGATGGCGGCGGCCAGTTCCGGCTGCGGCGTCAGCGCCGAATAGTCGATCGCATGCGCCTTTTCGAGGAACTCATTGGGGTCGATGCCGTGATGGATCATCAGCCCCTGCAGGGTCGTGCCGTGCTCGAGGTAATATTGCTTCTGCAGCTTGCGGGCATCTTCACGCTCCATCTGCAGCAGGGCCGAGACATAGGCCGTCATGTTCTTGTCGATCTGCGCGAAGAGATCGACATGATGCGGATAGAGCGTGTTGTCGAGATCGAACACCCAATCGCGGATGTCGGAGAAGTCCGAAGGCTCGGATAGCGTCTTTGTCTGGCTCATGGCCGCCTTATGACATGCCGTCCGGTGCAAGGAAAAGAAAATATTCATGCCGATATGTGAGCTTCCTTGCAGATATTGTCGCGCGATCTAATGCCGGCTATGATTCTACCATTGATTTCCGGGGTTTTGCTCTATTTGCAAAGTGAGGAAAAGCTTACATTCTTTGGGGTCGTGGAGAGAAATTCGCCCGCCTGGGCTTTTCGGAGGGGATGCGATGAGTGAGGTGGAAAAGGCGCTGGAATTCGCGCGGCTGCACAAGAAGGGTGAGCCGCTCGTTCTTTTCAACATCTGGGATGCCGGTTCGGCCAAGGCGGTCACGGAGGCGGGTGCCAAGGCGCTCGCGACCGGGAGCTGGTCCGTCGCCGCAGCCAACGGCTTTGGCGATGGAGAGGCGATACCGCTGTCGCTACTGGCGGTGACCACCCGGTTGATCTCGGTCACGAGCCCGTTGCCGCTTTCCGTGGACTTCGAAGGCGGCTACGCGGTGGAGCCCGAGGCGGTCGCGGCTAATGTCGAAAAGATCATGGATCACGGCGCCATCGGCATCAATTTCGAGGATCAGGTGGTCGGCGGGCAGGGCGTCCATCCGATAGAGTTGCAGGCGGCACGTATCCGCGCTATCCGGGAGATGGCCGATCGGCGGGAAATACCGCTGTTCATCAACGCCCGCAGCGATCTCTTTCTGCAGGAAAGCGACACGGCGCACCATCAGATCCTGCTGGACGAGGCCTATCGCCGCGCCGATGCCTTTGCCGAGGCGGGAGCGAGCGGCTTCTTTGCACCGGGCCTCGTCGAGCCTGAATTGATCGCCGCGCTCTGCGAACACTCGTCCTTGCCGGTCAACATCATGGTGCGCCCGACAACCCCGGACAACATGACCATGGCTGGCCTGGGCGTCAGCCGTATCAGCTATGGGCCGGCGCCCTACCGCTCGGTCATGGGAATGCTGAAAAGCGAGGCCGAGGGGATTTATCGTCCGTCCTGATCATGCGAGCTCGGCCTTGGTCGCCAGCACGCGCGCGATGAAATTCTGCACGACGGCGGAGCGCTCATCGCGGCGTGTGGCGAGCGTCAGCCGCGCCACCGGTCCATTTCCCGCAATCGGAACATAGGTAACGCCGGGAACCCGGATTTGCGCCACTGCCGACGGCACCACCGAGACGCCGAGTTCCACGGCGATCAGATTGGCGATCGAGGTGATCTGCGGCGCGATCTGGCCTAGGATCGGTTCGAAGCCTGCGTGCCTGCAGGCCGCAATGATCCCGTCGAACAGACTGGGGCCGGCTGTACGCGGAAAGAGCACGAAAGGCTCTTCGGATAGGGACGACAGCGGCAGGCTCTCCGCCTCCGCCAGAGGGTGCCCCGAAGGCAGAGCGATCACCATGGCTTCCTCGCCAAGCGTATGCGAACGGAAAGCCGGCGGGTCTGCGTGGCCCGGCCGGATGAAGACGGCGTCCAACTCCTCGGCGCCAAGCCGCTCCAGCAGCCGCGTCGTATGCGCCTCCTCCAAAGTCAGATCGATTTCCGGATAGGCGCGGCGAAAGCTGCGCACTGAAGATGGCACGATCGGACTGAACGCCGCCGAGCCGGTAAAGCCGACCCGCAATCGCCCGAGTTCGCCACGCGCCGCTCGCAGCGCCAGCGCCTTTGCCTGTCCGGCCTTCGCCACGATCGCGCGTGCTTCCGGCAGAAAGACTTGCCCCGCCTCCGTCAATTCCACGCCATGTGGCATCCGGCGAAACAGCGGCGCGCCGATTTCGTCCTCCAGATCGCGGATCTGATTGCTGAGCGGCGGTTGGCCAATACCGATGCGTCGCGCAGCGCGGGTGAAATTCAGCTCCTCGGCGACGGCGAGAAAATATCTGAGGTGGCGCAGTTCCATCAGTCTGTTTCCGATTTAGAGGCGAAATATCTTTAAGATATGAACAAAGACACCGCAATATATTGGACTGCTGACCAGGTCGGATCCACTTAGGGGAAGGCGCCGCTCATCGAGCGCGCCACGCTAACAGCCAGGAGTTCCCCATGAGTTCGAAAGACAGCAAGATTTTTCTCATCACCGGCGTCAGCTCGGGCTTCGGTCGTGCCTTCGCCGAGGCGGCGCTTGGCGCCGGCCACCGTGTCGTCGGCACGGTTCGCAATGCCGAGGGTAAGGCGCAATTCGAGGCCATGCAGCCGGGGCGGGCCAAGGCCGTTCTGCTCGATGTGACCGATTTTGCCGCGATCGAGCCGGCCATCACACGCATCGAAGAGGAGGTGGGTCCGATCGATGTTTTGATCAACAATGCCGGCTATGGTCACGAGGGCACGCTGGAGGAATCGCCGCTCGACGAGATGCGGCGTCAGTTCGACGTTAACGTCTTCGGCGCCGTTGCGATGATCAAGGCGGTATTGCCCTTCATGCGCCGTCGCCGCGCCGGCCACATCATCAATATCACCTCGATGGGCGGTTTCATCACCATGCCCGGCATTGCCTATTATTGCGGCAGCAAATTCGCGCTGGAGGGGATCAGCGAGGTGCTGGCGAAGGAGGTAGCGGGGTTCGGCATCCATGTGACGGCGGTTGCGCCCGGCTCGTTCCGCACGGATTGGGCGGGCCGTTCCATGGTGCGCTCCGATCGCAGCATCTCGGATTACGATGAGCTGTTCGATCCCATCCGAAAGGCGCGCGAGGAGAAGAGCGGCAATCAGACCGGTGACCCGCACAAGGCGGCCGCCGCCATGCTGGCGCTGGTAGCTTCGGAAAACCCGCCCGCCCATCTTTTGCTCGGGACGGACGCGTTAAACCTCGTGCGCGGAAGAATTGCCGCCTTCAGCGAGGAGATAACCACCTGGGAAGATCTCACCCGCTCGACCGACTTCGGCTGATGCCATCGTTGCCGACGGCAAAACGCGCCCTTTCCTGCAAAGGAAGGGGCGTTTTTCCTATGGAACGATCAGCGTGCCGGCGCCGTGTTCGGTGAAGATCTCGAGCAACACCGAGTGAGCCGTTTTGCCGTTGAGGATGACGACGCCCTGAACACCGGCCTTGATGGCGTCGATGCAGGTTTCGACCTTCGGGATCATGCCGCCGGAAATCGTGCCATCGGCGATCAGCGCATGCGCCTGGGAGACCGAAAGCTCCTTGATGAGCTGGCCCTGCTTGTCGAGCACGCCTGGGACATCCGTCAGGAAAAGCAGGCGGGTGGCGGAGAGCGCCCCGGCGATCGCACCGGCAAAGGTGTCGGCGTTGATATTGTAGGTCGCGCCGTCGCGACCGGGAGCAACCGGGGCGATCACGGGGATCATTTCCGACTTGGCGAGCAGGTCGAGCAGCGTGCGGTCGACTTCGACCACTTCGCCGACAAAGCCGAGATCGAGCACGCGCTCGATGTTGGAATCCGGGTCCTTGATGGTCTTGTGCGCCTTTTCGGCGAAGACCATGTTGCCGTCCTTGCCGCAAAGGCCGATCGCCCATTCGCCGGTCTGGTTGATCAGCGCGACGATTTCCTTGTTGATCGAGCCGGCGAGCACCATTTCGACGATCTCGACCGTCTTCTGGTCGGTGACGCGCAGGCCGCCTTCGAATTTCGATTCGATGCCCATCTTCGTCAGCATGGCGCCGATCTGCGGGCCGCCGCCATGAACGACGATCGGGTTGACGCCCGATTGCTTCAGAAGTGCGATATCCGCCGCGAACGCCTTGCCGAGCTCGACATTGCCCATGGCGTGGCCACCGTATTTTACGACGATGGTCTTGTTTTCGTAGCGCTGCATGTAGGGCAGCGCCTGTGCGAGCAGGCTGGCTTGGAGTTCGCTGTGGGCTTCGGACATGGTGCACCCTTCGAAATTGTTCGCGGCCTTTTATCTCAAGTTTTTGACAGAGGGAATAATGATGTCAGGATTAGTTTGCTCGGCATCATATTGGAACTGGCGAAATTGATTTCGCCGCCGCGCTTGCCAGCGGAGACTTTTCTCTTAAAGATTGTCCAAGGTGCCGCAAGCGGGGAATCGAATGGCGAGCGAGGAGATGGAAGCGCTTATCGGCCGCGTCGCCATGCGTGACCAAAAGGCCTTTGCCGCCCTTTATAAGAGCACGAGTCCGAAACTCTACGGCGTCTGCCTGCGTATCGTTGGTAACAAGACGGACGCAGAAGAGGTTTTGCAGGAGGTTTTCGTGAAGATCTGGCAGCGAGCCGAGCAATTTGCCGTGTCCGAAGGACCGGCAATGCCCTGGCTGACGGCGATCGCCCGCAACAG
Source organism: Rhizobium sp. AC27/96 (assembly GCF_001692325.1). Lineage (GTDB taxonomy): Bacteria > Pseudomonadota > Alphaproteobacteria > Rhizobiales > Rhizobiaceae > Rhizobium. Next base: position 295,686 of record NZ_LXKN01000046.1, on the reverse strand, counting down.
ATCGATCGATTTCATTCGTGCCCGCAAGCCTGTTGCTGATGAAATCGATGCCGCATATGACCTTGCCGACACCGAACCCGACCCGGAAGAACAAGCAATCGTCAAGGGAGAGGGCAGGCGCATTGACAGGTGCATGGAAGAGTTGGAAGCTGATCGTGCGCGGGCTGTTCGTGGCGCCTATGTCGAGGGCTTGAGCTACCAGGAACTCGCCGATCAACATTCGGTGCCTTTGAATACGATGCGCACCTGGCTGCGCCGAAGCCTGATCAGACTAAGAGAGTGCATGGACCGATGAGTATGCCCGATCAAAGCAAGGGAGGCCGCTCCCGCGATGAAGTCCTGGCCGGAGAATACGTCCTTGGCGTGCTCTCGCTGGAGGACCGGCAAAAGGTCGAGCGGCGCATGCGCAGCGATCGCCAGTTTGCAGCCATTGTCAGCCGATGGGAGCAGAACCTCTCGGAATTCAACGAGGAATACGAAAGGGTGACGCCCGCCGCCTCGGTATATCCGAAGATAGAGAAGCGGATTTTCGGAGATTCCGCGTTCGGCGCACATCTCTGGAATTCCCTCACGCTCTGGCGTTCCGTCGCTTTCGGGTCGCTGTTTCTGGTCGCGGGCGTCCTGGTCTTCACGATCACCAATGAGGCTGCCCTGCGTCCGACCGCCGGCAAGCAGCTCAGCGCTTCGCTCGCCGGCCAGAACAATGCCATCAGTCTGCTGGCCAATTACGATGTCGCCAACGGCCGTTTGAAGGTCACACCGGTCGCCGCCGGCAAGCCGGAAGAGAAATCGCTGGAGCTCTGGCTGATTCGCGGCAGCGATCCGGCCGAGGCGCTGGGCATCCTGCCGCAGACGGGCGAGGGCGAAATCACCCTGCCGCCGGAACTTCACGGTAAATTGACCGAGGGCGCCATCATCGCGGTCAGTGTCGAGCCCTTCGGCGGCTCTCCGACCGGCAAGCCCACGGGCGAAGTGGTGGCATCGGGCACCATTCATCTGCCCTGACGAAACCTTCCTGCGAAAAACAATCACGGCTGAAACTCTTTTCCATACCCTCCGTATCTTCTTCTGACCCCGCCTGATCGGGGCAAAAAAGAGGAAGAGGAAAAGTCATGATCAAGTCCGTGATTCGCATCGGCGCTGTGGCTGCAATGGTTTCGGCCGGCGCGAGCCTGGCTTACGCCAAGGACCCGATGGTCGGTGGCGCAGCGATGTATGCAAGCAAGAACATCATCGAGAACGCCGTCAATTCGAAGGACCATACGACCCTGGTGGCGGCCGTGAAGGCAGCAGGCTTGGTCGAGACACTCGAAGGCAAGGGCCCGTTCACCGTCTTCGCTCCGACCAACGAAGCCTTCAAAAAGTTGCCGGCCGGGACGGTCGAAAATCTGCTGAAGCCTGAAAACAAGGCGACGCTGACGAAGATTCTGACCTGCCATGTCGTTTCCGGTGACGATATGGCTGCAGCCATCAAGAAATGGGCAAAGAGCAATGGCGGCGAGTACGACCTGAAAACGGTCGGCGGCTGCACGATCAAGGCCATGGACAAGGGCGGCAAGCTGACCCTGACCGATGAGGCCGGCGGTACCGCTCACATCACCATCGCCGACGTCAAGCAGTCCAACGGCGTGATCCATGTGGTCGACAAGGTGTTGTTGCCGAAGATGTGATCATCTCGTGGCGACAAGGCCGCCGCCTCACCATGCGGGGTAAGGGGCGGCGGCCTCATAGCGCATAGAATGAATGCGAATGATTAGACGGGAATTCCCACCGTCAGCCTGATGGCCTCGCGCAGCTCCTCGAGGCCATCGCCTTTTTCCGAAGACGTGGACAGAATGCCGGGATAGGCGGCCGCGCGCTTGCGGGTCTTCTCAGCGGTATCGGCCAGCAGCCTCGGAAGCCCGGCTTCCTTGATCTTGTCCGTCTTGGTCAGCACGATCTGATAGGAAACAGCGGCCTTGTCGAGTAGGCTCAGCACTTCTTCATCGTTCTTCTTGATGCCGTGGCGGCTGTCGATGAGCACATAGACGCGCTTCAGCGTCGTGCGTCCACGCAGATAGTCGAACACCAGCTTCGTCCAGGCGTCGACCTGTTCCTTCGGGGCCTGCGCATAGCCATAGCCCGGCATGTCCACCAGGGCCATCGGCGGCAGATCGCCATTCTCGCCCGAAAAACCGTCGGGAACGAAGTAATTGAGCTCCTGCGTGCGGCCCGGCGTGTTCGAGGTACGCGCCAGGCCCTTGTGACCGACCAGCGCATTGATCAGCGATGACTTGCCGACATTCGAGCGCCCGGCGAAAGCCACTTCCGCCGGTCCTTCCGGTGGCAGAAATTTCATCGCCGGCACGCCGCGGATGAAAATCCACGGACGCCCGAAAAGCGGCTTGTCGTCTTTTATCGTCTGGTCTGCCATGCGCTCGCGGTCTTTTGCTTGAATGAGTGGTCTGGCTTCGGGGTTTTATCCGCGAAAGTCAAGTTTTGATCGCCGGATTGGCGCTGGAGCATCTCTTCCATTTCGAGAGCGACGAGGCAAAATCCGCAATTGCTGCACCGCTGAACCACGCAGATCGTGCTAAAGCTCGGTACCATGAAAACAGTCACCGAACAGAGCTATCGTCGGCGCATAGCGCGGGTCATCGAGGCGATCATGGTCGATCCGTCGGCACCGCATTCCGTCGAAAGCCTGGCAGCGGTCGCGCACTTCTCTCCCTTTCATTTTCACAGGCTTTACCGCGCAATGACAGGCGAAAGCGTTGCCGCCACCATACGGCGGGTACGGCTTGCGCAGGCGGCATATCAATTGGCCGCGAGCCCCGCCTCGGTCACGGAGGCGGCTTTGGAGGCCGGCTATGACAGCTCGCAGAGCTTCGCGCGTGCCTTTCGCAGTCTGACAGGCCTGAGCCCGACCGCCTTCCAACAGCAGCAGCAGGCGATCGCGGCAAACCTGCAATCGGTGACGATTGAAGATCGACCACCGGCGACGCTATTCGGCTTGCATCACGAAGGTCCGGCCGCCCAGACCATCCCCCATACTTTCCGCCGTCTCGCCCAAAAACTATCGGAATCCGGGTTGGTGTGGACCGATCTCGTCCGTGTCGGCGTCGGTTCCGGCGATCCGGAGCAGGGCGAGGGGTTCCGGTATTTCGCTGGAGTTGTGCTTCCGAGCGACAGCACCGCGACAGAAGGGCTTGAGCGATATGATGTGCCGGGCGGACGCTATGCCAGCTATCGGCTCATGGGACCTTACGCCCTGATTTCCTCGACCTTTCAGACGCTCTTCGGCAGCTGGCTGCCGCAGAGCGGCTTCGAACCCGACGACCGCCCGGTTATCGAGCTTTACCTCAATCATCCGGCCAAGGTGATGGAGCACGAAATTGCCACCGATCTGCTGATCCCAATTCGCGGCGCCAACGGCACCTAGTCGCGCCAGCACCTCACATCCCAGTTTCGCATGGGCGGCCGATCTCGAGGGATAAGCCGAACTCTATCCCTTTGTGTTTTTCGATATTCTCTGGAGAAGAAAATGCACCTTATCAAAATTGGCTTTCTCATTGCCCTTGGGCTAGTCGCAACCTCGGTTCAGGCGGCGGGTCTGACGCCGATCGAAGTGCCGGCCGGTGCAGACGGCCCCGCCTTGAAAGGCTTTGTCTGGTCGCCCTGCGCGACCCAGGCAAACGAAGTCCAACTCGGGCCGATCACTGTCCCAGCCGTGCGTGGCTGCGCTATCGCAGGCGAGAAACTGCCGCTGGTCGTCATCTCGCATGGCCACGGCGGCGGTTCCCTTAATCATCACGACGTTGCCGAGACGCTTGCGGATAAGGGCTTCCTGGTGGTCGCGCTCAATCATCCCGGCGACAATTTCTCCGATCCCAGTCGGGCCGGCGATATCTCGATCATGTTCCAGCGACCGCAGGACGTGAAGCGTCTCATCGATTTTCTGCTGGCCGGCTGGAAGGAGAGAGCGAAGATCGATCCGGACCGTATCGGTTTCTTCGGCTTTTCCCGCGGCGGCTATACCGGCCTCGTGCTCGCCGGCGCCGTTCCGGATTTCGGCGATCCTACCGTTCCATGCCCCGAGCCGGCTCCGATCTGCGGCGAAATCCGCCGAAACGAAATACCGGCAACGCCGCTCGCACGTGACCCACGCATCAAGGCTTTCGTCCTTGCCGATCCACTGAGCTTCTTCTCGACCAAGGAGAGCCTGAGGAGCGTCGAAGCACCCATCCAGCTCTGGAGTTCCGAGCGGGGCGGCGACGGCGTGCTGCCGAAGAGCGTCGCCATGCTTGAGGACAATTTGCCGAGCAAGCCTGACTTTCACCTCGTGCCCGGCTCGGCGCATTTCGCCTTCCTGGCGCCATGCCCACCGGCCTTGGCCAAATCACAGCCGGAGATTTGCTCCGATCGGGCAGGGTTTGACAGGGCTTCGTTCCACAAGTCGTTCGATAAGGAGGTTCTGGCGTTCTTCCGTCAGCATCTCAACGCAGGCCATGCGCCATGAGACGGCCACCTCGTCGCAAGATCATATACTTCTCGAAAAAGAAAAGCCCCGCGAGAGCGGGGCTTTTTGGTTCATTTCGATGGTGCCGGTTTTCGTTTGAACAGGCCCTTCAGATTGTCGAAGAGTTCCACCTTCACACCATGCCGCCTCATGATGATCGACTGCTGGATGACCGAGAGCGTGTTGTTCCAGGCCCAGTAGATGACGAGGCCGGCCGGGAAGCTTGCCAGCATGAACATGAATACCAGCGGCATCCAGGTGAAGATCATCGCCTGGGTCGGATCCGGCGGCGTCGGGTTCATGCGCATCTGCAGGAACATGGTGACACCCATGATCATCGGCCAGACGCCGAGATGCAGGATGGTCGGAGCCGCAAACGGCAGCAGCCCGAAGAGATTGACGATCGAGGTCGGGTCCGGAGCGGAAAGGTCCTGGATCCAGCCGAAGAACGGCGCATGGCGCATCTCGATGGTGATGTAGATCACCTTATAGAGCGAGAAGAAGATCGGGATCTGCAAGAGCACCGGCCAGCAACCCGCGATCGGATTGATCTTCTCTTCCTTATAGAGCTGCATCGTCGCCTGTTGCAGCCCCATTCGGTCGTCGCCGAACTTCGCCTTCAGCTCTTCCATTTTCGGCTGCATGCGCTTCATGTTGGCCATCGAAGCATACTGCTTGCTGGCGAGCGGGAAGAACAATGCCTTGACCACGATGGTGGTGCAAAGGATGGCGACGCCGAAATTGCCGAAGTAGCGGAAGAAGAAATCCATCAGCTTGAACATCGGCTTGGTGATGAAATAGAACCAGCCCCAGTCGATCAGGCGGTCGAAGCGCGGGATCGAGTAGCTGGTCTCGTAACGGTCGATGACCGGTACTTCTTTCGCGCCGGCGAAGACGAGGTTCTTCAGTTCGATCGACTGGCTGGGAGCAACCGTGATGGCGTCCTGCTTGTAATCGGCCTGATAGCGCGGCGTGCCGTCGCTGAAGTGCGAGAAACGGGCATCATAGGCGGTCGCCTGCGGCGGCACGATGGTCGCGGCCCAGTACTTGTCCGTCATGCCGAGCCAGCCGCCGGTGGACTTGGCGGGCGTCGTGGCTTCCTTTTCGGTCGCTGCGTACTTGGTCTCGATCAGGCCGTCATCGCCGATGACGCCGATGAAGCCTTCGTGCAGAACGTAAGCAGACGGCGTCTCCGGTTTGTTGTAACGGGTGACGCGGCCATAGCTCGACAGCGAAACCGGTGCCTGGCCGCTGTTGGCGATCTTGTCGCTGATCGTGAACATGTAGCGATCGTCGACCGAAATCGTGCGCGAAAAGGTGATGCCCTTGTCATTGGTAAAGGTGAGCGTTACCGGCGTCTTGTCGGTCAGCTTGTCGCCGCTCGAGAGCGTCCAGACGGTCGAAGGGCCGGGGACTGCGCCGGTGGCGTCGCTGCCGACATAGCCGAGCTCGGTGAAGTAACCATCCTTGGTGTCGGCCGGGCTGAACAGCGTGATGATCGGGCTGCTCTTGTCGACGGTCTCGTGATAGGTCTTGAGCCTGAGGTCGTCGAGGCGCGCGCCCTCCAGGTTGATGGAGCCGGCGAGTGCGGGCGTATCGATCGTGATGCGCGAAGAGGCGGTCTTGGCAACCGATTGGTCGCGCGACAGGACCGTCGGCGCGGTCTGGCCGCCTGCCGGCAGTGAACCGTTGACCGCGGCGCCTGCGCCCGCAGCTGCGGGCGTCGTCTGCTGGGCCTGCTGCGACTGCTGCTGCAGCTTGGCGGCCTGTTCGGCCTGGCGCTGCGCTTCAAGGCGCGGGTTCATATAGAAAAACTGCCAGGCAAGAACAATCAGCACAGACAGTGCAATTGCAATGAAGTAATTGCGTTTGTTTTCCATCATACTTTCCTGGAGCGGTCCGTTTCCGACCGCCGATGTTTCGGCCTGGTTTCGATGCGGCTTACGAGTTCGCTTGCCAATTTTTCGAAAGGTGCGGTCAGCACATCGCGCCGCGCGACAACCACATAGTCGTGTCCGGGCTGCATTGCAAACCCGGCATGAAGCCGCACGGCTTCTTTCAGCCTGCGCCGCATGCGGTTACGCTCCACTGCGTTGCCATGTTTTTTTGTAACGGTAAAACCAACGCGGGGGTCGGCGTCGGCAAGCTTGCGGTCCAGCATCTCTAGGAGGAAGAAGCCGCCTCTGCGCTTCTCACCTTCGCGGACTGCAAGGAACTGCGGCCGGCTTTTCAGCCGCCCGACAGTCTTATTGGGTCGTTCATTCGTCAATTTGCCCGCCATCCTCGACTATCGGGCATTTCGGCCGTTAGGCCGAAAGACGCTTGCGGCCGCGGCTACGGCGAGCGGAAAGAACCGCGCGACCGCCCTTGGTGGCCATACGCGAACGGAAGCCGTGGCGACGCTTGCGAACAAGCTTGGATGGTTGATAGGTACGCTTCATTTATTTAAACACCGCGGAGTGCGGCCCTTCTTGAGCTTTGCCTTAACAGCAAGCAGCGTTGTTGATTATGGCGAACGGACTTGGCCCGCAAATGCAGGCTCCGTGACCGGACGTGCGCGGGCTTATACGGATCAAGGCCCGGAGAGTCAATTATACCGCCGCAAATTCCTTTGAATCAGGGATTTCAGCCGGTCGATCGCCCATCGCCGCGCACTGCTCCAGCATTCCGTCTGCTCGACTACGGCGCCAGCAATATAATTCAGTAATTACTTAAATATAGGCCCGAAATAGCGCCGAATAGGCGCGTTTTGATTAAAATTACCGCAATATAACATTAATCAATTTAGCCGATATCTAGGTATATGCCGGGAAAACCCGTCGATTTCTGGGGGATGGGCTCGGCGCCGGAGGTATATTGTGAAAATTCGCGGCAAAATAAATCTGCTTGTATCAGTTATGACTGGCGCGGCACTCTTGATCGGTGCCACCGCTCTTTATGCTCTGCATCAATATGACCAGAAATTACAGAGTTACGAGCAGACAGCCAGCCGCGCCTATATGGGCGAGCACCTCAATCGCTACGTGACCGCGGTCGTCATGGAAGCGCGCGGTATTTACGCGGCCGCTTCGGCGAAGGATTCCAAGAACTTTGCCGATGGGCTGATGAGCGATCTAGATGAGATCGACAAGGTGCTTGCGGCATGGGCGCCTCTGGTTCCCGATGCCCAAAAGGCGGAATTTTCCAAATTGCAGACCCGCGCCCAGGAGTTTCGCGGCTTCCGCACGGAGACGGCCCGCCTCGGCGTGACGGACGGTCCGGATGCAGCCAGCAAACAGGGAAACAACGAGGCGAACCGCGCCAATCGCAAAGCCTTCCAGGCCGAGATCGATGCCGTCGTCCAGGCCGACAAGGCAGAGCTTGCCAGGGCTGAAAGCGAGATCGCGACTTTTCACGATCACGTTCTTTGGGTCGTCCTTGGTATCATGATCGTCGGTATCGGCGCCGGTGTCGGCCTGGGCACCTATATCGGTACGGTCCACCTGAGCCGCCCGATCCGCAAGGTGACGGACGCCATCAAGCAGGTTGCCGACGGGCAATTCGATATCGAGGTTCCGTTTGCCGGCCGCGCCGACGAAATCGGCGAAATGGCCGCCGCCGTCGATGTCTTCAAGGAAAACGGCAATGCCGTTCGCCGTATGAACGCCGAGGAAACGGCCATGCGCGCCAGAAGCGACGAGCTTCAATCGAGCATGTCGCTGGCCGTTTCGGCTGCCGCCGCCGGCGATTTCAGCCGCCGCATCGATAGGGATTATGGCGACGCCAATCTCAATCGTTTCGCCGGCAATGTGAATGAGCTGCTTGTCAGCGTCGATGCCGGCATCGGCGAGGTTCGCCGCGTCATCGCAAGCCTGGCCGATGGCGATTTGACGCAGGCGATGAAGGGTGAGTTCCAGGGCGCCTTTGCGGAATTGCAGGAGAACGTCAATGCGACGTTTGCAACGCTCAAGAGCACCATGCGCGAAGTGCGCGAGACCACGGGCTCGATCAACTCCAACACCAATGAGCTGCGCCACGCCAGCGACGATCTTTCCAAGCGCACCGAACAGCAGGCCGCCGCTCTCGAGGAAACCTCGGCGGCGCTCGACGAGATCACCTCCGTCGTCCAGAATTCGACGGAACGGGCACGCGAGGCAAGCGTCATGGTCAGCGAGGCCAAGGACGATGCCGCCCGCTCCGGCACGGTGGTTCGCAACGCCATCGACGCCATGGGCCGCATCCAGCAGGCATCAGGCGAAATCAGCCAGATCATCGGCGTCATCGACGATATCGCCTTTCAGACCAATCTGCTGGCGCTGAATGCCGGCGTGGAAGCGGCGCGTGCCGGCGAGGCGGGCAAAGGCTTTGCCGTCGTTGCCCAGGAAGTGCGCGAGCTTGCCCAACGCTCCGCCACTGCGGCCAAGGATATCAAGGCGCTGATCAGCAAATCGGGCGATCAGGTGCAGGTCGGCGTCAAGCTGGTGCAGGACACCGGCTCGGCGCTGGCGACCATCGAAGCCCGCGTGCTCAAGATCAACGATCATATCCATTCCATCGCGACGGCGGCGCGCGAACAGGCAACAGGCCTGTCCGAGGTCAACAAGGCCGTCAATCAGATGGACGAAGTCACGCAGCGCAATGCCGCGATGGTCGAAGAGACCTCGGCCGCGACGCATCGTCTGGCGGGCGAGGCCGATGGTCTGGTGCGCCTTGTTTCCCGCTTCAAGGTCGATGTCGGCACCCTGTCCGCTCCGGTGCCGGCGCGGGCCGAAACGCATCGTCCGGCGGCCTCGCCGGCACGCCGGATGATCGACAAGGTTGCGACGGCCTTTGGCGGCAGTGCTGCCCGATCGCCGGCCACCACGACGCAGAATTGGGAAGAATTCTGATCTCTTCGCAAGGGCGGTGCGGCCTTGCGTGAGCGCCGCCACCGTCCTTTCCGAGCCTGTTGCGGTTTCAAAGCCGGGAAGCGATTGGAAAAAAGCCCATAATCACCTATTATCTGGTTTCGATACGTCGCCATCAGGTCGCTTAGCGGCGAAGCGGGACAATTGAAATGGATAGTGAGCAGGGCAGGGATACCGCGAAGGCCGGCAAGGCCGAGAAGGGTCGTCTGTCCCAGTTTTGCAGGCCTACGGGCATTTTCGGCGGCCTCTCCGGCAAGCTTCTCATCCTCACCGTCGGCTTCATTCTTATCGCCGAAGTGCTGATCTTCGTGCCCTCCGTTGCCAATATGCGGCTGCGCTGGCTGGAAGATCGCCTGAGCACGGCCGCCGCTGCCGCAATCGTCATCGACGGCCTGCAGCCGGCCGAGCTGCCCCGCGCGCTGCAAAAGGAAACCCTGATGGCCACCGGCACCCGGGCCATCGTCCTGCGCAAGGACGGCACGTCGCGCTTGCTGGCGACGGCTGAAATGCCCGCTTCCGTCGACGACATGTATGATCTGAGCGATGTGTCGCAGCTGACGGCCATCAAGGACGCGCTCGATACGCTGCTGTTCGGTGGCAACCGCATCATCCGCGTCTTTGGCCCTGTCGGCGGCGATGCCGGCACCGGGATCGAGGTGGTGCTGAAGGATACGCGTCTGCGCAATGCGATGCTCGCCTATTCCGGCAGCGTCTTCTTCATGTCGATCCTGATCTCGCTCTTCACAGCGACGCTGATCTTCTTTGCAATCAACCGCATGATGATCAGGCCGATCCGCCGCCTCACCGACAGCATGCAGGCCTATTCGGACGATCCGGAAGATCCGGGCCGCGTGCTGGTGCCCGATAAGGGGGGCGATGAGCTCGCCGTTGCCGGCCGTCATCTGGCCTCGATGCAGTCGCAGCTGCAGAAGACGCTGAAGCAGCAGAAAAATCTGGCGGCCCTCGGCCTCGCCGTGTCGAAGATCAACCACGACATGCGCAACATATTGTCGGCTGCGCAGCTTATGTCGGACAGGCTGGTCGATGTCGATGATCCGATGGTCAAACGTTTTGCGCCCAAGCTGCTGCGCACGATCGATCGCGCCGTCGGCTACACGACCGAGGTTCTGTCCTACGGCCAGACCTCCGAATCCGCCCCGCGCCGGCGCAAGATTCACCTCGTCGAGCTTATCGGCGAGGTGCGCGATATCCTGGCGATCGATCCCGAAAGCGGCATAGAATTCGTCGAGCAGCTGAGCCCCGAGCTGGAGGTCGACGCCGACAGCGAGCAACTGTTCCGTGTCATCCACAATCTCTGCCGCAATGCCCATCAGGCGCTGATCGCCTTTGGCGAGATTACGCCGGACAGCATCCGGCGCATCACCGTCTCGGCGCATCGAATCGGCAGCGTCGTCAGCATCACCGTCGATGACACCGGCCCCGGCATGCCGCAGAAAGCCCGCGAAAACCTCTTTACCGCCTTCCGTGGCTCCGCGCGCTCCGGCGGTACCGGCCTTGGCCTGGCGATTGCGAGAGAGCTTGTGCTGGCCCATGGCGGCACCATTGCGCTGGTGGAAAAGCCGGCAGCGGGAACGCAGTTCCGAATCGAAATTCCCGACCGACCGGTATCCCTCGACGATTATCGCAGCCGGAGCCTCCAAGAAAGTTGAGTATTTTCAGTCTCTTGCCGGCATCTTGCACGAAAATCGCGATCTTTTTCACAAATCCACTTGCATTCCCTCAAGGGAGGCTTTAGAGAACCGCCACACCAAACGGTTCCTTCCGTTTCGGCACGCACCCGTAGCTCAGCTGGATAGAGCACCAGACTACGAATCTGGGGGTCAGGAGTTCGAATCTCTTCGGGTGCGCCATTTCTTTCTGAATTTTGGTTTAGTTCAAAACGCGGCGAATTGCTGCGCAGAACCAGTATCTTGCTCGCTCTTGCGTGAACTGCAATCGCACGAGGCATCCCCCAGTCGTAGCGAAAGATCGCCCTGATCCGTCGGTGGTAATCACCTCGCGCTCGGCCCATGGCTCGCATCGAGCTTGCGCAGCTTGCCGGCCAATACTCGGTTTCGGCGAAGTCGCCAGCGGCCTGAAATCATGGCGCGTTTCCACGATATGACGCTACCGGACTGGGGGCGACGCTATCTGTATAGAATTGCAAAGACACAGCCAGTTTACTTCATGCATCGCTTAATTGCGTTGGGAGCATCAATGGAGCCAGCTGAGACAGGTCTTTCTACGACTGAAGAATAACTCTTCTGTCCTTCCGATAACAAAAGAACCAGGGACTGCACATCGCGAGCCTTGAATAGCATAGGGGCTATCTATTCGGCATCGCGTTGGCGGGATTTTGATGTCAATGCGCATATGTTAGGGGCGTGCCATGGAGCGTTGGCTGTTGGTTTCCAACTGCAACACGTATGGTCTTGCGCGTTCGTTGCAGTTGTTGAGCAACAGCTTCCATCTTGATTGCGTCGATGTGTGGCAATTCAAGCGGAATACGCAGGAATATGCGGAGAAGATCCCGACCTATGATCGGGTGATTGTAAATCCCGAGGTCGAGCTTAGCGGCTATGATTTCTCAACGGCGCGGAATCTCTGCAGGATTCCGAATCTGGAATTTGATGCTTACCATCCGGATTTCTGTTTTGCTGGAGCAAGGGGAACGCGAATTACCGAGCCGATGGCCGCCAGCCAGTCGATGATCGCGCTCGCGGCCTTCCAGGCGGGATTGGGCATCGAGGAGACGCTCATGTTGTTTCGCCGCGACGTTTACGAGCGATGCGGCTTTCTTGCGCGATGGGAGCCTGCGAGAGACAGGCTCATTGCAACATTCGCAACCTTCGGAATCGACTTGTCGAATTCCTTCCGGCGCTGGTCACGCGGCGAAATTTTCATGCACAGTTTGGGGCATCCAAAGGCGCAGCCGATTTTCGATATCGCGCGGGCGTTTCTCAAAAGTCAGAACGTGGAGATCAACAAGACGGATATTCTGCCGTTTGACACGATGGTGGAGGCAGGCTGCCTGCCAGTCTATCCCGAGATCGGAGAGGCGCTCGGCGTCGATGGCTCGTATTTCTTCAAGCTTCCGGGCGAATACAAGCTGATCTCACTGCAGAAATTCATCGAGCGCAGCTTCGAGGTCTATCGGGGATACGATCTGAATGAAATTCAGGTCGAGCCCGGTTTTCGCAATCGTTTTCATCAGGTCACAAGCGTTGTGGCGGAGATACATGCATGACGAATCCATATGCCGGAATTCAGGATTACCAACTATGGCGGCGGTCTGTCGCACGGGTGGAAACGCACATGTTCGATCCGATCGTGAATCCAAGGTTCACGATCGACAAGACGTCGAAAGTCGCAACCGCCGGCAGTTGTTTCGCTCAGCATATTTCGCGGCAGATCCAGCGCATCGGCTTTCATTATTTCATTACCGAAAAGGGAAGCGAGCTTTCCGAAGCGGAGCGCGTTAAGCGCAACTTCGGCGTTTTCTCGGCGCGATATGGAAATATCTACACCTCACGGCAGTTGCTTCAGCTTTTCGATGAGGCTTTCGAGGGCCGTGTTCCCCTGGAGAAGGCGTGGTTGCGCAAGGACGGCAGGTTTGTCGATCCCTATCGCCCGCAGGTCGAGCCGGATGGCTATGAAACAGCCAAGGCCGTTGCCGAGGCGCGCAGGCGCCATCTTGCGGCGGTCCGGTCGGTTTTCGCCGATTCCGACGTCCTGGTTTTCACTCTCGGGCTTACCGAGGCATGGAGATCAAAGGCGGACGGTTCCATCTTTCCCCTGGCGCCTGGCGTCACCGCTGGTTCTTTCGACCCCGATCAGCACGAGTTCATCAATCTTACCCTGGACAACGTGAATGATGATCTGTCTCTTTTCCTCAAGAAACTGAAGGCGGTGAATCCCCGGGTGAAGGTGCTGCTCACGGTCTCTCCGGTGCCGCTGGTCGCGACCTACGAGAACCGAAGCGTCCTGGTTTCGACAACCTACAGCAAATCCGTGCTGCGCGTGGCAGCCGAGCAGATGCTCTCACGCTTCGACTGGGTGGACTATTTTCCCTCCTACGAAATCATCACCGGAAGCTATGCTGGCGGCCTCTACTACGAGGACGACTATCGCGAGGTAAACCACCTTGGCGTAGCGCACGTCATGCGGTGTTTCGTCCGGCACTACGTATCCCAGCCGGCCGACGCGTCGGCGAGGAAGTTCGAGATGTTGCCACCTCCCGTCGCCGAGTTTCAGGACGTGGTCTGTGACGAGCGCGAAATCGAGATGCTGCGCCCCTGATGTGAGGGCAATGGGTACCGGTTCGCCGCTCACACAAGATATGCATGGGAGTTTTTCGTGGAATCGTGGTTGGTCATTTCAAACGCACAGACGCACAACCTGGCAAACTCGCTGCGGCTGCTTACCAATGACATCGAGATCGATGCTGTCACCATCTGGCACCTGAAGGCGGACCTCAACAGCTATCAGCCGAAAATTCCGGACTATGACAGGGTGATCATTCATCCCTTTATCGAGCAGGGCTATTGTGATTTCTCCACCGCGGCCAAGCTGGACAGAATCCCTTCGATAGCGTTTGACGCCTATCATCCGGATGTCTGTTTCACCCTCATGGGGGGTGGGATTTTCAACGGTGTCATGGGTGCCTATCATTCGATGATAGGACTGGCGGCCTTCAGGGCGGGGTTGAGCGTCGAGCGAGCGTGCTCTCTTTTCCGGCGCGATATTTTCGAGCGGTGCGGATTCTTGAACCGTTGGGAGGGCGAGCGTCAGCAGCTGATGGACAATTTCGCTCGATATGGGCTGGATATTTCGGCTCCGTTCAGATCCTGGGGGCGTCGCGAGAGCTTCATGCACGGCATTGATCACTCGAAAGCCCGCCCCATCCACGACATTGCCCACACCTACCTTCAATCATGCGGGATCGAGCCCAATCCCACGGATATCGTACCGGCAGACCTGATCATGACGGGGGTGTGCTTTCCGGTCTATCCGGAGATTGCGGAAGCCCTCGGCGTCGAAGGCTCCTACATGTTCAAGCGCTATCAGGAATACAGGCTGATCTCGCTGCAGGATTTCATGGAGCAGAGCTTTGCGGCCTATTCAAACTATCCAATCGACGAGATCACCATCGATCCGCGTTTTCGCCAACGCTTCGAGCTTGTGAAGTCGGTGATAGCCGAAGAGACCGGCACTGAGACGCTCGATATCGACGCGGCATAATTCGTATCGTCGGGAGGGTGGCGGTAAATACCTCGTTGCGAAGCGAGATGTTCACTTTCGCGAGGTTGCCGCTCCTCCATGATCCGTCGCCAGCGGCAGTTCCGGCAGAAACAACAGCGCCGCCAGCGCCAATGCCACGATCACCGTTCCCGTTGCGAACGTCATGGCGATGGCGTGGCGGTAGAGGGCAATGGCGGCGGCATGGACTTCGGGGGAGGCGGTGGCGAGCTGCTTCAGACCGGCTTCGGTGAGCGATGACATATGCACGCCATCCAGCAGACCGCCGGCATTCTGCACGCGATAGGCAAGGATAGCGCCGGAGCCGGTAACGCCGATGAGGCCGCCGAGCGAGCGGAAGAAGGCAAGCGTTGCCGTACCCACGCCGCGATGAGCGAAGGGCAGGGCATTCTGCACCGCGATCGTCATCGTCGGCATGACGAGCCCAAGCCCCAGGCCAAGCGCGAAGACGGCCGGTTCGATGATCCAGAAGCCCTGGCTGGTGGCCGCAGCCCAGGCAAGCACCGCGAAGGCGATGGTTGCAAGACCGAGGCCGAAGAGCTGTGCCGGCTTGTAGCGCCCGAAGCGATGCAGCAGCACGCGGCCGTTGAGCATCGACGATATGACGACGCCGACCATCAGCGGGCCGGTCAGCAGGCCGGAATGCGACGGGCTGACACCCATGACCATCTGGAAGAATAGCGGAAAGAACAGGCTCGCGCCGAGCATGCCCATGAAGGTCAGGGCGAGCACGATGCAGGCGACGACGAACAGCCGGTTATGGAAGAGATCGGGCGGCAGCACCGGTTCGGCTTCGCGCCGGATGTGGAAGACGAACAGAACGCAGAGAACCAGGGCGAGTGCGGACAGGCTGAAAATTTCCGGCGAATTCCAGGCCCATTCATTGCCGCCGAGCGCCAGCACCAGCAGGAAGCTGGTCGTGCAGGCCGTCAGCAAGGCTGCACCGAGATAGTCGATGCGACGGCTGTGTGACTGATGCGGCCGCTTGAGCGCGCGGCCGATCATGACCAGCGCGACGGCGCCGATCGGCAGGTTGACATAGAAGATCCAGTGCCAGGACAGGAGATCGGTGATGATGCCGCCGGCAATCGGGCCGATGACACTGCAGATGGCGAAGACAGCCGCGATCGAGCCCTGATTGCGCCCGCGCTTGGCCGGCGGCACGATATCGCCGATGATGATCTGCGCCAGCGGCATCAATCCGCCCGCGCCGATGCCCTGGATGGCGCGGAAGATGATGAGCTGCATCAGCGTTTGCGCCATGCCGCTCAGGACCGAGCCGAGAAGGAAGATCAGGATCGCCGCATAGATCATCGGCTTGCGGCCATATTGGTCGCTGAGCTTGCCGTAAAGCGGCATGGTGCTGGTGGAGGCGAGCACATAGGCGCTGACGACCCAGGAGAGATGCGTCAAACCGCCGAGATCGCTGACAATGCGCGGCAGTGCGGTGGCGACGATGCTCTGGTCGATGGCGCCAAGGCCGAGAACGATCATCAGGCCGAGAATGACAGCACGGATCTCGCGACGATCCGGCGGATTATCACCGGCTGGCGTCAGTGGCGGAGTGGCATTCAGGGGTGTGCCGCTCATTGTCCGATCTCCCCAAGCGGCCCGACCGCGCCGCGAATGGCCGCGCGTTGTTCGGGTGATAGTTTGGCCAGTTCCGATGCGAGCCAGTCGGTTCGCTTCTGCTTCATGCTGCGCATGATGTCTTGACCTTTCTCGGTCGCCATCAGGCCATTGCGCCTGCGGTCAGTGGGGTCTGGTTCCGAACGCATGATGAGGCCGTCCCTCTCCATCACCTTCACATGCCCGGATATCGTCGGGCCGCGCAGCTTCTCCATCCGCGCAAGTTCGGCAACGCCGATGCCCGGTTGGCGCATGATGGCAAAGAGCAGCAGGGCGTGCAGCGGCGAAAGGCCGGGATCGTCGCTCTCGCGCCGCAATTGCCGATACAGACGATGGAGGGCGGGACGCAGCGCTTCAGCGAGCGCCTGTGCTTCTTCGAGCGCGTGACGAGGGTCGGATTTATCCATTGGTCTCGATCGACATATAGATAGGTAGGCTTCCTATCTATATGTCGAGTCCACGTACTTGCGCAAGCAGTAATATTGTGAAACATTTTCAATCATTGCGCGTTGTTCATCGGTGTTGCGACTCAAGAGGAGAAGAGCTGTGAAACGACTTCTGACAACGGTAACAGTGACTGCTTTAAGTGCATTGATGGCGCTCTCGTCTTTCGATCCGGCCACCGCGGGACCGATCCAGCCGATGGTCCAGCCGGCAGCTGCGCAGACAAGCACCCAGGCCGCGGGCGTGATCGACGTACAGTATCGTCATCACCGCAGGCACTATCGCCCGCATCGCCCTCATTATCGTCCGCACTACCGTCCGCATTATCGCGGCGGCTATTGGCATGGCCACCGCGGCTATCGCTATGCGCGCCCGGGCTATCGCCGCTATCACGACGGCTACTGGTATCCGCTGGCCGCCTTCACGGCCGGTGCGATCATTGGCGGGGCCATTTCTCATCCGCCCCGTGGCAGCGCTCATGTTCGCTGGTGCGCCAGCCGCTACAAGACCTACCGCGCTTCCGACGATACCTATCAGCCGACCAATGGACCGCGCCGTCAGTGCGTGAGCCCATAAGCCGAATGGGTGATGCTCTCTCCGTCATCGCGGAGAGAGCGCCGCTTCAGTCAGTTGTGGGGAGAGGCATCTTCAATCCTGTCAGCTGTTGCGAGACATCCCAAAGCCGCCGCCAAATGGCGGGGTCACGGGCATGTGCGGCAATCTTGGAGCGGACCGGCGGCCCCTTGAGTTCATAAAAGCCGTTTGGACCATACATGAGGCCACCTTCCGCCTCAGGCGAGGTGGCGGCAAGAAGCGTCGGCAAGGCGCCCGCCGCTGCCGATTGCGAGAGCATCGGCTCCATGATTTTCATCAGGAACTCGAGCGAACTTGCCCTTTCTCGGCCCATGCGTGGCCCCGCTGTCTGCAGACCGGTAACCGAATATCCGGGATGGGCGGCAACGCTTTTCAGCTTCCAGCCCTCCGCGCGGGCAATGCGATCGAGCTCCAGGCTGAACAGCAGCGTCGCGAGCTTTGACTGGCAATAGGCGCGCCAGGGCCTGTAATTTCTTCGCCATTGCAGATCGTCGAAATTGATCCGGCCGCTGCGATGCGCCAGGCTGCTGACGGTGACCACGCGCGGATTGTCGGAGGCGAAGACCTTGGGCAGCAGCCGCATCGTCCAGGCAAAATGGCCGATATAATTGGCTCCCATCTGCATCTCGAAACCGTCTTCCGTTTCGTGCCGATCCGGAATGGCCATGACGCCGGCATTGTTGATGAGAAGATCGATGTGCGGCACGGAGGCCGCGATGCGATCGGCCGTACGGGCGACCGAATCGAGGCGGGAAAGATCGAGAGGTTCGAAGGCTATATCCGCATCCGGCGTCGCCGAGCGGATATTGGCGAGCGCCTCTGCGCCCTTTCTTTCATTGCGCGAGGCGATGATCACCTTTGCGCCGGCGCCTGCCAGCGCCTTGGCTGCTTCATAGCCGATGCCACTATTGGCGCCGGTGATAACTGCAATTCTGCCTGCTTGCGCAGGAATGTCTTTCACTGACCAATCTGGCATTGCGGAACTCCTGTAAGGGGATTTGGCATCGCCTATTGTATCTGGTAATTTATTGCACTAAATGCAAGTTTGTAATTGATGAAAATAAACAATGAAAAAAATTAGATGATTGCGCTGGCATATCAGCGATTCCAGGCACTCTGATGGTGTGGCGCGCCTTTGAAATGCCACGCTGCTCGGTCCTGATCGCAATGCATTCGCCATCGTAGCCGGAGATTGGATTCGCGGAATGACGACAAAGACATCATGCTCCGATTTTGTGCAGTTTTTCCGCTCGTGGGTGAGCGATCCGATGCGGGTTGCCGCGGTCGCGCCTTCGGGTGAGCGTCTGGCCAGGCTGATGACGCAGGAAATCGATCCGTTTGACGGTCCCGTGCTGGAGCTTGGTCCCGGCACGGGTGTTTTCACGCGCGCCTTGTTGGCGCGCGGGATTCCTGAAAGCGCCCTGACCCTTGTCGAATTCGGCGAGGAGTTTGCCGTTCGGCTGCGCGCCCGCTTCCCCGAAGCGCGCGTGGTGCAGATGGATGCGGCGCAGCTTGGCGATTGTGGCCTGTTTGACGACGCGCCCTTTGGCGCCGTCATCAGCGGTCTGCCGCTATTGTCCATGCCGCCTTCCAAAGTCGCGGCGATTGTCGGCGGCGCCTTCGAGACGATGAAACCAGGCGGCGCCTTCTATCAGTTCACCTATGGTCCGCGTTGTCCGGTTCCCCGGCCCATTCTGGAAAGCCTGGGTCTGAGAGGCAAGCGCATTGGCGGCACCGTGCGCAACATCCCGCCCGCCGGCGTCTACAGGATATCGCGGCAAAATCCGCTTGAGCTCTCGATTGACGGCTCCAAATATCGTAGCACCGAGACGGGTGCGGGAATCGCCGCATATGCGGCGGAAGCCGGCAAGGCCGATACGGGACGGCCTGAAGCAAGTGCATAATGGGGGACCAGATGGCGGATTTGCCTGGCATCGATGTCGCGGTGAGGGAAGGGCGGCGTGAACGGAAGCGCCGCCAGACCCGGGAGCGTATCGAAAACGAGGCCTTGACGCTGTTTCTCGAGCGGGGCTTCGACAATACGACGATTGAAGACATCACCGAGGCAGCCGATGTCTCCAAACGCAGCTTCTTCGACTATTTTCCCAGCAAGGAAGATGTGGTTGCCGCCTGGCAGGACAGTTTTGCCTCCGAGTTGATCGGCGCCGTCGCAGCTCAGCCCCCGGACGCGTCGCTTGTGGAGGTTATCGAGGCGGCGATCAACGCGGCTTTGCATGCCGCTATCTCGGATCCGCGGCATCTTGCCGTCGCGGTCCTGATCCGTGACACGCCGGCGCTTCGCGCCCGCGATCAGCTGAAATATGCCAAGCTTGAAAGAAAGCTCGCGGCTGCGCTGCATGCCCGTTGTCACGGCGACCATAAGGAGCGGTTCCGCCTGAGTGTGCTCGCGGCTGCGGTCGTCAGCATGCTGCGCATCGGCGGTGAACGCTGGAATGATACGCCGCAAGGGACGACGTCGCTGGAAGACTTTGCCAGCAGCATATTCAAGGAGCTTTGGGAAGCGCTTGCTGATCTCGGCGTGCACGCGCAGCAGCATTTGTCGCACCGCTAGGCTCGACGGGGGCTTGTGATGGCCCTCTGCAATCGCACGCGAAAATGCGCCGCGCCGATCACGACACCCCGGAAAGAATAGCCTGTCTTGGGGCCGTGCATTGCATATGCTGAGCTGCCGACCCATGTACTAAGGCGTCGCGGCCTTATTCCCCTCTTCGCGACCAGCTCAATTTGCTCGAAAAGTCCCGGCCGCTCCGTTGCCGGGAACTCTATTCATATTTCAGATCAGCAAAGGGACCATCACCATGTCAGATTTCGACGCAGCCAAGTCCGGTCAATTCAAGATCGGCGGCGATCTCCCCGTTAATCGTCTCGGCTTCGGTGCCATGCGCATCACGGGTGCCGGCATATGGGGCGAGCCCGATGACCATGCGGAAGCCGTCCGCACCCTGAAGCGCCTGCCGGAACTCGGCATCAACTTCATCGATACGGCCGATTCCTATGGCCCGGATGTGTCCGAACGCCTCATCAAGGAAGCTCTGCATCCCTATCCCAACGGCCTCGTCGTCGCCACCAAGGGCGGATTGACCCGCACCGGCCCGAATGTCTGGGTACCTTTGGGCCGCCCGGAATATCTCATCCAGCAGGCGCATAAGAGCCTGCGTAATCTCGGCGTCGACCGGATCGACCTCTGGCAGCTTCACCGGATCGATTCCAAGGTGCCGGCGGCCGAGCAATTCGATGCCGTGAAATCTCTGCTGAGCGACGGCATTATCCGCCATGCGGGCCTGAGCGAAGTCTCGGTTGCCGACATCGAAGCCGCCTCGAAGCATTTCAAGGTCGTGACGGTGCAGAACCGCTATAATCTCGTCGACCGCACCAGCGAAGACGTGCTCGATTATTGCGAGAAGCACAATATCGGCTTCATTCCCTGGTTCCCGCTGGCCGCCGGCGATCTCGCCAAGGAAGGCTCGCTTCTCGATACCATCGCCAAGAAGCATGGTGCTGCGCCGAGCCAGATCGCACTTGCCTGGGTGCTGAAGCGCAGCCCCGTGATGCTGCCCATCCCGGGCACCGGCAAGGTCAAGCATCTCGAAGAGAACACCTCGGCCGTGAACATCGTGCTTTCCGACGAGGAATTTACTGCGTTGGATGTCGAGGGCAAGAAGGCGTTCAAGGCGGCGTAAGGCAATCGGGGCTTCAACAAAGCCACATCGTCCTATCGAGAACACCGAGGCGGCGGAGAAAAATCTCCGCCGCCTCGTCGGGAATCTGGACGGCATTATACGTCGATGCTTGCGATCACGATGATGTGAATCGCGGATCCCTGCTATCCGACGACTGTAAATTAGGCGGCGGAATACCGGAATGGCTGGAGATATGCGGCCTTTCCGGCGTTTTCGCGTAAAAGCAATGCGCTTGCTGCATTGCTGCATTGCGAAAGCCTGCCTTTTCATGAATGCGCCAGCATTATATCTATTTGTCTCGAAGGAAGCGCACTCCTCCTCCCAGCGCTCCTTCATTGATTGGCAACACTCCTCCTCCTCCCAGTTGCCAATCCGGATCAAGAGCCCGACGCATCCTCCTCCCGCGTCGGGCTCTTTTTTATTCTCCTTTCTCTCGGCATTTCAGCTTCGATCAACGGCGTTGCGCCTTTGCAATGCCATCACGAATTAGCATCGCTTCATGTGATCAAGAACACCTTTGCCGGCTTGCGCCCAAGGTGGCGATGCGTAGAGTGGCGCGACATTCAGGCGTAGGAAGAGGTTGCATGATGCAGCGTATGGCAGGTTCGGGCCGATGGAGAGGGATGCTTCTCCGGGCTGCAGCCGTCTTCGTGACGCTTTCTCTGGCGGCTTGCGGCCGTCCGATCGGGGTCATGCAGCCGATCGGCGAAAATGTGCCGGGCACATCGAAGGTCAACTTGCTGGTCGCCACGACGCGCTTGCCGGACAAGGATCCGGCGATCCTGTTCTCGGGCGAGCGCGGCCTTGGGCTGAAGGTTGATGCGGTCAGCATCTCGATTCCGCCGGAAGCCAACCGCAAGGTCGGCCAGGTGCAATGGCCGAGCCGTTTGCCCGGCAACCCCCTGAAGAATTTCGTGACGACGGCGGTCAAGCCGCTGGCGACCGAAGCGGACGGGCGAGCCTGGCTGCATACGGAGCTGCCGAAGAACAAGCGGGTGCTGATCTTCGTGCATGGTTTCAACAACCGCTACGAGGATGCAGTCTATCGCTTCGCGCAGATCGTCCATGATTCGCATGCCGACGTCGCGCCGATCGTCTTCACCTGGCCGTCGCGCGCCAGCATCTTCGACTATGCCTATGACAAGGAAAGCACCAACTATTCCCGCGATTCGCTGGAGGAACTGTTGCGCCGCGTCGCCGCCGATCCGTCAGTCGGCGAAATAACCGTCATGGCCCATTCGATGGGCAGCTGGCTTGCCGTCGAATCCTTGAGGCAGATGGCGATCCGCAATGGCCGCGTTGCGCCGAAGATCAAGAATGTCATCCTGGCGTCGCCGGATCTTGATGTCGATGTCTTCGGCAGGCAGTTTGCAGCGCTAGGCAAGGACAAGCCGCATTTCACGCTGTTCGTCTCGCGCGATGACCGCGCTCTGTCGCTGTCCAGGCGCATTTCCGGCAATATCGATCGCCTGGGCCAGATCGATCCTACTGCCGAACCCTATCGCAGCGAGCTGGAAAAGCAGGGAATCACCGTACTCGATCTCACCCAGCTCAAGACCGGTGACGGCCTCAATCACGGCAAGTTCGCCGAAAGCCCGGAAGTGGTGAAGCTGATCGGCGCCCGGTTGATTGCGGGACAGACGATTACCGATTCCGATGTCGGTATCGGCGATGCCGTCGGCGCGGTTGCCATGGGTGCCGCTCAGACCGTCGGCAGCGTCGCCGGTGCCGCCGTCAGCGCGCCGATCGCCATCTTCGACCCGCGCACGCGCCAGAATTACGGCGAACAATGGCGCCGCGTCGGTGCCTCCGCCGGCAACACCTTCGGCTCCGTCGGCGATAGCGTGCAAGCGACGGGCAGCAATGTCGGAGAGGCATTGGGCCAATAAAAGCCTCATGCCCTGACCAGTAACAGCCGTCTTCCTTGTGTTTTGAAAACGCAATAGCCAGCTCGTGCGATCTGATATATCAGAAGATGACGCCCATTGGGCGGCATGGTTTATTGGTGATCGATGACGGCATCACGCGGCACGTCTGATTGGAGCAGATGAGATGAGATGGAAGCGCACGATCCAGTTGCTGGATGTTCATTGCGAGGGTGAAATCGGCCGGGTTGCCATTGGCGGCGTGCCGAAGATCCCCGGCAACAGCATTGCCGAGCAACTGCACTGGCTGAACACCGATCCCAAGGGTCAGGAACTCCGTCGCTTCCTCGTGCTGGAGCCGCGCGGTGCGCCAATCGGCTCCGTCAACCTGCTGCTGCCGGCCAAACATCCGGATGCCGATGCCGCCTTCATTATCCTGCAGCCGGATCAGGCGCATGCCAGCTCCGGCTCCAATTCGATTTGCGTGACGACGGCGCTGCTCGAATCCGGCATTGTCGAGATGAAGGAGCCGGAAACGGTTGTCACGCTCGAGACGGCGGCTGGCCTCGTGCGGGCGACGGCGACCTGCCGTGATGGTCGCTGCGAGAAGGTGCGGCTGACCATGGTGCCTTCCTTCGTGCATGAGCTGGATGTCGAGATCGACACGCCGCAATGGGGCAAGATCAAGCTCGATCTTTGCTACGGCGGTATTTTTTATGGGCTCGTCGATGTCGGCCAGATCGGCCTGACTATCGAGAAGGCCAATGCGGCCGCCCTCGTGCAGGCCGGCATGGTTCTCAAGGAGGCGATCAATCGCACAAAGTCGGTCGTCCATCCGGAAATCCCGGCGATATCGGGCGTTGCCTATGTCATGTTCCGCGATATCGATGCGGACGGTGCCATCCGCACCTGCACGACCATGTGGCCCGGTCGCGCCGATCGCTCGCCCTGCGGCACTGGCAATTCCGCCAATCTGGCAACGCTGCATGCGCGCGGCAAGGCCAAGGTCGGCGATGTCTTCAAATCTCGCTCGATCATCGGCTCGGAGTTCGAGGTGGGCCTGCAGGCAGAGACCGAAGTCGCCGGCAAGACGGCAATCATCCCCACGATAACAGGCCGTGGCTTCACCTTCGGCTTGAGCCAGGTGGCGCTCGATCCCTTCGATCCGATGGCGGATGGCTTCGCGATGACGGATGTCTGGGGACCTTCGGCGGGGGAAATCTAGAGTCTATCCCTTCGGATAGATCACGCCTTTGCGCAAAATAATATTCCCATAGAGCCGGGGTTCGCTGGTCTGTATCAGCGCGTGCGCCTGCTTCACCCGGTCGTAAAACTCCGCCGGCAGCAGCGGCACGACCTTGATCTCGGGCACATGCCGGGCGCAGCACTCGATCATCTCGGCATGAACCGGATCGACCGCATCGCGATCCTGGCGCACGGTCGCGCGGAAGATCGCCTGCGGCACGAAATCGTCGATCGGCAGCACGCTGAGCACGGCGTCGAGCACGCGGACGACGCCATGGCCGTCGAGACGGATGAGGCGGCGCCCATGTTCGAGACCCGGATAATTGCCGTCGACGAGGGCGATTTCGTCGCCGTGGCCCATGGCGCGCAAGGTCGCCAACAGTTCCGGGCTTAACAGCGGGTCAATGCCCTTCAGCATGCTCTATCTCCTTGAAGAGGACGTTTTGGTCGATGAGGTAGCGCGCGAAGATCGGCAGGCTGGCGCCGCCGATGGCGCGTGCCTGCGGCCCCACGGCGCCTTCCATGATCTCTGGCATGACGACGCCCTGCAGGTCGAGCTCCGAAGCCGCCTTGATGGTTGCGCGCACCACGCGTTCCCGCACCCAGTCGGGAAAGCCGCCATCGATGACGGCGGCGCTGAAATCGATCACCGAGGCGGAGGCGACAATCGCCTGTGCCAGCGCCTTGGCCGTATCCTGGATCCAGATTTCCAGCGGCTCGCCGAAATCGATCCAGTTGTCGGCCGAGTACCAGAGCGGGCGCGGGTCGAAGCCGTGATCCCTCAACAGGTTCTCGAGCACGAAGATCGAGGCGATTTCCAGAAGCTGGCGGTTCTCGCCGTTGCGGCCGCGCACGGGCAGGGGGCCGAGCGCGCCGGCTGTGCCGGTGCGGCCGACGAAGATCGAGGAATTGAGAACGATGCCGCCGCCGAGGAAGGAGCCGATGAAGAAATAGACGAAATCCGGATAATGCGCGCCGACACCGAAGACGAGTTCGGCGCCGCAGGCACTGGTGGCGTCGTTCTGCAGGAAGACGGGATAGGTGACGCGCGCTGCGATCTCTGCCTGCAGGTTGAAGCCGCGCCACACATCCATCGCTCCCGGCGGCGCGCCCACCTGCTCCGCCCAGTTCCACAATTCGAACGGTGCTGCGACCCCGATGCCGACAAGCTTGCGGCGCTCTTCGCTGCTGAGGCGCCCCTCAAGTTCCTGAATGCCCGTGGTTATGAAAGCGATGATGTCCTGCGGCAACGGATAGGGATAGATCCTGTGAAGCTGCATCCTGATGCCGCCGACGAAATCCATCAGCACCAGATCGGCGCTGCGCCGGCCGATCTTGACGCCGAAGGAAAGCACGGCATCGGGGTTGAGCCGCATGGGGATGGATGGCTGCCCGACGCGGCCGCGAACCGGTGCATCGCGGGACAGCAGCCCGTCCTTTTCCAATTCCCGCATGATGACGGAAACGGTCTGTGCCGAAAGGCCGCTACGCCGGGCGATATCGGCTTTTGACAGCGCCCCGTGCCGACGCACGAGCGACAGCACTAGCCGCTCATTGTGCGCGCGCACACCAATCTGGTTCGCGCCCCCGCTGGGGTCGAGAATCGCTGGTGTTGTGGGTGTATCCTCCGGGTCATGCACGAGAGACATGGGCCTGCTCCTTCCACCATGGCCATGCCCTATTTTCTACCAGAATGCCATATCCAATTAATAATTCAATCGGATTTATTTATTGACAGACGGAAATCTTTAGGCTCAGATATGGACCGTCGAGGACGCGCATATGACCTGGGAGGAGGTCTTTCGGAACTAATCTGACAGGCATGGCGCATCTTTAAGCCGGGTTCGGGCCCGGGGCTGCCGGGTGGTCCGGCTTTTTAAACATCGGGAGGATTGAATGAAGAAATCTGTTATTTCCGCAGCTGTTGCTGCTCTGGCACTGGGCGTTGCCTTCGCCGCGCCGGCCAAGGCCGCAGGCGTCTCCGCCTGCCTCATTACCAAAACCGATACCAACCCCTTCTTCGTCAAGATGAAGGAAGGTGCCACCGCCAAGGCCAAGGAACTCGGCGTGACGCTGAAGTCCTATGCCGGCAAGATCGATGGTGACAGCGAAAGCCAGGTCGCCGCGATCGAAAGCTGCATCGCCGATGGCGCGAAGGGCATTCTGATCGCCGCTTCCGACACGAAGGGCATCGTTCCCTCGGTCAAGAAGGCCCGCGACGCCGGCCTGCTCGTCATCGCACTCGACACGCCGCTTGAGCCGGCCGATTCCGCCGATGCCACCTTCGCAACCGACAACCTGCTCGCCGGCAAGCTCGTTGGCCAGTGGGCAAAGGAAACCCTGGGTGACAAGGTGAAGGACGCCAAGGTCGGCTTCCTCGATCTGACGCCGTCGCAGCCGTCCGTCGACGTTCTGCGCGACCAGGGCTTCATGATCGGCTTCGGCATCGACCCGAAGGACCCGAACAAGATTGGCGATGAAACCGATCCGCGCATCGTTGGCCATGACGTGACCAACGGCAACGAAGAAGGCGGCCGCAAGGCCATGGAAAACCTTCTCCAGAAGGACTCCAGCATCAACGTCATCCACACGATCAACGAACCGGCCGCAGTCGGCGCCTATCAGGCCCTGAAGGCTGTCGGCCTCGAAAAGCAGGTGTTGATCGTCTCCATCGACGGCGGTTGCCCGGGCGTCAAGTCGGTCAAGGAAGGCGTCATCGGCGCGACTGCGCAGCAGTATCCGCTGATGATGGCGTCGCTCGGCGTCGAGGCGATCAAGAAGTTCGCCGATAACGGTGAAAAGCCGAAGCCGACCGAAGGCAAGTCCTTCTTCGACACCGGCGTTTCCCTGGTGACGGACAAGCCGGTTTCCGGCGTCAAGTCCATCGACACCAAGGAAGGTCTCGGGAAGTGCTGGGGCTAAGCCCTTCACGAATGTGATATGATCCCTTCGGGAGCCGCGTCATGCGCCTGCTGGCGCGGCTCTTCCCACAGGGAGCAGACATAGCAACAGTCATGTCGGTCGGGCTTTCATGCTGGCCGGCTCCAACAGCCGGCGGT
The DNA here is from genome assembly GCF_001692325.1 of Rhizobium sp. AC27/96. Lineage (GTDB taxonomy): Bacteria > Pseudomonadota > Alphaproteobacteria > Rhizobiales > Rhizobiaceae > Rhizobium. The sequence goes on along the minus strand of NZ_LXKN01000046.1, from coordinate 268,506 downwards.
TCCCGCGCGTCCGGCGCGGTGGCGGAGGAATATTATGTCCGGAGCACAAGAATTCGAAGAGGTTCTCGACGGCAGCGACAAGAATGTCGCCTCGTTCGATCACCAGAATGCCTCTCTTCTCAAGCGCATACAGCATTTCCTGCACTCGACCCAGGCAGCAGTGCCGCTGATCGTGCTGGTGCTGGCAATCGCCGCCTTTGGCATCGCCATAGGCGGGAAGTTCTTTTCTGCCTACACGCTGACATTGATCCTGCAGCAGATCGCCATCGTCGGCATTCTCGCTTCGGCGCAGACGCTCGTCATCCTGACCGCCGGCATCGATCTGTCGATCGGCGTGATAATGGTGATCGCCTCGGTCGTTATGGGCAATTTCGCCGTCACTTACGGCCTACCGGCGCCGATTGCCATTATCGCCGGTTTTATTGCGGGTGGCCTCTGCGGTTTGCTCAACGGTTTCCTCGTTGCCAACATGAAGTTGCCGCCGTTCATCGTGACGCTCGGCACCTGGAAGATCGTTGCGGCGATCAATTACATCTATTCAAGCAATAACACCATTCGCGACACCGACGTCGACCAACAGGCGCCGTTGCTGCATCTTTTTGCCGCCAGCTTCCGGGTTGGCGGCGCTGTGCTGACGCTCGGTGTCATCGCCATGGCGCTGCTGGTCGTTGGCCTCTGGTACGTGCTCAATCATACCGCGTGGGGCCGCCACGTTTACGCGGTTGGCGACGATCCGGAAGCAGCGAAACTTGCCGGTATCCAGACCAAGAAGGTGCTTCTTGCTGTCTACGGCGTTTCGGGGCTGATCGCCGCCTTCGCCGCCTGGGTGTCCATTGGCCGCAATGGCTCTGTCTCACCCTCTTCGGCCGAGACCGATTTTAATCTTCAGGCCATTACCGCGACCGTGATCGGTGGCATCTCGCTCTTCGGTGGCCGTGGCTCGATCCTCGGCAGCTTGTTCGGCGCCATGATCGTCGGCGTCGTTTCCATGGGCCTCAACATGCTCGGCGCCGATCCGCAATGGAAGGTGCTCCTGACCGGCGTTCTCATCATCGGCGCCGTCGCGATCGATCAGTGGATCAGAAAGGTATCGGCATGACCCCGACAGGCGAACCCATTCTCACCGCCCGCGGCCTCGTCAAGCGTTATGGACGTGTCACCGCGCTCGACCATGCCGATTTCGATCTCTATCCCGGCGAGATTCTTGCCGTGATCGGCGATAACGGCGCCGGTAAATCCTCGCTGATCAAGGCGATCTCCGGCGCAGTCATCCCAGATGAAGGCGAGATCAAGCTGGATGGGAAAACCGTTCAGTTCCGCTCACCGATGGAAGCGCGTGAGGCCGGCATCGAGACCGTCTATCAGAACCTCGCCCTGTCGCCGGCGCTGTCGATCGCCGACAACATGTTCCTCGGTCGCGAGATCCGCAAACCCGGTGTTCTCGGCTCGGTGCTCCGCATGCTCGACCGCCCGGCGATGGAAAAACGTGCCCGCGACAAGCTCACCGAGCTTGGCCTGATGACGATCCAGAACATCAATCAGGCAGTGGAAACGCTCTCGGGCGGCCAGCGCCAGGGTGTTGCCGTGGCACGTGCTGCAGCCTTCGGCTCGAAGGTTGTCATCATGGACGAACCCACCGCCGCACTTGGCGTCAAGGAAAGCCGCAAGGTCCTCGAACTCATCCTCGATGTCCGCGCCCGTGGCTTGCCGATCGTGCTGATTTCGCACAATATGCCTCACGTCTTCGAGGTGGCGGACCGCATCCATATCCACCGCCTTGGGCGACGCCTGACCGTCATCGATCCCAAGGAATACACCATGTCCGATGCCGTCGCCTTCATGACCGGCGCCAAGGCTCCCCCAGTGGAGACTGTTGCCGCATGACTGTTGCGCTTGAGGATGTTGCCGGCGAAATCGTTGCGCGCGCCGGCAACGCAAAGAGGATCCTGGTGGCGATTGCCGGCCCGCCCGGCGCCGGCAAATCGACACTGGCCGACAATGTCGTCAAGGCGCTCAAGGCCAAGGGCGAAAGCGCCGAGGTGCTGCCGATGGACGGCTTCCACATGGATAACGCCGTCCTCATCGAAAAGGGCCTTCTGAAACGAAAGGGCGTGCCGGAGAGTTTCGACGTGCGCGCTTTCCTCGATATTGTCAGGGCCGTACGGGCTGCCGATCAGGAAGTGCTCGTGCCGGTCTTTGATCGCTCGCGCGAGCTTGCCATTGCATCCGCCCGCGTCGTTTCGCCCGATCATCGCTTCATCGTGGTCGAGGGAAATTACCTGCTGTTCAGCGAAGGAAAATGGGCGGAGCTGGAGGGCATGTTCGACTATTCGATCATGCTTGCGCCGCCGATCGAGGTGCTCGAGGAGCGGCTCTGGGCGCGCTGGAGGGGCTATAATCTCGACGACGAGGAGGCCAGCGCCAAGGTCTACGGCAACGATCTGCCGAACGGCCGGCGTATCCTCGAAAGCCGTCGCCCGGCCGATATCACCATCGACATCGTGCAGGATTGAATCTTACGATCATTTAACCGCCGTCGCGGATTGTTTTGCGGTGGCGGTTGGTGCTATCGAAGCGCGACAGCACAAAGCGTGATCCCGAAAAGTGTGAAGCGGTTTTCGGAAGAGATCATGCTCACATTTCCAGAGGTCGCGCCCATGCAAAAGCTCACCATCCGCCGTCCCGATGACTGGCATCTGCATTTGCGGGATGGGGCGATGATGGAAGGCGTGATCGGCGATACCTCGAGGCATTTTGCCCGCGCCATCATCATGCCCAATCTGGTGCCGCCGGTCGTGACCACCGCCGATGCGGCTGCCTATCGCGAGCGTATCCTGAAGGCGCTGCCGGCTGGCGACCGCTTCCAGCCGCTGATGACGCTCTATCTCACCGAGCATACCAGCCCGGACGATGTTGATGAGGGAAAGAAGGGCGGCCTCATCACCGCGGTCAAGCTTTATCCCGCCGGTGCGACGACGAACTCCCATGGCGGCGTGCGCAATCTCGATAACGCCATGCCGGCGCTGGAGCGTATGGCGAAGATCGGCCTGCCGCTCTGCGTGCATGGCGAGGTGACGACGCCCGAGGTGGATATTTTCGACCGCGAGGCGGTCTTCATCGAGACCGTCCTTGATCCGTTGCGCCAGCGCTTGCCGGAGCTGAAGGTGACGATGGAGCATGTGACGACATCGGATGGCGTCAACTACATCAAATCGGCCAAGGCCAATCTCGCCGGCTCGATTACGACGCATCATCTGATCATCAACCGTAACGCCATCCTCGTCGGCGGCATCCGGCCGCATTATTACTGCCTGCCGGTTGCCAAGCGCGAAAGCCATCGCCTGGCGCTGCGGGCAGCCGCCACAAGCGGCGACAGCAGGTTCTTCCTCGGCACGGATTCGGCGCCGCATGTCGATCCGCTGAAGGAATGCGCCTGCGGCTGCGCCGGCATCTATACGTCGATCAATACGATGAGCTGCCTCGCGCATGTTTTCGAGCAAGAGGGCGCATTGGACAGGCTGGAAGCCTTCGCATCGCTGAATGGCCCGACATGGTACGGCCTGCCTGTTAACGAGGACAGCATCACCTTGGTGCGCCGTCCGGATGCCGTGACATTCCCGGCGAAGATCGAGACCGGGGCCGGCCCGGTCACCGTATTTGACCCGATGTTCCCGTTGCATTGGGACGTTGAAGAATAATTTAGTTTTTGTGTATATAAGTATTTCTGAATTTATAAGCAGTATTAACGATAAGTATTCGTTCATTGTCGCGATATGGAACGTATATTTTGTTGAAATATATTTTCTTTATTATTTGCCGTAACTAATTTGATACCCTTGAGGGCTAGCGTGTCATTGATCCCCTACGGTAATGAAGAGACCGTCGAAAGAGCATGATGCTGGTCGATTACAACTCCCTCCTTCTCGCGCTCGGCGTCTCGGCGTCCTGCCTTGCGGTCACACTGGTGGGAAGCTGGTTTTCGCGCCGGCCTGATACTTTCCTTTTGACGTGCTCCGCCGGCCTGGTCCCGCTTGTTGCCGGCATCTTCATATATGGCGCCTATGTCGACAGACCCCTGCCGATTTTTGCCAATCTGACTTTTGTGTTGTTTTTCATCGGCTTCGCCACGATCTGGGTCGCCGGTCATCAATTCCGCACGCGCCGTCTTTCAAAGGCGCGCTTTCTGCTCGGATGCCTGGTCGGCATTGCCGCCTCGGTCGGGCCGATGCTGGCGGGCTATGATGGGCTGGCCTTCATCGGCGACAATCTCGTCATCAGCCTGCTTCTGCTGCTGACGGCGCGCGAGTATTGGCTGAGCCGCCATGAAGCCCCCACGCCGCTCTATGGCATCACCGCGCTCTACACTTTGACGGCCATTTCTTTCGTGCTCTGCGCGGCAGTGCTGATCGCGGACGGCAAGCTTGTGCTGGGCCGCGCGCCGGACAACTGGGCGGAGGATTTCAGCCTTGCCGTCTGCATCGCGGGCATGACCGGGATTGGCGCGCTGTCGCTTGCTCTGCACCAATGGCGGCAGGCGGCGTTGCACCGGCAGGAGGCGATCACCGATTCCCTGACGGGGCTGCTCAATCGCCGCGCCCTTTTCGATCTTTACGGCCACCGCACCTTTGGCCCGTCGATGGCCGTCATCGTCTTCGATATCGATCGGTTCAAGGCGATCAACGATCAGCATGGCCATGCTGCGGGCGATCTCGTGCTCAGGCTTTTCGGCAAGGAGCTGTCCGTAGGCCTGCGCTCGTCCGATACGGTCGCCCGGCTTGGCGGCGAGGAATTCGCGCTGGTGCTCGACAATACGCTGCCCGGTCGCGCCGAGCAGGTGGCCGAACGGGTGCGAGACGCCTTTGCCGGGCAGGTGGTCAGCATTGACGACAAGGCCCTGGTCTGCACGGTCAGTGCCGGTGTTGCGACCGGCACGGTCAAGGGCATCGGTTTCGATGAGGTCCTTCGCGCCGCCGACAAGGCGCTTTATGTGGCAAAGCGCAACGGCCGCAACCGTGTCGAGGTCGCGGCCTATCTTCACGCAGTCTAGGCAATCATTTCGTTAGACGCGTCGATGCTTTGCGAGCCAGTCAGAACAAGGCCCGCACGAAGGCACATGCCGCAAGAAGCGATGCCACGGTGCGCACATGGTTCCAGCGTGTCCAGTCGCTGAGATAGGTCGACCAGAGCTGGGCTCCTTCCGCCGTGTGCCCGTCGACCTTGTCCAGCGCGTCGTTCAACGGCACGTTGAACACCATGGTCGAAAGAAGGCTGGCGACGATATAGAGCGCGGCCCCGGCCAGCATCAGCACGCTGATGCCGCCGCGCCAATAGAGGATTGCCATCACGGCGATGAATATCGACAGCGCCGCCGTGAGCAGGAACAGCACGATAAAGGGCGAGCGCACGATCGTCGTGTTGATCGATTGCATGGCGGCGATCCCCTGGTCGGCAGGGAGGCGGGCAAAGGCCTGCATGATGAATGTCGAGAAGGCGAAGTAGACGCCAGCCAGAAGGCCGCTGCTGAGCGCCGCGACGATAAGGGCGATATTGGTGATCGGAAAGGTCATGGCTAGATGCTCCAGATGCCGGTTGATGCGGTTTCGCGGGCATAATCGGAAAAATCCTTTGGTTGCCTTCCAAGGATCTGTCTCACGCCTTCTTCGACGCGAGAATTGCGCCCGTCCAGAACTTGCGTGAACAGTTCATGCAGGAGATCGGTCGCCTCTTGCGGCAAGCCGAAAGCGGTCATCTCGGCGATAAAGGCATCAATAGGGACTGTTTCGTAGGTAACAGCCCGGCCGGAAGCGGCCGCGATTTCGGAAACGGCGTCGCGGAACGTCAGAGCACGAGGTCCCGTCAGCTCGTAGGTCTGGTTGCGATGGCGCGGATTGGTCAGAGCCTCGACCGCGGCGTCGGCAAGATCGCCTGCATCAACGAAAGGTTCGACGACATCTCCGGCCGGCAAGGCCAGCTTTCCCTGGAGAAGCCCGTCCAGAAAGGCACCCTCGCTGAAATTCTGGTTGAACCAGCTGGCACGCAGAATGGTGTAGTCGACGCCGACAGCCTTGAGTTCCCTTTCGCTGAGGACAGCGCCGTCCTCGCCGCGGCCAGACAGCAGGACGATATGCCCGACACCAGCCACGACTGCCGTCTTCGCAAAGGCCGAAATTGCTTCGGCCGCCCAGGCGACGGCAAGATCCGGCTGGAAGGTGACATAGGCGGTGGAAGCGCCTTCCAGCGCCTGACGCCATGTGCCGCGGTCCTGCCAATCGAAGCGAGGCGTCGTCGAGCGCGATGCGGCGCGGACATGGATGCCACGCTCCTTCAGTCGCTCGGCGACCCGGCCTCCGGTTTTTCCCAATCCGCCGATGATGGCGACTGTCGAGATCTGCATATCAAACTCCCCAGGTTCAAAATGTGATAAATTCTCTCATTTGCCAAATGTGATAAACTCTCTTATATTGCTTGTCAACAGTGACGAGCGAGGAATGAAATGGCGCAGGAACCGGTGGCGAGACGCAGGCGCAGCAAGGATGAGGCGGGCACGCCGCGGCGCATCCCCAGCCAGCAGCGCGGTCGCGAACGGGTCGAGCGCATATTGGCTGTCGCAACGGAGCTGATCGCCAGCAATGGCAGCGATGCGCTGCGCATGGGCGAGATCGTCGAGAAGGCCGACGTCTCCTTCGGCTCGCTCTATCAATATTTCCCCGACAAGACCGCGATCATCCGCGTGCTGGCCGAGCGCTTCAACGAGCAGGGGCGGCAATGCGTCGAGGACGAGCTGCTGGCGATCAAGAGCATCGGCGACCTGCAGGCCGGGCTCGGCCGCATTGTCGACGGCTACTACGCCATGTTTCTTGGCGAGCCCGTGATGCGCGATATCTGGCATGCCACCCAAGCGGACAAGCTGCTGCAGCAGGTCGACGCGGAGGATACGGAATGGCATTCGCAGGCCTTCCTCACTGTTCTCGTGCGTCTTTGGCCGGAGCGTGATCGCGTGGAGCTTGCAAGGATTGCCCGACTGACCATGCAGCTGGTCGCCGCCGCCGTCCGCTATGCGATTTCGATCGAAAGAGACGAAGGGGATAGAGCGATCGCCCTGTTCAAGACCATGCTGCCGGCCGATCTCGGCGCGATCCGGTAGGCGCATCCGCCACAGCCTGCAGACCTTGCGTCTATCGTGGCGACAGATGCATGCAAAACCTTCTATTCGTCTGGAAACCAGGGCCGCCAACTGCTATTGCCGCTGGAACATTAGCGCTGCGAAGGAGACCCGAATGACCCAGATGACATTTACCGATCGCGCCGTCATGGCGGAGTTGGTGGCCAGGATGCTTTGGGAGATCAAGGCGGTCCATTTCAGCGCCGACAAGCCCTATAAATTTGCCTCCGGCATGGCGAGCCCGGTCTATATCGATTGCCGCAAGCTGATCTCCTATCCGCGCATCCGCTCGACGGTCATGGATTTCGCCGCAAGTATCATCGTCCGCAATGTCGGCTTCGAGCAGTTCGACTGCGTTGCCGGCGGCGAAACGGCGGGTATTCCCTTCGCCGCCTTCCTGGCGGAGCGGCTGAACCTGCCGATGATCTATGTGCGCAAGCAACCGAAGGGACATGGCCGCAACGCCCAGATCGAAGGTGACATGAAGGACGGCGCCCGCGTGCTCGTCATCGAGGATCTGACGACGGCCGGCGGCAGCATGTTCACCTTCATCGACGCCATCCGCGCCGCCGGCGGCATCGTCGATCATGGCATGGCGCTGTTCTACTACGGCATTTTCCCGGAGGCGGTCGAACGCTTTGCCAACAAGAAGGTCCGCCTGCATCACATCGCCACCTGGCGTGATGTGCTTGCGGTCGCCAAGGAGCAGAAGCTGTTCGACGACAAGACGCTCGAGGAAGTCGAGGCCTTTCTCAACGCACCACTCACCTGGTCGGGCTGGAACGGCGGCATTTCGGAGCTGCCCACAAACTGACGCTTTGCTTTTGCCGTGAATTTATCTAATCGATTTATGAACCTGGATACGACAGACGCGCTCTTTGGGAGGCCGGAATGATATTGTGCTGTGGCGAAGCTTTGATCGACATGCTGCCGCGGGAGACGACGCAGGGCGAAAAGGGCTTTGCGCCCTATGCCGGCGGCGCGATCTTCAACACCGCCATAGCGCTTGGCCGCCTCGGCGTGCCCACAGGTTTCTTCACCGGCATTGCCGACGACATGATGGGTGAGATCCTGCGCGACACGTTGTCTGCGTCCAAGGTGGATTATAGCTACTGCGCCATCGCACCGCGTCCCAGCACCATCGCGTTCGTCAAGCTCGTCAATGGCCAGGCGACCTACGCCTTCTACGATGAAGGCTCCGCTGGCCGCATGATCACCGAGGCAGACCTCCCGGCACTCGGCGATGATTGCGAAGCCCTGCATTTCGGCGCGATCAGCCTGATCCCCGATCCCTGCGGCGCAACCTATGAGGCGCTGATGAAGCGCGAATATCAAAGCCGCGTCATCTCGCTCGATCCGAATATCCGCCCGGGCTTCATCAAGGACAAACAGGCGCATATGGGCCGCATCGGCCGCATGGCCGCCATGTCCGACATCCTGAAATTCTCGGACGAGGATCTGGAGTGGTTCGGCATATCAGGAAATCATGACGAACTCGCCGCTCACTGGCTGAACCAGGGCGCCAAGCTGGTCGTCGTGACGAAGGGTGCCGAGGGGGCGACGGGCTATACCAAGTCGTTGAAAGTCTCCGTGCCGAGCGAGCGCGTCACCGTCGTCGATACGGTCGGCGCTGGCGACACCTTCGATGCCGGCATCCTGGCCTCGCTGAAGATGAATGGTCTGCTGACCAAGGCGCAGGTGGCTTCGCTCGATGAGAGGGCGCTGCAGGATGCACTGGCTTTGGGCGCCAAGGCTGCGGCGGTGACAGTGTCCCGCGCCGGCGCTAATCCGCCTTGGGCAGCTGAGATCGGGCTCTAGTCTAACCCTCCCCTTGAGGGGGAGGGTCGGCACGCAGTGCCGGGGTGGGGTGATCCTTCGGGCAATGGGAGAGTTCAGTCACCCCCACCCGCCTCTTTGCGGCCACCTCCCCCCTCAAGGGGGAGGTGAATAAATGCCTTACTTCGCGCGGCTTGCCAGCGCAGCCACCAGACCTTGTGTCGAGGAATCGTGGCCTGTAGCGCTTTCCTTGCCTTCGACAACCGGCAGCAGACCGGTTGCCAGTTCCTTGCCGAGCTCGACGCCCCACTGGTCGAAGGAGTTGATGCGGAACAGCACGCCTTCGACGAAGACTCGATGTTCGTAGAGTGCGATCAGGCGTCCCAGGGCAAACGGCGTCAGCTTGTCGTAGACGAAGGTGATTGATGGGCGGTTGCCGGTGAAGACGCGATGCGGTGCGATGAAATCGGCCTTCTTGTCGTCCATGCCCTTGGAGGTGAGCTGTTCCTTGGCTTCCTCGAAGGTGCGGCCCTTCATCAGTGCTTCCGACTGTGCAAGGCAATTGGCCATCAGCAGCTGATGCTGGTGGCGCAGCTCTGGCTCGAAACCGTTGGCGGCGATCATGAACTCGGCCGGGATGACGCTCGTGCCCTGGTGGATGAGCTGGTAGAAGGCGTGCTGGCCGTTGGTGCCCGGTTCGCCCCAGACGACCGGACCGGAATTGCCTTCCACCGGCGTGCCGTCGATGGTGACGCCCTTGCCGTTCGATTCCATGTCGAGCTGCTGGAGATAGGCCGGGAAGCGCGACAGGCGCTGGTCATAGGGCAGGATGGCGCGCGTCGTGTAGCCGAGCACGTTGCGATGGTAGAAGCCGATGAGGCCGAGCAGCATCGGCAGGTTTTCCTTGAACGGCGCCTGACGGAAGTGGTTGTCCATCGCATGCGCGCCGTCGAGGAACTTGCCAAAGTTTTCCGGGCCGACGGCGATCATCAGCGGCAGGCCGATGGCCGACCAGATCGAGTAGCGGCCGCCAACCCAATCCCAGAAGCCGAAAACGCGCTGGCTGTCGATGCCGAACGCGGCAACCTTGTCGAGCGCCGTCGAGACGGCGGCGAAATGATGCTGCACGGCAGCTTCACCGAGCGCGTCGGCGATGAACTTGCGCGCCGTCTGGGCATTGGTCATCGTTTCGATCGTCGTGAAGGTCTTCGACGCGACGATGAAGAGCGTCGTTTCCGGCTTAACGAGCTTCAGAATGTCGGCGATGTGGGCGCTGTCGATGTTGGAAACGAAATGCGAGCGCGGACCGTCATGGAAAGGAGCCAGCGCCAGCGTCGCCATGACCGGGCCGAGATCGGAACCGCCGATGCCGATATTGATGACATCGGTGATCGCCTTGCCCGTGGAGCCCTTGAGCGCGCCGGAGCGGATGCCGTCGGCAAACTTGCCCATGGCCGCCAGCACGGCGTTGACGTCAGGCATTACATCCTTGCCGTCGACCAGCACCGGCGTGTTGGAGCGGTTGCGAAGTGCTGTGTGGAGCACGGCGCGGTTTTCGGTGAAATTGATGGCAACGCCGGAGAACATTTCCTCGCGCTTGGCAGCGACGCCGCCCTCGGTTGCGAGCTTTTCGAGCAGGCCGAGGATCTGGTCGTTCACCGCCGTCTTGGAAAAATCCATCAGCAGGTCGTCGAAGGAAGCGCTGAAGTGGGAGAAGCGCTTGGGATCGGCAGCAAAGGCGGCGCGAATGTCCGTTGCCTTCGTTGCCGATGCGGTGCTCTTCAGTTGATCGACGAGGGCGTTCATGGGAGGCTCCTTGCGGTTCGCGCCACAAGCCGTCAGACAGGGCAGGGCGCTTTGAGTTTGGTCGCGGAAACTATTCCCTATGTAGGGCGTAAATCAAGTTCACGTATCGTCCAAAACGAAAAAAGGCCGCTCGCCGGCTAAGGCGAACGGCCTCCTGAATGACATGGGATTATGTCAGCCGCGCAACTCCTTGCGCAGGATCTTGCCGACATTTGATTTCGGCAGCTCGGTACGGAATTCGATGAAGCGAGGACGCTTGTAGTTGGTGAGGTTGGCGGCGCAATGCGCCTTGATGTCGGCCTCGGTCAAAGCTTGGTCCTTCTTGACGATGAAGAGCTTCACCGCCTCGCCGGAATGCGGGTCCGCAACACCGATTGCCGCCGCCTCGAGAACGCCAGGATGCATCATGGCAACTTCTTCGATCTCGTTCGGATAGACGTTGAAGCCCGAGACCAGGATCATGTCCTTCTTGCGGTCGACGATCTTCGTATAGCCGCGCTCGTCCATGAAGCCCATGTCGCCGCTGCGGAAGAAGCCGTCCGATGTCATCACGCGTGCGGTTTCGGCCGGCTGCTTCCAGTAGCCGGCCATCACCTGCGGTCCGCGGATGCAGATTTCCCCGACTTCGCCGAGCGGCAGCGAATTACCGTTTTCGTCGCGAATATCGAAATCGGTGCCTGTTATCGGCAGGCCGATCGTGCCGGTGAATTCCGGGCTGTCGAAGCGATTGGCGCTCGCGACGGGGGATGTTTCGGAAAGGCCGTAGCCTTCGGTGATCCAGGCGCCCGTCATCTTCTGCCAGCGCTCGGCGACCGGCCGCTGCACCGCCATGCCGCCCGCAAGCGTCCCGGTGTTGGAGAGGTCGAGCTTGGTGAATTCCGGATTGTTCATCAGGGCATTGAACAGCGTGTTGAGGCCCGGGAACATGTCGAACTTGTATTTGCCGAGCTCCTTGATGAAGCCGGGTATATCGCGCGGATTGGCGATCAGCACGTTGTGGCCGCCGAGCGACATGCCCATCAGCGAATTCACCGTCAGCGCGAAAATGTGATAGAGCGGCAGCGCGCAGACGAAGGTCAGCTGCTCGGGCCGCGGCTTGTTGATATAGGCGGATTGCAGCCAGAGCAGCAGCTGCAGCTGATTGGCGAGCAGGTTGGAATGCGTCAGGATCGCGCCCTTGGCAACGCCGGTCGTGCCGCCGGTATATTGCAGGAAAGCGATGTCGTTTCCGGAAAGCTCGGCGGGCTTCAATGGCAGGCGTGCACCTTCGGCGACCACAGCCTTGAAATTGCGATGGCCCGGGATCGACCAGGCCGGCACCAGTTTCTTCACCTTGCGGACGATGAAATTGACGATATGGCCCTTCACGCCCAGCATGTCGCCGAGTGAGGTGACCACCACATGGCGCACATCCGTATGCGCCAGCACCTGTTCCACGGTATGGGCGAAGTTTTCGAGGACGAAGATCGCCTTGGCGCCGCAATCGCGAAGCTGGTGTTCAAGTTCGCGCGGCGTATAGAGCGGATTGACGTTCACGACGACGAGGCCGGCGCGCAGTATGCCGTAGGTGGCGATCGGATTCTGCAGCACGTTCGGCATCATCACGGCGACCCGGTCGCCCTTTTGCAGGCCGAGGCTTTGCAGCCAGGCAGCGATCTTGCGCGTTTGCGTGCCGAGATCACGATAGGTGATCGATTTGCCCATGCTGGTGAAGGCGGGCCGGTCGGCGTAGCGCGCGCAGCTTTCCTCCAACAGCTCGACGAGTGATGCATGCTCCAGCGGCGGCAGTTCTGCCGGTACGATATCCGGATAGGATGCAAGCCAAATCTTCTTGACCTGCGGTCTATCCGAAGGAGCGGAGACTGAATTCATGCGCACTTCCTCCTCTACGCATCATCACCACGCCCCGCCGTTTGTAGCGGCGGTTATGTAAACTGTCACTGCGCGAGCGAAAAGTCTCCCGCTTTTCATATCTTCGCAGCATTCGCTCTCAACTAAATCATGAGAGCCTTATAGAAGCTATAATAACCTTGACGTAAACGTCAATAACGACTGTGCGCTCACGTTTTTTTACAGTTTTGAAAAAAATGCTGGAACTTTTCCCGTAACGGAGCGTTAATGGGTCCGTGGGCGGAAACCCACCGGAGCATCGTCTCGCCTCAAAGAGCAGATCGGACGCTCCAGCATTTATGTGACGCGTATCCAAAAGGAGGTGCGCATATGCATAGGGAGATTGCCGATACCGCTGGCCGTGACCTTTACGTGAAGGACATGTCGATGCTGGTTGCCTGCGACCGCGTCGAGGGATCCAAGGTATTCGGATCGGACGGCAAGCAGATTGGCCATATCGAGCGCCTGATGCTGGAAAAAAGCGATGGACGCATCGCGTTTGTCATTCTGAGCTTCGGCGGCTTTTTCGGCATCGGTCAGGATCACTACCGCTTGCCATGGCAAAAGCTGCGCTACGATGCCCGTATCGACGGCTATCGCGTCGCCATGACCAAGAACGACATCGAAAAAGCGCGCCGCTTCGCCAGCAAGGACGACCACGACCATAAGGATCATGGCCACAAGAGCCATGACTACTTTGGCGTACCGCCATATTGGATGTGAGCGCCGGTAGATCCGCTTTGACAAGCCCCGCCGGCGCGGGGCTTTGGTTTGTGCGGCCTATTGAAACCGCCCGTATCTCTGCACGACCTCGATCTTGTAACCGTCGGGGTCGGTGAGGAAGAACAGCAAGGCGAACAGTTTCCCATCGCGATTGAGTTCGATGATCTTGCCGGGATTGAGCCCGAGCGTGGTCAGGCGTGCATGCTCATCCCTCAGTTCTGCCACTGAGACGGCGAGATGGCCATAGGCATCGCCAAGCGCATAAGGCTGGCTGCGGCCCTGATTGACCGTCAATTCCAGCTCGAAGCCGCTCTCGGCATTGCTGAGATAGACAAGCGTGAAGGTTTCGAAGGCGATGCGGTCGGCAACCTCCAACCCGAACGCCTTTTTGTAGAAGTCGACCGAACGCCCCTCGTCGAGCACGCGGATCATCGAGTGAATCATCTTGGCCATCGGCGCCTCCTTGGATCATCAGAATCTGCAGTCCATGCCATCGGTCACGGGTTGATGGCAAGCGTGGGAGAGATGATAGGTCAATCTGGGGGCTTCTGAATTTCGAACAGTCTGCTTACAATCCCACGCGGTGAGGAAACGGCCCGACCGGCCGAAGCTGGTGCGTGTCCGAAGGGGGGAGAACCGATGTATTTTGCCATTCTGGCCTATCACGAAGAGGGCATCGTCAAATCCTGGAGCGAGGAAGAGGATGCGGCGCTGATGAGCGATCTGCTTCAGATCAACGATCGCCTCATCAAGCAAAAGTCGCTCGGGCCGGCCGCGCGTCTTGGCGCCACGCAGGGCGCCGTAACCTTGCGCGGCAAGGGCGCGGGCATGGTCGTCGATGGCCCATTTGCCGAGACCAAGGAGCAACTGCTCGGCTTTTATGTGGTCGATTTTCCGACGCTGGAGGCGGCTGTGGAAGCGGCGCGCGATCTGCGCCGCGTCAACCCGACCGCCGTCTATGAGATCAGGCCGATCTCGCTTTACCTGCCGGGAGCATCACTGGGCGCGCGCGAGGAAGACTAATAGGTCTCAGTTGCCGCCCATTGCGATTCGGTAAGACGACACTCGCCTCTCGTCAATTAGGCTGCAGGCCGATCTTGCGGGTTATGGAATGTTCGATCATTTCCATGCCGTCATAGATCAATACCGCCATCAGGCCGACGATCAGGCCGCCTTGCAGGATGAAGGCGGTGTTATCGTTGATCAGCCCGGCAATGATCACTTCGCCAAGGCCCTTGGCTGCGACGGTGGAGCCGATCGTTGCCGTGCCGATATTGATGACGGTGGCGATCTTCAACCCTTCGATGATCAGCGGCAGGGCGAGCGGCAGCTCCACCCGGACCAGTCGCTGCCAGCCATCCATGCCCATGCCGTCGGCGGCGTCGAGAACGGATGCCGGCACCTGCTGCAGGCCGGCGACGGTATTTTCGAAGATCGGCAACAGTGCATAGAGAAACAGCGCGATGAATGTCGGCACCGCGCCGAAGCCGGTGGTGGAAATGGCCAGTGCCAGCACCGCGACGGGAGGAAAGGTCTGGCCGGCATTGGCGATCGCCCGTGACAGCGGCAGGAAGTCGGCACCGACCGGCCGCGTGACGAAGATGCCGCCGAGAACGGCCAGTATCCCGCTCGCGGCTATGGAGACGAAGATCAGTTCGAGATGGGAGAGCGCCAGGCTCGGCAGACTATTCTGCGTATAGATCGGCGACGCGCCGAATTTGGTCAGCGGCGCCAGAACGGGTGTCAGCCATTCCGGGCGGAAGAGCATCACCAGCAGCAACGCCAGTGCCAAAAGACGGAAGAGATTGGCGGCGAAAAATCTCATGCTTTGCGGCCCAGTTCGATCAGATGCTGGATTGAGATCGAGCCGACGGGCACCTTACGCTCATCCTCGACGGAAGCCTCATCCGCGCCCTGCCAGATGAGCTCGGCCAGGGCATCGCGCAGATTGAGGGTTTGCGGCAGGCTGTGGCCGAGGCCGGCCCTCGGAGGCTGCATGCTGTCCTTCAGCGGCAGCAGCGACATCAGCTTCAGCGCGCGGTCGGACGTACCGGTCAATTGCTGAACGAAGGGATCGGCCGGCTCGGTCAGGATTTTTTCGGGCTCGGAACATTGCAGCAATTTGCCGCCGCTCATGACGGCGATCTTGTCACCGAGATGGAAGGCTTCGTCCATGTCGTGGGTGACGAGAATGACCGTCGTGCCGAACTGCTTCTGGATGGCGAGCAGATCGTCCTGCGCCTTGCCGCGGATGACGGGGTCGAGCGCGCCGAAGGGCTCGTCCATCAGCAGCACCTCCGGCTCGGCGGCAAGGGCACGGGCAACACCGACACGCTGCTGCTGGCCACCGGAAAGCTGGCTCGGATATTTGGCGGCAAAGGTGCCGGGGTCCAGACGGAAGAGATTGAGGAGTTCTTCGACCCGGCCGTCGATCCGTGCCTTGTCCCAGCCGAGAAGCTCGGGCACGGTGGCGATGTTCTGCGCGACGGTACGGTGCGGGAACAGCCCATGGCCCTGGATGGCGTAGCCGATGCGGCGGCGAAGCTCGGTCGCCGGCACGCTCATGATATCCTCGCCGTCAACTGAGATGCTGCCCTCGGAGATCGGCACAAGCCGGTTGATCATCCGCATGAGCGTCGACTTGCCGGAGCCGGAGGTGCCGACGATGACGGTGATAGTGCCCTTCTCCATGCTCATGCTGACGTCGTCGACCACAGTGGCGGCGCCGTAGCGCTTGGTAACGCCATTCAACTCGATCATGTTGGTCATGTGCGTTGTCCCCGAATGCTGTCGATGACCGCATCGAGGATGACGGCCGATGAGAAGGCGAGAATGACCGTCGGCACGGCGCCGAGCAGCACCAGGTCGTTGGCCGTCTGGCCGATGCCCTGGAAGATGAAGAGGCCGAAACCGCCGCCGCCGATAAGGGCTGCAACTGTTACGAGGCCGATTGCCTGCACCAGCACGATACGGATGCCGGTGAGGATAACAGGAAAAGCGAGCGGCAGGTCGACGCCGGTCAGGATCTGCCGGCGTGTCAGGCCCATGCCGGCAGCGGAATCGCGCACGGACGGATCGACACCGGTAAGACCGACGACTGTATTGGCGACGATTGGCAGCAGCGAATAAATGACGAGGGCCACCAGCGCCGGCGCGACGCCGATACCCTTGACGCCGATATCGGCGGCGAAGGGCACATGGGCTGCGATATAGCCGAGCGGCAGCATAAGAATGCCGAAGAGCGCCAGGCTCGGGATGGTCTGCACCAGGCTCAATGCCCGCAGGACCACGGCGCGCAGCCTCGGCTGCCAAAAACAGAAGATGCCGAGCGGCAGGGCAAGCACGATGGCGATGGCAACGGAACCGAGTGACAGGAACACATGGCCGAGCGCCTCGCGCCAGAACTTATCGGCATTGTTGGCGTATTCCTTCATGATCGACAGGTTGTCGAGCAGCCCGGAGCGCAAAATGGCGAAGAGCAGCACAGCATAGAGCGCCAGTGCGGCGACCCTGAGCCAGGGTGTCAACCGCAGCTTCACCAGTGCATCTGAGATCATCAGGCCGACAACGGCGAGCAGCACCCAGAAGCAGCCGCCGGGTGTTATGCGTGCGACGGTACTTCCAGTTGGTGTCGCGGCTGTCGAAACGAGCCCGAGCGTGACGATGAGCACGGTGATCGCAAGCGTCGCGATGCCGAGGCGGATGAATTGGTTATGCAGGAAAAGCGCGGCAAGCGCGGCTGCGATCAGGAGAACGAGCAGGCATATTGCCGAGGGCTGGGCGATGAGCTGCGTCAGCAATTGTGGCTTGCCAGCGGCGATGCGGTTTGCCTTGACGATGATGAACGGCATCCAGGTTAGAGCCAGCGCGCCCCCAGCCACCAGCACCACTCCGAGACGGTCCACTCTGCGGACTGTTAGCGCATCTTCCATAAGGCAAGCTCCGTCAGCGCATGAGCCCAAAATGAGGCGGTTTCGGACAAGATCATGCCCATTCGACGTCCCGCGGCTCCATGGATCGAAATGGAGCCGCGGGAACAGTGATCAAGCCTTACTTCAGGAAGCCATTGTCCTTGAGGTAGGATTCAGCGACAGCCTTGGCCGGCTCGCCGTCCACCTGGATGCGACCGTTCAGCTTGCGCAGTACATCGGCGGTCAGGCCCTTGAAGATCGGAGCGAGAACTTCTTCGATCTTCGGATTGGCCTTCAGTACGGCTTCGCGGACGATCGGCGTCGGTGCATAGACCGGCTGCACGCTCTTGTCGTCTTCGAGAACCGTCAGTTCAGCCGCTTCGATGGCGCCGTCGGTGCCATAGACCATCGCCGTGTTGGCGCCGTTGGTCTGGTCGGCCGCAGCCTTGATCGTGGCCGCGGTGTCGCCGCCAGAAAGCACGATTTCCTGATCCGGCTTCAGCTTGAAGCTATAGGTCGTCTCGAAGGCGGGAAGTGCTGCCGGAGAGTTGACGAATTCGGAGGAGGCCACAAGCTTGGCCGCGCCGCCGCCGGCAACCCACTTGCCGAAATCGGACATGGTCTTGAGGTTGGCCGGGCCGGCAACATCGCTGCGCACGGCGATCGCCCAGGTGTTGTTGGCGGGCGAAGGCGTCAGCCAGACGATCTTGTTGGCGTCATAGTCGAGCTTCTTGGCGAGGTCGTAGCCCTGCTGCAGGTTCTTCCAGGCCGCATCGTCGGCCTTGTTGAAGAAGAAGCCGGCATTGCCGGTATATTCGGCATAGATGTCGATTTCACCGGCGGTAATTGCCTTGCGCACAACCGGCGTCGTGCCGAGCGCGATGCGATCCTGCGCCTTGATGCCGTTGGCATTGAGCGCGGCCAGGATGATGTTGCCGAGCAGGGTGCCTTCGGTGTCGATCTTGGAGGAGACGACGACGTCGGCGGCGCTGGCACCGCTGGCGAGAAGCGCCGTCAGCGTGGCGGCAAGTGCAAGCTTCTTGAACATGATGTTTCCCTTTGTACCCCGTTAAATCTTTAGCCCTGCATGCCCGAGCCGCCTCAAGGCCACTGTCCGGACACGCAGGTTTTCGTGCGGATCGGCGACCCACAGGCGAATTTGTGGCTGCTGCGGGCTAAGCGTACGCATCGGAAAAATCGATGGCGCTTCGGTTTCCCGCTGCAGTCGCGCGATTATGACGAGCGTACTCGACATTCGCGCGAAATTGGATTTCTTTTTTCGGGGGCAAGTGCGTTTGTTTTTGTTCCCCTTACCCGTTTGACGCTGTTCCGATCTCATTTTGGTGTCTGGATCAGTTAGGCGACGAAAAAACGATAGCGGTCGCCTTAGTTCTTAGGGATATCTTTTTTCGAGAACACGTCATATCGTCCGGATATCATCGGCGCCGCCGCGTCCGCACGGAAGGCGCGCAATCGGCTTGGAAGGAAGAACGGCTTGTATCTCGGCGCATTGTTCATAGCCGACATGGTATTTTCCATCGGCTCGGTAAGGGAGACCGCTCGCCGGCTTTCCTTTTCGGCCTCCACCGTCTCGAGCGCGCTTCGCCGTCTCGAAACGGAGTTGGCGCTGAAGCTTGTCGAACGCGCTTCCGGCGAGCTCGCAACGCTCTTGGCCAGCTCGAAGGTGCAGAAGGCGCTGCAGCCGGTTCTTGCCGGTATTCGCCAGCTGTCGCTCCTGGTGAAGGAGCCGCCTCCACCGGATGGATATGACCAATGGGCCGCGCGTCTGTCGCTGAAGATCGCCACCATCGAGCGTTTCCTCGAGGTGGCCGATCAGGGCAGCATCAATCGCGCCGCCCGCCGCCTGCGCCTGGGTCAGCCGCAGCTTTCATTGCAGATCGCCAATCTGGAGGAACTGTTCGGCTGTCGCTTGTTCGAGCGCCAGGCACAGGGATCGGTGCTGACCGAGGCAGGCCAGGAGGTTCACACCATTCTTGCCGGCATCGCCCAGGCATGGGACGAGATGAAGGCGGCGGCGGACGAACGCTTCCAGCGGACCGCCCGTGCCGTGCGCATCGGCTCGATCATTCCCACCGGCTCGGAAAGCTGGGTCGCACGCTCGCTGGCAAGTCTGGTGTCGCGCTGGAACATCGGCGGCAACCGCAACATGCTGTCGCTGATGCTGATGACGGCGGACGATCTGCGCGAGGCGCTCCGATCCGGCCGCATCGATGTCGCCATCGTCGATTCCGTTTTCGGCCTCGATGCCTTCGAACATATGGAGCTGGTCGCGACCGACATGGTGGCGATCGCCCCGCCCGATAGCAAGGAGGAGACCTTTGCCGCGCTGGTGGAAAATCATCCGCTCTGCGTGCCGAGCCCGCGAACCGGCATCGGCAATGCCGCAACGGCCTTCGGTTACGACAGTCATGATCGGCGGCGGTTTCGCGGTCGCGACATCACCTCGGCCGATTCGCTGCCTGTTATCGTCGACCTTGTCGCCAATCATGGCTACGTCTCGTTTCTCGGCCGCGTCAGTGCCATGCCGATCTCGGACAAGGTGAGGATCGTCGATCCTGATCAGCTCCTGCCACTGTCCTATCATATTGCCCACAATAGCCGCAAAGCGTCAGTCGAGGCCTGCCGGTTGATCCAGCAGGCAGTCCGCGAGCTGATGGTGGAGGCGGGAGCCTCCCGAAAATATCTCCCCACGCGTGGATAGGCGGAACCATCGCGCCATCTTCGCGTTTAAGTACGTTACGTTAGTCCGGACGTACGAAAATTCTAAGCCCCCAAGATCTCGTCCGGCACCCAAGGAGATTAAAATGAAAATTTTGGCAACGGCGCTCGTCGCGCTGGGCATGCTAGCTTTGCCTGCAACCTATGCCGAAGCTCGTGATAACCATCACTGGCGCCATCATGGCCCGGTGATCGTCGAGCATCACCGTCACGGCCATGGCTGGGACCGTCATCACGGTTGGGATCATCATCATCGCTGGGACAGGCGGTATCACAGCAGGCCGCATTTCTCGCATAACTGATCACTCACTATCCGACATGCAGAACGGCGCCTTCCGGCGCCGTTTTTTGTTGAGCTGCCGAAGTCGGGTTAACGAGACCTTGGCCAGAACGGGATCTTTGGAAAATACGTCGCCATCTCCGGATGTTTTGGAACTATCGGAGCGCAACCGCGTTTACTCTATCGGTCTGGACAAACGCGGATGAATGAGCCGCCTTGGTGTCCGGCATCGAAGGAGGCTGGAAATGAAAATTCTGGCAACAGCGCTCGTCGCGCTCGGCGTAATCATCCTACCTGCAACTCAAGTCGAAGCGCGTCCACATCACCGCGTGCATCACTATCATACGGTGATCGTTCATCGGCATTACCACCACTACTACCGGCCGTACTACTACCGGCCTTATGGTTATTACCGCCCCTATTATTATGATGATTACTACCAGCCCCTCGTGCCTTTCGCATTTTACGGCTGGGGTAACCACTATAATCGCGGCTGGTATGGCGGCCACAGATGGTATGGCGGCGGGTATCGTCACGGCTGGCGCGGGGGTGGCTGGCATGGCGGTGGCGGTTGGCATGGTGGCGGGGGCTGGCACAGATGGCATAGCCAGCCGCATTTCTCTCATAACTGAGCACGCTACCGATATGCAAAACGGCGCCTTTCGGCGCCGCTTCCTCAGAGATTAGCAGCCGTTTGAAATCAACGGCTCATGCCGGGTTCAGCACATGTACGGCGCGGGCGGCCATAAGGTGCTTCACCTTCTCGCCATAGGCGGCCATATGCGCCGCTGCGGCATGGGCCTTCAGGGCGTCCATGCTTGCCCACTTCTCGACGACGACGAATGTATCCGGCCCGAATGCCGGATCGGCACCTTCCACATCCACGACAGCCGTATATTCGATGCAGCCGTCTTCGGCATGCACGGCCGGAACATTGGCCTGGAAGGCTTCGAGCACTTCGGCCCGCTTGCCGGGCAATGCGGTGAGGATCGCGAGAACGTGGATCATGATGATGTCCTTGAAACTATAGATAGCACGGGTGAAAAATAGAGGATGCCGCCGATTCCGCGACCGGTTTCAATCACTATCATAGAAAGATGAAATTCGAACGCCGATTGCCGATGAAGACGCGGGTACTTTGCTCCCGATCCGCGTCTTTCGTCTCGAATGCCTGACGCAAGCCATGAATGGCAAGAATTCAACCATCCAGGCTTTCCAAAGCAGATCGCTTATGCGGCCTCGGCTGCAGCAACGTCGAAGGTATCCGCCGCACATGAACACGCGCGACTCGAGATTTTACTACAAGGGCGCTCTGCCGCAGACGCAGCTCAGCCTGCATCACACGGAAAACGCCCGATTGCTGCCCGATCGCGGCGAACTTCTTTATCGCTTGCCGCATGGCGGCATCGGTGCGGAAATCGGCGCGGCCTTTGGCGATTTCACCGGCGAGATTCTGGAAAAGAATGTGCCGCGAGAGCTCTATCTGATCGATGCCTGGGACACGCCCCGCTACCAGGATGGCCTGACGCAGATCAAGACGAAATTCAGGGACGCGCTGGACAATGGCCGGCTGCACATCGTGCAAGGCTATTCAACGGTGAGGCTGGCTGAATTTCCCAACGGCTTCTTAGACTGGGTCTATATCGACACCAATCATAGTTTCGAGACCACCTGGGAAGAGCTGGTGATCAGCCACGCCAAGGTCAAGCAGGCCGGGCGCATCGCCGGTCACGACTTCTGCACCGGCAACGTTGTCGATGCCGTGCCCTATGGCGTGGTAGAGGCCTGCACCAAGTTCTGCAAGGATTTCCACTGGCAGTTCGAATACCTGACCGTGGAATCCCAGGGACATTTCTCGTTTTCCCTGAAGCGGCTCTGAGCGCATCAGCAGCCGCACGTGCTGATTCCGAAGAGGCTTAGTTGGAGCCAGGAGGCGTGTACCGCTCGCATTTGTAAGGTGTCGAGCCTGCCTTGTCGCGAACGACGGCATTGCCCTCCGCATCGAGCTTCAAGGTCCAGGATGTTTGCAGGCCGTTTGAGCCCATGACGCCTCCGGTGAAGGTCACGTCGTCTCCCTGTCGGCTGAACCCGGTGACGCCGCCAAGGTGGCGCTGATAGTCCTTCGGGCGCATGACGACGCCGATCAGGGCCGCAGTTCCGGTGGGAGCCGACAGGCCGTAGCCGCCATCGGGCGCGCAGGCGGTCATATCGGTGCTGAAGGGGCCGCTGACACAATTGAGGACATGGCCGAACTGCTTCCTGGAATTCAGGTGAACATAGACGGTGTCACTGCCATCATCCTTGCAGAGCAGATGCATTGGCTTATCCGCAGGAGCGGCCAGCGCCATCTCGGTGGCTGCCAGATAAAGGATGGCAGCGATAGCATTCATGACGTTCATATGGGCCTCTGGTCGCAGCCACGAAATTGTGGAAACAGGCACCTGGGAACGCCTGTCGCAATGTGTGGAAAGAGTAGCGCCTGGAAAATGGTGCCGCTTACGTGACTCGAACACGTGACCCCATCATTACGAATGATGTGCTCTACCAACTGAGCTAAAGCGGCATTCAGAGGGCCTTCGGTTCGGCCCTGCGATTTGCATGGCGCTGATACAGTCTATGCGGCCAGATTTCAAGCGTCCAAATTGCCATTTGGCAAAAAAGCGAAAAGCCTGAGGAAAAGCCGCCCGCTTCCGGCCTGTTTCAGAGCGCCAGTCGTGCCCGCGCCTGGCGATATTCCGCCTCCAGCCGGTCGACGAGCGCGGCGACGGGCTGGATCGCCTTGACCGCGCCGATACCCTGGCCGGAGCCCCAGATATCCTTCCATGCCTTGACGCCGGTCGTGGCGGCTTCGAAGTCCATTTTGGAAGGATCGGCTTCCGGGAGCTTGTCGGGATCGAGCCCGGCGGCAACGATGGAGGGCTTCAGATAGTTGCCATGGATGCCGGTAAAATAGTTGGAATAGACGATATCGGCAGCAGTGCCATCGACGATCGCCTGCTTGTAGGCGTCGACGGCGCGAGCCTCTTGCGTTGCGATGAAGGGCGAGCCGATATAGGCCATGTCGGCGCCGGCTGCCTGGGCTGCCAGAACGGCGCCACCGGTGGCGATGGCCCCAGCGAGCAGCAGCGGGCCGTCGAACCATTCGCGGATTTCCTGGATGAGCGCGAAGGGCGAGAGCTGGCCGGCATGGCCGCCGGCCCCGACGGCAACGGCGATCAGCCCGTCGGCGCCCTTGCGGATTGCCGAATTGGCGTGGCGGTTGTTGATGATGTCGTGCAGCACGATGCCGCCATAGGAATGCACGGCCGCATTGACCTCGGGCACGGCGCCGAGCGAGGAAATGACGATCGGCACCTTGTATTTCACGCAGAGCATCAGATCGTGTTCCAGACGCTTGTTTGACGTATGGACGATCTGATTGACCGCAAATGGAGCTGCCGGACGCTCGGGGTTTGCGGCATTATAGGCTGCAAGGTCCTCGGTGATTATGGCGAGCCATTCGTCGAGCTGGCTTTCAGGGCGCGCATTCAGGGCGGGGAACGATCCGACGACACCAGCCTTGCATTGCGCCAGCGTCAGCGCCGGATGCGAAATGATGAACAGCGGCGAGGCCACGACCGGCAACCGCAAGCGCTCGGTCAGGATTGAGGGGAGGGCCATGTACATCATCCCTTTCTTTGACGTTTACGAAAACGTCAAAGGAATAACAGATGTCTTTTTGAAGGGGAAGATGGTGCTCGCGTGGAGGTGCAATCGGCGGCCTTATGGCCAAACCCGAACAAATTCCTCGCAGATTTGGGGAGAGCCTTTAGATTTTATTTTTCCGCTTGAGATAATCTCCCAGCGCCATATCCGGAATCTTTCTCTTGGCCGGACGTCGAGCTTTCCTGTCTGCTTCGAGAAGCCCCGCTTCCTCATCGACCGTTTCATCGCCGCTCATTTGCGCGACCACGATATTAGAGGCATGTCGGCCTTGCCTATTGGATTGCGCCTTGAATCGTGGAATCGCCTTGCGCTTGGCTTTGTTGTTCTCGCCATACGCATCCCGTCCGTCGCGCTCATAGGAAAGAAGCTTGTCTTCCAATGGAGACCGGCTTTCGCGAGTCTTTTGATCACTCATCCTTTTGCACCTCATTGTAGGGACAAAGGCTATCATTCGAAAATCGATCATGTCGAGAGAGTTCCGCGCAGTCCGATGCGCCTTCCAGCCATCGCAATTGCGTCGTCTTTGACATTTATCCCCGCCCGAGTGCTTGTGGCTTTGGTCGGAGGCTTGCGTATTGGCGGACAGGGCGTTACCGAATCCGGTTAACGAATGATAAAGACCATGGCCGTCTTGTCGGTAGAGTCTGCAGGTATGTTGCGAGTGAGAGTAAAGGACCTGATGTGAGCGGATTAGAAACGGCTATCAGAAGCGCGTTGGACCGGTCCGATCGCGCCAATCCGGAAATCCGGGCTCGCATCTATCAATCTGCACGGCAGGCTCTGGAAGCCGGTCTCCGCAAGCAGGATATTACCGATATCAATATCGTCTCCGCGCAGCGTCAGCGGCTGGAGGAAACGATCCGTGAGATCGAGGCGGAGGAGCGCACCCGCCCGGCGGAGAACCTATCCGTTGCGCCCGAGCTTGGCGCGCCGCATGTCTCCCGGAGCGCAGCGCGGCCAGCGCCCGAACAGCCGGTGCAGCGCCAAGAGCCGGTCATGAGCGTTCGCGGCGAAACTCGCGACCCACCCCTTTCCGCTCCCACTTCCGCTTCCGTGGAATCGGAGGCTTCCGAACCTCCGGCATCGGCTGGTGATTTCGGCGACATGCGCGCAGGTCCCGCCGATCACCTCGGCGCCGACAGCGACATGCGACCGGTAGCGGCAGCCGCACCGGCAAACGCCCGATCGATGAATTTCAAGCCGGAGCGCGCTGCCGTTCGCCGCAAGCCGCGCAAATTCTTCTCACGTCTGCTGGTCTTTTGCATCCTGCTCGCCTTCCTTGGTGTCGGCGCCTGGTGGATCAAGACCTCGGGCGTCCTGATGTCGGCGGCGCAAAGGGATACGAGCGTCCGTAATCCCCCGGCCCATGTCGATTCGCAGGACTTCAGCGGTGATAATGCCGACGACGACACGGCGGATGACGACAATAGCGGTCCGGTCAATCCGGGGCTCGCGACCATCGATCCGCAAAACAGCTTCTCCGAAGAATGGATCGAGGTGCTGAAGCCGACGGAGGCGTCGAAGGTCACGACCAGCACGCAGGCGAAGGCTGAAAATGTCTCGGAAAATGAAGGGCCGGCCGTGCGGCTGACCTCGCTCAGCAGCGGCCCGGACGGTAATGCCTCCGTCGAAGTGCCGGTCAGCGTGCTGCAGCAGATGGCCGGCAAGCCTTCGACGATCGCGCTGACATTGCAATCGACCTCGGACGCGCCGACGCAGATTACCGTGGAATGCGATTTCGGCTCGCTCGGCAGCTGTGGGCGTCATCGCTTCACGGTGAGCCGTCAGAAGACGGATGCTTTGTTCCAGGTTCGCTACGATCGTTCGCTGGCGCCGACCAGCCCTGGCCGTCTGATCATCAATAGCGATCTGGACGGCAAGGCCCGCGGCGTCAATGTCTACGCCATCCGCGTCCTGCCCGGGCAATAGGCCCGGGCTGCTGCCTTCCATCTTCTATTTCAGAAAGTCCGATCCCGTGCCGAGGATCTTGTCGTCGATTTCGCCGATGGCCTTCTTGTCTTTGCCGTCGTAGTCGAGCGTCAGCAGGATGTGGCGGATAAGGTTCAGGCGGGCGCGGCGCTTGTCGTTGGCGCGCACGACAGTCCATGGCGCATAGTCGGTATGGGTATCCTTCAGCATGCGATCACGCTTTTCGCCGTAATCCTTCCACTTCGGCAGGGCGGCGATATCCATGGAGGATAGTTTCCAGACGGCGCGCGGATCGTGGCACCGGTCGTGGAAACGCTTCAATTGCATCTCCCTGCCGATGTCGAGATAGAATTTGAAGAAGTAGATGCCGTCCTGGACGATGAGCTTTTCCATCTGCGGCGCCTGCTTCAGGAACTGCTCGTATTGTTTCGGCGTGCAGAAACCCATGACGGGCTCGACGCCGGCGCGGTTGTACCATGAACGATCGAACAGAACGAATTCGCCGGCCGTCGGGAATTGCGCGACGTAGCGCTGGAAGTACCATTGTCCGGCTTCGCGGTCCGTCGGCTTGGTCAACGCCACAACGCGCGCCAGGCGAGGGTTCATATGCGCCGATGTTGCGGCAATTGAGCCGCCCTTGCCGGCGGCGTCTCGCCCCTCGAACACGGCCATCACCCGCTTTCCGGTCGCCTGCAGCCAGAATTGCACCTTGATGAGTTCGATCTGCAGCTTTTTCAGCTCTTCCAGATAGTCCTCTTCCTTGAGCTTCTTCTTGTAGGGATAGTCGCCCGAGGTCAGCGCCTCGTCGTCGATCCAGCTTGGCAGTACGGGGTCATCGACATCGAACACGCGCTTGGTGCCATGGATGTCCAGTTTCACCGCGCGGCTTTTGGCTTCCTCTCCCATATATCCCCGGCTCCTCGGTTGTTTACGTTCCGTTAATCTCACCGCTTGGACACGGCAAAAAAGCTCCTCAGGCAAACTGGGGCTTTTATTCAATAGTTTCAACCCCTTTGCTGTTCGCCTCATTTGCCGGCTATATTTATTGCTGTGAGTTGGCGGCTTCTGTGGATGGAGCCGAATACTTCTGTCATGAATCCCGGCTAATAGGCGGAATCCAGCATTCCATGATGGCAGGCGAAGGGACGGGCGCAGTTGGAAGACGAATGGTCATTTGTCAGGAAATTGGCAGTAAGGCTGCGGCAGGAGAGCGCCATCCTGATTTTGGCGACGCTGATCGCCGCACTCGCGCTCATGGGAAACAATAATACCGGCGCGGTGTTCTGGATCTGGGCCATCGTGGTCATCGTCGCGCTGATCCGCCCGCCGCTGGTGGAGCGGATCGTCGTGCCGTCGCAGGCCGAGCATGAACCGGCCGATTCGGGCGTTCTGCTCAATACCGTTTTCGCAGGCTTGGCCGCGCTAGACATTCCGGTACTGATCATCGACCGCGAGGCATCGGTGCTGGTGCAGAACAACGCCGTCGAAAAGGCCTTCGGCGCATTTCCGATCGGAGCCCACATTTCGTCGAAGCTGCGGTCCCCCGGCCTGCTTGACATGGTGCGCGAGACGATCGCGACCAACACGCCGAACCAGATCGAGCATTCCGAGCGCCTGCCTTCCGAGCGTGTCTATATCGTGCGCATCGCCCCGGTCGACCTGCCGCCATCTGACGCCGAGCTGGGCTCCTTCTTCCTGCTGTCGTTCCGCGATATTTCGGAGCTGCGCCATATCGATCGCATGCGCTCCGACTTCGTCGCCAATGCCAGCCATGAGCTGCGCACGCCGCTTGCCTCGTTGCGCGGCTTCATCGAAACCATCCAGGGGCCGGCGAAATCGGATTTAAAGGCGCAGCAGCGCTTCCTTGGCATCATGTTCGATCAGACCACGCGCATGAGCCGGCTTGTCGACGACCTTCTGTCTCTATCCCGATTGGAGCTGAAATCGCATCTCGCACCGGATCAGAAGGTCGATCTTGTGCCATTGCTTGGCCATGTACGGGACTCGCTGCTGCCGCTTGCCGGCGATCTCGATGTGACGATCAA
Organism: Rhizobium sp. AC27/96; assembly: GCF_001692325.1. Classification (GTDB taxonomy): domain Bacteria; phylum Pseudomonadota; class Alphaproteobacteria; order Rhizobiales; family Rhizobiaceae; genus Rhizobium. The sequence goes on along the minus strand of NZ_LXKN01000046.1, from coordinate 240,540 downwards.
TCTGAATGTGCCCTCCGGCAAGGTCGAGGTGCTGGGTGATCGGGACGAGCTAGTACAGGTGTTCGAAAATCTCATCGAGAATGCCTGCAAATACGGTCAGGAGGGCAAGTCGGTCGAAGTTTCGCTGCTGAACGAGCCGGGCCAGGCGGTCGAGGTCATCATCTCGGACAAGGGCCCGGGGATACCCGCGGAACATGTGCCGCGTCTGACCGAGCGCTTCTATCGCGTTAACGTTGAGGACAGCCGTTCCAAGAAGGGTACGGGTCTGGGGCTTGCCATCGTCAAGCACATTCTGACCCGCCATCGCGCCAGGCTGATCGTCAAGTCGGAAGTCGGCAAGGGAACGGACTTCACGGTCCGTTTCTGAAAGCCTCTGTGAATCGCCTGTTTTTGGCGTGTTTTATCGCATATATTTCAAACGCATAGCTTGTCATAATTGTTTCACTCGCCTGACATAAAAGGGCGGTGCTTGGCCAGTAGAAAAGAGACGCTGAAACTGGCGGATGTGGCATCCGTCGCAGTGCTCTTCAAAGCTCGCCAGGGGGATTCGTTATGAACGCTTTGAAACTATCCATTCTTGCGATGGTTGCGTCGACCGCTTTTGCTGGTGTCGTCGTGGCTCGCGATCAGATTCAAATCGCTGGCTCGTCCACTGTATTCCCGTATGCGAAGATCGTTGCAGAAAGCTTCGGCGAGACCTTTACCAATTTCAAGACGCCGGTCGTCGAGTCGGGTGGTTCCGGCGCCGGCCTCAAGGAATTCTGCAAGGGCGTGGGCACGGATTCCATCGATGTCGCCAATTCATCGCGCCCGATCAAGGATAGCGAAGTCGAGGCCTGCAAGGCTGCCGGCGTTGCCGATATCCAGCAGATCAAGATCGGCTATGACGGCATCGTCTTCGCCTTCGACAAGAGCAATCCCGATATCAAGTTCGAGCCTGTCGATCTCTACAAGGCGCTTGCCGCCGAGGTGGTCGTTGACGGCAAGCTGGTTGCCAACCCCTACAAGAAGTGGTCGCAGATCAATCCGGCGCTGCCTGATTTCGAAATAGCGGCCTATATTCCGGGCGAGAAGCACGGCACGCGCGAAGTCTTCGAAGAGAAGGTTCTTGCGGCCGGCTGCAAGACGTCAGGCGCGGCCGACGTCATCAAGGCGACGATTTCCGATGCCGGCCTGCAGACCAAGAAATGCATTGCCGTGCGCAAGGATGGCGTTGCGGTCGATATCGATGGCGACTATCCCGAGACGCTGGCCCGTATCGATGCCAACAAGCACGGCATCGGCGTTTTCGGCCTCTATTTCTTCCAGAACAATGCCGACAAGCTGAAAGTCGCCACCGTCAGTGGCATCGTGCCGTCGGGCCAGACGATCGCGGACGGCACCTATCCGGTGTCGCGTCCGCTGTTCTTCTACGTCAAGAAGGCGCATCTGGGCGTCATCCCGGGCCTTAAGGAATATGTCGATTTCTTCACGAGCGATCAGATGATCGGGCCGGACAGCCCGCTGGCGGAATATGGCCTTGTGCCTGCTCCGGATAGCGAGCGCGATCAGATCCGCAAGGACTTCGCCAACGGGAAGATCATGTAAGTGCATTGAGACTGCGCCGGTGCGGGTTGCATCCGCACCGGCGTTCGCCGGGGAATGGGAATGAGCGTATCGCTGCTGTTGTTAAGCCTGTCGGTCATCGGCGCCCTTGCCTTCGTGCTTGGGCGTGTGAGGGCGGCTGCGCTGTCGGACGGCAGATCCTCGTCGATGCATTCCCGGCTCGGCTATCATGGCGCCTATGCCGCGATCTGGGCGGTTCTGCCGGCCCTGGCGCTCGTCTGCGTCTGGCTGATCGTCAGCCCTATCGTGATTGATCGGCTGGTGATCAAGTCGTTTCCGGAGGAGGTGAAAAGCCTCCCGCCGGCAGAGCTCAATCTCAGCTACGGTATGGTGCGCAGCATCGCCCATGGCATGCGCCTGCTCGATGATCAGGAGCTCGCCGCCGTCGACGCCGGCTCGGCCGACCTGCAATTGCTTCTGGCGCAGAAGGGCGTGCCGCTCGCGGTTCGCCCGACGGGCTATATGATCGACGCCGCCAACAAGTATAACGGCATGCGCGAGGTCAGCCGGACGGTGATGTCCGCATCGGCGATTCTGCTGTCATTGCTTTGCGCAATCTATGGCCTGCGCGCCATCGCCTTGCGCTTTCGCGCCCGCAACCGCGTCGAGCAGGTCATTCTCGGCGCCCTGATCCTAGCATCCTCCATCGCGGTGCTGACGACGGTTGGTATCGTCGTCTCGATGCTGTCGGAAGCGGCCCGTTTCTTCAGCATGGTGCCGGCCAGCGAATTCTTCTTCGGCACGGTCTGGGATCCGCGCTTCGCCGGTGCCGGTTCGCAGACATCGGGCACCTTCGGCCTGATCCCGTTGCTGGCCGGCACGCTCTATATCGGCCTGGTCGCCATGTTGTTTGCCGTGCCAATCGGATTGTTCGCCGCAATTTACATGGCCGAATATGCCTCTGCCCGCGTCCGCTCCGTCGCCAAGCCCATGCTTGAAGTGCTGGCCGGCATTCCCACCATCGTCTACGGCTTTTTTGCCCTCGTCACGGTCGGGCCTTTCCTGCGGGACATCTCGGCCGAGATCGACGGCCTTCTGACGGGAAGCTACCGGAGCTTCATCGAGGCGCAGAGCGTCCTGACCGCCGGCTTCGTCATGGGTGTCATGCTCATCCCTTACGTCTCCTCGCTGTCGGACGACATCATCATGGCCGTGCCGCGCTCGCTGCGTGACGGCTCGCTCGGCCTGGGCGCCACGCGATCCGAGACGGTGAAACGCGTCCTGTTGCCGGCCGCACTTCCAGGTATCGTCGGTGCGCTGCTGATGACCGCATCGCGCGCGGTTGGCGAAACGATGATCGTGGTGCTGGCAGCGGGCGTCGCCGCCCGCATGCAGCTCGATCCCTTCGAGCCGATGACGACGGTGACCGTGAAGATCGTCAATCAGCTGACCGGCGACCTGGAATTCACCTCACCGCAGACCCTCGTCGCCTTCGCGCTCGGCATAACGCTGTTCTGCCTGACCCTTTGCCTGAACGTCTACGCGCTCTACATCGTCCGCCGCTACAGGGAGCAGTACGAATGAGCGGCGTCGTTTCCTCCCCGTCACACAATATTCCGCGCGGGCTCACGCCTGGTGCGCCGGCGCGGCGCGATATCGGCATCAAGCGCCGTTATGCCGCCGAACGCCGTTTTCGCGCCTATGGCATCGCCGCCGTCGTCTTCGGGCTGGTCTTCCTTCTCACTCTTGTATCGACGGTGGTGCGCAACGGCTATACGGCCTTCGTGCAGACATCGATCACGCTCCCGATCGAGTTCACCGAGAAGATCATCGACCCCACGGGCAAGCGCGCCAGCGATCCGAAGGTGCTGATGGTCGCCAACTATCCGGTCCTGATCCGCGATGCCCTGGTGAAGGCGCTTGATATCGATCCCTCCAACCGGGCGCTCGTGCGCGAGGCAACCGCCATGGTGTCGGATGGCGCCAGGATCGTGCTGCGCGACAAGGTGACCGCCAATCCGTCGATCGTGGGGACGACGCAAAACCTCACTGTCCTTGCGAGCGCCAACATCGATTCCGCCAATAAGGGGCAGATCGACCTCACGGTTGATGAGAAGGATCGCAAGGTGTCCGACCGCCAGCTCGGCTGGATGAAGCAGCTGACGGCGAGCGGCGCTCTGCACGAAGCCTTCAACAGCGGTCTGTTTGTGTCGGGCAATTCAAGCCGCCCCGAGGCTGCCGGTCTCGGCGTCGCACTGATCGGCTCGCTCTATCTGATGTTGACGGTGCTGGTTCTGGCACTTCCCGTTGGCGTCGCCGCGTCGATCTATCTGGAGGAGTTCGCGCCGAGGAACCGGCTGACGGATCTGATCGAGGTCAACATCAACAATCTGGCGGCCGTGCCCTCGATCGTCTACGGGCTGCTCGGGCTTTCGGTCTTCATCAACATGATGGGCCTGCCGCGCTCGGCCTCGCTGGTCGGCGGCCTGGTACTGAGCCTGATGACGCTGCCGATGATCATCATCGCCACGCGTTCGGCCCTGCGGGCGGTGCCGCCGTCGATCCGCAGCGCGGCGCTTGGCCTCGGCGCCTCGCGCATGCAGATGGTCTTCCATCATGTCCTGCCGCTCGCCATGCCCGGCATATTGACGGGCACCATCCTCGGGCTGGCGCATGCGCTCGGCGAGACGGCGCCGCTGCTCCTGATCGGCATGGTCGCCTTCGTCGCCAACTACCCGGCATCGCCGCTCGATCCTTCGACCGCACTGCCGGTGCAGATCTACATGTGGGCGAGCGAAGCCGAACGGGCGTTCGTCGAGCGAACCTCCGGCGCGATCATCGTCCTGCTCTTCTTCCTCGTTGCGATGAATATCGGCGCGATCCTGCTGCGCCGCCGCTTCGAACGGCGCTGGTAGGGGAGGGCGATCGAATGAACATGATGACGGAAGCCGCAAGTGAAAGAGCATTGGCCAAGAAGATGATGACGATCCCCTTCAAGATGATCGGCCAGGACGTGTCCGTCTTCTACGGCGACAAGCGTGCGCTCTTCGATGTCAACCTGAATATCCGTGCCAATACCGTTACGGCATTGATCGGCCCATCGGGCTGCGGCAAGTCGACATTTCTGCGTTGCCTCAATCGCATGAACGATACGATCGAGACCTGCCGCGTCACCGGCAAGATCACCCTCGACGATCAGGATGTCTACGACAGCAACATCGATGTCGTGGAACTGCGCGCCCGCGTCGGCATGGTCTTCCAGAAGCCCAACCCGTTCCCGAAGTCGATCTACGAGAACGTTGCCTATGGCCCCCGCATTCACGGCCTGCATCGCTCGAAAGCCGATCTCGAGCACATTGTCGAAACCAGCCTGCAGAAGGCCGGTCTTTGGGGTGAGGTGAAGGATCGGCTGCATGATGCCGGCACGAGCCTTTCGGGCGGTCAGCAGCAGCGCCTGTGCATCGCGCGTGCCGTCGCGGTCAGTCCGGAGGTCATCCTGATGGACGAGCCCTGTTCGGCGCTCGATCCCATTGCCACCGCCAAGGTCGAGGATCTGATCCACGAGCTGCGCGAAAACTTCACCATCGTCATCGTCACGCATTCCATGCAGCAGGCAGCCCGCGTGTCGCAACGTACAGCCATGTTTCATCTCGGCCACCTGGTCGAGGAGAACGATACCGATAAGATGTTCACCAACCCCGACGATTTCCGCACGCAGGATTACATCATGGGCCGTTTTGGTTGATGATGCCGTGCGCGCGGCTCCTTTCACACAGTTCACCTTGAGGATAGAAAAATGGTCTCCACTCACATTCTCTCTGCCTATGACGAAGACCTGAAGTTCCTGACGCGCCGCATTGCGGAAATGGGCGGCCTGGCCGAGCAAATGGTCAGCGACAGCGTGCGGGCGCTGGTCCAGAGCGACACTGCTCTTGCGCAGAAGGTCATCTCTGACGACGTCATCCTCGATCATGCCGAGCGTGAAGTCGGCGACAAGGCCATCGTCACCATCGCCCGTCGCCAGCCGATGGCTGCCGACCTTCGCGAGATCATGGGTTCGATCCGTATCGCTTCCGATCTGGAGCGCGTCGGCGATCTGGGCAAGAACACCGCCAAGCGCGTCATCGCCGTGCAGGGCACCGGCGTTCCGCGTCGTCTCGCTCGCGGCATCGAGCATCTTTCCGAACTGGCGCTGAGCCAGCTCAAGGAAGTCCTGGACGTCTACGCCACCCGCTCGCCGGACAAGGCCGTGTCGATCCGCGAACGCGACGAGGAAATCGACGCGATGTACACCTCGCTCTTCCGCGAGATGCTGACCTACATGATGGAAGATCCGCGCAACATCACCACCTGCACGCATCTTCTCTTCTGCGCCAAGAACATCGAGCGCATCGGCGACCATGCCACCAACATCGCCGAGACGATCTATTACATGGCGACGGGTGCTCAGCCCGAAGGCGAGCGCCCGAAGGACGATACCGCCAATACCGTCGGCGCAGTGACGGAATAATCCGAAAGCGAAGAAAGGAGACCATAGGCGCATGGTTCCGAGAGTTGCTGTTGTAGAAGACGAGGAAGCGCTCAGCGTTCTGCTGCGCTACAATCTCGAGGCCGAAGGCTTCGAGGTCGACACGATCCTCAGAGGCGATGAAGCCGAGTTGCGTCTCCAGGAGCGCATCCCCGATCTTCTGATCCTCGACTGGATGCTCCCCGGTGTATCCGGCATCGAGCTCTGCCGCCGGCTGCGTATGCGGCCGGAGACGGAGCGCCTGCCGATCATCATGCTGACGGCCCGCGGCGAGGAAAGCGAGCGCGTGCGCGGTCTTTCCACCGGCGCGGACGATTACGTCGTCAAGCCGTTCTCGACGCCCGAGCTGATGGCTCGCGTCAAGGCGATGCTGCGGCGCGCCCGTCCGGAGGTTCTCTCCACGGTGTTGCGTTGCGGCGATATCGAGCTGGACCGCGAAACCCATCGCGTTCACCGCAAGAGCCGCGAAGTGCGGCTTGGACCGACAGAATTCCGCCTGCTGGAATTCCTGATGTCCTCGCCGGGCCGCGTCTTCTCGCGTTCGCAACTGCTCGACGGCGTTTGGGGGCATGATATCTATGTCGACGAACGCACGGTCGACGTGCATGTCGGCCGCCTGCGCAAGGCGCTTAACTTCTCCAATATGCAGGATGTCATCCGCACCGTTCGCGGCGCGGGCTACTCCATGGAGGCCTGAGCGGGAATACCCGATCAGGCACTCAACATAGCGGCGGAAACAGAAAACGGGCCCCAAAGGGCCCGTTTCTTTATCTCAGTGATGAGGTATCTCAGCCGCGCGGCTGAGCCGGCCTGCGCCGTTCATGCACCGGCTGGTAGGCCAGGCGCTGATGGTAGGTGCAGTAGGGCGATGAATCCGGGCTCTCGTTGCCGCAGAAGTGGAAATCGTCCTTCAGGGGATCGCCGACCGGCCACTTGCAGGTGCGCTCCGTCAGCTCCGTCAGGCCGAGGCGCCGGGAGATCGGAACGACTACATTGGCAGCCGGGCGATACTGGATCTCGTTGACCGTATCGATCTCGACCTCTTCCTTCAACATGGTTGCACCCTGCTGACGGGTAACCGTGCGGGTTGCGACGCGAGCCTGATAGTTCGAAGCCCGCGGTGCCGTGGCGCTGCGCTTCGGCGTACGAGCTGCCGCCGTCGTGCCGCCGGCCTTCGCTCGGCCCGGAAGGTTCAAGCGATGCACCTTGCCGATAACGGCGTTACGGCTGACGCCGCCGAGCTGTGCCGCGATCTGGCTGGCGCTCAACCCTTCGGACCATAGCTTTTTCAGCTTCTCGACGCGTTCGTCTGTCCAATTCATGCCCTGTCTCCGCTGTCGCGTTTCCGATGGCAGAATCCCTCACCATTGCCTCGCATGGGGATCGAGGCACGAAACGCTCTAAAATTGTGGTGACTAGTTCCGCCGCATGCAGTCTAGCAATTGGTTTTTAACCTAGTGTGAGGCAGACTCCGTGACAAGAGTCGCGGGAATCTTGAGGAATCGATTTCGAGGTTTTCCCCAACTTGCTGTCCGGGCGTGGCATTTCTGCAATATGCGGCGCCGAACGTATCCCTTTTGCGCGCAAGGACTTTCTCGCACCTGCTAAAGCGCCAGTTTTGTTGACATCGCGGTGCAAAACAACAATAGTAACCGGGCCGCCGCAAGGCGGCATTTTTGATTTTTTCGGACCCCTTTCGTAAAAACGAAGCGATTGGTCCTTAAAGTTGTGATCGAGGAGATATGGCCATGGCCGAGACCGCGCCGCTTTATGATACCTACATGCGAGCTCCGCTGCGGTTCGAGCGAGGCGAAGGCGTGTGGCTGATCACTGAAAGCGGCGAACGCTATCTCGATTTTGCAGCCGGCGTGGCGGTCAATTCGCTCGGTCATGCTCATCCCCATCTTGTCGCCGAGCTGAAGGCGCAGGCTGACAAGGTTTGGCATCTGTCCAACCTCTACGAGGTGCCTGGCCAGGAGAAGCTGTCGAAGCGGCTGACGGAAGCAACCTTTGCCGACAAGGTGTTCTTCACCAATTCGGGTGCCGAAGCGCTGGAATGCGCCATCAAGACGGCGCGGCGCTATCAGTTCTCCAAGGGCCATCCTGAGAAGTTTCATATCATCACTTTCGAAGGCGCTTTCCACGGCCGTACCACCGCGACGATCGCGGCCGGCGGCCAGGAAAAATATATCGAAGGCTTCGGTCCGAAAGCCCCTGGCTTCGATCAGGTACCGTTCGGTGATCTCGACGCCGTGCGCGCAGCTATTACCGATGCGACGGGCGCCATCCTGATAGAGCCGGTGCAGGGCGAGGGTGGTATCCGCCCGGCGACCAATGAATTCCTGCGCGGTCTCCGCCAGATCTGCGACGAGCACGGCCTGCTGCTGGTTCTCGACGAGGTGCAGTCCGGCGTCGGTCGTACCGGCAAGCTTTTTGCCCATGAATGGGCTGGCATCAAGCCCGATATCATGGCGGTCGCCAAGGGTATCGGCGGCGGCTTCCCGCTCGGCGCATGCCTGGCCACGGCCGAAGCTGCTTCCGGCATGAAAGCCGGCACGCATGGATCGACCTATGGCGGCAATCCGCTGGCCATGGCAGTCGGCAATGCGGTGCTCGATATCGTGCTGGCCGATGGTTTCCTTGAGCATGTGCGTGACATCGCGCTGGTCTTCCGCCAGGGTCTCGCCTCGCTCAAAGATCGCTTCCCGGATATCATCGAGGATATTCGCGGCGAAGGCCTCATGCTCGGTATCAAGGCGGCCATCCCGCAGGCGGACCTCTTGCAGGCGATCCGCGCCGAACATCTGCTCGGCGTGCCGGCCGGCGACAACGTGATCCGTCTGTTGCCGCCGCTGATCGTCACCGCCGAGGAAGCGCGCGAAGGCCTTGCACGCATCGAGCGCGCCGCAGAGCATGCGCGTGCCATTCGCGTCAAGAAATCCGCTTGAATTCAGCGCCCGTAGTTGGGGCGGTTACTGCGCCGCGCGTCGAGACGACGCGCAAAGGACGCAGTAAGATTTAGGAATCGCATAAGCCTTTCCTTAAATCGGTCCCGATCTAAGGGGTTATGCGTGCCCCACGCGGGCATTATTGTTTTTTCTGGAGTACAGGTAAGGACATGGCTTCTCCGAAACACTTTCTCGACCTCTCGGCCGTAGCAGCCGCCGATCTGCGCAACATCATCGATGATGCGATCGTGCGAAAGCAGGCGCTGAAGGCCGGCACGGCCGACAAGCCGCTCGCCGGCAAGATGCTGGCGATGATCTTCGAGAAGCCTTCCACCCGCACCCGCGTATCCTTCGATGTGGGCATGCGCCAGCTCGGCGGAGAAACACTCTTCCTCTCCGGCACGGAAATGCAGCTCGGCCGCGCCGAGACGATCGGTGACACGGCGAAAGTATTGTCGCGCTATGTCGATGCGATCATGATCCGCACGACCGATCATTCGCGCCTGCTGGAGCTGGCGGAGCATGCGACGGTTCCCGTCATCAATGCGCTGACCGACGATACGCATCCCTGCCAGATCATGGCCGATATCATGACCTTCGAGGAGCATCGCGGACCGATCAAGGGCAAGACCGTTGCCTGGACCGGCGACGGCAACAACGTGCTGCATTCGCTGATCGAAGGTGCCGCGCGCTTCGGCTATCGCATGAACATGGCGGTACCCCTTGGTTCCGAGCCGAAGGATCACTATCTGAACTGGGCCCGCAACGAGGGCGCCGAAATCATGCTCTCGCATGATGCAGACCGTGCGGTCGCCGGCGTCGATTGCGTGGTAACCGATACCTGGGTTTCCATGAATCAGGAACACCGGGCACGCGGTCACAACGTCTTCCAGCCCTATCAGGTCAACAAGGCTTTGATGGCACAGGCCGGCAAAGACGCGTTGTTCATGCATTGCCTGCCCGCTCACCGTGGGGAGGAAGTGACGGACGAGGTGATCGATGGCCCGCAATCCGTTGTTTTCGATGAGGCGGAAAACCGCCTTCATGCGCAAAAGTCGATTCTTGCTTGGTGCCTGGGCGCAATCTGAGGATAGGAAGCCGCGCTTGAGAGCGCGGGCGCAGTAGGAGTAAAGCAATGGCCGAAAATGCAGCCTCGCTGGGTCAGTTCGATTTTGCCGGTGACGATCACGTTGTGCCCTTCCAGGTCGAAGGTCTCGATGTGCGCGGCCGTGCCGTGCAGCTTGGTCCTTTGCTGGATGCAATCCTTGCCCGGCATGATTATCCGACGCCGGTGGCCCGCCTTTTGGCCGAGGCTATCGTTCTCACGGTCTTGCTCGGCACATCGCTGAAGTTCGAAGGCAAGTTCACCGTACAGACCAAGGGCGACGGCCCGGTCGACCTCCTGGTCGCCGATTTTTCGACGCCTGAAAATGTCCGCGCCTATGCTCGCTTCAACGAAGAGGCGCTGGCAAAGGCTGTTGCCGAAGGCCGCACCGAGCCCGAGCAGCTGCTCGGCAAGGGCGTTCTTGCCTTCACGATCGATCAGGGCCGCTACAGCCAACCCTATCAAGGCATCGTTGCGCTTGACGGAGCTTCGCTCGAGGATATCGCCGGCACCTATTTCCGCCAGTCGGAGCAAATCCCGACACGTGTGCGCCTTGGTGCCGCAGAGCTCTTCGACCGCGATGAGAATGGCAAGCCACGTCATCGCTGGCGGGCGGGCGGTCTGATCGCGCAGTTCCTGCCCGAGGCACCGGAGCGCATGCGCCTGCCGGATCTGCACGGCGGCGACGGCGATGAGCTTATCGGCAATCACGTCGAGGACGATGCCTGGGCCGAAGCACGCAGCCTCGTGGAGACCATCGACGCCGATGAGTTGACGGATCCGCTTGTCGGCACCGAACGCCTGCTGTTCCGCCTATTCCATGAGCGCGGTGTGCGTGTCTATGAGCCGAAGGCGGTTTTCGACCGCTGTTCCTGCTCGCGTGACAAGCTGAAGGGCGTGTTGCAGGGTTTTTCGGCCGAGGAGATCGAGGCCAGCCAGGAGAACGGTGAAATCGCGGTCACCTGCGAATTCTGTTCGACCACCTACCGCTTCGAAGTGGCCGAGGTAAACGCGGCCTGACTCAGTTCAGCGTGCGCAGCAGATTGGGCGTATCGAGAGAGAAGGCGGGGATATTGACATGGAATTGTTCCCCGTCGTCCGTCTCCATCTGGTAATGGCCGAACATCATGCCTGAAGGCGTGTCCAGCGGGCAGCCCGATGAATATTCATAGGTATCTCCGGGGTTGAGGTGCGGCTGTTCGCCGACGACGCCGGGCCCCGTCACCTCATCCACGATGCCGTTCATGTCGGTGATGTGCCAGTAGCGCGTCACCAATTTGACCGACGTCTTGGAATGATTGGAGATGACGATACGGTATCCCCAAACATAGCGATCGTCGTCCGGATCGGATTGCTCCTCCAGATAGAATGGCTCTACGACAACTTCTATGTCGCGTGTTAAGGCGCGATACATGCCTGATTACCTTGCCACTGCTCTGGAATGTCGAACGCTCTTGCAAGCGCCGCTTACGCTCCAGCATTTTAAAGTCCGCGGCATATTACCCGCTTTCCATGCTTCCCGCAAAGTGCGGGATATCTAGCGGTATCCTATAACCAGCCCGTTCCGTCAAGGAATGGAATGATGAAAATTATCATCGGCGATTTTTCCGTGGTGAATCGTAGATATTACGACAGAAAACGAAGACTATCAGGCTGACGTCAAAAGTATCTCGTCTTGCTTGTCCTTTAGTGTTTTCTACCATAGCTCCACTCGCCATGTCTTGGCGAGGCAGAAAGGCTTGGCATCATTTGGGGTGCACTTGATGCTTGATTACCATATCTGTCAGGTTCGGGTCGAAAACTCTCGACCATATGAGGCTCGGCTCGGTCTTCAGCTCTGCGAAAAGAGCCTCCGCGCGATTTCCCGACGACGGGATTTCGACTATCATCTGATTCTGGCACGGCCCGTGCCTCCCCCCTCCATCCGGGAAAGTATACTTCATGCGGGGCTGTCGATCATCAAACCGACTGTTTGAGCGCCTGGCATAAGGAGGGGTTGCGGTCACTGCTCGCAATAGGAGGTTTACAATGAGGCTTTCCGCCCCTGTCTATCATTTGAAGCGCAAGGCACGGCTTTTGTCGCGCCAGCAGAATATCCCTTTGCATGCCGCGCTGGATCACATCGCGGCCGGCGAGGGGTTTGGAGGATGGAGCTTGCTTGCGTCCAAGACGCAGGCTGCCGTTTCCCCTGATGATTTCTTCTCGTTGTTGAGCCCGGGCGATCTGGTGTTGGTCGGTGCACGCCCCGGCCAGGGCAAGACGCTGATGAGCCTCAAGCTCGCCGTGGGGGCGATGAAATCGGGCAATCGCAGCGCCTTCTTCACGCTCGAGGATACCGAAAAGGTCGTTCTGGATCGTTTCCGGATCATCGGCGTGGATCAGGCCGAGTTCAGGGAGTTGTTTGAGCTCGACAGTTCCGACGCCATAAGTGCCGACTACATTGCAAACAGGCTGGCCTCGGCGCCACGCGGCACGCTGGCAGTCGTCGACTATCTGCAGATACTCGATCAGAAGCGGGAGAAGCCGGAACTGGAGACGCAGGTCTGCGCGCTGAAGGCGTTCGCGCGTGAGACGGGCGTAATCATCGTGTTCATCTCGCAGATCGACCGTTCATACGATCCGGCGCTGAAACCATTGCCCGATCTCGATGACGTTCGTCTGCCAAACCCGCTGGATCTGTCGCTTTTCGACAAGATGTTCTTCCTGCACGCCGGCAGGGTTCAATACAAAGCGGCGAGCTGACGACGACCGCATGGCTCCAATAGGAGCATGTCGAGCCGCCCGGAGAATCTCCGGGCGGCTTGAAGGAATAGTATCAGGCGGAAACCTGTTCCAGGGCGCGGGCGAAATCCTCGACCAGATCCTGGCTGTCCTCGATACCGGCGGAGAAGCGCACGGTACCCGGTGAAATGCCAAGCTCCGCGCGGGCCTCGTCGGTGAGGTTCTTGTGCGTCGTGGTGGCCGGATGAGTGATCAGGCTCTTGCTGTCGCCGAGATTGTTGGAAATCTTCACGATCTCTAGGGCGTTCTGCAGCTTGAAGGCCGCTTCCTTGCCGCCCTTCAGCTCGAAAGCCACCAGCGTCGAGCCGCCGGTCATCTGCTTGGCGATGATGTCGGCCTGCGGATGGTCCTTGCGGCCGGGATAGATCACGCGGGCAACCTTGTTGCCCTGCTCGGCGAGGAAGTCAGCCACCTTGGCGGCATTCGCCGTCTGCTGCGCAACACGCAGCGGCAAGGTCTCGATGCCCTTCAGCAGCGTCCAGGCCGTGAACGGCGACATGGCCGGGCCTGTGTGGCGGAAATAATCCTGCAGGTGCTCATCGATCCACTGCTTGTCGGAAAGGATGACGCCGCCGAGCGAACGGCCCTGGCCGTCGATATGCTTGGTAGCGGAATAGACGACGATATGGGCGCCGAGTTCCAGCGGCTTCTGGAAGAGCGGGGTGGCGAACACGTTGTCGACTACGACTTTGGCGCCGATCTGGTTGGCAAGCTTGGCCACCGCAGCGATGTCGACGACTTCCAGCGTCGGGTTGGTCGGGCTTTCCAGGAAGAAGACCTTGGTCGTCGGACGGATCGCCTTTTCCCAGTTCTCGACAAAGCGACCGTCGACCAGCGTGCATTCGATGCCGTATTTCGGCGCGAGCGTCTCGACGACCCAGCGGCACGAGCCGAAGAGGGCGCGGGCGGCAACGATATGGTCGCCGGCCTTCAGCTGGCAGAGAATGGCGGCAGTGACTGCAGCCATGCCCGAGGCCGTGGCGCGGGCATCTTCCGCGCCTTCCAGCGCGCACATGCGCTTTTCGAACATGTCGTTGGTCGGACTGCCGTAACGGGCGTAGATGAAACCATCGGTCTCGCCCTTGAAGCGGGCTTCCGCCGCTTCCGAGGTGTCATAGACGAAGCCCTGGGTCAGATAGATTGCTTCGGATGTTTCGCCAAATTGCGAACGGAGCGTTCCGCCGTGAACGAGTTGGGTTGCGGGGCGCCAAGTCTTGCTCATGCCATCACCACTTTCAAAACAAAAAAACCGGCCGCAATTGCAGACCGGTTTCAACCCGGTCTTTTTAGCCACTTGTTTAACGTGGCTGCAAGCCGACCGGCCAAATCACCACGGGATAAGTTGCAATACTGCCGTTGATCGCTTGCGTCAATTCCCTGAGTTTGGTTTTGTCTGCGACAAATACTGCCCGCGCGTCTTTCTGGATGCGCTAAGGTCGCAGTAACGTTTTGAATCAGCCCGCAGGCAGACAAGTCGAAAATGGATTTGGAGGCTTACAGGCTGGGGAAAGAGGCATGATGGCTCGCAATACTGGAATTCTCGCGGATCGCGCCATTGCGGCGCTCTTTGACGCCGGACGGCTGATGAGCGAAAGAGAGCTGGATGTCGATCAGATCCAGCCGGCAAGCCTTGACCTGCGCCTCGGTTCCCATGCATTCCGCGTTCGCGCCAGCTTCATGCCCGGTCCGTCACATCTGGTTGCCGACAAGCTCGACTGGCTGAAGCTGCATGTCGTCGACCTCTCCGAAGGCGCCGTGCTGGAAACGGGCTGCGTTTACATCGTGCCGCTGATGGAACGGCTGGACCTGCCGGCGGACATGTCGGCCTCGGCCAATCCGAAGAGCTCGACCGGCCGTCTCGATATCTTCACCCGCGTCATCACCGACCGGGCGCAGGAGTTCGACAAGATCCCGGCCGGCTATTCCGGCCCGCTCTATCTCGAAATCAGCCCGCGCACCTTTCCGATCGTCGTTCGCCGTGGTTCGCGCCTGTCGCAGATCCGTTTCCGCGTCGGCCAGGCTCTGCTTGACGAGCCGGAACTGCTGGCACTGCACGAGACCGAGACGCTCGTCGCCAGCAAGAAGCCGAACATCACCGGCGGCGGCATCGCGCTGTCGATCGATCTTGCCGGCGACAAGGAAGGCCTGATCGGTTATCGCGGCAAGCACCACACAGCCGTCGTCGATGTCGACAAGAAGGCCCAGCACGATATCTTCGATTTCTGGGAGCCGCTTTACAGTCGCGGCCGCACCGAGCTGATCCTCGATCCCGACGAATTCTATATCCTCGTTTCGCGCGAGGCCGTGCATGTGCCGCCGCATTATGCCGCCGAGATGACGCCGTTCGATCCGCTGGTCGGCGAATTCCGCGTCCATTATGCCGGCTTCTTCGATCCCGGCTTCGGCCATGCCCCGGCCGGCGGCCGTGGCAGCCGCGCCGTGCTCGAAGTGCGCAGCCATGAAGTGCCTTTCATCCTCGAGGACGGCCAGATCGTCGGCCGCCTGATCTATGAACACATGCTGGAGCAGCCAAGCAGCCTCTACGGCTCCGGCCTCGGCTCGAACTATCAGGCACAGGGCCTGAAGCTGTCCAAGCACTTCCGGCTCTGAGGACCTATCGTCCGGCCTTGACAGAGGCCGCCAACTGTTGGACATCTCGGGATGTCAGGCGGGTGTAGCTCAATGGTAGAGCAGCAGCTTCCCAAGCTGAATACGAGGGTTCGATTCCCTTCACCCGCTCCAGCTTCCTTCCATCATCAGTGATCTCAGGATGTGCTCGACATGATTGATCACATAACCATCGAAGTGAGTGATCTGGAGAAGAGCAAGGCGTTCTATGAGCGCGCTTTCGAGCCGCTGGGTTACGGCTTGTCCTTTGGCAAGGAAGGTGTTTTCTGGGCGTTCGACGTTGGCGACGGCAGCCTGTTCGAGATCCAGCACACGGGCAGCAGACCGCCCTTGACGCATTTGCACGTTGCCTTTCGCGTCGACAGCAGGGCCGAGGTCGATGCGTTTTATCGCGCCGCTCTGGAAGCGGGAGCCGAGGACAATGGCGGTCCGGGTCCACGACCGGAATATACGGCGGATTATTATGCTTGCTTCATTCTGGACCCGGATGGCTACAACATTGAAGCGATGATCAACAAGCCGGGTGCTAGAGATAAAATCCAGCTCAGAAGCTGGCTCTGTCTTTCAAGGCCTCCGTCAGCGCTTCGCCGAAAATCGCGATCGGCCGGGCGAGGCGTCCGGCTGGTGGGCGATGTACCAGCCAGTTGACGACCCTCGGGCTGAAATCCGGCGCCTCGATGACCTCGATGGAATTGCGCCAGCGGCTACCCGATAGCGCCGCCGGCGTGAGGACGCCGATCCCGAGGCCGCGCGACACCAGCGACATGCGCAAATCGGCGCTCATGGCCTCGACGGCGACGTCGAACGGCAGCCGTTCTGCCTCGAAGCGATGATGAATGAAGGCGCGGAAGCCACAGCCGCTCTGGTTCATGATCCAGGGGAAGCGGGAGAGATCGTCAAGTTTCGGCGCCTTGGGAACTCCGAGCGAAGGCGATGCGACGAGAATGACGTTATGGATCCCCAGCATGTCGCCGACGACATTGTCCGGCGGCTCCGTGCCCTCCGCCAGACAGACGGTTGCCGCATCCAGCTGGCTATGCGCGACCTGTTCGATGAGCTGCGGCGACCAGCCGGAGACGATGCGCAGCGTCAGCTGTGGAAACTGGCTGCGGAGTTGATCGAGCGGGGCCGAGAGCGCCGCCTCCGAGAGATAGGGCATGACGCCAAGGCGGAATTCGCCGCTGATCGCGCCACCCGGGGAGACGCCGGCCTTGAGATCATCGAGCGAGCGCAGGACACGACGTCCATGCTCGTAAGCCTCTCGCCCTGCCGCGGTCGGCTTGAGCGGCTTGGACTGGCGGTCGAGCAGGGCGATGCCGAGGCTATCCTCGAGGCTCTGTATCCGCCGGGTGATGCCCGGCTGGGTCAGGTTGATGCGTGCGGAAGCGGCAACGATCGATCCGGTTTCCACCACGGCGACAAAGGCTTCGAGATCATGAATGTTCATGAGGAGCTCGCATAATCATTATTAGCTCATTTCAATTGCCGCATTATGCAACAAAGCGATAAAGATGGCTAACAATATTATTTAAGCTCATTGGAGAATCCATGTCTCAGGTCCCAGAATGCATTGCCAGCGAGCCGGAGGATGAGGCGTCCGAGGCGGTTTTGGCCCCTCCGACATTGTTGTTCGCCATTGCCACCGGCGTCATCATCACCAATCTTTTCGCGCCGCAGACGCTTGTCGGCATTATCGGCCCGTCGCTCGGCTTTTCCGAAAGCGGCGCGGGTCTCGTGGCGATGGCCTCCCTGCTTGGCTATGCCGCCGGCCTGTTTTTCCTGGTGCCTCTCGCCGACCTGATGGAAAATCGCCAGCTGGTGTTGCGCATGCTCGTCTCGGCCATGGTGATGGCTATCGCTGCTGCCTTTGCGCCGACAGGATGGAGCCTCCTCATCTTCCTGTTCCTCCTGGGCGCGGCCTGTTCCGCCATCCAGATTCTCGTGCCGATCGCCGCCGCTATGACGCCGCCGGAGCACCGCGGTCGGGTCATCGGCAACGTCATGAGCGGCGTCATGGTCGGCATATTGGTGTCGCGGCCACTGGCGAGCCTGGTTGCCGATTTCTGGGGCTGGAGGAGTTTCTATGCCATCAGTGCGGCAGCCCTTGCGCTTCTCGCCGCCGTGCTTGCCCTTCGCCTGCCCGAACGGCGTCCCCTGGCGAGCACCAGCTACGGCGCTCTGATTGGCTCGCTATTCCAGCTGCTGCGCGATGAGCCGGTGCTGCGGCTTCGCGCCTTTACCGCCGCCTTGATGATGGCGAGCTTCAGCCTGTTCTGGACCTCCGTCGCCCTGCGTCTGGCACAGCCGCCATTCTCGCTCGGCCAGTCCGGCATTGCGCTGTTTGCGCTGGTTGGAGCCGGCGGTGCCGCCGCGACATCTCCCTTCGGCCGCATGGGTGACAGGGGCTGGACACGGATGGCGACGTTGATCTCGCACCTGATCATGCTTGCGGCCATGGCGCTGGCCGCCTGGGTCGGCGGAGTGCGGTCAGGCGATCCGCTGGCTCTGTTGATCCTCCTCGGTGTCAGTGCTGTCATGCTCGATGTCGGCGTCACCGGCGACCAGACCTTGGGGCGCCGTGCCGTCAATCTCCTTAATCCGGAGGCCCGAGGGCGCATCAACGGGCTCTTCGTCGGCATATTCTTTCTCGGCGGTGCAGTGGGATCGGCTCTGGCCGGCACGGCGTGGGATTTTGGCGGCTGGACAGCCGTCTGTGCTGGAACTGCGGGCTTTGGGGTAATCGCGTTGATCACAGGCCTTGCTGCGCGGAGCTGACAATGCAATGAGGCCGCAACACTTGCGGCCTCGTTCGAGCATCGCCATCTAATAGCTCATTCAGGTGGGCGCCAGACAGGCATGACAAAACGAACGCCCCGTATCAGGAGCGTTTGAATGCGTGGCAATGCACTGCTTTACAGGTTGAGGGCGATTTTCAAGAGCGGCGCGCTCAAGATCGGCCGGAGTACGAAAGTTCCGTTCGGCACGAAGATCATCTGGAAGCGCGGTGACGTTCGCATCGGCGAAAGAGTGCATTTCCGCAAGGGCGTCGTCATCGATGCGCAGGAAGGCACTATCGAAGTCGGCAACCACGTCTCCTTCAACGAATACAGTATTCTGCTCGGCCGTGGCGGCATTTCCATAGGCAATGACGTTCGGATTGCCGCTCATGCCATGGTGGTGTCCTTCGATCACAATTTTGATGATCTCACGCAGCCCATTCGCCTGCAGGGCGTGACGAAGAAACCGATCGTCATTGAAGATGATGTGTGGATCGGGGCGGGCGCGAAGATCCTCGGCGGCGCGCACATCGCACGAGGATGCGTCATCGGCGCGAATGCCGTCGTCAAGGGAAAGACGGAGCCCTATGGCATCTACGTCGGCGCACCGGCAAGATTGCTGAAGCGGCGTGGAGAAAAGGGCGGTCTTGCAGACGAAAATATCGAGTTGCTGCCCGCTGCGAAAATATTGGCGAACCGATAGGCTACCTGCCTCATTGGCGCAGCCACGGCTTGCCGTGGCTCTTCGGCAGTGGCGCGATATTCCCCACTTGTCATGACTCTGCTAAACCGGGTCAGTGAATCAGGAATGTGCAGCCACGACCGGAGGCCCGATCAAGACCATGCGTGTTTGCCTTTCGTCGATGATCTCCGCAGTCCGGCTTTTGACGCACGCGGCATTGATTGCGGTGGCTAGCGCCCTGCCGCTCTCCGCCCAGGAGGCCAAGCCGCCCAATCTGCCGATCCTGTTCGACGCCCGGGAGCGACTGCCGAAACCCGATCTATCGTCGCTGGTCAGGCTGCGGTTCCTGACATCGGTCGATTTTCCGCCCTTCAACTTCCTGGATCAGAACGGCAAGCTTACCGGCTTTCACGTCGAACTTGCCCGCAAGATCTGCGACGAGCTTGCCATCGCGGACAAGTGCCAGATCCAGGCTTTGCCCTTCAACGAATTGCAGGGCGCGCTTTCGGCCTCGCAGGGCGATGCGGTGATATCAGGCATCGCGGTGACGCCCGAGCTACGCAAGGGCTTCGCCTTTTCCCGTCCCTTCCTGATGCTGCCGGCGCGCTTCGTGCGCAATCTCAAGGCGCCAGTCAATGGAACGACAGTTGCCTCGCTTGCCGGGCACCCGGTCGGCGTGGTCAAGGGCACCGTGCATGAGGCGATG
Organism: Rhizobium sp. AC27/96; assembly: GCF_001692325.1. Taxonomy (GTDB): domain Bacteria; phylum Pseudomonadota; class Alphaproteobacteria; order Rhizobiales; family Rhizobiaceae; genus Rhizobium. The sequence continues at coordinate 220,840 of NZ_LXKN01000046.1, read as the reverse complement.
ATGGCCGCCTTCTTCCCGGCGATCAAGCCGGTGCCGTTCGACGACAAGGATGCGCTTCTGGCTGCCGTGAGGGATGGCAAGGTCGATGCCGCCTTTGCCGATGGGCTGCAGCTGTCGTTCTGGGTGTCGTCACCGGCGGCGGAAAAGTGCTGCGCCCTTTTCGACGGGCCGTACCTGTCTCAGCAGTTCCTCGGCGAAGGCATGACCATCATGCTGCGCCAGCAGGACGCCGATCTGACGGCCGCCATCAACCATGCGCTGGCGACCCTGTCACGCGATGGCAGGCTGCAGGAAATCTATCTGCGCTACTTCCCCTACGGGCTCTACTGACGGGAGCACTTTTCCGTCAGGAATACCCATCACAAGAAAACGCCTATGCCTTGCGGTAGCGGGCAATCGCGCTGCGCTCGATGGCGGCACAGGTCAGCTTGTCCAGGCCGAGACGGTCGCGCAGCAGGCTGAGGAGACGCAGTTCCTCGGCCTTGACGGAGAGATCGGCGGAGGCGACTTCCACCGCAAGCGCGTAGGCGGTGTCGTAGAGCCGGGCCGGCAGCGTATCGCGCACTGTTTCGAGCACGATATCGAGGCCTTCGCTGCCCGACAGCAGCTTGGCACAGTCGCGGGAGACGGCGATCAGCTTCTCGTCGTCAAAACCCTTGAAAACCGGCAGCGCGTGGATGAGCTCCCCAATGCGGCTGAGCTCGCGGTCGTTCATCGTGCGGTCGACGGCCGAAGCCAGCACCATGACGTAGATCAGGGCCTCGTGAGCAGAAAGCGGCTTGTTCATGACAGGCGAAGTCCTTTGAATTTGGCAGACTGAAAAGTCGCGCGTCTCATGGCAAAAGTTACTGCATAATTCCTTAAATCGGAATCGATTTAAGGGTAAAGTTAGGCAGCAGATTTAAAGTGCTGCAGCGACCTTTGCGCGTCATATATGACCTGCGGCGCTGTAGTGGCGGAAGCAAGGCATCAGATCGGATTGAGCGGATCTTCCTTGGGCAGGGCCGGCCCAAGTGTCGATTTTCCATTCTTGCGCGGATCGTCGCCATACATGCCGCGCTTTTTCTGCTTGGCCTCATCGACAAGCGCGACAAGCGGTGAGCCAGGTTCCGGATCGGCCCAGCCGAAGCGGACCAGCCAGGAGCTGAGATCGATGCGGACGTAGCGGCACGCACCGGTCACCGTGCCGGTCCAGGTCGCGCTCGGCAGATCGCAGTCTATGGATCGCCCGCGCAGATACATGCGGAATGCCGTGCGGGCGGCCTGACCGCAAGGCCAGTCCTTGCCGCTCGAGCTGGTGCACATGCGGTCGACATCGGTCGGGATGATGCCGACGAGCCGCACGCTCTTGCCCGCGATGGTAACTATGCCGGCCTGATCGGAAAAGGGGCGGTTGAGTTCGATGGAAGTCGTCTGCTCTTGTGGCTTTTGCGCCGGACCCAGCGAGGCCTGTTCCGATTGAGGTTGGGATTCCGGCTGGGACTGGGGCTGGGCTTGGGGCGGGAGGGTTCGATGAGCGGATGCCGCGAGCTCCCTGTCGATCTGATCGGCCGGGATACGGTTGTCCGGCGCTGCATCTGCCTTGGCTTGATCTGCGCCGGCAGTTTGCGGAGATGCCAGTGCCGGGCCGGAAGCCTCGGGCACGACGTCGGCGGGCTTCGGAATTTCGGCGGCAGCAGTTTCAGTGTTTTTTGCGGCATCCGGGGCTGCGGGTACCGGCTGAGCCTCGCTTGGCTTTGCCGATGCATCGTTCGACGGCGCAGGGTCGGCGGCGGCTTTGGTCTCGGGAGGTGCCGGCTGTGCGGCCGCTACCTTGTTGTCCTCGGTCTTGCCCGCATCGCTGCCAGTTGTTTTTGCGGCGTCATCGCTTGCCGGTGCCGGTGTTGCAGCCTCGGAGAGCTTGGTGCTTCCGTCGGGCGCGGCGGTCGAAGCAGGCGTCGGGGCGGGCGGCGTCACCCTGTCCGGCGCCGTCTCAGTTGCCGATGTTGCAGGCTGCGTCTTTGCCTGGTCTTCCGGTTGCGGTTTGCCGGCGGCCGCATCGTCCTGCTTGGCCGTTTCGGCGGGCTTCGGCGTCTCGATATTCTTGGGCGGCGTGAGATCGGCCTTGGCGGTCTGCGCAGGGGCGGGTGCAGGAGCCGGACCATTGTCCGCTACCGTGTTGCTACTGCGGCCAGGCAAGGAAAACCCATGTTCTCCGAGCTGCACGGCAATCAGGGTCAACCATGAACCGACCACCGCGCCTGCCACACCTGCAAGCAAAATATCACGACGCATACCGAGAAAACTTTCCTATTGGCTGGCCCATATGATCCGGGCAATCCATTCCACATCCGCCAGCTCGAAGCCGCGATTGGGATGTTCGGGGTTGAGCGACAGTAGCTCGATAGACCGTGCGCTCTGCCGCAGCAAGACCTTGGCCATGACTTCGCCTTCACGGGTCTTGACCACGACCCGATCGTTCTTCCTGATTTGAGCCCCCGGCTCGACGATCAGAATATCGCCATCGCGATAGAGTGGCAGCATACTTTCGCCCTGCACCTCCAGCGCATAGGCGCCGGCCCTGTGCCCGGCCGCAGCGGGAAATTCCACCATGTCCCAGCCCTGACCGGCCGGAAAGCCGCCATCGTCGAAGAAGCCGCCGGCACCCGCTTGGGCAAAGCCGATGAGCGGAATGGAGCTGCCGGGCGACGAATTTCCCTGCGCAGACACAGCGCCCGCCGTCTCACCGGGGCGGATGAAGCTCAGAAACTGCTCGAGGCTTGCCCCCGTAGCCTCCAGCACCTTGGCGATCGATTCCGTCGACGGCCAACGCAGGCGCCCATCCTGGCTCAATCGCTTCGACTTGTTGAAAGAGGTGGCATCGAGCCCGGCGCGGCGTGCCAGACCGGAGGGCGTCAAGGCGTGCCGCTCGGCAAGCCCGTCGATCGCACCCCATATCTGCTCATGTGACAGCATCGCCGCTCAGCATCTGTGCGCCGGCTTGGCCGGCTCAACTCGTTTAAAAAATGTTAACCGAGGCGTCTGGGCGAGTAAAGAGCGGCATAGGAATAGGATCCTTTATCCCCGTGCTTTGCCAGTGAGGTTTGCCGGTTTCAGGTCTTCTGCGGCAACGGCTTGACCTCCGGCTGCTCGCTCTGGAATTCCTTTGCCATGCCCATGAAGCCGCGGACGAATTTCTGCATGATGCCGAGCGTGCGGTCGACATCTGCGTCGCTTGGCAGGCTCGATCCCTTGTTCGAGGCAACGGTCTTTTCCAGCTTGGTCACGCGGTCGGAAAGACGGTCCAGCTCGTCGTCATAGGCGGCGCGCTCGTCAGCGGCCATGCGGCAGACGAGGTTGCCTGTCTGATCCTGGCAGATGGACATCGCACCGGTCTGCCGGTCGAGGCGGATGAAATGATCGCCGCTGCGCTCCAGCTGGAAGCGTGCCGTATCCTGTTCGGCTGATAGAGCCGGCGTTGAGAGAAGAAGAGCGGCTGGCATAAGCATGGCCGCAAGGCCGATTCCCAATTGCTTCATCATGTCATCCCCCGGATTTTCTGCGTTAAAATATCAAATCCACCACGGAAACCGTGGACATTGGCCGATGTTTTCGTGCAAAGCCCTATCACGACAGGTTTACATAGGGATGATGACCGCCATGCCAGTGGTTTACAAGATCGTGCCGGATGCCCTCTGGCAACAAGCCAGACAAACCGGTGTTTTTCATGGCGCGGCAATCGACCTGACCGACGGTTTCATTCATCTCTCCACGGCTAGGCAGGCGGTGAAAACCGCGGAGCTTTATTTCGCCAGCCAGACGGGCCTGCTGCTGGTGGCGGTCGATGGCGATGCGCTTGATGATAAGCTGGTGTTCGAACCCTCGCGCGGCGGCGATCTCTTTCCGCATCTTTATGCGCCTCTGCCGCTTTCTGCCGTGCTTTGGGAAAAGCCGCTGCCCATCGGCGCGGATGGCGCGCATGTCTTTCCGGAGATGGCGGAATGATCGACGCCTTTCGCGACCTTGGCCGACGCGGCCTCTTTCTTTTTGACCCGGAAACGGCGCACGGCATGTCGATTGCGGCGCTGAAGTCCGGCCTCATGCCGACCTGCCGCCTCAATGCTGATCCGCGGCTGCGCCAGACCGTGGCCGGGCTCGACTTTGCCAACCCCATCGGTATGGCCGCCGGCTTTGACAAGAATGCCGAGGTGCCGGAAGCGCTTTTGAGGCTCGGCTTCGGCTTTACCGAAATCGGTACAGTGACGCCGAAGGCGCAGGCCGGCAACCCGCGCCCGCGCATCTTCCGTCTGGTCGAGGACGAGGGCGTCATCAACCGTCTCGGCTTCAACAATGAAGGCCATGAGGCGGCGCTTCGCCGGCTGCAGGTGATCCGGGGCAGTGGTATCATCGGCGTCAATATCGGTGCCAACAAGGACAGCACCGACCGCATCGCCGACTATGTCGCCGGTATCCGCCGCTTCTATTCGGTGGCCCGCTATTTCACCGCAAACATCTCGTCGCCCAATACGCCGGGCCTGCGCGATCTGCAGGGACGCGAGAGCCTGTCGGCGCTGCTGTCGGCCTTGCTCGCCGCGCGAGACGAAGAGGCAGCGAAGGTCGGGAAACGCATTCCCGTCTTCCTCAAGATCGCGCCTGACCTGACAGAAGAGGGCATGGACGATATTGCGGCGGAAGCCCTGTCTCATGCGCTTGACGGCCTGATCGTTTCCAACACCACGCTTTCGCGCGACGGGTTGAAGGATCAGCGGCAGGCAAAAGAGGCGGGCGGCCTTTCCGGCAAACCGGTCTTCGAGAAGTCGACCATCGTCTTGGCGAAGATGCGCCGCCGGGTCGGCAGTGCGCTCCCGATCATTGGGGTTGGCGGCGTTTCTTCGGCCGAAACGGCGCTCGAGAAGATCAAGGCGGGCGCCGATCTGGTGCAGCTCTACTCCTGCATGGTCTATGAGGGGCCGGGTCTGGCAGGTCAGGTCGTCTCCGGCCTGTCGAAGCTCATCGACCGTGAGCGCGTCGGCTCCATCCGAGATCTCCGCGATACCAGGCTCGACTACTGGGCGAACCGGAACGTTTGATCGGCCCGCGTCTTCAGCCCCATGGCCAGGAAGATGCCGCGGAACAGCAGAAAGGCGTTCATGGCCATCCACAGGCCGTGATTGCCGAGCGTCGGCACCAGAACCGCCAGTGCCACGAGGTAGCCGCCGAACGACATCAGCATCTTGTTGCGCATCTCGCGCGACCATGTGGCGCCGATGAAGACACCGTCCATCAGGAAGGCAAGCGCGCCGGTGAGGCCGGTGACGGCCGCCCACGGCAGATAGGTTTCGGCAGCAAGGCGAACATCCTCCGAGGTCGTCAGCAGGCGGATCAATGCCGGGCCGAGGGTGAAGAAGAAGATGGCGGCGGCCAGCGCCAGTCCGAAGGACCAAAATCCCGTCAGCTTCAATCCGCGCTCGAAGGCTGGCCGATAATTGGCGCCGATCGAGCGGCCGGTGATTTGCTCAGCGGCGTTTGCCAGCCCATCGAGATAATAGCCTGATAGCAGGAAGAAGTTCATCAGCACCGCATTGGCCGCCAGGATGACTGCGCCAAAGCTGTTGCCGATGCGCGTCATCAGCGTGAAGGCGCCGATCAGCACGAAGGTCCGGATGAGAATATCGCGATTGAGCGCGAAGAGCTGCGTGAGCTTGGCGCGCGACAGCAGTTCGGCGCGTGCCGGCCGCTTCTCTCCGGCAAAGCTGCGCAGCACGATGGCAAGCCCCAGCAGTGTGCCGCTGGCCTCGCCGATCAGCGTGCCCCAGGCGACGCCGGCCACGCCCCAGCCAAGCCAAAGACCAAGCCAGATCGCCAGCACGATGTTCACGCCGTTGATGACTGTCTGCAACAGCAGCCCGATGCCGCCCTGGCCACGGCCGAGCACGAAGCCGAGCAGCGCGTAATTGGCAAGTGCTGCCGGACCCGAGAGCATGCGGATGGAAAAATAGGTGCGCGTCGCTTCGGCGATGGCGCCTTGCGGCCCCATCAAGGCGATGCCGAGCCAGAGCAGGATGGGTGACAGCAGCACGATCAGGGTGCCGGAGCCAAGTGCCGAGATCATGGCACGCCAGAAGACGGCTTGCTGCTCATGTCGGTCACGACGGCCATAGGCCTGGGCGGTGAGACCCGTGGTCGAGGCGCGCAGGAAGTTGAAGCTTGCGAAGATGAGATCGAACAGCACCGCGCCGATCGCAAGCCCCGCCAGCGCATCCGGCTGGCCGAGATGGCCGACCACGGCGGTGTCGACTAGGCCGAGCAGCGGCGTCGTCATGAATCCGAGGGTCATCGGGAGCGCGATCGACAGCACGAGCCGATGCGTTACGTCGAAGGGCAGGATCCTTCTTTCTCCCTCTTGAATATCCATGTCTGCTTTGTGCCTCCTCAATCCGAGGACAGCACCATGGACCAATAGGGCTTGCCACCGGAAGAGGGGGAAGAGGAGAGAGCGACACCAAGCCCGTCATATTTGCCGAGCATGTTGTGCAAATGCTTTGGCGAATTGATCCAGGCCGTTACCGCCGCGTTCACGTCGCGCTGGCCCTCGGCGATGTTCTCGGCGGCCGGCAGCTTGACGCCGCTTGCCTTGACCCGCTTGCCGAAATCGTCGCCGATGCCGATCAGATGCTCCATCTTGCCGGCATCCGCCATGCGCCGCGCCTGGTAGGCGGCGGCGTTGCTGGCGGCTGCATCGATCTTCAGCGGCGGCAGCCCGTTCTTGGCGCGCAGCGCATTGACGAGCGGCAGGGCTGACGCGGTCTGGTCACTGGCCGGCGTATTGGAAACGCGGGCAGGCGGCGTGGCGCAGCTGGCGATGGAGGCGGCGAGCGCAAGCGCGGCGAGGCGCAGCGCATAGCGGCGCGGGTAATTTAGTGTCTGGGAATTCATGTCAGCGGCGATGATTGAACAATCGGAGGATGATGAAGAGCGGGATGACGATGGTGGCCCCGAGCATCAGATAATCGCCGAATTCGCCCAGCGCCGCAAAGCCGCTGTGCCAGAGATCGACGACGAAGCGGCGGAAGCCATACAGGAAATCGAGCGGCCGCCAGCCGAAGAACTTCATGAGGAAGCCGACGACGAGCGACACGACGATGAGCTTCACCACCGTGCGTCCCGGCGAATCGCCGAGGAATCTGTTCACCTGATCGGACATGCTGACGTCTCCATAATGGCAGTCGGTTTTGAGATAGGGCTGCGGCCCGCAACGCGCAAGCGCTTTTGCCCGGCACTCATCTCAAACACGCGTCTGCCTGAAATAGGACTTGAGTTTTTTTGTGGCCGCGCGCAAAGCCGGACGTCAAACAGGATGAAAACCATGCTGCCGAGCCAGCTTTCCTCCGGCGATGTCATTGCCGACCGCCGTGCCGACTACGCCAGGATGCTTGCGGAAAGCGGTGAGCCCGCCAGCGCCGCCGAGTTGATGGAGCAGGCGCTGGAGCTGGTGCCGGGCTGGGCCGCCGGCTGGTTCACCCTTGCCACCTATCGCGAAAAGGCCGGCGACGCGCCGGGCGCGATCACGGCGCTGAATGAGGTGCTCGCACTCGATGCGGGCGATGTCTTCGGCGCCCGCCTCAAGCTTGCGGTTCTCGGTGGCGCCGATATGCCCGACCGGCCGCCGAGCCTCTATGTCGAGCGGCTGTTCGATGACTACGCCGATCGCTTCGAGACTTCATTGGTCGGGAAGCTTGGCTACAGCGTGCCCGGCAAGCTTGCGGCCCTGATTGCCGCGACGGCCGAAATCCCCAAGCATTTCCGCCTTGCTGTGGATCTCGGTTGCGGCACGGGGCTGCTTGGACCAGAGATACGCGGCCGCGTGGATCAGCTCGAAGGCTACGATCTGTCGAAGGGCATGCTCGTAAAGGCGGCCGAGAAGCACGTCTATGATCATCTCGGTCAGGCGGATCTGTCGCTGGAGCCTTCGCTGTCCGGCATCTTCGATGCTGGCCTGGCGCCGGCGCGTGCGGACCTCATCACCGCCGCCGATGTCCTGATGTATCTGGGCAATCTGCAAGGGGTGATGGCGATCGTGCGTGAGCTGGCGGCTGACGGGGCCGTCTTCGCCTTTTCGGTCGAGGATGCAGAGCAGCCGGCGGGCTATGTGTTGCGCGATTCCCTGCGTTTTGCCCATTCGGAAGCCTATGTCAGGGAGATATTGGCCGAGCACGGCTTCGCGGTGCAAGATTTGGCACGTAGCGTCATTCGCATGGATGGCGGAAAACCGATCCATGGCATTCTGTTCATTACGCGCAAATCCACCTGATTATTCGAATCTTGCGAATATCAAATAGGTCAGTATTGCTTACATATTTTCTCTTGATTGTAACCGAGGCTTTCAGCAGAAAGCCCGGGAACAAAGGGGAAAGCACATGGCGAACGCAAGGAGCGCTTTTGGCGTCTGGAATACATCCGCGACCCGGCATTCGCTGGTTGAGGATATCCAGGGCATATTTTCCGGAAGCCTGGTTTCGGCGCTCGGGCTTTTCTGCCTCTCGAGCGCGGGCCTTTTGACCGGCAGCACTGCCGGCGTCGCCTTCCTGCTGCATTATGCCATCGGCGTGAATTTCGGCCTGGCCTTCTTCGTGGTCAACCTGCCATTCTTCTATCTGTCGCTGAAGCAGCTCGGTCCTACCTTCACCATCAAGACCTTCATCGCCATTGCTTTGACCTCGCTGCTTTCCAACCTGCAGCCGCTCCTGTTCAACGTTGCCCATATCAATGCGCTATGGTCGGCGCTTCTCGGCGGCATCCTGCTCGGCTTCGGCTTGCTCGCTCTTTATCGCCACCGCGCGAGCCTCGGCGGTGTCGGCATATTGGGGATTTATCTGCAGGAGCGTTTCGGCATCAGGGCAGGGCTGGTGCAGCTCGCGGTCGACCTGTGCGTACTCGCAGTCGCCTTCGCTGTGACCACGCCTTTCGTGGTCATCTGCTCGGTCTTGGGCGCAATCGCCCTCAATCTCTTCCTCGCGATCAATCACCGCTCGGATCGTTACATCGCCTTGTAAGGGGCCAGCGATTTACTGTTTGCGGGTCTCGTCGGATTCAACGATCGCGGCTTCGTGATACCAGCTGTCAAATGCAGCCGTCGCGATGCTTGCGCCGATATCGGGTGTGAGGTTGACCTTCGGGCGCTGGTTCACCGCCGTCGGGCGGGCCGCAACGGGAAACTGATAGATCTTTGCCGTTTCATGGCGAGCAATGAATGCCATTCCTTGTCTCTCCCTTTTGGTTTTCAAGCGGGCGCGCTTGAAGAGACAACTCATATATAGCAAACCCCAAGGCAAATATCAGCATTTTGCTCAAAAAAAATGCTAAACGTTGAAATTATAGGCAATTCCCTTTTGGCGAGACCCGCCGCCGCTGTTTCCACCTGCCAATTTTCCAGGCTGAACCCCACCGATAGGGGTGCGACAAGTTGGCAGCCCTCTGGTGTCGGGCAGCTCGCGATTCGAAAAGAATCCGGCATTTAGCGCCCGGAAATTCCCGCAAAAGCTCCAGAATTGTAAAAACTTCGCGGATCGAATGGGATGTCTGCGCGATCTGGCATGTCAAATGCATGTCATATGGCAGCCGCTTGTAGTGAAGGTTTTTTCGGCGGGCGCGCCGGCAATTTTTTCTACTTCGCCTGATTAACTGTTATGAGGTGCGTTAATGACGAAATATAAGCTCGAGTACATCTGGCTCGACGGGTACACCCCGGTGCCGAATCTGCGCGGTAAAACGCAGGTCAAGGAATTTGCCGATTTCCCGACGCTCGAACAGCTCCCGCTCTGGGGCTTCGATGGTTCGTCGACGCTGCAGGCCGAAGGCCGTAGCTCGGATTGCGTGCTGAAGCCCGTCGCCATCTACCCGGACCCGGCTCGCACCAACGGCGTACTCGTCATGTGCGAAGTCATGATGCCGGATGGCGTTACGCCGCATGCATCCAACAGCCGCGCAACCATCCTCGACGACGAAGATGCATGGTTCGGCTTCGAGCAGGAATACTTCTTCTACAAGGACGGCCGCCCGCTCGGCTTCCCGGAATCCGGCTACCCGGCTCCGCAGGGTCCGTATTACACCGGCGTCGGCTACAGCAATGTCGGCGACATCGCTCGCGAAATCGTCGAAGAGCATCTCGACCTTTGCCTGGAAGCCGGCATCAACCACGAAGGCATCAATGCCGAAGTGGCCAAGGGCCAGTGGGAATTCCAGATTTTCGGCAAGGGCTCCAAGCGCGCTGCCGACCAGATCTGGATGGCTCGCTACCTGCTGCAGCGCCTGACGGAAAAGTACGGCATCGACATCGAGTTCCATTGCAAGCCGCTCGGCGACACCGACTGGAACGGCTCGGGCATGCACTGCAACTTCTCGACCAAGTTCATGCGCGAAGTCGGCGGCAAGGCCTATTTCGAAGCGCTGATGGCTCAGTTCGACAAGAACCTCGAAGCTCACATCGCCGTCTACGGCCCGGACAATGACAAGCGTCTGACCGGCAAGCATGAAACGGCTCCGTGGAACAAGTTCAGCTACGGCGTTGCCGACCGCGGCGCTTCGATCCGCGTTCCGCACTCCTTCGTCAAGAACGACTACAAGGGCTACCTCGAAGATCGTCGCCCGAACTCGCAAGGCGACCCCTACCAGATCGCTTCGCAGGTTCTGAAGACCATCTCGGAAGTTTCGACTGAAGGCTTCGCTTCGGCTGCTGCCTGATAACGTCTTTGCTTGGCTTGCTGAGCATGGGAAAATCAACAAAAGACGCGGGGCTTCGGTCCCGCGTCTTTTGTTTTGGTGTTATCAAATGGCGGTAATGCTCAGTCTCTCTTAAGTTCTCGCTGCCAACACCATATTCCGTCATCCTCGGGCTTGACCCGAGGATCCACGCCCAAGCTGCCGCTATACAAGAGGGGTTTGGTGCGCGTCGCCTCAAGGGATGCGCTTTTCGCCGCGCCGATCTGCCCGTGCCTGGATCCTCGGGTCAAGCCCGAGGATGACGGAGTTCAAGGGAGAGCTCCGGGCCACATTAAGCTCAGAGAAACCAGGCTCAAGCTGCCTTGTGCGGCGGATCGATCGGATGCTGCGAGCGGAAGCCGACGGCAAGGCGGTTCCAGACGTTGATCGTGGCGATCGCGACGGTGATCTTGACGATGTCCTCTTCGCTGAAATGCTGCTTCAGCGGCTCGTAGTCCGAATCCGGAATGCCGGTCTGGGCAATCCTGGTCACGGAATCGACCCAGCGGAGCAGGGCACGCTCGCGATCATCATAGACGGGCGATTCCCACCAGACGCACATCAGGTTGATCCACTGCTCGCTGAGGCCGTCGTGGCGGGCTTCCTTCACATGCATGTCGACGCAATAGGCACAACCATTGATCTGCGAGGCGCGAAGCTTGATCAGGTGGATGAAGCGGCGCTCAAGGCCCGAGTTCTGGACGAAGTTTTCCAGCGCAGCGACGGCCTTGTAGGAGTCGGGCGAGGCTTTGGCAAAATTGAAACGGGGATGCATGGTCTTCTCCTTGGGTTCTGATTCTTGTGTGTTCAGGTTCTGGTCTTGCGTTCATGGATCTCGAGAAAGGCGCAGCCTCTCGCATTGATGCCGCCGTCCGTATCCGTCTCGCGGAGATCGGTCAGCACGTCGGCGATGCTCGTCTTGGCCAGTTCGGCCCGATAGACGCGCTCAGCCGCCAGCATCGCGATGTTGATGCCGCATGGCTTGACGAAATAGCGCCCCTCCAGCGGGTTCGGGCCGCGTTGGCGGATTTCCGAACAGCGAAAGGCAGGCGCCGGACCTTCGGCAGCCAGCACGATGTCAAGCAGGGTGATGGCCTCCGGCTTGCGCGCGAGCCGATAGCCGCCCTTCGGTCCCGGCACGGTATCGAGAATGCCGGCGCCAGAAAGCGCCTGCAGATGCTTCAAGAGATAACTGACCGAGACGCCGTGAAATTCGGCAAGGGCCGCCGCCGAGAGCACGCTGCCATCCGACAGACCCGCCAGCATGCTGACGCAGTGGATGGATTGTTCGACACCGTCTCCGAGCTTCATGTCTTGGCCTCTCTAATCATGGATATTTTTTATCTATGATTATTTTGGGAGTCAATTCTTTTTTTGAACGAGGCCGTGGTTGGCGTGAAGTCTGCGTGTGTCGGAGCCTCTGATACCCCCCTCTGTCACTGTCGCGACATCTCCCCCACATGGGGGGAGATTGTTTGGAGCATGCCGATCCTTCAGCAGAAACAATGACTGTTGTTGCAGCAGATGCGATGCTCTCTTGAGATAGGAGTGACCCGCGGGTTGCCGATCTCCCCCCTTGTGGGGGAGATGTCACGATAGTGACAGAGGGGGGTGCACACTCTCGGTGGGCTCCAGGCCAAAGATGCGAACTCAAACATCCGCAGCTTCTCTTCCCAAGCATATCCATTACATTTAGCCCCATGGATCAGATCGACACTGCGCAGCCTCTCGCCTTGCCTGCACCCTTTCTTCGCTGGTTTGCGGAAAAGGGCTGGCAGCCGCGCGCGCATCAGCTCGAACTGCTGGCCCGTGCCGAGGCCGGTGAAAGCACGCTGTTGATCGCACCCACCGGCGCGGGCAAGACGCTTGCCGGCTTCCTGCCGTCGCTCACCGATCTGACCCGGCGCGGCAAGATCCCGCCAGGCTCGGCCTTCACCGGCATCCATACGCTCTACATCTCGCCGCTAAAGGCGCTTGCCGTCGATATCGAGCGCAATCTCATGAAGCCGGTCACGGAGATGGGGCTGTCTGTGTCGGTCGAGAACCGCACCGGCGATACGCCTGCCGGCAAGCGCCAGCGCCAGAAGCTCAATCCGCCCGATATCCTGCTGACCACACCGGAACAGGTGGCGCTGCTGCTTGCCAATCGCGAGGCCGAGCGCTTCTTCAAGGATCTGAAATACATCGTCTTCGACGAATTGCATTCGCTGGTCACCTCCAAGCGCGGGCATATGCTGTCCCTTGGTCTCGCTCGCATCCGCAGGCTTGCGCCGCATGTGCAGACGATCGGCCTTTCAGCCACGGTCGCCGATCCGATGGATCTGCAGAAATGGCTTGTGGCGCAGCAGCCGGGAGAGGACCGCCATGCCGGCCTCGTCATCGTCGATGGTGGCGCCAAGCCGGATATATCGATCCTGTTGACGGAGCAGCGCATCCCCTGGTCGGGTCACTCAGCCAAATACGCGATCCCCGATATTTACCGCGAGCTGAAGGCGCATCGCACCACGCTGCTCTTCGTCAACACGCGCTCCCAAGCCGAAATGCTGTTTCAGGAGCTGTGGTCGGCGAATGACGACAATCTGCCGATTGCGCTTCATCACGGCTCGCTCGATGTCGGCCAGCGCCGCAAGGTGGAGGCGGCCATGGCCGACAACCGGCTGCGCGCCGTCGTCGCCACCTCGACGCTCGATCTCGGCATAGACTGGGGCGATGTCGATCTCGTCATCCATGTCGGGGCGCCAAAGGGGGCGAGCCGTCTCGCCCAGCGCATCGGCCGCGCCAATCACCGCATGGACGAGCCGTCGAAGGCGATCCTGGTGCCGGCCAATCGCTTCGAGGTGATGGAATGCCAGGCGGCGCTGGATGCCAATTATATCGGCGCGCAGGATACGCCGCCGATCGGCGCCGGCGCGCTCGATGTGCTCGCCCAGCATGTGCTCGGCATGGCCTGCGCTGAGCCTTTCGACATGCTGGAGCTCTATGATGAGGTGCAGAGCGCCGCCCCCTATGCCGATCTCTCCTGGGAGACCTTCGAGCGCATCGTCGATTTTGTCGCCACCGGCGGCTATGCGCTCAGAACCTATGAGCGCTATGCCCGCATCCGCAGGACGCCGGAAGGGCGCTGGCGCGTTTCCAATCCGCAGGTGGCCCAGCAATATCGCCTGAATCTCGGCACGATCGTCGAGGAAGCAATGCTGAATATTCGCATGGTCAAGCGCAATGCGCTGGGTTCACTCGGGCGAGGCGGTGCGCCGCTCGGCAAGGTCGAGGAATATTTCGTCGAGCAACTTGCACCCGGTGATACCTTCCTCTTTTCTGGCAAGGTGCTGCGCTTCGAGGGCATCCGCGAAAGCGAGTGTTTGGCCTCGCAGGCCTTTTCGATGGACCCGAAAATCCCCTCTTATGCCGGCGGCAAGTTTCCGCTCTCGACCTATCTGGCCGATCAGGTGCGGGCGATGATCGCCGATCCCGACCGCCGACACCGCCTGCCGGATCAGGTGCGCGACTGGCTGGAAATCCAGAAGGAAAAATCGCTGCTGCCGAAGCGTGACGAGTTCCTGATCGAAACTTTTCCACGCGGCAGCCGCGCCTACATGGTCGCCTATCCCTTCGAGGGACGCCTGGCCCACCAGACGCTCGGCATGTTGCTCACCCGAAGGCTGGAGCGCGCCGGCGCCAAGCCGATGGGTTTCGTCGCCACCGATTATTCTCTCGGCATCTGGGGACTGGAGGATATGGGGCTTATGATCGCCAACCGCAGGCTCAGCCTTGCCGATCTCTTCGACGAGGATATGCTGGGCGACGATCTCGAAGCCTGGCTCGACGAATCCTTCCTGCTGAAGCGCACCTTCCGCAATTGCGCCGTCATTGCCGGCTTGATCGAGCGACGGCATCCCGGCAAGGAAAAGACCGGCCGTCAGGTGACGGTCTCCGCCGACCTGATCTATGACGTGCTGCGCAGCCACGAGCCGGATCACATCCTGCTGCAGGCCACGCGGCAGGACGCGGCGACTGGGCTTTTGGATATTGGCCGGCTTGCGGATATGCTGAAGCGAATCAAGGGCCACATCATCCATCGCGCGCTGGATCATATTTCTCCGCTCGCCGTGCCGGTGATGCTGGAAATCGGCAAGGTGCCGGTGCCCGGCGAGGCTCACGATGTCCTCCTGGCCGAAGCGGCTGACGATCTGATCCGCGAGGCGATGGAATAGGCAGGCAGCGAAATAGACGATGAAGGTAGATTGTTAAGGTGATGAACCGCCTGGCCCTAGCGCGAGACATGAACGGTCAAGGGAACGGCGCGACATCAGCGTCGGGCGTCGATACCGTCGTTCAAGGTGTCGCCGCCGTTTGTGATCCGCTCGGCGCGCTCTATCTGCCTGAGGCCGGTATCCTCGTCGTTTCCGATCTGCATCTGGAAAAGGGTGCCGCCTTTGCCCGCCGCGGCATGCTGTTGCCGCCTTACGATACACTCGCGACACTGACCGTTCTCTCCGCCGTCATCTCTCGATACGATCCGAAACTCGTGGTCTCGCTCGGCGACAATTTTCATGATCGGGTTGGCTCACGGCATCTGCCCGAGGAGTTTCGCGACCTGATCGTCACCATGGCGCGTGGCCGCGAATGGATCTGGATCAATGGCAACCACGATCCGGATGGTACGGTCGATCTGCCCGGCCATTCCGTCGACGAGATGCATTATGGCGGGCTGACATTCCGTCATGAGCCGAAGTCTGGTTTGCAGGCTGGCGAGATTGCCGGCCACCTGCATCCTTCCGCCACCGTCCGTCGTCGTGAAAAGTCGGTGCGCCGCCCGTGCTTTGCAACGGATGGCGCCCGCCTGCTTATGCCCGCTTTCGGCGTCATGACCGGCGGCCTCGACCTTCGGCACAAGGCCATGGCCGGTCTGTTTGAGCGGGAGAGCCTGATTGCCCATCTGCTTGGCCGTGACCGCATCTATTCCGTGCGGTTCGGCAATCTGTCGGCCTGAAGCAACTCCAGAAAAAATGCGCAGCGGTTTTTCGTCCGGAATTGCGCAGCTATCTCAGGCAGCTTTCATCGGCTCGTAGCGCAGGATCACCCCGCCGGTCTTGAGCACTTTGGATTCGAGCAGCTTCAGCGGCACCTGTTCCGTTGCCGGCTTGAAATGCGGGTTGCCGCCACCCAGAATGACCGGAACGAGGCAAAGGCGGATCTCGTCCACCAGTCCGGCCTTGAGCAACACATCCGCCACCTCGGCACTGCCGAAGACGAACATGGTCTTGCCGGGCTCATTCTTCAGTTTCTTCACTTCAGCGGCGATGTCACCGACGACGCGGCTATTGTTCCAGTCCGCCTTGTCGAGCGTCCGCGAGGCGGCAATTTTGGCGATGCTGTTCATATAGGCGCCGATCTCGGGCGCTTCCGTCGCGGTCGGCCAATAGGCGGCCATGCCTTCATAAGTCTTGCGGCCGAAGATGAGGAGATCGCCTTCGTTGCCGAACTCGGTCGCCAAATGCTCCAGCTCGTCACCCCAGACGAGCATGTGAAAATCGATGTCCCAGGGCTTGGTTCCCTCGAAATAGCCATCGAGCGTCATGAGATTCCAGACAACAAGCTTCCTCATCATTTTCCTCCATCGTGATAACCGTATCATAATTAAAACTGGTTGCTAAAAGCAAGCAGTTGAAAATTAGTCAGACTGATGGCAAAATGCAAGCAGTTTTTTGGAGACCCTTATGGACGCATTGCATCGCTCCGGCTGCCCGATCAATCTGACCCTGGAAATCCTCGGCGATCGCTGGAGCCTGATCGTCATCAGGGACATCATGTTCGGCAATCGCCGGCATTTTCGTGAGCTGTTGCAAGGGTCGCAGGAGGGCATTGCGTCGAATATCCTTGCCGACCGGCTGAAGAGGCTGGTCGAGCGCGGGCTTCTCACCCGCGAAGATGATCCCAGCCACAAGCAGAAAGCTATTTACAGCCTCACGGAAATGGCGATCGACCTTGTGCCGCTCTTTGCCCATATGGGCGCCTGGGGCCGCAAGCATCTTCCGGTGTCTGAAGAACTGTCGATCCGTGCCGAGCTGCTCGAAAACGGTGGCCCGAAGCTATGGGAAGAATTCATGGACGAGCTTCGTGCCAAACATCTCGGCAAGGTGCTGCCGCCGGGCACGCCTTCTGTGCTCGGCCGATTGACGGAGGCCTATCTTGAAGTCGTAGATCGGAAGAAAAGCGGTTGATCAGTTTTTCCGGAACATGAAGCTGGCGCCCCATCCCGTCACCAGAGCCAGCAGCACAGAGAAGACGCCATAGGCGATCGGCCGTTGATGCGCCGCGTCGGTTATCATCTGCTCGATGCCCGTCTTGATGACCCGCAACGGCAGGGATTTTTCGTTCAGGAACTTGCCGCTCTTGAAGAGATAGGCACGCACCGTATGCACGCCGTTCGGCACGTCGGCCGGAAGCCTCAGGGTCGCCTTGAACAATGTGGAGCTGACGAAGCGAACGCCGGCCGGATCGCTCTCGTAGAGGCCGCCTGCCGTTTGCAGCCGCCGAAAGGCCTGCCGGAATTCCGGCACATCGGCGACATTGCCGACAAAGCCTACAGGGGTGAGGGGAATATGGTCGACGCCGATGCCGCGGTCGCTGAGTTCGAGCGGAGCGGTGATATTGTCGACCGCACGCGTGCTCGACAGCGAATAGGCCTGCGGCACATGCTCGAAGGTCATCGAGCGAGTGTTGACCCAGATACCGAAGACGCGCTCTTTCCTGCGCACGGTGGCATTCTCGCGTGGCCCCTCCAGCACGACGACGATGTCGTATTGGCCGATTGCCAGAAGCAGCTGATCGGTGTTGGAGAGCGCGCCGAAGATCGTCAGATCGGCGCCGGCAAAGTCCGAGGTGATGGCGATTTCGCTGGTGGAGGTACCGATCTCCATCGTTTCCCGCGATGTGTTCGAGGTCGTGGGCTGGTCGAGCAGCACCTGTGCCTGGGCGGCAAGTGGCGCGAGCAGCAAGGTCGTGGCGAGGAGCAGCGCGAAACCTCTCATCGGCTCACGCCTTCCAGCACGACCGAATAGACGTCTGCCGGCGTGACCACCAGGGCTATCGCCAGACGCAGCCCGACGGCGAGAACAAGGAGACCGAGCAGGGCGCGAAGCTGCTCGCCGCGGAGCCTTTGGCCGACGCGCACGCCGTATTGGGCGCCGATGACGCCCGCAACCATCAGCAGGAAGGCCAGCACGATATCGACGGAATAGTTGGTTGCAGCCTGAACGATGGTGGTGAAGGCCGTCACGAAGATAACCTGGAACAGCGAGGTTCCGACAACCACGTTCGTCGGCACGCGCAGCAGATAGATCATCGCGGGCACGAGGATGAAGCCGCCGCCGATACCCATGGGGGTCAGCATGCCGACGAAGAAGCCGAGGCCGATGATGGGAATGGCGCTGAGATAGAGCTTGGATTTCTTGAAGCGGAGCTTCAGCGGCAGGCGCTGCACCCAGCTGTGATGACGCGGCTTGCCCGTTGCCGGCGGCAGTTTTCCAGCGGCACGGCGCATGGCCCGCACGCTCTCCCACAGCATCAGGGTTCCCACGGTACCAAGCAGGAGCACGTAGATCAGCGAAATGATCAGGTCGATCTGGCCCAGGCGTCGCAGCAGCACGAACAGCCAAAGGCCGAACGTCGCGCCTGCCAGGCCGCCGGCAAGCAGGATCGAGCCCAGTTTCAGATCAAGCGAGCCGCGACGGAAATGGGTGAGCGCGCCGGAGACCGAGGAGGCAACGACCTGATTGGAACCAGTTGCGACCGCAACGACAGGCGGGATGTTGTAAAAGATGAGGAGGGGCGTGATGAGAAAACCGCCGCCGACGCCGAACATGCCGGAGAGGAACCCTACGGCTGCGCCCATGCCGAGAATAATAAAGATATTCACCGACAGTTCTGCGATCGGCAGATAGATCGTCACGCGTTGTTCCCATTTGCAGGCATCTCGGCGCGGTGGCCGGAGCCCATTTCCCCTTTAAACGGCGAAACCTAATCTGAAATCATTGCCAGAGCCTTAGGAAAAGCCATGCGGCTTCAGCTTTCGAATTGCCGGCCTCACTCTAGGTCATGAACTCATAAACCTGGCGTAATCAGACGTTGAAGAAGCCCCAGCCATCTGCTCGACCTTGATATGATCGCGCCAACGCGTCCAAGCGCTCTTCGGTGTCAGTGATGGCACTGCAGGTTGGAGTCATTTCCTTCGATACCGTTACGTCCCAGGGGTTCGTTTCTCGCTCGACTTCTTCCACTGCGATGGCAAACCCTTCCGTTTCAGCCACTTGGGCGAAAGCGTCAGCCGATATTTTGTCAGGGAAGATGTGGCAGAAATCAATGGACCGAGGCGAGCCGAGGTCGTTCCCATCAGATTCGATTTTCCGTAGGATTGTGGCGTTGTCTTCAAACAATGACATCGGCACCTCGTAACGCAGGTTGACACTTTGGAGACGTAACACGATTCCGGATTACCTCGAAGTACACTTCAAAATCGGCATGAGTCGATGTGACAGACTTCGAGTGGCTGATAGCCTACATTCGTCTCATCTTACGCCATTACGAGTCCACGACGTAGCACGACCATTTTCGCATTTCTGTGACGCCGGTGGCGCAATCGGTGAAGATAGTGGTGATGCCGTCGAAACTCCCCAGAAACGACAAATGCCGGCGTGGTGGCGCCGGCATGCCGATGTCTTGAATTCCACAGGAGCCGCAAGGGCCTATTTGTTGCGGGCGAGAAGCTCCTTGACGACCTGATCGGTCACCCGACCGTCGGATGGCAGGCCGACTGATTTCTGGAAGCTCTTCAGTGCCGCCACGGTCTTGTCACCCATGGCGCCATCGGGCGCACCGGCATCGAAACCATTCTTGTTCAGAATTGCCTGGATGTTGCGGATGGCCTTTTTCATGTCGATGGAGGCGGTGTTCACACCCTTGCCGGTGGTCCATTCGTCGGGGATGTCGGTGCCGTTGGCCTTGGGGTCGGCCGGCTGCACCTTCCAGAGATCGACCTTGGCACGTGCGCTCTCAAGATCGGCCGGCTTCATCGCATTGGCGACTTCGTCACGCTTCTGCGCCGCGTCCTTGTCACCACTCTTTGCGGCAATCGCGAACCACTTGTAGGATTCCTGCAGATCCGTCTTCACGCCATTGCCGCGTGCGTAAAGGATCGCCAGATTGAACTGGCTGTCGGAGACGCCGAGATTGGCGGCGCGGATGAACCAGTTTGCCGCCGAATCATAGTCCTGCTGGCCGACCGTGCCGGAAGCGTAGAGCACGGCAAGGTTATGCATGGCGCTGGCATTGCCCTGATTGGCTGCCTGATCGTAATATTCCTTGGCCTTGGCAAGATCGCGGTCGATGCCGTTGCCCTTCTCATACATGCTGGCAAGCCGGTACTGCGCCGGTGCATAACCCTTGTCGGCCGAAAGCTGATACCAGTTTGCCGCCTGCTTGAGATCTGCCGCGACACCGCGGCCATCCGTGTAGCGCGCGCCGATCTCGAAGAGGGCCACTGGGTCGCTGGATTTGGCGGCGGTCACGAGCGATGGCGGCTGAATGCCATCCGGCACCTGGATATCCGCGGCTGCCGGAGCAGCGGCTGGCGCCGTCTTGTCGGTGGGGACGAAGGCTGCCGTTTGCTGTGCAGAGGGCGCGCTGCCGGCCGGCGCCAGGGTTTCGCCTGCCGTCTGGTTGCCATCGAGAGGAGCCGCTGCTGTCAGATGGTCGCTTGTCGGGGCAACTGCCGCCGTGGCCGGAGCCGCCGCGGGTTGGGCCTCGGGCGCTTCCGTTGCGGAAGCCGTTGGTGCTGCGGCCTGATTGGCGGCCGGCGCCGGATTGTTGCTCGTCGGAGCCGTATTGATGGCGACGCTGTTGGTTGCCGCGTTGTCTGCGGGCGCAACCATCGTCGAAACTTCAGCGGGCGGAGGCGCCTTCTGGCCGCGCGTCAGCGTGTTGACCAGCGGGAAAGCCATGATCGCCAGCAGGGCCGCGCCGATGGCAAGCAGGATCGGACGGCGGAAGCGCGAGAACGCACCACCCTTCTTCGCATCCTTCTTGGAAGAAGGTGCCGAGCGCTGTGTCTGGTCGACCTCGACCGCTGCCGCCTGGGCGGCACGGCGGGCGGCCGCGATATAGTCGGCGCGCTCGTTTTCGGTTGGTTGGCGGCCGCCACGCGTGGAATTCTGGCTGGCGCGCACGCGCTCCAGGATCTTCTTGATGTCCGGTGCGCCCGAGCCTGGCTCAAGCAGCTCGTTAGCCTCTTCGCCGGGCATCATGTCGGCAGCGTCGATCGACGGGGCCTGATCGATGACCGTACGGTCCGGCGGGAAAATCGGTTCTGCCTTTTCGGGCGTGAAGAAACGCTTGCCGAGACCGGCAAGGAGACCGGCCTTCGAGCCGCTCTTCTTTGCGGCAGCCTTGATCTCGGCCTTCGTATTGGCATCGATCGCTTCGGCAACGGCGGCTTCGGAAGAGGCGACGGTTTCCGCCGGCGCAACCGTGCGGATGATCGGGCCGGCCTTCTGCGGCGCAGCCATCGGCGGCTTGATGGCAGGCGCGTCTTCTTCGGCGAAGACATCGCTTTCGAAGGCTGCTGCGGGCATGGCGGGTGCCGGCCTGCGGTGTTCCATATGGTCGAGCCGATCGGCGATCTGCAGCAGCGTGCCGTGCAGCGCCTCGAAGGTGCGGTGGGTACGCTCGTCGCTGGCGCGGCTGAGATCTTCGAGATGGCGGAGGTCTTCGGCAAGTGCCGTCAGCGCCGCCATGTCGCCGGCCTGCGCGCCGCCGCCGATCCCGCCTTCGCGCGAATAGGCCTCGACGACAGCTTCGGCCGCATGGCGTGCGGCCTCGATGATGTATTCGTCATTCGTCGCCATATAGTCTTCGATGGCGCCCATCCGGCGGTCGAGATCGACAGGGATATGATCGACGGCGGCTCGTGGCTCGTTGACGAGCAGCGCGGACAGGTGGGCAATCTGATCTTCGAGATTGCGCAACGCCTGTGTGTCCGTCGCCGGTGCCGCGGTGCTGGCTTCCAGCCGCGCCGCGATATCGGAGAGGCGGCCTTCCAGCCGGCGGGCCATTGTGTCGTCCAAGCCTGCTGCCGCGACCGGCGGGTGATAGTCAATCTCGTCGATACGGCGGGCAAGGTAATCCAGCCGGTCCGCCAGCACATTGCCGACGGATCCATGTTCCAGCGCATCGATCTTGTGGGAGATGTCGGCGAGATAGCTGACGAGTTCTGGCTGCGGTGTGACCTTCTGCGAGCGCTCCATCAGGTGCGAGAGCTCATCGATGCGTTCCTCAAGGCGGGCAACGGCCTTGGCGCCGCCCAGCTCATCGATGCGCATGGCAAGCGCTTCGAGACGGCCGGAAAGATCATCGGCCGGCTGGCGCTGCGCGGCATCACGGCTCATGAGATCGATCTGGTTGGCAAGGCCGCCGATGCGCCCTTCCAGGCGCTGCATCGCCTGGTCCTGCGGCTGCATCATGCTGCCAAGGCTTTCCATCGCGGTTGCGATCGTCAGCAGCTTGTTTTCGAGCGCATGCACGGCGGGGCTGTCGTTCATGCCGCCGAGGTGCTGCTTGATATCGTCGAGGCGGTAGGCGAGCGAGACGAGTTCATCCTGCAGGCCTGATGTATCGATCGCCTTTACCTGGCGCTCGACATGGTGGAGCGATTCCTCGCGGGCAAGGCCGTCCATCAGCGAACGCAGCTCGTCGAACTCGGCCTTCAGGCCCGCCGTTTCCGGTTGCCCGGTGAGCTGGTTGATGCTGTCGGCAAGCCGCGCCATGTCTTCGCGCACGTCTGCTGCAAAATGCTTGTCGCCGGCATGTTCGCGGATATCGCGGATTTCGGCGCGCAGCGCGCCGACTTCGCGGGTCACGCTCTCGGCGATGTCGCGCTTGAGATCCTGGCGAAGATTGACAAGCGCCTGGGCGATGTCGATGGAGCTTTCGGCGGCCGGCCGCTGGGGCTGGCGCGGGTTATAGGGATCGAGCGGACGGCGGGCCGGCTGGGGTTCGGCCTGCGTGATTTCCTCGCGGCGGGCATGCAGCCGCTCGCGGTTTGCTTCAAGTGCGCGCTGGCGCTGGCGGATTTCCGCGAGCGGATCGGGGCGGACATCGCTCTCCTGACGCTCGGCGCGCAGCGGACGCTCATAGGGTCGGCTGACGGGAATCTCGCGTTCGGTGCGTGGCGGCATGCGTTCGGGCGGGGCGGCACGCACCGGCACGGCGCCATAGCCGGCCGCGACGCGCTGGTGCGTCTCCCGCGAGGCGGCGGTGCCCATCAAACCCTCGATGCGGGCCTCCAGCCCTTCGATGGTGCGGCTCAAAGCATCCAGCGACGCCCAGTCGCCCGTGCCGGTAGGATTTGATCGCGATCCGCTCATGTCTTTGCTCGCTTCGAACTATGGACCACTCGGGCCACCGGACCGACAGGGTGAAGACATCGCGGCATCTCCGCGCTGTCCGCATCCCGCCATCGGGAAAGGGATAAATGTATTGGCTTTCCTCAAACCGAGCCGCAAAACGGCGTCCCCCAAAGGATAAGATGAAGAAACGCGAAGCATTGCTGCTCAACACATACAATTTACGAAACGTGGTAAACAACTCGTTAAGTTTCGTCGAAGTCTTAACCTTTTATTCTGGTTCTGCTCTCGAATGGCCTGCTATTCTTATGTTCCGGCTGCATCGGCGATCTCAGGAGCGGTATTTTGCCTTGCCTCCATCTTGGGAGCCGGCTCATCGCTTCACCAAAAATTCAGCGCTCGATACAGATTTGACGTTTACGCAAACGTCAATATTTTGTAAGAGTAATGCAATGGCCGGAATTTGAGGTCCGGCGGCGAATTGGAGGAATTCGAGAAATGCCAGTCTACAAGGCCCCGGTGAACGATACGCTGTTCGTCCTGAACGATGTGCTCGGGCTGGAGCGCTACAACAATCTTCCGGGCTATGCCGACGCCACGCCCGACATGATCGAGGCGATCGTCGGCGAGGCGGCCAAGATTTCGGAAGAGGTGCTCTTCCCGCTCAACTATTCCGGTGATCAGGAAGGCTGCGTGCGCCACGACGACGGCACCGTGTCGACGCCGAAGGGCTTCAAGGAAGCCTATGACGCCTATCGCGAAGGCGGCTGGCTGGGTCTCGCCGTGCCGGAGGAATTCGGCGGGCAAGGGCTTCCCTATGTCCTGCACTGTGCCGTCGGCGAATATACCTCCGCCGCCAACATGTCACTGATGATGTATCCGGGCCTGACGCAGGGCGCGATCGCCGCCATCCTCGTGCATGGTACCGACGCACAGAAGCAGACCTATCTGCGGAAGATGGTCGAGGGCAGCTGGTCGGGCACGATGAACCTCACCGAGCCGCATTGCGGCACCGATCTCGGCCTCTTGCGCACCAAGGCGGTGCCCCAGGCCGATGGCAGCTACAAGATCTCAGGCCAGAAGATTTTCATTTCCGCCGGCGAGCACGACATGACGGACAATATCGTCCATCTCGTCCTTGCCCGCATCGAAGGTGCGCCCGAGGGCACCAAGGGCATCTCGCTCTTCATAGTGCCGAAGTTCATCGTCAAGGAAGATGGCTCGCTCGGTGCGCGCAACCCGGTCTCCTGCGGCGCGATCGAGCACAAGATGGGCATCCACGGCAATGCGACCTGCGTGATGAACTATGACGAGGCAACGGGCTTCCTGATCGGCGCCGAGAACAAGGGCCTCAACGCCATGTTCGTCATGATGAACGAGGCACGCCTCGGCGTTGGCCTGCAGGGTCTGTCGATTGCCGAGATCGCCTATCAGAATGCCGCCAACTATGCCCGCGAGCGCATTCAGGGCCGGTCGCTCTCCGGCCCGAAGGCGCCGGACAAGAAGGCCGATCCGATCATCGTCCATCCCGATATCCGCCGCTCGCTGATGACCATCCGCGCCTTCAATGAAGCCGGCCGCGCCTTCCTGCTGTGGACGGCGCTGAAATCCGATATCGCCCATCGCTCCCCGGACGAGAAGGACCGTCAGGCAGCCGACGATATCCTCGGCCTCGCGACGCCGATCCTCAAGGGCGTCATGACCGACAAGGGCTTCGAGCACGCCGTCATGGCGCAGCAGGTCTTTGGCGGCCACGGCTATATCGAAGAGCATGGCATGAGCCAGTATGTCCGCGATGCCCGCATCGCCATGATCTATGAGGGCGCCAACGGCATCCAGGCGCTCGACCTCGTCGGCCGCAAGCTGGCGCTGAACGGCGGCCGCGCCGTCATGGCTCTCTTCAAGGAAATCGGCGATTTCTGCGAAGAAAACCGCAACGACGAACAGATGGCTTTCTATACCAAGCATCTGAAGAAGGGCTTGAATGACGTGCAGGCCTCAACCATGTGGTTCATGCAGAACGCCATGGCCAAGCCCGACAATGCCGGCGCCGGATCGACCGACTACATGCACCTCTTCGGCCTCGTCGTCCTCGGCTATATGTGGGCGAAGATGGCAAAGGCGGCGCAGGATGGCCTTGCGGCTGGCAACAGTGCGCGAGAGGATTATCTGAAGAACAAGCTTGTCACGGCGCGGTTCTATATGGAGCGCATCATGCCGGAAACGGCACTGCGCAAGGCCCGCATCGAAACCGGCGCCGACACCATGATGGAACTGGCTGCGGAAGCCTTTTGATCAAGGCGGCCTATGCCGCCGCAGGGAGATGAGACATGACCGAGGTTTTCATTTACGACCATGTGCGCACGCCGCGCGGGCGGGGCAAGAAGGATGGGTCGCTGCATGAAGTGCCCTCCGTTCGCCTCGCCGCCAGGACGCTGGAGGCGCTCCGCGACCGCAACGGCCTCAACACCGAAACCGTTGACGACATCATCATGGGCTGCGTCGATCCGGTCATGGAAGCCGGCGCCGTCATCCCGAGGGGTGCCGCCTTCGAGGCCGGCTATTCCACCAAGGCGCCCGGCATGCAGATTTCCCGTTTCTGCGCCTCCGGTCTCGATGCCGTGAATTTCGGCGCGGCCAAGATCGCGCAGGGAGCGGACGATATCGTCATCGCCGGCGGCGTCGAAAGCATGTCGCGCGTCGGCTTGGGCATGTCGGGCGGTGCCTGGTTCATGGACCCATCGGTCAACTTCCCGGCCTATTTCATGCCTCAGGGTGTCTCGGCCGATCTCATCGCCACCAAATACGGCTTCTCGCGCGATGACGTCGATGCCTATGCCGTCGAGAGCCAGAAGCGCGCCGCCAATGCCTGGGAAAAGGGTTACTTCAAGAATTCCGTCATCCCGGTGAAGGACATCAACGGCCTGACAATTCTCGATCGCGACGAGCACATGCGCCCCGGCACCGACATGCAGGCGCTGGCTTCGCTCAATCCGTCCTTCCAGCTTCCGGGCGAAATGGGCGGCTTCGAAGCGGTCGGCATCCAGGCGCATCCGGAAGTCGAACGCATCAACTACGTCCATCACGCCGGCAATTCCTCCGGCATCGTCGATGGCGCTGCCGCCGTGCTGCTCGGCTCCAAGGCGGGTGGGGAAAGCATGGGGCTGAAGCCGCGTGGCCGCATCAAGGCGTTCGCCAATATCGGCTCCGACCCGGCGCTGATGCTGACCGGCCCGGTCGACGTTACCGAGAAGCTGTTGAAGCGCAGCGGCCTGACGCTTGCCGACATCGATCTGTTCGAGCTCAACGAAGCCTTCGCCGCCGTCGTGCTGCGCTACATGCAGGCCTTCGACATCGAGCATGACAAGATCAACGTCAATGGCGGCGCCATCGCCATGGGCCATCCGCTCGGCGCCACCGGCGCGATGATCCTCGGCACCGTGCTGGACGAGCTGGAGCGCCGCGACCTCAATACCGCGCTGGTCACGCTTTGCATCGGCGCCGGCATGGGCACGGCCACGATCATCGAACGCGTCTGAGGAGGGAAAGCAATGGCTTACACAAATTTCACCATCGAGACCGACGCAGACGGCATCGCACTCGTCACCTGGGACATGCCCGGCAAATCCATGAACGTCTTCACCGCCGAGGTGATGGACGAGCTGAACGCTATCATCGACGCCACGGTTGCCGATGCAGCCGTCAAGGGCGTGGTCTTCACCTCCGGCAAATCCTCCTTCTCCGGCGGCGCCGATCTGTCGATGATCAAGTCGATGTTCTCGCTCTACCAGGATGAGAAGGCGAAGGACCCGGCTGCTGCCGCGCAGAAGCTCTTCAATCTCGTCGGGCGCATGACGGGCCTCTTCCGCAAGCTCGAAACCTGCGGCAAGCCGTGGGTCTCGGCAATCAATGGCACCTGCATGGGCGGCGCCTTCGAGCTGTCGCTCGCCTGCCACGGCCGCGTCGCTTCCAGCGCCAAGAGCGTCAAGATCGCGCTGCCAGAAGTCAAGGTCGGCATCTTCCCCGGCGCCGGCGGCACGCAGCGCGTCTCGCGCCTGACGGATGCGCAGTCGGCGCTGCAGATGATGACCACGGGCCAGTCGCTGACGGCGGCGCGTGCCAAGGCGATGAACCTCGTGCATCAGGTGGTCGAGCCGGATCAGCTGATTCTGGCCGCCAAGCAGATGATCAAGGACGGCCTGAAGCCGATCGCCCCCTGGGACGAAAAGGGCTTCAAGGCGCCGGGCGGAGGCATCTGGACGCCTGCCGCAGCCCAGCTCTGGCCGGCCGCACCGGCCATCCTGCGCCGCGAGACATCGGGCAATTATCCGGCAGCGCTCGCTATCCTCAAATGCGTCTATGAAGGCCTGCAGGTTCCCTTCGACACCGGCCTGAAGATCGAGCAGCGTTATTTCACGCATGTGCTGCAGACCACCGAAGCCTATTCGATGATCCGCTCGCTGTTCATCTCCATGCAGGAGCTCGGCAAGGGCGCTCGCCGCCCGGCAGGCCAGCCGAAGACCGAGCTGAAGAAGGTTGGCGTCGTCGGCGCCGGTTTCATGGGTGCTTCTATCGCCTATGTCACCGCAGCCGCCGGCATTCCGGTCACGCTGATCGACCGCGATATCGAAGCCGCGACCAAGGGCAAGGGCGTCGGCGAAGGCCTGGTCAAGGATTCGATTGGTAAGGGACGGATGACGCAAGACGAGGGCACCGCCTTGCTCTCGCGCATCACGCCGTCGGCTGATTATTCCGACCTGAAGGATGCCGATCTCGTCATTGAAGCCGTGTTCGAGGATCGCGAAGTCAAGAAGGCAGTGATCGAGGCTGTCGAAGCCGTATTGCCGCCAACGGCCATCTTCGCTTCCAACACCTCGACGCTGCCGATCACCGGCCTTGCGAAGAATTCCAAGCGCCCGGCGGACTTCATCGGCGTCCATTTCTTCTCGCCAGTCGAGAAGATGATGCTGACCGAAGTCATCCTCGGCAAGGAAACGGGCGACCGTGCCATTGCCGTCGCGCTGGATTACGTCGCCGCCATCAAGAAGACGCCGATCGTTGTCAACGACACCCGCGGCTTCTTCGTCAATCGCTGCGTATTCCGCTACATCCACGAAGCCTATGACATGCTGATCGAAGGCGTGCCCGCGGCGATGATCGAGAATGCCGCCAAGATGGCCGGCATGCCTGTCGGCCCGCTGGCGCTCAATGACGAAGTCGCCATCGACCTCTCCTACAAAATCCTGAAGGCGACCGTCGCCGATCTCGGCGACAAGGCTGTCGACCCGCGTCATACGCAGCTGGTCAGCGGTCTCGTTGAGGGCGAAGGGCGCTTGGGCCGGAAGAATTCCAAGGGCTTCTACGATTATCCGCCGAAGCCGGCCAAGAAGTCGCTCTGGCCGGGCTTGAAGGATCTCTACCCGCAGAAGAAGGCTGATGATGTCGATGTCGGCGTGCTGAAGCAGCGCTTCCTCGTCACCATCGCGCTCGAGGCGGCCCGCACTATCGAAGAGGGGATCGTCACCGATCCGCGCGAGGCCGATGTCGGCTCCATCCTCGGCTTCGGCTTTGCCCCCTATACCGGCGGCGCGCTATCCTACATCGATGGCATGGGCGCCAAGACCTTCGTCGATCTCTGCGACAAGCTGGCGGCTGCCTATGGCCCGCATTTCAAGCCGACGGCGCTGTTGAAGGACATGGCCGCAAAGGGCGAAACCTTCTACGGCCGCTTCGATCCCTATCGCGTCGAAAAGGCGGCTTGAGGCTGTACTCCATCGCTGACAGCAAATATTGGGCCGCTCCTGTCGGGAGCGGCCCTTTCCGTTCGTCCTCCGGTCAGTCCATCAAACCGAGGGGAATGACATGACGGAGATCATCGGCAATCACAACGAGGCCGAGGCCATCGGCATAGTGCTGGCAAGCTGGGCGGCCGCCCTCGGCGGCAAGGATGCGGCAGGTGTTGTCGAACATCTGAGCGACGATATCGTCAGCTTCACCCTGGCGGCACCCCTGGTGCGCAAGGGCAAGGGTGCCGGTGGTTTAGAAAGTTGGTTTTCGACCTGGGACGGGCCGATCGGCGGCGATGCCGTTGATGTCAGGCTGACGGTCGGTGACACCGTCGCCTTCTGGACCGGCCTTGTGCATATGACTGGCAGGAAAACGGAAGGTCTCCAAGTCGACCTCTGGTTCCGCCAGACGCTTGGCCTCAGAAAAGAGGCCGGCACGTGGAAGATCGTTCACGAGCATACGTCGGTGCCGTTTGCGATGGATGGCAGCGGCCTCGCCGAATTGGGATTGAAACCGTAAGCATATTTTTACGCAACACTTAAAGGCTTCTCCCGGCTGGCGCGTAATGCCAGTACACCCCAGCCGACAAGTAGAAGAATGGCCGCCGCATAGATATCGGCAGCCTCCGCATATCCGAGTGCCTTCGACAGAAAGCCTGCGAGGATGGCGGGCACGCTGAAGGCGAGATAGCTCTGGATGTAGAAGGCCGAAAGCAGCCCGGCGCGTTCGTCGGGCTTCGCCAGCGGCATGATGCTTCTGACCGTGCCGAGGAAGGCCGCCCCGAAGCCCGCCCCGGCAATCAGGGTTCCGAGGGCGAGAATCGATACCTCAGCCGCATGCATGCCGGCGATGACTGTCAGTATGCCGAGCGTCATGCTCGGTATGCCGAACCTCATGATCGTGGTGGCGGATTTCTTGCGCAGCAGGAAAACGGCTGCCGCACCGCTGATCGTCAGGGCCGCGACCACGGAGCCGCCGACCAGTGGCGCCGTACTGCCGGTCGTTGCACGGACCACTGAGGGCACCAGCGACAGATAGAAGCCGGCCAGCGCCCAGACGGCGACATTGATCGGCGTCAGCGCCAGCAGTGTCCGGCGCACCTGCTGCGGAACGGCAACTTGCGGCTTCAGCGACGCGAGCAAACCGGCCCGCCGGACCGTGGTCTCCGGCATCAGCCAGAGCAGAACGGCTTGCAACGCGAGCAGAACAAGTGTGACGATGTAGACGAGCACGGTCGGCGCCGGCGCAAATTGGATCAGCAGGCTCGTGCCGAGCGCGCCGATCGCCATGCCGGCAAGCGGTGCAAGACTGTTGGTGATCGATCCTCTGATCGGATCGAGATCGACAAGGGCGGCGCCGACAGAGCTTACCGCCGTACCCGTTGCAAAGCCCTGTACGATGCGGGCGGCAATCAGCCAATCCGGACCCTTAGCCATTAAAAACAGCGCCGTCGCCACCATATTGAGGAGGATTGACGCGAAGATCGCCGGGCGACGGCCGAGATGATCGGACAGCGAACCGACGATAAGCAGCGCGGCGAGAAGGGAGAAGGCATAAACGGCGAAGATGATCGTGAGCAGCACCGGCGAGAAGTCAAAGGCCCGCTGATAGAGGGGATAGAGCGGCGTCGGCGCGGATGAGGCGGCCAGAAACAGTGCGCTGGTCGCAGCATAGTAGGACGGCGCCAGGCGTCTGGCCGATGAAATCGGCGTTTCGGCGGTGGAATCGAACTCGCTCATCGATTATATCCTGCCTAAAGCTAAAAGATTGCGTTAGGTGGATATAGGTCGCTTGATGCATAAAAGCAAATAATTTGCGTTAGTGAATAACCGACGGTCATTCGCTATCAGCAAAAGGGAAAGATTGGCAAAGACGTATGGGCTACAGAGAAAATCCCCGCCCCGGCGGGCGCAGTGCCAGAGTGCAGGCCGCCGTGCATCAATCCGTCCGCAACATGCTTGCAACGATGGATCGCGCCGATGTGACGATCCCATTGATCGCGCAGCGCGCCAATGTCACGCCGTCGACGATCTATCGCCGCTGGGGCGATCTTCAGGAGCTCCTGGCCGACGTCGCCGCCGCGCGCCTGCAGCAGGAAGGCGAGCCCGCCACGATCGGCAGCGCTCGCCAAGATCTGGAGGCCTGGGTCGAGCAATATGCCGATGAGATGGCCTCTGGCGTCGGGCGGCAGATGCTGCGCGACATTCTTGCGGCAGCCGACAGTGCAAACGCGGAGAAATGCGGCACCTATACGCGCTATCAGCTTGGCGTTTTCATCGCGCGGGCGGAGAAATGCGGCGAGCCCTTTCCGACCTTGGAGGAGCTGATGGATCACGTTATCTCGCCGATCATCTATCGTATTCTTTTCGACTGCCTGCCTGAAACGGGCTACGTTCCGGGACTGATCGCAAAGGTGATGCCGAAGGGCCTGCCGGGGGCTTGAAGCATGGTCGCTGACACCGGGCGACTCACCTGAGAACCGTCCAGCCCTATGCCGAGCGCCCTTGGTAGCGTTGCCCGCGACTGACGAAGGAGCAGCTCCGTCTCTGCACTTTTAAGGTGCCAAAAAGGCAATTGCCGTGGGATATGCGTGCCGGAACGGGGCATTGAGCCAATTTACTATTGAAAAATAAGGAAAAAGATGGTGCAAATCACCAATAGTGAATTCAACGGCAACGCGAAGGGGACTGCTCCATGCTTAATGAATTCAAGGCATTTATCGCTAAAGGCAACGTCATGGATCTCGCGGTCGGCGTGATCATCGGCGGCGCTTTCGGTGGCATCGTGAAATCGTTGGTTGATGATATCATCATGCCGATCGTCGGTGCTATTTTCGGCGGCTTCGATTTCTCGAACTACTTCATCGGTCTCGCCTCGGGGGTCAACGCGCCAACGCTTGCTGCGGCCCGCGCCCAGGGTGCGGTTCTCGCCTACGGTAGCTTCATCACAGTCCTGATTAATTTCCTCATTCTCGCCTGGATCATCTTCCTGATGGTCAAGGGTGTGAATGCGCTCCGCGCCCAAGTCGAACGCAAGGACGACAAGATCGCCGAAGCAGCACCGCCGCCGGCCGACGTCCAGCTGCTGACGGAAATCCGCGATCTTCTCGCGAAACGCTGACACGCTTCATTCAATCTATCAGAAGCCTCGATCCGCCAAGGATCGGGGCTTTATGCATCACGAAAATCGATCATTCGCTAAGGCAAAGTCATGGGATTTGTCCGCCGCTCTGCTTTATGAAAGCAGAAACCGGAGACTTTTTGCATGCCAATACTGAACAGCCTCAGCCCGCGTGCGCTTGCAGCACCCGAAAGCGGGATCGTCGAAGTGGTGAATTACGCCCGCGGCCGCGAAGGCCTTTTGCCGCTCTGGGTCGGCGAAGGCGATCTGCCGACGCCGGATTTCATCAATCGCGCCGCCATGGCCTCGCTCAATGCCGGCGAAACCTTCTACACCTGGCAGCGCGGCATTCCGGAGCTGCGCCAGGCGCTTGCCGATTACTATGGCCGGCATTTCGGCACGTCCTTGCCGATGGAGCATTTCTATGTCGTCGGCTCCGGCATGCAGGCGATCCAGCTTTCGGTGCAGGCGATTACCTCGCCCGGTGACGAGATGGTCTATCTGACGCCGGCCTGGCCGAATATCGCAGCGGCTCTGGAGATTGCCGGTGCCCGCTCTGTCGGCGTGCCGCTGCAATTCGACAATGGCAAGTGGTCGCTTGATTTCGAGCGGCTGGAAGCGGCGATTACGCCGAAGACCAAGGGTCTCTTCATCAACACGCCATCCAACCCGACCGGCTGGACGGCCACCCGACAGGACCTGGCTGATATTCTGGCGCTGGCACGCAAGCATGATCTCTGGATCATGGCCGACGAGATCTATGCTCTGTACTATTATGCCGGCGGCCGGGCGCCGAGCTTCCTCGATGTCAAGGAAGCCGGCGACAAGATCCTGTTCGTCAATTCCTTCTCGAAGAATTGGTCGATGACCGGTTGGCGCGTCGGCTGGATTGTTGCCCCTGCCGAACTTGGGCAGGTGATCGAAAATCTCGTGCAATATTCCACCTCAGGCGTGGCGCAATTCATGCAGCGGGGCGCGGTCGCGGCGTTGAACGAGGGCGATGATTTCGTCCGCTCCAATATCGCCAAGGCCACCCGCTCGCGTGACATTCTCTGCGAGGCTTTGATCGCCACCAACCGCGTGCAGACGCTGAAGCCGGATGGCGCGCTCTATTCCTTCCTAAAGATCGATGGCGTCACCGACAGCCGCAGGGCCGCGATCGACATCGTCGACAAGACGGGCGTTGGCCTCGCGCCCGGAACCGCGTTTGGGGAAGGCGGCGAGCTGTTCATGCGCGCCTGCTTCCTGCGCGATCCAGCCAAGGTTGCCGATGCGGCCGAGCGATTGAGCCGGTATATCTTGAGTTTGTAGAAGCGGCCTGTGGGCTGCGGCTGGCGACTTTCGATTTGGTCAGTCTGGATACCCCCCTCTGTCACTTTCGTGACATCTCCCCCACAAGGGGGGAGATCGTTGGGAGTTTGCTGCACCTCCTGCAAGAGCAATGGGCCTTGGCTTCAGCAGATGCGATATTAATTTGGTGGGAGAGGCCGCCGCGAGTTTCCAATCTCCCCCCCTTGTGGGGAGATGTCACGAAAGTGACAGAGGGGGGTATGCGCTCCCCGCGAATAGAGATGCTAACAGTCGCACAGCCAACCTATAAAATACAATCGATCCGCGAAAGACTATCCTAACCATTCCACCAATCTTCGCCCAGCAACCTCGCCGTTTTAATCAAATTGGCAAGGAGGGAGGCCTCATATATCGCCGATAGGACTTGGCGGGGACGCGAAGAATGACGGTGTTGGTGACGGGTGGAGCCGGTTATATCGGCAGTCACATGGTCTGGAAATTGCTGGATTCCGGCGAGGACGTGGTGGTCATCGACCGTCTGTCCACCGGTTTCCGCTGGGCGGTTCCGCCGGCTGCCCGCTTCTATCTCGGCGATGTCGCGGATGAAGCGCTGCTGCAGGCGATCTTCGCCGAAAATGACATCGACGCCATCATCCATTTCGCCGGTTCAGCCGTCGTCCCGACCTCGCTCGAGGATCCGCTTGCCTATTACGAAAACAATACCGGCAAGACCCGCATTCTGATGAGCGCCGCCGTCAAGGCGGGCATTCGTCACTTCGTCTTTTCCTCGACCGCTGCCGTCTATGGCCGGCAACCGGCTGACAGACCGGTCAGTGAGGACGCGCCTCTATGCCCGGAATCTCCCTATGGCCAATCCAAGCTGATGTCTGAGCTGATGCTGCGCGATGCGGCGGCGGCCTATGATTTCGGTTATGTGGCGCTGCGCTATTTCAACGTCGCCGGTGCCGATCCTGAAGGGCGGGCGGGCCAGTCGAGCGAGGGCGCCACCCATCTCGTCAAGGTTGCCTGCGAGGCAGCACTTGGTCGCCGCCGGCAGGTGGATATCTACGGGACCGATTACCCGACTCATGATGGCACGGGCGTTCGCGACTATATTCACGTCAGCGATCTCGCCGAGGCGCATCTCCTGGCGCTGCGGCATCTGCGCAGCGGCGGCAGATCGCTGGTTGCCAATTGCGGCTATGGTCTGGGCTATTCCGTGCTCGATGTGCTGAACATGGTGATGCGTGTGCATGGCCGCGCCTTCCGCATCCATATCGCCCCGCGCAGACCCGGCGATACGGCAAGCGTCATCGCCGACGCAACGCTTGCCCATCGCGAACTTGGCTGGGTACCGAAACACAACAATCTCGAAACGATCGTCCGTTCGTCGCTGGATTGGGAGCTTCGTCTTGCCCAGCGCTCAGGCTTCGATGCCGGCGGGTTGAAAAAGGTCTTCGCCGCCCCGAGCATCTGACCGGCAAGTCTGCAAGGTCAGCTATCCGTCGCCCTCCAGGGGCCGAGAAAGGCCGGCGCGTTTTTGCGCACGGCTTCCGACACGAAATCGATGACGGTGCGCACGCGCGGCGACTGACGCAGGTCGCGGTGGCATGTAATCCAGTAATGGCGCCTCAGATCCACCTCCTGCGGCAGCACCACTTGCAGATCCGGATGCTTGCCGGCGATGAAAAATGGCAGCACGCATAGTCCCAGCCCGTTCTTCGTTGCCGTCAACTGCGCAAATATGCTCGAGCTCTGAAAGTGCGGCTTGATGCGCGGATGAACGTCGCGGAGATAATCCAGTCCCGGCGCGAAGATCATATCCTCGATATAGCTGATGAAGGCAAAATCGGGCAGTTCATCGCGGCTTTCGATGGCCGGATGACGGGCGAGGTAGTCTCGCGACCCATAGACCTGCAGATGATAGTCGGTCAGCTTCTCGGTGAAATAGGGGCCGGCCTTCGGCGGGTCCAGCACGACGACGATGTCGGCCTCCTTGCGCGAAAGCGACATGATCTGCTGGATGGTGATCAGTTCCAGCGAAATATTGGGATGTCTGGCGGTAAATTCCGGCAATACGCCGGTGAAGAAGAAGTTGGAAAAGCCCTCTGGCGCGCTGATGCGCACGACACCGCGCTGCGCCGCCGATCCGGTTGAAAGATCCGCCCTGAGACGTTCGGTTTCAAGCTCCATGCGCTCGGCCGTCTCGATGAAGCGTTGCCCCATGCCCGTCAGCATGTAGCCGCGGGGATTGCGCTCGAAGAGCTTGACCTTCAAGGCGAATTCCAGCCGGTCGATGCGGCGCGAAACGGTGGCATGGCTGGTGCGCAACTGCCGGGCCGCGGTCGAAAGCTGCCCCGTGCGCGCCACCGCGAGGAAGAACTGCAGATCGTCCCAGGTAAAATGCGGCGTGACCTTCATATCTCCCCCTCTGTTCAAAAATGAACAGACCTTGTTTGCAATTAGTTGCAATCGCGACTTGCGTCAACGCGTGATTTCCTTGATCCTACGGGCACGGGAAAGTCGTTTTGAGGAAGGCGGCTGGCCAATTTTGAACAGATCTGTTTTGCCAAATCTCTGGGAGGAGAGGATATGCGAAAGAGTCTTATTGCATCCCTGGCGCTTCTGCTTGCAACCAGCACCGCGGCCTTAGCCGCCGGCGCGTCCGATGGTGTCGTGAAGATCGGCATCCTGAACGACCAGTCCGGCGTCTATGCCGACTTTGGCGGCAAGTCGTCGGTGGAAGCTGCCAAGATGGCCGCCGAAGATTTTGGCGGCAAGGTTCTGGGCGTGCCGATCGAGATCGTCGACGCCGACCATCAGAACAAGCCGGATATTGCCTCCAACATCGCCCGCCAATGGTACGATCAGGACAAGGTCGATGCGATCATGGAGCTGACGACCTCTTCCGTGGCGCTGGCCGTGCAGGCCGTCGCCAAGGAGAAGAAGAAGATCGATATCGTCACCGGTGCGGCGACATCCGATCTGACCGGCAAGCAGTGCTCGCCCTATGGCTTCCATTGGGCCTATGACACGCATGCCCTGGCCGTCGGCACCGGCGGTGCATTGGTCAAGCAGGGGGGCGATACCTGGTTCTTCCTCACGGCAGACTATGCCTTCGGCTATTCGCTGGAGCAGCAGACTGGAGATTATGTCAAGGCAAGCGGCGGCAAGATCCTCGGCTCCGTGCGCCATCCGCTGTCGACGAACGATTTCTCGTCCTTCCTGCTGCAGGCGCAGTCTTCGGGCGCCAAGGTTATCGGCCTTGCCAATGCCGGCCTCGATACATCAAACGCCATCAAGCAGGCTTCCGAATTCGGCATCACCCAGGGCGGCCAGCATCTGGCGGCGCTGCTCTTCACGCTGGCGGAAGTCCACGGCCTCGGCCTGCAGGCGGCTCAAGGCCTGACGCTGACCGAAGGCTATTACTGGAACCTCGACGACAAGAGCCGCGAATTCGGCAAGCGCTTCTTCGCCCGCACCGGCAAGATGCCGAATATGGTCCATGCCGGCACCTATTCCGCCGTCATGCAATATCTGAAGGCCGTGCAGAAGGCCGGCACCGACGATACCGAGGCTGTCGCCAAGGAACTGCATGAAATGCCCGTCGACGATTTCTTCGGTCGCGGCGGCACGGTCGGCGCCAATGGCCGCATGATCCACGACATGTATCTGCTCCAGGTCAAGAAGCCGGAAGAGAGCAAGGAGCCGTGGGATTACTTCAACGTGCTGGCGACCATTCCTGGCAAGGAAGCCTATATCGATCCGGCCAAGAGCGGTTGCGATCTCGTCAAGCAATAAGGTTGCAGCCGGCTTATGGCGATCCCAGCGACACAACAAACTGAAGAACCTCGGGTGGTGTTATCCGCCCGAGGCCTCCGCCGCGATTTTGGCGGCTTCACCGCCGTCAAGAACGTCGATCTCGATGTGCATCATGCCCAGGTCCACGCCTTGATTGGCCCCAATGGTGCCGGCAAGACGACG
Organism: Rhizobium sp. AC27/96; assembly: GCF_001692325.1. Taxonomy (GTDB): domain Bacteria; phylum Pseudomonadota; class Alphaproteobacteria; order Rhizobiales; family Rhizobiaceae; genus Rhizobium. Next base: position 183,524 of record NZ_LXKN01000046.1, on the reverse strand, counting down.
GTATTCAACCTGCTCACCAAGTTCCTGCAGCCGACGCACGGCACGATCACGCTGCTCGGCACCGATATTACCCGCACGAGACCGGACAAGGTCGCCCGCATGGGCCTCGTGCGTTCCTTCCAGATATCGGCTGTCTTCCCGCACCTCACCGTGCTGGACAATGTGCGTGTCGCCCTGCAGCGCGCCAGCGATCTCGCGCATCAATTCTGGCGTCCGATTTCGGCGCTCGACAGCCTCAATGCCCGCGCCGAGCAACTCCTCGCCTCGGTCGGTCTTTCCAAGGAGCGCGATGCCGTCGCCGCCGATCTCTCCTATGGCCGCAAGCGCGTGCTTGAGATCGCGACGACCCTCGCGCTCGACCCGAAGGTGCTGCTGCTCGACGAACCGATGGCCGGCATGGGGCTGGAAGATGTCAACACCGTCTCCGCCATCATCCGCGATGTGGCGCGTGACAGGGCCGTGCTCATGGTAGAGCACAATCTCTCCGTCGTCGCCGATATCTGCCATCATGTCACCGTGCTCCAGCGCGGCGAGATTCTGGCCCAGGGCGATTACGCCACCGTCAGCAGCGACCCGCGCGTCCGGGAAGCCTATATGGGCACGGAGGAATCTTGACGATGGCGGCATTGCTTGAGGTTCAGGGTCTCAATGCCTGGTATGGCGAAAGCCACATCCTGCATGGCGTCGACATGCGGGTGGGCGAGGGCGAAACCATCACCATCCTCGGCCGCAACGGCGTCGGCAAGACGACGACCTTGCGCACCATCGTCGGCATCGTCCGTGCCCGCAAGGGCAGGGTCGCCTTTGCCGGCACCGATATGATGCAGGTGCCCTTGCACAAGACGGCCCACAAGGGCATCGGCTTCGTGCCGGAAGAGCGCGGCATCTTCTCGACGCTCAGCGTCTATGAAAACCTCATGCTGCCGCCGGTGGTGGCATCGGGAGGCATGACGGTCGACGAGATTTTCGAACTGTTTCCCAACCTGCATGAGCGCCGCAACAGTCCCGGCACCAAGCTCTCCGGCGGCGAGCAACAGATGCTCGCCATGGCCCGCATCTTGCGCACCGGCGTGCGCATGATGCTGCTCGACGAGCCGACGGAAGGTCTCGCACCCGTCATCGTCCAGCGCATCGGTGACGTCCTGCAGAAGCTGAAGGCGCGCGGCATGACCATCCTGCTGGTCGAGCAGAATTTTCGCTTCGCAAGCCGCATTGCAGACCGCTTCTATGTGATGGATCATGGCCAGATGGTTTCGGAATTTCCGGTCGGCGAATTGTCTGAGCGCATGGACATGCTGCACAAAGTGCTGGGGGTCTGAGCCATGACGACGATATTCGGTATCCCCGCCCAGGCCCTTCTCGGACAATTGCTGATCGGCCTCATCAACGGCTCTTTCTATGCGCTGTTAAGCCTGGGGCTGGCGATCATCTTCGGCATGCTGCGGGTGATCAATTTTGCCCATGGCGCGCTCTACATGCTCGGCGCCTTCACCGCCTATCTGCTGCTTGCCTATGGCGGCATCGGCTACTGGCCGGCCTTGATCCTGGCGCCGCTGATCGTCGGGCTGTTCGGAGCGGTGGTCGAGAGGCTATGCCTGCGCCAGCTCTACAAGATCGATCCGCTCTACGGCCTGCTCTTTACCTTCGGCATGGCGCTGACCATCGAAGGCACGTTCCGTTATTTCTATGGCTCCTCCGGCCAGCCCTATGCCGTTCCTGCCGAGCTGGCGGGCGCCCGGAACATCGGTTTCATGTTCCTGCCTGTTTATCGTGGCTGGGTGGTCATCGCCTCGCTGATCGTCTGCATCGGCACCTGGCTTCTGATCGAAAAAACCAAGCTCGGCGCCTATCTCCGCGCGGCGACGGAAAACTCCACCCTTGTCCAGGTCTTCGGCGTCAACGTCCCCGTGCTGCTGACGCTGACCTACGGTTTCGGCGTTGCACTCGCGGCCTTTGCCGGCGTGCTGGCTGCGCCGATCTACCAGGTCTCGCCGCTGATGGGATCGAATATGATCATTATCGTCTTCGCCGTGGTCGTCGTTGGCGGCATGGGGTCGATCATGGGCGCGATCGTCACTGGCTATATGCTCGGGATTGCCGAGGGCCTGACCAAGGTCTTCTATCCGGAAGCGTCGAATATCGTCATCTTCGTGATCATGGCGATCGTGCTGCTCATCAGGCCCGCGGGCCTCTTCGGTCGGGATGCGTGAGATGGTCGATCTAACCACATTGGGATCCAGGCGCCGCCAGAGGTTCTCGGCGCAGAAACTATTGCTTGTTCTCGGCGTCATCGGGCTGATCTGGGCGCCGTTCTTCATCTACCCGATCTTCGTGATGAAGGTGCTTTGCTTCGCGCTCTTCGCCTGCGCCTTCAATCTGCTGCTCGGTTATGCCGGGCTGCTGTCCTTCGGTCATGCCACCTTCTTCGGTGGAGCCGCCTATTTCACAGCCTATACAGTGAAGCAATGGGGCGTGCCGCCGGAACTGGGCATCCTCATCGGTGTTGCCGGTGCGGCATTGCTAGGCCTCGTCATGGGCTTTGTCGCGATCCGCCGGCAGGGCATCTATTTCGCCATGATCACGCTGGCGCTGTCCTACATGTTCTATTTCTTCTGCCTGCAGGCGGAATTCACACAGGGTGAAGATGGCATCCAGTCGGTGCCGCGCGGCTATCTCTTCGGCATCCTCGATCTCAGCAACTCCTTCAACATGTACTACTTCGTCCTCGCCGTTTTCCTGATCGGCGTGCTGATCACCTGGCGTTTCATCAATTCGCCCTTCGGCATGATCCTGAAATCGATCCGTGAAAACGAGCAGCGGGCGATTTCGCTCGGCTATTCCGTGGCGCACTACAAGCTCGGCGCTTTCGTCATGTCGGCGGCGCTGGCGGGTCTTGCGGGTGCGGTGAAGGCGCTGGTCTTCCAGTTCGCGACACTGACCGACGTCGCATGGCAGATGTCGGGCGAGGTGATCCTGATGACGCTTCTCGGCGGCATCGGCACGCTGATCGGCCCGCTTTTTGGCGCGGGTTTCATAGCAACGCTGGAAAACTATCTCGCGCTGTCGGAATTCCCGGTCACCATCATCACCGGCATCGTCTTCATGGTTTGCGTCCTTCTCTTCCGCCGCGGCGTGGTCGGCGAATTCTACGCGTCGCGGTTGGGACGAAAACTGGGATTTGAATATCGCCGTTGATTGCTTTGCCTTTGCTTCTCCCCATCCAGCGCTTGCCTGAGGGCGGGGAGAAGATGCCGAAGGGCGGATGACGGCTGTTTCGACATTGATCGAAAAGCCTAGACTTGCCGAACCTTCATACCCTCTCACCCTAACTCTCTCCCGCAAGCGGGAGCGGGAACTGACGAGTTTTGACTATGGATCGCTTCGACTACATTATCATAGGTGCCGGCAGCGCCGGTTGCGTGCTTGCCAACCGGCTCTCGGCCGATCGCAACAACAGGGTCTTGCTGTTGGAGGCGGGCGGCAATGACAATTACCATTGGATCCATATCCCGGTCGGCTATCTCTATTGCATCAACAATCCCCGCACCGACTGGTGCTTCACCACGACGCCCGAGGCGGGGCTGAACGGCCGGTCGCTCAGCTACCCGCGTGGCAAGGTGCTCGGCGGCTCCTCCTCCATCAACGGCATGATCTACATGCGCGGCCAGGCGCGCGACTATGATCTCTGGCGCCAGCTCGGTTGCGCCGGCTGGGGCTGGGAAGACGTGCTGCCCTATTTCACCAAGTCCGAGGATCACTATCGGGGCAAGGACGAGATGCATGGTGCCGGCGGCGAATGGCGGGTCGAAAAGGCGCGTGTGCGCTGGGCAGTGCTCGATGCCTTCCAGGCGGCGGCCCGTGAGGCGGGCATTCCCGAAACGGCCGATTTCAATCGCGGTGACAATGAGGGATCGAGCTATTTTGATGTCAACCAGCGTTCCGGCATCCGCTGGAATACCGCCAAGGCCTTCCTGCGACCGGCACTAAAGAAGGGCAATCTGATCGTCTGGACGAAGGCGCAGGTCCGCCGCCTGATCATCGAGGGCGATGCCGTGACCGGCGTCGAGTTTCAGCATGACGGCGTGACGAAGCGCGCCTATGCGAACAAGGAGACCGTGCTGTCAGCCGGTGCCATCGGCTCCCCGCAGATCCTCGAACTGTCGGGCATTGGCCAGGGCGACGTGTTGCGCAAGGCAGGTATAGAGGTTACGCGCGAGGTCGCGGCGGTCGGCGAGAACCTGCAGGATCATCTGCAGCTGCGCTTGGCCTACAAGGTAACGGGCGTTCCCACCCTGAACGAGAAGGCGACGAAACTCCTGGGCAAGGCAGCAATCGGCCTCGAATATCTGGTCCGCCGCTCGGGTCCGATGGCGATGGCGCCGAGCCAGCTCGGCATCTTCACCCGCTCCGGCCCGGACAAGGAAACGCCGGATCTGCAATATCACGTACAACCGGTGTCGCTCGACAAGTTCGGCGATCCCGTCCATCCTTTTCCGGCCATCACCGCCAGCGTCTGCAACCTGAGACCCGAAAGCCGGGGCTCGGTGCATATCGGCAGCCCGGACTTTGCCATGCAGCCAGCGATCAGCCCGAACTATCTCTCCGCTCCGCGCGATAAGGAGATTGCCATGCGGTCCATCCGCCTCACACGGCGGATCGTGGCGCAACCTTCTTTTGTCAAGTTCAGGCCGGTGGAGTTCAAGCCCGGCCCATCCTATCAGACGGACGCCGATCTGGAGCGCGCGGCGGGTGAAATCGGTACAACGATTTTCCATCCTGTCGGCACATGCCGGATGGGCGGCGATCCGCAAAGCGTGGTTGATCCGCGCCTGCGTCTGCGTGCCCTGTCAGGACTGCGGATTGCCGACGCCTCGGTCATGCCGTCGATCACATCAGGCAACACAAATTCGCCAACGATCATGATTGCCGAAAAAGCCGCAGAGATGATCCTTGCCGACAACCGCTGAGCGCCTATTGATAGAGGAGAGTAAGAAGAGGAGATTTGCATGAGCGGCACGGACGAGGTGATCATCGAGCGGCGAGGTTCCGCGGGCATCATCAGCCTTAACAGGCCGAAGGCGCTGAACAGCCTGACGCTGCCGATGGTGCGGGCCATAGCCTTGGCCCTTGAGGATTTTGCCGCCGATCCCTCAATTGCCAGCGTCATCGTCAAAGGCGAGGGAGAGCGCGGCCTCTGCGCGGGCGGCGATATCCGCCTGCTGCACCAGAGCGGCAAGGATGGTTCGGACGAGGCCGAGACCTTCTGGCGCGAAGAGTTTCGGCTCAACCACGCCATTTCATGCTATCCCAAACCCTATGTCGTGCTTATGGACGGTATCACCATGGGCGGCGGCGTCGGCCTCTCGGCGCATGGCAGCCATCGCGTCGTGACCGAGCGCACGCGCCTCGCCATGCCGGAAACCGGTATTGGCTATTTCCCTGATGTCGGCGCCACCTGGCTCCTGTCACGCGCACCGGGCGAGGCCGGTACCTGGATGGGGCTGGCGGGCCTTCCCATCGATGCCGCTGATGCCTTACACGCGGGTTTCGCCGATTATTGCGTTGCATCCTCTGCACTGCCCACGTTGGTGGATGCCATAGCGGCGCTGCCGGCCTCGGCTTCAACTCTGGACGTGCATGCCCTGATCGAAACCATGGCAACGCATGCCGGTGAGAGCCGTCTCGCGGTCAACCGCGACCTGATCGATCGCGCCTTCGCCGGGGATACGGTTGAGGGCATTCTACGGGCGCTGGGCCGGGAGCCGGGAGAATTCGCCGCCGAAACCGCCGGCGTGATTGCCAGCCGCTCGCCGACCAGCCTCAAGCTGACGCTGCGGCTGCTGCGCGCCGGCCGTGCGAGCGCAAATCTTGCGGAATGCCTCGATCGTGAACTCGGCGCCTGCATGGGCATATTGTATAATCCTGATTTCTACGAAGGCGTGCGCGCCGCTGTCATCGACAAGGACCGCAACCCGAAGTGGTCGCCGGCCAGCCTTGCGGAGGTGACGGTGGAGAGTATCGATCGCTTCTTCGTGCCGGCGCAGCCGCCGCTTTTCGCAGCATAATGGATCATGGGAGGAGAAAATCATGACACGGATCGCATTCATCGGCCTCGGCAATATGGGTGGGCCGATGGCCGCCAATCTGGTCAAGGCCGGCCACGCCGTCACCGGTTACGATCTCTCGCATGACATGCTCAAGGCCGCCGAGGCGGCGGGCATCAAAGCGGCGAACGTGCTGACGGAAGCCTTGGCGGAGGCCGAAGTGGTCGTCACCATGCTGCCCAAGGGCCAGCATGTCCTCACCGTCTGGACGGATATCCTGCGCTCCGTGCCGAAGGGGACGCTGCTGATCGACAGCTCTACCATCGATGTCGATAGTGCCCGCAAGGCTCACGTCATGGCGGCCGAGGCTGGTTGCCTCTCCCTCGACGCGCCCGTCTCGGGTGGCACGGGCGGCGCGGCGGCGGGCACGCTGACCTTCATGGCGGGCGGCTCCCCGGAAAGTTTTGCGGCGGCCCAGCCGTTGCTCGAAGTGATGGGTCGCAAGATCGTCCATTGCGGCGATGCCGGAGCAGGGCAGGCCGCCAAGATCTGCAACAACATGATCCTCGGCATTTCGATGATCGGTGTCTGCGAGGCCTTCGTGCTCGGCGAAAAGCTCGGCCTCTCGCATCAGGCCTTGTTCGATGTCGCCTCGACCTCGTCCGGCCAGTGCTGGTCGATCAACACCTATTGCCCGGTGCCGGGACCCGTGCCGACCTCGCCGGCCAACAACGACTACAAGCCCGGTTTCTCGGCGGCATTGATGCTGAAGGATCTCCGCCTGTCGCAGGAGGCGGCGCTGTCGAGCGGCGCATCGACGCCTTTGGGTGCGGAGGCAGCGCAGCTTTTCGGGCTGTTTGAAAAGCTCGGCAATGGCGGTCGTGATTTCTCCGCCATCATCGAGATGTTTCGGGAGGCGAACTAGGATCGCTGCGTAGTTGGGTGGCGCAAGGCTGCCCCTCTCCCCGCTCGCGGGGAGAGGGGGATTTGTGCCCCATGCTGCTTCAATCGGGCCGAGAGCAGGCTGTTTTTCGCTGCAGTCCGCTCTCCCCCGCGAGCGGTAGGGCAATCGCATATGAGGTGACATCGTTGCCACGCAACCCCTTCTCCCCAAGGGGAGAAGGAGCTACCAGTGCTGGCATGTTCCATACGCAATTGCCCTGCCGCGAGCGGGGAGAGGGCTAGGGTGAGGGGCCTTTGTCGAGCAACAACCCTAACGAGAGCTCACCGCCACATGCCGCGCATGCGCGCGCCGACGTCGACGCGGACCTGCCGGGCCCGAATGGCGGCTGGGCTTTCCGCCTTCGCTTGCGGCCAGCCGCAGACTTCGAAGAATTGCAGCAAGGTCGCCGGAATGAAGCGCGTGCGCGAGGCGAAGACATGCCTGTCGCCTTGCGCATGCTGGCCATGAACGAAAAACCGCTGCGGGATGACGAGGTCGAGATTGTCCTTCGCGCGCGTCATGGCGACATAGAGCAGCCGTCGTTCCTCTTCGATCTCAGCGGATGATCCGACGGCGAGATCGGCGGGAATGCAGCCGTCGACGGCATTGAGGATGAAGACCTTGGTCCATTCCTGACCTTTGGCCGAATGGATGGTCGACAGGATCAGATAGTCCTCGTCAAGCAAAGGCACGCCGGCCTGGTCGCTGGTGGCGTCAGGTGGATCGAGTGTGAGTTCGGTGAGGAAGCGTTCCCGCGAGCCGTAGCCGGCGGCGATCTGCTCGAGCTGGACAAGGTCCGCCTGGCGTGTCGCCGCATCCTCATGTGCACGCTCCAGATGCGGCTCGTACCATTGCCGAACCAGCCCGATTTCCGCCGGCCATCCCGCCTTGCCGCTTTTGACCTCGCGCATCGTCTCCACGAATGCAGTCCAGTCGTCTCCGGTGCGGGGTGGGGCAGGCAGCTCGGTGAGCGCCGTGATCGGGCTTGCCGCGTCGCCGATCTGGTCGAGCACGCGTTGCGCTGTGGAGGGGCCGACGCCGGGCAGAAGCTGCATCAGCCGGAAGCCAGCCACCCGGTCGCGCGGGTTCTGGGCGAAGCGCAGCGCCGCCAGCATGTCCTTGACATGGGCGCTGTCGAGAAACTTCAGCCCGCCGAATTTGACGAAGGGAATGTTGCGACGGGTGAGCTCCACTTCCAGCGGCCCGCTGTGACTTGAGGTGCGAAACAGCACCGCCTGCTGCTTCAGCCTGGCGCCGCCCTCGCGATTTTCCAGCACCTGATCGGCGACAAAACGAGCCTGATCGCTTTCGTCGCGCACCGTCACCAGCCGCGGGCGCTCGACGCTTTGGCGTTCGGTGCGCAGGTTCTTGGTGAAGCGCTCCGAGGCAAGGTCGATCACGGCATTGGCGGCGGCGAGGATCGGCTGCGTCGAGCGATAGTTGCGGTCGAGCGTCACGATGTCGGCGGCAGGCGTGAAGGCTTGCGGGAAATCGAGAATATTGCGCACCGTCGCCGCCCGGAAGGAATAGATCGACTGCGCATCGTCACCGACGACGGTCAGCCCATGGCCGTCTGGCTTCAACGCCAGCAGGATCGACGATTGCAGCCGGTTGGTGTCCTGATATTCGTCGACGAGCACATGGTCGAAACGGCTGCCAATGTCCTCGGCGATCAGCGGCTCCTGCAGCATATGCGCCCAGTAGAGCAGCAAGTCGTCGTAATCGAGCACATTCTGCGCCTGCTTGGCTTCGACATAGGCGGTGAAGAGATCGCGTAGCTGCGGTTCCCAGGTGGCGCACCAGGGAAAGAAGTCGCGCAACATCTCCGCAAGCGGGGCTTCCGAATTGACCGATCGCGAATAGATGGAAAGGCATGTCGCCTTGGTCGGAAAGCGGCTTTCCAGCTTGGAAAATCCGAGATCGTGGCGCGCGAGGTTCAGCAGGTCGGCGCTGTCTTCCCGGTCATGGATGGTGAAGGCCGGGTCGAGCCCGATCTGCTCGGCATAATCCCGCAAAAGCCGCGCGCCGATGCCATGGAATGTGCCGCTCCAGGCAAGCGCATCGGCGGTGACGCCCGCATTGGTGCCGAGTACTTCGCGACAGATCCGTTCGACACGGCGGCCCATTTCGGCAGCGGCCCGGCGCGAGAAGGTCATCAGCAGGATGCGGCGCGGATCGGCGCCTTTGACGATGAGATGCGCGACGCGATGGGCAAGCGTATTTGTCTTGCCCGAACCGGCCCCGGCAATGACAAGCAATGGACCGGCGACATGGCCGTTGCCGGTCGTCGTGCCGTGCTCGACTGCCAGTCGCTGCTCCGGGTTCAGCTTTTCCAGATAGGCCGCGGTCATGAACTCTCCCGAATGCGTCGGATAAAGGGCGCCAGGCGCAATCCGCGACGAATCGCATGGGCGAAATGATCCGGACGTTCTATGGATGTTCCGAATCGCTTGAGCGTGTCAAGCTTGGCCGATCTGCACGCAGATGTGACTTTTCGCGCAATAATCTTATCCGGATTCATGAGAGGCCGGCTCGAAAATGACTTTCTTCGTGCTTATGTATCATTTTGGCGCGGCAATTTGAGTTTTTGGGGATTCGCGTAGTGCGTAGAATGAAGGCTTCACGACATGAACGAAACGATTGCCACTGGGCTGCGTCTGCCTAGCGGATTGGTGGCTTTGCCGGACGGGCGCTTCGCGCTCGTGGAGATGGATGCGAGCCGTCGCTGTCTGAAACTTTTCGACACGAGCGGTGCTTATCAGGAAATCTGCCGGATCGGTGGGAGCCCGACCGGGATCGCGATCGATGGAGACGGATGCTTCTGGGTCGCGGACGGTCCGGAGAATTCCCTTGTCCGGGTGTCGCCGCAGGGGCGTGTGTTGCAGGTGATCGAAGGCAGCGCTGATGGCCCGTTCCTTCATCCCAATGCTCTCGCCTTCGGGCCTGACGGCCTTCTTTACATGACCGATTCCGGCATTCGCCTCGATGACTTGCTCGAAGGCGGCCATATCCATCCCGATTTCTTCAAGGCGGCCTATAATGGCTGCGTCTATCAGATCGATCCTGCCGAGGGCAGGGTCATCAGGGTCCTGGCCGCAGGCCTGCTTCTTGCAAGTGGCCTGGCTTTCGATGCCGATGGACTGCTTTACTACAGCGAGACACTGACCGGAAAAATCCACCGCCAGATCATCGGCGGCCGGCAGGAGCTTTTTGCCCAGTCGATGACATCGCCTGCCATCAACGTGCTGCGCGGGCCGTCCGGCCTTGCCTTCGACCGCAGCGGCACGCTCTATTGCGCCATGTATGGGCTGGGAGAGATTTCGCTGGTCGATGCAGACGGTAAAATGGCGGGCCATATCCGCACGAACGGCACACGGCCAGGCAATATCGCCTTCACCGTCGATGGCAAGCATTTGCTCGTCAGCGAGCAGGAAAACGGTGTCGTTGAGAAGATAACGGCGCCGCGTCCGGGGCTGCCACTGCATATGCCGTCCGTTTCGTAGAACGGCCCAATTTCTCAGGGTAGCTGGCGGACATGCCCGGCGACCGGGCATGTCCCTTTTCAATCCATTCGCCGATTATTCGGCAGCCGGGATCTGCTTGTTACCCTTGCCCGACTTGCCGTCTGTCGGCGCCGCATCATTGGCGGCGGGCTTGGCATGGCGACGGCGCCAGTCGCCGAGGAACAGCAGGATCGGCGCTGCGATGAAGATCGATGAGGCGCCGGCGACAAGAATGCCGAACACCATCGGGATCGCGAAGCTGGAGACGGCGCTGCCGCCCCAGATCGCCATCGGCACCAGCGCCAGGAAGGCGGTGGCATTGGTATAGAGGCTTCGCGCCAGGGTCTCGTTGATCGACCTGTCGATGATCTCGCGCAGCGGCATCGACTTGAAGAGCCGCATGTTTTCTCGCATGCGGTCATAGACCACGACCTTGTCGTTCACCGAATATCCCACGAGCGTCAGGATCGCGGCGATGGCCGTCAGGTTGAAATCGAGGCCGGTGATCGCGAAGAAGCCGATCGCCTTGGTGACGTCGAGTATCAGCGTGATGATGGCGCCGACCGCGAACGGCCATTCGAAGCGATACCAGATGTAGAACAGCATCGCGAGGCTGGCGATCACGACCGACAGGATGCCGGCCTGGGCAAGCTCGCCCGAAACCTTCGGGCCGATGACATCGGTGCCTTCAACGGTCGCGGTCGGGTCGATCTTGGCGATTTCGGCCTTGAGCTTGGTCACCGCGGCGGTCTGCGCTTCTTCACCGCCGTCCTGGCGCTGGGCGCGGACGAGGAGGCTGTTGTTATCGCCGAAGGTCTGCAGCGCGATTTCGCCGAGGCCGAGCGTGTTCAGACCCTCGCGGAAGGTCGCCAGATCGGCCGCGTCCTTGGTCTTGACCGACATCTGGATGCCGCCACGGAAGTCGACGCCGTAGTTGAGGCCCGGATGGAAGAACAGCACGACCGAGGCGAGCGAGAGGATCGCCGAAACGGTGATGCCAAAGAAGCGGGCCTTCATGAACTGGATGTGCTTGTCATAGGGGCTGAAGGGGATCAGCGGCCTGATGTTGATCACCTTGAACTTGCGGCGACGGGTGATGGCGATCATCACGACACGTACGAAGGCAACGGAGGTGAACATCGAGATGATGAGGCCGAGACCCATGGTGACGGCAAAGCCGCGAACCGGGCCGGAGCCGAAGTAGAACAGGATGGCGGCCGCGATCAGGGCCGTCATGTTGCCGTCGATAATCGTCGAATAGGCCTTCTTGAAGCCGTTATCGATGGCGGCGAAGGCGCCGCGGCCCTTGCGGGTTTCTTCGCGGATACGCTCGTTGATGAGAACGTTGGCATCGACCGCAAGGCCGATACCAAGCACGATGCCGGCGATACCGGGCAGCGTCAACGTGGCGCCGACCAGCGTCAAGGCCGAGAAGGTCAGGACCGTGTGAATGAGCAGTGCCACATTCGCGAGGATGCCCCAGGTGCCGTAGAGCACGAAGATGAAGGCGGCAACCAGGACGAAGCCGACCAGGCCGCTATAGATGCCCTTCTGGATCGCATCAGCGCCAAGGTCGGCACCCACGGTGCGTTCTTCGATGACGGTCAGCTTGGCCGGAAGCGCACCGGCGCGCAGCAGGGCTGCAAGCGTGGTGGCACTGTCGGCGGTGAAGTTGCCGGAAATCTGGCCCGAACCACCGGTGATCGGCTCGCGGATATTCGGCGCGCTCAGCACCTTGTTGTCGAGCACGATGGCGAAGGGCTTGCCGACATTTTCGCGGGTGATTTCCGCAAAGCGATTGGCGCCGGCGCTGTCGAAGCGGAAGGTGACGAGCGGCTCATGCGTGTTCGGATCGAAGCTGACGCGGGCGTCGGTCAGGCGGTCGCCGGACAGTTCGATACGGTCGAGAACCGGATAGCTGTTGCCCTGCTCGTCCTTGAGGATGGTGACGCCGGGGCCGGGATTGTTCGGATCTGCATTGTCGGCAAGCAGGTGGAAGGACATCTTCGCGGTCGAACCGAGCAGTTCGCGCAGGCGCGAGGGGTCCTGTGCGCCCGGAAGCTGCACGAGAACGCGGTTCGGGCCAACACGCTGGATGGTCGGTTCGGCAACGCCCACCTGGTCGACGCGCTTGCGGATGACTTCAAGGCTCTGCTGGACGGCGGAATCGACATTGCTGGCGATGCCGGCCTGCGAGAAGGACATGGTGATCGTGCCGCCGTTCGGGGCGATCGTCAGGTCGGACTGCCCGGCGGAGAGGCCTGAGGTGACCGTATTGGCAAGCGTCTGCAGCTGCGTCACCGCATCGCCGCTCTGCGTGGGATCGGTCAGCGTAACGACGACCTGGTTGCCGTTGCGGACGATCGAGCGGGTCTGGATGTTCTTGTCGCGCAGAACGCGGCGCGAATCCTGCTGCAGCGATTGCAGCCGGCCGTTGGTCAGATCCTTCTCGTCGACTTCGAGGACGAGGTATGAGCCGCCGCGAAGGTCGAGGCCGAGGGGTACCTGGCTATGCGGTAGCCAGTTTGGGACTTTGCTGAGAGCGGACTGCGGAAGGACGTTCGGCAAGGCGATGAGAAAGCCAAGCACGATGATCACCGAGTAGAGTGCCACCAGCCATGGTGAAGTGCGCATGGGTATTATCCTTGGAAATACACTTATGCCGGCGGTCGGGCCGCTGGCGGACGTAGGTCATGTCGGGGAATGCGCCAAAGGGCGCGTTAACCGGTCAGATGAGGCCGACCGGCGGGGCGCGGGCGAGATAGGCGCGAAACGCCAGTGTTTCAGGCTGCGTTACGTCGCTGCGATCGCGCGGCTGCCAGAGATCGATGAGAAGCGGGAACGATGGAGCGGCCGCGAGCGTCGCGGGGCCGATATCATGCCAGGTGGCTTTCGGCAGCGCCGTGCGATCGGCGACCACCGTGCCGCGGACCGGATCGCGCAGCGAAAGGTAAAGCGGCTGATTGTCCTTGCCGGAAGAAAGCGCATCCGCATCCGAGCGAGCGGCAAGATTGATGCCGCCGCCTAACGCCAGCCCGAGATAGGCGAAGAAGGCGAGGAACAGGGAGGCAATCACGCGCGCTCCGGCGCGGTGCGTCCTGTCGTCCTTATCTTCGCTGTCGGCGGCGCCGAATTCGAGCGGGCTCAACGGTAAAAGATGCCTTTATTCCTCTGCCGGTTCGAATTCCGGCGGTTCGGTCATGATATCAGGACGCCTAGCGTCTTCATAGTACGGCCTGTCATGCTGCACTTGTGCGAGCCGGTCAACCGTCCCGGTGCGATTTCTTCGCGCGTTACCCCGCTCAAGGATCAGGGTTTCGGCGCCAGACAGCTTGCCGGCACGCGATAGGCATAGAGGGTTTTGCCCTTCATGTCGCCGAAGGGGGGCGACCAGCTCTTGATGAGCTCGGCCTGACCCTCGGGGCAGGTGATCGGATCGTTGTCGACGAACAGCACCGGGCCGGTCACATCGGCCGGCAGAGAGAAATTCTGCTCGTAATAGCTCTTGGGAAAGCCGCCGAAATTGCGGGCATAGATCCGGAACGGCGCGCCCTTCAGCGTATAGAACAGATCGGCAATGATATCGCGGTCCGGGGATACGATGTCCGCTGTGTTTGCCGTCGTGGCGATGTCGGCGATTTCCTGGCTTATGATGCTGCGGCCGACATAGCGCTTCATCACAAGATCGCCGTTCGGCAATTTGATATCGAGAGCGAAGACCGTCAGCACCGGAATGACGAAGGCGACGACTGCCCCGATGATCAGGGAGGTCATCAGCCCTTTCTTCGTCAGGCGGTAGAGCAGCAAGACGGCGAGGATTGTGCCTGCGGCATAGGCGGAAACCGCCCAGTTGGCATAGGCCTTGGCGAAGAGGGCCTGCAGCGTGATCAGGATCACCACCGGCATGGATAGCCAGAACAGCAGCTTTTCCCTGTCATCGCCCTGTCCACGGATCAGCCGCCATGTCGCCCACAAGAGAGCGTAGAACACCACCGGTCCGACGACGCCGAACTGTGCCCCGGCGAACTCGAGCCCATTGAGCACATGCTTCAGCAGGCTCGTCCCGCCAGTGCCCGTGCTCCATTGGGCAATGCTTTCGGTGTGCTTTACGGTTGCCGCGCCATGCGTCAGGTTCCACCAGAGATTGGGCGCAACGACGATGGCGCCAATGATGGCTGCGATGACGACGTCCCGCCAGGCGATCCGCGCCGAGCGCAGCGTCAGCATGGCAATGCCCACTCCCGGCAACAGGAAGAGCACGGAGTATTTCGTCATGAAGGCAAGGCCGAGGCTGATGCCGAGGATCAGCGCTTCGGAAATGGACGAGCGCCTGGTCAAGCCGATGAAGGCCCAGATGGCGATCGTGATAAACAGGATCTGGATCGTGTCGGTCGACACCAGCACGGCCGAAAGCGAGGCAGCCGGCAGGGTGATGAAGATCACGCCGGCCCAGGGAGCGATCTCGCGCCCTGTCTCGTCATCGAACAGCCGCCGTGTCGTGCAGATCAGCATAAGTGCCGTCGCGAGATGGAAAAGCGGTGCGGACAGGCGGATCCAGAAGGTCGAGTCCGATCCCGAGATCGTATTGAAGAAGCGGATGACCCAGGCGATCATCGGCGGCTTGGAATAATAGCCGAAATCCAGGTTCTGGCCCCAGAACCAGTATTGCGCCTCGTCGACGAAGAGGTCGGTCCTGTTGGCGAGCAGCATGAGCACACGCCAGAGCGTCACGCCGAAGATGATTGCAAGCGCCACTCCCAGCGAAAGTTTCTGGGTGTTTGTTGGGGATTGGGTCGTATCGGACATTAACGGATGGATCTCGGTGCCGGGTCTTGAGGCTTAATACGGAACTATTAAGCCCAATGCTAGCTACCGCCGGGCGAGAAAGATGGCGGGGTGCTGCCGTGCCCTGGCCTCGAAAAGCCTCGACATCCGTCCCGATTCGGGATGGTTAAAGGACGCGGGAAGCGGCGCTGCCGCGTGCCCCTTCGAGACGGGATAGAAGCATGAAGGCAGCAAGCGTCATGCCGGCCATCAGCGAAGCGGTCAAACCAAGAACAATCATTGCTCTCTCCGTATCGACATCGAAGGTGTCTATAGCCTTCAGCCGTAAGGTATGAAGCTTGCTTGTGACTTGCGCTCCGCGAGTTTTTCTTTCGGTAGAACAAGTATTAGGAGCAGCTCTAAATTAGAGATGTTCGAAACAACGCCATCGGCCTGCCGTCATTAACCTTCGGGCAAGGAATTAACCATAAACATTGAGCTTGAACGTCGGAATGGGAAAATTGTGACTCGTTCTCACCAGGCATGAAGCCGCCCCGCCGTACCGTATAGATCCGGTATCCATCTCATCAGACAGGTCCGCGAAAGACTTTGATGAACGAGCGAGCTTCAGCGCCACGGTCATGTGATCCGTAGCGACCTGTGCCTTTCCTCGCCTCCTCATAGCGCTTGGCGCGGATCATCGGCAGTTTCGCCTGCGCAGGCGCGCGGGCAGTTTGGCGGGGACAATTTTGGCGCAGGATTCGCCGTCAGATCAGGCAGGCAGGGCGCAGGCTGGCAGCCTTCGCGACCGCTTGCGTTTTGCTGGTCTCGATGCCGGACAATGCGAAACCTTGCGCCGCAACCGGCCAATGCTCGAAGCCCATCTCAAGGCCGGACTTCGCGATCTCTTCCATCGTTTCCAGGCATTCCCGGACGCCGCGCGCAATTTTTCCAGCGAAAGCCAGCTCGAGCGTCTCCAGGATCTGCAGTCCTCGCATTGGGACGTGCTGACGGATGCACGCTTCGACAGCCTCTATGCAGAGCGCGTCAAGGTTCTGTCCGATAGCGAAAGCAAGATGGGCCTCGATCCGCGCTGGCATGTTGCCGGCCACGGCGTGGTCCTGGAGCATATTCTTGCCGGCCTTCTCGACGAGATGGGCGGCCGCGCCATTCTGCCCGGAGCCAGGCGCCGCGCTCGTGAATTGAGCGAGCTGGTCACCTCGGTCGTTCGCCTCGTCATGGTTGATGTCGAAATTGCCGTGTCCCTGCGCTTCAACGAATTGCGCATCGGCCATCAGCGCGCGCTCGCCGAGCAGCGGACAGCCGATCGCGCCGAGGCTGCGGATCTTTTTGCCGAACTGGCCAATAGTCTTACCGACCGCGATCTGACGGCCCGTCTGCCTGCCGATTGTCCCGAAGCCTATGCGGACGTGGCCGAAGCGCTGAATGCCGCGCTGGCTGATATCCAGCAGCAGTTTGCAGCGCTTTCCAGCGGCGTGCAGGCAGCGGAGACGACAACGGAAGCCATCACCCGCGCCTCCAGATCGTTCGCCGAGGATTCGGCTGAACAGTCCCGAGGTCTCGCAACGTCCGCGCGGCAGCTCGCCGAGCTTGCCGATCAGGTGCGCGGCAACGCCGCCAATACACGCTCGGCAGAACGCACGGCCGCTTCCACGCGCTCGGCTGCGGAAGACAGCGGCCGGATCGTCGGGCAGGCAATATCCGCCATGGCCGATATCGAGACATCGGCCGAAAAGATCGGTCAGATCATTGGCGTCATCGACGAAATCGCCTTCCAGACCAATCTTCTCGCCCTGAATGCAGGGATCGAAGCCGCCCGCGCCGGCGATAGCGGCCGTGGGTTTGCCGTCGTCGCACAGGAGGTTCGTGCCCTTGCGCAGCGTTCCGCCGATGCGGCGCGAGAGATCAAGGTCCTGGTGACAGGCACCAAGGCGCAGGTCGATGCCGGCGTCCAGATGGTCGGCCGCACGCAGGATGCGATCGGCAGCATCGTCCGCCAGGTGACCGACATCAACGAAGCCATCACCGGGATCGCAGCCGCCAGCGACGTGCAGGTCGCCGGTCTTACGTCGCTCACGGCCGATATCGGCTGCTTCAGCGAACGTGCGGCGGCAGGTGAAGGCCTGGCGAACCGTTCGCAGGACGGTGCGGATCATCTGCAGACCGTGGTTGTCGAGCTTGGCCGGACCATTCGTGAGTTTCGCATCGAGCGCGAGCGGCGCCATGCGGCGCCTCCGGCTCCGGCGAAGGCCGTTCAGCAGCGGCAGCTTCCCGTTCGCGATGAGTTCGCCGCCGGGCGGGACGAGGATGAGATGGCCGATTTCGGCTTCCCGCTTCGCAGGGCCGCCAGGGGAGGCGAGCAGAATGCCTACTGAGTTTACTGTTTCATGTGCATGCGGGCCGGTGGGCCTGATTTCAGACAACAAGGAATGAAGCGATGCCGAGCAGGAAGGGCGAAAAGACAATCAGTCTGGCTGCGGTGCTGGACCTCAACGAGGCCTCGACGCTCCGTGGCAAGTTGATGGGGTTGCGCGGCAGCAACGTCGCGATCGATGCATCCGGCGTCGAAAGGATTGGGGCCTTGTGCGTGCAGGTCATCATGGCGGCCGCCAAGACTTGGGATGAGGACAAGCTGTCCTTCACCTTTTCCAAGGTGTCGGATGCATTTCAAAAAACGATGCAGGTGATCGGGGTCGATATCTCCCATCTGCTTGCCAAGGAGATCCGGCAATGAAGAAAAAAGTGCTGACCGTGGATGATTCACGGACCATTCGAAACATGCTTCTCGTCACGCTCAACAATGCCGGTTTCGAGACCATTCAGGCAGAAGACGGCGTCGAGGGCCTGGAAATTCTGGAAGAAGCCAACCCGGACGTCATCGTCACCGATATCAACATGCCGCGCCTCGATGGCTTCGGCTTCATCGAGGGCGTGCGCCGCAACGACAGGTACCGCGCCGTTCCGATCCTCGTGCTGACGACCGAGAGCGACGCTGAAAAGAAGAACCGTGCCCGCCAGGCCGGTGCGACCGGCTGGATCGTCAAGCCGTTCGACCCTGCCAAGCTGATCGATGCCATCGAGCGTGTAACCGCCTAACCAGGATCCGCCCCTCATGGATATGAACGAAATCAAAGAGATTTTCTTCCAGGAGTGCGAAGAGCAGCTCGCCGAACTGGAATCCGGTCTCCTGAAAATGAATGATGGCGACCGTGATCCGGAAACCGTCAATGCCGTCTTCCGCGCCGTTCATTCCATCAAGGGTGGGGCAGGGGCCTTCGGTCTGGATGACCTGGTCTCGTTTGCCCATGTCTTCGAGACCACGCTTGATTGCGTTCGATCCAACAAGCTGGAGCCGACCCAGGATGTCCTGAAGGTCATGCTCAAGGCCGCCGACGTTCTGGCCGACCTGACCAATGCCGCCCGTGACGGCGGCAGTGTCGATCAGGCTCGCAGCCGCGGGCTGGTGAAGGAGCTGGAAGCCCTGGCAAACGGGCTGCCGGCACCGTCAGCCGCCGTAGCAGTCGCAGTCGAGGCCGCTCCGAAGGCAGCCGCACCCGCGCCGACCGATGAAAGCGGTTTCCAGCCGATTCCCTTCAGCTTCGACGATGATTTCGGTCTGGATGAAGAGCCCGCCGCCGGAATGCCGGAATACGAGGTGAGCTTCAAGCCGCGTTCCGATCTCTACGCCAAGGGCAACGACGCCACGCTGCTGCTGCGCGATCTGGCGCGGCTGGGCGAGATGAGCGTCCATTGCGATGTGGATGCGCTGCCGGGTCTCACCGAACTCGATCCGGAGGGCGCCTATTTCAGCTGGACGATCTCGATCAAGACGGACAAAGGCGAAGACGCTATTCGCACCATCTTCGAATTCGCCGAATGGGATTGCGAGCTCGATGTGCGCCCGGTCGCAGCCGGTGGCAGCTCTTCCGACGACGAAGAACTGCCGATGGTTCCCGTGCCCTTTGATCTCTCCATTCTAGACGAAGAGAGCAGCGAGCCCGCGGCCGCAGCGATCGAGGAAGCCTCGCCAGGCAAGAGCGACACGGCCGCTGCCGTTGCCGCTGCTGAAACTGCGAGCAATGTCACCCAGCTTGCCGCCGTTGCCGCCCGTGTCGAAAAGAAGGAAGCAGCACTGGCCGCTTCCGCCGCCGCCAGTGCCGCTGCCGCGCAGAACAACGCCGCTGCTGCCGGCGTCGGCCAGACCATTCGCGTTGATCTCGACCGCGTCGACCGGCTGATCAATCTGGTCGGCGAACTCGTCATCAACCAGGCGATGCTGTCGCAGAGCGTCGTCGAGAACGACAATAATGGTGCGTCTTCGATCAACATGGGCCTCGAAGAGCTGCAACAGCTCACCCGCGAGATCCAGGACAGCGTCATGGCGATCCGCGCCCAGCCGGTAAAGCCGGTGTTCCAGCGCATGTCGCGTATCGTCCGCGAAATCGCCGATATGACCGGCAAGTCGATCCGCCTGATCACCGAGGGCGAAAATACCGAAGTCGACAAGACCGTCATCGACAAGCTTGCCGAACCGCTGACCCACATGATCCGCAATGCCGTCGACCACGGCATCGAGAGCCCGGAAAAGCGCGCGACGCTCGGCAAGAACCCGGAGGGCACCGTTCGCCTGACGGCCAAGCACCGTTCCGGCCGCATCCTGATCGAACTCGCAGACGACGGCGCCGGCATCAACCGCGAAAGGGTGCGCCAGAAGGCCATTGACAACGATCTGATTGCTGCGGACGCCAATCTTTCGGATGAGGAAATCGACAACCTGATCTTCCTGCCGGGCTTCTCGACCGCCGACAAGATTTCCGACATTTCCGGCCGCGGCGTTGGCATGGACGTGGTCAAGCGCTCGATCCAGGCCCTCGGCGGCCGCATCAACATCAGCTCCAAGCCGGGGCAGGGTTCGGTCTTCACCATGAGCCTGCCGCTAACGCTTGCCGTTCTCGACGGCATGGTGGTGACGGTTGCCGGCCAGACCCTGGTCGTGCCGCTGACGGCGATCGTCGAGACGCTGCAGCCGGAGGCCTCCGCCATCCATTCCTTCGGCGCGAACCATCGCCTGATCTCGATCCGCAACAGCTTCTGCCCGCTGGTCGATGTCGGCCGCATCCTGAACTTCCGCGCAACACAGGCCAATCCCGTTGAGGGCGTCGCGCTGCTGGTGGAATCGGAAGGGGGCGGTCAGCGCGCGCTGATGGTCGATGCCATCCAGGGCCAGCGCCAGGTCGTCATCAAGAGCCTCGAAGCGAACTATACACATGTGCCGGGCATTGCGGCCGCCACCATCCTCGGCGATGGCCGTGTCGCGCTCATCCTCGATGTGGATGCGGTGGTCGGTGCTTCCCGCGGTCAGTCGTTGAAGGCCGAAATGTCCTACGCGGCGGTGGGGTAAGCCATGTCCGTTGCCGTCAAGAACCTGACCCAGGAGGCACGCGAACTGATCGCCTTCCGAATCGGCGATCAGGAATTCTGCATCGACGTCATGTCGGTTCGCGAAATCCGTGGTTGGACGCCGGCAACCGCCATGCCGCATGCGCCGTCCTATATGCTCGGCGTCATCAATCTGCGTGGCGCCGTGCTGCCGATCATCGATCTCTCGGCGCGGCTCGGCATGAAGCGTGCGGAGCTGACGGCGCGGCATGTGATCATCGTCGCGCAGGTCAAGCGCAAGGTCGTCGGTCTTCTGGTCGACGCAGTATCGGACATATTGACGATCACGACCGACCATATCCAGCCGACGCCGGAAATCTCTTCCGACCATGAACGGCAGTTCGCGCGCGGCATCGTCGCGATCGACCGGCGCATGATCTGCCTGATCGAACTGGAAGCCCTGTTCCCTGAAAACGAAAGCGAAGCTGCATGACTGTGATGGGAGCGATAGATCTCAAGGCATCGCCGGACGAGGTCCTGGCCAGCGGCGAATATCCGCTGACCCGGCGCGATCTCGCCGAGATCGCTGCCATGATCTATGCGGATGCGGGCATTTCCCTCAATGAAAGCAAGGCGTCGCTGGTCTATTCGCGGCTGTCGAAGCATATCCGCGCGCTGGGCCTGCGCGGCTTCCGCGATTACTGCACGCTGGTGTCCTCTCCGGCTGGAAGTGCTGCACGACGTGAGATGCTGTCGCATCTGACGACCAATTTCACCCGCTTCTTCCGCGAGAACCATCATTTCGATCATCTGCGCGACGAGGTGCTGCCGGGCCTTCTGGCGCGCGCCAAGGCCGGTGGCCGGGTGCGTATCTGGTCGGCTGCCTGTTCCGATGGGCAAGAGCCCTATTCGATCGCGCTCACCGTACTGGCGCTGATGCCGAACGCGGCGGAGTTCGATTTCAGGATCCTGGCGACGGATATCGATCCGAAAATCCTCGGTCTTGCTCGCGCCGGCGCCTATGATGAGGCGGCACTCGAAACGATCTCGCCTGCCATGCGCAAGCAATGGTTCCAGGAGGTCGATGTTCAGGGGCGTCGCAAGTTCCAGATCGACGATCGCGTCAAGCGGCTGATCACCTTCAACGAATTGAACCTGCTGGCGCAATGGCCCTTCAAGGGCACGTTCGACGTCATCTTCTGCCGCAACGTAGTCATCTATTTCGACGAGCCGACGCAGACGAAGATTTGGGGGCGTTTTGCCGGCCAGCTCCAGGACCACGGCCACCTCTATATCGGCCACTCCGAGCGAGTTGCCGGCGACGCCAAGCACCTCTTCGACAATATAGGCATCACCACCTATCGCTATCTCGGCAAGAACGCGGGGAGGAAATCATGAGCGCTGCTGCCCGTGTTCTCGTGGTCGATGATTCCCCGACCATGCGTGGCCTGATCACAGCCGTATTGCGTTCGGATCCCGAGGTTGATGTCATTGGTCAGGCAGGCGACGCGCTTGAAGCGCGAGCCGCCATCAAGGCACTCAATCCAGATGTCGTTACCCTCGATATCGAGATGCCGAACATGAACGGCCTCGAGTTTCTGGAAAAGATCATGACGCTCAGGCCCATGCCGGTCATCATGGTCTCCACCATGACGCATCGCGGCGCCGATGCGACGCTCGCAGCCCTGGAAATCGGCGCCTTCGATTGTGTGGGGAAACCCTCTCCGGGCGAACCGCACCCATTCGGCGACCTGGCCGAGAAGGTCAAGGCGGCCGCCCGTTCGCAACGGCAATTCGTCAAGCCTGCCGCCCAGCGCGTACCGCCGCCCGCCGTCGCCGATTTCCGTGTCGGCCGCAAGATCGTCGCCATCGGCTCATCCACCGGCGGCGTCGAGGCCTTGATCACCGTATTGCAGAAGTTTCCCGCCAACTGCCCGCCCACGGTCATCACCCAGCATATGCCTCCGAGCTTTACCCGGAGTTTTGCCGAGCGGTTGAACCGCCTTTGTGCGCCTGTCGTCGAAGAGGCGACAGACGGGGCGCGGCTGGCAATCGGCAAGATCTACCTGGCGCCCGGTGGCGACAGGCACCTGCGGGTTGTCAACCCATCGGCGCCCCAGTGTCGTTTGGCGGATGGTGGGCCGGTGAACGGTCATCGGCCATCGGTTGACGTGCTTTTCGATTCGGTCGCCGAACTGGCTGGCCGCAACGCCGTCGGCGTGATCCTGACCGGCATGGGCCGCGATGGCGCCGCCGGTCTCCTCAAGATGCGCCACGCCGGTGCGCGCACCATCGGCCAGAACGAAAAGACCTGCGTGGTCTACGGCATGCCGAGGGTCGCCCATGAGCTTGGTGCCGTCGAACAACAGTTTCCGCTGAACGCCATTGGCGAGGAAATCTTGAAAATTACAGCCGCCCGAAAGGAAGGGAGCGAATAATGTCTCTAGCGGAGAAAATCAAAGTTCTGATCGTTGATGATCAGGTCACCAGCCGTCTCTTGTTGAGTGATGCGCTGACGCAGCTCGGCTTCAAGCAGATCACCTCCGCCGGCGACGGCGAGCAGGGCATGAAGATCATGCAGCAGCAGCCGCACCATCTGGTCATCTCGGATTTCAATATGCCGAAGATGGATGGGCTCGGACTGCTGCAGGCCGTCCGCACCAACCCGGCAACCAAGAAGGCGGCCTTCATCATCCTGACGGCACAGGGCGACCGTGCTCTTGTGCAGAAAGCGGCCCAGCTCGGCGCCAACAACGTCCTGGCCAAGCCATTCACCATGGAAAAGATGAAGGCAGCCATCGAGGCCGTGTTCGGAGCACTGAAATGATTGTCGAGGGTGCAGCCCGTCGCATGCACATCATTCAGGGCGAGTACAAGGTTGTCAGCGACCCGGACGTGGTGCTGGCAACTATTCTCGGCTCCTGCGTGGCGGCCTGCCTGCGCGATCCGATCGCCGGCGTCGGTGGCATGAACCATTTCCTCCTCCCGGGAATGGCAAGCTCGCCGATGAGCGGTGGTGATGCGACGCGCTACGGCGTGCACCTGATGGAGCTTCTGATCAACGGCCTTTTGAAGAAGGGCGCGCGGCGTGATCGGCTGGAGGCAAAGGTCTTCGGCGGCGCCAAGACGATTGCGACCTTCTCCAATGTCGGCGAGCAGAATGCCGCTTTCGCCATGCAGTTCCTCAGGGATGAAGGCATCCCGGTGGTCAGCTCGAGCACGGGCGGCGAACATGGGCGCAAGATTGAATATTGGCCGATCTCCGGACGCGCCAGGCAATATCCGCTCACCGGCGCGGAGACGCAGAAGACAGTGGCGCTCGAACAGCGTCCCGTCGTCGCTCCAAAGCCGGTCGACAACACGATCGAATTTTTCTGATCAGCGAGGCTACTGCATGACTGCCTTCCAGCGCGCCGAAATGAACGCCATTGAGGAAACCCTCCCGGCCATCCTTTTGCGTATCGTCTCCGAACTGCATGACGTCGCCTATCTGATCGAGCGCATCGAGCCGCAGCTCCTCGATGTCGGCGGTGCGCATGTGCTGGAATCGCCCGATGCGGTGAAAGTCATCCAGGGCATCGATCTTGCCGTCCAGAAGACGCGCGGCATTGCCGAATTCATCGATACCATTGCCGGCGCCATGCCGGACGGATGGACCGTCGATCTCGCGACCGCATTGAGCCTCGTCAAGCTGACGGAGATGCAAAAGGCACTCGGCGGAGGCACCTTGCATGCCCACTCACAGCCCATGGCGAAAGCCGCCGGCGATTTCGACTTCTTCTAGTCGAACGCTCAACATGTATATTGTTTTTCTTATATAATTTTCACCACTTCTCCCCGGCTTTTTCCCCTTTTCCTGGCCGGACGAAACGCTCGCACAAGTTTCGATTTCTATTTTCGCTGCAGGACACAAAGCCATCAGGTCTTTGACGAATCGTGCGAGAACAGAATGAATCTGTTAAATCAATTAGTTCCATTGTTCCGGAACATCCAGAATCTCGGGAGAACGCGGCTGCTGATCCTGGGTGGCGTGGGCGTTGTGTCCATGGTCCTGATCCTGTTTGCAGCCCTTTACGTCAATAAGCCTTCCCAGGAGACACTCTATGTCGGCCTGGATGCGACGGATCTCAACCAGATCAGCATCGCGCTCGCAGAAGCCAAGATCAATTTCCAGGTCGGCACGGATGGCACCAGCCTGACTGTTCCGGCAGGCATGACCGGCAAGGCTCGCGCACTGCTTGCCGAGCGTGGCCTGCCCAATAGCGGCAATGCCGGTTACGAGCTGTTCGACAATGTCGGTTCGCTCGGCCTCACCTCCTTCATGCAGGAAGTCACCCGCGTTCGCGCCCTTGAGGGCGAAATCGGCCGTACCATCACCTCCATCGCAGGCATCAGCGCCGCACGCGTCCATATCGTCATGCAGGATACCGGCAATTTCCGTAAGGCGGATCAGAAGCCGACGGCCTCGGTGATGATCCGTGCCAGTTCCGAGGCAGCCCGCAAATCGGCATCGGCGATCCGGCATCTCGTTGCCTCGGCCGTTCCGGGGCTCGAGGTCGACGACGTTACCATTCTCGACTCGACCGGCCAGCTGCTGGCATCGGGTGACGACCCCAGCAATGGCGTGCTCACCCGCAATCTCGGCATCGTCCAGAATGTACAGAGCGAAGTCGAATCCAACATCAACAAGGCTCTCGCCCCCTTCCTCGGCATGGACAATTTCCGCTCGAGCGTAACGGCGCAGCTCAACACCGACAGCCAGCAGGTGCAGGAAACTACCTACGATCCGGATTCGAAGGTCGAACGCTCGGTCCGCACGGTGAAGGAAGCGCAGAAGTCGCAGCAGAACCAGCCCGATACCGCGGCGACCGTGGAACAGAATATTCCGCAGGCCGCTCCGCAATCCGGCGGCAATACGCCGACGTCGAACGACCAGTCCGACAAGCGCGAAGAGCAGACCAACTACGAAATCAACAGCAAGACGACGGCCACGACGCGCAACAGCTACAAGATCGAAAAGCTCTCCGTCGCCGTGGTGGTCAACAAGGGCCGCGTCGCGCAGATGCTCGGCCAGGGTGCCGATCAGGCGAAGATCGACGCCTATATCGCCGAAATGCAGAAGATCGTGGCGACTGCTGCTGGCGTCGACCAGGGTCGTGGCGACATCGTCACCGTCAATGCGATGGACTTCCTCGACAACCAGCTGCTCGAAGATACGGCCTCCAGCTTCAGCATCACCGATATGCTGAGCCGCAACATGGCCGGTATCATCAACTCGCTGGCCTTCGTTGCCGTCGCCTTCCTCATCGTCTGGATGGGCTTCCGTCCGCTGATCCGCTCGCTAGGCGGCGGCGCAGCCGGTGGCACGGCATTGCCTGAGGCGGCCGGCCTGGAGCTGCCCGACTTCGCTCCCGCCGTCGGCGGCCCCGGCGCCGCGCTGATGGACGGCTTCGGCTCCGACTTCGGCTTCGACAGCACCGACGATCTGCTGACGATGGGCGACGATAGCGGCACCTTCAACCGTCGGGTCAAGGAAGGACCGGAGCGTCGCCTGTCGCGGATGGTGGAAATCAGCGAGGAACGCGCCGCAAAGATCCTCAGAAAATGGGCCGTCGACAAGGCAGCCTGATCAACAGGACCGGGAGAAATCCCGGTCTTTTTGCTTTATCCCGGTGGTTTCTGCCTGCAATATTGAGAAAACTGTGACCCGTTAGCCGCTGCCGGATAGTTTGACGTGTTCGTAAGATGGAATTTCGCTTGCAATTCCGTTGCTGGGCATAAAGAATCGACTTACTGGTAAAGTGCCTTTGCGTATCAGTTGTTCAGTTCGCGCGAACAGGCCTTCGATTTCAGCGTATCGCCGGTTCGAAGTGTTGCAGAGTCCGGAGCGCGGGAAAAATCAGTTCATGGTTCGCTGATTGTGTCCGCAACGCCTGTGCCGATCCGGTTGCCCACATGAAATTCAATGATGGGTGTATTTCATCCACCCGCTTTCACCGGGATGTGTTTGTATCGCGGTAGACAATGATTCGGTTCTGATGCCCTGCGGAAGGTCGATATCCGCTTTCCAGGGTGATGCACCGGGTTTCAACGGAATAGTGCTCTCGTTGACGAATGATCGTCCAACAGTGGCAGGAAATGCAAGAATGGACATGCAGATATCGCAGACGAGCAAAGGCGATTGGGATGCGCGGTCGGTCGCGTCCACAGGCGCCATGTCGCGCGAGCAGCTCATTCTGCAGCTGGGTACCGTTTCCGGCCCGGCCTATCTGCAAGCCGGCCTTCGCTCGTTGACGAGCTATGCGGGTGCCTACGGCTACCTCTTGGCGCGCTGCGATCTCATCCAGGAAAGCGGGCTGGACTTCGTCGTGTCGTCCGACTGGCCTTTCGATCTCGTGAGGCGGCTGGCATCGGAGTTGACGGGCGGCTATGGCCGTATCGGCGAGCTGGAAAAATGCATGTCGCTGTTCCAGCCGAGCCTGGCCTCCTTGCCGGACGACGTCGAGCTGCCTGATGGCATCAGCCGCCGATATTACGCTTTGACGTTCAATGTCGGTCGTACACGCTTCTCTCTGTTGCTGCTGGTCCGCGAATCCGAGACGCTCTTGCCGGAGCGGTTGCGCGATGTCGGCCTGCTGTCAGGCTATCTCGCCAGCTCGATCCGCTGCTTCGAAAGCAAGTCCGAGCGCGATTTCGATCTTACCGAACGTGAGCTGGAATGTTTGTTCTGGATCGCCGAAGGCAAGACAAGTGACGAGATTGCCATGATCCTCGGCATCTCGCGCAATACCATCAATAACTACATCACCAGCGTCATGCGCAAGACCGCCACCAAGACCCGGTCGGAGGCAATCGCCTTCGCCGTGCGAAACAATCTCGTTTGAAGGCTCACTGAATGCGCTATCAGCCAGACAGGACGACGGATATGCCGGCGGAACCGCGGCTAACCCGTTCGGGCCGGATTTCTGGCCGCTCCGATCTCTTCCCGAAGCTGGTGTCGATGCAGAAGCTGATCGATGCGCAGCATTTCGCAGTTTATCGCCTCCATGGCTCAGGCTTGCCGCACAAGCAGCGTCTCGTCAGCGAACTCGACAATTGGGGGTCGGCCAATTCCGTTATGGGCAAGGCTTTCGTTGAGGCTTACAGCGAAGCCATGATCGAGCACATCGACAAATCGCTGCTCCCGCTCATGTGGAACGGCAGGGATAGCGATAGCACCGCCGAGACACCGGACTTTGCCGCCTTTACCCAGCGCCTGAAACCGCATCTTCTGCCCTTTGCCGGCGTCGCCTTTCCCGTACGTCTGGGGGCGGTTGGCAACGGCTATGTGGTCTTCACCGCAAAATTCATGGATCTGGCGAGCGATATGATCGTCGAGCTGCATGGTCGCAGCTGCCAGATCATGATGGCGCTATTGTCGCTGGACGAGCGCCGCTCCCAGGACGCCGAAGCCCTCAGCGAGCGTGAAATCGCCTGCCTGCAGCTTGCCGGCGACGGGCGCATCAGTGAAGAAATCGCCGAGAAGCTGGGATTGTCGGTCCACACTGTGAACGCCTATCTCGGCTCTGCGACCATCAAGCTCGATAGCGTCAATCGCATCCAGGCGATCGCGAAAGCGATCCGCTTCGGCTACATTAGCTGATTTTCAGCGCCTCGGCGGATAGCTTTCGTAAATCTCTAGAGCATTTCCGCTTTTCTTCGAATCACGAAAACGCTCTATCTTTTTTGTTTCTTGACGCATTCCGGACGGAAAACCGCTACGCACTTTTCCTGGAAGTGCTCTGACGTCTTGAACGGCTTAGAACACCCGTGCTGTTTCGCCGCGCGTCACATAACGCGCGTCCCTCAGGCTACGCGCGAAAAGCGCCGTGTTCTCATCGGGATCGGTGGACGCCTTGTCGAAGGCGATATGGTTTATCTCGATGCCGGCATAATGCTCCGCCAGCGCCAGTTTGGCATAGACGGTCACGCCCGGCGGCTTGATTTCCAGGTCGATAGTCACTTCCGCAGGGCCGCCCCAATCGAGCTTGTAATCGCCACCGAGGCCGAAATTGACAGTACCGGGCAGGAAATAGAGTTCGGCCGCCGAGGCTACGAGGTCGGCGAGATTGCCGTATCGTTCGAAGCGGAGCAACGAGATCAGATCGGCGGCGTCGAGGAGGCGCAGCTCACTCGCGACGGGGCTGATGGCTTCCGCGAGGATTTTTTCACGTTCGGCAGAGTAGGGGCATTTTTTCATTTGGTTTATCGTACCCGTTTTCTATTCGACTGCGCGGCATAGATCCGATGGATGAGCTCGGCGACGGCCTTGTAAAATACTGACGGGATGACGCTATCAACCGAGACTTGCGCAAACATGGAGCGCGCGAGGGGCGGATCCTCGAAAACCGGAATATTGTTAGCCTCGGCTATCTCTCTGATCTTCAACGCAATCAGGTCCTGGCCCTTCGCAACGACGACGGGCGCGTCGCCTTCCTCACGCACATAGCGCAGCGCCACGGCAAAATGCGTCGGATTGGCGATAACGAGGGTGGCGCGCGGAACCTGTTTCATCATGCGCCGGCGGGCGCGGTCGCGTGCGATCGAGCGCTGGCGCGATTTGACGATCGGGTCGCCCTGTGACTGCTTGAGCTCGTCCTTGACCTCCTGCTTGGTCATCTTCAGCTCGTCGAACCAGTGATATCGGCTCCACAAAATGTCGGCGATGCCGACGACCGCGGTCGCCAGGAGCACGATGATCAGGATTCGCTGAACGATCGTCGACAGGCGCACGAAGATGGTCTGCGGGTCCGAAGCCATCGAATCGATCGAATGAAAGAACTGGCTGCGCAGCACGAAAAACATGACGATGCTGACGAGAACGATCTTCGCAAGCGACTTGCCGAACTCCACCAGGCCGGTCATGCTGAAAAGACGTTTCCAGCCGGATGCCGGTGAGATTCGCGAGAATTGCGGCCTGATTCGCTCCAGAACCGGTGTCGGCAGGTTCTGGAAAATCGAGGCGCCGATGCCGAAGGTGAAGAAGAGCACGACGGCGGGCATCACCAGGTTACCGGCTTCCCAGCCTATGCGGGTGAAAAGCGAAATCGCGTCGGGCCCGGTTTCGATCTGCCATTGATCCGGCTTTTCGAAGAGATCGCGCAGCACTTCTCCCATGCGGCCGATACGCTCCGGCAGGAAGAAGGTGACATAGATGACGGTCGCGAGCATGGAGGCAAAGATGGTTGCCTCCCTGGAGTGAGGCACATTGCCCTTCTCCATGGTGTCGCGGAGTTTTTTCTCCGTCGGCCTTTCTGTTCTACTGTCTTTGTCTTCGCCAGCCAAAGCAGTCGTCCTTCGCAAACGGAAAGGGGCCGCGCATCATACGCGGCCCTAAGCTAAGCACTCTAAGACGATTCAAGTGAGTCGCGGTGAGATCAAGCTGCTTCTTCCACAGGCGTATTTTCCTTGGGCTTGAGCTCGATCTGGCCGGAGTTGGCAAGACGGATGGCTTCCTGTGCGATGGCCCGCCGCGCGATGGCGATTTCGCGCGGATTTACGCCGGCATTGCCCATCTGCAGATCCGATTCGATCATGCGGCGCTGACGCGGGCTGATCGAGGACAGGACGATCTCGCGAATCTCGTTGCTTGAGCCGCGTAGCGCCATGGTCAGGATGTCCGAGGCGATATCGTTGAGCAACAGGACGCGGCTTGGCTGCGGCATGCGGATCAGATCGTCGAAGAGGAAGATCTTCGGACGGACCTTCTCGACCGATTCCTTGTTGATCGATTCGAGCGAGTTGAGCAGGGTGTCGACCACAGGCTTGTCGAGTTCGTTCATCAGGTCGGCGACCTTGGTCGAGCCGGAAGCGTTGCGCTCCGCATCGATTTCCGCCATCAGGCCGAGAACGCGGTTCTCGATGATCTGCGCTGCCTTCGGGCTGACGTCCTTCAGGTTGACCGTGCGGTTCATGATGTCGGGACGCTGCGCTTCGGGAAGCTGCAGCAAAACTTTCGCTCCGAAGGCGGAAGGCATCATCGACAGCACATAGGCGATGGTCTGCGGATGCTCGCGCAGGAGGAACTTGGCCACGAAGACCGGGTCGGCCTCGCCCAGGCGATCCCAGATGGAGGTCTCGTAAGCCTGGAAGGCGGTGCGGCGGCCGAGCAGGCTGTCCACTTCGTCCGGTGTCAGGCCTTCCTCGAGAATGCTCTCGATGGCCTTCGCATTGTCCATCAGGCCTGCGCCTTCGGTGAACAGATCCTCGAATTCCGCGACGAGTTGCGCCAGTTCGTCCGGCGGAATGAGCCTCAGCGACTGCGCCGAGGCGATGATCATCTGCAATTCATTCTGGGTAAAATATTTGAGCAGCCGTCCTGCTACCTGCTTTCCCATGGCGAGAAGGACGGCGGCCGCTTTTTCAGTCTGCGATAACGGTTTCTCGGCGAGTGCGCCGCTGAAATCGTCAAAGTCCATCATGGTCTTCGTCTCCATCCCTCACCGGGATTGGGCTCATCATGAGCCGGGTTCAGCTTTTCTTCGTGTTGTATATTTCTGTGAGCTTGATACCGAACCTGGTGTCGTCATGTTCCAGAACGGTAATTTCGCCCCGGCCGATCTTGCGGCCGTTTACTGTGATTTCGACCGGTTCGCCGATCTTCTTGTCGAGCGCTATGATTGCGCCTTCGGTCAGGTTCATCAGGCCGGAGACCTGCATGCGGCTGGTGCCGAGCACGATCTGGACGTCGATCGGGATATCCATGATCATGTCGAGATTGGCGGCCAGCGCGCTGCCAAGAGCGGCGGGCGCCGAAGAGGCTTCGCCGAAATCGCTGTCCGCGAAGGCTGGGCCGGAATCCTCGTCGCCGAAATCGCCGAAGGTGGAGAGGTCGGTGCTGGGCTCCGCGCCAAACTGGTCAGCTGCGAAATCCGGCATGCCGCCGTCGCTATCCTTCTTCAGGACGCCGCGCAGACCATCGATGGCGTCGTCCAATGCGGCGTCGCTGTTTGGAAATTCCAGCGATTCCTCGTTGCTTTGCTGTGTCGTCTTCGTAGCCATGAAATCACTATTCCAGTTGAAACTTGCCTCAAGCTGCCGTGGGTGGGAGCCACCCGCCGGCTGGTCAATTCATCAGGTGCCGCAGAAGCTCGTCGTCGGAATTCACATTGTCCTTGACGCGCACCGTGTAATTTTCGCCAGAGCGGCCAAACTCGCAGATGTAGAGGTCCTTGCTGTTGGCGCTGACCTCGACCCGCACGTCGCCGCTATTGTCCATGAAGGGAATGGTATCGCCGACCGCGAGCTTGGAAATCGTGTCGAGCGTCAGGGATTGCAGGCGGATGCGCGCCTCGAGCGTCACTTGCGAGCGGCGAACCTGCTCGTTGAGCTGGTCCGACCATGCCTGCGAGGCGGCCGTCGGATTCTTCGCTCGCGGCGCGCTGACGACGGTGCGCAGCAGGTCGCGCTGCGGCACGATGATGACGATCTGGGAAATGGACTTGCCGAGCGAAACCGTCATCGTGATCGCGGCGGCGAAATCGTCATTCTCATCGGTGATCTGCGCCATTGCCTCTTCGACATTGTAGGGCGGATCGAGATAGGGCTCGAAGCCGCCCTGAGCATTGACCGCCGAGCGGAGCACATTGGCGATCTTTTCGAACACCATGACGGAAAGATCGAGTTCGATCACCGAAAGCGGCCGGGCAATGGCCGCTTCCATGTCTTCGGCGCGTCCCCCCAGCATATGCTCCATCAGCGTCATGATGAAACCGGAGCCGCAGCCGAGCACGAATTTGGATGACCAATTGCGCAGCGAGGCGTTGACCAGGGCGTGGTTGCCGCCAAGACCGGCGATCAGGTCTTTCATGAGGCCGGACTGGCAGCCGCCATAGGCGATACCGCTGTCGAGACCGGTCTCGTTCTTGATCATATCCGGCAGGAATTCGGCATAGACCTGGGAGAAGGCCGTGCCGATCTTGGCAAGCAGCGCCTGATCGCCAAGATTGCCTGTGAGCTTGGCGAAGAGGGTGCGGTCCATCGTCTGTGCCTTGGATGCGGATTGCTGGCTCATGGTTTTCAGGCTGCCTTGCTTTCACCGCCGGGGTTCATCATTTCCTGCTCGACGGCGTCAATGGACGGACGCTCGTAGGAGGAGATGGTCTTGCGACCGTATTCGAGCGCCACCTGCGGCACGGAGCCGTTCATATAGGCCAGCAGCGTCTGCTTCACGATGACGTAGAGACGATGCTGCTTGTTGCGCACGATCTTGATCTGCGACACCAGCGGCGCACAGACGGAATAGGACAGGATGATGCCGAGGAAGGTGCCGACCAGTGCCGATCCGATGAGGTGACCGAGCACTTCGGGTGATTCGTTGATGTGGCTCATGGCCTTGATGACGCCGAGAACGGCGGCGACGATACCGATGGCCGGGAAGGAATCGCCCATGATCGTGATCGCGTGATAGGGCTTCATCTTGTCGTGCTGCATGGTGTTGAGCTCTTCATCCATCAGCGCCTCGATCTCGTGCGAGCGGGCATTGCCGATGATGATGAGGCGCACGTAGTCGCAGATGAAAGCCGTCAGATCCTTGTTCTTCAGCACCGTCGGAGCGGCCTTGAAGATCACCGATTCATCGGGATTGTCGATATGGGCTTCGATTTCGTTGCGCGACTTGGTGCGCAGATCGCGCATCAGGGCGTAGAGTACGCCGAGCGTATCGAGATATTCGCGCTCCTTCGGAACCGCGTGACGGAAGGCCTCGAGCAGTGCCTTGCCTGAGTCCTTCACGATCTTCATCGGATTGGCCATGATGAAGCCGCCGAGACCGGCGCCTGCGATAATGACAAATTCGAAGGGCTGGAACAGAGCGCCTACGTCTCCGCCCATGGCCATGAAGCTGCCTATGATGCAGCCGCAGGTCACTACAAATCCGATAATAATGTTCATCGTCGGTCCACACCTGAACGTTGCTTCCTAAGATGAACTAGGGGAGCTGCCTTGCGTGAGGCTGTTCGATGCGGTCGTTCGGCCACCTTTTGCCTTGTCAGCTTCGCACAAGCCAATGCCGGCAGGATAGCGGGTAAGGGCATCCATGCCCCGCTAACGAAATGTAGGAGCGCTCCGGCGTTTCCTTTCCCGTTATTCTCCAATGTCCGGAGGGCGTTGAAAATGCAGTCTGGTATCTATGTGGCGCTATCGTCCCAGATGGCGCTCGAGCGGCGTCTGACGACAATCGCCGACAATTTGGCCAACGTGAACACCACGGGCTTCCGTGGCACCGAGGTCAAGTTCGACCAAGTCCTCAGCAATACCGAAAACAAGCTCAACGCCAAGGTGGCCTTCGTTTCGCAGGGCAACGACTATCTGTCGACCGACAATGGCGAATTGCAGAACACCGGCAATCTCTTCGATTTCGCCGTCAAGGGCGACGCCTGGTTCGGCCTCAACACGCCGGCTGGCCTGGTGGTGACGCGCGACGGCCGTTTCACCATGACAGACAATGGTGCGCTGGTCTCTGTGCGCGGCTTCCCGGTGCTTGATCCCGGTGGCGCTCCGATCCAGCTTGATCCGCGCGGCGGCGCGCCGACGGTTTCCTCGGACGGCACCATCTCGCAAGGTGGCAAGCGCATGGGCCAGATCGGCCTTTACAGTTCAGACGTCAGCAAGGGCTTCCTGCGCTACGAAAACAGCAGCATCCTGCCGACGGATACGCCGCAGCCGGTCATCGATCGCTCGAATATCGGCGTCGCTCAGGGCTACCTCGAAAACTCCAATGTCAACGGCATGCGGGAAATGACCAATCTGATCGAGGTCAGCCGCGCCTTCGACAATATCAGCACGCTCACCAGCAGCAGCGAGGGCACCCTCACCGACGCGATCAAGACCCTCGGCGGCAGCCAGTAACGAGGGCGGATCATGATCGAGGATCAGTTGCCGGAGGCTGCATTGTCGCCGAAGCTTTCACATATGGCCGTGCTTGCGGCGCAATATGCGACGGCGGAGAACTCCGTGGCCCATGGCGGCCATGTGCGCACCATTGCAGCGGGACATTATACCGTCGCCGGCCTTTCCAGGCAGGTCCGTCTCGGCGATTTCGTGGCGCATCGCTCCTCGACCGGCGTGCATCTCGGCGAGGTCGTCCGGGTCGAGCCCGATCTGACCTATGTCTGTCCGATCGAGCCGGGTGAGCCGATCGGTATCCAGGACACCGTCATCCGCAGGGGGGCGTTTCGCATTTCTCCCGATAACAGCTGGTGCGGCCGCACGATCAATTCGCTTGGCGAGCCGATCGACGGGCTGGGCCCCCTGACGAAGGGGCTCGATGCGCGCTCGATCTCCAATACCGCTCCGCCTTCGATGACGCGCAAGCGCGTCGAAACCGGCTTCAAGACCGGCGTTCGCGCCATAGACATCTTTTCGCCGCTCTGCCTCGGCCAGCGCCTCGGCATCTTTGCCGGCTCCGGCGTCGGCAAGTCGACGCTCCTGTCGATGCTGGCCAGAGCCGATGCCTTCGACAAGGTCGTCATCGCGCTCGTCGGCGAACGCGGCCGCGAAGTGCGCGAATTCATCGAGGATACGCTCGGCAGTCATCTGCAGAAATCGGTCGCCGTTGTCGCGACCAGCGACGAAAGCCCGATGCTGCGCAAGATGGCACCTCTCTCCGCGATCACCATTGCCGAACATTTTCGCGATCAGGGCGAGAATGTGCTGCTGATCGTCGACAGTGTTACCCGCTTTGCCCATGCCATCCGCGAGGTCGCTACCGCCTCCGGTGAGCCGCCGATCGCCCGTGGATATCCGGCCTCTGTCTTCACCGAATTGCCGCGCCTGCTCGAGCGCGCCGGACCGGGACCGGAAGGTACCGGCACGATTACCGCCATCATCTCCATTCTGGTCGATGGCGACAACCATAACGATCCGATCGCCGATTCCACGCGCGGCATTCTCGACGGGCACATCGTCCTGCAACGCAGTCTTGCCGAGGAAGGCCGCTATCCGCCGATCGACCCGCTGGCCTCGGTCTCGCGTCTGGCTCGCAAGGCATGGACGCCCGATCAGGAGAAGTTGGCATCGCGGCTGAAAGCGCTGGTGCATCGCTACGAGGAAACACGCGATCTGCGCCTGATCGGCGGCTATCGCCAGGGCAGCGACCCGGATCTCGATATCGCCGTCCGCCAGGTGCCGATCATCTACGACATCCTCAAGCAGACCCCCGGCGAACTGCCATCCGAAGACGCCTTCACCGACCTTGCGACGGCCCTGAAGAATGGTTCAGCGGCAGCCGTGCCGGTCCGGGGACGGTGAGGATCGCATGAGACACCACCCCGATTATCCATTGTTCGCAGCTAGCCGAAATTTCCGAATTTAGTGCCGAAAGAGGGGCCAGACGTGACAGAAACCGACACAGACGAATCGGTCAATCCGCCGAAGGCGGCAAAGAGGCGGACGATTACGGACAGGGCACTCGTCTGCACGGGACTGGTGCTTGCCGGCGCCTCGGCCTTCTTTCCCTGGTACGTTTTCCTCAACCCGGACAAGTTCGGCATCCATGTGGCTGAAGGCGATCGCACGCGCGATCTGCCGAATTGGCCCGGCCGCGAAGTCGTGAGCGTATCGCCGCTGGCCATGGTCAACAAGAATCCCAGCGAGCCCCGGGATCTCATTCCCGATCCCTTGACGACCGCGACGGTCAGCAATGCCGGCCGCGAGGATGACAAGGGGCCGCCGGCCGAACAGCAGCCACTTCCCGGCAAGCTCCCGTTCCACCTCCTGCACGTCGTCAATGGCCGCGCGCTGATCGAGGACGACACGGGCATGTATGTCGTGCGCGTCGGCTCGGTTCTACCCGACAACAGCCGCCTCGCATCGATTGAACAGCGTGAG
This sequence comes from Rhizobium sp. AC27/96, assembly GCF_001692325.1. Taxonomy (GTDB): domain Bacteria; phylum Pseudomonadota; class Alphaproteobacteria; order Rhizobiales; family Rhizobiaceae; genus Rhizobium. The sequence continues at coordinate 147,003 of NZ_LXKN01000046.1, read as the reverse complement.
GGAAAATGGGTCATCGTCACATCCGCGGGCGATGTCTACTGACGCAATTGAAAAACGCGGAGATGCCTGAGTTTCAGGCACTTTGAAGAGTTTACAGGAACGCATTTCTCGCAAGTCCCACGCAAGATTATCCCGCTAGGTTCCTAGTGTAAGAACGGAGAGAAGCCCATGCAACCGATTCAGCTCTTTGACCTGGCCTCGCGGCAAGCCGAGTGGCTTCAGGCGCGCCAGGAGGTCGTTGCCGGCAATATCGCCAATGCCAATACCCCGAAGTACCGTGCCAAGGACGTGACGCCATTTCAGGCCGTTCTGGATAACCAGAACATCAGCATGGCGAAAACCAATCCCGCGCATATTTCGGGTAACGAATTCAGCTCGAGCGGCAACATTAACGTCGAAGAGGCGCCGCTCAGCCAGGAAATAGGTGTCCAGGAGTCGGGTAACACCGTCGGCCTGGAGGACGAACTCGCCAAATCCGGTGAGATCAAGCGCCAGTACAGCTTGAACACCGCACTCGTGAGTTCCTTTCATCGCATGATGTTGATGACCGTAAAACAATAGATGAAGTGAAGATGTCATGGACCCCTTATCAGCCGCATTGAAAATTGCAGGCTCCGGCCTGGAGGCTCAATCGACTCGTCTGCGTATCGTCTCCGAAAATATCGCCAACGCCCGCTCGACGGGTGACACCCCCGGTGCCGATCCCTATCGGCGCAAGACCGTGACCTTCGGCGCAGAAATGGATCGCGCCAACGGCCTGACGACGGTCGGTGTGAAGAAGCTGGGCGAGGACACGGGCAAGTTCGTCGAAGAGTATGATCCGGATAACCCCGCCGCCGACCCGAAGGGCTACGTCAAGATGCCCAACGTCAACATCCTCGTCGAAATGGCCGACATGCGTGAAGCCAATCGTTCCTACGAGGCCAACCTGCAGACGGTCAGGCAGGCTCGCGATCTCATCTCTTCCACCATTGACCTGTTGAAGAACTCATAATGATCGATTCCATCAAGAATGTAGCCTCCCTCTCGGCGACCCGCGGCCTCGGCAGCATCACCACGGATCTGACATCCGCTGCTTCCAGCGCGCTCAACGCCTCTCCGGCCGTTGCCATGGGAGCGGACGCCGGAATGAGCTTTGCCTCCGTCATGTCGAACGTGGCGAAGGACTCCATCAACACGCTGAAGGAAGCTGAAAATGCCTCCTTCGCCGGCATCAAGGGCACGATGAGCACCCGCGAAGTCGTTGACAAGGTCATGCAGGCCGACCAGACGCTGCAAACCGCGGTCGCGCTGCGCGACAAGGTCGTCTCCGCGTTTCTCGATATTACCAAGATGCAGATCTAGGGCGGGATTTCTCGCTCTAATTACTTGATTTGGCGTGAATAATTCGCGGGCCGCTCTCGGTTTCGAAGATCACGCCCCAGCTCGAAGGACGAAAGCATGAGAGCGCTCGCAATTGCCGCAACGGGCATGGACGCCCAGCAGACCAATCTTGAAGTCATCGCGAACAATATCGCGAACATCAACACGACGGGCTACAAGCGTTCGCGCGCAGAATTCTCCGACCTTCTCTACCAGACCGAGCGCGCCAAGGGCATCTCCAACCGGCCGAACCAGGCGGTGGTGCCGGAAGGCGCCAACATCGGTCTCGGCGTGCAGACCGTGGCCGTGCGCAACATCCAGGTCCAGGGCGAGTTGTCGCAGACCCAGAACGAGCTCGACGTTGCGCTTGTCGGCCGTGGATGGTTCCAGATCCAGATGCCCGACGGCACGACCGCCTATACACGCGCCGGCTCTTTCAACAAGAGCGATACCGGCCAGATCGTCACGCCGGATGGCAATGTGCTGCAGCCGGGCATCACGATCCCGAACAATGCCACCAGCCTCGCCATCAACCAGTCCGGCCAGGTTTCGGCGATCATCGGCACGGCGACCACGCCGACCGTGCTCGGCCAGGTGCAGATCGCCAACTTCGTCAACGAAGCCGGCCTGCAGCCGATGGGCAGCAACCTCTTCACGCAGACGCCGGCTTCCGGCGACCCGGTTATCTCCGATCCGAACCAGAACGGCTTCGCCTACATGAAGCAGTATTACCTGGAATCGTCGAACGTCGATCCGGTCAAGGAAATCACCGATCTGATCACGGCGCAGCGCGCATACGAGATGAATTCGAAGGTCATCACGACCGCCGACGACATGGCGCAGATCGTCAGCAAGAACCTGAAGTAGCGGGAAGGACGGGCCGAACATGAGGTTTCGCCGGATGAAAAGCTTAGCAATGGCCTGGTTCGCCGCGGCGAGCCTTTCCGTCGTGTTCGCATCGGTCGCGCCCGCAGGTGCAGCAAGAGCCGATGAGGGCAGCATGGGGACCGCCGTGGTCCCGACGGAGACGATCTACCCCGGCGACATTATCAGCGGCGGCCAGCTCGAGGAGGTTGAAGTCACCAACCCCAATCTGACGGGCGATTACGCCAAGCGGATCCGGCAGGTCACCGGCCTCGTATCCAAGCGGACGCTTCTGCCCGGCCGAACCATCTCCATCTCCTCGCTGCGCCAGCCCTATGCCGTCACGCGTGGCTCCAATGTCCGCCTGGTCATGAGCATGGGCAGCATGACGATCACGGCGGCGGGCACGCCGCTGGATGATGGCGCTGTCGGCGATAGCGTGCGGGCCCGCAACATGGACTCGGGCATCATCGTCAACGGCACGGTTCTCGAAAACGGCACGATCCGCGTGGTCGCAAAATGAAACGGCTTCGTCAATTTCTCGCAGTTCTCTTCGCATTGCCCAGCCTGATCATTGCCGATCCGGCTGCAGCGATGCAATCGCGCATCAAGGACATCGCGTCGCTGCAATCCGGCCGCGACAACCAGCTCATCGGCTACGGCCTGATCGTCGGTCTCCAGGGGACGGGCGATGGCCTGCGTTCCTCGCCCTTCACCGAGCAATCCATGCGCGCGATGCTGCAAAACCTCGGCATCTCGACGCAGGGCGGCCAATCCGCCGCGAAAAACACCGCTGCCGTCATGGTGACGGCGAACCTGCCGCCATTCGCCAGCCCCGGTAGCCGCATCGACGTCACGGTCAGCTCGCTGGGCGATGCGACGTCGCTTCGCGGCGGGACGCTCATCATGACCTCGCTCAGCGGCGCCGACGGGCAGATCTACGCCGTGGCCCAGGGTTCGGTCATCGTTTCGGGCTTCCAGGCCCAGGGCGCTGCGGCAACCGTCACGGAAGGTGTTACCACTGCCGGCCGCGTGCCCGGCGGCGCGATCATCGAACGCGAATTGCCTTCGCGCTTCAAGGATTCGGTCAATCTGGTCCTGCAGCTGCGCAATCCGGATTTCTCCACCTCGATCCGTATTGCCGACACCGTCAACGCCTGGGCGAGCTCGCGTTTCGGCGGGCCGATCGCCGAGGCGAAGGATTCGCAGGAAGTCACGCTCAACAAGCCGAAAATGGCCGATCTGACCCGACTGATGGCCGACATTGAAAATCTCAATGTCCAGACAGATACGCCGGCCAAGGTCGTCATCAACGAGCGCACGGGAACCATCGTCATCGGCGCCGACGTTCGCGTTTCCCCCGTTGCGGTCAGCTACGGAACGCTGACGGTGCAGGTGAGCGAGAACCCGCAGGTGATCCAGCCCGAGCCCTTCTCGAACGGTGAGACGGCCATACAGGACCAGACCGACATTACCGCCACCAAGAGCGGTGGCCGCGTCGCGGTGCTGGAAGGGCCTGACCTGAAGACGTTGGTTGCCGGTCTCAACAATATCGGCGTCAAGCCGGACGGCATCATCGCCATCCTGCAAGGCATCAAATCGGCCGGCGCCCTGCAAGCGGAGCTCGTGTTGCAATGATATCGATCGTCACCGCCAGAAGAATACTGGTCTCTTGCGGCCTTTCGGCAGCGGCAGCAATGCTGCTGTCGCTCGGCGTTGCAGTCGCGCAGCAAGCCCCGAAGCCCGTTGTCGATCCGGCCTCCAGCCAGGATGAGATCCGGCAGTTCTGCACCAATATCGCTGATCCGGCCCGCGACCAGCGCTATCTGCTGCAGAAGCAGGAGCTGGAAAAGCTGCAGGCCGACGTCGATCAGCGCATCGCCACCATGGACAAACGCAAGGCCGAATACGAGGACTGGCTGAAACGCCGGGATGATTTCCTCAAGACAGCGGATCTGGGCCTGGTCGATATCTACAAGAACATGAAGCCGGATGCGGCGGCGGCCAGCCTCAATGATGTCAGGACCGTAATAGCGGCCGCGATCATCATGAAGCTTTCGGCTCGCCAGTCGAGCCTCATTCTCGCGGAAATGGATGCGAAGAAGGCGGCGGCTATTACCAACATTATGGCCAGCGCATCCGATCCGAATACATCGAAGTCGAAGGACCCCTCATGAACATGCGTCTTACGGCCACCTGCGCAATCGTCGTCTTTCTTGCCGGCTGCCAGTCGCAGGCCCTCAGGGAAATCGGCAGGGCGCCTGCCATGAGTCCGATCGGCAGTGGCCTGCAATATGCTCAGACACCACAGATGTCGCAGTACCCGAAGCGGCCGCACCAGATCGCGCAGGGATATTCGCTCTGGAACGATTCTCAGGCAGCGCTCTTCAAGGACTCGCGCGCCCTCAATGTCGGCGACATCCTGACCGTCACGATCCAGATCAACGACAAGGCGAACTGGGACAACGAGACAAACCGCAATCGCACGAACAAGAGCGATATGAACTGGGATATTTCCGCCAAGATCTTCGGCTGGAAGCCCGCGACCAACGCCGACGCGACCTCCGGCTCGGATACCAGCACCGATGCCAAGGGCAAGATGCAGCGCTCCGAGCAGATCAACCTGCTGGTCGCGGCGGTCGTCACCGGTATTCTCGAAAACGGCAACCTGATGATCAGCGGCTCGCAGGAAGTCCGCATGAACCAGGAAATCCGCATTCTCAACGTCGCCGGCATCGTGCGGCCGCAGGATGTCACCGCCGACAACACCATCTCCTACGACAAGATCGCCGAGGCACGCATCTCCTATGGCGGACGCGGTCGTCTGACGGAAATACAGCAGCCGCCGAGAGGACAACAGGCCGTCGACCTGCTGTCGCCGCTCTGATCTGATGGCATCGGCCAGTTTGACAACGAACGGATAGGGACATGGCAGCAGCCGCAGACGAACCGGCAAAAGGCAAGGGATCGCCGCTGATCCTGACGATCGTCGGACTATTGGTGCTGACTGTCCTTGGCGGCGGCGGCGGCTGGTTGCTCGGCACCGTGGTCGCGCCTAGGATCAAGGCAGCCACGGCCGCCATACAGGCCACGACGACAGCCGCCGGCGACAGCAAGCAGGCGGCCGCAGCGGCGCAGGCCAACGGGATCATCGCACTTGACCCGATCACCACCAATCTCGCCTATCCCTCGCAGAGCTGGATAAGGCTGGAGCTTGCACTGGTATTCAAGGGCCCGGCGGACGTCCAGCTTGCCCAGGCGATCCATCAGGACATACTGAGCTACGTGCGCACGGTGTCCCTGCAGCAGATCGAAGGCGCGCGGGGCCTGCAATATCTTCGGGATGACATTCAAGAGCGTGTTGACCTGCGCTCGGAAGGACGCGTATCGAAAGTTATGTTCAGAACTTTCGTGATCGAATGATTCGACCAATACTTATTTTGTCTATATTAGTTGTCGCTGCATTGTCGCCTGAGCTGGCGATGGCGCAGCAATTGCCGTCGCAACTTCCCACCGATCTTCTGAATGCCCCGGTGAACGGCTCCGTTGCCGCCTGGATCATCCGCACCTTCGGACTCTTGACGATCCTGTCGATCGCTCCGGGCATCCTGATCATGGTGACGAGCTTCCCGCGCTTCATCATTGCCTTCTCGATCCTGCGCACCGGCATGGGGCTCGCGACGACGCCGTCGAACATGATCCTGCTGAGCCTGGCGCTGTTCATGACCTTCTACGTCATGTCGCCCACCTTCGATCAGGCCTGGAAGGATGGCGTGCAGCCGCTGCTCGCCAATCAGATCTCGGAAGCCGACGCCGTGCAGCGCATCGCCGAACCCTTCCGGACTTTCATGTCCAACAATACCCGCGACAAGGATCTGAAGCTCTTCGTCGATCTGGCGAAGGAGCGCGGCCAGACGACCGTGGTCGACAACAAGATCGACTACCGCGTGCTGATCCCGGCTTTCATGATCTCGGAAATCCGTCGCGGCTTCGAAATCGGCTTTCTGGTTGTCCTGCCGTTTCTCGTCATCGACTTGATCGTATCGACCATCGTCATGGCTATGGGCATGATGATGTTGCCGCCGACATCGATCTCGCTGCCGTTCAAGATTCTCTTTTTCGTGCTGATCGATGGCTGGAACCTTCTGGTCGGCAGCCTCGTCCGCTCTTTCCACTGAGCAATAATTATGTGATCGGTACCGGAAGGTCGGTCGCCGGAATTTTCATCCCGGCGATCTCCAGGCCTATTCGGCGGCGATTGCCGCCGCATTCCCGTCTTCCGCCATGAAGGGTTCCGTGCGGCTCGGTAGCGCAGGCACGTCCATATGATCGGGTGCCAGACCTTGTTTTGCGCGTTCCACCATCATTTCGAAGGCCGTCTCCAGATGCTGGGTAATGCGTTCGGCATCGAAGAGGGGCTTGATGTAACGATTGGCGAAAAGAGCCTCCTTGAACTGGGCGACGCGCGCCGGTTCATTGGAGAGCTCCACGGCCATGTCCTCATAGGCCTGGACGTCTTCGGCAATCAGTTCCGGCACGCCGATCGCATTCAGCAGGCTTTCGCTGACGCGGGAGGCGAAGTTGGTGCCCTTCATGGTAAGGACTGGCAGACCGCCCCAAAGCTGTTCCGAAGTGGTGGTATGGCCGTTGACCGGGAAGGTGTCGAGGCCGAGATCGGCAAGCTGCTGGCGATCGATGTGATCTTCGTAGCGAATACGCGTGGTGAAGATGACGCGCTTGCGGTTGATGCCGCGTGCCTCCATGCGTGACCAGAGGCTGGCCTCGGAACGGGGGTGGTTGCACAGCAGCCAGAGCACGCTGTTCTTGCTCCGCTTGAGAATATTGCACCACACGTCGATCATCTGCGGAGTGACTTTGCGGTTGCCGTTGAACGAGGCAAAGACAAAGGCGTCTTCGGGCAGCCCATGCTGCGCGCGCGTGACCGGCCGCGGCTTTGGACGATGCAATGGATCGTTCGGCTGATAGCATTCCGGCAGGCGGCAGAATTTCTCGTGAAAATGCGGCTTCGAATGCTCCGGCAGCACGTAGTGATCGCCGATGATGTAGTCGAGGTCGATATTGACGGTCGTGCCGGGAAAGCCGAGCCAGGCAACCTGGATCGGGGCGGCCATGTGATTGAGGATGCGAGCGCGGCTTTCCTTCGTATGGCCCTTGAGGTCAACGAGGATGTCGATGCCGCGGGCGCGGATCGCCTCTGCCGCAGCCTGATCAGACAGGCTGCGGACGTCGACCATCGTTCCCCATTTCTGATGGTCGAACGGCTGCTCGTTCTGGGAAACGAGATCGGTATGGTCGAAGAGAAAGATCTCAAATCGATCCCGGTCATGCAGTTCCAGTGTCCGCTGCAGCAGCTTCATCGTTGCATGCTCCGGCCAGAAATCGGACGAGAGATAGCCGATGCGGATCTTGCTGCCCCAGGCGTGCGGAATCCTGCGGCGGGCCTCGGCATGGCCGACGGGGAGTGCCGAGGTGTCATGGATCGCATATTTGTTGATAGCTTCGTCGCCGCACCAGTGCAGATGGAAGAAGGGGTTGTCCGGGATCACATAGTCGAGATTGCCCTCAGCCATCGCTGCCGTGATCGGGGCCATGTGCTTTTCAACAGCGGCGAGATCGGACAGTTCACGAGCGAAGATCAGATAGAGCGTCCGGAAGATGATGTTGTCCGGATGATTCTTGAACAGCGTCGCGACGATGTGCCGGTTACCCTCGTCATAGAGGTCATCCGTCAGGAGCTTTGCTGCCAGCAGCCGATGTCTGAGTTCGGGCCCTTCGACCAGCACGGTCTTGAAGCCGGAGAGGAGTTCTCTTTGCTGACGGCTGAGGAAGATGCGGGTGAGAATGAAGGCAAGTTCCGGGTCCTTGAACGCCAGGGGCAGGATCAGGCTTCCGACCGCGAGCGCCTGATCGTCGTTGCCGCATTCGCCATGGAGCAACAGCGCCTCGCGAAGATAGTCGTCGCGACGAGGCGGCTGTCTGCCGGCCAGCTCATAGGCGCTGGCCGCATCAGACTTGAAGCCGAGTTTCAGCAGGGTTTTTGCAAGAAGGGCGTAGGTCTTGGGAGACGTGTCGACGTTCAACAACTCGTTCAGCGTTTCGAGCGCGCGCGTATATTGTCCCTTCTGATAGAAGCCGGACGCAGTCACAAAGGCGTTTTTGATATTCACGAGCGAGAACTCCGAGCGGAATGTTGAACTGGCTCTCGTCGAAGGCCGAGTGCCGGCATCATGGATTCGCCGATCATCGCGCACGTAGCTTGCCTGAAACCGAAGCAACGGTCGAAAAGGCCTTTACGCATTCTTAGCCACGTTCCGGACAAGCCTTTCCGGGCCGCCCGCGTTTAAGGAATTCGCAAGCAATGGATGCGACTTTCACTGCGACATGACGGGTTTGGTCCTCTAGGAAAACGGATCGAGGGGCATGAAGCTGCTCCGTCATCGCCGGTATTTACAGTCCGGTATGTCCTCCTTTTGTATCCAGTTTCCAGGGGACACTCCTATGACCAGCATTCTCACTAACAATTCCGCAATGGCTGCCCTCCAGACGCTGCGTGGCATCAGCAGCAACCTGCAGGACACCCAGGCTGCCGTTTCTTCCGGCTTGCGCATCTCCAAGGCCTCCGACAACGCTGCCTACTGGTCGATCGCCACGAGCATGAAGTCCGACAATGGCGCCATCGGCGCAGTATCCGATGCTCTCGGCCTCGGCGCCGCCAAGGTTGACACCGCATCGACGGCTGTTTCCAGCGCCATCGACATCGTCGGCCAGATCAAGAACAAGCTTGCGACCGCCATGGAAGGCTCCGTCGACAAGGGTTCTGTTCAGGAAGAAATCGGCCAGCTGCAGCAGCAGCTGCAGAGCGTTGCCCAGTCGGCTTCGTTCAACGGCGAAAACTGGGTCATGGCCAAGGGCGGCGACTCCGCTTCGGTTGTTTCCTCGTTCATCCGCGGCACCAACGGCACCGTTTCGGTCAGCACGACCTCCTACAAGTTCGACTCCGGCGCAACCGGCAACGTTCTGTTCGGTGCTTCGGCAGCCGGCACGATCCAGACGAGCTCTGGTATTCTCGGCACCAAGACCGGCAGCTACTCGGTCTTCAGCCTTGACATCAGCAAGATGACCAGCGGCCAGATCTCCAGCGCGCTCAACATGGTTCAGACCGCTCTGAACGCCATGACCAGCATGGGTTCGAAGCTCGGCTCGATCTCCAGCCGTATCGACCTGCAGACGAGCTTTGCTTCCTCGCTCTCCGACTCGATCCAGTCGGGCGTTGGCAAGCTTGTAGACGCTGACATGGAACAGGAATCGAGCAAGCTCTCTGCTCTGCAGACGCAGCAGCAGCTGGCCATCCAGTCGCTCTCGATCGCCAACTCTTCGAACCAGTCGATCCTGTCGCTCTTCCGCTAAGCGGATAGACCGGCGCAAAGCGCTGATCGAATTCCTAAACAAGAAGTTAACCGCGCCCATCTAAGGCGCGGTTTTTTTTATGTTTTCTGGGTAAGAGCGGTTCAGGTTTTCTTAACTATATTGCTGTTTCTTAGGACCATCGAAACGGCGAGTTAACCTTAACGAACTGGGTTAACAGGCATGATGCTGAATGCCGTTACCGGTTTTAGGTCCGGAATGTCCCTTATTTAACCAATGCCAAAGGGGCAAATATTATGACGAGCATTCTTACCAACAACGCCGCAATGGCTGCTCTCCAGACGCTGCGCACCATCGGCAGCAACCTGCAGGACACCCAGGCTGCCGTTTCTTCCGGCCTGCGCATCTCCAAGGCTTCCGACAACGCTGCCTACTGGTCGATCGCTACGAGCATGAAGTCCGACAATGGCGCCATCGGCGCAGTATCCGACGCTCTCGGCCTCGGCGCCGCCAAGGTTGACACCGCAACCACCGCCGTCACCAGCGCCATCGACATCGTCGGCCAGATCAAGAACAAGCTTGCGACCGCCATGGAGCCTTCGGTCGACAAGAAGTCGGTTCAGGAAGAAATCAGCCAGCTGCAGCAGCAGCTGCAGAGCGTTGCCCAGTCGGCTTCGTTCAACGGCGAAAACTGGGTCATGGCCAAGGGCGGCGACTCCGCTTCGGTTGTTTCCTCGTTCATCCGTGGCACCAACGGCACCGTTTCGGTCAGCTCGACCTCCTACAAGTTCGACTCCAGCGCAACCGGCAACGTTCTGTTCGGCACGACGGCAGCTGGCACGATCCAGACGAGCTCTGGTATTCTCGGCACCAAGACCGGCAGCTACTCGGTCTTCAGCCTTGACATCAGCAAGATGACGAGCGGCCAGATCTCCAGCGCGCTGAACATGGTTCAGACCGCCCTGAACTCCATGACCAGCATGGGTTCGAAGCTCGGCTCGATCTCCAGCCGTATCGACCTGCAGTCGAGCTTTGCTTCCTCGCTCTCCGACTCGATCCAGTCGGGCGTTGGCAAGCTCGTAGACGCTGATATGGAACAGGAATCGAGCAAGCTCTCTGCTCTGCAGACGCAGCAGCAGCTGGCCGTCCAGTCGCTCTCGATCGCCAACTCTTCGAACCAGCAGATCCTGACGCTCTTCCGTTAATAGGAAGCGCTGGCGCCCAGGCGTCGGCAGAGCATTCAGGACAGGGACTTCACCGCGCCTTCTCACGAAGGCGCGGTTTTCATTTGAAGTGGCCGCGCCGCTCCGGCTTTCAGAGGGCTGTCAGCGATATGGCGCCAGGCTTCCGGCGAACAGCGTCAATGAAGCCGTCGAACAGCTTGCGCATGGCGATCTGCTTGTAGGGATAGACGACGGGATCATCCATGTTGTGGACGACCATCGCGACATCGAGCTCGAACACCAGCAGGCGACCATCGGGTAGTTCGGCGCAGTCTATGCCGAAATAGTCGAGCCCGATGTGGCGGTAGAGTGCGGCAAAGCTATCCTTGTGCCGAACCGCGAAATCGGCGTCGAAATTCTCCATCCAGGCCTGCTCGACCGCGCGCTTTTCCGGGCTCTGCCCCATGCCGGCGCTCAGATAATGCACGATCCAGTGATCGGAGAGCGCCATGTGGCTCGCGAAAGCCTTGCCATCGATGAAGACGACACGCTGCTTGTTGTAAAAGCCATCGGCGCCGCGGAAGTCGATGAAAGGCGCGACATACAGTTCCTGAGCCGGCTGTATCCCCAGCCAGTCGGACAGCCCCGAAAGATCTGTGATGCGCTCCATTCCGTGGCCCGCATGTGTGCTGATGGGTCTGATGACGAGCGGAAAGGCGAGGCCCGAGATACAATCTTCCAGGCGTTTTGTCCCGGCGCCCACCGCGACGAGATCCGCGCGCGAAACCCGATAGGTGCGCGGGGACAGGATGGACGGCTCGCCGGCGAGCATTTCACTGACGCCGTCCCGCGTCAGCCTGCTGATCAATTCGGGATTGCTGTTCATGACCGGACCATTGAAGCCCGCAAGCAGCTTTTGCATGTGGGCGAGAAGGGGAGCGTTCTCGGTCGATTCTCCGATCGCCATGAAAGCCACGTCATAGTCCGGCAGATCGGTGAGGGCTCGCGTTTCGAGATCGACATAGTGCAGCCAAAGCACGCAGTTGCTGCCCGCCAGCAGGAAGTCCAGCGGCGTGTTGGCCATGAAGTCGCCCACGGTGACGAAGGCGAGGAGGTGCGGTCCACTCCCATCGCCGTGAACCACGCAGAAGTCGCGGCGGAGCGCGACGGCGGATGTCAGCAGCTGGCGGGCTTCGTCGGCGCGGCCAAGCGTGTGCAAGATCGTCGCCATGTCGAGAAGCGTGGCCGCGTCGGTCTGGTCGGCCGTTGCCCGCTGCATGAGATCGTTCCAAAGCGGCGTGACGTCATGGCCGGCATAGATCAGCGACACGATGCTCTGCATGCCCAGGATTCGGGCGCGATCCGGTTTTTCTGAGGAAACCGGTGAGGCAGGATGGGCTTTGGTCATCAGCATTGGGCAAGTTCCTGTCGTGAGCCAAGTGTCAAAACGCCGTGCACGAGTGCGTCCATATCCGCTTGCTGCGTGCGATGATTGACGATCGCGGCGCGTATTGCCGGCTGTCCGTTGAGTATGGTCACGGACGGAGCAACACGGCCTTCGGCGTGAAGGTGTTCGACGATGTGAGAATTGATGGCTGGTGCCGCCTTGCCGTCGATACCGGCATAGGCAAAGCAGACGATGTTGAGTTTGACCGGCGCCAGCAGCCTCAAGGCAGGCTCCCGCTCGATCCTTTGCGCGAGGCCGCGTGCCAGCTGGCAATTGGCGCTCATGGCATCTCCCAATGCCTTGATGCCATAGGTTTTCAGGGTGAACCACGTCTTCAAGGCCCGGAAGCCGCGTGAAAGATCCGGCCCGTAGTCGCAAGGCCACCAGTCTCCTCCGGCAAGACCGGTGCTGGCGCGGCTGAGATAGGCGGCATCAGAGGCGAAGGTCTGCCGTTGCCAGGCGCTGTCGCGAACCAGCAGAAAGCCGGCATCGTAAGGCACCTGGCCCCATTTGTGAAAGTCGAAGGCCAGCGAATCGCAGGTCTCGATACCTGCAAACAAAGGCGCGAGATCCGGGCTCAGAACGCCGAGCGCGCCGAGCGCACCATCGACGTGAAAATGAAGATCGTAAGTGTCTGCGATCCGGCGCAGCGCAAGGAGATCGTCGACCGCGCCGGTGTTCACCGTCCCCGCGCTTCCGACAATCAGGAAGGGCCTGTGACCCTCCTGCCTGTCGCGCAGAATGGCCTGCTCCAGCGCCTCGATATTGATCTGCCCGGCGCTATCGACCGGGATGCGCCGCAGCTGGTTGCTGCCGATGCCGGACATTTCAAAGGCTCGGGGAACGCAGCCATGCACCTCGCTCGAGGCGTAAGCGACCAGCCGTGCTTCCTCTGGCAAGCCGGTTGCCCGAACGTCAACGCCGAGTTTGCGGCATCTCGCTATCTGCAGCGCAACGAAGTTGGCTTGCGACGCGCCGGTCAGGAATATGCCGCCGGCCGTATCCGGAAACGAAAATATCTGACGTGTCCAGCGGATGATCTGGCGTTCGACCTCGATGGGCATGTGATCGCGTCCGCCGAGATTGGCGTTCAGTCCGCCGGCCAGCATCTCGGCGAGCATGCCGGTAACGGTACCGCCGCCCTGGACCCAGCCCATGAAGCCAGGATGAATGTTGCCGCTGCCATAGGGCAGGATGTCATCGCGGAAAATGGCATGAACGTCGGCCAGGTCGCTGGGCTCGAAGGGCAATGGCGCATCGAAGGAGGCGCGCGCCGAGGAAGGAGGCTGTTGCCAAACCGGCTTCGTGCCGAGCGTCTGCAGATGGTCGAGCATGTCGTCCAGCATCTGATGACCCTGCTTCCGCAAAGCCTGCCAGTCGTCCGGGTCGAGGCTCGTTCGTTGGTGGCGATCGACCGCCGCCCGACCGGCATCCTGCAAGCTGAACATCATAACCTCTTATATGGCCGGACGCGCCGACGTTGCCGTCGGTGTGCCGCGAAAAGCGCCTGGCCGCGCCTCACCGACATTGGCGTATCCTGACTATGCTACGCCTGCGAAGATGGCGCGAAGCTGACTTGCGTGCTCCCGGAGGCGCCGGACACCTGTGTTCCACGGAAATCCGCAGGCTTCCCACACGCTTCACGGAAGTCATTCGGTCGGCTTCAATGAAAGGTGGTGGAGAGGATGTCGTCAGCTGGAATCGGTCGAATGGCGGGGCCGAATGATTCCGTTAACTTTTGCCGACGGCGTTAACCTTTTATTAACCCTATTCCTGTCAGTTGCAGCTAACGCAACGGTTGGTTAACCTCTCCTAAGAGCCGGTTAACAAGCATGAGGCTGATTGCCGTTCCCGGCCGCAGACCGGATGTCCCTTTCTATTTCAGCCACAAGGGGCACCTCGATGACCAGCATCCTCACCAACGACGCGGCTATGTCCGCACTTCAGACCCTGCGCGGGATCAATACCAACCTGCAGGATACGCAAAGCCGCGTTTCGTCCGGCTATCGCGTCGCCAAGGCGGCTGACAATGCCGCCTATTGGTCGATCGCGACGACCATGCGCTCTGACAATAGCGCGCTTTCCGCCGTATCCGACGCATTGGGGCTGGGCGCAGCCAAGGTCGACACGGCCTATACGGCAATGGACAATGCCATTACCGTTGTGCAGCAGATCAAGGACAAGCTCGTCGCCGCGACCGAAAACAGCGTCTCCAAATCGGACGTGCAGGAAGAAGTGACCCAGCTTCAGCAGCAGCTGGAGAGCATCGCGCAATCTGCGTCCTTCTCCGGCCAGAACTGGATGTTTGCGGCCAACGGCGCTTCCGCTTCCGTAGTCTCCTCCTTCGTGCGCAACAACAACGGCACGGTCGCCGTCAACAGCACGAGCTATAGCTTCAATACCAGCTCGCAAGGCAACGTCCTGTTCGGCGCCAAGGCCAGCGGCGCAATCGACACCAGCTCGGGCATCCTTGGAACCAAGCAGAACATCAACGGCACTGCCTATTCGGTCTTCAGTCTTGATATCACCAATATGACGAGTGGCGGCATCGGCAAGGCGATGAATCTCGTGCAGGGAGCCCTCAACGCCCTGACGAGCGCATCCTCGCAGCTCGGTTCGCTCTCGACCCGCATCGATCTGCAGACCAGTTTCGTCTCCACGCTGCGTGATACCATCGACTCCGGCGTCGGCAAGCTCGTCGATGCGGACATGGAAGAAGAGTCGAGCAGACTGTCGGCCCTGCAGACCCAGCAGCAGCTGGCGATCCAGTCGCTGCAGATCGCCAACACCAGCGCCCAGAACGTTCTCGCTCTCTTCAAGTGAGCCTTGAGTGGAGCTTGCGCCGAGATCGCGCGGCGGCATTTCTCTCTTGTCGCCGCGTATAAGCTTTTGTTAACGTTGCCGCCAATTGATTTGCAGTCTTTGCGCGGAAGCTGGCTCCGGCCTTCTTCAAAGCGATTGAAGCATCTTGTTTTAGCGACGGGCCGCGCTGGGATCTTTCCCGCTGGTGGGCATGAGGCCAATCGTTGCTGCCGGATCGGCCCGGTTTGCCAGTCCCAATGATTTACGGATTTTCAGATGAGCAATGTGACGGCAAATGGAGCCACGTCCGCGGCACTGACGGTGTTGCGCGGAATCAATAAAGATCTCGGTGTCGTGCAGGAGCAGGTCTCCTCCGGCTATGCCATCCAGAATGCAAGCGACAATCCTACCTATTGGTCGATGGCAAACACCATGCGCTCCGACCAGAGCAGCCTGTCCACGATCACGGATGCGCTCGGCCTCGGCGCTTCAAAGGTCGATACCGCATCGACCGCCATGGACACGGTCGTCAGCCTGCTGACACAGATCCAGACCAAGCTGGTTTCGGCAAAAGAGGCGGGTACGGACAAGAACGCCATCAACTCCGATATTCAGCAGCTCAAGAATCAGCTGCAATCAGTCACGCAGTCGGCATCCTTCTCCGGCGAGAACTGGCTTTATAACAACAGCGAGAATGCCAGCACGCAGCAGTCGGTGATCAGCAATTTCACCCGTGGCGCAGGCGGCCAGGTAAGCCTCACCACGATCGGCTACGACAGCTCTCAAACCCTGATGATCGATACCACCGATGCCAGCAAGGGGTTGCTGACCAAGAACGTTGATGCAAGCACGCTCGGCACATCGAGCGGTGGCAGCATGCCGGCTCGCAACTACTATCTTCTGGCCGCCGATTCAGGCACACCGCCGGCCGGCGGCACCGAAATCGCCATTTCGAGCACCACGACGGATGATGAGCTGACCGATATGATCAATGTCACTAATTCACTCCTGAAGTCGGCAACCTCGGCCGATTCGACGCTCGGCCTGATGAAGTCGAATATCGACGATCAGTCGGACTATATTGCCAAACTCAGCGATGCCATCAAGGTCAGTGTCGGCGATCTCGTCGATACGAAGATGGAAGAGGCGTCGGTGCGTCAGAGTGCATTGCAGACGGCGCAGCAGATGGGCATCCAGTCTCTGTCGATCGCCAATAGCATGGCGAGCAAGGTGTTGATTCTCCTTCAGTCGAAATGAGGCGGCGCGCGGCGCGGCAAGATTGCCAATGCCGCTCCGCATTCATCCTCGCACAAGTTTGACTGCCTACGGTTCGGCGCAGTGGCATGGTTGCGCAGCTTGTCGGAGATATCAGTCATCTCCGGCGCGCGCCGCCAGAGGACGGAAACCGGAAGCGTGATGATCGACGTTTTGAGAATGGGAAATGATCGGCCCTCTTGTGGCTTCGACTTGCAGCGTCTTGCCGACGCGAGTGGGGAGATGCGCGCGTGAGTTTGACACTGTCCCGGTATCTCAAGGATTTCAGTGCCGAACAGGCTCCGCCCGCAGGCATTGCCGATATGGTTTTCGCGGAACCGATGGAGTTTGCGGAAACCGCAGTCGAGCCGCCGGTCGATGTCGAGGCCGAACGCCGCGCCGCCTATGCGGAGGGCCATGACGCCGCGACGCAGGATCTGTCTCAAAAGCATCGGGCCGAACTCGATGCGATGAGCGAAACCTTTCGCGCCGAGGCCGATGCCCTGCGAGCGCGGTACGAAGAGCAGGCGGCGGAAAGAATAGCTGCCGACATGACCCGCATCGCCACCATGCTAGGGCAGGCAATCAGTGCGGAAGCGGCCGCAGTCCTCGCGCCGATCATGACGGAAACGCTGACGACCAGGGCCGTTGCCGATCTTGCGGATTTGGTCAGGTCGGCAATTCTCGACGGTAGTGTCGGCCCGATCTCCGTGAGCGGTCCCGGTTATCTCTTCGAGGCGCTCCAGGCCAAACTCGGTGAAGAGGCTGCTCTCCTGCGCCATATCGAGGCGCAGGATGTCGATCTCACTGTCACCATCGGCGAGAGCGTTCTCGTGACCCGCATGTCTGCCTGGGCCGCCAGCCTGAAAGAGATTCTGAAATGAGTGACGGCGATCAAAATCACGGCAAGCATGAGATCATCATCGTCAAGCGTCATGGCGGTGGCGATCACGAAGGCGGTCATGGCGGCGCGTGGAAGATCGCCTATGCCGACTTCATGACGGCGATGATGGCCTTCTTCCTGGTGATGTGGCTGGTGAACGCCGCCAACGAGGAGACGAAGGCTTCGGTTGCCTCCTATTTCAACCCGATCAAGCTTGCCGACGAAAAGCCGACGGAAAAGGGCCTCAAGAAGCCCGTCGACCAGGCTGACGGCGAGAAGAACCAGCAAAAATCGAACAAGCCGCAAGACAATCCGAACGACGGCAAATCCGCCAAGACGGGCGAAGACCTGACGTCTACTTCCGGCGACCAGACGAACTATTCCGAAGCCGATTTCTTCGAGAATCCCTATTCGGTTCTGGCCGAAATCGCCCAGGAAGTCGGCCAGCAGGCCAATGTCAGCGCCAAGGGCGAGGGCGGTGCGGCTCAATCCGGTCCGGCCACGGGCGCCGATGGCGGCCAGGCCTATCGCGATCCATTCGACCCGGATTTCTGGACCAAGCAGGTTCAGGTTTCGAGCGCCTCGAAGAAGGCGAACGAGGAACAGTCCGCCAAATCGGATCAATCGCCGAAGGGAGAGGTGGTGGCCTTGTCCAAGGCGACGGCTGCCGACAGCGGTCAACCGGCCAGCCAGACGGAAACGCCGGAGCAACAGCCGACACAGAGCGAACAGCAGGCAGCTGCCAAGCAGCAGGACAAGCCGGCACAGCAACAGCTCGCCAGCAAGACGGAGCAAAGCAACGCCTCGACATTCGAGGATAATGCCGCTGTCGCCCAGAATAAGGACGTCACGCCGACGAAAGCCCAGCAGCAGGAAGCCAAGCAACTGCAGCAGGAAATTCAGTCGCAGATCGGCGGCGTCGCCGGCCAGCTGGCGGAGGGTCTGGAAGTCACCGCGGCTGAAGGCGGTGTGCTCGTGACGATCTCCGACCAGAGCAACGATCCGATGTTCAATATCGGCTCAACCGTGCCGCGCCGGGAAATGGTGCTGGCGATGGAAAAGATCGGCAAGGTCCTGTCCGAACGCAAGGGCTCGATCCTGGTTCGCGGCCACACAGACGGGCGCCCCTATATGGTCGGCGGCCGCAACGACAACTGGCGCCTGTCGCTCGATCGCGCCCAGAGCGCCTATTACATGCTGACGAGCGGCGGCCTGGATGAGAAGCGGATCGTGCAGGTTTCAGGTTTCGCTGACCGCCGGCTGAAGCTGCCCGACGATCCCTTCAATGATGCCAATCGCCGCATCGAGATCCTGATTGCCGCCCCGACGAGCCAGGCTGCACAGGACCCTGCCGCACCGGACACCCAGAACCCTGCAAAGCCTGCCTCGGGCAAAGGCAAGCCAGGACAAGGCAAGCAGGGATAGGTCATGGCGCGCAAACAGCATCGTCGTCGCCTAGCACTCGCGCTGACCTTCGGCATGCTCGCGCCAGCGGGCGCTCGTGCCGAGGGGCAGGACAGCTTGCCGCTCTACAAGATGCTGCGCTCGCTCGAATTCGTCCAGGATTCCGTGGTTGCGGGCGATAGTTCGGCCGGCGAGATGCAACGCTTTCTGCTGGCCACCATCGACGAGCGCCTGCGCAATGCCGACAAATCCGTCTTTGAAGACAGCCGCAATGCCGATGCGGCGCTGATCTACGCCATGAGCGGCGGCAATCCGGAAACGCTCGAATATCTGATGTCGCGCGACATCAACGGCAATTTCGACAACCGCGTTGCCGACGTGCTCAGGAAATATCTGAACGGCAAGGGGCTGCTGGTCGTCAACACGCTCGCCGACATTGCCAGGGAATATCGCGACAAGCCTATCGGCCCCTATCTTTCGCTCGTCGCCGGCAATGTCATGTCTGGCAAGAATGCCGCCGCGGCATTGAAGCTCTATGACTGGGCGCGGGTAATGGCGCCAGGGACGATCGTCGAGGAATCGGCGCTGCGCCGCTCGCTTGCTCTGTGCGCCGATTCCGGCCTGGTGCCGCTGGGGCTCGAATATGCCCAACGTTATACGAGGCGCTTTCTGCATTCGCCCTATGCCAGCCAGTTTGCCGATCTCTTCGTGCAGCTGGTGGTGGATCATGATTCCGACGTCAAGCAGCAGGATATCATCGATATCCTTTCCTTCATGGATCCTCCCCGGCAAAGGGAGATCTATCTGCGCATGGCGCGACGCGCGGCGATTGCCGGCAAGTCCGACCTTGCAGCCCTGGCAGCGGGCCGTGCCCAGGCCATAACGAACGACGGCAGCGATGCCTTCAGCGCTCTGGCGGGCTTCTATGGCGGCGTGGCGGGTGTGTCCACACCGGGCCTGGAGGCGGCGATCAGCAATCTCAACCAGATGCCTGCCGGAGAATTGAATGCACAGGATCGCGCCTTGCGCGACGCTGCAAAGGCGGTGGCGCAGGAGATCCTGCGTACGCCTGATCCTGCAAGCCTCGGGCAAGGCAATGTTTCTAACCTGCCCAATCAACAGACTACTGAACACGATGCTGCTGTGACGAATCAGGCGGGAGGCCAATCTCCCGGCACGGCGGGTGTTGAGCAGGGAGCGGCTACAAACGCAGCTCCCGCCCCGGAAGGAGGGCGGCAGGAGGCCGACTCTTCGTTCAACGCATTCGTCACGACGAGCCGCTCGAAGCTTGATGCCATCGACGGCCTGTTGAAGCAGGAAAGTCATTGATCATGAACGACATCGGTGTATCCGGCGCCTCCTCCGGGGCGGATATCCTTGCTGCCGCGAAAGGTGCCCGCTCCGGGAAGCAGGACAGCGGCAAGGGCTTTCTTGACGCCCTGTCGAGCTCGCTTGGCAATGGGTCCAAGTCATCCGGCACGAAGGGCAATACCAGTGCGGGAGCGAATGCCGCTACCACCAGCACCGATCCGGATGAAGATGCAGGCGCGACAAAGACGGCGGCGGGCAATACCGCGGCGCTTGCACTTGCCATTGATGAAAGCGCCAATGCCGGAGCGGCGATGATCGACACATCCGCAGCCAATCTCGCCAATCCCGCCGGGCTGGCCAAGGGAGCGAAATCTCCGCAAGGAGCGGCGGCTCTCTCGCTGACGAAATCGCTGATCGAACTGCAGAAGGCAGCTTCGGCGACAACCGAAACCGATCCGGCTTCCGCACAAACCGACCCTGCCGCTATTTCGACGGATCCGGCCGCACCGACCACCAACGCGACTACGATGCCGGCACAGATCGATGCATCGGCTCAGCTTGCCGACATCGCGCAGCAATTGGCCGAGGCAGTGGCGGCCGGTGGACAGCCCGCTACTGCTGATGGCAATGGCAAGGCACCGGCCGTGAAAGATGCGAAGGATGCGGCCAACACCGACGATAGTAAGGCAACACCGACGCAAGGCCCCCAAGCGGCCACCACCATCTCCGACGCGCTGTCGCTCCTGAATGTCCCGCAAGCCGCTGTTGCAGCTCAAAGCGTGATGACGACGACCGGGCAGCCGGCGGGCGACACCAAGATTCAGGGCGTGCCGCTCTCCAGTGCGACGCTTAAGGAGACTACGGCAGACGCCATGCCGTCCGAAGATGGCACAGCAACGGATTCGTCGCAGACCTTTCGGTTGACGCGTGCTGACGGGCGAAGCGGCGCGCTCGATCTGTCCATCTCCAAGAAGGGTGACGATGCAGCCGAGGTCAAGGTAGACGCTCCTGCGAGCGGCGACCTGCCGGCCGTCACCGTCCTTGATTCTCGACGTTACCTCGGGCTTGCCGCCAACTCGGCGCTGGTTGCCGGTTCGCTGGCTGGTGACCGCGAATGGTCGGCAGCGATGCAGCCGGGTTCGGCGCTTTCGAATGCCGCGAATTTGTCCAGCACGGGCAAGGTCGTCAACACGCTCAAGATCCAGCTCAATCCCGACAACCTTGGCAATGTTACCGCGACGATGCGGCTTTCGGGCGATCAGTTGAGCGTCGATCTGAAGGTGCAGACCGGCGAAGCCTACAGGCAGCTGCATGCGGATCAGAGCCATATGGTCGATGCGCTGCGGGCTCAGGGCTACCAGGTCGATAGCATCACCGTCACTATGGCCTCGAATGCGGATCAACAGTCGGATAGCGGCCGGCAGTCCGGATCGAATCAGTCGCAGCAGCAATCCCTGTTGAACCAGGGGCAGGGCGGCGACGCACGTCCGAAAGGCCAGAACTATTCGGGGCAGCAGGCAAATGGAAACAATGGCAATCGCAGCTCGGCGGAACGTGGCGCGGAAGACGGCGCTGCTGGCAACACTCAGCGTTCTCGCTCTGGGGCAGTTTACCTCTGATGCCTTCGCATCGGGAAACGCAACGCCACCCGACAATGGTGCAGCCGGCCTCTGCGAACGCGAAATCCAGTCAGCCGCTGCAAAATACGGCATACCGGAAGGGATTCTCTACTCGGTCGGTTTGACGGAAACCGGGCGCAAGGGATCGCTTTATCCCTATGCGCTCAACGTCGAGGGCAAGCCGATTTTTCCGCCGTCAGAGAATGCCGCCCTGCAGGTTTTTGCTGCCGCGCGGCAGAACGGAGCGAAGCTTATCGACGTCGGATGCATGCAGATCAACCAGTATTTTCACGGTGAAAATTTCACCTCCGTGACTGCCATGTTCGACCCGCGCAGTAATGTCGAGTATGCCGCCAAGTTTCTCCGCAATCTACATGACAGGCATGAGACCTGGACGATGGCGGTAGCAAGATACCACGCTGGCCCGAACAACGACCCCGCCCAGAAGGTCTATGTTTGTCGCGTCATCGCCAATCTGGTGGCAACAGGCT
Organism: Rhizobium sp. AC27/96; assembly: GCF_001692325.1. Lineage (GTDB taxonomy): Bacteria > Pseudomonadota > Alphaproteobacteria > Rhizobiales > Rhizobiaceae > Rhizobium. Next base: position 125,017 of record NZ_LXKN01000046.1, on the reverse strand, counting down.
ATGGCAAATGGACGCCAAACGCGGCAACGTTCTGCCAGAATTAGGACGCTCATAGGTTGTATTGTCTATCCGGTTAGCAGGCACTAACCCTTATGGCGAGGTTGACTGCCATCTCTTTGCCTGAAATGCGCATATTAACGATAAGCTAACTAACAACTTTTTTATCGGTGTAAAACGTAAAGCACCCACTATATGTAGTGCAAATCGCACCTCTAAAGTTAATCAATTATTAATTTCCGTCACTCATTTCCGACAGTTGTTCGTGATTCGCCCGATTCGTACCCATAGTCCATCGAAACACCACACTGATTCGGAGGCGGACGAATGATCGTAGTGGTTGATGAGCGAGAGCTTGTTAAGGACGGATATACATCACTGTTTGGGCGGGAGGGCATCCCGTCCACGGGATTTGACCCTCGCGAATTTGGGGAATGGGTCACGACGGCGGCAGAGGGCGATATTGCTGCTGTTGAAGCGTTTTTGATCGGGCAAGGGCAGCACGTGCACGAGCTCCCAAGAGCGATTCGTGACCGTACGACTGCGCCGGTGATCGCTGTCAGCGATCAACCTTCGCTGGAATCGACGCTTGCACTCTTCGATTGCGGTGTCGACGATGTCGTGCGCAAGCCGGTACATCCCAGAGAGATTCTGGCACGAGCCGCGGCGATCCGCCGGAGGCTCAAGGCCATCAGCAACTATACCGATGTCGGACCGGTTCGCATCTTTGCGGACGGGCGCGATCCGGAGATCAACGGCGACGTTTTTGCGTTGCCGCGGCGCGAGCGGCGCATCCTGGAATACTTGATCGCCAATCGCGGTCGCCGGGTGACGAAGACGCAGATCTTCAACGCGATCTACGGCATCTTCGACGAGGAAGTCGAAGAGAACGTCGTGGAAAGCCACATTTCGAAGCTGCGCAAGAAACTGCGCAAGAAGCTCGGTTTTGACCCCGTCGATTCCAAGCGCTTCCTTGGTTATTGCATCGACTGGAGCTGAGGCTTCGATCGGCTGCTAACCTCTCAAGTTTGGCCAAGGGCCCGGGAATCCAGTGATTCCCGGGCCTTTGCTTTGCCGGCGCGCCTGGCCATCGCCCGGATCCTATGGTGCGTTGTTTCTTACATTTCTCCGCCATCTCGCGGCGTACGCGGGCATGGCTCAGCTTCCCGCTGCGTCATTTTGCGATGATCGTTTTTTCGTCTTCTCAGACAGCTTCACGCAAGGCCCGCCACCTACTCTTGGTCGCATCAAGGATAACGAGGATTCCAGATGAGGAATTTCGACAGCATGAGGACCGCGAGTGCGGAGCGGAATGTACAGACGGTTCGTCTGGGCACCGCTTTCGGCATCGGCGCCAGTGCGATGTCGCCTCATGATGGCTTCGTCGTATCTCAGAACGCTTACAGACGGTCGTTCGCGGTCATTTCGGAGACCTTCTCACGGGATACAAACGACAATCTGGAGTCCGCCGGCCTCATTCTGATGGGCTATCCCGACACATCCGGCGCGCCATCGGCCAATCTGCGGCGCTAAAACGAATAGGGTATCGAGTCAGTCATGTCGCTCACAACAGCTCTCAATAACGCGCAGGCAATATTCAACAATACCGGCACGCAGAGCAGTGTCGTGTCGAACAATATCGCCAATGCGAGCAACACGGATTATTCGCGTCGGCAGGCTGTGCTGACGACAAACGGCGCCGGCGCACAGGTCGTCAAGATTGCCCGCAGCGACGAGCCGGCGCTGCAGAAGGCATATCTTGCCAACGCGTCTTCGGATGCCGCGCAGCAGCTGCTCCTGAATGCCTACAGCAACCTTCAATCGACGACGCTCGGCGGCAACGACAATGAGATCGCGCCCTCGACCTATCTTTCGGCTTTCCAGACCGCGATGCAGACCTATTCGGGGTCGCCATCCAGCACGACTGCGGCGCAATCCGCCATCAATGCGGCCCAGAGCCTTGCCACGTCACTCAACAATGCCACGACCGCCGTACAGAACGCCCGGTCCGACGCCGACAAGCAGATCAGCTCCGACGTCGATACGCTGAACGGCCTGCTGAAGCAGTTCCAGGACGCGAACGATGCGGTGAAGTCCGCGAGCACGGCCGCCGGTCCCACGTCGAATGCGCTTGCCGATGCGATGGATCAGCGCGATTCGATCCTGAAGCAGATTTCGCAGATCGTCGGCGTTACGCCTGTGACGCGCGGCAATAACGACATGGCGCTTTACACGTCGAGCGGCACGACTCTGTTCGAGACCATTCCGCGCACCGTGACCTTTACGCCGACGAATTCCTATACGGCCGGCACCACCGGCAACAGCGTCTATATCGACGGTGTTGCGCTCACCCCCGGCCAGGGCGCGACCACGACCGCACAGGGCACGCTTCAGGCGGCGCTTCAGGTTCGCGACGATGTCGCCCCGACCTATCAGAAGCAGCTCGATGAAATTGCGCGCGGCCTGGTGACGACCTTCGCGGAGACGAACAGCGATCCGACAAAGCCGACACTTCCTGGTCTCTTCACCTGGAGCGGCGGCACCGTTCCGACCGGCGCTACCGCCGTTGCGGGCCTCGCTGGCTCGATAACCGTTAATTCGAAATTAGTCACGTCTCAAGGTGGCAATCCGTCATTGCTGCGTGATGGTGGTATTAACAACACCTCGACGGAAACCGGCTACACCAAGAATACCAGCGGTGACAGCGGCTATTCTACACAGCTTGATGCCTACATCACTGGCATGAATACGAAGATGAACTTCGACCCGAAAGCTGGCTCCGACAGCAAAGCCAGCCTCATGGACTATGCATCCAGCTCTATCGGCTGGCTTGAGGGACAGCGCAGCTCGGCGACGACAGCGGCCGAAAATACCTCTGCGGCCGTATCGCGTTCCTCGACTGCCTATTCGAATGCGACCGGCGTCAACCTCGACGAAGAACTGACGCTGATGATGGATATCGAGCAGTCCTACAAGGCTGGAACCAAGATATTGAACGCAGTCAACGAGATGCTTCAATCGGTACTGGATATTGCGAGCTAAGCCATGAAACTCTCATTCATTTCAAGCCAAGCCATTCAGAACGCCATGCGCCAGACGATCCGTCAGGCGCAGAATGAAATGACCAGTGCGTCGACCGAGGCAACCACGGGCGTTTATGCCGACATCGGCGTCGCGTTGGGTAGCAATACCGCGCTCAGCGTCAACCTTACGAGGGATGTGTCGCGCATTGATTCCATTCTCGGCAGCAATTCGATTGCAAACCAGCGGATGACATCGTCGCAGACTGCCCTGACCGGCATGGGCACGCAGGCGCAGAAGCTGATGGATCAGCTGGTGGCTTTGCGCGGAAATACCGACAGCACGAGCATAGCGCTGACCCAGCAGGTCGCGACCTCGGCACTGTCGAGCGTCATCGCGTCGGGCAATACCATGGTCAACGGCGAATATCTCTTCGCCGGCACCAATACCGACGTGCAGCCGATGACGGATAAATCCGCGTCGACGAATGCAGCGATCCAGACGGCACTGTCCGCTTATGCGACAGCCAATGGCACGACGATAGACAAGCTCACCGGCGCTCAGATGAAGGATTTCATCACGACCAAGGTCGAGCCGATGTTCACATCCGATAGCGGCTGGGCGAGCTGGTCCAGCGCCTCGGATCAGAACATGACGAGCCGGATCAGCAATTCGGAAGTCATCGAAACCTCGACGAATTCCAACTCGGCGGGCATGCGCTACATGGCGCTTGCAAGCACGGTCGCCAATGCATTGACGGGCACGACGCCGGCGCTCAACCAGGATGCGCAGAACGCCGTTACCGATCAGGCCATCAGCTACGCGCGCCAGGCGATCGATGGCTTGAACAGCCAGGCAAGCCAGCTCGGCCTCTCGCAATCGCGCCTGACGGATGCGAACACGACGCTGAATGCGCAGAAGACCATTCTGAATACCAACATAGGCGACCTGACGGGCGTGGATCCCTATGAGGCCTCGACCAAGGTCAATAGCCTCCAGACCCAGCTTGAGACCGCCTACACCATTGTCTCGAAGATCCAGCAGCTAAGTCTTGTAAATTACCTTTGATGATCAAAGGGAAGGAATGACCAGGAAGGATGCATGAATGTATCAGTTCTCATATGCGGAAGTCCTGCAGGATGCAGTGGCCGACGCCAAGGAAAGAGAACGGCAAGTTCTGGACCGGTCGGTAGCTCTTCTCTCTGCGGCCCGTGATGCGGGGAAATACGGCCGCGAGGCGATTGAGGCTCTCTACTATACGCGGCGCGTATGGGTCAGCTTTGTCGAGGACCTTAAAAGTCCGGAGAACCAGCTCAACGTCGAACTACGGGCCAACCTAATATCGATCGCCATCTGGATTTTGAAGGAATGCGATCGAATCCGGCGGCGCCAGTCGGAAAACTATCAAGGCATCATCGATGTCACCACCATCATCAGGGATGGACTTAAATGAAAAGTACGCTTCGTATATCGCTTAAAGCCGGGGAAAAGATTTTTATCAACGGAGCCGTCCTGCGCGTCGATCGCAAGGTTGCTCTGGAATTCCTGAATGATGTGACATTCCTGCTTGAAAACCACGTGCTTCAGCCCGAGGAAGCCAAGACGCCGCTGCGCCAGCTCTATTTCATCGCGCAGATGATCCTCATCAATCCCGAGGGCAAGGAGCAATCGACGGCGATGTTCCGCAAGTCGATCGTCATGCTGCTGTCGTGCTTCCACAATGAGGAAGTGCTGGCCGAGCTGAAGCGTATCGACGGCCTCGTCGCCACCGGTCGCGCCTTCGACGCCTTGAAGGCGATCCGGGGGCTCTACCCGGTCGAGGACAGCATTCTGAACAATCAGGAAATGCCGGCGGCTACGATCGAGCATATCCGCCGGGAGATTGCTCCATGGCAGCGGTAGACGCCGTTAACAATAACAGTTCTTCGAGCAATTCAGCGCAGAATGCCGCTACGGCGGGTGCCAGCGCTACCCTGAACTACAATAACTTCCTGCAGCTCCTCATCGCACAGATGAAGAACCAGGATCCGACCGCGCCGATGGATGCCACCCAGCAGATTTCCCAGCTGGCAAGCTTCTCCCAGGTCGAACAGCAGATCCAGACGAACTCGCACCTGGAAACGGTGTTGCAGAACCAATGGATCTCGCAGGCCTCCGATTATATCGGCAAGCAGATCATGAGCGCCGACGGCAAGACCACGGGCACGATCAAGGAAGTGACCGTCTATACGGACGGTATCATTGCCCAGACCAGTGCCGGCGACAAGATTCTCATTCAGGCCGGCGTAACGATCGCTCCGGCCGGTACTGTCATTGATACGCCGTCGTCGTCGAGCGATAGTAGCACCGATGATTCGTCGGATTCGTCCGGCAGCTAATGAGTAGCTGCTGAACTAGGGGTGAAGATGCCATGAATGAAGCCGATGCATTGGATATCTTCCAGGCAGCGATCTGGACGGTGCTTGTGGCTTCAGGCCCGGCGGTTCTAGCCGCCATGGTCGTCGGCCTCGTGATCGCCTTGATTCAGGCTCTGACCCAGGTGCAGGAAGCGACGTTGACCTTCGTGCCGAAGATCGTTGCCGTGATGGTGACGATCGGCATTACCGCACCTTTCGTCGGCTCGCAGATTTCGATCTTCACCAATCTCGTCTTCTCCCGCATCCAGTCCGGCTTCTAGAGATCGGGTCCGAGGGTCGAAACGACCTTTCGGATCATGTGTTGTGCTGGCTATAAGCCATTCTCGCGCAAGCTTCGCCTTCTAAAGATCGGTCCGAATGGGCAAATGGGTCAACCGTTTGCCCCCTCTCATGAAGAGATGGAAACGGTCGATGGCACAACCACCCGCATTAGCACTTCCCAAAGCCAATCCCAGCGTTCGTGATATCGGGTTCGCCCTCGGTATCATGGTCATCCTTTGCGTGCTGTTTCTGCCGATTCCGCCGTTTCTGATCGACCTTGGTCTCGCCTTTTCGATCGCGCTTTCAGTGCTGATTCTCATGGTGGCCTTGTGGATCAAGAAGCCGCTGGAGTTCTCGTCCTTCCCGACGATTCTTCTGATCGCGACGATGACGCGCCTGGCGCTGAACATTGCGACGACACGCGTCATTCTCTCGCATGGCTACGAAGGACACGATGCCGCCGGCGGTGTCATTGCAGGCTTTGCCAGCCTGGTCATGTCGGGTGACTTCGTCATCGGTCTGATCGTCTTCATGATCCTGATCACGATCAACTTCATCGTCATCACCAAGGGCGCGACGCGTATCGCCGAAGTCGGCGCCCGTTTCACCTTGGATGCGATCCCCGGCAAGCAGATGGCCATCGACGCCGATCTCTCGGCCGGCCTGATCGATGAGAAGGAAGCACAGCGGCGGCGGCGCGAGCTGGAGGAGGAGAGCTCCTTCTTCGGCGCCATGGACGGTGCCTCGAAGTTCGTGCGCGGCGATGCCGTCGCCGGTCTTCTGATCACCTGCATCAATATCTTCGGCGGCATCATCATCGGTTATTTCCGCCACGGCATGCCGATTGGCCAGGCCGCAGACGTCTTCGTCAAGCTTTCGGTCGGCGACGGTCTGGTTTCGCAGATGCCGGCACTTATCGTGTCTTTGGCAGCCGGCCTTCTCGTTTCGCGCGGCGGTACGGCCGGCTCGACCGATCAGGCGGTTCTGAACCAGCTGAGCGGCTATCCACGTGCGCTCGCCGTGTCGGCGGTGCTGATGGGCATTCTGGCCGTCATGCCCGGCATGCCGTTCCTGCCTTTTGTATTCCTTGGTGGCCTGCTGGCTGCCGGCGCCTGGTTCATTCCGCGCCAGATCGAAGCCGAGAACAAGCTTCGCCGCGATGCCGAAGAGCAGAAGGTGATGCAGACGAAGGAGATGGAAAAGGACTCGGTCAAGTCGGTGCTGAAGACCGCCGAGATCGAACTGGCGCTCGGCAAGATCGTCTCCACCCGTCTGCTCGGCGCGCATCAGGAACTGGCCTTCCGCGTCGGCAAGATGCGCAAGAAGTTTGCGACCCAATACGGCTTCGTCGTGCCGGAGATCAAGGTGATCGACGACATGGGCATCGCCGACAAGTCGTATCAGATCCGCATTCACGGCACGACGATCGCTTCCAATATGCTGCGTGTCGGCGAAGTGCTCGTCGTCACCGGTTCGGGCCGCAAGCCGACCGTTCCCGGCGACGAGATTCGCGAACCAGCCTTCGGCATGCCCGCGGTCTCCGTGCTCGAGGCCTTCGTCGACGACCTGAAGCGTGAGGGCTTCCAGCCGATAGACAATGTCTCCGTGGTGCTCACCCACATGAGCGAGGTCATCCGCAACAACCTGCCGGCGCTGCTCTCCTACAAGGACGTGAAGATCCTCATCGAGCGGCTTGACCCGGAATACAAGAAGCTCGCCGACGAAATCTGCTCGTCGCACATGTCCTATTCCGGCCTGCAGGCAGTGCTCAAGCTCCTGCTTGCCGAGCGCGTCTCCATCCGCAACTTGCACCTCATTCTCGAAGCGGTTGCCGAACTGGCGCCGCACGTGCGCAAGACCGAGCAGATCGTCGAGCATGTGCGCGTCCGCATGGCGCAGCAGCTCTGCGGCGACCTGGCGGACAATGGCGTTCTGCGCGTCCTGCGCCTCGGCAGCAAATGGGACCTGATCTTCCATCAGGCGCTGAAGCGCGACCAGAAGGGCGAAATCGTCGAATTCGACATCGATCCGCGCAGCCTGGAAGAGTTCAGCGAGCAGGCGGGCAAAGTTATCCGTGAATACATGGACCGGGGCATGCCCTTCGTTCTTGTCACGTCGCCGGAAACACGCTCCTATGTGCGCATGATCATCGAACGCCTGTTCGCGACCCTTCCGGTTCTGTCGCATGTCGAATTGGCCAAGGGGATCGAGATCAAGATTCTGGGTTCGATTTCATGATACCTGACCCTCAGGGGACCATTCTGGCGGTGTTCGTCGCCTTCTGCCGCATCGGCGGCTGCATAATGGTGCTCCCTGGTTTTTCGTCCGGTCGCATACCGATGCAGATCCGGCTGCTGCTTTCCGTGGCTCTGTCCATGGCCATTTTGCCGCTGCTCTGGAACACGATCTATCCGGCAGTGGCAAATAGCGGTGCAAGCTATATCCGCCTGATCTTCACCGAGACGATCATCGGCGTGATGTATGGCATGATGGCCCGGATTTATACGCTGGGCCTGCAGTTCGCGGGCACGGTCATATCGATGTTGATCGGCTTCAACGCGCCGGCCGGGGCGGACATCATCGAAGATTCAAGCGAGACGTCGCTGACCGGCCTCATCAGCTTTTGCGGGCTGATGATTCTCTTCATTCTGGATTTTCACCATTACGTCCTGCAGGCGCTGGTCGATTCCTATTCCGTCATTCCGTTCGGCGGCCAGATCGAGCCGCGCGCCGCGCTCATTTCCATCACCGATACGCTGGAAACTACCTTCTTCATCATGCTGCGCTTGTCGAGCCCGTTTCTGCTCTATGGCCTGATGTTCCAGATTTCGATCGGCTTCATCAACAAGCTGGCGCCGCAAATTCCGATCTACTTCATTTCCACGCCCTATCTGCTGATGGGCGGCCTTTTCATGCTCTATCTCAGTATCGCGGCGATGATCAGTCAATTCTCCAATGCATTCCTCACCGTCTTCAACGGGCACTAGCCCATGAACAGGAAAGCCATGAAGCATAGTCCCGAGACGGTCGCGGTGATTCGAATGGCGGGCGAGTAGGCCATGGTGGAAAGAAGCCGTTCCGAGAAATTGAAGCGCCTGGTCGCGATGCAGCGACATCTGGAGCGCATCGCCGAGAACGAGCTTGGCGAGACGACCCGTCAGCGCTCCGATGTTACGGCGTCGATGGAAAGGGTCATGGATGCGATCGGCTCGGCCGATCCCGTGCACATGGCGTTCTCCATTCATTACGCCGAACGCTACGGCCGGCTGATGGTCAGGGATCAGCAGCTGGAAGGCATCCAGACGATGATTCAGATGAAGGTCCAGCAGGAACGCACCAAAGCCGACCGGCTGGAAGAGCATATGAAGGACGCCCGCGAGCTCGAAATGCGCGAAGCGGACGATAATGCGGTCTACGATATCATCGATCAGCGCTTTGCCGGCGCAACGCCAGCCTCCAGCAAGGTTCAAAAATCATAATCGTCACGATCATGGAGCAGCAGGTGCATCGTTGGGTTGCCTGCCCGCTCCGACCGTTTGATTCGACATGCCCCGGCGCGAGCGTTGCATCGCGTATTTTCGGGGGAATGCGATAGCAGAAGGAGACGTGACGTGGCTATTTCGCCTCCGAGTGATTTGGTGCTTGATGTGGTCAAGGCCGCCAACCCGGCCGATGTCGAGGTGGCTCAGGCCAAGCTTGCCGCCAACAAGGCTGCTTTCGCCGCCACCAGCCTTGCCGAAAACGGCAGCGGCTTCGGGGCCGCCTTCAGTGCGCTGAACAGCGCCGCGACCCAGGCCGGCCTTGCCAATGCGAACACCCATAGCAGTCCGACGAAAGTGCCGCAGGTCTATCGCAAGTTCGAAGCCATGATGATGCAGAACTTCGTGAAGAACATGCTGCCGAGCAGCGAAACGCTCTATGGCAAGGGTTCGGCAGGCGAGATCTGGAAAGGCATGATGGCCGAGCAGCTCGGCAACACGATCGCCAAGAATGGCGGCGTCGGCATCGCCGAGAAGATGTATCAGGAACAGGTCACCAAGATGCGCAATACCGGCGCCATCAACTCGGCGACCAATGAGAACGACAAGAAGATGGCGTTGAGCGCCGTCACGGATTTTCAGCGCAAGACGCTTGCCGCGACTGACGCCAGCGATGGCGACACGAGCATTACCAATCAGAATACGCTGACGTCCCAGAAAGCATAAGCGAGGTAGCACCATGGAAGTGATGTCACAGGACTATCGGATCAAGTCTGTCCTTGGCCGTCTGGAGATGATTATCGACAACGAGAACAATCGGATCGGCAGCGACCCGGAATTCGATCTGAAGGTCTCGAACGCGCACAAGAGCCGCTGCCTCTACGAATTGTCGATGCTGTTTCGCGATACCGATCCCGCGGATCTCGCCGTCGCCCACATCGAGCAGCTTCACGGGCTGAAGAAGAAACTGGTGCTCAATGCGCGTCGCGTCGAAGCGCATCTTGAGGCGGTTCGCGCCGTCGCCGACATTCTGAAGAATGCGGTGCAGAATGCCGATGCGGACGGCACCTATTCGCAGGAGCAATTCCGCGTCCGTGAGGCCGGATGATCAAGCTCGTCCTCACCGGCCTGTGGGTCTGCGCCGTAACATTGGCTTCGGTCTATTTTTCGGTGCAGACGGCGACGGCGCCCGCGGTCAGTCCTGATGACGCTAAGAAGGCGCAGCAGGAACTGGTCAAGGGCGAATCGATCAATGTTCCCGTGATCGCCAACGGCCAGGTGACCGGCTATTTCCTGACGCGCATCTCCTTCATGATGGAGAAGGGCAAAGCCAATGCGCTTCAGATCCCATTGCCCGAGCTGACGACCGACGAGCTCTTCTCACTGCTCATCGGCAACAAGGCGATCGATATCGCCCATACGCAAAGTTTCGACGTCGCCGCTTTTCGCAGCGATCTGAAAAAGCGGATGAACGAACGGCTTGGCGGCGACTATGTTGCCGACGTGCTGATCCAGCAGCTGGACTATCTCTCCAAGGAAGAGACGCACGGCGGAGAAACCGTCGGCAAGAAAACGGTCAAGCCGGTCAAGATCGTGCAGGATTCGGCCACGGACAAGGTTCCCGCGGAGTAGATGCTCCGGCGACGGCATATTTAACAAATCCTTGATGAACTCACGCAATTGCGGCGATTTATCCTAACGGAAGGTTGGGATTGCTTTGCTATAAACACCTCCCAGCGATGCTTTTATCATTGCCGCAGCACGAGCGATGAATAGGCAAAGCCTAGAACGTCGGCCTCAGTCATCTTGGCGAGGCCGGCAGGAGGTTGTTGGATTGAACCAGGTTGCTGATTTTGCTGTCGTAGCGTCACGCCGTATGATCTTCGATCTTCCGGTCTGCGATCTCGATTGGGAGGATGCGCTGACCTTCGTCAACGAGCTTGCATCCTTGCCGGTCGGACAGACATCGATCTCCTTCGTCAATGCGCACAACATGTTGATGATGTTGCGCGACGAGAGCTACCGTGAGGTTCTGGAGCGCAACCTCGTCCTGCCCGATGGGGTCGGTCTCGATATTGCGTCGCGCGTCGCTCACGGAGAATCCTTTCCCGCCAATTTGAACGGTACGGATTTCGTCCCGGCGCTGCTCACCTTCATGGAACGGCCGAAACGCATTGGCCTTTTGGGTGGCCGTCGCTCCGTTGTGGAGAAGGCTGCGGAAAAGCTTCGACAGCACACGCCGTGGCATGAATTCGTCGTTGTCTCCGACGGCTTTTTCAATCCGGCTCGCAGCAATGCGATAACAGCCGAGATCAGCCGGCAGAAGATAGACGTGCTGATCGTCGGCATGGGCACGCCGTTGCAGGAAAAATGGGTTGCTGAACATGTCGGCCCCCAGCATGCACGGCTGGTCCTGACGGTGGGTGCCCTGTTCGATTTCATCTCGGGCACTGTACCGCGCGCTCCGGCACTGGTGCGCGCAATGCGCAGCGAGTGGCTGTTCCGCCTGGTCCTGGAGCCGGGCAGGTTGTGGCGGCGTTATATGTTGGGCGTGCCGATCTTCCTTTACCAGGTTATCAGGCATCAGTTCGGCCGCAAGCAGCGGATCGGTCGGGTGGAGACACAGCACACGCGGCCTCGGCTCATGCCGCCGGATAAATTAGCAAGTTGATAATTGCGGGCATGGCGTTAACTCTTTCTTTGGCATGAAAGTTTAGAGTGGGTTAACTATTTGCACTGGTCTTGCGACCATGCGTCCGAGATGACCCGCCATGTACGAAAGCAAAGCCAGGACCGGATTCTACCCTGACGATGCAGAAGCCCAGCAGGCTTCGCATGGGCCAGGCCGACATAATTCCGCTCATCTCGAAGACGATAGCTTTCGCAGCCGCACTGATCTGCGCGCTGCCAATTCCGACGATCCGCGTGATGCGCAGTTGCGGGCGCTCCTGCGCAGAAGGCTGGATGGCGATCCCTATCCGGTGTCGGGTGGAAGAGCGCCCGCGCCGGAAGAAGCACCGCCGGCCCAGCCATTGGCCGAGCATGTCGGCAGCATCCTCAGCCGCCGCTACGCCGAGCATGAGCCGGCTGGCAAGCAGCCCTTGGAGCCTGTCTCCGATCTGCTGGAGTTTGTGCCCGATCTGCTTGATGGTGGAGCCGAGCCTTTCGAGTACATCGCCGAACCGGCCTTGCCCGAGCCTTCATCCCGATCCCGTAATTGGTCTTTGAGTCTCCGTTCCCTCGGCTTTGTCATCGCGACGGCACTGGTGGGAGCGGCCATCCCGACAATGCTTGCCTCGCCGCCGCTTTACATGTCGCAGGCTTTCCTTCATGCCGAAGGCGAGGGCGGGGCGCGCCAGGCGGTGCTGGATGTCGCGGCAAAGCGTGTGGTCGCCCCGGCCACGCTCTCGGATGTCGTCGCCAGGTTGAAGCTGGATCGAAACCCGGAATTCAGCGGGAGCCGTGCCGGCGCCCTTGGTGTTGCCATCGAGCTTCTGTCCGGCAGCGGCAATGCCTCGGACGCGCCTTCGCGGGCGCAGGCGGCTCTTCGCAAAGGCGTAGCCGTCGGTATTGACGATGCGACCGGCCTCTTGCGGCTGTCCGTCACGTCGGGTGATCCGCTTCTATCCGCTGAAGTCGCCAATCGTCTGGCCGTCGCCGCCATCTATGATGCGGCGGTCGTGCAGGCCGCCGGAGCATCCGGCGCAGGCGGCACAGCGGTCGATCGCAGCCGCAAGGAGCTTGATCGCGCCTCGGCCGCACTTGCCAGTTTCAAGGCTCAGTATGGCGAAGACAAGATAACGGCGGCCGTGGCTCTTCAACAGCAGCGTCAGCAGCTGGATAATGACATCAAGGCGGCGGAACTGGCGGTGCGTAGCGCCAGAGCCAATGTCTCGGCAGCGAAAGCCGCAACGCCCGCTTCCCTGATGAGCGGTGCATTGCCACCGGATCTGGCCGCAGCTGGCCTCGATGATATTCGCAGCCGCTACAGCGCCGCCAAGGCGCAGCTCGCCCAGCTTGCGATCCAGCTCGGCCCGCGCCATCCGCGCCTGCTCGCACAGCAGGCGACAGTGAATGATCTTGCCGCTGGTATCCGTAGCCAGCTGCAGCGGCTTGTCGTCAGCAGCGATGCGGCGTTGAAAGCCGCTCTTGCGCAGCAGGACGCGCTTTCCGCGCGCATGACCGCGCTCAGTCAGAAGGGCGTCGATGTCGACATCGCCCATCTTACGCAATTGCAGGAGGCAGTTGCCGCCGCGCAAGCTCGCTTTGAGGCCGACCAGCAAAGCGCCGTTTTCGCTCCGCCGGAAGCCAAGCCGCCGATGACGGTGATTTCGCAGGCCGTCGCGGCCGTCGCGCCGCTTGACGACAATCTCGCCGGCAATCAGGCGATCGGCTTTCTGGCCGGTCTCGGCCTGTCGCTCTGCGTGATCTTCCTGCGAAAATCGCGGGATGACGTCACGTCAGCGGAAGACCATGAGGTCGAGGAAACCGGCGTACGCGATCCCGTTTTCCCTGATCTTATCGAGCCGGCATCTACGGTGCTCCCCGATCCCTCTCATGATCCGGCCGCGGTCGCTGTTACGGATATCGAAGCCCGACCGGTCAGTCTCGATGAATGGGCGGGCATTCAGGAAGAGCTGGCGCTGCTGCGTGCCAAAGTCCAGACATATGCGGCTCGCAGGCATGCCGGGATCGATTGATCCGGCCGCCGTTTCTCCTTGCAATTACCGCTTTCAGACACCATAGGGCGTTGGCAGGCAATTCCAGCGCGCCGATGATTTGTAGATTGGCGCCGAGTTCATATCGGAGAGACCATCGTGACGACAGTGATCGACGGCAAGGTTGCAGCGGCTTCGGTGATCGAGGCTGTGAAGGTGGCGGCGGCAGGGCTTGAGACGGAGACCGGCGTGAAGACCGGGCTTGCGGTCGTCATCGTCGGCGACGATCCGGCCAGCCACGCCTATGTGAATTCCAAGAGCAAGATGGCCAAGGAATGCGGCTTCAAATCGGTGCAGCACACGCTGCCGGCCGAGACGACCCAGGAAGCGCTTGCAAGCCTCGTGGCATCGCTGAACGAAGATCCGTCCATCCACGGCATTCTGGTGCAGCTGCCGCTGCCGAAACATCTGGATTCCGATCCAATCATCCAGTCGATCCGGCCGGACAAGGATGTCGATGGATTGCATGTCGTCAATGCCGGGAAGCTGGCAACCGGCGATCTCGAGACCGGGCTGATCTCCTGCACGCCGGCCGGCGCCATGCTTCTGGTGCGCCGTATCCATGGCGACGACCTGTCGGGACTGAACGCCGTGGTCATCGGCCGTTCCAACCTGTTCGGCAAGCCGATGGCGCAATTGCTGCTGAATGCCAATGCGACAGTGACGACGGCGCATTCGAGGACGAAGGATCTGGCCTCGGTCTCGCGCGGTGCAGACATTCTGGTGGCGGCTGTGGGACGTCCAGAGATGGTCAAGGCTGACTGGATCAAGCCAGGCGCGACTGTTATCGATGTCGGCATCAACCGCATTGCGGCACCGGAGCGGGGCGAGGGCAAGAGCCGGCTGGTGGGCGATGTCGCCTATGCCGAAGCCTCTGACGTTGCCGCTGCCATCACGCCGGTTCCGGGCGGTGTCGGACCGATGACCATTGCCATGCTTATGGCCAATACCGTCATTGCCGCTCATCGCACCGCGGGAAAACAGCCACCGAAGTTCTAGAGCAATTCCAGGAAAAGTGTGCAGCGGTTTTCCGTCTGGAGTTGCGTAAAAACAACAGCTGAGAGCGGTTAGGTATTTCCGTGAAACGCTTGACCGCTATAAGCCGACCTCAAGCGTCCGGCGCGACGCCGGTCGAGGCGCGGACGATCAGCTCCGTCTTCCAGAGCTCCTGCGATGGAAACTCGTCGCTATGCTTGATCTCGCCGATCAGCCGTTCGGCAATCCGGTTGCCGGCGGCACGCAGCGATGAGCGCGTCGTCGTCAGCGGTACGGTGAAATTTTCCGGCTTCAGCAAAGTCAGCACGTCGTCATGGGCGATCAGCGAGATGTCTTCGCCCAGCTTGAGCTTTGCCTGGTTGATGGCACGCACTGCGCCGAGCGCCAGCACGGTACTGGAACAGAGGATAGCGGTTGGACGCTGCTCCATCTGCAGGAGGCGCTCCATGACGAGAAGGCCTTGTTCGTCCGTCATGGCCGTGTGGCTGACACAGGCCTCATCCAGCGTCAGGCCCCGTTCGGCAAGTGCCGCCTCGACACCGTTCTTCCGGCGGATGGCGAAATCGAGATAGACCAGGCCGTTCAGCAGCGCGAAGCGCTTGTGCCCAAGCTGCAGCAACAGCTTCGTGGCATCGTAGAAGGCGGCCTCGTTGTCGATGTCGAGATAGGGGTAGTCCGGCTCCGAGCCGATGGAGCGCCCATGCACGAGGAAGGGGATGGAGAGCGTCTTCAGCATCTCCAGACGCGGATCGTGGCCGCGCAGATAGTTGACGAATAGGGCATCGACATTGCCGCTCGCCGCCAGCCGTCTCAAGGCGCCGACTTCGTCGTTCGGATCTGCCGGCGTCAGCACGAAATGGAAATCATGCCGCAAGGCCTCTTCGCCGAGCCCGGTCAGGAATTCGCTGAAATGCACGTCGGACGAATTGCCGGGTGAGGTCGGCATGACAAGTCCGATCGAGCCCGCCTTGCCGGTCGCGAGCCTCTGCGCCGCCTTATTGGGCCGATAGCCGGTTTCCCGAACCGCTTTGAGGACGCGCTCGCGCGTCTCGCGATTGACCTCCGGATATCCGTTCAATGCCCGGCTGACTGTCGTCTGCGACAGCCCCAGCATTTGCGATAGCTGTTTCAGATTCACGAATTTCGGCTCCTCCAACTCCTGCCGCTAAGATGCCAACGTAACCTCCCGAAACGTCCACGGCTTCCAAAGCGCTTTCAATTATGTAGCAGGCGGAGCGCGTGAGACAAGACGATTGGCGAAAATATTGGCGGTTATTTTATGCTGCAATGCGAGATTTTCCGTGTATACGGGCCGAAATCTGAAAATCGCTTGACTTTCTCCTGTCCTCAATGGATGAGAGAAGGTAGCCAAAGCGCTTTGAGGAACGGAGCGCGCAGCACGATATCGTGTTTCGGCTCGTGGGTTTTATGTTTGGGAGGACAACCACATGAAGAAGTTGTTTTTGATGACCGTTGCCGCCGCCGCTTTGATGGCAGGCACGGCGATTGCTGCCGATCTGAAGTTCCAGCCCGGCCAGGATGCCAAGTTCAATTGGAGGAGCTATGACGACTTCAAGGCCGCTCATACGGACCTGAAGGGTGAGACGCTCACCATTTTCGGCCCCTGGCGCGGCGAAGACGAAGCGCTCTTTACCAGCGTCCTCAACTATTTCACCGAAGCGACGGGCGTGAACGCCAAATATTCGTCCTCGGAAAATTACGAGCAGCAGATCGTTATCGACACGCAGGCCGGCTCGCCGCCGAACGTCGCCATCCTGCCGCAGCCGGGTCTTCTCGCCAATCTCGCCAGCAAGGGCTATCTGACGCCGCTCGGCGATGACCTGGCCTCCTGGGTCAAGACCAATTACGGCGCCGGCGACAGCTGGGTCGGTTATGGCACCTACAAGGGCAAGGACGGCAAGGATGCCTTCTACGCCTTCCCTTATAAGGCCGACCTGAAGTCGCTGGTCTGGTATGTACCGGAGAACTTCGAAGAAGCCGGCTACAAGGTTCCCACCACGATGGAGGACCTGCTCAAGCTTTCCGACCAGATCGTCAAGGATGGCGGCACCCCCTGGTGCATCGGTCTCGGTTCCGGTGGTGCCACCGGCTGGCCGGCAACCGACTGGGTCGAAGATCTGATGCTGCGCCTGAACTCACCGCAGGATTATGATCACTGGGTCGACAACACGTTGAAGTTCAACGACCCGAAGGTCGTCGCCGCAATCGAGGCATTCGGCACGTTCGCGAAGAATCCGAAATACGTCGCCGGTGGCGTCGCAGCGGTTGCTTCCACGGACTTCCGCGACAGCCCGAAGGGTCTCTTCTCGGTGCCGCCGAAGTGCTACCTGCACAAGCAGGCATCCTTCATCCCGTCCTTCTTCCCGGACGGCACCAAGCTCGGCCAGGATGCGGACTTCTTCTACTTCCCGCCCTATGCCGCACATCCTGAACTCGGCAAGCCGGTCGAAGGTGCTGGTACGCTTGCGACCATCACCAAGGACTCGAAGGCCGCTCGCGCCTTCATCCAGTTCCTGCAGACGCCGATCGCCCAGGAAGTCTGGATGGCGCAGTCCGGCTTCCTGACGCCGTACAAGGGTGTCAACACGGCCGCCTATGCCAACGATACGCTGCGCAAGGAAGGTGCACTTCTGACCTCCGCGACCACGTTCCGCTTCGACGGGTCTGACCTGATGCCGGGCAAGATCGGCGCCGGTTCGTTCTGGACAGGCATGGTGGACTTCGTCGGCGGCAAGTCCGCACAGGATGTTGCCGACGGCATCCAGAAGTCCTGGGACGCCATCAAGTAAGACTTAACGAGCCAAGCGTCGCCGGCAGGTTCCGGCGACGCCATGCACCATGTCGCGGCGCGCATTTCGTGCGCGGCCGATGTCGGACGGGTGGTCTCAAGAAGGTCAATTCGGGGAGGGAAGGATGTTTTCGCAGATCGTGTCGGCGATTGGAGCCATGATATTCGGCGTTGCCTTTTGTGCCGCCTATTTCTGGTGTTCCAACAAGCTTCTGGACGTAATTTTCCCGGCAAAGGAAGGGACCGAGGTCCATGCGGCCGCCGTCAACCTGCGCCGCCGTGGCCTGATCCGCCCCTGGCTCTTCCTGGGCCCGGCGATTTTCCTGCTGGTCGTCTACCTCGTCTATCCGGTGATCGCGACCCTCATCCTGTCCTTCTACGGGCCTGACGGCAGCCAGTTCGTCGGCGGCGCCAATTATGTCTGGGCCTTCTACGACACCGAATTCCGCCAGTCGATCTTCAACAACATCCTCTGGCTCGCCGTCGTGCCGGCCGCCTGCACCTTCTTCGGCCTCGTCATCGCCGTCATGACCGACCGCATCTGGTGGGGCAACATCGCCAAGGCCGTCATCTTCATGCCGATGGCGATTTCCTTTGTCGGCGCCTCGGTCATCTGGAAGTTCATCTACGAATATCGCGGCGGTACAGACGCGCAGATCGGCTTGCTGAATGCCGTCGTCCAGCTTTTCGGCGGCACGCCGGAGGTCTGGATCACCATTCCGTTCTGGAACAACTTCTTCCTCATGGTCATGCTGATCTGGATCCAGACCGGCTTTGCCATGGTCATACTGTCGGCTGCATTGCGCGGCATCCCCGAGGAAACCATCGAGGCAGCCGTCATCGACGGCGCCAATGGCTGGCAGATCTTCTGGAAGATCATGGTTCCGCAGGTCTGGGGCACGATCGCCACCGTCTGGACCACCATCACCATTCTCGTCCTCAAGGTCTTCGACATCGTGCTCACCATGACCAACGGTCAATGGAACACGATGGTGCTCGCCAACCTGATGTTCAACTGGATGTTCCGCGGCGGCGGCGACAGCGGCCGAAGCGCCGTTATCGCGCTCGTCATCATGGCGGCTGTGACGCCGATCATGATCTGGAACATTCGTCGTGCAAACGCAGAAACGAAGGGGCGCTGACATGATTGGAACTCTCGGTCGCATCGGCCCCGCCCGCATCTTCGTTCATGCCGCGGTGCTGCTCATCGTTCTCCTCTGGCTGCTGCCGACGCTCGGCATCTTCGTCACCGCTATCCGCGACAAGGACCAGATCGTCGTCTCCGGCTGGTGGACGGCTTTCTCCGGCTCGTCGCAGACGGCGGCCGTCCGTCTCGATGGCCCGGACAAGGCAAAACAGGACGGCGCCAATTACGTTATCTCGGGTACGGTTGCCGGCGAAGGCAACAGCGGCAACGGCAAGATCCAGTCCTTCGGCCTGCGCGTGCAGGAGCCGGCTGCCTACAAGGTCGGCTCAGCCGCCGATCTCGGCAATGGTGAAACACTCACGGTCAATGCTGATGGCAGCTATCGCTATCAGAAAACCGGTCCTTTCGAAGCCGACGCCCGCAGCAAGCGCGTCTATCTGACCATCGCCACACCGCCGCAGTTCACCTTCGACAACTATCGCTCCGTGCTTGGCGGTGAGGGCATCGGCCAATCCTTCATCAATTCGCTGACGGTGACGATCCCGGCAACGGTCATTCCGATCCTGATCGCCGCTTTTGCTGCCTATGCGCTTGCCTGGATGGATTTCCCGGGCCGCGCCTTGCTGATCGCGCTCGTGGTCGGCCTGATCGTCGTGCCGCTGCAGATGTCGCTGATCCCGCTTCTGCGCATCTATAACGAGATCGGCCAGATCTTCGGCGTACCATCGAAGACCTATCCGGGCATATGGCTCGCGCATACGGCCTTCGGCCTGCCGCTCGCCATCTATCTGCTGCGCAATTACATTGCCGGCCTGCCGAAGGAGATCATCGAATCCGCGCGCGTCGATGGCGCCAGCGATTTCGACATCTTCGTCAAGATCATCCTGCCGCTATCCTTCCCGGCTCTGGCCTCCTTCGCGATCTTCCAGTTCTTGTGGGTCTGGAACGACCTGCTGATCGCCATGGTGTTCCTCGGCACGGACAAGGATCACCTGGTCCTGACGGCGGCCCTGAACGCGCTGCTCGGTTCTCGCGGCGGCAACTGGGAAATCCTGACGGCCTCGGCTTTCGTTACCATCCTTATTCCGCTCCTCGTCTTCTTCGGTCTGCAGCGCTATCTCGTGCGCGGTCTGCTCGCCGGGTCGGTGAAGGGGGGCTGATCCAAGACCATCCCAATCCAACAGGACCTACTAGCATGAGCATTGCCCCTCAATCGATTTCGGCCGTTGACAAGGACTGGTGGCGCGGCGCGGTGATCTACCAGATCTATCCGCGCTCCTACCAGGACTCGAATGGCGATGGCATCGGCGACCTCAAGGGGATCGCCGTTCGGCTGCCGCATGTTGCGGCCCTCGGTGTCGACGCGATCTGGGTCTCGCCTTTCTTCACCTCGCCGATGCGCGATTTCGGCTATGACGTCTCCAACTATGAAGATGTCGACCCGATCTTCGGCTCGCTCGCCGATTTCGATGCGATGGTCGCGGAAGCCCACCGCCTCGGCATCAAGGTGATGATCGATCTAGTGCTGTCGCACAGCTCGGATCGTCATCCCTGGTTTGTCGAAAGCCGCTCGAGCAGAGACAATCCCAAGGCCGACTGGTACGTCTGGGCCGATGCCAAGCCGGACGGCACCCCGCCCAACAACTGGCTGTCGATCTTCGGCGGCTCGGCCTGGGCGTGGGATCCGACCCGCATGCAATATTACATGCACAACTTCCTGACCTCGCAGCCGGACATGAACCTGCATAATCCGGAAGTGCAGGACAGGCTGCTGGATGTCGTGCGTTTCTGGCTCGACCGCGGCGTCGATGGCTTCCGGCTCGACACCATCAATTTCTACTTCCATGACAAGGAATTGCGCGACAACCCGGCGCTGGAACCTTCCCGCCGCAACGCCTCGACGGCGCCGGCGGTCAATCCCTATAATTTCCAGGAGCATCTCTACGACAAGAACCGTCCGGAGAACCTGAAGTTCCTCAAGCGTTTCCGCGCCGTCCTCGATGAATATCCGGCGATTGCAGCCGTCGGCGAAGTGGGTGACAGCCAGCGCGGTCTCGAGATCGTCGGCGAATACACCTCCGGCGGCGACAAGATGCATATGTGCTACGCCTTCGAGTTTCTGGCACCCGACGCTCTGTCACCGGAGCGTGTCGAAGAGGTGATGAAGGATTTCGATGCCGCCGCTCCCGAAGGCTGGGCCTGCTGGGCATTCTCCAACCATGACGTCGTGCGCCACGTCAGCCGCTGGGGCAGCCTGGTTGCCGACCGCGATGCCTTCGCCAAGCTCTACGCAGCGCTGCTGCTGACCTTGCGCGGCTCCGTCTGCCTTTATCAGGGTGAAGAGCTGGCGCTCACCGAAGCCGACCTTGCCTATCAGGATCTGCAGGACCCCTATGGCATCCAGTTCTGGCCGGAATTCAAGGGCCGCGACGGCTGCCGCACACCGATGGTCTGGGACAGCCAGGTCGCACAGGGCGGCTTTTCCACGGTCAAGCCCTGGCTGCCCGTGCCTGTCGAACACATCCTGCGCGCGGTCAGCGTGCAGCAGGGCGACGAGAACTCGGTGCTGGAGCAGTATCGTCGCTTCCTCGCCTTCCGCAAGCAATATCCGGCCTTCGCCAAGGGCGAGATCGCCTTTGTGGATCCGCAGGGCGACATACTCATCTTTACCCGCACCTACGGCAACGAGACCATTCTCTGCGCCTTCAATATGAGCGCGGTCGAAGCGCTGGCAACCTTGCCGGAGGGGCAGTGGCAAGCGTTGACGGGGCATGGCTTTAACAGCAACAACTACGGCAACAAGATCGATATTCCGGCATGGGGCGCTTATTTCGCGCGTCTTGCCTGAGCCCTTGGGAGGAGGAAGAACACATGACGGGACTTGTTCTGAAGGATATAAGAAAATCCTATGGCAACGTGCATGTTCTGCACGGCATCGATCTGGAGATCAAC
This sequence comes from Rhizobium sp. AC27/96, assembly GCF_001692325.1. Taxonomy (GTDB): domain Bacteria; phylum Pseudomonadota; class Alphaproteobacteria; order Rhizobiales; family Rhizobiaceae; genus Rhizobium. The sequence continues at coordinate 103,220 of NZ_LXKN01000046.1, read as the reverse complement.
GAGGGTGAATTCATCGTCTTCGTGGGTCCTTCCGGTTGCGGCAAGTCCACCTTGCTGCGCATGATCGCCGGGCTGGAGAGCATCACCGCGGGCGACATGCTCATTGCCGGGCAGAAGGTGAACGAGGTTCCGCCTTCCAGGCGCGGCATCGCCATGGTCTTCCAATCCTACGCGCTCTATCCGCACATGACGGTCTACGACAACATGGCATTCGGCATGCGGATCGCCGGCGAAAGCAAGCAGGAGATCGACCGTCGCGTTCGCGCGGCAGCCGCCAGCCTGCAGCTCACCCAATATCTCGAACGTCTGCCGAAAGCTCTCTCGGGTGGCCAGCGTCAGCGCGTCGCCATCGGCCGCGCCATCTGCCGTAACCCGAAGGTCTTCCTCTTCGACGAGCCGTTGTCGAACCTGGATGCCGCGCTTCGCGTCGCGACCCGCATCGAGATCGCCAAGCTCAGCGATTCCATGCCCGAGACGACGATGATCTACGTCACCCACGACCAGGTGGAGGCCATGACGCTTGCCGACCGCATCGTCGTGCTGTCGGCCGGCCGCGTCGAGCAGGTGGGCGCGCCGCTCGAACTCTACGAACGCCCGGCCAACCTCTTCGTCGCCAAGTTCATCGGCTCTCCGGCGATGAACATCATTCCGGCGACCGTGACGGACACCGGCGCGACGACGACCGTGACGCTTAAGGGCGGCAAGTCGGTGACGCTGGATGTGCCCACGCAGGCGTCCGAGAAGGGCAAGTCCGCGAGCTTCGGCGTTCGCCCGGAGGACCTGCGCATTGCGACCGACGAAAACTATCTTTTCGAAGGCGAGGTCTCCATCGTCGAAGCGCTCGGCGAAGTGACGCAGCTCTATATCGAAGGTCTGGTGGATGGCGAGCCGATCATCGTCAAGATCCCGGGCATCACCGATATCCAGCGCGGCCACAAGATGCGCTTTGCCGCCGACCGACAGAAACTGCATCTCTTCGATGCCGATGGTCATAGCTATCGCAAGCAATAGTTGACCGCATTTACGAAACGACGCCGGCCCAAGCAAAGACCAACGACAAAATTCAATTTGGGCCGGCGCCTTCAAACCTTCTGTTAAAGACCCGCTGATAGTCTCGTCCCTGAAATATACTCCAGGGATTTACTCAGATGGCTGCTTTCGGCAGAGCTAATTCAGGTCAGCATTTCCTTAATAAAGAAGAATCCTTCATGTATGACCGCGAAGTGCGGTTCCGCATGGAAGACACGATGAACGCGGCGCGGCTGGAATACACCGAAAAGGGTGTGATGAACCTGGCCTCTCGCCGCTGCGATATCATCCGCATTTCGCAGAGCAGCGCCGTTCTGGCGATCCTCACCCAGTATAATCTGCCGAAGCAATTCTACCTGGATATTCCCGACGCGCGCATCAGCAAGGTCGGCTGCGTGCTGATGAAGGTCTTCCCCAACAACACGGTGGAAGTCCGTTTCCTGCGCCTCCTCACGGAGAAGGAAATGAACAAGATCTTCGTCTACAGCACCCACCCGGCGCACAAGAACCGCGTGCTCGATATCAGGGCATGACCGGGATCCCGAAATAAAGTTATGACCGGACGGCGGATCGGATTTCTTCGCGGAATTTCGTGAGCGCATCTTCAACGTATTCGATCAGCGGCCGCCTGCCATCTTGCTCGATCCAATTGTCGACCGCCATGCGCGTTGGACTTACCGATATCATCGAAATCAGCCGCAATCCGTCCTTGTCCTTGGCTGGAAACAACTCGCACAGGCTCTCATAGACAGCCTGTTCGAGCTGCAGGTAGTTGCCGTGTCTGCGGGCGCGCAATGCCTCGCTTTGCCGCATAAGGCGGGCGGTCGCCAGAAGCTCCGGGCCCTGCAGGCGTGTTATGAGCTTCCGTATCGCGTCATGGACGACATCGATCGGTTGCTTGGCCGAGTCGCTCTCCAGAATGCAGGCCCTGATCCTTTCCATATGCCCGCGTTGATGAGCGAGTAGAATCTCGTCCTTGCTCTTGAAGTAATAGAAGAAGGTCCGACGGGAGATACCGGCTGCCGCCGCAATGTCGTCGAGGGTCGTTTCCTGATAGCCCTTCGAAAGAAAGGATTTCAGTCCAGCATCCACAATACGTTGAAATGTCAGCCGCCGCTTTTGTTCGCGCAGGCTTTCCGGTTTTGAGGCGGGGTCTTGCATGGCTCAATTCTGCCATAAATCATCGCAGCGTACAAACCATGGCGCCTTGCTTCGCCACGCATGCCTCGTTTTGCCACCGCTATTTCCGGCGAAATAATTCTGCATCCTCGTTCACCAACCGCCGCAAAGTAGCCAACATTAATTTTTACACCAAGTGTAATATTTAATGTTGGCACGAAAACCCTGAGGGGTGCGGGAGAGCGATACGTCAATGTCAATCAACCTAATCACGGATCATGAAACTGCTGCGATATCAGGTTCACTCGCCGCCGCAGGCGTCAGACCCGGTCGGTTCAACATAGTGACGATCGTTCTTTCGATGAGCCTATTGGCGGGCTGCGCTGCCGCGCCATTGGATCGTTCAGGATCCCTGCGATCCTATGACGGTCTGACGAAGTCGAATGGGCTCGTCGCCCACTCGCTTCTGAGGGTGAGCAAGGACGATGTTCTGGCGGCAAAGACCGTGAAGATCATTCCCACTGCCTTTTCGATGCAAGCCGAAAGCGCTGCTTTCACATCCGCGCAGCGAAATCTCGTCACCAACGCCGTCGACAGGACGCTTTGCTCCAGCCTGAGCGAACGCTTCGTCGTTGTCGGTCTGTCGGAACCGGCTGATCTGACCGTTCGCGCCGTCGTGACCCAGGTGAAGGCTACAAACGCGACGGCCGTCGGTGCGTCGAAGGTCGCATCGGTGGCGAAAAGCGTGCTGCTGCCTGGCGTCCCCGTGCCTGTTCCGCGCATTCCGATCGGCATGGGCAGCCTTTCGCTCGAGGCCGAGGCGCTCGATCGCCAGGGCGTGCAGAAGGCCGTCATGATCTGGGGACGCGGCGCCAACGCATTTCTCGATTCAGGAACCGTCGCCAAGGAAGGCGACGCCTATAGTCTGGCTGCGAAATTCGGCGACGATTTCAGCAAGCTCTTGGTCAATGGCAAGACGCCGTTCGGAACGATGCCTTCCATGCTTTCCAAAGCGAAACTGGCGGCCCTCGTCGGGCGCGCTCCGAAATACGAGGCATGCAAGGTCTTCGGAAAATCGCCGGGTGTCGCGGGCTTCGTAGGATCACGCCTCGGCCTTCCGCCGAAATGGACGGACAAGGCTCCGGAGAATGCAGAGGCAACGGCATCGAAGGCCCCCTGATCGGCCTTCGATGCAGTCCTACCAAATTCCGGTGCCGCAGCCTTAATGGCGGAACAGGACGCTTGCGCCCTGGTCCGCCGGCCCGGAGGCGTGGCGGAAGGGAGCGAAGAGCTCGCGGCCCATGCCGAATTCGTTTTCGGAGAGGTCCGCGGTCACCGGTTCGCGTTCGGCCATGTCTGCGGCGTCGACAAGCACTTCCAGCGTGCCGGCGATCGCGTCGATGCGGATCATGTCGCCTTCGCGGATGCGGGCGATCGGGCCGCCGTCAACGGCTTCTGGCGTGACATGGATTGCAGCCGGCACCTTGCCCGATGCGCCGGACATGCGCCCGTCGGTCAGAAGCGCCACGCGGAAGCCGCGATCCTGCAGCACGCCGAGCGCCGGCGTCAGCTTATGCAGTTCGGGCATACCGTTGGCCTTCGGGCCCTGGAATCGGACGACCGCAACGAAGTCGCGGTTCAGCTTGCCGTCCTTGAAAGCCTGCTGCATCTCCAACTGGTCGTGGAAGATCACGGCCGGTGCCTCGACGATGTGGCGTTCCAGCTTAACCGCCGAAATCTTGATGACCGCCTTGCCGATATTGCCGCGCAGCATCTTCAAGCCGCCGCTGCCCTGGAACGGTGTCTCGATGCTCGCCAGCACCTTCGGGTCATGGCTCTTCTCCGGCGCAGGCTCGCGGGCGACATTGCCGTCGGCGCCAAGCTTGACGTCGATGGAGTAGTTGCCGAGGCCATGGCCGTAAACGGTGCGCACGTCGTCGTGCAGCAATCCCTTCTTCAAGAGCTCCTTGATGAGAAAGCCCATGCCGCCGGCTGCGTGAAAATGGTTCACGTCGGCAAGCCCGTTTGGATAGACGCGGGCAAGCAGCGGGATGATGTCGGAAAGTTCGGAAATATCCTGCCAGGTCAGCACGATGCCGGCGGCGCGCGCCATGGCGACGATATGCATCGTGTGGTTGGTAGAGCCGCCTGTCGCATGCAGGCCGACGACGCCGTTGACGATCGAGCGCTCGTCGATCATCTCGCCGGCGGGTGTGAATTCATTGCCCATGGCGGTGATCGCAAGCGCACGCTTGGTTGCCTCGCGGGTCAGTGCTTCGCGCAGCGGCGTGCCGGGGTTGACGAAGGATGCGCCGGGCATATGGAAGCCCATGATCTCCATCAGCATCTGGTTGGAATTGGCGGTGCCGTAGAAGGTGCAGGTGCCGGGACCATGATAGGACTTCGATTCCGCTTCCAGCAGTTCGGCGCGTCCGACCTTGCCCTCGGCATAGAGCTGGCGCACGCGCGACTTCTCGTCATTCGGCAGGCCCGAGGTCATCGGCCCGGCCGGAATGAAGACGGCTGGCAGGTGTCCGAAGGAGAGGGCGGCGATGACGAGGCCGGGCACGATCTTGTCGCAGACGCCGAGGAAAACGGCCGCATCGAACATGTTGTGCGAGAGGCCGACCGCTGCCGACATGGCAATCAGGTCACGCGAGAACAGCGAAAGCTCCATACCCGGCTGTCCTTGCGTGACGCCGTCGCACATGGCGGGCACGCCGCCTGCTACCTGGGCGATGCCGCCGACTTGCGCCGCTGCCTCGCGAATGATCGCGGGGTAGGTCTCGAATGGCTGATGCGCCGAGAGCATGTCGTTGTAGGAGGTGATGATTCCGAGATTGGGCACGCGGTCACCCGCCAGTGCATCCTTCTCGGAGGGGGAACAGACTGCGAAGCCATGCGCGAGGTTGGCGCAGCCGAGCACGGAGCGCTGCGCGCCCTTCGTTGCAGCGTTGCGCAGGCGGTCCAGGTAGCGCTCGCGTGTCGGCTTCGAGCGCTCGACGATGCGTGCGGTAATCTTGGAAATGCGGGCGTCAGCGGCCATGGTCGATCTGCCTCCGTCTGTTTGCGCTGTGCCCCGGAAGATCGCCTCGGATCTGTCTCGGTTGAGGGCATGGCGCGGGGTCAAAAGTCAATGCTTTTCCGATACGCCCTTGCGGGCGCATGGCGCAGCACATGTTGCTGTGTCTTTCAGGGTTCGATGACGAGGCCTGTCGGCTGTGTCAGGGAGCCCAATAAATCTCGACCGGGGAGGCCGCCCGGCGCAGCATGGCGCGGATCGGCATCTCGGTTTCTTCGCCTGGCGCTTCCGCCTTGGCAAGAACGTCCTTCTTGCCCGCTCCCTCGATATGGAGCGCGAGCAATCGGGCATCCTGAAGGCTGGAGAAGGTGAACGTCAGCCGTGGCTCGCCCGCATCCTGCGCTTCCATCGTGATGATGCCGCGCGGGGTGTTCGGATCGAGAGCGGTCAGAAGATTGTTGCCGCCGGGAAAGAACGAGGCAGTGTGGCCGTCATTGCCCATGCCGAGGATGGCGACATCGAAGGGATGGCCGACAGCCCTGGTCTTTTCCGTGGCGATGGCGGCCGCCTCCTCGACGGAAGCCACAGCCTGATAGAGCGGAAGAAACTTGGCCGTAGCGGCCTTGTCCTTCAGCAGGTTTTCCTGGACGAGCAGGTGGTTCGAGCGCGGGTTATCCGCCGGCACGAACCGTTCGTCGACGAGGGTGATCGTCACCTTGCCCCAGTCGATCGAACGCGACGACAGCGCCTGGAAAAAGGCCTTCGGCGTCGAGCCGCCGGAGACCGCTATGCTTGCGGAGCCGCGCGCTTCGATGGCAGCCGAGAGGGTCTCGGCCACCTTGTCCGCGAGCTTGCCGGCGAGTTCGGCGCCATTGGCGAAAGCATGCATATTTGCTGTCATCGTTATCGTCCTGGATTAGATATCGTCATGCCAAGTGCGGCCGTCGCGCTCGATGAGAGCGATGGCCTGGCTCGGACCCCAGGTGCCGGCGGTATAGCCCTGCACCTGCTGGCCTGCCTCTTCCCAACCCTTGAGGATCGGATCGACCCATTCCCATGCCGCCTCGACTTCGTCGCGGCGCATGAAGAGCGTCTGGTTGGAGCGGATGACGTCCATCAGCAGGCGTTCGTAGGCATCCGGATTGCGGACGTTGAAGGCCGATGCGAAGCTCATATCGAGCGAGACGTTGCGCAGGCGCATGCCGCCCGGCCCCGGGTCCTTGATCATCAGCGACTGCTTGACGCCTTCGTCGGGCTGCAGGCGGATGATCAGCTGGTTGGCGACGGTGCGACCGGCGGCCTGATCGAAAATATTGTGCGGGATCGGCTTGAAGGTGATGACGATCTCCGACATGCGGCCGGCAAGACGCTTGCCGGTGCGGATGTAGAAGGGAACGCCGGCCCAGCGCCAGTTGCCGATCTCGGCCTTGATGGCGACGAAGGTTTCCGTGTTGGAAACGCCGCCTTCGAGTTCATCGAGGTAGCCCTTGACCGGGCCGCCCGAGGAAGCGCCGGCGCGGTACTGGCCGCGAACCGTTGCCTGCTCGACATTGGAAGCATTGATCGGCTTCAGTGCGCGCAGCACCTTCAGCTTCTCGTCGCGCACGGCTTCGGAATCCATCGAGGAGGGAATTTCCATCGCGGTCAGGCAAAGCAGCTGCAGAATGTGGTTCTGCACCATGTCACGCAGGGCGCCAGCGGTATCGTAGTAGCCGGCGCGGCCTTCGAGACCGACCGATTCCGCGACCGTGATCTGTACGTGGTCGATATGGTTGGCGTTCCATAGCGGCTCGTAAAGGGCGTTGGCGAAGCGCAGCGCCATCAGGTTCTGCACCGTCTCCTTGCCAAGATAGTGGTCGATGCGGAAGATCTGCTCTTCCTTGAAGACCTTGCCGATCGTGTCGTTGAGCTGCAGCGCCGAGGCGAGGTCGCGGCCGATCGGCTTTTCGACGACGATACGCGTCGACTTGGTGATCAGCTTGTGATCATGGATCTTCTGCGAGATGTCGCCAAAGATGCCCGGAGCGACGGCGAGGTAGAAGGCGCGAACGCGATCCTTGCCCTCGTCGAGGATTTTCTTGAGCTGGTCCCAGCCGGCATCGCTGCGCGCATCGACCGGAACATAGAACAGGCGTGCCAGGAATTTCTTGACTTCCGGCTCGTCATATTCGCCCTTTTTCAGGTGTTCCTTGAGGGCGGCGTCGGCAAACTTGCGGTATTCCTCGTTCGAAAGCGCGCTGCGCGATGCGCCGATAATGCGGGTCGGCTCGGAGAACTGGCCTTCGATCTGGCGATGATAAAGAGCGGGCAGGAGCTTGCGCTCGGCAAGGTCGCCGCTGCCGCCGAAAACGACATAATCAAATGGTTCAACGGGAATGATTTGGCTGCTCATGAGGTATCTCTCAATCGGTCTTGGTTGAGGCCCCTTTTAATCTAATCGATTTAAAAAGGCCAGTGTGCATCGCAAAATTCAGACTCGGCTTTTAGAGCGGATCGCCGGTGGAAGAAATCGTCTTCCAGTTTCAAAACCTGTCGCGCAGCGCAAACCACGAGAGCGCCAGGAACAGCAGAGGCGCCCGCATGCGCGCGCCGCCGGGGAAGGGCGGGACGTTCAGCTCCTTGAAAAGGTGCAGCTCGTCCGCATTCCCGAGAACTGTTTTCGCATAGAGTTTACCGCAATAGTTTGACAGCATGACCCCATGGCCAGAATAGCCGCCGATCGAGGTGACGCCCGGCATGATCTCGCGCACGAAGGGCTGGCGCGGCATGGTGATGCCGACCGATCCACCCCAGGCATAGTCGATGTTGATATCAGCCAGAGCCGGATAAATCTCGGCGATCTGCCGGCGTATGTGCTGCGTTATGTCGCGCGGGTTATCTGCGGTATAGGCCTCGCGCCCGCCGAACAGCAGCCGCCCGTCCTTCGATTTGCGGAAGTAGCGCACCACGAACCGCGAATCGGCCACGGCTTCATTGCCGGGGAGAACGGTCGGAAAGCGATCGAGCGGTTCGGTGGCGCCGATGAAGGAGCGGATCGGCATGACGTGGCTTGCCGTCACCGGTTCCAGATTGTCGATATAGCCGTTGCAGGCGATCAGCACCCGATCGGCGGTAATTTCCCCGCCATCCGTTTCGATGATCGTCTTGCCCTCCGATTGCCGGAAGGCTTTCGCCTTGGTCATCTCATAAAGGGAGGCGCCGGCTTCGACGGCGACCCGCGCCAGACCGATCAGCAGTTTCATCGGATGAATATGGCCAGTGCCCATATCCCGGACGCCATAGAGATAGAATTCCGAGCCCAGCCGCTCCTGCGTCTCTGCCCGATCCATGAATTTGACATGCGGATAGCCGTAGCGCGCCGCGGCGATCTCGGCATTGTCGATATAGGCCTGCTTGTAGCTCTGCTTGTGCGTGACATTCATCTGGCCGGGCAGAAAGTCGATGTCGATACCGTGCTCGGTTGCGAAATCGAGCAGATGACGTTTCGCATCCTCGGCAAGGTCGAAAAGCGCCTTCGAGCGCTCGTAGCCGATCTTCTCTTCGATCTCCTCAGGCCAGGAGCGCTGCCCGGTGCCGAGCTGACCGCCATTGCGGCCGGAGGCGCCGTCTCCGAAGCGGTTGCCGTCGATCAGCACGACATCGACACCGCCCTTGGCGAGATTGTAGGCGGCCTGCAGCCCGGTATAGCCGCCGCCAATAATGGCAACATCGGCACGGCGCGAGCCATCCAGCCTAGGATAGCTCGGACGCGGGCCGACGGTTGCCTGATAGAAGGAAAGTCCGGGCGCGATGGGGCTCTGCCATGTTTCCTGCAATGTCATGGGCGATCTCCTTCACACGTTGAGCAGAAGGAATTCCCGCTCCCACGGGCTGATCACCTGCATGAAGGTTTCGAACTCGCCGCGTTTGACGCCGGCATAGATGTCGATGAACTCCTTGCCGAGGACCTCCTCGAAGGCCGGTTCATCTTCCAGCAGCGCAATGGCCTCCAGAAGACCGCGCGGCAGATCGATCGAGCCCTCATTGGCCGAATCCTCGGTCGGTGCCGTCGGGTCCACCTGCTTCATGATGCCGAGCAGGCCGGAGGCGAGCGAGGCGGCAAGCGCCAGATAAGGGTTGGCATCGGAACTCGGCAGCCGGTTCTCCACGCGGCGGGCCTGCGGATCAGAAACCGGCACACGGAAGGCGGTGGTGCGGTTGTCGTAGCCCCAGGCATTGTTGACCGGGCACGACATGTTCGGCGCTAGCCGCCGGTAGGAATTCACATAGGGCGCCAGCATGGCGAGCGCATTAGGCACGTAACGCTGCATGCCGCCGATGAAGTAGAAGAACTCCTGTGATGGGCTGCCGTCCGGATTGGTGAAGACGTTCTTGCCGGTCTCGATATTCACGACGGACTGGTGGATATGCATCGCCGAACCCGCCTGGCTCTGCATCGGCTTGGCCATGAAGGTCGCGTAGATACCGTGCTTCAGCGCCGCCTCGCGAATGGTTCGCTTGAACATGAACACCTGGTCGGCAAGCTCGATCGGATCGCCGTGGCGCAGGTTGATTTCGAGCTGCGCCGGACCTTCTTCATGGATCAGCGTGTCGATCTCCAGACCCTGCTTCTCGGAGAAGTGGTAGATATCGTCGATCAGCTCGTCGAACTCGTTGATCCCGGCGATCGAATAGCCTTGACCGCCGAGGATCGAGCGGCCGGAGCGGCCTTTCGGCGGATGCAGCGGATAGTCGGGGTCGTCATTCTTGGCGACCAGATAGAATTCGATCTCGGGTGCAACCACAGGCTTCCAGCCGCGATCGCGATAGAGTCCCATGATCTTCTTCAAGAGGTTGCGCGGCGTGTAGGACACCGCGTGCCCTTCGGAATTGACGATATCGCAGATCACCTGCGCCGTCGGGTCGGTTTCCCAGGGCACGACGGAAAGCGTCGAAAGGTCCGGCACCAGCTTCAGATCGCTGTCGCGCGGCTCGTAACGGAAGCTTTCGGTCTCTTCCGGATATTCCCCCGAAATCGTGTGGCGATAGATCGCGGAGGGCAACGCCAGCGACGTATTGGAGGTGAATTTCGAGGTCGGCATCATCTTGCCGCGGGGAACGCCGGCAAGGTCTGGCGTGATGCATTCGATGTCTTCGATCCCGCGTGCCCGCAGCCATTGGGCCGCTTCCTTCCAGTTTGCCACGCCGCGTGCCGATCGCAGGCTGGGAGGCACCGTCGGGATTTTCGAGGCAGGCACTGAAGCTTTCAGCGGGGTCTTTCTCGCAGGCATAAAACACCGTATTTGGGTTGATCGGTGATTGCATCATAACCGCAGTTTGCCAATTGGCGAGGGGGAAAACCGCTCGGACTTTCGCCGTATGATGGAAAAGTGGTGAGAGCGCACGGCGAATGATTAGGGGTTCAAGCGTGGTCGGCAAATATGATGTGATCGTTCTCGGAGCGGGTGCGGCGGGCATGATGTGTGCCATCCGCGCCGGCCAGCGCGGGCGCTCCGTTGCGGTGCTGGACCACGCTTCGGCACCGGGAGACAAAATCCGCATTTCCGGCGGCGGACGCTGCAATTTCACCAATATCCATGCCGGCCCGAAGAACTTCCTGTCTGCCAATCCGCATTTCGCCAAGTCGGCCCTGGCGCGTTTCACGCCGAAGGATTTTCTCGCCATGGTGGAGCGCCATGGCATCGCCTGGCATGAAAAGACGCTCGGCCAGCTCTTTTGCGACAACAGCGCCAAGGACATCATCCGCATGCTGACGGATGAGATGCGCGCGGTGGGTGCCGAGCTATGGTTGCGCACGGAAATAAGCGGCGTCGAACAGGCAGGCGACGGTTATCGGGTCAGCACGTCCGAAGGCGTCTTCGAGGCATCCTCACTCGTTGTCGCGACCGGCGGCAAGTCGATCCCGAAAATGGGCGCCACCGGCTTTGCCTATCGCATAGCCGAGCAGTTCGGATTGCCTATGGTCGAGACGCGGCCCGGCCTGGTGCCGCTGACCCTCGATCCGCAACTCCTCCAGCGTCTGGCGCCATTGTCCGGTATCGCCGCACCTGCAGAAATCCGTCACGGCAAGACGGCATTCCGCGAGGCGCTGCTCTTCACCCATCGCGGCTTCAGCGGCCCTGCCATCCTGCAGATTTCCTCCTATTGGCGGGAAGGCGAGGAGATCATCATCGCGATTGAACCCGATGTCGACCTCCTGGCGCTCTTGAAGAAGGCGAAGCAGCTCAACGGCCGGCAGTCGGCGCAGACAGCCCTTGCCGAAATCCTGCCGAAACGGCTCGCGCAGCATTTCGTCGAGAGCGACGGCATGTCGGGCAATCTGGCCGATCAGTCCGACAAGCGCCTGCAGCAGCTTGCGGCCGCCATCCAGTCATGGCCGGTCAAACCGTCCGGCTCGGAAGGCTATCGCACGGCGGAAGTGACGTTGGGTGGTATCGACACCGCCTGCCTCGATTCAAAAACCATGCAGGTAAAAACCATCCCCGGCCTCTTCTTCATCGGCGAATGCGTCGATGTCACAGGCTGGCTCGGCGGCTATAATTTCCAATGGGCATGGGCATCCGGCCATGTTGCCGGCGAGGCCGCCTGAGCTTTCATTTCGATAGTTTGTTCAATAGTTTGTGTGCTGTCCGGGAAAATGGAACCTGGCTCTGGTTCTCGCGTTTTCCTTTCCTACATCATTGTTGAATATATTGGCAGTTGCCGAGATGGCCATTTGCCGGTTATCGTGTCAGTGCGAAAATGGGAATATACTCATGAACAGAACACAGCGTCGCGCTCGCGCCATTGCAATCGCTCAGACCCGGGACAATGCCAAGCTCCTGGCCGCAAGGCTCCTGATGTTGGCGACAGGCGTAACCGCGGCCTGCATCGCATATCTCGCGGTGCGCGGTTACTGATCTGCGCCTCCTGCCGCTCGTGGCCGCCGCCTGGCGACGGCCTTTTTCCATGCGCCGGTGCATATCCGAGGCCTCCATCGCCGCAGCTGATTGCATGCGGCGGCCCGCATTTGGCCCCTTATCCGAAAATTAATTAATCAGACCCACAATCCCCGCTGATTTCATGGGGCGCTCTACTACACGCTAGAGCCGAAGCAATGATTGCTTCCCGTTATGACTCGGGAACCCCGCCTGCGAATATTTTCAAGGATGATGGTTATACATCCGGTCAGCGCCGAGTCGGCGTCGACGGGGGAGCGGTGTGTGAGAGGTCTGGGCCACTATGTTCATTGATAAAATATTATCGCGTTTCAAGATCAAGACGAAGGTTCTCATATTCGTCCTGCCCTTCGTCATCAGCATTTCCGCCGTCGGCCTTACCGGGCTCTATGCCTCCGGCCTTCTGCAGGGGCGCATGGAAATCTCCAACAGCGTGCTGCAATCGCTGACCGGCTTCAAGAACCTCTATGCCTCCATGGATGACTTCCTGCGCATTACCAATACGCAACAGCGCGACAAGCTCTATGAGGACATCAAGTCCCAGCAGGGCGTGCTCAACGCGACGCTCGGCCAGCTCGGCGCGGATGCGGATGGCCGCGACAATCTGACCGAAGCGACCGCCAAGACCGCCGACACCGCCACTCTCGTTGGTACACTGTGGACGCTGCATGAGCAGGAACTCGCATTTCGCAAGACGATCGACGATGCGCAGAGAGCGCTGATCAGCGCCCGCTTCAACGTCGACTTCAACAGCCAGCAGCTTGAAGATCAGATGCGGCAGGATCAGGCCGATGCGACTTCGACGCTGCGCTCCGCCGACCGCCTGCTCAAGGGCGGCGACATGCTGGGTTCCGTGGCGGAAGACTTCAACAAGGCCGCAACCCCGGCTGACAAGGTCAAGCTCCTCAAGGACCGGCTCCCGGATCTGAACAAGGCGCAGCGCTCCATCGATCTGGCTCTGCCGCAGAACCAGAAAAGCGTCGTCCAGTCGCTGGTCGGCACGATCAAGGATCTGACCGCCTTCACCGAAAGCACGGATGTGCCGACCGACGATACCGTCGCCAATATCAGCCGTCTTCTTTCGCGCTTCCGCCAGACGTCGACCTACACGCAGCTGACGGCAACGCAGATGATGCGCCAGGCGACCACCAGCTTCGTATCGCTCGACGCCCGCGTCGCGCAGACCAATTCCGTTCTGCAGGATACGCGCCGGCTGGAAGACTCGGTCTATTCGCTCCAGCTCGTCCTTGCCGAGTTCAACGCCAATACCAACAAGGACAATCTCGTCCGCCTGCGCCAGGAAATCTCCAAGCTCGGCGGTGATATCGATACGCTGAACCAGAGCGCCAAGAGCATGGATTTTGCCGGCGACATCGATGCGGCCATCCGCCCGGCGATCAAATCGATGGATGATGCCGGCGGCAAGCTGGTCGATACCATCACGCAGCGCATCGCCGAATATGCAACCGCTCGCCAGCAGCTCGATCAGGTCTGGGGCCAGCTCACCGCCTTTGCCGAAACACAGAAGCAGAGCGCCGGCACCGAACGCGAGCAGGCAAACTACATATCAATCCTCGCGACGGCTCTGGGCATCATCCTCTCGGTCGCCGGTGGCATCGCGCTGGTGCTGACCCTGCAGCGCCCGATCGGCCAGATCACCGCCGCCATGCGCCGGATTGCCGATGGCATGCTGGAGACCTCGATCTCCGGCGAGCAGCGTCATGACGAAATCGGCGACATGGCGCGGGCGCTCGGCATCTTCAAGGAAAATGCCATCTCGAAGATCCGCATCGAGGAGCAGAGCGACGAGGAGCGCGCTGCCGCCGAACACGAACGCCAGCGCAACGATACCGAAAAGCGCGAGCTCGACCGCCAGATCGACTTTGCGGTGAGCGAACTCGCAGCAGGCCTCGAACGCCTTGCGCAGGGTGATATTTCCGCGACCATCGAGACGCCTTTCATCGGCCGCCTCGAACAGCTCCGCCAGGACTTCAACAGCTCGTTGTCACGCCTGCAGGAGACGCTGAGCCAGGTCCGCGGCAATGTCGAGATGATCCAGAGCAATGGCAGCCAGATGGCCGCCTCCGCCGAGAACCTTTCCAAGCGCACCGAGCAGCAGGCCGCATCGCTCGAACAGACGGCCGCGGCCGTCGACGAGATCACGGTCACCGTCCGCTCCTCGGCCGAGCGCGCCAAGGATGCGGATGCCATCGTGCGCGAAGCCAAGCGCAGCGCCGATGACAGTTCCGTCGTTGTCGGCAATGCCATCGACGCCATGGCACGTATCGAAGATGCGTCACGCAAGATCGAGCAGATCATCGGCGTCATCGACGAGATCGCCTTCCAGACGAACCTGCTGGCGCTCAATGCCGGTATCGAAGCCGCCCGCGCCGGCGATGCCGGCAAGGGCTTCGCCGTCGTCGCCATGGAAGTGCGCGAACTAGCACAGCGCTCCGCCGCCGCCGCCAAGGAAATCAAGGGGCTGATCAACAAGTCGACGCAGGAGGTCAATTCCGGCTCGCAGTTCGTGCAGGAGGCCGGTTCGGTGCTCGCACAGATCAGCAGCCAGATCGTCACGATCAGCCAGCATGTGGAAATGATTGCCCGCGCCAGCCACGACCAGGCAAGCGCGCTGCAGGAAGTGAATGCTTCGGTCAACCACATGGATCAGATGACCCAGCAGAATGCCGGTATGGTCGAAGAGACCACGGCGGCAAGTCGCGAACTCGCCACCGAGGCCGATGCCTTGCTCAGCCTTATCCAGCAGTTCAAGATCGAAGCCGGATACAATGCGGGCTATGCGCGGCAGGAAGCAGCCTGATCGCAGCAACGATCGTTAGCACAGGCGGACCGGCTGATCTCCAGCCGGTCCGCCTTTTTTGTTGCCTTGCGACGCGAGATCAAGCCGGCAAGCATCCGTCCGAGCCACTGGACAAATGGCGAAGGATCGCGCGCATTGTCGCGGTAGAACAGGTCTTCGTTTCGACGCCATTTCTCTTCGCGCGCCCGGCTTTCTATCTCAAGGGCCTTGGCCAAAGCTAAGCTTTCCATCATGGGATGTCTCCTTGTTGTGAGGCATCTCTTCAATTACGCATGGAAATTTGCTTTATAAACAGCCGTTTTCGCCCTATGTTTTTCAATTATGAAAAACACCACATGGGATTCCTATCAGCTCTTTCTGGATGTCGCCCGCGGCGGCGGGCTGACGGGCGCGGTCGCCTCAAGCGGCCTGAGCCCGGCGACGATTGGCCGGCGTATGCTGGAGCTGGAAGGACAGATCGGCCGGCCGCTTTTCGAGCGCAGTCAGGCGGGTTACGCGCTGACGGGTGATGGCCAGGCGCTGTTCGATCAGCTTCTGGAGATGGAGGCCGCTGCCCGCAAGGTCGATAGCTGGCAGCGCGATGCGCACGGAAGCTCGATCGTCCGGATTGCCGCCGGCACCTGGGTCGGCTGGTTGCTCAGCCAGAACATGCCGTCGATCTGCTCGGAACGTGACGGCTTTCGCATCGACCTTTACCTCGGCGAGCGCCGCGCCAGCCTGGCTCATCGCGAAAGCGATATCGGCATCCGGGCCTTCGAGCCGGAGGAGACCAATCTCGCCGCCATCAAGACCGGCGATGTCGCCTATGCCGCTTATCAGGCCCGCAACATGCGCTTTGCCGGCCCGCAGCGCTGGATCGCGGTGGCGGAGGAGGAGGCCATATCCGCCTATCTCCGCTGGCCGCATCAGAACAAGCATGAAGAGATCGCCTTCACGGTCAGCCGGCCGCGATCGCTTCACGATCTGGCGCTGGCGGGATCTGGGATTGCGGTTCTGCCCTGCTTCGTCGGCGATCAGGAGCCGAGGCTGGAGCGGGTCGGCGAGGAGATCGCCTCGCTGCGCCACCGGCAATGGATCGTCATGAACAATGCCGATCGTCATCGCCGGGAAATCCGCACAGTGGTCGACCGCATGACCCGGCTGCTGAAAAGCCATTCGGAGCTGTTTGCCGGCAAGCGCCCGACCTATGCGTGAAGGCCGGCGGTAATTGACCGCCGGTTTCCCGGTCGTCAGCGAGCCGCGTCGCCCCAGCGATATTCGACGGTGGCATCGTCGAGCTTCGCCTTCAGCTCCGGATCTAGCTTGAGATCGATGGCGGCAAGCGTATCCGTCAGCTGATCCGGCCGGCTCGCACCGATGATCGCGGAGGTAATGACCGGATTGGCCGCCACCCAGGCGACGGCAAGCTTGACGAGTGGCTGGCCGGCCTCTTCGGCAATGCCGCGCAGCTTCTCGATTGTCGCGAACTCGCGTTCGTGCCAGTAGCGCTGCAGGTAGTTGCTGCCGGCGGCCCGCAGCTGCGAGCTGAAGCGGCCTTCGGTCGGTGCGACATCATGCTTGTGCTTGCCGGTGAGAAGACCGCCGGCGATTGGGTTGTAGGGGATGACGGCGATGCGCTGTTCTTCGGCGAGCGGCAGCAATTCGCGCTCGATCTGGCGGAAAAGGAGATTGTAGCGCGGCTGCACCGAGACGAAACGGGCCGTGCGCAGAAAGTCAGCGCGGCCAAGCGCCAAAGCCAACCGATAAGCGAGAAAATTCGATACGCCGACATAGCGGGCCTTGCCCGAGCGCACGATGATGTCGAGTGCTTCCAGCGTTTCGTCGATCGGTGTTTCGCGGTCGTCCGAATGGAGCTGGTAGAGGTCGACGTAATCGGTGCCGAGGCGGCGCAGTGAGGCGTCGATGGCGTCGAGCAGATGCTTGCGCGATGCGCCCTGGTCCCATGGCGACGGACCGACCTTGCCGACGGCCTTGGTTGCGACGATGAAGCGGTCGCGCTTGCCCTTCAGCCAGCGGCCGACGATCTCTTCGGTGCGGCCGGCAAGCTGCTCGCCGCCGCCGAGCGGGTAGACATCGGCCGTGTCGATGAAGTTGACGCCGGCATCGGCCGCCTTGTCGAGGATGGCATGAGCCGTGTCTTCCTGCTCGATCTGCAGGCCGAAGGTCATCGTGCCCAGGCAGAGGCGCGAAACGCTGAGGCCGGTATTGCCGAATTTTTGGTACTGCATGATGCACCCTTGCATTATGGGTTGGGTTTGCCCGCTGGGCAGGGCTGCGAAACAGGCGTGGGACTATTCCAGGAGTGAGACCGCGCGATGTTAGCAAAGCTGGTTTGCGCATTCACGAAAGAAGCGGCGATTGAGTTCACAATCGCGTGCAGGCTGCTGTCGCCACCCTTAGCACTGTCCTCCATCGTTTCTGAGCAAATCCTTGAAAGCGCGCGAAGTCGCGCTTTTTCCCTTGTCGCTTTCCGATTTCCTTTCTAGTCTAACGGGAAAAACAGAGGGTTGGGTGTCGCCTCGATACCCTTGAACAAAACAGGAGAGACTATGAAGTCCATGTTCGCACGGCTTGCAGCAACGGCTTTTGCGGTCGTTTCGCTGGCGACGGTCGCTCAGGCAGAAGACAAGGTCGTCAATATCTATAACTGGTCGGATTACATCGATAATTCGATCCTGACGGATTTCACCAAGGAAACCGGCATCAAGGTCGTCTACGACACGTTCGACCAGAACGAGACGCTGGAAACCAAGCTGCTCGCGGGCAAGACCGGCTATGACGTCGTCGTGCCGACGGCCTATTTCCTGCAACGCCAGATCAAGGCTGGCGTCTTCCAGAAGCTCGACAAATCCAAGCTGCCGAACATCTCCAACATGTGGGATACGGTGCAGCAGCGCATCGCCACCTATGATCCCGGCAACCAATACGCCATCGACTATATGTGGGGCACCAGCGGCGTCGGCTATAATGTCGATAAGGTGAAGCAGATCCTCGGTACTGACGAGGCGCCTGATATCAACGTGATCTTCGATCCGAAACTCGCCGCCAAGTTCAAGGATTGCGGCATCTACGTGCTGGATTCTCCGACCGACGTCATTCCGGCCGCGCTGCGCTATCTCGGCCTCGACCCGAACTCGACCAAGGCGGAAGATTTCAAGAAGGCCGAGGAGCTCCTGACGGCGATGCGCCCCTTCGTGCGCAAGTTTCACTCCTCTGAATATATCAATGCACTCGCCAACGGCGATATCTGCATCGCGTTCGGCTATTCAGGCGATGTGCTGCAGGCCCGTAATCGTGCGGCCGAAGCCAAGAACGGCGTCAACATCAGCTATTCGATCCCGACCAAGGGCGCACAGATGTGGTTCGACGTCATGGCGATCC
The DNA here is from genome assembly GCF_001692325.1 of Rhizobium sp. AC27/96. Lineage (GTDB taxonomy): Bacteria > Pseudomonadota > Alphaproteobacteria > Rhizobiales > Rhizobiaceae > Rhizobium. The sequence goes on along the minus strand of NZ_LXKN01000046.1, from coordinate 84,910 downwards.
CCGCCGATGCGCCGCATGTCGAAGAGGCGCATATCTTCCTCAACTATATCATGAGGCCGGAAGTCATCGCCAAGGCGAGCGATTTCGTTGCCTATGCCAACGGCAACAAGGCGTCGCAGCAGTTCGTGAGCAAGGACGTGCTCAACGATCCGGCTGTCTATCCGACCGATGCGGTCCGCGAGAAGCTGTACACGCTGACCCCTTGGGATGCGAAAACGCAGCGCGTGGCAACGCGCTTGTGGACAAAGGTCACCACCGGCCAATAATTCGAAAAGGCCCGGACGGCAACGTCCGGGCCTTTCCTTAAGAGGACAGCGTAAGAACGAAAAGGGTGCCGGGAAGGGGAAGAGCCGGCTCTAAAGCATTTCCAGGAAAAGTGCGCAGCGGTTTTCCGTCCGGAATGCGAAAAACAAAAAGATGGAGCGTTTTCGCGATTCGAAGAAAAGCGGAAATGCTCTGGGAAAGCCCGCCCGGGCATCCATTTGGGGATAGATAATGAAGTCACTCGGTAATATCCGGCGTTCCTTTGCTCCTTGGACCGATCCTTCGGCCAAGCCTTACATTTCCTTCAAGAACGTGACGAAGAAGTTCGGTGATTTCACCGCCGTCGACAATCTCTCCCTGGATATCTATAACCGCGAATTCTTCGCCCTTCTGGGCGCCTCCGGCTGCGGCAAGTCCACGCTGCTGCGTATGCTGGCGGGCTTCGAACAACCGACGACCGGTGAAATCGTTCTCGATGGCCAGAACATGGCCGGCACGCCGCCCTATCGCCGCCCCGTCAACATGATGTTCCAGTCCTACGCGCTCTTTCCGCATATGTCGGTGGAAAAGAATATCGCTTTCGGATTGCGCCAGGATGGCATGCCGAAGGCCGAGATCGACGATCGCGTCGCGCAGATGCTGAAGCTCGTCAAGCTGGAGCAATTCGCCAAGCGCAAGCCCAATCAGCTGTCCGGCGGCCAGCGCCAGCGCGTGGCCTTGGCCCGCTCTCTCGCCAAGCGCCCGAAGGTGCTGCTGCTCGACGAGCCGCTCGGCGCGCTCGACAAGAAGCTGCGCGAGGAAACGCAGTTCGAGCTCATGGACCTGCAGCAGAGCCTTGGCCTGACCTTCGTCGTCGTTACCCATGACCAGGAAGAGGCGATGACCATGGCCGACCGCATCGCGGTCATGAGCCACGGCAAGGTGGTGCAGGTGGCGACCCCCGCGGAGATCTATGAGGCGCCCAATTGCCGCTTCGTCGCCGACTTCATCGGCGATGTGAACATACTCGACGGCAACGTCACTTCAACGCAATCCGGCATTGTCGAAATCGCCGTCGATTCCGCCCTGACGTTACGCACCGCCTCCAGCGACACGCCGGCTACGGGAAGTCGCGCCAGCCTCGCCATCCGGCCGGAGAAGCTGAGGGTAACGCCACGCCCACCCGCCAATGCCTCAGTCAATGCTACCGAGGGTGAAATCTGGGATATCGCTTATCTCGGCGACATGACCGTCTTCCACGTCAAGCTGAAGAACGGGCAGGTGCTCAAGGCCTCGTCGCTGAACGCGGTCCGCGCCGTGGAAGAACCCTTCGCCTATGACCAGAACGTCTGGGTGTCCTTCGATGAAAATGCCGGCATATTGTTGAAGGACTGATCATGAGAGCGCTTGGTTCCTCCATCTATCAGCGCCTTGTCATCGTCATTCCTTATGCTTGGCTGCTGATCTTCTTCCTCGCACCCTTTCTCATCGTCTTCCGCATCTCGCTATCGACGAAGGTGCTTTCCGTCCCGCCTTACGATCCCTCATTCACCTGGACGGACAGCTTCGGCGACTGGTGGGACAAGCTGCAGACCATGTCGTTCGACAACTACGTATGGTTGACGGGCGATCCGCTCTATATGAACGCCTATATACAGAGCCTGCAGATTGCCGGTATCTCAACCTTGCTGACGCTGATCATCGCCTATCCCATCGCATACGGCATGGCGCAGGCGCCGCGAACGATCCGTCCCACGCTGCTCATGCTCGTCATCCTGCCGTTCTGGACGAGCTTCCTGATCCGCGTCTATTCCTGGATGTCGATTCTCAGCACCACGGGCCTCTTGAACCAGCTGCTGATGACACTCGGCATCATCCATGAACCGCTGGTCATCCTCAACACCAATACGGCCGTCTATATCGGCATGGTCTATTCCTATCTGCCTTTCATGATCCTGCCGCTCTATGCCGCGCTGGAGAAAATGGACGGCACGCTGATCGAGGCGGCGCAGGATCTCGGCTGCACGCCGATCGGCGCCTTCTGGCGCGTCACCTTTCCGCTGTCGCTTCCAGGCGTTATCGCCGGCTGCATGCTGGTCTTCATTCCGGCCGTCGGCGAATTCGTCATTCCCGATCTGCTCGGCGGCTCGGAAACCCTGATGATCGGCAAGGTGCTCTGGACCGAATTCTACAGCAACACCGACTGGCCGCTGGCTTCGGCGGTGGCGACCATCCTCCTTCTGGTGCTGGTGGTGCCCATCGTCTTCTTCCAGCATTTCCAGGCCAAGGCCGACGAGAAAGGGAGATAACAGATGATCCGCTGGTCTCGCTTCAACATCGTCTCGGTCACGCTCGGTCTGGCCTTCCTCTATCTGCCGATCCTGCTGCTGGTCCTTTATTCCTTCAACCGGTCCCGGCTCGTCACCGTCTGGGGCGGCTTCTCGACGCAATGGTACGTGCACCTGTTGAGCAACGACACCATGCTGAGCGCTGCCTGGCTGACGGTGCGCATCGCGCTGCTGTCGGCAACCATCGCCACCGTGCTCGGCACCATGGCGGCGCTGACCCTGGTGCGCTACACGCGCTTCCGCGGGCGTATCCTGTTTTCGGGCATGATCTATGCGCCCCTGGTCATGCCCGACGTCATTACTGGCCTGTCGCTGCTGCTGCTCTTCGTGACGTCAGGCGTCGATCGCGGCTTTTGGACGATCGTCATGGCCCACACGACGCTGACCATGTGCTTCGTCGCCGTCGTCGTGCAGTCTCGCCTCTTGACCTTCGACCGCTCGATCGAGGAAGCGGCGCTGGATCTGGGCGCTCCGCCGGTGCGCACCTTCTTCGAGATTACTCTGCCGATCATCGCGCCGGCGGTATTCTCCGGCTGGGTGCTCGCTCTGACCCTGTCGCTCGACGATCTGGTGATTGCAACCTTCGCGTCCGGCGCCGGCGCCAAGACGCTGCCGATGCTGATCTACAGTCAGGTCAAGCTCGGCGTGACGCCGGAGATCAACGCCATCTGCACCATCCTGATCGGGGTCGTCGCCATCGGCGTGATTTGCGCCTCGATCGTCACCAAGCGCCGCGAGGTGCAGCGTCAAAGGGACGAGCAGGCGGCTGCTGCCGGCTGAGACGCGGCCGTGACTTGCGTCGGGGAAAGCCTATTGCTCCGGCTGCTGTATCGGCTTCTGCAGCAGCGTCGTCACCGGCGAGACGACCGGGTTTGGCCAGCTGCCGCCAAGGAAGAACGGCAGCATCGGCAGTTCGTCGGCATCGGAAGGCGAGGTCGCCTCGATCGCTCCCGATAACGCCAGACCATTGGTGCGGAAGGGAACCACGCCGTTCAGCGTGATCGTCTCGTTGCGGCCGGCAATCGCCGCGTTCTGCACTTCGGCCGAACCCTTAGCAAAGCTCGCATCGATATTGATGCTGTCGAAATCGAAGGTCGCGTCAGCGATGTCGCTCATCCGGAAGAAAGCCTTCTCGGTGGCGAGCGACCGGAAGGACGAGATGTCGAATTGACGGAAAGACCCTGCGGACGAGGTGAAATGCATCTGGCCCGCAACGTCGCTCAATGTTGCCACCCAGATCGGCCGCGTCGTGCTCAAGGCAAGATCCAGCGATCCAGATGTCGTCAACGGCAGTGGCCCTTCCAGCTTCAGCCGGGTGAAGAGCCCGCCGAAATCCGCATTGCGGATCGATATCTGCAGCTTGCCGCCGCCGTCGAAGTCACCCGGAGCGACCTCGAGATGCGCGGTGAGCGAGCCACCTTCAAAGCCGCTGTCGCCGATATCGAATTTTGCCTTGCCGCCTGAAACCAGCAGGCTGGCGCCGATATTGTCGAACTGGAAGGGGCCGAGCCCCGCCTTGTTGGACGAGAGGCGCAAGTCGAGATCGAGGCGCTGCAGGGGATTGCCGTTCAGAATGGCATTGATGGCAGTCTCGGCGGCAAGGCGCATGGAGAAGGCGGCCAGGAACGGATTGAGGTTCATCTGGTCGAAGGCGAGCGTGCCAGAAATTTTCGGTTTGCCGGCTGGCGTGTAGTTCAGGTCCATGACGCCGGAAGCCGCGGAATCATTGACCTTGAAATTGAGATTGTCGAAGCGCAGGCCGTTCTGGATCGCGGCGACATCGGCATTGAGCGACACGTTCTTGAGCGCATCTGCGGCGGGCAGGCGTTGCCCGCTCCACGCCAGGAAGGACGGGACGTTCGGAACGCTCAGCTGAAGATTGCCCGATAGCGTGGAAAAGTCCGATATGCTTGTCGTTCCCGTGTAGGCCCAGCTGATCAAGGGTGAGGAGAAGCTGGTCTTGGCATCCACGCTCTTGCCGGCAAAGAACAGCAGCGGCTGCGTCGAGTCGAAGTTCAGCTTGATGTCCTGATCGTTGAAGCGTGCAAGGATGACGGCCGTCATCGGTTGGGACAGCCGCGGCCATGATATGTCCGCGTTGACACCATTCATCTTGTAGAGGTTGCCGCTGCGCTCGTCCGTCATCTCGACGCTGCCATCCTCGATGGTCAGCGTGCCGATGGCGGCATCTTGTTCCTTGGGGATGGACACGCCCTTGGCGGAGGAGGCGTCCACCTGCTCGATCGCCTTGGAGAGACGACCCTCGTTCGTCCAGTCGATCAGGCCGTTCTCGTCGCGACGGATGTAGAGGGTAGGGCGCAGGAAATGGAATTCATGAAAATGCGCATGTCCGCGGATGGCTGACAGCAGCGAGAAATCCGCCGAGAGACTGTCGACATGGCCGAGCACCTTGCCGTTTTTTGCCGGTTCGCGAATGGTGACCTGGTTGAGCGTCACGCGTGGTGTCGGCCAGAATTCGAGTGTCGGGTCGCCTTCGATCTGCGCCCTGTATCCCGTCCATTCCGAAAGCGCCTTCTCGATGCCGGAGCGCACCAGGCCGCTGGAGATCAGGAAAGGTGCTGTCGCTCTGAAGACAGCAAAGAGAATGAGGACTGTTAGAAGAATGATGCCGGTTGTACGGGCGACGGCAGGTAGCCAGCGCGAGGCCGATCGGATCGTCAACCGCCACTTGTTGTTTCTCGACGCTCTCATATCCCGTGGAAACTCTCAAACTGATAGGGACGATCTGCCTGTGTTGCCGGATATAGGAAATGTTTGGCGGATGCAAACATTGCACACTGGAAATGCCCACGACTCCGTGACTTTATAATGCGCTGCAGCATTGCTATATAGATCGAAAAGTGGGGGAGAGAAACATGCACGATCAAGACCTGCTCTGGACGCCATCGGAAGAATTTCGTCGTCAGAGTCCGATGTTTTCCTTCATGCAGGAATGCAACCGGCGTTTCGGCCTGTCAATCTCCGATTTCACCGGCCTGCATGCCTGGTCTATCGCCGATCGCGAGAATTTCTGGACCGCCGTGTGGGATTTCTGTGGCGTCAAGGGACATCGCGGCGAGCGAGCGCTTGTTAATGGCGACCTCATGCTGGAAGCCCGTTTCTTTCCCGATGCGGAACTGAATTTCGCCGAGAACCTGTTGTCGAGAAGCGGCAAGGGCGATGCGCTGGTGTTCTGGGGCGAGGATAAGGTGCGCGATCGCTGGTCCTGGGATCGGCTGGCCGAGACCGTATCGCGCCTGCAGCAGGCCTACCGAGCGCTCGGCATCGGCAAGGGAGATCGCGTCGCGGCAATGATGCCGAACATGCCCGAAACCATTGCCTGCATGCTGGCAGCCACGTCGATCGGAGCGATCTGGTCCTCCTGCTCCCCGGATTTCGGCGAACAGGGCGTCATGGATCGGTTCGGCCAGATCGAGCCGAAGCTTTTCATTGCCTGCAGCGGCTATTGGTATGGCGGCAAGCTTCAGGACGTCACGACGAAGGTCAGCGCCATCGCGCAGCGCCTGAACGTACCGACCTTGGTCGTACCCTATGCCGGCAGTGCCGATGCGGTGGTCGCGGCAACGCCCGGCGCACGGACGCTGGATGCTTTTGTCGCACCCTTTGAGGCAAGGCCGGTCGAGTTTGTCCCCGTATCCTTCTCTCATCCACTGTTCATCCTGTTTTCCTCGGGCACGACCGGGGTGCCGAAATGCATTGTGCATTCGACGGGCGGCGCACTGCTGCAGCTCATCAAGGAGCATTGCCTGCATTGCGGCGTCGTTCCCGGCGAAAAGGTCTTCTACTTCACCACTTGCGGCTGGATGATGTGGAACTGGCTGGTGACCGGCCTTGCCGCCGGCGCGACGCTCTGCCTCTACGATGGCTCGCCCTTCGCACCCGACGGCAACATCCTGTTCGACTATGCCCAGGAAGAGAAATTCGCGCTGTTCGGCACTTCGGCCAAATATATCGACGCCGTGCACAAGAGCGGCCTGACGCCGAAGACCTCGCATGACCTTTCAAGCTTGCGGCTGATGACCTCGACCGGTTCGCCGCTGTCGCCTGAGGGTTTCACTTTCGTCTATGAAGGCATCAAGGATGATATCCAGCTGGCCTCGATTTCCGGCGGCACCGATATCGTTTCCTGCTTCGTGCTCGGCAATCCGCTGCAGCCTGTCTGGCGTGGTGAAATCCAGGGGCCTGGCCTCGGCCTTGCCGTCGATGTCTGGAACGATGAAGGAAAGCCGGTGCGCGGTGAGAAGGGTGAGCTGGTCTGCACCAAGGCCTTCCCCTCTATGCCTGTCATGTTCTGGAACGATCCGGAGCGCTCGAAATATCAAGCTGCCTATTTCGAGCGTTTCGACAATGTCTGGTGCCACGGCGACTTCGCCGCCTGGACCGAGCATGGCGGCCTTATCATCCACGGTCGCTCGGACGCGACGCTCAACCCCGGCGGCGTGCGTATCGGTACCGCCGAAATCTACAATCAGGTCGAGCAGATTCCCGAAGTCCTGGAAGCGCTCTGCATCGGCCAGGATTGGGACGACGATGTCCGTGTCGTGCTCTTCGTCCGCCTGGCAGCTGGCGCCTCGCTGACGGAAGATCTGGTCAAGGCGATGAAGACCCGCATTCGCACCGGGGCTTCGCCGCGACATGTGCCGGCCAAGATCATCGCGGTTGCCGATATTCCGCGCACCAAGTCCGGCAAGATCGTCGAGCTTGCGGTGCGCGATGTGGTGCATAGTCGCCAGGTCAAGAACAAGGAAGCGCTCGCCAACCCCGAGGCGCTCGATCTCTTCGTCGGGCTGGAAGAGCTCAGGAGCTGAGGCCTCCCCAAAAACTGATGGGCAAACGATGACCCCCGTTTGGTAACGCCGCGTTAAGAAAGATTGGTCAAAGGTAAAAGCCAACTTGAGACCGTTCGCATGAGCTAGAGCGGATTGGAGCCGGCTTCTGGCTCCGGAGACATGAAGTTCACCGACTCGAGCTTTCTTTAGGCAGCATCATTCTCAAAGGCAGCGTCGTTCGCTGCCTTTTTTTCGTTCTGTCGCGCACAAATACGCATGTGCTCTGTACATTAGCTTGCCGAGCAAGTATGTGCAGGCCTGAAGAAGAGGCCTGCGACGTGCGGGCCACGATGATCCGTGCCGTTTGGCGCGAAGAATTCCGAAAGACAAATTATGACCGAATTCGAAGGCATCGTTCCTGCGATTGCCCAGGCTTTGGCAAAGCGTGGTTATGAAACGCTGACGCCGGTGCAAAAGGCCATGCTCGATCCCGGCCTGGCCGGCAAGGATGCTCTCGTTTCAGCCCAGACAGGCTCGGGCAAGACGGTTGCCTTCGGTCTGGCGCTGGCGCCGACCCTGCTTGAAGGTGCGGAACGCTTTGGCCGCGCCGGCACGCCATTGGCTTTGGCTATCGCCCCCACCCGCGAACTGGCGCTACAGGTTCAGCGCGAGCTGGAATGGCTCTATGAACTGACGGGCGCGACAATCGTCTCCTGCGTTGGTGGCATGGACATGCGCACCGAGAAGCGGGCGCTGGAGCGTGGCGCGCACATTGTCGTCGGCACGCCGGGCCGCCTCTGCGACCATATTCGCCGCAACTCGCTGGATATTTCCGAACTGAAGGCTGTCGTGCTCGATGAGGCCGACGAAATGCTCGATCTCGGCTTCCGCGAGGATCTCGAATACATCCTCGAGACTTCGCCGGCCGACCGGCGGACGCTGATGTTCTCAGCGACCGTGCCGCGCACCATTGCCAAGCTTGCCGAAAATTACCAGCGCGATGCGGTCCGTATCGCCACGGCTTCGGAAACCAAGCAGCACGTCGATATCGACTATCGCGCCCTGACCGTTACGCCGAGCGACAGGGAGAATGCCATCATCAATGTCCTGCGCTACTACGAAGCGCAGAATGCCATCGTCTTCTGCTCGACCCGTGCAGCGGTCAACCATCTGACGGCACGCTTCAACAATCGCGGCTTCTCCGTCGTGGCTCTCTCGGGTGAGCTTAGCCAGAGCGAGCGTACGCATGCGCTGCAGGCCATGCGCGATGGCCGCGCCCGCGTCTGCATCGCCACCGACGTCGCCGCTCGCGGCATCGACCTGCCGGGCCTCGATCTGGTGGTTCATGCCGACATACCGACCAATCCGGAAACGCTGCTGCATCGTAGCGGCCGCACCGGCCGTGCCGGCCGCAAGGGCGTCAGCGCCCTGATCGTGCCGCTCAGCGCACGCCGCCGCACCGAACGCTTGCTGGAGGCCGCTCGCCTGCGCGCCACCTGGGCAAAGCCGCCGTCTGCGGATGAGGTCAATGAGCGCGACGACGAGCGTCTGCTCGCCGATCCGATTTTCGCCGAACCTCTGCGGGAAGAAGAAGAGTCGCTGGTAAAGCAGCTGCTGGAAAGCCACGGCGCAGAGCAGATCGCGGCCGCATTCCTGCGTCACTATCGGGCGCGTCACTCCGCGCCGGAAGAGCTGCAAGACGTGCCGGCCGAAGGCGAGCGCAAGAAACCTCGCCGTGACGATTTCCCGGTTACGCCTCGCGATGACGGCCCGGGTGCGGGACGCAATGATTTCACCGACGGCGTCTGGGTGTCGCTCTCGGTGGGGCGCAAGCAGAATGCCGAGCCGCGCTGGCTGATCCCCATGCTCTGCCGCAACGGCAATCTGACCAAGCGCGACATCGGCGCCATCAAGATGCAGCCGGAAGAAACCTTCGTCGAGTTCTCGCAGGAAGGCGCTGAGCGCTTCCTGGTCGCCATTGGCCCCGACAAGACGCTGGAACGCGGCATCCGCGTGAAGCCGCTCGACGGCGTACCGGATTTTTCGCAGGGCAGGCGGGAAGGGGCTTTCGAGAAAAAGAAGCCTTTCGCCGACCGAGGTCCCCGCCCGCAGGAGGGCGGCAAGCCGAAGTGGAAGTCCGATCGCAAGCCGGAACGGGCGCAGGCCGGCGAAGGTGGCGTTTCCGAGCGTTCCGACAAGAAGCCTTGGGTGAAGAAGGCCGGCAAGCCGAATTTCGCCAAGAACGACGGCGCTCCCCGGGGCGAAGGTGCTCCCAGGGGCGATGGCCCTCCCAAGAGCGGCAAGCCCAATTCCAGAGCCGCGCGCAAGGCTGCGAAGGTGCGCGGCGAATAACCGGGTCGCTTCCGCGATCAGTTCGAAGGGTCGTCAGGGTCTGATTTTGCAGCCCTGCCGACCCAATAATGGTCGGATATGTTCCGGCCATTTTCGATGATGCGGGCAGCGATATCGGGGTTTCCACCCATGAACGTTTCCGGATCGGCGCCGCACAACAGAAGGAAAAGCTTCTGGTGGGCGACGGCGGCAAAATAGTCATATGCCGGCGGCGTCAGCTCTGATCCAACGGAACTCAGCTCGTCGGCCGCCTGTTGGCGTGCCTTCTCGATCGCTGCATAAATCGTCGCCAACATCGCGTGTTCGGCTCTCCCCTGGATGTCGACATATTGTCTCTCGTCGGGAGAGAGAACGGGGCAGCTCTCGTTCATCACGTGTGTCTCCTACGTCGATGTTTCGTCCTTTGGATGCCGGCCAATGCCATACGATTGCGTCCGCTTTAGGCCGTTCGCGAAGGAGGCCGCAGGGAACTTCGCCTTGGAACATTTTCGCTTTTCTTCGAATCGCGAAAACGCTCTATCTCCTTGTTTGTACGCATTCCGGACGGAAAACCGCTGCGCACTTTTCCTGGACATGCTTTAGCTGCGCGAGGTCAGCCATACCCCGACCAGCGTCACCGCCAGCCCCGCGAACATCGCCATCGTCAGCGGTTCTGAAAACAGGGCCCAGGCCCAGAGCATGGTCACCGGCGGGCTCAGATAGATGGCGGCGCTCACCTGCGCCACCGGGAAAAGACGCAGGCTGGCATAATAGACCGAATAGGCGACAAAGGTTGCGATCAGAACCAGCCAGACAATGCCGATGGCGAAGCCGGATGTCAGCGGCGGGGCAAGACTGCCCTGCATCATGGCGCAGGCGCCGAACAGCACCGAAGCCGTGAGGGTATGGATGCACAGGCTCTGGTGAACGGGCATGTGCCCGGTGCGCTGCCGCTTGTGCAGGACCGAGGCGAATGCAAAGACGAGCATGGAGCCGACCGTCACGCCATAGGCCCAGATGGGAGCCGCGCCAAAACTGAGACTATCCACCGAGACGATCAGCACGCCCGCCACAGCAATCGCCGTTCCCAGCCATTGGCGTCGGCTCAACCGTTCTCCGAGAACAGGTTGGGAAAGGGCAGCAATTGCAAGCGGAAGCAGATCGGAGATCAGCGCCACCAGTCCCGTCGGCACGCGTTGTTCGATCGCCAGTGCGAAGCCGCCGAGATAGAGGAAGACCGACATCACGCCGAACAGCATCTGCTGCCCTATCGCTCGCATTCGCATCCGCGGCCCGATCGCCAGGGCGAAAGGCAGCAGGATCAGACCCGAAAGAAGCGTACGCCAGAATAGGACCAGCATGACGCTTGCCTCCTGGCTGGCATAGCGAATGCCGATGAAGCCGGAGCTCCAGCTGATAATCAGAAGCCCGGCCAGCAACGGCCAAAGGAAACGGCGTTCACCCGGCGCTGGCCGGGATAGGTATTGGTCTGTCATCGGGCTCCCGATCGAATATGCTGCACCATCAAGCCATAGGGGAGCGCCGGCTCGATGGCATATGACAAATATCGATCATGTCATGACAACTCAGTCTCATAGATCATAAATATTTGCTAGAAATAGCCGCAACATGGCATTCTGCCTGTCAAACCATCATCGAGGCCAAGTTTGCCATGACCGAATTGACGAGCCGCCGTTTGGAAATCGATGCTCTGCGCGCCTTGTGGGCAATCCGTCATCACGGCGGCATCACCCGCGCCGCTGAAGCCCTGGGACTGTCGCAATCGGCCGTCAGCCACAAGATCAAGCGGCTTGAGACGAGCCTTGATTGCGATCTCTTGAGCCGCAAGCCTGGAGCGTCAATGTTCACCGCGGCAGGGGAGGATCTGCTCGATTATGCCGGGCGCATCCTCGGACTGCATGACGAGGCACTGTTGAGCCTGTCGAAGACTTCGCTTGCCGGCCGCGTTGCACTCGGTCTGACCGAGGATACGACCTGCACCGATCTTGCCCGCATATTGGGGCGTTTTCGCCGCCTGCATCCAAATGTCTCCGTGCGCACCAAGGTTCGCATGAGCCTGGTTCTGCGAGGTATGCTGGACAAGGGAGAACTCGACGCCGCCATCATCCAGGTTTTCGCCCATGAGGTCCGCCCGACGGATGTCGTTCTCTTTCGCGAGCAGCTTCACTGGGTCAAGCACCCTGAGCTGACCTTAGCTCCGGACGGCCCGATACCGTTCCTGTCCTTCGACGATGAATGCTTCTATCGCCGCTGGGCGCTCGATATCGGGCAGGATGACGGCGTTGTCCTCGAAACCGTGTTCGAATGCACCAGTTCGGCCGGAATTATCGCGGCGGTCAGCGCTGGCCTGGGCGTGGCGCTTCTGAGCGGCCGTCACCTGCTGCCCGACATGGAGGTCATCAGCCATGGCCTGCCGGCGCCGCCCGCCCTGGCCTATGTGGTGCGCCGCGGCCGCAAGGTGAGAAACCCCGCGCTGGATACGCTCATTGCCGAGATTGAGAGCGAAATTAGCCGTTACGGTGGTCTGGCTCTGGCGGGCTGAGCTGATGGATGTCAGGCGAGAACGGGTTCGATCCCCTGTAAGAGAGCGCCATTTGCAGACACTCAGCGACTGAGGCAGAATGTCACCTCCGCCAGACGGTGAAGGGAGCGCGCAACTCATGCTGATCGGTTCATGTCATTGCGGCAAGACAGGCTGGACGCTTGAAGGCGATCCGGGTTCGATTACGGCCTGCAACTGCACGCTCTGCCGGCGCTACGGTGCGCTATGGGCCTATGATTTCGAGGGAGAGCGTGTCGCGGTCACCGGGGAGACGGCCGCTTATAGCCGCGCCGAGGGAAAACAACCGTCCCTCGAAATATTGTTCTGCCCATCCTGCGCCAATGTATTGAGCTGGCGCGGCCTGCGGCTTGAGAAAGATGGCCGACGGCGCATGGCCGTCAATCTTCGTTTAGCGCCGCCGGATCTCGTTGACGATCTGCCGATCGATCATTTCGATGGGCTGGACACATTCGAAGATCTCCCGTCCAAGGGGCGGTGCGTGCGCGATCTCTGGTTCTGATAGCTGGCTGACGATCTCTCTCAGTTCGCCAGCACCCTCGGCGAAGGGAAGGTGACTTCCACCAGCGTACCCTCGTTGGGTGAGGAGTTGATCGAGAAGGTGGCGCGGTTGGCGTCGACCATGGCCTTGGTCAGCGGCAGGCCAAGGCCGGTGCCGTCGCCGCGTTTGCGCGCATTGGTCGCCACCTGCCGGAAGGGCTTCATCGCCTGTTCGAGTTCCGAGCGGGTCATGCCGACGCCGGTATCCCTGATGCGTAAGACTACGCTGCCATTGCCCTCATAGGACGTCGATACAACGATCTGGCCGCCAGACGGCGTGAAGCGGATGGCATTCGAGAGGATGTTCAGCGCGATCTGCTTGATCGAACGCAGATCGGCCACGACATTTGGCACGGCCTGCGAAAGCGCGGTGCGGATGATCACGCGCTGGCTGTTGGCCTGCGGCTGCACCAGCGATACCGCCTCGGTGATCGCCTCGTTGAGGCCGACCGATGCGAACTCCAGATCCATCTCGCCGGCTTCGATCTTGGAGATATCCAGCAGGTCGTTGACGATGTCGAGCACATGCCGGCCCGAGCGGCCGATATCGGTCGCGTATTCGATGTAGCGCGAATGGCCGATGGGGCCGAAACGTTCGCCGGCCATCATGTCGGAAAAGCCGATGATGGCGTTGAGCGGCGTGCGGATCTCGTGGCTGACGCGGGCGAGGAAATCGGTCTTGTGGGCATTGGCGGTTTCGGCGGCACGCTTGGCGTTGCGCAGCTCTTCTTCGGTCCGCTTCCACTGCGTGATGTCGCGGATGACTGCACAGTAGCCGTTGGAGGAGTTGAGCTGGCCCATGGTCATGAACAGCGGCAGGAAGCCGCCGGATGCCTCGCGGCCGATCACTTCGCGGCCATCGTTGAGCACACTGGCAACGCCGTGGCCGGAAAGACCGCCGAGATAATCCAGCACCGCCTTCTGGCTTTCATGGGCAAACAGCATGACGAAGGGCTTGCCGCGGATTTCCTGGTCGTCATAGTTGAAGAGCGCGCTTGCCGAGCGGTTCATCGAACGGATCTCGCCGTCCTGGCCAACGATAATGACGCCATCGGTCGCGGTTTCCAGCGTCGAGCGCAGTTCCTCGATCTCCACCTGCAGCTTGGCGACCTTCTCGAGAATGCGTTCGGGGCGGGCTTCTTCCGATACCGGCTCCGGCGGTGCGGGTTGCGCGGCCTTTTCCACTGGCATCAACGCCAGCATCAAGGCGGTGCCGTCTTCCCAGCGGATCGATTGCAGCCGTGCGGTCACCGGCACCAGCGCATCATCGGCGCGCACGACCATCATCGTGCCCGGCTGTTCGGTCTTGCCTTCCAGGTCGTTGCGCTGCAGCAGCGCATCGAGCCCACCTACCTGTTCGAGACCCTCCAGATTCTCATAGCCGGTCAGCCGCAGGAATTCCGGGTTGCCGTGGATCAACCGGTCGCCGGCATGAACGAGGACGGCGAGCGGCAGCTGGTCGACGATATCGACTGACAGGCCGGTGCGCATCTTGACGCGCGGCGGGATGGCTGTGCTCAGGGCATCGAGCGGATCGAAATCCTCTTCCGGCTCGCTGGATGTGACCAATGTCTCAGGCTGAGGAGTGTGGTCGACCGTCACTGCCGTTTCGATAGGCTCGGCCACTTCCTCTGTCGAGGAAGCCTCGGTCAGCGACGCCGTGCTTTCATGGTCGGCCTCGACATTGTCGTTGTCGTTTCCGATCGCCGTTTCAGGCGTCTCGGAAAAGAGCTCATCGGCTGCATTTGCCTGCGGTACAATATCGGCATTCTCTGCGGCCGGCTCGACCGGGGGCTGTTCGACAGGCGGCTCGGTGCGCTTGCCGAAGGGCTCGAGCTGCCGGGCAATTTCGCGGAAGGCGGCCTGCTCGCTCAGCGAAAGGCCTGCCTGCGTCAACGTCCGATGTTCGTGCAGGCGGATGATCTTGTCCGTTTCCCGGCGGTTCGGCGTCTCGGCGATATTAAGGGCTGGCGGTTCGTAATTGGGCGCGCCAACATCCTCCGCGGCCTCGTGCGCCGTGCCTTCGGCCTCTTCGATCGCGGCGGGGTCTTCCAGCTCCGCCGCCGGCGGCTCGTTTGAGGTTGCTTCCGTCTCTGCGGGTTGATCGGCAACTTCTGGCGCAGTGGCCTGCTGGTTGCCTTCGAGATCCAGCGACATGCCGCGCTTCGCCGGATCCTCGATGACATCCGCCAGGCGAACGACGCCGAAGCCTCTGAAGCCATCGAATTCGCGGCTGCGTGTATAGGTCGGCAGAGCCGCCAGATCGACCGGCACCATCAGGCTGGTGCCTTCGACCGGCCAATAGATCGTGCGACCCGACCAGGTGTCGCGCCTTGCCAGAAGTTCGGCGATCTTGCCATCCGGATCGAGATTGAAGCGCGCGGCGATATCGGCAAAGGCGCTACCGGCTATTTTTGCCGCATGCGGTCCCACAGCATCCGCAAATTCGCGCGAAACCTCGCTGAAACGACCGGCAGCATCGATCTTCCAGACGAAACGGGTTGCACGGCCATTGCGCTTGAAGGCAAAGCCTTCGACGGAGCTGTCTTCGGCGCTGGTTGCTTCGGGCTGAGCCGGCTCGGGGTTTTCGGCGGTCTGGCTGTCTGCGACGTGATCTTCGCGATGGTCAGGCGCTTCCAGGTGCTGTTCGTCGGCTTGAGCCGCAGCCTCGATATCGGCTTGGCTTGCTCCATCCATCACGGCGAGCGCATGGATATCTTCCGCTGTCTCCTCGGCAGCTGGAGCCACCTCGGGCTGCTCGTCTGGCTGATATTCCGGTGTCTCGTCCAATTCCTCGATGCCGGCAACCGCGTCGATGACGTCGCCGAAGGGCGCTGCCAGTACGGGCTTTGCTGTTTCTTCGGCTGCCGCTGCCTCGAGTTCGGCGCGGGCCTCTTCAGCCTGTGGTTCAACCGCGGCAACGCCCGCCGCACTGGCCGGGCTTTCCGTCGGATCGAGATGGCCGAGCACGGTCTCGACAACGAAGAGCAGATGCAATGCAGGTATTTCCGCCAGCTTGCCGATGGCGGCCGGCAGATAGCCGCGCCCGGTCGGGATCGGCCGCTTGATCAGGCGATCCGGCTGCGCGCCGGCCATGGTCGTCAGCATCCGCGCCGTCTGCGGCGTTATGCCGAGTGTCGCAAAGCGGGTGGAGGCGGAGATGACTTCGCCATCGCGGCCGATGACTGCCATGTGGGTATCGGGGTCATCGAAGCCGTCGATCATGCGCCGGGCGCATTCGGCCGGCGCCATCGGCTTGGCCGAGACCGGCGATGAGAACAGGATCGCCTCTTCGCCCGCCTGGATGCGGATGAGCTCGACCGCCGCATTGACCACTGCGCGCTGGAAGCCGGAGGCCATGCGGATGAGGAAGGTGCGCTGGTCGCCAACGGCGCCAAGTCCGCGTGCCGTCGCCTCGATCTGGCGGAACGACACATCGCCCGGCTTTGGCCCCTGGTCGAGGAAATCGTAAATGACATCAAAGCCGAAGAGGTTGGCGCCGGCGCCGTTCGCCCACAGCACGCGATCCATCCCGGTCGAGAACATGACCATGGCTTCGCCACGAGCGAAGCGCTCCCGCACCCGCGGATGCACGGCAATGTCAATGAACGGATATTGAACTGCGGGCATATTCCAACCTGTTTTGCGGGCGTGACCGCCTCTCGTGTTTTAACGGTTTATTAATAACCGTGCCCTGCTTTCGGGTCCAGCGAAGGGCCCATCTTTCGGCCGGAAAGGTTAACGCGTTGTGCGCTGCAAAATTATGTTGCACTGCACAATATTTTATATTATATAAGCCTCACACAGGTTCACGAAGGGCGCCTCGAAGAGGGCCCATATAGGAGCGTAATCATGGCTACTGTAAAGAAAGACGACGTTTTTTCAACGGCTGCATTCGATCCGTCCAAGCTCTCTGAATCCTTCCGCGACTTCGCGGAAAAGGGCGCTGTCCAGTCCAAGGAAGCCTTCGCCAAGTTGAAGACCGCCACTGAAGAAGCTGGCAAGACGGTTGAAGCAACCGTACAGACCGCCCAGGCTGGTTCCGTCGAGATCGGCCTCAAGGCCATCGACGTTCTGCGCACCAATGCCGAAAGCTCGCTGGCGCACATGGAAGCCCTGCTTCGCGTCAAGTCCGTTGCCGAACTCTTTGAACTTCAGACCGCTTTCATCCGCAAGCAGGCAGAAGTCACCGTAGAGCAGGCCAAGTCCATTCAGGAAACCACCAAGAAGGTTGCTGAAAAGCTGGCAAAGCCGGCCAAGGACGCCGCTGAAAAGGCAATGTCCTCCTTCAAGGCCTAATTTTAACGGTCAGCCTCCCAAGGCTTATATGTCCCGCTCCCAGGTGAAAGACCCGGAGGCGGGACTTTTCTTTTGGCAGGCCAGACGCGCTTTGCCCGATGAATGTCAGAGCGCATCATTGTCTGGATATCTTTGAAGCTTTTTCACATTGCGGGGAGATAGGACTTGAAATAGTTTTAAAGTCCTCGTATGTCACCCCCGTTCGCGGCGACGCGAGCATGTGCGGTTGTAGCTCAGTTGGTTAGAGCGCAGGTTTGTGGCACCTGAGGTCGGAGGTTCGAGACCCCCCAACCGTACCATTTCTTCCCGAAGCCTATTGAAAACAGTATGCGCGCCACCGGCGAGCGTCGGCTATTTCTTGTCTTCCGGCTTCTTGGCCACGCGTCCGGGCGATATCGGATCGCTTGCCGGAAAAGTCTCTTCCAGAGCTTCTTCGAGATAGTCGTCCTGTTCCTTGCGCTGCTTTTCGTCGAGTTTCGGCTGCTTCTTATCGCTCATGATCCTGGCTCCCTGATCCCTGCCTGAAATACTAGGCTCCCGCTGCCCTTTGTCCAGCTCCGGGGCTGACAGCTCGTCGCAGGCGGCATTTATATTGGAACTGTGCGTGCTTCCCATCGTTCTCTCGGTATCAGCAACGAGACGAAAGGATCAGGCCATGTCCGTACCCAACGAGCCTATTCCAGAGTCGCCTCCGATGCCGGAGCCCGGCTGGACGCCGAAGCCGCCAATCGAGGAGCCGGAACCGGACAGGTTGCCGGACGAGGTTCCCGTTCCCAACCCGGATGAAAATGACGAGCCGCCGAAACATGCAGCCGCTTACCGTCTCATCACCCGCCCTCGTGGTTCGAGGCTTCGCCCCTTCGACAAGCTCGGGGTCTCCGCACCTCACCATGAGGGCTAATCTTCAGCGCCCCATCCGGACTCCAACAAGCATTTCCCTTCGGGGCGCAGCAGTCTTTCCGCCCTCATGGTGAGGTGCTTTGATGCCGGAGCACTAGCGAAGGCGCAAAGCCTCGAACCACGAGGGTCGGCCCCGGACGAGCAACCTCACAAAAACATCCGCCGTTCTTCGCTGACCAGCTCCTGCAGGAAATCGGCGACCGTGCGCACCCGCACGAGATCGCGGGCGCTTTCGTGGTAGGTGGTCCAGTAGGCGCGCTTGATCGATATATCGGGCAGGATGCGGGTCAGTTCCGGAAATTGCCTTGCGACATAATCGTGCAGGATGCCGATGCCGGCGCCGGAGCGAACGGCTTCCGTCTGGCCGATGGCGGTGGAAATTTCGAAGGATGCATCCCAGCTGCGCATGATCTCGCCGGAGAAATTCAGCGAGGCGGTAAAGATCAGGTCTTCGACATAGCCGACGCGGGGATGCAGCTTCAGCGCCTCGACGCTATCAGGCAATCCGGCCTGTTCCAGATAGGCTTTCGAGGCATAGAGGCCGAGCGTGTAGTCTGTCAGCTTGGATGAGACGAGCCGGCCTTGCTCGGGGCGCTCCAGCGTGATGGCGATATCCGCTTCGCGCTGCGACAGGGAAAAGGAGCGGGGGACCGGCACGAGCTGGATACGCAGCTCGGGATAACGGGCGATCAGCCGGCCGAGGCGGGGGGCGAGGAAGGAAACGCCGAAACCATCAGGCGCGCCGATGCGCACCGTGCCGGTAATGGCGGTATCAAGATGGCCAATGCTTGCCTGGGCGCGCAGCATTTCGGTTTCCATGCGCTCGGCGGCATGCAGGAAAATTTCGCCCTCTGCTGTCAGGTCGCAGCCATTGGTGCGGCGCACGAGCAGCCGCGTCTTCAGCCGCTCCTCAAGCGTCGTCACGCGGCGGGAAAGCGTGGCATGGTTGACGCCGAGCCGCTTGGATGCGGCCAGAATCTGCCCCGTGCGAGCCACGGCGAGAAACATGCGGACGTCGTCCCAATCCATTTGCACATCCGGGGCTTTAATTTTTGCACAACGGTTGCTTATAACAGCTCATTGATTTGTGCAAATTGAAGTGCGATCCTGCACCCATCCAAGAAAACGAGGAGGCACACCCATGCATCAGATCGGTCATTTCATCGGCGGCAAGCACGTCGCCGGCACCAGCGGTCGCACCAGCAACGTCTACAATCCGGCAACCGGCGAAGTGCAGGCGACCGTCTCGCTCGCCAGCGTCGAGGAACTCCGCGCCGCCGTCGAAAATGCCAAGGCAGCGCAGCCCAAATGGGCCGCCACCAATCCGCAGCGCCGCGCTCGCGTCTTCTTCAAGTTCGTCGAGCTCCTCAACCAGAACATGGATGAACTCGCGACCCTGCTTTCCAAGGAGCATGGCAAGACGGTCGAAGATTCCAAGGGCGACCTCATTCGCGGCCTGGAAGTCTGCGAATTCGTTTGCGGCATTCCGCATCTCGCCAAGGGTGAGTTCACCGAAGGCGCCGGCCCGGCAATCGACATGTATTCCATCCGCCAGGCAGTCGGCGTCGGCGCCGGCATCACGCCGTTCAATTTCCCGGCCATGATCCCGATGTGGATGTTTGCGCCTGCGATCGCCTGCGGCAACGCCTTCATCCTGAAGCCGTCCGAGCGTGACCCTTCCGTGCCGCTCCGCCTTGCCGAGCTGATGATTGAAGCCGGTCTTCCGGCCGGCATCCTCAATGTCGTCAACGGCGACAAGACCGCCGTCGATGCCATCCTGACCGATCCTGATATCGCTGCCGTTTCCTTCGTCGGCTCCACGCCGATCGCCCGCTACGTCTATGGCACGGCTGCCATGAACGGCAAGCGCGCTCAGTGCTTCGGCGGCGCCAAGAACCACATGATCATCATGCCGGATGCCGATATGGACCAGGCTGTCAACGCCCTGATGGGCGCCGGCTACGGCTCGGCCGGCGAGCGTTGCATGGCGGTCTCCGTTGCCGTGCCTGTTGGCGAGGATACCGCCAACCGTCTCGTCGAGAAGCTGGTGCCGAAGATCGAATCCCTGCGCATCGGCCCCTATACCGACGACAAGGCCGATCTCGGCCCGCTCGTCACCAAGGATGCCTACAACCGCGTTACCGGCCTGATCGACCGTGGCGTCGAGGAAGGCGCCAAGCTCGTCGTCGACGGCCGCGGCTTCAAGCTGCAGGGCTATGAAGACGGCTACTTCGTCGGCGGCACGCTGTTCGACCACGTCACCCCGAGCATGGATATCTACAAGACCGAGATCTTCGGACCGGTTCTGTCGGTCGTGCGTGCCAAGAACTATGAAGAAGCACTCGAACTGCCGATGAAGCACGAATATGGCAACGGCGTCGCCATCTATACCCGCGACGGCGATGCCGCCCGCGACTTCGCCTCGCGCATCAACATCGGCATGATCGGTGTCAACGTTCCGATCCCGGTTCCGCTCGCCTATCACTCCTTCGGCGGCTGGAAGGCTTCCAGCTTCGGCGATCTCAACCAGCACGGCACGGATTCGATCAAGTTCTGGACGCGCACCAAGACGATCACCGCCCGCTGGCCGTCCGGCATCAAGGACGGTGCCGAATTCGTCATGCCGACGATGAAATAAGCGTCGCGATTTTAGACTGGCATCGACCGCCGCCCGACAGATTTGCGGGCGGCGGTTTTTATTGGAGCGGTTTTCGGTAGAGTGATCTTGTCTGCATCCTTGTTTTGCATTAGAACAAAACGAGAACAATGGGAGGGCTGTTGATGTCCGCGACCTATCAGATCGACTATCTCGAATTTCCGTCGAAAGACGGCCTCAAGACCCGGCGCTTCTTCGAGGAAGCCTTTGACTGGAGCTTCGTCAGCTATGGACCGACCTACCACGTGATCGAAGCCGCAGGCATAGATGCCGGCATTGACGGCAATGCGGGGGAGGCGGCCGGTGCGCCCTTGCCCGTGGTCCGCACCACCGATCTGGAAGCCGCCCAGCGCGCGGTCGAGTTTGCCGGCGGTGTCATAACCCGCCCCGCGTTTGATTTTCCCGGGGGCCGGCGCTTTCATTTCCGAGAACCGGGTGGCTGTGAAATGGCGGTCTGGATTGCCGTGCCTTGAGCACTTCAGCCTTGGCGCCGCCGCTCCTCCATTGTGAGCGGTGCAGGCCGGCGGTGCGCAATGAGCGTGTGGCCGAGGTTTTCGAAAATACGTGAATATTAATTTCATATTTTGGAATTGTTCAAAACTAAGAAAGCCACTATATACCATCCGACCCCTAAGCAGCCTCGATTCCAGGAGATCGGCATGCGCTTGACGAAACAGACCAATTACGCGGTGCGCATGTTGATGTATTGCGCTGCCAATGACGGCCATCTGAGCCGCATCCCGGAGATCGCGAAGGCATATGGCGTCTCCGAGCTCTTCCTGTTCAAGATCCTGCAGCCGCTGACAAAGGCCGGCCTCGTCGAAACCGTGCGTGGCCGCAACGGCGGCGTTCGCCTCGGCAGGGCCGCGACCGCGATCAGCCTCTTCGACGTTGTTCGCGTGACGGAAGACAGCTTTGCCATGGCGGAATGCTTCGAGGACGGCGTCGTGGAATGCCCGCTGGTCGATAGCTGCGGCCTCAATTCGGCGCTGCGTAAGGCCTTGAATGCGTTCTTCGATGTTCTGACCGAATATTCCATCGACGATCTCGTCAAGGCGCGCCCGCAGATCAACTTCCTGCTCGGCCTGACGGATGTGGATCACCGGGTGATCGCCAAGAAGCCGTCGATCACTGCACCCGCGGCCTGATCGGCCACGTTCAATCGTTTGATGTTTTCCATCCGTGGTTGCCGCCGGCAGCCGCGGATTTTTGTTTTTATTGCCTCGCATCCGGGCAGTGGATGATGAACGGATCGCGATGGGAAAGCGTCAAATCATCCTGAATCTGATAAAATCACGCAAAATTTCGGCAGAATATTACCAATCCAGAGGTTTTTTCGTCCGAAAATTTCCAAACTCTACGATTTGGAAAAAATTTAGGCGGCGCTTGTTGCTTTCAAACTTAAAATAAAGTTCCATCGGCGCGATCCGAATGGGAACCTCTGGGGTGTCCACGGTTTCAAAAGAATAACAAATCTGGGAAACGATATCATGAAAAAGATTTCTGCCCTGCTGGCAGTGACAGCCCTGGCTTCGGTCATGGCAACGTCCGCCTGGTCGAAAACACTTGTTTATTGCTCGGAAAGCTCGCCGGAAGGCTTCGACCCGGGCCTGTACACCGGAGGCAATACTTTCGATGCCTCTTCGCGTACCGTTTACAGCCGCCTCGTCGAATTCAAGCACGGCAGCACCGAGATCGAGCCTGGCCTCGCCGAAAGCTGGACCGTTTCCCCCGACGGCAAGGAATACACCTTCAAGCTGCGCAAGGGCGTGAAGTTCCAGACCACCGACTTCTTTACGCCGACGCGTGATCTCAACGCCGATGACGTGATCTTCTCCATCACCCGTCAGCTGGGCACGGACAATCCGTGGGCAAAGTATGTTGCCGGCGGCTCTTATGAATATGCCGATGGCATGGGCTTCCCGAAGCTCATCAAGTCGATCGACAAGGTTGACGACCTCACGGTCAAGTTCGTCCTGAACCGTCCGGAAGCTCCGTTCCTCGCCGACCTCGCGATGGACTTCGCTTCTGTGCTGTCGAAGGAATATGCCGACAAGCTGCAGGCCGATGGCAAGATGGAGCAGATGAACCAGCAGCCGCTGGGCACTGGCGCATTCACCTTCGTCGCCTATCAGCCGGATGCCGTCATTCGCTACAAGGCAAACGAAACCTACTTCAAGGGCAAGGAAAAGATCGACGATCTCGTCTTTGCGATCACGCCGGATGCATCCGTTCGCGCGCAGAAGCTGAAGTCCGGCGAATGCAATATCATGCCGTACCCGAACGCAGCTGACATCAAGGACCTCAAGGCCGACAAGAACCTCAAGGTTCTCGAGCAGGCCGGTCTGAACGTTTCCTACCTCGCCTACAACACGCTGGTTGCACCGTTCGACAAGGCTGAAGTCCGTCGCGCCATCAACATGGCCGTCAACAAGCAGGCCATCGTCGACGCCGTCTTCCAGGGTTCGGCAACGGTTGCCATCAACCCGATCCCGCCGACCATGTGGTCCTACAACAAGGAAGTGAAGGACGACGCCTACAAGCCGGAAGAGGCCAAGAAGCTGCTTGAAAAGGCTGGCGTAAAGGATCTCAGCATGAAGATCTGGGCGATGCCGGTTTCGCGTCCTTACATGCTGAATGCTCGTCGCGCTGCCGAGCTGATGCAGGCAGACCTGGCCAAGATCGGCGTCAAGGTCGAGATTGTCACCTATGACTGGGCTCAGTACCTGAAGCTCTCCGCCGCGAAGGACCGCGATGGTGCGGCGATCCTCGGCTGGACCGGCGACAACGGCGACCCGGACAATTTCCTTGACACCCTGCTCGGCTGCGATGCCGTCGGCGGCAACAACCGTGCTCAGTGGTGCAACAAGGAATTCGACGATCTGGTGAAGAAGGCCAAGCAGACGGCTGACATCAAGGAGCGCACCAAGCTCTACGAACAGGCCCAGGTCGTCTTCAAGCGCGAAGCACCGTGGATGACCATCGACCATTCGGAAGAGTTCATCCCGATGACGAAGAATGTCTCCGGCTACCATCAGGATCCGGTCGGCGTTCATCGCTTCGACGGCGTCGATATCGCCGAATAACGAAAAATCTGTGAGAATGCCCGGCTAGGCCGGGCGACCCGGCGGTCAGGCACATTGTCTGGCCGCCGGAAAAATTTGGACAACTGTCATGTTGCGATTCCTTTTCAGCCGCCTTGCGGTCTTGATCCCGACATTCCTCGGCGTATCGATTGTCGCCTTTTCGCTCATTCGCCTGCTTCCCGGCGATCCGGTCATGCTGCTATCCGGCGAACGTGTGATGTCGCCGGAACGGCATGCGCAGATCTCGCATGATCTTGGCTACGACCAGCCGATTGTCGTCCAGTACGGCAGATATCTCTGGAACGTCCTGCACGGCGATTTCGGCGCCTCGATCACCACCAAGCGTGACGTGCTGACCGACTTCTTCACCTTCTTTCCAGCAACGCTGGAGCTGTCGATCTGCGCCATGATCCTGGCTGCCTGTCTTGGTATCCCGGCCGGTGTCTTCGCCGCCGTCAAGCGAGGCACATGGTTTGACCAGAGCGTCATGGGCGTGGCCCTCGTCGGCTTTTCCATGCCGATCTTCTGGTGGGGCTTGCTGCT
The DNA here is from genome assembly GCF_001692325.1 of Rhizobium sp. AC27/96. Classification (GTDB taxonomy): domain Bacteria; phylum Pseudomonadota; class Alphaproteobacteria; order Rhizobiales; family Rhizobiaceae; genus Rhizobium. Next base: position 60,593 of record NZ_LXKN01000046.1, on the reverse strand, counting down.
GATCATCTTTTTCAGCGGCTATCTGCACTGGACGCCGGTTTCCGGCCGCATCGGTCTCATCTATTTCTTCAAGCCGATCACCGGCTTCATGCTGATCGACAGCCTGCTCTCCGGTCAGAAGGGTGCTTTCTGGTCCGCGTTCAGTTCGCTGATCCTGCCGACTATCGTTCTCGGCACCATTCCGCTAGCCGTCATCGCCCGCCAGACGCGCTCGGCGATGCTGGAAGTGCTTGGCGAGGATTACGTCCGCACCGCCCGTTCCAAGGGCCTGTCGCCACTGCGCGTCGTGTCGGTGCATGCGCTGCGCAACGCCATGATCCCCGTCATCACCACGATCGGCCTGCAGACGGGTGTGCTGCTTGGCGGCGCCATCCTGACGGAGAGCATCTTCTCCTGGCCGGGCATCGGCAAATGGATGATCGATGCCGTCACCAAGCGCGATTATCCGGTGGTGCAGGGTGGCCTGTTGCTGATTGCCGGCATTGTTATGTCCGTCAATCTCGCTGTCGACCTGCTCTACGGCTTCATCAATCCACGCATTCGTCATTAGGAGCGGCCCATGAGCACGGTTAGCGTCAAATCCGACCGCCCCTCCGCTCTTGCGGAGTTCTGGTACTATTTCTCTCGTAACAAAGGCGCTGTCATCGGTCTCGCGATCTTCGTCTTCGTTCTGTTGCTGGCGATCTTCGCCAGCGTCGTCTCACCTCATAATCCTGACACCGCCTATGGCAGCACAATGCAGCGCTTGCCGCCGGTCTGGGCGGAAGGCGGCAACAGCAGCTTCCTGCTCGGCACGGATGCCATTGGCCGCGATCTGCTGTCACGCCTCATCTACGGCACGCGGTATTCGCTGTTCATCGGCCTCGTGGTCGCTTCGGTTTCCGCTGCGGCTGGCGTCCTGATCGGCCTTGTCGCCGGCTATGTTCGTGGCTACACGGACACGATCATCATGCGCGTCATGGACATTATTCTCGCCGTTCCATCGCTGCTGCTCGCTCTGGTGCTGGTGGCGATCCTCGGGGCTGGCCTGACGAATGCGATGATCGCCATCGCCATCACCTACCAGCCGCATTTCGTTCGCCTGACCCGCGCCTCGGTCATGGCCGAGCGTGACAAGGAATACGTTATTGCCTCGCGCGTCGCCGGCGCTGGTTCGCTGCGGCTGATGTTCAAGACGATCCTGCCCAACTGTCTTGGGCCGCTGATCGTGCAGGTGACGCTCTCCTTCTCGTCCGCTATTCTCGATGCGGCAGCACTCGGCTTCCTCGGCCAGGGTGCCCAACCGCCGACGGCGGAATGGGGCACGATGCTCGCGGATTCGCGCGAATTCTTCCTGAGCAACCCTTGGCTTGTCACTTTTCCCGGTCTCTGCATCCTCATCACGGTTCTCGCCATCAATCTGATGGGCGACGGCCTGCGCGATGCCTTCGACCCGAAGCTGAAGAGGTCGTAATGGCACTTCTCGATATTGAAAATCTCACCGTGGAATTCCAGACCTCATCCGGCCTGTTCCGGGCGGTAGACGGTGTCTCGCTCCAGTGCGACAAGGGCGAAATTCTGTCGATCGTCGGTGAGTCTGGCTCCGGCAAATCGGTCTCCATGCTTGCCATGATGGGGCTTCTGCCCTGGACGGCGAAGATCACAGCCGACCGCATGATGTTTGATGGCAAGGACCTGCGCGGGATCTCCTCGCGCCAGCGCCGCAAGATCATCGGCAAGGACATGGCGATGATCTTCCAGGAGCCGATGTCGAGCCTCAATCCGTGCTTCACGGTCGGCTTCCAGCTCGGCGAAACCCTGCGCATCCACATGGGGCTCGATCGAAAGGCGCGTCGCGAGCGCTCCATCGAGCTTTTGAAGCTTGTCGGCATTCCGGCGCCGGAAGATCGACTGTCGAACTTCCCGCACCAGATGTCGGGCGGCATGAGCCAGCGCGTCATGATCGCCATGGCGCTTGCCTGCAATCCGAAGCTGTTGATCGCCGACGAGCCGACCACCGCGCTCGACGTGACCATTCAGGCACAGATCCTCGATCTGCTTGTCCGCCTGCAGCAGGAACAGGGCATGGCGCTGGTGCTCATCACCCACGACATGGGCGTCGTTGCCGAAACGGCAGAGCGCGTGCAGGTGCAATATGCCGGTCAGAAGGTCGAGGAGCAGCCGGTCAAGGCTCTGTTCCGCGACCCGCATCATCCCTATACGGCAGCACTTCTTTCGGCATTGCCGGAGCGTGCCGTGGTCGGTGAACGCCTGCCATCCATCGCCGGTGTCGTCCCCGGTCAGCATGATCGCCCGACGGGCTGCCTCTTCGCACCACGCTGTTCCTTCGCCACGCCGGAATGCGACAAGGGCGTCACGCGCCAGGATGTCGCTCTGGGCAGAACACTTTGCAACTATCCGCTGGAACACGGCAAGCCGCTCGGCCATCCCGGCATTGCCGCCACGCAAGCAGCAGGAGGTGCCGCATGACCGGCGCTGTTCTCGAAGGGCGCGATCTCGCCCGTTTCTACACCGTCAAGCGCGGCAGCTTCAAACCGGAGGCGACCGTCAAGGCGCTGAACGGCGTCAGCTTCAGCCTTCAGTCGGGCCGCACGCTCGCTGTCGTCGGTGAATCCGGCTGTGGCAAGTCTACGCTTGCCCGCCTGGTGACGATGATCGAACATCCCACGGCCGGCGAACTGCTGATCGATGGCAAGCCGGCAAAGCTTGGCGACCGCAGCCTGCGCAGCGCCGTGCAGATCGTCTTCCAGAACCCCTATGGCTCGCTCAATCCGCGCCAGAAGGTAGGCTCCATCCTTGAGGAGCCATTGAAGATCAACACCGATGACGATGCCGCCACCCGTCGCAGCAAGGCTGAGGCGATGATGGCACGCGTAGGCTTGCGTCCGGAACATTACGACCGCTACCCGCATATGTTCTCCGGTGGCCAGCGCCAGCGCATCGCCATTGCCCGCGCGCTCATGCTGCGGCCGAAGGTGCTTGTGCTCGATGAGCCGGTTTCCGCGCTCGACCTGTCGATCCAGGCGCAGGTGCTGAACCTGTTGATGGACCTGCAGAAAGAGATGGGCCTTGCCTATCTCTTCATCTCGCATGGCCTGTCGGTGGTCCGCCACATCGCTGACGATGTCATGGTGATGTATCTCGGGCGCCCGGTCGAGACCGGCACGGCCGAAGAGGTCTTCACGCGGCCACGCCATCCCTATACCGCGGCACTCCTGTCGGCGACGCCGATTGCCGATCCGGATCGCGAGAAGAACCGCATCCGTCTGCAGGGCGAGCTGCCATCGCCGCTCAACCCGCCGAAAGGATGCCACTTCAACCCGCGCTGCTGGCGTGCTCAGGAGCAATGTCGGCAGGTCGAGCCGGAATTGACGGGCGAGGGAACGCATAAATTTTCCTGTTTCTTTCCGCTGGATTGATCCAAGTTGCGAATCGGGCGTGTCTGGCCAGACCGGCCGCGCCCGATTGAATCCATTCGTTCCGGACGGTCTCCATGCGCAACAATCAAGACACTCCACTTGCCCTCATCGTCATGGGCGTGAGCGGCAGCGGTAAAACCTCGATCGGTGAGGGCGTGGCGGCCCGGCTCGGCGTGCACTTCATCGAAGGTGACGCGCTGCATCCTGCTGCCAATGTCGAGAAGATGAGCAAGGGCATTCCGCTAACCGACGAGGATCGCTGGCCGTGGCTCGAAAAGATCGGCCAGGAGATCGCCGCGAGCCTTTCCAAGGGTGAGGGGATCGCCGTTTCCTGCTCTGCGCTCAAGCGCACTTATCGCGAGCGCCTGCGGGCGGCTGCCGGCGGCCATCTCTATTTCGTCTATCTCGATGGCTCCAAGGAACTGCTGACCAAGCGCATGGGCGAGCGCAAGGGCCATTTCATGCCGGCTTCGCTATTGGAAAGCCAATTGCAGACGCTGGAAGTGCCGACCGGCGAGCCGGGCGTCGTCACCATCGATATCGACGATACGATCGACGGCATTGTCGACGCCTCCATCAAGGCTCTCGCGGCAATTCGCTAGGCTCGCGTTCAGGGCGCGAACCGGTCAGGCGCATAGGCCGAAATATCGATGAAGGGTTTCTCGCCAGTGATGAGTTCGGCGAGCACGCGGCCGGTCACGGGACCGAGCGTCAGGCCGTGATGCGCATGGCCGAAGGCGAACCATAGTCCGTCATGGCGCGGCGCCTTGCCGATGATCGGCATCATGTCGGGGGTGCAGGGGCGGGCGCCCATCCAGGGCTCCGGGTCGAGCCGTTCACCAAGCGGGAAAACACTACGAGCAACAGCCTCGGCGCGGTCAAGCTGCACCGGTGTCTTCGGCGCGTCGCGCCGCGCGAATTCGGCCCCGGTCGTCAGTCGTATGCCGCGGCTCATCGGCGCCAGCAGATAGCCGCGTTCGGCATCCAGCGTCCAGTTGTTGAGGACGGCATTGCCTTCTGCGGCATAGTGCATGTGATAGCCGCGCTTCACGCCGAGCGGAAAGGCATAGCCGAAGCGCTTCGTCACCAGATCGGCCCAGGGACCGAGCGCCACGACGACATCTTCCGCTTCGATCGAGCCTTCCGCCGTCACCATTCTCCAGGCAGATCCGGCCCGCCCGAGCGAGACGGCATCCCCTGTGGTCACGCGGCCGCCGATGCTTTCGAAATAACGGCGATAGGCCGATGTCAGCCCATGCGGATCGAGCACCGACCAGGGATCGCGCCAGCGCAAGGCACCGGCAAAGGCGCCTCTCAGATGTGGCTCCGCCGCCGCTAGCTCCGCGCTGGTCAAGGCGTCGTAGCCAATGCCGAATTCGTGATTGAGCCTTTCGGCCTCGGCAAACTCCGCGTCGCGCTTTTCGTTTGTGCGGAACACCTCCACCCAGCCGTTCTTGCGGATCAGCTCCTCGGCGTGCGAGGCCTCGATGAGGTCATGGTGCTCGCTGACCGAATGTTCGATCAAGGGCGCATAGGCACGCGAGATCATCTCATGACGCTTAGTGTTGGAATTCCACCAATAGCGGGCGAGGAAAGCAATCTGCGAAGGCAGGGCGCGCAGATGATAATGCGCGTCGACGCGGTTGTTGAAGGCGTAGCGCAGCAGCAGGCCGAATTGCTGCGGAAAGCCATAGGGCACCACGCCCTCCCGCTGGATGAGGCCGGCATTGCCGAAGGACGTTTCCCGGCCCGGCTCCTTCCTGTCGACGAGGACGACCTGGCGCCCCCGCTGCTGCAGATGGATTGCCGTCGATACGCCGACGATGCCGGCGCCGAGAACGATTGCGTCCTTTGTCATTTTACCCTGCTACCCGCATGCTCATTGCCTTGCCGCACGGCCCTCTTTTCTTGCCGGGGCCGTGAACTAAGCATCGAAAATGCCTGCCAAATTTCAGCGGCGCAAATGAAAAATGCGGTCAGGTCGCACTCTGTTTCAGGCAGGCGTTTTCGGCGCGGATGCGGACGGCGAGAATGATGCCGTTGAGCACGGAAAAGATCGCAGCGTAAAGCGGCATACCGAAGGCGAGCGGCAGCACGGCGATCTCGCCGACGACGATCGCATAATTGGGATGACTGAGGAAACGATAGGGTCCTTTCCTCACAAGAGGCGCTCCGGGCAATATGATGATGCGCGTCGTCCAGCGTTCCCCAAGCGTTGCCAATACCCAGAGACGCAATCCCTGCAGCAGCATGAACAGGCCGAACCAGACGGGATCGACCGGCCGGCCGATGGCGAGCAGCCATAGGCCGATCAGCCAGGCGGCATGCATCGCCACCATGAAAGGATAGTGCGCGCCCGCATATTCCCGTGCGCCGCGGGCAAGGAGCGCGGCGGTATTGCGCCTGGCATAGACCAGTTCGGCGAGCCGCTGCAGCGTCACGAAACTCAGAAGCGCTATCGATGGCCAGAGCATCATGCGACCCTCCTCAGGGTAATGCAGCTCGCCGTGAACCCCGGCCCCATGGCAAGCAATGCCGAGCGCGGCGGCAATCCGGCGGCGATCGCCCGCTCCAGCACGAACAGCACCGTCGGCGACGACATGTTGCCGTAATCGCCGATCACGTCGCGTTCGATATCGAGCAAGCCGGGCTCAAGACCAAGCGCACTCTCCAGCGCCGCAAGCACCTTGGCGCCGCCGGGATGGCAGATGAAACGATCGATGTCGGAAAGCAAAAGCCCGGCGCGATCGAGAATGCCCGCGATGGCGGCTCTCAGATGCGTCTCGGCAAAGACCGGCAGGGATTGCTCGAGGATGATGCCGAAGCCCGTGTCGTCGATTTTCCAGCCCATGATGCCCAGGCTGTCGGGGAAGAGATGTTCGCCCGTCGATTCGATCTCGGCGATGCCGCCGTCTCCCGCTCTCAGGATGCATGCCGCCGCTCCATCGCCGAACAGGGCCGTGGCGATGATGTTGGGCCTTGTCAACTCATCCAGGCGGAAGGCCAGCGAGCAAAGCTCGATCGCGACGAAGAGAACCACGGCACCCGGCCGGCTCTTCGCCATCTTCGAGGCAATGGCAAGACCTGAGACACCAGCCGCGCAGCCGAGCCCGAAGATCGGCACCCGCTCGATATCGCAGCGAAAGCCCATCTCGCCGGCGAGCCTCGCTTCAAGGCTGGGTGTCGCAACGCCGGTCGAAGACGCCGTGACGATGCAATCCACCTGATGAGCCTCAAGGCCGGCGCGTTTGAGCGCCCTTGTCGCGGTCTGCCGGAAGAGATTGGATGCGACTTCGGTATAGGCGCTCATGCGGTCTTGCCAGCCATGCGGCTGTTCGAACCAGGAAAGCGGCCGTGCCGCGTGACGCTTGCGGATGCCGGCGCTGTCGAACACGCGGGCCAGATATTTGAAGTCGCGAAAACGCTCGGAAAACAATCGGCCGGCCGTCTCCGCGGCGTCCGATTGGAGGATGATGTTATCGGGGGTGGCGACGGCAAGGCTTAGAAGTTTGACGGTATCGATCACGGGTTTCTCCTGCGGCCCTTGGAGGGCATGCGGGGTGAAACACGCGACGATCGAGATCTATTCGATGCCGGAGCGGTCACGAAAGAGTGACGGTCGCGGGGGGTCGGCACGCGGAAAAATATTCTCCGGCAATCCGAATAAAACTGGCAGGCGGTGTGTTCTCTCTTCGCAACGTCCATTTTGCCAAGGAGACATTCTATGAAGACCACCGCATTCCGCCTTGCTTCCATCGCCCTCGGCGCAGGTCTTGCCCTCAGCGCGTTCGCTATTCCGGTCTTTGCAGCCGGCGACGATTCGAGCACGACGCCGACCTGCAAGAAGGGCGAGATCTACGACCAGAAGTCCAAGAAATGCGTCAAGCAGCAGGGCTCCAACATCACCGACGAAAACCGTGCCGACTATGCCTATTCGCTGGCCAAGAAGGATCATCGCTATCAGGAAGCCTTGGCGGTTCTCGATACGATGCAGAACCCCAATACGGCCGAGGCGCTGAACTATCGCGGCTATGCCACCCGCAAGCTCGGCCGCACGGATGAGGGTATTTCCTACTATACGAAGTCCGTCGCCATGGACCCGAAATACTCGCTGGTGCGCGAATATCTCGGTGAAGCCTATGTCATCAAGGGTCAGATGGATCTCGCCAAAGATCAGCTGAACACGATCAAGGCGCTTTGCGGCAACACGACGTGCGAGGAATACCGTGACCTCCACGCTGCGATCCTGAACCCGTCGAGCCTTTGAGGCCGGGGTTGGTTCACCGCTGACGACAAGCAGGGAGCTTTGCGAGGGATATGGGAACCATGCCGGTCGCTCGTAGCGCGATTTCTGCTTATAGTCCGAGAGTATCGGAGTCGCCGAAAAGGTCGGCGGCTCCCCGAAATGCTGATGTCGCGGAGGATGCCATAGCGAGCGAAGAGGATATCAGGGCAGGCCTGTCCCAACATCTGACGCGGCTGTGGCGCTATGGCGTCGTGCTGTCGCGCCAGCGCGATGTGGCCGATGATCTCGTTCAGGCGACCTGTGTCAGGGCGCTGGAGCGAGCAGCTCAGTTTACAGCGGGCACGCGGCTGGATCGCTGGCTGTTTGCGATCCTGCATTCGATCTGGCTGAACGAGGTCCGCTCGCGCAAGGTGCGGATGGGACAAGGCTTCGTCGATGCCGACGAGACGCTGGTCTTCGACGGTGCGCGCGAGACCGAGACGCATATTCTCGCCGGCCAGGTGTTGCAGCAGGTGCAGGCGCTGCCGGAAGCGCAGCGCACCGTGGTGTTTCTCGCCTATGTCGAAGGGCTTTCCTATCGCGAGGTGGCGGAAGTTCTGGATGTGCCGATCGGCACTGTCATGAGCCGGCTGGCGGCGGCGCGGGCAAAGCTTGCGGAAGGCATGGGGGTGACGGCGGACGGACGGTCTGCCGGAAGCGGACGACTGGGGAACGAAAATGACTGAATTGGACAAAGGACAGATACCCTCGGACGAGCTGCTCACCGCCTTCATCGATGGCGAGCTGAACGCGGTCGACCGCGAAAGGATAGAACGACTGATCGCCGGCGACGAGCGCGCGGCGGAGCGTTTCGATTTCCTGTCACGCAGTGCCCTGCCGTTCGGCGAGGCGTTCGCGCCGATGCTTGCCGAGGCGCCTGCTGCGAAACTGGATGCCATGCTCGCGGCTATTCCCGCCGCTGGCGAACAGAAGGTTGGCGCCGCCGGTATCGGCCGTCGCAGTTTCCTTGCGGCTGTTGCCGCGAGTTTCGTGGCCGCCATTGCCGTCGACCGCGCGGTCACGGCCATTGGCCATCGCCTCGCCAAGCCGGATGAGGATAGCGAATGGCGTGCCGTGGTCGCCGAATATCTCTCGCTCTATACGACGGATACGCTGAGCGCGCCGGCCGGGGACCGGACGCAGCAGATAGCGCAGCTGAACCAGGTCGGTTCCAAGCTCGGCCTGTCGCTGGCGCCGGAAACGGTCGCCATACCCGGTGTCGAATTCAAGCGCGCCCAGATCCTGAACTATGACAGCAAGCCGCTTGCACAGATCGCTTATCTCGATCCCGAGAGCGGTCCCATGGCGCTTTGCATCGTCCAATCCGCAAAGGGCACGGCCGCGCCGGACATGGAAAGTCGCCGCGGCATGAATGTCGTCTACTGGTCGAGCGCCACCCATGCCTTCATGCTGATCGGCCACGCGCCGATCGACCGTATGCAGCAACTTGCAGCCGATGTGCGTGCGCATCCGATCGCCTGACGGCTGTTTCGGGTGCGCCTAAAATGGCGCTTTTCAAAAAGAATTTGGCGAAAACCCATCCTGCTGGTATTCTCCACCCAACGAAAATCAAATGAGCGCCTGCAGCATGCCGATCGGCGTCGCGCGGTGCGGTGGAAAAGATACGTGAGTGACCCCGACAGCGGCAAAGCGCCGCAGGCAGACGGGGCGTCGGAAGCAGAGCGCAGGAAGGCGAAATCCTCCCGGCGCGCGAAGCGTAAGCGCAGCCATGGCCGCCCGAACGCTCATTCTGCGGAAGCCAGTCAGGCAGGCAAGCCTGGCCCGGCGGCGACGCGCCCAGCAGAGGATGAGGCCGGTTCTCCGGCGAAGAAACGTAAGCGCCGGCGCCGTGCGCGTGGCGGAGCCCAGAGCGGTGGGCAGCATCCTTCCACAACACAACAGCAGGCCCAGTCCGCGCCGGAACTTCGCGCTGCCGCAGATCATGGTCATGCCTCATCGCACAAGAGCGGCAAGAGCCGGCGCAAGCATCGCAGCAAGCGCGGCCTGCAGGGTCGGCCGCTTGCGCATGAGAAGACGCCCCATATTGCCGCTCCAGCGAATACAGCTGATGCCAGCCAGGCGCAGATCCACGGCGATCATCGCCACGATCGGCAAACGCCGCCGCAACGCGAGGGACATGCGCACCAGCAGCGCGGTGAAGCCGAGTTCCGGCCTGCCGACCTCTATGCGGCGCTTGATCTGGGTACAAACAACTGCCGCCTATTGATCGCGCAACCGACACGTCCGGGCCAGTTTCGGGTGATCGATGCGTTTTCGCGCATCGTGCGGCTGGGCGAGGGCCTTGGCGCCAGCGGACGGCTGTCGGGCGATGCCATGGACCGGGCTGTCGAGGCGCTGCGCATCTGCGCCGCCAAGCTGAAGACACGCGAGATCCGCCGCATGCGGCTGATCGCGACTGAAGCCTGCCGTGCGGCCGATAACGGCGAGGCGTTTCTTGAGCGCGTGATTGCCGAAACGGGATTGCAGCTTGAGATCATCGATCGCGAGACCGAGGCACGGCTTGCCGTATCGGGCTGCTCGTCGCTTGTCGGGCCGGAAGCGCGTTCGGTCGTGCTGTTCGATATTGGCGGCGGCTCTTCGGAGATCGCCGTCATCCGCATCGGCGAAAATCGCTCCAGCCGGCTTGCCAACCACATCACCCATTGGACCTCGCTGCCGGTCGGCGTCGTGACGCTTTCCGAACGCCACGGCGGACGCGACGTGACGCCGGAGCTGTTCGAAACCATGGTGTGCGAAGTTCAGCGCATGCTTGAGCATTTCGATTGTCCGCCAGTGCAGGGCGCTGCGCGCGACAGTGCCGATTTCCACCTGATTGGTACCTCGGGTACCGTGACGACGCTCGCCGGTGTCCATCTCGACCTGCCGCGTTACGACCGGCGCCGGGTCGACGGCGTTTGGTTGTCGGACGACGAGGTGAGCGCGATGCAGGCCAAGCTGCTGTCGTGGGATTTTGCCGGCCGTGCCGCCAATCCTTGCATCGGGCCGGATCGCGCCGATCTCGTGCTGGCCGGCTGCGCTATTTTGGAGGCGATCCGCCGCCGCTGGCCGAGCCCGCGCATGCGCGTTGCCGATCGCGGCCTGCGCGAGGGATTGCTGACTGACATGATGGCAGATGATGGCGTTTGGCGGCGGGGCCGCTCACGCCGCGGCCATCGACCGAGAGACATAAAGGGACCGCAGGCATGACCAAGCCAACCATCGCGGGCAACCGCACAGGCCGCAAGCTCGGCCAGCGCGTCAAGAAAAAGAAGCTCAAGGCCTCCTCGCGGCAGTGGCTGCACCGGCACATCAACGATCCCTATGTGCAACGCGCCCAGCTCGAAGGTTATCGCGCCCGCGCCGCCTTCAAGCTGCTGGAGATCGACGAGAAGCACGATATTCTGAAGGGCGCCCGCCGCATCATCGATCTGGGCGCTGCACCCGGCAGCTGGTCGCAGATCGCCGCCAAGGTGACCGGATCGACCGAGGATGACATTCGTGTTGCGGCCATCGACTTTCTGGAAATGACGCCTCTGCCCGGCGTCACCGTTCTCCAGCTCGACTTCCTGGAGCCGGATGCGCCGCAGCGGCTGATCGATGCCGTCGGCGGTGCGCCTGATGTCGTGCTCTCGGATATGGCCGCGCCGACGACGGGCCATCACCGCACCGACCATCTGCGCACCATGCATCTTTGCGAAGTTGCCGCGCATTTCGCCGTCGAAGTGCTGGCGGAAGGCGGGCATTTCCTTGCCAAGACCTTCCAGGGGGGCACCGAGCGCGATCTTTTGACATTCCTGAAGCAGAATTTCCGCCAGGTCGTTCACATGAAGCCGGGCGCATCCCGAGCCGAATCGGTCGAAATGTTCCTGCTGGCAAAGGGCTTCAAGGGACGCAAGGCCGAAGAGGAAGCAACCGAGGCTTGATCTGGCTGTCTTTTTCGTCGGATGATGCCGGTTCCCAAGGCATCGCGGATGAAAAAGACTCAATCATGCTCCTCTACGTAACGCTCGGCTCCAACGACATTCCACGCGCGCAAGAGTTTTATGACGGCGTTCTGCCCGTGCTCGGCTACCGACGCCAGCGCGAATCGGATGAGGAAATCGGCTATGCCGCCGATGGCGATACCCGTTGCAGGTTCTGGGTGGTCGTGCCCTACAATCACCGGGCGGCAACAATCGGCAATGGCTCGATGGTTGCCTTGCATGCGGAAAGCCGCGCCGATGTCGACGCCTTCCATGCTGCGGCCTTGGCCCATGGCGGCACGGATGAAGGCAAGCCCGGCCTGCGCTCGTTCCACGCCAATTTCTATGCGGCCTACGTCCGCGATCCCGACGGCAACAAGCTGAGCGCCGTCTGCGAAAGACCGGAATAGGTCCGGTTGCTCTACGTCATCATCATTTGACGACGGGCTGCTGCACCTGCGGTGTGGCCACGCGCTTCAGGCCAGCCTTGTGGCCCGAGACCATGGCGCCGGCGTTGCGATCCATCCGGATGAAGGGAATGGTGGCGATCACCGTCAGCGCCGAGATGCAGAAGAACGCGATGTGGAAATCGATGACCTGCAATTCCGCGCCGCGGAAGAAGGTGGAGGTTTCCAGGATCATGGCCGCGACCGCGACGCCGAGCGCCAGGCTGATCTGCTGCATGACCGAGCTCATCGACGTCGCCTGGCTGGCCTGCTTGTCGCTGATATCGGCAAAGGCGAGCGCATTGACGCCGGTGAAGAAGAAGGACCGCGAGAAGCCGCCGACCAACAGCACGGCAATGATGATGAGATGCGGCGTCCACGGCTGGAAGAGCCCGGTCGAGATCGTGGTAATCGTCGTGACGGCCGCCGCCGAAAGCAGCGCGGTCTTGAAGCCGACCGCGGTAAAGACCCGGCGTGCGATGAATTTGGTGCTGATCGCGCCGATCGCGCCGGCAAAGGTGATCAGCCCCGACTGGAACGGGTTGAGGCCGAAGCCGAGCTGCAGCATCAGCGGCGTCAGGAACGGCATGGCGCCGATGCAGATGCGGAAGAGCGTTCCGCCCGTCACCGAGGCGCGGAAGGTGGCGTTCTTCAGAAGCGACAGATCGAGGATCGGCGCCGGGTGGCGGCGCGCATGGCCGATATAAAGGAAGCCGCAGATGAAGCCCGTGACGACAGCCGAGATACCGATATAGGGCGGCAGCGCCGGCAGGCTGATGACGGACATGCCGAAGACGACGCCCGCCGCCGCGAAGGACGTCAGCAGGAAGCCGACGACATCGAGCTTCGGCGGCCTGGTTGCCTCGACTTCCGGCAGAAATATCGAGGACAGGATGACGCCAAGAATGCCGACCGGCACGTTGATCAGGAAGATCCAGTGCCAGGAGGCATAGGTGGTGATGAAGCCGCCAAGCGGTGGGCCGGCAAGCGGGCCGACAAGCGCCGGAATGGACAGCAGCGCCATCGCGGAGACCAGATCGCTCTTTTGCGTGGTGCGCACCAGCACGAGCCGTCCGACCGGCGTCATCATCGAGCCGCCGACGCCCTGCAGGAAGCGGGCGAAGACGAATTCCAGCAGGCCGCCCGAAAAGGCGCACATGATGGAGCCGATGACGAAGACGCAAATGGCGATGCGGAAAATGTTCTTCGCGCCGAAGCGGTCTGCCATCCACCCGCTGATCGGAATGAACACCGCCAGCGACACCATGTAGGAGGTGAGGGCCAGCTTGAGCGTGATCGGGCCGACATGGAGATCGTTGGCGATTGCCGGCAGCGCCGTCGCAATGACCGTGGAATCCATCTGTTCCATGAAGAGGGCTACGGCGAGGATCAACGGAACGATGCGGTTCATAGGCGCTTGCCCTGATGGCTTTTATCTTCGGGAAGGCTTCCGTCCTTCGGGCGGTTAGCCGCTCTGTAGTCCTATGCGAGGCCGCTGCCAATCCCGGATTCAGCTCCGTGCTCGCCTGAAGATCACGTCTTCGTGATACCAGCCGGCGCACGCGGTGGAAAGCAGGATTTGACATATGCTAAGAGCATGGAAATGCTAAACGCATAAAACGTTGCCGGTGTATTAGCGGAATTGGATAGCATTGTCATGATCAAATTATGGGTCGGGCAGGATCATATTCCCTGCCGTTGCTGCCGGCTGCGATGATAGGCGCAGCTTACGCTGCCCCAATACAAGGAGTGAGACTATGACCGCTGTTCTGCCCCCGGACACGCATCAGTTCAAATTGGGATCCTGCACTGTTACCGTCGTCAAGGACGGCGCCAATGTCATGGACAACCCCTGGGAAACCTTCGGCACGAACCAGTCGCCCGATACCGTCCGCAAGCTGCTGGAACAGAATTTCCTGCCGACGGAAAAGTTCGTGAACAGCTATGCACCCGCCATCATCGAAACCGGCTCCGACCTGATCGTCGTCGATACCGGTTTCGGTGCTGCGGGTCGTGCGCGCGGCATGGGCCGCCTTCGTGACGGCCTGAAGGCCGTCGGCTATACGCCGGAGCAGGTGACGATCGTCGCCTTGACGCATCTGCATGGAGATCATATCGGCGGTATGCTGGAAGACGGCGCTCCCGCCTTTCCGAACGCCCGCTACGTGACCGGCGAGATCGAATATGGCTTCTGGACGGACAAGGCGCGCGAAGGCACGCCGGCAGAAGGTGGCCACAAGGCCGTGCTCGCCAATGTCGTGCCTTTCGCCGAGAAGATGACCTTCCTCAAGGACGGTGATCAGATCGTCAGCGGCATGACCGCCATGCTGGCTCCGGGCCATACGCCTGGTCATCTCGTCTTCCACCTCGAGTCGGATGGTAAGCAGCTGGTCATGACCGGCGATACCGCCAATCATTATATCCTGTCGCTCGGCCGTCCGGATTGGGAAGTTCGTTTCGATGTGGACAAGGCGCAGGGCGCCAAGACCCGCCGGCGCATCTTCGACATGATCGCCGCCGACCGCATTCCCTTCCTCGGCTTCCACATGCCTTTCCCGGCCGTGGGCTTCGTCGAAAAGCAGCAGGAAGGCTTCCGCTACATTCCGAAAAGCTATCAGCTGGAAATCTGAAAGCCGAGGCTTTGGGAGCAGCTTGCGCGTCCGGCATATCTGCCGGGCGCTTTTAGCTATTCACTTCCTGTCATGAACGTGTTACCAGCCCTCGCCAACTTCCAAGCAACACTTGCAAGATCGCCCGGTAGACGATTCGTTCCGGGCTTTCCTGTTTTTCACAGACGAAGGAATTGGCCATGGCACGCATTATTGAAACGCCGACCGGGTTGGATGCTCTCACATTCGACGACGTGCTCCTGCAGCCGGGACACTCCGAGGTCATGCCCGGCCAGACGAATGTCGCCACCCGCATCGCCCAGGATATCGATCTCAACCTGCCGATCATTTCAGCGGCGATGGATACGGTGACCGAAAGCCGTTTGGCGATCGCCATGGCCCAGGCCGGCGGTATCGGCGTTATCCACCGCAACCTGACGCCGGTGCAGCAGGCCGAAGAGGTTCGCCAGGTCAAGAAGTTCGAAAGTGGCATGGTGGTCAATCCGGTCACCATCGGCCCCGATGCAACGCTTGCAGAAGCACTCGCGCTCATGAAGTCGCACGGCATCTCCGGCATCCCGGTCGTCGAAAAGAGCCATCGCCTCGTCGGCATCCTCACCAATCGCGACGTGCGCTTCGCCTCCGATCCTCAGCAGAAGATCTACGAACTGATGACCCGCGAGAATCTCGTCACGGTCAAGGATGGCGTGCAGCAGCAGGAAGCCAAGCGCCTGCTCCACACGCATCGTATCGAAAAGCTGCTCGTCGTCGACGGCGATAGCCGTCTGGTCGGCCTGATCACCGTCAAGGACATCGAGAAGTCGCAGCTTAACCCGAACGCTTCCAAGGATGCACAGGGCCGCCTGCGCGCCGCCGCGGCCATCAATGTCGGCGACGATGGTTTCGAGCGCGCCGAACGCCTGATCGAGGCCGGCGTCGACCTTCTGGTCGTCGACACCGCCCACGGCCATTCGCAGCGCGTTCTCGATGCGGTCGCTCGCGTCAAGAAGCTTTCCAATTCCGTCCGTATCATGGCCGGCAATGTTGCCACCTATGACGGCACGCGCGCGCTGATCGATGCTGGCGCCGATGCAGTCAAGGTCGGTATCGGCCCCGGTTCGATTTGCACCACCCGCATCGTTGCCGGCGTTGGCGTGCCGCAGCTTGCCGCCATCATGTCGGCGGTCGAAGCGGCGCGGGAACAGAATATCCCTGTCATCGCCGATGGCGGCATCAAATTCTCCGGCGATCTTGCCAAGGCAATCGCCGCAGGAGCATCGGCTGTCATGATCGGCTCGCTGCTTGCCGGCACGGATGAGAGCCCGGGCGAAGTGTTTCTTTACCAGGGCCGCTCCTTCAAGGCCTATCGCGGCATGGGCTCCGTCGGCGCCATGGCCCGCGGCTCGGCCGACCGCTATTTCCAGGCCGAGGTTCGCGACACGCTGAAGCTCGTTCCGGAAGGCATCGAAGGCCAGGTGCCTTACAAGGGGCCTGTCGCCGGTGTGCTGCATCAGCTCGCAGGCGGCCTCAAGGCTGCCATGGGCTATGTCGGCGGTGCCGATCTCAAGCAGTTCCAGGAGCGCGCGACCTTCGTGCGTATCTCCGGCGCGGGCCTGCGCGAAAGCCATGCCCATGATGTCACGATCACCCGCGAAAGCCCGAACTATCCGGGCGCAGGCGCCTGATCGATGGACGATCGCGCTCAGGGCAATGCCAGGTCTCTGCAGGGCCTGGCGGCGATCCTTGCGGCTTTCTGCCTGGCATTGTTTGCCTGGATCCAGGCCGGCTTCGTCGCCGCCTTCAGCAATGCCGCGGCCGGGCAGCGTATGCTCGACGTCCGCATCGAGGGCTATGAGCAAGCCGATGTCATCGCCATGCTCGGTTACCTCAAGGATCATCCCGATCCGGCGATGATCCTTCATTCCATGTATCTCGGGCCGGAACTCGTGTTTCCGTTGATGCTGGCGGGCCTGCTGTTCTGCCTGCTGCGGCTGATCGGCCCCGGCGGTTTTTTCTTCGGTCGTCCCATCCCGCCGGGCGCGACCATCTTCATTTTCTGCCTGCCGATCCTCTATGGGATCGTCGATTATGCCGAGAATATCGCCGGCCTGATGTTGTATCCGCCGGCCATGCCGTCGGACGCCACGGTGACGCTGCTGTCGAGCGCGCTGCCGATAATCGTAAGGCTGAAGTTTCTGACATTGATCGTCATCGTTATTCTTCTGGCCCGGTTCGCTATTTTTCGCTACCTCTCGCGGGACGGCTCCAGCCCGTCCTGATCGACCGTTTCGGCTTTCGGAAATTCCAAAGGAGTTGATGGCGTGACAGGCTATGAAATGTTCTGGCCCATGGTGGCACATGCGGTGCTTGTCTTCGTCCTCTACGCACTTTTGGGATGGCGCCGCAATAGGATGGTAAAGGCTGGCCGGATCAGGATCTCGCAATTTCGCGAGAACCATGCGGCCGACGAGCCGGCGGAAAGCCTGGTGGTGCGCAACAGTATCGCCAATCAGTTCGAGCTGCCCTTGCTCTTTCATGCCTGCTGCATCGTGCTCTACGTCACCCAGGCGGATAATTTACCCGCGGTGATCTTCGCCTGGCTTTTTGTCGCCACGCGCTATGCCCATGCCTTCGTGCATGTGACGAGCAATAGCCTGCGCTACCGCAGCCCTCTCTTTGCCCTTGGCTTCATAGTGCTCGCCTGCATGTGGGTCTGGCTCGGCATCTGGCTCGCCTTCTCCTGACCGGTGTGCGTTCCCGCAGAGAGCAACCTGCGGTAACGCAATCGTGTTCTTCCTTTACCGCCGCACCTCGACCCGCTGACCTATCTTGTCAGCGGGCGGCTTTGCGCATGGCGTGGGCTGCCGGGGAAAAATGGGGAGAACAACATCATGAGCACGGAAAAGCCAATCGTGACGCAGGCGATGATCAACGCCTATGACGAATATACGCACCTGACGCTCGATCGCCGGGGTTTCATGGAAAAGCTGACGAAGCTTGCGGGTTCGGCGGGAGCCGCTGCCGCCATCGCGCCACTGCTTGCCGCCAACACCGCCAGCGCGGAAGTCGTTGCCGCCGATGACGGTCGGGTGGAGTCAAAGGATGTTACCTATGCCGGCAGCAAGGGCGAGATGAAGGGCTACCTTGCCCGTCCCAAGGATGCGGCCGGCAAGCTCGGTGGCGTCATCATCATCCACGAAAACCGAGGGCTCAATCCGCATATTCGCGATATCGCCCGTCGCGTGGCGCTGGAAGGCTTCGTGGCGCTGGCCCCCGATTTCCTGTCTCCGCTCGGAGGCACGCCTGGCGATGAAGACAAGGCGCGCGACATGTTCACCAATCTCGATCCGGCACTGACGGCTGACAACGCCGAGGCGAGTCTCACCTATCTCGCCAAGCTCGACGGAACCAATGGCGAGGTCGGCGCGATCGGTTTCTGCTGGGGCGGCGGTCTTGTCAATCGTTTCGCGACCATCTCGCCCGAGTTGAAGGCAGGCGTCGCCTATTACGGCGCGCAGCCGCAGGCGAGTGCTGTTCCCAATATCAAGGCGGCGCTGCTGTTGCACTATGCCGGCCTCGACGATCGCATCAACGCCGGTATCGATGCCTATCGCAAGGAGTTGCAGGCGGGTGGCAAGACCTTTGAAATTTTCGTCTATGACGGCGTCAACCACGCCTTCAACAATGACACATCCGCCGCCCGCTATGACAAGAAGGCTGCCGATCTTGCCTGGGGCAGGACCGTGGAATTCCTGAAGAAGTACGTGTCCTGAAACGATACATATTGCCATCTCCGGCGTGTCGGCCATGTGGTTGATTACGGGGCCGAAACTATGTTCCGGCCCTAATTCCGGAGTTCTCTGTCTACTCGTAAGTAATGATTAAAATTGAACTTTTCCCATTTACGCGCATTGAACGCGTCAGGTGCCATAGCGTCTGCTGCGCCTAGCGCCGTTCAGTATGATAATGAAACGGGAAGAGAATGAATCCGGAAAAGCCTGACCGCATCACGTTCCGAAAACGGCCACAGCAGGAGCGCAGCATCCAACGTGTCGATGCGATCCTCTCGGTTGCGGCTGCGCTGATCGCCGAAAAGGGCGTGAGCGCGATGAAGATGACGGAGCTTGCCGCGGTCGCGGGAATTCCGATCGGCTCGGTCTATCAATATTTTCCGGACAAGGCGGCGATCGTCGGGGCTCTCCTCGACCGGCACTCCAGACGTATCCAGCAAAAGGTCGAGGAAGCCTTTTCCACGGTGACGTCGCTCAATGATGCCATCGAACTCGCCTGCGGCATGATCGATTGGTACTACAGCGAGTTCCGCAGCGATCCGGCCTATCTTGGCGTCTGGCTCGGGACTGACATAGACAGGGATATCCTTCAGCTCAACATCCAGCACAGCAATCGCGTCGCCGAAATATTCCTCGCGAGCATTCAATCCTTCCTGCCCGCCGAAAGCCGCATCGACCTGAAAGCGCGCACGCAGCTCTTCAGCCATCTGATCGGCGCGTCGGTGCGCTTTGCCATCATGAGCGACGACGACATGGCACGGCGGATGCTGCACGAATGGAAACAGGTGATCCGCGTCACACTGCTGGCTGAGCCTGCGCCATAAGCATGGCGAGGGTGATTGACCTCGAGGTGGCGGCTTACCAGCCGGGCAGGATATGCCCGGCACGCAGCCGCGGATATTGGCGCGTATAGGTCTTCACTTCGCCATCGAGATCGTCATCGACAGCAGCCGGGGTGATGTTATCCAGGCAGGCCGAGATATGAGCGGTAATGGCGTTCATCAGCGATGCGGAAAGGCCGGCGCGCTTCATGATGCCGATCTGCACCGGGGGCAGGGGCGGGAAACCGTCGGCCTGGGTCAGCACCTTCATGCCGGTTCGGAGCGCCGATTCAGGCATGACTGAAACCGCCATGCCGGCCAACACGGCGGCTGCCACGACGGTGCAGGACCAGCTGGTAAAGAGGATCTGATAGTCGCGGCCGCCGGCATCAAGCGCCGAACAGGCAAGCTGGCGCCACTGGCAGTCGCGCCGCCCGACGGCAAGCGGGATGGGCGCATCGTCACGCAGGGGATGGTTGGCCGAGCCGACCCAGCAGAGCGGCTCGGTCCGCACCACATCCGACATCCGCTCGCGCGGATTGTGGGTGACGAGCGCGATATCGAGCTCGCCGCGATGCATGCGCTCGGCAAGGTCGACGGAGGGCTCGCAGACGATGTAGAGCTCGACATTCGGATGCGTCTTGGCGAAGCGGCCGATGATCTCCGGCATGTAGCGGTCGGCATAATCATCCGGCGTGCCGATGCGCAACGTGCCTTCGAGGCGGTTGTCATCGAAGGCGGCCATCGCCTCGTTGTTCAGGCGGATGATGCGGCGGGCATAGTTCAGCAGCTTTTCGCCTTCGGCCGTCAGGCGGTTGCCGCGGCCGTCCTTGATGAAAAGCTGCTTGCCGACGCGCTCTTCCAGCCGGCGCATTTGCATGGAAACGGCAGACTGCGTCTTGAATACCCGGTCGGCGGCCTTGGTGAAGCTGCCGGAATCCACGATTGCGATAAAGGTCTGCAATTGATCGAGGTCAAGCGGGGCTGACATGAGCTCACCTATAAAAGAGTTTGATAGTTATCATTAGAAACATTCGTTGGACTGATCAATAGGGCTTTGGCATCTTCTGGATGCAATTCAGCATACCAATCGAACAGACACTCCAGTCGAACTCCTCCCGGCTTCGCCCCTTTTCCGGAATTCCGGAAAGGGGCTTGGCTCACGTGTGCCTCAAGGAAAGGACTACGGAAATGCGCACGACAGATCGGACCCTTGACCTTTGCATTGCAACGCCAGCGCCGTCGCTAACGACGCGCATGATGCTTGCTCTTGCCAATGTGGCCTCCATCTGGCGCGCAATCCGAAATCGCCAGGAAATCCACTATCTGAATGAGCTGAACGACAGCCAGCTGCGGGACATCGGCCTCAGCCGCCAGGATGTGAACGCAGCGCTGACCACCTCGACCTTCTTCGAGGATCCGTCCAGCCATCTGACCAATTCCGCGCGTCGCCGCACGCGCCCCTCCGCCTTCAGCAGCTTCCGAGGCTGATGTCGGACAACAGTTTCCCCGCAGGGTGATAGCCAATAAGCCCTGCCTCTTTCCCGGTGTTCGGCCCAAGGGCCAACACCGGGTTTTTTCTTTTTAGGAATGTCGTCCAGCGGCGGATCATGCGCGGACAAGTTGCCTAAGGCCGCAATTGGCTTATCTTAGCCTGGCGAAACGTGGGGATTCGACGATGGCCACAGTGATCTTCTTCCACTCCGTCTATGGCTTGCGTGCTCTCGAAAACGAGGCGGTGGAGCGTGTGCAGGCGGCTGGGCACAGGGCTTTCGCACCGGATCTCTATGAAGGCTTGATTGCTCGATCGATCGAGGAAGGTTTCGAATTCAAGGACGAGATTGGTTGGCCGACGATTTGCGAGCGGGCGGAATGGGCGCTCGCCGGCCTGCCAGCTTCCACCGTTCTGGCCGGCTTTTCGATGGGCGCCGGCGTCGTCGCGAGCCTTTGGCCGAAGCGACAGAAGACGGCCGGCATTCTTTTCCTGCATGGCATCGCCACCATTGCCGACAATGCCCGCAAGGGCTTGCCGCTGCAGCTTCATCTGGCCGATCCGGACCCGTTCGAGCCGGCGGAAGAAGTCGCCACTTGGCGGCAGGCGGTTGATCGATCGGGGATATCGGCTGATATCTTTACCTATCCGGGTGGCGGCCATCTTTATACCGATGCCAGCCTGCCCGACTATGATGCCAAGGCGGCCGATCTTACCTGGAAGCGTGTCATCAGTTTCCTTGATATGATCGATGCCAGCGCCTGAAATATCAGCACTGCAACTTGCAGGACTTGAACTGAAGCCGCTCGTCGCCTAGTTTACCGTTATTCGCAATGCCAACAGGATGTGTGCCGCAATGAAAATGAACCCGACTGCAATGCCGCTTAGCCTTGCCATCGGGGAAATTCTTGCTCATGCCCATATCCATCACTCTCTCCAATCTTTCGTGGTCCACGCCTGACGGCCGGCCGCTTCTCTTCAAACTTGATCTGAGCTTCGGCGCCGAGCGCACCGGCCTTGTCGGACGCAATGGCGTCGGCAAGACGACGCTGATCAAGCTTGTCTCGGGCGAACTGCAGCCGCAGTCCGGAACCGTATCCTTCAACGCCAAACTTGGTATCCTGCGCCAGAGCGTTCAGGTGGAGGCCGGAGAAACCGTCGCCGATCTCTTCGGGGCCAGCGAAGCGCTGGCCGTGCTGAAGCGTGCAGAGGCCGGCGAGGCGACAAATGAAGAACTCGCTTCGGCGGACTGGACGCTGGAGGTGCGCATAGCCTCGGCACTTTCTCGCGTCGGACTCGGCGTATCGCCAGAGACACGCCTTGTCACCCTGTCTGGCGGTCAGCGCACACGCTGTGGCCTTGCGGCTCTCATCGTCGATGATCCCGACTTCCTCATTCTGGACGAGCCGACCAACAATCTCGACCGCGATGGCCGTCTTGCGGTGATCGATCTGCTTGCTGGCTGGAAGGCAGGCGCGATCGTCATAAGCCATGACAGGGAGCTGCTGGATACCATGGACGCCATCGTTGAGCTGACCTCGCTTGGCGCGACACGCTACGGCGGCAACTGGACACAATATCGCGAACGCAAGGCGTTGGAGCTGGCGGCGGCGGAACACGATTTCACCGAGGCCGAAAAGCGCGTCGCCGAGGTTGCGAGAAGCGCGCAGGCGACGGTCGAGCGGCAGGCGCGGCGGGACAAGGCAGGTCGGAAAATGGCCGCCAAGGGTGGCATACCGCGCATCATGATCGGTGGCTTGAAAGAACGAAGCGAGACGACGAGCGCCGAGAATACCCGCCTTGCCGAGCGCCGGCGCGCCCAGGCCTTGCAGGAGGCCGCGGCTGCCCGCGAAAAGATCGAGATCCTGCAGCCCCTGACGGTCAAGCTTCCGACATCGGGACTGCCGGCTAATCGTATCGTCCTGAAGATGGAAAAGGTCACCGCCGGCTATCAGCCCGCGCGGCCAATCATCAAGGATTTTGATTTCGTCATCATGGGGCCTGAGCGAGTCGCGATCACCGGACCGAACGGCTCTGGCAAGACGACGCTGCTGGCTCTGATCTCAGGCGCATTGCAGCCCTGGAGCGGAAAGGTGAAGGTTGTCTCCTCAGCCATTCTGGATCAGCGCGTCAGCCTGCTCGATCCGTCGCTTTCGATCCGGGATAATTTCCGGACCATCAATCCGGACGCGGACGAAACGGCCTGCCGTGCGGCACTGGCGCGCTTCATGTTCCGGGCCGACGCGGCGCTTCAGATCGTTTCCAGTCTGAGTGGCGGACAGCTGCTGCGCGCCGGTCTTGCCTGCGTGCTTGGCGGAACGACCCCGCCCGAATTGCTGATCCTCGATGAGCCCACAAATCATTTGGATATCGATTCGATTGCGGCCGTCGAGGCGGGGTTGTGCGCCTATGATGGCGCGCTGCTGGTCGTCAGCCATGACGAGGTCTTCCTGGAAGGTATCGGCATATCGCGACGGCTGGAGATGTCTTCGCTAAAGGGTGGAAGGCCTATAGAGTGAAAGACCGCCGCGCGCGGCCGAGCTCCTGATGACGACGCATCCCGGCTCTGCCGTGAGCCGGAATGCTCCATCACAATCGGATTAGCGCGCTTCAGGCGGCGCCCGCGCTTGCGATCCGATCCAGCTCTGCGATCTCATCCTTCGGCAAGACGAGGCCGGCGACGGCAAGGTTTTGCTGAAGGTGTGTCACAGACGATGTGCCGGGGATCAGCAGAATGTTCGGAGCTCGATGCAGCAGCCAGGCAAGCGCCACCTGCATCGGCGTTGCGTTCAGGCGCGCGGCGACATCGGAGAGCGTCGAAGATTGCAGCGGTGAAAACCCACCGAGCGGGAAGAACGGCACATAGGCGATGCCATCGCGGGCAAGCTCGTCGATCAGCCCATCGTCGGCCCGGTGCGCGAGATTATAAAGGTTCTGCACGCAGACGATCTCGGCAATGCGGCGACCTTCGGCGATCTGGCTGGACGTGACGTTGCTGAGCCCGATATGGCGCACGAGGCCCTGCCGCTGAAGATCCGCCAGGACTGTCAGGGGTTCTTCGATCGAGCCCTCGGCGGGGCCGTGGGTGCTGAACATGATGCGGAGATTGACGACATCGAGCACATCCAGTCCCAGATTGCTGAGATTGTCGTGGACTGCCTGCGTCAGCTCATCACGGGAGAAGGCCGGTAGCCAGGAGGCATCCGCACCGCGCCGTGCACCGATCTTGGTGACGATGACGAGATCGTCGCGATAGGGATGAAGCGCTTCGCGGATCAGCTGGTTGGTGACGTGCGGGCCGTAGAAATCGCTGGTGTCGATGTGGTCGACACCGGCCTCGATTGCTGCGCGCAGCACCGCGAGTGCCGCACCATGGTCCTTGGGCGGACCGAACACGCCGGGGCCTGCAAGCTGCATGGCACCATAGCCGAGCCGTTTGACGCTAAGGTCGCCGAGGGTAAAACTGCCAGATTGGTCGAGGTTGGACATGGTTCTCTCCATTCAAGATGGAGCAGAGATATGCGCAGTCTCGGTGTCTGATAACGGGGTACAATCCGCACGGGCTGTGCGGATTGGCGAACAATGGCCGCTGAGTTTACGGCGCCTAGTCGTCTCTCAGCAGAGTCCGCCCACCCTCAGCCTTGTTTCGGCGCAGGCTTGCCGTCCGGCTGCGCGTAGCTGTCGAAGATCGCTTCCATGTTCTTCTGATAGTTCTTCTGCACTTCCAGGCCGCTGTCGAACATGGCGTTGAGCATGTCGGTATAGGCGGCCATGTCGACGCCGGCGGCAGGCTTTGCCTTGGGCTCTTCCTTCGGCGGTTCGGCCGGCATCTGGAAGTTCCGCATCATATCCTGAAATGCTTTGGCAAAGGGATTGTCGAGGAAGGGATTGGTCGGCGCTGCCTTACCGTGCTTGACCGGATCGGCGCCGAACATCAGTTCCATCGCCTGGGTGAAGGGATTGTCGAAGATGCTGGCCTGCGGCGTCGGCTGCTGCTTCGGTGCGAAACCGATCGTCTGCAGCCAGCCTTGCATCATCTCGCCCATGGCCGTGTTCAGGAAAGGATTGGCCATTGGCGGCATCTGGCCACTGGTCTCCTTGAACAGGCCGCCCATCAACGTGTCGGCCATGGCGGGCAGCATGCGCTTGTAGATTTCCTGGCCGATGCCAGTCATCTGCGCAGCCTGTGCCGCAACCGCGCGCGAGACCTCCTTCGAGCCGAAAAGCCGCGCCAGCACATTATTGCCGTCAGCGATGCCTTGCGGCGTGAAGGCCTTGTTCATGTCCTCGAAATATTTGGCGTAGCTGCCTGACGTGATGTCCTGCATCACGCCCATGAAGTTATAGGGGTCGGTCGCGCTGCGCTTGAAGCCCGAGGAAAAGGCCGGCATCAGAGCCGCCATCGCCTTGGTCGCCTGTTCCTGCGCGAGATTGAACTGCTTGGCCATGGCCTCGGTGGCGGCGCCGTTCTGTGCCTGCATCATCATGTCGAAGAGTGGCAGCATCGAAGTCCCTTTCCCCACAATGAGGCCGCTTCGGAATCATGCGGCGCTTGATTCCGGTAGTATAGCGGGAAAAAAGAGAGCGCATACCGGTTTCTGCCGTCATGCCATCGAGGCAATAAGGGCAGAAAAATCCGCTATCAGTACTGATATTCCTCGAAGATCGGCTCGACCGACTGGTTCCAGCGGCCGTTGTAGAGCATCAGCAGATCGTCGGCGAGCGTGCCCTTCTTGGCAAGCACTTCGTCGAGCGGCGCGAGGAAGACGGTTTCGTCCTGCCCGTCGCCGTTCAGGCGATTGCGGTTCTTCAAGCCGAGACGGGAAATGCCGACCACTTCGCGCGCCACATCAAGCAGGCTGTGCCCCTTGATCGTGGCCTTCAGACCCTGTGCCGGCACGACGGCACGCAGTGCGTCGACCTCTTGGAAGTTCCAGTCCCGAGTCAGTTCGTCCGCGGCCGTCAGTGCCGCATCATCATAGAGCAGGCCGACCCAGAAGGCCGGCAAGGCGCAAATGCGCCGCCACGGACCGCCGTCGGCGCCGCGCATTTCCAGAAAGCGCTTGAGACGCACGTCGGGGAAGAGGGTCGAGAGATGGTTCGTCCAATCACCCATCGTCGGTTCCCAATCGGCGATTTCGCCCTTCAGCGCGCCATCCATGAACTGACGGAAGGTGACATGCGTACAGTCGTGGTAGCGACCATCGCGAACGACGAAATACATGGGAACGTCGAGCGCCCACTTTACATAGTCTTCAAAGCCGAAGTCGTCGCGGAAGGTGAAGTCGAGCAGGCCGCCACGGCGGTTGTCGGTGTCCTTCCAGATCTCGCCGCGCCAGGAGGAAAGCCCGTTCGGCTTGCTTTCGGTGAAAGGAGAGGAGGCAAAGAGCGCAGTCGCCAGCGACTGCAGCTTCATCGATACGCGCATCTTGCGGCGCATGTCGTCTTCCGACGAAAAGTCGAGGTTAACCTGGATCGTGCAGGTGCGGTACATCATGTCGAGACCCTGGGTGCCGACCTTCGGCATGTAGCGGGTCATGATCTCGTAACGCGATTTCGGCATGCGCGGCGTCTCGGCCAGCGTCCATTTCGGGCTGCCGCCAACGCCCAGGAAGCCAATGCCCATCGGCTCGGCGATGCCGCGCAGCGTTGCGAGGTGGTTGTTGGATTCCTTGCAAGTCTCGTGAATGGTTTCGAGCGGCGCGCCCGACAGTTCGAACTGACCGCCCGGCTCGATCGAGATCGCGCCCATGCCGGTGGGTTCGGCGAGCCCGATTATGTTGCCGCGGTCCAGGATCGGATCCCAGCCGCTCTTTGCCTGCAGGCCCTTCAGAAGTGCGGAAATGCTCGCATCGCCGTCATAAGGCACTGGGCTGTTGTCAGCGCGGAAGAACACGAACTTCTCGTGTTCCGTGCCGATGCGGAACTGGTCCTTGGGCCTGCTGCCGGCTGCCAGATAGGCCGTCATTTCCGAGACCGAGGAGAGCGGAGTCTGGTCGGTGGTGTCGCGCGCCATGGTAGTACCTTAGATCTCGGAAAGAGAACCCGCGCCAGCCGCAGGCCAATAGGAAGGGTGATTGACGCGGAATGAGGTACGGTGCAAGTGAATTTCTTTCAAGGGTCGTTCAAAAAAATAGGATTTTGTGTCCGGAAGGCCACTGCATTGGCGTCATTATGCAGCTTATTTGCACAAGCGTTCAAGACGCCCGAATCCTGCTCCGGATAATCTCGCTTCGACTGACAATTGGCGGAGCATGTCGATGTTCGCAGAGAATGGTCTCTATTATTCTGTCCTGACCCTATTGCTGGCATCCCTGGTGATCATGGGAAGCCCCGGTCCGTCGACGATCAGCGCGACGGCGATGGGCGTGGCCTATGGCTTCCGGCGATCGCTCGGTTATGTCTCCGGCCTCATCGTTGGCACCGTCATGGTATTGTTGGCGGTCGCGGTGGGCGTCGTGGCGGTGTTGCTGTCCGTTCCGCACGGCGCCCTGGTGCTGACGGTGGTTTCGGCCGTCTATATCCTCTATCTGGCTTTCAAGATCGCCACGGCGCCGCCACTCTCGCGCAGCGACGATACGGCCGCAGCGCCGGCTTTTTCCGGCGGCTTCCTACTGGCCGTCGCCAATCCCAAGGCCTATCTGGCAATCGCCGCGGTCTTTGCCGGCGTCAGCCTGTTCCAGGATCGGCGGCTGCTGGATGCCACCGTCAAGATCGCGCTGCTGACGGCGATGATCATCTTCATTCATATGATCTGGCTTCTGGTCGGCGCTTCCCTCTCACGCTTCCTGCAGCATCCGACGGTTTCCAGGATCGTCAACATCTCGCTGGCGATCCTGCTGATCGTTGCAACCATAGTGGCCGTATTGGAGTAAGGCTTTAGTTCCAGTCGCCAATCGCGGCCTGGATCACCGCCATGGCCGCAACTGCCGCCGTATCGGCGCGCAGGATACGCGGCCCAAGAGGAATGGCGGTGACGAAATCGAGGCTGCGTAGCAGCGCACGCTCCTCGTCCGAGAAGCCACCTTCGGGACCGACCAGCAATGCCAGATGCTTCTCCTCGACCTTTGCCAGCAGCGGCAGCGGGTTCTGGCCAGCATCGCCTTCGTCGCAATAGATGATACGCCGCTCGCGCGGCCATTGGGACAGAAGATCGGCGAGCTTCACCGGCTCGGCCACATCGGGAATGCCGAGGATGCCGCATTGTTCGGCCGCCTCGATGACATTGGCTTTGACCTTGTCCAGATTGGTGATCTTGCCCTGTACATGCTGCGTCATGACCGGCTGCAGCAGGCCGGCACCCATTTCCACGGCCTTCTGCACGAGATAGTCGAGCCGCCCGACCTTCAATGGTGCGAAGAGGTAGTGCAGATCGGAAGGGGCGGGCTGCGGTCGTGTTTCCTCGACCGGCGTCAACAGGATGCGCTTGCGCGAGGGAAAGGAGAGGCTGACTTTCCATTCGCCATCGCGGCCGTTGAACACCAACAGTTCCGCCCCGTCCTCCATGCGCAGCACGTTGGCGAGATAGTTGAACTGATCCTGGTCGGCCTCGATGGAAAGACCGGCCTTGATGTCTGAAGTGACGAACAACCGTTGCATGCGGAAATTGGCGCGCATGGATAACCCCCTAAAGCAATTTCAGGAAAAGTGCGCAGCGGTTTTCCTGGAATTGCATATAAACAAAGAGATAAAGCGGTTCAGAGATTCGGTGGAAAGCTGAACCGCTCTAAATGAAGAGCGCGACCATAACCCAATACACGGCGGCGGCAAGCAGGGCCGCGACCGGAACGGTGATCGCCCAGGCGGCGATGATGGTCATGAAATGTGAGCGGCGGACAAGGCGCCGGCGATGGATCTCATCGGGATTGCGCTCGTCGTTATTGTCGGCCTCGTGCCAGGGAATGCCGGCGGCTTCGGCCTTGCTGCGCATATAGGCAAGCCGACGGCGGGAATGGCTGGTGTACCATTCGCGGAAGAAGCCGACGCCGAAAACCGCCCCGACGGCGATATGGGTCGAACTGACAGGAAATCCGAACCAGGCGGCAACGATGACGGTGAGGGCGGCCGAGACCGCCACGCAATAGGCCCGCATCGGATTGAGCTTGGTGATCTGTTCGCCGACGAGGCGAATGAGCCGTGGGCCATAGAGCAATATGCCGACGGAAATACCGCATCCACCGATCATGACGACCCAATAGGGAGCCTTGTGCGTGGTGGTTTCGGCAATGACGTTGAGCGAGCCGCCGAGGCCGATGTCACGGACGATCGCTGCAAGCGGGCCGATGGCGTTGGCAACGTCGTTGGCGCCATGCGCAAAGGACATCAGCGCCGCCGAGCAGATCAGCGGCAGGCGGAAAAGCTGGCGCAGCGAGCTGTTCTTGTTCTCCAGCCCTGCGGACTGTGCCGCCACCAATGGACGCGCGCCGAGCCAGGCGATGATGCCGACGCCGATGCCGATGGCAAGGTTCAAAAGGGGCGGGATGGCGTTCTTGGGCTCAAGCTGCACGACGAGATAGGCCGAGAAAGCGCCGGCCATCAGCCCGATCAGGATCGGGATCCAGTATCGGGCGGCTGCGATCTTGTCGTCACGATAGACGATGAAGGTCTTGATGAAGAACAGCATGCCGGCGGCGATGGTGCCGCCGAGGAAGGGTGTGATGACCCAGCCGGCGGAGATTGCCGCCAGCACATTCCAGTTGATGAGGTCCGGACCGACCGCCGCAGCCCCTGCGCCGACGACGGCGCCGACGATCGTATGGGTGGTCGAAACCGGCGCTTTCAGCCAGGTGGCGAAGTTGATCCAGAGCGCGGCGGCGAGAAGTGCTGCCATCATCAGCCAGGCAAGTTTGCCGATGCTGACGATGCGATCGGTATCGATGATATGCGTCGAGATGGTGTTGATGACCGGCCCACCCGCGATCGTCGCGCCGAGGATCTCGAAAATGGCCGCCATGACGAGGGCCTGGGTCATGGTGATCGCGCGTGCGCCGACCGCGGCGCCGACATTGTTCGCCACGTCCTTGGCGCCGATGTTCATGGCCATGTAGCCGGCAAGCGCAACGGCGGCGAGGATCAGGGTCGCGCGCGGCTGGTCGAGCACATAGATGCCGGCAAAGACCAGGGCGAGGCCGAGGAAGATCAGGCCTATGCCCGGCGCTACCAAACGCTTCGTGACGTGATAGGTCGCGTCCTCGACATAGGTGACTTTGTCGAGGTCCTTGTCGAGCGTCCGTTTTACTGGTGTGGCCGGTCGGTCGGGCATGCAATTCTCTGAAACAAAAACTCTCGTATTGCGCCGCCCGACAGGCCACGCAATATCCACTATCCATCCTGACACAATTTCTTGTGAGTAATATGGCTTACTTCGTCTGTGCGATGGCGCCGGTTTGCGTCATCCGCTGTGCGAAGGCAAGGATGAGATCCCGCAGTTCCGGCTCGCGAACGCGTTTGACCGCTTCGTCACAGGAAACCCACTCGACGGAGCGCTCGCCCTTTTCCTTGAAGTTCTTGGCGAGTTCACTGACTTCGAGCGCATAGACCTGTACGCGGCACGGCACCTGAATGCCGTCCTTCAGCACCTTGTCGTAGCCAAAGCTGCCCAGAGCCTCGGTCTCCACCGTTCCGCGCACGCCGGCCTCTTCATAGGCCTCGCGCGCCGCCACCTCATGGGAGAGCTTGCCCGGCATCGGCCATCCCTTCGGAATGACCCATCGGCCGGTGTCGCGGCTGGTCAGCAGCAGCACCTCGAGATCGCCCGTTTTCTTCTTCACCCGATAACAGAGCGCAGCATACTGCTGTCGCGGCGGACGCCGAAACATGAGTTGCACATCATTTGCTATACGGCTGAGTATGGCCAATTGTCGGTTCACCTTTAAGGTTTGGAGTGCAGCGTCGATTCAATCATAACATTGTGTGGAAAAAAATTGCGTTCCATATGCGGCTATATGGTATTTCCCCACAAATTTATTGAGTGGTGAGTAGATAAAAATGCGAGGGTTTGTCCCCTGATATTCGCCAGTGATTGTGCTGAAAGCGACAGTCAACAGCATTTTGATGCCGCAGATGGCGCAGTTGCTTCGAATCGCCTGCTATTGCCTTGGAAAGAAAGATAAAACCTTGCCATGTCCGACCGCTCCCCACCCAGGCGCCTGCCGCCGCTGAACGCATTGCGCGCCTTTGACGCTGTTGCGCGTCGCGGCAGCATTCTGCAGGCAGCCGATGAACTTGGTGTCGTGCGCGGTGCCGTGAGGCAGCAATTGAACCTGCTCGAAGCCCATTTCGGCGTGCCCCTGTTCGATCGGGAAGGCGGCCGGCTGGTGTTGACGGCGAAGGGCAGGGCGTTCGCCGATTCCATCGGTGTCGCCTTCGGCATTCTCGCCCGTGCTTCGGCCGAGCTGGCTGAGGGAAGTCGGCGTACCATCCGCCTCGGGGTCCCCTCGGCTTTCGCCGTCTGGTGGCTGATGCCGCGCGCCGCCGATCTCCAGGCAGCCCTTGGTGACATGGATATAGACATCGTGCCGATGGCCACAGTCGAGCCTCTGGCCAGGCGCTCCGATCTGGAAGCGGTGATCATGGGCGGCGAATACAGGCCGACCCGCGATATCACGGCTATTCGCTTCATGGAGGATGAGTTCGGCCCCGTCGCTATGCCGGATGTCGCTGATCGTCTCGGCCTTGAGGCTGGTGTCGCGGCTCTGGCTGGCGCGATCGCCCTGGGTAGCCGTTCCGCACCAAGCCTCTGGAACGACTGGTTCGCGGAAAGCGGTCATGCACCCGTCCGGTTTGCGGGCAGCCGCGAGTTCGAGGATTTGCTGCTGGCAATCGGCGCCGCCCGTTCCGGCCTTGGAGTTGCCATTGCACCCCGTACGGCCGTTGGTGATGATCTCGAACGCCGTAGGCTCCTAGCGCCCTTTGGCTTCATTCGGCGGCCGGCCGGCTACAGTCTCAGCATCCGCAGCAGCGACACGAAGGATCCGGCGCTTGTCCGGCTGGCCGATTGGTTGAGTAAGGCGGGAGCCGAGTGATTTCGGCGAACTCTCCAGTTTGATCGCGACGAGGGGTGCATATGGCAGATTTTCTGCCATGAGGCGCATTGCAATGTCCATCGACAGCCCGTCGCCCGTCATGCCAGATCGCCGCATCGAACCAGCCGCCAGGAGCGCATCATGGACCAGCCTTCTTCTCTGTCCCGCATCGATTGGGTTGCCGGAAGCTGCCGGTTGCTGGCCGCGACGGCCAAGGAATTTCGCGAGACGAAGCCCTTTGCCGGCCTGACCATCGGCACCGGCATTCATCTGGAACCGAAGACGGTGGCGCTGCTGATGACGCTGCGCGCCGGCGGTGCAGGTCTGGTGTGCACCGGCAATCTCAACAGCACCCAGCCGGAAACTGTTGACTATCTCCGCGCCCAGGGCGTCACCGTCTTTGCCACGCAGACACGCGACGCCGGCGAGCATGGTGTGAGCCTCGATGCGATCCTTGCCGAAAAGCCGGACCTGCTGCTCGACAATGGTGGCGATCTCTTCGTCCGCGCCGCCGAAAATCCCTATGCCAATCTTCTCGGCGGCACGGAGGAGACGACGTCAGGCCGCACCCGGCTCATGCCGATGCGCGACAAGCTCGCCATGCCGATCCTTGTCATCAACGACAGTCCGATCAAGCAATTCGCCGAGAACCGGCATGCTGTCGGACAGAGCCTGTTCGAAAGCTATCTGCGCTTCACCAACCGCTCCACCAATGGCAAGCGCGTCACCGTCTTCGGCTATGGCGCTTGCGGCAAGGGCACGGCGGCATGCTTCCGCAACGCTTTTTCTTCGGTCAGCGTCGTCGACATCGATCCGGTGACGACACTGGAGGCCCATCTCGACGGCTTCTCGACCCCGCTGCGCGAAGAGGCGATCCGCTCCGCCGATATCCTGATCACGGTCACCGGCTATCCGGATATCATCACTGCGGCCGACCTGCGGTTGATCAAGGACGGCGCGATCCTGCTGAATGGCGGCCATTTCCCGCTTGAGATCGACGTCGAAGCGTTCCGCAACAGCCCCGACGTCGCCGGCATCGATCGTTACGCCGCCGAGCACATTGAGACCATCCGCATGCGCGATGGCCGCGCCTTCCACATCCTCGGCAGCGGTCACATGGCCAATCTCGCCGGCCCGCGCCCGCTCGGCAACAGCGTCGAATCGATGGATCTCGGCTTTACCTTGCAGGCCCGCTGCCTGGAGCGCGTCGCCAAGGGTGGCCTCGGCAAGGACGCCTGCGTCATTCCCGTCCCCAAGGATATCGACGCCATGGTCGCCTCGGCCTATCTGGACCTGGCGCGTTGGCCATCAGGCGGTCACGCGTTGGCCAACGCCTCGGGCAACAACCGGTCATAGAGCGCAGCCATCTCATCGCCGAAGCAGCAGAAGATGATCTCTTCGAAGGCGCCGTCAGCACTTTCCACAACGGCAGTCCGTGTAGCGATCTCGGCGGCGCGCACGGCCGGAAAGCGATAAATACCGGTGGAGATGGCGGGAAAGGCGATGGTCTTTAGGCCGCGCTGCCGGGCAAGCTCAAAGCTGTTGCGGTAGCAGCTCGCGAGCAGATCCTCCTCGCTGTGGCTGCCACCATTCCAGACGGGTCCAACTGTGTGAATGATATGCCTTGCCGGCAGGCGGTATCCTTTGGTGATCTTCGCCTGTCCGGTCTTGCAGCCGTTCAACATCCTGCACTCCGCAACCAGTTCCGGTCCGGCCGCCCGGTGGATCGCGCCATCGACACCGCCTCCGCCGAGCAGGCTGCTGTTTGCAGCATTGACGATAGCGTCGACCGCAAGCTTCGTAATGTTGCCGAGAACGACGGTGAATCGCGTCTTGGCCGTGGAGGAAAGATCGGAACGGATGGTTTCAAGTGCAGACATGGTGATCTTCTCGATGAATGGGAAAGGGGCCTCTATCGCTCCCAATACGGCACGGGGCCATAAAGTTCGGTCAGGAAGTCGATGAAGACGCGGACCTTTGCCGGCAGGAATTGCCGGCTGGGATAAACGGCCGAAAGCGTGACATTGTGCGACCCTTCATAGGCCGGCAATACCTGGACGAGGCGTCCGTCGCGCAGCTCGGGGCCGACGTCCCAGGTGGAGCGCAGTGCGATGCCGAGACCTGCAATCACGGCTTCGCGGATTACCTCGCTGGAGTTGGTGATCAGCTTGCCTTCCGGCCGAAAGGTCAGGCTTCCGTTCGGGCCGTCCAATCGCCACGGATCGTGATTGTGTGCCGGCAGGCAGGTATGCCGGCGCAGATCGTCTATATCCTCGGGCATGCCATGGGCATCGATATATGCGGGCGAAGCGCAAAGCACCCGGCGCACCGGCGCAAGGCGCCGCGCCACGAGGCTGGAATCGGTCAGTTCGGCAATACGGATGGCAAGATCGAAACCACCGCCGACGATATCGACGAACTCGTCGCTGAGCACCAGATTGATCGCCAGTTCCGGATGAGACTGCATGAAGGATATCAGGTGCGGGGCGATGTGCAGCCGGCCGAAGGAGGTGGGGGCGGAGATCTTCAGCGTACCCTGCATCTGCGCCGAGCGGCCGGCAATATAGGCTTCAGCCTCTTCCAGCCCGGCAAGAATCGCAAGCACCCGGTCATAGAAGCCCTGGCCGGCTTCCGTCAGCGAAATCTGCCGTGTCGTGCGCTGCAGCAGCCGCGTGCCGAGCCTGTCTTCCAGCCGCTTGATACGCTTCGAGATGACGGCCGGCGAAAAGCCGAGCGCCCGGCCGGCAAGCGACATGCTGCCCGTAACGACGACGCTGGCGAAGATCTCAAGATCCCCTAAATTGTTCATGCGTGATTATTTCCCGTTTTGGAATAAATGCTTATCATTTGCGCCAATTTTGGGAAAGCGCTAAGCCTGTTATGCGTTAAAAGGAGGCTGCGCCTAAGGGCGGATGCAGGAGGAGGACGGCATGTCCGAGGCTATTTCATTTCTGGAGCCGCGAGCCGACGTTCTCGCCCGCCGCAGCGCCATCGTTGCCGATCTCGCTGATCTTCTCGCGCCCGAATGTCTCGTTCATGAGGCACGAGAGCTCGTGCCGTTCGAAACGGATGCCTTCGTCTCCTATCGCCGCGTGCCGCTGGCCGTTGCACTGCCGCGTTCGACAGCCGAGGTAGCGGCCGTCATGAAATATTGCCACCGATACGGCATTCCCGTCGTGCCGCGCGGCGCCGGCACCTCGCTCTCCGGCGGCGCCATTCCGCAGGAGGATGCCGTCGTTCTCGGTCTTTCCAAGATGAACCGCATTCTCGACATCGATTTCGCCAATCGCACGGCGACGGTCCAGGCCGGCGTCACCAACCTGCATGTTTCCGAGAGCGTTTCGGCCGACGGCTTCTTTTACGCGCCCGATCCCAGCTCACAGCTCGCCTGCACCATCGGCGGCAATATCGGCATGAATTCTGGCGGCGCCCACTGTCTGAAATATGGCGTCACGACCAACAATCTGCTCGGCGTCAAACTGGTGCTGACCGACGGCACCGTCATCGATCTCGGCGGTAAGGCCCTGGATGCGGCGGGTTACGACCTGCTCGGCCTCGTTTGCGGCTCCGAAGGCCAGCTCGGTATCGTCACCGAGGCGACGGTGCGGTTGATCGCCAAGCCGGAAGGTGCGCGACCGGTGCTGTTCGGCTTCGACACCTCGGAAGAGGCGGGCGCCTGTGTGGCCGATGTCATCGCGGCCGGCATCATCCCGGTCGCCATCGAATTCATGGACAAGCAGGCGATCGAGATCTGCGAGGCCTTTGCCCATGCCGGATATCCGCTTGATGTCGGGGCGCTGCTGATCGTCGAAGTCGAGGGTTCAGAAGCCGAAATGGACGATATGCTGAAAAGCATCGTCGACATTGCCCGCAGCCATAACGTCAAGACCGTGCGCGAATGCCAGTCGGCGACGGAGGCGGCGCTGATCTGGAAAGGCCGCAAATCTGCCTTCGGCGCCACCGGACGCATTGCTGACTATATCTGTATGGACGGCACGGTGCCGCTGAGCCAGCTCTCCTATGTCCTGCAGAAGACCACCGAGATCGTCGATCGCTACGGCCTGCGTGTCGCCAATGTCTTCCATGCCGGCGATGGCAACATGCACCCGTTGATCCTGTTCGATGCCAATGACCCAGAGGAGGCTGCCAAGGCCGAGGCAGCCGGCAACGATATTCTGCGGCTCTGCGTCGATGCCGGCGGCTGCCTCACCGGGGAACATGGCGTCGGCATCGAGAAGCGCGACCTGATGCGGCATCAATATGCTGAGGTCGATCTCGCCCAGATGATGTCGGTGCGCGCGGCTTTCGATCCGGGCTGGATCCTCAACCCCTCCAAGGTCTTCCCGCTGGACGGACGCAACGCGGCATGAGCGAATTCTATCCGAAGACAGAGGAGGACGCGGCCTCCATCATCAGCGACCACGCGGCGCGCGGCGCAGCCCTGGCGATTGTCGGCGGCAATACGCGTTCGGGCTTCGGCAATGCGGTTGCGGCCGAAGCCAAATTGTCTTCGCGCGATCTCACCGGGATCGTCGCCTACAATCCGGGTGAGATGGTGATGACCGCGCGGGCGGGTACGCCGGTTGCCGAGATCGAGGCTGCTTTGGCCAATGCTGGCCAGATGATGGCCTTCGAGCCGATGGACCATCGGCCGCTGATGGCGACCGAGGGCGAACCGACGATCGGCGGCGTTTTCGCGGCCAATATCTCCGGCCCGCGCCGCTTCGTCAGCGGTGCCGCGCGCGACAGCCTGCTCGGTATCCGCTTCGTCAATGGCAAAGGTGATATCGTCAAGGCCGGCGGCCGGGTGATGAAGAACGTCACCGGCCTCGATCTGGTCAAGCTGATGGCCGGCTCGCACGGCACGCTCGGCCTCTTGACCGAGGTGACCTTCCGCGTGCCCCCGCGACCGAAGAC
Source organism: Rhizobium sp. AC27/96 (assembly GCF_001692325.1). Taxonomy (GTDB): domain Bacteria; phylum Pseudomonadota; class Alphaproteobacteria; order Rhizobiales; family Rhizobiaceae; genus Rhizobium. The sequence goes on along the minus strand of NZ_LXKN01000046.1, from coordinate 23,827 downwards.
GGAGGAGACCATCGTTGTTTCCGGCCTCAATGATGCCGAAGCGGCGGAAGCCATGGCGGCAGTCATGGCCATGCCGCTCGATGTCTCAGGCGCCGCACACTTGCCGCTGACCGTCAGCTGGAATTTTATCGACGGCAAATTGCCGAGGGCCGAAGCGACCGCTCTGCGCATCGAAGGCTTGCCGGGATCGGTTTCGGTCAGGGCCGAGAAGCTGGCCGCCGCCTTGCTGCACCATCTGGGCCCGGTCACACGGCTCGCCGAAGCGGAAAGCCGCCGGCTTTGGCGGGAGATCCGCGATGTTAAGCCCTACGCCGACAGTACGACGCGGCCTGTCTGGCGCGTCTCGGTCGCGCCCGGTACCGGCCATAAACTCGTCGCCGCCCTTCGCCTCGAAGCGGGTGTCGATGCCTATTATGATTGGCAGGGTGGTCTTGTCTGGATGCGGATGGAAGCCGAGCCGGAAGGTGATGTGCTGCGCCGCTACATTCACGCACTCGGTGGCGGCCATGCAACGTTGATGCGTGCAACGCCGGCCCATCGCGCGATGACACCGGCCTTTCAGCCGCAGCCCGATGCCGTGGCGCTGCTTTCGGCGCGCGTGAAGGAAAAATTCGACCCGGCAGGGATTCTCAATCCGGGGAAGATGGAGCGCCTATGAGAGCGGACTACGGTGAGTGGTTGAAGGAACAGGAGTACAGCGAAAATACTCAGGCTGCGCAATTGCACCGTGTGGGAAAAGTTGAGCACTACTATGGAAATCTTGATCAGCTATTGGGGGAAGCATACGACAAACTCATTTCTGAGCTGACGTATTCTACGGCTGATGAACGTAGCGGAAAACCAAATCCAAGTAAGATTCCGTTCGATGGTAATATAAGAAACAATCTCCAATCCTACAAAAATGCCATCGTCCGCTACAGAAAGTTCCTTCTCGATCGACGAGAGGTGAGAGACGAGATTACACCGACACTTGTGTCCGCAATTGCGGAAGAGCTGCCTTTGGAAAAGCAACGGCTTTCATTGGAGCGGGATATGCAGGCCGCCTTGCGTCGCGAGATCGGCTTGCTCGAACCAGGTTTGCGGATAGTCGATGACGGTGCTGAACGTGCAGTTGCATCAGGTTTTATCGATATTCTCTGTCAAGACGCCGCCAATGCGACCGTTGTGATTGAATTGAAAGCAGGTAAAACCGATGCCCGGGTTGTTGGCCAAATCTTAGGCTATATGGGTGATATCATGGAAGAGGATGATGTCACCTCGGTCAGGGGTGTCATTATCGCTCATGATTTCGACAAAAGGACGCTTTCCGCAGCAAAGGCTGTACCTAACTTGAAGCTCATTCGATACTCAATCTCCTTTCGCTTCGAAGCTGAAGGGGGATTTTAGTGCAAACCAATTTCACCCCTTCCCAGCTTGCCGATCCGCATGTGGCCGAGTCCGAGGCTATCCTGCGCAAATGCGTGCATTGCGGCTTCTGCACCGCCACCTGTCCCACCTATGTGACGCTCGGCAACGAGCTCGATAGCCCGCGCGGCCGCATCTATCTCATCAAGGACATGCTGGAGAACGGCAGGGCAGCCGATGCCGAGGTGACGACGCATATCGACCGCTGTCTTTCCTGCCTCGCCTGCACCACGACCTGTCCTTCAGGCGTCGACTATATGCATCTGATCGACCACGCCCGCGCCCATATCGAGAATACCTACAAGCGCCCGCTGATGGATCGGTTGATCCGTAATGTGCTGGCCGCCGTGCTGCCTTATCCCGGTCGCTTCCGACTGGCTCTGCAGCTCGCGCGTCTCGGACGGCCGCTGAAGGCTGCGTTTAGGCGTGTTCCCTCCCTGAAGCCCTTTGCGGCGATGCTTGATCTTGCACCGCGCAGCATTCCGACGCCGTCCCCCTTTGCAAAGCCCGGCCGGCACACTGCACAGGCGGAGCAGCGCGGGCGTGTCGCGATCCTGACGGGCTGCGCCCAGCCGGTGCTCGATCCGGGGATCAACGAGGCGACTATCCGCCTGCTGACGCGTCTTGGTGTCGAAGTGGTTGCGCCACAGGGCGAGGTCTGTTGCGGCTCGCTGGTGCATCACATGGGGCGGGAAGAGCAGGCTCTTGCAGCCGCTCGTGCCAATGTCGATGTGTGGATGCGCGAGATCGAGGCAGGCGGCCTCGATGCGATCATCATCACCGCATCCGGCTGCGGCACGACGATCAAGGACTACGGGCATATGCTGCGTCTCGATCCCGCCTATGCCGATAAGGCTGCCAGGGTTTCGGCGCTCGCCAAGGACATCACCGAATATCTGGCGAGCCTCGATCTTCCTTCGCATATGCCGCGCGGAATCACGGTCGCCTATCACTCCGCCTGCTCCATGCAGCATGGCCAGAAGATCACCATGGCGCCAAAGCTCCTGCTGAAAACGGCAGGCTTTACGGTTCGCGATCCGGCGGAAGGCCATCTCTGCTGCGGTTCGGCCGGCACCTACAACATTATGCAGCCGGAGATCTCGGCCGAATTGAAGGCGCGCAAGGTGAGGAACCTCGAAGCGACGAAGGCCGATGTCATCGCCACAGGCAATATCGGCTGCATCACGCAGATCGCGACGGGAACGGGTATTCCCATTCTGCATACTGTCGAATTGCTGGATTGGGCCTATGGCGGCGACATGCCGGCCAAGCTCAAGGGGCTGGAGCCGGCGGCAGCGCTAATGTAATTTTTCGGGCTCTCCCGAACGGTGCGCCTGCCATTCGCTCTCGAATTTCTCGGCAGCGATACGTGTCATGCTGATGCGCTCCTGCCCCTCCTCGAAGAAGAGGCCGTCCACCAGGCCAGCGATGCCGTCGTAGAACGAGCCTTCGACCAGGCTGGTGATGCGCCGCTTGTTAAACCCCAGCAAGGCAACATCGACAACCGCCATGCATTGCCGGCGGCCGTCGGCAAAGACATCGATAAGCCGCGGAACGTCGCCGGCGGTATCGACCTCGTAATAGACGACGACGGGCTCCTCGCTTTCGGGATGGATCCAGTCACATTGATAATAGGACAAGCTCATGTGCGGTTTCATAGCACATGATCCCCTCCGCCTGAACTGGCTTGAGGGGATCGATTGCGCTTGTCAGGGCAATATTTTTAGAAGTTGAAGGAGACGCCGAAGTTGAGGGCGTGGGTGAAGACCCGGGTCTTCAGCGTGTCGCCGCTGTCGATCGAGACATCGTTCACGAAATTATAGTTGCCCTTGTATTCCACGAAGGTCGACCAGTGCTTGGCGAACTGGTAGCTGACGCCGGCCTGTGCCTGCAGCGACGGGCCGCCGAACTGATAATCGAAGGTGGTGCCCGATGCGCGCGTGACTTCGACATGCGGCACGTTGATGCCGGCGCCGAGGCCGACATAGGGCGTCCAACTGCGGCCCGGGTCCTGAAAGCGATAGAGCGCGTTGAGCGTCAGCATGTTCAGGCCGTCGGTGAACTCGAAATGCGACCAGCCGGGCGTGTTGCCGAGATCGCCGTAGACTTTGGCGTGGGTATAATCGAGCGACACGCCCCAGTTCGGCTTGTCGAACTGGTCAAGCCACCAGATGCCGCGGAAGCCGAAATAGGGAGGCATCTTGAAGGATTTGCCCGACCAGTTCGGGTCGAAATTGGCGCCATCCGACGTGGTCACATTGCCGCCGGTTGCGCCCTGGACGCCGCCATAGGCTGAAAACTGCATTTCCGCCGAGGCTGTGCCGGCGGCAAGTACGAATGCTGACGTGACAATCGCGGCCAAGGCCGGCTGCCTGATACGAAATGCGCGATGCATGTGGAATCCCCCGATGCCAAACTGCCGCCATCTAAGCGCGCTTCCATGACACTTCTATTGCGGTCACTGGTCGCCAGAGGCCGCTTACGGGGGAGAACTGACAGTCAACTGAATGCAAATGGCCGTTTTCCGACAGACCGGTGCAATAAGTTTCCGGCTGTAACAACGGCGCAACAGTGCTCATCGTCAGCCAGGCAGGTGGTCCGGGGGCAAGGTGGTTCAAGCGCCTCGAGCCATGATCCGGCATAGCCGGCGGCTCGAGGCGCTTTTGATCGTTGAATTCGGTCGGGATCGGTGGGGCCGTCAGCCGCCGAACAAGGTTCTCAGCACATCGACACCGCGGTCCTGATAGCTGACCTCGCCCTGCTTGTTGCCGGGACCGACGACGATGACCTTGGTGCCGATCGGAACCCGATCGTAGAGATCCGTGACATCCTTGTTCATCATGCGGATGCAGCCGGAAGACATGTTGAGGCCGATGCTCCAGGGCTGATTGGTGCCATGGATACGGAAGGCCGTGTCATTGCCGTTGCGGTAGAGATACATGGCGCGCGCACCGAGCGGATTATCCTCTCCGCCTTCCTGATAGGCCGGCAGCTTGTGGCCCTTCTTGGCCTCGCGGATGCGCATTTCCGGCGGCGGCGTCCAGCCCGGCCATTCTGCCTTGCGGCCGACCTTGACCACGCCCGACCATCCGAAGCCCTCGCGGCCGACGCCGATGCCATAGCGTCTCGCGCGGTTATTGCCTTCGACGAGATAGAGATACTTGTTGTTGGTATCGATGATGACGGTGCCCGGCGCCTCGCTGGTCGCCAGCCTGACCAGCCGGCGCTGGAACTGCGGCTTGATCTGGCCCTGCGGCTCCATCGCAACCCGGATCACATCGCTGCGTGTGGCAGGCGCCGTGGAGGGCGCGGAGGCGGTAAAGGCAGCGGCGTTCGAGGCCGCAAGAAGACATGCCGCAGCGACGCCAGTCGCTACGACGGATAGTATTGTTTTCATATGATATTCCCCTCGCTCATTTCAGGAGGAAATTACCGGAACCTGCGAGGGGATCAAGATCAAATTGCCCGACGCAAAGACCGACCCAGAAATGTGCCCCTCTCTTCTATGAGCGAGAGAGCTATAGCCTAACAATAGTGCAGAGCAAGAGGAGGTCGGCGCGGCGAGTTTTGGGGTCGTAATCGCCCATGCCCGCCGCACGTCTTTCGGTTTGCCTGCCGATCACATCACGATAACGCGGGTGCCGACCTTCACGCGGTTATAGAGGTCGGTGACGTCTTCGTTGCGCAGGCGGATGCAGCCTGAGGAGACGGCGCTGCCGATCGTCCAGGGCGCATTGGTGCCGTGGATGCGGTAGAGGGTGGAGCCGAGATACATGGCGCGCGCACCGAGCGGATTGGCTTCGCCGCCTTCCATGTGTGCCGGCAGATAGTGTCCCTTTGCCGCTTCGCGTGCCACCATTTCGGATGGCGGCGTCCAATCCGGCCATTCCTGCTTGCGGGTGACGGTATGGGCGCCTGCCCATTCGAAGCCGGGCTTGCCGACGCCGACGCCATAGCGCCGTGCCTTGCCGCCGTCCATCACCAGGTAGAGGAAGCGGTTGTTGGTATCGATGACGATGCTGCCGGGCTTTTCCTTGGTCTGGTAGTCGACGATCTGCGGCAGGAATTGCGGATCGATCTGGCCGCGGATGGCCGGATATTGTGGGCGGACCATGGCGACTTGCTGGACGGGGCGCGAGAACAGCCCGCGCGGCTGCACGACCTGACGAACCTGCGGGTTGGCCTGCTGCTCGACCGCCGGATTGGCGACACGTCGCGTGCCCGGGCGAACGGGATAGACGACCGGCTGCACATTGCCGCCGCCGAGCTGCATGACCCAGGGAGCAGTCAGATCGGGGCTGACGATGACGGGCGGGCGCGTCTGGTAGCGGTCATTGGCGAAGGCGGTTGAGGCGAGCAGGCTCAAGGCGCCGGCGGCGCATAGAATGGCGTGTTTCATCATCGGACAAACTCTCTACACATGGGCCGAAGATGGGCGCGAAAGCGCCCGTTCATGACCATGGTGCCACTTGGGCGCGAGCGAATGGTAAACATCTGTTCATCAAAATGCCGGGAAGCCGATAAACCTTTGTCAGGGTTACCGCCTGGTTTGGAAAGATGGTTTGCAAGTGGTAAATCATGAATCGGAATGCGCGATCGTCCGAATGCGCCTACGATTTTAAATGTTTGATGGATCTGGTTTTATCCGATAATTGCTTACCAGCTTCCAGTGGTATGCGCTGAAATGGGAGACGAATCGCTAAAATGGCCGAAACGGGCATCATCACCGGTGAGGATGGCAAGGACCGCTGCTTCTGGCACGGCAATCTCCCGGAATATCAGCGCTATCACGATGAGGAATGGGGTCGTCCCGTTGTCAGCGATATCAGGCTGTTCGAAAAGATCTGCCTGGAGGGTTTCCAGTCTGGTCTCTCGTGGCTGACTATCCTGCGCAAGCGCGAGAATTTCCGCGCGGCCTTCGCCGGTTTCGATTTCGAGAAGGTCGCCAAATTCGACGAGGCGGATATCGAACGTTGCGTCGCCGATGCCGGCATCATTCGCCATCGCGGCAAGATCGTTTCCACCATCAACAATGCCCGCCGCGCCATCGAGCTGCGTTCGGAATTCGGATCGCTCGCCCGCTATTTCTGGAGCCAGGAGCCGACCGCTGCCGAGCGCCCGGAGATCTTCGATCTTGCGCATCTGCGCGCCAACCCGACATCGCCGGCTTCCGTGCGCATTTCGAAGGATCTGAAGAAGCGCGGCTGGACATTCGTCGGCCCGACGACGGTCTATGCCTTCATGCAGGCCATGGGCCTCGTCAACGATCACATAGAGGGTTGCTTCTGCCGCAAGGAAGTCGAGGCGCTGCGTTGCGCATTGGTGCGCCCATGAGAGTTCTTGGTCTTTCCCTGATCGTCCTAGCGCTTCTTGGCGGCAGGACCGCCTATGCGGAGGATGCCCAACAGCAATTGCAGATGCCGGAACTCGACCGGGGAGAGAAGATCGAGAAGATCGCCCTCCCGGCCGTGCTGGAGAAATTGACGGGCTGGACGAAGTTCGGCAAGGGCAAGGTCTACATGCTGCCGCTGAAGAAGGGCCAGCATGTGCGGATCACCTTCAGCTCGAAGAGCAAATATACCTATATGGCGATCTTCGATCTGTCCTCGAACGACGATGAATCCTTCTTCGGCACGGACGAGGACGGCAACACCGCCGATGTCACGGTCAACGAAGATACGACCTGGCTGATCAAACCCTATTACTCCCGCGTCACCCGCCGTCGCGGGCTCGGCGCTCCCTATGAGATCCTCATCGATCCCAATCCGCCGGCCGCACAGCAGACGCCCGCCGATCAGCAGAAGGATCAGGGACCGATGCTTTTCCCGCCGCGCTCCAAGCAGGGGCAGTAAAGCTTAAGACAGGCCCTCAATGACCGCCGCCAGTTCCCCGAGATGTCCGATCTTGCGGAAGCGTGGGGCTTCAGTTGGTTCCTCGACATGTTCGAAGGACCAGGTGAGCTCATGCGGCACGAAGACGCCGTAGCTGCCCGCGGCAAGTGCCGGCACGATGTCCGATTTCAGCGAATTGCCAATCATCATCGCCCGCTCCGGTCCGTCGCCGACTTTGGAAAAGATGCGGCGATAGGTGGAGGCGTTCTTGTCCGAGACGATCTCGATCGCATCGAAGAGATCGCCGAGACCGGATTGGGCAAGCTTGCGCTCCTGATCGAAAAGATCGCCCTTGGTGATCAGCACCAGCAGATAGGTGCCGGACAGCGCTGTCAGCGTCTCTCGGACATGCGGCATTGTCTCGACGGGATGGGCCAGGAGGTCGCGGCCGATGTCGAGGATCTGTGCGATCACGGTCGCCGGCACTTCGCCCTCGGTAATCTCGATGGCCGTCTCGATCATCGACAGCGTGAAGCCTTTGATGCCGAAGCCGTAATGGCGCAGGTTGCGTTTTTCCGCCTCCAGCAGGCGCGCCGAAATACGGTCGCTATCGGCGTGGTCGGCCAGCAGATCGGTGAACTGAACTTCCGTGAGCCGGTAAAACTGTTCGTTCTGCCAGAGCGTGTCGTCGGCATCGAAGCCGATGGTTGTCAGCGGGCGTTGCGTCATCGGCATTTCCGTTCTGCGTATGAGATGAATGCTGGAATCTATCCTGTGCCGGGTCGGAAGCAAGAGCGAGTGCCTGGTAACCGCATCGTGATCGGTCGGAGGTCTCGCGTTGAAATCGGATTCCGGTGCATTATGTCGATGCTGTCTCGATCGCAACGGCGCAGCGCCGGGCCTCGATGACTGTCTTCTGACCTCTCCACGGCGGCGCGGACAAGCGGCTGCCATGCCGGGGCCAATTATATAGCCAAGAGATAAGAACTCACAGACTGGAAGTCTCTTCCGGCTGACCACAAGGGAATTTTCTCCTATGCGTTACAATCAACTCGGTAATACCGGCCTGTTCGTCTCCGAGCTTTGCCTGGGCACGATGACCTTCGGCGAAGCCAATCCCAACAGCCCCTGGGGCTCGATCGCCGATGTCGACCAGGCGCTCGCCGACAAGATCGTCGAAAGCTCGCTCGCTGCTGGCATCAATTTCATCGATACCGCCGATGTTTATTCGCAGGGCAACTCCGAAAAGCTGCTTGGCCAGGCGCTCAAGAACCTCGGCGTTCCCCGCAAGGATGTCGTCATCGCCACCAAGGTCTATGGCGTCATGGGCGACAAGCCGAACGATCGCGGCGCGTCGCGCGGCCATATCATGGACTCCGTACAGGCAAGCCTCGACCGCCTGCAGACTGATCATATCGACCTCTACCAGATCCACGCGACCGATACCGTCACGCCCATCGAGGAAACGCTGCGGGCGCTGGATGATCTCGTGTCGCGCGGCCTCGTGCGTTATGTCGGCGTCTCAAACTGGCAGGCCTGGCGCATCGCCAAGGCGCTTGGCCTGTCGGAACGTCGCGGCTTTGCCCGCTTCGAGACGGTTCAGGCCTATTATTCCATCGCCGGCCGCGATCTGGAGCGCGAGATCGTGCCGCTGATGGCGGAGGAAAAGCTCGGCCTCATGGTCTGGTCACCGCTCGCCGGCGGGCTACTGTCCGGTAAGTATGGCCCAGGCGCTCCCGGCAATGGCGAGGGCCGCCGCGCCAGCTTCGATTTCCCGCCTGTCGACAAGGACCGTGCCTGGGCCTGCGTCGCCGCCATGCGCGACGTCGCCGAGAAGCATGGTGCAAGCGTCGCGACCGTGGCGCTCGCCTGGATCCTGGCAAAGCCCTTCGTGACGTCAATCATCATCGGTGCCAAGCGTCTCGACCAGCTCGCCCAGAATCTCGCTGCCGTCAGGCTGAAGCTCGATGCCGAAGATATGGCCAAGCTGGATGAAGTCAGCGCGCTCACGCCAGAATATCCCGGCTGGATGCTCGCCCGCCAGGGTGCGCAGCGCGTGCCGCAGCCGTTCGAGCCGAAGGCCTGATATCACGCAAGGGTCGGGCCGCCGCTTTTCACGGCGGCCCGGCTGTTATCACAACTCGATGACGATCTTGCCGAAGGCGCCGCGATCGAGATGATCGAAGGCGGCCGGAACTTCGCCAAAGGCATAGCGATGGTCGATGACCGGCTTCAGCTCGATAGTGTCGACGGCGCGCACAAGATCCTCCAGCGCCCGGCGATGGCCGACGCCGATGCCCTGGACGACGGGGGATTTCAACAGCAGCGGCCCCACCGGGCCGGAAATGTCGAAACCTTCCAGCACGCCGATGACGGAAATGCGGCCATGCGGCACCACCGCCTTCAGCGATCGGCCGAAATTCGATCCACCGGCAATTTCAAAGATATGGTCGACGCCGCGATCATTGGTAAGGCGGTACACCTCCTCCACCCAGTCGCCGGCATTGCGGTCGATGCCGTGATGGGCGCCGAGCGCCTTTGCCCGGGCGAGCTTTTCCGGGCCCGAGGAAGTTACGAACACCTCGGCTCCCTGCGCGGCGGCAATCTGCAGGCCGAACAGCGCGACCCCACCCGTTCCCTGCACCAGCACTCGATCACCGGCCTTGACGTTGCCGCGTTCCACCAGTGCGAACCACGCGGTCAGGCCGGCGCAGGGCAGGGTGCTGGCCTCGCCATGGTCGAGGCTTTTCGGTGCGGCGACCAGCCAATCCTCAGAAAGTGCGACATATTCGGAGAGCATGCCGGGATAAAAGCCGCCGAGCGTCCGATAGGGAGGGTTGCGGGCAGTGCCGTGCGGCGGCTTGCCATCGATCCAGCCCGGATTGAAGGTCGAGATGACCCGATCTCCGACCGAAAACCGGGTGACATCGTCTCCCACCGCCTCAACGACGCCCGCCATGTCGGAGGCCGGCACGAAGGGAAACTTGATGTCCAGCCCCATGCCGGTCTCGCGAACGAGCTTGTCGCGATAGTTCAGCGAAACGGCTTTGACCCGCACGAGGACTTCGCCGCGTGCAGGTGTCGGCACCGCCGTTTCAGTCAGGTTCAAGGGAGCGCCGACACGGATCGTATCGAGGGTCCAGCGCTTCATGCTTTTCGTCATCATCATCTCCTGGGAGGAATGGAAGCAGGAAGATGACTATATCGTTGCCTAGTGGTCGCCAGTGGCGATATTAATTCCACTAACTGGTTCCCTAGAGGAAGCAATCGCGATGAATGACATGCTCAACGGTATTCCCGAATTTGTGGAGGCAGTCGAGGCTGGTGGCTTCTCGGCGGCTGCGGCGCGCATGAACCTGTCGCGCTCGGCCATCGGCAAGACCATTGCCAGGCTGGAGAAGCGCCTGAACGTTCGCCTGTTTCACCGCACCACCCGCATGCAGAGCCTCACGGACGAAGGTCAGGCCTTCTATGAGCGCTGCCGCCGGGCGCTGGACGAGATACAGTCCGGCGAGGCCATGCTGGAATCAGGCAAGCGCGAAGTGACCGGACGCCTGCGCATCTCCATGCCCGTCCTGTTCGGCCGTTGCTGCGCCGCCCCGCTGCTGTTGGAACTGGCCCGCATTCACCCCAAGCTCGAACTGGACCTGTCCTTCAGCGACCGTGTCGTCGATCTGTTCGAAGAAGGCTTCGATCTAGCCGTTCGCAATGGCGTGCTGCGCGACGAGGCGGGTCTTGCCGCCCGCAAGATCACCTCAACTCGCATGGTGCTTTGCGCGTCTCCCGACTATCTCGCCGCCAGAGGCATGCCCCAGACCGTCGCCGATCTCGCCGGTCACGAGCTGATTGCGTATGGCCGATCCGGCGAGGCGAAGAAATGGATCTTCCTGCAGGAGGACGGCTCGGCCGTTGAATATTTTCCGGCAACGCGCCTGCGCTTCGATGATCTGGAGGTCCTTGCACAGGCGGCGGCATCTGGAATGGGGATCACCTGGCTGCCCTGCTGGCTGGTGCGTGACCACATATCGGCCGGCAGGCTTGTGCCGGCGCTGAACAATGCTTCCAGCCGGGCGGTGAACATCTATCTGGTCTGGCCGCAGACGCCGCAGCTTCCGTTGAAGATGCGGGTGGTGATCGATTTGCTGGCCGAGCGCCTGCCGCAGATCATGGATTGAGCGGTTTACGAGAGCCGTCCGCTTCCAGCTGCGGGTGAACGCCCGAAAGAAGGGAGGCGGATGGCCGCCTCCCTTCCTTGTCAAGATTACTTGCCGTGCTTCTTCAGCCAGGCGTTCATTTCCTTGATCTCGGCTTCCTGTGCGGTGACGACGGCCTGCGCCAGTTTGCGCAGTTCCGGATCCTTGCCATATTTCAGCTCGATCTTGGCCATGTCGATCGCACCCTGATGATGCGGGATCATGCCGCGGACGAAATCCGCATCGGCATCGCCGCTATAGGTGATCATCATGTCCTTGTGCATCTTGCCCATGGCGTCGTTGAACGCCTTGCTGGAGGCGCCCTGATCGCCCATCGGCTTGCTCATGTCCATGCCCGACATGTCGTCGGCGAGGGCAGGCAAAGTGAGTGCGAAGGCGAAAGCGCCGGCGAGGATGAGAGTTCTTGAGATAGACATAGGTGTCCTTTCCGTTTCTGGACGGTATCTGAAAGTGAGCGGAAAGCCGCTCCTGCGATAAAACAGAGGATCGTCAGACGAAACGGGGAGGCGGAGCCATCGGCTCCGGGCGAGAGCCTGCAAGGCGTTGGCCAAGCGCTGGCACCGGATAGGAGAACAGATGCTTGCCGCCGGCAATCGCAAGCGTTGGCGTCAGGGCGAGACAGGCGGCACAGGACGCCACATGTGCCATGCCGCCGGCACAAGGATTTTCCGGCTTCTTGTCCTGATGCTGCACCATGTCGCCATGGCCGGCCATGCCAGGCATATCGGCCATTCCATCATGCATGCTCATGGTCGAAGCGGTGGGCGTGGCGATGGCGGAATCGCAGACGGGACAGTTCGCAAGCGCCGGCATGGCGCCGTAGAACAGCCAGGCAATCACCATCGTCAGGATCGCAAAGAACCGCATACCCAAGAACCTAGCTGCGCTCGCCGCGAAGGCAAGCGCAAATTGCATCATCCGAATATTGAAAGTGGATCAAGGCAGCAGTTTGACTTCTCTCAGGATTTCGACCGGAGGAAAGCTTATGCAATCCACCGCATCGAAGGTGAGTGTAAATCGCGCTTCTGTTCCCGCCGCCCATGTCAGCGCCTGCTCCGCGGCGCTTGCTGGAATCTTCATCGCGATCGTGCAATGCGGCTGCCAGCGATCCGGGCGCGAATGTTCATGGCAGAGGGCAGGGTCGATCTCCTCGTGAATGGCATGGTGTATCTGCCTTAAGACACGATCGTCCGCGGGGCGCGCCCAAAGCACCAGCATGTCGTTTGGAAAATGATCGATACCGGAAAATTCGACCGATAGGGGCGGCGTCCTGCCGAAGGCTTTTTGCGCCGTCGCGAAAAGCAAGGGCACGTCGATATCCTGATAGACCGCAAAGGTCAGATGCGGCGGATAGTGCAGCGCCTCCATCGACGGAACGGTTTCGAACCGGCTGGCCTCCCGCCAGAGATCCGTGACGGGAGTGGCAGAGGCATTCGAACATTTCAAGACAATCGCGTATGGCATGGCGTCCCTGTCGCTCTCTCGGGCTTTTATCGGCTTTGATGGCCGTTAACATATAACAATCCTTGCCGCATTCCGCCCAATCCGCTAGTTAACCGCCACTGTTCCCGTACCGGATTACCCTACAGATGAGCGACAAGCAGAAGAAACCACAGAAGCTCAAGGCCCGCCTGCCGCGTGGCTTTGTCGATCGTTCCGCCAGCGACATTCGCGCGGTCAACGAAATGACCGCAAAGATCCGTGCGGTTTACGAGCATTATGGTTTCGATCCCGTCGAAACGCCGCTGTTCGAATATACCGATGCGCTCGGCAAATTCCTGCCCGATAGCGACCGGCCGAACGAAGGCGTGTTCTCGCTTCAGGATGAAGACGAGCAGTGGATGTCGCTGCGCTACGACCTGACGGCGCCGCTTGCCCGTCATGTCGCGGAGAATTTCAACGAGATCCAGCTTCCCTACCGCACCTATCGCGCCGGCTATGTCTTCCGCAACGAGAAGCCGGGCCCGGGTCGTTTCCGCCAGTTCATGCAGTTCGATGCCGATACCGTCGGTGCGCCGGGCGTGCAGGCCGATGCAGAAATGTGCATGATGATGGCCGACACGCTGGAAGCCCTCGGCATCAAGCGCGGCGACTATGTGATCCGCGTCAACAACCGCAAGGTTCTAGACGGTGTTTTGGAAGCAATCGGCCTCGGCGGCGATGAGAAGGCCGGCCAGCGCCTGAACGTGTTGCGCGCCATCGACAAGCTCGACAAGTTCGGCCCCGAAGGCGTGGCATTGCTGCTCGGTCCCGGCCGTAAGGATGAATCCGGCGACTTCACCAAGGGTGCCGGCCTTGATGCCGGGCAGATCGACAAGGTGCTCTTCTTCGTCGGCATCAAGGATTATGCCGAAAGTGCCGCACAGCTCGCCGAGCTGGTCGCCGGCACCTCGAATGGCGTCGAGGGCGTCGATGAATTGAATTTCATCGGCAGCCTCGTCACCAGCGCCGGTTATCAGTCCGATCGTATCAAGATCGATCCTTCCGTCGTGCGCGGCCTCGAATATTACACCGGTCCGGTCTATGAGGCCGAGCTGCTGTTCGATGTCACCAACGAGAAGGGCGAAAAGGTCGTCTTCGGCTCCGTCGGCGGCGGTGGCCGTTATGATGGGCTCGTCTCGCGATTCATGGGCCAGCCGGTGCCGGCTACGGGCTTCTCCATCGGCGTCTCGCGCCTGATGACGGCGCTGAAGAACCTCGGCAAGCTCGGCGTGGAAGAGGTGATCGAGCCCGTGCTCGTCACTGTCATGGACGGTGATGTCGAGGCGATGGGCCGCTATCAGCGCTTCACGCAGCAATTGCGCGCCGCTGGCATTCGCGCCGAAATGTTCCAGGGCAACTGGAAGAAGTTCGGCAACCAGCTGAAATATGCTGACCGTCGCGGCTGCCCGATCGCCATCATCCAGGGCGGCGATGAGCGCGCGCAGGGCGTCGTCCAGCTCAAGGACCTGATCGAGGGCAAACGCCTCTCCGGCGAGATCGAGGACAATGCCAGCTGGCGTGAAGCCCGCGTCGCGCAGGACGTTGTGCCGGAGGCAGAATTGGTTGCCAAGGTACTGGAAATACTGGCGGCACAGGCGGAAGATCGCAAGAGGGCGAACGGTAATGTCTGAGTCGATTGGGCAGTCTTGCTTTCTCCTTCTCCCCTCGGGGAGAAGGTGGCCCGAAGGGTCGGATGAGGGGGGCTCTCGATTCGGGAAAGCTATCCTTCGCGTCACGCTCAGGCTCCGCCCCCTCATCCGCCCTGTCGGGCACCTTCTCCCCGCTGGGGAGAAGGGGGGAATAGCTGCATGCCCCTGATCAACCTCCCGAATTTTGCCAGCGACCTGCTGGATGAATTCTCGGTCCGCCGGACGGAGCGGGTGGATACGCCCATCATCCAGCCGGCCGAGCCGTTTCTCGATATGGCCGGCGAAGATCTGCGCCGTCGCATCTTCATGACCGAAAGCGAAACCGGCGCCAGCCTTTGCCTGCGCCCAGAATTCACCATTCCCGTCTGCCTGCGCCATATCGAAACCGCCACCGGCACGCCGAAGCGCTATTCCTATCTCGGCGAAATCTTTCGCCAGCGCCGCGAAGGCGGCCATGAATTCTATCAGGCCGGCATAGAGGATCTTGGCGACCGCGATACGGCAAGCGCCGATGCCCGCGCCATTGGCGACGCCATCGCCATTCTCACCCGCGTCGTGCCCGGCAAGGCATTGTCCGTGACCCTGGGTGATCAGGCCGTGTTCGAAGCCGTCGTGCAGGCACTTGGGCTGCCTTCCGGCTGGCAGAAGCGCCTGATCCATGCCTTCGGCAACATGATGCAGCTCGAAACCATGCTGGCGCGTCTGGCAAGCCCGCAGCCGGTCACCGGGCTTGACCCGCATGTGCTTGACTACCTGAACCGCGGCGACGAGCAGGGGCTGGTGACGCATATCGACAGCACCATGCAGGCGACAGGCTATTCCACCAATGCCAGCCGTTCGCCGCAGGAGATTGCGCGCCGTCTTCGCGAGAAGCTGGTTCTTTCGGAAACCCATCTCGACGACGCTGCCTTCGGCGTGCTGGAGGAGTTTCTGTCGCTGAGCGTGCCACTGGCGGATGCTTCGGCGGCGCTGGCAGGCTTTGCCGATGCGGCGGGCCTCGAGCTGAAAACGGCCCTGAAGGGTTTCGACGCGCGTGTCGGGGCTCTTACCAATGCCGGCGTCGATACATCGATTATCGACTATCGTGCCGCCTTCGGCCGTCCGCTCGATTATTATACCGGCCTCGTCTTCGAAGTGACGGTGGAGGGATCGACGGCGGTGCTCGCCGGCGGCGGCCGCTTCGACCGGCTGATGACCCTGCTCGGCGCCAAGGACCATATTCCGGCAGTCGGCTTCGCGCTCTGGCTCGACCGCATCGAAACAGCGAGGGCAGCCTGATGACCATTACCATCGCGCTTCCCTCCAAGGGCCGGATGAAAGACGATTGCTCCGCGATCTTCGAGCGCGCCGGCATGCCCATCGTCGCCGTCGGCAATGACCGTTCCTATCGCGGCCGTGTCGAGGGTTGGGATGGTGTGGAAATCGCCTTCCTGTCGGCCTCGGAAATCTCGCGTGAAATCGGCAATGGCAGCGTCGATTTCGGCGTCACCGGCGAAGACCTCGTGCGCGAAGGCATGGCGGAGGCGGATCGTCGCGTCGAATTCTCGGCCCGCCTTGGCTTCGGCCATGCCGATGTCGTGGTCGCCGTGCCGGATATCTGGCTCGACGTCGACACCATGGCCGATCTTGGCGATGTCGCGGCCGATTTCCGGGCCCGTCATGGCCGCAGGCTGACGGTCGCCACCAAATACTGGCGGCTCACGCAGCAGTTCTTCTCCAGCCAGCACGGCATCCAGCTCTATCGCATCGTCGAAAGCCTTGGTGCGACCGAAGGTGCGCCGGCCGCCGGCTCCGCCGATATCATCGTCGATATCACCTCGACGGGCTCGACGCTCAGGGCGAACCATCTGAAGGTGCTGTCGGATGGTACGATCCTGCGTTCCGAGGCCTGCCTGGTTCGCGCCCGCAAGCCGAGCCACGAAGGCGATCCCATGATTGCGCGCATCGTCGCTGCCGTGCGCGCCGCTCTCTGAGTTTCATAAGGCTCAACATGAAAAAGCCCGCCGGAGTTTCGGCGGGCTTTTTCTTTTGGAAGAGGTGGTAGATCAGGCCGTGGCGTAGGCACCGCGGCGTGCGTCGAGCGAATAGACGCCAGCGCCGTTGGTGGCGAGCGAGATGTAGGCGCCGGCCAGCGTGATGTTCTTCAGGAAGTTGACGAAGTTCAGGCCGTTGATCCAGCCGTTGGCGGCAGCCGGGAAATCCGGAACATTGACGGTCGGCAGGTGGAAGACGATGCCGGTGAAGACGCAGAAGGCGGCCAGCAGCCAGCCGACGATGCGGACCTGGAAGCCGATCAGAACGCAGACGCCCGTGACGAATTCGAAGGTGCCTGCGAGATAGGTGAGCAGTGTTGCGTAGGGCATGTTGGCGCCGGCGATCATGCCGGCCGTGCCTGCGGGATCGGTCAGCTTGCCGAAGCCGGCGAAGATGAACATGAAGGCGAGCAGAATGCGCGCCACAAGAATGATGATGTTGTTGGTGTTGGACATGACAGTCTCCGATGAAAGCGGTTAAGTCGGTGGCGACAATTTCTGGAGACACATATTCGTGATTTCCGGGGAGTTGAAAAGATAAACAACTGCGCACGATTAGTTCACAATCATTGAACAATCACTGCCCCTGATCGCTCTTCCCATACGCGCCGTATCGGCTATGGTAGCGCCAATTCACTCGCCAAATCATAGCTTTCAGGAGCAAGCCCCATGGCCGATCTGTCGTCTTTCCCGATCACGAAGCGCTGGCCCGCCAGCAATTCCGATATCATCCAGCTCTATTCGCTGCCGACGCCCAATGGCGTCAAGGTGTCCATCGCGCTCGAGGAACTGGGTCTTCCCTATGAGCCGCATCTGGTTTCCTTCGGCACCAACGACCAGAAGTCGCCTGAATTCGTTTCGCTGAACCCGAACGGCCGCATCCCCGCAATCATCGATCCCAATGGCCCGGACGGCAAGCCGATCGGCCTGTTCGAATCCGGTGCGATCCTGGTCTACCTCGCCGAGAAGACCGGCAAGCTCATGCCCAAGGACGCGGCCGGCCGTTATGAGGTGCTGCAATGGGTGTTCTTCCAGATGGCGGGTGTCGGCCCGATGTTCGGCCAGTTCGGCCACTTCTTCAAATTCGCTGCCGACAAGGTCGCCAACAACCCCTACCCAGTGGAGCGCTACCGCGATGAGGCCAAGCGCCTGCTCGGCATTCTGGAAGAGCGCCTGACGGGGCGTCAGTGGATCATGGGCGATGAATATACCATTGCCGATATCACCACCTTCCCCTGGGTTCGCGGTGTCGACGTCTTCTATGGTGGTCGCGAGGTGCTCGAATTCGATAAATTCCCTGCCGTCATGGCCTGGCTGGAGCGTGCCGTTGCGCGCCCCGCAAGCCAGCGCGGCCTGAACGTTCCGAAGCGGGATTGATTGGTTCCGACCTCTTGGAAGCAGGTCAGCACTGGGAACTCCTTCTCCCTTCGGGGGAGAAGGTGGCCCGAAGGGCCGGATGAGGGGGGTAATCTCGCTCTGAACCCATCGGCTTTTGTGCTCTTTGCGTCCCCCTCATCCGCCTGTCGTCCCCTTCTCCCCGAGGGGAGAAGGGGACGCGGCACCGATCTTACCTCATATGCAATTGCCTCCTACCGCTCGCGGGGTGAGGGGCCAGGCACGCAAGTGCGGCGATGATGAATTTACCTGACCATCATCGGCAATGCTTTTATTGCCGGGTTGCCAGCTGGCTGCCCGGCTCCAGCTTGAAGCGCGGAAACAGGAAGACACCGGCCATGCTGCCGGCATGTTTTCCCTCCGCGGCGATGGACTCGCCGACGCAGAAGATCGGCTGGCGATGGCCGTTGGTGCCAAGCGTCATGGTGGAATAGCAGAAGCTGGACGTTGCCGTGGCCGCCTGTTCGAAAAGATCGAGGATGCGCACGCGATCCTGCGCATCGTAGCTGTGCATTAGGCTCAGCAGGCCGCATTCCGAAGAACTGAGCCCATGCAGCATGGTGCTCCATTGCCCAAGCCTGATGATCCCGCTCGAAAGATCGCCGGTCCAGCCCTCGGAAACGCAGAACTGCGCCAGGATCTCGGGGTTGTGACTGTCAAACGCCAGCGAACCCGGCGCAAATGGTGCGGCAAAATTTGCTTTGGCAATCTTGAACAAGCTGATCCCCACTTGGGCGCACGGGTCCCCTGCGCGCTTCGTTTGAATTCCCACGCCATCCGATGGAAGGTCTGCCGCCTGTCGCATCGTCATGAGCAAAACGAAGCCGCATCTCCGCAATTGCCATTTTCAACGATGCATTCGGATGGTGATCCGACCGGTTAAGTCATTTTCAAGTAATAAATTCGGGCAACCCCAATACCCACGGCCATGGTCATACCAATGCGTAGGTTAAGCTTGGCCAAAAGAAGTAAAATTTGCGTGCATTGCAGCTAATTCCCCAAAATCGCTGCGCTGCGAGTTATAGGGGCTTTTTTGAAAACGGCAATGGGCGAATTGCATGAATTTGCATTGACCGGAATGCTCGCCAAGCTTGTTGCCAGGTCATCATGACACAATAAAAAGGGCGGCCCGAGAGCCGCCCTTCGTCAATTCCGGATGTCGGAATGAACAATCGCAATAAGGCGAAGGCCTTATTACATCATGTCCATTCCACCCATGCCGCCCATGCCGCCAGGCATAGCCGGAGCGTCCTTCTTCGGCAGCTCGGCAATCATGGCTTCCGTGGTGATCAGCAGCGAAGCAACCGAAGCTGCGTTCTGCAGGGCCGTGCGGACAACCTTGACCGGGTCGACGATGCCCATGGCGATCATGTCGCCATATTCAGACGTCTGGGCGTTGTAGCCGTAGTTGTCTTCGTTCTTGTCGAGAACCTTGCCGACAACGATCGAAGCTTCGTCACCAGCGTTTTCAGCGATCTGGCGAACCAGCGACTGCAGGGCGCGGCGAACGATGTTGACGCCAGCTTCCTGGTCCTGATTTTCACCCTTGACGGTGATCTTCGTGGACGAACGCAGGAGAGCGATACCACCGCCCGGTACGATGCCTTCCTGAACAGCAGCGCGCGTCGCGTTGAGAGCGTCGTCGATGCGGTCCTTCTTTTCCTTGACTTCAACTTCCGTCGAGCCGCCAACGCGGATAACGGCAACGCCGCCAGCGAGCTTGGCAAGACGTTCCTGCAGCTTTTCGCGGTCGTAGTCAGAGGTGGTTTCTTCGATCTGAGCCTTGATCTGGGCAACGCGGCCTTCGATGTCGGACTTCTGGCCAGCGCCGTCGACGATCGTCGTGTTTTCCTTGGAGATCGAAACCTTCTTGGAACGGCCGAGCATGTCGAGGGTAACGGACTCGAGCTTGATGCCGAGGTCTTCGGAGATGACAGTGCCGCCCGTGAGGATGGCGATGTCTTCCAGCATGGCCTTGCGGCGATCGCCGAAGCCAGGAGCCTTGACAGCAGCGATCTTCAGGCCGCCGCGCAGCTTGTTGACGACGAGGGTCGCAAGAGCTTCGCCTTCTACGTCTTCAGCGATGATGAGGAGCGGCTTGCCGGTCTGAACGACAGCTTCGAGAACCGGAAGCATGGCCTGCAGGTTCGAAAGCTTCTTCTCGTGGAGCAGGATGAACGCGTCTTCGAGATCGGCGATCATCTTTTCCGGGTTGGTTACGAAGTAGGGGCTGAGGTAGCCGCGGTCGAACTGCATGCCTTCGACGACTTCGAGTTCGGTTTCGGCGGTCTTGGCTTCTTCAACCGTGATGACGCCTTCGTTGCCGACCTTCTGCATGGCTTCAGCAATATCGAGACCGATCTGCTTTTCGCCGTTTGCCGAGATCGTGCCGACCTGGGCGACTTCTTCCGACGTGTTGATCTTCTTGGCCTTGGCCTGGAGATCCTTGACGACTTCTGCAACAGCGAGGTCGATGCCGCGCTTCAGGTCCATCGGGTTCATGCCGGCTGCAACAGCCTTGGCGCCTTCGCGAACGATAGCCTGGGCAAGAACGGTTGCAGTCGTGGTGCCGTCACCGGCGACGTCGTTGGTCTTCGAAGCAACTTCGCGGACCATCTGGGCGCCCATGTTTTCGAACTTGTCTTCGAGTTCGATTTCCTTGGCGACGGAAACGCCGTCCTTGGTTATGCGCGGAGCGCCGAAGGACTTATCGATAACGACGTTACGACCCTTCGGGCCGAGCGTGACCTTCACTGCGTCGGCGAGGATATCAACGCCACGGAGCAACTTCTCGCGAGCGCTGCGGCCGAATTTTACTTCTTTAGCTGCCATATCTAAAACTCCTGAATTCGCATTGGCCGGGTTTATGGCCCGTCAGCTGTATCGGAAAGGGAACCGGCTGGATTAGCCGATGATACCCATGATGTCGGCTTCCTTCATGATGAGAAGGTCTTCGCCGTCAAGCTTGACTTCGGTGCCCGACCACTTGCCGAACAGGATGCGGTCGCCAGCCTTGACGTCGAGCGGGATGACCTTGCCGGATTCATCACGAACGCCGGAGCCGACGGCGACGATTTCGCCTTCCTGCGGCTTTTCCTTGGCGGTATCGGGAATGATGATACCACCCTTGGTCTTTGCTTCGGATTCAACGCGACGAACAACGACGCGGTCATGAAGGGGGCGGAAATTGGTTGCCATTGTCTAATCCCTCGATCAAATGACTTCACGGATCAGCGGGGGATCCGTATGGGCTTTGTTAGCACTCAGCATAGGCGAGTGCTAGCGACGCTGATTTAGGGGTGGGTAGCAGGCGAGTCAAGAACAGCACTGTGAAATTTTTGCGGCGTGCCATGGCTTGTTTCGAGGATGTTTAACGGCGTTGGTCGCCCTGTGTAGCATGCTATTGCAAGGTTTACCCGCTTCGCCCTGTCACGTTTGAGGGTTCTCCGGTCCTTCGGGCCGACGGCTTTGCCGATCTGCCGATGGCGCCGGCCCGTCATTTGCCGCCTCGTCAGGCGTTCCTTCATCTGGCTGCCGAAGGCGGGTGCAATGCAAAAACCTGCGTAGCGCTCTTGTAATTTGCCGGCCGGTTTGCGATGTCAGCCCGTGATTTATCTGAGGTGAGGACTGCATGGGCAAACGTATCGAAAGCTTTCGCGAGATTGGCGGACTTTATGATGTTGCGCTCTGCGATGTCTGGGGTGTGCTGCACAACGGTGTTTCCGCCTATAAGGAAGCGTCCGTCGCGCTGGAGGCCGCCCGCGGCGAGGGCCTGACCGTCGTGCTCATCACCAATTCCCCGCGCATCGCTCCCAGGGTGGTCGAGCAGTTGCGGGCGATCGGCGTTCCCGACAGCGTTTACGATCGCATCATCACCTCGGGTGATGTGACGCGCAAGCTGATTGCGGAAGGCCCGAAGAAAGTCTTCCTGCTCGGCCCAGAGCGAGACATCGGCATCCTTGAAGGGCTTGATGTGCAGCGCGTCGAGGCAAATGAAGCCGAAAGCATCGTCTGCACCGGTTTCTTCGATGACGAGACCGAAACGCCTGACGATTACACCGACATGCTGACGGCCTGGTCCGCCCGCAACGTGCCGCTCATCTGCGCCAATCCCGATCTCGTGGTCGAGCGCGGTCACCGGATGATCCCCTGCGCCGGCGCCATGGCCGCCTATTATGAGCGCCTCGGCGGCCAGACACGCATCGCCGGCAAGCCACACCAGCCGATTTATGACGCGGCGATTGCCGCCGCCCGTGAAGTTCGTAGCGAGTTTCCGCTGTCGCGTGTCGTTGCGATCGGCGATGGCATGCCGACCGATGTGCGTGGCGCGCTCGATTACGGCCTCGATCTTCTTTACGTCAGCCATGGTATCCACGCCCGCGAATATGTCGTCGACGGTCACACCGACGAAGCGGCCCTTGGCGCCTTCCTGGCGCGCGAGCAGGCATCGCCGAAGTGGTGGATGCCGCGCCTTGTCTGAGGGGAGTGGTAGCCGATGACCGTTTTCCATCGCAACGAGACCCGCGAGCCGCTTCCCGAGGCTCTGAAAGGCGGCGTCGTCGCCATCGGCAATTTCGACGGCGTGCATCGCGGTCATCAGTCGGTCCTCAACCGCGCGCTGGAGATTGCCAGGGAACGTGGCGTTCCCGCCCTGGTGCTGACCTTCGAGCCGCATCCGCGCACGGTCTTCAAGCCGGATCGGCCTGTCTTCCGTCTGACGCCGGCGCCGCTGAAGGCGCGCCTGCTGGAAGCTATCGGCTTCAATGCCGTCATCGAATATCCGTTCGACCGCGCATTTTCGCAGCGTTCCGCGGATGAATTCGTCCATTCTATCCTCATCGACTGGCTGCAGGCATCCGAGGTCGTCACCGGCTTCGATTTCCATTTCGGTCATGATCGCCAGGGCGGCCCTGCTTTCCTCATGAACGCCGGCAGCCACAATGGTTTCGGCGTGACGCTGATCGACGCCTTTCGCGACGAGAATGCCGAGGTTATCTCTTCCAGCCGTATCCGCGCGTTGCTGGCCGAAGGCGAGGTCGCTGAGGTCGCCGGCATGCTCGGATACCGCTACACCGTCGAAGCGCCCATCATCGGTGGTGAGAAGCTCGGCCGCACCCTCGGTTTCCCCACGGCCAACATGCAGCTCCCGCCGGAAATATCGCTGAAGGCCGGCATCTATGCCGTCAGGTTCCGTGCAGCCGATGGCGTCATCCGTGATGCTGTTGCCAGCTATGGCCGCCGCCCGACCGTCACCGACAATGGCGCGCCGCTGCTCGAGACCTATGTTTTCGATTTCAGCGGCGATTTATACGGTCAGATCTGTTCCGTTTCCTTCTTCGGCTATCTCCGTCCTGAATTGAAGTTCGAGGGCCTTGATCCCCTGGTCGCGCAGATCCGCAAGGATGAAGAAGAGGCGAGGGCGCTGCTCGCCGGCGTCAGGCCGCTTGGCGATATCGACCGGTCAATCGCCTTTTCCTAATGAATGTAGGGGATTGCGCCCCAGGATTGCAGCCGCGCAATATTTTTTTGCTTTGAGCTGCCAGGCAGATGCTGCAATGCTCATGTTGCCGGGTGCGAGTCGCCGCGCCCGCTTCCGAAAGGCGCACAATATGGACAAACGCTTTGGGACGGCGGCCTGCTGGCTGCTGGTGATACCGTATATAGGCTTGCTCTGGGTGCCGTTTTACAACAGCCACGATCCGGTCTTGCTGGGCTTTCCGTTCTTCTACTGGTACCAGCTCGCCTGGGTGCCGATCACCGCGTTCCTGACCTGGATCGCCTATCGGAGCATGCGCCATGATGACTGAGATCGATCCGAC
>NZ_LXKN01000045.1 GCF_001692325.1 Rhizobium sp. AC27/96 | reverse complement strand
TGATCGCATATCTGGCAACGCCGTCTTCGACGTCGGCAACCAGGCTACGGTGTTCGATCATGACGCCTTTAGGCTTTCCGGTTGAACCGGAGGTGTAGATGACATAGGCGAGATGCCGGGATGTGAGACCAAGGGCTGATCGCTCGGGATTGTCATCGCAAGCGCTTGCCCATTCCGCCGTGGTCAGATCCAGTAGCGGGCAGGGCAGGCCTGCCTCCTCCAGCATCGCCCCGACAGGCCCGAAGGTCTTCGCGTCGACGAGCACCGCCACCGGTGCACTGTCCGACAGCATGAAGGCAAGACGGTCGGCGGGATAGGCAGGATCCAGTGGCACATAGGCTGCGCCCGCCTTCAGGACCCCGAGCAGCCCGACGATCATCAGCGGGGATCGCTCGACGCAGATGCCGACACGTGCATCAGGGCGCACGCCAAGTTCGATCAGCCTGTGGGCGACACGATTGGCGCGCACATTCAGCTCGCCATAGCTGATCTCCTGGTCTTCGCAGATCAGCGCGATCGCATCCGGCGAGCGCGCAACCTGGGCCTCGAACAGATCATGGATGCAGGCGTCCTCAGCAAAGGCGGTGGCCGTGTCATTCCAGTCCTCAAGCAGGAGATGACGCTCCTGAACGCCAAGCAAATCAATCCGGCCGA
>NZ_LXKN01000044.1 GCF_001692325.1 Rhizobium sp. AC27/96 | reverse complement strand
GGCCGTCGAAAAGCGCTTCGGCGCAACCAGCGCCCCCCATGCAATAGAACATCTATCTGATAACGGCAGTGCATACACCGCGCGCGAGACCAGGCTGTTTGCCCAAGCCCTCAACCTGATCCCATGCTTCACGCCCGTTGCCAGCCCACAATCGAACGGCATGTCTGAAGCCTTCGTCAAAACCTTGAAGCGGGACTATATACGCATCTCACCCATTCCGGACGCCGATACAGCTCTCCGGAAGATCGACGGATGGATCGAAGACTATAATGAAATCCATCCACACTCAGCGCTGAAAATGGCCTCCCCAAGGGAGTTCATCAAAGCATTGTCTCAATAGCTGGTCTGTCCGGCGAAATGGGGGGCACTCCACCATATCACATGTTGAAACTACGGAACTGACAAGTCTGAACGCACTCTTGGTAGACGACGACCACGTTTTCGCGCATCGACTTGGCAAGGCTCTACAAGAGCGTGGTTTGAATGTCGAAATCTGCACAACAATCGAGAGAGCGGGCGCCGTAATCAATCGCGGTTGCCTCGATATACTGATAACTGATCTGCGCATCGGCGACGACAGCGGTCTTGAACTCGTGAAGCTTTGCAAGGAAGTATCGCCCAACACCAAGTCGCTTGTGCTTACTGGATACGGCCACGTCGGCGCTGTTGTATCCGCGGTGAAACTTGGTGCGACCGAGTTCTTAAGCAAACCCGCGGATGTGGATGAGATTTTAGAGGTGCTTGGAGTTTACCCTCAACTGAGCCAAACGGAGGCGCCATGCCTAAAGTCCGCAGAACGGGTCCGCTGGGAACACATCAACAGCGTGTTTACTGACACCGGGAACAACATGTCGTTGACGGCGCGGCTTTTGCGTCTGCATCGACGGACTTTGCAACGGCTGCTATCCCGCGGTCCACCAAAGGAATGATTGCTGACCCTATAAATCTCCTTCAGATTTGATCCAAGGATCGAGCATTCCGTAACAAGGCAGTTCCATTGCAAAGCCCCACAGCGATGGAACCGGCTCCGTACCCCAGGAGCTGACGCGGATCGATATCGGGTCCGCGTGGGCCGGCGGCCATTCCGCCGGCCCTTTCTGGAAAGAGGTTATCAATGAACTATGAAGACGGAATGACTGTATTTTATGATCCAGTCTCAAAGACCGTGATCGTCGCTTTCCGTGGAAAAACCACGATATTGAAAGGGCCTTTTGAAAGTCTCCGCGCTGGCGTTGCTGCCGGTGAAGATTTATGCGCAGAGCTCGGCTGGCGTTCGAACACAAGTGATGCAGAAAAAAGTGATGACGTAACTTAATTTGAAAGATTGCCGGGCCGATAACTCGGCGCGGCGCTTCCCGTCACATCTTGGGAAGGAGAACTTTATCGACGACGTGGATAACGCCGTTCGACTGCTTGACGTCAGCGATCGTCACGGTAGCAGTTCCTCCCGCCTCGTCGGTGAGCGTGATCTTGCCCATGTTTTCCTTGGCCTTCAAAACACAGCCACCGACGGTCTTGATGTCATGTTCGCCGCCATCATTCTTGATCATCCCGGCGAGGGTGCTGGCCATCGCATCAGCTGCGACCACGTGGCAAGTCAGAATTTTCGTGAGCTTGTCCTTGTTTTCGGGCTTGAGAAGCCTCTCGACGGTCCCTTTGGGAAGCGCATCAAAGGCGTTGTTGGTCGGAGCGAACACGGCAAACGGCCCCTTCCCTTCAAGCGTCGACACCAGGCCTGCAGCCTTGACGGCAGCGACGAGCGTCGTGTGATCCTTCGAATTCACGGCGTTTTCGATGATGTTCTTGTCCTCGAACATCGCGGCGCCACCGACCTTAGGGTTGGCGGCATACGCAGCCAAGCTGCCCGTCATCATGCTGACCAACGCGACTGCCGAAACTACTAGAAAAACTTCATAATCATCTCCTCTCAATGCCTGCCTCTTGGCTCGGTAGGGCATTCTACGAATGACAGCCGCTCCGGTTCAAAAATCTAAGAAAAATCGTGCAAAAAGCTTGTGAGCACGTTCGCGATTTTGGATCGATAATACTGAGCGTTAGATCCCGAGGATTGGCTGTATCAACCGCAAAAACCTGCTCTTGAATCGTAGCGGCGCCTCGGTAACGGCAAGACAAATGCAGTCTTTGCCCGCATCAGCCTTTGGTTGATGCATCAAGCTGTCGTCACCCATCTCGACATCACCTCGCTAAAATGTCGAAACCTCGTCGCTGAAGCTTCCTTCAAGCACCAGCTTTAATTCCACGCCACGGTGAGAATGCTCCGGGACCGGCTGACCGGCAGGAATCTTGAGCAGTCGCACTGTCGTTGTTTCGTCGCCGGTCGGTATCAGCATTTGGGCAGCGCCGCGCCCGAGCTGGCGCCACCTTAGGCCGCCGGCTGCGTCGATATAGCTCCTCAATGGTTCCGCGTATGTCTGATCCGTGGCAGACCGCTTTTTGACTGGCACAACGTTGTCGATCTGGCCCGCATCGATTTTCGCTTTCAGGCTTTCCCAGCTTTGCGAGAGGTCGGCTTCATCAACGGTTTCATTCTCAATGAAGTAACCGCCAACACTTTCGCCGGCGCGACCGTTGAGTGCGCTACGCCAAAGCGTTCCCGCCATGAACGAGGCGATAATTGCTCCATAAGCTAGGAATGCGCGCTGCGCTTCAAATTGCGGGGCGATAAATGAAGCGAGTATGAGCAACCAAAACGGTAACGTTCCCAAATACGTCAAGACAATTTTCAGTACACGCTGCTTTTTGCTCATCCTACTGACCCAATATGCTGTTAGGGGCCCTAGCCAGCACCAGCGCGCTAACATGGGCCGCCGCCTTCACTGCGAGCATCGGGTTGAGTTGCGCCAGCTTTGAAGCGTCACTAACGCACGAGATCTCAGCAGCACTTCTCACCGGATTGCTGCGCCACTCGGCCTGCCCGATCATTGCCGCTGCAGGACGGCGGGTATTGCACACCGCGACTATATTGGTTCGAACGCCACCCTCGCCTACCGAGCGACAGCCATTAAAGCGAATTACAAGATCAGTGCTATCGATTGCACCCACTTTGCCGCGCGAAAATAAGCCGTTTCCAACTGTCAAGATTGTTCGCGCCTTTTCATCGCTCCGAGAATACAAGCGCGTTTACGAGGTCATCGCGAAACAGATCAAAAAGTGGGGATCTGATCTGCCGGAAATTTGATCCGGCCGCTGTCATTATGCACTCCATGCTGACAACCGGAGAGTTCTTCGATCAGACTGCGGGCGTTGCGTCATAATTTCCGATAGCGTTCAATAGCTGAACGCTTGAAGCGTTTTTGCCAGGACGTGAAACGGGCGATTCCGTTGATGGCGTTGCATCACTGTATAAGCTGAACGGCGTTGTCCACAGTGAATGCTCGTGCCGCGTAGCTCCAACATGCGACGCCTGATATAGACCGCGAACACCAACATGCACCCGGCAGCGATCTTCAAAAAAACTCATCCTGACGCCAGTCTCCGATTAGACGACTTCATCATCTCTCGGCCCAGATCAAAACCTCTCATTTATGAGCTGTGAAATAGCCGTCAAAATTTGTACATCGGCGAAGGGCTTTACGATCATCAAGCTGTTCGGAACGCCGTTGGCAGACCACTCGGAACTGCTGTCGCCAGTCATGTAAACAATAGGCATGTCGGGCACGAGTTCCCTGGCTCTGTGGGCGACATCCCAGCCACTCGGACCAGTATGTCTAATATCCGTGAGAACACCGTTGAAACGCTCCGCGCCCTTGTTGAGTTCTTCCATTGCTCGCGCACCGCTGTTGGTAACGACCACCTGAAAGCCACCATCAATCAAAGCCTCCTCCAGAACGATATGCAGCACGACCTCATCTTCAACAAGAAGCAAAAGAATTTCGGACATAAGATTTCCTTATGGCGAGAGTGGACGGTCGGGGCAATCAAAGGGCATGGCCCTCGCATCGCTCTCAGAAGCGTAAGATGTCTCTGCACGGTGACTAAGGGTTGCAGGAAGGACAGAACGTCGGATCCGCTTCCGCGCCGATTGATCGTTCAACAAGCTGCTCGGCATGGCAGGCCACGCAACTCATGACATCGTGGGACGGCAGTTGCGTTTGGCAGCCACAAGCACTGCAGCAAAGTTCGTCTCTGGTTCCCACCCAGCCCCACCCCGGATGATTGCACACCGGACACAGGGTCGTAAGTCGCTTCGCAAAACGTTCGCCGAGTTTAGCGATGACAACCATACGTCGCGGGTTCATGAACGCCCGCATATCAGTCTGGAGGCGAGCTTGCGCAGTTGGCGACAGAGAGATCGCGCGCCTCGTCGCATCGAGCAACGTCGACTGGTCTCGTATGCCTTTAGCTAGGATGAGTTCTGCGCCAATCGCGCTTACAACAAGAGCCTGATCAGGAAAGTCGATGGCTCGAAGAAAGTCCTCTGCATCAGCGATTTCTTTTATATCCCGATGGGCGAAACTGGGAGTTTCGTCGATCATCATATCGATAATATCAAGGCCTGAGCGCGTATCATGCCACACAAGAAGTTCACGACCTGCCGGAATAAATGGGACAAACGGATGTGGGCCGTAAGATCCCTCACTTCCAATACCAATGGTCAGGCCGGTCAACTGCGCAGCGGCTCTTGCCTTTGCTCTGGCGGCATCCAGCATGGTGCCCTGTCTTTTCGTTTCGCCAGTGAATGTGCCAAAAGCATCTGTATCCAAGTCGTTCGGGACGACGAGATCAACGCCGATATTGGCAAAGGATGGCAATAGGGCAGCAGCTTTTCCATGCATCGTTCCGAGCGCTGCTTGGGACGCGAGGGATGAACAGATTGGCGACGTGAGCTTAGACGCGGCATCAACTTCTCTCGCTCGATAATTTTCTGTCTGGAACAAACCCAGAGATTTCATTTAGCCCGCTCCAACCAACTTGAATGGTGACTTTTCTAGCGCGCAAAATTCTTTGTTAAAAATACATTATATCGGCGATAATGTTCTCTTTTGTAGAACGCTCTCGCTCGCTGCAAAGCTTGCACCTTTTGAGTTGATGAGCTGCGATATCAGAGGGTTCGGGAAACGACGTTTCACGGTCACTGCGTAAAAAGACTCGATCAGTCCGGGCAACGCATCGAATTCGATCAGCGTGCCGACCTCCAGTTCTCCTTTGACGACAATCGGCGGAAGAACCGCAAGACCAGCTCCTTCGCGGGCTAAAAGACGCATCATCGCCATGTCGTCCACTTCTGCTGCAATCTGCGGCGTGATGCCGAGTCGTGAGACGAGTGCCTCGAACTGCGAGCGTACGCCGCTTTCCAGCGTCGGGAGGATAACGGGGTATTCCCTGAGAAGTTCCGCAAGGCCTGCGTCAGGTTTTCCGTAGGACGGTTTGCCGATCAAGCTTACCCGTTGCTGGTAGAGCTGCTGGGCGATGAAGGGTGTTACAGAATCCGTTCTTGGCGCCTGGTTCAAGAGGACGATGTCAAGGTTTAGTGCTTCGAGCGCGCCCAGCAACTCGCTAGTGCTGCCGGAACGCAAGATCATATCGACATCCGAGCGCCCGAGGATGGGGCGCAGGAACTCCATCTGGAAGTTGCGCGACAGCGTCGCGAGCGCGCCGATGCGAATTGCGCGGCGGATCCTGCCGGTTTCCTTCAATGTCTCGACCAATTCCTCGCCGGCCGCGAAGATCGTGTCGGCATGGTCGAGCGCGATGCGACCTGCCTCGGTCACATAGAGTTGTCGGCCACGACGTTCGAACAGTGCGTGGCCGAGGCGCTCTTCCAATTGCTTTATCTGGGTCGACAGCGCTGATTGCGACAGGTTCAGCCGTTCGGCGGTGCGAGTCAGGTTGCCGTCATGAGCGACGGCACGAAAATAGCGGAGATGATGATAATTGAGCTCAAGCATACTTCTATTTTATAGAACGAAATTGCAGAAACAATGAATTTTTATCAGCGGCACACAGCTGATAACACCTCCGTCAGATCGACGCCGCTTTCCAAAAATGTCGGCCCCAACTGGAGATCGCTCATGATTGTTAGTCTGCCGCTGATAGCGCCGATGCTTCTCGCCGTTGCGTCCGTGTATTGTTTCCTGGCACCGGGCCTTCGTCCCCGCGTTGCAATTTGCATTGCAGAGCTGTCGGCCATCGGCTCCTTCGGAGTTGCTGTCTTGTCCTGCATTGTTTTGGCTCTGCACGGCCCAGAAACCAGCCCGCCGATCGGCTTCAGCTACTTCACGTTCGCATCCCGGCTCGATCTCGTCAGTCTAGTGATGCTTCTGCTCGTCTCCTTCATCGGCTGGGTCGTACTGCGTTACGCCGGTACCTTCCTCGACGGGGAGGCACGACAAGGTCCATTCACTGGCTGGATGACCGCGACGCTCGCTGCCGTTCTTTTCCTCGTGCAATCCGGCACGCTGATGCAGCTTGTTGTCGGTTGGGTAGCTTCTAGCCTGTTTTTGCACCAACTCCTGTTATTCTACCCGGAGCGAATCGCTGCCCAGCGAGCGGCCCGCAACAAGTTCATCGTTTCGCGGATGGGTGACCTTGCTCTGGTTGGCGCCATGGTGTTGCTCGTCGTCACCTTCGGAACCGCAGATATTGCGACGATCCTAACTGCTGCGCGGGAGGGCGAAGGTCTGCCATTGACCATAGGTGCTGCTGCGCTGCTCGCGATCGCCGCGCTTGTCAAATCCGCGCAATTTCCGACCCATGGCTGGCTGACGGAAGTGATGGAAACGCCAACCCCGGTCTCCGCGCTGCTGCATGCCGGTGTGGTCAACGGCGGCGGCTTCCTGCTCATCCGCTTTGCCGACGTCCTGCTGCAGGCACCGATCGTGCTTGCTGTACTGGTCATGGTCGGGGGCTTCACAGCAGTCTTCGGTAGTCTTGTCATGCTCACCCAGTCGGCGGTCAAAACTTCCCTTGCCTGGTCGACTGTCGCGCAGATGGGCTTCATGATCCTGCAATGCGGTCTGGCGCTGTTCCCGATCGCGCTTCTTCACATCGTGGCCCACTCGCTTTACAAGGCCCATGCTTTTCTATCGTCCGGCTCCGCGATTGAAACAGTCTCTTCGATCAGGCGTCCCGGCCCTGTCACAGTTCCCAGTGCTAAAGCTGTCGGTCGCGCTTTCTTGGCAGCACTCGCCATCTATGCTGTGATTGGGCTGCTCTTTGGTTTCGCAGGCAAGCCACCGCAGGCGCTGGCACTCGGTGCGATCCTGATATTCGGTGTCGCCTATCTCATCGCCCAAGGCCTTGCGGACGCGGCGCCGCGTGCTCTGACCTGGCGAACGTCACTGTACGCAATCGCAGCAGCCACGGCCTATTTCGCACTCCAGCGGATCGCCGACGACCTGATGCTCGGCACGCTGCCGGCAACACCGCAGCCCGGTCCGCTCGAGTGGACACTGATGCTGCTTGCCGTCGTCACCTTCGGCGTGGTGGCGGTGGCCCAGTCGCTGTTCCCGCTCTGGGCCTATCATCCGGCGGCGGCGGGCCTCAGGGTCCATCTCGCCAACGGGCTCTATATCAATGCCCTCTTCGACCGCCTGCTCGGCGGCTGGGCTCTCTCGCGTTCCGCCTCGCCAACCCCAGCTTTCGAGAAGGAGTAAACCGATGAACGAGATGACCACGATCGACACATTGCATGGCGAAGCCCTGGCGCTGGCTGCAGATCAAGCGGTGCGGGCCATCCCGCCAGCCTGGCCACTCACGGCGACGGTCGCCGTCAACCCTTTCCTCGGTCAGGTGACCGAAACGCTCGAACAGACGGCTGCCCAAATCGCTCGGATCGCCGGCGTGCGGCTTGCGCTGCCGCGCAAGCACTATGTGCAGAAGATCGAAAGCGGTGAGATCATCGACGAGGATCTCTTTGCAGCGCTCGAGTCATACCCGCTCTCCAATCGCATTGACCTCTTAGACCTTAAAGCCATGGTTTTCGAGGAAGCGCAACCGATCGCTGCTCTGCCCACCGTCGCCGAACTCGCAGCAAGTGCTACGGGGAAAGACTGGCCGGGGCTCATTTCCGACCGGATTGGGACCTTTGCTGCCGGTTTCTTCGATAAGGGCCAGGCACTCTGGGCCGCTTCCCGGCGCAACGGCCTCTATGCCGCGTGGCGTGCGTTCGCGACCCATGACCTGACGCCGGAAATCCTTGGCCTCAAGGGCTTTGGGCCGCATGTGGCGGACACGCCGGAAACGCCGCATGCGGCCATCGAGCGGGCGGCCGTTTCGCTTGGTCTCGGTGCGGAGCCCGGAACCTATTTCCACCAGCTGCTGCTCACACTCGGCGGCTGGGCGCAATTTGCGCGTCACATCCAGTTCAAGGCGGACATCGAGGGTCGGACGGATACGACGGGGCTCGAACTGCTGGCGATCCGGCTTGTCTTCGAAGAGGCGCTTTATGCGCGTCACAAGGCTGACATCGAGCGCGAGTGGCAGCAGGTACGGCGCACCCATGTAGAGCCTATCACCCCCGATTTTGACACCATCATCGATGGGTTGCTGCAGGTGGCTGCCGAGCGCGCAGCGCAGCGTAAGCTCGCTGTGACGCTTGCTGCACCCTCGACAATCAAGGTTGCCGATTTGCGGCCGGTTCTGCAGGCCGCCTTCTGCATCGACGTGCGCTCTGAAGTCTTCAGGCGCTCGCTCGAAAGTGTCGATCCGGGAATTCGGACGCTCGGTTTTGCCGGCTTCTTCGGTCTCGGCGCAAGCCACAAGGGTTTTGCCTCCGACGTCTCCGAACACCGTCTGCCGGTCCTGCTGAAGCCATCCGTCTTCAGCTGCAGTGCCGTCATTCACGATCAGGATGCCGACCAACAGGCGCGGTTTAGCGCCCGTGCGGTTCGGGCCTGGGGCCGGTTCAAGCTGGCCGCCGTTTCCTCCTTTGCTTTCGTCGAGGCGATGGGCCCCGTTTATGCCGGCAAGCTCGTGCGCGACGGTCTGGGCTTTGGCAATGGCAAAGGTCCGGATAAAGCTAAGTCCCGCTTTGCCCCCAGCCTCGACCTCGACACCCGGGCCGATATTGCTGAAACAGTACTCAAGGCCATGTCGCTCACCGAAGATTTTGGCCGCTTCGTACTGATCTCCGGGCATGGCGCCAACGTGGTCAATAATCCATACGCCAGCGCCTTCCATTGCGGTGCCTGCGGCGGCTATGCGGGCGACGTCAATGCCCGTCTGCTGGCTGACCTGCTGAACGATCGCGCGGTGCGCGAGCAGCTTGCAGCCAATGGCATCGCCGTCCCGTCAGACACCGTCTTCCTCGGCGGCCTGCATGACACGACGACCGATACGATTACACTGTTCGAGGACGACCTTGAGAACGCCATCGCGCCTGAAAATATCGGTCTGATCCGGCATTGGCTGGCCCAGGCAGGCAGCCTGACGCGGGCGGAGAGGTCGAGACGTTTGCCGCGAGGGACGGCAGGCAGCGTGATCGATCGCAGCCGGGACTGGTCAGAAGTTCGCCCGGAACTCGGTCTCGCGGGCTGCGGCGCCTTCATAGCTGCACCGCGTGCACGAACTGCGGGTCGGTCACTTGAAGGCAGGGCATTCCTGCATGACTATGTCTGGCGCAAGGACGAGGGCTTCAAGATCCTTGAGCTCATTCTCACGGCCCCCGTCGTCGTCGCGAGCTGGATCAGCCTGCAATATTTCGGCTCCACGGTCGCGCCGTCGCTCTTCGGGGCGGGCAACAAGCT
Organism: Rhizobium sp. AC27/96; assembly: GCF_001692325.1. Lineage (GTDB taxonomy): Bacteria > Pseudomonadota > Alphaproteobacteria > Rhizobiales > Rhizobiaceae > Rhizobium. Next base: position 12,123 of record NZ_LXKN01000044.1, on the reverse strand, counting down.
GCTGCACAATGTCGTCGGCGGCATTGGAGTGGTCGAGGGCAATGGCGGAAACCTGCGCGCCGGCCTTCCTTGGCAGTCGGTGCATGACGGTGTGGATTTCGTCCACGAGCCACTTCGCCTGACCGTGGCCATCGAGGCACCGAAAGAGGCGATCACCGACATCCTCAAGCGACATCCGCAGGTTCGTGCCCTTTTCGACAATGGATGGCTTAGCCTCTTTACGCTCGACGACCAGGGGGAGATGGTCTGGCGGTATGCAGGCGGGCTCGACTGGCGAGACGAGTGTCAGCAGGACACTAAACATTACGCGCATGCGAATGCCATCGTCTGACTGTCCTGACGTCGATCAGCCAAGGGCGTGTTCTCGCCAGGAGATTTTATTCCGATCGCAGAAAAGCGCGGCATGATGTCCGATATCGGCCGATGGGTAATTGACAGGTCTTGTTGCCAGCTCAACCAGTGGCGCAACACGGGTTATGACTTTACCGGCCATCTAGCCGTGAACGTTGCAGCCGCGCAGTTGGAAAACGAGAAGGTTCTACAGCACATTCTGTCGTCAATGGAGCGGCACCAAATTGCGCCGGGTACGATTCAAGTTGAAATTACCGAAAGTAGCATGAAAAATGCGGGGCGAACGGCGCTTGCTACTTAACTGCGTGAGATTGCAATAAGCTGCTGACGAAGCCAAAGGGATCCCGCATCGCTTTGCGTTCTTGCGTGCCAGAGCATCTGATAGCCAAAGCCTTCGATTTCGAGCGGTGGCCGGAAGCTTATTAACCGGTGGGCTGATGCCAGCTCACGGGCTGCTCTTTCGGGAAACGTGAGGACGAAATCGGTTTTGGCAGTAATCACCGCTGCGGTTGCAAAATAAGGCAGCCACATGGCTATCCGGCGGGTTCGTCCGAGTGCAGCGAGCCGATCGTCCATTTCGCCTGTGCGACCGCCAAAAACGCTGACGAGAATGTGGGGGTAGTCAAGAAAAGCATCGAGATCTAATCGGCCGTTGTTGAGGCGATCTTGAAGCGAATGACCTTCTCGCACGAACGAAATATAAGTTTCCCCAAAGAGCCTCGCCCGCTGCAAATCGTCGGGCACCGGTTCATCGCTATAGAGAACGATATCCACATCGCCGTTGGAGGCGCGACGGAATGCCTCTTGAGAGAACGGCAGCACTTCAATGCCGGCGTTGGGCGCTTCTGCGGCAAACACAGTTGCTAGCGACGGCAAGAGTGCGATGGCGCCATAGTCAGTGGTGGCGATGCGAAAGATGCGATCGCTCGTTTTGGCAGAAAACTCCTGCGCGCCGAGCAGGTCGTCGATATCATGCAGTAATTTGGTAATCGAGTCCGCCAAGGCTTCCGCCCTTGGCGTCGCAAGTACCCCTCCTGCGCCCTTTATGAATAATTGATCCTCGAAAACAATACGAAGCCGGCCGATGGCTCGGCTAACTGCCGGCTGGCTCATGTTGAGCTTTTGGGCGGCAAGAGTGACGTTCCGCGTCTGCAGAACTGCCCGCAAAACGATGAGCAAGTTGAGGTCAAGACGACGTAATTCGCTTAATGACATAGTATATATCCGCATCATGCATTGGACAAATAATTCAATCTTCTCCATTTTTTGTCGAGTGTTTCAAGCGGAAAGTGAGGACGCATGCCAGATGATAGCACCCATAACGCCCTGCGGCGGAGGGTCTTGCAGGCGATGGCGGCTTTGCCTGTCGCGGCCTCGGGACCCCTTGCCCTCTTTCCGGTAAAAGCGAGAGCAGAAGGATCTTCGAGCATGACAAGCATTGCTTCCATGGCGTCCAGTGCGGGCGTCTACCAAACCGAGCGCGTCAGTTTTGAAAGCGCCGGAGTACCGCTGATTGGTCTCCTGTTTACGCCGACAGCCACGCAATCTCCGATGCCCGGCGTCGTTGTCGTTGGGCCATTCGGGTTCGTCAAAGAGCAATCGCCAATGGAATATGCGACGAGACTTGCCCGCGACGGCTTTGCCACGCTGATTTTTGATCCCCGTTTCGGCGGCGAAAGCGGTGGAGAACCTCGCCGTTATGAGAGTCCCACGGCAAAAATCGCGGACATCAAGTCCGCGATCTCTTTTCTCGCAGCACGCCCGGAAATTCTCAAGGATGGAGTCTTCGCGCTCGGAATCTGCCAAGGATCCTCGGAGATGATCGCAGCAGTTTCGGACGATGCTAGGATCAAAGCTCTAGCGACAGTTTCTGGCCAGTATCTCTACAGAGAGAATCTGGAAGGGTTCTTTGGCGGCGGCGGGCCGACACTTGACGAGCGCATCGCCCGTGGTCAGGCTGCGAAGGATAAATTCGAGGCAAATGGCGAGATCGACTACATGCCGGTGGTGAGTGTAGACGACAAGAGCGTGGGTCTACCGTGGCCCGAGATTCATAATTGGTATCATCCTTGGACGACATCGAAGTGGGGCGAACCCAGTCGCTGGGAAAATCGCTACACCACCATGAGCGACGCCGAGGTATGGACCTTCGATGTCGATGCCTATGCCGTCAAACTGCAGTTGCCGACGCTGATGGTCCACGGCGAACGATCAGACGGCTTTGTCGTAGCGGTACAGCACGTGTTCGATAATGTGCCGGCCAAAGACAAAAAACTCGTCATCCTCGAAGGGGTGTTTCACACCCGATTCTACGACGATCCGCTGGTAATCGAACCAACTGCGGCCGAAGTCGCGAAATGGTTCAAGTCCAATGCCAAGTCTGAGCGAGGTTGATTATGCGCAGGATTTCTATTGTGTGGGCGGTTTTTGCCTTCATCGTTGCGCCTGCTCACGCGGCCGAATTCTGTCAGAAACCGGGGACGCCGTTGGAGAACATCACCTTGGTGAAGGGCTTTTATGAAGCCTTCAACATTCCTTCGAAACCGATGCTCGATAGGGTTCTCGCAGATGATTGGGTTGATATACCGCTGGCGTCGGGCCAAGGTCCAGGCCGCGACGGTATGAAAGCTGCGCTCGACGGGTTCCTCGCATCCTTCCCGGATTTCCACGTCAAGAATGAAGACTTTATCGCCAATGGCGACAAGGTTGTCGTTCGGTCGACCATCACCGCAACGCAGCATGGTGTCTTCGCCGGTGTCCCCGCAACGGGGAAAGCCCTCAAAATCACGGCGATTGACATACACAAAATCTGCAACGGTCGGGTCTTAGAGACTTGGCACGTCGAAGATTGGCTTAGCGCCCTATTCCAGATTGGCGCGATGCCGCCGAAATTGTAACCAGACTAGTGGACGAGCCATTGGACCCCTACCAGAATATTCTCGATGCGACGGCGCGACACCGAAGTCATCATCATTGCAAGGCGTATCCTTTTGGAGACGGTGCCTCGCTGGGCGTCCTGGCAGCAGCCGCTGCCGCGCACCGGATCGTTGAATGCGGAACAGCACTTGGATACACCGCGTGCTGGCTCGCGAGAGGAAGCGCGGCGGCGCGCATCGATACAATCGATTTCGACGAGCAGCATGTTCGGTTGGCTCGCGAGAATATTGTCGCTGCCGGCTTCGGCGATCGGGTCACCGTGCACCATGGAGCCTTTGAGGATGTCCTGCCGCGTCTCGCCTCTGGGTATGACATTGCTTTCTTCGATGGTTTTGCTCCCTCACTTCAGGATTTGGACTTACTGGCTTCGTTGCTCCGCATCGGCGGAATTTTGATCAGCGCTAATCTTGGGCTTAGCGGCCGCGAAACTGCTGCGTATCGTGAGATGATCTGCGACCCTGAAAATTGGATGACGAGTTTGATGGCAGAGGGCGGACGAACTGCTGTCAGCGTCAAACTCAGGACTGGAAAGGGACCGTAGATGTACGTGATCACAGGGGCTAATGGACAGACCGGTTCCGCAGCAGTGCGTCATTTACTCAAAAAAGGCGCCCCAGTTAAGGCAATCGTGCGCAAGCCAGAGCAAGTGGCGCGTTGGACCGAAGCTGGCGCCGAGGTTGCTGTCGTCGATCTACTTGACACAGATGCGCTCGCTGAGGTGTTCCGTGGTGCAAATGGCGTCTATCTAATGAACCCACCCGCATACGGCGAATTGGACATCTTTGCGTACTCTGCGCGGGTACACGCATCGCTAATCGCTGCAGCTGAGAATGCTGCCATATCACATGTGGTTGCATTGTCATCGGTGGGTGCTCAGCACACCGATGGCACGGGCAATATCAAGACGACCCACGATCTGGAGCGTCGGCTAGCGCGATCCAAAGTCCCGGCTACAATCGTGCGCGCCGCGAATTTTATGGAGAATTGGAGTTGGTCGCTTAAGCGTGTTGCCTCGGAGGGGATTCTTACATCGATGTTCTCGCCTGTTTCGAGGCGCCTGCCAATGGTTTCCGTTGCGGACATTGGGAGAGTTGCAGGTGAACAGCTGCTGGCCAGTACTGAAGCGCCGCCGCTGATCGAACTTCATGGACCGACGGATTATTCGCCCAACGACGCCGCCGCCGGCCTTAGCGAGTTCGTCGGTCGTCCAGTCCAGGCCGTTGTAGTGCCAACTAATCAATGGGACGCCATCTTCAGCGAGACAGGGTTCTCACCGAACGCGGTTGAGGCCTTCTGTGAAATGTATCGCGGCTTTAACAACGGCCACGTCGCGTTTGAGGGCCGTGGCGTTACAATTCGGGGTGAGACGACACTTTTGGATGCGATACGCAACCTGCTAGATCGTAGCTAGGTGTCTCCAGAGGGGTATATTGCCATCAGGCGCAAAGCCTTAAACAAGGGACATTGTCCCGGATCAACGCCCATGAGACAGAACCGACTTAATTGAGAAGAGAGGATTTTCGGCTCATCGTAGCTCTATCAAAGGAAGCGAAGATGAGACAGAAATCCGGGCCGCAGACATCGACGGCCGAGAAGACGATCAAGGACATCCGCCGGGCCACGCGCAAGCACCATTCCGCGGAGGACAAAATCCGCATTGTGCTGGAAGGGCTGCGTGGCGAGGACAGCATTGCCGCGATCTGCCGCCGCGAGGGGATCGCCGAGAGCCTGTATTATAGCTGGTCGAAGGAATTCCTCGAAGCTGGTAAGAAGCGTCTTGCCGGAGACACCGCCCGTTCGGCCACCAGCGACGAGGTGAAAGCGCTGCGTCGTGAAAGCCGTGACCTGAAGGAGGCGCTGGCTGACCTCACCCTGGAAAACCGCCTGCTCAAAAAAAGCATGATCGCGGATGGGGGCGACGAAGAATGAGATATCCCGCCACCGAGAAGCTTGAGATCATCCGGATCGTGGAACAGTCGCATTTGTCCGCAAGGCAGACCCTCGAAAAGCTCGGCATTTCAAGGCCGACTTTCTACCGTTGGTATGACCGCTTCCAGACCCACGGCGTCGAGGGTCTGGAAGACCGGACATCCGCGCCGTCACGGGTCTGGAACCGTATCCCCGACGATATCCGGGATCGCATCGTCACCATGGCGCTCGATCATGCCGATCTGTCGCCACGCGAGCTGGCGGTGAAGTTCACCGATACGGAAAGCTATTTCGTATCAGAGGCTTCAGTCTACCGCCTGCTCAAGGCTCACGACCTGATCACCTCGCCTGCCTATATCGTCATCAAGGCCAACGACGAGTTCAAGGACAAGACCACTCGCCCAAACGAGATGTGGCAAACCGACTTCACCTACCTGAAGGTCATCGGCTGGGGATGGTTCTACCTGTCGACCATCCTCGACGATTATTCCCGCTACATCATCGCCTGGAAGCTGTGCACCAGCATGAAGGTGGACGACGTCACCGACACGCTCGACCTGGCACTGGCCGCCTCAGGCTGCGACAGGGTCAAGGTCGAACACCGGCCGCGCCTGCTGTCCGACAACGGCCCGTGTTACGTCGCTTCCGATCTCGGCGAATGGCTGGAGAAATACAAGATCGAGCAGGTCCACGGCGCTCCCGGCCATCCGCAGACCCAGGGCAAGATCGAACGCTGGCACCAGACGTTGAAGAACCGCATCCTGCTGGAAAACTACTTCTTCCAGGAGGACCTCGAAGCCCAGATCGCAGCCTTCGTCGAGCATTACAATCATCGCCGATACCATGAGAGCCTCGACAATCTTGCCCCAGCCGACGTCTACTTCGGGCGCGGCGCGACCATCCTGCTCGAACGCGAAAGGATCAAACGAGACACCATCAAACAGCGCCGCTTGAACCACCACGCCAAAGCGGCTTAAATCAACCCGCAAACCGAGCCGGAAACTCCACTCTTCCAAAGACCAAAAAGTCTCAAATCATTCGACGACGGACAGGTGATACTGAGTCAAAACCCCAGTTTAAAGCATGTTCTTTCGGATGTTATGATGCCCCAGATGTCTGGTCTTCAACTTGCTGACCAACTAAAAGCCGATCATCCCGATATTTCGATTGTCCTCATGACTGGCTACAGTGACGCCTTGGAGGGTGGCTTGCAGACGGAAACACCTGTTGTCAAAAAACCGTTTGCGGTAGAGGAGCTTGGCCCGGCCTTTGCTGCAGCAGAGAAGCTGAACAGCAGTGCAAAAAAGATTATACCGCTGCATCCAAACTAACGATGGTATATGTGGCATGGTGGAGGTCTGCGTCGAACGGTAGCCGACGCTATAGCAGCCTACAGATCGTCAGGCTGCGGGCATGCGGCGGCTTCGATGAGAGCGATGAACCGTGTCTGGAGGGACACGGACAGTCTCTGAAAGCGCTCAGCAGCCGGAACTCTAGCCCGCTCGCGGTATTGCCCTAACGGGAGGACTCTTTCCACTTCCTACTGCTTCCTGCTCGCCAAGACAATACTTTAGAGGCAGGCCAAACGGTTCCGCTACCCTTAACGAGGCGACTGCGCTCATCCTATTCGAGCCCTGTTCGTATTTCTGAACCTGCTGAAATAAAACACCAAGTCTCTCTGCCAAAGCGATCTGCGACCAACCCTGGTTCCCCCTTGCCGATTTGACAAGCGATCCGACGGATCGGTCGACATCCGTGCTCTTCCGTTTGCTGCGAACACTTTCCCTTTGTCCTGTAGTCAACTTTTCCGTCAATTGCAGCTGCCTGGCGCCCCCCGGCCGCAACATGCAGCAGGCTCGCACCGTATGCTGAGCAGCGCAAGTAGCAGACCATCAGGATGAAAACTGGCACCACAGTTGCGAGCGTTGAGGAGTTCGCTCACAGTCCTCCATATGCTGCAACTTCGAGTAACCGAGAGTTTTTCGCTGCGCCGCTCCTCCATAAGGTGCATTGAACCACAGTTGCTCATTCAGCGTTGAATGAAGGAGCGCGTCTGTGAAGTTCGGAAGCCGACTTAGAAAACACGAGGAAAGCGGATTAAGCAGCGCGAAGACGAACATGAGGAACACCATGACTGACCTATTGCCTGAACGTCTCCCGTTTTACACGATCGGGCACTCGAGCCGATCCTTACAAGAGTTCATCGATTTACTGAGCGGGCAACGGGTGGGATGCGTCGTCGATGTGCGCAAGATCCCGATGTCGCGGACAAATCCTCAGTTCAATTCGGATATTCTATCGGAAGCACTACTGCATCGCCAGATAGCGTATCGCCGATTGGACGCACTAGGCGGCCTCCGGTCGAAGGCGCATACGATACCTTTCGAGTTGAACGCCTCTGGAAGAACAGAAGCTTTCACAACTATGCTGACTATGCGCTCTCCCACACATTTCACGAAGGACTGAATGAGCTCGTCGAGGAAGGGGAACGCCGGGTATGCGCTATTATGTGCTCCGAGGCGGTGTGGTGGCGCTGCCATCGCCGCTTGATCGCGGATAATCTCCTTGCACGCGAAGAAACTGTATTCCACATCATGGGATCCCGCATCTATCCCGCAAGCTTGACTCCAGGAGCGCTGGTGCATCGCGATTACAGGGTAACATACCCCAAAACGACGTACGTTGTTGAAGATTTGGATTGTTCGTCTCAGCCGTGATGAGCGCATCCGCTTCGACGCAGTTCCTAAGACCAGTTTCTGCTTTTCGCGCGCCGGCTCTCGGCTTTGCATGATCAAAAGCGCGGAACCGATCGTCCTTGATCAAGTTCTTCGTTATCGCCTAAGTGAAGGGATTTAAGGTGCCAATGTATCTACAAGCCGGCCTGTGGGGTCTTGTGAGCGGATCGGCCCTCATCATAGGAGCGGTTGTTCCGTTTCTTGCTAGCCTGCCCCAGCGTATAATCGCCGCAGTCATGGCAATCGGTTCAGGAGTTTTAATCTCCGCTGTTGCTTTCGAGTTGATGGACGAGGCGTTTGCTCGCGGAGGATTCGATTCGACCGCCTTCGGTTTTCTACTCGGCGCGGCGATATACACAGCAGCGAACGTGTTTTTAAACCGACGTGGTGCCCGTCACCGAAAGCGCTCCGGGCATCACGAAGAACAAAAGCAGCAGAACGCCGTGGATGGTTCGGGCATGGCGATCGCGATCGGCGCACTCCTCGACGGCATCCCGGAGTCGGTGGTGATCGGTGTGAGCCTAATTGGCGCTTCCGGCGTGAGTTTGGTGACAGTAGCCGCAATTTTCCTGTCGAATGTTCCAGAAGCCCTGGCGAGCTCAGCTGGCATGCGTCGTGCCGGCAGATCCGCGATCTACATCTTCTGTGTATGGGGATGTATAGCTCTCGCCTCTGGATTAGCGGCCCTGGTCGGGAACGTAACTCTCGCGGGAGCAAGTCCAGACGTTATCGCTGGAACGACAGCTTTGGCCGCTGGCGCCATACTCGCAATGATAGCAGACACGATGATTCCAGAGGCCTTTGCGGAGACGCACGAGTATGCGGGATTGATCACCGTCGTCGGCTTCCTGTGCGCCTTTGTGCTATCAAAACTCGGAGGATGACGTGAGCCTCATCTGGGCAACCATCGACATCATTATTTTAGCAGGCCTTTCCGTCCGTTTGGCGCGGTCTTGTTTACCCGTTGCTTTGCCGGGCCTTCGATGCTCGCCAGGTTATGTGCAGTGTTAATCAGGCTTATGTGAGAAAACGCCTGGGGGAAGTTTCCGAGCAGGCGGCCACTACCAGGGTCATATTCTTCGGCGAGAAGGCCCAGATCATTGCGCAGTCCAAGCAGCCGGCGAAACATTTCGCGTGCATCCTCGTGGCGCTCGCCAAGAACATAGGCGTCAGCGAGCCAAAAGCTGCACGCCAAGAACGCCCCTTCCCTGCCGCCGACACCGTCATCCGTTTCGCCGGTTGAGTAGCGCGCGACCAGCCCCCCATTCACAAGCTCCCGCTCTACGGCATGGAGCGTGCCTACGATGCGTGGGTCGTCGGCCGGAAGAAAGCCAAGCTGCGCCATAAGAAGGAGGCTTGCGTCAAGCGTGTCGCCGCCAAAATACTGGACAAAACTGTTTTTGCCCGCGTGGAAGCCGTTATCGCAAATATCGTCGTGGATTCGTTGCCGCAGCTGGCGCCAGCTCGAAACCGGCCCTTCAAGGTGGTATTTGTCGTGGCTAATGACCGCGCGGTCTAAGGCAGCCCAGGCCATTGCTCTGGAGTGAGTGAATAGTCGTGGCGGGCCACGAACTTCCCAAATTCCCCTGTCTGGTTCTTGCCACGTCGCGCCGAGGTGGCAAAGCAGGACCTTCTCAAGTCGCCATGCCTCTTCCTGAGGCTCCAACTCGGCCTCACGCGCAGCGTGAAGAGTTTCAATCAGCTCGCCAAAAACGTCTGTCTGCACTTGATTGACGGCGTCATTGCCTATTCTGACCGGCCTACTGCCCTCATAACCCGAAAGCCAGGGCACCTCAAACTCAGGAAGCCATCGCTCTCCGGCAAGCCCGTACATGATCTGCAATTGTTGGGGTGAACCTGCGATCGCACGTAGCAACCATTGGCGCCAATCTTGCGCCTCTTCGCGGTAGCCGGAATTCAGCAGTGCGTAAAGGGTCAGGGCCGAGTCCCGTAACCAGCAGTAGCGGTAGTCCCAGTTACGTTGCCCGCCGATTGCTTCCGGCAAGGAGGTCGTCGGCGCCGCTACGATACCGCCCGTCGGCGCGTAGATCAGCATCTTCAGCGTAATGAGAGAGCGAACAACCGCGTCACGAAGGCCAACCGGCAGATAATTTGATGTTCCACTTCTGACCCATTCGCGCCACCAGCCCTTGGTCTGGTCGAGAAGCTCTCGGCGGTCGGCGATGAAATGAGGCTGCTCTTTAGAAGGATGATATGACAGGGTCATAGGTATGCTGTCGCAGGCTTTTACCCGGAAAATCGCTGTAGTCTTGAGGTCCTGCCCCTTTAAAGGCAGATCCGTAACAAGTTCGACGGCATGTGGCCCAACGATAGCGCTTAGTCCGTAGTCCTTTCGTCTCACCCAAGGAACAGCCTGACCGTTCTCAAACCGTAGCGTGAGTTCCATCTCCATTTCGACAATGCCGGAAACGCCGGTGACTATCCTGATGACGTCGGGGGAGCGATCAAGTGAAGGAACAGGCATGAAATCTGTGACCGTGACTACGCCAGTCTCTGTTTCAAACCGGCTTTCCAATATGCCAGTATCATGGAGGTAGCAGCGGCTGCAGCCTGAAAGCGCTTGGCGGGGCGCCACCTTCCATCTTCCATTGTCTGGCGTTCCAAGCAAAGCGGCAAAACAAGCCGGGGAGTCGAAGCGCGGTAGGCACAACCAGTCTATCGATCCATCGCGTCCAACCAAAGCTGCGGACAGCATGTTTCCGATCAAGCCATAATCTTCTATGCGGAGCGCCACCTTCTACCCACCGTGTGAAAAGGAGGGATAGTCTGTCATGCCGCCATCGATGAAAATCGTCGTGCCGGTGATGTATGCGGCGACATCGGAGGCGAGAATGACGGCCATGTTCGCGATATCTTGTGGCTCTCCAATCCGCCCAAGCGGAATTTTCGTCAGCAGATCCTCGTACTTTGTCTCGTCTTGCCATACCGACCGATTGATCGGCGTGCGAATTGCGCCGGGGGCGATACAGAGTACACGAACCCCAAAAGGAGCTGCTTCCTGGGCGAGGGACTTCGATAACATTGAGATGCCAGCTTTACTGGCCGTATAGGCGCTATAGCCTGTCCACGCTATCGTCTCGTGAACGCTCGACACGTTGAGGACCACGCCAGACCTTTGTTTAATCATCCGCTTCAACGCTGCTCTCGAGCATCGATATGTGCCTTTCAGGTTGATGTCGATGACAGCGTCCCAATAGACAACATCGGCCTCCCATCCAAGAGCATAGCTCCCGTCGACGCCTGCGTTGTTGATCAAGATGTCTATGCCACCCCACTTATCGTCCAAGGTCGAGAAGATGCGCTCCACGTCTTCGGAGCTGCTGATGTCACCCTTCAACGCCAGAGACGCCGCGCCGTGCGCCGAGAGCTCCACCGCCATCCGCCGCGCTTCATCGGGATCAACTAGATAATTTATAGCGACCCTCGCGCGATTTGCCGCGAAGCCCCGCGCGATCGCTGCCCCTATTCCAGAGTTGCCTCCTGTTACGAGGACGCGCTTGTTCGATAAGTCAATTTCCATGGTCTGAGCTTCTAAAGTTTTGGTGACGCTTCTTAAACGTGGACATGGCAATCATGTTCCTGCGACAGAACCGCCGCGGTAGCTTTACCCTTGTTATTCCGACGCGCTAAGACGAGCGCCCAAACACGAGGTCTGGCAATATTTAAGGCTGACGCGATTGCTGTAATGTAATCGTAATCCACTCTCCTTTGGGGTCGAAAAGATGAACGGTAAAGCCGCTAGCTATGGAGTGGCCGATGATGACCCCGACCGCCGCAAAATACAGCCACGTTCGTAAAGTTATGAATTCTGACACGATGATTTATGCCCTGCGAGCATCGCCGCTTACCTCGTGAGCGGAAACCTTAAGGGGGCTAAGGTGGCGCCGAACGGGCGCGACTACGTTTTTAGGAAAGCAGAAGCTGGACATCCATGTCGGGCATTCGAGCGGCAAAACGCTTCGAACTCGCGTGCGGGAGCGGTGCGATGCCGCTCCTTGTGCCTAAGGTGTTGATTTGCGCTGAGAGTTGACCCGGGATTTGCACTGAGAAGTGGCTCTGACGCACATTTGCTGCTGTGCAGGTCTACGACGCACCGATCAACCGCGCCTGCAGGAGATCGAGTTTTGCTCTTCCGTACATCTGGCGCTTA
>NZ_LXKN01000043.1 GCF_001692325.1 Rhizobium sp. AC27/96 | reverse complement strand
CCTTCACCCGCATAAGGCATTGGGGTATTGCTCGCCTCGTGAGTTCTTGAACCGTCAAACCGAAACCTGATCCTGTCCGGTTTTTAAGGGGCAACTCCAGTCACCTGTCGCCGTGGCGATCGGCTTGATACTTTGAAAACCTCATCAACGCTGTGCTGATAAGAAGCTTCTTGACGTTGGCGTCTGTGCTTGCAAGGATGTCCTAGATATCATTCGTGCGGGCCCTCGCTTTGCCGATCTGCTTCAACAGATGCAGCTGCAGATTGGTGGCTTGCTGGACCTTCGCGCCTGGCGCGATCGCCGTGGTGACCGACCTACTTGATGCGTTCGGCGGGCTCCGATAGGCGGCGGCATTGAACAGCATAGGCTTGACGAGGGTTTCCTTGTCGTTTCCTTGCGGACGTTGTCGACCTGCTTGTGGGTGTGATTGCCCAGCGCGGTCATGTCGACCACGGCGGCGTCGGGCAATGCGATGACGCCCTTGCGCTCGATCTGGATCGACCAGAGCTGTTCTTTCTGGCCACGCATCGTTACACCCGGCGCGACCGCGGCGTCGATCTTGGCCTTATCGCATCCGCCGTCAGGAGATGTTGCGGCGTCCGGATACCGGCTTCCTGATCATCGATCCGACCGTTCACATCTTGCGCGCCTCGTATGTCAGACCGTCGACAAAACTCTGCACGCTGGTCCTCAGCAAGTGGCATGACGAACAGCAGAACCTTGGTGACTATACGCAGACGTTGCAAAGAACGATTGATGAGGGACGTTCCGCACTCCAGATGCTGAGGAAACCGGGCATTCCCGCCAGATTGCCCTCCGGGATGGAGAGCGGACAAACCGGGACGCCCCATGGCGTTTGACTGCGGCGGCGGGCGCTGTGGTCAAGCCGCAAAATTCGACATAAACTGAACGCCGACCGCATTGATCCGCCGCCACCTCACCCTGCACAGAAAGCTGCGTCCGTCGGAAATGCGCAGCACAAAGACCTCAGGAACAGCGATCGCGTTTTCAACCGCCAGTCGTGCGCCAGTCGCCGAAATATCCTTTACCAAGCAATCTAGAGTCGAAGTGCCATGTCCAAGCACAATCGACGCTCCGAGGAAAGCCCTTGATCGCAAAGCTTGGCGCTTTATCATTTCCATGCTCGACATCCTTTCACCCCGGAGATGGCGAAAATGTCGCCGTATCATTGATGAATTTCAGATAGATCAGGCCGCTGTAAGTCTTCTCACTGAAACGACGGGGTTATCTTTATCGAGATGAAATTGGCGAAGTAATTCTGTCAGAATGGCCGCCTCTTGGGCGAGGCCGTGGCTGGCGGCAGTCTGCTCCTCGACCATTGCAGCATTTTGCTGAGTTCCTTGGTCCATGGCATTTACTGCCTTGTTGATCTCCTGTAACCCCGACGATTGCTCTCGAGCAGATGTCACGATCGCGTCTACGTGGCTGCTGATTTTCTGGACATCGCTGACGATGACCTGCAGTGCCTGACCCGTCTCGTTCACCAAGCTAACACCGTTTCGGACTTGCTCGCCCGATGTGGTGATCAGGGCCTTGATTTCCTTCGCTGCGTTCGCGGACCTTTGGGCAAGTTCGCGGACTTCCTGAGCGACAACTGCAAATCCCTTTCCTGCCTCGCCGGCTCGGGCGGCTTCTACGCCTGCATTAAGAGCCAACAGGTTGGTTTGAAAGGCGATCTCGTCGATAACGCCAATTATGTTGGAAATTTCACCGGAAGATTTCTTAATTCCCTCCATAGCTCCGACTGCCTTTGAAACGATACCACCGGAATTCTCAGCGCCTTCACGGGCACGCGTCACTAAGTGGCCTACCTCTTCTGCACGTCGCGCACTATCCCTCACTGTAGTGGTAATTTCCTCAAGAGCGGCCGCCGTCTCTTCGACCGAAGCTGCTTGCTGCTCAGTACGGCGAGCCAAATTGTCAGCAGAGGCTCGAATTTCAGTTGCCCCGCTATCGATCGCCATCGCGTTGCGACCAACAGTTGCAAGCGTATCGTTTAGTTTCGCGATAGAAGTATTGAAGTCGACGCGTAAACGGTCCAGATCTCCTGGAAAAGGGGTAATGATGCTTGATACTAGGTCCCCGTCGGCGAGACGTCCGAGACCACCTGCCAAAGATTGTACGGCGATAGAAACCTGTTCAGTCTCATGCATCTTAAGTTCTTCGCGAACTCGCCGTTCCTGCTCTGTAGTCATCTTGGTGTCGTCGGCTTCTCGTGAGAGGCGCGCACGTTCGATCATATTATCTCGGAAGACGGCAACGGCCGCGGCCATTTGACCGATTTCGTCCTTCCTGTCCTTTCCTAGGATTTCAGAAGATACGTCTCCACCCGCCAATTTCCTCATGGCCAAGATAATCTGGCCGAGTGGCTTTCTGACAAAAAGGCGAATTGCGGTGTAGAGCGCGAGCATGAGGACTCCAACAACTACGGCTCCGCCAATGCCTAAAAGCCTTGTTAGATCCCAAACGGCACCAGTGATGGCGCTATGAGGTATATCAACAACCAGTGTCCAAGTTGCGTCTGTTCCTGGTATGGGAAAGCTATAGAAGAGGCGATCATAGTCTTCCGGCATAGAGTTATCATGGATATCGGTTATTGTGTTTACAGCACTTGATTTGGATTCCCTCGCTGAGAGATTGACATTATTTTCGTCGTAGCTGGCCAGAGTCATTTTTGCATTTGGTGCCACAAGCCATGTATTAGATTGAGATAGAAGAAGCACCCGACCTCCACCAAAAGGCCGAAGAGCTTGTAATTTCTCATTTAGCGTGGACAGCGAAATATCAATTCCAGCTATTCCAATCAATCGACCTTCAATAGAAACAGGATAAGTCAAGGATGTCATGATTGTATTGGTGCTTGTATCATTGAAAGGTGCAGTAATCGCTCCTCTGCCTGTCTTAGCTGATAGCGTCCACCATTCCGCCGAGTAGTCATTTTTGAATGTCATTTGCTCAATGCCGCCGCCGGCGTTTTTGAACCAAGAAACCACGAAAATGCCGTTCTCGTTTAAAAGCGCAGTCGGATCCTTGGACGGAATGAACTTGTCCGGCCCTTCACAGAACCAGGAGGTGAAAGCAAGATCGTTCATCTCAACATTTGCTTTTAGCAAATCTGTGATTGTTCTTCTGTCGAAAGACTGGCTATGTAGTCCGCGCGCCAGGACACCGGACATTGATCTTGTCGCGCTCGTAAGCTCTCCGATGCTACCGGCCACCTGATTTGCAATTGCCTTGGCCTCAGTTTCCGCCTGCTGCATGACAAGAGCTCGGACCGAATCTCTAACGTTAACAATCGCGTAAAGGTTCGACGCGACCAGTAGAAATAGGATCGCCAATGCTGCCGAAAGCATTAGTTTCGTAGAGATTGATTTGATCTGTACCATCGCAAAACCTGTACCAGAACTAAAACCACTTGAAAGATTTCAAGGAAGGTTTGAAATTGTATTTTGCCGTCATAGCAAAATCGCAAGGTCGATGAGCACTGGAGATAGCGCTCGGCAATTGCGATTTTCTTGGCTTAAAGTTAATTTATTCTTGTTTTTGCGCGGTCTAGGTCATGAGATCTATGAATGATTCGAAAAGTTTAGAATCAATTTGATTGCTATCTTTGGTTGCAGTGCTCAGTTAGGCCACTTAACACGTGATCCTGATTCTCGATATGGCTGGATGGCATTCTTCGGCAGAGGTGATCCTGTAGGAAAACATCACTTTGATGTTCGCGCCGCTGCGCTACCCCCGAAACAGATCCTGCAGAAATGTCGGCAGTTCATGATTGACCCTTTGGCTGTCAAACCAGCTCTTCACATTCTATGACGGCATTCTTGACGACTGCTGCGAGCTTGAAGCGAGCTCATCGATTAACCGCGGAAAATCGCCCCAATCGTAGTGCGCGATTGGCCATATCCATTCTGATCGACGCCGGTTGATATGAAAGTTGCAATGAGCTGAAGGCTAATTTAGGACTCGTTCACCTGATCGCCCCATCGGCGTTGCTCTCCATCGAAACCCTCAATTATCTGAGCTTTTAACCCTGCCACTTAGCGACAAGCGGACCCGTCGCCCAATCAGCCAGACGACTATGATAATCAATGGAATTAAGGTTGGGAAAGCACTTTTAATCCAGTGTCCAGAAGGATAAATTTCAACTATTCCTTCGAAAAAAGTCTTTAATATGCCCAGGGCGTAGTAACTTATGGCGATGATTGAAAACCCTTCGACTGCCTGTTGTAGTCGAGTTTGAATAGCAACACGGCGCTCCATAGATTCCAGCAGTTGGGCATTTTGCTGCTCTAGCTCGACCTGAACGGATGTCCGCAGCAACTCACTGGCTCTTGCAATCCGCATCGCCGTATTTTCCACTCGCTTGTCCGCCTGCTCACAAGATCGAATGGCTGGACGGAACCGGCGATCGATGAAAACCCCAATGCGTTGATGCCCCTCAATGCGCTCTTCGCGAAGTTCTTCAAGGCGCCTGAACACCAATTCCGCGTAGGCCGCGGTGGCGCTGAACCTCTCGCGAGTAGTGATCGACAAATGTAGCAGGCTGGCGGACAATTTTGCCAAGTCCGCAAGAAGGATGTCCTGCTTGCGATCAGGCAAGCCCAGTAGATCCATTATGTCGCGGAGGCCGTTCTCGTACTCGACACATTGCAAGAATGCAGATTGAGAAAGCGGCAGTGAAAGCAAAGCCATCATTCTGTAGTTCTCGATCTCTAGCAATCGCCGGACCATCCGACCCGTTCGATATGCATTCAATCGGCGATTTAGCAGGATCATCCGGGTCGATCCGTTGTCCCCCATCCGGAAGGTCGACCAAACCTCGGCATCCCCTCCTCCGACAGAGGACGCCACCATGTCTTCACTGTCCACCAACTGTTGAGCTGCCGGGTTATTGTCGAAAGGGCAGACGAACACTTCGACGGCGGCGATGCGTTGACCGGGCATAAGATCGGTCAATTCTCGCCAGAGCGGGTCTGGCGTTGGATGCGTATCGGGATTTCCATCCCATGCCACGACGTGCGTTGCAGAGACGAATTCCGTGTGCATTTCCCACTTTATCTTCCCGTTCGGCGTCATCGCGATGCCGCTCTTGCCGTCACGTGTTCGGTTAGCATCCAGAGCGAGAATTTTTTCTGGAATCTGAATCGACGAGGCTTTTACATAAAATGCCTCGTGCCATACAAAGGCTGGTGCCTCAAAGTACAACGACGGGCGAGAATGAAGTTCGTTGTGCAGCTGACGGCGTAGTGGGTGGTCCAGCTGCATGGATGTGCCGTTCGTGTCTTGTGTCGGCAGAGATGTCATGGGAAAAGCCCGCGCGTTTTCTTGGCGCGCATAACTTTCTCAACCCCGATCGCCAGTGCTGCGCTGCGATGGGAGATGTTGTCGGCTTTTGCCCTCCGCAGCACCTGCTGATATGAATGTTGAAGTGTCTTATAAAGCCGGTCCATCACTTCAGCTTCCGTCCAAAAGAACTGCTGAAGACCTTGAACCCATTCAAAGTAAGACACTATCACGCCGCCTGCGTTGCATAGGATATCTGGAATGACGAAAATCTCGTCGCGTCGTTGCTCCAGAATATGATCGGCCTCCGGTGTCGTCGGCCCATTAGCACCTTCGGCCAGAATCCTGCATCGAAGACTCCCCGCATTATCAGCGGTGATGACGCGCTCCATCGCGGCTGGCACCAGAATATCGCACGTCTGCACAAGAAGATCCTGGGGATCGATCATCGACTCGTTTGAAAATCCTCGTAGGACCCGAAACTCGCGAACGTGTCGTTCGAGGGCCTCGATATCGAAGCCGCGTGTATCAAAATAGGCTGCAGTATGGTCGCTCACGCCGATAATCTTGACGCCCTGGCTGGCGAGGGTTGAGGCCGCAACCGACCCCACATTGCCAAACCCCTGCACAATTGCAGTGGCACCTGACGCGGAGAGACCAATGTTCTCCATTGCGCGCGCAACCAGATATGCGACGCCGCGGCCTGTTGCCTCACGACGTCCAAGGGTTCCACCGGTTTCGACCGGCTTGCCTGTCACGATTTCACTTACAGTCTTGCCCTGATACGAGGAATACGTATCCATGAACCATGCCATGACCTGTTCGTTCGTCCCCATATCCGGTGCCATGACATCCGTATGAGGGCCAACAAAGGGTATCATTTCCTGCATATAGCGGCGTGACAAAGCTTCGAGTTCGCGCGAGGACAATGAATTGGGGTCGACAGAAACACCGCCCTTAGCCCCACCATAGGGAAGCCCTGCAAGAGCGCATTTCCAGCTCATCCATATCGCAAGTGCTGCTACCTCACCGATATCGACACTCGCTGCGAACCGTGTTCCGCCCTTCGTTGGTCCTAGGGTAAGATGATGCTGAACCCTATACCCTTGAAACACAGCAGTCGTGCCGTCGTCCCGATGGATAGGGCAGGAGACAACCAAGGCACGCTTGGGCATAAAGATTCTTGGGCGATCGTCAGAAGGAATGGCCAGATGATCGGCCACTGTTTGAAACTGCTGGGCAGCCATTTCAAAAACTTCGCCACTATAGGTGGTAGAACTTTGCATGATTATTGTCCAGAATTACGAAAGTTGCGCGGTTGCGTTTGCGATGCGTCTGCACGCGTCCTGAAGCTCTGCAAGCGACGTTGCGTAGGAAATCCGAAAATACGGCGCTAGGCCGAACGCCGTTCCGGGAACGACTGCAACTCCAACATTCCTTAGGAGATAATTTGCGAAATCACTGTCGCTCGCAATGATTTGTCCATCAGGCGCTCGTCTTCCAATAAGGCCTGCAACGCTGGAGAAGGTGTAGAACGCCCCCTCCGGAACGCGGCAGGTTATGCCTTGGATTTCGTTCAATGCGTTGACGACGAAATCCCGCCGTTGCTGGAAAGATCGTTTTCTCTCGGTCAGAATTTCCTGCGGGCCAGTCAATGCCTCCACAGCAGCGGCTTGGCTGACTGATGACGGGCAAGACGTTGACTGGCTTTGGACAACTGCCATCGATTTAATTAGTTCTGCCGGACCGCCAGCGTAGCCAATTCGCCATCCGGTCATCGCATAGGCTTTGGACACGCCATTGATGGTCAAAGTTCGGTCCCGAAGCCGTGGTTCGATAGCGACCGGCGTGACGAAGTTGAAGTCGTCATAAACAATATGCTCGTACATATCGTCGACCATCAGCCAGACCTGGGGATGGCCAAGAAGCACGTCAAGAATCGGGCGATATTGGCTTTCCGAATAAGCCGCCCCAGAGGGATTGGAAGGTGAATTTAACATAAGCCAACGCGTTTTGGGTGTGATCGCGGCTTCCAAATCCTCGGCAGACAAACGAAAACCATTTTTTTCGCTGCAGGGGACCAGCACCGGCCTGCCGCCGGCAATCAGCACGATGTCGGCGTAGCTCACCCAAAATGGTGTAGGGATAACGACTTCATCTCCAGGGTTCAAAGTCGCCATCATTGCGTTGTAGATGACCTGTTTGGCGCCGGCCGAAACGGTGATTTCACTCTGGTCGAATTCCAAAGCATTTTCTTTGCTAAACTTGTGGCGGATAGCCGCCTTGAGCTCTGCCGTGCCATCGAGAGCGGTATATTTGGTTTGGCCGGCGGCAATCGCCCGGATCGCCGCCTCCTTGATGTTGTCAGGGGTATCGAAATCGGGCTCGCCTGCACCAAGAATAATGACATCGCGTCCTTGGCGTTTTAGCTCATTTGCAAGTCCGGTGATTTTCAGGATTTCCGAAACACCGATTTGTGCCAATCGTTCTGCCGGCCTCGGTACGGGAATAATGGCTGCGTTATCCATTGCCGCCTCTCACTCGACGTCGAACTTTACACCCTGCGCAAGTGGCAAGGTGCGACCGTAATTGATCGTGTTGGTGGCTCGGCGCATATAGGCCTTCCAGGAGTCCGATCCGGATTCGCGACCGCCGCCGGTCTCTTTCTCTCCACCGAACGCACCACCGATTTCCGCTCCCGACGGACCAATGTTGACATTGGCAATTCCGCAATCGGAACCCCTCGCCGAAATGAACAGTTCCGCCTCACGGACGTCGTTTGTGAAGATCGATGACGAGAGGCCCTGGGGTACGGCATTGTGCAATGCAAGGACTTCATTGAAATCGTAATACTTCATGACGTATAGAATTGGGGCGAAGGTTTCGTCCTCAACAGGTCCTTCCTGCTGTGGCATCTCGACCAAAGCTGGTTGAACATAGTATGCGTCGGCATTGCCGACATCTTGCCGTTCGCCACCTGTTACGGCTCCTCCAGCGGACTTCGCTGCATTGAGGGCCGATTGCATTGCGTCGAACGCCCCCTTGTCGATTAGCGGGCCGACGAGATTGCCGTCCAATGGATTGCCAACCGGGACGGACGTGAAAGCCTTCTTGAGACGTTCAACTAGGCTATCGTACACGTCCTCGTGCACAAACAGACGTCGAAGACTTGTGCAACGCTGTCCCGCAGTTCCCATCGCTGCAAATGCAACGCCGCGCAATGTCAGATCAAGATCGGCCGTGGGTGTAACGATGGCAGCATTGTTGCCACCCAGTTCGAGGATGGCGCGGGCGAAGCGTTGAGCAAGCTTGGGACCGACCGTGCGTCCCATTGCCGTAGATCCCGTGGCTGAGACGAGCGGCACCTTGTGGTCGGTGACGAGAATTTCGCCGACTTCCCGGTTGCCGAAAAGAATTTGCGACAAGCCTTCCGGTGCCTCGCTGCCTCCCACGTTGAAGCGTTCCAACGCACGATTGAAGATCGCCTCGGTTGCCAACGCGGTTAACATCGTTTTTTCCGACGGTTTCCAAACGACGCTGTTCCCGCAGACGATAGCGAGAGCCGCATTCCATGCCCATACCGCGACTGGAAAGTTGAAGGCGCTGATGATGCCGATAACGCCAAGCGGATGCCACGTCTCCATCATACGATGCTCGGCTCTTTCGGTCGCAATAGTCAGGCCATACAATTGACGGGAAAGACCGACTGCGAAATCGCAGATATCGATCATCTCCTGGACCTCGCCCAGACCTTCTGAGGTGATCTTGCCGACCTCTATCGAAACCAGGCGGCCGAGAGCGCTTTTGTTTGCTCGTAGCTCGTCGCCGAGTAGACGGATCAGTTCGCCTCGTCTTGGCGCAGGGACGTTTCTCCACGCGAGAAAGGCTTCATGTGCCCTGTTCACCCGGTTGGATGCGTCCGCGACCGTAATCTTCCTGACGTTGCCAAGCGTCTCGCCCGTAATAGGCGAACGAGTGCGAATTTCACCGGCTGCGTAAGCATCTGGCGCAACCCCAAGCTCCGTAAGAAGTTGCTCGGTTTCCGTTTTCAGAGATAAAATCGAACCGACTCTTGGCTGATGGTCGAGACCCGTGGACATATGCGTTCCTTCCGTTCTTTTCAGATTGCGACTAAGTTGTTGTTCATATTGCACGCGATGATGCACCGCTGGTCAGGCATATCTTTCAATACGCGCAGCAGAGCCTGAACCGGGTGCTGGGGCTTTGTTTTCGTGATACGCTCGGTCTGGCAGCGGCATGAGAAACCGGTCATCAACGGGATATCTCCGCTACCGTCGCCCAGTTTGCGTGCCCAACTCATTTGGAACAATTCGTCAGACATCCCCGCATGCTCGATCTCATGCCCGAACATTCCGGCCATGCCGCAGCACCCGGTCGCAATGGTTTGGGCCGTCATGCCAAACGTTTTGAGCACACTGGTCCAAAGGCTGGAGGTGGCAGGCTTGGAAGTCTTTTCCATGCAGTGAAGAAAAAGCGCGTAGCGCGAATTCGGACCATCGATCACCTTAGGGGCAATCGCCCCTGACCGGATTTCCTGATGAAGAAATTCCTCGATCGACAGTACGGATCGATCCAGAGCGACGTCTGGACGGAATGCCTTGTATTCGTGATCCTGCATCAGGGTCGTGACAGGCTCGATGCCGACAACCGGAACGCCCGTCTTGATCAATTGGCTCTGGTGTGCAACCGCAGCACGGGCAATCTTTTCAAAGACGTCGAGCTTGCCAAGAACATGCGCGGCTTTTCCGTTCGACTTTGGAGCTGCGCGCCAGACCGTATATCCTAGTTGACCAAGCAGGTCCACGGTTGCGTCCACGACCTTCCCATCGAAGGTGCTCGTGAATGTGTCCTCCAATAGGATAACCGTTCGGGCTTTGTCGTCGGCAGACAAGGCGGTTAGGCGCGTGAGGTCTCGCGGGCCTAGTGGTTTCGAGTGACTGGCAGGACGAATTCGTGGCAGATCGATAAGACCGATTAGCCTATCCGCGCCGATACTTGAAAATATTGACTGTGCGGCATTGGCCACGAATGGTAGCCGCCTGGCAATTTGAAACGCGCTTTCGCTGTGTGCAACGATGATGTGGCGAAGCGGACGTCTTCGATCCGCATAGTAGCGATGAAGGAATGTCGACTTCATCGCGGGTATATCGACCTTGATCGGACACTGGCTCGAACAGGCCTTGCATGAAAGGCACGTCGAAAAGCTGGCATGCAGCGCCTGTTCAATCGCTGGTAGATCGGTATTGGATTCGCCGTGCCGTTTAATCGATTCCAGGCGAGCCCATTCTCGAAGCAAAGCCGCCCTGCCCTTCGGCGACTGACTGCGATCACGTGTCACCTTATAGGAAGGACACATCGGATCGGCCTTGTCCCAGTTGAAGCAGGCTCCATTGCCGTTGCAGGCAACCGCGCGGTCATAGGTTTTTGCGAGATCGCTAGCAATCGATCGGTCGATTTGGCCACGTAGTGGCACGTTGTCGATCTTGTCGATTGTCTCTCCATCCGGAGCGGCAAGCTTGCCGGGATTGAACAGGTTCAGGGGATCGAATGCACCCTTGATTTTGCAAAGCTCGCGATAAAGGACTGGACCAAAGAAGAACGGGGAATACTCACCCCGAAAACCGCGTCCGTGTTCGCCCCAGAGCAATCCGCCATATTTTTTTGCAAGTTTCGCGACTTCATCGCTTATCGGGCGGATCAGAGCGGCATCACCCTTATCCCGCATGTTCAGCGCGGGGCGAACATGCAGGCAGCCCACATCGGCATGGCCATACATACCGTACGTCACCCCATGAGCATCAAGGATTTCGCGGAACTCTCTGACAAAGCCTGGCAGCCTTTCCGGAGGTACTGCTGCGTCTTCTACGAACGCCGTTCCCTGTTTGGTCGGCGAAAGGCGGCCCAGCAAGCCTACCGACTTTTCCCGAAGGGACCATAGCTCCGATATAAGATGAGGGTCAGTGACGATCGTCCAGTCGATGAATTCGTTCTGCCCACCGTTGAGCAGATCGACGAGCCGATCCAATTGCGCAGACAGCTGCATCTCGTCATCGGCAAGGAACTCAACGAAATTCAGGCCCCCAACTTTTACCGAAGAGCCTTTTCCCAAAACACTCTCGATTGAATTCCACACCGGATCTTGTTGAGCAAGAGAGAGAACTTTGTCGTCGATAATCTCCACGGCGGACGGATTGGCTTTAAGAAGATGTTGCACATCTTCAAGAGCGGTCTGGAAATGTTCATATCGGATCGGAACCAGCGCGCGCAAAGCTGGGCGCTTAAGGATCTTGAGCGTGATCGACGTGGTAATCGCGAGCGTGCCCTCTGACCCTGCCAGCAGGTACGACAAACGAATCCTGTTGTCCGCACCTACAATATTCTTCAGGTTGTAGCCGGTGAGGCCGCGGTTCATTTGAGGAAATGTCTTATCGATTTCAGCGGCATTCTGCGCAACGACGCGCAGCACTTCGCAATATGCATGCCCAATCAGATTTTCCTGCTTGGCAATTTCTGTCGCCTCCGCGAAATCAAGCGTCTTGATGGTCGATACCGAGCCATCTGAGAGGACGACCTGCATGGATTCGATGTAGTCGGACGTCTTACCAAAAATTCTGGATCCTTTTCCGGACGCGTCTGTCGCAACCATTCCACCAATTGTGGCTCGCGAGGCGGTGGAAACGGTGGGAGGAAAGAAATAGCCGTGTGGCTCGAGAAACTGGTTCAGCTGGCTGAGCACGACACCGGGTTGAACGGTGACGGAACCAGCAGAAATATCGAGCTCTTCGATCTGGTTCATATGCCGAGACGTATCAATAAGTACGCCCGTGTTTAGGGACTGTCCGTTCGTACCTGTTCCACCGCCACGGGCGGTAACCGTAATCTTCAAGGCATGCGCCTGCTCAACGACCGTCGAAATGTCATGTGCATTCTTTGGAAAGATGACCGCTGCGGGGCGAACCTGATAGATACTGTTGTCGGTCGAAAACACTGTGCGGGACCCGGCGTCGCCTGCCACATCGCCGGAAAACTCGGAACGCGAGAGAGAGGATAGAAGCTGTTCGATGGGCATGCTGTTACCGGTTCTCTCGCGCTCCCGCATATGTGTGATCCTTATGACGCCGACCGATGAGCCAACTCGGGATGCCCGAGAGCTTCAAAAGTCTGGTCGAGAGAACGCTGCTCGGCATGTGCATAGAGGTCGAGTTCATCCTGAACTGCCGATCCAAGGGCATTTTCAAAGGCCGAGCGGTTGGAGCGTTCCGAGTAGTTCTGCTGTGCATCTGTCCCGAGATTGGACTGAAAGATTCCCGCAGCGCTTACGGGCAGAAAATCTTCGTACACGATGGGATCGAAACGCACGTACCCTGCGTCTACCAACTCTCCGACGGTCGCCGGTAGCTGAAACCGCGAGGCGGCATACAGGCCTTTTTCAGTTGCGGAATAGCGGAAGAACGCAAGTTTTTCTTTCCTGAGTTCATCCCAGTCGTCTGGGAATTTTCCAAAGGTCTCGATGAGTTTGCTATCGTAATCGCCGGAATTTCCGCCACTGGAACCGACCTGTACGTCGTTGCGAACTGAGGCCAGCAAGTCGTCATAGAGCCTGCGCCCTTTGGCTGTCAGTGCAACGCCTCTCTGCTCGATCTCGCCGAAACGCGCTGTGTGAGTTCCCAGCTCGTTATCCGCCGCGAAATCCTCAAATTTTATGGTCTCCTCAAGGGCTTTGAAGCTGGTCTGGCGCAGCAGGATGGCGCATTTCCTCTTGGGCGGTCCCTCTATCACCGCCTTGGGAGAAATGCCTCGCGTGGGCATTCCTGCCTGAACGGCGTCGATGTCCAACGTTCGCGGCGTCAGGTGATTAATGTGAGGACCTTTAAAGCTGACGACGTCTGCGACCAGTCGGTGGGCATCATGCAGCCGGCTGTATATGTCGCGTGTCACCGTTGCGTCGCCATGCCAACGAAATGTCTCCAACACTTCTTCCACGAAGTTATTGGCGTCGCTATGAAAAAGCCCACCCTCTTTCTCGGCTTTGGAAACCAGTGCAAGTGCATGATCAGAGAATATCTTTCGGCGCGACAAGATCACGTCCGCTTGCTCGCGCAAGGCTTCGTCCTCGATGAGCTCAAGACGGAGTAGAGACGTAAAGACACGGAAGGGGTTGCGTCGCAGAGACTCGTCGTTCACTGGCCGGAATGCGGTCGAATGAACTGGAATGCCAGCCACCGACAAGTCGTAGTAGCCAACGGGATACATTCCCATAACGGCGAACACCCGACGAATATTGAAAAGTTCCCTTGGCGTCCCCAGACGGATCGCCCCATGGCGCTCTACGCTCAGGCGATCCAGTTCATCATTGCGCGTCAGCGCAGAAAGAAGAGCCGGCTCCTGCATCAGGGTCTCGCGATTTACCTCCTCCACAAGCTCCATTAGTGTTCCGTATTGCGGCACCTCGGCTCGATACATCTCTGACATCGCATGGGAGAAGCGATATCTAATCTCATCTTCAGGAACAAAATTATGCGACATTGTGGCCTCCTTGATCTGGATCGTCTCTATGCGCCGAGATCATCACATCGGAGATTAGTCGCGCTGTGCAGCTTGGAATTCAATCAAGCGATTGTTTAGATCTCATTCGAAAGTCGAATGACCAACGATCAGCGGTCAGACGCTGTCTGGGCCAGTATCCATTTCTTGAACGCTAGCAATGGTGGATGGGATGCCCGGTCGGATGGCCAAACAAGATAATAAGATTCGGTACTTTTCATTTGCACATCGAGTGCAAGTACGAGCGTTCCTTGGGCGAGCTCTTCTTCGATCAGGAATTTCGGCAACAAGGCAACGCCAACGCCGGCGATTGCCGCCTGGGCCGCGGTGGCAAATTGATCAAAAAGCATGCCATGAACGCTGTCAGGCTTCACTCCGTTCTGAACCATCCATCTTTCCCAGGCATCCGGGCGACTGGCGAGATGCAGAAGGGGAGCGTTTTTGAGATCAGACGGTTCTTCGAACTTGTATTGATTGAGGAGCCGTGGGCTGC
Organism: Rhizobium sp. AC27/96; assembly: GCF_001692325.1. GTDB lineage: Bacteria > Pseudomonadota > Alphaproteobacteria > Rhizobiales > Rhizobiaceae > Rhizobium. Next base: position 7,534 of record NZ_LXKN01000043.1, on the reverse strand, counting down.
AAGCCGGAACCACAATTTCGTAGCGAAGCATGACTAGCTCGCCACCGGGCCACTCTGCCCGCCCAAAATGGATGGCTGCATCCGCCGGTTCCAGCCTAAAATCGAATGTGCTGATTTTGGTTACGAGATTGACTGTAATGCCGGGATTGTTTGCCAGAAAATCTGGTATCCTCGGAGCCAACCAACGTGTGCCGAATGTGGGCAGAATAGCAAGGTTCAGTGTGCCGCCATAGGGGTTGGCTCTAAGATTGAGAGATGCGTTGCTGATCTTGCGGAGTGCGTCACGGATCTCACGGGCATAAGCCTCTCCGCCAATCGTCAGTCGGATCGTTTGCTTCTCCCGATGGAAAAGATCAACGCCGAGCTGTTCCTCAAGAGCAAGTATCTGGCGGCTGACCGCACTCTGAGTGAGATTGAGCTCTCTAGCGGCCGCGGTTACGCTTCCCGTTCGGGCAGCCGCTTCGAAGGCAGACAGCAGGGACAAAGAAGGAAGAAAGCGACGCGGTACCTGCAAACCGCCCTCCCTACAGTCTAACATCAGTAAAATGTGCAACCTGGGCACCGAGTTCGTAATATGCCTCTTTCAGAGCACGGAATGCCTGCGCTTTTGGTTCGGTCGTTGGCAAAGGCAGTTCATCATCGCTCATTTTGCCCGAAATGTAAGACGCAAGCACGCGGCCAAAAGTGGTTCCAGGTGCGATCCCCCGCCCATTGTATCCGCTAAATCCGATCACGTTTTCATCAAACTTGTGGAACCGAGGGACGGCATCCGATGTCATGCCAATGTGTCCGAACCAGGCGGACTCAAAATCCACCTCACCTAACTGAGGAAAGACTTTCTTTAAGGAGCGCCTGGCCCAAGCTTCATGAACAGAGTGGCCCGTATTTCGAAGCGCGCCAACACTTCCAAATATCAGGCGGCCGCTTTGGTCCATGCGAAAAGACGAAAGGATTTCCTTGGTATCCCAGCACCCTTCCCGATTGGGGAGGATCGTCTTGCGCAGGTTGTCCGAAAGCGGGGCAGTGGCAAAATTGAAATAGGGTAGATGGACTTGCTCGGCTCGGACAATTTTCCACGGACCTGTGGAGTAAGCATCTGTCGCAACGACCACCCATTTGGCCACGACTGATCCTTTTTTGGTTTTTACCAACCAACCGTCGCCCTGTCTCTGTGCTTCGATCACCGGGCTGTTGTGAAAGATCCTTGCGCCTGCGTTCATCGCTGCTTGCGCAAGGCCCCTGACATAGGCAAGTGGCTGAAGTGTTCCCGCTCGCGGGTCAAACAATGAGCCCGAATATGCACTTGAGCCAGTGCGCCGCGCTGTTTCCTCGGCATCGAGAATTTCAAGCGGCGCACCGCGCGAAACCCATTGTCTTTGCCGTTCTTGAATCTCCTGCACGCCGCCCTGACCAACAGCAAGATGCAGTGTTCCGTTTTTTTCCAGCTCGCACTGAATGTCATGGGCTTCGATGATGCTGCGAACGAGAGAGGGTGCCTCAGACAGAAGCTTGAGACATCTTTCCCCATACACAGGCCCAAGGACGCTAGGAATGTCATCCGGCATAACCCACATTCCACCGTTGATCAGGCCGACGTTTCTGCCAGATCCTCCAAAACCCAGGTCGAATGATTCCAGCACGACCGCGGAGATTCCTAACTGCGCAAGGTGAAGCGAAGTGGAAAGTCCCGTGAAACCTCCACCGACGATGACCACATCCGATTGAACCAAGTCGTTCAGTTCAGATGTGACTGGTGCGGGCGGAGCTGTCTTTTCCCAGAGGCCATGTGTTGTCGCGTTGCTGCTCATAAGGACCTCCGAAGTAAATTTACTACAGCTTCACGCTACCTGATCGCCTTGAAGTCCAAAAACCACGTTTCCTCCAGACATCATTCCATTCCAGAATGATCGAGATTTTGCCCAACTAATTCGAAGCTACAATGTAAGTCGCCGCAGCAGTCAAATTTCGATGCAAATTTGGTTTTGAAAGGCAGGCCACCTCACCGCATGCGGTCTCTGCATTGGTTGATTTCAGCGTAAAATGTGCAGAAAGCAGCCGTCTTTCAATTGAATTCGATACGTGCGTTCCAATCAAGTATATGTAAAAATTACATATTATCCTTGACGTTCCCCTTAGCCATATTTTTTGTTCAGAAGGTCTTCACATAAAACCTTTTAGGTGTAAGGTATTGTCATAAGACCTTTAAAAAGGCAGAAACATGGCCGTAGGCGAGGGAGGAAATCTTGCTAGTCAATAATACCCAGCACAGAATTCAGCAGCACATCATACCCTTTGGAAATCACTTCACTTGGGCGCGTGTTACTACAGCGACACAAGAGCGCCCTGAATTGCCCCCTGTTATTATCCTTCATGGGGGACCTGGTCTCTCGCACGACTACTGCCTTCCCATGGTCGATCTGTGTCGGGATGGTCGTGCGGTGATTCATTACGATCAAATCGGAGGTGGTCGGAGCACTCATGTCGGGAATGCACCTGCGGAGTTCTGGACAGTTGATCTGTTCGTGGAGGAACTCAAAAATCTCGTCGACTACTTCGATCTCCGGCAGGGATTTCACATTCTCGGCCAATCCTGGGGTGGTATGCTCAGTCCGGAATACGTTCTGCGCCATCCTGATGGCGTCCTGAGCATGACGTTATCGAACGCTCCGGCGTCCATGCCGCTGTGGACACAGGGAACGGCTGCCCTTCTCTCCAATTTACCCGCAGAGATCCAAACGCTCGTCCATTTTCACGAGGCAGCCGGCACGACCGACTCCGCTGAATATCAGGCCGCGGTCGAAACATTTTATCATCGGCATCTTTGCCGTATCCAGCCGATGCCCCAAGTCCTACAGGACAGTTTCGAGCGGTTGGCGGCTGATCCCACGGTTTACCACACAATGGTTGGCCCGAGTGAATTCTCAGCCGTTGGAACCCTGAAGAATTGGTCGGTCGTTGACCGGTTGCACCATATATCGGTGCCGTCGCTGGTGCTCGCCGGCGAGTTCGACGAAGCCACTCCGATGGCGTGGGAACCGTTTGCCTCCCTTCTGCGAGACGTCGAAACGCACGTCTTCGGCGGTGCCAGTCACACACCGCACCTTGAAACCCCGGCCGAATATTTTGCCGTGGTGAGCAAGTTTCTAGGCAAGCATGATCCGCAACACAATTAATTAAAACAGGGGAACTACGAGAATGCAACAAGCACAAACACCTGTCGCTTCAGCAAACACACTGGAATCGCTAGGCTATCACCAAGAACTCCAGCGCACGATGTCACTGACAGATGTGGTGGTTTACGGCCTCATCTATATGGTCCCAATGGCGCCTATTGCCGTCTTCGGGCTGATTTCCAATTTTTCGTTGGGCATGACCGCGCTGGTCTATTTGGTTGCAGCGGTGGCCATGGTTTTCAGCGCGCTCTGCTATAAAGAGATGGCAAAACGTTACCCAGTTGCGGGATCGGTCTATTCCTACGTCCGTTTCGGGATAAACGGTTACTTCGGTTACTTGGCGGGCTGGGCCATTCTGCTCGACTATCTCCTTCTACCCGCTCTTTTGTCCGTTTTTGCGGCAAGCGCCATGACGGGGCTCTGGCCGGTCATCCCGATGTGGGTCTGGGTCGCGGTATTCGTTTTGCTGGCCGCTGCCGTCAATCTGGGTGGCATCACGCTCACAGCGACGGTGAACAAGATCTTCTTGGCGATCCAACTGGTCGTGATCGCTGTCTTTGTCGTTGCTGTCGGGATCGATCTGGCCAACGGGCATGTGGTGCTTTCCCTTACGCCGTTATTCAATAGCGCCACCTTCTCCTGGACCATCGTATTCGGGGCTATCCCCATCGCGGCGCTCAGCTTCGTCGGCTTCGATGCCATCTCGACCCTCAACGAAGAAGCAAAGGGCGGAGGCGAAACAGTTTCGCGTGCGACGATGATCGTGCTCGTGGCCGTGACCATTCTGTTCATTCTCCAGGTCTATCTCGCATCGCTCTACGTTCCGCTGGGAACGACATTTGCAGAAGGCGATGCCACCAACAACGCCTTCTACAATATCGCAGGCCAGGCAGGTGGTGATTGGCTGCGTATTGTAGTTACGCTGACATCGGCGCTGATCGCGATCTTCGCCAACTCCATCGCCTCGCTTGCGACCTCTTCGCGTCTGATTTTCAGCATGGCGCGCGACCGGCAGTTGCCGGGCTTGTTCGCATCCGTCAGCAAGCTGAAAAACGTTCCACGGAATGCAACTCTGTTGATCACCGGATTGTCCTTGATCATCGGCATCTTCGGTGCGGAAAATCAGGGATTGCTGACGACGCTTGTAACGTTCGGCGCTCTGACGGCCTATATCCTCTTGAACCTCGCCGTCCTTTTCCGTTTTGGTATCATCGATCGCAGCACTAAAGTTTTCCTTCACTGGATATCGCCGATCGCCGGCACGGTCATCCTCGCGTACGCGTTGTGGCATGCTGATGTGCATGCTCAGATCGTCGGATCAATTTGGATGGCGGTTGGTGTGGCCATCGCTCTCGTCCTACGCTTTGCTGGACGTCTCGAAGCGACGGGACAGACAGCGGTCTAATACATGAGCGGGCGACCAGTCTCCAAGAGACAGCGGAAGCTTTCTTGCCATCGGTACGAGAATGTACCGATGGCGCAGGTATAGTGGTGCATCACCGGCAGCGCATATTTTTCCACTACCGGCGTCCCGAAGATTTGACGCCGCCGGAACCTATCAGGTTGCAGTCGCAACGACGCGACGGTAAACCGGGCGACGATATCCGAGCGAAGGCTGGTTTACTGCATGAGTCACGCGGAAAATAGCGAAGAAATCCTGGCCGTTTTGGACGCGATCGGTGGTGGTGTAACCATAACGACTGCGCGCCGAGAACTTGCCGACCGCATCATAGCTGCGATCGCAGTTGGTGCCTATTCGCCGGGCGAGCAGCTTCCATCAGAGCGAGAGCTTGCTGAGCGGCAGGGCGTCAGCCGCGTTACTGTCCGGGGCGCAATCGAGATCGTTCGGGAAAAGGGACTGCTGAGCTCCCGGCGTGGTCGCGGTGGAGGAACATTCGTTACCGACATCAATGTCGACCAGGTCGCACCGGGGACCACGCGCCGTGTCTTAGAAGATGAAGTTCCGAGGCTTAAAGCCTTCATGGACTTTCGCTGTCTTATCGCCGGACTTGAAGCAAGGACTGCAGCTGAGCGACGGACACCTCGGCAAGCCGAGAAACTGATATGCATTCTGGCTGATTTTTGCGCTACCGATGATACATCGGAGGCGCGCAAGATCGACGTCGAACTTCATAAGTTGATCACCGTCATGGCGGCAAATGAACAACTTGCAGCCGTCACTGCCCAACTTCATGCACGGGCAACAATGGGGTTTGGCGCCGAACCCTATCCACCGCAGTACCTGCAGCGGGCTCGTTTGGAACACTCCGATCTTGTTCATGGTATCGTTGAGCAAGATTTGGAGGGTGCATATCAAGCTGCATATAGGCACTTCTCCTTGACACTAACGATCGCACAAGATGCCTTTGAACAATCCTTGGCGTCGATTGCTTGACTGGGTTGCCGTCACAATCGGTGACTATGGCGTTCGATTCCCTTCATTATAAAAGAGTGGTGGAAGATTCGCGCTCAGGACAAGTTGGATGCGAAGGGCTTTTTCGAACCGACTTCCCTGTTTTAGCCGAAGTGTTTACGCTCAAGTTCCTTCGCGGTAAAAGGGCGAGTATAATTTCTCTCTAAACGAATTCTAGTTGGTCAATCACTATGGAAACATTGGAAAACAATCTCGAGAATTGCCCGGTCCGCGATGTGCTGCACCGTGTTTCTGATCGATGGAGTATGCTCGTACTCTTAGTATCTCGAGCAGGGAACATTGCGGTTTTCCGAACTGCGGAACAGAATTCCGGATATTTCTCAGCGAATGCTGTCGCAGACAGTCCGGCGATTGGAGTTGGACGGTCTCGTCAAACGCACGGTTTATCCCGTCGTACCACAGCGTGTTGAATATGAGCTGACGCCACTCGGACGTTCGCTGCTCGTGCCGGTCAACCTCATGAAGGACTGGGCTGAAGCCAATCATGATGCCATACGGCAATCGAGGGCTACCGGACGCCCCAGCGCGCTGTAAGCCCGACGATAAGCGAACTCTATAAGTAGTTCACTTCAGACTGGCCAGAAATTTAAGAATAATGGCGTTCACTTCCGCAGGGCGTTCGTTCTGTATCCAATGCCCCGCCCCCTCGAGGAAGACCGCGGCCGGCCCGCCAGAGTCTCGCGCCATTGCTTCGGCGCGAGCGCGGTTGCCGGGAAAATTCACAACTGTGTCGCGGGTTCCGCCAATGTAGGCGGCTGGCACTGGCAGCTTCATACCCATCCACGGTGCCGTCAATTCCCAGTCGTAAGTGGCGACGTAGGTCTGAAGTTCCTGCTTGCTCATAAAGCTCAGCGGGCCTGGAGGCGTCGGCAGAGTATCGGTTGACGTGCCGTCCTTCGGGACGATCATCAACAACGGCTTTTGGGTGACGTAGTCACCGGAATTGGCAAAGAACAGACGCGTTAGGCTCTTGCCAACATCTGCCTCGAGATCGTTCTCGGCCACGTCAGGCTTTTGGAAATAGTTCATGTAGAAACCGGCTGGCAGCCGCTCGGCCAGCAGTTCGATGTTGCTGCGCAGGCCACGGGGTGCATAGGGCATCGACAGGCCGACGACGCCTCGGATACGATCCGGCCGCATCAATGCCGTATGGTATGCAGCAGTAGTGCCTGCGTCATGTCCCACGACAACAGCCTTTTCGATACTCAATGCGTCCATCACGCCGATGACATCGCCGACCGTGTGCGCAACCGTGTAGTCGTCCACGTTTGCCGGCGCATCGGTTTGACCATGGCCGCGCATGTCTAGTGCGATCGCCCGAAAGCCGGCGGCGGCGACAGCCGGCATCTGATGGCGCCACGAAAACCAAAGCTCGGGAAAGCCATGCAGAAAGACTACCGCAGGCCCCTCGCCCATCTCCGTGTAGTGCAGCTGGATTCGGTTCGTCGTTATGAAGCCATGGCGGACACCCCGCAGTTCAACCGTGTTCGTGCGATTGGTCGCCGGGGTCGAGTTTGCCTCTTTAGCCAGTCCTGCACCGTATACTAACGAATAGGCAGTGAACTGCCCCCACTTTCGACCGGACACTCAGCATAAGCAGGAAGGCTCAAGCACAGGCTTGAGGATAGGCTTATGTCTAACGAGTTTCGACAGGTTGATCTGATGATCGGTGACGTCCGGCGGCGACGCTGGACAACGGAACGCAAACTGCAGATCATCGAGGAAAGCTATGCCGCCGGGGAAACCGTTTCCTCCGCGGCGCGGCGGCATGGAGTTGCGCCAAATCTTCTGTATCGCTGGCGCAGGCTCCTGAGCGAGGGAGGTGCGGTGGCCGTGGATTCTGACGAGCCAGTGATCGGCAATTCCGAGGTGAAGAAGCTGGAAGATCGAGTGCGCGAGCTTGAGCGTATCCTCGGGCGCAAGACGT
>NZ_LXKN01000042.1:478-677 GCF_001692325.1 Rhizobium sp. AC27/96 | reverse complement strand
TTGGATTGGTCGGAGTAGGGAGTGTATGAGTGAGTTGGTCATGAGGTACGACTGTCGAGGGGTATGTTCGTTGGCTGCCGGTGTCAGGGATGTGGATGTGACGTGTTTGTGTGGTATGGAATGGAGTTACAGTGGCTGTCGAAATCCAGAGTGTGCTCTCGTTTCTTCGTTTTCGATAGCATATAAATTTTTTTTTTTC
>NZ_LXKN01000041.1 GCF_001692325.1 Rhizobium sp. AC27/96 | reverse complement strand
CATGGATGCAGGCGTCCTCAGCAAAGGCGGTGGCCGTGTCATTCCAGTCCTCAAGCAGGAGATGACGCTCCTGAACGCCAAGCAAATCAATCCGGCCGACGGGCAGTGATTTATGTTCGGGATTGCATCCGGCGCTGGCGAGCGCGAACAAGTGACCCGTCATCCGTTCGACCTGACCGATATCAAGAACGGCCGCATCGTAGATCCATCGAACGGCTCCATCCCGTTCTCGGATCTGCAAGGTCAAACATCCGCCAAGCGCATCCGTGGCGCCAAAATCACCCTGTTCGTCACCTTCTTGCCCAACAGTCAGGCTGATCGCCACGGACCAGGGACGAGCACCGCGCAGGGATTGGTTCGTGCCCAACTGCGGATAACGGTTCACCAGGTCGAGGGGGTAACCGCCCTTTTCGGCCAGCGTTTTCCGCTCAGCATGAATTGCAGCAGTGATCTCGTCGAAGCTCAGATCAAGTCCGATCTCCAGCTCCATAGGAACGAGGCGCACTAGCGCGGCAGAAAGCAGTGGTGTGCGTATACCCGCATCCCAGCCGATCTGGAGTGCCGGCGCCATGCAGACACGTGCAAGATAAATCGCCAGGCTTCCCACGAGATGATCAATCCGCGCACTCGGGACAACCTTGTCCAAAGTCGCGCAACCTTGCCACGCCGAAGCCTCCATGCGGGCATCTTCATGCAGATCGCTCTCTCGTTGGAACGGCAGTCGAGGCGACGTGAAACGCTCCAGGCGCTCCAGCCAGAATTCTTCCCAAACTGCCAGGACTTGATGTGTTTCCCGCAAGATATTGCATTCGGCATCGCTCAGAATAGGCAGGATGTCGCCTACCTTGACGCAAAGCTCGCATGCCAAAGCGCCTGGGTCCGCTTCGGCGCTACCGACTTTCGCCAGCTTGCTGACTATGACATCCTCGTCATCTGTCGAAATCCGCCAGCCGTTCGCGGCAATAGCCAGTAAAGTGCCCGGCAAGGCTCCGGATCTTTGCGCCTGCACATCAAGCTTGCCCACACCAATGGCGAATCGGGAGTGGTAAATCTTCGCGCATGTCAAAGGGTTCACGCGTCCGGCGCCAAAAGTCATGGCCCGGACCAATCTGGAGGCGTTTTGCGCCGAGCGATCCCATCGAAAAAATCCAGCCGCCTCCGGCCGTCTGTAACGTGAGGAAAACATCCGGTCTTGGGGATTTTGAGAACTGGCTATAAGCTCCCCGGTGTCCAGTCCGGAGAGTAGAATATCGAATCCTTGCTCGGCCTCCTGATAGCATCTGAGGTTCAAGCTAAGCGCGGTTTCATCATCTGCAACGGTAAAGTGGCGCTGGACTAGGATGTCACCCGCATCGACGGCGCCAAGCATCCGATGCCAGGTAACACCATGTTGCATCTCTCCGGCCGTTATCGCCCATGATGTCGCATGGCGGCCGGAATAACGCGGCAACGGACTATCATGATAATTAATTGCGCCGGCTGACACACGCGCCAGCAATGAATCGGGCAGGATTTGCGGATTGACGATTGAGAAAAGCCAACTCACTCCTGTAAGAGACAGGAATTGATCCAGCTCTGGAATCGAATCCAGGAGTTGGACATTTTCACTCTTGGCCCAATTCGCGAAAAGCTGGTCACAAGCCAGGACAGCTCGAATCACATATCCTTCAGCGCGAAGGCGCAACGCACAATGGATCGCAAACGATCCGCTGCCTACGATTACGCAGGTGTCATGAGTACCCTTGTTAGGTTTGATGGTCTCCTCCCGAATTGTTTGCATCCTCCGGATGTCACAATATGCAATCGTTCGTAATCCGCAATTGCAATCTTTGCCCCATAGAGTTGTCCACTGATGATAGCCGACGCATCAATTCTACAATCCTGGTTAGGCCAGGCTTTTGCGGTCGCCGTCTCCGCACCGGCACCAGTGGATGACCAGTTGTTTCCGGAAGAGCGCACTTACATCGCAGGTGCGATCCGACGGCGTCGGGAGGAATTTGGCACGGCGCGTGTTTGCGCCCGGCGCGCGCTTGCCGCGCTGGGTGTGCAGGATGCCTCGCTTGTGCCTTACGCCGACCGTTCACCGCGCTGGCCCAAGGGGATCGTCGGCAGTCTCTCGCATTGTCAGGATCTATGCGTGGCGGCCGTGACGGCCGCACCACATATTCACGGCTTTGGAATCGACGTGGAAATTGATGTGCCACTCGACCAGGAGCTTGAAACTATGATCTGCACAGCGGGTGAGCGTAACTTTGTCAGCTCGCGCTCGACATCGGAGCGCGGACGAATAGGTAAGATGATCTTCTGTGCAAAGGAGGCGGTTTACAAGTGCCAGTATCCGCTTACCAAGACCTTTCTCGATTTTCAGGATATCGAGCTTGAACTCGATGCATCGTTGAAAACCTTTGTGGTCGCTCGCGCGCCGCGCCATCGTGAAATCGAGCCGCTGCTGCGTTCGGTCAAGGGTAGCTTTTTGCTAACGCACGCGTTAATCTTCACAACCGCAACGCTAGTGGGCGATTGACTTCGAAATGAAGCAGGCCGGTAAATGTGTTGGTGGAGTCTGAATGCGCCGTCGTGGCAAATCGGATAGGAGCAGCAAATCAAACGACATATCCGCTCAAGCATTTCCGCTTGAACTCAGCACAAGCAACGAAGATTCGAGGCTGCGAAACACAGATCCATGCCGATCCCATCGTTTAACTCAGACGGCGTTCTACCGCCCTTTATTGGCCGCACGGGGCCACCCGAATGGCTTTCGCCCTACCGGACCACCGCTGTCGAAGTCGTAAGGATGCTTGGAACGAGCCCGACACGCCAAAACATTCTGAAAGGTTGGTTCGATCATCGGGCGGCGTTGCGCGCGATCGGCTTTGATCGCGGGTTTCAATGGCTCGTCGGTAGCTTCGTCGAAGACAAGGAACCAAAAGACCTCGATACCGTCGGGTTTCTATTTCGACCACCCGGGGTCGATGATGAGAAAATGCTGGCGGATCTGATGCAAGCCAACGGCCATGTGTTTGACCGTGCGCAAGTAAGGATGACCCACAGCGTTGACTTTATGCCCGTCGATCTCAACGGCGCACCGGACGTGTTGGTCAACGATCTCGGTTATTGGCTCAACCTCTTTTCACATCGCCGACAAGACAGCCTTTGGAAGGGGTTCCTTCAGATTACCCTCGAAGACGAGGCTGAAGATAAGGCGGCGCTGGCCTTGCTCGATGCCACCAGGACTGAACAAAAAAATGAAGGAACGCCCTGACACGACAGGGTGTGCACGCTGAACGATCCTTTATCGGAATCCCCTTGTTCGACGCCAGCGGCGGAGTCGAAACCAGACGATGGAGTAAAACAGCTGATTGCCGAGCGAAGCCCCAAGATCATCTCTATTTAAGGCTTTGGCCAGGAGAAGTTGGAGCAGAATTCGATCAAACTGCATAATATCTGGCTGCCGCGAAGTCGTTGCAAAACTACGATGCTTTGCTGACCCTGTTGCAGCCAATCCCGGCCCCGGACGGGACCCCGCTTTGGCGCGCAATTGCATAATAATATCAGTATTCTCGACGTAGTCAGCGATGGGCCAAATTCGGGCCTGCTCGACAAGCCGTTCTACTGTGCCGCCGCACTGTCCTGTGGCGTCAGGAACCCACCTGATTGCCGGCTCCACAGCCGCGCATAAAGTCCGCCCCTGGCGATGAGCTCCTCATGCCGGCCTTCTTCGACGATACGGCCCTCGTCAAGCACGATCAGCCGGTCGAGCTCGGCGATGGTGGAGAGACGGTGCGCAATGGCAAGGACGGTCTTATGCTGCATCAGTTGCTTGAGTTGGCTCTGGATGACCGCTTCGACCTCTGAATCGAGTGCTGACGTTGCCTCATCCAAGACCAGGATCGGCGCATCCTTCAACAGCACGCGGGCGATGGCGATACGTTGGCGCTGGCCACCGGAGAGTTTGACGCCGCGCTCCCCCACCCGGGAATCGTAGCCGGCGCGTCCATCTTGGTCACCGAGGCCGAGGATGAATTCGTGGGCGGCGGCCTGACGGGCAGCATCTTCGATGGCCCCACGGTCGGCCGCCATGCGGCCATAGGCGATGTTGTCGTGAATGGAACGATGCAGGAGGGAGTTGTCCTGTGTTACAACGCCGATCTGCCGACGCAGGCTGTCCTGGGTGACATGGGTGATGTCTTGGCCGTCAATCAGGATGCGGCCGCCCTGAATGGGGTGGAGACGCAAAAGCAGATTGACGAGTGTCGATTTGCCGGCGCCCGAGGGGCCGAGGATTCCGATCTTTTCACCGGGCCGGATGGTCAAGGACAGATCGCCGAATATGGGCCTGTCCCCGACATAGCTGAAGTGCACATGTTCGAAGACGACCTCTCCGTTCGGTACAGTGAGTGTGGCAGCATCGGGATTGTCGACCAGGCCGTGCGGCTTGGCGATAGTGAGCATGCTCTCCTGCACCGTGCCGATATTGTCAAAGACGTCGCGCACTAGATGCATCAGCCAGCCCGACATCTGGATGAGGCGCAGTACCAGCGTGATCGCGGCTGCGCCGTCACCCGCAGTCATGTTGCCGTGGCTCCACAGATATAACGTCAGGCCCGCCGTCACGACGATCAGGACGCTGTTCAGAATCTGCAGCACCAGGCTGGCACCTAAGATCAGGCGCATCAGGTCGAGAAAGGTATCATTCCAGCGGCTGAGCGAGTCCCGAACGGCCGAACGTTCGAGATCGCCGCGGGCGAACAGCTTCACGGTAAGGATGTTGGTGTAGGAATCGACGATTCGCCCGGTGGTCGAGGAACGACCGAGCGAATTGGCCTCGGATAGTCTCAGCGCGCGTGGCACAAATTGGCTAAGCAGGGCTGCATAGGCCCCGAGCCAGAAGATCACCGGCAGCATGAGCCAAACATTCACCGAACCGAAGAAGCCGATGGTGACGCACGTGAAGATCAGTGCATACCATAGGTCGCCGATCACCGCGACGATGGCCGAGCGGATCGACTGGCCAGCCTGGATGACGCGTGCAGAGAGGCGTCCGGCGAAATCGTTCTGAAAATAGCTTAGCGAATGGCCAAGCGTGTAGATATGGTTGCGCCAGCGGATCTGGTTGGTCAACGATGGCACCACGATCTGATTGGTCACGACCTGTACCATGAAGAACAGGATTGGCCTGACCACCAGAACAACAAAGGCCGCACCGGCTAGCAACCAGCCGTAATCATGGAAGATCGTCGCTGGCGAGTGTTTGTTCAGAAGGTCGACGAACCAGCCGACCATCAGATAAATCGCCGCCTCTACGCCGCTGAAAGCCAGTTCGATCACCATAATAGCGGCCAGCCACCCCTTCACCGCCTTGAGATGGTGCCACATAAAACGCCACACGCCCGTCGGCGGCGTCTCATGCTCGTCGAACGAGGCAAAGACGTCTATGCGGCTCTCGAGATACCGGAACAGGGAGGAAGCCATTGCAGGGACTCCGGGAGGGAGGTTTCGGCGGAAACCGTTCGATCTGACTTATGGTGCCGCCGGACGACGTACACCTTTATGGAGCGGCGGAGTGGCACACCCGCCTATGCCGGCATTTTTGATATCACCCGATGCAATACCGCCGGCGATGGTCCCGTAGATTCTGGCATATCCATGAAGGCGACAGACTGAACCTATCATCTGTCGATTGGAAAATGCTGTATGTCGCGTTATCTCCCCCGTCGACGAGTTCAGTGCTTTTTCAAGCAACGCCTCACAAGCGAATCGGTGGTCCGTTTGGAATAAAGGCAGAGCCATGCAGATGTCAAGAAACCGCCTGACCTCAAGTCTAGATGAAGTTGCTGAAAATCAGCGCTTGCAAGTGGAAGATCCGAAGATGAGTCGAACACCGCAAGGATACATTGCTGGCCGAGTAGACGATGATCGCGCTGTTTAGATATTCAGAAGCTAGGTATGTTGATTTTCATCCCAATTTGCGCCCTTTTTTGCATTTCGATATTATCCAAAGTACGGTCTGATTTGCGAAATCTCTCAAGGCTATGCAAAAAAATAGCCAGGTTAGCGCGAAACGGAAAAATGGGCCAAATCGCTGCTCAACTCGACAGTGAGTGCCACTCCGTCAATGACTTCTGTATGCGCAACCCATCAAAGGTTCTGATCCTTTCAAGACCAAGGATTTGCAAAAACCTATCTGAAGTCCGTTGGGTGTATATCCCTAGCCTTTAGTGGGGTTCATCGACCGGCATGTACAATGATGCTCCTGCCTTTTCGGCCGCCATCCTCAGTCGCCTGTCTCTGGTCCATAAGGCTGCTCTTCGTTCAAGGAGAACCGACGCCAGCAAGTGGGCATCTGTATAGCCAATGCCCATGCTGAAAATTCCATATCGGTCGATCATAGTCATGACTTCGTCGTGCGTGGCGACAACAATTCCGCGCTGAGCCGCCAAAAAAGCCATTACACTGCTTCGATCCCGAAGACTGCCAAGAGCGAGCTCGCCGATCACGTTTGGATGGCAAAGTAGTCGATCATCTTCAATAATCCTACGTAGCTCAACATCGTGATGCCGGAAATGATCAATCCAGATCGAGGTGTCTGCCAGTATCACTTAACTACCGCGCTCCGGCGACGCGGAGCTGCTTCGGCATCCGGCATTGTTCCCCCAAGCGCGATAAGGCGCTTTCCGGACTCCACACGAACAAGGGTCTCCAAGGCCTGGCGGACGAGCGCTGCGGTTTCCTTGGTGCCGGTCAACGCTCGCGCCCTGTCAATGAGTGCATCGTCGAGATTGATGGTTGATCGCATCGAGTGCTTCCTTTTTTAGGTGCACAGAATAGCACCATTTGGTGAAGAAAGCTACGCTCGGTTTCTATCTCCATAGACGTCGTGCAACACTGAAAAATGTTTGGCCCATATTCGAATTGGTTCAAGGCTAGTGGATCTTAAATCGAACGCGACGATCCAGCATTCCACAGCCCATCTTACTTTACAAAACTGTAAACCGTCGGACAGGTGCTGGCGAGAATTAGAGCTTAGCTCTGGCAAGGCCCGAGATTGAGGGCCTCTGATAACTATCGAGCTATAGGACATCTCCGATGAAGAACCTTTTCTTGCCAATGATTGTGCTTGCAGTAGGCATCTATTCCGCAGGCGCGGCGCAGGCTGCGAACGTGCCGTGCGAGGAAGTGTTGAAAGAGTTACGCGCGGCCGAAGCCTCCGCCAAGCCAAGCGATACCGACAAAGCCAAGATTTCTGAACTCGAAGCAAAGGGTGTCGAGCGTTGCAATGCCGACGACGACAAGCGCGCCGACGAATTCTTCAGCCAGGCGATGAAGATCCTGGGCAAGTGACATTCGCGCGATCCTCGTGAAAGAAGGAGGAGACTATGCCTTCATCAACAACGCCAATTGCGCCGACACCCAATCGCGTTCCCGATGTGACCGTCGATTTTTGGATCATCAAGCTCCTGGCGGTGACCATGGGTGAAACGGCTGCCGATTATCTGGCGGTCAACCTCGGCCTTGGCCTGCCGATGACATCGGCCATAATGTGTGGGGTGCTGGCGGTCGCACTCATTCTGCAATTCGCGCAGAAGGAATACGTGCCCTGGGCCTATTGGCTTGCCGTGGTCATGATCAGCGTCGTTGGCACATTGGTCAGCGACAATCTCGTCGATAATTTCGGGGTCGCGCTTGCGACGACAACGATCGCCTTCAGCATCGCTCTCGCACTCACGTTCGGAGCTTGGTACGCGAGCGAAAAGACGCTATCGATCCATACGATCTTCACGACACGACGTGAAATCTTCTATTGGTTTGCGATCCTCTTTACCTTCGCACTCGGGACGTCCTCAGGCGATCTTGTGGCGGAACGGTTCGATCTCGGCTATTTGACCACAGGCTATATCTTCGGCGGGATTATCGCCCTCGTTGCGCTGGCCTATTACCTTTTCAAGCTCAATGGCATTCTCGCCTTTTGGCTGGCCTATATCTTTACCCGCCCGCTTGGCGCATCCTTTGGCGATCTGCTTTCGCAACCCAGCGAGTACGGAGGGTTAGGGTTCGGCACCACGATCACCAGCCTTCTCTTTCTTGGTGCCATTGTCCTGCTCGTTGTCTACATGACGATCAGTCGCCGATTTGACAAAGACGATGCCTTGATCCTCGGTGGGGAATGACCGCAAATTCCGGGTAGACTGGTGTTCGCGGAATGTCAGCGCGGGCTCGGCGTCGTTTAAGCTATCCGTCTTCGATGTTCAGATGAACACCCAACATGCAAAATGGCCGACCAGGATTTCTGGTCGGCCATTTTGTTTTCAACCGGGCCTGCAAACGCGAGTGAGCAAAATCATCAGGTTTGCAGGCTCGTCGAGATATTGATTACCTACTTCATCGACGGATTCTGCATGACCTTGATCAGCGTCTTGAGTGCGAGCTTGGCATTGTCGGGGGATGGCTTTTTTGCGCGAAGCGAAGAAATCGCGCCATCCGCTGCCGTATCTATTGCGCCCCATTCTTCATGATTGAGCGGATAAAGCCGTGATTGCGCCGCATCCCATTCAGTCTCAAAATCGGTGATGCGTTTCTGAGCGGCGACCATGTCGCCGGACTCCACAAGAGTGAGTGTGTCGTTGGCGATTGTCTTGAAGCGCGAGAGGTCGCCGAGTGCTTGTGAGGTCGCCGCAACGACAGGTGTGGCCGACACGAGCGATGCGAGGGTGGGGGCAAAAGCCAGGGAAATGATGATAAACGTCTTCTTCATGAGGGTGTCTCCAACATCTGGCGCGAGGGTTGCGCCGCGGCGAAGACTGGCGACTGTTGATTACCCTGCTTTTGCCTGAGCTATACGGTTTCGTAAGGTCAGCGCATGACACCTCGAGCGTCCGTCCGATGGTTGACGGGCATGACCGATAAAGTGGCCGGGACAAGGATTCATCTGCCTGTCAGTAAACTGGAGCATTGCTGTCCGCACGAAGGGAGATCTGGGTTGCGGATACTGCTTGTGGAAGACAATATTCTGTTAGGCGGAGCTCTTCAGGAGCACCTGTCGTCGATGGGATGGGACGTGATCTGGGTGACGGGCTATCGGCTTGGCGCGGATATCCTATGCCGCATGTCCTTCGATATCATTTGCCTTGATCGGCGGCTTCCGGACGGCGACGGGTTCGACCTGTTGCGTCGCGGACTGGCTCGGTGCCCGACCATCATCATGTCGGCCTTCGACCAATTGTCAGATCGGCTTGAAGCGAAGCGGTTGGGGGCTGCTGACTATCTGATAAAGCCTTTTCGTCTGGAGAAATTGACACATCGGATCGGCCTGCTGGCCGGCTTGGAGCCAAGCCGCGTGCCCGCTCTAAGTCCGTCCCGGCCGTAGACATCTGCGATTTCTCATCCTTGCACAGCCAGTGTTCAGGCGTCTGTCAGGCTCTTCCTGCATGTCATGCCAGCATCACAGAAGAAACGGCTGAAGATCGATGACTATATTTCGCAAGATGGTTCTGGCTGCACTCGGCGCCATCGGAATTCTCGGCGGGAGTTGCGCAGCCTATGCTGGTTTCCTCCAGGTGACGGGGAACTTCCATTCGGTGATTGACGGCCAAATTTACCGCTCGGCGCAGCCAACGCCCGAGGAACTTGCGTTCTATATACAGAGAAATGGAATCAAGACTGTCATTAATCTGCGCGGGACCCATCCAGGCAAGGCTTGGTATGATGACGAAGTCGCGACGGCTAAGAGCCTGGGTGTAAGTCACATTGATTTTAGCATGTCGGCCACGAAGGCTGTTTCACCCGAAAAGGCGCAGCGCCTCGTCGAGCTGATGGCTTCGGCCCCGAAACCCATCCTCATTCACTGTCTCTCGGGTTCTGATCGCAGCGGATTGGCTTCCGCACTTTATGTAAGGAAAGTTGCCGGACTGGATGATGCCCGCGCCGAAGGTCAGTTGTCCTTCTATTATGGACATGTCGGCATTCCCATGGTCTCAGCCGCCTATGCCATGGATAGGAGCTGGCAGAACATCGAGGCTCAGGACGAGAGACAAGCGGAGGCCGAGCTCGTCAATGGTGCCAGCGTACAATAGCGGCGAGCGTTAAGTGGCGCGTCATGAAAGAGCGCCCGTCCAGTAGGATGCTGATCACCGTGTGCTGACCTTCGCCAGGATGATTGTCAAATAATGCAGGCTGTTCTTGATCAGGCCTCGCCCCGGCGGAGTGCCAGCCTGAGATCTCACCGATATGCACCGGCCGACGGCGAATAAAAGAAAAACTTGAGATCGGATATTATCGTGCAACAGGTTCAGGCTTTGGCGGCCACACACAAGCACGCTATCATGCGCCTATTCGTTGTCGGCATGATTTGCGCGCTTCTCGATTATATTATTCTCTTGATGTCGATCCGAGTTGGAATCGATCCGATGAAGGCTCACGTTTTGAGCTTTGCTTGCGGCTCCATCTTGTATCTGGTGTGTATCGGAACTGGCGGAATCCCGGCAAAAATTGATAGTGATGCCAGAGGCAGCTCTCGTTTTGAGCAATTGATAATTTTCCTCTTTATCAGAATTTTGATGCTTGGCCTGAGGGGTGGAATCCTGGTTGCCGCAATGACAACTCTCGGCTTTCCTATTATCTTTTCCGCCGCAATTACCGTATTCGCAGGTGCCGCCATTGGTTTGCTGGCGGATGCGGTTTTCCTGTGGCCGACAATCTCTATTGAGAAGCGGAAATATTTGGCGGCTGCAGGCATTATCATCTATCTTCTTGCGCTTCGTCTTATATTTCTTGGTTCCGCTAATCTCCTTCCTGAAGAGGCCTATTATTGGAACTATTCTCAGCATCTGGATATCGGTTATCTCGATCACCCACCGATGGTCGCGTGGATGATCTGGTTGGGAACTTATCTTTTTGGAGATAATGAATTTGGTGTTCGTATCGGTGCTTATTGCTGCTGGTTATTAACTGCGATTTTTTCCTTCTATCTCACACAAAATCTGTTCGATAAAGTCACCGCGATCGTCTGCGTCGTGCTGGTCGCCGCTGTGCCGTTCTATTTTTCGACCGGTTTTCTAATGATGCCGGATGCTCCGTTGACCGCCGCATGGGCAGCCACATTATTTTTTCTCGAACGAGCTCTGCTTGGAGAAAAGCGACTTGCCTGGTTGGGAGCGGGTATGTCGCTTGGTATAGGCTTGCTGTCGAAGTATACGATATTGCTGCTCGGTCCAGCAGCATTGCTTTTCATCCTTATTGAACCGGGAGCGCGTCGCTGGCTTTATCGAAGAGAGCCGTATCTCGCAGCTGCTGTGGCCGCCTTGCTGTTTTCTCCTGTTATCTATTGGAATGCGGCGCATCAATGGATGTCCTTCGCGTTCCAGGGAAGCAGGCGTGTAAGTGGCGCGTTTCAGTTCACGCTGCCGTCGTTGATCATAAGCGTAGTCGTCCTCCTGACTCCCACAGGGCTGATTGCTGCGATCGTTTGCCTGAAGGCGAATATGTCTGCCGTCCTGTCTCGAACCGGCGCATCCAGAGGGCTCTTCCTTCTCCTCTTCACACTCGTTCCACTCAGCGTATTCATACTCTTCAGCCTCTTCCACGAAAGCAAGCCGAACTGGACGGGTCCTTTATGGCTCGCGGTCCTACCCTTTGTCGCCTCCACACTCGTTGGCACCGTGGGCGGAACGCAATTGTCCGGCAGCCGTCTGAGGCGCGCATGGATACCGACGATCGGCATTGCAACCGCAGTCTATGCGGTGCTGTTTCACTATGTGGTTCTGGGTTTCCCAGGGGTCGGCTACATCAACAACATTCGTACATTGCCAGTCGCGTGGAGCGAGTTCGGCCAAGCGGTCGGCGCGATTGAGGCGGCGGTGGCCAACGAGAGCACGGCTCCCGTGGTGCTGATCGGAACCGATAAATACTTCCTTGCAAGCGAAATGGCCTTCTATGCGCGCCAGCCGCAGGGAAATCGAGACAATTCGGTGGGGCTGAGCCCAATCGGCGGTAGCAGCTTGATGTACGACATCTGGCACCCCACCGAAACCGTAAAAGGAAATACGGCAGTGCTCGTTTCCGTAAAGCGAAACGAATTGGAGCAAGATGATATCCCTCAATACTTCTCGCGCCTCACCGATATTCAAGAACAGATTGTGAGAAAGAACGGCACCGTCGTCGGAAGCTTCTATTACCGCATTGGCTATGATCTCGGCAGCTGCGGGAGCATGGGAATGCAATGTCGCTCATCGTCTGGCGGCTAGAGATTTTCTGCGCCGGCTACATGTGCGGTAAACTGGTTGAGGTCGAATTTCCACGCAAATTCAGAGTATTGTCAGGTGAGCATGGCATATTCACCATATCGAAGTCGCTCGCGTCATGGCGAGTTAATGAGCGGCGAAGGTTCGTAGAGGGACGTTGAGTTCATGGGCGCGAAGGCGATTGCATGCATTCGACTTGAGCCTTTGCAAATTCGTCGATGCCACTCGCCCTTCCTTCCATGGACTCTCAGAGGCACATGAATTCTTCTCTTTTGGCTCCTCTCGGAGTATGGCCCGAGGCTTTGACGCCGACCCAGAGCGAGAGTCCTCGGCAGGACGGCATCGAGCTATCCATCGTCATACCCACCTTCAACGAACGCGAGAATATCGTGCCGCTGATCGAGCGGCTTCGGGCTGCCCTTGTCGGTATCGCCTGGGAGGTCATTTTCGTTGACGATGATTCAAGCGACAAGACCGTCGAGGTGGTGCGAAGCCTTTCCGTTGGTGATCGCCGCATCCGCGGGATACGGCGGATCCATCGACGTGGCCTGGCCGGCGCTTGTCTTGAGGGTATTCTCTCGACATCCGCTCCCATCGTTGCCGTCATGGATGCCGATCTGCAGCATGATGAAACACGATTGGCAGCCATGCTCTCGATGATGCGTCGCAATCACAGCGATCTCGTCGTTGCAACGAGATATGGTGGAGAAGGGTCGTCGGAGGAAGGTTTCAATCGTATTCGTCAAGCTGGTAGCCAGGTGGCCATCCGAATTGCAAAGCGCCTGCTGAATATAGAAACGTCCGATCCGATGAGCGGGTTTTTCATGGTCAGGCGAACGCTGATCGACGAGCTTGCTCCGAAGCTATCGCAGCAGGGCTTCAAGATCCTGCTGGATATTCTCGCTTCATCGCCGGTACCCCTGAACATCGGGGAGGTTTCATATGTGTTTCGGCCGAGGATTCACGGCGAGAGCAAGCTGGATGCCTCGGTGATATTCGAATATATCGGGCTCCTCGTCGCAAAATGGTCTGGTGACATCGTCTCCTCCAGAATGCTGCTGTTCGGCATGGTCGGCCTGAGCGGTGTTGTCGTTCATTTGACCATGCTGCGGTTGTTCCTGCTGGGAGGGTTGGCATTTCCGGTCAGCCAGGCCGCCGCAATGTTGGCCGCAGTCGTCTCGAACTACACATTCAACAATGCTTTGACATATAGAGATCGCCGTCGTCGCGGCGTGCGCTTCGCAACGGGCCTGCTGTTGTTTTCCGCATTCTGCAGCATCGGAGTTCTCGCGGGGACCGGCGTGTCGTCGCTATTTTACAGCCAGGAGCCGCAATGGTGGCTTGCGGGTCTGGCTGGCGCCGTCATCGGCGCAGGTTGGAACTACATCACCAGTTCCATGATTACATGGAGACGCGCAGGTTGAGCCGTGAGAACGGCCGAAACATGAGACAAGCGGCTCAAGCTTTTGGAAAATTCAGTGCAACCCGCAGCCCAGGATGATTGTCCTCAAGCGCGATACTCGCCGCATGAAGATCGGCAATCGCCTTGACAAGACTGAGGCCCAGCCCACTGCCGGGGGTCGTTCGGCTTTTGTCGAGCCGGTAGAGCCGCCGGAACACCAACTCGCGTTCGCCTTCGGGTATGCCGCTTCCGTTGTCGCTGACGCTTGCGCGATAGATATCTGCGTCATGTGAGAGCGACAAGATAATCGTGGTGTCGCGGGGGCAATGGGTTATCGCGTTTTCGACGAGATTGACAAAGAGCTGTGTGAGCAATTCCCTGTCGCCATTGATGATACAAGCATCGCCGTCGACGCGGGCTAGTTTCATGGTCTGCAAGTTATCATCGGCGACATCGGTGTAGATCTCTGCGACGGAGCTCATGATGTCCCAGAGGCTCACCGCTTTGAAACGCGTCTTCCGCGCGCCAGCCTCGATCTGCGAAATCCGAAGCAGAGCCTCGAAGGTAGCATTGATCCTGGCAATCTCGTCTCTGGCATCAAACATAAAGTCTTCGACGTCTTTGGATTTTTCCAATCGCTGGAGCGACCGCTCGATCGTCAAGCCCAGGCGATTGAGCGGAGTCTTCAGATCGTGCGCAATATCCGCGCTAACCTGCCTCATTCCTTCCACAAGCCCCGAAAGGCGCGCGAGAGCCTGATTCATGTGGGTGGAGACCACATCGATATCGTCGCCATTGCCGCGGATAGGGATTCGCCGCAGAAGATTGCCCGCAGAGACTTCGACCATCGTTTGTTCAATGGAATCAAGCCGCTGTTGCGTGCGTCTAGCCAGCACGCTTCCTCCCAAAATCACCGTTGCTACAATGATGACCGAGGCCCAGATGAAACTCATCAGCGCGATTTGCTCGATCCGATCGATTTCGCGATAGCTCTGGCCGACAATCAGCCTGTTGCCGCCAATACTGCCGGCCATGACCCTTACAGGATCTCCGTCTTGCATACCCAACTGCGCCGCTGGGATGGTCGAGATGCCCGGTTCCACGGGGGCTGCATTGACATTGCCTGCAAGCTTTTCTCCCTTCGGACCAAGCAGGAGAAAGACCTGGTCTTCGGGCCGCTTCAGGGCCGAGTAGGTCGACACGGCTGCGACGAGATCCTCAAGGTCGTTCGTTGAAAAAGTCGACGCCGCGACCGAATAGGTGTCTCTGATCGAGACGTCGAGCGATCTTGCGAGTTCGCGCTTCATCAGGCCGTAAGCCGCCAGCCCGGTCATGAGAAAGGCGAGGATGAAGAAGAGCCCGAAGGAAAGCGCAAGCCGGAAAGGCGTGCTGCGCAACAGCCTACCGCGGTGCATGGATGCAATATCCGGTATTTCTTACGGTGTGGAGAAGCGGCACGTCGAAGGGTTTGTCGATCTTGCCCCTGAGCCTGCTGATATGGGTTTCGACCACACTGGTCTTCGGATCGAAATGGAAATCCCAGACGCGTTCCAGAAGCATCGTTCGTGTCAGGACCCGGCCTTCGCCACGCATGAGAACTTCCAGCAGAGTAAATTCACGAGGCTGGAGGTCAATGGAAACTCCCTGCCTCAGGACTTTGCGCTTGGCGATATCAAGCTCCAGATCCGCGATTTTCAGAACGGTTTTCTGATCTTGGACGGGCGGCCGGCGCGCCAGCGCATTCAGGCGAGCGATGAGTTCGGAAAATGCGAATGGCTTTGTGAGATAATCGTCGCCGCCGGCCTCAAGGCCCTCGACCCGGTCATCGACGCCGCTCAGCGATGTCAGAAATAAAGCCGGCGTCTTGACCTTGGCAGCCCTTGCCGCCTTCACCAACGAGAGCCCGTCCAGACCGGGGATCATCCTATCGACAACGAGGACGTCGTAGGGCTCCCTGGTGATCTGGAAAAGCGCGTCTGTGCCGTCTTTGATAATCTCGCAGCTATGACCGGCCTCGTTGAGCCCACGCGCGATATAGTCCGCGGTTTTTAGATCGTCTTCCACCAGCAGAATCTTCATGAGCCCCTCATCTGCGCGCGTGCATTGTCGGCAAGATGTGTGCGCCAAGAAAATGGCTGCAACCTGAACGGCATATTACAAATCCGTAAGATCTGTCTGCAGCGATAAACCATTCTTACGAAACGGTAAGTTGCCGGCGAAGATCCCGTAAGGGGAGTGCTGTAGCACTAAGACGAAGTTTCGTTCCCAGCCTGCCTGATCTGACGGGTGGCGGCGATATTTCCCGCGACGTGCCTTCGCTGCAACCATGAAAACGTCGAAAGAAAAAATGCTACAGCGACTTTATGGGTGGGCAGCCGGCCTTAGTGTCAGCAGAACAGCGGAAGCCTGGCTTGCCGCAATCGCCTTCGTCGAAAGTTCCGTCTTCTTGGTCCCTGCCGATGTGCTCTTCATCCCCATGGCATTGGCCCGTCCTGAGCGAGCGTACAGGCTGGCCACCGTCGCAACGATCGCATCGGTCGCTGGCGGAATTGCCGGATGGTTCATCGG
The DNA here is from genome assembly GCF_001692325.1 of Rhizobium sp. AC27/96. Lineage (GTDB taxonomy): Bacteria > Pseudomonadota > Alphaproteobacteria > Rhizobiales > Rhizobiaceae > Rhizobium. The sequence continues at coordinate 7,998 of NZ_LXKN01000041.1, read as the reverse complement.
GTTTTACGCCTATGAAGCGATTGCGCGACCCATACTTGCCTTCTATGGAAAGCAAGAGGCCTTTGAACATCTGCGATCCTATGTCGACACGCGATGGATCGCCCTGCTTCTGTTGAGTTCCGGATTTACGCATTTCCCACCCATCAAGGTTGTGACAATTCTATCGGGCGTGGTGCATGTAAATCTGCTCGTCTTCATAGGTTTGGCGACAATTGCGCGAGGTGCAAGGTTTTTTCTGCTCGGTGCTTTGCTGCAGCGCTATGGAGCAGTTGTACTAACCGTCATCAAGAAGCGGCGCTCGACCATATTCATTATCTCATCGGTGGCTGTTGCCGTCGCGTTGCTGGGCTATGGCTTAGTAAGGCAACTCTAACATGGATCGACGCCTCGATGAGTAACAAGATCGCTTTCAGCTCAGTGAAAGGTTGACTGTGCATCTCTCTCTTGCTTCGGGAGGAAGCATGTGCGGTGTCGCGGTCGACCGGCGTATTATATCAATGGAGAGGAGAACTTCATGCGTGCATCAAGCATTTTTAGATATTCGGCAGCTCTTTCTCTTGCCCTGGCCACAGCCTCTTTTGCTGCTACGACAGCGCAGGCGGCGGGCAAGATTTCAATCATGGTCGGCGGGTATGAAAAGCAGATCTACCTGCCCACCAAACTTGCCGAGTCGCTCGGCTACTTCAAGGAGCAAGGGCTCGACGTCGAACTTCTGAATGAGCCAGCCGGCGTCGATGCTGAAAACGAGATGCTCGCCGGCGCCGTTCAAGGTGTCGTCGGCTTTTATGATCATTGCATAGACTTGCAGGGCAAAGGTAAATTCGTCGAATCCGTCGTGCAATTCAGTCAGGCACCGGGTGAGGTGGAACTGGTGTCCAGCAAACATCCCGAGATCAAGTCGCCCGCCGATTTTAAGCGCAAAAGTCTCGGCGTCACGGGCCTCGGCTCGTCAACCAATTTCCTGACGCAATATCTGGCAGTCAAAAGCGGCTTGAAGCTCAGTGACTTTACTTCGGTGCCGGTCGGTGCCGGACAGACCTTCATCGCTGCCTTGCAACAGGATGCCATCCAGGCCGGAATGACCACCGAGCCGACAATCTCGCACCTGTTGAAGACAGGCGAGGCCAAGGTTCTCATCGACATGCGCACCATGGCTGGAACGAAGGCGGTTCTGGGGGGCACCTACCCCGCTGCTTCGCTCTACATGCAGGAGTCCTGGATCAAGGATCACAAGCAGGAAACACAGAAGCTCGCGAACGCTTTCGTCAAGACGCTGCATTTCATCAACACTCATTCGGCCGCCGAGATCGCCGACAAAATGCCGAAGGACTTCTATGTTGGAGACAAGGAAGGCTATGTGAAAGCCCTCGAAAACGGCAAGGCGATGTTCACTCCCGATGGTGTGATGCCGGAAGATGGCCCAAAGACCGTTCTTGCCGTGCTTTCTGAGTTCTCCAAGAATGTCCAGGGCAAGTCGATCGACCTGTCGAAGACCTACACGACGGAGTTCGTCAAGGGCGCTAAATAGCTCTTCACGCGATGCCTACGCGCTGATCGCCAGAGCATTCGTGGACAAGACGGTGAAGCCCACATGACTTGAAATCCTGAAGGGGTCATGTGGGAAATCATGCTGCCGGAAGCCTCGGGTGTTTTCGATTAGGAGCGACCGTCTGAGCCTTGATATCCAGTGGAAGACCGCTGCATTGATCAGGCTCAATCCGGAATGCGGCAGGTGGGTTATCCTTGAAAAAATGGCCACTGGCCGGTGGCAACGGGAGAAGAAGAGGCCGATCGCTGATCGGCCTCGAGTTCGGCGATATTATCCGCGCGTGCCCTCAAGCGTCCGCTGGTAGAACGGCGTCAGTTTGCTCATTGCGGAGTTCACATATTCCGGAACCCAATAGGTTTCGATGTGGGTCGCACCCTCGATCTTGAAGAGTTCTTTATCGCTGGTCCCTGTCGCCTTGGCGAAGGCGTCTTCGGTCATGTAGAGGCTATCGGCCTTGCTGCCGGCGATCATCAGCAAGGGCTTGTCGATCAACGCGATCTGGTCGGTGGCGTCGAATTGCGCCAGATCCAGCAGGCTGCTCAACGTGTAGCGCGCGGAAGAGCCGGGATGCGCATTGGTTTTCTGGTAATATTCCGCGCCCTGGCGATACATTTCGAAGGGCAGCTTGGTGATCTGCTCGTCGGTCAGCGGCGCGGCGTTGGCATAGATGATATTGCCGCTGGCCTCCTGGGCGCGGGCATCCGATGCCTGTTGCAGGCGCTCCTGAATGCTGCTGAGCTGCGAGTCCTCAAAGCCATTGCGGCGTACCCGGCCCGAGTTGAACATGCTCAAGGTGGCGATCGCTTGAAAGCGCTTATCGGTCTTTGCAGCCGCCAGCGAGTATCCGCCGCCGCCGCAAATGCCGAGCAAGCCCAGCCGCGATCCGTCGACGCCGGCATAGTGCGAGATATAGTCGGCCATGCCGCGGATGTCTTCGATGCGGTTGGCCGGCTTGTCGACGTTGCGCGGTTCGCCGCCGCTTGCGCCCTGATAGGCGGCATCCGCCGCAATGGTCACATAGCCCTGCTCGGCCAGACGCTGAGCGTAAAGCCCGGCCGTCTGTTCCTTGACGCCGCCGTTAGGGTGGGCCACGACGATTGCTGGATAGGACTGGCCGGGGTCATAGCCGGGCGGGGTGTAGACGTTCGCAGCGATGTCCAGCCCATTCAGCGTATACTTGACGGGGTGGATATTGACCTTGCCCGCTGCGTTCTCGGTGATGGCGCCTTCATAGGTGAGGGTGAAGGGATTTTTCCGGTAGTCGGCCGCGCCGACGTCGCCTGCGGCCATGGCGACAACCGCCGCTAGGGCGAGAGGTTTCAGATTGGTGATCTTCAATTCGGTGCTCCTTGCTTGCTTGTTCGGTCGTCGTGCCGGGCGCCATCCCGTCAGAAGTCATTATGGTACGGCTCCAAGCCAGAGCCGCCGGTAACTTTGATGGGGTTGCTATCCTCGGGAAGGCGAACCGGCCGACAGCTAGAAGTTTAAGTCGACGCGGACTTAGTCATTAGTGAGCTAAATGAGATAGGGTTTATATTTTTGAATCACGAATAGCCGCGCAAGCGGAGATTTCGCATAATTTATAGCGAGATAGCCGAACGCCTCGTCGTGGAGGAAACCCGTTCATGCCCGCATGAATTAAAGGTGATGGAATTACTTGCGATAGCGCAGCGCATCAATCAGCAGCGAGAATGCCGGTGAAGCAAGGCGTCTACTGGGGTAGTAGAGGTGATACCCAGGGAAGGGCGGTGACCAGTCCTCAAGCACGGCCACCAGCTTTCCTTCACGGATCAGCGGAAGCAGGTAATCGTCCGGCAGGCATGCCAGGCCCAGGCCGTCCAGCGCGGCATCAATGATCATCGGGACATCATTGCAGACGAACTGACCTTCGACGCGAACGTTCAGCGGCTTGCCATCTTTTTCGAATTCCCAGGCATAGAGGCCACCAATCGTCGTCAGCCTGAGATTGATGCAGCGATGCCGCGTCAGATCGTGCGGGGTAACCGGCTTTGGGTTTCGTTCGAAATAGTCCGGGGAGGCGACGACGAGCATACGCATTTCCGGTCCGATCTTGAGCGCGATCATGTCCTTTTCGATATGCTCGCCGAGCCGGACCCCGGCGTCGAAACGCTCGTTCACAAGATCAGCAAAGCGATTGTCGACGGAGATCTCGATGTTGATATCGGGGTAGCTCTGCATCAATCGCTTTACGGCGGGCATGAGGATGGTTTCCGCCGCATGCCGGATCGAGGTGATGCGGATCGTGCCTCCAGGCGCGTGACGCATGGCGCCAAGTGCGTCCAGCCGGCTGCGGATATCGTTGAATGCGGGTCGCAATGTTTCGACCAGCTGCTCTCCTGCCTCGGTCGGCACGACGGTGCGAGTGGTCCGGGTGAGCAGCCGAACGCCCATCCGGTCCTCCAAGCGCCGCACCGAATGGCTGAGGGATGATTGCGAAGTGCCCAATAGGGCGGCCGCCCGTGTGAAGCTGCGCTCTTCCGCGACCGTCAGGAAAGCGACCAGATCGCCCAGTTCATCCCGTCTCATTCATGAATTCCCAATATAGGTTCTTTCGGATGTTAGCATCTAGTCGAACCAATCGACCAGCGGTAAATTTCCCTGAATATCGGACAGCTCTTCGGCGAGGGCGAACCAGGCTCGCGCGAAACGTCAACCTTTGAACAAGACTGACGTCGCGAGCTCCTCATGCACCAGGTCTGCACACCCGTGCGCAGCCTTCTAGAAATGGACAGGACAATGACTCAGAATGTCAAAGACAAGGTCGTCGTGATTGCCGGCGCTAGCAGCGGTCTCGGCGCAGAAACGGCACGGCAGCTCGTCAAGGCAGGTGCCCGTGTCGTGCTCGGCGCGCGGCGCATCGATCGGCTCAAGGACCTCGCGGCCGAGCTTGAACTGGGCGACGAGGCTGTGTTCCAGGTCGATGTTACCGATCGGGGCCAGGTTAAGGCATTCGTCGATCATGCGGTCGAAGTCCACGGCCGGATCGACGTGCTTCTCAACAATGCCGGCCTGATGCCGCATTCCCCGCTCGAACGGCTCAAGGTCGAAGACTGGGAACGCATGATCGACGTCAATCTCAAGGGCGTGCTGTTCGGCATCGCCGCGGCCCTGCCGAATATGCAGAGACAGAAGAGCGGCCATATTATCAACACGTCCTCTGTCGCCGGCCACCAGGTGCGACCGGGCGGCGTCGTCTATTCCGCGACCAAGCACGCCGTCCGCGTCATTTCGGAAGGGCTGCGCCAGGAGGTCAAGCCCTACAATATTCGCAGCACGATCATCTCGCCCGGTGCTGTCAGAACGGAACTGCCGGACCACATCAGCGAGCCTGATATCGCCAAGGGCATCAAGGAATTCTACGAAAACTATGCCATTCCTGCAGATAGTTTTGCCCGTTGCGTGCTGTTTGCGATCAGCCAGCCGGACGATGTCGATATCAACGAGATTCTGTTCCGTCCCACGGCACAGCAGCTCTGATAGAACGGTGCCCGCGCGCCCGGCGGTTCTTTTATGAACGAGAAATATAGGCCCTTTCGCTTTTGGAGGCCTAATCCTGCGTTCGGCCGCAGCTTATCTCGGAACAGCCGTCAAATTGCCAATGAGGAGAACTCTGTTGAAAAATCTTGCCGCCAGCATCGCCATTTCGGCCTTTGCAACGACGGGTGCCGAAGCCCAGCAGAATCCACGCGTGGCACCTCCGGCAGTCTACGAGGTGGCGCCCGGTCTCGGCCACTTCACCGACGATGTGCTGTTTGGCGAATTCTGGAAACGCAACGACTTGACCCCGCGCGATCGCAGCCTGGTGACCATCTCGGTGCTGATTTCGACCGGCAAGGGACATGTCCTTGCCAATCATGTAAGGCGCGCGCTCGAAAACGGTCTCAAGCCTCAGGAAATCGGCGAGGTCATCACCCATCTGGCCTTCTATTCCGGATGGCCCAATGCCATGTCGGCGGTGACTGAAGTGAAGAAAGTCTTTGACGAGCAGAAGATCGCACCCGTGGCGGATAGCGATGCGGCCCGCATCCAGCTGGAGGCAGCCGCCGAAACGGCTCGCCGCGCCGCCGTCGATGCCAACGTCGAACCGACCGCTCCGGCGCTTGCCGATCTGACCAACCGCGCATTGTTCGGCGATCTCTGGCAGCGGCCGGACCTGTCGGCCCGAGATCGCAGTTTGGCGACGATGGCGGCTCTGGTCGCGATGGGTCAACCCGAACAGCTGGCGTTCCATGCGAACCGCGCCTTGGATAACGGCTTGACGCCTGCTGAAGCGGCCGAAGCGGTTACGCAGGTCGGGTTCTATGCAGGCTGGCCTCGTGCCATGTCGGCTGTGCCGGCCCTGAAGGCCGTCCTGGAGTCGCGCCAGGCGTCACCCGCTGAGACATCTGCCGGCGGCGACATCAAGATCGTCAAGCGTGGCAGCCAGCCGGCGAGCGGGCCGCAGGAGCGATTTACCGGAAAAGTGCAGGTGTCAGCCGCGTACAAAGGCGATGGCGCCGCGCGCATCGGTGGTGCGACGGTCTCTTTCGAGGCAGGCGCTCACACTGCGTGGCACACACATCCTCTTGGACAGACGCTCTTCATCGTTTCCGGACGTGGATGGGTACAGAAGGAAGGCGGCCCGATCGAGACCATGGAGCCTGGGGATGTCGTCTGGATACCGCCGATGGTCAAGCACTGGCATGGTGCTTCGGCCAATGAAGCGATGGCCCACTTCGCGGTGTCTGAAGCCCTTGACGGCAATAGCGTGACCTGGATGGAGAAAGTTTCAGCCGAGACTTACGATAAAGGCCGAGGAGCAAACTGAGGTCGCCGGTCATAAGCTCCGCCGAAGATGGGTTAGATCCGGATATGTTTTATGTTTTGATTTCCGGTGCTTGCCATAGAGCGGTGATTGAGTGTTTCTAGGTGAGACGCGCAATCGCATCGCTGAGATTATCTATTGCCAGTTGCTCGTGGGCGATCATCCCGTCAATATCAATATGATCGCCTACCCCCTTTGCACCATCGGCTCGCATCTTCATCTCCAGTAGCTCGTCGCGATGGGCGATCTTTTCATTTCTGATCTTGATGAGCTTCAGGCGAAAGTCGTCATTCATCTCGGATCCCTCTGCTTGTGATCAGCTATCTGAAACTCCCAAGCCAACGGTTTGTCCTCCCGTCGGTATTACTCATGCCCCCGGCCACGATATGTTGTTGGCACACCGGCCGCCTCGTGGCACTGCGCGAGAGTTTCGAGCCACGCCGCCAATCCGGTTGGCACTTCGACGTTCCCCGCTTCAAGTGCTTCCACCCATGACAGATCGCATTGCAGCGCACTCGCCAGATTGATCGGCGTCCAGCGGATGTGCAAAAGACATTCGGAAAATCGCTCTCTGGTCATGTATCCTCCAATTTGTGATTTGGCTTTCACGGTGCCTGAGGGCGAGGCGAAGTCAAGCAAACATGCAAATTCAGCCGTTCCTGATGGTCTGAAGGGGCGATAGAAGGCTCCAGCGAGGCCACAAACGAAAACGACCCTTTCGGACTCGTCTTGATCACTAAGGGCTCGTGGCGAAGCCCGCCGATGATTAATATCGACGGCTATTCGGGTTGGCCGCCCGGTTTGCCAAACGGCTTGCCGGCATCCTGTCCCGCGCCTTTGATCTGTCGGCTCATACTCAGGTCGTTTTCGTCGAAGGCGTATCGGCGCAAAAGGGCAAAGAGCGCTTCATTCATTCGCCCGCCGTCCAATAGCTCAGGGCTATCACAAACCACGTTGATGGTTCGCTGCACGACACGGTCTGCAGCCGCGTCGGCGTCGACTAGCTTCCTCGCCCATTGGTGGAGAATAGCGCGAAGTTGCGTGTCCTGTGACATGTCTGAGGCATGTGGAAGGCGCACGCTCATTCCTCCAATCCTTTCACGCGGGATACATAGCATCGCGCGGTCCCTGACTATGGGACGGATCGACAACGATGATTGATCGTATCAATTGGAGGGTAGGAGTCTAGTGCCAGTAGAGCAAGCTCTAGCCGAAGGCATCGGCATGGGCCGTCGCAAAATGTAAAACTGCGTCATTCCGTAGCAAAAACAATAGCTTGCCGATCTTGAGTGGGTAGGTCGTCGATTCGAATCCGTTCAAGACAACCCATTGCGGCGTGCGGCACATCTAACGGCCTCAAAGCATTAAGGTCTGAAGTCGTTGTGCGTAGTGGAAAGCCGTCAGTACTCACGAAGTCGCATTCCGCAATCTGCATCAAGAGAACGAAGATTGGGTTCTCGCGCTCAATCAGTTCCATTCGTTGTTTTGTCACGCCCGCCGAGCGTTTGCCTGCTCAATGAGAACTTCCGCAGCATCCCACGCCCTTGTTGCCACGGTCGGATCGCGAAAGGCACGAGCATCGATTGTCGCGCCATCAAGCAGAATCATGAGGATTGACGCGGTG
>NZ_LXKN01000040.1 GCF_001692325.1 Rhizobium sp. AC27/96 | reverse complement strand
CGCGGCAAGTGTCGTCGGAGCGACTGCAATCGTCGGGGCATTGACAACCAGATTATAGGCCCGCGACCCGGTGAATGGTCCGGAACCGGTGGAGCTATCAGTTGCGGTGACGGTGAAATTGAAGGTGCCGCCTGCCGTTGGCGTGCCGGAGAGAACCCCGGTTGTCGAGAGTGCCAGACCGGCGGGCAGGGTGCCTGCGGTTACGGCATAGGTGTAGGTGCTGGTGCCGCCCGAAGCCGTGATGGCCTGACTATAGGCCGTGGCCACGGTAGCAGCCGTAAGCGTTGCCGGGGTAATCGCAATCGTCGGCGCGCTGACGGCCACGGTATATGCCCGTGAACTGCTGTATGGTCCCGAGCCGGTGGAACTGTCCGTCGCCGTAATAGTGAAGTTGAAAGTACCGCCAGCGGTCGGGGTGCCGGAAAGCACGCCGGTCGCTGCTGACAGCGTCAGGCCTGTCGGAAGTGTGCCGGCGGTAACCGCATAGGTGTAGGGGGCGGTGCCGCCCGATGCCGTGACGGTCTGGCTGTAGGCAGTGGCCACGACCGGATTTGGAAGCGTTGTCGGGGAAATGGCGATGGTCGGCGTGTTGACGTTGAGGCTATAGGCTCTGGAGCCGGTATAAGGTCCGGAACCTGTGGAGCTATCGGTGGCGGTCACGGTGAAGTTGAAGGTGCCGCCAGCGCTCGGGGTGCCGGAAAGCACGCCGGTCGTTGCTGATAATGTCAAACCCGCTGGAAGGGCGCCCGCGGTAATCGCATAAGCATAGGAACTTGTGCCGCCTGATGCCGTGATGGTCTGGTTATAGGCAGAGGCCACGGTCGCGGCAGGCAGCGTAGTCGGTGTAATCGCAATCGACGGCGATGCGATGCTCAGGCTGAAGGCTTTCGATGTATTAAACGGGGCACCGGTTCCGGTTGAACTATCCGTTGCCTTGACCGTGAAGTTGAAGGTCCCGCCTGCGGTTGGCGTGCCGGAGAGAGTGCCTGAGGACGACAGTGTCAGACCGGCCGGCAGGGCGCCTGAGGTGATGCTGTAGCTATAGGGGGTGGCGCCGCCCGAGGCGGCGAGCGTCTGGCTGTAGCCGGTACCGACCGTACCCCCCGTCAAAGGTGAGGCCGTGGTGAATGAGATCGTCGGCGGAGAAACCGTTATGCTGACGATCGCCGGCGAGGATGTACCGCCGGTATTGGTTGCGGTGTAGGTGAAACTATCGCTGCCGGCATAGCCGGCGGTCGGCGTGTAGGTGATCGATGTCCCGCTTGCCGTGGCCGTGCCGTGAGAGGCCTGGGTCGCGACGGCGACAGAGGCCGCAGCTCCCCCTGACAGGTTCAGCGTAATCGGGTTCGCACTGCTGCCGTAGCTCACCGTTGCGCTGGCGGCGCCGGCAACGGGCGGCGGTAAATTGACAACCTGGAGGTTGACGGTAACGACATTGGCATAAGGCCCCGGCGATGTACCGTGCAGATTTGGACTGCTATCGGTGACCACAACCTGGAAACTGAAATTTCCAAGCGACGTCGGCGTTCCGCTGATCGCACCGTTGCCTGCCAACGAAAGTCCTGGAGGCATGGTTGATCCGGTGTAGAGTGCGAAACTGTATGGGGCCAAAGCGCCTGACCCGGAGAGCGTTGCGCTATAGGCCGCATTCAGAGTGGCAGTTGGCGGCGCGCTAACCGCAATATTGTTGGACGGGTTCGGGACGGTGGCCGAATAGGACTTGGTTGTCGACAGGCCGCCAGTGGCCGTCACCGTAAATGTGACAGTATAGTTGCCCGCCTGCGTGGGGGTACCGGAGATGGTCGATCCGCTGAACGATAGACCCGGCGGCAACGAACCCGAGGTCAATGCGAAAGTATAGGGGGCCGTGGCGCCGCTCGCGCTGAGAGTTTGGCTGAAGGCCGTGCCGACTTGCGGGTTGGGCAACGAGCCGGGAGAAACCGTGATAGGGTTTGTGGTCGACGCAACGGCAACGTTGATCGTAAATGGGATTCCACCGGCATCGACCACGACGAAGCTATCGCTTGTCGCACCATCGCCATTGTTGACGTAAGTAACTTTGCCTGCCGCGGCATCGACGGTGACCGAGCCATGAGCCGGAGAAGTTGTGTTCGGTCCGGGGTACGGGTTGAGGCCGGCGCCATTACATTGGGTGCCGACGGTGATCAGAATCGATCCGCCGGAGGCCATCGGGTTAGTTGACGGCGTCGTATTTGCATCGGGTACGTTAAAACTGGTGCAGGCAGCATAGGCCATGCCGGGGGCGGCAAAAGATAAGCCGGAGAATAATAAGGCAACGAGCAGAACCGTCTTGAGAAGTAGCGTATGGCCCTGCGATGCTACCGATATTGAGCTTGCCGTTACTTTATTGATGTGCTTCGCCAGGCGGTGTGCGTAACCGGCAAAGTTAATCAATAGCTTATTTCTAGAAATACAATATTTCTCTCGAATCGAGATCTTTTCTCTGACAAGTTCCGTGGCCGACAACCCGCCAAATTTCATTTGCCCAACCCAAGTACCGGCCGCCATTCATCGCTGAATGGCAGAAATTTACTCTTGCAATTGCCTGCGAACATCGTGGCATCGCCCCCATTTCGATAACACTACTATCGAAAGCGACTTGAAAGGCAATTTACCATTTTTGAAATCCGCTAGGATTGTTTCATTTGATATCAATATTCAATCAAATGTTGTATATTAGCAACATTTGATTTGTGTTCGCCTCTACTGGGTCGGGGTAATCCACAGGACAGGGAAGCGCCGGTAGGCGTCTTCCTTAAATCGCGAGCGGCAGATCGCGTGTGGAGATCCGCTACCGGCGATCGAGAGAGGTAAGGCCATGCCAGAGGTAGTCTGACGCTGACTGACATCTGGAGCGGGACGAGGGCGCCGCCAAGATCTGCGGGCGGGACATAGACGCTGTCTTTCACCGCGTGGGCCTTGCAGACTTGTGGACGGTAGCTAGGGTTGATCTGCGGGAGATTGTTGTGTGGATCGGGCGACGCTCCGATAGGCCTTTGGCGAGTAGCCCGTTACGCGCTTGAACGCGTTGCTGAACGCGCTCTCCGACGCATAGCCGACGGACTGGGCGATTTCCGCGACTATGGTCTTTCCATCACGCAGGGCACGCTCTGCGACCCTCATGCGCCACTCGGTGAGGTAGGTCAGTGGGGCAATCCCGGCAGCTTTCTTGAAATGGAAGGCAAAGCTGGTACGCGACATCGCCGAGGCCTTGGCGAGCTCGTCAAGATGCCAGGCCCGAGCCGGGTCGCCGTGCATCATGTGCAAGGCGGGAGCGATACGCGGATCGCCAAGTGCGCGCAGCCAGCTTGCAGGCATCTCGCTCGCCGTTTTCAGGTGCGCTCTCAAGGTTTGGATGAAGAGCAGCTGCGTCAGTTGAGCCGATGCGAGCTGGCCGCCCGGCTGATCAGTGGCCCGTTCTTCGGCAAGCTGATCGAGAAGCCATCGCAACGCCGTTGCCTGGGGTGATCCTGCCTGGATATGAATCCACGGTGGCAATACATCTGCCAGCAACTGGCCGCTCGCCGGATCAAGAACGACATGGCCGCCGATAAAGGTGAAGTCGCTCCCGTCACCGAGAACGGCCGTCGTCCGGCCGACGCTCGAAAACAGGCTCATCGCATCGACAGGAACGATGCCGAGGTCGCTTCCCAACACATAGGAACGCTTTGCCGCAAGCAGGCCGATGTCGCCGGTATTGAGCCTGACCGGCTCCTTATGACCTTCGAGCGATGCCCAGCAACTTCCCTTGATGACGGCGCAGAATTTGATCTTGTCACGGCCGGGAAACGAAATTGCCCACGACCCGCCGGCCGTAAAGCCACCGGTAGCAACCGCTTCGGCGCGTGTGAGTCTAAGGATATCGGAAAAGGGATCTGCTGGCATTCCGAACTATGGCGCAAGAAATGCGTCGATTCAAGCGCTCTGCGTGCGAAGGGAGGAATGGCCGTGTTTCCCTTCTGGATCAGGTGTCCAAGGCGATGGAGTGCATCGAACCGAGGTTGGAAATGTCTGGATCGGCCAGCTTTTGAACTCTGGCGCAAGTAATTCGCACTTTGGCGCATTCTTCGTCCGGAAATCCTGACTTATCTTCGTCTCCATCAATCACCGGAAATCGGAGGCGCCATACTCATCGAGTGTCGCGCGGTTCAGAATTCGTGCCCTCGTGGATAGCCGAGGAGCCAGGAGAAAATCATGACATTGGGCAAGAGGCGCCTCGGCGGCCAGGGGCTGGAAGTAAGCGCCATCGGTTTGGGCTGCATGGGCATGAGCCAGTCTTACGGACCGGCCGACGAGACAGAAGCAGTGGCGACCCTTGATCGCGCTATCGATCTGGGATGCAACTTCTTCGACACGGCAGAAGGCTATGGTCCATTTACAAATGAGGAACTGCTCGGTCGTGCATTTAGAGGCCGCCGCGATCAGGTCATCCTCGCCACGAAATTTGGCTTTCGCTTCGAAAACGGCCGCCAGGTCGGAGCAGAAACGGACAGCAGTCCCGCCGCGATCCGCCGGGCGGTCGAAGGATCGCTGAAGCGGCTGCAGACAGATCATATCGATCTGCTTTATCAGCACCGCCTCGATCGCAAGGTGCCGATCGAAGACGTGGCCGGCACCGTCGGCGAGCTGGTGCGCGAGGGAAAGGTGCTTTACTTCGGCCTCTCCGAAGTCGGCGCCGCCAATATTCGTCGTGCGCACGCAGTACATCCCATCTCGGCGCTGCAAAGTGAATATTCGCTTTGGGAGCGCAATCTGGAGCCTGATATCATTCCGCTTCTGCGCGAGCTCGATATCGGCCTCGTGCCGTTCTGCCCGCTTGGCCGGGGTTTCCTCGCCGGCGGCGCAAGGCGTGCGGAGGAGTATCCTGAAGGTTATACCCGGCGTATCGATCCGCGATATCAGGCAGACAATTTCGACGCCAACGCAAGGGCAGCACAGATCGTTTTCGATGTCGCGGCCGGCAAGGGCGTGAAGCCCGGCCAGATCGCGCTTGCGTGGCTGCTGCACAAGGGTGGGAATATCGCCCCGATCCCGGGCACCAAGCGCCGGCTCTTCCTGGAGGAGAATGTTGCGGCGGCCGAAATCCGCCTCGATCCGGCAGAAATGCGGACGCTCGACGACGCGCTCGCCACCGGCGCCATATCCGGAAACCGCTACAACGACTTCGTCATGGCGACGATCGATCGATAACAGGCCAGGAGAAGATGATGACAGATGAATTAGTTCTGGTGACCGGCGGCACCGGCTTCATTGCCCAGCACTGCATGCTCGCGCTCCTGAGATCGGGCTATCGGGTCCGCACAACTGTCCGTTCGCTCTCCCGCGAACAGGAAGTACGGCAGAATCTAAGGGCAGGAGGCGCCGAGCCGGGCGATCGCCTCTCGTTCGTCAAAACCGATCTTGGCTCGGATGCCGGCTGGGCCGAAGCGGTGGCGGGCTGTGTCTATGTCCTGCATGGAGCATCGCCGACCCCATCGGGCGACCAGGTCCGCGAAGAGGATTGGGTCAGGCCCGCAATCGATGGCAATCTGCGCGTGCTGCGGGCGGCGCGAGACGCGGGCGTGAAGCGCGTGGTGCTGACTTCCGCTTTTGGCGCGGTTGGCGTCGGGCACAGGAAGCCGCTGCACCGGCCGTTCAACGAGACCGATTGGAGCGATCTAACCGGACGAGTTGCACCCTATCAAAAGTCGAAGACCCTCTCCGAACAAGCGGCCTGGGACTTTGTCGCCAGGGAAGGAGGGGCGCTCGAACTATCGGCCGTCAATCCGGTCGCCGTGCTGGGGCCTGCTCTCGGGCCTGATTATTCTCATTCGATCCGAATGATCAAGAACATGATGGATGGCCAGCCGGCATGTCCTAAGATCAATACGGGGCTTGTCGACGTGCGTGATGTAGCGGACCTTCACGTTCTCGCCATGACTGACCCGGCGGCAAGGGGCGAGCGCTTCCTGGCTATTTCAGGCGAGAGCATATGGATGGCGGACATTGCCAGGATATTGCGTGAGCGCATGGGCAAAGCGGCTGGAAAAGTGTCGACGCGCGTCATTCCCAACTGGCTCGTCGCTCTATCTGCCTTGAGGGACCCGGTGATGAAGGCAATCCTGCCGATACTCGGGGTCAATATGAATGCGACCAGCGTGAAGGCGCAGACCTTGCTTGGTTGGAGGCCTCGCTCACGCGAAGATGCGATCGTCGCCACTGCGGAAAGTTTGGTCACGCTCGGCCTGATATAGCACCTTGAAATCGACGGGAGATACTCAACCGTCCTCGGTGTTTTACCGGTCGGTTGCGGAAAACAATACTGCTCCTTGATCAAGTGACCAAGGCGTCAAATAAGCGGAGCCGCCTTAGCGTCGTAACCGGGTAATTGCTGTCGAGCATTTGAGCCGGAGTGAAGCCTGTTTCCAGTACCCTCATTCTTGAAACTGAGCGATCGTAACTTGCGGTCCGGCCCGCTTGCTTATGAAGCGTAATCAGATAGCGCAACGGCGCGACAAATGACGGACGCAGCAGCAATGCGGCTTCGGCATGATTGGTTGCGTCCTCGTATTCGCCGAGCGCTGCCGCGGACATGCAGCAGAAGAACTCCGTGAAAGCGCGTGCTTCACTGCCTCCGGTTAATTGCAATGCTGCGAGCGAAGAGGCTCGAGAGCTTTTCAGATCGCCCAGAATGAGTTCCGTATTTGACAGAATGGCGAGATTGACGCTGTTGAGCGGGTCATATTTGACGGCTCTCTTCGCCAGCGACAGCGAGTTTCGGGGAGAGCCGCCTCTCAGATATTCGATATGGGCGCCGATGCCCAAAACGGTTGCGCTGTCGGGCGCTTCACTGATGGCCTCATGAAACAGCCCATCCACACTAACGTTGTCTCCCGGCAATTCTGGCGTCCGATGCTGAAACTGGGCGATGGTGCGACCGAAAGCCCTCCAGGCGAGGTATTGCGGTTTGGGTGCCAGCTCATAGGCGGCTTGAAAATACCTGTCTGCGGATAGCAACGCTGCCTTATCGAACCGGAAGACCAGATTGCGCGCGCGGTTTGCAAAGGTCGTCGCGCAATCGGAAATATCAAGCTTTTCGAGGCTCTTCTTCATTGTGTTGAGTATGGCTTCAACGATGCATGATGACGCCAGTTCAATGTCGCCCTGTTCCAGCACCTCTTCCTTGCGACATATGGAGAAGTTTTGCATCAGCAGGATTTCCGAGCTCTGAAAATTCTTCAGGGCGACGTGAAGCTCGAGTCTGTCACGAGAGCCAAAGGCAGCCAAAGCGACGATCAGGCCCTTCTTCGCGCTTCTGCCGGCATTGGCGGGATCCGACCCAAGTTCATGGTAAATGCTGAAGTCGGTAAAATCCAAAAGTGCCGAAGTCGTTAAAGATATGATGGTGCGCACGAGACGGTCGCCGCTTGAAACATTGGTCCTGTATTGGAAAAAAATGGCAGGCGCTGCTTCCGGCATCAGCCGGCGGGTTGCAAAGCAGGTAGGCTCTACCGCTGTTTCAGCCTGGCTACGCTGGTCGCGGACCCAGCTTTCGAACTCCGGGTCAGCTACATCAAGGCCGCAGAAAAGCCCTCCATCCGCTTCGCATGAACGGTTGGTCGGTCCTCGTTCGCGATCGACCGTAAAATGAGCTGGATCAAACGAAACCTGTTCTCGATCCGCTCTGAGTACATGGGCATACTTTCCAAGTGAGCGGCGAATGATCGTCAATGTTTGACGTAGGCTGTCCGACCCCTGCTGGGCATCTCTGTCGCTCCACAACTTGTCCTGGAGCCAGCGGCGACTTCTGGAGTAATCAGGCGCAAGGGCAAGGAGCGCGATCAGTCCGCGTGCCTTCATGGCCCGAGGCAGGAGATCCTCCCCCTTAGGTCCTGTCAGGCGAAAACGGCCATATATTCGCAGGAAAATCATACGATATCCTCAGGAATGCACGCTTGCTTGGTCTCTAACTCCGAAAATATTCGTTAGCGGTTGAACTCATCAAAGGCTGCGCCGGCGGTCGGCACTTGCTGGCTGCCCATCAGAAGGCGGGCGAATGGATAGGGTGGTATGTCGGTCGTTGATCCCGCATGGTCCGGATAATTCAGGAGCACCCAGGCGCGAAAGATCGATATGCCCTTGGCGACTTGAAGCGAATAATCCAGCGTCTGCGTATTCGGTACCGGGGACGCAGCGCCGATGTTGCGGAAATAGGCTTTTGCGTCGCTGTCGATGAAGGGATCAAAAGGCACGTCAGGCAGCAGCATGGCTGCCTGTTTGGCCTCTGGAGAATTGGCCAGAACTGCACGGCCCCAATCCATTGCGCGCTGATGGCAGGTGATGCAGGCCGACTTTGGATTGTCGACAGGCCCGTTTGCGCGACCGAAAAGCCCGAGATGTTGACGCGGCAAAGCGTAGAAGCGCTGAGCCTCCTCCGGGTTGACCCAGCTTTCCTTGGGCGTTGCCGCCTTGTCGTAATATGCGCTGGCCAGCAAATCGGGGTCGCTGCCCCACATCAGGCCAACTGGAACCAGGCGATCATAGGGTGTCTTGCCCGCCTTTGTCCCGTCATACATGAATGTGCCAAAGAACCAGCCATTCGGCGAGCGCTTGTCCTTCACCGAGACGTCCACCTGCAACATTCGCATCGTGATGATGCTGCCGTCATTGCCCGCAGCAACTTCCCATTCCTTCGAGTTGCTCAGAAAAGGGACCTGGGCGGGAGTGGCGTTCGTGAACAGCAGCTTGATGCCCAAAGCCCCGTTGGGAAGGCTGAACCCCTTCGTCTTCGGGAATGTCGGATCACTCCAGATCTGCCCCAGGCCATAACAGGCCAGGTCGTTATAGATCCCGACGGCCCAGTTTTTTGCCCAACCGACCTGCTTCTCGTGCAGTTCCTTCGGCCGCGACCAGCGTTCTGTCGTCATGCCGCGCAATGGCTCACGGGAATCCTGAAGCCAGGGAGCGTTACACCAGTGCTGCTCCTTGTTGTCTTCGATGCGCCAGTCTATGTCCGAGCGCCCGTTATACTTCGTCGCATATTCAAGGATTGCGTGCATGTAGCCGGCGGGGTCGGTGAGGGGGTCGACTGCCAGCCATGGCAAGTGGCTGCTATCCGGGAGCGTTTTCGGGAAGTCATAATGGACCTGAAATTTGCGCTTGCCCTCTCCTCCCTTGAGCGGCAAGGCGCTTGGACAGTTGAACAGGGCGGTCGCTTGGGTCGCAAAGTCTTTTGTCGTCGGCAGCGAACACTCCGCGGATGCCGCGGTGGCAAACATCACGGTCACAAAAAGGCAGATCAACCCAAGGAGTCTCATCGAAAATTCCCCATCCACCGTTCAACTGTTGAGAAAGTTAGAATGTTATTATATACAATCATTAATAGCAAGAAAAAAATGCGATTCCGCGGAAACTTCCGATTTTCCATTCCCGGAGGCGTCTATGTTTGAATTTCAATCTTAAAGTTTAACCGATATACATCTTAAAATTGTAGTTCGTCGCCAGATCGAATCCGCATATGCTGCCGGAGGCGAAACAGTGCTTCGCGCAGATGAGCTGATCTGAAACGAATAGCTTTCGACGTGCAGCCCATCTTGAGATCCGGGTCGCGGAAGCAGTCGACTGGTGCCGCACCGATATCTCTTTGAACGAAATACCGAAAGTTACAGCGACCACCCGGTTAGCTTGTTCATGCTTTCCTCGCGACCGATCGTTTTCCCTTGAGAGCCACATCAATCGACCGAAGATCGGCGAAGCGTGGCTGCAATTCCTGGTGGCTGTCACGGCCGCTCCTCGGGCTTCGCTGGAACCATTCGCAGCGGTTGATTCAGGCAGAGAACGGAGGGAATACCGGGATTTCGCAGACGAAGGAGATGCAGGCCGATGCCGGCAATACCAACCATGAGACAGGGGCTGTATCCGCCGCGCTGCAGGCCAGACGGCATTTGTTCGGGATGACCGTGCTCGCCGAGAACGGACCGAACGGTAGCGTTGACGCAGGATCTTGCTTCGTCATCGTCAAACGCCGTCGCCAGATCCAGGAGGATATCAGACAATCCCAGGACACCGTGGCACAAAGTGATATCGGAGCCCTGCGTGGCCCGGCGTTGAACGATAAAAGCTTGGGTCGTCTTCATCGCGATGCGAGCCATGCGCTCGTGATACGCCGCGCGTTCCGGATCAAGGTCCCGGGCATAGAGGTGGGCCAAGCCAATCCCTGGTGCTCCGTGGCACCACGCACCTCTGAAAGTGCCAACGATCTTCCCGTCGCGCTTCGAATGCTCATATCGCGTGTCGATCCAGTTTCCTTCATCCGGATTGAACAGCGCATCCTCAAAAGAAAAGGCCCCGCGGGCGTGCTTGAGAAATGTCTCGTTGCCGGTTGCGCGATAGGCTCGCAATAGACCTAGTGCGAGCCCGGAAGCTCCGTGCGAGAAGCCGCTGAGCGGTGGCAATTCGAGCTCGACGCCATGAACCTTCTCGGGCGCCCAGAGGCAGATTTCATCGTCTTTCCACTGCGCCTTGTCGACGATCTCTTGAGCACAATCAGATGCAAGTTCCAGGAATGCGCGTTGCTTCAGCACGTCGGCCAGATGAACGAGTGCGGGGATCGCACCTGCATTGCCGCCGATGACATCGAGAGAATGATGAACGGACAATCCGTCCATGATCCTGTTTGTCAGGAAGAGGAATTCGTCCATGACGATGGTACGAAACTGCTGTGTATGGGAGAGGATCTGTACGCCGGCATAAAGCAGGCCCAAACAGCCGGCATAGAAGGAAATCGGCGATGCGGGAAAATGGTTCTGCCGCATGTAGTTGACCGAACGCAGCCAGGCGGCGACGGCAGTCCTCTCATATCGCGCATCACCCGTCTCGGCGTAAAGCGCATCGAGATAAAGGGCGGTTCCCGCCGAGCCGGAATAAAGTTCCGGGCTCAAGGCGGCAGTTCTGCGTGAGTAACCGGCGATTTCCCTATCCTCGATGTCTCTGCGTCCCAGCCAGTTGCAGGCCAGTTCGTCATTGCTCCAGTAGGCGGTGCGAACCAGCTGGTCGCCAATGCGGATCGCCGCGTCCAGCAACTGGTCACGCGCAAGCGGCTCCGCCATGACTTTGGCAAATTGATTCATGTCAGTTTCTCCCAGACGGATGTTGCGGAGGCCAATGCTGCTTCGTACTGGGCCAGGTTGTCCTGACGTGCATAGGGCCGCAGACTATCGAGCCCGGAGCGTTCGAAGCTCGCGTAAACCGATCGAGCCACCTGGTGTGTTTCGACCGGAGACGGGTTATCCAGAAGAGCGCCGGCCAGCAGTGTGGCGCGTGAAATGCCAAAGCTGGAGCCATCACCGGGATCCTCGGCAAAAGCCAGCCCCTTGGCGAGACGCCGTGCAAACAGAGGCACGCCATCCTTGAGGAGGGGGTCTATGACCCCATGCGTTGCCATGATCTCCGGTAGGGCCTCGGCCATTTGACAGGCACGCAAATAGAGCACGCCCGCGTCTGACCTGTTGTAGCCTGCCGGGTCGGCTATGACCTTGGTTCTGAAGTGAATGCGTCTTTGGTTCAGGCGGCGCGTGATTTCTAAGAGATATGGCTCAGCGGCTGTCGGCGTCAAATTGAAGTAGAAACGAAGGAGCGGGCCGCAGTCGGCGGGGATATCCAGGCGCGAGGCGTTGCCAAAAGCCATGTAGAAAGCCGGCATCATTTGGCGCGCTTCCTTTGGTATCCGAACGTAGCAGGATTGATCTTCCGAGCCTGCGGGAAGCCGGGGAACTACATCCTCGGGCCGAACCCAATAGAGGATGCCATCCTTTCGAACGATCAGCTTGCTGCTTCCCTGTTCCTGCCCGAGCAGAAACCAGCCCTCCTGGAATGTGCCTGTTCCGTTATTCGCCTTTGAGAGTGACGGAATGAAGTCGTTCGGATCGAGGTTGGGACTGACGGGCGAGGGAAATGTCGCGGAATAAAGATTGTTATAAATATCCGTCATCAGGATGGTGCGGAAGCGCTCGATGCCGCCATCAGCCGCATCCGGCCCGGCCGTCAGCTCCACTCCACGGCTCGGATCGAACACGCGAAGCTTGCTGATGTCTCGGACGATGCCGTTAAGCTCATATTCGGTGTCGGACAGAACCCGAACCGCGGTCAAAACCCTCAAAATATCGGGATGTACCAACTGGGACGTCATCAATGGATCCTCCCAAGTTCAATGCCGAACAGACCGGAAGCGGCTTCCGTCGGCTTTTCGAGAATGCTCTTTGCAATGCCGAGTAGAATTCGGGCGATCGGCGGGATCTCATCGAATTTCGCTGCAATTTCGTAGCTGGTCTGAAAGATCCTGATCGCCGAAAAGGTCACGACCTTGCTTAGCAACCGGGCTTCTTCGTCAGCGTTCTGGCCGCCATGAGCAATATAGCGGTGCCAAAAGGTCTGCAGGCAGGGCTTGAGCCTCGTGATTGGGAAACCAGCGTTTCGGACCATGTCTTCGGGCGTGGCCATATCCGGCATGGAAATGGTCCACCAAAAGATAAAGTCCTGGAAAACCCCGGCAATATCCCAGGCCTTGTCGCCCTGCTGCACCAGTTCCCAATCGACGATGCGGATCCTGTCCGAGCCGATGTCCTCCATATTGGGATCCGGTTGAACGAGAAAATTGTCCAGCTTCACGTCGCCATGAATAACGCTGTTGATTTCCCAGGTTTTCGCCGCGGCCTCCCAACGGAGCATGACATCGCTCATCGCCTGCAACTCGCGCAGATAGGCGAGGCCACCTGGGCGTATGTAGCCAAGGACATTCGGACTAGGCTTGTTCAGTTTGAAACCGAACGGCAGATCGGTTGAGAGAAAGGCGATCTTCCCGTTGCCGCATGTAACCGGCTGTTCAAATTCCCGGTGCAGCTCGGCTAACAGCCTCCCGACCTCGGAAATCGTACGCAGCGGAAGCCTGTCTGCGCCACGCTGCTTATAGTAACGCCAAAGAGGAATTGCCTCCCGGTAGAAGTCCAGGACCAGGAGCCCTTGCTCAAGGTCAGTATGGCGCACCGTCGCACAATCGACGCGAAAGGCCGGGTTTTCTCTCTCGAGGAACTCATAGAAGCGTATTTCAGCTCTCAAGGTTTCGGCGCTTTCAGAATCTGGATCTGAAGGCTGCTTGATCAGGTAGTTCTCGGCCCTGTTCGTGGTCACCTGGATGTTGCGGTTGCGCCTGGTGAGGGTAGTTGCCTCAAAATCCCCGTACAAAATCGACTCTTTGGATATCAGGCCGAGTGAATCCAGCAGTTTGTCGATGGTATCAATCGAATACATTTGGTTAGGACCTCCAGGAGAGTTCAGGCCGCTTACGAGGCGTTCGCAAAGCACAGGACGAGATCGCGAGCGCAGGTGCCGAGTAGGGGCAAAGAGCTGGTGGCAGTACGCGTTGGACGGGTGGAGAAAGCCCCGCGGCTTTCTCCACCGCAGTCGGGTCGATCAGGTCGAGCAGCCAGTCGTTGCAAGAATGATCCAGCAGCAATCATTGGCCTTGTTCGCCTGAGGTGCCGCGCTATGCAGTTTGGCGGTCGCCGCATCCGTGGAGCAGCCGGTGGTCGCCAGAACGATCCAGCAGCAATCGTCGGCGACGCTCTGCCGGAGCGCCGACGAGGATTCGGCGGTCGCCGCGTCCGTCGAGCAACCGGTGGTCGCCAGGATAATCCAGCAGCAGCCGTTCGGCGCAGGCGACTTGGCTGCTGCGAAATCGGCAGTAGAGCATCCTGTGGTGGCCACAAGAATCCAGCAACAATCTTTGGTGGTCATATTGAGCACTCCCTATTGAGTTGTGGAACGATGGAAAGGCCATTGCCTTCACGACAAGACCTCAAGGTGTTTGATGGGCTTCGCGGTGCGGCAGGCTTTGTGATCAGCGGCTACCATCCCGTGTCCCCATCAGCTCAGCGGCTCCAATGCGGAGGGGCCGCGCCAATCGTCAGTGGTTCTGACGTCAGGTCGAATGATTACCAATTGATTTTACTGGTAAATCGCCGTCGGTCCGATCGTCCTGAACAATGTGCGATCGGATGGAAACACCTGGCCGTGATTGTATCGTGATTTTTTGTTTCGCGTGATCCAGCTCCAGCGATCACTTCAACGTCGGGTCAATTCCTGGGGGAAATCAGCAACTGGGCGCTGATGCCTGATTGCGAGCTTTCAGGCTTGGCGAAGTCTGTGGCGGCCGCATCCCAAGTTGCTTCAATGGCATGCGAGAACTGTTTCAAGGCATGGCGGTAGCCAAAATATCTTCAAGCGGTCAAAATTGCCCTATCGGATCGCGTGACGCCTCAAATCGTCCCGATGGGCATGATCATGGAAAGATCGCAAACGCCAGAAGTCGCGGCCTTGTGCTCCGATAAAGGCTGCAAGGCTAGATTTTGGAGCTGTCCTGCGACCTCAATCCCGGCGCAAGAATGCCTTGTTCGATCGCCAGTGAGATAAGCTTTTCACTAAGCTCGCCAAGCGTGCCCGAGGCTATCCCGATTGGGGCCATGCGGCGGTCGACATCCGAGGAGGTCACGCCGTTGGTGCTCCAAGTGCCACCGTTGGTGAAAAAGTTATGCAGCAGCGGTTGCAGCCGATCCATCGCATTGGCGAAGCGAGATTCATTGGTGGCTTTCAGCTCGAATTCATCCCATAGCGCGCGGAATTCCTGCGCCTGATCGCGGGGTAGAAGCGCGAAAATGCGGTCGGCAGCCTTGAGTTCACGTTCGACCTGGCTCTGTCTGGCGACATTGTCGTAGGCAAAGGTGTCGCCAGCATCGATCTCGACGATATCGTGGATGAGCAGCATCTTGATGACGCGAAGCAGGTCGATGGGCTCGCGAGAGTGCTCCGAAAGCACTATCGCCATGAGCGCCAACTGCCAGCTGTGCTCGGCGTCGTTTTCCACTCGCGAGCGGTCGAGCAACAGCGTCTTGCGCAGGATGGTCTTGAGTTTCTCGACTTCCAGAATGAAGGCCAGTTGCTCCATGAGACGCCGATTGCCGAGAAGGCTTTCCAGATAATCCGCCGTGATGGGTTGCGACATTTCAGATCTCCATGGCCTTATGATTGAGCAGAGTTTCAGGTTGTATGATTTTGGAGAGGTTACGCCAAGCGCACGATGCCAGTGTTGCAGGGGAAGAGGGCGGCTTCCTCAAATGATGGCCATTATTGTCTTCGTTGCATTTGAAATTGGAATCTGCCAATGTACCCCGGCCAATCAGATAAGATAGCTTATGGAACTTATTTCCATAACTTCCGCCATCTGCTTTGTCGCGATGCGCTCCGCTCCCGTTTCTACCCATTGCAACCATTTGTAGAGCGCGGCCCAATTGCAACGCACTACTGTGAATTTGGCGCGATCCGGCATGACAATAATCGCCCATGGGTATAAAATCCTCTTCTAATATCCAGGGAGGTTGTAGTGGAAACGCCTGATGCCCTTGTCGTTGATCTGTTGGTTTTCCTGAAAGCTGGGCCTCGGCCCTACCATGAAGTCATGGATGCCTGGCGGACGAGTTGCCCGCGTCTGCCGGTTTGGGAGGATGCGGTGGATCTTGGTCTTGTCGAGCGCGAACGGGATTCCGTCGTGCTGACGGAGGCGGGAAGAAAAGTGCTGGCATTGCAGTCATGAAGGTTACAATTCTCGACGACTGGCACGATACGCTTCGGCATCTGCCCTGTTTCGCCAAGCTTAGTGGTCACGACGTCGAGATCTGGAACGATCACGTCGAAGACGAGGACGAACTGGTCCACCGCTTGTCTGGGACTGAGGCGCTGGTGCTCATCCGTGAGCGGTCCCGCATCCAAGGCTCCCTGCTCGACCGACTGCCCAAGCTCCGGCTGATCAGCCAGCGCAGCGTCTATCCGCATGTCGACGTTCCCGGCTGCACGCGAAATGGCGTGCTGCTTTGCTCCAACATGCATTCCGACACACCATCCTATGCGGCGGCCGAGTTGACCTGGTCGCTTGTCCTTGCGGCGGCTCGTCAGCTTCCAGCGCAGGTCGCCTCGCTCAAGGCGGGCGGGTGGATTTCGGGCGTCGGCCATACATTGAGAGGGAAAGTTCTCGGCATCTATGGCTGGGGCCGTATCGGCGAGGTCGTCGCGGGCTATGGGCGTGCCTTCGGCATGGGGGTGCTCGTTTGGGCGCGCGAGGCGTCGCGCGACCGCGCGAGGAGCCAGGGCTGGGCGGTTGCCGAAAGCAAGGACGCGTTCTTCGCCTCTTGCGATGTTGTCTCGCTCCACATGCGGCTTGTGCCGGCAACGCGCGGGATCGTGACCGGCGCCGATCTCGCGCTGATGAAGCCATCCGCGATCCTTGTGAATACAAGCCGGGCGCCCTTGATCGAGCCGGGCGCCCTGGTTGCGGCGCTGAAGGCTGGGCGCCCCGGCATGGCGGCGGTCGATGTATTCGAGACCGAGCCGTTGCGCGACACGGCCGATCCGCTGATCAACCTGCCGAACGTGGTGGCGACCCCACATATCGGCTACGTCACGCAGGAAGAGTTCGACCTCCAATTCTCAGACGTCTTCGATCAGATCAATGCCTTTGCGGCCGGCTCTCCAATCAACATGATCAATCCTGAAGCGTTGAATCGCTAGAAGACCTGCAGATGCGTGGGTCCCACGAGAGAATGGCGGACACCGGTATCCCTTCCGCCATTCCTTGAAACAGCGTCATGACGCGCCCTGTTATCTGGCGCGGGATTGGGCGATCTGCCCGACAAGCTTTGCCCAGGGCATATCGAGGGCTTCATAGACAGCGCCTGCCTCAGGACGCCCGTTGTCCTTCAGGATTTCGACCATCAGCGTCGCATAGTCCGAAAGGATGACGCCGGCCTGCAGCATGCGCAGGAGACCTGCCTCGCGTTTCGTTTCGCTAAACGTCCCCGATGCATCGACGGCCACATAGGCGTCATAACCCTTGCCGATCGCTGTGATGGCGGGAAACGCCGCGCAGACTTCGAGAGAGATGCCGGCGAAGATCAGCTTCTTGCGGCCGGTTGCCTCGATTGCGCGCGCAACTGCCGGATCGTCGAAGGCATTCACCGACGAACGGTCGATGATCTGCACTCCCGGCAATGCCTCGACCAATTCAGGGAAGGTCGGGCCCCACATGCTGTTGCGTGCCGTGGTGGTGACGACGATCGGAAGTTTGAGCACTTTTGCGGCCTTCGCCAGAGCGACGACATTGTGCTTCAGCTCCCCGGTCGAGTAGTCGCGTACGCCTGTCATCAGGCCGAGCTGGTGGTCGACGAGGCCGAGCGCGGCGTTTTCGGAGGTGAGCGGTTCATAGGGGCGGATTGTGTCGGTCATTGCATTCTCCTGTAACCGGCGTGGGCGAAATACAGCGGCAAGCGAAGGGGTGCGTCCGACGACGGTCCCCGCTGTTCCGATCGCTGCAACTTGGAGGAACTGACGCCGTTCCATGATGCCTCCGTGGGGTTCCCGGTCAGCACCTTTGCCGCAGCGGGGTCGCGATTGTCTGGTGGCGACAGGTGGAATTTACGTACTGGACCTTCGTCTAAGAAGTCGGCAAAATGCCAACATAGCGTCCCAATGATTGGACGATGGAGGGTGCGTGCTCGATCTCAACGACTTCTTCTATTTCGTTCAGGTGGTGGACCGTGGCGGTTTCACCGCTGCCGGGCGCACACTGCGTATGCCCAAGTCGACCCTGAGCCACCGCATCCTACAGCTCGAGGCCGAGCTCGGTGTTCGATTGCTCAACCGCACATCGCGGCGCTTTGCCATGACCGACGCGGGCAGCGAGTTCTATCGGCACGCCGTGGGAATGCTGCAGCAGGCCGAGCAGGCGGAGACGGCGATACGCCACAGGTTGACAGAGCCGACCGGCACGGTGCGATTTACGGCGGGCCTGGCAACGACACAGTTTGCGATGCGCGACATTGTCGCGGATTTCCTCGTCCGGTTTCCCAAGGTGAACATCGTCGGCCATGCGACAGATCAGACAGTCGATATTGTCGGCGAGAACTTCGATGTAGCGATCCGGGCCCACTCGGCCCCTTTGCCGGACTCGACGCTGGTGCAACGGACGCTGGCGCCGGCGCCCTGGTTTCTCT
The DNA here is from genome assembly GCF_001692325.1 of Rhizobium sp. AC27/96. Taxonomy (GTDB): domain Bacteria; phylum Pseudomonadota; class Alphaproteobacteria; order Rhizobiales; family Rhizobiaceae; genus Rhizobium. The sequence goes on along the minus strand of NZ_LXKN01000040.1, from coordinate 6,278 downwards.
TCGCCGGCGCCGCATATCTTGATGCCCACGGCGGATTGGAGACGCCGCAAGATCTTACCCGACACCCGTCGCTGTTCATGATGCGGACCGGGGTCTCTCCAACCTGGCGCCTCCGCCACCGCAACGATGGTACAGACGAGGTAGTCATGCCGCTGACGCCACGCCTTCTGAGCGACGATCTGGTTGGCCTCAAGCAGGCGGCCATCGCGGGCCTCGGGATCGTCGCCCTGCCCGGCTACATCTGCCGCGACGAGCTGCGCTCAGGCCAATTGCACCGCGTTCTCCCGGACTGGCTTGCCGGCGACTCCACACTCACCGCGCTGATCCCATATCGGCAGGGCCTGCTACCCTCCGTGCGCGCCTTCATCGATCATTTGGCCACGGAATTTCCCAAAGTCGTGCTCACCTAAGCGGGCGCCGAAAGGATGGGATTCCAGTTTTAGAACCAGCCTTTTACTTTAAACCAGACCAGGGGAATGATGGCGCTGAGGATGATCACCGCCCAACCGAATTGATAGCCCCACGCCCAATCATATTCCGGCATGTTCTTGAAGTTCATGCCATAGACGCCAGCCATCAAGGTAGGCGGGATGCCGACAATCGAGACAATCGTCAAAACCTTGAAAACGTCGTTCTGCGCTATGCCGATCAGACCGACCAAGGCGTCCAGAACGAATTGTACCTTGTTGGCCAGCTGCTCTTCGTAATCCGATAGCGAATGAATGTCCTGGCGCAGGCTGACGACGCGCGGCCTGAGCGCTCCACCGGCCCAATCGCAGGCATTTTGCTCCGCATAGCCAATGACGCGCGCAAGTCCCAGGAGACCATCGCGCAGCTCCGAGAGCCGATCGCCGAGGCGCCCCACCTGGCGCAGCTGGCCGCGCAGCACCCGATTGGCCCGCGCGGGATGACGGCCGCGGGGATCGTCGGCGCGAAAGGCATCCTTCGACAATCCATTTAATTCCGCGGCCAGATGCTCAAGAATGTCGGCAACATGGTCCACGATTTCTTCGCAGAGCAAAGCGAACACCTCAATGCTCGATTTCGGAGCATCCTGGCCGGCGGCAAATTTAGCCGCGACCGCATCGAAGGTCGCCAATTGCATGAACCGGACGGTGACCAGCCTGTCGGCCGACAACACGAATCCCAACGGTGGGGTCGCCTCCGCACCTTCAGGCCGCCGGGCCGCCGACGGCGTGCTCATGTAGAGAATGCCATCCTGGTTCTTGAGCCGGCTGGACGCTTCGATCTCGCTAAGGGCACCCAGGGATGGCAACTTTGCTCCGACGAGCTTTTCGACGTCCGCCACTTCCTCGACCGAGGGATTGACGAGATCGATCCACAGTGCGTTGCTGGCGACATCCCCGACCTTTCCGGCCCGGTGACTGTCGTGGATGGGAAATGTGTTCAACATCGCGTGTGATGATCCCTTGATTGTACTCGAAAGTTGATATCGCCTGGGCAGGCGCAAGTAACTCGCCACTACCAGTGACGACATCAGGCATGACTGGCAAGAAACAGGAGGATCCGTCAGGAAAGCATTTCAGAAGCTAACGGTGCAGTTGTCCATTCAACAAGCAGTGAGATGTTCTTTTTCGCCACGGGTGATGATGTGGTCGTGCATCCGCTATCGAGATACGCATATCACTAGTTGTATTCACGAATAATTGCTGTGGCTGAAATTGCTGTCAGAGCCGAACCATGTATTCGATATCATAAATGGCTAAAGATGTTTGAGGCCGAAGCATCCTGTCGGAAACTTCGGCTTCTCGTCCTATTAACCTGCTCAAGGCTGATTGAAGCTATCAGGCGATATTTTCTGCCTTCGGCTTGCGGCCTCTTTTCGGCTTTGCATCTGTTTCAGCTGCTGCCGGAGACTTCGCCCGGGATGCTTTTGCTGTAGCCGTCTTCGGACCAGTAGTCTTCCCTGCTGTCTTTGCCGCATTCAACAATGTGGCGCGGCGCTTGCGGTTTTCTTCGAGTGCCTGCTGGAAGCCGGCATCATTCTCAGCATGATGTGCGAGATCATCGAGGAACTCTGCTACATCCTTGAGGGTTTCCACGACGACATAGTTCAAGCCCTTGCCGGCATTGACCGAGTCGCGGCCGATGCTGACACCGAAGCCGCCGGGTACGCGCTGGAACCAGGTGGAGCGCCATTTTCTGAAGCCGGCGGTATCCCGCTCATACTCTTCCAGATATGCCTTTTGTTCCGCTACCCTGGAGCGGAAGGTATCAATAACGGTCTTTGTTCCTGCTTTGGGTTTATCAGCCTTCTTCGAAGACCACTTTTCAAGAAAATCTGTCACTGTCTCATCTCCGTGCGACGGTTTCTCGTTTGTTGTAGTACCGTCGCGGCCATCGTTAGCACGATGCCCATGGAACTGCTAACCTGCTTTCCAATGCCTATTGAAATTAGCTAGGACACCTCATGTTTGCGATCGTTTCGATCACAACCGCTAATCAGGAAATCAAGCGAAGCCGTTTCGTTGCAACGGCTGCCCCTGTCATGAACATGGAGGCAGCGAAGGAATTTATCGCGCAATACTCGGTGGCGGATGCGAATCACAATTGCTGGGCATGGCGCATCGGGCAGAACTATCGGTTCAGTGACGATGGCGAGCCGAGCGGTACGGCAGGCAAACCTATTCTCCAGGCCATCGATGGCCTGGAGCTGGATATGGTTGCGGTAGTCGTGACGCGGTGGTTTGGCGGTACGCTTTTGGGAAGCGGTGGATTGATCCGCGCCTATGGCGGGACTGCCTCAATCTGCCTTCAGGCAGCAGAGACGAGGGAGATTGTTCCGACAGTAGCGATGAGGATCGGCGTGCCGTTTTCGGACCTTGCCCTCTTGAAGGCAAGACTTTTTGCGCAATCGGGCGTTCAGATTAGCGATGAGCGTTTTACAGGCTCGGGAGCCATTCTTGGTGTGACGGTGGCAACGTCGGTTGCCGAGCAGGTTATCGGGAATATCAGGGATTTGACGAGTGGTCGGGCGACGATAGATGCGGGCTGAAAAAGGCGCTGCGAGCACCCTACCTACCGGCTAGACCGGCTTCTGCAACAGAGCCGGATCCTGCATGGCCATCGTCGGATTGCCAAGCGGAGGATGGTCTTATACTTCACGTTGTGTTCATCTTTTAAATACTAAGGTTTCCTTGCTAATGACAAGGAAACGAATCAATGAAGAAATTTTTCATAGTCGCCATTGCCGGCACGATGCTCTCGGCACCCTTTGCGAATGCCCAGGAATGGCCACGCAATCATCGCGACCACAGGTCCGGCGAAGTTCATCGCAACGTGCCTCCGCGCGATGCGGGCCGTCGTGGATGGGGACCGCATCGCGGCAATGATGGTCCCGGCTATTATCATGGCTATCGTGGATATCGCGATCGCCGCCCCGGCTATCGTCGCAACAAGGACGGTCTTTGGTACCCGGCAGCCGCCTTCGCGCTTGGCGCGATCATCGGCGGTGCATTGAACAACTGATCGTCACCTGATCTTGGCGGGTGCCAGAGGCTCCCGCCAAGATGGATGGCGCGACCACGCCGATTTAAAGTGGTGAAGCAGCCATGCCTGGCCTATCCCCATTTATTCCCAGCCGACAACGCCCTTGATTTCCAGGAAATCGTGGATTGCCCAATCGGCATATTCGCGCCCGTTACCCGACTGCTTGTAACCGCCGAAAGGCGCGAAAGTGTCCCAGGCCGGATAGTTGATATAGACGGAACCGGCGCGCATCCGCTTGGCGATGGCGCGGGCATGATCGATGTTAGTCGATTGCACGTAGGCCGCAAGCCCGTAGACGGTGTCGTTGGCGATACGGACGGCCTCGTCTCGGCGGCACGACTGCCACAGGCATGGAAAGCCCACGTTCAATTCTTTAACTACCGCACGGGCTAGATCAGCTCGCGTCGCCGGCGCCGTTGAGAGATGGCCGGGTTGGCGCGGAATCCGAACGGCCGCAGTTTGTGCGTGGTTATGCACCTCTATACTCCTTTTGAGTCTTTATCGACCGATGGCTATTGGATGGGACCTCCCATCCTTAACCTGCCCATGACTGCCGATGGCCGCCAACACCGGACATTGGCTTCCGCACGCCTGTCGTCACAACAACAGGCCATTCGCCAGCAACGCCACCATCCGTTGCGCCTGTGCCGGATCGGCATTCTCCGAAATCGATAGGCGCGCAATCGCACCCAGCAATTCATTTGGGGCGATGTCCGAACGAATACGACCTTTCGCCGACGCCGAGGCCAGAAGATTCTGTAGAGCAGGGCGCAGGCGCGCCTCGAAATGCACTCGGCAATGCTGAATAGACGAGATTACCCGAGTGAAGAGCTCCCGCAAGTCCCGCTTGGTGGCAAAGAACGCAGAGAAACGCTGCATCCACAACTGCAACGCCTCGACCGGCTCGTGGCGCCGTGCGAGATCATCAGCCGTGCCCGCGCAGTCGTCGAACTCGCGACGAAAGATGTAGGCGATTATTGAAGCCAAAGCTCTTCGCGCCGCAAATATCAAATCCGTTGGACGATACGAAAGCCACTTGCCCGCGCGAGATGCCAAGCTCTTCTTCAACACGCATATAGGCGGCCGGAGCTGGTTTGAAGGCGCGTTTCTCATCGACGCTGAGGGATATGGTCGAGCACCGTATCGAGCCCGAATTTGTCGGCAAGCGTCGACAGCATCGCCGGGCTGCCGTTCGAAAGGATGACGCGCTGATAGGCGGCGAGCCGTCCAAGGCACTCCAGCGCATCGTCGTATGGCTTCAGATCGAGATAACTTGCGGCGACGTCCTCCAGAAGCTGTCCGCCGGCGCTGAGGTCAAGGGAGCGAAGGGTATACTCGAGCGAGCGTAGACTGATCGACCAGAAATCCTCATACCGTTCCATAAGCGTGACCAGCCATGAATATTCCAGCTGTTTCATCCGCCAAATGGCGGTGATCAGGCTGCCGCGACCGGGAAATGCGGCTTCGACGGCCCCCTCGACCGACTGGACATCGTAGAGCGTTCCGTAAGCGTCGAAAACGACTGCCTTGATTTTCCGACCGTCGATGGTCCTCTTCCTGGATGCTTGCATTTTGCCAGCCTCTCAATGTGCCGCCAAGGATGCCGACATCAATATCAAGCTGTTACGATCGTGGCCGGCTATAATTTTCAGCGGGATGCCCGCAGTCACCTTGATCGGCCCAGGATACGGATGCAAGACCTGCAGCCAACCACCATCGGAATAGTCGTCGGAATGATTGGAAACTCAATACCCTCTGCAAGATCGATCCTCATCCACTGCACGATCCCGACCGCCGTTCCATCCGCACTGACCGGAACATCGATGAGACGAATGTCTTCGGCATGTCTTGGACATGTGAGGTCGATGGTCTGAAGTTCGATATCAGGCGAGAGCCGCCTCCATTCCGTCATCGTGCCGTGAATCGGCAGGCGGTTGGCGGCAAGTCGCGTAAATTCCGACACGTCGAACCCGGACACCGTGCCCACGAACGCATAGTTGCCAAGCACATCGCTCTCGACCAGGCAACCAATGGCACTCGCTGCCCGCGGGATGATTGTCGCACCTTCGCTTATCAGGCGTGCATGGGCGTCCTCAAACGTATCGAGGACGTTCTCGGCCAAGAGATCACTCGACAGAATTTCGGAGACGAGAATGCCCGCGAGCTCCTGCATGTCGCGCCCGATAACCAGATTCGTCGATACCTTGTTGACCACGCTTACGCGGTTCGAAAGCCCATTCTGCTCAATGATGCGTTCGGCCGTTTCCGCGATTACCGGCACCACCTCACACGCAACCACGTTTGTCGCGTCCGCGCGTGCCGCCATCATCGACAACAAGCCGCTGCCGGCGCCGATATCGAGCATTTGCACCGATGGGCCATGCTCGGCGATGGCCCTCTTGATGGCCGCCTCGAACACATCGTTGCGGCGAACATCGTTCAACATCGGAATATGCCAGAACGGAACAATCCGCGACGTGAGGCGGCGCATCTGGTGTCGCGGCATGACGCTGTCCGGTTGAAGGGATACCACACGGCGAAAACCGGCAAGAGCATCGCCATTGCGATCGGCTTGAGCGAGAGCGACCGATAGATTGTTCAACACAAGCGGATTGTCGGGGGACGCTTTGGCGGCGAATTCAAAACATCTGATCGCGGCGTTCGTATCCCTGAACCGCGCCGGGTTTGCCGGAGGCTCCAACTTCTGAGAAAGTGGAGCCGATATGAGCAAGACAACGAACAAGTTTTCACCTGAAGTCCGCGAACGT
>NZ_LXKN01000039.1 GCF_001692325.1 Rhizobium sp. AC27/96 | reverse complement strand
CGTCAGCTCGGGCCGGTTCAGATAGCCGCGAGCGACACCGGCTCCGCCGATCCACAATTCCCCGGCGACGCCGACAGGGCAAAGCCCGCCATGGGCATCCACCACATAGACATGCGTGTTCGACATCGGACGCCCGATCGGGACGGTCGCTTCGAAAGAATCAATTTCGGCAAGGGGGTAGTGGGTGACAAACACGGTCGTCTCTGTCGGCCCGTACTGACTGAAGATGCTGAGTGCAGGCAATTGCTCGCGAAGACGGCGTACCAGCTGGACTGATAATGGCTCGGCGCCCGAGAGCATCCACCTAAGGCTGGTGCAGCGATGCAACTCACCCTGTTCAAGTAAAGCGCGTATGGTCGAAGGAACAGCGTAGAGCGCTGTGACCTGCTCTCGCCGGAAGAGTTCCATAAGATAAGCGGGATCCTTGTGTCCCTCTGGTCTCGCTATAACAAGCCTGGCGCCACAAATTAGCGGCCAGTACAGTTCACGTACCGATGCATCAAAGCCGAACGGCGTCTTGGCTGGAACGACATCCTGTGCGCTCAGCGGGTAAGTAGAACACAGCGCATTCAGTAGATTGGATACGCCAGCATGCTCGATCATGACGCCTTTGGGCTTTCCGGTTGAACCGGAGGTGTAGATGACATAGGCGAGATGGCGGGATGTGAGACCAAGGGCTGATCGCTCGGG
>NZ_LXKN01000038.1 GCF_001692325.1 Rhizobium sp. AC27/96 | reverse complement strand
GGAGCGAGGCTCGCCCGTTGAAATCGTTGCTGCATAGCTGATCCTCCGATGAACCAGCAGAAGCATCATCCTCAACAGCAGCAAATGTGAGTCAGAGCCCAATTTTGACCCCCCACCTGTTTCGTCTGACCATCCGTCTTTTGCTGACGGATGGAGGGGGAGTTGAAGCGAGTGGATACGATTGCGCGTGTTCGTCGAGCCTTCCATGTTCAGGGCTGGTCGGTGAAGAAGATCGTTCGGGAGCTGCATGTGTCCCGCAACACGGTGCGCAAGATTCTGCATTCCGATGATACTGACTTTTCCTACGAGCGAGAACGCCAGCCGCTACCGAAGACCGGGGCTTGGAAAGCCGAGATCGAGCGCTTCCTGGCCGCGAACGAAGGCAAGCCACCTCGCGAGCGACTGACGCTGATCCGGATTTACGAAGAGCTTCGGGCACTGGGTTACGACGGTAGTTACGATGCGATCCGCCGCTATGCGAAGGGATGGTCAAAGGACCGGGGTGCCGTGACGGCCGAGGCCTACGTGCCGCTCTATTATGCGCCCGGCGAGGCTTATCAGTTCGACTGGAGCCATGAGATCGTTCTGATCCAGGGCGTGACGACGACGGTGAAGGTTGCGCATGTCCGGCTCTGCCACAGCCGGATGATGTTCGCGCGGGCCTATATGCGTGAAAGCCAGGAGATGGTCTTCGACGCCCACGACAAGGCCTTCGACTTCTTCCGTGGCACCTGCACGCGCGGCATCTATGACAATCTAAGGACGCCTCCCGGGCGAGGTGAACATTTGGCGGCACTCGGCATTGGATGCGTGAATCTATCCGGCCTATCGCTGGAGCTATCACGCTCCTGGCCTTGATGGAGTCCGCTACTTCTGTCCTTATAACATGATCGACCTTTTTGGCCTTGTCGTAGATCAGGATCCGAAGCTGCGGTCCGTGCCGTTACGCCATCAGTTCTTACCTCGCATTCATCATCGCCTTATAGGCAATGATTGGCAAATAACTATTGTGCGGCATAGCGCTCCTGTCGCGTGAGCAAGGCCCATGCTACCCGTGCGGTCTTGTTGGCAAGCGCCACGATTGCTTTATTAAATCCCCGGCGAGCGACTAGCTCTTTCAGCCACTGCGATCGGCGATCGTCGTGACTGGCAAGTCGGCTGATGACTGCGCGTGCACCATGGATCATCTGGCGACGTAGATAATGGTTCGCTCGGCGGCCAATTCCACCAAGCCGTGGTTTGCCGCCAGTCGAGTATTGTCGCGGGACCAGTCCGATCCAAGCCGCCAGCTCTCGTCCGGATTTGAAGTGACGTCCGTCCTCAACGCTAGCAACCAGTGCCGTTGCAATGATTGGACCGACGCCTGGCAGTTCGGACAAGTGGCGGCAATCTTCTCGCTCGCGGCAAATCTCGGTAATCTTCCTGTCGAGCCTGGCAACTCGGTCATTCACATCGGTGAGTTGGTCGAGGAGTTCGAGGAATAGCTCGCGCCCGAGATCGGAGAGAGCCGCATTCTCGATAGCCGAGGGTGCCTGGGATGCAAAGCGCCACGGTCCTTGCGGCAAAACGATTCCATATTCGGCGAGAAGGCCTCGAGCGTGGTTGATCAGCGACGTACGCTGTACGATCAGACGCTCTCTAATTCTATGCAGCGACTGAAGGTCTTGCTGTGCGGTGGACTTCACCGGTACGAACCGCATGGTTGGACGTGTCGCAGCTTCATAAATTGCCGCAGCATCTACGGCGTCGTTTTTGGAGCCGCGAACGAAGGGCTTCACAAAGCGAGGGTTGATGAGCAGCACCTCTCGCGCATTATCTTTGAATTCCCGCCCCCAGTGATGCGCACTGGCGCACGCTTCCATAGCAATAGTCTTTGGAGCGAGTGCGTTAACAGTCTCGGCCAACTTCGATCTGCTGACCTTGCGCGACAAAATAGCGCCATCTGCACCAATGCTGTGCAGATGAAACGACGACTTTCCGAGATCGATCGCGAGCAATTCGAATGTCATGACTTCCTCCTTTGGTTGGCCTTTCATTCTGAAGGTTCGGAGGGAGGCGTCCATCCCATAACATGAAGACGGCGGTGGAGGCTGTCTTTATCGGCAAGGAACGGCTCTACAATCGCCGTTTCCTGCAGATGTGCAGCCATTATCTCGTCCACCCCGTAGCCTGCACGCCAGCATCCAGCTGGGAGAAGGGACAGGTCGAGAACCAGGTCGGCCTTGTGCGCGAGCAGTTTTTTACGCCGCGTCTCAGAGTCAAAAGCCTGGAGGAACTGAATGTCTGGCTGCTCGATAAATGCGTTGCCTATGCCAAGGCTCATAGCCAACCCGAACAGACGGCGCAGACAGTTTGGCAGATGTTCGAAGCCGAACGCAGCAGCCTCGTGCGCTACGTTGGCCCATTCGATGGCTTCCACAGCGTTCCGGCCTCGGTGTCGAAGACCTGCACCGTCCGCTTCGACAACAGCAAATACTCGGTCCTGTCGACTGCCGTTGGTCGCCCCGTCGAGCTTCATGCCTATGCGAACCGGATCGTCATCAAGCAGGATGGGGTGACGGTCGCGGAACATCAGCGCAGCTTTGGCCGCGGCGATACCGTCTATGATCCCTGGCATTACATCCTTGTCCTCGCTCGCAAACCCGGTGCCTTGCGCAACGGTGCTCCTTTCCGGGAATGGGTTTTGCCAGCCGCGATGGAGAAGGTTCGCAAGCGGTTGAAGAGCGTCGATGACGGTGACCGACAGATGGTCACCATACTCGGATGCGTGCCCGCCGATGGTCTTGCTGCGGTCGAGGCAGCTTGCCAGGAGGCGCTTGAGCACGGTGTCAGGAGGCCCCCGGCATGACCTCAGACCAAGCCAAGTAACATGGGTTTCAAGAACTGGCTCCGCATGCGCTGTAATGGGACTATCACTTCTGGTTTAGAAACTCCTTAGCTGCGGCGTGTAGGTCAGGGTGTGCCCATTGGTCGCACGTGCCTGCGGAACAAGTGAACCATACGTCTAGCGCCTCGCTATCATGTGGGTGGTCTATCTGAGCATGTCTATTGTACTGACAGACCACGAGATTGTTATAAAACCGATCGGTCCGGAAAAAAGTGAGGGAGACCTGGGTGGGATCTATTAAACAACCCGTTTCCTCCAGTACCTCGCGCGCGCCAGCCTCCTGCCAGGTCTCCCCGCGCATTTGATATCCGCCTGGAAGACCCAGGAGACCGTACCCCGGATCCCGAGCACGGCGGATCACAAGCAGCTGCCGTTGTTCGTTGTAAACGAGGACGAAGACCGTCGTTAGGGCGTTATCGTAAGTTTTCATGTTCGCTTTCATGGGATTGCTAGTCAGTCGGACACTCCGGCGGCAACCTTTGTACCATTTGCGAGCGCGTGGTCACATTTCTTGGCTGAAGCACTTCGACGCTGAACGGAATACAAGCAAATCCGCACCGCCCCCCCCCAGATACCCAGAGAGTAAATGTCGCCCCGAGGGTAAAACCGATTCGCTCGCGCCTGCGTATACCGGGTATCAGCAACTACGGACAATGTTGCTCAACTGTTAATCGGTAGAGGGATGCGATAATCATGTTCGACCATCTCGACGCGTCGATTTTTGCCAGGGCGCAGTTCGCTTTCACGGTTTCATTTCACATTATCTTCCCAGCCTTCTCTATTGGGCTTGCTAGTTATCTCGCTGTTTTAGAGGGTCTTTGGCTTTGGAAGAAAGAGCAAGTCTATCTGGAACTTTTCAATTTCTGGAAAACAATATTTGCGGTCGCGTTTGGTATGGGCGTCGTCTCCGGCATCGTTATGTCTTACCAGTTCGGAACCAATTGGAGCGTATTTTCCGACAAGGCCGGCCCCGTGATCGGCCCACTCATGGGCTATGAGGTGTTGACCGCGTTTTTTCTCGAGGCGGGCTTCCTGGGTGTCATGTTGTTTGGGCTAGATCGGGTCGGCCCGAAGCTCCACTTCGTTGCAACCTGCATGGTCGCCGTCGGGACCCTCATATCTGCGACCTGGATATTGGCCGTTAACTCATGGATGCAGACACCTGCAGGCTTTGGTTTAAACGATGTTGGGCAATTCATTCCGCTTGACTGGTGGGCCATTATTTTCAACCCATCGTTTCCCTACCGTTTCGTACATATGGTCTTGGCCGCGTATCTTACCACCGCGTTTGTCGTCGGTGCCGTCGGCGCTTGGCATCTTTTGAAAAACACGGCGCCCCGACGTTCCCGAACGATGTTCTCGATGGCCATGTGGATGGCGACAATCGTGGCTCCAATCCAGATCGTTGCAGGAGATGCACACGGGCTTAACACGCTCGAGCACCAGCCTGCCAAGGTGATGGCGATGGAGGGCCACTACGATAGCCATCCAGGCGGTGCGCCTCTGATCCTGTTTGGCATCCCAAATCCATCGGAAAAGCGTATCGATTACAAAGTCGAAATTCCAAAGATGTCGAGCCTCATCCTCAAGCATGATCTCAACGCCCCGTTAGCCGGCCTCGACACGATACCCGAAGAACGCCAGCCCCCAGTCGCCGTTCTATTCTGGTCGTTTCGTGTGATGGTCGCGATCGGATTTGCCATGCTCGGCATGGGCGCTTGGAGTTTATGGTGCCGTTGGCGCGATACGATGGGGACCAACCAATGGCTCCATCGGGCAGCTGTTGGAATGGGCCCCGCAGGCTTCGTCGCCGTGCTGTCAGGCTGGCTCACAACAGAGGTTGGACGTCAGCCATTCACGGTCTACGGTCATTTGTTGACGGCAGATTCAATGTCTCCCATTCAGGCCCCTGCTGTTGCGGCATCGCTTCTCGCATTCGTCGTGGTCTATTTCGTGGTCTTTGGCGCCGGTACGTTCTACATTCTGCGTCTGATGAAGCGTCTGCCGCGCGACCCAACGCCGGTGCTTGAAGAGGGACCACTTCGGACAACCGGTATCACGCCTGGTCCGATGGCTGGAACCCATGGGAGTGCGCATCATGGAAATTGATCTGCCGATCGTTTGGGCGGGCATTATCGCCTTCGCGGTTATCGCTTATGTACTCTTGGACGGCTTTGATCTCGGCGTCGGCATACTATTTCCGCTTTTTACAGAAAAGAGAGATAGGGATGTCATGATGAATTCCGTGGCGCCTGTTTGGGATGGCAACGAAACATGGCTGGTGCTTGGGGGAGGCGGTCTGTTGGCTGTTTTTCCTTTGGCCTACGCGACGATCCTGCCCGCTTTGTATGCGCCGATCATCGCCATGCTGCTCGGTCTTGTCTTCCGAGGTGTTGCCTTCGAATACAGATGGCGAACCCAGCGCGGCGAGTTTCTCTGGGACTGGGCTTTCGCCGGTGGTTCTATTCTCGCCGGCTTCTCGCAAGGTGTGGCTCTCGGGGCGCTGGTGCAAGGTGTTCCGGTTGCAAACCGCTCATATGCTGGCGCATGGTGGGACTGGCTAACACCGTTTTCGGTCACAACCGGCATTGCGCTTGTCACTGGATATGGCCTGCTCGGAGCTACCTGGCTTGTCATGAAGACACGCGGTACCCTGAACGAAAAATCGCGAATTATTGCGACACGTGCGTGCATCGGCCTCATCGTCGCTATGGGTCTTATAAGTATCTGGACACCATTCTTAAACGCCGTTTATTTCGACCGCTGGTTCAGTTCTCCGACAGTAATTTTTAGCGTTATAGTGCCGCTTTTGGTCGCCTCGTGTTTTGCGGTACTGCTCCACGGGATAAGAAAAAAGCGTGATGCGCAGCCTTTCATTGCTGCGCTGGGGTTGTTTGTTCTCGGCTATATAGGCATCGCGATCAGCTTTTATCCGTTTATTGTACCGGGCTCGGTCACGATATGGGACGCTGCGGCACCAGATAGCAGCCTCGCATTTCTACTTGTAGGAGCGGTCGTGTTGGTACCGATGATCCTGTTTTATACAGGATATGCCTACTGGGTTTTCCGTGGAAAGGTGGATCCTGAAGAGGGGTATCATTGATGAAGGAGACGAGTCTGCCGCGAAAATTGCTTTGGTTCGTTACTCTTTGGGGAGCTGGCGTATTCACGGTCAGTCTAGTTGCCATTTTTATCAAAGCGTGGCTGACTTTGTAGACTGGAAAGTAAGCTATTTTCGCCCGGATCGATATACAATTTCTCAGGGCAACTTTGTACTGCTGGGAACGGGATAAAGATGTTTCGAGATCTAAACGAATATAGGCCTCGTCGCCCTGAACCGCCGGACAGGAAGCCGCAGCAGCTCACGCGAAAGCAGGAAAACGTTATTTTCACAGTGATATTCTTCAACGTCGTTATGGCACTCTTTGGACCTTTTTGCGGCTCATCCGTAATCGAAGCCGTGATCTCAGTTTTCGGACGTTTTTAGTTCGGTCGCTGCTCAACCCACATCTGAGCGGCATTCGCCGATATTCGCAAGGCTTGTTTTCTAAGCTGGCGAACACCGGATAGTTAAACCGAGTCACGCGTCGTCAAGCGGGCCGGACTTTACTGCGACGGTGTTCCGACGACCGTCACCGGAACGCCCTTGTAGGAAGGCGTGCCCGACTGGTGGTCGAAGTGGCGGAGCGACATCACGGCGTTCATCTCCGGATAGTAGCCGGCGATCGATCCCTGCGGGATGTCGTAGGCCACGGCCGTAAAGCCGCTGACGACATGATCCTCGGGATCATCAGAAATCAGCCCGCGGATATCGATACGGTCGCCATCCTTCAGGCCGCGGCGTGCGAGGTCGCCGGCATTCATTAAGATCACGTCGCGCCGACCGAAGACACCGCGGTAGCGATCGTCGAGGCCATAGACCGTCGTGTTGTACTGATCGTGGCTGCGGATCGTCGTGAGCACGAGTGCCTGCTTGCCCTCCAATGCCGGGTCTTCCGCGAGGCCGGGCGCCAGCAGGAAATTCGCCTTGCCGCTTTCGGTGTTCCAGCGGCGAAAAGAGGCGGCGACATCGAGGCGGAAGCCACCGAGCTTGCGCACCCGCGTGTTGAAATCGGCAAAGTCGGGAAAAACGACCTCGATCTTGTCGCGGATGCGGTCGTAATCGCCGATCAGGCCGTCCCAGTCGATGCTGTGACGACCACCGAGTGTCGCCTTGGCGATCCCGGCGATGATCGCGGGCTCGGAGCGGAGCAGCTCACCGGGCGGATTGAGGAAGCCGCGCGATGCATGCACCATCGACATCGAATCCTCGACAGTCACCGCCTGCGGCCCGGAGGCCTGTGTGTCGAGGTCGGTGCGGCCGAAACAGGGGAGAATGATCGAGGTCTTTGCCTTGAGAAGCTGCGAACGGTTCAGCTTGGTGGCGATATGGACCGCGAGATCAAGCTTGCGCATGCCTTCGAACGTGGCGTGGTGATCCGACATGGCGACCGCCAGGTTGCCGCCGAGGCAGATCAGCGCCTTCGACTGGCCGGCGATGATCGCTTCGATCGCTTCGATGGCGTTATGGCCCTTGTCTGATTTCGGCCGGAAGCCAAAGGCGCGCTCCATGCCGTCGATCAGCGCCTTGTTGGGAATTTCGGTGATGCCGACCGTGCGGTCGCCCTGGACGTTGGAATGGCCGCGGATCGGCGCGATGCCGGCGCCCTGGCGGCCCAGATTGCCGCGCAGCATCAGCAGGTTGGCAATCTGCTGAACGTTCTGCGTTCCGCGGGCGTGCTGGGTGATGCCCATGCCATAGCATATGATGACATTCTTCGCTTTGACGTAGACGGCGGCGGCTCTCTCGATCGCCTCTCTCGAGAGACCGCTTGCCGCGGTGATCTCATCCCAGCTGGTTGAAGCGATGTCGGCGCGCAGTGCATCGAAGCCTGCGGTATGCTCGCTGATGAAGGCCCTGTCGAGCACCCCGGAACCGCCGGCATCGATATCCCGCTGATCCGTCTCAAATATCGCCTTCATCATGCCCTTGAGCGCACCAAGGTCACCGCCAACGCGGAGCTGGTGATAGGCCGAGGCGATCGGTGTCGAGGACATCGTCACCATCTCGATCGGGTCCTGCGGGGCAGCGAAGCGCTCGAGCGCCCGCTCCTTCAGTGGATTGAAGACGACGATCGGCACGCCACGGCGCGAGGCCTCGTGCAGGGTCGTCATCATGCGTGGATGATTGGTGCCGGGGTTGTGCCCGAAGGAAAAGATCGCATCCGCATGGTGGAAATCTTGAAGCGTCACCGTTCCCTTGCCGACGCCGATCGATTTAGGCAAGCCGACGCTGGTTGCCTCGTGGCACATGTTGGAACAGTCGGGGAAATTGTTGGTCCCGTAGCCGCGGACGAAGAGCTGGTAAAGGAAGGCAGCCTCGTTTGACGCCCGCCCGGAGGTGTAGAATTCGGCTTCGTCCGGGTCGGCAAGCTTGTTGAGTTCGGCGGCGATCTGTGTAAACGCGTCGTCCCAGGCTATAGGCTCGAAATGGTCACTGGCAGGATTATATCTGAGCGGCGATGTCAGCCGCCCGGCATCCTCGAGCTGGTGGTCCGTCCAGCTCCAGAGTTCGGCGACGCTGTGCTGTTCGAAGAAGGCGGTGTCCGTCCGCTTCGCCGTGGATTCCCAGGTGATCGCCTTGGCGCCGTTCTCGCAGAATTCGAAGGACGATGTGTGTTTCGGGTCGGGCCAGGCGCAGCCGGGACAGTCGAAGCCCTCGGGCTGGTTGGCCTTGAGCAGCGTCCGGCTGCCCTGGGCAACGATCTGCTGATGCGCCAGCGTCTTGGCCACTGCCTTCAACGCATCCCAGCCACCAGCGGGGTGATCGTAGCGCTCGATCCCTTCTGGACGCTGATCTTTCATGGATATGCTCCCGGTTCGTGTTAAAACTCAAGTGCGACCTGCCAGACTATGGCTACGATACGGCAGCCACGCGCTTTTGGGTACCATGCAAGTTCTTTTGACATCCAACAATCATCGTGATGGTCCCCTAATTGTTCAGGTTCAAAAGGCTGGACACGGTGAAAATGTCTTTGTCACCACGGCCGCAGAGATTGACGATGATGATCTTTTCCGGCGTCATGAGTGGCGCTCTCTTCATAACCTCGGCGATTGCATGAGACGGCTCCAGCGCCGGAATGATGCCTTCTACGACTGAGAGAAACTGGAATGCCTCCAGCGCTTCGAGATCGGTTGCGGATGCGTAACTGACACGTCCGCTTTCCTTGAGCCAGGAATGCTCAGGCCCAACGCCCGGATAATCAAGGCCGGCGGAAATTGAGTGTCCCTCGTTTATTTGCCCGTCTTCATCTTGCAAAAGATACGTTCGGTTTCCGTGCAGAACGCCAGGCTGACCCTTCGTCAGCGATGCGCAATGTTCGAATGTATCAAGCCCTTTGCCGGCAGGCTCAACGCCTAACATGGAGACGCCAGGATCGGCGAGGAACGGGTGGAACAAGCCGATCGCATTTGAACCGCCGCCGACAGCCGCGACCAAGAGATCTGGCAGGCGCCCCTCTCGCTCCAAAATCTGCGCACGCGCCTCTCTGCCGATCACGGATTGCAAGGTTCTCACCATTTCCGGATAGGGATGAGGCCCCGCTGCGGTTCCGATCAGATAGTAGGTGTCGTCGACGTTCGAGACCCAATCGCGCAACGCCTCGTTCATCGCATCCTTGAGGGTGCAGTTGCCCGAGGTCACGGATCGTACCTCGGCGCCCAGTAGCCTCATTCTGAAGACGTTGGGCGCCTGTCGCTCGATGTCTGTCGCGCCCATGTATATAACGCATTGGAGACCGAAGCGGGCAGCCATCGTGGCGGTGGCGACACCGTGCTGGCCCGCGCCTGTCTCGGCGATGATGCGGCGCTTGCCCATCCGCAGGGCAATCAGAATCTGGCCGAGACAGTTGTTGATCTTATGCGAACCCGTGTGATTAAGCTCGTCCCGCTTCATGTAAACACGCGCGCCGCCAAGGCGCTCACTCAAGCGTTCAGCGAAATAAAGCGGACTGGGTCGGCCGACATAAGTTCGCGACATTTCGTCAAGCTGATCCCAGAAAGATTGGTCGGTCTTCGCTGCCTGCCAATTCTCGGTCACTGCGATCAGCAGTGGCATGAGCGTCTCCGCCACGAAGCGCCCACCAAACTTTCCGAAAAAACCGTTTTCGTCAGGCAAGGCGTTGGCGTTTACTGACATCGGATACATACTCTCACTCCTGGAATATCGTTCAATATGGAGTTGCCGGAATTCGGATCTCGCAAAAGGTAGGCTTGCAGCTCAACAATAACGCCCAAGCATTTGCTTCAGCGACAGTTTAGCACGCATATTGACCATCAGAAGCGAAGTACCACTGATCTTCCGCTGGATGAACAGTTTGTCCGGCGACGGCAGTTGCCAGCTGGAGCGATCTGATAGCAGCGAGGTGGCCCTATCCCGGATCAATCCCACGAACTTTCGATCGGCAAAATCAAAAATGCCATCGCCGCTCTTTTGCAGCTGAGCGACAACGATCTCGATAATCTCGTTAACTTCATGCGGGTGCTGGGTGGCTTGTGACGCGGAAACAAACCCCATAGTCATCAATGCATCACGAATGGAAGTCACGTCTTCGGTAAGCGTAGCGCGCAGCAGCCTCCGATAGTCAGCGGCACTTTCGGCTTCGATGACACGGGTCGCACCGAAGTCGAGTAGCGCAATACGTCCGGTCTCTTTTTGCCAACGATAGTTTGCGAAGTTCGGATCCGTCTGCATCAGGCCAAACTCCAACAGTTCTCGCAGCACGAGATCGAGTAGCGCGCCCATCGCCTCGTTTCGTATCGTCTGCGGAGCCGCAATCAGCGTCTCAATCGGCGCGGCCTCGAGGAAATCCATAGGAAGTACGGTCGGGTGCAGCAATCCATCCGCAGGTTTTGGTACGATGAAACGGCCGTCGCCTCTAAGCAGATCTTGATAGCGAACCATCATGTTCGCCTCACGCAGATAGTCGGCCTCGTCATGCAACTGACGCTTTGCCTCGGCGAGATACGGCGCGATATCGAGGGCGGACGGAAGCAGGCCTGACATCCTCAAAAGGGTAGCGACATTGTCAATGTCGGCATCGATGCTTTTGGCAACACCGGGGTACTGAACTTTGACGGCCAATTCCCGCCCCGAGGCGAGTTGTGCACGATGAACCTGGCCTATCGAGGCGGCTGCAATCGGCGTCATGTCGAAGCGGTTGAAACGGCGCCTCCACCCGGGACCCCAAGCCGACTCCAAGGTCTTTTCAAGTTGATGCTGTGGCATGAAATGCGCTCGATCGCGCAATTCGGCGAGTATCGCGGAGAGTTCGCTGGGTAGGATATCGCCGGCATCAAGCGATATCATCTGCCCCAGCTTCATCGCAGCACCTCGAAGCCGCGACAATTGCTCTGTAACCCGTCGTGCATTTCCGGGGGTCAGGATGAGATCGGAAAGATGCGGCCGCTCGCCGCGTGCCAGTCTTCCAAGACCCTCTCCCACGAAACCCGCCGCAACGCCGCCGGCCAGTTTTCCAAGAGCCGCAAGTCTGGTTAGGCGACTTTCGGGAACAGCGCGAAACCGATCCGTCATCGAAATATCCTTTGCAAATGTGGTCTGATCCGCAGGAAGCCGCGATACCCAGCTTCGAATATCGGAAAGGCAGGCGGCCAACCTGCCAGAAGCCCGATTGGGCGCAGCAGTGGTATAGCCCGCCACATAGCGGCGAACGCGGCGGCACCTGACAAAAGACGTCCGTCTTCCTCGGCATGAAATCGCGACAAAATTTCCGCTCGGTCTATCGGGCAAGATGTTGAAGCGTCGCATGCATCGACAAACAATATCGCCTTCCGCCGATGATCGAGCCACCGCATGAGTGCGATCTCGCGCCGGCAAAGCGGGCAGTTGCTGTCAAACCAGACAACGAGTTGCCTTGTCATCGCATGGTACCCGTTGCATTGATCAGACATGGAATTTTCTGTCTAAGGGCATAGAAGCCCTTATTGCAAAAAGGCCATGCCTCCTGATCCCAGCTTCGCAAGTGTTCTGCCAATTGCATTCCGTAGCCGGGAGCCTTTTGCCCCAACATATCGAGCCTTTGAGCTGTTGGACCAACAGACGCGAAGCCTGTGACGATCTGACTACAGCCCAGTGCTTTAGCAGCTCTGAGGCCTTCCTCCTCCGGCGATACGAGGACTGCAGCCCGCGGCCATGTGTTGGTTGCTCGTTTCAGCGCGTCATTCAACGCTAGACGATCTGTTTCGTACTCGGCCGACAGAACCGAAATCGCTTTGATGTCCATCTCACCCAACGCAGGCAGTCCTTCAAGCGAGAGGTCCTCAATTGTGATCAAAATCATCGCCGGCTGGGATGGATCCGGATCCCGAAAATCTCGAAGCGGAGAGGGGGGTGGTACGACGATGCCGTCAGTCGGGATGACCGCCCTCCGGGCAAGACCCGTGGGAGAGAACCGGCCGTTGGTCATGGCGCGTATGCGGTCAGCATCGGCAAGATAGGCTTTGCCTTTCGTGTGCAGTCCCGCGACCCAGCGCCAAGACAAGGTATTTGATGCCGGGTCGGAGTCAACGAGATGGCTGGACATGAAGGCGGCGCCCAGTTCCCAGCGCAAACCAAGTGTAAATGTCCAGATCGAGGCGAACTGCATCCTGGCCCAATTATGGAGATAACCGGTGTCTTTCAACTCCGCGACCCAGGCGTCGAAGCAGTCAATTTCGCTGAGACCAGCGCAGGCGTTTTCGTACATCTGGGACAAATCATGATCGACCTCAAGCTGCTCACGGGCTTTGTCCAACTCATCCAGATAGCCGGTCCACACCGCAGGTCGCTGCTCGAGCCAACCCTTCCAATATGTCCGCCAGAAAATCTCACTGATGAATTTTTCAGCTTGGACAATCCCGTGCCGCGCGACGACCGCCGCGACCACCTCGGCTTCACAGACGACCCGACGCCGAAGTGCTGCCGACAGCCGCGAAACATGCACATGCTGACCGTTGCCCCGATCGAAGTTTCGCAAACGGGCGTATTGCGAGCCCGCTGCGGGCAGGAATTCCTCCAGCCGTTGCAGCGCGTAATCGCGGGTTACGGGAAACTCTGTTTGTTTAGGAGGCGTTTCTTTCACGAGCATGGTTGTCTCAGATTTCGAATCAAAACTGTTACGCTGCCGGGCGGGGCACGGTTCAAATCTCAGGTGATTTGCCGCGAACACTCGCTTACCCCGGTACAGGAAGACAAACTGATCAAATTTTGGCTGCTTTCGAACGCCGGCAGCGATCCGAACAGAACTTTACATCGCCCCAGTTTTTTGCCCACTTTCGTCGCCAAGCGAAAGGCAACCCGCAGGCGAGACAGATTTTCATCGGCAGATCGGATTTCTTGACCATCTTCGGCACGTCGAAGCGCTCCTTGGTGGGTTTCTCGGAGGGATCAAACGCGCTGTCGATCACCGAGCTTTTCCAAAAACGCTGCTGCGCTTCGGCGGTAATCGTGCTTTTTGTCGTCATCCATCCGCCGCCAGGTGGAAAAGACCTGCGCGAGACGATGGTTCTTTGACAGCGCCGCTGCGTTACGATCCATGAAGTCCCAATAAAGCGCGTTGAAAGGACAGGCGTCATCGCCGGTTTTTTGGGAGACCTTGTATCGGCAGCCGTCGCAGTAATCAGACATCCGGGAAATGTATGCACCACTGGCCGCATATGGCTTGGATGCCATGAAGCCACCATCGGCGTACTGGCTCATGCCGATGACGTTGGGTAACTCGACCCATTCGAAGGCGTCCGCATAAACGGAGAGATACCATTCATGCACCTCATAGGGGTTGAGCCCCGCGAGCATCGAAAAGTTTCCGACCACCATCAGGCGCTGGATATGATGGGCGTAAGCATTGGTAATAGTCTTTTTGATCACATCCGAAACACAGGCCATGTCGGTGTCGCCGGTCCAGAAGAAGTCTGGGAGCGGTCGCTCAGCCCCGAAAACGTTGCTCTTTTCGTAACCGGGCATCTTCGACCAGTAGATACCGCGGATAAACTCGCGCCAGCCGATGATCTGCCGAATAAAACCTTCCACGGCGTTGAGTGGGGCGTCGCCCTCGATATAGGCTTGCTCCGCCTGACGGCAAAGTGTCAGAGGATCGAGCAGACCGATATTGATGTAGAACGATAAGAGCGCGTGATTGAGAAAGGGATCGCCGCTCAACATCGCATCCTGTGTTTCACCAAAATTCGGCAAAAAATCTTTAACGAACGCCTGCGCCGCCTCTTCGGCATCGGCGCGCGTTACTGCAAATGAAAAATTTGCGGTCGAGCCCATGTTTTTCGGAAAAGTTCTCGCAACGAGCTCAAGCACCTCTGTGGTCGTATTATCTGGGGCGAAGGCTGGATGCCGAAGCCGAAGAAGCTCGGGTCTCGCGGGCTTGCGGTTTTCGGCGTCGAAATTCCATCGTCCGCCCTCTGGGTCGTTCCCGTTCATAAGAAGTCCGGTCCGGCGGCGCATGTCCCTGTAGAAATATTCCATGGTCAGGGACCGCCGGTCACGTGCCCAATCCTGGAAATCGGCCTTCGAACAGAGGAAGCGGCCATCTGCTCGCATTTCGACCGGAACACCGAGCAATCCCTGCCATTTTCCCATCGCCTCGAGAACCCGCCACTCGGCGGCCTCGGTGGCTATGATCCGTTCAGGCAGCATAATCTTAGCAGCTCGCATGACCTCGCCGGTGAATGAACCGGAATTCTCAGGGTCGTCGAGCTTGGTGTAGCGGACATCGAAACCTCGATCGCGGAGTTCTGCCGCGAAGTGGCGCATCGCGGAGAAGATCAGCGCGATCTTCAGTTTATGATGATGAACGTATGACGCTTCTTCCAAGACTTCGCACATCACGATGACGTCGTGGTTCGGGTCAGCGCCATCGAGACTAGACAGTGAGAGCGATAGCTGGTCGCCGAGCACGAAGATCAGGTTGCGAACACGTTTCAACGAAGCCTCCTGCAAAGTCCCATCAGATCCTGGTCATCACCAAAGCAACTGTGAAGCGCGCTACCAAACGATTGAGCTTCCGTCATAGGCGAAGAACCCGCCAGTATTCGCCGGCTGGAGCCCGTCGAGCACTTGCAGGACTGATCGCGCGGCGTCGTCCGGCTTCGACCTTTCGTGGTTTGAGGAAAATGGATCCGACAGGGAGGTGGCAACACTACCTGGATGTATGGCGACGACCACCGATGCGGGATTTGCCCTGGACACTTCGATCGCGGCCGTATGGACGATCTGGTTAAGCGCAGCCTTGGAGGATCGATACGAGATCCAGCCGCCGAGCTGATTGTCGCCGATCGATCCAACGCGCGCCGAAAGGAAAGCGAAGATCACCCGCTTCTTTCTGTCGAGCAATGGAACGAAATACTTTAGTAGCAATGCCGGTCCAATGGCATTGACGGCGAACTGGTTCATCATCGCGTTTTGTGAGATTTGGCGGATCGACTTCTCCGGCCCGACACCGTCTATGGTGAGAGCACCCGTCGCGCAGACAATGAAGTCGAACGACATTGCTTGAAAGCAATCGGCTGCACGACGGACGGATTCCTCGTCAGTGATGTCAAGCTGATCATCACGGCGCGAAAGCTGAACCGTGTTTGAACAATTGGGATCGGCTTCCAAGCAATCGGCGATCGCATGGCCGATGCCGCCACTGGCCCCGATCACCAGGGCCGAGTATCCGGGGTCTAACGATGTCAGCAGCTTACCCGCCATTTAACGTACTCCCTGCAGATCGGATGGATCCAGCTCGGACAATCAGCCGCGAGCCAGCATCATGAAGCGCGACTGATCCTGTGCAGAGCCTTCAAATTGGCCCATGAATGTCGTCGTTATCGTTTTGGCACCCTGCTTTTGAATGCCGCGCATCGCCATGCACATATGCTCTGCTTCAATCATGACGGCCACGCCTTTTGGTCGCAGGCTCTCGTCGAGAGCTTTCGCGATCTGCGACGTCATTGTTTCCTGCGTCTGCAACCGTCGAGCAAAAAGGTCGACCAGCCTCGCCATTTTGGAAAGTCCCAGCACGCCGTCTTCCGGGAAATAGGCGATGTGGGCAACACCATGGAACGGCACCATATGATGCTCACAATGCGAGTGAAATGCGATATCCTTGACGATTACCATGTCGCTGTAACCGGCGACATCTGAGAACGTTCTTGCCAGGACGTCTTCGGGCGCTGCGTCATAGCCGGCGAAAAGTTCCCGATACGCTTTGGCGACGCGCTTCGGGGTGTCGAGGAGGCCCTCTCGGGTCGGATCGTCCCCAGCCCAGCGGATCAACGTCCGCACGGCGGCCTCCGCTTCTTCCTGGGTAGGTGTGTCCGCGGCCGCTAGAAACTCGGTATCGTTGACGATTGCGTCCATCAGAAATGTCCTTTGTTTCCACAACAGCGTTGCTACGACGCTACCCATCGGTCGGATCAAATTTCCGGGCAGATTAGGTTCCAATTTTGATCTGTTTCGCCATGACGTCGTAAGCACGATGTTAGCGTGGAGCAGAGATATGGCGCGAAGGATCGTGATCGTTGGAAACGGCTCATTTTCGCGAGGGCAAGCGCGGGCAATCGATAACAGTGATCTTGTCGTTCGCTTCAATGGCTGCCGCTCGGTCGGCGAGGGCGGCCTTCGAACCGATATCGTCTCGGTCTGCAACACAGGTCGTCCCGCTGCAGCGATGATCGGTGAAGCCACATGGCGCAACAGCCCAGCCGTAATGAGTGCTGCCGAGATCTGGTGCGTTCGCGAGGCATCGAAGTTTGCCGAAATCAAACCGGCGCTCGCGATACAGTATCCCGAGCTCGGCGACTTCTGTGACGATTATACGGAAAGCTTTGCAAGCTTTGCCACCAACACCGGCAAAAGCTTTGCGGTGATTCCTCGCCGATATCATGATCTCTTGGATTTGGAGCTGCGAGGGCTCATGCCGGGCGCCTACGTTGTGCCGAGCTCTGGGTTAATCACGATCGCCTATGTGATTGGAGAGGTTGCAGCGCCTGGCGATCAGGTTTTACTCGCTGGGTTCTCGCATCAGGGATGGGATGGGCATCCGTTCGACGCCGAGCGCGGCTTCGTCGATCGGCTGATCGCGCAAGAGCAATTGCGGAGGCTGTGAAGCCGGACGTTTGCGGAGCAACGGTCAGCAGATACAATGACTAGGGGCAGCAGCAGAAATGGGAGGAGTGAATCGAATGGCGGAACGGCCGCGAGTTGGGGTTATAGGGGCGGGTATCGCGGGACTGACTGTTGCCAGGTCACTGCAGACAATCGCAGACGTGATCGTTTTCGAAAAAGGCAGAGGCTTCGGCGGTCGGATGGCGACACGCAGAATTGACGGGGTCTCGTTCGATCACGGGGCACAATATTTCACGGTACGAGATCAGGATTTTCGTAAGGAGATGGATCAGGCTTGCGGCGTGGGTTTGGTCAAGCCGTGGACGGGCGATGTGGTATCGTTGAGCGTAGGTGGTCCGGCGCGACACGTGGTTCCAAGCATGACGAGGTATGTTGCCGTTCCTTCTATGACCGCGTTGCCGAAAGCGATGGCCGAGGGCCTCGACATCCGTCTTGCCAGCCGGGTGGCAGAGATCGGCGGAGAGCCCGGTCGGTGGCTTATACACTCCGGCGAACTTGTGGAGGGGCCGTTCGACTGGATCGTTGCGACTGCGCCAGCGCCACAAAGTGCGGTGCTCTTGCCCGCCAGCTTTTCCCACCATGAAACCTTACGCGAGGTTGGCATGCACGCATGTTTCACGCTGATGATTAAGCGAAATTCTCGCGTTCGAGAGCCCTTCGCCGCCGCTCATGTGTCGGATCCAGTTATCGGATGGATAGCCTATAACGACTCAAAACCGGCCCGTACAAAGCCCGCTTCTCTTGTTGTTAATTCCAATGGCGTCTGGGCCGATGCCAACGTCGACGTGCCTTTTGATGCGGTTCGCAAACAAATGATTGAGGCTTCTAAGCGCCACATCCCGATTGAAGCATCGGAAGCTGAAAGTGCGGTTCTTCATAGGTGGCGTTACGCGGACGTTCACAATCCCGCTCGCCAGTCGTTCCTGTTGGACCGGGATACCCAGCTCGCGGCCTGCGGCGATTGGTGCATCGCCGGGCGCGTCGAGGCGGCGTACGTTAGCGGGTTGGCGCTGGCGGATGCCCTTAACGGCATAGTGGGTCAGTAGGATGGGCAAAAGGCACCGTCGCTTGGCGATCGTCTTGACGTATTTGGGAACGATGCCGTTTTGGCTGCTGATACTCGTTTCAATTTTCGCGCCGCAGTTCGAAGCGCAGAGTGCATTCATCGCTTATGGAGCAATTATCGCCTCGTTCATGGCGGGAACGCTTTGGCGTAGCGCACTCAACGTTCGGGGGAAAATCTTTATTTCCCTGTCCAGCAACGTTTTGGCATTGGTCGCATTTGCGACGCTTCTCACCGGTTCCATCACACTCGGCCTTATAGCTCAGATGATTTTGTTTGGTGTTCTCCTCGTCGTTGACGCCCAGACGATCGCCGCAAACAGTGACCTGCGGTGGTACCTGAAGGTTCGCGAAAGGGTGACGTTAGCTGTTGTTATCGCTTACTGCTTGATGACGCTTGTTTCGGTCCTATAAGCGGAGCGAAACTCGATTGAGGCTGGATGGGTTGCCCGAGGCAGTCAGACTCCGCATTGTTATATTCGAAGACACGCAACATCGCGCCGTTAGCGGGGCATATTTAGCACCAGCTTTGAAGATCTGTCTTGCAGCTCATCAGATGAGCCAAAGAAAGGCTGCATTGATAGAGATGCAAGCTGTGGACGGATCATATCACAAGTTGTTGCGCTCTCTGGACCTTCCCAAACTCACAGGTTTGTTAGTCAGAAACTATCGCTGCGCGGGGAACTCTAGCTGACGCACGTCGTAACCCAACTCGCTCGCCTTTTGGACCATGCGTTGAAGTTTGCTCTTCGAAGGTACGGATCGCGCGTAGATCCAGAGGTCGGTCATCGAGGGGTTGGCGCTGATGAACCAGGATTTATCCGGGGACTTGTACAACACCCAGTAATTGAATGTGATGAACCAGGGATAACGGACGCGCATTTTGGCGTTGGTCGTTTCAAAATCAGTGACGGTGCCGATACCTTTGACGGTCTTCAAGCGGCCTTTTGGCGTATCAACCCTGCAACCATCCTCGACGAGGATCTCGCTACGCGACGGTCCCTGACGATATGTCGAATAGCCAGCAACACAGCCGTCGGTCAGATACATCGGTCTTCGGGCGATTTCCAGCCATGTGCCGCGGTAATGGTCTGGTTCGACCTTCACGACATCGGGTTCGGCCCTTGCGAGGCACGTTGCCGACGCAACGACGGCGAGAGCGAGAAGTAGCGGCCGTATGCTATGGATATGATTTTTCATCGAGATCTCCTGGATCGTTAATTTGTAGTTGAGTTCCTGATGTCGCTTATCGGCGCCAAATCCCCGCGTATCGTAGCCCAATGAAGGTCATCAGGCTCGCGACTGCGAACGAATTGAGACTGAATAACGTAGACAAATCGCCGTCGCTCCATACGTGCAACGGCGCACCAGTGAGCGATCGCGAAGCGACAAAAACGGCGAAAACGAAGGCAGCTATGCCTCGCTGCCACCATTTCTCATCGGGATGAAATGAAATCGCCGCCAGCATGATGCAGGCCCCAAAAAACAATTCTGTGCCGGAGTTCTGGCCGAACAGCTTCGTCTCGAACCATGTATCCAGTGTTCCAATTAGAGGTAGCGCGATTCTAGCAGCTAGCGGCGAACGCGTCGCAAGAACAGGGATCACCAGCATGAGCGGGGCGGCTGCCAAGGTCCAAAGTGACGCAGACACACCATTGCCAACGAGATACCAGACATAGAGCGGATAGAAGGGTTTGTTTGCAATGATCACCCAGGCGATCGTGACCGTCGCCTGTGTCAGGGGATCTAGGCGTTGGTCGATAGCGTTCATCTGGTCGGCGCCATCAAATAGTGTCCGACACCCCAGACGTCGCCGCTATCGTGACCGAACAGCCCCGCGGTGGAAAGAAAAAACAGCCGCCAACGGCGCTGCCACAGGGCAGCGTCAGCTCCGTACACCTCGTTTAAAATCGGGCGGATTTTCTCGACATTCCGATCGAAATTGGCGAGCCAGTCGAGCGCGGTCCTGCGATAATGCATGCCAGACCAACGCCATTCCGCTTCTACCCGGAAGAGATAGCCGAACCTATGTGGCAGATCATGAGCCGGCATGATTCCGCCTGTGAAGAAATGCTGTGCAATCCAGTCTGCAGGATCGCCGCGGTCGAAGCGGTAGGATCTGTTCTTGTGAGTGAAGACGTGGAGGAAGAGCTTGCCGTCCGGCTTGGTCCAGCCGCGAATACGATGGAGTAGGGCGTTCCAGTTCGACATATGCTCGAACATCTCCACTGAAACCACGCGATCGAACCGCTCGTCGGTCTCAAACTCGTTCATATCGGCAGTGATAACGTCGAGATTGCTGATGCCATGCATGTTTGCGACGCTGAGAATATGCGAGCGCTGCGACGCCGAATTGGATACTGAGAGAATACGAGCCTTCGGAAATTTCAGTGCAAGGTGGAGCGAAAGCGAACCCCAGCCGCAACCAAGCTCAAGGATTTCCATGCCATCTTCGATTTCAGCATGTTTAACGGTCTCCGCGAGCGCGAGCGCCTCCGCTTCGGCAAGTGAGGTCGTGGCGTCGGGATAAAGACAACAGGAATACTTCCGCTGCGGACCGAGGACTTGCGCGAAAAACTCTGCCGGTACCTCGTAATGCTGACGGTTGGCTTCTACCGTATGAGTGGCGACGGGAAAGCGATCCATCTCATCCACGAAAGCCTGTTCAGCCTCATTGGTTGTCGACAAAAGCCGTCGTTTCATCCTGCTGCAAAGTAAATCTATCGCTGCGAGGGATATCCCGTCTGGTATGGGGGTGCGTTCAGCGGTGTTGATGGCAAAAGCCAGCATGTTCATGGAGCGTCTCCGCGGGGAATGGACGAGGGTTTGCGGCGCGGGCCGGGGAAGAAGGCGTTGACGCGCTGCTGTTGGGCACGAAACCTAGCGCCGCGCGTTCGCAGCATATAATCTTCAAGGGGCGGAATACCGGAGACGTGAACAAGCAGCCAATACATCATGGCCGGAGCCAACAGCGATAACCAGCTCCATATCGACCCAGATAGCGCAAAGAGGGGAAGGCAGCACCAGAACAGCCATTCGAAGAAATAATTTGGATGGCGGGAGTAGCGCCATAGACCCAGCTCGCAAACGCCTGTTCTGGCGCCGGGGGACTTCCTAAAGCGAGCCAATTGGGCATCCGAAGCCGCCTCGCCCCCCAAGGCAATAAAGCCAACCCCGATGGCAATGAAATCCAGAGTGCGAAGGAGATTTTCGCCATTGGCTGCTGCCAGATAGACGGCCAAGACAAGAACGAAAGCGGCAATCGCCTGCACTTGCAAGAACACGAAGAGCCGCCATGGCGCGCTATCGCCCCACTCCTCGATAAATTTCGCGTAGCGGGGGTCCTCTTTCGCACCTCTGGTGCGCGCGCCAATATGGCTGGCGAGCCTGAGCGACCAGAGTGCCACGAACATCAGCACCATTATGCGACGACTGGTATTACCATCGGCGAAGATTGCCGCCGCGATGCCGCCGGCCCCCACAGCCAGAGACCAAATCGTGTCAATCCAGCCGCTGAGGCCGGTCGTGCGCTGTATCACCCACGCGCCAGCCATCGCCACAGAGAGCCCAATCGCGATGATCACTAGAGGATTGATGTCCATCATATTCCCGAGAACGATTTGCTTCCGAGCGCCTCTACGCCGGTTGCGGCAACTCGGTTTGCGGACCGCAATCAAAAAATGCGAAAAAATCTGCGCGTGAGAGAACCGCTGCGAAGCACGTCCGTAAAGACTGGCAATTCTTCAATTTGTAGAGAGAGGATATTTATGGCATTTGGAGATCGCGGCAACGGTTCGCGCCGTCTCAAGGTTGGGATTATCGGCAGCGGCATTTCAGGTCTTTCCGCCGCCTGGCTTTTGGCAAAACATCATGACGTGACCATATTCGAGGCTGCGGATCGGATTGGTGGGCACAGCAATACAGTGAAGTTTACGGCCGAGAGCGGCGAGGTTGCGGTCGATACCGGCTTCATCGTCTACAACGAAGTGACCTATCCCAATCTCACGGCGCTGTTCGACACCCTGGACGTCTCAACAGCAGCCTCCGATATGTCATTCGCTGTATCGCTCAACGAGGGGCAATTTGAATACTCCGGTGGCACAGGACTTGGCCTGTTCGCCCAATGGTCAAACGTCGCCAGTCCCCGCTTTTGGTCGATGATACGCGATCTCCTGCGCTTCTATCGCAGCGCGCCGCGGGATCTCCCAGTGATGGGCGGCATTTCTCTCAACGACTATCTTTCTCGCAATGGGTACGGACGCGCGTTTCGCGAGGACCACCTTTATCCCATGGCGGCGGCCATCTGGTCGACGCCCGCCATGGAGGTCGGCGCCTACCCTGCCGCCAGCTTTGTCAAATTCTGCTGCAACCACGGACTTCTTGCTCTTTGGAATCGACCAACGTGGCGCACGGTAAGGGGCGGCAGTCGGGAATACGTAGCGCGGATGACCGCAGGTTTCGCTGACCGCGTACGGCTCTCGACACCAGTCCAGCAAATCCGCCGTCTTAGCGACCACGTCCAAGTCCGCGACGTATTCGGCAAACAATATCTGTTCGATGACGTTGTCGTTGCGACGCATTCGGACCAGGCGCTTCGCATGTTGGCCGACCCCAGCGAAGAGGAGCGCAGGATCCTCGGAAGCTTTCGCTACTCGCGGAACGAGGCCATTCTCCATGGCGATACCACCTTCATGCCAAGGCGCCGTGCAGCCTGGTCAAGCTGGAACTACGTCGCCGATGGGAGAGGTTCGCACCAGCAGGATCAGCCAAAGCCATCGATCACCTACTGGATGAACAAGCTGCAGCCGCTGGGCGCCGCGCCGCCGACCTTCGTTACGCTCAATCCGAACCGTCCACCACGCGCCGAGACGATCATCACCACCGAGACCTACGAGCATCCGGTTTTCGATCTCGCGACGGAGAGAGCTCAGCGCGAAATCTGGTCGCTTCAGGGCGCACGCAAGACATGGTTTTGCGGCGCGCATTTCGGCTCCGGTTTCCATGAGGATGGCATTCAGGCGGGGCTCGCCGTCGCTGAAGATCTCGGAGGCGTGCGACGCCCATGGAAAGTCAGCCATGAAAGTGGGCGCATCGCTCGCATGCCAGCGACGCGGTCGCTCGACCGAATGGCTGCTGAGCAGGAGGTGCTCGCATGAGGATCACAAGCCGGCGGTCGTGTCCCAATCATTCGGGCTGTTCGGTCTCTTGCCGTTCAAACGTAAATCGCGGCGAGGGTGTATCCCATGGCGCAATTTGACGAAGCGGCGGCCAGCCTACCGATTGCATGTGAGGCTAAGGAGCCGAGGGTCGGTATTGGCGGTCTTGTATTTCGACGCATGATGAGGGGCATCCGGTACGGCCAGCTTACGGTCGTCCTGCCGAACGGGAAGGCCGTAATAAAGACCGGGACTGAGGACGGACCCGATGCGACGATTATCATTGACAGATGGCGCGCGCTTCGCAGGCTAGTGGTTTCGGGCGATCTTGGCGCGGCAGAAGGATACATTGAGGGCGACTGGACCACGCCGGATCTGACGGCGCTTATAAGATTGGCGGCCATTAATGCGGATCTACTGGCGTCAGCTCTTTCCGGGACCCCGGTAGCAAGACTGGCCGGCCGGCTGCGTCATATCCTGAATGCCAACACCCGGCGCGGAAGCCGCCGCAATATCGAGGCGCATTACGATCTCGGCAACGAGTTCTATGAGCAATGGCTTGATGGCTCGATGCTCTATTCCTCGGCCGTATTCGAAAGTTCCACGCAGACACTAGAATCGGCGCAGCGAAATCGGCTCCAGATCATCCGCGACAAGCTGGACGTCTCGGACGGGCAACGCGTTCTTGAGGTCGGCTGCGGCTGGGGCGCTCTGGCGCTCGACCTCGTGAACCACTCCAATGCTCACGTGCTGGGTATAACCCTGTCGCCTTCGCAGCTCGAGTGGGCGAACCGCGCCGTAGAGTTGGCGGGTAAAGCAAGTCATGTTGAATTGCGGCTGCGAGACTACCGGGATGTTGACGGTCAGTTTGATCGAATTGTTTCCATCGAGATGTTCGAAGCGGTTGGTGAAGCCTATTGGCCGGATTACTTCGCGATGATCAAGCGGTGCATGGCATCAGGCGGGCGAACCTTGCTGCAGGTCATCTCGATCGAAGAGGCCCGGTTCGATGCCTACCGCGGCAGCACCGATTTCATTCAAAGGTACATCTTTCCGGGCGGATTTCTGCCGTCCGATGCGGCGCTTCGACGGGCTGTCGCGGAGGCAGGGCTCAAGCTGACCGACGTCGAGCACTTCGGCAAATCCTATGCTCGTACCCTCCGCGAATGGCGCACGCGGTTCCACGCGAATTGGCCGGCCATTGCGGACCTCGGCTTCGACGAGACGTTCAGGCGGATGTGGCACTTTTATCTTTGTTACTGCGAGGCAGGGTTTGAGGAGGAGATTATCAATGTCGGACTTTATACGATCGAGCATGCCTGAAACGGCGCACCAAGGCAGGAACAGAACGAAATCATTTGCCTGGGCAATTCCCGTTATTCTCATTGGAGCGGCATTCCCTGCTGAAGCCTCCGATATAAACGGCAACTGGGCCCGCGGAGACGGGAATGCGCGTGTGCGGATTGCGCCTTGCGGCGCCGATATATGCGCGGTCAACACTTGGATAAGGCCTGGCACGCCGAAGGAGAAGGAAGGCGACAAACTGGTTATGTCCATCAAGGAAGACAGCGAGGGAAGCTACTTCGGCACCGCTTTCGATCCTCAACGCGACCTGAGCTACAAGCTGACCGTTAAAGTCGACGGCGATAGAATGACCACGAAAGGCTGCGTCATTGCTGGTTTGATCTGCAAGGGCGTGGACTGGACGCGCATAAACTGAGCTTGGAAATCCATCTGGGAGCCCCGTATGAAAACTTACCTGACCGCATATACCGCAACGCTGATCGCCTTCGTCGCAATCGATTTCGTATGGCTGAGCACCATGGCCGACCGTCTTTATCGACCGACGTTGGGCGACATGCTTGCGCCACAGTTCCGGCTGGCGCCGGCAGTGGCATTCTACCTCGTCTACGCCGCCGGGCTGACCTTCCTCGCTGTCAGGACGGGTTTGACGTCAGGATCGATGACGACAGCAGTCATCTACGGCGCTGCCGTCGGCTTCATGGCTTATGCCACCTATGACCTGACCAACCAGTCCACCCTGAAGAACTGGTCAACTGTCTTGACTGTTGCCGACCTTATCTGGGGAACGGTCTTATCGGCGGCAGCATCAGGCGTCGGGTTTTGGGTCACTCAGCGGATCTTTGGCGCTGTGACGCGCCTCTAAACTCCGCACTCTACGTACGCGGGCAGGCGCGATCGAAGTCCAAGCAGATACTTCGAAGCAAATTTAATAGCCATTTTTTGATCCAGCAGCCAGTTCACGCGTAGGTTACACCATGAATATGCAGATGCCGCTTCGAACCGGAGTACTTCGACCCACATGCGCTGACGCGAAAGTGTGGCCGTCGACGTCAGGCGGGGCGCGAAAGGTCGGAAAGTTGGAGGAAGAGACCCTTAGCTTAGATGCCGAGCGGATTAGGGCGCTGATGTCGGCTGTGGCAGAGTCACGCGATATCGTGGCGTTCGAACTCCTATACAGGCACTTCTATCCGCGCGTACGCTCTTACATGATCAAGATGACGAGAGGAAACCGGATACTGGCAGAGGAGCTGGCGCAGGAGACTATGATGCGCGTCTGGCACAAGACGGCGCTTTTCGATCCGTCCAAGGCCCAGGCGTCAACCTGGATATTCACGATCGCCAGAAATCAGATGATAGACTCTGTTCGAAGAGCGATAAAGCCTGACTTCGATCCAAACGATCCGGCGTTCGTCCCGGATGAGTTCGAGGCTGCTGACGTGTTGATCGAGCGACAGCAAAGCGCTGCAGCGCTTAGGCGGGCGATGACGACTTTGAAGGGCAGATATGCGGAAGTGCTGCGCATGTCGTTCTTCGAAGGTCTCACACATTCGACGATCGCAGAAAAACTAAACCTCCCAATTGGAACGGTGAAATCAAGGATACGACTTGCATGCGAGAAACTGCGTACAGCGCTTCAGGACGAAGCCAAATGATCGAACATCATCTGGACGACGACATGCTCCAGCAATATGCGGCCGGTACCCTGGCTGAAGGCTGGAGCGTTGCTGTGGCGACCCATCTTGCTCTGTGCCCGGCATGTAGATCGAAGCTGTCGATCTTCGAAAGCATTGGGGGTTATTTTATCGAGAGTGAAACTGTTGATGAAGCCGACCTCTCGCAAAGCTGGGATAGCCTCAAGGCAAAGATCGATGCGGGCCAGATCGACAAGGTTGTGCCAATCAAAAAACGGTTTGTTTCTGATCAGACATACCCGGAACCGTTGAGGACCTACATCGACGCAGCCGGCGGTCTAAGGTGGCGCCAGCTCGGGCGCGGCGCTGCCCAAATGATGATACCGACCGCCGACGAAACGACAACAGTGCGACTGCTCAAGATTCCTGCCGGTCAGCCTGTCCCGGAGCATTCTCACCGGGGCGTGGAATTAACGCTGGTGCTTGACGGGAGCTTTAGCGACGAGGTTTCGACATTTTCGCGAGGTGATGTCGAGATGGCAGACGACAGCTTGATGCATCAACCAAAGGCTGATGCGGGCAAAGACTGCATTTGTCTTGCCGTTACCGAGGCGCCGCTACGATTCAAGAGCAGGTTTTTGCGGTTGATACAGCCAATCCTCGGAATTTAACGGTCAGTATCATCGATCGAGCAATCGCAGGCCTGCCCACAACCTATAATACAGATCATTTTGCACGATCTTTCTTGGATTTTTTGAACCGGAGCGGCCGTCATTCGTAGAATCCCCTACCGAGCCAAGAGGCCGGCATTGAGAGGAGATGATCATGAAAAAGTTTCTGGTAGTTTCGGCAGTCGCGTTGGCCAGCATGATGACAGGCAGCTTGGCTGCGTATGCCGCAAACCCTAAGGTCGGTGGAGCGGCGATGTTCGAAGACAAGAACATCGTCGAAAACGCTGTTAATTCGAAGGATCACACGACGCTCGTCGCTGCCGTCAAGGCTGCGGGCCTGGTGTCCACGCTTGAAGGGAAGGGGCCGTTTACCGTGTTTGCTCCGACCAACGAAGCCTTTGATGCGCTTCCGAAAGGGACCGTCGAGACGCTTCTCAAGCCTGAAAACAAGGACAAGCTCGTCAAAATTCTGACGTGCCACGTGGTCGCCGCTGATGCCATGGCCAGCACCGTCGCGAAGATGATCAAGGATGATGGCGGCGAACATGACATCAAGACCGTCGGCGGCTGTGTTTTGAAGGCCAAGGACAACAAGGGCAAGATTACGCTCACCGACGAGGCGGGAGGGACGGCGACCGTGACGATCGCTGACGTCAAGCAGTCGAACGGCGTGATCCACGTCGTCGATA
Organism: Rhizobium sp. AC27/96; assembly: GCF_001692325.1. Taxonomy (GTDB): domain Bacteria; phylum Pseudomonadota; class Alphaproteobacteria; order Rhizobiales; family Rhizobiaceae; genus Rhizobium. The sequence continues at coordinate 2,711 of NZ_LXKN01000038.1, read as the reverse complement.
AGGTTCTACTTCCCAAGATGTGATCGGAAGCGCCGGGCCGAGTTATCGGCCCGGCCTTTTTCACTATCTAAATACCTTATTTACTCGTTTAGGTATTGGGCGCGTTCGAACGCCATCCAAGTTTGATGCATAGATGTTCACCGGCGGCAACACCACTACGGGCACTTTCAAATGGCCCTTCCAATATGGTGGTTTTACCACGGAAAATCACGATAACGGTCTTTGAGACCGGATCGTAAAACACGCTCATTCCGTCTTCGTAGCTCATCGATGACCTCCTTCAAAGAAGGGCCGGCGGAGGGGCCGCCGGCCCCCGCGGATCCGATGCCGATCCGCGTCAGCTCCTGGGGTAGGGAGCCGGTTCCATCGCTGTAGGGCTGTGCAATGGAACCACCTTATTACGGAATGCTCGAACCCTGGATCAAAGCTGAAAGAGATTAATGGGGTCAGCGTCATCCCCTCGGCGGACCGCGGGAAAGCAGTCGCTGCAAAGTCCGGCGATGCAGTCTAAGAAGCCGCGCCGTCATAGAAATGTTATTCCCGGTTTCAGCAAACACGCTGTTGATGTGTTCCCAGCGGACCTGTTCTGCGGACTTTAGGCATGGCGTCTCGGTTTCGCCCTGTTGAGAGTAAATTCCAAGCACCTCCAAGATCTCATCCACGTCAGCGGGTTTGCTTAAGAATTCGGTCGCACCAAGTTTCACCGCGGATACAACAGCGCGGACGTGGCCGTATCCAGTAAGCACAAGCGACTTGGTGTTGGGCGATACTTCCTTGCAAAGCTTCACGAGTTCAAGACCGCTGTCGTCACCGATGCGCAGATCAGTTATCAGTATATCGAGGCAACCGCGATTGATTACGGCGCCCGCTCTCTCGATTGTTGTGCAGATTTCGACATTCAAACCACGATCTTGTAGGGCCTTGCCAAGTCGATGCGCGAAAACGTGGTCGTCGTCTACCAAGAGTGCGTTCAGACTTGTCAGTTCCGTAGTTTCAACATGTAATATAGGCCGATCGGGTGTTCTTACCATTGCCTCCTCCTAAGGACGCCCTTGGGGCTGCAGCCGACAGATATACGTTCACGATGTACGACGATTTTTTCGTTCAGATCAAAACAGTAGGTTTTGAGAGGCCTCATCGGCATTCGCGCTGTCTTGCGACCAGCTCGTGAGGCTATTCGTCAAGCCAGGATGCGAGGGCTTTTTGGGGGGCTGCGAAAGAACGTGGCGTTGCTGCGTGGTGATCAACGTCACGTTAGAAACTGGGTAGCGATGCGAGTTGTTGATTTGCGCTGAGAGCTGACCCGGGACTGGAGTGAACCCCTCGGGCTGGACCAGCGAGGCGCTTCAAACTAAGCCGCCTGCTGGGCGAGTTGGGTTTCAAATTCTGCTGGCGATCGATAGCCAAGGGCCGAGTGCAGCCGCTTGGCATTGTAGACTTCTTCGATGAACCTGGGCAATCGCGCGGCGACGTCTGCAAAGGTTTCGTAGCCGGCGGGATAGATGTCCTCGACTTTCAGGGTCTTCATGAAGCTTTCTGCCTGCGCATTGTGATAAGGGTTGCCGACGGCACTCATGGAACCCTGTAGACCTGCCGCATCTAGCGCTCGTCGATAGGTCTCGCTCGCGTATTGGCACCCGCGGTCCGTATGATGAATGCAGCCGGGAGGAGGCTTTCGGTTCTCCATCGCTGAATGCAACGCTGCCAATGCCAGCGGCGTATCCAGGCGTTTTGACAGGCCATAACCCACGACTCTCCGGCTGCAAGCATCGAGAATGACAGCCAAATAGCAGAACCCGACGGCGATGCGGATGTAGGTGAAGTCAGCCACCCAGACCATGTCTGGCCGTGCCGGGATCACATTGCGATAGAGGTTCGGGTAGATCGGCGAATCGTGGTTGCTATCTGTCGTGCGAACATACCGCTTGCGAGGCTTGATCCCCAGGGCCATTGGCCCGCATGACGCGAGCGACACGCTTGTGATTGACCAGATGGCCTCGCCGCTGAAGCTCGTGCGTTACGCGTCGATATCCGTAGCAGGGCAGCTCGTCCTGGATCTCCTCGATGATGGCGACGAGTTCCGCATCCCCCAGGTTCAACGCTCTCGCAGTTGATCGGTAATAATAGCTGCTTCTCGGGAGATCGATCATTTTGCACCCCCGTCGGACAGAGCAGGCCGAGGACCGGTGACGATGGAGGAGCTCCCGCTGTCGCCCGCGATCGGCTGGCGCGGTGTTTTTTACCCAGGTCCAGCTCCATGGTGAGCTGGCCGACCTTGCGTTCGAGCGCCGCAATGTGGGCCTCGTACTCAGCAATGACGCTGGCTTCAGCCTCCTCATCGTTCAGTTCGCCGCGATCGAACTGCGTCAGCCATAGCTGTATGAGGTTTGCTGAAACGCTATATGTCCGCTGTGCGTCGCGCCGTCCGATGACGCCGTTTCGGATATCCTGGCAAAGCTGCAACTTGAACGGCGTCGAATGCCGTCGATATGGTCCTCGGGACTTCATGAGCCTTCTCCGATTGAGGCCCGCAGAGTGTATCGGTTCTTCCGTGTCCCGTGGTCCAGCCCGAGGGGTTCATTCCAGACTGCGGGAAAATATCACTGAGAATTGGCTCTGACTCACATTTGCTGCTGTTGAGGATGATGCTTCTGCTGGTTCATCGGAGGATCAGCTATGCAGCAACGATTTCAACGGGCGAGCCTCGCTCC
>NZ_LXKN01000037.1 GCF_001692325.1 Rhizobium sp. AC27/96 | reverse complement strand
AAGCTTATCGAGGCGGCCAACCTCATCCTTCAACGCGACAGGCCTTGGCAACAGGCACCGCAATGACATGGTTGCTTCTCCCCGAGGGGAGAAGGGGTTGCGTGGCACCGATCTCACCTCATATGCGATTGCCCTAGCATTTGCGGGGAGAGGGCTGGGGTGAGGGGCGAGGCAAGTCCGATGCTGCAACGGTGAATGCGCTTGACCCGCTCCAAAATCTCCGGTCACTTAAAGCCGGCAACCCCATGCGGGATATAGGGCGATTCCAGCGCCTCGATTTCCTCCGGCGTCAATTTGACGGCCAGCGAAGCGATGGCGTCCGTAATGTGGCCGGGCTTTGAGGCGCCGATGATGGGCGCGGTAACGGCGCTTTTCTGCAGGATCCAGGCGGTGGCAACTTGTGCGCGGGCGATGCCGCGGGCCTTGGCGATGGTGCCGACCGCATCGACGATCTTATGATCGGCGTCGACAGCCTGGGTGTAGAGCGTCTTGCCGAATTCGTCGGATTGCGTGCGTGCGGTCGCTTCGTCCCAATCGCGGGTGAGGCGGCCGCGGGCAAGCGGGCTCCAGGGGATGACGGCGATCTTCTGGTCCTCGCAGAAGGGCAGCATCTCGCGCTCCTCCTCGCGGTAGAGCAGGTTCAGATGGTCCTGCATGCTGACGAATTCGGTCCAGCCGTTGAGGCGGGACGTGTAGATCGCCTTGGCGAATTGCCAAGCATGCATGGACGAGGCGCCGATATAGCGGGCCTTGCCGGCCTTGACGATATCATGGAGCGCTTCCAGCGTTTCCTCGATCGGTGTCGTGTAGTCCCAGCGGTGGATCTGGTAGAGGTCGACATAATCAGTGCCGAGGCGGCGCAGGCTGTTATCGATCTCGTCGAAGATCGCCTTGCGAGACAGTCCAGCGCCGTTTGGACCCGGACGCATGCGGTTGAAGACCTTGGTGGCGAGCACGATGTCGTCGCGGCGGGCGAAATCCTTGATGGCGCGGCCGACGATTTCCTCCGACGAGCCGTTGGAATAGGTGTTGGCCGTATCGAGGAAATTGATGCCGGCCTCGATTGCCTGCCGCAGCAGCGGGCGGCTGTCTTCCTCATTCAGGGACCATGCATGCGTGCCCTTGTTCGGGTCGCCATAGGTCATGCAGCCCAGGCAGATGCGCGAGACTTCAAGACCTGTCCGGCCAAGCTTTACATATTCCATCGATTTTCTCCGTCCGTTCGAGTATCCGGCGCAAGAGCGCTCCGTCGCCGGTGCGGGAAACGGAGTGGATGCGTCGCTAAAAATAGATCGGCGGAGCAAGCAGCTGCCGATCGATGCATCAGTTCGTGAAGAGCTTCGAAGTATTACTCAATAAATAAGGCGATTCGCCCGCCGGGGAAGACAGCAATCTTAAATGTTTCCTTGAACCAAAAGTGCTGGAGGTGTTAGCTGCACTGCACCATTTTTGGACATTCCGCATGAAATTGCCCCCGCGTGATACTTATGAAGCCCTCTATCGTGATTTTCGTTGGGAGATTCCGGCGAAATTCAACATGGGACATGCCGTTTGCGATGCCTGGGCCGAAGGTGAGCCGGACCGGATCTGCCTGCAACATTTCAATCCGGACGGCAATCACCTTTCCATGACCTATGGCCAGTTGCGGGATTGCTCGGCGGCATTCGCCAATGCGCTGACGGCGCTTGGCGTGCGTGCCGGTGATCGGGTGGCGCTGCTCTTGCCGCAGAGCTTCGAAACGGTCATCGCCCATGTGGCGATCTACAAGATGGGAGCGATCGCGCTGCCGCTGGCGTTGCTGTTTGGCGCCGAGGCGCTGGAATATCGGCTAAAGGTCTCGGGCGCATCGGTGATCGTCACCAACCGCTTCGGCCTTGAGCGATTGCGGCCGATCCGGGACCAGCTGCCGGATCTGGCGCGCGTGATCAGCATCGACGGCGCCGAGCATGGGGTCTCAGGTTTTGCCGATCTGGTGGCGGCGTATCCGTCGCTTTTCGAAATAGCCGATACCGGTCCGGACGATCCGGCATTGATGATCTTCACTTCGGGAACGACAGGGCCGCCGAAGGGCGCTCTGCACGGCCATCGCGTCCTGCCGGGGCACATTCCCGGCATGCAGTTTGCCCATGAGGGCTTTCCGCAGGCGGGCGACAGGCTCTGGACGCCATCCGACTGGGCCTGGGCCGGTGGCCTCTTGAACGCCTTGTTGCCGAGCCTGATGCTTGGCGTGCCCGTCGTGTCTTCCCCAGCGCAGAAGTTCGATCCGCATATGGCCTTCCGTATCATGGCTGAGATGGGCGTGCGCAATGCCTTTATCCCGCCGACGGCGCTGCGGCTGCTGAAGGCAGTCGACAATCCCCGGGCGCATTACGATCTGAAACTGCGCAGCATCGGTTCGGCCGGCGAGGCGCTCGGCCGCGAGACGTTTGAGTGGGCGCGCGCAGTGCTCGGCATCAATGTCAACGAGTTCTTCGGCCAGACGGAGTGCAATTTCGTGCTGTCCTCCAGTGCCGCCTTCGGTGTAAGCAGGCCCGGCGCGACAGGCAAGCCGGTACCCGGCCATCGGGTCGCGGTCGTCGATGCCGATGGCGTCGAGGTCGCCCTGGGGGAAAGCGGGCAGATCGCGATCAAGCGACCGGATCCGGTGATGTTTCTCGGCTACTGGCAGGATGAGAAGGCGACGGAGGCAAAGTTTGCCGGCGACTGGTTGCTGACCGGCGATATCGGCCGGCAGGATGCGGAGGGCTATATTTCCTTCGTCGGTCGCGACGATGATGTCATCACGTCTTCCGGCTATCGTATCGGTCCGAGCGAGATCGAGGATTGCCTGAGCGGCCATCCGGCCGTGCAGCTTGCCGCGGCGGTTGGCAAGCCGGATGCGGTACGCACCGAAATCGTCCGGGCCTATGTCGTCCTCGTGCCTGGCCGTGAGCCGAGCGAGGCGCTGGCCGCCGACATCCGTGACTGGGTGAAGACGCGGCTTTCCATGCATGAATATCCGCGCGAGATCGAATTCGTCGATGCCCTACCGCTGACGACATCGGGCAAGGTGATCCGCCGCCTGCTGCGAGAGCGGGCAGCTTCCGAAATCAGCGCTTCGTAAGCGACAGGATCTTTTCGCGCAGCAGTTTCGCCATGTTGCGGGTGCTGCGATACATATGCAGTTGCGCGGCGATCTGCCGGACATCGCGGTCGCCGTTCTGCGTCAGGCCGATGATCAGCGTGCCCATGTCTTCACGCTCGTGCCAGAAGCGGCTCATGATCGGATGATCGGCGACCGCGCAGGAGTCGGAGCGCACGACGTTTGCATCGTCCAGATGCCATTCTGTCAGCTCACCCATCAGCAGCTTGCCCGGCGAATAGCGGGCATAGGCCTCGTCATAGGCTGTTTTCCAGGTATAGGCCTCGCCGCCCATGATCAGTACGATCATCGAGGCGATGGCCTTGCCGTTGAGGTCGATGGTGTGGATACGGACGGCATCGACGGCCGCGAGGTTGGAGATCGCCTCGCGGGCAAAGGCGGCGTGGTGGCGATCGGTGACCAGCGCGCTGCGTTTCTTGCCCTTCCAGCCGCTCGCTTCGAGCGTCAGATATTCTTCCATGCGCAGGTGGATGTCGCGAGGTTGGCGGGCGACGTTGTAGGCGACATCGCCCTGCGTTTCCAGCAGCCGCCACTGGCGGCGCATTTCGCGCAGATGGGCATTGGAGATCGTTCGCTTGAGATAGGCGATCGCATCCTCGTTGCTGTGAAGCATAGGGCGCTGGAAGGTGTTTGCCACGGTGATGGGCAGGTTGCGGCCGATGGCGACGACCTTGGCCATCTGTGCGAAGCGGCCGTTCAGGCGAACGTCCGGCAGCACCAGCGCCGTGGGAAGGCGCAGGTCGTGGTTCGCCAATCCTTCGAAGAGATTGTCGAGCGTTTCGCCGGCGTCTTCGGCATCGACCAGCGGCGTGCCGAGCGGACCGAAGGAATTCGACCAGACGCGGATGATCGACGGGCCGATCGCAAAGCCCGGCTTGTCCACGGTAAACGGCATCAGCAGGCGCATGCGGCTGCGCGTGCCGTTGTTGTCGCGCATCAGCGCCAGACGAACCTGGCGATCCTCGAGGCGCGGCATGGCCGGCGCCAGGAAACGGCCCGAAAAGAAGATATTTGGCTCCATGGCGCGATTGGACAGAAAATCCAGTTCGTCCTGCAGCTCATAGCCGAGCTTGCCGGGATAGAGGCAGAGCTCACGTCCGGCCCGGCCGACCTCGACCCTGGCCTCGGCCTTCGGCGTGTCGAAATGCAGCGCTGCGAGCGTATGCGTTAGTGCATTCACCTGGCTGTCCGTCGTTTCGGTGTAGGGCGGGCGCGTCATGGTCTAGAGAGCCCCGTTCGTTGCTGTTGGCGCCGTCGGACGGCGGATGAGGGCGAAGAGCGTGATGCCGAGCGCATGGCGTACGGCGAGATGCAGCAGCAAGGCCTCGACCGCCATGGCACCGGCGCCGGCAATGGCCGCGCCTTCGATGCCGAAATGCGGGATGAGGATGATGTTCAGCCCGATATTGCCGACGAGCGTGACGGCATAGAGATAGACGCAGAGCATCTGCTTGTCGGCCATGGTCAGCAGCACTTCGGCAGGCCCGACCAGCGCCTTGACGAGAATGCCGGCGAGGAGAATGGCCATCACCACCTGGCCACCGGTGAAGGCGGCACCGAAAAGCGACAGCAGGAATTCGCCGGCAGCGAGCACCGCAAGGCCGACGGCAAGTGCTGGAAAGAAGGTCCAGCGTGTGGCTTCGGTGGCGAAGGCGGCAAGCTTGCCGCGGTCGTTTTCCGCGATAATGGTTGCGAAGCGCGGGCCGATGGCGGCTTTGACGGCGAAATAGACGAAGTGAACCAGCGCCATGGTTTTGGCGGCGGCGAAATAGACGGCCACTTCCTCCGGATCAAGGAAGATCCCGACGACGATGACATCGGCGTTGGTGAGGAGATATCCGACGCCTTCCACCAGAAATATAGGAAAGGCAACGGCGAGCCAGGCGTTGAACTCGATGGTTTTCGCGCCGCTCGGGTAATGGCGGCGCAAGCGCAGCGACACGACCAAGTATTGCAGCAGGACGCTGGTGAAGGCGCCGGCCAGCGCGGCTGTCATCGCGGTAACCGCGTCTCGAGGTGCGTCGGCAAGGACGGCGCCGATCATGAAGAGCAGTATTAGCGTCGGGCGGATCAGGAAGGTCGGGCTCAAGGCCATGACCGGCCAATGCCGGGCGCGCGCCGTACCGTCGAGCACGTCTCCAAGCGCAATCATCGGCACGGCAATGAGGCCCAGGAAGATCGGCATGATGTAATAGTGCTCGATCGCGCCGCTGAAAGCATAAACTAGGGCCGCGCCGATCAGCGCCAACGTGCCGGAGACTGCAACGACGAACAGGCGCGCCGTGGCATTCAGGCCGCGAACGGCATCGTGATTGCCGTTGGCATCGTAGAGCGGCAGGAAACGGATGATGGCTGTCGGGAAACCGAGGCAGGCAAGGTTGCCGAACAGGATCATCAGCACCCAGACGAAGACGAAGACGCCATATTCAAATCTGCCCATCAGCCGGGCAAGGATGATCTGCGACAGGAAGGCAAGGGCTGCGCCGGCAATCCGGATGGCGAAGGCGATCAGCGCCATGCGCTGCGACATAGCCTTTTCGTCATTGCCGGTGAAGAGGCTGGCAAGTTTGCGCAGATATGGCGATAGCGCGGTCCGCAATGCGGACGGCAGCATTCTCTCCGCTGTTTGAAAGACCGCCATGATCAACACGCAATACTTTTAATATGATCCGAACCTCACGATAGTTTTGGCAGAGGAGGGTTAAGAATAGGTTCTTGCGAACCTTCGAAAACAACATAGGGGACGGCCGGCTGCTGCAATAAAAAATGCCGCCCGAAGGCGGCATCCTATTGATTTAGCAAAAAGAACGAAGCCTCAGACGACTTCCGTGCTCTCGAATGCACCGTGACAATGCTTGTATTTCTTGCCGGAGCCGCATGGGCAGGCTTCGTTGCGACCGATGCGACCCCAGGTTGCTGGATTTTGCGGATCGCGACTTTCCGGAGACACGAAGTTCTCGCTCACGAAATTCAGAGGGGCGAATTCGTCTTCGCCCGTGGTGGCGTCGATGTGACGACCCTGCATCGGCGGCGTCTCCGGCTCGGCCGGCTGCTGTACGAGTTCGACGCGCGACAGCTGACCGGTGACGGCCTGGCGCAGGTTGTTCAACAGGGACTGGAACAGCTCGAAAGCTTCCGCCTTGTATTCCTGCAGCGGATCGCGCTGGGCATAGCCGCGGAAGCCGATGACCGAACGCAGGTGGTCGAGGTTGACGATATGTTCGCGCCAGAGATTATCCAGCGTTTGCAATACGATGGAGCGCTCGACATAGGTCATGATCTCGGGGCCGAAGCGCTCTGCCTTTTCGGCCGCTGCCTTTTCGGCTGCTTCGGTCAGGCGAGCCCGGATGTCGTCCTCTCCGATGCCCTCTTCCTTGACCCAGTCGTGGATCGGCAGGTCGAGATCGAAGAAGTTGACGACCCCCGCATTCAGACCGTCAGCATCCCACTGTTCGGCATAGGCGCGTTCGGGAATGTGCTTGGAAACCAGATCCTCGATGACGTCGTGGCGCATGTCGCCGACGGTTTCGGTGAGATCCGTCGCATCCATCAGCTCGACGCGCTGCTCGAAGATGACCTTGCGCTGGTCGTTCAGCACGTCGTCATACTTCAGAACGTTCTTGCGGATATCGAAGTTGCGGGCTTCGACCTTCTTCTGGGCACGCTCCAGCGCCTTGTTGATCCAGGGATGGACGATGGCTTCGCCTTCCTTGAGACCGAGCTTCTGCAGCATGCCGTCCATGCGGTCGGAGCCGAAGATGCGCATCAGGTCGTCCTGGAGCGACAGGTAGAATTTCGAGCGGCCGGGGTCGCCCTGACGGCCGGAACGACCGCGCAGCTGGTTGTCGATGCGGCGGCTTTCATGGCGTTCGCTGGCGATGACGTAAAGGCCGCCGGCGGCGATCGACCGCTGCTTGAGCACCTTGATTTCCTCGGCAATCCGGGCGATCGCAGCATCGCGTTCCGGACCGGGCTCGACGTCGTGCAGATCGCGCTCGACGCGCATTTCGAGGTTGCCGCCGAGCTGGATGTCGGTACCGCGGCCGGCCATGTTGGTGGCGATGGTTACCGCGCCGGGAACGCCGGCCTGGGCGACGATATAGGCTTCCTGTTCATGGTAGCGGGCGTTCAGAACCTGGAAGTTGTTGAAGCCCTGCTTGCGCATGAGATCGGCAAGAAGCTCCGACTTTTCGATCGAAGTCGTGCCGACGAGCACCGGCTGATCACGCTTATGCGCATCGAGGATCTCGGCGATGATCGCCTTGAACTTCTCTTCATGCGTACGATAGACCTCGTCGTCCTCGTCGATACGCTGGATCGGCAGGTTGGTCGGCACTTCGATCACGTCGAGGCCGTAGATGTTGCCGAATTCTTCGGCTTCCGTGGCCGCCGTACCGGTCATGCCGGCGAGCTTGCCGTACATGCGGAAATAGTTCTGGAAGGTGATCTGCGCCAGCGTCTGGTTTTCCGGCTGGATCTGTACCCGCTCCTTGGCTTCCAGAGCCTGGTGCTGGCCATCCGAATAGCGGCGGCCCGGCATCATGCGGCCGGTGAATTCGTCGATGATGACGACTTCATCGTTGCGGACGATATAGTCCTTGTCGCGCTGGAAGAGCTTATGAGCCTTGAGCGCATTGTTGATGTGATGAACGATCGCGACGTTCTCAACGTCGTAAAGCGATTCACCCTTCAACAGTCCGGCTTCGGTCAGCATGTTTTCCAGCTTCTCGGTGCCTTCTTCGGAGAAGTTGGCCGAGCGCTGCTTTTCGTCGATCTCGTAGTCATCCTTGGTCAGGCCAGGGATGAAGGCGTCGATCGTGATGTAGAGATCGGAACGGTCGTCGAGCGGGCCGGAGATGATCAGCGGCGTACGGGCTTCGTCGACGAGGATCGAGTCCACTTCGTCGACGATGGCGAAGCTATGGCCGCGCTGAACCATCTGGGCGCGATCATATTTCATATTGTCGCGCAGATAGTCGAAGCCGAGCTCGTTGTTGGTGCCGTAGGTGATGTCGCAGGCATAGGCTTCGCGGCGCTCGTCGTCGGACAGGCCATGGATGATGACACCCGTGGTCAGGCCGAGGAAGCTGTAGAGACGGCCCATGGTGGCGCTGTCGCGCTGCGCCAGGTAGTCGTTGACCGTGACGACATGCACGCCCTTGCCGGCAAGCGCGTTCAGATAGACCGGCAGCGTTCCGACCAGCGTCTTGCCTTCACCGGTCTTCATCTCGGCGATGGCGTTGGAATGAAGGATCATGCCGCCGACGAGCTGTACGTCAAATGGTCGCATGCCGAGAACGCGGCGCGAAGCCTCACGGGCCACCGCGAAGGCGGGAACGAGGAGGTCGTCGAGGGTCTTGCCATCGGCGAGCTGCTGGCGGAACTCAACCGTCTTGGCGGCCAAAGCTTCATCGGACAGCGCACGCATCTCCTGCTCGAGAGCGTTGATGGCAACGACATTCGGCTGGAACGACTTAACGCGACGGTCGTTGGACGAGCCGAACAACTTGCGGGCAATTCCACCTAGGCTGACCATGTCACTGGTCCTTTCTGAGATTTCATCCGGCCGTTCCCTGCTTTATCCATTCCCAAAAAAACGGGAGTATAGCACAAAACGGCCGGAAACTGTTCTGGACGCGAGGTTGCGTGACAGATAAGAGGGGGGTCGATTGATGTCAACGGGATTTGGCCGATACACAAAGGCCACATTCTCCTGCTGAAGGCTTTTTCACGCCGGAATCATATCTATCGAGCCGGTCGAGATCACCGAAGGGTTATTTTATGTTGAAGTACAACAAACTTGCTGCGGTTGCTTTCGCAACAGTCTTTACCTTCCACGGGCCGGTTTTTGCGGCTGACGCCAAGGATGCGGTTGTCGCCAAGGTCGGCGATGTCGAAATCCATCAGTCCGAACTCGATCTGGCGATCGCCAATCTCGATCCGCAGCTCGGCCAGCTGCCGGACGACCAGAAGAAGGTCGCCGCGCTTTCCGCTTCGATCGACGTGAAGCTGCTTTCGCAGAAGGCTGCTGCCGAGAAGCTCGACCAGACGCCGGATTTCCAGGCTCACATGGCCTATCTGCGTGACCGCGAGCTGCACAACGCCTATTTCAAGGCACATGTTGCCGACGCCATCACGGATGCCGAAGTCAAGGCTCGCTACGACAAGGAAGTCGCCGCGCTTCCGAAGCAGGAAGAAGTGCATGCCCGTCACATCCTGGTGAAGACCGAGGATGAAGCCAAGGCAGTCATCAAGGAGCTCGATGGCGGCAAGGACTTCGCGGAACTTGCCAAGGAAAAGTCCACCGACCCGAACAAGGCTGACGGCGGCGATCTCGGCTATTTCGGCCATGGCCGCATGGTCAAGGAATTCGAAGATGCTGCCTTCGCCCTGCCGGTCGGCACCTACACGAAGACGCCGGTCAAGAGCGATTTCGGCTGGCACGTCATCAAGGTCGAAGACAAGCGCGTTGCTCCGCCACCGCCGTTCGACCAGGTCAAGGACCAGGTTCGTCAGCTCGTCATGCGCGACAAGTATCTTGAGCTTCTGAACAAGGCCAAGCAGGACAGCAAGGTTGCCATCAGCGACCCGGCGCTCAGCAAGGCCTATGAAGACGCACAGAAGCAGCAGGATGCGGCACCGGCGGATGACGCCATCGCTCCTGCCGATGGCGCGGCAGCGCCCGACGCGCAGCCGCAGCAGTAAGCAGTCGCAAGTCAGATCATCAGGGCCCGGTTTTCCGGGCCCTTCATTATCAGGTGGCTCTCATGTCCGGTTCCGTTTCCCCGCTCGCTCCCAAAAGCTTCGTTTCCATGCCGGCCCTTCGCGGCGTGCGCATGACCACGGCGTCTGCCGGTATCAAGTACAAGAACCGGACCGACGTCCTGCTGATGGTTTTCGATAAACCCGCAGCCGTCGCCGGCGTGTTCACCCGCTCGAAATGCCCTTCGGCTCCCGTCGATTTCTGCCGGACGAACCTGGCACATGGCAGCGCCCGCGCCGTCGTCGTCAATTCCGGCAATGCCAATGCCTTTACCGGGTTGAAGGGTCGCCAGGCGACCGAACTGACCGCCAAGTCTGCCGCCGCCGCCGTGGGCTGCGGTGAAAACGAAGTCTACCTCGCCTCGACAGGCGTGATCGGCGAGCCCCTGGACGCGACCAAGTTTGCCGGCGTGCTCGACACGATGGCCAAGGATGCCGTCAGCGATTTCTGGTTCGAAGCGGCAAAAGCGATCATGACGACGGATACCTATCCGAAGGTCGCGACCCGCAGCGCCGAGATCGGTGGCGTCAAGGTCACCATCAACGGCATCGCCAAGGGTGCCGGCATGATCGCGCCCGACATGGCGACGATGCTGTCCTTCGTCGTCACGGACGCCGATATTTCGTCTTCCGCTCTGCAGACGCTGCTGTCCGAAGGCGTCGGCCCGAGCTTCAATTCCATGACGGTCGACAGCGATACCTCGACCTCGGATACCTTGATGCTGTTTGCCACCGGCGCCGCCTCGGCTGACGGACAGGCGCATATCGACAGCGCCAGCGATTCGAAGCTTGCGGCTTTCCGCGCGGCTCTCAACGAACTCCTCAAGGATCTTGCGATCCAGGTCGTCCGCGACGGCGAGGGTGCCACCAAGATGCTCGAGATCACCGTGACCGGTGCCGAGAATGATGGAGCTGCCAAGCGCATCGCGCTTTCGATCGCCAATTCGCCGCTGGTCAAGACCGCGGCGGCCGGTGAAGACGCCAATTGGGGCCGTATCGTCATGGCTGTGGGAAAGGCTGGCGAAATGGCCGATCGTGACAAGCTTGCCATCTGGTTCGGCGACGTCCGCGTTGCCGTCAACGGCGAGCGCGACGCTTCCTATTCCGAAGAAGCGGCCTCGAACGTGATGAAGCAGCAGGATATCCCCGTAAAGGTCGATCTCGGCCTTGGCAATGGCCGCGCGACGGTATGGACCTGCGACCTCACTAAGGAATATGTTGCCATCAATGGCGACTATCGGAGCTGATACCTAGCTGATGCACGCGCAGTCCACGATAAACAAGCTGCCGCTGGTGCGCAGGCTCGAAGCCGTTGGCTTTCGAGCCTGGCCTGCCTCGTCCGTGCAGTATGACGGCAGCTGGCAAGTTCGGCTGACGGCGGGTCACCCTTCCAAGCGGCTCAATTCGGTGGTGCCGCTCGATCCTTCCGATCATCGCGATCTCGAAATCCGGCTGACGAAGGCGCAGCGCAAGTTCGAAGCCTATGGCAGGCCGATGGTTGTGCGCGAAACACCGCTTGCCTCGCCGCAATTCATCGATCTGCTGCGTGGGCGCGGCTGGACGCGGTTTGAAGAAACGCTTGTTATGACCGCCGATCTGGTCGACCTCGAACTGCCTGACATGCTGGACCATCTGCCGAGCCACGATGTCGGCCGCTACGTCGATGCCAGTCTGTTGGTCGACGCGGCCGACCCGGCACTAAAGCCCGCGCTGGCGGAAGTGGTCAGCAGCATCAAGCCGCCTTCGGGTCTTTTCGTCATCGAGAATGACGATGCCGGGCCGGTGGCGACGACGCTCTGCGTGCAGGACAATGACCTTGCCGGCATCATGTCGGTTGCGGTTTCGCCGCAGCACCGGCGCAAGGGGCTGGGTGCGGAGATCCTGACCTCTGCCCTGCGCTGGGCTCGGATGCGCAGCGCCAAGACGGCCTGGCTTCAAGTCGGCGCCGACAACGCGCCCGCTCTGGCGCTTTACGAGCGTTTCGGATTTCGCGAGGCCTATCGCTACTGCTACTGGCGTTCCTCGGAGGAAGCATGAGCGAGGCCGGCCGCAAGATCATTCTCGTTGCTGCCTGCGCGCTCATCGACACCGATGGCCGCATCCTTCTGGCGCAGCGTCCGGAAGGCAAGTCGCTGGCCGGCCTCTGGGAGTTTCCCGGCGGCAAGGTCGAGGCCGGCGAGACGCCGGAGGAGACATTGGTGCGCGAGCTTGAGGAAGAGCTCGGTATCCAGACCAAGATTGCCTGCCTGGCGCCGCTGACGTTCGCCAGCCACACCTATGAAACCTTCCATCTGCTGATGCCGCTCTACATCTGCCGGCGTTACGAGGGCATCGCACATGGTCGGGAAGGGCAGGCGCTGAAATGGGTGCGGCCGCAGGCCCTGCGCGACTACCCGATGCCGCCGGCCGACGAGCCACTGATCCCCTTCTTGCAAGATCTGCTGTAAGCTCAGATTTCCTTGAAGCGGAAGTTCGATTTCACGAGCTGATCGAGATTGTTCGCCATAGCCTCTCGATGGGAAGGCTCTGTCTTCGGTGTTCTCCGTAGCAGCTCCGTCAACATTTCGGATTGTCTGGCTGAATCCCGGCGGATTGCCTCGAGATGTTCGAGCATCAATCCGAAGGTAAAAATCACGGCACCGCAAAATGCATACATAAGGGTGACGACCAGCCCCGGGACCAAGCCGCTGATGCCTCCGATGGCAAGCATCCAGATACCGATCATGATCGCAACGGCTATGACGATGCCGCCGACGGCTTTAAACAGAACCACCATATATTAGCCCCTATGCAACTTATGATAACAATATGCCTTCATAGGTTGCATCAAGGTATGTGTAGGTCAATCTCAATTTATTGGTGTTTGCGAGATTTACTTGTTCTTTTACGTGTTGCTGCCGGAGATGTTTGAAGTTCGACGATGTGCGGGATTTCGTCAGTGGCCGCGATCCATGCGTTTAGTGCGCCCGGGGACGGCGCATCGCAAACAGGGTTAACGAAAATTAGCCATTTAATATCAGGCCTGTAACCCGAATCGGCCGGTGTCCCAGAATTTTACGTCTCATTAATTTGCATGTGGATATTAAGGGATCGTTTATGACCTTCTGGCATTCAATGCTCTCAATCAAGCAGGTTGTTGGGTGCGTTAAAGAAGGCTTGACACAATGGACGACGATTTCTGGAAAGCTGTTCAGGAAAAAGAGCAGTCCTATTCCACGTCGCGCAAGACGGGCGCGTTGAATATCGCTTTGCTGTTCGGTACGGCGGCGGTGGCGCTTTCGCTTATCCTGACGCCAATGCTCTCCGACAAATCCAAGTCGCGCGTGCTTGCAAGTGCACCCGATCTTGACAATATTACCACCGGTTCGATCCCACAGACTGAAAACGGCAAGCGGTATACGATCCGCCGCAGCGTGCTGCAGCATGAGCCGGGTGCGGTCTGCATCGTCCAGGGGTATGGCGCGGATAGCGGCTGCCAATAAAGCTTGCGCATAGCCTGCCAGATGCCATGACAGCATCGGATTCACGAGATGTTGATGTCCAATGCTGGGGCTGGGAGCTTTGAGCGTATGCGTTCCGTACGGCGTTTTTTCAATGACAAGACCGGTGCAACGGTCATCGAATACGGGCTGATTGCCGCTCTCATGTCGGCGGCGATTATCAGCGGTGTCGGCGCCTTTGGCGGCAGCCTCGCCAACACATTCAGCCTCGTTTCCAATACGGTCCAGAATTCCGCCGTCAACCAGAACTGACGCGATCACAGACCGCTTCGCCCCGGTCGAATGATTATTGCTTGAGCTTGTGCTCCTCGACCTTGAGCGCATCGGCGAGCCGTGCCTTTGCCGAGCCTGGCCGCAGCGGCTTTTGCTGGCTCTCATGCGGCGTCCAGCCGGATACGTAAATGATCGAGAATGTCGCCCTGATCCTGCCATCCGCATCGGAATAGCGCTCGGCGTAGAGTTCGGCCGCGCGCAGGAAGAAGGCGCGTGACAGCGGCTTGCGGCTGCGATCGGCAAGCGGGTTGGTCATGCCCATGGCGCGCAGGTCGCGCATCAAGGCAAACAGATTGTCGTATCGTACCGTATAGGTCTCCGCATCTATGACAGGCAGCGTGAAGCCGGCCCGTTGCAGCAGACCGCCGACATCGCGGACATCGGCGAAGGGGATCACGCGTGGGCTGGCTCCGCCCGTCAGTTCGATCTCGGTTGCCAGCAGCACGTCGCGCAATTCCTGCAGGGTTCCCAGGCCGGGGATGGCTGCCAGGAAGAGGCCATCGGCCTTCAATGCCCGGCGGATCTGGATGAAGACGCCTGGAGTATCGTTGGTCAGATGCAGGCTGAGCGGTGAGAGGACGAGATTGACTGACTCCGCCGCCAGCGGCAACTCCTCCAGCGGTGCCTCGATGATCGTCTCGCCCGGCTCTGCAAAACCGGTCTCGTTTTCGATCCTGCTGAGATGGCCGATCTTGCCGGTCGCCAATGCCAGCCGCGCCGCGATACCGGTTGCGCCATGAAGCTCCAGGGCCTCGTCGAAACGCCGCTCGGTCACGCCAAGCCGCTCGGCCAATTCCTGCGCCGCGATGTCGAGAAGAAACGTCGCCTTCGTATCTCCCTGTCTCAGCGCCCGGCGTTTGCGGGCAAGGAGCAACGATTGGTCGAACACGGTTTCCATGGCGGTTTCCTGCAATCTCATCGTTAGGCGAGCCGTGGCGGGCACGGGTGTTTTCCTTCGCAAAGCCTGCGGGAAAAAGCTAGTGTCAATCATATGGGGATGATGGCGCGCGAAATCACATGGTCGATGCTGCGGTCCGGGCTCACAAGGCCCTGGCTGGCTTTGGCCGATCTGGTCTACCCGCCGGCCTGTCCCGGCTGCGGGGTTTCCGTCGGGGCGCATCGCGGTCTTTGCCCGGCCTGCTGGTCCCGCATCCGCTTCATCGAGCGGCCCTATTGCGAGGTTCTGGGCAGCCCGTTTTCGCATGATCTTGGCGCGGGGATCCTCAGTGCCGAGGCGATCGCCGATCCCCCGGTTTTCGACCGGCTGCGCTCCGCTGCCGTCCATGACGGTATCGTGCGCGATCTCGTTCTCAGCCTGAAATATCGCGATCGTTCCGATCTCGCGCCGATGATGGCTGGCTGGATGCTGCGCGCCAGCGATGGCACTGTTGCCGCCTGCGACGCCATCATTCCGGTGCCGCTGCATCGGGCGCGGCTGTTTGCGCGCAAGTATAATCAGGCAGCCGAGCTTGCCCGCCATATCGCTCGCCTTTCCGGAAAACCGCTGCTCGCCGCGACGCTGCTGCGCGTCAAGCGCACGACCCGGCAGGTCGGTCTCGGCGCCAAGGCGCGGCAGGACAATGTGCGTGGGGCATTCGCTCTTTCCGAGCATCGTGCTGCCGATGTGTTCGGCCGGCGTATCGTGCTGGTCGACGACGTCTATACCACGGGCGCAACAGTGGCGGCGGCGACCCGTGCCCTGAAGAAGGCGGGTGCGGCGGATGTGACTGTTTTGACCTTTGCAAGGGTCGTCAGCCATCTTATATGACAGTAAATCTAAGTTTTCCGGAGTGAATCATGGCATCCGTGGTTATTTATACGCGTGAGTTCTGCGGCTTCTGCTCTCGGGCGAAGTCGCTGCTCGATTCCAAGGGCGTCGACTATATCGAGCACAACGCCACCTATTCGCCCGACATGCGCCAGGAAATGATCTCGAAGTCGAACGGCCGCTCGACCTTCCCGCAGATATTCATCAATGGTGAGCATGTCGGCGGTTGCGATGATCTCCATGCGCTTGACCGGACCGGCAAGCTCGATCCGATGCTGGCCGCCTGAACCGCTTTCGCAAGGGAAACGACGATGAGTTTCAAAGCCGCCGCCATTCAGATGTGCTCCGGTGTCGATCCGGTGAAGAACGCGGCCGACATGGCGCGTCTGGTCCGTGATGCCGCCTCGCAGGGCGCTGTCTATGTGCAGACGCCGGAGATGACCGGCGCCGTGCAGAAGGATCGTCCGGGTTTGCGCGCCGTGTTGCGCGACGAGCCAAATGATATCATCGTCAAGACGGCATCCGAGCTGGCCAAGGAACTCGGTATCCACCTCCATATCGGTTCGACGGCGATCGCGCTCGACGACGGCAAGATTGCCAATCGCGGCTTCCTCTTTGGTCCTGACGGCAAGCTCATCAACCGTTACGACAAGATCCACATGTTCGACGTCGATCTCGACAATGGCGAGAGCTGGCGCGAGAGTGCCGTCTACAGGCCGGGATCTGAGGCGCGTATCGCCTCTCTGCCCTTTGCCGAACTTGGCTTTTCCATCTGCTATGATGTGCGCTTTCCGCAGCTCTTCCGCGCCCAGGCCGTTGCCGGCGCCCAGGTGATGACCGTGCCTGCCGCCTTTACCCGGCAGACCGGTGAGGCGCATTGGGAAATCCTGCTGCGCGCCCGCGCCATCGAGAACGGCATGTTCGTCATCGCCGCGGCGCAGGCAGGCAAGCATGAAGACGGCCGCGAGACCTTCGGTCACTCGATGATCATCGATCCCTGGGGAAAGGTGCTGGCGTCGGCCGGCGGCACGGGCGAAGCGGTTATTGTCGCCGAGATCGATGTCGCGGCGGTGAAATCTGCCCATGACAAGATTCCAAACCTGAAGAATGCGCGCGAGTTTTCGCTGGAAAAGATCGCGACGCCGGCGGCTGGAGGCGTCGCTGCTTGATCCGTTACTCCCTTAGCTGTGACAATGCCCACGAGTTCGAGGGCTGGTTTTCGGAAAGCGCCGATTTCGACCGTCAGATCGAAAGCGGCTTTCTGACCTGTCCCGTCTGCAATTCCTCGGTGATTTCGAAGCTGCTGATGGCGCCATCGGTATCCACCGCGCGCAAGAAGAACGAGATGCAGACGCTGGCCATGGACGCTGCCCGCAAGGAGGTAATGGTCAAGCTCAAGGAGGCGGTCGAGGCGATCAAGGCCAATGCCGAGGATGTCGGCGCGAAGTTTCCCGAAGAGGCTCGCAAGATCCATTATGGCGAGGCGGACGCGCGCGGGATCATTGGCAAGGCCACGCCGGACGAGGCTCAGGCGCTTGTCGACGAAGGCATCGAAATCGCCGCCATTCCCGTTTTGCCAGACGATATCAACTGATGTCGGCAGGCGTCGGCAAAAATCTGGCCATGTATAATTTCGGGCTGCATGTCGCAGCCTATGAGAGCGCTGCCGTCGAAGGATTTCGCCTGCGGGAAGCGGCGAATTTCGAGGCTGCGGCTCGTGCCCATGGCTTTATCGGCCGCTCCGGCTACACGGGCGAGCCGGGTACTTCCTGCTGGGGCCAACAGGTCTTTCCGCGCTTCATCGAAGGCAGCGGCTTTGCGACTGCACCCTCGTCGCTATCGCTCTGGGCCGATATCGAGTCGCTGATGGCGTTCAGCTATAGCGGCGTGCATGCCGATGCGTTGAAACATGCCCGGCACTGGAATGTCAGGCAAAGCTGGCCACCGCTGGTTCTCTGGTGGGTGGATGCCGGTGTCGTTCCAGAGTGGAAAGACGGCGTCGAGCGGCTGGAATATCTTCACGACAAGGGCCCAAGCGCCGAAGCCTTCTCGTTCAAGAGTCCCTATGGGCCGGACGGCGCGCCCCTGGAGATCGATCGAAATCGCGTGAAGGAAATCGCAGCGCTCAACGCCGGAGGCCAAGGCGATCTATTGGCGCATGTGAGGACGCTGAAAATCTAGGCCAGAATCGACCGCTTGCGGCTTCAAACAGCCCTTTTCGCCAGCAGCATGTAGTTCACGTCCATGTCCTTCGACAGGTTCCAGCGGTCCTGCAGCGGCGAATAGAACACGCCGGTGCGGGCGATGATCTCCATCCCGTCGGCGGCAAGCGGCTTCTCGATCTCTTCCGGACGAACAAGCTTTTCATATTGATGCGTGCCGCGCGGCAGCCAGCGCAAGACATTTTCAGCGGCAAAGATGGCCAGCGCCGCCGCCTTCATCGTGCGGTTGATCGTGGCGACAAACATGAGGCCACCGGGCCGCACCATCTTCGCGCATGTGGTCATGAAGAACTCGACATCGGCGACATGCTCGACCACTTCCATGTTCAGCACGATATCGAAGGTCTCGCCGGCTTCGGCCAGTTGCTCGGCGGTCACCGCACGATAATCGACGGGAACGCCTGAGGCCTTGGCATGCGTCGAGGCGATGCCGATATTCTTTTCGGACGGATCGGCGCCAATGACAGAGGCGCCCATGCGCGCCATCGGCTCTGACAGCAAGCCGCCGCCACAGCCGATATCGAGGACGCGCAGGCCCTCCAGGGGCCGGCTACTTTTCGGGTCGCGGCCGAAGTTTTCGCTGGCATGGTCACGGATATAGGCAAGGCGCACCGGGTTGAACTTGTGCAGCGGCTTGAATTTGCCGGTCGGGCTCCACCATTCCGCCGCCATGGCGGAGAAACGGTCGACTTCGCTCTGGTCGATCGTGCTTTTCGCCGTTTCGGTCATGGTTCACTCCTTGGTCTGCACCGTGCAATCCGCGCGCATCGTCGCGAGGCATAATTCCATCAGATGTGAAGTCGGACGATCGGAGGCTGATGTCAAGGGCTGCGCCCGTTGCTGCGTCTCCGTGTCATCCGGACGGCATCGGCGGATATTGGAGGAAGGTTGACAAAGAACCGTTTCATGGCGGATCAATCGCCCTGGCTTTCAAATGGACTTTCAAAACCGGGGGTTGGTTTGATCCGCCGGCCCAAGGAGGAGTTCTTCATGAGACCATTGCGCCTCGCGACCGTGGTTGCCATAGGCTGTCTCACTATCGGTCACGCGAATGCCGGAGACGGAAAGGGGTTTCGTCTGACGGTCGACGGCGTCGAAGTGGGCATCAATCCGGGCGATAGTCTCGATGTCACCATGAAGGACGGCCGCAAGGTTTCGGTGGAGCTGCAGCGCAGCGAAACCGTGACGTTCAGCGGGGGCAAGTTTTCCTTCGATCACGACGGCAAGTTCACGGTCGCGAAAACGGATCTTGGCGGCGGGGTGGAGCAGTATGCGTTGATGACACCGGTCGGCACGGGGATCGTCATCCAGGAATACAAAGGTCTCAATCCTTCCAGCATTACCGATTTCGTCTTGCAGCAGATGATTCAGGAAAGCATCAGCGGCGGCGCCAAGCTGAAGAAGGAGGCGGCGCAGCGGATGCTTCCCGGTGGTGTATTGATGAAGGGCGTTAAGGCGGAAACCACCACCGACAATGATGTCATGGACTATGAGATCGTGGCGACCGGCCGGCCGGATGGCGGCGTGCTCGTCGCTACCTTCCTCAACAAGGAAAACATCCCCAAGGAAGGGATGATCCTCGACAAGATGTGGTCGAGCCTAAAAGTGGAGTTTTAGAGTAAACTATTCATGGCGCGGCCGCGCCAAGCTATTGCACCCGCCTGCCAAACTCGCTAAGAGACGCCCCCATTGATATGGGCTTTTCCGGCTAATGGACCGGAAGGGTGATTTCGCATGCCGGGCTTGTCGCATTTCGGCCGCCCGGCGCTGGGTACTGGTAGAGGCACATGGCACGCATCGTGATGAAATTCGGCGGAACTTCCGTCGCGGATCTGGACCGTATCAAGAATGTCGCACGCCATGTGAAACGGGAAGTCGACGCCGGCCACGAGGTCGCGGTCGTCGTTTCCGCCATGTCCGGCAAGACCAACGAGCTGGTCGGCTGGGTCCAGAACATGCCGAAAGTCGCCGGCGCCGACCATTCGATCTATGACGCGCGCGAATACGACGCGATCGTTGCTTCCGGTGAGCAGGTGACTTCAGGCCTGCTGGCGATCGCGCTGCAGGCTATGGGCATCAATGCCCGCTCCTGGCAGGGTTGGCAGATCCCGATCCGCACCGACAACGCCCATGGCGCGGCGCGCATTCTTGAGATCGACGGCAGCGAGATGATCCGCCGCATGGGCGAGGGCCAGGTGGCAGTCGTCGCCGGCTTCCAGGGGCTTGGCCCCGACAATCGTATCTCCACGCTCGGCCGCGGTGGTTCCGATACATCTGCAGTGGCCATTGCCGCTGCGGTCAAGGCTGACCGTTGCGACATCTATACCGACGTCGATGGCGTCTATACGACCGATCCGCGCATCGAGCCGAAGGCCCGCCGCCTGAAGAAGATCGCCTTCGAGGAAATGCTCGAAATGGCGTCTCTCGGCGCCAAGGTACTGCAGGTGCGCTCGGTCGAGCTGGCCATGGTCTTTAAGGTTCGCACCTTCGTGCGCTCCTCTTTCGAAGATCCCGATGCTCCGGGCATGGGCGATCTGCTCAACCCGCCCGGAACGCTGATTTGTGACGAGGAAGAAATCGTGGAACAGGAAGTAGTCACCGGCATCGCCTATGCCAAGGATGAGGCCCAGATCTCGCTGCGTCGTCTTGCCGACCGGCCGGGCGTTTCCGCCGCGATCTTCGGACCGCTGGCTGAAAACCACATCAATGTCGACATGATCGTCCAGAATATTTCCGAGGACGGCTCCAAGACCGACATGACCTTCACGGTTCCTTCGGGCGATGTCGATAAGGCACTGCGCGTGCTGGGCGAGAACAAGGAAAAGATCGGCTACGACGTGATTCAAAACGAATCAGGTCTGGTCAAGGTTTCGGTCATCGGTATCGGCATGCGTTCGCATGCAGGCGTGGCCGCGACCGCTTTCCGGGCACTTGCCGAAAAAGGTATCAACATCAAGGCTATTACGACGTCAGAAATCAAGATTTCCATCCTGATCGACGGTCCTTACGCAGAACTCGCAGTCAGGACTTTGCATTCCTGCTACGGTCTGGATAAGAGTTGATTCAGGACTGCTGACGACGGACCGTAACGGAGGCGAGTTTCGGCCGGCCCTGACGTGGGCAAGAATGGCGTGATATCTTGATTCGGGAGCTAGAGACGCAATGAGAGACCTATCCGGCGGTCCACGCGTTCTGCTCAAGCGGCTGCGCGAATTGATGGCGGAGCCGCTGGAGCCGCAGGAGCGTCTTGACCGGATCGTCCGCCAGATTGCCAGCAACATGGTCGCCGAAGTGTGCTCCGTCTACGTGCTGCGCGCAGACGGCGTCCTCGAACTTTACGCCACCGAGGGCCTCAACAAGGAAGCCGTCCACCTTTCGCAATTGAAGATGGGACAGGGCCTGGTCGGTACAATCGCCGCCTCCGCCCAGCCGCTCAACCTCTCCGACGCGCAGTCGCATCCCGCCTTCCGCTACCTGCCGGAAACCGGTGAAGAGATCTACCATTCCTTCCTCGGCGTGCCGATCCTGCGCACGGGCCGCTCGCTCGGCGTTCTCGTCGTCCAGAACAAGGCCAGCCGAACCTATCGCGAGGAAGAGCTGGAAGCGCTTGAGACGACGGCGATGGTGCTGGCCGAAATGATCGCCACCGGCGAGCTGAAGAAGATCACCAAGCCCGGCCTGGAACTCGATCTGACCCGCTCGGTCACCATCGACGGCGACAGCTACAATGAAGGCATCGGGCTCGGCTATGTCGTGCTGCACGAGCCACGCATCGTCGTCACCAATCTGCTGAACGAAGACACCGATAAGGAAATCGGCCGTCTGGCCGAAGCGCTCGGCTCGCTGCGTATTTCGATCGACGACATGCTGTCGCGCCGTGATGTCTCGATGGAGGGCGAGCATCGCGAGGTGCTGGAAACCTATCGCATGTTCGCGCATGACCAGGGCTGGGTGCGCAAGCTGGAAGAAGCTGTCCGCAACGGCCTGACCGCGGAAGCTGCCGTCGAAAAGGTTCAGAGCGATACCAAGGCGCGGATGATGCGCCTGACCGACCCATATCTTCGCGAGCGCATGCACGATTTCGAGGATCTGGCGAACCGGCTGCTGCGGCAGCTTATCGGCTATTCGGGTCGCACGGCCGCCGAAGGCTTCCCGAATGATGCGATCATCTTCGCGCGTGCCATGGGCGCTGCCGAGCTGCTCGACTATCCCCGAGCCAATATTCGCGGACTGGTGCTGGAGGAAGGCGCCGTCACGAGCCATGTCGTCATCGTCGCGCGTGCCATGGGCATTCCGGTCATCGGCCAGGCGACCGGCATCGTCGCCCTTGCCGAGAATGGCGATTCGGTCATCATCGATGGCGATGGCGGCCATGTGCATCTCCGACCGATGGCTGACCATCAGCGTTCCTACGAGGAAAAGGTGCGGTTCCGCGCCCGCCGGCAAGAGCAGTTCCGTGCACTGCGCGCGGTCGAGCCGGTCACCAAGGACGGGCAGCGCATCTCGTTGCAGATGAATGCCGGCCTGCTTGTGGATTTGCCGCAGCTTGCCGAATCCGGCGCCGAAGGCATCGGCCTGTTCCGCACCGAGCTGCAGTTCATGATCGCCTCGACCATGCCGAAGGCGGATGAGCAGGAGGCGTTCTACCGCAATGTGCTGAAGCAGGCGGACGGGCGCGTCGTCACCTTCCGGACGCTCGATATCGGCGGCGACAAGGTCGTCTCCTATTTCCGCGCGCATGAGGAAGAAAACCCGGCGCTAGGCTGGCGCGCCATTCGCCTGTCGCTGGATCGCCCGGGCCTGCTGCGCACGCAACTGAGGGCCATGCTGAAGGCGGCCGCCGATGGCGAGCTGAAGATGATGGTGCCAATGGTCACGGAAGTCTCCGAGATCAAGGCGGTGCGTGAGCTGTTGCAGAAGGAAGTGCAGCATCTGTCCCGCTTCGGCCATGGTCTGCCGCGCAAGCTGCAATTCGGCGCCATGCTGGAGGTGCCGGCGCTGCTATGGCAGCTGGACGAGTTGATGGCGGCGGTCGATTTCGTCTCGGTTGGCTCGAACGACCTGTTCCAGTTCTCGATGGCTGTCGATCGCGGCAATGCCCGCGTGTCGGATCGTTTCGACCCGCTCGAGCGGCCGTTCCTGCGCATTCTTCGGGATATCGTGCGGGCTGGCGAGTGCAACAAGACGCCGGTGACGCTCTGCGGCGAACTCGCCGGCAAGACGATCTCGGCCATGGCGCTGCTCGGCCTCGGCTTCCGCTCGGTTTCGATGTCTCCGGCGTCGATCGGCCCGGTCAAGGCCATGCTTCTGGGGCTCGATCTCAAGGCCCTGTCGGATGTCATGGAGGAAGCGTTGAACGACACGCGCCCCACCTCTTCGATGCGCGATATCCTTGTAGGCTTTGCCGAGAGCCACAATATTCCGCTTTAGCGCGTGATCCACGAAAACGATAAACGGTTTCCGGACAGGATCATGCGCATCATGTCACAGCAGAGATAATAAGAAGAATTGGAGTAAAGGGTGGCCAAGCTTCCCGTTGAAAAAATGCGCGAACTGGAGCGTCGCTTTGGGGAAATCGAGGCGCGCATGTCCGCTGGCCCGGCCGCGGATGTCTATGTGAAGCTTGCTTCCGAGTATTCCGAATTGCAGCCGGTCGTCGCCAAGATCCGCGACTATGAGCGCGTGCTTGCCGAGGCGGCCGATCTCGACACCATGCTCGCCGACAAGTCCGTCGATCGCGAGATGCGCGATCTCGCCGAAATGGAATTGCCTGAGGTCAAGGAGCGGATCGAAGTCCTCGAGAAGGAAATCCAGGTTCTGCTGCTGCCGAAGGACGCCGCCGACGAGAAGAGCGCCATCCTTGAAATCCGCGCCGGCACGGGCGGCTCGGAAGCAGCGCTTTTTGGTGGCGACCTCTTTCGCATGTATGAGCGCTTCGCTGCCAACAACGGCTGGAAGGTCGAGATCCTGTCCTCAAGCGACGGCGAAGCTGGCGGCTACAAGGAAATTATCGCCACGATCACCGGCAAGGGTGTGTTTTCGCGCCTGAAGTTCGAATCCGGCGTGCACCGCGTGCAACGCGTACCGGAAACCGAAGCGGGCGGCCGCATCCATACCTCGGCGGCAACTGTTGCCGTACTGCCGGAGGCCGAGGAGATCGATATCGAGATCCGCCCTGAGGATATCCGCATCGACACCATGCGCTCTTCGGGCGCCGGCGGCCAGCACGTCAACACCACGGACTCGGCTGTGCGCATTACCCATATTCCTTCGGGGATCGTGGTGACGAGTTCGGAGAAGTCACAGCACCAGAACCGCGCCAAGGCGATGCAGGTGCTGCGCTCGCGTCTATTCGACATGGAGCGCCAGCGCGCGGACAATGAACGCTCGGCGGACCGCAAGAGCCAGGTCGGCTCCGGCGACCGGTCCGAACGTATCCGCACCTATAACTTCCCGCAGGGACGCGTCACCGATCATCGCATCAACCTGACGCTCTACAAGCTCGACCGGATGATGATCGGCGAGATCGACGAGGTGGTCGATGCGCTTCTGGCGGATTACCAGGCGAGCCAGCTCGCCCAGCTTGGCGAACAGGCATGAACAGCGGGCAGGGGGCGACCGTAGCCGGGCTCCTGCAGGAGGTGCGTGCCCGTTTTGCTAAGGCCGATCTTGATGACCCCGCCACCGAGGCAAGAATCCTTGTCGGCGGGCTCCTCCATCTCTCCTCCACCGAGCTTGTGACGCGGGGTTCGGAAGCGGTATCGCCCGATGATGTCGGCACGGCGCGAGCGGCGATCGATCGCCGTCTCAACCATGAGCCGGTCCACCGTATTCTTGGCGAACGCGAATTCTATGGCTTGCCCTTTCGGCTATCGCCGGCAACGCTGGAGCCTCGGCCTGACACAGAAATACTGGTCGATACGATGCTTCCGCATGTGCGGCGCCTTGAATCCGAGCTCGGGAATGTCCACTTACTTGATCTGGGAACGGGAACCGGGGCCATTTGTCTGGCTCTGCTTCATGAATGTCCGCAAGCGACGGGCGTTGGTTCCGACATCTCCGGCGAGGCGCTGGAGACCGCACGCGGCAATGCGGAGCGGAATGGCTTGGCGGCACGGTTCGATACTGTGCAAGGAAGCTGGTTTGATGCCATCCACGAACGATTTCATGTGATTGTCTCAAATCCGCCCTATATTGCCTCCAGTGTCATTTCCACTCTCGCTCCAGAAGTAAAGGATTTCGATCCTCCCGCGGCCCTTGACGGGGGTCTTGATGGGCTGGATGCATATAGAGCGATCGCAAAGGATGCGGCGCGGTTTCTACACCCGAATGGCATGGTGGGAGTGGAGATCGGTTACGATCAGCGTGAAACGGTGACTTCTGTCTTTGAAGGAGCAGGATTTCTCCTTGTCGAAGCGGTTCGTGACTACGGCCAGAACGAGCGGGTGCTTGTGTTTAGATTGCATCATTAACGCGACATTTTGCTGCGGATTTGTGGGATCTCTATTGTTATCGCGAAGAAAAAGCTTGGATTTCCTGAGGAAGCGATATAGGTTGCGCTCACGCGTTGGGCGGCTGGGAATAGGCGAGACGATTCGCCTGTCTTGGACAGCCTCGGGGATCCGCTCTTTGGTAAGAGTGTCAAAGGTTGAAGATAACCCAATGCGTGATCAGTTAATCTGACGTAGTCGAGCGGCAGACCGGCGCTTAAAGCGCAGTTTGCTTGCGGCACGCAGGCCTTGGTTCGGAAGGGTCCGAACCGCGGCGGCAGGTGTCGTGTATGAATTTTATCCCAACGAAGAGAATTCAGGTGAAGGATCTATGAGGCCAGGACAGCAGAATAAGCGCGGTCGGGGGCGTGGTAACAACAACGGCGGCGGCGGTGGTGGAAATAACAACAACAATAATTTCAACCGCAAAGGCTCTAACCCGCTGACCAGGACTTACGACAGCTCCGGTCCCGATGTGAAAATTCGCGGTACGGCACAGCATATCGCCGAAAAATACGCGACTCTGGCGCGTGACGCTCAAAGCTCCGGCGATCGGGTCATGGCTGAAAACTACCTTCAGCACGCCGAGCACTATTATCGCATCATTGCCAGCGCCCAGGCGCAGATGCAGGAACGCTTCCAGCGCGACGATCAGCACAATTACAATGAGCGTGACGGCGGCGACCGCGACGGCGACGATATGGATTCGCAGGAGATGGACGACCAGCCGCAGCTGGCTCCGCCTCCGGTCCGCCATCAGCGGCCTGCTCCGGTTGTTGCCGCAGCTCCGGAACCGGAAGTCATCGATGGCACCGGCCCGCAGCCGGTGATCGAAGGCATTCCGGCCGAAGTCGCGATCGAGGAAGAGACGCCTGCCGTCGCAGCGACGGAGCGTCAGCCGCGCCGCCGCAACGCCGGCGGCAGCCGCCCTCGTCGCCAGCCACGCCGCAGCGCTGATGCGGAAGGCGAGGGCGAAGCTGGGTCGGGCGAAGCTCCGGCTTTGGCGGACGCTGCTTCGGAATAATGCCTTCTCTCCCGTGAGGGAACGATGGAATATCCAAATGGAAACGGCAGTGCTGAACGCGCTGCCGTTTTTGTTTTTGTGGCCTTCCTCCGTGGGACGTTGTTCAGACGGGGCACAAAGTTCCGTTGGACTCCCAGCCATGGGGCGGTCCTTCGGCCCGAAGGCGGCGCTCCTCCGACCTCATAAAATCATTCATTTTTTCGGGTTTTCCGCCCTTTAAACTCGGCGGCTATCCTCCCATATTCTGCTCAGTTGCTTTGCCGCAAATCTCAACGGCGACAGAGCGGGGTCTGCCTATTGAGGGGGCCCAATCTCAATCATCGATCTGCGCCGCTCAGGGCAGGTTGATCCATGGAGGTCCATTATGAATATTGAAAAATACTCCGAGCGGGTGCGCGGTTTCCTGCAATCCGCCCAAACCTATGCGCTTGCGCAGGGTAATCAGCAATTCACGCCTGAACATGTTCTGAAAGTGCTGCTGGACGACGACCAGGGCATGGCTGCATCGTTGATCGAACGTGCCGGCGGCGACGCCAAGGCTGCCCGTCTTGCCAATGACGCCGCACTTGCCAAACTGCCGAAGGTTTCCGGTGGTGATGGGCAGGTCTATCTTGCACAGCCGCTCGCCAAGGTATTCGCCACGGCCGAAGAGGCCGCGAAGAAGGCCGGCGACAGCTTTGTGACTGTCGAGCGTCTTTTGCAGGCGCTGGCGATGGAATCGTCCGCCTCGACATCAGCGACGCTGAAAAAGGCCGGCGTTACGCCAGTAGGGCTCAATCAGGTCATCAATGATATCCGCAAGGGCCGCACCGCTGATTCCGCCAATGCGGAGCAGGGGTTCGATTCCCTGAAGAAATATGCCCGTGACCTCACCGCCGAGGCTCGCGAAGGCAAGCTCGACCCGGTCATCGGCCGCGACGACGAGATCCGCCGCACCATTCAGGTCCTTTCCCGCCGTACGAAAAATAACCCCGTGCTGATCGGCGAGCCCGGCGTCGGCAAGACGGCAATCGTCGAAGGCCTGGCCTTGCGCATCGTCAATGGCGACGTTCCGGAATCGCTGAAGGACAAGAAGCTGATGGCGCTCGACCTGGGCGCTCTGATTGCCGGTGCGAAATTCCGCGGCGAGTTCGAAGAGCGGCTGAAGGCCGTGCTCAACGAAGTCCAGGCGGAAAATGGCGAGATCATCCTGTTCATCGACGAAATGCACACGCTGGTCGGCGCGGGCAAGGCCGATGGCGCCATGGATGCGTCCAATCTGCTGAAGCCGGCGCTCGCCCGCGGCGAGCTGCATTGCGTCGGCGCGACCACGCTCGATGAATATCGCAAGCATGTCGAGAAGGATCCGGCCCTTGCGCGCCGTTTCCAACCGGTCATGGTTGAAGAGCCGACGGTCGAGGATACGATTTCGATCCTGCGCGGCTTGAAGGAAAAATACGAGCAGCACCACAAGGTCCGCATCGCCGATGCTGCCCTGGTCGCTGCTGCTACGCTGTCGAACCGCTATATCACCGATCGCTTCCTGCCGGACAAGGCCATCGACCTGATGGACGAAGCCGCGGCCCGTCTGCGCATGCAGGTGGATTCGAAGCCGGAAGAGCTCGACGAACTCGACCGTCGCATTATCCAGCTGAAGATCGAGCGCGAGGCGCTGAAGAAGGAAACCGACCAGGCCTCGGCTGAGCGGCTGATCCGGTTGGAGACAGAGCTTACCTCCCTCGAAGAGGAGGCCGATGCACTGACCGCGCGCTGGCAGGCTGAAAAGCAAAAGCTGGGTCTGGCCGCCGATTTGAAAAAGCAGCTTGATGACGCTCGCAACGAGCTGGCGATTTCCCAGCGCAAGGGTGAATTCCAGCGCGCCGGCGAACTTGCCTATGGCGTGATCCCGAAGCTGGAGACAGAACTCCACGCCGCGGAAGAGCAGGATAATGCCCGCGATTCCATGGTGCAGGAAGTGGTCACCGCCGACAACATTGCCCAGATCGTCTCCCGCTGGACCGGGATCCCGGTCGACAAGATGCTGGAAGGCGAACGCGACAAGCTGCTGCGAATGGAAGACGAGCTGGCAAAGTGGGTCGTCGGTCAGGGTGATGCCGTTCAGGCGGTCTCGCGTGCCGTTCGCCGCTCGCGCGCCGGACTTCAGGATCCGAACCGGCCGATCGGCTCGTTCATCTTCCTCGGCCCGACCGGCGTCGGCAAGACGGAGTTGACCAAGGCGCTTGCCCGCTTCCTCTTCGACGATGATACCGCCATGGTGCGCATCGATATGTCCGAGTACATGGAGAAGCATTCCGTGGCCCGGCTGATCGGTGCTCCTCCCGGCTATGTCGGCTACGAAGAGGGTGGCGCGCTCACGGAAGCCGTTCGCCGCAGGCCCTATCAGGTCGTGCTGTTCGATGAGATCGAGAAGGCGCATCCCGATGTCTTCAACGTCCTGCTCCAGGTTCTGGACGACGGTCGTTTGACGGACGGACAGGGCCGCACGGTCGATTTCCGCAACACGATGATCATCATGACGTCGAATCTGGGCGCGGAATATCTGACCCAGCTGAAGGATGGCGATGATAGCGATGTGGTGCGCGAGCAGGTGATGGACGTGGTCCGGTCGCATTTCCGGCCGGAATTCCTGAACCGTATCGACGAGATCATCCTGTTCCATCGCCTGAAGCGCGATGAGATGGGCGCGATCGTCGATATCCAGCTGGAGCGGCTGTTGAAGCTGCTGTCGGAGCGCAAGATCAAGCTCGAACTCGACGAGGATGCCCGCAATTGGCTTGCCAACAAGGGGTATGACCCCGTCTATGGTGCGAGACCGCTGAAGCGGGTGATCCAGAAATATGTTCAGGATCCGCTCGCCGAACAGATCCTTTCCGGGCAGGTTCCGGATGGTTCAGTGGTCAAGGTGACCAGTGGATCGGACAGGCTGCTGTTCCGCCCGCGCCAGGCCATAAACGAAGCGGCCTAAGGTCGGTAATGTTGTGATCTCAGCGGATGGCGACCTTCGGGTCGCCATTTTGCTTTCGGAGGCTCGCTCGGAAAACATCTTGCCGAGCGGCATCGGGTCTGTGACGCTTGCACGGGTTCAGAGGATCGGGGGAAACATGCTTGTCATCTTTGGCGGCCTGCCGGGCAGCGGCAAAACCACGATTGCACGGGCACTGGCCGAAAGGCTGGGTGCTACTTATGTCCGGCTCGACACGATCGAGCAGGCGCTGCGGAATTCCGGCATGTTGAGAGACGAGGTCGGGCCTGCCGGATATATCGCCGCCTATGGGATAGCCGGAGACAATCTCAAACTGGGAAACACTGTTATTGCCGATTCCGTCAATCCGATTTCGATAACGCGCGAGGCCTGGAGGCAGGTTGCGCAGCGGGCGGGTGTATCCGCAATCGACGTGGAGGTCATCTGCTCCGACAAAGTGGAGCATCGCCGGCGCGTGGAAACACGCCAGACTGACATCGAAGGTCATGTGAACCCGACATGGGATGAGGTCGTCACCCTAAGCTACGAAAATTGGGGTCCTGGACCGATTGTCGTCGATACGGCCTTGAAGGCCGTGGATGATATCGTCACCGAACTCGTCGATCGGCTGAGAGCTACCGGGCCTAGATAGCGGCCTGATAGTCGGGATCCGCTCGATCTCGATGGCTACTTGCTTGCGACCTGTTTCGACTTTTCGTCGCTCAGCAAGGTATCGATGCGCTTGCGCTCATCCTGGAACTTGGCAAGCGCGTCGCCCTCGAGCGATTTGCCGCCGGGGAGGCGGATGCGCAGTGGATCGACCTTGGTGCCGTTGACGATCAGCTCGTAGTGCAGATGCGGTCCGGTTGCGAGACCCGTCGAGCCGATGAAGCCGATGACCTGCCCCTGAACCACCTTTGCGCCGGGAACGACGCCCTTGGCGATGGCGCTCTGGTGATTGTAGGAGGAGACATAACCATTTGCATGGCGGATCAGCGTCTGATTGCCGAAGCCGCCGGAATCCCAGCCAGCCTTTTCAACGATGCCGTTGCCGGCGGAGATGATCGGCGTGCCGCGTGGTGCGGCCCAGTCGACGCCGGTATGCATACGGGCAAAGCCGAGGATCGGGTGGCGGCGCATGCCGAAGCCTGATTTGAAGATGCCTGTCGGAACAGGGTTGCGTAGCAGGAACTGCCGGATGCTCTTGCCGGCCTCATCGAAATAGTCGATCGAATGATCCGCCGGGTCCTCAAAGCGATAGAAACGCGTGACCGTGTCGCCGAACTTGGCGTTGACGTAGAGCAGCTCGGAATCGGCTGTCGCCTGACCCTTGTCGTCGGCGACCGAGAAGAAGGCCTCCAGCGAATCCGTGGGTTTCAGCTGTGCCTGGAAATCGACGTTGCTGGCGAGCAGCTTGACGATCTGCGCCACCATCTCCTTGCTCATGCCGTAGGAAAGCGCCGCGCGATAGATGCCATCATAGACGCTTGGCAGGTCGCGGCCGGCGGCAACGACGGGGGCATCATTGTCGAAGGCGGTGGCGATGGCATCGAGCATCGGCGGCGCGCTGCCGGCGATGAAGTCGCCATGGTCGTTCTGCGCGATGGTCAGCAGGTGCTTGGTGCCGCGATAGATGCTGGCGCGGATGATCTTGGCCTGTTCGCCCTTCTGCAGGATGCCGATGCGAAGCACATCGCCCGTGGAAACATCGGATGAGCCGAAGACAGGCTGAATCTTTGAGGTGATGTCGTCTGCATCGGCCTTGAGATAGCCGGCACTGGTGAGTGCCGTGGCGATCGGCATGTTTTCCCGAATAGGAATGATATCGTCGGCAAATTCTTCCGTCTGCGCGGTCACGGCTTCGGAGGCGGAGACCGACATGTTCTCCTCGACGATTCGAGCGGCAAGGCCCGCCGTCAGATCGACATCGGCGTCATCATTGGCGAAGCGGCGCGGGTCGACATAGTAAAGCGCTGAAAGCTGGGTGTTGCTGTCGGCGAGGATCGAGCCGTTGGAGCGCACATTCTCCTCGACTTCGTCCAGCGACATGGAACCGGCGAGCGGGAAGGGGATGTCCTTGCTCGGAAAGGATATGGTCTTGAGGCTGACTTCGGATTCCACGTCAGAACCGTAGATCGCTCCGGTCCGGTTGGCCGGCGGCGGTATGTTCTCGTCGGCGGAAAAGATCGCCAGCGGATCGAAGGGCGGATAGCTTTCGCCGGCGACGCGGTTGGTGGCGAGCGCGATCTTCACATGAGCGAAGGGCTGGCGGCGCACCACTTCCTTGTCGCCGTCCCGCACCACGGTCGATACTTCGAGAATGTTGCGGTCGGATGGCTTGGAAGCGATCGCGGTGGAGATCAGCCGGCCGCCGCGCGTTACCTGGTCGTCGGAGGCGTCATGGCTGTCCGTTGTCGCATAGGCTTCGGCCGGAATGGCCAGCTGCTGCCGTCCGTCAAGTGCGGCAAATAGGGCGACGCCCATCAATATGCTTGAGGTAAGGCCGGTGAGGAACGTACCGGAAAGCCATCGCAAGGAAACCTCGCGCCGGTCCGGAGCTCGCCTGCCATCGGCCAGGATTGGCGGCTCGTTGCCGAGCGATCGGAGCATCATTTTGTCCGTTATCATGCCAATCGAGATCCGCTTCCTTATATGCGAGCCGCAGGCTGGGGGCGAAGATGTGCATATTTATGACAAGGGTGTCAAATGAAGCGGCCAGGTTCAGCCGCTCTGCAGGCCTGTTTCCCATGAAATCTGCTGTTGCGGGACGCATGGTTTGCGGGGGGTGGCTGCGAATGGAACCTCGTTACGCCTTCAGGCGCGGCCTTTCCGGCAAGCCCGGGGCCGCAACAGACGCGATATAATGCCGTTCTGGCCCACCGCTCCTGCCGATCAGAGGGGTGTTCATAATTTCATCATGAGAATCAATCAGTTATGTGTTTTTTGATTTTTTTCAAAATAGGCCTGTTGACTTGGTTCGGAGGTAGGGTCTATAAGCCCGATCACTGAACGAGGGCGGCGGCGCTGCTGGCGACGAAGTCCTTCGCTCTAGTGTTTCCTGGAT
>NZ_LXKN01000036.1 GCF_001692325.1 Rhizobium sp. AC27/96 | reverse complement strand
CAGCCCCGATATTCGGTGACGAGCGAAGGGGCAGTCCTCGCCGCTCATCACCAAAGTCCCTTAAGCGCGGGGATCTATCCGATCGCGCCCACGCTCTGCAGCAATCTGATCGGGCGTGTACGGATCAGCCGTCTCGTCGAAACGCGACCACCCCTCGATGGCAGTTATCAATGATGTCGTAATCGCAATTGGAAAGTCGGCAGGACGGCGGTGAAGATCCGACACGCTTGCAGGGAACAAGCAGTTGCCGTCCGCGTTGCTGATACGAAGAAATCAAAATCTTTAGAGGAGTTTACAGTCATGGGTCGCGGCATTCTTCTTTGGCTACTGGGTATTCCACTCCCTATCGTCATCCTCCTCGTTATCTTCATGCGATAGGAGACGAGCATGTCAATTTCAGACGCGCCGGGTGCAATCCCCGTCGAATCCTCACAATCGGCACTGACATGGGGCCCGATCATCGGCGGCGCCGTCGCTGCGACAGGCATCAGCCTCATTCTGCTCTTGCTTGGTAGTGGCGTGGGGCTGACCATGGTCTCTCCCTGGCAGGGTCAAAGCGCATCGGTTGGCTCGTTAGCGATCTCGTCCGCAATATGGCTCGTGATCGTGCAGTGGCTTTCATCCGCACTCGGAGGTTATCTCACTGGTCGACTTCGAACAAAATGGGCTGCGGTTCACACTGACGAGGTATTCTTCCGGGACACCGCTCACGGGTTCATCAGTTGGGCTCTGGCTACCCTGTTTGTCGCTGGCTTTCTTGCCTTGTCATTGACGTCGCTCGCCGCCACCGGCAGTAGCGCAATCGGTACTGCAGCATCAACGGCCGTCACCGCCACGTCTTCTGCTTCTTCGAATGCAAATCCTTCGGTATCCTATTTTACCGACGCATTGCTGCGCCCCGACAAAAACCCGCAACGCGCCACGAGCGATGATAATGCCGCAATTGCCGAGGTCTCAGGCATATTGCTGAACGGTGCCGTCCAGGGACAGATTCCCGACGACGACAAGACCTACCTTGCCACGATTGTTGCCGCCCGAACCGGGTTGTCGACGGACGATGCCAAGGCGCGGGTGGACACTGTCCTGAAACGCATCGACGATGCCAAAGTCGCTGCCCAGAAAACCGCGGATGCTGCCCGTAAAACGGCTGCTACAACTGCATTGCTCGGCGCTCTGTCACTGCTCATCGGCGCATTCATTGCCTCTGCTGCGGCCGCGCTCGGCGGATCCCAACGCGACGAAGAGGAAGACCTGATCGGGACTGGTAACCTGACTTCCCCAACCTCGCGCCGGTCCGTGACCGGATGATCTAGCGGGTCAGATGGTGCATGCATCCTCTGGCCCTCCTCAAGAAGGAGATCGACATGAAAGAACCCAATAAACGGAAGCCGTTGTCGCGAGAAGAAGATTATCGAGAGTACGAGGAGCGTGATGAGCGCGAAGGATGGCCATATTCGGATGAAGACGCCAAGTCCTCGTCCAACCCCGAGAACACGGCATATGGTGACACCGCTGCAAACTTCGACGAAGAGCCTAGTTCCGGTTTCATCATCGACGCGGCAGACGCGACAGGTTCCGAAGAAGACACAGCCCACACTCTCGGGCCCCTTTCAGCAGACAGAATAGATAGCGATCAACTGGAAGCCGAAATAACGGAGCGTCTTGCGGGGGACAATGATATCGATGCCGACGGTATCGACCTCAGGGCCGAGAATGGCATCGTCACCTTGGAGGGCAGCGTCGACACAGCTCGGGTGGCTCGAAATGTTGAAACGCTTGTCCGATCGGTGGCAGGTGTTATGGAGGTTCGCAACAATCTGCGTACAATGGGTGTCGATTCCCATATTCCGCCCGACGCATAACGGCGGCTCGCTTCCGCAGCTCCTATATCGAAGCCACGGAATGCTCTATTGCGGACTAACGACTTTACTGACCAATCGAAAGGGACTGGCGATCGTAGCTCCCGCTGCGTCGAAAATGAAAGCCCCGACCTGCGCCGGCGATCGGTTCGCTTTTGCACCGTCCAGCGATGCCAGTTGTGGATACAGCTTGGCTAGGCTCACAAAGCGATCATGACCAAGGCCGTCCGTCCCCTTGACCGAGGTAATGTCAACGACCTTGATCCCGTATTTAACTGCAGTCTCCCTGATTTGGGGGTCATCGATATCAAAGCGGCCTACTCTTGGATGATCGGCGTCAAGAAAACTGGAAGCGGCAAGCGCGCGATCGTCTTTGGAAACCAGCAGGGTGAGCGGTATCTTCATTTTCCCAATCACGTCCATCTGCTTTCGAAAAACATCGGCGTCGATGTCCGGCGCGGCGAGCACGATGCTCAGCCGCGACAGGACATCATCCCGTCCCTCGAGTTTGAGTTGCCGTGCCGTCTCCATGATCAAAAAGCCACCCATACTGTGCCCAAACAGGATGAGGTCGCCGTTCGCCTGATCAGCTGAGAGAGAGATCAGAAGCGAGGCGAGATAATCTCGGGAATAGAGCACGGATTCGCGATCGGCAATGTAGCCCGTGAGGGCACCTTGCGATGGCCAGGCGAATAGAACGGGAACGGCGTCAATGTTCGCGTCGGCCGCCATCTGCGCCAGCCTAAAAAGCGATTCTTGAAACGTGTAGTTATATCCATGCACAAATATGCCGACAGGCCGTCGTTTTCCCTGTTGAACGACGACATCCTTGTTAAAGGCGGGCGCCGTCAGCGTGCTTTGAGATGTGACAACGAAATCGGTTTTTGCATTCGGCTTGCCTTTCGGCCACTCGATTGTCGAAGCCTTGTGGTCCGGCGGGATCGATATCGTATATTTCGCGTAGTTCAGATCCTCCGCCCGTCCCGTCGAAAATCCGTTATCGTTTTTCTCGTCCTTTGCCCGGGTCGTCGCCGTGTAGATCGCAACCTCTTTCGTCCTCACATCCTTTGTCGAGACGACCTTGAGAATATCCGGCCCGGGGCGTCCGGCACATGCATTGAAGGCGAGAAGGATGCCAGCCAGCGCGAGGAAACGCGGAAGGCGATGGAAAGATGCGAGAAGCGGCATTCTGCTGGGATCCAGTACGCTGTATTTTTGCAGGCTGTTCGATGTGGCCGCCACGGACATGCTCGCAGGAGAGCGCTATCCTACCAGAATTCAGTGCTACTGGTTATCCTGACATCACACTATAAGCAACAGCCAAAGCCTTCAATGCCGGCCCCCAAAAGAGCTCTTAACGTGACGGCGCGCATGCCGCCTTCCGGCGCTTGCCGGCAAATGACGCGCCGCTGCGAACTCCGAATAGGCATCGTTGTAAATCATGATGCCGTCCCCACCCCACAGGGTGACAATGGGCACAGGCGATTGGAGCAGCGTCGAGATCATTGTCTTCAGGCTTCGCGGCCAATGTTCGGGCTTACCCAGCGACGTCGAAGATCAATCGAAGGCGCCAATCAATCTAGCCAGCTCACCATCGTGGGCTAGGAAACTGGAACGCAGCGTCCGTCATCTATCTGTGGCTTCCGCTCAGCTTTCGTTGGAAATTTGTAGGCCCAAGCATCCAATCAAGGTCGACGCGGCTGCAGACGTGCTCCTGAAAGCGGACAAGATGGTATCTTTAAATCATGCTCATGAGCGCCAGCATGCTTGTCAGTCTCACCTTCAGATGCCATTGGTCTTGAGATCTGAAGTGGTGCAAGCAATCTTTTGAACATGAAACTTGACGCGATCGACCTGCGTATACTGGACGCCATTCAACGTGATGGCCGCATCACCAAACTTGCACTGGCGGACAAGGTGGGACTGTCACCGACACCATGCTGGCTGCGCCTGCGCAAGCTGGAAAAAGCAGGAATCATCACCGGTTATCATGCGAAGCTGTCCCTACGCCGGCTGGCGTCCGTCGCCAGCGTCATGGTGGAAGTCACCCTGACCAATCATCGACAGGCCGACTTCGAGCGCTTCGAGCGGGCAATTGCGTCCATCCCGGAAATCGTCGCCTGCTGGGCTGTCGGGGGCGGCGTGGATTATATCCTGAAGATTACAACGTCGAATATCGACGCTTATCAACGCCTAATCGACAATCTGCTTGATCGCGATCTCGGCATCGAGCGTTACTTCACCTACATCGTCACCAAAACCGTGAAGGAAGAAATCGTTCTTCCGGTGGGGGATCTTCTTTCCGGCGAACTTCCTGACGGGGAATAGAGAAACTCTCTACAGTCTTTTTCTTCTTTAGCTTTTTTCTCCTTTCAGAACATGACCAATAGACAATGTCTCGCGAGTATCCGTGAGAGCATCGTGTCATCTGGAAAGAGAGACCTTGCCGATGACCGCGCTCCACGCCCGTGCCAGTTATCATGAAGCCCTGTCGAGACTGAACGACCGGCATTTGTTGAGAAACCTCTCCTATGTCGGCGGCTGTTGGATCGCAGGCAAGGCTGGCAAGAATTTCGAAGTCACGGATCCCGCATCCGCCGCAACGCTTGGCTGGGTTACCAGCCTCGACCAGAGAGAAGCCTACGAGGCCATTGACACAGCGGCTACAGCTCTTGCTGCATGGCGTTTGCTTCTACCTCAGCAGCGCTCATCCATCCTGCGCAAATGGCACGAATTGATAATCGAGGCACGCGAAGATCTGGCGCTGATCATGACTTTGGAACAGGGTAAGCCGCTCAACGAATCCCGCAGCGAGATCGATTATGCGGCGGGGTTCGTTGAGTGGTATGCCGAGGAAGCCAAGCGCATCAATGCAGAGGGTGTCACGAGCCATCTGCCGGGCGCTGAAATGATCGTCCGCCGGGAAGCGCTTGGCGTTGTCGGCATCGTTACACCCTGGAACTTTCCGACCGCCATGATCACTCGCAAGGCAGCTGCTGCGCTTGCCGCCGGCTGCACCGTTGTTGCCCATCCCTCGTCCGAAACACCACTGTCGGCGCTGGCGCTGGCCGAACTTGGCGAACGCGCCGGCCTCCCCGCGGGCGTCTTCAACGTGCTTACGGGCGATGCGGCAACCATCGTCGGTGCCTTTTGCGATGATCAGCGAGTGAGGGCATTGAGCTTCACCGGCTCGACCGACATCGGCAGGCTCATCGCCGGTCAATGCGCCGCGACCATGAAGCGCCTCATTATGGAGCTGGGCGGTCATGCGCCTTTGGTCATTTTCGACGACGCCGATCTCAATCGCGCTGTCGACATCGCTGTTAACGCCAAGTTCGCAACCTCCGGCCAGGATTGCCTCGCCGCCAACCGCATCTTCGTTCAGCGTCCGATCATGGAGGCATTTATTGCCGCGTTCCGCAAGCGCATCGAAGCCCTGAAGGTCGGCAATGGACTGACCGATGCTGTCGATATCGGCCCGCTCATGCACGAGCGAGCTGTTGCGAAAGTCGAAGAACAGGTCGCCGACGCTCTGAAGCATGGCGCAAGGCTTGTCGTTGGTGGGAAACGCCACTCGGCTGGGCCCCTCTTCTTCCAGCCGACATTGCTCGTCGATCCCTCCACGGACGCTCTCATCATGCATGAGGAGACATTCGGACCCGTTGCGGCTGTGACCGCCTTTGACACGGAGGAGGAGGTCGTCGCTCGCGCCAACGACACGGAATATGGTCTTGCCGCTTATGTGGTGACGAGCAACGGCGCGCGGCAGATGCGGCTCGGGCGGGCGCTTGAATACGGCATGGTGGCCGTGAACCGCGTGAAGATCACCGGTGGTCCGATCCCCTTTGGTGGTTGGAAGCAATCCGGCCTCGGCCGGGAAGGCTCACGCCACGGCATCGAGGCCTTCACCGAGCTCAAATACATCTGCGTCGACACTACAGCCTGACGCTCCTGATACGGAAAAAGGAACCAAACCATGCTCGACAAGCGCAACGAACTGAACGCCTGGGACCGGGATCATTTCTTCCATCCCTCGACCCATATGGGAATGCATGCGCGCGGCGAAACCCCGACCCGCGTTATCACTGGTGCCGATGGCGTTTACATCACCGATACCAACGGCCGGAGGAGCCTCGACGCCTTTGCCGGCCTCTATTGCGTCAATGTCG
Organism: Rhizobium sp. AC27/96; assembly: GCF_001692325.1. GTDB lineage: Bacteria > Pseudomonadota > Alphaproteobacteria > Rhizobiales > Rhizobiaceae > Rhizobium. The sequence continues at coordinate 27,125 of NZ_LXKN01000036.1, read as the reverse complement.
GCTATGGTCGCCAGAAAATCGCCGAGGCAATCGCCGAGCAGGCCAAGGACCTTGCCTATTATCACGCCTATGTCGGCCATGGCACGGAGGCATCGATCACGCTTTCCAAGATGATCATCGACCGTGCGCCCGAAGGCATGAGCCGCGTCTATTTCGGTCTCTCCGGCTCCGATGCCAACGAGACCAACATCAAGCTGATCTGGTACTACAACAACATTCTCGGTCGCCCGGAAAAGAAGAAGATCATCTCGCGCTGGCGCGGCTACCATGGCTCGGGCGTCATGACGGGCAGCCTCACTGGTCTTGAACTCTTCCACAAGGCCTTCGACCTGCCGCGGGCGCCCATTCTTCACACCGAAGCTCCTTATTTCTTCCGCCGGGAGGACCGGTCGATGAGTGAAGAACAGTTCGCGCAACATTGCGCCGACAAGCTGGAGGAACTGATCCTTGCTGAAGGCCCTGAGACGGTAGCGGCCTTCATCGGCGAACCGATCCTTGGCACCGGCGGCATCGTACCACCACCGAAAACCTACTGGCGGAAGATCGAGGCCGTTCTCGACAAATACGATGTTTTGCTTGTCGCCGACGAAGTCGTCACGGGCTTCGGTCGTCTCGGGACCATGTTCGGCTCCGATCATTTCGGCATGAAGCCGGCCTTGATCACCATCGCCAAGGGCCTGACCTCGGCCTATGCGCCGCTTTCGGGCAGCATCGTTTCCGACGAGATGTGGCAGGTTCTCGTCAAGGGATCCGACCAGATGGGCGCCATTGGCCATGGCTGGACCTACTCGGCACATCCTATTTGCGCTGCCGCCGGCATCGCCAATCTCGAATTGGTTGACGAACTTGGCCTCGTCGAAAACGCGGGTTCAACGGGTGCCTACTTTCGTTCCGAACTTGCCAAGGCAGTCGGCAGTCATAAACATGTCGGAGAGGTCCGCGGCGAAGGGCTGATGGCAGCCGTCGAGTTTGTGGAAGACAAGGACGATCGCAAGTTCTTTGACCCCTCGCAGAAGATCGGCCCGCAGGTAGCAGCAGCATTGCTCGAACGTGGCGTCATCGGCCGCGCCATGCCGCAGGGCGATATTCTCGGCTTTGCGCCCCCACTTTGCCTGGCGCGGGACGAAGTCGACACCGTTGTCAAGGCGGCCGCCGGTGCGATCGAAAGTGTGCTCTCAAACCGCTGAGACGGTCCCCGACGGAGACACTCCGTACGTTTGCGGGATAATCAGACGGTCCGTTGTGAAAAATGGGCCGCTTGATCACATTCGGTCGTCGCCAGACGGCGATCGATAGTGTAGATGGATTCCGATAATTGTACCGGATCAATCCATGTATCGTCATGATTCAAAAGACCAGGACAATGGCGCCTGGAGACCCGTCCTTCAGCATCGCAAGGGCGTGACCAAGCACAAGCTGCTCACCGACAAGATCATTGCCGACATCGATGAGGGAATTTTGCCGGTTCACGCGCAGATGCCGACCCATCGCGATCTTGCCCATGCGCTGGAGATCTCGGTCCAGACCGTGAGCCTCAGCTACAAGGAGGCCGAGCGCCGTGGCTATTTGCGCGGCGAAGTCGGACGCGGCACCTTCGTGCGCAGCCGCGTTACGGAACGCGCCGACAGCTTCATGCTCGATCGCGATCCAAGTGGCAGCGCAGATCTTTCCATCATCCGGGCCGTTTATACCGAGGCGCATGAGCGCTCGGCCCGCGAGTTGATGCAAGCTCTGGCCGAGAGCGACAATAGCAGCTTCATGCGCCCCTGCAGGCCGATTGCCGGACTTGATGCCCATCGCTCGGCAGCACAAGTCTGGCTCGACGGTCTTTCGGTCAAAGCCGATCCCGATCGGATCCTCATCACCAACGGCGCCGCCCATGGCCTGTTTCTGGCCGTCGCATCGGTCGTGCGTCCCGGTGAAGTCGTTTTGACAGAGAACCTGACCGATCACGGCATCATCGGCCTTGCCAATGTTCTGGGCTTTACCCTGCGCGGCCTGGCGACAGATCACGAGGGTATTCTCCCCGAGGCTTTCGAGGCTGCCTGCGCCATCGGAGATGTGACGGCGCTCGTCATCGTTTCCTCGCTCGGCAATCCCACCAGTCACGTCATGGGGGTGGAGCGCCGTCGTGCGATCGCAGAAATAGCGCGTCGGCACGGCATCTTTGTCATCGAGGACGAAGTCTACAAACCGATGCTGCGCGATCCCCTCCCCTCCATGCCGGATCTCATCCCCGAACTCGGCTTCTTCGTGACCAGTTTCACCAAGTCGGTCATGACGGGTCTGCGCATCGGCTATCTCGTCGTGCCGGCGCACTATTCCATCCGTGCAGCATCGATCCTCCGCGTTACCGGATGGAGCGCTACAAACGTCGTGGCCGAAATGGCCTCCCGTTGGGTTCTGGATGGAACCGCCAACACTCTGGTTGCCGTCCAACGAAGCGAGGCGGAAGCACGCCAGGCGATCGTATCGGACGTGATGGCACCGTTCGTTGCCGGCAGCCATCCTCTTTCACTTTGCGCATGGCTATCCGTTCCCGATCGTTGGACGGAAGAGGGTCTTGTGCGTGCGCTTGCCCGAAAAGGCGTCGCGGTCACGCCATCCGATCCGTTTGTTGCGGGCGGAGAGCGCCCGGTCGGCGGCATCCGCATCTGTCTCGGCGGACGCCTGGCTCACTCCGCACTTCGCTCGGCGCTCGAAACCGTTCGCAGCACCTTCGAGCAGCTGCCACCCGTCTTCGACGTCGGCTCGATCGTTTAGGCCAGCAATACGGGATTGGTTCGATGCCTGCGCCCGTCACAGGATCGAGCCGAGAAACTCCTTGGTTCGCTCTTGCCTTGGTGCGCTGAAAATCTCTTCCGGCTTGCCTTGTTCGCAGATACGCCCCTTGTCGAAGAAGCAGACGCGATCGGATACTTCGCGGGCAAAGCGCATCTCGTGGGTTACGAGCAGCATCGTCAGATCGTGCTCATGCGCGAGATCACGGATGACACCGAGCACTTCGCCGACAAGCTGTGGATCAAGCGCCGACGTCGGCTCATCGAACAACAGGACGCGCGGGCGCATGGCGAGGGCGCGGGCGATTGCGACGCGTTGCTGCTGGCCTCCTGAAAGCTGGCTGGGATACTGATCTTTCTTTTCCGAAAGACCGACCATGCGCAGCAGATCGACGGCGCGGCACTCGGCTTCCGCCCGCCCCAGCCCAAGCACGCGAATAGGCGCCTCAACGACATTGCGCAGCACGGTCATGTGCGGAAACAGATTGAAGCTCTGAAATACCATGCCGACATGGGTGCGGATCTGGCGCAGATGGGCTTCGCTCGCCAGAAACCGTCCTTTGCCGTTGTCCTGGTGGTAGGACATGCCCGCTAAGTGCAAGGCTCCCTCCTGGAAAGGTTCCAACGTCATCAGGATACGCAGAACAGTCGATTTTCCCGAACCGGAAGGGCCGATCAACGTCACCTTCTCGCCGGGCGCAACATCGAAACTGAAATTATCAAGCACGGTGAGGTGACCATAGCGCTTGGTCACGTCTTGAAAGCGGATCAATGGTTGGGTCATCGCAGCGCAATTCCGTTTTTCGGCAACATCTTTTCGAGCCAATGGATGGCTGCCGAGCAGACGAGCGTGAGGATGAGAAAGATCAAGCCGACAAGGGAAAGCGGCACCAGATATTCGAATGTCCGGTCACCAATGAGATTGGCAAGATTGAGCATGTCAACCACTGTGACGACGGACAGGACAGGCGTTTCCTTCAACATGGAGACGAGATAGTTGCCCATGGCAGGCACGATGCGCGGAATCGCCTGCGGGATGATGATGTCCCAGTAGGTGCGGCCGCGACCGAGATTGAGTGCTGTTGCGGCTTCCCATTGCCCACGCGGCACCGCATCCAGACCGCCGCGATAGACCTCCGACGTATAGGCTGAGTATTGCAGGCCGAGCGCCAGCGCGCCGGTGAGGAAGGCGGGCAGGACGATGCCGTAAATCGGCAGTACATAGTAGAGAAAGAAGAGCTGGACGAGCAGCGGCGTATCGCGGAGGAATTCGATGACGAACGCCGTCGGCCATGAGATTACGAGGAAACGGCTTCGCCGCAACAAGGCGAAGACCAGGCCAAGAATGAGAGCAATCGCAAAGCCGACGGCGGCGGCCTCCAGCGTTACGATCAGCCCAATGCCGAGAATGGGCAGGATCGACCATGCGAAAGACAACGTTGTCGATGTATCCCAGGTGAAGCCATACATCATGCAGGCGCCCTCCCTGGGAACGCGGCACCGCGACGAAAGATCGTCTCCAGCCAGCGCATGAAGGCAACCAGAATGAGTGCCATGATGAAATACCCAATGAGCGTCAGTGAATAGATGGTGACATTGTCCAGCGTAATGTTGCGCAATTGCTGTGCCTGAAACGTCAAGTCGCTGATGGAAATCAACGATACCAGAGCGGTATCTTTGAGGTTCTGGACGGCGAGATTGCCAAAGGCCGGCATCATCTCGACGACGGCCTGCGGCAGGACGATGCGAAAGAGCGTCTGCCCTTGCTTGAAGTTCAGCGCGCGCGCCGCCTCGTGCTGTGAATCGGGAACGGACTGCAACGCACCGCGCACGACTTCGGCGCCATATGCGCCAATATTCAGGGCCAGACCGGCAATACCGGTCGTGATGGGATCGAAGGAAATCCCGATCAGCGGCAACGCGTAGTAAAGCCAGAAAAGCTGCACCAGCAGCGACGTACCGCGAAAGATCTCGATATAAACGATCGCGATCCAGGATAGCAGCCGTCCGCCCGCAAAACGCGCAAGGCCGGCCGCAAAAGCAAAACCTGCACCGAGTAACGTCGAGGCGATGGCTATAAGCGCCGTCACCTCCGCGCCCTTCAGCAATGCCGGCAGATAGTGTGTCCAGCTCATGTTCTGATCACCTCCATTCCGGAATGGGAGGGGCTGAAGGCCGCGGCGGCCTGGCCGCCACGGCGTTCGTGTCTATCATCCTTAGCGTTACTTGCCCGCGCAAAGGTCTTCGGTGCTCTTCGTGCGTGCCGCCTCTACGCTTTCGGCGCTGAGACCATAGGACATCAGGATCTTCTTATAGTCATCCGTCTTCTTGAAGGCCTCAAGAGCGGTGTTGAACGCCTTATAAAGTTCCTTGTCCTCAGGTCGGAAATCAAAGCCGCCATAGCTCCTGGCGGACTTTCCGTTGATGACCGGATCGGTGAAAGGCTCTGCATGCTCGACATTCGTGCTGCCCTGGACAAGCTTGGCTACGGTCAATTCGGTTGCGGCATAGGCGTCGGCACGGCCGGTCTGGATCGTGGACAGCGCATCCGCATTCGCCTGGATCATGACGATTTGCGAGTCCGGAATGCCAAGACCATGGAAGAAGTCGAGTTGATCGGCGCCCGATACGATCGCGATCTTGAGCGACGGATCCTTCTTGATGTCCTCATAGGAGTGCAGGTTTTTCGGATTGCCCTTCGGCACCAGCAGTCCCTCGCCGTAGCTCGAGTTCGGCGTGGTGAACTGCACCTGCTTGCAGCGTTCCGGCAGAATATTCTGTTCGGCGGCCACGAAATCGAAGCGCCTGGCCTTCAGGCCGGGGATTAACGATCCGAATGGCGTCACAGTCCATTCGACTTCCTTGACACCCATCGACTTCAAGACAGCCGCAGCGACGTCGGGGCCGATACCCTTGGCAGCACCACTCTCGTCCATGAAGCTGTAGGGAACCTCATTGGCGCTGGCGCCGCGGATATAGCCATCTTTTTTGATCTGCTCGAGACTGGCGGCATGGGCGGATGCGGAAAGGCCAATGGCAAGACCTACGGCGGCTACACTGCGGTAAAAATTCGATCTCATGGTTCACTCCTCTGTGGTTGAATTCCGTAATCGGCTGTCCGGTATTCCGGATCTTTGCCGCAACGGTTGCGATCCGCGCCGCGTTGCCGCGGCGCGGCAATTCAGGGGCCTTCCGTCAAAATCGCAACGACGGCCAGGCAATCGCCGGTCTTGATGAGACCGGGAAAATGACGCGCGGCAAGAACACCATCCAGCGCTGACCGATAGTCAAAAGGTGCAGACCCGGTGCGGCCGATCGGGTGAATCCGGGCAATGATCTCGCCGGCCGCAACCTGGTCGCCAAGATCCCTCAGCGGCTCGAAAAGCCCATCCGCCTCGGCAAAAACAAAACAATCCGACGACGGCATATCGAGCCATTGCGTCGCCTCGATTTCCGGCGAACCGGCAACGATTCCCGTATGCTTCAGCACGTTCAGGACGCCGCGCCTGGCAATGGAAGCCGTACGCGCTGATATGGTTCCACCGCCCGAAAGTTCGGTCGTCACAAAGACCTTGCCCATCTCTTCGGCTGCCGTGTCGTACATGCCGGCGGCATCGATCTCGATCATGCGCATGGAATAGGGGGCCGAGAATGCGCCCACGCCATCGAAGCAGGCTTTCTCCTGTCGCTTGTCCGGCAGAGCATGTGCTGCGGCGTAGGGCAGGAAATCAAGAGTACGACCACCCGAATGAAAATCGAGCACGATGTCAGCGAGCGGCAACAGGTAGCGCGTGAAGTAATCCGCTATCTTCTCGGTCACGCTGCCATCGGGTCGACCGGGGAAACTCCGGTTGAGATTGCCCTTGTCTATCGGTGAAGTGCGCGTCGCCGCCTGAAAGGCGGGATAGTTCATCGCCGGAACGATGATGATCCTACCCTTGACCTCGTCCGCCTTCAGCGTCCGGGCGAGATCGAAGAGCGCAACCGGCCCTTCATATTCATCGCCATGATTGGCGCCGGTCAAAAGCGCAGTCGGCCCTTCGCCGTTTTTGATGACGCAAACGGGGATCATGATCGAACCCCATGCGGAATCATCTCGAGACCAGGGCAAGCGTAGATGGCCATGCTGTATGCCGTCACGATCGAAATCGACGGTCGGAGTTACGGGAGATGGTCGTTTGACAATCGTCATGCTGTTCATCTCGACCGTCACTTCACCACAAGTTGGCGCGGAACACTGGAAAGGCACTCGACCCCGCTTTCAGTGATGACAATGCTTTCCGTAATCTCCATGCCCATGGTTTCAAGCCAGAGGCCCGTCATAAAGTGAAATGTCATGCCCGGGCGCAGCTCGTTGCGATCACCGGCGCGAAGGCTCATGGTCCGCTCGCCCCAGTCGGGCGGATAAGACAGACCGATCGAATAGCCCGTGCGGTTATCCTTGACGATCCCGTATTTCTTCAGGACTGCGAAGAAGGCGTTGGCAATATCCTCGCAGACATTGCCGGGCTTGGCGGCAGCAAGACCGGCCTCCATGCCCTCGAGCGTCGCCTTTTCCGCATCCAGAAAAGCTTGTGTTGGCTTGCCGAGGAAGACCGTTCGCGACAGTGGGCAATGATAGCGGCGATAACAGCCGGCGATTTCGAAGAAGGTGCCTTCGCCGCTCTTCATCGTCTTATCGTCCCAGGTCAGATGCGGAGCAGATGCATCCGCCCCAGACGGCAAAAGAGGCACGATGGCAGCGTAGTCGCCGCCGAAGCCGTCAACGCCGCGGATGCCGGCGTCGTAGATTTCCGCGACGAGATCGGACTTGCGAATACCGGGCTCCACCTTGTCGACGATCCGTCGGTGCATGGCCTCTACGATGCGTCCGGCCTTGCGCATATAGTCGAGTTCAGTTGCACTCTTGACGGCGCGCTGCCAGTTCACCAGCCCTTGCGCATCCTTGAAGTGCGCATTCGGCAAGTGCTTGACGAGCGAGGCATAGGCTGCGGCGGTGAACCAGTAATTGTCCATTTCGACGGCGATCGAGGCGTTCGACCAACCGCGCTCTTCGATCAGCTTGGACAGCAGGTCCATCGGATGACGCTCATTGGATTGAACGTAGTGATCCGGATAGCCGACGATGTTGTCGTGGGCGAGATAGGCCGTTCGTTTGGCGCCATTGGCATCCTGACCACGACCGAACCAGATCGGTTCGCCAGACCCAGGCACCACCACGCATTGATGCACATAGAAAGACCAGCCATCATACCCGGTCAGCCAATGCATATTGGAAGGATCGGTGACGATAACGAGATCGACACCGGCCTTTTCCATGGCGCGGCGCGTCCTGGTGAGCCGTTCGGCATATTCGGCGCGGGTGAAATTGAGGATCGGTTCGCTCACGCTGGGTCTCCTGATGCTTTCGCTGTTTCAATTGCCTGCCCCGCGCCGGCTGAGACGGCGCGGCGATACGCAAGCGTGGCAATGGCGGTGTCCTGCACACCGGTTCCGGTCAAATCGCAAAGGGTGATCGCCTCACGAGATCGGCGACCAGCCGCCTTGCCGACGACAATGGCGCCAAGTTCCGGAAAGTCGGTACTGTCAGTCACAAGTCCGGCGGCGATCGCATGATGAAGTTCACCAAGCCGGCGTGTCTGCTCCAGACTGTCGGCGACATAGGGTGCGGCTTTGACGATCGCACCCGGATCGATCTCGTTCTTATGCTCAGCATCGGAGCCCATGGCGGTGATGTGCTGGCCGGGCTCCAACCAGGCGGCGTCAACGATCGGCTCGGGCGAAGGCGTCGTGGTCACGATGATATCGGCACCACGGCAGGCTCGTTCGGCCTCCGCTTTCGCCGTTACGGGAAATCCGAGCTCCGCCGTCAGTTCCCCAGCGAGCTTTTCTGCTTTTGCCAGATCCCGCGCCCAGATCCGGGCGGTCTCGATCGGCCGCACGAGCGTAAGGGCACGTAACTGCAGGCGGGCTTGCATGCCGGCACCCAAAATTGCAGCAACCCGGGCATCCGGTCGAGATAGGTGTCGCGCGGCCACGGCGCCGGCGGCTGCGGTGCGCACGTCCGTCAGATAGCCGTTGTCGAGCAACAGCGCCTCGACGAGGCCCGTGTGCGCCGACAACAGCATCATCAATCCATTGGTGCTGGGCAGGCCAAGTGACGGATTGTTGAAGAAACCAGGACTCACCTTGATCGCGAAACTGTCGAGATCGGGGACATAAGCCGTCTTCACATCGACCTCGCCGCAATGGGCAGGGATATCCAGCCGCATGATCGGTGGCATTTTCACCGCTTTTGTCGCGAGCGACGCAAACGCCTGTTCAACGCAATCGACGGCATCTCCGTCGAGCAGGACAATTTTGCGAAGATCAGTTTCCGTGAGGATCCGCACACGGGTCATCGCGCCTCTCCGCTCTGGTACCCATCGACGATTGCGCGATGGGCAACAGGATCAATATTGCCGCCGGACACAACGACAACGAGCGGGCCATCAGCTTTGACTTTGCGTGCGAGTAAGGCCGCTATTCCGACTGCGCCCGCCCCTTCGACGGTCTCACCCTCAATTCTGGCTGCGTGGTGAATGCCCGCCGCAATCTCCTCCTCGCCAAGCAGGATGACATCGTCGAGAAGGTCGCGGCACATCTGGAAGGTAAGGCGGTTGTCCAAGCCAATGCCGCCGCCGAGCGAATCCGCCAGTGTTTCAACTTCCTGGACATTGGTCGGCACGCCCGCCGCTAGGCTTGCCGCCATCGCCGCTCCCCGCTCCATCGAAACGCCGACAATCCTTGCCGAAGATCGGCGGCCCTTGATCGCGGCCGCTACGCCCGATGCAAGCCCACCACCGGACAAAGGCACCAGGACGACAGCCGTCTTCGGCAAGTCGCTTGCAATCTCCAATCCGAGCGTTCCCTGGCCGGCGATTACAGCGGCATCGTCGAAGGGCGGCACGAAGTACATGCCCTTCTGGCGGACCAGGTGTTCGGCCTCAAGCATGGCATCGTCCTGTGAACGGCCAGCGGTGTGAATCTCTGCGCCGAGGTGTCTGATCGCCTCGACCTTGTTGGCGGGAACCAGTGTCGACATGCAAATCATCGCCCGTGCACCCAACGCCTTCGCGGCATAGGCGACGGCCCTGCCATGATTGCCGGTGGACGCCGTTATCAGCCCTCGCGAGCGCCTGCCCTGGTCCAGGCGCAGGATAGCGTTCGTGGCACCGCGCAGCTTGAAGCTGCCGGTCCTTTGATGGTTTTCCAGCTTGAGATATACCGCAACACCCGCACGCTCAGATAAGGCCAAAGAGGCCCGAAGCGGCGTTCGCAGCACATGAGCAGAAATCTGCTTCTGCGCGACCTCGATTTCGTGCAGGGTCACTGGCCTGGTCATGCCGCCGACCGATATCTTGCAATTAAAGCGACAGCTATCACCACGATCTTCAGCTTCTCCCGCATTGGACGCTCAAGGCAGCAGCGTGGGAGAGGTAATGTATCATGTCAATATTTATATTGTTTCATTACAATTATAGATTCGCGGTCCTTGGATTTTCATCCGGGCGCCTTTGTCTCGCCCACACCCCCTCCCATTCGTCGTTGCACAGCTTGCCGCCGGTGATTTGGCTGGAGAAATCCCCGAAATGGTCTGCTCTGGGACTTGTTTCCTGGCCGCTTACAATTTGGGAACAAACTTCCCGGATGGCCGTTCGTTCCCATGAGCAAAGAAGGAGGAACGACTGATGGATCATAGCAATCACATACGACTGACCGAGGATGAACTCACACAAGCCAATCTGGAGGGCGCATCCATCTATGGAACCGACGACCATAAGATCGGATCGGTTGATCACGTGCATGGAGCTGGCGGTGGCAGCAGCGTCGTGATCGACGTTGGCGGCTTCCTTGGTATCGGTGCAAAGCCGGTGTCGGTTCGAGTGACCGATCTCGACTTTATGCGTGACGAGAGCGGCCAGATCCATGGCGTGACATCATGGACCAAAGATCAGTTGAAGGCGCTGCCAGAGCATCACGATTAACACGCGAGCTCGACGGCAGCGCTGAACGCGTGGCTTGCAATTGAATGGCAGCGCGACGTCAACGTCATCTTTGGCGAGATATACGCCTTGCCACACCTGCATACATGGATGAGCGCAAAGAAGCGCCAATTGTTCCGGTTATCCGCATCCCCGCAGACAGCTGATGATCGAAGAGCTGCTCGATGATCAGATGCACCACCTGCTTTAGCTATAATGGCTGAATGGCTTCATCTGCCTATAAATCGGTGTGGGCCGCCGCTTGCAGCGCCGCCACAGCCGCAAGCGGCGGCCATCATGGATGTGCTCCTCTCCATTCAACCCATGAAGCGATGATCCAGAGCGTCAATGTAAGCTGTGGCCTTGCAGCGCGGTGGTTCACAAAGCCCACGCGCTCGACGCACCGTTCTCGGCGGGGCGGCGACGTTCCAAAATATCGCTTGCGCACGCTAAATAATTAGGTAAGTTACCTAACAAATGGAAGCGAGCGCATGATTGCTGGAATAGATATTGGCGGCACCAAAACGCAGATCATTGCCGAACTGAACGGCAATACCGTCGGCGAGGCGGTCGTAAAGACGGCCGAATGGCGGGGGCGCATCGATCACGATGCGGATGTGAGGACACTCGTCTCGCTGCTCATCGCGACTGCCGGAATGACGCCGGCGACCATTGTCGTCGGTGCGCACGGCTGCGACAGCGACGAGGATCGGTTGGCCCTGCAAGCAAGGCTGTCATCTCACTTGCGCGGCACGGTACTGGTTCTCAACGATTCCGAACTCCTCCTGCCTGCGGCGGGCAAAGTCAGCGGCATCTCGGTCATTAGCGGGACCGGGTCGATCGCTGTCTCGCGCGATGCGTTGCGAGGAATGATCGCTTCGGGTGGTTGGGGCTGGTATCTGGGCGACGAAGGCAGTGCCAGCGGGCTTGTGCGCGAGGCAGCAAGGACAGTGCGTTTTGCGCTCGATCAAGGGGAGGCCCTCGACCCGCTCGGTCGCAACCTGCTGGAGGCTCTCGCCGTCCCCTCGCCGATCGAACTCGGTCGGGCGCTGGGCGCAATCGGCTCTGCTGCCGGCATTGGCCGGTTTGCTCCGCTTGTCTTCGACGCTGCCGAAATGGGTTCAAGGCTCGCACAGAAGGTCATTGGGGACGCGGGCAAGTCGCTTGCGGTGCTGACCGAGCAATTGGTTCGACGTGGTGCTCCGCGTGGCGATGTCGTGACCGGGGGCGGTGTCATTGCCCGACAACCGCGTCTTCTTGCTGCATTTCAATCCGCGCTAGCGGACCGCCTGCCGGATTTAACTCTGACCTTGCTGCACGGGCACCCCATCATGGGGGCAATCGTATTGGCGCGTAAGCTCCGCGTGGGCGACCTGCCGGAAACCCTACCGCTGCCGCACATCGACGGCACTTTGAAAAGCCCCGGCGATTGGAGAGTGGCATGACCTCCCAGAAAGTCATTCCGGCACGAAACTGGGGGCAACGCGCGGCTGCAGCGCTGCTGATTGCCCTCGTCGCCCTGCTCCTATTCATGGTCGGCACCAGCCGCCACATCAGCTGGTCGGCCATACCCCAATATATTTTCGACGAAACGATCCTCGACGGGATCCGGCTGACGATCCTCTTTACCGTCTTGTCGATGATCATCAGCATCATCGCCGGCGCGATCCTTGCAATGCTGCGGCTGTCGCCAAATCCGATTCTCGCCGGCTTTGCCAGTCTCTACATCTGGTTCTTTCGCGGTACGCCGTTGCTGGTGCAGATCATTTTCTGGTTCAATATCCAGCTGTTCATACCCAGTATCGATGTCGGCGCGATCCACATCGACATGAACGTGATCATCAACGCTTTCGTTGCCGCGCTCCTCGCCCTCAGCCTCAACGAGGCGGCCTATATGGCCGAGATCATGCGCGGCGGGCTGATGGCGGTCGACAATGGGCAGAATGAGGCTGCCAAGGCGCTCGGCTACACGCCGACCCAAGCCATGCTTCGCATCATTTTCCCGCAAGCGCTTCGCGTCATCATCCCGCCGATCGGCAATCAGACGATCTCGATGTTGAAGACGACTTCGCTCGTCTCGGTGGTTGCAGCCCAGGATCTGCTGACGCGCGCGCAGAACATTTACGCCAGGAATTTCCTGATCATCGAACTGCTGATCGTGGCAAGCATCTGGTACCTCGTGATGACGACGATCGCCTCAGCCATCCAGTTCGTCATCGAGCAACGGCTCGGGAAATCCACCAATCAAGCATCTGGTCTGTTGCAAAGCGCCCTTCGCCTGATGCGCGCCGAAGGGAGAAACGGATGAACGCTCCAGATAGTCGGCCGGCAGCCCAGCCCATCGTCGAGGCAATCGATGTTCACAAATCGTTCGGCTCGCTCGAGGTGCTCAAAGGCATCAATCTCTCGGTCAACAAAGGCGAGGTCGTCTGCCTGCTCGGCCCCTCGGGAAGCGGCAAGTCGACCTTTCTTAGATGCATCAATCATCTGGAGCGCATGACGAGCGGCCGAATTCTCGTCGATGGACGGCTGATCGGCTATCACGAACGCGGCGGCGCGCTCCATGAAATGAGCGGCAAGGAGCTTGCCGCCCAGCGCCGTGACATCGGCATGGTGTTCCAACGCTTCAACCTCTTTGCTCACCAGGACGTGCTCACAAACATCTCGCAGCCGCCGATCCTCAATCGCGGCAAATCCCGCGAGGACGCGTTCGCCCACGCCCGCGGGCTCTTGAAGATGGTGGATCTCGAAGGACGCGAGGGCGCCTATCCCTATCAGCTCTCCGGAGGCCAGCAGCAGCGCGTGGCGATTGCCCGGGCACTGGCAATGAACCCGAAGCTCATGCTCTTCGACGAGCCGACCTCCGCACTTGATCCCGAACTCGTCGGCGAAGTCCTGAACGTCATGCGCAAGCTTGCGGCGGATGGAATGACGATGATCGTGGTGACCCACGAACTCTCCTTTGCCCGCGAAGTCGCCGATCGGATCGTCTTCATGGATCAGGGCGTGGTGGTAGAGGATGGCCCGGCGCGCGAAGTTCTCGACAACCCCAAACAAGAAAGGACCCAGGCTTTCTTGAGGCGGATGCACTGACCGAAAAGGCAGGCACCGGAACAAGGCCGCACGTCCTTCACGTGCATGAGGAAAAAAGGGGAATAGCAATGACAGGGAAGACAAATCTGACAATCATACTCGCTGCGGCGGCATTGCTTGCGAGCTCAACGGCCTGGGCGGCCGGCGTCGATCAAAAGCTGCACGACATGCTGCCCGAAAAGATCAAGTCGGCAGGCGAAATCAAGGTCGGCACGGAACCGCAAACGCCGCCCTACGATTTCTACGGCGAAGACAACAAGACGATCATCGGTCTGGAACGTGAGCTGCGCGACGAGATGGGCACTCGCCTCGGCGTGAAGTTTACCGACGTCCCGGCTCAATTCGCCAGCATCATTCCAGGCATCCAGGCCGGCCGCTTTGATATGGGCATGTCGGCGTTCGGCGATTTTGCCGAGCGTGAAAAGATCGTCGATGTCGTCAATTATATGCTCGAGGGCACCAGCATCATCGTGCTCGAAGGCAATCCGAAGGGCGTGCATAAACTGAAGGATGCCTGCGGTTTGAATGCCGGCGCGGTTCAAGGTTCGATCCCGCTTCAGCTTCTCGACAAGCAGAAGACGCTCTGCCCGGCCGACAAGCCGCTCAATGTCATGCAGTTCCCCGCGAACGATCAGATCAAGATCGCGCTTCAGAGTGGGCGCGTCGATCTCTCAATGGATACGACAGGCGTTGCAGCCTACAGCCTTCAACACCAGCCCGAAGGTAACAAGAAACTCGCACTCGTCAGTGGCACTCAATATGCCGTCGGCTATCAGGCGATGCTCGTCGGCAAGGAGAGTCCGCAACTGCGCGATGCCCTCTCGGCCACCATGCAGTCGATGATCGACGACGGCTCCTACGCCAAGATCTTCGAAAAATGGGGGCTCGGCGACAACAAGCTCGACAAGGTCACCATCAATGATGCGGCGCGCTTTGCCGACTACATGAAGCTGGATTGATATCCGGCAGATCAGCGGCGGCCGTGACATCACCGGCCGCTGCTTCCTTCCAAACATACGGGAATGATCATGACAGAAAGAGTGCCTTATCGCGAAGCGATCGCGCTTCAGCCAGCCGCCCTGCAAGCCTGCTTCGACGCCGTTTCGAAGCGGCTGGAAATGCTCGACCTCAAGCCCGTAAGCATTGGTCCGACGGTCCTCCTGGGGATCGGCGCAAGCCTCTCTGCGGCTGTCGCGGCTGCAGCACAAATGCGCGCGCAAGGTATCCGGGCCTTTGCCTTGCCAGGCACCGATCTTTATGATCCGTCCATCGACGCCGGGAGTGCCTATATCGCCTTTTCGGCATCAGGCCGCAGCGAAGAGCCCGCCCGGGCCATGGAGCTTCGCCCCAACGCACACACCTATGGCATCGCCAAGGCGGATGGCACGCCGATTTCCCGCGTCGTCAAACATATGGTCGCGACCGATAGCGGCGCCGACAGCGGTCCGAATACAACAAGCTATCTTGGCTCACTGCTCACAGCGGCGTTAATTGCCGACAGAGCTGGACGTCCCTCCACAACGAACTGGACCGAGATATCGGCTCGCGCCGGGGCTGTCTTGAAGACGACGCGCGCCCAGGCGGACAAGGGCGCCAGGCTTCTCGCGGCCAAGAAATCCATCGACTGTGTCGGAGCAGGCGTCGCTTTCGGCACGGCCGGCTACGCAGCACTTCTCATCCGCGAGGCAGCACGCGTGGCGGCCCAGGACTGGGATACGCTCAACTTCCTGCATGGGCCGATGGAGCCGAACGACCGGGATAGCGGCGTGCTGCTGTTCGGCAACGGGCGAGAGGTCAAGCTGGCACAGGATCTCGCCGGCTTTGGCATCCCCTCGGTTCTGGTGACCTCACGTGCCGATGTCGCCGATGCAGACAATCTGGTGGTCATTCACGTTCCGGCCTTCTCGGACGGGATTGGTGACGCAATCCTGCAGGCTATTCCGGCGCAATTGCTCATTGCTACACTGTCGGAAGACGCAGGTCTGCCGGTCTGCGAATTTCGTTATCGCCAGACCGATACCAAGCGTGACATCTGACTTTCTTCAAAGGCTGATCTGATCCACTGTCAGTGTCCCAGGATAGAGGAAGGCAGGCTTTCCTTCCTCTCCCAGCAACCTGGCCATGGCAAAATCGATGGCAAGACGCACGGCGCCGAGAACCGTTGCCTGGTTTGACAGTTGGCCGCTGACCACTTCCACCGGCCAGCATAATTCTTTCACGACATCTCTGACACCCGGCAGCAGTTGTGGATTTTGCCCAACGCCGCCGCCAAGCACGATCAATTGCGGATCGAGCACGCTCACGCAGGCCGCCGCCAGGTTTCCGACATCGCGGGCATGCTGCTCGACAATGGCGCGCGCGGTTGGGGATTGCTCGACGCGAGCAAAGAGATCGCTGGTGCTTTCCGGCGGCTTGCCTTCTTCGGGGCGCCAACTTGCTGCAGCGCGTTCCAGCAGTGCGGCTGACCCCATATAGGTTTCCACGTGCTGCCATTTTGGCCGCTCCTGCTCGGACCAGGGAAACGGCAGATGACCGATCTCGCCTGCGCCGCCCCTGAAGCCGCGGAAGAGGCGTCCATCAAGGACGATACCCATGCCGGTCTTCACACCGATCTGCATGTAGATCGCAAACGAATGCTGCTTTGCCGCTCCCTCGTGATATTCGGCAAGGGCTGCGCAATTAACGTTGTTCTCGAGGAGTACCGGCGCACGATAACTGGACTGCAGCCGTTCCAGAATGGGAAGCAGTGTCTCGCGCCCAAACATCCTCTCCAGTGACGCAGAAATGATATTGGGAAGTGCGATGACCAGGGCGCGGAGCGGCGTCGCTCGAGCTTCGAACTGCAACAGCAGCTGTTCGACGACATCCTCGATCAGCAGGAACCGTTCAGCGGCGGATTTGTCGACCAGTTGTTTTCCTGCTGTTGCTAGCGTCGTCCCGTCAAGGCCGCGGGCAATCGCGTTGATATGGGTCGTGCCGCAATCGATGCCAACGACAAAGCCGGCCTTTGGACCGAGCCCGTAAGTGATCGATGTTCGGCCGACCGATCCGCGATTGATGCCTGCCGGAGCAACAAGATCGTGGCGCTCGAGTTCGCTGACGGCTGCCGACATGGTTGGTTTGGAGAACATCAGCGCGGCGCTCAATTGGGGTCTGGTGGCAGGCCCCGTACCCGCAATCGTCCGTAGCACCGCCCGCGCACTCTCCGTCAGCGGCGGCGCATCAATTCCGATCTGTTGCTGTGTAGTGATCAAAAGACACCCGGAGCCAAGAAGCCATTCGTAAAGCTTCCTTACCATTGCTATAGTGAGATTGACAGTCATATCCTATTGAAAAATATGGCGTGGTGGGTCGAACCGGTTGGCGCATTTCGTTCGAAGAACGGTATGCCGTTGCGGACCGTTCTACGCAGGCGATGTGCCACTTGGCTGGGGAGAGGTCGACGACGGTGAGTCGATCCGCGCCATTCATCGTGCCGCCGATCTCGGTATCCGCGTCTTCGATACGGCTTCGAACTATGGGGCGGGTCACTCTGAAAAAATTGTCGGGAAAGCTATCGGTGTTAAGTTGCGCAACGATTTGACCCATTTTTCCGTTTTGCGCTAACCCAACTTCTCGGTCGCATAGCCCTGAAAGGTTTCACATATCAGACAGAACCTTGGGCAACTTCGAAATGCAAACAGGGGGACAAACTGGGGTGGAAATCAACACGCCGGTCGCCTCTGATATTTTGGCACAACGGTTATTGGAGGAGATTTGAGGGAAGCCTTTGCCTCACCATTCGTGCCTCGCAGCGACAACTCAAAAGTGGCAAGTCAAATACGAGTTTTGGCAAGATCATCGCGCGTCATCCCGAAATGGTCGAGCACGATATCGACATTGCGCTTGTTTGCCTTGAAATAGACGTCGAATAAGTCACCGAGGATCGGCACACTGCCACCGAATGTGTCGATGCCAACGTTGATCAGCATGCCAAGCAGCTTTTCCTTGGGCACTCCAAGTCGCCTTGCCTCGTTGACGAGCACGAGGCTGATAGCCGCCCCCGCCGCGTCGCCCAGTCCCGGAGCCAGCCCTAACACGGAGTCCGCTCCAAATCGAATACGGGTGAAGGGGATCGTAACCGCGGTATCCATGAGGGTTGCAACCGCTGCCATTCGCCGGAGACGGCGATTGCGGTCGAAGGTATCATCATAGCCGTGGTAGGCGGATGCCGTTGCCATTGCCAGAACTCCGATAGTTGAAACGGCCGATAAGCGTCACCGCGGAACCTCAATTGGTCCGAATTGGCCGGGCGTTGCCAATGCTCCCGCCGGTAAATGGGGTCGCAGCCGGACGAGTTCAATTCGGAGTCTGATGTTTCGATCCCTGGCTCATTGCCACGGCGGATGTTGGAAACCCGCATCGTCCCTGCAAGGGACAATCTCCACCCCCAACGACACCGCTTCCCACAGCTGATTATCCTGCTTGGGCAGCCTCTCGATAGGCTAAGTGTTCAATTCTATGTGAAATTCACCTTGATCGCTATTTTTGCAATAACTCGCAAGTGGTCCAGAATAATGAAGCTCTTGATAGGCCGGTATCCGCACAATAGGGTCAGCGCCAAGCGGCAGAGTGGGTAAAATCACTGCGCTGAGCAACAAACATGATGAGTTTGGTCTGGCTGATGTTCGCGCGCAACAACGCTGACTAGATAGAATTGGAAGGAGTGTCCGGCGTGTCTTTGCTCTACGATCAATCAGCCGGCTACTCGCAGCCAACGCTCACGGGGTCGAGAGTTGTTCTCCGGCCAATGACAGTGAACGATGGCACTCGCCTTTTGCAGGCGGCCAGCGACGGCACTCTGTGGGAGCTTAAATTCACTGTCATTCCCGGACCGGAAACCATCAAAGGCTACATCGTTGCTGCGCTGAGAGGGGCTCAGGAAGGTACCGTGATGCCATTTGTGATAGAAGATGCAGTGAGCGGCACAGCGCTTGGAAGCACACGGCTCTGGAAGATTGACCACGCCAACCGAAAGCTTGAGATTGGCCATACTTGGCTTAGCGTTTCGATGCAGGGAACGGGAGTTAATACTGAGGCGAAATATTTATTGCTGACTTATGCCTTTGAAGTTCTCCACTGCGTCCGGGTCCAATTTACGACCGACGAAATCAACGAGAAGTCACGGGCAGCCATCTTGCGTATCGGCGCTACGCAAGAAGGGATTGTGCGGCACGAGCGCATTATGCCAGATGGTCGCAAAAGAAACTCCGTTCGCTTCAGCATCATCGACGATGAGTGGCCGCAGGTAAAGGCAGCGCTCGAACGGAAGCTTATTGGTTAAGCGCGGCTTGCTCCGATGCTGCGCACCGTCGCCTGCAATCATTGGCGTGGCCATGTTTTTCGATCAGGAAATACGAAGCAAACGTGTGATGGCCGGAAAAGCGCGTTCATGGGCATAAAGAGCCGTGTGTTCGCAACGCATATCGAAGCACATGGTGCAATAGGTGTTCCCGCTGGAAATGGATGGCCGGATCATACAAGATCTTATCAGCGCGATTGAAACAATTGCTCTTGAAAGGAATCGAACCATCTTCCTCCCGATCGGAAGCGACGACCATCTGGAGATGCATTAATTCAGTTCATGGAAACTGCGACGGTTTCAGACCGGCCTCCTCCTCTAAGATCGCCCATCACCTCATCAGTTGCATCAGGCTTGAGTTCAGCACCAATGTTCTACCGCGTCACAGAGCAGGCGGCATTTACCATCGCAAAAACCGCCTGCCGGCAATGTAACCGATCGTCACGACGATCAGAGTGGCCAGGGGATACCAGGTCACGACGAACAGCGGGCTGTCATCGAAGCAATTCATGGCGTAAAGCGTGGCAGCGATGCCGACGGAAACGAGCGCTGCCAGCACACCGGCGAGCCCCGGATTTTCCGGTGCACCCTGGCGCATCGCAAGGAAGAGGAAAAAGCCCGGCAGCAGCGAGAGCGCGGGAATGATCGTCAGGCAATGCAGCGCGTTATGGCCGATCAGCTTTCCGAGCCAGAGATCCGAAGGCGTCACGAACAGTTCCACGATGGCGGCCGCCACCAGCAGGAGCGGCGCAATCAACAGCAGCCAGCGCCGGCTGCCCGGATTGCTGCCGGGCCGCAGCATCGTTCCGGTCAGCGACACGGCCGTTGCGAACAAGGATATGGTCACAACAAACTTGAAAAGGAACCGGATCGTCTCGATCGCCTGGCCGATATCGTGCCGGAATCCCAGTGTCGAGAAGAACGCCACGGCGGCAACCAGCGCTCCAGCGGCCACCGCACCGGACAGCGCGAGCGTCAAATTGACCGGCCGCCGCGTATCCTGCGCCATCAGGCTGATGAGATCCTCTGTTTTCACACAACCAATTCCCAACTCGATGATCCAATAGGGGTGGATCGCACTGACAAACATCATTCGATGCAGATATGGTGCTTCAAGACCACAGCAGCAATCGTAGTAACGACCTTTCCACCACGTTGCCACTAGGCAACAAGAAAAGCGCTTTCGTTCCGAATACCTACCAGCGCAGCAGATTGTGTCCGAGGAACGCGCCTGTCGCCACGACGGCCGATATGGCGACAGGATACCAGAGAAGCACGAAAAGCGGGCTGTCGTCATCGCAGTTCGCCGCGTAAAAGGTCGCAGCAATCCCTGCCGACATCAGGCCGGCCGCGGCGCCGGCAAGCACCGGCTTTGATGGAGCTCCGTGTCTCAGCGCGACGATAAAGCAAGCCAAGGGGCCTAGCGAGAGCGCGGGAATGATTGTCAGGCAGAGCCTCGAATTGTGCCCGATCATGCGGACGGCCCAAGTCGACGACGGCATGACCGAGACCTCGAATGCTG
The DNA here is from genome assembly GCF_001692325.1 of Rhizobium sp. AC27/96. GTDB lineage: Bacteria > Pseudomonadota > Alphaproteobacteria > Rhizobiales > Rhizobiaceae > Rhizobium. The sequence goes on along the minus strand of NZ_LXKN01000036.1, from coordinate 6,365 downwards.
CCGCCCCGACAGCCAGGATCAGCGGCAGCAGCAATCCCCAGGTCTGCAGCCGCAACGATAGTCCTGGCTTACCGATGCGGAACATGACCAGACCGCCGCTAACCGCCAACGCAATGGCGATGACGAATTTAAACAGGAAGCGACCCGTGTCGATTGCCGTATCTATATCAGTCCGGAAGCCGATGACCGAGAAAAATGCGATAGCCGCAATCAGGACTGCAGCAATCGTCGCCTGCTGAAGTAGATGGTTGAGGTGTGAGCGAACCGGCACATCCTGGACAATCAGCGCGATGAGGTTGTTCGTTTTCATTTCACCTGCCCCGAATAGAGAGCGGACAAGGCCCTCAATGCCCTATGCAGCGATACGCGCACAGCCACTTCCGTCATCCTGAGGCGCTCCGCCGTCTCGCGCACGGTCGAGCCTTCGATCGAGATCGACTGCACGATCGTTTTCTGCGGATCCTTCAGATGTCCCAACATCCGGTCGATGTCCATTCTGTCGACTGCGTCGATACGTTCGTCGCTTTCAAGCGTCGCGATGACATCTTCCAGAGGAATACTGACCTGCCGCCCCCTCCGCCGAAGACTGTCGATCAGCTTGTTGCGCACGAGGGTCGCCATCCACGGCCCTAGAGGCCGGGTCAGATCCCAGGTACCTCGCTTGAGATGTATAGCCAGCAACACTTCCTGAACCACGTCTTCGGCCTCGCTTGTCGGCGCGCCGAATTGTTCGCACCGCTTGCGGGCAATCACGCGCAAGTGCGGCGTGATTGCCGTTAGCAGTTTGTGGTAGGCCCGGCCGTCACCCGCAATTGCGGACCGCATCCAGGAAGCCCATTGTTCTTCGCGCGCCAGATCTTTCATCCGACACACCCTATCTCGGCAAAAAGGGGGCAGTTGTTACAAGAGATGCCGTATTTTTTTGGAGAGGACACGAGATCGTAGCCTTGAGACCCTGCAGGAAACTGCATTTCTTCATGATCAAGCCGGTTCCAGTTGCTTTGGTGCGTCGGGTTCAAGGAGCGCGAAAATAGGCCTCACGAGCCCCTCCAGGAGCTCCTTTTCAGGCCGGGTGCGTGCGAGAACCCGCACGCCAAGGAGTGCCCCCAAGAGCGTGCGTGCTAGGTCGGCTGCAGCCTGGCGATTTCCGATGCTGCCGTCTGCCTGCCCCCTCTGGATACAGCGCAGAAAGAAGCCTTCGACCTGAACTAGGACGCCTGCCACAACGCGCTGAAACTCCTCATCATGCGGTGCAACCTCCAGAGCGGAATTAACCAGCATGCAGCCTTTCCGCTTGGTATCGCTCAGGGAACGGGCGATGATCTCGCCAAAGAATGCACCGATTGCCTCGCGAGACGGCCTCGATTCGAAGCGCCCGACGCGATCCACAAAACTATGCTCGACATAGAAATCCAGAGCCCGACGATAAACCGCGCGCTTGTCGCCAAACGCATTGTAGACGCTGGCGGTCGTCAGCCCCATGGCCTGGGCGAGATCGCGGATCGACGTCGCTTCGTATCCCCTTTCCCAGAACTGCTCAACCGCCAGCTCCAGCACTTTCTCTTCATCGAATTCTCTTGGCCGGGCCATGCCTTCGTCTCTTGGAAATTTGATCGTGCTACCAACATTATCGCGAACCTCACGACATGGATTTTATAACGTTTGATTTAAAACGCAATCGCAGCAATTATCTCGCTGTGTCAGCCGCCCTCGATCGTCGCATCGTCTCCGGCCCGAAGGCGTTCATTCCGGAGCCCGCCGACGCTTGTTCCGAAACCTTGATCTGCTTTTGCAACCTCAGCGGCGCGGAAGTGCGCCGTCAAGAAACGCCATGACATGTTTCCAGTTTTCGGCAGCACCTCGCGGATCCTCGTCAGTCCGCAGCGTCGATGATCCGTGCACGCCGATCGCCGGAATATATTGAACCGCCCTGTGGCCGGGTACTGCTCTTGCCAGCGCCTCGCCGCTCGATACCTCGCTGCTGTCGGGTGCGGAAGTGATGAAGACCGGAATGGAGAGGCTCGCCGCCGCCTTTTCGATCGAATAGCCCCGGATATATTCGGCCGGAGAAAAGGCAAGCAACGCCTTCACCTCGGGATGCTGTGCCGCAGCGATGAAAACGAGCGCCGATGAATAGCTCGATCCCCAGACCGCAAGCGGGCCTGAGTGTTTGGTATTGCCATAGGCGATGGCGGCCTCCAGATCGGGAAGAGCATCGGCATAGTTGGCCCTGCCTCTGGCCTTGGCCGCCGTTTCGTTGACGTGTCCCCAAAGGTCACCGCCGGAGCGCTGGTCGATCGCGAGGGTCGCAAAGCCCGCCTTGTTGAGAACAGGCGCCAGTGGCGCATACTCGTTTCTGTTGGAGCCTGCCATGTGAAACAGCAGGATGGTGCCGCGCGGCTTGCCTTCGGCCTCGCGAAAATCTCCGTATATCTTCACGCCATCCTTCGCATCGAAGGATACCGGTTCGGCGCTTGCCGGAACAGCAAGCATCGGGCTCAGCACCGCGACGGCGGCGAGCAAAATGGACCGGAACGAACTCATATCTTCTCCCATACGAAATCATGGTGACGACACCCATACGGGCAAGCGTGCCTGCCTGTTACAATGGCAGGGGCAATAGCGGGGGCAGGCCCCCTTCTGCCGATCACGAAGGCGTGAGGCTGTAACAACATCCGCCATACCGGCGAAATCTCGATATGCGCCTGGATGGTCCGGCGCGGTGCCGCATTGGGAGGCTTATCATGAAATATCCGGCCAGGATCGGCGGATCTGTCCTATCGTCTTTACTTATCGCCGCCGCGGCGGCGCCTGCGTCGCCAGCTGACCATCAGCCGACGGTCGTGGAACTGTTCACCAGCCAAGGCTGCTCGTCCTGCCCGCCGGCCAATGCCAACCTCATCAAGATCAACAATCGCAAGGACGTTCTGGCTCTCAGCTTCTCGGTGACATACTGGGATTACCTTGGCTGGAGGGATACGTATGGACGACCCGAATTCACCGAGCGCCAAGTCACCTACGAGCCTTCTCTGAAACAGGCGGGACCCTATACACCGCAAATGGTCATCAACGGCAGCGCGACGACCGTCGGAAATGATCTATCCGAGATCCAGTCCCTGCTCGACGCGACGCCTCCCCTGCAGGGCCCCATGCTGACCCTTAACCGGGACCGTATCGAAATCGGCTCGGGGTCGCTAGCTGGAGACGCCGATGTCTGGCTGGTGCGATACGATCCCCGGATCGCGGCCGTTCCGGTCGCACGGGGTGAAAACAGCGGCGCGACGCTGCAGCACACCCATGTGGTTCATCGCCTCGAGCGACTTGGTACGTGGGACGGGCATAGCGCCAGCTTCTCCCTGCCCGGGCCGGATGCCGGTTTGAAGACGGCGGTGCTGCTGCAGCGGCCAAATGGCGGGCCAATCCTCTCAGCCATTACGGATTGACGGGCCACTTCCGCTTTAGAACCCGACATTGAATTGCCGCTCGAACGGCGCGTTGCTCCGCTTATCTCGCCGGCGGATAGTTGGACGGAAATAGCGCTCGCTTCGTTTCCTCGTCATTCACGCGCTTGAAGGCATGGTCCTTGCCCGTCTCGCGCGCTCGGACAACAGCCGGGCGCGCATCAATCGTCTCGAAAAGCCGCTGCAGATTCGGAAAAGACGCGAGCGGATTGTCGGTTCCCTTGAGCACCCGCGAGGCCCGATCGAGCCAGCCCCAGGCCGACATATCGGCAATGGTATAGGTATCGCCGACGATAAACGTCCGCCCTTCGAGATGATCGTTGAGAACCTGATAGTGGCGCTCCGCCTCGCGACGGTAGCGATTGACGGCGTAGTCGAGCCCAGCAGGAGCGGCATGCTGAAAATGCACCGCCTGGCCGGAGAAGGGACCAAGACCGGAGGCGAGGAACAGAAGCCAGGACAAAAGCTCGGGCCGATCCTCCGCCGAACCGAGAAACCTGCCGGTCTTCTCGGCGAGATAGATCAGGATCGCGGTCGAATCGAAGACGCGGGCTTCCTTGCCCCCAGGACCATCCGTGTCGACGATAGCAGGCACCTTGCCATTGGGATTGATGGCCCGAAACCAGTCCGAATGCTGTTCGCCCTTGCTCGTGTCGACGGGCTTCAGCTCGTAAGGGAGCTCGGTCTCCGCCAGGAAGAGCGCCACCTTGGCGGGATTGGGCGTCGGATGAAAATAGAAGCGGATCATCGATTGTCTCCCATGGTTTGCTTGCGCCTGCCGCCTTGCTTGCCTCGAACGGCGATGGCAGGCAATGATCGCCGTTCATGGCTGGAAGTGCCCTCTTGTTGGCAATCAGCACCGTTTTATTTCGATCGTTTTAAAACATAAGCGAGCGCCGATCAAATTAAGGTTGGAAACCAAAGCGATGACGCTCAAAAAGGTTTGGTCACAGCAAGCCAGGCAATCATCGCAAACGCGAGAAGAATGGCCACTGGCGCTGCAGCGAAGAGCGGATGAACTGGCCTTTCGTCCCGTAACAGGCGCTTCAGCGCCAATCCTTCGAGGCTGTGCAATCCGGTTAGAAAGACGGCGGGGATCATCTTCAGCATGAGCCAGGGCGAACTGTCCCACCCGGCGCCAAAGGCCATGGCAAATCCCGCCATCCAGACGGTGGCGAGCGCCGGTGTCGTCACGAAGCCATCCCAACGCAGGAGCGCTTCTCCATACCGGCCCATCTCCTTGCCGCTCGCCCCCGTGGCAGCCATCCGCAAGGCAAAGGCCATCGCCAACATGCCGCTAATCAGTATCACGACGGCAAAGACATGCAGCGCTTTGATGTAGAGATACATTAGCCATCGGCCTTGCGGCTGGTGAGGAGATCGGGAATCTCGGCCAGCGAATGAACCGTGATATCCGCCGCGTTATCCAACGTCTCGGCCTTGCCGCGCATCAGGCTGAAAAAGAACCGTTCGTCCAGACCGGTGCCAGCTAACGGTACCCGAGGACTGTCTGCGATGGTGCGCGCCACGCTGATGACGGTGAAGCCAAAGCTCTTCGCGCCGCAAATATCAAATCCGTTGGACGATACGAAAGCCACTTGCCCGCGCGAGATGCCAAGCCCTTCTTCAACACGCATATAGGCAGCCGGGGCTGGTTTGAAGGCGCGTTTCTCATCGACGCTGAGGATATGGTCGAGCGCCGTATCGAGCCCGGATTTGGTGGCAAGCGTCGACAACATCTCGGGGCTGCCATTCGAAAGGATGACGCGCTGACAGGCGGCGAGCCGTCCAAGGCACTCCAGTACATCGTCGTATGGCTTCAGATCGAGATAACTTGCGGCGACGTCCTCCAGAAGCTGTCCGCCGGCGCTGAGGTCAAGGGAGCGAAGGGTATACTCGAGCGAGCGTAGAGTGATCGACCAGAAATCCTCATACCGTTCCATGAGCGTGACCAGCCATGAATATTCCAGCTGTTTCATCCGCCAAATGGCGGTGATCAGGCTGCCGCGACCGGGAAATGCGGCTTCGACGGCCCCTTCGACCGACTGGACATCGTAGAGCGTCCCGTAGGCGTCGAAAACGACTGCCTTGATTTCCCGACCGTCGATGGTCCTCTTACTGGATGCTTGCATTTCGCCAGCCTCTCAATGTGCCGCCAAGGATGCCGGCATCAATATCAAGCTGTTACGGTCGTGGCCGGCTATAATTTTCAGCGGGATGCCCGCAGTCACCTTGAGCGGCTCCGGAAACGGATGCAAGACCTGTAGCCAACCACCATCGGAATAGTCGTCGGGATGATTGGAAAACTCGATACCCTCTGCAAGATCGATCCTCATCCACTGCACGATCCCGACCGCCGTTCCATCCGCACTGACCGGAACATCGATGAGACGAATGTCTTCGGCATGTCTTGGACATGTGAGGTCGATGGTCTGAAGTTCGATATCAGGCGAGAGTCGCCTCCATTCCGTCATCGTGCCGTGAATCGGCAGGCGGTTGGCGCCAAGTCGCGTAAATTCCGACACGTCGAACCCGGACACCGCGCCCACGAACGCATAGTTACCAAGCACATCACTCTCGACCAGGCAACCAATGGCACTCGCTACCCGCGGGATGATTGTCGCACCTTCGCTTATCAGTCGTACATGGGCGTCTTCAAACGTATCGAGGACGTTCTCGGCCAAGAGATCACTCGACAGAATTTCGGAGACGAGAATGCCCGCGCGCTCCTGCATGTCGCGTCCGATAACCAGATCCGTCGATACCTTGTTGACCACGCTTACGCGGTTCGAAAGTCCATTCTGTTCAATGATGCGTTCGGCCGTTTCCGCGATTACCGGCACCACCTCACACGCAACCACGTTCGTCGCACCCGCGCGTGCCGCCATCATCGACAACAAGCCG
>NZ_LXKN01000035.1 GCF_001692325.1 Rhizobium sp. AC27/96 | reverse complement strand
GAAGGGAAAGCCCCTTTCGGGCGAAGCCTCCCCGGTCTGTCCGGGGGAATGGCCTCTGACATTCCCCCGGACAGAGGGGGGAGGGCGAAAGCCCGCCCCACGGCGGCGGACGGGACTGTCAAGCGGCGTGGCGCGGAAGGTGGAGGATCTTCTCGGGTCCGCTTGCGGACTGGCGCGGAAGATCTGCCAGCTTCACGGGCCGCTTGACTGGCCTGGCCGGCGATGTCATGGGGCGGAAACAGCAATGGGGCCCGCAACGGGCCTCAGTTCCGGGTGCGCGAGCAGCCGCTGGACAAGCGATCGTTACCGGGATCGGCGGAGACGGGCGCAGGCCGGCTCCGTGCCCTCGGCATAGAGCGCGGCCGACCGGAATGGGTGGTGGCCCCAAAGCTGACCGATCTGATGGCCGCAATTTCGATCGCCTACAATCGCAACAACAGGAGGACGACCCGGAGCAGATCGTTGGACACAAGAGACTGGTATGCCGTGGCGGTTCCTGCGGATCTTGCTCGACCATAAGCTGGTCGTGATCAATCTTCGGGACTTAACGCAAGGACGCCGGACGTCTGTCGGTTTCACCGAAGACTGCCTCCGGTTTCTCGATCTGCGTTAGCGCTTGGCGCCGACTGGCGGTTCAGGGCGAAGCGCCCCCGCAAGCCAACTGAAGCTCAGTTCCGTGACGAAACCGCTGCGCTCGAGGGCCAGCCGTTCAGCAAACGCAACCCTCCGACCGCGCCGGCGCGACGTGCAACGAGCAACGAGCAACGAGCAGGCGCGGTCCTGAGATAATGAAGAGTATCGGAGAAATTAGCATAGCGTCGCCCGTTAGGGCGGGATTTCGGGAATTCTCGTCGCGCTGGAGCGGGAAAAAGGGCAGCCGCAGGAGGCTCAGCATAGCGACCCGAAGGGAGAGCCGGGACCGACTGTCCCCGCTCGCTGCGCTCCGCTTAGACCTGGGCCAGATGCTCGCATCGAGGGCCGCCGATCGGCACGGGCGGTGGCCCAACATGATTTCGAATAGGGTAACATCGAAGGGAAAACGACCGTTTCCCACGGTGCTCCGGAAAACCCTACGGCGCTATTGGGGAGCGCGAGCTTCCTCCGCTTGGCTATCGCTCGCCTCAGCACAAATGCACCGCATTTGTCGCGGGCTCGCTGCGGCTGGAAAACGGGCTTCTCCATCGGGGAAAATTCACTTCAGCAGACCATCTAGGATGGTTGCTATCAGCACCATTTCCTTCGGGCGGGCAGGGAAGCACGAGGGGAGGGGGCAGGGCTCCTCTCGTACCGCAGTGCGCCCGCTCGATGCGGGCGCCGGCGGTCAAAGGCGCTGTCGCCTCAATGGTGCTGCCCGAAGGGGAACGCCCCCCTCGGGCAGCGGGTATTGTCGATCGCGCGATCAATCCCACGGAATGACGGCCATCAGGTCCTCGTCGTCCTGACCGGGATAGCGGCCGAGATTGGCATTGAGCCTGCCGTGGCCCGTGCTGACCGCGAGGCTGAAATAATCGCCGCCATTCTGGTTCCTCTTCTTCCAGATACCACCGAGTTCGACACGCCGCCCGCGTGGGGACTTCGCGAAGATGCGGAAGACCGGAGCATCCTTGTTGGCGCTGCTGAACGGCTCGCCGGAGATGTCGATATCGTAGGCTATTGAGGCGATGTTGCCGCTGATGGTGCCGTCTTCGTTGAAGCGGATGAAGTTTGCAAGTTCTGTCATTTTCTGTCTCCTAGATTTGTCGTTTCTCGGGGGAAAGTCATCTCACGCCTTCAGCGCCGCCATTCTTTCGCCGAGGAGCCAAAGGGCCTTGTTGAGCTTGATGTCCTGATCGATCCCGTTGACGGCACGGGACTTCACTCGGCGCGGTCTGCCGAGATCATCACGACCGACGCCGCGCAATCCGCCCCTGATTGCGTTTTCCTGAACCACATTCCAGACGGTCCAGAGATCGTTGGCACGATCGTCATGGCGGCGGGGAGCAAGAAGCTGTTCCGCCTTGATCGGCGTGGTCGTCTCGCCTTCGTTGTCGCCGAAGCGAAGAACATGGGCTGCATCGGCAAGAATGCTCGCCTCTTCGTCGTTCATCCGCAGGGTCGACCAAACCTGCGGCGCAGCAAGGGTGCGTTCGGCCTCACCGAGGACACGATAGGTGCCTTCGATGACCTTATGCTGCACATCCCCGGAGTGGCGAACCTTGATGGCGTCGATGGTGCCGGTCTGTGTCACCAACGAATTGAGGCAACGCACGCGGAAAAGTCCGGCCATAAGCTCATAGGCGCTCGTCCCGTCATTGGCATTCTTGAGCAAGATTTCACAAACCGTGTCCCCGACATTGTAGACCTTGCCGTCATCGATGCGGCGCAGGCGGAGGAGATGCTTTGTAAAATCTGTTTTGCCTTCGGTACGGGTGTGCGACTGCTTGGCGCCGACAGGCACGAAGCCCTCGTTCGTGAGACCGCGCAACACCTCNATAGTCGGGATGGGTTTGAAACGCTCGGACCGACTCTCATGGCTGGTCACGGCGAAGATCGACGGTGCGAGGCGGCGCATTTCGCTTTCAGTCAGGGCGCGGCCGGTGTCGAAACGGGCGGTCTGGGTGTAGATGCTCATTGTCTGTCTCCTGGGTTTGCGTTTCCCGAAGGGAAAGCCCCTTTCGGGCGAAGCCTCCCCGGTCTTTCCGGGGGAATGGCCTCTGACATTCCCCCGGACAGAGGGGGGAGGGCGAAAGCCCGCCCCACGGCGACGGGCGGGACTGTCAAGCGGCGTGGCGCGGAAGGTGGGGGATCTTCTCGGGTCCGGCTTCAGCCGGACTGGCGCGGAAGATCTGCCAGCTTCACGGGCCGCTTGACCGGCCTGGCCGGCGATGTCATGGGGCGGAAACAGCAACGCGGCCCGCAACGGGCCTCAGTTCCGGGTGCGCGAGCAGCCGCTGGACAAGCGATCGTTACCGGGATCGGCGGAGACGGCCGAAGGCCGGCTCCGTGCCCTCGGCATAGAGCGCGGCCGACCGACACGGGCGGTGGCTCAGGGAGGTGACAATTTAGAAATTCTATGGAGGGCTATTGCGGGCCAGCCCGTTATGAGCGGTCCGGGCATCAGCCCCAAGTTTTCCGCTCAATCGGAAAGATTCAATTTCTGAAGTGCCTCGGCCATTGACTTCGCGTCCAACGCGACGAGCGCGCTTTGCAGGCAACTCTCGATATCCGCGACGGTCTTGCCTTCCAGCAAAGCGATTTCGGCAACGGTCCAGCCCCGAGAAATCCATCGGAGGCAGGTCTTTTCAAGCGGCGAAAGTATCCATTCCTTCATGACAAAAATCGCGTTCGGTTGCGCCGCGGTCGGCGGCAGGTGTGGTACGGGGCGCCAGCATCGAAGTCTCGGTGGAAGTCGAGATGGAGATGCCCCGAGAAAAAGTGGCTGCCGCCGGGACCTGTACGACGGCAGCCAAGGTGCCTCGGGAGGAGGCCGGGAATTCGATATCTTCTTCCGCATCAAGCATGTTATGATATAACATGTCGCATAAGCAGATTTATGGAACTGCGCTGCTCTGTTAACTTGACAGCTGAAACAGCTCTTTCATTTCATGAATTAAATTGCCTATACGTAGTTGGCGAACCTGACCGCAGCCAGCAACCGGTCTGGACGAGCCGAAAAGCTGAAGGTCTCAGTCTTACTGATGTGTATTACTTTGCGCGATCCAGGGGCGAAAAGAACCACTGTTTTAAAGCCGGCGGCCTTTCCGCTTGAACTAGAGGCCCAGGTAATCTCGCACTTAAGAAGGCAACTTGGAGAGCAAATCGCCGCGCTCCTCGTCGGTGACGAATCCAGCCATGATGGCATTGCGCGTCAATCCGACGAGACCAGCTTCGTCCAGCTCGAAGGCTTTCTCGGCAATTGCGTATTCACGTGCGATGTCGGTCCCGAAAAATGGTGGATCGTCCGAATTCAAAGTCAGCTTGACCCCGGCATCATAGAGGGCGCGAAACGGATGGCTTTCGAAATCTGGAAAGAAGTTGAGCGCCACGTTCGAACCCGGGCATGTTTCGAGGGTGACATCGTGTTCGATCAGATACGCGATCAAGTCCGGATCGGTGAATGCGCGGACACCGTGCCCGATCCGCTTGACACTAGGCACTGTGAGAGCTTCACGGACGCTCTCGGCACCGGCCGCTTCGCCAGCGTGGATAACGAGACCCAATCCGGCGTCGCGGGCAATTTCAAACGCCTTGCCGAATTGAGCTGGCGGAAACGGCGCCTCGTTTCCTGCAAGGTTCACAGCACGCACCAAGGGCCTTCGCAGTTTGGCAGCCCAGCGCGCGGTCTCCTCGCAATGCTCGACGCCATTGTGACGCAACATAACAATCTGGAGGGTGGTCAAAGGCCCTCCCCGATCGCGATTTTCAGCTATTGCCACCTCGATCGCATCGAGCGCCGCCTCCGGCGCCAATCCATTTTGCACTGGCAGTTCGGGCCAGAAAATCAGCTCCTGGTAAAGGACGTTCGCGTCCCTTGCCTTTTGCAAGTAGTCCATTGTGATCTCGTAGTAGTCCCGTTCGCTGCATATGCAATTGCCGACGATCTTGGCCAGATTGATAAAATCCGGAAAATCGACGTAGCGATAGTCGCCTTTATCGGTAAAGCAGGAGTCTGGAAGCACGATGCCGTTTCGGCTTGCAAGTTTCCGCGCTCGTTCAGGCGATACAGAGCATTCCAGATGAACATGTAGCTCGGCTTTTGGCACGGCGCTCTGGTCAATCATAAATATGATTCCTTTCCAGTCTAGTGTGATCTTGCCGGTTTGACGGAGCGGCAATTATGTTTTGGAGCAATTGGCGGACAGGATGGCTCGCATGAACTGATCATGATAGCGCGCCGTATCAGCCTTCAGGACGACGGAGACACCCGTTTCGCAGCCTTCCTGCGCTACATGGGATCGCAGCTTGCGCCGATCGACGACCAGCATACTGCGCGTAAACTCGCCGCCTGTTTCCACCGCCACAGGCAGGCGGTGCGACAATTGGATGAGGGAAGGATCGATCGCTATCGCGATCAGAAGTCCGCAGTGTCCTGCGCATTCCCTCACGCCAAGGATGGATTCGTAAAAGTCCAGATAGTAAGGAAGTATCTTCGTCAGATGCCGAACGCCGGGGTGGGCCACGTTCTTCATTGCCTGAACGTCGTCGTCGGTGATGCGCGCGTCCATTGTGACGTCCAACGGCAATATGACGAGCGGGAGATCGGACATGCAGACAATCCGGGCCGCCTCCGGATCCCCATCAAGATTGGCTTCGGCTACGGGGGTGGTGTTGCCGGAAACCGCGATCGCCCCTCCCATCCAGTAGATGGCACCGACGGATCTCATAAGCTCCGGATCGAGCTTGAAGGCGAGCGCGATATTCGTCAAACGCCCCATCGCCACTATGGTTAGCCCCGCGCCGTGGGCGCGGATCTGTTCGAGAATAAAATTGGCAGCATACCCGTCGCCGAGACGGTCGTGGAGATCCAGCCTCCCGAGAGGACCTCTGCCAAACTGTCCATGCACCCGCGGTGCTGGACCGCACCCCCCGACAAGCGGCTCGCGGGCGCCGGGAACGACGGGAACTTGCCTTCCCATCAGGTCGACGATCTCCAGCGCATGATAGGCGCAGTCGATCATATTGGCATTGCCGAAGACAGAGGTGACGCCGATGATTTCAACGTCAGGTAAGAGCATCGCGTGGACAAAGCCCATCGCATCGTCGAGGCCGGTGTCACTATCGATAAGGAATTTCATTTCAGCCTCCTGGGCTACCGCTCACGACAAAGCGCGGACGGACATTGATTGTTATGGCGGGACCGGGCTGCGCGGACCGTTTTCAGGCGGCCTCCGGTTTCTTGCGAACGGCGGAAGACAACACGAGCACGCAGAGCGTGATGACATAAGGCAGGATATCGGTGAGTTGATTGGGGACTCCAAAACTCTGAAGCCGCAGGCCCATCGCATCAGTCAAGCCGAAGAGAAGGCAGGCCAGAGCCGCTCCCAACGGGCGCGCCCGAGATAGCATAACGGCAACGAGCGCAATCCAGCCGCGTCCCGCTGACATGTCTTCCGAGAACATCGTCACTGTCCCAAGCGATAGTTGTGCACCGGCCAGGCCGACCAAGGCTCCGCTGATCGTGACAGTCAGGAAGCGGAGACGATCGACGTTGATCCCCAGCGACGCGGCAGCATCCGGGTTTTCGCCGGTTCCACGAAGCCGCAATCCCATCGGGGTGAAGTACAATAGCGTGAACACGCCAAAAGCCAGCAGCCACGACAGATATGTCAGGAGGGTATGGTAGTTGAAGGCAGCGCCGTATGGACCCAACTCGGCCAGAAGCGGAAGTGCGAGGCGCCGCAAGGGCGGGATCGTTGTGTCGGCGAATGTGCCGCTCACGCCGAAAAATATCCGCAGCAGATAGGCGGTAAGACCTGAAGCAAGCAGATTCATGCCGATACAGACGACGACCGGATTGGCACGCAGCACGGTTGTGCCGGCGGCCAGGATGACTGAAAAGGCCATAGTTGCGATCATCGCGGCCAGAAGACCCGCTAGGTCGCTTCCTGTCGAAAAGGCAACCGCGACCCCGGCAAAAGCACCCACCAACATCTGGCCCTCGAGCGCCATGTTGAACACGCCGACCCGGGAGCAGAGTAGGCCGGCAAGCGCTGCCAAAAGCAAAGGCGTCGTCGCTTGTAGTGCCGCAAAGATGAGATATGGCGAAAAGACGTCAGTCATGACGACCCTCCTGCTTGTGGAAGCCCACGGTAAGGATGAGAACGATGACGGCCTGGAGCATCGTCGTGAAGACACGAGGTACGGAGGTAGACCGCTGCATCGCGAAGCCTCCCGTTTGCAGCACCGCAAAGAAAGCGCCAGCCAGAATGCTCACCACCGGTTCGCCTCGGCCGATAAGCGCGGCCATCAGTCCTGACCAGGTATAACCGGGACTGATCAGCGCTCCGTCGATGAAGCGGTAGAAACTCCCGAGGGTCATTATCGATCCGACCAGACCGGCCATCGCGCCGGCGGCAAACATCAGCTTGAGCGTTTGCGCTTTCGTGTCGATCCCGGCATAGGCCGCAAAATCCCGGTTGTTTCCACTGACCTGGGTCTCGAAGCCAGCAACACTGCGACGATCGATAAATACAACAAGGATGCACACGGCGAGGATCACGATCGCGCCTGTGTTGACCGAACCTCCGATCAACGGGAGACGGGCATCGATCGGCACTTGCACCGTCTGCGGGTTTCCTGATCCCTTGTCGTTGAAGGGAAAGCTCACCAGATAGGACGCCACACCGATCGCACAGTAGCTCAGGAGCAGACTCGAGATGATCAGTGGAATCTTGAACCTAGTTTCGCCATATCCGGCGATCACTGCGAAAACTCCCGCGCTCGCAGCTCCAGCGATCATCGCGACCAAAGTCAGGATTGGCCCCGGGAGGGGGATGTATATTGCGACGAGGGCGGATGTCAGTGCTCCGACCACCAGCTGCCCGTCGCCCCCTAGGTTTATGATGCCAGCGCGTAGGGGAATAGCCGCAACGAGCGTCATCCCGACGAGTGGAACGGCCCAGTTTATAGAATCCTGGATCGATTGCGGACCAACGCTGCCTACGATGAGCGACGTCAGTGCGCCCATGACGTCGGCGCCCGAGACAGCCAGGACCGAAACCGCCACGATGAAGCCAATCAGAAGCTTCGCACCGCCTAGAATATATGCGCTCGGAAGCGCTCTGTATGTCTTTGTATTCATATCGCAGCCTTCCCGCCCGCCATGAAATAGCCGATCTCCTGTTCGCTCGCTGTCTGGGCAGCAAGTTCGGCAATGATGCGCCCCTCGTACATGACGAGGATCCGGTCACAGAGCGCAAGAAGTTCGGAAAGTTCGGACGATACGAGAAGGATCGCTCGTCCTGCCATTCGCTCTTGCAGCAGCACTTGATGGATAAATTCAATTGCACCGACGTCGACGCCCCGCGTGGGCTGTTCGATGATGAGAACATCGGCTTCGTGAGCCAGTTCACGCGCTACGATGAGCTTTTGCAGATTACCGCCGGATAGGGTCCCGACCTTCGTGTCGGCAGAATAAATAGCTACACCGAAACGCTTTATCAGGGTCTCGGCATAGGCGCGCATTGCGCTCTTATCGATGAGGCCACGCTTCGACATCGGTGCGCGGCGATGCTTGCCCAGCGCCAAGTTGACAAAGGCTGGCATGGAGGATGCCGAGCCGACTGCGTGGCGATCTTCCGGAACGAAGGACAATCCGCGCTGGCGAAGCTGTCGCGCGGTCAGCTTAAGCGTCGAGACACCCGAGACCTTAATGTCGCCGGAATCTATCCGGCCACGACCGGTGATTGCGGCGATCAGTTCGTTCTGGCCATTGCCCGCAACGCCTGCAATGCCAACGATCTCGCCGGCGCGAACGTCGAACGTCACGCGCGTCAGAAGGGGTTTTCCAACGTCGGTGCGAACGAGGTCGACGACTTCGAGAAGTGCCGCCCCCGCCTCCCTATCCTGCCGCGGCAGGTTTGCATTTACCGTACGTCCCGTCATCGCTTCGACGATCCGTTCTGAGGTCGTCTCACGCGTTGACATGACATCGACAACCTGGCCCTTGCGCATGATGGTCACCCTGTCAGAGACCGCCATGATTTCGTTGAGTTTGTGGGTCACGAAGAGGAGGGTCTTACCCTTGTCTGCGAGATCACGCATGATTTTGAGAAGCCCATCGCGCTCTCCCGGCGACAGGACCGCCGTCGGCTCATCGAGGATAATGACGTCGGCCTCGCGGTAGAGCGCCTTGAGGATCTCGACGCGCTGCTGCAGTCCGATGGGCAGATCCGCGACGATCGCGTCCGGATCGATCTGGAGCGAATGGGCGGCAGCAAGTTCCCGGATACGAGCGCGCGCCGCTGTCTTATCGATAATGCCGACGCGCGCGGGCTCGTTCCCAAAGATGATATTCTGCCAGACCGTCATGGACGGAAACAGCTTGAACGCTTGATGAACCATGCCGATCCCGGCAGCAATCGCATCAAGTGGTGAGGAAAACGCGACCGGCCGGCCGTGCAGCTTTATGATACCGGCAGTCGGAACGAGCACGCCAAAAAGCATCGCCATCAATGTCGATTTGCCGGCCCCGTTTTCGCCCATGACGGCATGGATCTCGCCAGACCTCACGCTGAGGTTGACGCCGTGATTGGCGACGAGCGCGCCGAAGCGCTTTTCGACACCGATTGCTTCAAGTACATATTCCATAGGTAGCCCGATCGTTTGACGTGCAGGGTGGAGATGCAGATCTTTTCGATCTCAGGGGTTCATAGGGTCTTTGATCGGGACCTTGCCGTCGATGACATCCTGACGCAGCGCTTTTACCTTCTCCAGGACCTCGGTGTTCTTCGACGCGACGCACTTGTTGACGTCCGCTGCACTTTCCAGCGACGTCAACGTGACAACGCCTTCTTTCAATCCGAGACTGATGGTGCCGGGCAGCTTCTTCTCGATCGCCATGTCGAGACCAATCTTGATGAGACGGTCCATGCGCTTCTCGACGTTGTCGATGACGGCCGTCGGCGCGAGAGGGCAATTGTTGGTGTCGGCACCCACAACAAATTTCCCGGGCATGGATCGAGCTGCGCTCACGACACCGCCGCCGGAAGCGCCGGCGGCCACAAGGATCGTGTCGACACCGTCAAAATAGAGCGCGCTCGCCATTTGCGACGCGCGAGCAGGGTCCGAAAAAGGATTGCTGCCACCGATCCACTGCTGCGGCTTTAAGCTGGCCGAGGGATCGGCATATTTGACACCGTCAAGGAAACCGTCGGTATAGCGGTGGAGCAACGGAATATCGATGCCGCCGATCGTGGCAAATGTTCCACTTGACTTCAGCCACGCCGCCTCAGCACCGGACAAGAACGCCATTTCTTGTTCTCGCACGAAGAGGCAGTGAACATTCGGTCCTGGCTTCTGCGGGCAGTAGTCGATGGCGAGGAAAGTCGTGTTTGGGTGTGCTTCCGCGATCGGATCGAGCAGATCGGCAAATTCGAAACCAACCGATAGCACGTAGTCAGCGCCGTCCCTGGCTGCGGCGGCCAGATCACGCTTTCGCGTGATGGGGTCAAGGCTTTCAAATAGCTTTGCGGTACCGCCGTGTTCCTTCGCGACGGCCTCCGAGCCGGCCGCCGCCAGCTTGAGATAGTCGTTAACGCCAATCTGGTTTGGCGAAACGAGGACGATCCTCGGCGCTTGCTGCGCTTCGGTATGGTGAGCGGCTCCCAGTGCAATGAGCGCGATTGCCGCGGTCTTCAGTCGGTGCATCGAAACGTTCCCTTTATCGATATTTGATTTTTCGGTCCGCATTCAGGGCCCCCCGCAATGCGTGAGGCCCTGATCATCATGCGGAGATTTTCGCGGTCACACCAAATTCCGCTTGGAATTTTGATAGCCAATCTGTAAATATTGATAGCCAAAATATAGTTGGTGTCAAGCGGTGAACGAAGAACCGGATAAGAATGTGCGACGATTTCAAAAAAGTTGTGGGATCAAAGCGAGGCGCATGGATTGGTCGATCCATCAGCGAGAGATATATGCAACCTGAAACGGTCGTACTGGCATCGAAAGGACTTCAAAGATGAGTGGCCGTTCCCATCAGGTAGCGAAGATCATTCGAGATGCGATCGTTGCCCGTCGCCTCGTTCCAGGCGACAAGCTGCCCGAACGGGAAATCGTTGAGGCGATAGGCGTCAGCCGCGTGGTCGCGCGTCAAGCCTTGATCAGATTGTCCGAGGAAGGCCTCGTCGCTTGGCATGAAAATCGTGGCGCCTCAGTCGCTCGCCCCGATCTCGGCGAAATCATCGCTTTGTTCGATGCATTGACGACAATCGAACAAGGTGCGCTCGACAAACTGCATGGCGCAATCGGCAGCGAGCTTTGGCATCGGCTACGCCGCCATGCCACCGCCGAAATCGGCATGTCCTGCGATCTCGGCCACGATCCGGAACCCGGTATCACTGCCAATTTCCACATCATGCTGGTCAACGCAGTTCGCAATCGGTTCATCATCGACTTCCACGAAAATCTCGTGCGACGTGCGACCGTGTTCAGTTCGATCTTTCGACTGGAGTCGAGCTCGAGCCCTCTATCACACGATCATGCAAAGATCCTCGATGCCATCGAAGAAGGAGATCTCCCAAGGGCGAAGGATCTCCTTGAAAAGCACTATACCGCAGTACTGCGCAGCTACAGCGAAGAGGTGGAGCGTTCGACAGCGCTTTCCATTCGGGAAGCGCTGTCGTGACCCGCTGACGAAATACATTCCGCGCTTTGCTTCAGCCCATCAGGAGTGCGGGGTCAAAATAGCATCGCACTTCTTCGAATTTTCCGTCGCGGACCTTGATAACGTTGATCCCGAAAAGATCATAGCTTTTGCCCTGAGCGTCGGTAAGCACTGCCTTCCATTCGATCGCAGCTCGATCACCTGACGACAGATCATTCGTAACCGTAACATCGAGGCCGACGAAGCGACGGAAAGATTCCTCATAGAATGTCTTGATCTCGTCATGGCCCGCCAGACGTTTGCCGGGAGGTATGAAGACTGCGTCAGTATGATAGTGAGAAAGGATCGCAGGAATGTCGTGAGCGCATTCAGCTCGCCAATATGACTCGGCAACCTGGCGGGGGGTATCGGTATCAGCCATTATCTCCTCCTCGAGACGTCAACAGGTTTATCTTCCATCAGCAGCGCCTACGACGACGTTCGTGTCGCCGTGCCCCTCGGGTCCCATCGACAGGTAGCCACCGTCCACCGCGAGGTCTGTTCCAGTGATGAACGAGGCGTCGTCGCTCAGCAGAAACAGAATGGGCTTGGCGACTTCATCGACTTCGCCGCATCGCCTCAACATGTGATACTGACCCCAAACCGGCGCCCATTTGTCTTTTCCGCCGGCGCTTTCGGCTGCATTCAGCACCTCATCGGACCAGATCCATCCAGGACTGACGCTGTTAATCCGAATGCCGTCGCACGCAAGGTCTAGAGCGGCGCACTTCGTCAACTGGTTCACCGCACCTTTCGACATGTTGTAGGTCCATCGGTTGCTTTGGGCGATATGACCGGAAATGCTGCCGACATTGACGACGGCGCCGCCACCCGATTTGCGCATGACCGGCGCAACCGCCTGGATCATTCGAGCGAACCCGACCGGACCTACGAAGTATGACCGATTCCAGTCCTCGGTCCTCGCATCGAGAGCTCGGGCAATAAAGGCGAAGGCGTTGTTGACCAAGAAGTCAATACGACCGAAGTGGTTGAAGGTTTGCGTTGCTAGCCGGCTGCAGAAGGCTTCCTCGCCCATATCTCCCTGAACGAAAAGGACCCGCTTCCCCGACGGGTCAAGTTGCAAAGCGATTTCCTTACCCGTTGCATTCAGATCGCTGAAGGCAACCGAACCGCCTTCTTGAAGGAACCGACCGACAACTGCTCTGCCAATACCTCCAGCTCCGCCTGTGACGATGGCGACTTTGCCCTCAAAGCGAAGTTGTTGCGTCATGATGCTCCTCCTAGATCAGATCCCGACCGGCAAGGTTGCGCATGAGTGCCGCGGTGCCGAATTCCCACGGTGCGCAAGCGTCGGTCGACTGCATCTGGTTCTCCAGCGCACCGAGCGCGTCGTTCGAAATAATTACGCGATCACCGGGCTTGTGCGTGAAACCCTGCCCCGGCTCTCCCCTGTCCATGGTCGGGGCAAAGAGCGTGCCGAGAAAAAGCACCAGACCGTCCGGATATTGGTGATGTCTTCCGATCGCCTGACTGACAAGATCAAGTGGGTCGCGGCTGATTTCGCTCATCGACGAGCTCCCGGTCAAGACAAAGCCATCCACGCCTTCAACCCTCAGGTCGAGCTTGGCGGATCGCACATCTTCAATCGAATAGTTTTCATCGAATAAGCGGATAAAGGGACCGATCGCGCAGGATGCATTATTGTCCTTAGCCTTGCCGAGCAGAAGGGCGGATCGTCCCTCTATGTCACGTAGATTGACATCGTTACCGAGTGCCGCACCTTTGACGCGACCAAGACTGTCGATTGCGAGCACGATTTCAGGCTCTGGATTACTCCAGAGCGATGCCGGATGAAGACCACACTGCGACATGTGCCCGACGGAAGACATCGGCTGCGCCTTAGTGAAGACCTCGGCGTCAGGTCCGATACCGACCTCCAGATACTGCGACCACAGTCCTTCCTTGATCAACGCTGCCTTTACCCGCGCGGCATCCGCCGATCCTGCCTTTAGATCGTGCAATGAGGTGCCGACGATGGCAACAATGTCTTGCCGAATTCGCGACGCAAGGTTCGGATCACCACCGGCTCGTTCTTCGATCACCCTTTCGATCATTGACCGTGCAAAGGTAACGCCGCAGGCTTTGACGGCCTGCAGATCGACTGGAGCAAGAAGTCTATAGCCATTACCCTTTTCTCGTGTGGCTGCCTCGATCTCGTCCAGCGGTCCGAGAAGTGTCCGCTTAGCAGTCTTCGCATAGGCGGCGGGATCGTCTAGCTCCAACAAATCCCGCATCGTCGGGCATTGTCTCGACGTAATGTCATAGACAAGGCCGGAATGCACATACACAACTGCCGGCCCAACGCCGGGAATTCCTACGCGACCAACGAAGGTACCGTTCATGTGACTATCCCTCACCCACGAACATCCTGGACCGGCAAGTTCTTGTTGCCGTCCGCGTTCAAGTTTGTACTTGTAGGGCAACCCTATAATAGCTATATCAAATACTGTCTACAAGAAAAGGGCTCTCAATAATGGAACCGAAAACCGACCGCCTATTTTCGGGCATTGACCGGCCGGAACCTCTGCATCTGGCGATTGCCGCCAGGATCGCAGATGAAATTGCCTCGGGACGTTTGATGCCTGGCAATAAACTTCCGAGCGAACACGACATGGCTTCTTCCTTCAATGTGAGCCGCAATGTCATCCGTGAAGCGATCGCGTGTCTTCGCGCTGACGGCGTGATCGAATCGCGCCAGGGTCTTGGCGCGTTCGTGCTTGATCCTCGCGTGCGACAGGCAATTCGCATCCATTCCGAAGCGCTCGAAAACGAAGACAAGCTGAAAAGCCTCTTCGAGTTGCGGGGCCTCCTGGAGATTTTGTCGGCAGAACTTGCGGCAAATCGCAGAACGGACGTGCAGCTTGATGCGATCAGAGACGCGCTTGCAGAGATGGAAGGCGATGAACGACTGACCTATGCCGGCGTCGATGCGGATCTGGACTTTCATCATCGCGTCGCGGAAGCGACGAACAATGAATACATTATCGAATTTCTGAATTTCATGGGCCAGCGTATTCGACAAACGATACTTGCAGCTCGGGCAACTCACAATATTGACACCATCGTCGAGGCGACCATCGCCGAGCACCGGACGATCTTCGAAGCAATCAGCGCGCAAGACGCGCTAGCTGCAGGACAAGCCATGCGCAAGCACATCGACGGCGCCGCTCGCCGGCTTGGCCTTTCGACCTCTCCTAACTAAGCGAAACAAGTGTCGAGCAACAATGCAGGATCTCATTCAGACAATCGAACGCATCGTCGGACGTCGGCATGTTTACACGCGTGCAACGGGTACGAGACGTTTTCGACAGGGGTATAGATATGGCGGGGGCGCGATCGTTGCGGCCGTGCAACCAGGCACTCTGCTTGAAATGTGGACGGTTCTGCAGACATGCCACAAAGCGGGGCTGATCATCATATGCCAGGCCGCGAATACCGGACTGACCGGCGGCTCGACTCCGGTTGCTGACGGCTATGACCGGCCCGTGGTCGTGATCAACACGATGCGCCTCACTCGACTTGAATTGATCAACAACGCCACACAAGCCGTGTGTCACCCTGGTGTTACGCTCACGCACCTTGAAAGTAGACTCAAACCGTACGGACGCGAGCCGCATTCCGTCATTGGCTCCAGTTGCATTGGTGCGTCGGTAACGGGTGGCGTTTGCAATAATTCCGGCGGCGCCTTGATACGGCGCGGCCCTGCCTTTACGCAGCTTTCGCTGCACGCTCGTATCATGGAAGACGGTCAACTTGTTTTGGTCAATCATCTTGGGATCGACCTCGGCAAAACGCCTGAGGAGATTTTGACAAAGCTCGATCGTGGAGAGATTTTGCCGGACGATATTGCCAGTCCTGAAAACCTAACGGCATCAGACCACGAATACTGCAATCACATCAGGGATGTTTCCGCGTCCACTCCGGCCCGCTATAACGCCGATCCGCGTCGCCTCTTTGAAGCGGCCGGATCGGCGGGACGCATTGCCGTCTTTGCTGTAAGGCTTGACACCTTCGAGGCCGACAACAAGACGCAGGTTTTCTACATTGGAACCAACGATCCGGCAGAGCTTGAAACCGTCCGTCGAGACATTCTGCAGACGTTCGCCAACCTGCCGGTTGCCGGTGAATACATGCATCGAACCGCATTTGATGCGAGCAGCGGGTACGGTAAGGATTTGTTTTTGTTCATTAAGCGATACGGGCCGGATCGAGTCCCAATCGCGTTTGCGTTCAAGAGCCGGTTCGACGCGATCACCGAGAAGCTCGGACTGGGAGGAGCGTTCAGTGACAGGCTCTTGCAGTTCGCTTGCAGGCTACTTCCCAATCACCTGCCAACTCGTCTTAATGAATACCGGGACCAATACGAACATCATCTGCTGTTGAAAATCGCGGACGGCGGCATTGAAGAAGCGCGTCGCTATCTGGACGATAAATTCCCAAGTCACTCGGGCCAATATTTCGAGTGCTCGGAGGATGAGGGCTCTGCTGCATTCCTCAATCGTTTTGCGGTTGGCGGCGCGATTGTCCGCTATCGCGCAGTTCATCCCAAAACGGTCGAGGACATTGTCGCGCTCGAGATAGCGCTGCCGCGAAACACGCTCGACTGGTTCGAAACGCTGCCAGCCGAAATCGAAGCCAAGCTTGAATTCAAAATGTACTGCGGACATTTTTTCTGCCACGTCCTGCATCAGGAGTATCTGGTAAAAAAGGGGGAAGATTGTGATGCGGTTAAACACGCGATCCTGGCGCTGCAGGAAGATCGAGGGGCGAAGTATCCTGCTGAACACAATGTAGGCCATCTCTACGACGCCGAGCCGGCGCTCAAGGACTTCTACCGTTCGCTCGATCCGACCAACACGATGAATCCAGGCGTCGGCAAGACGTCATTGCTCTTGAACTGGATGGAACCGGGCCATTTTTCGAAATCCGTCTGATCCTGATCCGCTCGGTTTTGATGGATAAATGCATCACGACACTAGGTGACCGACTCATAAGATCGTATCCAAATGCGAATTGAAGCGAGCTGAACGGCTGTGAGGAAATTATCGTCGCGTTTGTCGTATCGCGTTGCGACGGCACGGAAGTGTTTGAGTTTGTTGAAGAACCGCTCGACGGCGTTGCGTTGTTTGTAGAGCCATGAGCTGAAGGCGGGGATGTTGACGCGGTTTGGCATAGGTCGGATGCAGCCCCACGCTCCTCGTGCTTTAAGATCCTGGCGTAAGCTGTCGCTGTCATAAGCGCGATCCGCCAGGAGAATGTTTCCAGTCTGAACCGTCGTAAACATATCAGCAGCCGAACGCCCATCATGAGCTTGTCCGGCAGTCAGCTTGAGTAGGATCGGGCGACCATTGGCATCGACAAGAGCATGGATTTTGGTGGTTAGCCCGCCGCGCGAGCGACCCATGCAACTGGATCGCTCGTCTTTTTTTGACCGTTGGCCGCATGTTGGTGGACGCGGATCGACGAGCTGTCGATCATTTGGATGTCGCCTTCGTAAGCTTGTGATATTGCATCGAGAATGCGCGCCCAATGCCCGGCGTAGCGCCACCGGTTGAAGCGGTTCACGCAAGTCGTATAAGGGCCGTATCGAGCTGGAATGTCCGCCCATGGTGCACCTGTGCGCAGCCGCCAGAATATGCCGTTCAAAACGCGCCGGTCATCGACGCGAGCCTTACCACGCACTTTGGTCGGAAGAAGCGGTTCAATCACCGACCATTCGAAATCCGTCAAATCAAAGCGCGCCATCACTACCTCCAATCGCTGGAGACAGTGAATCACAAACAGCTCAAATCTAAAACTATTTTATGGGTATGTGACCTAGCTCAACTCGACACCAAGTCGGCTGGCAGCGGAGCGGATGTGCGCCTCCATAGCAGCCCGTGCTGCGGATTGGTCCCTCCGCTCGATCGCCAGCAGCACCGCCTCATGCTCGATCTCGGTCGAGTGAACGAGCCGTTCCAGGTCGTTGCGCTCGCTAGCCTGTTCGATGGTCTGTCTGGTATTGTGAGCAATCAGTGTAAGGACATTGACGAGATAGCCGTTATGCGCTGCTGCCGCGATTGATCTATGGAACTCTATGTCGAGATCGATCGCGCGCGGCGACCAGTGTTCCGATGCTACCATTTGAACATGGATTGATCGGAGGTAATCGGATTGTGCCGATGTGCGTCGATCGGCGGCAAGGCCCGCCGCCTGGGCCTCCAGTGGCAGCCTCATCTCGAGAAGAGCGCGAATATTGTCCGGGTCGGTCAGGCGCGTTGGATCAATACGAAAGGATTGACGTTCGTGCGGGGCCAGAACGTAAGCACCGAAGCCTTGGCGCGAACCAAGAACTCCATCGGCTCGAAGACAGGCAATCGCTTCACGTATGACATTTCGACCGACATTGAATTGCAGCGCAAGTTCTTGCTCCTTCGGAAGCCTGTCACCCGGCCCGAGAGTGCCACGGTCGATTTGCTGGCCGATCAACGTGGCCACACGAAGGTGCAGAGGCTCCGGTCGATCGACCTCGCTGAAGATGTGTTTGCCTGGCAAATCGCTGATCCCTGTCGCACTGGTTCCTGGAAAGCGTTTTAACCCGACTCGGAACGGCAAATCAGCATAAATCTTGATATAGCACTTGCCCTACAACCGGATAATATGTATGCCTTAGGTTGAGAATTGATAGTCGAGTTTGAGTGCACGTTGGGAGGCGTCGGTGGAAAATGGCAACAAGATTGCGCTCAGCGGCTTCCCGCTCACCAAGCTCCACGGAACGACCAAGTTAGTTGAGAACGTCGATGGCAAAGGCGTCCCCTTCGCAAGATCACGACACCTCAGGGCGACGGTAGCAATGAATAGAGATGGAAAGCAGAAATGACAATTTTCCAGAACCTCATCGATGGACAATGGGTTGGCGACACGTCGTCAGCAAACGTCAATCCATCCGACACCGGTGAATGGGTTGGGCTCTATGCTCAGGCCGACACCGAGGATGCTAAGTCGGCGATAGCCGCCGCAAAACGCGCTTTTCCATCGTGGTCGCGATCGAGTATCATCGAACGACACGCGATCTTGAAAAGGACGGCCGACGAGATCCTTGCGCGCAAAGAGGAAATCGGCGCGCTCCTTGCGAGCGAAGAGGGCAAGGTTCTGGGCGAAGCCATTGGCGAGACTGCCCGCGCGGCGCAGATTTTCGACTTCTTCGCAGGCGAAGCCCTTCGGTTGGCAGGCGAGGTCCTTCCCTCGGTAAGACCGAGTGTCGGCGTCGAGATCACCCGCGAGCCGCTCGGCGTCATCGGCGTCATCACGCCCTGGAATTTCCCGATCGCCATTCCCGCCTGGAAGATTGCGCCGGCGCTCTGCTACGGCAACACCATCGTTTTCAAGCCGGCCGACCTTGTTCCTGCTTGCTCTTGGATCATCGTTGATATCCTGAAGCGCGCCGGACTGCCAAACGGCGTGCTCAACCTCACCATGGGCCGCGGCTCGGTCGTCGGGCAGGCAATGCTGGACAGTCCCGACCTCACCGGTATTACCTTTACCGGCTCGACGTCGACCGGCCAGCGGGTCGCGTCCTCCTCCGTGCCATTCAATCGAAAGTTTCAGCTCGAAATGGGCGGGAAAAATCCCTTCGTGGTGCTCGATGACGCCGATCTCACGATTGCAGTGGAGGCGGCCGCGAATTCGGCATTCTTTTCGACCGGCCAACGCTGCACCGCCTCATCGCGGCTAATCGTCACCGAGGGTATTCACGACCGGTTCGTAGCCGCGCTGAAAGACCGCGTCTCGGGCCTGAAGGTCGGGCACGCTCTCGCAGAGGGCACGGATATCGGACCCGTGGTGGATGCAAAGCAACTCCAGCAGAATCTGGACTACATTGAACTGGGCAAGTCTGAGGGTGCAAAACTTGAAGTGGGGGGCAATCTCGTCAAACGTGACACAAACGGTTTCTTCCTTCAGCCGGCGCTCTTTACGGAAGCGACCAATGCAATGCGCATCAACCGCGAAGAAATCTTCGGACCGATCGCGGCGGTTATCCGCGTCAAGGGTTATGACGAAGCGCTTGCGGTGGCAAACGATACGCCTTTCGGCCTGTCGGCAGGCATTGCAACGACCAGCCTGAAACACGCGACCCATTTCAAGCGTAACGCAGAGGCTGGTATGGTGATGGTCAATCTCCCAACGGCAGGTGTGGATTTTCATGTGCCCTTCGGTGGAAGGAAAGCTTCCTCCTTTGGCCCTCGCGAACAGGGCCGATACGCAAGCGAATTTTTCACCACCGTCAAGACGAACTACACGCTCGCCTAGCGCATCCTCCTGGTTGGGCCAACTTGAAAGGTAACTCTGATGGGGTTTCTATCGCTCTCTCCCCTGTCCGGACGTTCGCATCTACTCGGCGAAGGGCCGCGCTGGATCAAAGGGGCGCTCTGGTGGATCGACATTGAAGCGGGAGAACTTTGGAGCGCGACGAGCGCAGATGACATCCGATGCGCGGTGAAGCTTCCTTATCAAATCGGATCCTTTGCTGTGACTATGGATGACCGGATTATTCTCGCCACGCGCAACGGATTCGAGTTGTATGTACCATCGAGCGCAGAGTTAAAGGCAATCGTCGATCCGCAGCCTACACGCATGACACGATTCAATGACGGCCGCGTTGATCCTGCTGGTCGGTTTTGGGCGGGAACGATGGCGATCGACCCCGCCCGCTACGCCGAACCCCTAGGCAGTCTGTATTGCTTGGACGATTCAGGCAAGGCAGTTGAAAAGCTGTCCGGCCTGACGATATCGAACGGAATCGACTGGTCGAACGATGCAAGAACGATGTATCTCAACGACACGATGCGTGGACTGACACTGGCCTTCGATTTCGACTGCGCGACTGGCGCGATTACCAATAAGCGGCCCTTCGCAATCTATGACCGTCAAAAGGGCCTTCCCGACGGGCTGTTGGTCGATGCCGACGACCATGTGTGGACCGCGGTGATCGGCTCTGGCGAAGTCATGCGCTTTTGCCCGGACGGATCTCTTGACGCGGTTATGGATATCGGAACAAGCTGGCCGACGGCGTTGACCTTTGGTGGAGATGATTTTTCAACGCTCTATGTCACCACGTCACGCCATCTCATGGACCGCGAGCATACTGAGACGGGAGCTGGCCTGATCTATCAATGCTCAACATCCTGGCGTGGCCGCCCTGAAAATCTCGTGCCTGCAACGTTCGATTTTCATGGGCCGGGCGAGTTAAGCGATCAGCTGCGTTGACTGGCCGGATGAGGCAATAGAAATGCATGTAGACTTCAATGCAGAGCTGCACGCAAGGCCGTCAATTTATTTCTCTGGAATGGCTTACGTCGAACATCTCGCGCTTAGGCCCATCAGCAATGACGGGCTTCTTTGCCGGCACGAGGCTATCATCGTGCCGGACGCTACTGATCCGGGCGTATTTCTCCAAATCGAGTTTCATACCGAGTTTGCAACTGTCACTCGGGTGACACCAATCTCGGAGCGTCCGCTTACATGGCCGGCGTCTGGACTTTCTCACGATCGGTGTGAAGAGTTGACCAGCCTTTGCAAAACCGACGTGTCGTGCCGGGTCGGAATGCTAGTAGTCGATGCGGCGCCTCCGCAACTCGGCCCCATCCTGTCGCAGTACGGGTTTCAAGATACTGCGGCTTCCAACGTGGGGGACGGCGCGGCACAAATCTGCTCTGACTTTCGAGTTTCTCCGGAGTATGGCGCGAGGATCATGTTTTTCAACAGAGGCTTGAATTCATACAGATTGGGACGAATGGTCCGACGGGTCCTAGAAATCGAGACTTATCGATGCATGGCGCTTCTCGGCTTATCGGAGGCTCGGAGGCTTGGTCCGGTACTCAAACGGTTCGACGGTGAGCTTTTCGGTCTGACGAAGGACAATGCGAAAATGCATCCGAAGGGACACAGGCAGTTGCTGGATGAAATCAACGCACTGTCCGCACACGTCATTTCCGAAACTGTCGCGACACGCAATCGGTTTGGAGCAACGGCAGCATACGCCCAGATTGTCGAGGAACGCATTACCGAACTACGCGAAAGCCATGTCCCGGGTTTTCAGCGTTTTGGTATATTTGTCGCTCGCAGGTTCAAGCCAGCGGTGCGAACATGTGCGGCCACCGCGTTGCGACTGGAGCAGATCTCTGTCGCCGCAGCACATCTGCTTGATCTGCTTCAGACGAAGATCCAGGTCGAGATCGAGTTCCAGAATGCGCGTCAGCTAGGTGTTATGGCCGAGCGCGCTGCGACCCAGATCCAGATCCAACGTGCCGTGGAAGGGTTCTCCGTCATTGCCATAAGCTACTACCTTTTGAGTTTGATCGAGATTGCCTTAGGCGCGGCGGAAGGCGCCGGCCTTCACGCACCCCCGATGATTATTCTTACCGCAATCCCGATAGTTCTGATTGCCGTTGCTTTGGCCATTCACCGCGTCAGGCACGCTATCGCCCCTTCCAGAGAGAAGGCGTAGCTATGTCAGAGGCCGTGTGTTGATTATTAGACGAATTTGACCCACTTTTTCATTTCGGACGGATCCGCTCTCGCTGCAAAAAAGCGCTTTTGATCAATACCATAAATGCAATTTTATGGTGCAGCGAAAAATGAAAAATTGTTGCAAATCTGGCTGAAACTCAACAGCCGGATTAATAAAGTTAAATGCGTTCGCGTCGATAAAGGGCCAAGAAAGGGTCTGCCGTATTGGAGTCCTCGACCATGAACATCATGCCGCGCTTCTCTCCTGTCCGCGTTGTTCGCAGCTCTACTGGCGAAATCAAAACCGTAGGAAGCGCCGACGACGCCTGGAAGACGCTGCTTGACGATTGGCCGGCCGACGAGGGCAATTGCTTCATGTCCGCGCTGCTGATCTGCATGGAAGTGCAGCTCGGTGAGCGCTCGCCCGAGGAAGCTCGTGTTGCTTTCATAGACGCTGCAATGGAAGCAGGCGTTCCCTTGCTGTCGTGACGTGGCATCTGGTTCGATTCCACCACCCACCGGAACCTTCAAGGCTCCGGCAAGTTGACTCTTCAAATTCAAAGGAGACGTCCAATGGCCCAATGGTGGAGCAAGCCCGTAATCGTCGAGACCCGCAAAACCGGCGACCGATTGGTAATCTCGAACAGCGAACGAGCTGCTGAGTACATGCTCAGCGAATGGCCGACCCTTGAGGATGGCCAAGCGTATAAGGCTGCCCAAAAAGCACTCCAGCAATCCCACGATGGCAAGCTTGAGGCCGAAAAGGCTAGAGAGGCTTTCCTCGCGGCTCTCGCAGAAGGCGAAGTATTTGTCTTCGATGAGTGAGCTGGCCAATTATACGGGACTGCATAGCCTGCGCCATTTCTATGCGAGTTGGCTGATCAATCGAAAAGAGGATGGCGGTCTCGGATTGCCCGCGAAGATGGTCCAGGAAAGGCTTGGTCACGCTTCGATCGCGATGACAATGGATGTGTACGGAAACTTTTTCCCGCGGACAGACGACGGGACAGAACTAGCACGAGCGGCAGACATACTGCTCAGCTGAACGCACCACGGATCCGACACGAGGCAAAATAGCGCTTTGAAAGCAATAAGCGCTGAAGCCTTACACCGATCATGCCATCGCAGATGCGATGGCCAAGATGCTTTCGCATAACTGATCTCCTCTGTCAGCTTACGCAAGGGTATCCAGAGTCGGATCATACCCCGGTCTGACGTCTAATTCACGTGGCAGTGCGGCTCTCGTTGAGACGAGATAATATTGCAGGGTGTTACTGTCGCTTGCGTGAGGCGGCGGAACTTGTGGGTCCACTCGGAAAGGTGTCACGGTGACGTCAATTGCCGTCGCCGCAGACACGTTTAGATTGACGCGAGAGGTTGTTGGACCGGGTCTTAGCGGTCCGAATCCGACATCTCGCCTTTATTATGGAACTTATCCACTGAGCTGGAGTTGTTTTCACGATCCTTTCGATAGACACCCGAAATTTGCTGCGGCCGTCGTTTCGCTTCGAAGCTTCGGACTGGGCAGACGGTACCAAAGGCTTTGAAAAGGAATGCGGAATGTACAACGCGAAGCGCGACAGTGAAAACGGGGGAGCCTCCCATGCCATTCCATCCCTCGGAGCTATAGAAGGCCGAATAACGGTTCTTGAGGTCCTTGCCGCGACATCTCTCCGACTGTTGCTAAAGGAGGGTGATAAGAGTGCCGCCCAACATGCGCTCTCGTCGATCCGCAAAGCGATGCGTGCCAAATGCAACGACGTTCATCTCAGCGAAGACGACTCGAAAAGTGCTCTCGCCTACGTGAAGGAACTGATGGACGCGACACTCGAGAGCGCCGAATTTGCAGGCGCCCAGAGCCTGCAAGATCCAATGTTGGTCGCCTAACCCTTCCTGTGTGGCTGCAGGTTCGGGTCTTGGTACCGGCCCTTCTAGGCTTGATCCGAAGGGATATGAACCTGCTTCCCTGGTATTGCAAAATAGCCTCCACCTCCATTTTTTCAATGGCATACATCAGCCTGACCTCACTGGAATGACCGCATCGGAACGGGTAGACGGCTTTTATATGAAAGCGTGAGCAGTCATTCTACTGACCAATGTTTGGATATAAAAATTCGTCAGAAAAATCAGACAGTCGCCGTAGAGGTAAGGGCCGGGAGAAAGCCTGCGGATATCAAAAGTGTCCAGCAGGCCTTCGCCTTGAAAAACCGATCCTACAATTTCGATCGGGCCATGGTGATTTCAAAGGCTGGGTTTTTGGCCAGGACGCCTCGGGAAGCCGAAAGTCTGGGTCTTGGTGAAATTGATCTCTTGGGGATGGTACTACGAAAAGCGCATCAAGATATCAATGGGATCGCTCAGTCCGGTCGAGTATCGCAAACGCCTCGGCCTTAACGTCTAAATCAGTCCAAGTTCTTATCCGCACCCCCAAGCAGGCAAAGATTAAACAGCATTGGCGGTTTTATCGAGCAGGCGCCACTGGCGGGAGGAAGTTAGGTCGCCAAAAGACCGAATCTCCAAGGGTACCAGGCGGGGTCCCGGTGCGTCCTGTTCCAATCTGAATTGCGTGAGCAGCTCAAACATTGCATCCGCTTCCCGGGCCAATCCATGGCTTGCCGCCGTCGATTGCTCCACCAGGGCAGCATTCTGCTGCGTGCCTTTATCGATAGTGTTGACGGCAATATTGATCTCATTCAGCCCGGTGGCCTGTTCTCGCGAAGCCAAGACTATAGACGAAACGTGCGTATTGATGACGGCAACTTGCTCAACTATTTCCTTCAACGCGTGGCCAGTCTGATCGACAAGTGACACTCCGCTTTTCACATGTTGACGAGATGTATTGATTAAAGCTTTGATTTCCTTTGCGGCCTTGGCAGAGCGTTGTGCTAGCTCCCTAACCTCCTGGGCAACGACTGCGAAACCCTTGCCTGCGTCGCCCGCGCGCGCGGCTTCAACGCCAGCATTAAGAGCCAAAAGGTTGGTTTGAAAGGCGATCTCCTCTATCACCCCAATTATATTGGAGATCTCCCCCGAGGAAAATTCGATTTGTCTCATCGCTGCTATTGCCTCGGTGACGATATGACCAGATCGCTCCGCGTCTTCCCGAGTGTGGGCAACAAGCCTGCCCGCATCGGCAGCGCGTTGACTAGAATCAGCCACCGTGGTTGTAATTTGCTCCAATGCCGCCGCCGTTTCCTCAACTGAGGCTGCCTGCTGTCCGGTTCTCTTCGAGAGGTCATCTGCCGCAGATCGGATTTCGTTCGATCCAGCCGCTATCGCGCGCGCATTGTCACCGATGGTAGCCATTGCGGTTCGAAGCTTAGTAATGGTTTCGTTAAAATCAATCCGCAGTTGATCGAGAGACGGAATGAATGGCCTTGAGAGTTCGAGACACAGATCCCCCTCGGAAAGTGAACGAAGCCCGTCCGCGAGCTCACGCACGTTATTGACCCGGCCGGTTATATCGGTCGCAAACTTTACAACCTTGAACACTCTGCCGTTCGGATCGAAAATGGGATTGTACGATGCTTGGATGAAAATCACCTTGTCGCCTTTACCCTGACGCTTAAACTCCCCGGCGAAAAACTCCCCGGCCTGAAGTTTTTTCCAGAATTGCCTATACTCGTCTCCCTTTGCATAGGCCGGATCGCAGAACATGGAGTGATGCCGGCCTTTGATCTCGGCAAGCGAATAACCCAGTACGGTTAGAAAATTTTCGTTGGCATCGAGAATCTCACCATCTGGGGTAAATTCGATGACGGCCTGTACGCGGGATATCGCGTTGATTTTACCTTCTGCCTCGGCGCTCTTAAGCTTCGAAGCGGTAATGTCTGTGGCGAATTTCACGACTTTGAACGGCTTGGAGCCTTTGAATATCGGATTGTATGAGGCCTCGATCCAAACTTCTCTCCCGCCCTTGCCGATCCGCTTGTACTGACGTTGATCGAAATCGCCCTTACGGAGCTTATTCCAGAAATCCTGGTATTCTCTGGATGTTCTTTCCTGCGGATCGACAAACATGCTGTGATGCCTCCCGACAATTTCGCTCAACTCATAGCCTAACGCCGCACAGAATATATCGTTGGCCACAAGTATTTTGCCCTGCATATCGAATTCGACTATCGCCTGCGACTTACCCAAGGCCGCAACGATTGCTGAGTTATTTTGTCCAAATCCTAAGGAAATCATGATCTTACCCTTGAATTTATCGACCCAAAGAACTTCGGCAATTCTCGGGCTCTGATTAATCTTCGGATCAAGTTATGGAGAGCGCCAATATTATTTTTTATTAAAGTTACACTTCGTCAGTGTATCTTGAAAATAATACGTCGCTTTGCGCCTTCTTATTTCGTTTTTTGTATCAATTCTCTTATATATATTTATATTATAACTTAATGTTATCTCTAATTCATTTCGTCAAACTCCAGCCTCAGAATCTTCGATGATTTTCTGTCACAAAGGAGTGCGCGATTAATCGCCGATGATCACCACTGGAAATCGCTTCCTCTATCGGTAGCGAGAGCGTGTTTGTTTGGGTGTTTCGCCGAATGTTCGTAAATAGAGCGTGGAGAACCTGGCAACATTGGAAAATCCCCAGCGCCGAGCAACAACGGCTATTACGGTGGCATCATTGTTTGCCGCCTCAAGCTCTTGCTTCGCCTTAACAAGACGCAAGCGGCGAAGATAAGCTAAGGGGGTCGTATCTTTAAACTGTTGAAAGGCAAGCTGAAGCGATCTGGCACTTACTCCCGCTGCGGCGGCAATATTGTCAATTGTTACCGGCGTCGATACGTGTGCCACCATAAACTCTATGGCAAGCTTGACGTGTCGCGGCATCGCTGGTGAATTGTTTCGGTTCATAAGGAAGCGATATTTATGGGGCACGCTTTCCAACAATCTCACCATGATCGCGCGCAAAAGAAACTCGTTGGAACGCGCTGCGAGGCCTTCTTGAGGGTGCTTCTCCAGACCATCCCAGACCAGCCTGCACATTGTCGCTAGCCTTCCATCGTCGAAGTCAGCGCTAGTCTCACCGAACAGATCGAAGTTCGGATCTACCGGGGTCTCGGTGATTTCACTCAGGTGCCCAACGAACGTGCTTCTACGGAACGCGATTCCAATATGGCTTCGATTTTCGTGCAGAGAGATCTTGCTCAGCTTGCCAAGATCGCAGGCGAAGATCCCGCCCGGGACCGAAAGCGCTGTGTGAGCTCCTTGTCTGAATTCCATGCTTCCCGAAAGTGGAAGATATAACGCATAGAGATCAGGAGGCTCGGTGAATGACACCGACATGCCCGAAGGGCAATTCCCGGACCAGATATCAAAGTCTCCTATGGAGATATGAAGATCGTGAGCGGATATGGTGCGTTTGTCGCCAATCGGATTTAGAAGCACCGGCTTGAGCGTGTTCGCATAGTGTTGCCGCAGGGCGTCGACATCACAATCAGTCGTACTGAAGCGTGATACTTTCTCCCTGCGCGACATTACTCCATCCAGTCCTTTACGCCAAAGTTCCGACACTCGCCTCGTAGAGTAATCAGTCGGTCACACTACGAGGCAGAACTTTCTTGCCAGTGGCAATTTCCGTTAATCAACAAATTCGGATGACCTCGATCTCCAGCAGCTTTCCCAGTTTTTCCAAGCGGCTTCCCATGTGTCCCACGCCGACTGCACAATGATGGGCTGGCCCTTGCGCGTTCCAGTTCTCTACGAACGCGCGTGCGCCAATCGGAAACTGATAACGGCTGTTGGTGTTCCCGATCTCAAGGATCGGGCCGGGCACTGATTGTCCTTCGGCGCATAAAAGCTTTACGTTTCCCGCGCATTCGACCACGGACAGCAGCGTCACAGGGCCATTCTTGACCGACATTTCGACGCTGACACCTGAGCCGACCTTGCCGTGGTATACCTCAAGAGGGCGGATCTTGGTCCGACCCTCTGCAATTTTGGTGTGGCCAGGGCCGTCATGGCCCATCAGGACCACATCTGCATCGAAATCCATGGCGTAATATTCGGTGAAGGAACCTCCCGCCCCGAAGCTGTCCATGATCTTCATTGCCTGCGCGTTCTTAATCTCATATTCGCCCGCGACGGGTATGCCTTCGGCGGTAAGCATCGAACAGCCAACAATCACAGAAGTGATGATGTCCTCATATTCATGCCCGGGCATGGATTCGTAATAATAGGCGAGCGAGCCAAGACGTTTGGCGTCGACCAGCTTCCGTAGCGCGACAGCCGTCTTTGCGGCACGCGCAAGCTCTTCGGGACTGCAATCAGGCTGCACGTCGAAATCCGATCGGATGCGGTCGAGACAGGCTGCGACTTCCGCATCGTTTACTTCACGTCTCAGGCGCGCCAGTTCGTCAATCTCCAGTACTTCAATGTGAGTGCCGAACGCCGCGCTTTGGGCTGTGAGATCGGAATAGATATCGAGCATGCCGTTGTAGTAGCGCCCCATGACGCCCAACCGGTTATGCGCCATCACGTGGGCTACCCGTGCGGCCTCGATCCACTCTTCAATTTCGTTGTCGACAAATGGGTCATCCTTGAGAACACCCGTCACCTGGTGAAACCGAATGCCCGCCCGGGTGAACACATTGGCAATCTCGGGCACCGGGCAGGCAGCGCAATGCGCCAGCCATTCGCCGGTCATGGCCGTCCTGTTGCCGAGTGCATTGAAGGATGCATAGTCGATGGATGCCGTCGGCTGTAAATTCAGAATGATGACCGGCACCTTTGCACGACGAACAACTGGCAAGACGGTCGATGATAGAGCATAGGTCGTGATGTAGAGAAGAATGATATCGACATCGGCCTGTCGAAACAGGTGTCCGGCATCAACGGCCTTCTCCGGCGTATCCACGAGGCCAAGATTGACGACTTCGACACCGGGCCGCTCCAGCTTGGACGCCACGACATCCACATATCCGCGCAGCCTTGCTTCGAGACCGTCAAACTGCGGCCAATAGGCCTCCAGGCCGATACCGAACAGGCCGGCCTTTAAAGGGCGTTCAGACATTCCATCGTCTCCTGGAATTATGGCGGATCAGCCCTGCAGGCGGACACGCAACTGGTCGAGGCCCACAGCCAGAAGCAACACGACACCGCGCGTGACATCCTGCCAGAAACTGGACACGTTCATGAGGGTCAGGCCGTTGTTCAGGGTCCCGAGGATTAGCACCGCGATCAGCGTACCCCAGACGCTTCCCCGCCCGCCAAACAGGCTAGTGCCTCCCAGAATGATAGCAGCGATGATCGTCAGCAGATGCTGACTGGCAGCGTTTGGCGCTGCGGCGCCGAGCATTGCAGCAAGGATGATGCCAGCCGCAGCGCCTGAAATGCCTGAGATCACGTAGAGTATCAACTGTGTGCGCTCGACCGGGACACCGAGAAGACTGCTGGCCTCCGGGTTGCCTCCGGTTGCATACACAAACCGTCCGAATGGCGTTCTGGCAAGCACAAGCCAAAGGACGGCAAAGACCACGAGCATGACGATGACGGGAAACGGCACGGAGAAGATGCGGCCTGAACCAAGCCAGTTGAAGGACGGCACGAAGAGCGGCTTGCTGAGGCCGCCTGTCATAACCATCGACAGGCCCGAGAATATGCTCATCGTTCCGAGTGTCACGATCAGAGGATTGAGGCGCAGCCTGGTGACGATTACACCATTCAAAATTCCGACCCCGGCGCCGATAACCAAAGCCGTCAGGCATCCAACCCAGATATTGATACCGTTGGAGTGCATCAACGCAACGATGACACCGGCCAGACCGGCAACGGCCGCCACCGACAGGTCGAGTCCGCCGCCTATAATCAACGGAGTTCCCGCTGCGGCCATGAGGCCGGTGAAGGCCATGTTCGTACCGATATTGGCAAGATTGCTCACTGATAAAAAGAACGGCGACAACATCGTGAATGCAGCGAGAAGGACGACATAGAAGCCAAGCAGAACCACGATGCCGGCGGCCGGCCTGGCAAGAATCTCCGTTATCGACGGTCGCTGGCTGATCGCCTTGGGTTCGCCGGCCACGATTGAGTTTGACTTGTTCATGCTTTCTCCAATTCATTCGCAGCAGAAACGGAGTGTGACTCTGCCGCCTGCATCAACTCGGCGGCCGATGCATTGGCTCCGAGTACGGCCACGGCTTTGCCCTCCTCGAAGACCATCGTTCGATCGGCAAGACCGGCGACTTCCTCGGCGTCCGATGAGACGAGGAGTATGCCCAATCCGTTCGCCGCAAGGCGGCGAATCTCCTCATAAATCTCGCGTCGAGCGCCGAGGTCGACGCCTCGCGTCGGTTCTTCGAGAATGAGGAGCTTCGGGTCGCCGAGTAGCCACCGTGCTAGGCACACTTTCTGCTGGTTGCCGCCCGACAACAGTCGTATTTCCTGCTCCGGACCCGTCGTCTTGACGCGCAGGGTCCTGATCCAGTGCCGCGACATTGCTCGTTCCCGATTGTGATCGACCAGCCCGAAGCGCGTGAAGCGCGTGAGGTATGGGAGGGTCGTGTTGGTGCGGACGGTCAGGTTGGCGATCAGGCCTTGCTGCTTACGCTCGGCCGCAACGAAGCCGATACCGCTTTGAATGCTTGCCCGCGGGGTTGACAGCACCGTTTCGACAGCCCCCATCCGCAGCGAACGAACCTTTGCCTTGGGCTCTGCCCCATATATTGCTCTGCCGACCTTCTCAATCCCGGAGCCGATCAGACCGAACGCACCCAAAACCTCGCCGCGGTGCACTGAAAACGACACATCGGTGAGCCAGCCTGGCAGGGACAGGCCTT
This sequence comes from Rhizobium sp. AC27/96, assembly GCF_001692325.1. Lineage (GTDB taxonomy): Bacteria > Pseudomonadota > Alphaproteobacteria > Rhizobiales > Rhizobiaceae > Rhizobium. Next base: position 3,539 of record NZ_LXKN01000035.1, on the reverse strand, counting down.
CGACCGTCAGGACCGCCTCGTCCGGAAGAGATTGAGACTTTGCCGGAAAAAGATCGCCGAGGTCGCCTCCGAGCATCGCCCGCAGCACCTCGTCGTGACTGGTGGCACTCGTCTTGAACTGTCCGCGCACCTCACCATCCCGCAACACGACGATCCGATTAGAGAGGCGAAATACCTCGTCAAGGTAATGAGAGATATAGATGATGGTGACACCATCGGCGCGAAGTGCATCGATCACCCCGAACAGGGTTTCGGCATCGGCTTCTCCGAGTGCAGCAGTCGGTTCATCCATGATCAGAATGCGTGCCTGGCCCGCCAATGCCCGGGCGATCTCGACGATCCGCTGCTCGGGAAGCGACAGCGATCCCATTCTCCGGTTCGCAGAGATATGACCGAGCTTCAGTCGCCTGAGCAGCGTCGTCGCTTGCCTCTGCATGGCGGCACGGTCGACGAAACTTATGCCGGCGATCTTGCGCTTGGGCATCGAGCCGAGCGCAATGTTCTCCGCCACCGACAGGTCCGGATGCACTGACAATTCCTGCGGCATCAAACGGATACCCGATGCTATGGCCGCACGTGCCGACGTAATGTTAACTACGGCGCCATCGATCCGGATTTGTCCGGCATCGCAGGAATAGACACCGGACAGGATCTTCATCAGCGTCGATTTGCCCGCACCGTTTGCGCCGAGCAGTGCTACGACTTCGCCGGCATTGGCCGCACAGGTAACATTTTTCAATACCTGCACACCGGAGAAGGACTTCGTAACATTGGTGATCTGGAGCCGCGATACACGGCTCCCTGTGCTCGATTCCGTTTGCATCAAAATCTCCCCTGACCCCAGATCATTGCTGGGGGAGAATTGCCTCGTAGCCCTTCAACCAATCCTGCTTTTTCAGACCGGAGAGATAGCTTGCGAACTCTGCCTCTGGAAACACATAACCATCGGCATTGCCGGCGCAGGCGAACTCCTTGTAGAATTTGCAGATGTTTGCCTTGGTTACCACCTGATGGGTGACGAAGGTTGCCTCCGGCACGGCTTTGCCGGCGAGTGCTGACAGCGCGATCGGGATGAGATAGTTCCCGTAGCTGCCTGGGAACGAACCAGTCGCCGCTACGAGTTTCGGGTCCGTGGCAAGCGCCTCGGCTTCATCCGCCCCATTGCCGACAGCAATGGCCTGGTCAACGCGTCCGGCAGCGCGAACGGCCTGCAACATGCCCATGGTCGCCTGATCGTTGATCGCGATGATCAAGATCGGCGCGCCCGGCGGAATGCGACCCAGCACGTTGTTCATCTGGGTGTAGGATTCCTGCAGCGTGTTTTTGGTATCGATCTCGATGATGTGGTCGACCGGGAAATCCTTGGTCAGGGCCAGGAAGCCGGCGCGCTGCCCTTCCGTGCGCATACGCGGAATGACGCCCGACTGGGGCAGTGCGCCGATGACGAGATAGCCGCTTTTGACCGCGTCCGCGCCAAACTGTTTTGCCGCAGCCGTTGCGAGATAGGACCCGCCCATGAAGCCCGATTTCGGATTGTTCACGCCGAAAAAGCTCGCACCGGGCATTGGGATATCGATTGCCGTGACCTTGGTGCCGTCCTGCTTGAACACATCCATCACGGTCTGACCGAAGTTTGCGTCGGTCTGAAACTCGATGACATAGTCAACCTTGCGTTCGGCAAAAGACTTGGCGTTGGCAAGCGCTGTCGGCCCATCGAGGCGGTTGTCGGCAATGACGAGTTCCAAGCCGGCCGCATCGGCGTTTGCCTGAATGCCTTTCTCGACGAGTACGCCGAAAGCGATGTCACGCTGAAGATTGGCAAAGCCTATGCTGTACTTTTTGCCGTTTTTCGGAGGTGTCACTTTCGATGCGTCGGCGACCATGGCTTTCAACGCCTCGACCGAAAGCATATTGCCGTCGAACTTGGCGGGATCGAACCCGTGGAAGTCATCGGCATAGGCAGCAGATGCGGCAAGGCAAGCGGCTGCGGCCAGCAGTCTGGCATGAGTTTTCATATTTGTTCTCCTCCCGGCCGCCACCCTCCCCGGCAGCGACGATAGCTGATGCGATCAGCGTTTCGGCAAATTCGAATGACTTGTCCCAACATCGTGACGGTACCATCGGCCAATCTTGTTGACACGCCGCGAAAATCCATAAAAGTGATCATTTACATACAAAAAATGATCCTAGAATGGCGACGTCAAATGGCGGGGAACTACTTCGTGTATATGCCTGACAACAGAATAGCGGCAGCGTGGGGCTGCACCGCTGTTTCCTCCGGCTATACGGAAATTGCGCCACATTCCAGCTACCCTCTCAGCCGCCATCCTGACGACCATCATTTCAGCTGGTCTCGTGGACGCATTCTGCAGGCCTACCAAGTCGTGCTGATCAGTGCCGGCAGCGGGAAGCTTGAATTCGGAAGCCAACGCCGCCAGGTCCGCGTCAATGGCGGTTCAATTTTTCTGCTGTTTCCGGGTGTATGGCACAGGTTCGCGCCTGATCGTGGAACGGGCTGGACAGAACATTGGATAGAATGTCGGGGTACCGCCTTCGATTTCGCCGTTGACGCAGGCCTCCTGCAAATCGAACACCCACTGGCTGCCGCGAATGATGAAATCAATCAAGTATTCGCATCGATCCATGATCTTGCGCGGCAGGATCCCATTCTCCATCAGCTTGTCATATCGACCCTCGGCCTGCAGCTCCTTGCGCTGCTATGCCGCCCAAGCAATTTGGCGTCGAGTGCCAGCGCGCGCCTTGTCGATCGGGCACGCATGATCCTGATGGAACGCTGTGGGATCTCACAATCGGTGGAGGATCTCGCCGCGGAGATGGGGGTAAGCTATCCATATTTTCGCAGGCTTTTTCGTGAACAGACCGGAATGTCAGCGAAAAAGTATCAGATGACGGTTCGCCTTCAGCGCGCACGTGACTTTCTCGCAAACACGGACAAGTCGGTGAAGGAAATTGCCGGCCTGCTTGGCTTTCACTCGGCATTCCACTTCTCCAATCAATTTAAGGATGCAGTTGGCTTCGCGCCGACGGAATATCGGAAAATATCCGAAAACCGATAGGTTCACTTTACCTGATCGCTAGGGCAATTTTATACCAAGACAGCCGCCGCCAGTGGATGATGCTCAGCGCTTTGCTGCGAAACAATGAAGCCAAGTCCTTGGTGGTCGGCTTCGATCGAGGACCACGGTACCGCAATTCACTCAACCCCACCTGGCCGCGGAGGATCAAAGCGCACCGCCCTCTATACAATCTGCTCCAAGTGTCTTGAACAATCGCGAGTTAGAGTTTTCCGGCGTGCGAGGCGCTCCCGGTTTCTCCAGATTCAACCACAGATCAGTTTTACCACCTACTAAACGCCAGGCACTGGCTGTTAGCTGTCGCCTTCAACGCCGCAGATCCTCAGGATATTTCGGGACCGGTAGATTTCAGCGCCAGCTTCTCGAATTGGCTCAAATTCCGACGAACGGCTGCAGCAATCTCCCGATAAAGCCACGGAAGTGGATTCGGCCTTCGATCGCTGC
>NZ_LXKN01000034.1 GCF_001692325.1 Rhizobium sp. AC27/96 | reverse complement strand
CAGCCCCGATATTCGGTGACGAGCGAAGGGGCAGTCCTCGCCGCTCATCACCAAAGTCCCTTAAGCGCGGGGATCTATCCGATCGCGCCCACGCTCTGCGGCAATCTGATCGGGCGTGTACGGATCAGCCGTCTCGTCGAAACGCGACCACCCCTCGGCACTGTATCGTGCCCGGCGGTCTTGGAGGTCAACGGATCGCGAGTCGCTAAGAATTGCCTGCGAGGCGACAATCTTGTCGTCCTCGACCTTGGCTATCACGACGGAGCCGCCGCGGCGGACACCTTCGGCATACATATTTGCGTCTTTCTCAGGAACGCCGGATGCGATCATCGCGCCGACGATCCCCCCCGCGGCTCCGCCGACAACCGCGCCGGCAACAGCACCTACGGCGGTCGCGGCTAGCCAGCCCGCAGCCACGACAGGTCCAACGCCGGGAATCGCGAGCATGCCGAGGCCTGCCAGAAGGCCACCTGCTCCGCCGGCAACGGCACCGATGCCCGCACCGGTTCCAGCGCCTTCGGCAGCATCATTGCCCTGGCCCTCGACCTTTTCCTTGCCGTCCTTGCGGGAGACGATGCTGATCTGGTCGGAAGGTATTCCTGCATCTTCCAGGGCTTTCACGGCAGCTCGCGCGTCGTCGTAGCTGTCATACAGTCCGCTAACGATTCTCATGAGTGTTTCCTCTTCGTTGTTATTATGGTCTGGTCGTTACAGGCGATTATTTCGCCATGACGACGTTGCCCTGGAAGTCCAGAGAGACATTTCCCTGCTTTCCATCCTTGCTGGCCATTGCCCGCCATACGCCCTGGTCGTCGAGCTTCAATCCGGACACGCTCTGGTATCCTGCGTCTTCCATCCGTGATTTTGCCTGAGCCTCGGTGAAGCTGTTCTTGCCAGCGACCGGTGCGCCGGGGTTGGTTTCACCGGAGGTGGACACGGCGGGCGTGGTCTGGGACGTCTTAGGCGTCTCGCTTTGCGCGAATGCCATCGGAGCTGTCAGACACAGGACAGCTAGGCCAAAAACCAATTTTTTCATGGGGTTCCTCGGAGTTCTGCATCCAGTTTCGGATACATGGATGAAACACCTCGCGGCCCTGATTGTTCCGCCGGCTCGAGACGGTTTCAGGTTTGTCGAGCAATAAGGTGTGAGCTCAAGGTGCGCTGTCCCATGAGAAATGGTCGAGATTTCCGGGCGCGAATTGAATCTCTGCGAACCGGTAATTCCGGGTGATCTCCAAACTCTGGGCTGCGCCGCTCTCAACGATAAGTCGTCCAGCCGCGGAACTTCCGACGACCGTGAGGATTAGTCTGGGCACCGGAGGAAAACACGAATGCCCAATCACTCACCCAAGTCGCCAGCCGCCGAATCCATGAAACAGGAAAAAGCGGAACAGCGCAAAAAGGCTGCCAAGGGCCATCTGGACAAAGGTCTGGAAGACACCTTTCCGGCATCCGATCCCGTGTCAGCGACCTCTCCCGGCATTCCATCGGGACGTACAGATACCGATGAAGCCGACCGGGTGAAAAACACTCCGGATCCGTCTGCAAAGCCCTAGCCACATGGGGAAGTGTTGATGGATGATGGAGGTGCCTGCCGTAGCGGCGCGTGGTCACGGGGGCCAAGTACTACGAGATCAAGCTGAAGAATGGGGCCGCTCGACAGCGGCCCCTTCGATATGCGTCAGTTGATGGAAGACCATTGGCTTCGAACATCGTCCGAATTCTTCGTCAGATGGACATGAGCGTCGACATGGTCGACCCAGTCGATCGGAATCAGATGATGGCGCTGGTCATCGGAATCGCTCTTGGTGAGCTTGATACGGCTCTCGCCGTCCATATGGTCAACCGTTCCGACATGGATGCCGTCTGCGGCGATCACTTCCATATGTTCAGCAATTTTGTCTGCGGAAATCATAGTAGCCTCCTCTTAGTTGGCTCTATTCGAACGTCCGCTACAACAGTTGGTTCCCATAATCCGCAGGAATGCATGCCAGCAACCACCGGCTACGAGACCATCAAGAAATGGGAAATAGATCCCAATCCGCATCATGATGTCCAAGGATCTCACCTGAGATCAGTTCGGCTGCAATTTGGCTGAACGTGATCCCGTTTCCCCCGAAACCCATTGTCACGAACACGTTCCTCATATTAGGGACGCTGCCAATCATAGGCAGGCCGTCGGGCGTTACGGCAAAGGCTGCCGACCATTCGAATTCCGGCTTGCCGATCGCGATGCCTGTGAGGTCTGCGAGCTTCTCGACAAGCATCTTCGTCTTTCGCTCGCGCTTCGCCTCGTTCTTATAGGCGCCCTCAACAGCTTCATCCTCACCGCCAAGTACGATCCTGCCGTCGCGTGTTGACCGAAAATAGAGATACGGGTCGGATCCTTCCCAGACGAGATACCGATCCAGCCATTCAGGCCGTTTAAGCTTGGGGCGGCTGGCAAGCGCCCAGGTGGAAATCACCTTCTGGCTCTTGTTGGCAAGCGCCTCCAGGAATTCATAGCCTGTGCAGAACACGACATGTCGTGCCGACAGCAGAGCTCCTTCCGAGGTCGAGAGTACGACTCCCTCGTCAAATGTCCGTATATCCTTGATTTCCACGCCCGAGACGATCTCAGTGCCGTGTATCAAAGCATTCCGGAGAATTCCTGCCGTTAGTTGCGCCGGGTTCGCGGAGGCAGAAATCGCGCTATCGATCGCCGCGGTGCGCGATATCTGGAACCGTTCTCGAAGCGATGCAACGCTTAGAAATTCAGCGCAAATGCCGGCTTCATTTCTCGCCTCGCACTCCGCTTTCAGCGCACGCGCGCCGTATTCCTCGCCGGCCAGAAACAGGCTTCTCTTTCTCTGGAACGAGCATTTGACATCGAGATCACGTACGATCTGGGCGAGCTGTTCCACCGCGCCGGCTGAACGCTGCCATACGCGTTGCGCTTTTCTGATCCCAATCGATTTCTGGAGTGCATGCAGCGGAACATCGATCTCGTGCTGGATCATTGCGGTACTTGCGAGGCTGCTCCCTTTCACAGGTGCCCGCCGATCCACGATAAGGATGCGCAAATCCTTCCCAACGAGAGAATGAGCCATGAGGGCTCCACTTATGCCCGCCCCCACGATGATCACATCGTACGATTTACGAATGATCGTCCGGCTCGTCCTGACGGATCCACCCCGGATAGCAGCCCATAATGGCTGCTCACGGCGCAGGGCATGTTGTTGCGTCAGTGGCGCAGAATTATCCAAAGAAATGACCTGTTGTTCGAAAGCCGATATCCATTTCCTGCTCGTGTGGCGCAAGCTGCGGCGCTTCCCCACGGCGCGGAAAGGCGCTTGTTTCAAAGGCGTAAAACCGCATCGGCGACCTGCGGCACATCGAAGGGAAAAACATCCTTTCGCCCGAGGTTTTTGACCTCGACTTTGCCAAATTCGCGACGGTCGCGTTCGCGATGGCGCCGGCGACCGGATTTTCAGACCGAGCGGGGTGGCGGCCGGCCAAAATCTCCGCTTTCGCCAGCGGCATGGAGCATGGCCTCATCATCGCGGTCGTCTTCATCAATCAAGTCCTGCAATGTCTCGTGCTCGTTGTCCTCCTCCAGTTCATCGGAGGCTTGCAGCCAATGCCGCATTGCCGCGCCGTCCGGGCGGCCTTCATCCTCCCAGATTTCGTAAGCGCGCCGGCGGATCTGCTCGTGTTTGTCGATCGCCATCATCCTTCCTCACCCAATCGGGTATTTTACTTAGGTATGCGGTTTCACTCCCACTCTTCCCGACCTGACAGAAACTCGGTTTTTGTTCGCTTTGTTCCGCGCATCATGGCCAATTGTGGAGCGGGCAATCCGCTCTACGGGATCACCCGTCAGCGCGAACATTGGCTGCTTCAGTCCGAATGAATCTTCGTCCTTGGATGCGTCCACGATTCCAAAGAGTTAATGGATGACTTGTGCGTGGCGAGGAACCAAGCATGATCTGGGTCGTTCTTCCATTGAAACAAACAATGGAGGCTTAGATGCTCTATTATGCGCTGGTATTTCTGGTCGTAGCTCTGATAGCCGGTGCGCTTGGGTTCGGTGGCATTGCAGGCGCGTCAGCCTCGATAGCTCAAATCCTGTTCTTCATTTTCCTCATACTGTTCGTCGTATCGCTCGTTATGCGTCTGGCAAGACGGTGAACGTCTGTGTGCGCTAAGTTCAGGAGAGCCGCATGGCTGTAGTTTATCATGTTGGAAGACACGACGGCGGGTACGGCTACCGCGTTGGAGACGTGTGGTCTGAGACCTTTCCGGATCATGATACCGCGCTTGCCGCGGCTAAGTCGGCAGCCGAACGCCAACATCTTGAAGGCCGCGATGCCGAGATTGCCTATCAGCTTCCCGATGGTGGCTGGCGTACGGAACATGTCGCAGGCGGGGACCGTCCCGATACAGATGTCATTGATGACGAAAACGGACGCGCACGATGAGCACGTTGACGGGGTCATGCCGATGTGGACAGGTGCGAATTGCGGTTCGAGGCCAACCCAAGCGGATCGGCATTTGCCATTGCACCGATTGCAGGCGGGAAAGCGGGTCAGCCTTCACGTCCTTTGCGGTCTGGCCTAGCGACCAGTTCGAACATAAAGGCGAAACGACCGAGTTTTCCGGACGCCAATTCTGCCCCAGGTGTGGATCGAGACTATTCTCGGCAAACGAAATCGAAGCTGAGATCAAGCTTGGGATTCTGACCGAGGCGCCGACGTCCCTCATCCCGACCTACGAACTTTGGATAAAGCGGCGCGAGTCTTGGCTCCTCCCCATCGACGGTGCGGAGCAATATGAGGAGGATAAGCCCAAATGACTATGAAATCGGAAGTAGCGGGCGCGGCGGCGGGTATCGCTACTAGCGGCTAGAGGCGGCGCGAAAACAAATCCAATGGCCGCACAGACGAATAGAATTGAGGGCGTGGGAACTCTTGGGGTGTTCGGTTGTTCGGAGAGCAGCCAACCCAGGAGCTTCCGATGAAACCTTTGACCCTTTTCGCCTTCGCCGCCTTGATCACCGCCCCCGCCTTCGCGCAATCCGCTGCAGAAAAGACCGGCGTTAATTCCATGATGGGTGCCGCACCGAAAACCACAGACTTCGTGCAGGAGGCCGCGACTAGCGATATGTTCGAAATCGCCTCCAGCAAGCTGGCGCTCGAACGCGGTAACGCCGCTACGAAGACGTTCGCGCAGCAGATGGTGACCGACCATCAGAAGACCACCAGCGAACTCAAGGGATTGGTCTCAAGCGGCAAGGTGAAGGCTAGACTTCCCACCGCCATGACGTCGAGCCAGCAGGGCATGCTCAAGACCCTGAGGGGCCAGCATGGAGCGGCCTTCGACAAACGCTACCAAGCTGATCAGGAAAAAGCCCACAAAGACGCCGTCGATCTCTTCAAGCGTTATGGCGATGGCGGTGACAATACCGACCTGAAGGCGTGGGCCGCAAGCACAGGCCCTGCCCTCCAACACCACCTGCAGATGGCGGAAGACCTCAATAAGCAAAATTGACGAGGAAAGAACCATGGCAGATTATCCTTCTCCACCCTTCCCGTCGCAACCACAGCCGATGCCGGGATTGACCTCCCAGATGGACCCGCGGCCCGACCACGGGGAGCAGAGCTATCGCGGCTCAGGCCGTCTGAAGGGCAAGCGGGCCATTATAACCGGCGGCGATAGCGGTATCGGACGTGCCGTGGCCATCGCCTTTGCTCGGGAAGGCGCCGATATCCTGATTGCCTACCTCGATGAACACGAGGATGCCGACGAGACAAGGCATCTAGTGGAGGCGGCGGCCCGCAAGGCGATCCTTGTCAGCGGCGATATCCAGGATCCAGCCCATTGCCGCAACCTCATCGATAAAGCCGTTCAGGAATTCGGTGGCGTCGATATTCTCGTCAACAATGCCGCACACCAGGCAAGTTTCAAGAGCATCGAAGATATCAGCGACGAGGAGTGGGAGCTGACATTCAAGGTCAACATCCACGCCATGTTCTATCTGACCAAGGCCGCCGTTCCCCACATGAAGCCCGGTAGCGCCATCATCAATACTGCCTCGATCAATTCCGATACTCCGAACCCGACCCTACTCGCTTATGCGACAACGAAGGGAGCGATCCAGAATTTCACCGCAGGTCTTGCTCAGCTTCTTGCGGAAAAAGGGATCCGCGCCAACGCCGTAGCCCCAGGGCCAATCTGGACGCCGCTCATTCCATCGACGATGCCGGAGGAAGCGGTAAAAAACTTTGGAAAGCAGGTGCCGATGAAACGGCCGGGACAACCAGCGGAACTGGCCACCGCCTATGTGATGCTGGCCGATCCTCTATCCAGTTATGTCTCCGGCGCCACAATTGCGGTCACCGGCGGCAAACCAATTCTTTGACGCCTATGATGCAAGGAATTTCTTATGAATTTCAAGAAAATCAACGAGGTAAATGGGCAGAAGACTTTTGTCGTCGTGCTCGATGCCAAGGAAGAAGCCTTCTCCACACTCACCGCATTCGCTGGAGAACAAGGATTGACCGCGGCCTCGATCACCGCCATCGGCGCTTTCGAAAGTGCCACCGTCGGGTGGTTCGATTTTGCGGATCGCAGTTACCGCAAGATTCCGGTTACCGAGCAATGCGAGGTATTGAGCCTGCTCGGCGATGTCGCGATGGGCGATGACGGCAATGCGAGCCTGCATCTCCATGCAGTTCTTGGTTTGAAGGACGGCTCAACCCGTGGAGGTCATTTTCTCGACGGGATCGTTCATCCGACTTTGGAGGCAACCATTGTCGAAGCCCCGGTCCATCTTCGTCGCCGCCATCAAAAGCATCTCGGCATTGCCCTGATCGAGATCTGAATCCCATTGCGCGGGCATGAGCCTTTTTCCGTCTGGAACAAAGTCGACCGAAAAAGGTTCGGTCCGTGATTCCGGCAAATGGAGAGCATCATGGCGACCGACGAGAAGTTCGAGACTGCACGTGGCAAAGGTGGCGAAACCCATCAACATGTTCCCGTGAACGGTCCCCACAAAGGGGCCGATCATCTGACAACCAACCAAGGGATTCGGGTCTCGGATAATCAGAACAGCCTGAAATCGGGCGGGCGCGGGCCGACGCTGCTGGAGGATTTCGTCCTGCGCGAGAAAATCTTCCATTTCGACCACGAACGAATTCCCGAGCGAATCGTTCATGCGAGAGGGTCTGCCGCACACGGCTTCTTCGAGCTGTACGAGTCGCTTTCCGACATCACCAGTGCCGATCTGTTTCAGCGCAAGGGCGAGAAGACGCCGGTCTTTGTTCGCTTCTCAACGGTGGCGGGCGGCGCAGGGTCGGTGGACACGCCCCGCGACGTGCGTGGTTTCGCTGTCAAGCTCTATACCAAGCAAGGCAATTGGGACCTCGTCGGCAACAACATCCCGGTCTTCTTCATTCAGGACGCAATCAAGTTTCCGGACCTCATTCACGCAGTCAAGATGGAAGCCGACCGAGCCTATCCGCAGGCCGGAAGCGCCCACGATACCTTCTGGGACTGGGCGTCCCTGATGCCTGAAGCAACCCATATGCTCATGTGGGCAATGTCGGATCGCGCCATTCCTCGCTCGCTGCGCATGATGCAGGGATTCGGCATCCACACCTTCCGTCTCGTCAATGACGCCGGCAAATCCACCTTCGTTAAATTCCATTGGCGGCCGAAGCTCGGCATGCAGTCGTTGGTCTGGGACGAAGCCCTGAAACTGCAGGCCGCCGACAACGACTATCATCGCCGAGACCTCTTCGAGGCGATCGCAGCCGGCAATTTCCCGGAATGGGAACTTGGCCTGCAGCTCTTCGACGACAAGTTTGCCGAGAGCCTTCCCTATGATGTTCTTGATTCCACCAAGCTCATTCCCGAGGAAATTCTGCCGCTCAGGATGGTCGGGCGGATGGTCCTCGATCGAAATCCGGACAACTTCTTCGCCGAGACCGAGCAGGTCGCCTTCTGTCCCGCCAACATCGTACCGGGCATAGACTTCACCAACGATCCCCTGCTGCAGGGACGTCTCTTCAGCTATCTCGACACACAGAAATCACGCCTCGGCACAGCGAATTTTCATCAACTGCCGATCAACGCGCCGAAGTGTCCGGTGATGAACTTCCAGCGCGACGGCCAGATGCAGATGAATGTGCTCAAGGGTCGCGCCAACTACGAACCCAACAGCCTTGCGGCAAGCGGTGAGCCAGACGGTCCGCGCGAATGTCCCGCCACCGGCTTCCAGAGCTTTGCCCATCAGGCAGAAAAACGAGAGCAAGGTGACAAGCTGCGGACACGTGGCGAACTCTTCGCTGACCACTACAGTCAGGCCCGCCTGTTCTGGAAGTCGCAAACACCGTCCGAACAGGCGCACATCGCGTCTGCCTTCGTATTCGAATTGTCGAAAGTGCAGCTCTCGCAGGTGCCGCCGCGCATGATAGGCAACCTGATGAATGTCGATGCCGATCTGGCGAAGCGCATAGCAGCCGGGTTGGGCATCGCCGTGTCAAGCAAGAATCCACCCGCTCGAAAACCGATCGATCTCGATCCCTCGCCTGCGCTCTCGATCCACAAGAACATGATGGAAACGCTGCAGGGACGCATGGTCGGCCTTCTGGTTGCTGAAGGGAGTGGCGCCAAGGCCATCTCCGATTTGATTGGCGCTCTGACCAAAGCCGGCGCCACGCCTTTCATCGTCGCCCCAAAAGTGGGAGCAACGAAGCTCTCTGACGGAAATACCATCAGGGCGGACGGACAATTGCTCGGTTCGCCATCTCAGCTTTTCGATGCCGTCGCCGTCATACTCTCGAAGGAAGGGGTAGCCGCACTCGCCAAGGAGGCGGCGGCAATCCAATGGGTGACGGATGCATTTGGGCATCTAAAGGCGATCGGACACAACGCTCCGGCAAAGGCGCTTCTTGACAAGGCAGGCATCCAGGCCGACGCCGGTGTCGTAGATCTCGGCTCGTTCATGAGTGCCGCAGCCAGACGCTATTGGGATCGCGAGCCCGGAATCCGGACCCTCGCCTAATGACGGCGCTATCGCGTCATGCGCCAAGGCGCCTGGCGACTAGCAGATTGGCAAGGCGCTACCTCATGCCATTTTCGCAAAGGATGGCACCTGGCAATCGTGGAAAGGCTTTTTTGGAGACACGCAACTCCCGCTGTGTTCTCCTAAAGCTTAAACGAGCCAATTTCGTTGCAGATCATCACCCGTCTTGAGCGACCGTGCGGGGCTTGCTTGGCAAGTGCCTTTCACATTGCGCAATCTAATGCGATCCCGTCGGGCGGATATCGGGATCGGTTATGCGTATCGAGGCGAACCAACTCGCCTTCGCATTTTATCCGACGCCGTATGCATCCGCGGAGAACCCGTGAAGAATTGCGGCGGCGATCAAGCAGATCGCTAGATCTCTCTTTTGCGGAGGAAACAAGGACTGTTAAAGGCCCTTCTTCCGAAATCGCCGCTCGGCAGCGGCTTCTGGTTATTCAATGAAGGTCTTCTCCCAGATGCGCGGCCAGTCGCTGCCGCGCTCTGTTGATCCGGCTTTTAACTGTGCCAACCGCACAGCCGAACCTTTCCGCAGCCGCATCATACGTACGCCCCTCTATGACGACATATTCAAGCGCCACCCGATAGGGTTCCGGCAGAAGGTCGTAAGCTGCTTCGAGTTCTTTTGCCCGAAGCGACCACTCCTGCGATGGTAATGCTACCCCATCGCCAGAAACGCATTTCTTGCTACCGGGAGCCTCGCGCTTGGCAATACGAAATTTCGAACAGAACGTATTGCGCATAATCGTGAAAAGCCACGATTTAAGCCGTGTGCCGCGATCAAATTGATTGAGATGAGCTAATGCTCTGGCGAGGGTTTCCTGAACCAGATCCTCAGCATCAATGCTGTTTCGGTGAAACCTCCGAGCAAATGCACGAAGTGCCGGAATGAGTTCCACTATTTCGTTCTGCAAGCCGTCTGATGGGGACATTTCAATCACAGCTTTACTCCTGGGCGGGACACGGCCAAGCAGCCCTCAATCGAGCGCACATCTGCCGTTGCGCCGGATGGTAGCCTGCGGTTTGGTTTTGAATGGAGCCGACTTCTTGCGTGGCAAGACAAATTTTGATGCTTTGGATCGGCGTGGGACGTTCCTTGCATCTCCTGGAAAACGGTGCGTCTCCTTGGTTGTTCCATCCAGATTTAGAAAATCCGAAAATATCACGCCGAGACAATCTGCGTGCGATCGGCACTCATGTCCCGATGGCCGCGCTCACCCGTCACTCCCGATCACCTCGAGACCGTCAACAACAAAAATCAGAAGATTTGGAAACAATTTCACGGTCAGCAAGTTTGGAGGCGGCAACAAAGAAGAGGAAGTTACTATGTTGACGAAGATGATCGCAGTGTGTGCCCTTTCCATCGGCATGGCTACCGCCGCCATGGCACAGCAGTCTGGCGCCTCAGGTGGAACCAACACCGGCGGCTCGGGCAGCGGCAATGGAGCGGGCACCGGAACTGAGAGTGGCGGTACGTCGAACGGCAATGGCGCTGCCAATGGCAATGACACGTCCGGCAGCCACGCCAATTCCAACGGCCAATCCCAGGACTGCAACGCGATGAAGACCGGCAAGAACACCGGACAGGATAACGGTGCTCAAAACACTCAGACGAACGACAAGGCATCGACCGCCAAGTGCCAATGACGCCAACCTGTGGGAGGGCCTAGACGGCCCTCCGCTTGTCGTGACTGCCACCTTAAAAATCTGTGCTGCAACCTTCTCAAGCCGTCGCACACAATGTGGACCGCCGCGGCGCTAATCCTATTCGAGGAGCAAAGTGATGAACAACAGCGCTCAAGACCTTGCCAACGAGTATCTTCGATTGGGCGGACGCAGGCTTCTGGTCATGGATGACAATATTCTGTCGACCAAGAGCTGGGAAACTGATCCGCCGGAAGCCGAGATCTTCTGGAACCAGGAAATCGAGGGCCTCGCTCTAAGGCGGCGTAACGAAGTTATGTCGTTCCTGCCCTCAATCAATGTCACCTAGGTCGCGTCGAACGCAAACACTCAAATCCATCCTTCGACAAGGACTGGAGATTGTCGTTCAGCAATTAAAAGCATCCACGGATCCTTGAGATCGGTGGATGCTTCTGTCTGCCTATCGCCGAGGAAGGATCGCACTGAGCACCTGTCGCAAGGTACCCTTCACGACGCCGCTTTCCTCGGGGTCGCCCTTCAGCAACGCCGCAGTGAGATTACGCATCTGCTCGAAAGTCAGATGCGGTGGTAGCGGTGGAACTTCCGGATCGGTCTTGACTTCGAGAACGACAGGCATTCCCGCGGCAAGCACCTCCTGCCAGGCCGGGGCGAGATCCTCGGGGCGATCGACAAACATGCCTTTCAGCCCAATGAGCTCGGCAAAGCGATGATAAGGGACGTCCGGTATGCGCTGGGAAGCATCGAATTTTGGATCACCCTCCATGACACGCTGTTCCCAGGTCACCTGATTGAGGTCTTCGTTGTTGAACACGCAAATGACGAAACGGGGATCCGACCAGTTTCGCCAATATTTGGTGACGGTAATCAACTCGGCCATATTGTTCATCTGCATGGCGCCGTCGCCAACCAGGCCGACAACTGGGCGGTTCGGACACGCCACCTTGGCAGCGATTGCATAGGGAACGGCCGCCCCCATGGAGGCTAGGCCGCCGGAGAGAGACGCCATCATGCCGTGCCGCATGCGCAGGTCGCGGGCATACCAGTTGGCACAGGAGCCGGAATCGCTGGTGACGATCGCACCGTCCGGCAGCTTCTTCGATAGCTCCCATACGACACGCTGCGGATTGACGGGATTGGCGGCCACATGCGCCCGCGCTTCAAGGGTCTTCCACCAGTCGCCGACATTGGTTGCGATTTGCCTGCGCCAGGAGAGGTCCGACTTTGGCCTGAGGAGCGGTAGCAACGCCTGCAAGGTTTCGCGCGCGTCTCCAACCAGATTGACTTCCATCGGATAACGCAGGGAAAGCATATCCGGACGGATGTCGATCTGCACGCCGCGGGCGTCGCCCTCTTCGGGCAGAAACTCCGAATATGGAAAGCCCGAGCCGATCATCAACAGAGTATCGCAATCCCGCATGAGATCCCAGGAAGGCTTAGTGCCAAGCAGTCCTATGGAGCCCGTGACCCAGGAGAGTTCGTCGGGCAATACCGCCTTGCCAAGCAGTGCCTTGGCCGCCCCTGCGCCAAGGCGATCCGCAACTGCGATGACCTCCTCCGTGGCCCCGAGTGCACCTGCGCCCACAAGCATCGCAACCCTTTTGCCCGCATTCAGCACTTCGGCGGCGCGCATCAGATCGATCTCCTGCGGCACGGTCCTAGCCGCGACATAGCCGATGCCCGACATGACCGAGCCGTGTTTGCGCGGTGGTGTCTCGTAGGGCATTTCCTGGAGATCGTTGGGCAGGATCACTGCAGTGACGGTCTTGTTTGCAAGCGCGATGCGGGCAGCACGATCGATCAGATGGCGCACTTGCGCGGGCACGGCGGCCTGATGCACGAAATCGCCGGCGACGTCCTTGAACAGGGAAGCGAGGTCCACCTCCTGCTGATAGTGGCCGCCAATCGAACGGCGCGCCTGCTGCCCGACCAGTGCCAGCACCGGCTGATGATCCAGCCGAGCATCGTAAAGGCCGGTGATGAGGTGGGTTGCACCGGGGCCGGAGGTGGCGATGCAGACGCCCAGCTCGCCGGAGAATTTCGCATAGGCGGACGCCATGAACGCCGCCATTTCCTCGTGACGGGCCTGGATGAACTCGATCTTTCCATTGGCGCGATTAAGCGCGCCGAAGACGCCGTTGATACCGTCCCCCGGATAGCCGAAGATGCGCCGCACACCCCAATCGTAAAGGCGTTGCACTATAAAATCGCCAACCGTTTTTGCCATGATCCGTCTCCGCTTATTACACGTCGCTTCTCGCTGAAACCACGGCGATCCAACATGCGAACGCGGGTTATGTTCCCGCCGCTCACGCTTCGGCGAATCGGACAGTAAGAGCGTAGTAATCGACCCTCGAAGAGCGGGTGGGGAACATATGGCAGGGATATTTGTTCGATCCATCGTTACGCAGGAGATGGACGATGCCGAAGAAAAAATCGAAGAAATGGTCGCAGAAGGTCACCGACAACAGCGATGCGCTGGACCTTGAACAAGACGTCTTCAAACAGCGCAGTGCAAAGAAAATAGCCGATTCCCTCAAGCATTCCGCCGAAGAGAGCCATCGCCGCAAAGCGAGCCCCTTTCAGTCCGCCATGTCCATGCTGAATTTCTACATCAACCGGGCCGGCGCCCAGCTTTCGAAATCGAGGCGCGTGACGCTTGAAAAGGCCAAGGACGAGCTCAGAAAGGACTTCGGCCGCAAACCCTAGGCGACGCGACCGCTGCCCTCTTCGCTCCAATCCGGTTGGTCCCTATGCTTTGCCGGGATAAGGATCCCGTTCGAGCAATTTCGAAAGATGGACGGTGTTGCGTGCCAGCATATCGATCGCGCCGCTGACTTCCTCGGGCACCTTCTCCAGATCAACGAAGTTCGTGCTCCCCATGGCTTGTCCTACCCAATAGGCCACTGCATTGGCGGGGACCGTGAAGCCGACGTCGTTCAGGGCCTGATAGATTTCTGCCGAGACGTGATGAGCGCCGTCTTCGTTACCGACAACGGCGATGACCGCGACGCGACCATAGGATGGCATGCGCCCCTGTTCGTCCGTTTCAGACAGGAAGGCGTCCATCCGCTCCAACGCTCTCTTTGCGATACTGGACGGTTGTCCCATCCAGATTGGCGTACCGAAGACGAGTATGTCGGCTTTGAGTATCTTCCGGCGGATATCCGGCCATTCGTCGGTCGGACCTTCATCGGACTTGACGCCCGGAAGAATGTTGTAATCGGCAAGACGGATCGTCGTAGTCGCCACATTCTCTTTGGTCATTGCCTCGGCAATCAAGGAAAGCATGCGGTCGGTAGACGATGGTTCCCCACCGCTCCTCTTCAAAGTTGCGTTTAGCGCTATGGCGGTCAAGGTCATGATCGGCCTCCTCGGTTGGATCGGGCACCTAACCGCGGAAGATGATTATCGTTCCCTCGATCGAAACGGATGGAGATCACGCCGCAGGATACAGTCGATCAGCAGTCCTATGTCCTCAGGAACAATGCGGGCCGCATCTCGTTTGATTCCAAATGTTCGATCTGGAGCCAGCAAATGAGTCCGCGTGCGCAATGGAAGGGATATCTGAAATTCGGAGAGGTGAACTGTGCCGTCGCCCTTTATACGGCGGTATCGACCTCGGAGCGAATTTCCTTCCATACGCTTAACCGGGAAACGGGCAATCGCGTGAGGCGAGAATTCGTCGACAGCGACACCGGAAGGCCGGTGCCGCGCGAGGATCAGGTCAAAGGCTATGAACTCAACAAGGGTGATTACATCGCGCTCGAACCCGAGGAGATCACCGCTTCCATTCCGGAAAGCGACAAGGTCCTGCATGTAAAGGCTTTTCTGGCGTGCACCGATATCGATGACGTCTATTTCGACCGGCCCTACTATCTGGCTCCCTCCGACAAGGTCAGCGAGGAGGCCTTCACGCTGATCCGCGAAGGCATGCGCAAGACGAAGGTAGCTGCGATTGCACAGGCCGTGCTGTTTCGGCGTTTGCGAACACTGATGATCCGCGCTCATGGAAAGGGGCTGATCGCCACCACACTGAACTTCGACTACGAGGTTCGCTCGGCCGGCGAGGCATTCGAAGACGTTCCCGACCTCCAGATCAAGGGCGAGATGCTCGACCTGGCCAAGCACATCATCAGCACGAAGAAAGGCACCTTCGATGCCAGCCAGTTCGACGATCGCTACGAGGCCGCACTGACCGAGCTCGTCAAGGCCAAGATCGAAGGCAAGGCGATCCCGAAACGTAAGCCTGAAAAGACCGCCAAGGTCACCGATCTGATGGACGCTCTGCGCCAGAGTGCCGCGACGGCTGGCAAAACCAAAGCAGGCGCGCAACGCCCCGCCAAGAAATCGATTTCGACCTCCGACAGGGCACGGGCATCGCGATCAGCCCCCTCGTCGCGGCCACAACGCAAGGCGAGTTGACCATGGTATTGGAAACCTATCTCCGCAAGCGTGACTTCACCAAGACATCAGAACCAAAGGGCCGAGCCAATGGGAGAAAAGCCGCGAGGTCAGGCAACAGTTTCGTCATCCAGAAGCATGATGCGCGCCGCCTCCATTATGATTTCCGCCTTGAACTCGATGGCGTGCTGAAGAGTTGGGCCGTAACTAGAGGGCCGAGCCTAGTGAGCGGCGAAAAGCGGCTCGCCGTACATGTCGAAGACCATCCCCTCGAATACGGCGACTTCGAGGGCACGATCCCGAAGGGCGAATACGGCGGCGGCACGGTCCTCGTCTGGGATAAAGGTTCGTGGACACCGCATGGCGACCCGCATAAGGGGCTCGCCAAGGGTCATCTCGAATTCGAGCTCCACGGTAAAAAGCTCGGCGGGCGCTGGCATCTGATCCGCATGGCCGGAAAGCCGCGCGAGAAACGCGAAAACTGGTTGCTGATCAAGGGAGATGACGATGCTGCGCGCCCGGAGGGAGCGCCCGACATCCTCGAAGAACGGCCGGAATCAGCAAAGACCGGACGTGATATCGACGAGGTCGAAGACGAGAAACCAGGCTGGTCCTCCAAGACAGGCAGGCTCGATCGACGAAAGAACACCACGAAAGCTGCCGCCAATAAGACCGGCAAGTCAGCGGTTAAATCCGCGACGGAGCTGAAGCCAGCATCTCTTGATCCGTCCGCGCTGAAAGGCGCGAAGAAAGCTTCCCTGCCTGCATTCGTCGAGCCTGCGCTAGCAACCCTGGTATCCAAACCGCCTTCGGGCTCGCGCTGGCTTCACGAAATCAAGTTCGACGGCTACCGGCTTGAGGTCCGCATCGAGGCCGGGCGCATCCGGCTGCTGACGCGCAGCGGCCTCGACTGGACGCAAAAATTCGGCAAGGACATCCTCGCGGCTTTCAAGGATTTGCCTGTCGGCACGGCCATCATCGATGGCGAACTGGTCGTCGAGCCGGCGGCCGGCGCTTCGGATTTTTCCGCGCTTCAAGCCGATCTCAGCGAAGGACGCAGCGATCGCTTCGTCTTCTACGCCTTCGATCTATTATACCTCGACGGTTATGGGCTTGAGGCGTGCCCCTTGATTGCCCGCAAGCAATTGCTGCAGAAGATCATTCCCTCTGAGACCGGCATTCTTCGCTTCAGCAGTCATTTTGACGAAAATGGCGATCTGCTGCTGAGCCATGCCTGCCGGCTCAGCCTGGAAGGGATCGTCTCCAAGATCGCCAACGATCCCTATCGCTCCGGCCGCGGCAAGACATGGGTCAAATCGAAATGCTCGTCGCGACAGGAGTTCGTCATCGGCGGCTGGGTGCCTTCGACGACATCGAGAAAGGCAATCGGCTCGCTGGTTCTCGGCATCTATGAAGACGGCAAGCTGGATCATGTCGGCCGGGTCGGCACGGGCTATACCCATACGGTCGCAGAGCAGCTTTTCAAACGGCTCGGCCGACTGAAGGCGGAGGAAAGTCCATTTGCGACCAGGCTGACGGCTGAGGAAGGCCGCGGTGTCCACTTCGTGCGACCTGACCTGGTTGCGGAAGCCGAGTTCAGGGCCTGGACCGCTGACGGGCATCTGCGCCATGCCTCCTTCCGCGGTCTGCGCGAGGACAAGAAACCGCTGGAAATCATTCGGGAAACACCGAAATCGTCGGCGAAGACTTCAAATGAAAAGGCTCCGCGAAGCAATGTTGCCTTGACCCATGGCGATCGTCTTTATTGGCCGGATGAAGGTGTAACCAAGACGGGCCTTGCGGATTACTACACTCAAGTTTGGCGCTATATGGGACCTTTCGTCGTCGGGCGGCCGCTTGCGCTCGTACGTTGCCCCAATGGCATCGACGGACAGCACTTCTTCCAGAAACACGCCTGGAAGGGCATGAACCGAAATATCGCCTTGGCGATCGATCCGCGGAATGAAGACCCCTATGTGCGCATCGATGATCTCAATGGTCTGATCGGCCTCGTCCAGGCGGCGGTCCTCGAAATCCATCCCTGGGGATCGATGGTCGGCAACTGGGAAAAGCCCGATATGATCATCATGGATCTCGATCCGGGCCCGGACGTCGCGTGGGGCGACGTCATCGCGGCTGCGGAAGAAACTGGCGAGCGATTGAAACAGGCGGGGCTCATTCCCTTCGTCAAGACGTCGGGCGGCAAGGGGTTGCACATCGTCTGCCCGCTGGTCGCCAAAGCTGAATGGCCTGCCGTAAAAGCCTTCACCAAGGGCATCGCTGACGCCATGGCAGCAGATAGCCCGGACCGATACGTTTCGACCATCACGAAATCGAAACGACACGGCCGGATCCTGATCGATTATCTTAGAAACCAGCGTGGCTCGACGGCCGTGGCACCCTATTCGACCCGCGCGCGTCCGGGTGCAGCCGTCTCCATGCCTCTGTCCTGGGAGGAATTGAGCCCCGCTATCGGACCGGATTACTTCACGGTCCTCAATGCGCCCGCCCGGCTCGCCGCGCTTCAGACCGACCCATGGCGCGACTTCAGATCGGCCGCCGAACCCCTGCACCCGTCAGACGCCAAACGCAAACGCGGCGGGTAGCGGCGCCGACTATCGTTTCCTGGCGTCTTTTTCCTGCGAAAGGCTCTTTCGAAGCGCATCCATGATGCTGACGACATTGGTTGGCGCCGCCTCTTCTTCTGTCTTCACCTTGGCCGGTCTCTTGCGGCCTTTCTTCTTCGAAGCGATGATATCGAGAAGCTTCTGCTGGACGGGATCGGAAACCATTCCAGGCTCCCATGGCCTTTTCCGTTCCTCTATCAACGTTTCCATAAGCTTCATCAGCTTGGAGTCGACAGTCGTTGCTTCGATGTCACCGAAGTAATCCTTCTCATCACGAACCTCATCGCCGAAACGCAGGGTCCAAAGCACGATGCCCTTATCGCGCGGCTCCAACAAGACCGCACGTTCGCGCCGATACATGACGAGCCGGGAAATGCCGACCATCTCGCTTGCCGCCATGGCGTCGCGGATGACGCAGTAGGCCTCCTCCCCGACAGTATCGTTGGGCGTCAGATAGTGCGGCGTATCGAACCAGATCCATTCGACAGTGTCGCGCGGCACGAACATCTCGATGTCGATCGTCCGTGTGCTCTCCAGGGCGACTGCGTCGAGTTCATCGTCTTCGAGCATGACGTAGTCATTTTCGCCGCGCTCGTATCCCTTGACCTCATCGTCTTCCTCTACCGCTCGCCCGGTGACTGAATCCAAATATTGGCTAACCACGCGATTGCCCGTCTTTCTGTTCAGAGTATGAAAGCGAACCTTGTCGTTGTCGCTGGTCGCCGGCGCCATCGAAACCGGGCAGGTCACGAGCGAGAGCTTGAGATAGCCTTTCCAGAACGAACGTGGGGCCATGAGATTTCCTCCTGCACCGTGGTTGAACGGGCAGCGCCCATCCTTGGTTCCCCGATGACGTTGCACTCAGTTTTATGGCTCAATGCATTCCGCCGCCGCCGCCCTCCTTCAGGTCGACATTGCTGAGGATCAGGGCGAGCGGGATGGCGCAGAGCACGATCAGCATCAACACATGGAAAACATCGATATAGGCGAGAAAGCTCGCTTGGGTCTGCACCTGTTGACCGATCCAAGCCATCGCTTGTGCTTGTGCATCCGCAACGGTCGCCCCTCTTTCGGCAAAATAGCGCGACATGGTCTGCAGCGTCTCGTGATAGGCTGGCGAAGAGGGTGTGACGTGCTCGACAAGCCGGCTTTGATGCCATTGCTGGCGGTGCGCCAAGACATTCGTAGCGATACATACGCCGACCGAGCCACCAATATTGCGGGCGGCATTGATCATGGCCGAAGCCTGGTTGGTCTGATCCGGCCGGAGACCGTAGTAGGAGGCAGTAGTGATCGGTATGAAGATCAACGGCAGGCCAAGTCCGATATAAAAACGGGACCAGACGAAGAAACCGAAGTTGAGGCCAGAATAAAGGGAAGTCAGCTGCCACATGGACACCGCGATGATCGCCGCGCCAACGGCGATCATATATTTCGGTTGGATCATCGAACTGAGGCGTCCAGCGACGAACATCATCGCCATTGTGACGAGGCCGCCGGGCGACAGCGCGAGGCCCGCCCAGGTGGCGGTATATCCGTAATTCTCCTGCACCACCTGCGGGATGAACTGCGTGGTGGCGATCAGGATCGCACCGGTTGCCATCATGACGATGAAGCAGGCGCCGAACTGCCGCGTGCCCAACAGCCACCCGTCGATAATCGGATTGGCCTTGGTCAAGACCCAGGGAATGGCCAGAAGGAATGCCAGAACGCATATCGCCGTTGTCGAAATGATGAAGCCGGACCCGAACCAATCCTCCGTCTGCCCGCGATCAAGCGTGAGCTCGAGCGAGCCGAGGAAGGCGGCAACCAGCAGGAAGCCGACAAGATCGAAACGGACACCGCTCTTAAAGAATTCCTGGCGCTTCTTTTCTATCTCCGGCGTCTCCTTCAACAGGATATAGACGAGCGCGAAGGCGAAAATGCCGACGGGGCCGTTGATGAGGAAACACCAGTGCCAGGAAAAATTGTCTGAGAGATAACCACCAAGCGTCGGCCCCACTACCGGCGCGACGACGACGGCCACACCGAAGAGCGCGAAGGCCTGGCCGCGCTTTGCCGGCGGAAAGGCATCGGCGAGGATCGCCTGCGAGGTGGGGATCATACCGCCGCCGGCGAACCCCTGGATCACCCGGAAAATCAACAATGTCTGCAGGTTCCAGGAAAGGCCGCACAGAACCGAGGCGATGGTGAATGTGGCCAGACATAAGAGGTAGAACCGCCGCCGCCCGAACCGTTCGGACAGATAGCTGCTGGCGACAAGCACGATGGCGTTGGACACCAGATAGGTCGTCACCACCCACGACGCCTCGTCGGAGCTGACGGCGAGACCACCTGAGATATAGCGAAGCGCGACATTGGCAATCGTGGTGTCGAGTACCTCCATGAAGGTGGCCAGCGACACCACGATGGCGATCAGCCAGGGGTTTGTGGCGCGCGCGGATGATGCGGCGGCTCCGTCTGCTGTGCTTGAACCGCTCACCTCAAGTCCTCGGGCGAACCGTTACCGTCGGGACCACGGACATTCCGGGGCCGATGGATACATCCGCGGGCCATTTGTCGATGATGATCTTGACCGGCACGCGCTGCGTGACCTTCACATAGTTGCCGGTGGCATTTTCAGCAGGAAGCAGGGAAAAGGCCGTGCCAGAGCCTGGCTGCACAGAGGCGACCTTGCCGTGCAGCGTATGATCAGGATAGGCATCGAGCGTGACATCGACAGGCTGCCCCGCCCTCATATCCGTCAGTTGCGTCTCCTTGAAGTTTGCGGTGATCCAGATCTCGTCTGGAACGAACATCGAGATTGCCTGGCCCGCATCGATATATTGACCCTTGGCGCCTGTGAGGCGAACGACACGGCCCGGTTGGGCCGCGGTGATCGTCGTATAGCTCAGGTTCTGCTGGGCTTCCTCGGCCTGCGCCTGTGCCTGCTTGAGGCTCGCGAGCGCGCTGGATTTCTGTGCTTCGGAGACGACCTTGTTCTTCAGCGCCGAGGTGACGTTTGCCTGCATTTGCGCAAGGCTTGCCTGATCCTGCTGGAGTGTCGCCGTTGCCTGCTGCACGGACTGAACACTGCCGGATCCGGTCTTGCTCAATTGCTGCTGGCGAGCGGCTTCCTGCTGGGCATATTGAAGGGCGGCTTCCGCCGAATTCTGCTGCGCTTTCGCAACGTCAACAGAGGCGTTTGAAGCCTCGATTTGGGCGCTTGCGCTATCGACGGATGCCTTGGCGACCTCGACCTGCCCGTTCGCCTGGTCAAGAGCGATCTGATAATCGCGCGGGGCGATCTTCAGGATGACATCGCCGGCCTGGACATGCTGGTTGTCGGTAACCGGAACATCGGCGACATAACCGGAAACCTTGGAGGCGACGGAGAAGCTGCGCGCATCGATAAAGGCATCATCCGTCGATTCATATGGTTGGAAATAGATCTTCCAGAAGAACCATGACGCAATGATCAGGACTGCCAGCACGACAATGCCCAGCAGCACCCAGAGGGGATGGCGGCGGATGAAGGATGGTCGTTTTGCTTCCGGAACTCCCGATCGACGATCGACACCCCGGTCCGCCTTTTTCACCGGCCTGTCCTGCGGCGCATCCATCGTGGTGGGTTGATTGTCAGCCATGACGTAACCTTCGTTTGTTGTTCCGGATTCGGTTGCGAAAAATTTGGATCGATGAGACCGGTCAATGCCGCAGAAAACTTCGGATCTTTTTCAGATCCTTGATGAACGTAAGTCGGCTCTTTTCCCTCTCTTCGGACTCTCGGATCCGCAAAAGCGCAGAGGGATGGATTGTGACGAGAACATCGAACTTTCCCGAAGGGTGAATAATGCGGCCACGATCGCGCATGACCTTGATCTTCGAGCCGAGTAACGAGGACACGGCCGTTGCCCCGAGCGCCACGACCAGCTTCGGCCGCAACAGCTCAAGTTCGGCTCCCAGCCACCAGGCACAACGTTGTACCTCTCCAGCATTCGGTCTCGCATGCAGCCGTTTCTTGCCACGAAGCTGGTATTTGAAATGCTTGACCGCATTGGTGATGTAGCAACGATCGCGGTCGATACCGACCTCTTGCAGGCATTGATCCAGAAGGTGGCCCGCTGGCCCGATGAAGGGCCGGCCGACCAGATCCTCCTTATCGCCAGGTTGCTCGCCGACAAGCACGACATCCGCCGTCTCCGGGCCCTCGCCAAAGACGAGATGGGTCGCATTGCGATAGAGATCGCAGCGCATACAGGGTTGCGCCTGATATCGTAATTCGTCGAGCGCGGCGGCATCTGCATGCTCGTAGGCAAGCGAAGGACCAGCACCGGCAGAAGGAAACTTTTCGAGCATGGGGGAGGCTCGCACTGGTTTCGGATTTATCCAAACACGAACTGATAGCGGTTCTATTTGTTCCCTCTCGCCGCGATCCCCCATTTCGGGAACCCTCCGCTGCGGTCTTCGTTATGTCTGATAGATCGTATGAATGGAGGAAATGTCATGAGCAGCGAAGGCAAGATCGGCTCGTACGCGCTGACCGCATTTTTCGATGACGAATATGACGCCGAGGCGGCGGTCCAGGGGCTGATAGATGCCGGCATACCGAGGGATACCATCACCATGACACCCGGCAATCGCCCCAACACGGACCCTATCGACAATCTCGGATTTCTCGACGCATTGACGGGGATCTTCTTTCATGAAGAACAGCGTGCCGCCTATGCCGCCGCCCTCGAACGCGGCGGGACACTGGTCACGGTGCAGGAGGTGAACGAGACTCAACATTACATTGCTCTGCCGATTCTGGCCGAGAAAGGTCAGATCGACCTCAATGAGCGTGAACGCTGAGACTGCGATCGCGTATCAGGGTTTTGGCGCCGGTTGCTCGATTGGGCCGTGCGTGACGGCACCGGGGTCGCGGCCATCCGAGGAGCTAAACGGCTTGATGACGAGAATGGCCAGGATGGAAGCCACCAGCACGCCGAAAATGATAAGCATCATGGCTCGCATGGTGCTTTCTGCCTATGACAATCTGCGGACGACAAGATTGCTGTCGTGCCCGCCAATGCCGTCTCCTTGCCGGGAGATGGCTTCGGCGCGTTGCTTGGCCTCATGATTTTCGACCGATCCTTCGATGACGACACGACCGCGACTGACCACCACGAAAATGCCTGTGTCGTCCAACAACTGATCTGCCTTGAGCCTGCTCTCAATATCGGCGCGGATTTCCGCATCCGTCCTCTCCTGCTTCGGTTCGGAGCCGCCGGTAGTACGGCTCAAGGACATCGCGAACTTGCCGGCGTCGTCCGTGTGAGAGGCCGTCCTCAACTGGCGGATCCGGACAAAGATTTCGTCGGCTGTTTTCTTGCGTTCCACGGTGCATTCAGTTGAATCTTCGCAGCGCGCGTCGTCGGTGCCGTGCTCGGGGCGACCCGTCGTTGAAGAGGCTCGCTCTCCCGTAATGTCTCCCGAGCCGCCAGCTGCTTGATCGAGCGCATGCACATTGCGATTATCGCCTGGATCAGAGGGATGCCTTGCTAGCCTGCTGCTCTTCATCGCCATCGTCGTTTTTCCCATGTCTAACCAGGGTTAAACCTCGACCGCCCGGGAATGTTCCCCTTATCGATCGACGCGCGCCGTTTAAGCCAGCGCTCGACACCGATTTCCTCCGGATCCATCCATTGAAGAAGGCGCTCGCTGCGTGTTCGGATTTTCGAAACTTCGCCGAGCCTCCCGCCTCTGAAATCCTCAAAGACCGCCGGATGGATATAGGACGATCTGCACACTGCGCGCGTGTTGCCGAGCCTTGAGGCAACAATATCGATCGCGTCGTTGATCTGGCGCGCAATGGCTCTTTCCGATGGTTCGACATCAAGCGGCGCGAGAAGCGCCGCCGCCATGCAGGTAGCGCCCCATGTTCTGAACTGACGCGAGGTGAATACGCCTCCGGACGCCTCGCGAATATAGGCATTCACGTCCTGCGACGAGATCTGACGACAGCCTCCCTCGTCACAAACATATTTGAAAAGCTGTTGTCCGGGCAGCTCCTGCAATTGCCGGACAACCCTGGCAATCCGCCGGTCGCTATGAACGAGATTCCACTCCTTGCCGGATTTTCCCTTGAAACGGAATTTGACGCGCCCTCCCTCGACATGAACGTGACGATTCCTAAGGGTGGTAAGGCCAAAGGATCTGTTCTGTTCGGCATAGGCGGCGTTGCCGACCCGGATATACAGATTGTCCAGCATCCAAACTATGGTCGCCAAAGCCTTGTTCATGCTCAGCCCACGAGAGCGCAGATCGGCGTCGACCCTCTCGCGAATGCCAGGAAGACGATCGGCGAACTCGGCGAGCTGATCGAATTTGGCGCGCCCACGCTCCGAATGCCAGTCCGGATGGTAGCGATGTTGCCTGCGGCCGCGCGCATCCCTACCGATCGCCTGAAGATGGGAGCGAGGATTTGTCGAGATGACGACATCGATATAGGCAGGCGGGATGGCCAAAGCATTCAGACGGGCTATCTCTGCAATGCTTGTAATCCGGCTTCCATCCGGCATGTAGTAACGAAACCCGGTCCTTCCCTGCTTCCGGGTGATGCCGTTTTCAAGGCTGGAAATATAGATAAGCCCCGACGACAATGCCGCTTCAGCAGCAACGGCCGCAACATCCACTTTAGAGATCACTTGGTCCATGCACCCGATAACTCCGCCAGGATGCGCAGGTTCCGTGCCGAGCTTATTCGAGGCAAATCATTCAATACCGAGGTGACGAACACCGACCCCGCTCAAGGCCCTCGAAAGAAACGCAGCAGCGCCTCGCAAAGTGCTATCGGGTTCTCCTCAGCGACGTGATGCCCGCTTTCGATGCCGTGGCCACAAACGTCAGTCGCCCAGGAGCACCATATTGCCAACGGGTCGCCGAACAACACTTCCAGATCGTCGCGGGTCGACCAAAGGCAAAGCAAGGGACAGGTGATTTTTCTATCCGCCGCCCGGTCCTCCAGTTCGTGCTGCCGGTCGACGGTGAGCCCGGCCCGATAATCCTCGATCATTCCGTGGACGACGTCGGGATCATGGATCGCGGCAAGAAGATCGACATAGGCGTCGTGCCCCATTCTGTCTGGAACAATCTTGTCGTACCAAGCGAGCGGCTTTGCATTGATCGCCCGCTCGGGCTTCTCCGGCTGCATGAAGAAAAACCAGTGATACCAATCGCGGCCGAATTTCCAGTCCATCCTGTCGAGATGTTCGACGATGGGAATGCTGTCGATGACAGCGACCTTCTGGACGATATCAGGGCAATCCATCGCCAGCCGAAAGGCCACATAGCTGCCACGGTCATGGCCGGCAACCGCGAACCTGTCGTGCCCGAGCGCCTTCATGAGGTTGAGACAGTCGTTCGCTTTGGCGCGCTTTGACGAGCCACGACTATCTTCTTCATCCGCGGGCTGGAAGGATTTACCAAAACCCCTCAGATCCGGACAGACCACGGTGAAGTGCGGTGACAGCAAATCGGCAACGGCGCCCCATGTCATATGCGTGCGTGGATGACCGTGGAGCAACAGCAGCGGCAGACCAGAGCCTCCATATCGCACGCGAAGGGACCCCTGTCCCACATCAATCATGGCAAGCTCGAACCCATCGAACATTTCTGCCTCCTTGATCCGGCGAATTTTGAACGCCTTGCGGTCGCAACTTTCAGAAAAAAGCCGTCACCGCCATGCCGACGACCGCGGCAGACATGGCAAGGCAGGACGCCCAGCCGAGTACACTCAAGCCCTTGCCGATGACAAATTGCTTCATGACCTTTTGATTGGAGGCGATCAGCATCAAAATGACCATGACGGGAACAGCGACCACGCCGTTGATCACGGCACTCCAGAACAGCGCCTTCATCGGCGGGATGGGTGTGAAGTTCAACAACATTCCGACAACGGTCGCGAGCCCGACCGTCGTATAGAACGCCTTCGCCTCGCTCGGCTCACGCGACAGCCCGACTTTCCAACGGGCCGCCTCGCCGATGGCATATGCCGCCGAGCCCGCGAGAACCGGCACCGCCAGCAACCCTGTTCCGATGATGCCTGTTGCGAAGATGATCTTGGCGAAGTGCCCGGCAAGCGGTTCGATCGCCTTTGCTGCATCGACGGAACTCTCGATATTGGTCGAACCCGACTTGTTGAGCGTGGCGGCAGTCGTGGTGATGATCGCAAGTGCTACCACATTGGATGCGGCCATGCCGATGAGCGTGTCCAGAGTGATCCGCGTATTCGCCTTCTTCGCTTCCTCTGGGTGCTCGATCAATGCTTCCTCTTTCGGCTTTTCCTTCAAGTCCTCTGCTTCCTGAGAAGCCTGCCAAAAGAAGAGATAAGGACTGATGGTCGTTCAGAAGATTGCGACGATCATCGACCAGTAATTCGCGTCCGCCTTGAATGTTGGCAGCAGGAGCCCGCGCGTGAAGCCCGTCCAATCGACATGGACGACAAACAGCGTCGCAACGTAGGACAGCAACGCTAGGCTCAGCCACTTCAGCACCGCGACATAACGTTTGTATTTGAGAAGCACCTGCAAAAGGATGCATATGACACCGAACGCGGCGACATAGATCAGCGAGTTGCCGTTGATCAGCAGATGTGCCGCATCTCCCATTGCCCCGAGGTCAGCGCCAAGATTGATGATATTGGCAATCAGAAGAGGCACGGTGACAGCCATTCCGACCCAGGCCGGATAGCACTTCGCCATGCTGCCCGCGAGCCCTCGCCCGGTCGTCCTCCCAATTCGCGCGCTGATCATCTGCACCGCTACCATCAAGGGATAGGTCAGTATCAAGGTCCAGCTCGCGGCGTAGCCGAACTGCGCTCCGGCCTGCGAGTAGGTCGCGATGCCGCTCGGATCGTCATCCGAGGCGCCGGTGACCAGGCCTGGCCCGAGGATTTCCAGGATGCGTGGCTTTGAAGGTTCCACGACGGCACTTTTGTCGTCCATCTGATAGCCGCTCATGACTGCCTCCCAGCAGAAGCCGGGACTGGGACATTGTGTCGGTCGCGGTGTCAGTGAACAGCGCGACATGCCTGTTTGTTCCAGAAAGCTCTCGACAGCCGAACAACCATGAGACTGCAGAAATTTAGAGGACGGATCGGCTCCAATGATCCGTGGCGTGTGGTTGTATTTTGACCTTGATGGAACTTTCAGTCGCCGCGGCGATTTGGCTGATCGAAACATTGAGGAGATTTTGGGATGGAAAGACGACAGACCGTTGAGCGCCGCCGCCTGGTAAGGGGTTCTCCCTATTCGCTGGTGGAGTTTCAGAAGAAATACCGCCTCGATGACGGCACCGCCGAAGATCTCTTCACCCGCTTCGGTCCGTCGGCGATCGAACTCGATTTGCTCATGAAAGCAAAACGTCGATCACCCTCTTTCAACGAGCTGACGAAAGACATGCCGCATCGATAGAGGTCTTACGAACGTAGCCTCTCAAGGTGCCAGACGCGCTTCACGCTCTCAAATCAAAACCTGCTTTCGATCCCGGCACGATGGAATCCACATCCGGAAAACAAGGAGCAAATTCAATGGACAGCAGCGAAGAAAATCACCGCGAGCGAGCCTATCGAATCTGGGAGCAAGAAGGACGGCCGGAAGGGCGCCACCTCGATCACTGGCAGAAAGCCGAAGATCAGCATGAAGCAACTGAAAAGGAGGCCGATGAGGCCTTAGCAATTGAAGCGAAGGCCAAAAAGTCCAGCTCTGGCAAGAAAAGTAAAGTCAGCCGAACTCCATAGCTTCTCCGCGAATGCTGGCTCCTTGAAGCGGGGCGGATCAGCCGCCCGGCTATCTTGTCTTCAACACCACGCGCATCTCCGTAATCCATGTCTTACATTGCTGCGATCTCGCGCTCTTATCCGCTGCGGGCCGGTCGCTATGGATATGCGGTGATCGCAAGCCGAAAGCCGGCGGGACGACGGTGATGATCAATCGTTTCCCCCATGGAACAAGCAGTTACCGCCCGCGTTGCTGATACGAAGGAAATCAAAATCTTTAGAGGAGTTTACAGTCATGGGTCGCGGCATTCTTCTTTGGCTACTGGGTATTCCACTCCCGATCGTCATCCTCCTCGTTATCTTCATGCGATAGGGGACGACAATGTCAATTTCAGATGCACCGGGTGCAATCCCCGTTGAATCCTCGCAGTCTGCCCTCACATGGGGGCCGATCATCGGCGGCGCGGTTGCCGCGACGGGCATCAGCCTCATTCTGCTTCTACTCGGTAGCGGCGTCGGACTAACCATGGTCTCGCCCTGGCAGGGCCAAAGCGCATCGATCGGATCGCTGGCAATCTCCTCGGCGATATGGCTCGTCATCGTCCAGTGGCTTTCTTCGGCGTTCGGAGGCTATCTCACCGGTCGGCTTCGCACGAAATGGGCCGCGGTACACACCGACGAAGTATTCTTCAGGGACACCGCTCACGGGTTCATAAGCTGGGCTCTGGCTACCTTGTTTGTCGCCGGCTTTATTGCCCTGTCGCTGACCTCGCTTGCCACCACCGGCACCCGGGCGGTCGGTGCAGCAGCAGCAACGGCTGCCACCGCCACATCTTCTGTCTCTTCGAATGGAAACCTCTCGGTATCCTATTTTACCGACGCTTTGCTGCGTCCCGGTAAAAGCCAGCAGCGCGCTGCGAGCGATGACAACGCCGCCATTGCCGAGATCTCCGGCATCTTGCTGAACGGCGCCGTTCAGGGACAGATTCCCGACGAAGACAAGGCCTACCTTGCCTCTGTTGTTGCAGCTCGGACGGGATTGTCCGCTGACGAAGCAAAAGCACGTGTGGACACCGTCTTGAAGCGTATCGATGACGCCAAGGTCGCTGCCCAGAAAGTCGCAGACGATGCACGCAAATCGGCCGCGACCACAGCACTACTTGGTGCCTTGTCACTGCTCATCGGCGCATTCATCGCCTCGGCTGCAGCCGCCCTCGGCGGATCCCAACGCGATGAGGAAGAAGATCTGATCATCACAGGTGGCCTTGCTACGCCAACCTCGCGCCGGTCTGTGACTGGATGATTTCCGAGCCTCGGAGAGGGCATGCCTTCTCCGAGGCTCAGCAAGAAAAGGGATCGAGATGAAACAGCCCCGTAACCCGAAGCCACTCTCGCGAGAAGAAGACTATCGCGACTACGAAGATCGTGACGAGCGCGAAGGATGGCCATATGCGGATGAGGATGCCAAAGCCTCGTCCAATCCCGAGAACGCAGCGTATGGTGACACCACAGCAAACTTCGATGAAGAGCCCAACTCCAGTTTCATCATCGATGCGACGGATGAGATTGGCGCCGAAGAAGACACCGCCCATACCGCAAACCCACTTTCGCCAGACCGCATTGACAGCGATCAGCTGGAGGCTGTGATCACCGAACGCCTTGCGGAGGTGAATGATGTCGATGCCGACAGCATCGACGTCAAGGCCGAAAACGGCATCGTTACCTTGGAAGGCAGTGTCGACACAGTGCGGCTGGCGCGGCACATTGAAACGCTTGTTCTGTCGGTGGCGGGCGTTCTCGAGGTTCGCAACAATCTGCGTACGATGGGCGTCGATTCCCACATTCCACCCGACGCGTAGCAGAGGCTCGCCTCCGCAGCACCCATATCGAAGCCACGGAGTGCACCTATTGCGGGCTGACGACCTTGCTGACCAATCGGAAGGGGCTGGCGACCGTAGCTCCCGCTGCGTCGAAAATGAAAGCTCCGACCTGGGCCGGCGACCGGCTCGCTTGGGGGCCATCCAGCGATGCCAGTTGCGGGTAGAGTTTCGCTAGGCTCACAAAGCGATCGTGACCAAGTCCGTCCGTTCCCTTGACCGAGGTGATGTCGACGACCTTGATCCCATATTTTACCGCAGTCTCCCTGATTTGAGGGTCATCGATATCCAGGCGGCCTACCCTAGGATGATCGGCGTCCAGAAAGCTGGAGGCGGCAAGCGCGCGGTCGTCTTTGGAAACCAGCAGGGTGAGCGGGATCTTCATTTTTCCGATCACGTCCATCTGTTTTCGAAAGACATCGGCGTCGATGTCCGGTGCGGCGAGCACGATGCTCAGCCGCGACAAAACGTCATCTCGTCCTTCGAGTTTGAGTTGCCGTGCCGTCTCCATGATCAAAAAGCCGCCCATGCTGTGCCCAAACAGGATGAGGTCGCCGTTCGCCTGATCAGTCGAGAGGGAGACCAGAAGCGAGGCGAGATAATCTCGGGAATAGAGCACGGATTCGCGATCCGCGATGTAGCCTGTCAAGGCGCCTTGGGACGGCCAGGCGAATAGAACCGGGACAGCATCGATGTTCGCATCGGCTGCCATCTGCGCCAGCCTGAAAAGCGACTCCTGAAATGTGTAGTTATATCCATGCACAAATATGCCGACGGGCCGTCGCCTCCCCTGTTGAGCGGTCACATCCTTGTTAAAGGCGGGCGCCGTCAGCGTGCTGTCGGAGGTGACAACGAAATCAGTTTTCGCATTCGGCTTACCCTTAGGCCACTCGATCGTTGAAGCCTTGTGGTCCGGCGGGATCGATATCGTATATTTTGCGTAATTCAGATCCTCCGCGCGTCCCGTCGAAAACCCGTTGTCGTTTTTCTTGTCCTTTGCCCGGGTCGTCGCTGCATAGATCGTAATCTCTTTGGTCCTCACGTCCTTTGTCGAGACGACCTTGAGAACATCAGGCCCGGGGCGTCCGGCACATGCATTGAGGGCGAAAAGGATGCCAGCCAGCGCGAGCAAACGCGGAAAGCGATGGAAAGGTGCGAGAAGTGGCATTCTGCTGGGATCCATTACGCTGTAATTTTGCAGGCTGTTTCGATGTGGCGACCGCGGGCGTTTCCGTTGAAGAGCGACTGTCCAACCAGAATTGAGTGGCGCTGGTTTTCCTGACGCCGCACTATAGGCAACTCGGCGATACCTTCAATGGCTTGTCACCAAGGATCGATGCGATGTTTACTTAATGCCGAACGCTCAATTGGATCCGACCAGGAAAGCCACGGGATGATCGGCAAACAATTGTGCCGCCAGAACGGCGGTCATGGGCAGTTGGTTACCCGTCAGAAGGTCATGCATTTGCTGGTCAAGCTTTAGCGGCATGACGACGGCAGTATCCCTCCAGAAGTCCGAACCGAAACTGGCGACCTCAACGAGACGCGGCACCACCGTCACGGCAATCTCCCCCTTGAGAGTTCGTGCGAAGGCTACAAGATTGCTCGCGCGGGCTCCTATGATCTCAAGCGGCACATAGCCGCCTTCAAGAAAGAGCCTGGGATGATCTCTACGGTGGAGCAGCACGTTGCGTATGATCCTTCGCTTGAGGGCGGCGGCCCAAGCCTCGTTCGGCGTGTCTGCCTGCTCGTAGACGACCGGCCTGCGATTATCCGGGTCGACCATGCTGAAATCAAGGCCCTCGCTGCCTTGATAGATGTCGGGAATGCCGGGAGCTGTCAGCTTGATCAGCAGTTGTGACAGGCTATTCAGATAGCCGATCTCGATGAATGGGCGCAGGGTCTGCTCGAAGTCCCCCAGGAATTTCGCGTTTTCGGGGGAAAGCAGCCGCTGCGCATAATTCTGGACCGCCTTTTCGTAGACCGGATTCTCATCCATCCAGTCCGTGCGCAATTTCGCCTCGCGCATCGCCTTCAAAGCGTAGGCTTTAAACCGATCCCCCAGATCGCCGCCACCCACATGTCCGTCATGCTTCGGCCAGATGCCGGCAAGCGCCTGATACAGCATCCATTCGACATTGGGTCCCGGGGCTGCCCCATCGGCGAGTTCGGATCGAAAGCCAGCATTCATCGCTCGCCAGCGCTCGACACCCGCCGTCCAGATCTCGGGATGCTGCGTAAGGCTGTAGAGGCGTGCACGCGCATCCTCTCCGCGTTTGGTGTCATGGGTCGCGGTCGCGGACAGTCCCTCAGGCTGCCGTTGAAGCCGATCCGCCATGAATTGGTGGAAGGCGGCGACACCTCCGGGCACGGCAGCGGGGTCGCCTCCCACCTCGTTCGACGCGATCAGGCGGTTATACCTATAAAAGAGCGTGTCCTCGACGGCCTTTGCCATGACCGGGCCGCTCAGTTGCTGAAACCGGGTTCGGAATTCAAATGCCGCGTCACCCTCAACGTCCCCTCGCAGCAGCGTGGCTATCGCGCCCAAATCAAAGGTGGTCGACAACCTGGTTTGCGCATCGCTGATAGCGTCGCACAATACCGCTTCATCTTCGGGCGATAGTGGTCCGCCGCAGCCGTAGGTGCGATAGACCGGAAAGGCGACCAGCAACTCCCGAATTGTCGCTGACATGTCCTCCTCGCTGAAATCCGGGAAAATCAACCGGGCCAGCTCCGTCAAACGCCCCACCTCGCCGGCAAAATTACGTTCGACCATCAACAACTTTGCACGGCGCAACCCCATCGCAAAATCGGCATGCTCCTCGCCGATGGGCCTGTATGTCGCATCGATTTTATGCAGCCCGTCTTCCGCAACGAAGAGGTCGGCCATTGCGGAGATGAACTCATAACCGGTCGTGCCGGAGACGGGCCAATCTGCCGACAATACCTCGCCAGTTCCTAAGATTTTCTCGACGACGATAAAAATATCCGGGCCGACGGCTTTGCGGAGACGTTCGAGATAGGTTCCCGGATCGGCCAACCCATCGATATGGTCAACCCGCAATCCCTGCACCTGACCGGAGCGAACCAGCTCTATTGTCAACCGATGCGTCTCTTCGAAAACGCGCTTGTCTTCTACCCGCATACCGACCAGCCCAACGACCTCAAAGAAGCGGCGATAGCTCAGATTGTCGGCAGCATCCCTCCAGTGAAGCAATTGCCAGTGCTGCTTTTCGAGCAGTGTTTTCATTCTGGCGGCGTCTCTCGAGAAGGCCTGCAATAGCCGCGCATCCGCCGCTGTCTGCGCCAACACGTCCCAGACGCTTTCATCCGAAAGGGGAAATCGATTATCGAAATAGGCGACCTGCATCAGGCCGTCGTCCGGATCGCAAAGAATCTCAAACTCACCGGCTGCCAAAGCCTCCTCAAGCGGCTTTCCCAGTTGAGGCAGTGTCAGCCTGCGGCTCCAATCGATATCGAAATGCTCGGCATAGGCGCTCTTCGGTCCCAGTCGCAGCACGTCGCGCCACCAGGGGTTCTCCAGCGATGCGGCCATATGGTTGGGCACGATATCGACGATCAAGCCAAGTCCTGCCTGCTGCAAGGCAGTCATGAATGTATCGAAACCTCTTCGCCCACCCAGCACCGGGTCGATCTCGTTTGCATCGGTCACGTCATAGCCATGTGTCGATCCCTTCGTGGCGGTGAAGATCGGCGAAGCGTAGACGTGACTGATACCGAGATCCTTCAGATAGGGCACCAACTCCGTCGCCCGCTCGAATGTCATGTCGCCACGAAATTGCAGGCGGTAGGTGGAGGTTGGAACTGGCATGACTTCCCCTTGCAACAGGCCGGCTCTCATCAACGAAGCCGAAAGAGATCTGTTCCAGCCTGAGGAACAGTTGCCGATAAAGTGCGTTGGGCATGCTCAGACCGTTGAATGAGAAATGGACGGGGTGACATGCAAGCCAGCTTCGCATTCGGGCCGAACATCAACGATGACACCGTCATATTTCGTCTGTGGGCACCGCTCGCCGAGAGGGTGAGCGTTCGCATAGAGCACCGCGGAGAATGGGAGATGCAGCCGAGTGAGCAGGGCTGGCATGTCGCGGAGATCGCCGACGCGCGGCCGGGCGATCTCTATAAATTTATTTTGGCAGATGGTCTTGAGGTACCCGACCCTGCGTCGCGCTTCCAGCCCCATGACGTTCATGGACCGAGCGAACTCATTGATCCGGAGTTTAACTGGCAGATGCAGGATTGGAACGGCCGCCCCTGGGAGGAGATCGTCATCTACGAACTCCATGTCGGAGCGTTTACACAGGCCGGCACATTTCTGTCGACGATCGAAAAGCTCGATCATCTGCAGAAGCTTGGCATTACCGCCATTCAACTCATGCCGCTCAGCGATTTTCCGGGCCGCTACGGCTGGGGCTATGATGGCGTTCTGCCCTATGCGCCCGACAGCAGCTATGGTCGCCCGGTGGATCTGAAGAGGCTTGTCGATGCCGCCCATGCGCGTGGGATCTGCATCTTTCTCGATGTCGTCTATAATCATTTCGGGCCGGACGGAAACGAATTGCCGGCCTATGCTCCGATTTTCAGCGATCGGCACAAGACCCCGTGGGGGTATGGCCTGAACTACGATGGCGAGGACAGTCGTTTCGTTCGCGATTTTGTCGTTCAGAACGCAATCTATTGGTTGAGCGAGTTTCGCATGGACGGCCTGCGGCTCGATGCCGTTCACGCCATCAAGG
Source organism: Rhizobium sp. AC27/96 (assembly GCF_001692325.1). Classification (GTDB taxonomy): domain Bacteria; phylum Pseudomonadota; class Alphaproteobacteria; order Rhizobiales; family Rhizobiaceae; genus Rhizobium. Next base: position 5,912 of record NZ_LXKN01000034.1, on the reverse strand, counting down.
ACGATAGCGATCGGCACATCCTCCATGAATTGGCGGACAGCGTCAGACTGGCGGTGCCTGAGCGCCACATTCATCTGATCCTTGAGAATGAAGACAATAATTCGGATCTTCTGGCTCGCGAGCCAAGCGGCGCGCCGCGCCACTTCACCGCACAGTGGAATGACGACATCCATCACGGTCTCCACGTAGCGGCGACCGGCGAAACCTTTGGCTACTACGGGGACTATACCGATTACAGGTCCTGCCTTGGCCGGGCGCTCGCCGAAGGGTTCGCGTTCCAGGGAGAACAAATGGCATATACCGGGCGATCCAGGGGGAAGCCAAGCGCAGACCTGCCACCCACCGCCTTTATCTCTTTCATGCAGAACCACGATCAGATCGGCAACAGGGCAATGGGCGACCGCATGATCGCTTCCCATCCGATCGAAGCCACCAAAGCGATCGCGGCTGTCTACCTGCTCTCACCGCAAACCCCGATGCTCTTCATGGGTGAGGAGTGGGGTTCCTCGGAGCCTTTTCCCTTCTTCTGCGATCTCAACGAAAGTCTCAACAGCAAGGTCAGGCTTGGCCGCAGACAAGAACTATCGCGCCTGCCGGGCTTCGATGCGGAGGACGCGCCCGATCCGACCGACGAGGCCACGTTTCTCAGCGCGAAATTGCGTTGGGACAAGGCTGTGCAATGCAGCGAGCTCAGTAACTACTGTCAACGTCTGATAAGCCTTCGGCATCAAATGATCGTGCCGCTCCTTCGGCACGCATGCGGGCACTGCGCGGTCTGCGATCAAGCAAGCCCCCTCCTTCGCGTGCGCTGGCATTTCGGCCAAGCAACACTTCAACTGACGGCGAACCTGTCGGAGGAGACGGTCCACGGCGAAATCCCGGTCGGAGATCAAGCCTTGTTCATGTCGGCGAATCTCTCGCCAAACCGTTTTGGGCCATGGACAGTCGTCTGGGATCTTTACCAGGCGTTTTGAACGGTCGCGTGTAGATCTTAGCCTTCGTTTGTAGCATCGCGGCTACCAAGGCTATAGAGCCCATTCAATCGACAATGGCTTGACCGCGTGCCAGCCGCATATGCCTGGCTCGCTCCAGGATCTCGGTGACTTCAGCATCGAGGAATGGCTTTGCTATTACGCCCAATGCACCCGCGAAGCCATCTTTCAAGATTTGCGGGGCGCCTGTGACGAAGATCACGGTCGTATAGTGGCGATCGATCAATCTGCGTGCGAGCTGTAGCCCGCTACTGCCATCGACGAGACCGACATCGATCAAGGCGATTTCAGCTTTTGGTCCATAGGCCATGGCCTGCTCCATGGTCGACGCGGGGCCAAGCGGCGTGAACCCGGTATCGATCGCGATCATCCTTAAATGCTCGGCAATGATGCCTTCATCTTCGACAATCAGGACTTTCATGTGCTCAGCGAGCCTCGTGCAGATAACCTCGCTAATAACTTGGTCGATACGATATTTGTTCCGCGCACGCCGGACGCAGCAGGAACGGTGGCAACGGGAAATCGGTAGCAATGATATGGCACCTTTGGCGGTCCTATCTAGAGATTTCTCGCAGCCTTCTTGCACCCACAAGCTCTTCAGGCGCCGGCCAGGGGCATTATGAACTACGTGCGCGAATGCCTGAAAGCACCTCAAAATGAGCCTCTGCGTTCCGGAGAAAAGATGCGATGTATGGGGCCGGCCAACCCACACGTCGTTTTCACGGGATCTGGAATTGCGCAGTTTTATCCTTTCCAGCGTCCTGACGATCCTCTCAACGTCTGGAGCACTCGCCCAGCAGGCTGATCATTACACAGCGACGAGCAATACAGCCATGAGCGTCACCGGCGATGTCTGGCTGGACGATTTCAGCATCAAGTTCGAAAACGGAGAATCGCTCGAATTTTCCGATCTCGTTGCTGACCACTTCAGCGTCGATGGTCGGAACGTGCCGGCATCGGTCTATCGTGTCAAAGAACCTGGCGATCCCGAATTGCAAAATGGCAATCAACTCTGTGGTGCCGGCGACGTCACCTTTGTTGCGTCATGGGCCGACGGATCGGGTTCAACGGCGATCACCGTCTTCAATGGCAAACGGGCACCGAGAAGCAATGACGAAATGTGTGCGCTCTATACTTATGAAGATCCCAAATAGGCTGCGCATCTCGAGCGTCCAATGGGCCGTGTGACGACACGATGGTTGCAGGGGGTCTGAGACAATTCCACAAAGCGGTAGTCATTCTTGAAAGTTAACTGCCCGATCGGCCGTGGATCCTCCGGGAGACGATCTCGTTCGCCGACTTTCGCATCGCGGCATTCGCGCCTTATAAAGTCATTGTGGTCTTGACAGGATTTGAACCCACGGCGCCTTCAAATGCTGTCGCATACCGCTTAATTATGAAACTGGCCGGGGCACCCAAAGACGCCTTTCGCCGCTGCCTGCGGACGCTCGGCTCACCCCTTATAAAGTAGCTATCTCGACCTCGGCCTCGCGGCCAAGTGAAACCATCCAATCCCTAAACTCGGGCTTGCTTTTGAGCTGTCGCCCATAATGGCGCGCCAGCTCTTTGCCAAGCGCGCCTTGTCGATCGAGTTGCTCGTCAGCGAAGGCAATCATTTGGGAGTTCGGCCATGCCTGCGGCCGCATGATGGCGAGACGCTCGAAAAGTGCTTCGGCGGAGGCGTCTGGATTGGCCTGCGCCATCAGGGTCATCATCGCTGCTGTCGAACGAGACACTCCCATATGGCAATGGACGAGTATATGGCTCGGAGCATTCTGATCCTGCCGGTCATGGAAGGCGCGTCCGAAATCCAGGATCGCTTCGACATGCTCAGGCGTGGGCATGAGTTGGCCCGCTACGGGGCTGATGATGTCGTGAAAACGAAGCGTCGTGCGGACGTGATTACCGTATGCCGCGAAAGCGGTGAGCTCAGCGCGGTCAGGGTCGATGATCGAAAGAACGTGGGTTACTTGGCGTGAGCTCTGTGCCGGCAGTTCCTCAATTCCACAAACCGTCAACTCAGGAGCGAACATCAATTCCATCTTGCTTAACTTCCATATAGCGACTGTGGTCTGAGCACGAGCTTCGCCCAGGACTGTGGCTCTTTTTGCGCGGCATTTCGTCTGAGGGCAACCTTCACTGCGCCGCTGATGCCTCGCAGCTTCAACCCAGGCATGGCGAATTCAAATACGAGTTCTGGCAAGGTCATCGCGCGTCATCCCGAAATGGTCGAGTACGATATCGACGTTGCGTTTGTTTGCCTTGAAATACACGTCGAACAAGTCGCCGAGGATCGGCACGCTGCCACCGAATGTGTCGATGCCAACGTTGAGCAACATGCCCAGCAGCTTCTCCTTTGGCAATCCAAGTCGCCTTGCCTCGTTGACGAGCACCAAGCTGATAGCCGCCCCCGCTGCGTCGCCCAGTCCCGGGGCCAATCCTAGTACCGAGTCCGCTCCAAATCGGATGCGGGTGAAGGGGATTGTAACCGCAGTATCCATGAGGGTTGCGACCGCGGCCATTCGCCGGAGACGGCGATTACGGTCGAAGGTATCATCGTGGCTGTAATAGGCAGATGCCGTTGCCATTGTCCGAACTCCGATAGTTGAAACGGCTGATAGGCCTCACCCCGGAACCTCAGTTGGTTCGAGTTAGCCGGGCGTTGCCAATGCTCTCGCTGGTAAATGGGGTCACGGCCGCGCTAGTTCAATTCGACAAGGCTCCGGCTTGACTCTTCCTCAAAATGAGAACATTCATAGAACAAACTGGGCCACTCGGCCTCAGCTTACTGAAAATCTGACAAAGACGACCGCCTTCAAGTGGCGGAACGGAGACGTGTGCCGTGCAGACGACCGAATACACGATGACCGAGCGTGATGCGAAGATATTCAAGGACCTCGTCGCATTCCTTGGAGAAGATGTGTTTGACGAGCGGCAGGGTGACGGTGCCACCCGCAAGTCCGAAGCATTCCTGAGGATGATCTGGGATGCCAGGAGCGTCCTGGAGGAACTCGGTGCCCGCGATGGCGCCAGATCGCAAGGAGAATGACAATGGCAAATGCGATTTCTCTTGAAGAAACCTATGACGACGAACCGAGCCCGAAGGCTGGAACTCTGACCATCAGCGGTAGTGACGCGATCGCCTTGGACAATTTTGTAAGGCACGTCAGCATCCGCTGTTATGACGAGCGCTTCGACGGTGGCGGCAAGAAATCGCGTGACCTAAGCTTGCAGCTTGAGCGCATGCGCGAAATCCTGGATACGCTGCTCGACTATCCTGAGATCGAACAGTCCTACTACTGGATCAACGCACAGGACATGCAGGCGGATGAGGCCGCCCCGAATCTGTTGGCGGCAGTAGCAGATCGATCAGGCATACATTTTCACAAGGTCGGCCTTTACCTTGCTCCGGACAGCATTCCGTCAGGCACACTGCAGCTCGCAGTCGACGACCAAGCTGGCGAGACCTGCGGGATAGTCACCATGCCGATGTGGCCAACGACATTGGTCAGCGCACCGACGTGGACGAAGAGCGGCGCAACGCTTGATGACACCATAGACACCTTCACCGCCTCGATTCCCTTAAACTTGCAGGAGAACCAGCCTTGATGGCTGACGGGCCATCATAGCGTCATGCCAGATCGGCGGTCTGAAAAGATTTAACCAACTCGTCCGGCGCTTCCAACTGGCTCAAAAAATCGGGAGTTTCGTCCGGCGCCAACCGACCCGGGGCGAGGATCAGCGGGACAATGCGGCTTGACAAGGCCTGACCTCCGCGCAACTTTACCGCGACGAATTCTCGAGATTCAAGGGACACTGTGAGCACCACAACCGACTTTATTGCCGAGCTGGTGCGGGCCGCAAATGAGGTCGAGAAGTTGTCACCGCATGAGGTCAGCCGCATGCTTGACAGATCGGTGAATACAATCCGGGAGCTTAGGCACGAACTCGGCATCGTTCCGGTGCCGGGCAAAGATGCACTGATTTACATCCGCACTGTTTCAGCGGGAGCCACGCGGGTGCCAAATGAAGAGTGGCACCATGGGCTTTTGCATGCCGCCGAAATGATCCGCGACCTCCATATCGTGCGCGATACCGGTACTAAGATTCGTACTTCTGAAATCGGGCCCTGAGGCTTCCGATACAGGGCAGTCATGCCTTTAACGACGCTGGGGAGCGTTGTCTCGTCAACAGTGGGTAGCCTCGAGGTGTCTTGGCCGCCTCGCGCCAGCACCGGACATTGCGGTCAGCGCAAAACGCCCTATTCTGCGAACGTCGCAAAAGTCCGATAAATAAGTGACAGGACTGACCCACCACCAGATTAGACCCATCAAGGTGGGCCATCGGGATGTCCTACAGGAGATGAAGCATGTTCACCCACGTCATGATCGGCAGCAACGACTTGGAGCGGGCCAGAACCTTCTACGACGCCACGTTTGCGGCATTAGGAGGCAAGCCCGGCGAGATGGATGCGAGAGGCAGGCTGATCTATGCCCACGAGGGTGGTCGCTTGATGATCACGAAACCGATCGACGGTAAGCCGGCGACCGTAGCCAATGGTGGAACGATCGGTATCGCCGCCGCAAGCCAGGACCATGTTTTAGCGTGGCATGTCGCCGGCACCAAGCATGGTGGCACAGCAATCGAAAGCCCGCCCGCAGAGCGTCCGAACGGATCCTTCGTCGCCTATCTTCGGGATCCGGACGGAAATAAACTAACCGCGCGGTCTCAGCCCACGAAATGAGATCGGTGTCAAAAGCGCCTAATAGGCAGCGTGACCGATGCTCAGAGGCAAGTAGACGTCAGAATGTCGGCTTTGGACCGATACCGTTGAAAAACCCAGCTAAACGTCGTTGTGCCAGTAAGCCTTGAAAAGCGCGTTGGACCCGAAGATGGATTCATACTCGGGATAGGCCATGC
>NZ_LXKN01000033.1 GCF_001692325.1 Rhizobium sp. AC27/96 | reverse complement strand
GTGCATGATGATCCCGATTGGCCTTGTCGCCATAAGCCATTCCTCCCGTAAATAACCATATAGTTACATAACTGACATGGCAAAGCGCACCTGTCAACGGACTTCAACCGGAAGGGAACAGGTCCATCATCTCTGATTGCTGAGCAGTTGCGAAAAAACGTCAGGCTGCATAACCACTAGGTCCATGCGACGCGATCTGGCCGATGGATACACGCTCCTCGCGACTACTTGACAGCTTCTTGGGGCTTATGCATTCTAGTAACCGATCGGTTACAATATTTTCGAATTTTGTGTTTGCGGTTTTGGGAGAGACTGCAAGGCTGATCGGGTGCCTGGAGGAAGCATGGGATGGAGACGGCCGCCGGTATAAGTGCCAATGAAGGCACGAACCTTCCGCTACGCCTCGATATGCGTGATATTTCAAAGCATTTCGGCGCGGTTACCGTGCTGGACGAGATTTCGTTGACATGCCGGGCCGGCGAAGTGCTGGCCATTTGTGGCGAGAATGGTGCAGGCAAATCCACTCTCATGAAAGTTCTGGCCGGTTTCTATCGGCCAGATGCGGGCGAGGTCCGCATCGACGAAAATCTCGTTCATTTCAGGCACCCGCTCGACAGCCAGCGCGAAGGCGTTGCCATCATCCACCAGGAGCTCAGCCTCCTGCCCCACCGTACGGTTGCGCAGAACATATTCCTCGGACGCGAGCCGACGCGGTTCGGCATTGTCGACCACAAGCGTATGCGTGCGGCGGCCTTGCGCGTGCTGGCCCGCCTGCAGTCCACCATCGATCCCGACACCTTGGCCGGCACGTTACCCATTGCCGACCAACAGGTGGTGGAGATCGCCAAGGCACTGACGCTCGACGCCCGCATTCTGGTTTTCGACGAGCCGACGGCGGCTCTCGACAATGCCGAGGCCGCGAAGCTTTTCCGCCTGATCGAGGAGTTGCGGCGGGACGGCGCCGCCATCCTCTATATCTCGCACAGGATGGGCGAGGTCTTCGCGCTTGCCGACCGCATCTGCGTCATCAAGGATGGACGGCTCGTCGGCGACCTCGAGAGAAGCGATACCAATTCCGACGCCATCGTCCGGCTCATGGTCGGTCGCGAGATCGGCGCTCTTTTCCCGCCGCGGTCTCGCGTCGCGTCTGGCGAAGCGGTTCTCTCCATCGCCGGTGGAGGAAACCGCCATCTTCACGATATCGCGCTGACCTTACGAGCGGGCGAAATCACTGGCGTCGCCGGGTTAGAGGGATCCGGCAAGACGGCACTTGCGCGTGCCATCACCGGCGATGAGCCCTTCAAGGCCGGCAATATCCGTCTCTGGGATGGCAAAGGCGCGGCATCCAGTCCACGCGAGGGTGTTCGACGAAAGATTGCCTACGTTCCCGACGATCGGAAAAGCGAAGGTCTCGGTCTTCGCCAGTCGTTGCGCGAAAACGCAGCCTTGACCCGGCGCGCCTTGTCGCCTTCGCTGTCGCTCGTTTCGCGCGGCGGCTGTTCAGCGCCGGCGCTCGATGCGCTGCTGCGCCAGCTCGATGTCCGGGCGGCAAACCACACGATGCCCGTGGGCGCTTTGTCGGGTGGCAATCAGCAGAAGGTGGTCGTCGCCCGATGGCTTGCCGTCAATCCTCGCCTCTGGGTGCTGTGCGAACCCACGCGCGGCGTCGATGTCGGCGCAAAATCCAGCATCTATTCGATCCTGCGATCCTTTGCCGATGCGGGCGGCAGCGTGCTGGTTGTCAGCTCCGATCTCGCCGAGGTCATCGGCCTCAGCGACCGCATCCTGGTGATGAGCGAAGGGCGGATCGCCGCGGAATGCCCGGCCGGCGCCAGTGAGGAAGACATCATGAAACATGCGGTCCTGTCACATCGGCCACTATCAGGCGCGCCGGGGGCGACAACATGACCGATATGCCAATCGAAAGCAGCCGGGCCGGAAGAAGCAGAATGCGGAACTCGGCGCTCCCGCTCGTTCTCGTCGCCGGCTCGGCCCTTGCCTATGCGATCGTCGCGTTCATGACCGGTCAGATCGCGCAATTGAGCTGGGACGGGGTCATGGGGCTGCTGCAGCGCATGGTCGCGCTCGGTGTCGTGGCGGTCGGCCAGACCTTCGTCATCCTCGCCGGTTCGATCGACCTCTCGGTGGCGCATCTGATCAGCCTCGGGGCAATCATCTCAACCTTCGTCATGCAGGGCGATCCCACGTTGATCTGGCTCGGCATCCTTGCGGCAATCCTCCTCGGCATTGTCGTCGGGGGCGTGAACGGCTTGCTCGTGACACTTCTGAAGGTCAATCCGCTGATCGCGACACTCGGAACCGGCCTTATTTTGCAGGGTATCCTGACGACAAGCTACGGAACGATGCAGGCGACAGCACCTGCCGGCTACCGGACGCTTGCCTATGACTCGATCGCCGAAGTCCCCTATGCGCTGCTGCTGTTGGCCGCCATCGGCATCGTCGCCGCCTTCGTTCTTCGCCGCACCATCGCCGGCGCCCGTATCTACAGCGTCGGCGGCAATCCGATCAGCGCTCGTCTCGCCGGCATTCACACGGACAGGGTAGTCCTCGCGGCTCATATCGTCTCGGGGGCATGCGCCACCGTCGCCGGTCTTTATCTGGCGAGCCGGCTCGGAACGGCGACACCCTGGGTCGGCCGCAATGGCGGCTACGATCTCGATTCCATCGCCGTCGTCGTCATCGGTGGCACATTGCTTGCCGGCGGCAAGGGTGGCGTCGGCGGCACGCTTGCCGGCGTCTTTCTTTTCTGCACCATCGACGCCGTCTTCAACATGCTGCAGATCGACCCGTTCCTCGGACAGGTGCTGCGCGGCGCCGTCGTCGTGCTCGCCGTCGCCTATCGCAGCGTCAGGCAGAAGGGGCACATCGCATGATGTCGTCCCTCGCGGCCAGGCTCAACATTCCACAGGGGCGGTTTCCCATGCTGGCGTCAATAAGGCGGGTCAATCCCGCCCTGATCATGCTTCTCGTTCTGCTTGTGGGCATCGCGATCCTGAGCCCGCTCTATCGCACGCCTGCCGGCATGATGAGCCTGCTGCAACGCGCGGCCCCTCTGGTCATTCTCACTTGCGGTCAGGCTTTCGTGCTGATCTCCGGCGGCTTCGATCTCGCCCAGGGTTCGCTCGTCACCCTCGTCGTGATTGCCTGCGCACTGATCACCGGCGGCGATGCGGCGTTGACGCCGGAAGCGATCGGAATTGCCGTCGTACTCGGGCTTGTTGTCGGCTCGGTCAACGGCTTTGTCGTGTCCTATCTGAAAGTGCCCTCCATCATCGCAACGCTCGGCGCGCTCCTGTCGGTGAAGGGCGCGGCGATGATGTGGTCGGGTGGGGCACCGCAGGGTTATCTGCCTGACAATCTGCGCATGTTCGGCCGTATGGTCATCCGCCCCGTGCCGGTCATCGGCAGCCTGCCTGTCGCCGTCATCGTCCTTATCGTCGTCGTCGCCCTGCTCGCTTTCCTGCTGCATTCAACCCAATACGGCAAGTTGCTGACCATGATCGGCGACAATCCACGCGCCGCGGAACTCGCCGGCGCGCCGGTCCGCAGAATCCGCTTCGCGGCCTTCGTGATCTCATCCCTTTCGGCCGTCATTGCCGGCATTTTGCTGGGCGGCTTCTCGGGCGTGTCAGTCGATGTCGGCACCGGCCTCGAATTGCAGGGAACATCGGCTGCCGTCATCGGCGGTATCGTGCTGCTCGGCGGTCGCGGCAGCATTTTCGGCGCCGCTTGCGGCGCTCTTTCGCTCTACGCTTTGTTCACATTGCTCAACCTCATCGGCTTTCCCGAGCCGATGCGCGTAGCGGTGCAGGGCATCATTCTGATCGTCGCAGCCGCGATCACATCGCGGCGGCAGATGATGAGTTGACGATCGCGGTCCTTGGGAGAGGACGCCTTACCGGGCAATACCGGTTCAACAATGGGAGGGTAACATGAAAGCATTCAATAAAACGAAGCCTCTATCCATAGCCGTCAGCCTCTGCATGCTTTCGGCATCAGTGGCACTTTTCGCCCCACCGGCCATGGCGGATGACGCCTTCACCGCCGAGCAGGCGCTGCTGAAGGTGACGCCGACCGGCCCTGCGGACAAGCCGTGGGAGCAGTATATTGGCGGCGGCCTGGTCGATACCTCGAAATACAAGAAGGCCGGTCCGCACAAGCTGTGCTTCTCGAACGCCAGCGTCAGCAACCCGTGGCGCGTCGTCGGCTGGAAGGTCATGCAGGCCGAAGCCGACGCCGAGAAAAGCTCCGTCGCCTCGCTGCAATATGCCGATGCCAAGGATAGCGACGACAAGCAGATCTCCGATATCCGCGCCTTCATCAATGGCGGCCAGTGCGATGCATTGATCGTTTCGCCGACAACATCGAACGCACTGACGCCCGTCGTCGAGGAAGCCTGCAAGACCATGCCGGTCATCGTTTTCGACCGTAGCGTTAATACGAGCTGCCCGGTCACCTCGATCAGCAGCATCGGCGGCAATGCCTGGGGCATCGCCGGCGCGCGCTATATTGCCGAGAACCTGCCGAAGGGCGGCAAAGTGCTGATGCTGCGCACCGCACCCGGCATCGACCTGTTCGAAACCCGCTCGGATGCCGCCATGCGCATCTTCAAGGAAGCGGGCATCACACCTGTCGGCAGCGAATTCACCGGCGGCGACAATGCCAAGACCAAGGCGGTCGTATCAGACTATCTGAGCCGCTTGGGCCAACTGGATGCGGTATGGGTCGATCTCGGCGCCATGTCCGTCGCCGTCGCCGAAGCCTTCGAAGATGCCGGCCAGCCATACCCGATCATCACCGGCGAGGATCAGGAAGACTATCTGCAGAAGTGGAAGAATACCGGCTTCAAGGGCGTTGCCCCGACCTACCCCGCCTATCAGTGGCGCACCGCACTACAGGCGGCCGTGAAAATCCTCGATGGCAAGCAGGTTCCAGGCCCGAAATGGGTGCTGCCGCAACCTGTCATCACCAACGAGAATCTCGACCACTATGTGAACCTGAAAATGCCGCCGCTGCACTATGCACTCTGCGGCTGCGAGGACCTGCCGGGCTACCCCGAGCGCTTCGGCGGCAAACGCTGACCCGTTTCGACCAATGACCACACAACGACCACTCTGCCGATAATAACAGGACGTATTCCATGATCGACTATCTCATTCTTGGTGGTGGCAGCGCAGGCTGCGTTCTTGCCGCCCGTCTTTCCGAAAATCCCGGCGTTGAGGTCGTTCTCGTCGAAGCCGGCCGCAACATTGCGGCCGGCAGCCTTCCCGACAATATCCGCAGCCGTTATCCCGGTCGCGCCTATATCGACGAAGGCAATATCTGGGCTGATCTCAAGGCCTATATCGGTGCGCCGAAAGGCGAGACCACCGGGCGTAGCCCGCGCCGCTACGAGCAGGGCCGCGTGCTTGGCGGCGGCTCGGCCGTCAACGCCATGGTCGCCAATCGCGGCGCACCGGGCGATTATGACGAATGGGGCGCCGAGGGTGCGAAGGGATGGTCCTGGGAAACAGCCCTGCCCTATTTCCGCAAGCTGGAACATGATTTCGATTTCAACGACGACTATCACGGACAGGATGGCCCGATCCCGATCCGCCGCATCAAGCAGGCCAAGATGTCGCCCTTCGTCAAGAGCGTCATCGACACCATGGTCGCGCGCGGCCATCAACGCCGGCCGGACCAGAATGGCGAATGGAAGGACGGCATCTATGTCGGCGCGATCGCCGTCAGCGACAAGGGCGAGCGTGTGCCGACCTCCGTCGCCTATCTCTCGCCCGAGGTCAGGGCACGGCCCAATCTGCGCATCCTGACCGACCGCTTCGCCGACAAGCTTGTGCTCGAAGCAGGCCGCGTTACCGGAGCGGTCATTTCCGATGCACGGGACCGCTCAAGGACTGAAACGCTGCTCGCCCACGAGACCATCGTCAGCTGCGGCGCCATCCATACACCGGCATTGCTGATGCGCAGCGGCATTGGTCCCGGCGAGCAGTTGAACAAGCTCGGCATCGCGGTTGCCCTCGACAAGGCCGGCATCGGCCGCAATCTGATGGAACATCCATCGACCGCCGTCTCCACATATCTGCCGCCGCAATCGCGACTGCGGGATCTCGATGAACATCATGATCACGCCATCCTGCGGTTTTCGTCGGGCCTGCCAGGCACACCAGAAGGCGACATGCACGCGGCGATGATCGCGCGTTCCGGCTGGCACAGCGTCGGCCAGCGGGTGGGCACGCTGTTCATCTGGGTCAACAAAGCCTATTCGCGCGGACATGTGCAGCTGAAAAGCATCGATGCGCGTGAAGAGCCGCTGGTCGATTTCCGCATGCTGTCGGACGAACGCGATCTCGAGCGGTTGAAATCCGCCTTCCGTCTCGGAGCACAGACATTGCTCGACAAGCATATGGACGGACATCGCGGCCCGGTATTTCCAACCAGCTATTCGCCGCGGGTCGCGAAGCTTGGCGGTCCGGGCATGCTCAACCAGATCCAGCGCGGCCTGTTCGGTGCCATGCTCGATCATTCCTATGCCCTGCGCCCCTGGCTCATCAATTCCGTGGTAACGCTCGGCGTGAAGATCGAGAACCTGCTTGCCGACGACAAGGCGTTGACCGCATTCGTCAGCAGTGCCGTCGGCGGCGTCTGGCATGCTTCGGGAACCTGCAAGATGGGCGCGGAGAGCGACCCGCTTGCCGTGACGAGTGGCAGCGGCGAGATCTACGGCATCGCCGGTTTGCGCATCTGCGACGCCTCGCTGATGCCGACCATCCCGCGCGCCAACACGAACACGCCCGTGATCATGATGGCGGAGAAGATCGCCGACGATATCAAGGCCGCACGGCAGAGCGCTTCATCACCGGCGCGCGGCGCCTCGCCATCGGCATAGGCATAGGCACGGCATTCAATCCCGCATCACGCCGGCTGGCGGGATGCGGTCGCCTGTTGCAGGCCGAAAAGGATGAGAAGCAGCAGGCCCAGCGCGCCGCCCGCCAAGGCCGAGGTGGTCCATCCACCCCAATGATAGGTGACGGTGCCAAGCAGCGAGCCGAGTGCGCCGCCGATGAAGGTTACGGTCATGTATAGCGCATTGATGCGGCCGCGATTTTCCTGCCCGGCTGCGGAGAAGATGATGCGCTGGCTGACCACCTGATTGCCCTGCACGCCGGCATCGATGAGGAATGCAAGGATCGCCAGGCCAACCACGGTCGAGATTGCCGCCGCCCAACCGGTGGCCAGGAATCCGACGCCGACCAGCAGCATCGAACCGAGGGTGACCATGGTGGAGTGACCATGATCGGCAAGGCGTCCGGCCAGAGGTGCGGCAAGAGCGCCGCCCGCACCGGCAAGCGCGAAAAATCCGATCGCGCGCTGGCTGAGGCCGAGTTGCTCCGCAAGCATCAGCGGTGCGGCCGTCCAGAACATGTTGAAGGCGGCAAACATCAGAAATTGGAAGGCTGCGCGCCAGCGCAGAGCCGGCATAGCCAGCCAAAGCCCCGCCATCGAAGTGAGGATCTGGCCGTAGTGCAGACTGCCCTTGACTGCATGTTTCGGCATCATTCGCACCAGTGCCACGAGGATGAGCACCATCAGGACTGCCGAGCACCAGAAGACAGCGCGCCAGCCGAAGCTCGCGGCGATGAACAGCGAAGCCGGACGCGCCAGCATGATGCCGGTCAACAATCCGCCCATGATGTTGCCGACGGTGCGGCCGCGCCGCTCGGGCGGCACCATGTGGGAGATGAAGGGGATCAGCACCTGCGCGCCGGTGGAACAGACCCCGACGACGAATGAGGCGATGAAAAACGGAACTGCAACCGTCGAGACGGCCGCCCCGATCAGCGCAATGATGGTGAGCGAAAGGGTCACCAGCACCAGCCGCCTGTTCTCGACGATGTCGGCAAGCGAGACCAGCAGAAACAGACCGGCGCCATAGCCGATCTGGGTGATGCTGGTGATCGAACCTGCCAGGCGATCGCTGATGCCAAGCTCGGCGCCGATGGAGGCAACCAGCGGCTGGGCATAATAGAGATTGGCGACAAGCGCACCCGTCGCAACCGCCACGACGGTCACAAAGGCGCGCGAGGGTTCCTGCTCGACCCTATCGGTCGCCAATGTTTCATCATCTTGCATGGAGATCTCCGGATTCGGCGGCAACTTGAGCATGATCTCAAGGAAATGCGAAGTGGTTTTTAGGCCGGCCCATGACTAATCAGAAGATGGAAAATGGGCAGATCGCTCAAATGTGATCTGGCTCAGGACGTCATTGCCAGGCACAGAGCGCCGTTCACAAGCAAGGCTACCCCTCCCAGGACGGCGACATGCCTTTTCCAGGGCAAGATCGCATCCGCCAGCATCCATGCGGTCAAAAGCGCCATCCAGCCGACATTCATCACGCCACCGGCAAATTGCAGGCAGATCATGCCGGCGCAGCTGCTAAAACATGCTCTGCCGTGTCGCAGCCCCGCTTTTACTCCTGTACCCCCGCCGCAAGTCCCCGTTACGCAAAATGGCTTCGGCGAGCGCGTGAACGGCAGGACCTGATTAAGGCCTGCAGCGATGAAAAGAAGGCCAATCCATTGCGGATTGCCCATGGTCACGCCGCCGATCAGGACACCGTGGGATTCCATCGCCCATTGTGCCAGTGCGGCGATGATGCTTCCGAACAGGATTATAAGGAGATAGCCAGCGGCGGCCGACATGGCCGCGGTATAGACATCGAGGCGGCCGCGATGATCCCAGGACGCCTGCATGATCGCGGGTGCCGCCCCCGGCAGCATCATGGCCGGTGTCATGACAATCCACATCGAGAGCAGGCTGAATGCCCGGCCCGTGTTCCAGGCAGGTATGCTCGACCCGATCCCCTCGACGCCGCACACCATGATGCCTGCCATCGGCATGGTCGAAACGAGAAGCCACCAGCAAAGCGCACTGACAAAGGCAATCCCCAGAAGGATCGCCTGCATCTGTGTGTCGCGAAGCATGATGGTCGAACTCATCGCAAGTACCGACTGGAATGTTGATGGAGAGCACATGGCGGCCCCGGCCAGCGAAGCCGCCATGTGAGCTGCTGCCTAATTTGAGGAGATCAGCAGCAGCATCCCTTCGAGCCGTCGCCAGCAAGGACGCTCGCCTTGTTGACCGTATCCGGCAGGTTGTTCGACGGATTCATCTCGAAGAAACCGGCAGGCGCCAGCGAGAAGCCGCAGGATATGCAGGGCTGCACCGGAAAGTCCTCCGGGCGGACGACATGATGCAGGCCGAAGGAGTGCCAGAGCACGATGTCGGTGTTCTCGACCGAACGATCCTGCTTGACGAGTTCGGCGAGACCATCAGACCCGTCGGAATTGGCGACGAACTCGCCGGCCGGATAGCGCTCGTTCTCATTGAACGGCGTGACCCAGATGTGATTGCGGATGAAGTTTGACCGCGTGCCGGAAGCGCCGTCATCCTGGATCATCGGCGTGACGCAGTTGGGCGCATGCAGCTTGTAGCCCACGGGCTTGCCGACATGATTGAGCTTGTTGGGATTGACGACCTTCCAGCTGCGATGCGTGGAAAGATCGGCCCTGCGGGCAGCCGCAAGCTCTGTCTTCAGGACGGTATCCTCGGCATAGAAGGCATTGCCGAAGGGGTTCGTGGCGCTCGTCGGCTCCATGTAGGAGTTGGTCTCGACGACGCTATTGCCCGAACCGTCCACAGCCATATCGAGACGGGCGCAGAAGACATGCTGGTGGATCGGCGCGCCGAGACCGGGCTGGATTTCGACCGAGTATTTGTCCGGCTGGCCAGGATGGCAAGCATTGGTGTTGACGATGCCGGTCGCCTTCATTTCGAATTCGATCTCGCCCGCCAGGTCCAGATACCAGTATTGCGCATACTCGTAATTGCCGACCGTGCAGATCGAGGAGATCACCAGCTTGCGGCCGCGCTTCAGCACGGTGCGGCCAGTGCGGAAGTCCCAATGCTTCCAGAGGATACCGGTATCCTCTTCATGGATGCAGACCGCCTTTTCGATGGTAACGGCTTCGCCCTTGATGCCGTTCACATGCGCATCGAGATAGTGGATGGTGCCCAGGCAATCGCAGCCGAGCTTGAGCGAATTGGTGAGCTTGCCAAAGCCGTATTCGCCAACGTCGAAAATATTCTGGCGGGCATGGCCGAAGAGCGGCGAACCATAGGGCACCACGAGCTCGGCGATTGCGGCCCGGCGGACGACCGAACGTCCGTCGTAGCGGATATCGTGCAGCACCAGACCTTCGCGAGGGGTGAAGCCGATCGCCAGCGTCCACTTGTCCCAGGAAATCGCATGGCCGTCGATGGTGAAGCTCACGCCTTCTGGCTGCACGACATCGAGTGTCTTGAGCGGCGCCGACGGAGCGGGCAGAAATTCGGGATCGTAGTCATAGCGCGCCATGGGGATCGGCGGATGATCCGGATGATCGTCGACACGCAGAACTTCCCCGGTCTTGACGTCGATGACGGCATTCAGACCTTCGATCGGATGCGCATAATAATTTCCGAATTCGTGAACGCGCAGCCATGAGAAGGTATGAGAGATCAGTCGGCCCTCTTCATCCTTGTGGCCGAAATTGCCGCCGGACCAGGAGTCGACGATGACGCCGGTCATATCCTCGATGCCACGCTTGCGGCAGGCTTCGATGAAGCGCGGATCGTTCTTGACGTTGACCTCGACGCTCAGCATCTGTTCGACCATGAAGCCGGCGCGCGCCGTCGGGAAATGCTTGCGGCCGACGATCGACTTGTCGGCCAGCGAGATGATCAACTGCCAGACGCCCGGCTTGTCGATATGGTTGACGTTGACGCGTGCCTCGCGGGGCAAGGTCTTGCCTTCCAGATGGGCGCGATATTCTGCCGGCGTCGGCTCGCGAAGATCGATGTTCTCGAAGAGCGCAGCCGGCCCCAGCTCCGGATCGGCCTTGACCACATCGGCAACGATGCGGATTTCATCCGCGGTCAGCGGCGAAAGAGCCTTCAGGTAGGTTGGCGGCGGCGGTGCAGCAACGCCGGCTTGCGCCGTAGCGGGGTGAACGGTCTGATTCATGGCACTCTGTTCCCTATTCTATTGCGGTGGCGGCCGGCTGAACGGCCATCCCACGCGGTTCGTCGTTGTCGACAGGCCGCCACGCGCGGCCTGTCTGATGGTCGGTATTATTGGCGCAGGTCCGTCCAGATCCGGTCATAGGCGCGCGTCGCCTTTTCCGGGCAGGAGGGTGCGAAGACGATCTTGAGATCGGACGGCGGATTGAACTCCGGCGAGTTGCCAACTTCTGGCGGCAGATATTTGTTCGATCCGGCGACCGCGCTCTGATAGCCGGTCGACTTCTGCTGCAGGGCAATGTTCTCGGGGTCCATCAGGAAGTTCAGAAACTTCTTGGCGTTCTCCAGATCGGGAGCGCCCTTCGGAACAGCAACATTGTCCATCCAGCCGATCACGCCTTCCTTTGGAATGACGTATTTGATGGTCGATTTCTGCTGGCGTGCGGCCAGCGCCTTGCCCGACCATTGCTCATGCATGACGGTTTCGCCGGACACCTGGCGCTCCGTCGTTCCGTCGGAATTATAGACCTTCACGAAAGGTTTCTGCGCCTGCAGCAATGCGTCGAGCTGCTTCAGATCTGCCGGGTTGACGTTGCACTGGTCCTTGCCGAGGTAGAGCAATGCCAGCGACATGACTTCGCTTGGCGAGCCGAACATGCCGATCTTGCCCTTGAGGTCGGCGGATGGTTCGAACAGCGCCTTTAAGCTATCGGTCGGGCCCTTGTAGATCGCGGTATCCACCGAATAGGACGTCGTTCCCCACACCCACGGAACCGAATATTTCGCATCGACGTCCCACGGACGCTTCTGCCATTTCGGCTCCAGGTTCTTGAAGTTCGGCATCGAGGCGACGCCGACATCCTGTAACAGGCCCTGGCTTGCGAAGATCGGCACGAAGTCGTTGCTGATGATCATCACGTCATAGCCGGATGCGCCGGAGCTGATCTTGGCAAGGGCAGTCTCGTTGGAATCATAGGTGTCGATCGTCACCTTGATGCCGGTTTCCGCCTCGAATTTCTTGACCATCTCGTCGGAGGTATAGTCGGTCCAATTGTAGATATGCAGCACGCCGGCATCGGCAAAAGCCGCATGCGGCATGGCGCAGGCAACGCCTGCAAGCAGGCTGGCACTCAGGAGCAGTTTCTTCATTTTGGTCATGGTTCCCTCTCTGTTATTTTTGCCTGGAGATTATTGTTCTGCCTTCTGGCTTCGTCGTCCGAGCAAAAGCGATGCCGTGACGAAGACCAGCGAGACCGCAAGCAGAATGGTGGAGATGGCATTGACCTCCGGCGTCACGCCAAGCCGCATCATACCGTAGACATAGACCGGCAGCGTCGTGGACCCGGCTCCGGACACCATCAGGCTGATCAGGAAATCGTCGAGCGAGACGACGAAGGCCATCAAGGCGCCGGCCGAAATCGCCGGCATCAAGAGCGGCAGTGTCACGCGCCGAAAAAGCTGCCACTCGCTGGCGTAGAGATCGCGCGCCGCCTCTTCCAGCGCGCCACCCATATCACGCAGGCGGGCCTGCACCGGTAGCAGCGCAAACGGGATGCAGAAGACGGTATGGGCGATGATGAGATTGACCAGCCCGTTATGCATGCCGACCATCGAGAAGAAGATCAGCGTCATGATCGCCACAATGATCTCCGGCACGATCAGCGGCAGCGCGATCATCGCCGTCACCGTCGCCCGTCCGAAGCGCAGCTTGCCGCGCTCTAGCGCCAGGGCTCCGGCCGTCGCGATCAGGGTCGAAGCGACCGTCGCAGCGATAGCAATAATAATGCTGTTGAAGGCAGCGCGGCGGATATCGGTGTTGGCGGCAACATCGACGAACCAATGGAAGCTGAAGCCGCTCCAAACCGTCACCAACTGGTTGGCATTGAAGGAGTAGATCACCAGGATCGCCAGCGGCGCGTAGAAGAACAGCATGATGACGGCCGTGAAGGCCGAAAGGCCGGGCGTATGACGCCAATCGAAGGGTCGCGCGGTCTTCATGAGCGACCCTCCTCAGGCACCTTGCGGGCACGGGCGAGGAAGATCAGCAACACGCCCACCGTCACGACGATCGACAGCGCCGCACCGAAGGGCCAGTTGCGCGAGGTGGTGAACTGCATCTGCACGAGACTGCCGATGAGAAGCTTCTTGCCGCCACCAAGCAGGTCCGGCGCCAGGAATGAACCGAGGGCAGGAGCGAACACGAGGCTGGCGCCAACCAGCGCGCCGGGCTTGGCCAGAGGCCAGATCACGCGGCGGAAGACGGCATAACGATTGGCATAGAGATCATAGGCCACTTCGATCAGCCGGGGGTCGATGCGCTCCAGCGTCGAATAGACAGGTAGGATCATGAAGGGCAGGAACGTATAGACCAGGCCCAGCAGGATCGAGCCATCATTGTAGAGCAGTGGCAGCGGACCGTTGATCACACCCAACGACTTCAAAAGACCGTTCGCCAGCCCTTCGTCGCGCAGGATCAACACCCAGCAATAGGTGCGGATCAGCGTGTTGATCCAGAACGGCAGCGTGACGAAGAACAGCAGGATTCGACGGCGCTCCGGCGCCTGGCAAACGATATACCAGGCAACGGGCAAGCCAAGTGCGAGACAGATGACCGTCGTTGCTGCCGCCAGATAGATGGAGCGCAGGATGATGATCACGTAGCTCCACGAGAACATCAGGCTGTCGTCGAAATCGCGCCGGAACAGGAACTGCACATAGGCATCGAAGGTCAGCGGCATGGTCACGCCGCCATAGGGGTTGGCGGTCATGAAGGAATAGACGACGGCGATGCAGAGCGGCAGCACCATGAAGATGCCGATGACCAGGAAGGCCGGGGCGATAAGAGCCAGAGTGCGATTTTCGTTCACGAGACCGCCTCCACTCAATTCAGCAGGTGGCGTTCGACGCCACTCGGCCAATCGACGACGACGGATTGCCCGGCGGTCAGGGAAAGTTCCGCATCGCGGCAGCGGCTGCGCACCTTGCTGCCGCCGTCGAGCGTGACCTCATAGAGCGTATCGAGGCCAAGGAAGGTGACTGACGCGATCGTGCCTCTGGCCCGCCCCTGCCCCGAATTCATGGCGGGAGAAACGGCAACCCGCTCTGGACGCACCGCAACCATGATCGCGGGGTCGCGACCGAGAACAGTGCCGGGAATAACATTGGACTCGCCGATGAAATCCGCCACGAAATGGCTTTGCGGATTATCGTAGATCTCCCTGGGCTCACCCACCTGGAGGATGTTGCCTGCCGACATGACGGCGATGCGATCCGACATTGCCAGCGCCTCCTCCTGATCATGCGTGACCAGAATGAAGGTGATGCCGGTCTCGCGCTGCAGGCGCTTTAACTCCGATTGCATTTCCTTGCGGAGCTTCAGATCCAGCGCCGACAGCGGCTCGTCGAGCAGCAGCACCTTCGGGCGCGGAGCAAGCGCCCTTGCGAGCGCGACGCGTTGTTGCTGACCGCCGGAGAGCTGACGAGGGCTGCGAGAGGCATAATTGTCGAGCCGCACCATGCTCAACGCAGCGCGCACCCGCTGATCGATATCGGCCTTCGGCACTTTGAGCATTTGCAGACCGAAGGCTACGTTCTCGGCAATCGTCATATGCGGGAACAGTGCATAGCTCTGGAAGACCGTATTGACGGGCCGCTTCTGCGGCGGCAGCGAGGCTGCGTCGATATCGCCGATGCGGATCTTGCCCGTCGTCGGCGCCTCAAACCCGCCGATCAGACGCAGCAGCGTCGTCTTTCCGCAGCCCGAGGGGCCGAGCAGGGTGAAGAACTCATTGTCCTGGATTGTGAGATCAACCGTGTTCAAGGCGGTGACGAGACCGGCGCCCTTCGTGGAGAAGGACTTCGAGACACCCTCTATACCGATCATAGCCTGCACGTTTTAGCCCCTCAGATTTTTATAAATAACCATTTGGTGAATAGCTAACAGCGGCAAAATTCTCCTGTCAAGCGGCGTAGGTCCAGCCAAACTTAAAAATCGACAGCATCGGCGTCAGGAAATTGAGAACCGGTGACGCATGATTTCTCGCCATCTATCCTAAGGGCATGAAACGGCTCAACAATCTTATTAAAATGTTGATTTTATTTATATTTATTAAATGAGATAGTAAGGGCTCATCCTCCAGCAACGTTCTATTCAAGAACGTGGGGAGTGCCCATCTCAGCAATTTTTCAACAGCGACAAGAGCCGGCCTCAGGAGCGAGGCAAAGGTCAAGCTCAGTCACTACATAACTATATGGTTACTAATTATTCGAAAGAAATTGAGCCTTTGGTGAGCTCCGCCTCTTCGAATATTCGGCTGATGCATGCTCTTCGTGTTTGCAGCCGACATGACCGGAGCTTGCCGGACAGGAACGCCCGGCGCCGCCATTCCGGTCAACCGAAAGCCCTTTCATGCCGACCAAGGCAGGCCGGCACGTTTGCCCGCAACGAGGCGTCACACGACTAATAACACAACACTTTTTAATTAAACGGTTTTTGAATATCTTGCAACCGGAGCTTTGATGAGAGAACAGGTATGGCCACTTCAGCAGATCACGACGGCGCAATGCCGGGCACCAATCTGGCGCAGACCCGAACACTCAATCGCCGTGCGGTCTTCGATGCCGTGCGTCGTGGTGGACCAATCACGCGCACGGAACTGGCAAAGACCATTGGCCTTACCGTTCAGGCGATCTCCAACATTGCGTCGGAACTGGAAGTTGCCGGCTTGATTCGCCAGCAGGGCAAGCGTTTGGGACAGCGCGGGCAACCCGCCGTCGAGCTGTCACTTGATCCGGCGGGCGGCTATACGATTGGTCTGTCTCTCGCCTATCGCCGGGTTTCCGGCGTACTCGTCGACCTCACCGGCACGGTGGTCGCCAGCGAGGCGCAGGATCTGATCGAGCGCGAGCCCGCCTTGATCGCCCAGGCGCTCGGCACCCTGGTGAACCGGCTTGTCGAGACGTCGGGAATACAGCGGCAGAAAATCTGGGGCATCGGCTGCAGCGTTCCGGGGACAGTTGAGAACGGCACATTCTGGTATGACAAGGTTCAGGAAGCCGACGAATGGACCAAATTTCCGCTGGCGGCAAAGCTTGAAGAACTGACCGGCGTGCGAACCTTCGTCGAAAACGACGCGACCGTGGCAGCCATCGGCGAACGCCTCTACGGCATTGGCCGCGTCGCCCGCAGCTTCTTCTATCTGCATTTCAATCTGGGCGTCGGTGGCGGCCTTGTCATGGACGGCCATCATTATCGCGGTGCCTTCGGGGGCGCCGGGGAAATCGGCCACATGATCGTCAAGCCCGGCGGCCGGCTTTGCCCCTGCGGCAGCCGCGGTTGCCTGGAGCAATATGTCTCGTTCTATTCTGCGGCTGAAACCATTTGCGGTCCGACGCGCACGCCGGACGAGGTGCCCGCCGAAGAGCTGGCCGCCTGTTTTCGCGCCGGCGATGCTCGATTGCTCGCCTGGCAACAGGAGGCCGGCCAATATTTGAAGATCGCCATCCGCAATGTCGAAGCCATGCTCGACCCCGATACCATCGTCATCGGCGGCGGCCTGCCCTTGGAATTGCTGGATGGAATCATCGCTGCCGCAACGCCGCTGCTACCCACGATGACGCACCGGCACTCCAACAGCCATCCGCGCCTGATGCGGGCGGAACATGCCGCCGAACTGCCGGCGCTCGGCGCCGCCGCCCTGCCGATCGCCATCGTCATGCAGCCCGGCACGTCAGGCGCCTCCTGGCGCGCGACCATCAGCAAGACGCCCATGGCCGCCAATCCGGCGCTCGCCGCCCTGGGAATCGATTCTGCCCTGGGGTAACGACAGCCGCTTTCGAGGCATTAATTATCAAACAGCGTTTGAATAATCTTGCATCAGAGGTCGCGGGGCACGTGCGGCCATGAAGATCATCTCCGCAGCCGGGCAATCCGATGAAGACGGGCTTACCTCCCAGGCGGCTTGTCGTTGCTCCTGACCTTTTGAGCATCCAGCTGCCCATGTTCGAATGTCTTGGCGGCATCGCTGCCGTCCGGATAGGGGTTGGCCGGTTGCGAGTCCGTCTTTCTGCCCGCATCTGCACCGCGCTCATAGGCGGTTTTGTCGCCTTTGTCGGAGCGAATTCTATTGCTTTTTGGTGTCTTTGAAGCACTCGCAACATGTACTGTCGCCGACACCGGCTGACGCTTTGTCATGGTAGGCTCCTTCGATTGTATGTTTTCCGGTGGTCAGCTGTCCGCTTGATGGGAGCATAATTGCGCCGGCTCTTCCGGCGCGTGACCGCAAGAAGCAGACGCCGCCTTTCGGTATTTGCACCAGCCCTATTTGTTCTCTGAGGCAAGCTCACCGGGCTTGAAGCCTCTTTGCCCATTCCCGCGCGCGGGAATGGCTTCTGAACTCGTCTCGCCAGCCTCTGCGGAAGGCGAGGATATTGAATCATCTGCATGATTCCTGGAGGGTGCCGAGGTGTGCTCATCGCTGCCTGACGTCAACTCTTCCTAGGCTTCGCGCCAATGGCGTTCGTGCTGGCCTTCCGGCTCACCTTCCGCTTGCCAGCGGGCATAGGCAGCCTTCCTGATATCGTCCTCATTCATGTCTTTCTCCATCAATACCACTGCTATCTCGAACTCTGGCAGCGAGCTTTTGTTCCGAGCGGGAGGTGATGGTTTGAGAAGGCAGCCTTGAGTTTAGCCTGTCCAGCGTAGCGGCCGTGTTGGAAATGCATTGGGCTAGCGATGAGCCGAGTGAAGGAGGTGAGGGCGACTATTCGCTCACACGGCAACCGATGCCGTCATGCGCTGAACTTGAGGAGCGCATCCGAGACATTGCGGGGATCGTACGGCTTTGAAAAGAAAACGCTGCGCTCCGGCATCTCCGTCACCTCGGGCCGTGTCATGCCGGAGGCGACGATGATCTCGATCGGGGGCCAACGCTCGCGCACTGCGGCTGCCAGTTTCAGGCCGTCCATGGATCCCGGCATATGGATGTCGGTAAACAATATCCGTATGTCCGGAGTGCTCTCGAGGAGGCGGATGGCTTCGTCCGCATTGCGAGCGGAAACAGCTTCAAAACCGGCACCCTCGACGATATCGATCGCCGTCATCAGTAGCAAAGGTTCGTCTTCGACGACGAGTACCTTCGGGTTCACTTGTGTCATGCAATCCCCCTGGGTCGCTACCAACCCCGAAAACTTCATCTGGTTCCATCTAGAGCCATTTCGCTTTTCTTCGAATCGCGAAAGGGCTCTATCTCTTTGTTTTTACGCATTTCTGGACGAAAAACCGCTACGCACTTTTGCTGGAAATGCTCCAAATATAGAGAAGGCATCATTATTTCGAAACGCGAAATGTGGCGTCGATTCACTATTGCGTGAAATCGAAAGCAGCATTGACCCTCATCGCTTGTATGCGGAGTGAATACCAAGATGGAATCGGGAGCCGCTATTGCGCGGCGAAGATGCTCAAAATGAATTGCATCGGCCTGAAGGAAATGGGCTTTGAATCCGGGTTCAACGCCAGCCTGACGCTGTAAATTGCAAATGCGGGCACCTCTCTCCAGCTCGAATAGAGATCGCGAATCTGAAATGCATGTGGAAACGCCCCATACACCTCGGAGGCACCCACCCGCTCGAATGCCAGCTGCGCCCTTGCGAGATGATAGTACTGGCTTACCAGCATGACGCGGGAAATCTGATGCTCCCGCATGTAGTCGATCGCATTGCGAGCCGTTGCCAGCGTGTTGTCGCCCTTGTTGTCGACGATGATGCGATCGGCCGGAATGCCGCGTGCCAATAGATAGGTCTGCATCGCGGCTGCTTCATCGAGGCCCGGGCCGTCGATACTGCCGCTGACAAAAAGTTTTGCGCAATATCCCGTCTGATAGCAATTCACGGCGACATCCAGTCGAGATGCCAAGATCGGCTTCGGGGTTCCATCGCCGTAAAGCGCATTGCCGAAGACCACGGCAATATCGGCCGTGTCATAGCGCATGGTTACGCCGCGCAAACAGATGATGGCAGCAGCCACGATCCACACGATAGCCACCGTAAAAACCGCGAACTTGAGGTAGCGAAATATAAGACGCACTCTTGCGGCAATCCCTCTGCAAATCCGCCTTGGCAAGCCGGATCATCTGTCTGAATTCGACACCTATATCCCGCTATCGTAAACGCCAAGCTTACGACACCCCGAGATTATTTCGGCAACCGGCACCGATCTCGCCATTCAGGCGATTGAAGGTCCGCATGCAGTGGCGGCGCTCGACCGTGTCGAGGCATCACCGCAGGAAGGGATGCTTTTGACCAACCCTATGAGAGGTTCTTCAGATACAGCGATAGCAGCTGCGTCTGCGAGGAAATGCCGAGCTTGCGGTAGACGTTGCGCCGGTGAACCTTCACCGTACCCGTCGAGATATTGAGCTTGAGCCCGATCGATTCCGATGAATGCCCCTGCAATACCAGCTCGACGATAGCAGTCTCGCGGCTCGTCAGGTTGAGGTCTCGCCAGACGGCATCCGCAGGCGGAATATTTCCGGTCTGGCCCGGCTTGCGCCTGCTCCTGCCGCCGGCCGCCAATTGCGCATCGAAGCGCGGCGCAAGGCCGGACCAATAATGCCTCACCATGTCGGTCACGAGTGGCTCGACTTTCCTGAGCGTCATGAATTCGGCCGGCGGAAAAATACCGGTCGTTTCGCGCCGCATCAGCGACAGCACGATCGTGACATCTTCACCGGCATTCACAAAGAAGCCGATCTCCTCGGCAAGACCGGTCTGGACATAGTAGGTGCGGTAATATTCGCTGGAAAAGAAGCGGTCCGGCGCCAGTTCCCGCATCCGGAGAACGCCTTCACGGCGCTCGCGCGCCGTATGATAGAAGGGGTCGAGCAGATAGGGGCCGGCCTGATAGAGCGTCACGAAGACGATATGCTCTTCAGGGTCGAAGGTGCTGTAAAGATCGATCGGCCGCTCCTTGCCGCGATAGGCGAAGACGACGACATAGTCGAAGCGCACCAGCGCCGCCATCATCTGACGAAAGGTCTCTCCGAACTCGGCATCCGCCATCGCCGGTCTGCCGATCGTGGCGCTGAAGGCAGCAAAAAGGCCCTCTAGGTCGGTGCTCATCTGACGGATCCCCTCTGCCGCCCTGCGCAATACAGCGCAGTTTCCATATACACCTCCCACGAAGCATTTTGCACGGAAATACCTCTTTCGGGGTATATACCTTGCAGGAAGCTCAGGCTTACTCTTTCCTTAACGACGGTGGCATTAGAGCAGTAAAGACTGCCAATTCCAGACCAACCGCAGGGAACAGACGTGGCATCCGCTTCGACGAACGATATCGAATTCCGTTCGGTCACCAAGGCCTATGGCGCCGTGACCGCCGTGACGGACATCAACCTCAATGTGCCCAAGGGCGCCTTCCTGGCGCTGCTCGGTCCATCAGGCTGCGGCAAGACAACATGCCTGCGCATGATCGGCGGCTTCGAGCAGCCGAGCGAAGGCACGGTGCTGATCGACGGGCGCGAGATGAATGGCGTTCCGGCCTTCCGCCGTCCCGTCAACATGGTGTTTCAGCATTACGCGCTGTTTCCGCATTTCAACGTCGAGCAGAACGTCGCCTATGGGCTGAAGCAGATGCGCCCGAAAATCAGGTCCGCGGAGATCGACCGCCGCGTTGCCGAGGCGCTGGACATGGTTCGGCTCGGCGGCTTTGCCAAACGGCGGATTCACGAGATGTCAGGCGGGCAGCAGCAGCGCGTGGCGCTGGCGCGCGCCATCGTCAATCGCCCCTCTGTTCTTCTGCTCGACGAACCGCTGGCCGCGCTCGACAAGAAGCTGCGCTCGGCCATGCAGATCGAATTGCAGACGCTCCAGCGCGAGCTCGGCATCACCTTCGTGCTCGTCACGCATGACCAGGAAGAGGCGCTCTCGATGGCCGATATCGTCTGCGTCATGAGCGCCGGCCGTATCCGCCAGCTTGGGACGCCGCAGGAAGTCTACGATCGGCCGGCCGATCTCTTCGTCGCCGATTTCGTCGGCAAGACCAACCGGATTGCCGCGACGATGGAAGCGGACGGCGCGACGCTTCGCCTCGCGGACGGCTCGGCCATTGCCGCCGGCAAGCCCCTCTCTCCCGGTGCGGCAATTGCCGCCCTTCGGCCGGAAGCGATTCACCTCACCCGCACCCAGGCGACAACGGGCGCGTCGTTCAAGGGCACGGTTACGCATCGCATCTTCCTCGGCTCGTCGGCGGAATATGCCGTCACCGTTCCGGGGCTTGGCGATTTCCTCATCACGGCCGATCGCCGCAGCATGAGCGACAGCGATCTCGTGGCGCCGGGCGAGGAGGTTTTCCTCGGCTTCGACCCCACAGCCATACATGTCTTTCCAGCATCGAATGCATAAGCCAAAACAAGGGAACAGCATCATGAGCAAGGATTACAAGGACAATCTCCCCATTTCCGCCGAAGGCTTCATGGATGAATTCATGCGCCTGAAACGCGGCTCCGTCAGCCGCCGCCACTTCCTGAACATCACTGGCCTCGGCCTTGCGGCGGCGGTGCTCTCGCGCTTCCCTGGTGCGCTTTCGACACCGGCCTATGCCGCCGGTGAGCTCGGCACGCAGATGTCGATCGCGACCTGGCCGAACTATCACGACCCCGCCACTTTCGAGAATTTCAAGGCGGCAACCGGTGTCGCCGTTGAGGTCAACGTCTTCGGCTCGAACGAGGAAATGCTCGCGAAATTGCAGGCAGGCGCGTCCGGCTGGTCGCTCTTCGTGCCGACGAATTACACGATTTCGACCCATCACAAGCTTGGCCTCATCGACGAACTCGATCTTTCGAAGATCCCCAACTTCAGCCAGGCGACCGAAAGCCCGCGCTTTACCAAGGAAGGGCAGATCGACGGCAAGACCTATGCCGTGCCGAAGAACTGGGGCACGACCGGCTTCTCCGTGAACACCAACAAGCTCAAGACGAAGCTTTCAAGCTGGAAGGACTTCTTCGAGATTGCCCAGACCGAAGCCGATGGCCGCGCCATGGTGCATGACTATCAGTTGACCACTATCGGCAGCGCGCTCGTTTCCCTCGGCTACGACTTCAATTCGATCAAGCCGGAAGAACTCGCCAAGGCCGAAGAGCTGCTCATCAAGGTCAAGCCTCATCTCTTCGCGATCAACTCCGACTATCAGCCGTCGATGCGCTCGACGGATGCCTGGCTGACCATGTGCTGGACCAATGACGGCGCACAACTGAACCGCGATATGCCCGAACTTGCCTATGTGCTCGGCAAGGATGGCGGCGAGATCTGGACCGACTATTACGCGATCCCGAAGGATGCGCCGAACAAGGCGGCCGGCTACGCGCTGCTCAACTACCTCATGGATCCGAAGAATGCCGTGAAGGAGCACATCGCCAACGGTGCGCCGACGACCGACAGCCGTGTCATCGCACTGCTGCCGAAGGAGATCACCTCAAACAAGATCGTCTATCCGGACGAGGCCGCGCTGACGCCGCTGGAATTTGGTGCCGCGGCAACGCTGACCGATCCGAACCGCGCCGAACTGATGGCACGTTTCAAGTCGGCCTGATCGCCTTCGCCCAACTCCGGTCCCTGCTGCCTCGGCGGCAAGGGACCGGGCTCGCCTTCCGAACCGGCGGATAAAGAACCTCTCGATGCCCCTCACCTCTGCCACAAAACGGCGCCTCGTCACTGCTGCCCTTGTCGGCCCGGCAAGTATCTGGCTGTTCGTCTTCCTGGTGCTGCCCTTCATCGCCATCATCGTCTTTGCCTTCGGCGAGCGTGCCCCGGAAGGCGGATATCAGGCGGCATTTACCTTTGAGCAATTCGCCAATCTCGGCGCTCGGGCGACAGCCTTCGTCAATACACTGATCCTGGCGCCGATCGGTGCTGCTGCCTGTTTGCTGGTTGCCTATCCGGTCGCCTATTACCTCGCCGTCAAGGCAAGTCCGCAACGCCGGCTGCTGCTGGTTTCGCTTGTCGTCGTTCCCTTCTGGACCAGTCTCCTTGTGCGCACATACGCCTGGATGTATCTGCTCGGCGCACGTGGCATTCCGCACCTGCTCGAATTCGTTGGCATCGAAAACGTCAGGCTCATCAACACACCCGGCGCAGTGCTGCTCGGCATTGTCTATGGCTATTTGCCGCTGATGATCATGCCGATCTATGTCAGCCTCGAAAAACTCGACCGCCGGCTGCTGGAAGCGTCTGCCGATCTCGGCGCCAAGCCTATCTCGACCTTCTTCGGCATTACGCTGCCGCTATCATTGCCGGGTGTCATGACCGGCGTTGCCCTGGTCACAATCCTGCTGCTCGGCGAATACCTCATTCCGCAGCTTCTCGGCGGCGGCAAGGTGTTCTTTATCGGCAATGCGCTGGTCGATCTCTTCCTGCAGTCGCGCAACTGGCCGTTCGGATCGGCGATCGCCGTGACCCTCGTTGCCGTCGTCGTCATCGTCTTGCTTGTCGCCATGCGCATCGCCTGGCGCGTTGCGGGCACCCGCCAGGTGGATCTCGTCTGATGCGCGCGCTCGTTACTTTCGTCTATCTGTTTCTCTATACGCCGATCGCGCTCGTCGTGCTGTTTTCCTTCAATGCGGGCCGCAACGCGAGCGAGTTCACCGGCTTCTCGACGCAATGGTATGGACGGGCGCTCTCCAACACCTTCCTGATGGAAGCCCTGCGCAACAGCCTGATCATCGCCTTCACCAGCGCGGCGCTGGCGGCGATCTTCGGCACGATGGCGGCAATCGGCATGGAACGGCTCGGCGCCCGCACCCGCGCCATTTTCGACGGGCTCTTTGCCGCCGCGATCGTCGTGCCGGGCGTCGTCATCGGCATCGCGACGCTGGTGGCGCTGGTGGAAGTCTTCGGCGTCATCAATCCGCTGATCGCGGCGGTGTGGCCCGGCGACCAGCCGCCAAAATTCGCGCTCGGCTATGGCTCGATCATCGCGGCACACGGTCTCTTCACCATGGCGCTGGTGACGATGATCGTGAAGGCGCGCATTGCCGGCCTCGGACGCGACATCGTTGAGGCATCCAGCGATCTCTATGCCACGCCGCTGACCACGTTCCGGCAGATCGTCCTGCCACAGATCATGCCGTCGATCCTCGCCGGCTTCCTGCTCGCCTTCACCTTTTCCTTCGACGATTTCATCATCGCCTTCTTCGTCGCCGGATCGAACACGACGCTGCCGATCTATGTGTTCGCCTCCATCCGCCGTGGCGTGACACCGGAGATCAATGCGATCGCGACAATGGTGCTGATCGCCTCACTCATCCTCATTTTCATCGCGCGCTTCCTGATGCGCGAAAAGACAACGACAAACTGACCGGGGAAACATCATGATACTCAAGGACCGGGTCGCAATCGTCACCGGAGCTGGCTCCGGCATCGGTCGCGCTGGCGCGCTCATCATGGCGCGCGAAGGCGCGCATGTGGTTGTCGCCGACATTGATTTGGACAATGCCGAGGAGACCGCCAGCCAGATTGCGGCTACGGGCGGCCGTGGAGAAGTCTTCGTCGTCGACGTGACCGACGACACCGCGCTCGAGGCGGGAATTGCTGCGATTGCCGCCCGTCACGGCCGCATCGATATCCTGCACAATCACGCGGGATCGCAGGTGGCGGGCAGTCTCGAAGACGTTGCAGTCGCAGGCTTCGACACCTCCTGGAACCTGAACGTCCGCTCTCATTTCATGGCGTCCCGCTTCGTCATGCCGGTCATGAAGAAAGCGGGTAAAGGGGTCATTCTCAACACCTCGTCCTCATCGGGCGTACTCTATGACCGCGAGATGATCGCCTATACGACGAGCAAACATGCCGTCATCGCCATGACCCGCCAGATGGCCGGCGATTACGCCCGGTTCGGCGTGCGCGTGAACGCGCTCTGCCCCGGCTGGGTCGACACGCCGTTCAATGCGCCGTTCATCGCGCAGATGGGTGGCCGTGGCGCGATCGAAAGCTATATCGCCGAGAAAGTGCCGCTCGGACGATGGGCCGACGTTTCGGAAATTGCCGAGCCGATCCTCTTCCTCGTCTCAGACCGATCCTCCTACATGACGGGCCAGATCCTCGTCGTCGATGGCGGCGAAACGGTCGTCTAGGCGACGCCGCAAGCGATCCGCTGAAATAAAGCCAAGGCGCTTTCCATGGCGGGTGAACGGCTGCGATAGCACAAACCATCCAATCTAACAGACGCATAGGTAGGACTACCCATACCGCGGCCCACCTCACGACAATCAAAACCATCACGGGCGCCTTTCGGCTCGATCGGAACCCTGTCGCTGTGCAAGCCGATCTCAAGGTAGCACGACCTATTCAATGCCGTTCATCCGGCCAGGAGCTGGCTTCGCTGATCGGCGGCTGCCTCCGCGAAGGGCGCGCAAGTGCGCCCTATATGGTTCATCATCGCGCTGATGCTCGCAGGCATATTGGAATGGAGCCGCCACGCCCTACCTTCCTATTACTTGCAGGAGGAAATGGGATGACGGTTACCTATCATGTGGGCAAGCATGACGGCGGATACGCATATCGGCTTGGCGATGTTTGGTCGGAGACATTTCCGAACCACGACAGTGCACTCGCTGCAGCCAAGTCTGCCGCACAGCGGCAGCATGTCGAAGGGCGCGATGCCGAGATATCGTACCAGCTTCCCGATGGGCATTGGCAGACGGAACATGTCGGCGGAGGAGATCGTCCTGATACCGAAGTGATCGACGACGAAAAGGACCGGCATCATAGATAGGCTGACAGCGCTGCGCCCCGGAAATGAACGGGAACATGAGAACGACTAGCTACTCGACCCTCCAGAGGGTCTAGCCGACACGCAAAACCGTCAGGCTCCGGCCCTCGACCCGCAGGCCTTGCTCGCTAGTTGCGTCGTCTGTCGTGGCTGCCGAATCCGATGTCGTGAGCTCCACGATCCAGCGCTTGTCGCCAGGAAGATTGAAACTGGTCTCTTCTTCCCGCGGATTAAATAGAAGTAATACGTCGTCCCATCCCGCCTCGAAGGGCTGCTCGCGCGATAAACGCAGCGCTATGGTCGTGCTCTCATCGTCTTTCCAGCGTTCTTCCGTCTGCTCGCCGCCATCGGGATTGAGCCAAACGACCCTCAGGCCATCGCGCCAGCTCTCCCGTCTGAAAATGGAATGGTCCTGGCGCAGTGCGATCAGGCGCCTGGTGAATGCCTGCAAGGCCTCCGTGCTCTCATAAGGATGCTGCCAATTCAGCCAGCTTAGTTCGGTGTCCTGGCAATAGCCGTTATTGTTGCCCATCTGACTGCGTCCGAATTCATCGCCGGCAAGCAGCATCGGCGTCCCATGCGACAGGAACAGGGTCGCCAGCAGGTTCCTCCGCTGCCGATCCCGCGTCCGGATGATGCCCTCATCCTCGGTCGGACCCTCGGCCCCGTAGTTGAAACTGCGGTTGTCGTTGTGGCCGTCCTCGCCGCCTTCACCGTTCGCCTCATTATGCTTGTCGTTGTAGGAGACGAGGTCGTTGAGCGTAAACCCGTCATGGGCCGTGATGAAGTTGACGCTCGCCCATGGCCTGCGCCCGCGCAGGTCATAGACATCTCCCGAGCCCAGAACCCGCGCCGCGAAATCTCCTGTTGTGCCGGGTGTGCCCTTCCAATAATCACGTATCGTATCGCGATACTTGTCATTCCATTCCGCCCAGCCCGGCGGAAAGCCGCCGACCTGATAGCCGCCGGGGCCGATATCCCAAGGTTCGCCGATGAGCTTGACCTTGGAAAGCACCGGATCTTGCCCCACCGCATCGAAAAAGCCGCCACGCTGATCGAAGCCGTTCGGCTCGCGGCCGAGAATGGTGCCGAGGTCAAAGCGGAAGCCGTCTACATGCATTTCCTCAGTCCAGTAGCGAAGCGAATCCGTCACCAGCTGCAGCACGCGCGGATGCGACGTGTTGATGGTATTACCCGTGCCGGTATCGTTGATGTAGTAACGGGGCTCGTCCGGCATGGTTCGATAGTATGAGAAATTGTCGATGCCCTTGAACGACAAAGTCGGACCGAGCTCGTTGCCCTCGGCCGTGTGGTTATAGACGACGTCGAGGATCACCTCGATGCCGGCATCGTGGAAAGCGCGCACCATCTCACGGAAACCCGAAAGCCCCTTCGGCCCGTAATAGCGCGAGACCGGTGCGAAAAAGGCAAGCGAATTGTAGCCCCAATAATTGCGCAGGCCTTTGTCCAGCAAATGGCTGTCATCGGGAAAGAAGTGGATCGGCAACAGCTCGATCGAGGTGATCCCAAGGCTTTTGACGTAGTCGACGATCGCTTTCTGACCCAGTCCGTCGAACGTCCCGCGCAGGTCCTCGGGAATTGCAGGATGAAGCATCGTCATTCCCTTGACGTGGGCTTCATAGAAGATCGTCTGCGACCATGGCACGGATGGCTTTTGGCGGGCCGATTTCCCTTCCTCACCAAGGTCGATGACACGGCACTTCGGCATCTGCGCGGCGCTATCGGTCTCGTCGAAGGAGAGATCTTTCTGGTCGTCATCCAGCCTGTAGCCGAACTGCGCCTGCGACCACTTGATATCGCCCACCAGCTCGCGAGCGTAGGGATCAATCAGCAACTTGTTCGGATTGAAACGATGACCCTTCTCCGGATCGAATGGCCCGTGGATACGGTAGCCGTACAAGGCGCCGGGTTTTAATCCCGGAATATAGCCATGCCAGATCTCGTTGGTATATTCGGGCAATTCGATCCGCTCTATTTCCCGGCTGCCGGTCTCATCGAGGAGGCACAGCTCAACCCTCTCGGCATGGGCGCTGAAGAGTGCGAAATTGACGCCAAGTCCATCGTAATTGGCGCCGAGCCGCGTGAAATCACCCGGCTCTACCGAATGCCGCCTTGCCTCGTCTGTCATGGAACCCTCATCGTTAATGCGCACCAGAAACACGGTAATGGCGCGCTTTGTTCCGTCGGATCGGGACACTTCTGCCAATAGCGCGGCCGCCACTCAGCCACTAGCGATGAGGGGCGCGATGGGACCAACGAGCAGTGAACTCGCACCGTCCGGTCACTTTTTCGAAACTTTCATATTGGCCCGGAACCGCGCCCGTCCGTCGACGTTAGAGGCGATAACGGAGGAATATGATGACGGATGAAAGAATGGCTTGGATCAACGCGCGCGCCTATGACCTGTGGCAGCACGCGGGGCGACCTCAGGGCAAGGACCATGAGCATTGGCTGCAGGCTGTCGCGGAACGCGATTTGATGGAACAGACGCGGGCATCCCATGACGGCGCCGAAATCTTGGCGCGCAACCAGGCCGATGCGCGGGAAACGAACCGACGCCATCGAGTGCTGATCGTCGAGGACGAGCCAATTCTGCGTCTTGACGCTATCGATATTCTCAAGGGGGCCGGTTTCGACACACTTGAAGCAACCAATGCCGATGAAGCCCTGGTGCTCTTTAAGCAAAACCGGATCGATACCCTCTACACGGATATCAACATGTCGGGATCGATGGATGGTCTCGGCCTTGCCAGGAGAGTTTTGTCTCTGTGGCCGAAGACCAGGATCATCATCGTATCGGGGTTTGTCCGGATGGCCCGTTCGGACCTTGCCCGGGGGATGGCCTTCGTCGCAAAACCTGTTTCGGCGGCAACGCTCGTGAGGTTGGTATCAGCACGCGGAACGGCGGATGCCTCTCCATAATGGGAGGTGCGACCAGCCAAACTATTCGAATTTCGAACCCAAAGCGATATCGACCGCAATTATCGGGCTTGGATTGAGGTCGCCGCTCGGCAACGGCTTGCCGTGCAAACCGGCTTCGATCCGAAGCCGAAACGCAAAAACGCCCGCGTCATGAGCGGGCGTTGAGCAATCAGGAAGATTAAATGCTATGCAATTAACGCGCAAGCGATGCGCGGGCGACGGTGCGGATATCAGCCCGGTCGATGCCAAGGTCTTCCAGCTCGCGGCTGGACATGCGACCAAG
The DNA here is from genome assembly GCF_001692325.1 of Rhizobium sp. AC27/96. Taxonomy (GTDB): domain Bacteria; phylum Pseudomonadota; class Alphaproteobacteria; order Rhizobiales; family Rhizobiaceae; genus Rhizobium. The sequence continues at coordinate 13,984 of NZ_LXKN01000033.1, read as the reverse complement.
TTCGTTAACGGTCTGACGGAACCGGCGCCAGTTGTTGAAAGAGCGTGCTACGTTCATGATAATCCCCTTTCTGAGGGCTATGACGTCAGCAACCTTGCTTGGCTCCGGCGTCGTTTCGATGATTGAGATATAGCCATTTCAATCGATTTAAAACAGAGACAATCCATCATTCCACCCATGCATTGAATGCATGGGTTCTCGTGGATCAGAAAGAGGTGATCGTTTTTTAGGCTCCGGGTGACCGACGCTACCGATCCACCTTGAGACTGGTGTTCGAGGCGGTCGCTCGCCAAAGTCCGGCTCAATGCCCAGATTTCCGGTGAATGCCGAAACTACAGAAACATGGCGTATTGTTGATCATGAAGCTTACGAGCTATAAGGTCGTCGGGCGAGCTAGATGGCCGTCGAAGATTAAGAGGAAGTGTTATGCCTACAGGGACCGTAAAGTTTTTCAATGAAGACAAGGGTTTTGGCTTCATTACCCCCGAGAACGGGGGAGCGGATGTGTTCGTTCATGTGTCTGCCTTGCAGCGGGGCGGTTCGCTCAGAGAAGGTGAAAAGGTCAGCTACGAATTGGGCCAGGATCGCAAGACCGGCAAGTCGAAGGCCGAAAACGTCAGCGTACTCTGATCGTATCGGTTAGACGAATGTCTACGGATTAGCCTGATTCAATATAAGAAATTGGGCCGGGCTAAACCAATCCCATGTCTCATGGGATTGGGACCGTGGGCGTCGGCGCAGCCGACGATTGACTTATTTGCGCTGGCGGAGCTCCAGCGAGCCTCAATCCGAGAGCACATAGTGGTCGTCTGAAACCTTTTGGTAGATTGCCTCAGGGGCTACATGTCCGACCGGCTTCAGCGGAGATCCTGACGGATCGGCAACAACCGCATTGACCCGCCTTCTCGCCGGATCCGGATTCGGCACAGCCGACAACAGCGCACGTGTATAGGCGTGACTGGGATTGCCGAAGACATCGGCGCGCGTGCCGATCTCGACGATCCGGCCCATGCACATGACCGCCACCCGATGGCTCATTCGTTCCACCACCGCCATATCATGCGAGATGAACAGATAGGAGAGGCCGAACTCCTGTTGAAGCTCGATCATCAGGTTGACCACCTGCGCCTGGATGGAGACGTCAAGTGCCGAGACGGGCTCGTCGGCAACGATGATCTTCGGTGAGAGCGTCAAGGCGCGAGCGATACATAGGCGCTGGCGCTGGCCGCCGGAGAATTCATGTGGGTAGCGGTCGAGATGGTCGGCTGACAGACCGACTCTTTCCAACAGATTCACCACCCTGTCACGCAACGCCGTGCCCATTTCGACGCGGTGGACGATCAGCGGCTCCGCCACCTGGTCGAATGCCGTCAAGCGCGGATCGAGAGCCGCATAGGGATCCTGAAAGACGATCTGCATGTCGCGCCGGCGCGCCTGCAGCCTCGGCCCTGAAAGAGAAAGAAGATCTTCCCCGGCAAGCTCGACATTCCCGGATGTCGGCTCAATCAGACGCAGGATGGAGCGGCCGGTCGTCGATTTACCGCAACCGGACTCGCCGACCAGAGCCAGCGTTTCACCTTCACGCAGGTCGAACGAGACATTCTCGACGGCATGAATATTGGCGACGTGCCGCTGGAATACCCCCTTTCGGACCGGAAAACGGGTCACCAGATCGCGTACGCGCAGAAGCGGCTGTTTCTCCGCTTTGGTTCCTTCCTGGCCCACCGGTAAATCCGGCGTCTCGTCGCCAAAGGCGCGGGGTCCGGTAAAGGCGGCCATCGAGCCAAGTTTTGGAACAGCATTCAGCAGTTGGCGTGTGTAGGCTTCTGTCGGTGCTGCAAACAAATCAGCCGTGAGGTTCTCCTCGACCTTACGCCCCTGGCGCATGACGACGACCCGATCGGCAATTTCGGCGACGACGCCCATGTCATGGGTAATGAACAGCAGCGACATTCCGTCCTGCCGGGCGAGCTCCTTCAACAGATCGAGGATCTGCGCCTGGATGGTCACGTCCAGCGCCGTCGTCGGTTCATCGGCAATCAGAAGCCGCGGCGAACAGGCAAGCGCCATGGCAATGACGACGCGCTGACGCATGCCGCCCGATAGCTCATGCGGAAATTGCCGAAAGCGGGTCTCGGCTTCTGGAATGCGGACGCGCTTCAGCAGTTCGAGCGCTCGCGCCGCGGCCTCCTTGCTGCCGAGGTTCCTATGATGCCTGACGACTTCGGCGATTTGCTCGCCGATGGTGAAGACGGGGTTCAGGCTGGTCATCGGCTCCTGGAAGATCATGGCGATCTCGTCGCCGCGTACCCTCTCAAGCTCCACCTCGGGCAGGGTTGCGAGATCGCTGACGCTTCCATGGCGCCTTGAGAATTTCAAGGCGCCATGGTCGATATGACCGCCGTTGAAGGCGGTGAGGCCGAGGATCGCCATCGCGGTCACTGACTTCCCTGATCCGGACTCCCCCACGACGGCAACACACTCGCCCGCTTCGATACCAAACGAAAGATCGTCGACCGCAATGAGCTTGCCATTGTCAGTCTGAAAGCTGACGCGGAGATTTTCGACGGAAAGAAGCGGTGCCGTAGCCATCGTGGGCCTCAAATGGACGAATGGGAGGAGGCCACCGGGTTGCGGAACAACCCGGTGGCACAATGCGATCAATTGGTGGCGATTGAGACGGCGCCGGCGCGGAAGTCGAGAACATAGGGAATATGTCCGGGCAGCGGCTTCCAGTCGATCTTCCGGCTCATGCCGTAAGACTCGTACGGCCGATAGAGCGGGATGAACGGCGCTTCGTCCTTCACATGCTCCATCATTTCGGCATAGGCCTTCTTGCGCTCGTTGACGTCAGTGGAATAGCGGAACCGCTCCCACATGGCATCATAGGCTGGCGTGGACGACCATGAGGCTTCCGTACCTGCGCCCTTGGGAGCCCACATCGTGCCGAAGGAGCCGGCTGGGTCGGCAAAGTACATCGGGTTCGACCAGTTACGCGCGTCCATGTCGGGATTGGCGGCCGTCCACTTTGGCGTGACGTTGATGTTCATCGGAACACCGACGGCTGCCCACATTTCCTTGATCGCCTGCGCCGCCAAAAGCCCGTTGGTATAGTAGGTGGCGTCGGTATCGTAGCGCACGGGCGAGCCGTCATAGCCGGCCTCTTTCAAGAGCTGCTTTGCCTTCTCCGGATTGTATTCAAAGGTCTTCAGCTCCGGCATGTAAAGCGCACCATACTGCGGATAGGTATGGGTGCTGGGAACGACGGCCTTGCCGAGCCACAGCGACTCGTTGAGCAGGTCGCGGTCGATCGCCAGACTCAGCGCCTCGCGGATCCGCTTGTCCTTCAGCACGCCGTTCTTCGTGTTGAAGATGACGACGTGGAAGAGCGGCGTGACGGCGCCTTCGATCTTGAGCTGCGGATTGGAGGCGATCGCGTCGAGCTGGTCCGGCGGTACGTTGGTGATGAGATCGACTTCACCATTGGCAAGCGCCGTTGTGCGCGCGGCCATTTCCGGGACACGACGGATGGAGACCGTTTCAAACGGCGCCTTCTCACCGAAGAAGCCGTCGAAGCGCGTGTAGGTCAGGCTTTCATTCGGCGTGTATTGGGTAATCTTGTAGGGGCCGGTGCCGATCGGCTTCAGCGCGAAAGCGTCGAAGTCGGATTTCTCAAGCGCATTCGGATCGCCCGAAAGGCCCATAATGTACTTCTTCGGAACGATCGATCCTTCCGAGGTGTTGAGGAGCGTCTCGAAGAGCGGTTCCGGCTTCTCCGTCGTGAAACGGACGGTGCTCTCGTCAATGGCTTCGACCTTGACGAAATTGGCGAAAAACTGGCGATGGATGCCGGCAAACTCCGGCGTCATGTCCTTGAGCAGGCGCTCGAAGGTGAAGACGACATCGTCGACCGTCAGCGGGTCACCGTTCTGAAACTTGACGTCGTTGCGGATCTTGACTTCGAATACGGTCGGAGAGACCTGCTTCCACGAAGTTGCAATCCCCGGCTTGAAGGCTGCTTCCGGCTTGGAATAATCCTTCTCGATCAGCGGATCGAAGGCGTTGTAGTACATTTGCGAGCCCGTATTGCTGAAGTCCTTGCCGGGATCCAGGAATGGCGGAAGGTTCTGAACGCCGACCCGCAGATCGGCGGCCATGGCCGAGGTGGAGAACAGCAGCGCCGCGGTCAGCGCGAGCGTTGTTTTCGATGTCATGACGTGTCCCTCTTGAGAGCAAGGTTTCCCCTTCCGTCCGGCGCGCGGCGCGGCAGGGCATGAGATAAAGGGGCTTGAATGCGAGGTCGCCAGCGGCCCGGCCGCGGGCGACCTATTTCAGTTTTACGTCGAGCGCATCGCGCAGCCAGTCGCCGATCAACAGCACCAGCAACGACACGACCATGATCATCAGCGATGGCGCCAAAGCGACCCAGGGAGCTGTGGCAAGATAATCTCGGCCAGCCCCCACCATCGAACCCAGCGTCGCGGTCGGCGGCTGGACGCCGAGACCGAGGAACGACAGCGACGATTCCAGGAGGATCAAGGCGGAGAAGGTCATGGTCCAGATAACGATGATCGGCGACGTCACATTCGGGAGAATGTGACGGAAGAGGATGCGCGCATGCGAGGCACCGGCTGCCCTCGACGCTTCGATGAAAGGCTGCCGCGAGACAGACAGCACCTGAGCGCGCACGACACGGGCATAGACTTCCCAGCCGGAAAGCCCGATGACGGAAATCAGCACCGCCAGCGAGTTCCCAAGCATGGCAATCGTCAGAAGCGCGATCAGCGTGAAGGGAACGGCCATCTGAACATCGACGATGGCGATCAGGAAGGCACCGAGCCGGCCGCGGAAATATCCGGCGACCACCCCGAAAGCGACACCGACGAGGAGGCTGATGAAGCTGCCGGCAAGCGCGATCAGCATCGTCAATTGCAGGCCGGACAGGGTACGCGAAAGAACGTCGCGTCCGAGCTCATCCGTGCCGAGCAGGTGGGTTGCCATCGCCCGGTCGAAACCAACAGGCGGACGAAGACGGGCAAGCAGCGTCTGCGCATTGGGATCGAATGGTGCAATCGCGGGGCCTGCGAGCGCCAAAGCAAGAACAACGGCAAGGGCGGCGAGATAAACGCACGGCATCAGCCCGGCTTTCGCCAAGAGACGCCCGACACCGCTCTTGGCCGTGCGTCGCGGCGCCTTGGCGGCTGGTTTCAACGCTATCGTTTTCGGGGATGTGGCGATGTCGCTCATGATGCGGCTACCTTCACACGAGGATCGATCAGGGCATAAATGACGTCGATGACGACGGAGGTGATGACCACCAGGCTGGCAATGAAGATGACGCCGAACTGCAGCACCGGATAATCACGGCCGATGGCCGCATAGACGACGAGGTCACCGATGCCCTTGGTGGCAAAGACTGCCTCGACCAGCACGCAGCGCCCGACCATGCCGGCCACCTGCAGGCTGATGATGGTGACGACAGGGATCGCGGCATTGCGCAGCGCATGCTTGCCGATGACCAGCAACTTCGGCAGGCCTTTGGCACGGGCAGTGCGGATATAGTCCTGGCTCATCACGTCGAGCATGGCGTTGCGGGTAAAGCGCAGGATTTCGGCCACCATGAGCGCCGACAGCACGAGCGCCGGCATGACGAAATGCAGCGGCGTTGCCGAGCCCGAGCTTGGAAACCAATGCAGCCTCAGCGAAAAGACCAGGATCATCAGGATAGCGAGGACGAAATTCGGCGTCGCATAGCCGATAAAGGCCACCCCCATGATGATAGACCCGATCCCCTTTCCCCGTTTCAACGCAGCGACGATGCCGAGCGGCACGCCAACGGCGATGGAGAAGAACAGCGCATAGGCAAACAGGATCAGCGTATTGGGCAGGCGTTCGGCATAGATGTCGGCGACCGGCCGCCGCTCGTAGAGACTAAGGCCGAAATCGCCCGACAGCAACCCGCGCACGAACTGGAAGAACTGCACCCAGATCGGCTGGTCGAGACCCAGCTGTTGAACCATCGCCGCGCGGGTTGCCGCATCGGTTCCGGGCGGGAGCAGATAGTCCATCGCATCGCCCGAAAGCCGGGTTGCCGCGAAAACGGCAGCGATCACGACGCACAGCGTGATGATCGCCCCGATCGTGCGCCGGGTCAGGAAATCAAGCACGAGCCTGCTTCCTTCTCTCCGCCCAATCGATCTCGGAGAAAGGCTGCATCGGCGCAACCCACGGGCGCTCGCCAGATTTACGGAAGGGGACGCGAACGTGGAACGGATCGTTGCCATGGACGTCGATGGTGAGCTCGCCATCCTTGATCTCGAGATCGGCATAGGCAGCTGCCGTCAATGGCATGGTGGTAAAGCGCTCGCTCAGCGACTGGATCGTCACGTGCTGGATGTTGCCGACATTGGTGATGGTGTTCCAGTGAACATGGCCTGCGAGCCAGAGTGCGGCATTACCGGTTTCCTCCACCGCTTTGCGGACAGCCGCATGGTCGGGATAGGTCGAATATCCGGCATTGCGTTCGAAATAATAATTGCCGATCTGCGAATGGCCGGAGAGCGGGACATGTGTCGCGATAATGGCTGAGCGCTCATCCGCCTTGAGAGCTTCCACCAGCCATTCCAGATGAGCACCGGTGCTGTTGAAACCTGTCTCCATGTCGATCTTCACGTCCGGCTGCCAGGCGATCAGCCGGAATTCGCCGAGATCGTGGACGCTGCTCTGCATCGATTGACCGAAGATCGCTTCATTATCGGTAATGCTCAGATTGTTGACGTCGTGATTGCCGAGCACATGGACGCGCTTGCCGGGAAAAGTGGAGAAGATCGCGGCAAGTTCCGAGGCGAAACGATAGTCGTTTTCATACGTCGTATCAGAGATGTGGTCGCCGAGATCGAGGACCAGATCGACATTCCGCTCGATGGCACGATCAATGAACTGCCTCACCACAGGCAGGCCATCCCAACCGGCTTCCTTCGTGTGAGACTGGGGGCCGTGATGGATATCGGTGATGATTGCGATCTTCATGGAGATGCTCCTGCGCTGGTCGTTTGGGGCTTTCGACCCCGTCTTCGACAGCAGGAGTACGCTGGATCGATGACAGTTTCATGAACTAATCTCAATATTATTTATCATTGACATTGAGTTTTCCTCAATTCACATATCGATGACAACAGAGGAGCGGACGTGCCTGATCTCGATATCGATGCAAGAGGTTATCTTATTGATCTCGATGGAACTTTGATAAGCGGCCAAACCGTCTTGCAAGACGCGCGGTGGCTGCTGAATGCCGTCGCCGGCCGGTTCGTTCTCGTTTCCAACAACGCCGAACACACGCCGGCTCAGCTTTCCAGGATGCTGCAGACCATCGGTCTTGCTGTCGATGCCGACAGCATTATTCTCGCGGGAACAAGCGCGATCGACAGGATCGCTGCCGAGCAACCCGGCGCCTCTTTGCTGTTGCTTGCCAGTCCGGCACTTCGTTCTTACGCAAGGCGCAAGGGCTTCTATCTGGACGCCGCTCGTCCGGACGTCGTGCTCGTTGCCCGCGACCGGCAGTTCTCCTATGCGAAACTCGCAGCTGCGGTCTCGGCACTTGCGGATGGCGCTCGACTTGTCGTCGCCGCGCCGGATCTCAGCCACCCTGGCGCCGACGGCCGGCCTGTTCCGGAAACCGGAGCATTGGCCGCCGCCATCATTGCTTGCGCCGGCACGCGCGACTACACCGTCATCGGCAAACCGGAACGGGCGCTGTTCGAGATGGGATGCCGCCGCCTCGGCATCGACTTTTCCGATGCCGTCATGATCGGCGACAATCCCCAGACCGATGGGCTAGGCGCCCGACGCCTCGGCATGCGCTTCTGGCAGGTGCATGATGGCAGCATAAGACATACGCCGCAGCTTGCGGTGGTCTAGGACAATTCCAGCAAAATGCGCAGCGTTTTGTATAGGGAATTGTGTGAAAGCAAAGGAATAGAGCATTTCCGTCTCTCCATTTAGAACGGACATGCTCCAAGATAAGGTGAGGTAGTTTTCGCATGGCGGTGGAACGAGACAAGGCACCCAGCACGCAGGAGTTTTCCGGCGTCATCGATCGTATCCGCGCGGTGCGCAAGGATCTGGCGCCGACGGCCGGCCGGATTGCCGACTTCATCACGCAGCACGCCTCGGACGTGATCCATATGTCCGTCACGGAAGTCGCCGAAAAGGCCGGTGCCAGCGAGGGGAGCGTCATTGGCTTCTGTCAGACGATAGGCGCCAGGGGCTTTCAGCAGATCAAGATCTCGCTCGCCCGCGATCTCGTTCAGCCGGTCCAGTTCATCCATGAGGACCTGACCCCGAGTGACAACATCGCCTCGGTCGTCGAGAAAGTATTTCAGTCCGACCTGCAGGCGCTTCAAGACACGCAAAAGGCCCTCGACATTGCTGCCCTATCGCGCGCGGTCGACGCCATCCGCAAGGCAAGCCGCGTCGAGGTGTTCGGGATCGGCAGCGCCGCTCCGATCGCCGAGGACATGAATTATCGTCTGCTGCGCATCGGCATTCTCTCCCGCGCAAGCGTCGACAGCCATGTGCAGGCCATTGTCGGATCCCTGGCGGACACCTCGACCGCCGTCATCACCATCTCCCATTCCGGCAGCACGGTGGAAACCCTGACGGCAACGCGCCTTGCCAAGGAGGCCGGCGCAACCACCATCGCCATCACCAATTTCGGCAAATCCCCCCTCTTAGCTCATACCGATATCGTCCTGAACACACTCGCCCGCGAGACCCAGTTCCGCACAGAGGCCATGACCAGCCGTATCGCACAGCTCGCCATCGTCGACGCCCTCATCGCCTGTCTTGCCCTTGCCGACTATGAGCGGGCCACCCAGACCATCGCAAAGACATTCGACGTGCTCTCGACAAAACGCGTTTGAGTGAAAGACCACGACCAACCCTTGTCGAGCCTCATGCAGCTTGTGGCAGGAAAGACTTTGCGTTCTCCAGCAGGTCACCCCAAGGCTGCTTCAGCGTGGACGGCGGATTGCCCGCACCTTGCCGCTGCCGCCGCCACCGGCGAAGAAGCGATCCCCGCCGTTGGATTCCAAGCCTGAAACGCCGGCACCTTCGGGCATTTCCAACCGCTCCAGTACTTCGCCGGTGACAGGATCGATGCGGCGGACATCGCTTTCATCGCCCTCCCAGGTGCCATGCCACAACTCGCCATCGACCCATGTAACACCAGTGACAATGCGGTTGGATTCGATTGTGCGCCTGATAGCGCCGGTGTCGGGATCGATCTCGATGATCTTGCGGCCGCGATGCTGGCCGACCCACAGGCTGCCCTCGCACCAGGCGAGGCCTGAATCGCCGCCATTGCCGGGCGCAGGAATGGTCGAGACTATCTTTCCGGTTTCCGGGTCGAGCTTGTGGATCCGGTCTTCGGCGATCTGATAGAGATAGCGCCCATCGAAAGCAGTGCCTGCATGCGAGGCGACGTCGATCGAGCGCAGTTGCGCACCGGTTTCCGGGTCAAGGGCATGCAGCTTTTCGCCGGAGGCGAACCAGACGTGCCGGCCATCGAAGGTGACGCCATTGACGCGGGGCGCATTGTCGAAGGGGCCATATTCGCGAATGACCTCGGCTTGAGACTTTTTCATTGTATCCATCCTCCACTCAGAAGCTGTTGAATTCGATGGCCCAATCCTAGTCGCTCGGCAGAGGTCCCGGGAGTAACAATGTCGTCGGGAAGCCGACGACCGGCGGCATCATCCAGCGGCGGGCGCGGCCATTGCCAACACCTTGCACCTTGCCGCTGTTCGCTAAGCCATCAAGCGCGCGCTGCACCGTGCGCGGGCTTATCCCAAGTGCAATCGCCAGCGCCGAGCTTGACCAGGCCTCGCCATCCGCCAGCAAGGCCAGTACCGGTGCATGCTCCGCCTCTATGGGTGGCGCCAGCACCACGATATCGCGTTTCCCATGCGCGGTCAGTGCAAAGCCGCGCGCCGTCGCGCCGATATCGGCCAGCGGCTCCAGCGCTGCACGCAGCCTCCCGATCTCGACCCTCAACCGCGCCCTGTGGGATTCGTCGGCGTGACGGGCACGGAAGGCATGGGAGAGCAGCGTCTCGCGCGATGCATCGGCCGGGGCCGCTTCGGCGAGCACGCGCGCCAGCGCAAATAGAACCGGCCGGCTTGCCAAGGAAACGATGTCATTGCCGCGGCGCACGACGTTGCGGCTGGCGTCGACGACCAATGCGCCGGACGATAATAGCACCTCCACCTCGCCGAGTGACAGCAAACGTTCCGTGCCCCTCGTAAGCAACCGCGCGACTGGCACCTCGAGAGCATGCGTTGCGTCGCGTACTTCGACGCTGAGGGCCGGAATACCGGCCTTCCGCGCCGCTTCGGCTGCACGCACCAGAGCAGCACGGGCCGGCGCTGTGCGAATGCGGCGGATGGCAATGCCGGCAACCGCGAGCTCATGGCTTGCCCTTGCAGCCGGCGGTAGCGGTGAGGAGTCAAACTTGGCGACCAGCCGCTCTGCTTCGTCGAGATGGCCGACAAGCAGCAGGCGGCGGATCTGCAGGTTGCGGGCATGGGCGGCATTGATGCGATCGCCATGCCTGTCGAGAACGGCGCGCGCCGTCTCCAGCACTTTTTCGGGCCAGCCGAGATCGCGCGAGACGAGGGCAATCTCCGCTTCGGCCACGATGCAACGGGCACGGGCTACGGTCTCGCGGGGGCCGAAAGCACGCGCGGCACTCTTCAGCAGCGCCTTGGCCCGGTCAAAATCACCGAGCTGGGCCATGGCAATGCCGCGAAGCGCCAGCGCCGGAGCATCGTCGCGCAGCGCCACGCGCTTCATGGCTCCCAGCGCATCGCCTGATGCAAGCGCCTGTGCGGCCGCGACGATCAGCGAGTCCATCGAAATCCCGTCACACTTGTAACTCCCACCCGTCCGACCCCTAGCGGTAAGTTATTCCTCATCGGGCGGCAAGATGCTGCCCCCGCCGTAACCCAACCCGCAGACGAAGGAGAAGATCCATGACAACGCACAGGACAGGAGCGCGCAAGGAGTGGCTTTCGGCCCGGCTTTCCCTGCTGGAGCAGGAAAAGGAGCTGACACGGCGCAGCGATGAAATTGCCGAACACCGCCGGGAATTGCCTTGGGTCAGGGTAGAGAAGGACTATCGGCTCGAGACCGAAGAGGGGACGGTTCCGCTCTCGGCGCTCTTCAAGGGACGTTCGCAGCTTCTCGTCTATCACTTCATGTTCGGCCCGGAGTATACGGCCGGCTGCCCATCGTGCTCGTCGATTGCCGACGGTTTCGACGGCATTGCCGTCCATCTCGAAAACCATGACGTCGCCTTTTCAGCAGTCTCCCGGGCACCGCTCGAAAAACTGCAGGAATTCAAAAACCGCATGGGCTGGACCTTCGACTGGGCTTCGTCGGCAGACAGCGATTTCAATCACGACTTCAATGTCTGGTTCACGCCGGAAGAACAACGCGACGGCAGCATCGAATACAACTACCGCCGCGAGCCGCCAATGCCCGAGCCGCTGGCCGGCAAGACGGTGCAGCAATGGGAGCTGCGCGGCAGCGAAGGCCCCGTCGCCCAGATCGCCTCGATGACGGGAACGGATGTCGCAACCTATACGCGCGACCGGCCGGGCGTTAGCGCCTTCGCGATCCAGGACGGTGAAATCTATCACACCTATTCATCCTATGCCCGCGGGCTCGACGGCCTTTGGGGCATGTATCAATGGCTCGACCGGGCACCGCTCGGCCGCAACGAAACAGGTGTCTGGTGGCGCCATCACGATCGCTACGGAGTGGCCTGATGTCCAGATTGTCCGAAACACGTGCAAGGGCCGGCGCGCATGCCGCCGGCCTGCTTCAATCAGTAAGCGCCGCTCGCTGGCTTCAACTCGCCGCAGCGCCCGTCTTTGCCGGCATGGCATTGCTCACGGCACACGATCCCGCGGCCGACATGATGTGCTCGGCGCAGGGCGGCTCGATGCTAGGCGGCATGGTGCCGATGTATCTGTTGATGAGCCTGTTTCACCTGGGCCCGTGGCTGCGATTGTTTTCAAGGGATTGAGAGGCGAGCGAGCGTTGAGCCGGCGCGTCCAATGGAACCGGCTCCATCAACACTCGCTCCTCGATGCCGAAATGCTCTTTGAAATTCCGCCAGCCCTTCGGCGTCACCTCGACACTGCGCGACGCTTTTTCCCGCCGTATCCATCCCTCCGTACAGAGCAGATGGGTGAATTGCACGCCAAGCGGACCGGCGAGATGATGCTGCCGCTCCGTCCAATCGAGGCACTGGCGGGCAAGTCCCGCGCGGGCGGGTTTGATTTTCGCGACGTCAAGACCGATGCCTGCAAACCACTCGGCACCGACCGAGGTAACTTCGAACCGCTTGTTGTCAGTGGCCAAGAGACATCCCTTATCAAGCAGTCCCTTCGTAACCGCGACGCCGAGGCGACCCGCCAGATGATCGTAGCAGCAGCGGGCGAATTGCAGTTTCTGCGCCTCACGCGTCAACGCCTTCCTGCGCACGATTTCGACCGGACCTATCGACGCGAGGTTTTCGAGCGCCAGCGCGACATGCGGGCCGGCAAGGCGATAATAACGATGCCTTCCCTCGGTTTCGACCGCCAGCAGGCCGCCCGCCAACAGCTTGCCGAGATGGGAGCTGGCCGTCTGCGCAGTCACGCCTGCACAATAGGCGAGCTCCCCGGCCGGTCTCGCTCGACCATCAAGCAGAGCCACGAGCATCATGGCTCGGGCAGGATCGGCAATCAAAGCAGCTGCGGAGGCGATGTTCGGCTGCGAACCCATGTGTCTGGCTCCCTGTTTCAGGCCGAGAATAGCACGAAAGATGTTCGCATGTTTCGACACGCATCGAAACATCCCTTCCGGCCAGCACGCTAAGGTGCGGTGGTGGATGCATGCCATGGAGCCAGTAAATGACGAAGACCACGATTGCCTATTTCACCGATACCCATCTCGGCCAGAAGCTGGTCATGAAGAGTGAAATAGCCGGCAGCAAGATGCGCTACGACAATGCGCCCAAAGAACACGAGGACCGCCTGCGGCTGGTCCTCGATGACATTGCGGCCAAGGGTGTCTCGAGCGTGGTCTTTGGCGGCGACATCGGCACGGCGCAATCGGTTCGAGGCTTCTTCGCGCTTCTGAAGGAGTATGATTTCGCTGTAAGCGTCATCCTCGGCAACCACGATGACTATGCCGATGTCACGCAATATTGGAACGCCGGCGACAATGCCGTGAGCGGAAAGCTGTGTTTCTCACATACCGACGGAGATCTGAAGCACATCTTCCTCGACTCGTCCGCTAACGAGCTGGGCGCTGGCCAGCGTGCGTGGCTCGCAAGCGAGCTGGATGGCGTGGGCAAGGCCATACTCTTCGTGCACCATCCGATCCTGACGATCGACACGCCCGTGGATCAAGCCGGCGCTGCCCTGCGCGACCGGGATGAAGCCCGGTCGCTACTGCTTGGCTTCAATTGCGAGATATCGGTATTTTGCGGCCATTATCACATGATCGACGATCTCAGCGACGCCAATATCCGCCAATTCACCACGCCGGCGGTTTCCTATCAGATTGTCAAACAGTCCAATGAGCTTCGCGTCGATACGGGAACATCCGGCTATCGCATCCTGGAGATAGACGGCACCGAGATTGGAACCCGGGTGGTATCCCTGGCCAGAACTTAGGCTTCGTTCCAAGATAGTTCGACGCCCCCAGAGCCATCCATGTCCTTCGCGCCGGCGCAGCAATGTTGCTGCGCCGGCGACCGAATTGTCACTGCGCGATATCGGGGGTCGCAGCAACAATCTCCGACTGTTGGTTTGTAGCCTCTGGCGTCTTCTTCCCCTTGAAGATTCGGCGCACGGAGACGAAGAGCAGCGGGATGAAGAAGACGCCGAGGACGGTGGCGGAGATCATGCCGCCCATGACGCCGATGCCGATC
>NZ_LXKN01000032.1 GCF_001692325.1 Rhizobium sp. AC27/96 | reverse complement strand
GGATGCTCGACACCAGCATCCTCTTCAATATCGAAGGCGACGGACAGAAATCCGTCGGCGCTAAAGTCGCCGCAAGCAAGAAATTCTAAAAATACGAAGGCGTTCAGTGGAGTCATCGAGGAGGCCGGCGCAACGTCCGGCCTCAAATCACTTGAGGGAAGCTGAACACACGCTTCTGACCCTGAGCGTTAAAGCATCGATCGCGACGTCTCTTTCCTTCACCAGCCCGTAATATGCGTGAGGTCGAGAGGGTGAAAATATGCCGTCTCGGGAAGTTTGTTCGACCCGAATGGAACAACGCTTCAAGGCGATGTCTCATCGGCCCCAATCAAAGATATTATGCTCGTAAAGAGGACAACCGGCCGGCTCGCAAGGCAAGCGGCTACCCTTTGGCGTGCGAGCAGGCCATAAGGAGGAATCTCCGGCGCTTTCGGTCATGTATTTTAAATTTATACAACCAAATAACCTGATGATAATGTTTATTATTCGCCATTTTTTGCACTCATCTTTCAACCTTCAGTATTTAAAAAAACTATTAAAAATACCCTGAACTTTTATACCTATGATGGTCAAAATTTTTCTTGCTTTTATCGCATTGATTGAGTGATGATAGCATTCGATATAATTAGAATACACACGGGGTATGGTATGACAGAAGTCTTTCTCGGCCAGATTATGCTCGCAGGATTTCAGTTCGCACCCAAGGGCTTTGCCCTGTGCAACGGCCAGATCCTCCCCATCGCACAGAACCAGGCCCTGTTCTCACTTTTGGGAACTTATTACGGCGGGGATGGAATTCGAACGTTTGGCCTGCCCAACATGCAGAGCCGCACACCAGTTGGATTTGGATCATCCGTCGATTCCTCGTGGCAACCCGCACCTTACGAGATTGGTGAGCTCGGCGGTGTCGAGAATGTGACGTTGCAGCAGCAGCAGCTGCCGCAGCACGTTCACGTCGCGACCGGAACGACCGGTACCGGCACGGTGCGCAGCCCGAGCAATGCACTCTATGGAACCAACAGTGCGAATATCTACGGTCCTTCCGCCGGAGCTCAGGTTGTTCTGGCGAACCAGACCGTGACTCCGGCCGGCAACGGCCAACCTCATGCGAATTTGCAGCCCTACGACGTGATCAATTTCTGCATTGCGCTATCGGGAGTTTTTCCGTCCCGCAATTGATCATCGCCCGTCAACCTACTGCTCGGAGGAATAACCATGAGCATGCCCTATGTCGGAGAAATTCGGCTCTTTGGCTTTTCGCGCGTGCCCAACGGGTGGCTGCCGTGCAACAACTCCTTGCAGCCTATCTCCGAATATGAAGCCCTGTACACGCTTATCGGCACGACTTATGGCGGCGATGGAACAACAACGTTTGCGACACCGAATTTGTGTGGCCGCGTGCCGATCCATCAGGGCACCGGGCAGGGCCTTTCGACCTATGTGATCGGTCAGGCTGCCGGCAGCGAGAACGTCACGCTTCTATCCATGCAGATGCCGTCGCATACGCATCCGTATCTTGCCACCACAGGCCTTGCGAACAGCAAGACGGTAGGCACGTCGTTGGAACTCGCCGCGGTGACCGGAGATACAATGTATGCCTCGGACATAAGCGGAGCCACTCCGATCATTACATCACAACTGGCAACGCAGGCAACGGGATCGACGAATCCGCATGACAATGAGATGCCGACGCTAACGGTGCAGTATTGCATCGCATGGGCAGGCGTCTTCCCCACACAGGGCTGAACCGCGCGCAATCCACCAAGGACATTGCTATGACACAACCTTTTCTCGGCGAGATCCAACTGTTCGGTTTCAACTTCCCGCCCTACCGTTGGGCATTCTGCAATGGCGCGACGCTCCCTATCCAGCAAAATACCGCGCTTTTTTCTCTGCTTGGCATCCAGTATGGCGGCAACGGCACCAGCACATTCCAACTGCCGAATTTTACCAACCGTGCCGGCTGCAACCAAGGTCGAGGGCCAGGCCTGACGCCGCGTACCGCGGGAGAGAACTTCGGCAGCAACAACATAACGCTGACACAGGCGGAAATGCCGGCGCACATGCACTCCCTAACCGTGTTCAATCAGGGCGATACGGCCAAGCGCGCCGCCGCACCGAGCACCGGCGCGGGCCTCAGCTTGCCGAATTCGAGCACTCCGTTTCTGCCCAGCGCCCAGCCGAATGCGCAGTTCGCGCCGAACGTCATTGGCATTGGAGGCGGAAGCCAGCCGCATGAAAATCGCCAGCCCTATCTCGCGGTCAACTTCAGCATCGCGTTGGCAGGCGTATTTCCATCCTTCGGTTGATGTTTGCCCAGTGACAGGCCCGCTACCGGAGTTTCCCGCGCGAACAGGCCATGACAGGCTTCGGATTACCGGCTGTATCCTGCGCCCTGCAACGCTGGATGATCTCCCGTTTCTGCGCCAGCTATACGGCTCGTTTCGGAAGGACGAACTGGCTCACGTGCCGTGGCGGCAAGAGGACAAGCAGGCATTTCTCAACCAGCAATTTGATCTCCAGCATCGCTATTATATTATCGCGTTCCCACAGACAGACTTCCTGATCATCGAGAAGGACGGCATCCCAATCGGTCGCCTTTACGTCAATCTCAACGCGGAGATGTGGCAGATTATCGATATCGGGTTCCTGCCGGAATGGCGCGGCCTGGGTTTGGGCTCTGCAGCGCTGAAAGCTATCCAGAGTGCGGCATCAGCAGGCAAAAGCCTGGGCATCGCCTTGCATGTCGATCGAAACAACCCGCGTGCATACGAGCTTTATCAGGCTCTCGGATTCAAGGCCGTTGACGCCACCGAAACCCACATAGGCATGGAGTGGCGCTCGCACCACCTCCTGCCGGAGCGGACGGATCAATCGGCAGACCTCAGTTGAAGACTGCCTGATAGATGATCCCGTCCTTGTCCCTGGCAACCGGCACCAGGAAAATGTCGAGAATTCCAAGGGTAGAGTTGTTCAGCCGGTAGATCTGCTGCGGCAGCAGTACCTTCGACTCGCTACGGAACAGAAGCGCGAACGGTGCTCTCGTCATCCCCGGAAAGCCGCGTTCGGGCAGGGGCCTTGCCTCCGTCAGCGTAAAGGCGACGGATCCAGTGCCCATATCGATTTCGAACCCCTCCCCGACACAGCGGGCGAAATGATCCAGCGTTACAATCCCCATCCCAACCCCAATTGCTCGTTTCTTTGATTGTCGAGCCTTACGATTAATAGCCTTCATCGAAATCTATCAAGAGATTGGGGAGAAGCAAGTAACTCCTCGTTTATTCAGCGGTTTCGCGCTGTATAGACGAAGTTGGCCGATCGGAATCATCGCTCCGCGGGCAAGTTCTCAAAGTTCTATAGAGTGACGCCTATTATCCGGAACTGCGATGCGCGGCGACATGCCTGCGCGAGGGAACATTGCCATCAACGGTACCGACCTTATCTGCGTGAGGAGCTTCGCTCGGGATATGGAGCTTTCCCGACGGCCAGGTCACCACACCTCAATTCACTTCATCATCCCTCAAGGGGAAAGACCCGAATTGCGATAGGCTTCGATACATTGGTCGAAGATCGCGATATCGCCCCTGCCGCGCGCGATCAGTTGGGCGCCCTCGATCGCCGCGAAAATTGCGGTAGCGTGGCTTTGCTTTTCCTCGGCCGTGGCCTTCGGCCTGTGGCGCGAGAGCACCTTGGTCAACCAGTCGATGTTGACCTCCGCGAAGCGGTCCACCTCCACCCGGACGGCATCAGGAAGATCAACATATTCGGCCGACATGATGCCACAGAGGCACATGCGGTTGTCTTTCTCCAGGGCGGCACGAAACACAGCAGTATATTTCGCAAAACACTCGTGGATGTCGAGCGGTTCATCCAGAAGGCTGTTCAGGAAGGCCGTTGCCACATCTGTATATCGCCTGGCGAGCGCAGCGCCCAGATCGCCTTTGGTCGGAAAATGATAGTGAACCGAAGCACTCTTCACGCCCACGGCAGCCGCGACATCCCGGAAACTCAGCGCGTTGTAACCACGGTCCTGCACCATTAGGCGGGCCGCCTCCATGATCATCTCGCGGGTGTCTTGCACATTCATCAAAACCTTCCTTCCGTCTATCAACTGATAGATAGCACTTGACGGGGCCGTTTAATAGGTATCTGCTGCGCCTATCTACTGATAGATAAAGGAGAGAAAAATGAAGATCTATGACCGTGAGGGCTTCCCCAACCCCGCACGCATCCGCATCGTCCTGGCCGAAAAGAACCTGGACTCGAAAGTCGAGTTCGTATCCGTCGATCTGATTGCGGCGGAACACAAGCAACCCGCGTTTCTCGCGAAAAACCCCGCCGGGACTATCCCAGTCCTCGAACTGGATGACGGCACACTCATCGCCGAGTCGACCGCCATCACCGAATATCTCGACAACCTCGATGGCAATCCCACCCTGACTGGAACGACGCCTCTAGAGAAGGCAAGCATCCACATGATGCAGCGCCGAGCTGAACGCGAAATCACCGATGCCGTGGGTATTTACTTTCATTACGGGACACCGGGCCTCGGTGAGGCGCTTCAACGCTACAAGGCGCCCGAATGGGCGGCACGCAAGGAATGGGCGGAAAGACATCGCGAACAGGTGATTGCCGGCATGTTGTATTTCGACGGCATCCTCAGCACACGCCCATTCGTCGCCGGCGCGAAATTCTCGATGGCTGACATCACAATCTTCGCGGGGCTGATACACGCAGACGCCGCCGGCATATCAATCCCCGAAAAGGCGACTTTCCTGAAGGCCTGGCGGGCAAAAGTCTCGGAATTGCCGAGCGTCAAGAACCGCAGCGGTCAGCACTTCGTGGCGGAGGATCTGCGTCGCTTCGGCCTCTGATACAGGACTGCAATAACTCGAGTGCCCCCGATTTTCTGGCGCAACGACAGCCAACGAGGATTACTTCTCGAAACCTCGCCGGCCTCTCCTCGGAGAAAGTATCTTCTCTCTCCGAGTATTGAATTCTCAGCTGACATAAATGGGGGCCGGTTGTTCAGACCGGCCCCCAATTCGCGTTCATGAAATTTGTCGATCTCGACTACAAAAGCAATGGCTCCTTAAGATGCATCTGATGCTGATGGCATTTTCGCCCTTAACTACTTTGGTTAGACCAGCAAGATCGTTCCAGAAACGCAACAATGTTCCAAAGCCGGATCAGGCGAAATGCAGTCGAGCCAAGGCACCGGCAGCGAGCCGCAGGCACTCCCCTCCCATCGGGCCGAGGCGGGTTCAGTCGGGTCTTTCGTTGACGATGGCAATATGGACGTCCATAATGGCGGCATGTCGAGACCATCCAATCGCGAAAAAATCCTCGAAGAAGGACTGAAGGTCGTGCATGAGCGCGGCTTTGCCTCCTCTTCCGTGCGAGACATCGTCACTGCCGCCGGCGTGCCTTTGGGCTCTTTCAGCAATCATTTCGCGTCCAAGGATGCCTTTGGACTGGAAATTGTCGAACGTTACTCCACCCATATTCGGAGTCTCATCGGCGAAACCCTGCGCAACGACGCCGAGCCGCCCCTGGCGCGATTGCGGGAATATATCGAGCGCGGCAAGGCCAAACAGAATTGCGATGGCGGCACACAGGGCTGCCTGCTCGGAAATTTTGCGGCCGAAACGACCACTGCTTCCGATGCCATACGGCAACGGCTGAACCAGATTTTTGCCGAGTTGACCGATGGCGTCACCTATTGCCTGGAAGCGGCAGTGAGCGCGGGCGAAGTGCCCGCCGATCTCGATTGCCGGGAAATCGGTGGCTTCATCGTCTCCTCCCTGCAAGGCGCGATGCTTCTTTGCAAGGCAGAGCGCAGCGTGGCTCCGATCGAACGGTTCCAACATGTCCTATTCTCGGTGATCCTCCGGCCGCGACGAGGCTGACATGACAAATATGTACGTACGTCCTTTTTGACTTGACCAATACGTACGATCGTACGTATTGGAGAGACGGCGCCCCCCACGCCGCCTCTCAACGATCCAGTCAAAGGATTTTCCATGCCCTCTCCTATCGTTCTCATCACCGGCGCACTCACCGGCATCGGCCGCGCCACAGCACTGGCCTTTGCGCAGGAAGGCGCAAGTATCGTCGTGTCCGGTCGCCGCGATCAACTCGGTCACGAACTTGTTGACGAGCTTCGCGGCCTCGGCGCCGAAGCCGAATACATCCGTACAGATGTCCGCCGCGATGACGAGGTGAGAACCTTAGTCGACCAGACAGTTTCGCGTTTCGGACGCCTCGATGTCGCCGTCAACAATGCCGGCACGGAGGGCACTTTTGGTCCCGTAAGCACCCAGACGGAGGAGAATTACGCCGCAACCTTCGACACGAATGTCCTCGGCACGCTGCTCAGCATGAAGCATGAATTGCGGGTCATGCAGGTGCAGGGATCCGGCAATATTATCAACGTCTCCTCGGTGCTCGGCAAAATCGGTACGGCCAATGGCTCGGTCTATGTCGCGAGCAAGCATGCGGTCGAGGGACTTACCAAGTCTGCCGCACTGGAGGTGGCGACCGCGGGCATCCGCGTCAACGCTGTCGCGCCAGGCCCGATCGATACCGGCTTCATCGACCGCGTCACGGGCGGCTCCCAGGAGCGGATGGACTATATGAAGGCCTATGTGCCGATGCGCCGTCTTGGCCAATCAGAAGAAGTAGCCGCCGCGATCCTGTTCCTTGCGTCGCCTAAAGCCGCATTCCTGACTGGCCATTCGTTGGCGATCGATGGCGGCAAGCTCGCGGGCTAGGCTCCATCTTGGCACCCAATCAGGCCATCCATCGGTAGAAATCGAGACCGAAGGATTTGGGATGTTCGTCCTGTGCGCATTGAGGTTTGTCGTGCTGGTGACGCTTTGCGTCATCAGTGAAGAGAAGGCGCCCCGATCCATCGACGGAGGTAACCGGATGACAGTGTCGCCACATAGAGGCCTCAAGCTCTCCGTTCTCGAAAGTCGAGCAGCGAACATCTGCAAGCTGTGATGCAGGTAAGATACATCAGAGTAATCTCGAAGAGTCTATTCGACAATATACTACCCATGGTATATAAGTAATATCAAATACAACAAAAAGATTAAACTCAACTTCATAAAATACATTGCAACGCACATGAGTCGACCGACTGCCAAAGTAAAATAATATTACAGAAATATATTTAATAATAATTGACTAAAATTGCGATCTTAATAATCTGTTGAGGATTTATATTTGCGCGGCTTCTTAGAGCACAGCGGAGGTGTTTTGCATGAGTGTGCTGGGAACAATGCCCGAGGGGCTGACTTGCCGTCCGATTGAAAAGGCCGATTGGCAGGGCGTGATAGATTGCCTGCGGAGAGGCTTCCCCGATCGCTCGCGCCAGTACTGGCACAATGCACTCAGCCGCATTGATGATATGCCGGTGGTTGGTGATTTTCCGCGCTACGGCTACATCCTTGACCACGCCGGAACGGTTGTTGGCGCGATGTTGACCCTCTATTTTCGACATGCGAATGCGGATGGGGAATCCATTCGCTGCAACCTCTCGAGCTGGACAGTCGACACGGATTTTCGTGCCTATGCAGGCAAGCTGATCATGGCCGCCCTGCGTCAACGGGATGTAACCTTTCTGAGCGTTACCCCTGCTCCGGTAACACGCAAGGTCGTAGAAGCATTGCGTTTCAAGCGCTTTGCCGATGGTCAACATGCGTTCCTGCCCGTGCTGAGCCCCGTGCGGGCAAGGTCTCGCGTGGTTAAGGTCCATGCCGACGCACCGGAATTGCTTCAGTTGCCGGAACACGAGCGACGCATTCTTTTGGAGCATACCGCTTTGGGATGCGATGCCCTGATGTGCATAATCGACGGTTCGGTGCATCCATTTGTGTTCAAGGCCCGTCGCGTGCTGAAAGGCTTCATCCCTGCAAGTCAGGTCATCTACTGCCGATCGCATTCCGACCTCAGCCAATGTGCCGGTGTACTTGGACGATACCTGCTGAGGCAGGGCAAAATCTTTTGCCTGGTCGATGCTCGAGCGCCGGTTCCGGGATTGGTGGGGCGCTATTTTGCCGAAATCGGCCCAAAATATTTCAAGGGACCGAATTTGCCAGCTCCGGGTGATCTGGCTTTCACGGAGTTTGCCCTATTTAACGAATGAACATACCAATGAAGGCCATACAGCAATCTGGCGCGCACCCAGAAGCCCCCTCGCCGCGTCAATTGCCAACTACCCGCCGGCTTCAATTGTCGGCCCCCGGGGTCGGAAACCGGCCCGGAAAATCCGAATGCCCATGCACGCTTGCCGGGCATTCCTATGATTATAGCGAGAGAGAGGGCGCTATGGAAACGACTGACCTGCAGGCATGCCGGATCGAAGAAGCCGGCATTTGGACCTGGAGCATCGAGAGCGACCTGGTGTTTGCCGATACGGCGGTCGCAAAACTCTTTGGCATCGATCAGGAAGAGACGCTGCATGGCCTGCCAGTCGAACGCTTCCTGACGCGTATCCATGTTTCGGACAGGCCGCGTATCGCGAGAAAACTCAGCCAGGCCATCATCGGCGGGCAGCCATATCGGGAAGAATATCGCGTGGAGGATTATCGCGGCACGATCCGTTGGGTCATGGCCCACGGCCGCTGCTTTCGCGATCGATCTGGAAACCCGGTACAGTATGCAGGCATCGTTCACCCGATAGAATATCCCCCGAACCTCAAGGTAACTACCTAGATCTGCTCAGCACCTGTTCGGCAGGAGCCTGTATGAACAGGATTCACATCTTGTAGCAGCCGCACGGTCGAGGTTGCTGGATCTCGTCAGCTCCGAGCAGCTGCTGATCACGGGCATGCATCTCGGCGAGTTCGGTTTCGCGCGCATCGAGAAAACAGGCGAAAACTATCGCGTTATTTATCAGAGGCTTTCCCGAGAAAAGTTCCAAAGCGAGCCGCCGGAGAAGATCTCACGCTCTTGCTCATCTAGACAATCGAAGAAATGGCGCTGAACAACGCCATGTTCAGCGACTTCAGCCTGTCATCCACCGGATCGGGTTGCGAAGAAAACTTCACGATCACCACCTCCGAGCGAGGGTTCACGAAAAGCCATTGTCCATGAATGCCCAGAGCGAAGAACGCGCCATCTTCGTTTCCGGTCTGATACCACTGATTGCGATAGGAACCTGAAGGAAGCCAGTCGGCGAAATTGCCGGTTGTCCAGGCATCACGGCTGCCGCCGTTTACAGTATCCCGAACCCACTCAGATGGAATTATCCGACGGCCTTCGACCTCACCTTCGCGGCGGACAAGTTCGCCAAGGCGGGCAAAATCGCGAGCCGTAACAAACAAGCCGCCGCCGGCACGCGCTGTCCCCTCGCGATCGACCGTAACAAGTGCATTCGATCTGGCGCCGAGCGGTTGCCAGAGCTTCTGTGACAACAAATCCGCAAAACGAAGGCCGGAGGCTCGTTCGACGACCAGACCGAGCGCATCGGAATTGGGCGAGCAATAGAAGAACGGTCCGCCGTGATCCCTCTGCGCCTTTTTCAAGGAAGCAAGGAAGGAGATCACCGTTTCAACCGGCTCGCCATCGAGCGCGGGATCAAGCAGCCCCGCCCGACGATACCGCGCAAAGTCGCCCCTTGGGTCGCTGTAATCCTCGTTGAAAACGAGGCTCGTGCGCATGTCGAGCGCATGTCGAACCTTCGCATCGCCAAAGGCTGACGTCGCCAACTCAGGAACATGACGGGCGATTGGCTCATCTGGATCC
Organism: Rhizobium sp. AC27/96; assembly: GCF_001692325.1. GTDB lineage: Bacteria > Pseudomonadota > Alphaproteobacteria > Rhizobiales > Rhizobiaceae > Rhizobium. The sequence goes on along the minus strand of NZ_LXKN01000032.1, from coordinate 468,831 downwards.
AGAGTGCCTTCGCCCGCCAGGATCCCGGCCAGCATGCCGGTAACCGACTTGCTTGACGAAAACAGTATGTGCCTCGACCGGGTCGTGAAACCGGGAGCATGGAATTCCGCGACGACAACGCCTTTCTTCATGACGACAAGGGTGTCGGCATAGGTTTCCTGAAGAACCGCGGAAATGCTGATCCTGCGGTCGCCGATCGGTATTTCCTGTGACGTCAGCCAGGTCTCATCGACCTTGGGTTCTTCGACGCCGTTGTCCGTCGCCGGCACTTCCGCTGTTGGTATAAATTCATGAATGTTGCGAAACGCCCAGGTGTTGAAAGGCCTGTTGCGCCAATTTTCCAGACTGACGCTGTCACGCCGAAACCCGTGCTGTTTCTCGAATAGTTGAAGCATTGCTTTCCAATCAATCCATACGGATCATAGCACCGTAGTTTACGTTGACGGCAAGGTTGCCCGATCATTTAGCGTCTGAGTTTCTGGCTCCTGGAGATAGACCCCCAGGAGCATTTGCGGCGCGAGATGCAACGCCTGTTAACCAAACCATTTGTCGCAAATTGCCTTGTAGCGCCCATCCGCCTTCATCGCGGCCAGCTGGATATTGGTTGGCGCCACCAATGGGCTGCCCTTCTGAAACCCGATACCGACATTCTGGCCAGCAAGGGTCGGCTGGATGACCTTGACCTTACCCTTGCCGGCCGTCTTGGCATAGTAGAGCAAAAGCGGAGTATCGTAGATAACGGCATCGGTTCGGCCGGCTTGCAGTGCCAGGAGCGCATTGTTGATGCTTGGAAGCTGCTCGAGCGTGGCATTCTTGAGATTGTTCTTGATGTAGTCGACGGCGATCGTACCCGTTTCCGTGCCAATTGTTTTGCCGTTGAGATCAGCGGGCGATTGAATGGAATTATCGTCCACCCGCGCCACGGCGACGAGACCACTGTCATAGTAGGGGTCCGAAAAATCGATGACCTGCTGACGAGCAGGCTTGATGAAAAGCTGAGAAACGATCGCGTCGATATTGTTGGTCTGCAAGGCGGGGATCAGCGCGCCGAACTCCATCGGCTGTATCCGCCATTTTCGATTGAGACCTTTGGCAACCTCCGCCCAAATCTCGACGTCAAAGCCTGTATACGTGTCACCCTGCTTGAATGCGAATGGCGGAGCACCAACGTTCGAACCAACGATAAGCTCGGCATCTTCCGCTTTGGATATCCGGGCGAGTGAAATTGCCGGAATGGCGGCAAGACCAAATTTGAGCAGCGAGCGACGATCCATTTTCTTGTTCCCTCTGTGGTTAGGACCAGTGGACGTGTTCGGACTCTGAAAATGGCCGATATATGCTCTCCGTCACTGGCAACCGGCACTCTATTCGGAACACTCGTCGCAGATCGCCGCCAAACGGGCCGAATTTATTGACCGAGCGGGCCAAAACGAAGGAGCTTTGCCCATGGGCCCCGGTTGGATCTTTGACATGGAGACCGCACAGCCACGGCTCGCGCTTGATCGAACCTGCGAGGCGAGGCGGTGCCGATTCCTGTTGATTTTCGCTTGTTCACGCTGCTAGCTTGCTAGGCTGACATATAGAGTGCGCAAATGCTGCGATCATTTGAACAGGTTTCCCATCCCAGCGACGCTAATCTTTTGATTTCCGCCGACGAAGAGTGTGCCGCTCTTTCGGTTGGGGGCGATTATGCGATGCCATGGCATTGGCATGATTGCTTGATGTTTATCTTGCCAAGCCGCGGAACCGTCGAACTCAAGCACGAGGACCGGCGTGATGGCGCCTGGCTATCGCAGGACCGGTTTGCCGTCATACCCTCCAGCCGCGCGCATGAGACACGAGCTGGTATAGGCGGACAAAGCCATGTCGCCGTCTACGTGACGAATGACAGCCTGCGCAAATTCGACAGCAAAATCGGCTCGCTCGGCGAGTTTTACAGGCGGACGCGCAGCACGGCGCTAGTCGCGCGGTCACCGACATTGCGCGCGATACAGGAGCTGGCGATACGCAAGGATACAGGCCCCTACGCAAGCTCTATGATACGTCATTCCTTCTCCTCTGCATTGATTCTGCAGTGTATTGCCGACGTCATGACCGGGGATATCCTGCCCAATGCCTCCCATCAGGATCACGGCATGGCGGTTGTCGAGGATCTGAAAACATATCTGCTAGAACATGCCGACGAAAACATTCCGCTCGACATGCTGAGCGAGCATTTCAGGATCTCCAGGCGCCACATCACACGCCTGTTTCGCGAAAGAACCGGGTTTTCGATTGGTGAGTTTCAGCTGCAGACGCGACTGAAAAGGGCTCGGCAGCTTCTCGTCGAGACAAACTTGCCGGTCGGAGAAATCGCCTTCCGAGTCGGGTTTGAAAGCGGCGCCGCGCTGGCCCGGGCAATGCGACGCGAGAACGGACTTTCGCCATCGAATATCAGGACTGGCTTGGCCCATTAGATCAATTTTTAAGGCCCGTTGAGCCGCGCTTATAAGCGATCGGCATGTTTTATCCTGACAGCTCACGTTGCATGCGAGGGCAGGATAGGCAATGCAGACCAGTGATAAGGTTCAAGTCGTCAGTGTATTTGCCACGGGGCCGCAGGGCGGTAACCCGGCGCCGATCGTTGTTGACGCAACAGGCATGACGGACGTGGAGATGCAGTCCGTCGCAAGAGCCTATGGTCACGAAAGCGGCTTTGTTCTTCCGGCTTCCGCAGACACGGAATGTGACTTCGATTTCCGTTTTTGGGTGCCCAATCACGAGATGTCGATGTGTGGGCATGCCACTATCGGATGCGTATGGCTCCTTGATAGTCTCGGCAGGCTGCCGCGCCCGGAAGTCTCGATATCGACGAAGAGCGGAAAGGTCGAAGCACGCGTTCTCGGCCATTCCGAGCAGGGCGCCGAGGTGGAAATTTCGCAGCCGGCGGGGATCGTCGAACCCCTCCCCGACGAGCGGACGCAAATCGCGGATATCGTCAGCGTGCTCGGCATTCAAGCATCTGAGCTTGCGGACTACCCTATCCAGAATGCTCGAACCAGCCGGGTAAAAACCCTCATTCCATTGAAAAGCGAGGCCGTGCTTTCGAGCCTGCGTCCGGACTTTTCTAGAATGGAGGATGTGTGCACGCGCATTGGCTCGACCGGGCTCTATCCCTACGCGGTTCTCGACCATGCGAGACAGATATTCGACGCAAGACAATTCCCGCAATCATCGGGCTATCCTGAAGATGCGGCGACCGGCATTGCCGCATCCGCCCTTTCGTTCGGGTTGCTGGAAAACGGGATTGTGGAACGATCTGACAGGCAGATCACGATCCGCCAGGGACGCGCCATGAAACGCCCATCCGCCATCTCCGTTCGCTTTCACATGGATGATAGCGGCCCGAAAGGATGCTGGATCGGCGGTGCCGTTCGGATTGGCGCCTGAATGCGCGGCCTCATGGAGAACAATCTTCGCGCTCGCCTTGGCGAACTGGGTTTGCAGCTTCCCGAAGCGCCGAGGCCACGGGGCAAGTATGTCGGCGTGACGGTCCATAACGGGATAGCCTATGTGAGCGGTCAGGTCAGCCGCCTCGGGGACGACGTGATTTGTGGACCCGTCGATGAGAACACCTCTTCTCACACCATAAAGCTTGCAGCCGAGACCTGCGTACTGCGGGCTCTGAGTGCCTTGACCGCAGTCGAGAATGCCTATGGTTTCGACCGCATATTGTTCATGCGGGGCTATATAAACGCAGTTCCCGGCTTCACCGCCCATTCCGCCGTGCTGGATGCTGCGTCCGAGCTTCTCCACGCCATTTTCGGAGAGCAGGGAGTTCACTCGCGATCGGCGGTGGGCGTTTCCAGCCTGCCGAATTGCGGGCTTCTGGAAATTGAATTGGTTGTCTCGCTGATAGCCAATCCTCCGCGGGATGCAGGAACCGCCTTACCGAAAGTAACCCAATGCCTTTGACGGGGGATTTCTCATGACGTTCGATTGGAGCGCAGTGGTATCCGCCCTGCCAGATTTGCTCGACGGGCTAAAGCTCACGATCCTGATCGCCATCGGCGGCCTGGCGGGCGGCATGGTGCTGGGCACGCTTACCGGTGCCGTATTGACCTATGGCGGTTGGCTGGCTGTCGTGCCGGCACAGATCTATGTCGCGTTGATCCGCGGCACGCCCATCGTTGTCCAGGTCATGTTCATCTATTTTGCATTGCCGATCATGATGGGAATCCGCATCAGCGCGACAAGCGCCGCCATCATAACGCTGATCGTCAACTCGGGTGCCTACAATGCGGAGATCGTTCGCGGGGCACTGGACGGCGTCCCCGTGGGGTTGAAGGAGGCCGGCCTTTCCATGGGGCTGCGCTTCCGCACTGTTCTGGCCCATGTCATTGCACCCCTCGCGTTCCGCCGCGCGCTGCCGGCAATGGGAAACCAATTCGTCAGCGTCGTCAAAGACACCTCGATTTTCCTCGTTATCGGCGTCGGAGAACTCACCCGCCGCGGACAGGAAATCATGTCGGAAAATTTCCATGCCGTGGAAATCTGGACCGCCGTAGCCGCGATCTATCTGATTGTCATCAGCATTCTTGCATTCAGCCTGCGTCTGGTCGAACGAGGAGCGCGCCTGCCATGAGCATGATCGAGTTTAAGGACACCACCAAGAAATTCGGCACCCACCTCGTTCTGGATCCGATCAATCTTGCCATCGATCGCGGCGAAGTGGCAGTCGTGATCGGCCCGTCCGGCTCCGGTAAATCGACGATGCTCCGATGCATCAATGTTCTGGAAAAAATCAGTGGCGGAGACCTCAAGGTCGATGGCATCAGCGTGCTGGGCTCTCAAAGCGACATACGGCGGATCAGGCTCGAAGCCGGAATGGTCTTCCAGCAATTCAACCTGTTTCCGCACCTGACGGCGATAGAGAACGTGATGTTCGGACCAATTCGTGCAAGAGGCCGCACAAAGGCAGAAGCAAGGGACATAGCGGCATCGCTGCTGGAAAAAGTCGGCCTTGCCGAACGGATGAAGCATTATCCTTCGCAGTTGTCCGGAGGACAACAGCAACGCGTCGCAATTGCACGGTCCCTGGCCGTTGGCCCGAAATTGATGCTGTTCGACGAACCCACATCGGCGCTAGACCCCGAATTACGCGAGGAAGTTCTCAAGGTCATGCAAACCCTCGCCGTCGAAGGAATGACGATGGTCGTCGTGACCCATGAAATCGGCTTTGCGAGGCGCGTCGGATCAAGATTGTTGTTCATGGATCGCGGTCAACTGGCCCACGACGGAAGCCCGAACGAACTGCTGACGGAGCCGCCCAGCGAGCGGTTTCGAGATTTCCTGCGGCATGTGCATTAATTCAGCCATCGGCGTTCTTCAAGAATCGCTTAGCCATTTCTCTGGATTGAGAATGTCCAAGACCCTGCTCTCCACCGGTAGAAATCCGCACCGGGTCTCGCACGCTATCGCGTGGAGGTTTACCCAGAGCAAAGCTGTTCCTGGGAAGCCAGGAAATCAACGAATGTGCGAACCTTGGCGGAAAGGAATTTCCTGCTTGGATAGACGGCGTACAGGTTCACATAAAACGTCGTGACATCGGGAAGCACCTCTTCCAGCCGGCCATCGGCGATATCGGTTTGCGTCATCCAGGTCGGCAGGAAAACCAGCCCCATACCCTCCAGCGCAGCCTGATGAAGCATTATCTCGTTTTCGCTCTGCATCACGATGCGGAACTTGAGCGCGCCGGCATCTTTTGAGCTGTTCACGACCACGCTGCCTATCTCACCCATTCCACTATAGAGCAGGAGGGAGTGGCCATCGAGGTCGGCTTGCCGCTTCGGACGAGTTGCGCGCGATAGATAGGCGGGCGATCCGACCAGATGAAAGGCAACCTTCGCCAAGGGCCGCGAAATCAGGCTGGGATCAAGACGGTCGGGCAGCGTTGCACGCAGCGCAAGATCGAAACCCTCATCGACCAAATTGACAATTCGACCACTGATATCGATGTCCAGCCGAACATCCGGGTAGCGGCGATGGTAGTCGGCGAAGGCGCGGGCAATCAAAGTATTCGCGATCCAAACGGGTGCGCTCAACCGAAGAGTACCGCGCGGCAGGACCGTGACATTGCTGACGGCCGCCTCCACCTCGTCCAGCCCGTCGAGCATCTGCTTTGCGTAGTTGAAATAGAGCGTACCGCTTTCTGTCAGGCTTACGCGACGGCTGGTCCGATTGAGCAGCCGGGTGCCCAGCCGGCTTTCCAAATGCATCAGATGCTTACTCGCCATCGCAGGTGAAAGCTTCAGGCGCGTCGCAGCGGTGGAGAAGCTTTTAAATTCGGCGACGACGACGAAAACGCGGAGGCTCATCAAGGTATCCATAGATCATCTACCTATAGGAAACGGTTCTTCAACAAAAGCCATCTTGATCAACAGAGATGAAAAGCTCACTTCTGACGGCAGAACGCTGACGCCCCACTCGCTTACCCGGCTTCATCGAACCAATTTGCCGCCGGGCTTGTGATGACCGGCCACTATCCATTCTTTTTGATGGGCCATATTCATGCAGGGCATTGCGACAATATTCGATAATCCTATCGTGATGATGGTGGTTGTCGGGCTGGCGGTGGGGCTGGCCGGCGGTATCCTGGGCTGCTTTTTTACTCCCATCGGCCGGTTGACACCTGCGTCTGTATTTTTAGCCAGCTACTATTCCGCCTATGGCACGATCCCGGATTTTCCGCCGATCGCTTCTACGGGAAAAGTTTTCTATTCAGTGATCGGCCTGGCTGCTTTCGGCCTCCTCTTCGACTATGGCCTGAAGAAGCGCCCTGTGGCCGCCGCCAGTGCCGCGATCGCGCCGGCCTTGCTGATTGCATGGATCGGCTACAACCGATTGACGACTGCGTTCAGCGCCGAACTGGCGGTGATCGCCCTCCTCTTCATCATCGTCGGTGCCTTTGCTTTTCTCTGGGTGCGCGCGATCGATTCCGCCCCGGCTGACGCAAGCCGTGGGCCGGTGGCCAGCATCTCGATATTGCTGTCGCTTGCTGTGGGATATGCGCCGATTGCGCTCGTCGGCGGCTCGTCAACGGGCCTGGGCCTGTTCGCCGGATTTGCCGCAGGCCTTGGAGGCCTCGGTCTTGTTCAATTCATCTTTCCGTCAGCGTCTCTCGGCTGGACCGGCATCCTGTCAGGTCTTGGAGCGGTGCTGGCGTTTAACGACAGTGTCACACTGATCAATGGCAAGATGGATTTCGCGCTTCTGATCCTGCTTTGCCTGTCTCTAATCCTTGGCCAGCTGGTTGGGCTCACGCTTCCACGCAATCAGGCGGGAGTCCCACGCCTGAGCCAGATCGTCGTCGGAATATCGACGCTCATTCCGAGCATCGCCGTCGTGTGCCTTGCCTATCTTCGTCACGCCGACGCTTTCCATCCGTAGTCCAACCCCACCCCCATAAGGATTAGTTGAATGAACAAGAAATTCGCACTGGCGCTTTTTGCCTTTTCGTCGATCGCCGCTCCTGCCTTCGCGGCGGATTACGCGATCGATCCCACCCATACGCACGTCGCCTTCAAGATCGACCACGTCGGCTTCTCGCACGTACTCGGCTACTTCGCCACCGTGGCCGGCACGCTGAGCTTTGATCCGGCGAATGCTGGCGCCTCCAAGCTCAACGTAACAATCCAGGCCGACAGCCTGAACACCAACTTCGCGCAGCGCGATACGGACCTCAAGGGTGCCGACTGGCTGGACACTGCAGAGTTTTCAACTATCACCTATGTCGGCAAGACGTTCACGAAAACCGATGACACGCACGGCACGATCGCAGGCGACCTGACCATTCGCGGCGTCGCCAAGCCAGTCACCCTGAACGTCACGCTCAACAAGATCGGCGTTCATCCCATGACCAAGGATGACGCCGTCGGTTTCGATGCTACGGCGACATTCAAACGCTCGGACTTCGGCATAAAGACCTATCTCCCCTATATCGGCGATGACATCACCGTCGACATCTCCACGGAAGCTCACGCAGCAAAGTAACAATGCTCCAGTGTCGGAGCGCTTCTTGTGAGGCGTTCCGACGCTGAATCTGGTGCCACTGACGATGTCACCGAAGGCGCTCGCGCAGCCTGGCATGCACCTGGACATTGGCCAAACCGCGCAGGCGATCACAGGCTAAACGCTTCCAGCGTCGAGGGATGAAACAGTTCCTCCGCCGTCAGCAGCCTCGAAGACAGGCCCTGGCGGAAATGGGTGGAGAGGAATGCATCCAATGTCTTGCGATTGTTCGGCACGCCGTAGGACCAGTAGTCCGGGCCCATGAGGTTTTTAACCGTTTCGAGGTGATCCTCGACGAAGGGCATGGTGACCTTGGTCGCCGACGTGTCCTCCAGCTCGGCCAAGGCGAACTTGCGCGCCGCTTCAAAGGCCTTGAAAAGAGCGCCCGGGACAAACGGATATCGATCGGCGATCTCCCGGCGAACTCCCAGAATGTGCATGATCGGAAAAATCCCCGTTCGCCTGAAATAGGAGCTGGCGGTGTCGATCGTATCCGCAAACAGGCGACGTATTTTCGGATGTCTTTCCTGATAGCATCGCGGCGCGCGCGGACCGATGAAACCGTCTATATCTCCCGAAAGAAGAAGATCGTTCAGAGACCTGCCCTCCGGCGCCGCTTCAATATGGATATCGCCGGGCAGCTCAACCTTGATTTTCTCCGGCCTGCCTGGTGTGTCCATCCCGCCGCGAACCCATCTTATTTCAGAGGGCTTCACGCCGTAATCGTCCTCAAGCAGGGCCCTGACCCAAACATTGGCGGTCAGCTGATATTCGGCAAGACCGATGCGTTTTCCCCTGAGATCTGCGGGCGCATCGATATTTCTGTCGGTGCGAACATAGATCGAAGTATGCCGGAATGCGCGTGAGAGAAAGACCGGAACGGCGAGATAACGATCGTCGCCACGCGCAAGCGCAACACAATAGGATGAAAGCGACAGTTCGCTGATATCAAACGCCTCATGGCGAAAGGACCGGAAGAACATCTCCTCCGGCGACAACACGTTGAAGACCGGGTCGATGCCGTCAATCAACACACGCCGGTCCAGCAGAGCGCGAGTACGGTCGTAATTGCCCATGGCAAGCGACAGAGAAAGTCTGCTCATCGGAAGCTCCTATATGATGGCCGCGATGCCTGTGCGATTGCTCAATCGGCCAATGCGGGCGTTCCGAGTGGATCAGTCTTCGAGCCCGGCAACCGAAGGATCATGCAGGCGAGACCACTTATGCAGGCGCCGCCGGCAATGATCGCAAAGATGGCAGGCGGGCTGAAGGTGGCCGTCACGAAAAAGCCGATCAAGAGTGGTCCGCAGAAGGAGCCAAGCCTCCCGGCTGCTGTGGCCCAGCCCACGCCGGTGGAACGAATGGTGCTTGGGTAATAGACTGCGCCAAGGCCGATCAGACCGGAACTGCCGCATCCCATCAGGAGGCCAAACAATGCCTCTGCGATGAAAACCCCGGAAAACATTGGCGCAATCAGGCCCACTGCCGCATAGGCAACCGCTCCGCCGATGATGCTGACGGCGAGCACGATCTTGGGGCGAAAGCGCGTCATGAGATAGCCAGCACCTGCCGAGCCGAAGATCGAGCCGAAATTGTAGACGGCCATAGCCAGCGAGGACTGTTGAACCGGAATGTCCTGCGACTTCAGAAGCAGGGGTGTCCAAGCGGAATTCGTCACGAGGATCATGAACACGAAAAAGAAGGCGATCCAGAACAGGATCGTGCCGGGCCCCCGGCCCTCACTGAAAAGCTCGGAAACGCTGGTGGAGCGATCCGCAGCTTTCGAATAGAGAAACTCCCGCACAGCGCCGAAGTTATGGCGTGGAAAGATCCACGTCATGACCGACGCAATGCGTTGTTCGCCGCGGCGATTGTTGATGAGCCATGCCACAGATTCAGGCATCAGGACCGCCAGAGCGACGGCCAGCGCGATCGGCAAAAGGCCGCCCACCCAGAAGATCGAATGCCAGCCGTAAGTCGGGATCAGATGTGCACCGAGAAGGCCGCTCACCACGCCGCCAAGCGGAAAGCCTGCCCAGACCAGGCTGACGATCGCTGCACGCCGAGGGCTTGGCACATATTCACTCGCCAGAGCGATGAAGCTTGGCATTGCGCCTCCAAGGCCGATACCGGTCAGAAAGCGATAGGCCAGCAGCTGGGAAAAGAACTGCGAGGACGCGGTGGCCAGTGTGAAGAGGCCAAACATAAGCGTCGAGCCGATCAGGACACGCTTGCGGCCAACGCGGTCTGCGAGCGGCCCCAGAAACAGCGCGCCAAGCGCCAGACCCGCCAAAGCCGAGCTGAATACGGCGCCGAAGCTGGTTGGGGCAATGTTCAGCTCCGCCCCTATTCCAGCAGCGGCGAGCCCTATCGATTGAACGTCCATCCCGTCCAGCAGGGCGACACCGGCGCATAGCGCGATTATTGCCCATTGCCGAGCCCCGATCGGCTCGGCATCTATCAATGCTGCGACATCAATTGCGCCTGCTTCGTTCATGATTTCCTCCCACGGATCAAAATTTTCGTAAGCGCGCTCAGCTTTTTTCGTGCGAGCTTCCATCCAGATTTTCGATGATGGTCTCAAGCACGCGGCGAGCCGTTTCCGCATCGCGCGGATTGATCCGGGCGAGCGCCAGGTTGTTGTTCAATATGCCGTAGGGCACGAGCGTCTTTTCGAGGTCGCGGCCCTTCTCGGTCAGCTCCAGATGAATCTTGCGCCGGTCTTCGCCACGAATGCGCTGGATGCATTCCTTGCGCTCCAGAGCGGTCAAAGTGGGCGTCAGTGACGCCTTGTGTACGCGCATGCGCTGGGCGAGTTCGACCTGGGTCATGCCCTCCCTTTGCCAGAGAACGCGCAGGATAGCCCATTCGGCAACGTTCAGATCATAAGGCGCCAGCTCCTCTGCCAAGCACCTGACGAAAGCGCGATGGGCGTGGCGAACAAGGTAGCTAAGGCTTCGTTCCGTCAGTTGTCCGGGAACGATGTCTTCGAGATCGTCCCTGATTTCCGCGCCGATCACCTTTTTCATTTTTTCCTCTCTCCCGGATTGCCCAATGAGCAACGTCCCGCTAAATATCGTAAGGTACCATACGGTATCAATAGATACTATTTTAGGTCAAGTGAGATGAGAACTGATTTTGAAAGCACCGTTGCGAATCTGGTCGATGCAAATCGCATCCTTTTCAATGAGGAGGTTGTCGACGGATTCGGCCATGTGAGCGTACGGCACCCCGACCGGGCAGATCGCTTCCTGATCTCTCGCAGCCTTGCCCCGGCCCTTGTGACGGCCAATGACATAGTCGACCTCGATCTGGACGGAGAGTCAGCGAACTCCGAAGGACCGAAACTCTACCTCGAGCGCTTCATCCATGCCGCAATTTACAAGCGACGCCCGGATGTTCATGCGGTGGTTCACAGTCACAGCGCGACCTTGGTGCAGTTCGGAATTGTCAGGGGGCTTCGGTTGCAGCCCGTTTGCCACATGTGCGGCTTTCTTGGCGCGGGCGCGCCCGTGTTCGAGATCAGGGAAGCGTTTGGAGATGGCACCGATTTGCTGATCCGTGATGCCGAACGAGGGAGCGAACTTGCTAACTCCCTGGGCGACCACGCAGCCATACTCATGAGGGGCCACGGTTCCACCGTCGTCGGCGGAAGCTTGCAGGAAGCAGTGTTTCGATCTGTCTACCTTGAAAAGAACGCGAAAATTCAATCGGAAGCAATGAAGATGGGAGACATCGTGCCCCTGACGCTGGCCGAAGCCGAGGCAGCCGATGCCGCCAACTTCGCGCAGATCGGCAGAGCTTGGGATCTCTGGAAACGAGCCGCCGACAATCGATGAAGGTCCAGGCGACTCTTGAAGTCTCCGCCTGGAACTCTCCAAACCCGCAATCACCACCTCGCCGGTCTTGCCCAGTGGAAAGGTGCGATCGACGAGAGCAGGCGTGCCTCAGCGCAGAACGGCCTCCGCACGCGCAAGTGCCGTCGAAAACCCGTTGAGCGAAATGCCGAACGAGACTGGATTGCCTTTGTCGGCGACGATCGCGTGGACATGCAATATCTTGCCGGTCTTGAGCAGAGCGAGCCGCAAGGCGTCGATCTCGAGTTCGACGACGAAGCCCATCGGCAGGGCCGTGCGGAACGGCACGGCGGGTGCCGGGCTGTGCTCATCGATCTGCAGGACGATGCCCTTCTGGAACAGGAGACCGAATGGCAGGACGAGCGTACCCTTGATCCGCCCGGCTTCTGGCCGCAACTCGATGAGGAGCAACCGCTGGCGCGTGTCGTTGTGGATCTGTTCCTGGGCGATGACGCAGGTTTTCTGGGCCCCGGTTTCGCCCGGCTGAACGGAGCCGATGAGCAGCCAGTCGCCGTGGATTTCACGCACGGCATCGGCTCCGCCGGGCAGGCGGACTGTTGGGGTGGCGACAATCGGATTGGGAGCGATCTGGTCGGTCATGGGAAACGTCTGTCCTTTTTGATGGAATGCGAGCATGCCTGGTGGTGGCGAGCGCGTGCCAGCGCACTGGAGAAACCACTGAGCGGAATGGAGAAATTGACTTCCTCACCTGTGTCGGCTGTCGCCATCACATGCAGGCGGTGGCTGGACATCAACAGCACGGTCATAGCCTCGTCAAAGTCCAGATCGACGAGAACACCGTTGGGCAATGCCGTCTGGATTTGCCGGGCAGGCCCCGGTTCACTCTCCTCGAATTGCAGCACGACGCCGGGCTCGCGCATCAAGCCCGACGGCAGCAGGAGCGAGCCTGTCACACGCCCTTTTCTGGGGCGCAGCTCAATCACCAGCAGGCGCTTACGTGTTTCCTCGTCAAGCTGCACCTGTGAGATCGTACAGGACGCTTCATGGAGTAAGCTCTCCGTATCGAGCGGGGCAAAGACGGTCCATTCGCCGTGGACTTCTCGCAGGGAGCGCGGGCGAGCGGCTACGCGGGTGGTATCGGCGGCCATCTCAAATCTCTCACTTGGTCAGCTCGCCGACACGGGCAAGTGCTGCGGAAAAGCCTTTCAAGGAGACCTTGAGTGCGACCGGCTGAGGCGGCGCGAGCGCCGTCGCGCTCAGATTGAGATTGGTTCCAGTCTTGAGCTTTGCCGCCTGCCCGGCATCGAAGCTGATCGATGCAAGGCAGCCCTGCGGAATACAGGTCGAGAAGGCGGCCGGACTGCCCGCCGGGGCATCGTCGATCCGCACGGTCACGCCCTGGGCGAGCGCCAGGCCGAACGGCATCAGCAGCGCTGCCTGCAGTTTGCCATCGGCGCTATTGGCGACTTCGATCGTTAGGACGTTCTGGCCGGTGTCCTTGTTGCTCTGGACCTGCCGCATCACGCACTGCGTCGCATTGTTTTCCGCCCGGCAGGCGACAATCCAGTCCTGATAGGTTTCGACGAGCGAACCGGCGCCACCGGGGAGCGGTGCCGCCGGGGCCGAGGCAGCGGCAAGCAGAAGGCCGACAAGGGCAGCCGATCCGGCAACGGCTCGTGACTGTCGCTGAAGATTGTCGATGATTGTCACGTTGCAAATTCCTTCTTCAAATGCGGATTGCGTGGGTTTGCCGAGCGCCCCACCACTGACTTCCAGCGCATGGCAGCCACACAGGTGGCTTTGCGCGAGAGCCGAACAAGACACGGGTTCATCTTGTGGTTACGGCGTCGGCGGCTGAACGATGCAGCTCATTCCGTCCCCAAAGCAGACGACGCTTCCGGCGAAGCGCGGATCGGTCAGGAAGTCCCGAGTGCCATCATCCGCAAAGGAGAAGGTGTCTTTCTCGCCCCCCGGCACCGGCGGCAGCGGATCTGTGCCCGGTGCATAGGATCGCGGCACGATCGCACTCGCCAGATCCGTGGTCGGGCTCGATGGCGCTGCCGTTACCGTCAACAGGCCGCCGACGAAGCTGACATCATAGTTGGCAGAACCGGCAAGCGTCCCCTGACCAATGGCATAGCTGCCGGGGGCGGAGCGCCGGTCGGCCGCCGAGAAAAGTGCCCCGGTCAATCGATCGCCATTGACGAGACCAGCCCCGCCGATCGTATAGGCGAAGGTCGGATTGGCGGCACCGGTTACCCGGCTGGCATTCGAGGCGATGACGCTGATCAGGCGCGGGGTGATGGTCAAGCCGGCGGCGGTGTAGCTGATCGTATAATTGGCGTTGCCGAGCGAACCAAGTTCTATGGCATAGGTGCCGACACCAGAAGTAGCCGTTGCCGGGCTCGCAAGGCTGCCCGAGAAACTGTCGCCATTGATGAGACCGCCTGCGACATAGGTGAAGACCGGGTTGGCATCGCCATAGGTGCGGATTGCGCCGTTGGCCACGACGGTGATGGCGCGCGGCGTGACCGCAAGTGTGCCGCCAAGGAAGGTCAGGTCGTAATTGCCGGAGGCGGCAAGCGAGCCCTGGCCGATGCCGTAGCTGCCAACGCCTGAATTCGCCGTGGCCGACGTTGCCAGTGTGCCGGAGAGGCTGTCGTTGTTGACCAGCCCGGCGCCGCCGACCGTGTAGGAAAACGCCGGATTGGCATCGCCGTAGATGCGGGTGGCATTGCCGGCCGCAACCGTGATCGCCCGCCTGCTGACGGTAAGGTCGGCACCGGTGAAGGTGAGCGCATAATTGCCGGAGGCGGCAAGCGTCCCCTGCGTGATGGCATAGGCACCGACATTCGAGGTGCCAGTGGCCGAAGTCACAAGATCTCCCGACAGCGTATCGTTGTTGACGAGGCCTGCGCCGCCGATCGTGTAGCTGAGGAGCGGGTTGGCATCGCCATAGGCGCGGCTTGCCGCATTGGCGCTGACGGCGATGGCCCGTGGGACCACCGTCAGACCGGCGCCGGTATAGCTTATGGCATAGTTTGAGTTGTCGAGCGTTCCCTGGGTGATGGCATAGGTGCCGACATTCGAGGCCGTGGTCGCACTCGTCGCCAGCGAACCCGACAGGCTGTCGCCGCTCACCAGCCCCGCCCCGCCGATCACATAGGAAAGCGCCGGGTTGGCATCGCCATAGGCCCGGCTGTCGCCATTGGCGGCGACCGTGATCGCACGGCGGGCGATATCGGCGAATGTCGTGGCAGTTGCATCCGCCAGCGTGTAGTTGGCCGCATCCGTGCCATCAAGGCTGAGCCCGGAGATGCTGACTACCTTGCCGTTGCCGGCATTGGCATCGGCGAAGGCGCCGATCGCGCCGCTGCCAAGCGTCAGGTTGTCACCCAGAACCTTGCCGTTGAAGGCTGCGTTCGAGGCATCGAGTGTAGCACCGGTCGTGCCGTCATAGGTCTTGTTGCCGGCCGTAATACCACTGACCGACGAGATCACCGCTCTGGCGATGCTGGCCGTATCGGTGCCGCCGATCAGTGTATAGTTCGACGCCAGTCCACCGCCGCTGCCATTGCCGAGACCCAGCGAACCGAGCGCGACGGCCTTGCCGGATCCGGCATTCTTGTCGGTCATCGCACCGGTGCCCGACAGCGTCAGCGTCTGGCCGACCACCAGATTGGACAGCGTGAAGATCGACGCATCGAGATCCGCCGATCCGTCGTAGGTACGGCTGCCCGACAGTGAGATGATCCGCTGACCGATATCGGCCAGCGTCGTGGCCGTCGCATTGGCCAGCGTGTAGTTGCCGGCATCCGCGCCGGAGAGGCTGAGTCCGGAGATGCTGACCACCTTGCCGGTGCCGGCATTGGCATCGGCGAAGATGCCGATCGGAGCGCCGCCGAGCGTCAGCGTGTCGCCGGTGACCTTGCCGTTGAAGATTGCACCGTTAGTGTTCAGCGTCGCATTGGCGGAGCCATCATAGGTCTTATTGCCGGCGGTAATGCCGCCGATCGAAGAGATCGCCGCCCTGGCGATGTTGACGGTATCGAGGCCGCCAGCCAGCGTGTAGTTCGAGGCAAGGCCGCCATCGCCGTGGATGCTGTCGCCGAGCAGAAGCGAGGCGAGTGCCACGCCCTTGCTGGAGCCGGCATTCTTGTCCGCCATCGAGCCGGTGCCTGTAAGCGTCAAGGTCTCGTTGCCGACGAGGTTCGACAGCGTGAAGATCGAAGCATCGACATCGCTGGAACCGTCATACGTACGGCTGCCCGAAAGCGAGATCACCCGCTGGCCGATATCGGCTGTGGTCGCCGCCGTGCTCGAGGCGAGTGAATAGTTGCCGGCATCGGCGCCACCGAGGCTCAGGCCCGTTATGTTGACGGTCTTTCCGCTCCCTGCATTGGCATCCGCGAAGGCGCCCGTGCTGCCGCCAGCCGTCAGGCTGTCGCCAGAGACCATGCCGTTGAAGATGGCGCCTGATGTATTCAGCGTCGCGATGGCCGAACCGTCATAGGTCTTGCCACTCGCGGTGATGCCGGTGACCGACGAGATCACCGCCCTGGTGATATCAGCCGTATAGGTTCCACCCGACAGAGTATAGTTCGAAGCGAGGCCGCCGCCCGTACCATTGCCGAGGGTGAGCGTGCCGAGATTGACGTTCTTGGCCGTGCCGACATTCTTGTCGGCCATCCTGCCGATGCCCGACAGCGACAGCGTCTCTCCGGTCACCAGATTGGAGAGCTGGAAGATCGATGCTGCGAGATTGGAAGAACCATTATAGGTGCGGCTGCCCGACAGCGAAATCACCCGCTGGCCGATATCGGCTGTGGCTGTCGCCACGTTCGAGGCCAGCGTGTAGTTGCCGGCATCTGCCCCCAGAAGGCTGAGCCCGGAGATGTTCACCGTCTTGCCCGATCCGGCATTCTGGTCGGAGAAGGCGCCGCTGAAGCCGGCGTAAAGCGCAAGCGTATCGCCCGCCACCATGCCGTTGAAGACCACACCCGACGCGTCGAGCGCCACGGTCGTCGCGCCGTCATAGGTCTTGTTGCCGGCGGTAATGCCACCGATGGAGGAGATCACCGCCTTGGCGATGTCGACCGTGTCGGTGCCGCCGGTGAACGTATAGTTCGCGGCAAGTCCACCGCCCGTGCCATTGCCAAGCGAGAGTGAGCCGAGCGCCACGCCCTTGCCCAGGCCGGCATTCTTGTCGGCCATCGAGCCCGTGCCCGACAGCGTCAGCGTCTCGCCACTCACGAGGTTCGACAGCGTAAAGATCGAGGCGGCCAGATCTGCGGAGCCGTCATAGGTTCGGCTGCCCGAGAGATTGATCACGCGCTGGCCGATATCGGCTGTGGTCGTCACCGGGTTCGACGACAGTGTATAGTTGGCCGCATCGGAACCATCGAGGCTGAGGCCGGAGACCATCACCGTCTTGCCGGTCCCTGCATTGGCATCGGCAAAGGCGCCGGCAAAACCGCTACCGAGGCTCAGATTGTCGCCCGTGACCTTGCCGTTGAGGATCACGCCGCTGGTGTCTAGCGTTGCGCCGGTCGTGCCGTCATAGGTCTTGTTGCCGGCGGTGATTCCGCCGACGGCGATAACCGCCCTGGCGATGTCGGCGATGTCGGTGCCGCCGCTCAGCGTATAGTTCGAAGCAAGGCCGGTATCGTCGCCCAGTGCCAGCGAACCGAGCGTCACGCCCTTGCCCAAACCGGCATTCTTGTCGGCCATCGAGCCGGTGCCGGACAGCGTCAGCGTCTCGCCGTCGACGAGGTTCGACAGCGTGAAGATCGAGGCATCGAGGTCGCTGGAGCCGTTATAGGTACGGCTGCCCGAAAGCGAGATTACTCTCTGGCCGATATCGGCGAGTGCTACGGCCGTCGTCGTGTCCAGTCTGTAGTTCAGGGCATCGATGCCACCCAGTGTCAGGCCCGAGATTGTCACCGTCTTGCCGGTCCCGACATTCTGGTCGGAGAAGGCACCCAGCGCAGTGGCGACCGTCAAATTATCGTTTGCGATCACGCCGTTGAAGATGGCACCCGATGTATTCAGCGTCGCTGTGGTCGAACCGTCATAGGTCTTGCCATTGGCAGTGATGCCGTCGATCGAGGATATGATGGCGGGCGTTATGGTGGCAAAAGTGTTGTGGCTGGTGATGGCGAGCTGGTAATTGCCGGCATCCGCGCCGGTTATGTAAAGTCCATCGACGGCGACCGTCTTGGAAATGCCTGCATTCTTGTCGGAGAAGTTGGCACTCGTGTAGGCCACATGCATGTCATCGGTGTTGACCGCCGGGATAGTGGAGATATTGACCGTGGCTGTTGTCGTGCCGTCATAGACCTTGCTGCTGGCGGTGATGCCGGTGAAGAACACATAGGCCTTGGCGATATCCGCAGTCGTCGTCGCGGTGTTCGAAGCAAGCGTATAGTTGCCCGCATCCACACCGCCAAGCGAAAGCCCGGTAATACCAACTGTCTTGCCGATCCCGACATTCTTGTCCGAGAAGGCGCCGGTGGCGCTACCGACCGTCAGGACATCGTTCGCGATCATGCCGGTGAAGCCGGCGCCTGACGTGTTCAGCGTCGCGTTGACGGTGCCGTTATAGGTCTTGTTGGCGGCAGTGATGCCGGTGATCGAGGAGATGCTGGCCTTCGCGATATCCGCCGTCGTCGTCGCGGTATCCGAAGCAAGCGTGTAGTTGCCCGCATCCGTGCCGCCGAGCGAAAGCCCGGTGATGCCAACGGTCTTGCCGGTTCCCGCATTCTTATCGGAGAACGTGCCGATGGACGTCGCAACCGTCAGCGCGTCACCCGCAACCATGCCGGTGAAGCCTGCGCCGGAGGTCACAAGCGTCGCAGCGGTAGTGCCGTCATAGGTCTTGTTATCAGCGGTGATGCCGGTGATCGAGGCGATGCTGGCCTTCGCGATATCCGCCGTCGTCGTCGCAGTGTCGGAGATGAGCGTGTAGTTGCCCGCATCCGCACCGCCAAGCGAAAGCCCAGTGATGCCAACGGTCTTGCCGGTCCCGGCATTCTTGTCGGAGAAGACGCCGATGGCCGTCGCAACCGTCAGCGCGTCACCCGCGGCCATGCCGGTGAAGCCGGCACCGGAGGTCACCAGCGTCGCGTCGGCTGTGCCGTCATAGGTCTTGTCGTCGGCAGTGATGCCGGTAATCGAGGCGATGGTGGCCTTGGCGATGTCGACCGTGCCACTGCCCAGAATATAGTTCGAGGCCAGGCCGGTATCATCGCCGAGCAGCAGCGTGCCGAGCGAGAGTGCCTTGCCGGTGCCGACATTCTTGTCGGCCATGGAGCCCGCGCCAGCCAATGTCAGGGTCTCGCCGTTGGCGAGATTGCCGAGCGTCAGATTACCAGCCGTAACATCGGTGCTGCCGTCATAGGTGCGACCGCCCGTGAAGCTCAGCACGCGCTGCGATATCGTCAATGTGCCGCTATAATCGACA
This sequence comes from Rhizobium sp. AC27/96, assembly GCF_001692325.1. Lineage (GTDB taxonomy): Bacteria > Pseudomonadota > Alphaproteobacteria > Rhizobiales > Rhizobiaceae > Rhizobium. Next base: position 449,502 of record NZ_LXKN01000032.1, on the reverse strand, counting down.
TAGGCCGTGCGGGGACCGGTCTCCGTCACCGAGACGATGTTGGGGTCCGAATAATTATAGGTTCCGGCGTTCGTCGTAGACGCGATGGCGTTGCCCCAGGTGAGTGAAACATTGCCTGTGCAGACTCCCGTCAGCGTCGCGCCGGTGATTCTGGTATTCGAGTCACCATAGGTACGCGTGCCGTTGCCGATCGAGACATAGTCATCGTAAAGCCCTGTGCTGAGCGCGCGCAGCATCATGTAGCCATCATTCGCGCCGCTCGTCGATTTGCCCCAGACACCGGCAAAATCCCAGCCAGCATTGATAAAGCTGAAGGGATTCTGCATCTGTGCTGTGGTAAGGCCGGTCATTCCGGCCGAGGAGCCGGTATTGATGCCCGAGGCTTGTCCGGTCATGGCCATGTCCCAGAACGAAGCCGTGACGGTTCCGTCGTTCTGGCCGATCAGCCCGCCGCCGGCTCCGTTAACGGCGCCAATCGCGTAGCTGTTGCTGATCGTGGCAGCGGCGTAGTTCCCGCCTACGAGCCCACCTACAGTGTCGGTGCCACTAACAGCACCGCTGGCATAGGCATTGGTGATCGTGCCGCCGTTGTCGCCCGCCAGACCACCTGCACGACTGCCGCCGCTGACGGAGCCGGTGGCATAGGAGTTGTTGATCGTGCCCCCCCTATCCGAGTTGCTGCCCACCAGCCCGCCCATACCGATAGCGCCGCCGCTGACGGCACCGGTCGCATAGGCGTTGATGATCGCGCCAGAGTTGTAGCCAACCAGCCCACCCACAAAGGCGTTGCTGCCGCTGACGGAGCCGGTGGTATAAGAACTGCTGATCGTACCGATGTTCATGCCAACCAGCCCGCCGACGTCAAACAGGCCGGAGACCGTAGCAGTGCTGTAGGAATTGCTGATCGTGCCGTAGTTCCAGCCGGCCAGCGCGCCGACGTCGGTGCGGACACCAGCGACCGATCCGCCAACGAGCCCAAGATTGCTGATCGAGCCTGCCGAGACTGAGAACAAACCAACTTGGTCGTAGCCGGTCACGGTGAGGGCGTTGATGGTGTGGTTGTTGCCGTCGAAGCTGCCTCTGAACATCGTGTTGATGTTTCCGAGTGGCACCCAGCCGCCTGTCGACCAGATGCCGGAGGCGTTGGCGCCCGACGTCTCGCTGGCGTCGATATCGTTGGCGAGCGTATAGTTGCCCGTAAGGTTTGCACCGATCAGCGCAAGCTGATGGAGATTCCAGATGCTGGCCACACCGTTCGAATCCGCCGTCGCGGCCTCCGAGCGCAGGATAGGGCGCATGTCCCCGGCCTGATACCAGACACCTCCGAAATCCCAGCCGGAATAGCTCGACGCGCTACGCGCCTGCCCGGTGGTGAGGCCTATCGCCGAAAACGTGCCCGAAAAGGACTGGCCGTAACCACTGGATCGGCCGGTTGTAGAGACATCCCAGAAGCTGTTGGTGATGGTGCTGTAGAAATTTCGGCCCACCAGGCCCCCAACAGCGACACTCCCGTTAACCGCGCCGGAGGCGTAGGCATTGTCTATGGTGCTTCCGGAATCATTATAGCCCACCAATCCGCCGACATATGTATTGCCGCTTACGGCGCCAGTGGCATAGGCAAATTTGATTGTGCTATCATTGAAGCCGGCCAGACCACCAGCATAGGTATTCGAGCCGTAGATTGCGCCGGTGGCGTAACTATTGCTGATCGATCCATGATTGTGACCGACCAATCCACCGACATCATAGTTGCCGAAGGTGGAAGTAGTGGCGTAACTGTTGCTGACCGAACCGGAATTCCATCCTGTCAGCCCTCCGACATATTGCATGCCGTTGACCGTGCCGGTCGCATAAGCGTTACTGATCGTGCCGGTATTGTTACCGACCAATCCTCCCGTATAGGAGTAGCCGTAGACAGATTCGCCGATCAGCCCGATGTTTTGGATGGTTCCCGCCGAGTTACCGAACAGCCCGAGAAAACTAGCCGCTCGACTGATCACCAGGCCGGTAATGGTGTGGCCCGCACCGTCAAAGACGCCGGTAAAGGCGGTGCCGTAGGTGCCGACGGGCACCCAGCCGCCGGTCGACCAGATGTCGGCAGCATTGGTGCCGACCGCGGCGCCCGCGTCAATATCGACCGCGAGTTTGTAGTTACCCGCCAGATTCGCGCCCATCAGCGCAAGCTGGTGCAGGTTGGAGATGGTGACGACGCCGTTTGCGTCGGCTGCCGCCGCTTCCGAACGCAGGATCGGGCGCAGGTCTCCGGACTGGTACCAGTAGGCGTTGAAATCCCAGTCCGAATAGTTCGACGCGCTACGCGCCTGCGTCGAGTTCAGGCCGCTGATGCCGGAGGTGAAACCATTACCAACACCTGACGACTGCAGGGTCGTGCTCATATCGAAGTAAGACGCCACGACCGTGCCGCTGTTCCCACCGACAAGGCCACCTAAATTGCCCATCCCCGAGACCGCGCCGGATGCATAAACCTGGTTCATCGTACCGAAGTTCATGCCGAGCAGGCCGCCAACATTCATGCCTCCCGAGACCGAGGCAGTCGAGTAGGATAGGTTGATCGCACCTGTATTGTAACCAACGAGGCCGCCGGTATGAGTCGCCCCTGAAACGCTGCCGCTGATATAGGACTGGACGATCCCGCCGGCGTTCGAGCCCGCGAGCCCGCCGGTCATCGATCGGCCCGAAACACTGGCGTTGACCAGGCCAAGACCAGAGACCCCACCGCCCTGGCCGATAATGCCGAACAGGCCAACGGTGTTGGTGTTCGGCCTATTTATGGTCAGCCCGGTGATCGTATGGCTCGCGCCGTCGAGACTACCTGTAAAGGTGATGTTACCATCGCCGATGGGATCGAACCCCGCACCATTATTCCAGATCGCGGTACCCGAGGCGTCGATGTCACCCGCAAGCTTCCATTTGGCCGAGAGATAGTCACTGGATGAGCCAATGCCTTGAAGGCCATAGACATCCGCGACCGTATAGGGTGTGGCGCTGGTCCCATCGCCGCCGGTGACGCGCAGGAACGACGTGCCGTCGGTGATGCGGAAGTCCTGCGCGGAGAAGGCAGGCAAGACGGCGCCGTTCTGCACCCAGCTTCCCGATGCGAGGATGAAGGCGCCGATATCCACCGCAGCCATCGTCGTGATCGTGCCGCCGGACGACACGATCAGCCCGCTATTATGTGCCGAGATCGCAGCATTGATGTTGATATCGGAGGCCGCCGCAAGCGTCAGCGTCGTCGGTGCATTCCAGGCGATCGGCGCGGCTATGGTGATGGTACCGGCCTGCGGATTGTTCGCATCCGACGACGATCCGGTCGTCACTCTGACATTGGCGGTTGCCAGCGCATTGGTCAGCGTGTTGACGTTGATGATGCTGTCATTGCCGGTGGCATTGAAACCGCCATCGGTGTTGCTGCCCGTCCCTGTCGAGATCGTTACATTATAGGGATCGAGCAGCAGATTGCCGAAGGCGCCTTGGGCTGCGGTCAGATCGGTCAGGCCGGTGTAGGAGAGTTTTGCCTTGCCAGAGACTTCGACCTCGCCGCCATTTCCGGACAACGTCCCACCCTTCGCCGTGATCGTGCCGGCAAAGCGGGTGAGATCGTCCGACCACAGGACGATATTGCCGCCATTGCCCGCTGTGATCGCGTCAGCATTGATAACCGTGTTGGCATCAACCGTCAGCGTCTCGGCCCGCTGCAGCGCGCCCTTGCCCTGACGCTCGCCGCCGATATTGACCGTGCCGCCGCCCGTCTTGCCAGAGGCATTGATCTTTGCGCCGGCAAGCGTGATCTTGCGGCCGGTCACCTGCACCTTGCCGCCCGCGCCCTTGGCGTTGCCAGCATCGATCCGGCCGGAAACAGCAACCTCGCCATCGCCGCCAGACAGCACGATATCGCCGCTGCGGCCCGACACGCCCTTTGCCTCGATCGTGCCGGACATGTTGACCGCTTGCCGCGCCATGTCCTTGGCCGCCGCCGCCGTCAGCTGTACCGTGCCGCCCCTGGCGGAAATCCTGCCGCTATTGCTGACCAGTGCCTGATTGCCGCCTGCCTTGGTCGGCACCGCCACCTGCAGGAAGCCGTCGCCGGACAGATCCAGTGTTGCCTGTTCGCCCGAGCCAAGTGCGGCCTTGCCCATCGGCACGGTGATCACACCGGAGTTGGCGACCGAGCCGCCGATCAGCGCCATGTAGCCGCCGCGGTTGATGGTGATCGTGCCGGCATTCGTTACCGGCGCCGACGCGCCATTGCCGGTAAAGGTTCTTTTTCCAGACATGAAGTCGTCGTCGGAAATGCCGAGCGTCGAGGCGACGAACGCGCCCGTCTTCACCGTGCCTGAATTGGTAATGGCGATGCCGTTCGGATTGATCAGGTAGACCTGGCCATTGGCATTGATCTGCCCGGCAATGGTCGAGCTTGTCTGGCCGGTGACGCGGTTGAGGATAGCGGCATTCGCATCCGGCTGAACGAAAGTAACGCGGTTACCCTTGCCGACGTTGAAGCTCTGCCAGTTGACAACGGCGCTGCCGCTGGTCTGGGTGACCGTCAGCGCACCTGCCGATGGCGTGCCGATCGAGGCACTACCCGCCGCCACCTGTCCGCCTGTCGGCAAGGACTGCGCCAGCGCCACCGTCGAATGCACCAGGGCCGTCGAGGCGAGCAGCGCCACAAGGCGGGTCTTATGCGAAAGCGTCATGCGGGTCATTTGTTTGGTCATTGCCATTGCCCTAAAACTGAAATGCCGCCGAGACGGTGAAGCGGCTATCGTCATCGCCATCGCCGAAGCGCTCGATGCGGCCATATTCGAGATTGACGTTGGTGCTGTTGAAGCTCGCCTGTTCGGCCGCCGCCAGTCGCAGGCCGATGCCGTAGGCTGCCCCACGCGAAAAGCCGCTTTCCAGGACCGTCGGATTGAAGAGCTTGACGCCGCCATAGGCGCCGAACACGTAAGGCGAGATCACCACCGCGCCGGCCGTGCTGTTGCCATCCGGAAGGTTGGTGCCCTGCTGGGCCGGCAAATCGGGCCAGCCGAACGGCAGGGTGAAGCTGCTCGTGAACGGGAATTGCGCCTCGGCGCGCAGCACGAAACCGGAATCGCCCTGCATGGCCCCAACCGGGAAACTCGACAGGCCCGCGGACGAAACGATACCGATCTGTTCGGAATTAAGCAGCGGCTGACCGAAGGAGGTCTGTGCCCTTGCCCGCAAATCGAAGGTCAGATGCTCGGCAACCGGCTGGCGATAGCCGAGCGTCACTTCGAGCTTCTGGAAATCGTCATCCGCTCCCTGGCGCGACAGCGGCGTACCGCTGGCGCTCGCCTCGGCCGCACTACGCGCACCAAGTCCATCGATGCCGAAGGAGCCGGTCAGGCTTGCGCTGACCAGCGCATCGCCCGACACATACCAGGAAAGATCGGTGCCGGTGCGCAGGATGCGCAGCCGGTCTTTCGACAGGCTTATGCCGCCGCCATTGAGCAGCTCCAGCTCTTCGTTCTGTACGTCCAGGCCGCCATTGAGGTTGAGAGTGAATTCCCGCGAACGGATCAACGGATAGGCAAGCCGCGCCGAATAGCGGGTGAAGTCGGACATGAACTGCAACCCGAACAGGCCGGCCTCCGGCGTCGTGCGCGAGGCGGTCGCCTCCAGGTTCAGCGTCAAGCCGTCGATGCCGATCGGCAGCGTCACGCCGCCGGCCAGCGACCGGTTGCGCGGCGAGCCGGTGAAATAGCCCTCGTCGCCGCCGAAACGCGGCGCGCCGGAGGCTCTGAGATAGAAAAGCTCACCGAAGCCGAACACGGAATTGAAGTCGAGACCGACGCCGGTGTTGTAGTGGCCCAGGGCCTCGGTAGAATTGTTGTCTGCCGAAACGAAGCCGGTCACCGGCTTGTAGCGCGCCTCGATCGTCAGCACGCTGCCGCCGGGCTGCGTGCCGCGCGACAGCGTCGAGCGCAGCACCGTGCCGGGAAGATCGCCGGCCAATAGCAGCTGGCGCTCGATCTCGTCGTTGGAAATCCCCTTCTTGCCCACCAGCGGTGCCAGCATTCTCGCGACGCGCTCACGGATATTGTCGGGAAGGTGTGCTGTGTCGATGGTTTCGAGGAAGCCATTGATAACGACGATGCGTAACGCCGCTCCGTCGGTCAGGCGCTGGGCCGGCAGCACCACGCGGACCAGACCGTATCCCTTTGCCGCGTAGGCACGCTCGAGCTGACCGGCTGCCTCGAACAGGGCAGCGGCAGTCACCTGCTTGTCCGTCAGGCTGTTCGTCACACGTGTTTCGTCATCGGCAAAGCCCGGGAGCCCGCCTTCGATCCTGACGCTCTTCAGCCGTACGGTGAGCTTCTCGGCGCCCTTCGGCGCAACGGGGCCTGAGGCCTCGGGAATGACGATGCCGCTGCTCTGCTTCTGCAGTTGCGGTTCAAACGTCTGCGGTGTCACCTGCGATGCTGTCTGGGCGAAGGCAACGCATGCCGGTGCCGTCACCGCAACGCCTACGGCCAGCCCCCAAGATCGCGCGAAACGGTATCCGAAAATCAAAACGAACCTCTATTCATCCCTTGTCCACGACAACCGTTTCCAGTCGCCGTGGAATTCCCTCTGGAGCGGTTTCAGGCCGCTCGCTGTTCTCTCAATGCGCGCCGCAATGCACGAAAAAATGCCGCCCGAAATGGCCGCAACAACCTCTTCCCCGACCAGAGCTAATCAAAATGGCCGCAGGCGTCAGCATCCATTTTTGACGTGAGATGGCTTGGGAACTTTGCGCAGATGAACCTCCGCAAGTTTGGCCAGGGGAGACAGATTGCCTCATTCGCAATGACGGTCTCCTTGAAATGCCAAGCACCCGCCGGCCAAAGCTTTCGCGAGCGCGCCATCGAGAATGACCAGCTTTTGCGCCTGGAACTGCGCATATTCCTCGTAGAAGCCGCGAGAAATCCAGATCGGCGAATATCCCGGCCGCCCAATCCAGCCCAGCGCTCCGGTCGATTGAGCTTCCGACATCTTCCGGCTCGCATGCGTGTTCGAAAGACCGGTGGATCGGGCGAGATAGGTAATCGAGCGGACATCCGTGAGATACCGGTCATGCCCCGGGAAGCTCTCCTGATCGACACCCGCGATCAGCCGGTCCATCAGCCAGCCACCTGAATCAATCGAGGTGAAGATCCTGTAATGGGGTCCCGGCGCGCGCACCTGCGGACTGAAGAACAAGGCATCCGCCACGATCGGCTGGATCAATGGCAGCAAGCTTTCCCATTGCGTGGAAAAGCGCGCGTATCTTTGCCCGTCATCGAGCAGATCGAGTGCCTGGAAGTGCAGGTTGTACCAGAGCGCCAGGAGAGACAGGGATTGCGGGGATGGTTTGGCCAGTCGACCATGGCCAACCGCCCGATCGTCTATCAGCTGAATCACGCCGTACTTCATGGATTCTTCGAAGAACGTATAGGCTGTGTTGCGGCTCGAGAGACCAAGAAAGGTTCCAAGAAGGCCAAGACTCCGGCGACTGAGGCCTGGCTCTATGTCACCGATGGGCCGGAAAAAATGCGCCATTGCCGCATGGCTTAGAAGCCAGCGCTGCTGTGTCGCAAACAGTGCAGCGGTCCGCGGCGACGTCTTGTGGGCCTCGAACATCCCGGAAGCCAGGAAAAAAACGGCGCGCGGGAACGATTGCTGCGCAATCAGGTTGCCGACGTCGCGAGAGGGCGGAACATTAGCACCCTGCCTTGCGAGAGGCGGCGCTGATGCCGGACGTTCTATAATCTGCTCCATGCGCCCTCCGGCTGGCGCATCAGCCAGCGCAATAATTCCAGGTCCTCGCTTGAGCATGCCGATCCGCGCATTGCCCGGAACCGCGCTGGGGCAGTACCGCCGAGGCTAAAAAACTTCTCACATTCTCAAAATATGAGAAGTAAATGCCTCATCATTTATGACTTGTCAACGACAATGTTTCTCATATTATCCAAATCTGAGAAGCGAAGGGGATCGAATGGCGTATTCGCCAAAAAGGTGGGTATTCTAAAGCGTGAGTCACAAACCTCACCAAAACCACTGGTTCTCCCAAAAGGAACTGAGCGGATGCCCGTAGCCAGACCCATTAGCCCGTCCTACACCCTGGGCGTCCTGACCGTTGCCTGCACCTTGTCCTATCTCGACCGGCAGATTCTTGGCCTTCTGGTGGAGCCCCTGAAGCAGGATCTCAATCTGACGGATGTGCAGATCGGCCTTCTGCAAGGCTTCACCTTCGCCATTGTCCTGGCAGCGGCCGGATTGCCGCTGGGTCGCTGGGTCGATACCGGAAGCCGTGTACGGATTGCCGCCGTCGGAATCGCGCTCTGGAGCATCATGACAGCCGCCTGCGGCTTTGCCGGCAGTTTTGAAACTCTTTTGCTGTGCCGGGCAGGTGTCGCTCTGGGAGAAGCGGCCCTCACGCCTGCCGCCTATTCCCTCATCAGCGATCTGTTTCCAAGCCGGCGACGTGGGTTCGCAATAGGCATTTACAGCTCAGGCGCGTTCATGGGAGCCGGCCTATCACTGGTTTTGGGAGCAACGGTTCTTCATCAGTTGCTGCAGACCGGCAATGGGTTCCTTCTGCCCGGTACGGAGCATATATGGCAGATCGTATTCGTCGTGATCGGGCTGCCGGGTATCGCCATCGCCTTCTGGGTGGCAAGCCTCAGAGAGCCCGCGAGACGCTCCGTGACGAATCCAGGCACGGTACCCGGCGCAGCGGAGGTGCGGTCTTATTTTGCCGACAATCGGGTAGAACTCGCCAGCCTTTATCTCTGCCTGGCCTTCGCGGCGATCCAGTCCTACAGCTATAGCGCCTGGGTTCCCAGCGTGCTGATCCGCACCTTTCACATGCCGCCCATCGCCATCGGCTTCAGTTTGGGGCCGATCTTTATCGCTTGCAGCGTTTCCGGGCTGATCTTTGGCGCGGTGCTGGGCGATATCCTGGTCAGGCGCGGTATTACCGCCGCTCGCCCCATGCTCATGCTCGGCGGGGCGCTTGCCGCGTCCCTGTTCACGGCAGCGCTCCCCTTCGCATCGACCCTGAACACCGCGCTCGTCCTGATAGCCATCGCGTCATTTTTTACCACCATCATCGTGGCAAACGGTCCTCCCGCGCTTCAGGACATCACGCCGGCGCGCATGCGCGGCGTATCCAGCGCGGTCGGCATCATGATCGTCACGCTCATCGGTATGGGCCTTGGCCCGACACTGGTCGGGTTTATCGGTCAGAACATCATCGGCGATCCAAACAAGATCGGTATCGCACTCAGCATCGTTTCGACCGTCGCTCTTGTCATCTCCTCGGCCTTGGCACTGGTGGCGAGCCTCAACTATAGGCTGGAGCCGGACAACAGCGCATCGCCCGCAGCGTAAGGGCCGACGTTCCCCAAGCAATGCCACCTTTTAAGGATTGAGATTGTTATGCTTCCTGCTCTCACCAACGAGAACTTTTGTCAGAAGACCAACAATCCTGATAAGCGCGGCTGGTCGCATATCCAATGCTCCCTATTCTTGTGAGACGTTCACACCGCTCTTATAGAACGCCCCGAGAGAATTTTTGAAAGCGCATTGAATGTCGGCCTACGAAGTCCTGGTTTCCAACATCACCCAGAGTTTTCTCGATCATGGCTATGAGGTCATGACGATGAGCAAACTGGCAAAATGTTGCAATATCACCCGGCGCGGGCTCTACCATCACTTCAGCAGCAAGGAAGAAGCCTTCCAGGCGATGGTCTACCAGAACAACGCCCGCACACGGCAAGACAGTATGCGGGAGGGCGCACGGCTCTTCCTGGCCGGCTCGAATGTGCTTGATATCGTCACGGCTGTTCTTGATGTCCGCTATGGCGATACGAGAAGAAGGCTGGCGCGGTCGCCCTTCGCGCTTGAAGTCAACGACTACGCGTTTCGCCTCTGCCGTCCGGTGATGATTGAAGCTGCAGCACTTTTCCAGGCAGATTTCGCCGCATTGCTCGAACAGACCATAGCGACAGGTCTCCTGGCGCTCCGGCCCACAATCTCGGTCGAAACCCTGGTGCAGCTGCTCTGCGACGGTGCTCGCGGAACCAACCAGAGCTTCTTTGCGCCATTGCCAGAGGAAATTGCCGTGCGCTACCGGGAAATGAGCCAAGCAATCCTTTATGGTTGTGCGGGACAGGCCAAGCTGTAGCGGATTTATCAAAGCTCCCGCGACTGCCACGCGCCCAAGGATAACGAGCGGCGACATCGGCATGGGTGCCACAGAAGCGGGCAAGCGCCCTTTTGCGTGGTCGAAGCTGCCCTAATGTCATACTATCCGGTGACCTTGGCGAGCCCAGTCTATCCGGGGAGGAGCAGAGCGCATGGCTGTCACCGAACCCAAACCAATATCCCGTGCCGCGGCGATGGCCTATGCGATCGGTTTGCCGCTGATGTTGCTCGCGCTCGTCTTTCTGCCGGTCGGACGCCTCGGCTGGCGGCCCGGATGGATCTTCATCGCCTTCCTGGTCGTCATCTACGGTGTGGCGATCTCGGTCCTGAAGCGGGTGAATCCGGCGATCTTCAGGGCACGCAATCGCTTTCAGGCCGGCACCAAGCGCTGGGATGTAATCCTGGTGTCATTGATTTGCTTGGGCATGGTCGCGGAAATTCCGCTCGGGACGCTTGATGCCGGCAGAATGTTGTGGTCGGTCGTGCCGCTTTCCGTCGTCATCCTCGGCTATGCCCTGCTTGCTGCCGGCATCGCGCTCGGTGCCTGGGCGCAGGCGGTCAATCGCTTCTTCGAACCCGGCGTGCGTCTGCAGCGCGAGCGCGGCCAGCATGTCATCAGCACCGGCCCCTACGCATATGTGCGCCATCCCGGCTATGTCAGCGCGATCCTGGTGTTTGCCGGCCTGGCCTTGGCATTGGCGTCCTGGTGGGCGCTGGTACCGGCTGCCTGGGCAAGCGGGCTTCTGGTCTTGCGGACAAGCTGGGAGGATGCATTGCTGCGCGCCGAGCTCGATGGCTATGCCGATTACGCCAGACGTGTGCGGTTTCGGTTGGTGCCAGGCCTCTGGTGAACGCCGGGGCAAACCTTGGCTACCACCTTCGGCGCTGCCTACCCTGTGACATAACCGATAGCATGCTAATCGCATATTGACTGCCAGGGCCTGCTTTGATCTTTTGGCGGGAAAGCACAATGCCTGACGTTCCAACGAGTTGGGGCGTCCGGGAGGAACAGCAGGGCATATGATGATGGAGGCGGTGCGGGCGGTCAGCCTGAAGAAGGTGGCGATTTCGTTTGAAATGGCCAACAAGACCCGGTTCGATGCCGTGTCCGCGACCGATCTGGATGTCGGCGCGCATGAGTTCGTGGCCATCGTCGGCCCGACAGGTTGCGGCAAATCCACACTCTTGAATGCGGCAGCTGGGCTTTTGACACCGGCATCCGGCACGGTCGAAATATTCGGCCAGCCGCTGAAAGCGATCAATCGGCAGGCCGGCTATCTCTTCCAGCAGGATTCGCTGATGCCGTGGAAGACGGTGCTGCAGAATGTTGCGATCGGGCTGGAGATCGCTGGTGTCGCTCCGACCGAGGCAAAGAAGAGCGCTCGCGAATGGCTGGCGCGTGTCGGCCTTGCCGCTTTCGCCGATCGATTCCCCCGCATGCTCTCAGGCGGCCAGCGCAAGCGTGTCGGTCTCGCACAGGTGCTGATCCGCGATCCGAAGCTGCTCTTGATGGACGAGCCGTTCGGCCCGCTCGATGCCCAGACCCGCCTGATCATGGGCGATCTTCTCTTGAAGCTCTGGTCGGAGGATCGCAAGGCCGTCATGTTCGTCACCCATGACTTGGACGAGGCGATCGCTCTTGCCGACAGGGTCGTCATTATGTCCGCCGGTCCGAAATCCCGCATCATCGGCGACTTCAAGGTCACGCTCGAACGGCCGCGCGATATCGCCGAGATCCGGCATGATCCCGTGTTCATTCAGCTGCACCGGGATATCTGGCAGGCACTGCGCGATGAAGTCATGACGGCCTATCTCCAGACCAGCGGAGAGACCGCATGAACCGCTCCCTCCTCCTGTTGCTGCAGATCCTTGTGGCCGTCGTGATCCTGCTGGTCTGGCATCTGGCGACCACCACCACGCTTTTCGGCAATCCGAAGACCGTATCCTTCTTCTTTGCCGATCCCTTGAAGGTGGCGCAGCGCGTCGTGCAATGGTTCGCAAGCGGATCGATCTGGTACCACCTCTGGATCACGCTGTCGGAATCCCTCCTGGCCTTCCTGCTGGGCTCCTTCGGCGGCATCGTTTTCGGCTTCTGGTTCGCGCGCAAGCCGTTGGTCGCCGCCGTCTTCGACCCCTATGTAAAGGCGGCGAATGCGCTACCCCGCGTCGTGCTGGCGCCGATTTTCGCCCTGTGGTTCGGCCTCGGCATCTGGTCCAAAGTCGCGCTCGGCATCACGCTTGTCTTCTTCATCGTGTTTTTCAACGTCTACCAGGGCGTCAAGGAAGTCAGCCAGCCTGTCCTGTCCAATGCGCGGATGCTTGGCATGAACGAGCGCCAACTGCTGCGCCATGTCTACCTGCCCTCGGCATTGTCGTGGGTATTTTCCAGCCTGCATACTTCCGTGGGTTTTGCGGTTGTCGGTGCTGTTGTCGGCGAATATCTGGGCTCGGCTGCTGGCCTCGGCTACCTGATCCAGCAGGCGGAAGGCGTTTTCGACGTGACGGGCGTCTTTGCCGGCATGGTCGTGCTGACGGCCTTCGTCCTGATCGTCGATTGGCTGGTGACCGTGGCCGAACGCCGGCTACTCGCCTGGCGCGGCCAGTAGAACACATAGAATGAGGAAATGGAGGAGGACGACATGGAACGCAGGACATTTCTGATCGCAACGGCAAGCCTTGGCATCGGGGCTTCGCTTAGCGGCATTCTGCCGGCTGCGGCGCAGGATGCCAAACCGGAGAAGCCCGATCTCTTGATCGGTGTCGGCGGCAAGCCGCTGCTCTACTATCTGCCGCTGACGATCGCCGAGCGAAAGGGCTTCTTCAAGGAAGAGGGCTTGAACGTCACCATCAATGATTTCGCCGGCGGCTCGAAGTCGCTGGAAGGCCTGATCGGCGGTTCGCTCGATGTGGTGGCCGGCGCCTATGAACACACGATCCGCATGCAGAACAAGGGACAGGACATCGTCGCGATCTGCAATCTCGGCCGCTTCCCAGGGATCGTCATCGCTGTGCGCAAGGAACTTGCTGGCGAGATCAAGTCCATGGCCGATATGAAGGGCCGCAAGATCGGCGTGACCGCACCCGGCTCATCGACGGCGCTGATGTTCCAATATGCCATGCTGAAGAACGGACTGAAGGTCGACGACGCCTCGCTGATCGGCGTCGGAGGCGGTGCCGGGGCAGTTGCGGCGGTCAAGAGCGGGCAGATCGACGGGCTCTCCCATCTCGATCCGGTCATCGCGCAATTGCAGTATGACGGCGATATCACCGTCCTGCTTGATACCCGCACCGAAGCCGGCACGCGCGCGCTCTTCGGAGGTCCGAACCCGGCCGCCACCGTTTATATCAAGCGCGAGTTTGCCCAGGCCAATCCGATAACGACGCAACGGACGGTCAATGCCTTCATGAAGGCGCTGAAATGGCTCGGGACGGCGAGCCCCGAGGATGTCGCCGGCGTCGTGCCCGAGGAATATCTGCTCGGCAATCGCGACCTCTACATGCAGGCCTTCAAGAATTCGAAGGAAATGTATTCGCCTGACGGCATGGTCACAAAGGAAGGCTATGATTCGATGATGGGCGTCCTGAAGACACTCGATCCGGAACTCGCCAATATTGACGTGCCTTTCGAGAAGACATTCGATCCGACCTTTGCCAAGGCCGCAAAGACCTGATCGACGCAACATCGAACGCGGATAAGTTGAGAACCGGCTCAAGCGAGCCGGCTCTCAATCTCTGGGCGGAATGCCTTAGGCGATGACGGCGCGCTCTTCGCTCCGGGCGTGCTCCTGCCGCAGGCTGCGGGCGGCTTCGACCATGTTGACGAGTGCCGGCTTCACCTCTTCCCATTTGCGGGTCTTCAATCCGCAATCCGGATTGACCCATAGCTGGCCATCCTGAAGACGCCTGCGTGCCAGCGACAGAAGATCGGTCATCTCGCTGACGTCTGGAATGCGCGGCGAATGGATGTCGTAGACGCCGGGGCCGATCTCATTCGGATATTTGAAGTTCCTGAACGCATCGAGAAGCTCCATCTTCGAGCGAGACGTCTCGATGGAGATGACATCGGCATCCATCGCGGCAATGGCGATGATGATGTCGTTGAACTCCGAGTAGCACATATGCGTATGGACCTGGGTCCCATCCGCAACACCGCTTGAGCACAAGCGGAAGCTTTCGACTGCCCAATCGAGATAGGCCTGTTTGTCCTTGTGTCTGAGCGGAAGACCCTCGCGAAGGGCTGCCTCATCGATCTGGATCATCCTGGCACCGGCCTTTTCCAGATCGACGACCTCGTCACGGATCGCAAGCGCAATCTGTCGGCACGTTTCGCTGCGGGCGATGTCGTCCCGAACGAAGGACCAATTGAGGATGGTGACCGGTCCGGTCAACATGCCCTTCACCGGCTTCTGCGTCAGCGATTGGGAATATTCCCACCAGCGAACGGTCATCGGGTTCGGCCGGGAGACGTCACCGAAGATGATCGGCGGACGGACATAGCGCGAGCCGTAGCTCTGCACCCATGCATGCTGGGTGAAGGCAAAGCCCAACAATTGCTCGCCGAAATACTGCACCATGTCGTTGCGCTCGAATTCGCCATGGACCAGCACGTCGAGACCGATTTCTTCCTGCCAGCGGATGGTGGCTTCCGTTTCCTTGCGCAGGAAGGCCTCGTAGTCGACATAGCTGAGCGTGCCCTTGGCGTGGGCCGAGCGAGCCTTGCGAACCTCCGGCGTCTGCGGGAAGGAGCCGATCGTCGTCGTCGGGAAGAGCGGCAGCTTGATCGTTTCCGCTTGCACCGACCGACGCTGCACAAACGCGCTCTTGCGCTGCTTCATGGCGGCATCGACCCCGGCAAGGCGGCCGCGCACCAACGGGTCGGTCACTTTCGGCGAGGAGGCGCGTGCAGCGATAGCCCTGGATGCGGCGTCGACTTCCACTGAAACGGCAGCCTTTCCTTCGGCAAGGCCACGGCCGAGCGTCGCAAGCTCAACGAGCTTCTGGGTGGCGAATGCCAGCCAGCTCTTGAGGTCGGCATCAAGCGCCGTCTCAAGCTCAAGATCGATCGGAACATGCAGCAGCGAGCAAGATGCCGCCACTTCGACGCCTTCGACACCGCGAGCCGCCGCGACAGGCTGAAGGCGGTTGATGATCGACGCGAGGTCCGCCCTCCAGATGTTACGGCCATCGATGATGCCGAGTGACAGAACCTGATCTCTGCGAACGGCCTTCACGACATCATCGAGTTGGCCCGGCGCACGCGTCAGGTCGACGTGAAGACCGGCAACCGGCAGGTCGGTGATAGCAGCCAGATTGTCGGCAAGGCCGCCGAAATAGGTCGTCAGCATGATCTTCAGATCCGGCACCGCCTCGGTCAACGCCTTGTAGGCGACCGAGAAGGCATGACGCTCGCCCTCGGTCAGATCAAGAACGGCGATCGGTTCGTCGATCTGCACCCAATCGGCACCGGCAGCGCTCAGCCGGCGCAGCAGTTCCACGTAGACCGGAAGCAGTTTCGACAGCAGGCCCAGCGGCTTGAAGGTTGCCGATCGGGCCTTGGCGAGCTTCAGGAAAGTGACCGGTCCGAGAATGACCGGGCGCGTGTGAATGCCGAGCGCCCTTGCCTCGAGGAAATGATCGACGGGCTTCTGCGAGGTCAGCGTGAAGTCTTGGTCCTCGGCAACCTCGGGCACCATGTAGTGATAGTTGGTGTCGAACCACTTGGTCATTTCAAGCGCCGGCACACCATGGCCATGATGCGTATGGCCGCAATCGGCATGGCCATCGCCCTGGCTGCCGCGCGCCATGGCGAAGTAGGTCGACAATGAAACGTCGCCGCCCTTCCAGCCGTAGCCGGAGGGGATGGCACCGACCATGACGGCGGTGTCGAGGACGTGATCGTAGAAGGAGAAATCGTTGGAAGGGATGCGGGTGATCCCGCTGTCGCGCTGAAGCGACCAGTTTTCAGCCCGGAGCTTCCTGGCGGTTTCGATGAGTTCGCTCTCGGGAATCTTTCCGGACCAGTAGGCTTCGAGCGCGAATTTCAGTTCGCGATGGCGACCGATACGCGGAAAGCCAAGAGAAGCGACTGGGACAGTTTTGGTTGGCATAGTCATACCCCATTGGTTGTGGGGGCATGGGTCAAGCGGACGCGTGCGGACACGGCCAATATCGGCCAGCCGCAGCAACCACCGGGACACCCCGCCCGTGGACGTTATTTTGTTGTGGCAGGTCTCCTGGCTTACGGGTCGTCACCTTTGTCCGTCTTCCCAAGGCTCATCGCCTCAGTGACATGAATGGACATTGGCTCGCCGCTCACAGTTGCGGGGGCAGCCCCGGAGTAGCCGATCTCTCGACGCACCGGATTCCCTCTTAGCTCTGGAGCGAATAGAGTGCCCCAGAGAAACATAACGCTGGGGATTTCGCACCAAGCGCGCAAAATTGTCAATAGATATAAACAAATCTTTATATGTTTATTTGCTCCGGCTGCTCTCTTTAATCCAACCGGAAGCTAACCCGGATCATCGCGGCTGCGAGGTTGGTTCAAGGACCGGCCTGACCGCATCCACTGGATTTCGTTGCAGAAAATAGGTGGGGGTCCATGGCCGCATGCAGGTCAGAATAAAGCGCCGATAAACGAGGGTTCGAAGCTTGTTCCGCAGATTGGCATTCTTCCGCTGCGCCCTGGCAATAGGCCCGTGCGACTGGAGCTGAATGGCGGCAAAGCCCGCTGCCGACAGTAGCGGGGTCAACTCTTCGGAACGCAGGCCGCTGCCAAAAGGCAAGGCCTCCATGATGCGAGAGTGGCGGCTGCCTAGAGCCCCGTCATAGTTCTGGTCAGCGCCGATGAAGCGGTCGATCAACGAAATCAGCAGCCTGGCAATCTGGCCGCTCGGCTTCGGCTTGGCCCAATCGCCGTCGAAGATCACGAGGCGTCCGCCGGGCTTGAGCAGCCGAAGCCATTCCTTGAAGGTCTCTTCCGGCTGCGTCAGCGTCCAGACGAGATGCCTGCAGACGATCGCATCATAGGCCGCATCCGGTTCCATCGTCTGTTCGGCATCGGCCAGCAGAAACCGAAGACGCGGCTTGCCGGCATGCTTCTTGCGCGCAACAGCGAGCATCGCTTCGGAAAAATCCAGCGCCGTCACCTCGTGACCGAGATCATGGATGAGCCGCGTTACCTCGCCGGTGCCGCAGGCAAGTTCCAGCACGCGCTTTGGCTGGGAGCCAAGTGCGGCGCGGATCGGCCTCTGCCAAGCATCGGCCTCGGGGCCGGGCGCAATCCTGTGGCCGAACGCTAGATCGAAGGTCTCCGATCGTTTCGACCAATAGTCCCTGATTTCTTCCTTGAGGTGGAAATTGGCACCGTCCATCAGATCAGCCCGCCATATATTGAATGTTGCAGCGGCCGTGGACGGTGGACTTCTGGACATGGGCGCGTACGCCGAAGACCCGCTCGATCAGCTCCTGCGTCAAGACTTCCTCCGGCGGTCCGGCCGCCACCACCTCACCCTTTTGCAGCACGGCGAGACTGTCGCAGAACATCGCCGCCAGATTGAGATCGTGCAACGCGACGATGGAGGTCACGTCGAGCTTGGAAACCAGGCCCAGAATGTCGAGCTGATGCTGGATATCGAGATGGTTCGTCGGCTCATCGAGCAGCAATTCGCTCGGGGTCTGTGCCAGCGCCCTGGCAATATGAACACGCTGCCGCTCACCGCCGGACAGGGTCTGCCACAGCTGCCCGGCCCGATCGCGCATGCCGACACGCGCAAGCGCATCGAAGACCGCCGTATCATCGCCGGTGCTCCAGGAGGAAAGCGGGCCGCGATGCGGTGTCCGGCCAAGACGGACGACATCGATGACGGTCACCTGCATGTCGGTGGTCGCCTGCTGCTCCACCAGCGCGACACGGCGGGCGATATCGCCACGCGAAATGGAGGCGATATCATCACCGCCGAGGCGGATGACGCCGCTCTTCACCTTGCGGAGCCGGCAGATCAGCCGCAGAAGGCTGGATTTGCCGGAACCGTTCGGCCCGAGGAGACCCAGCACCTTTCCCTTTTCCACCGTCAGGCTGATGCCGTTGACGATCAGCGTGTTGCCGGCGGCAAAGGTCACCTTGTCGACCGCGATGCTCATGCCGTCCTCCGGGCGCGATAAAGAATGATGGCGAAGGCGGGAGCGCCGAACAGTGCGGTCACCACACCGATCGGCAGGATCTGCTGGGGAATGATGATCCTCGAGACGATATCGGCCCCGACCATGAAGATCGCCCCGCCGAGCGCCGACGCCGGCAACAAGCGATCGTGATTGGGACCGACCATGAAACGGGCCGCATGCGGAATGACGAGCCCGACGAAGCCGATCGAGCCGACAATGCTGACCACCGCCGCCGTCATGAATGCCGTCGTTCCGAGCAAGACTATTTGCGCGCGGCGCACCGCTATGCCGAGCGAAGCCGCGGCATCGGTTCCGAAGACGAAAGCGTCGAGCACCCGGACGTGCGCCATGCAGATCGCAAAGCCGATAATGGCGATCGGCCCGGACAAATAGACATCCGGCCAACGCACACCGCTCATGGAGCCGAGCAGCCAGAACATGACGCCCCTCGCCTGCTCGGCATTGGCCGATGTGGTGACGATATAAGAGGTCAGTGCATTGAAGAGCTGCGAGCCGGCGACGCCACAGAGAATGATGCGCTCGCTGGTGCCGCCGACACCGGCTGCCAGCAGGCCGACAAACAGAAATGCCACAACCGCACCAATGAAGGCGCCGCTGGAAAGAGTGAGTATTCCATAGCCGAGCCCGAGGATCATGATGCAGACGGCGCCCGTGGAGGCACCCGCCGAAATGCCGAGCACATAGGGCTCCGCAAGCGGATTGCGCAGCAGGGCCTGCAGGATCACACCGCTCAAGGCCAGCGATGCACCGGTGCTTGCGGCAACGAGCGCCCGGCTCAGGCGATAGTCCCAGACGATGCCCTGATGAATCCGGCTAAGCGCGAAATCCGTTCCGAGCAGCCGGTTGGCGACCGCCTTGGCGGTCGTCGACAACGGGATCGAAATCTCGCCGATCGAGACCGCAAGGCTGATCATGAATGCCAGAAGCGCCAGCGCAGCCATGGTGAGCGCCAATAGCGCCCACCTCTGCCGCCGTTCTGCAATCAGGCGCATTCTACTCTGCCAGACCGAAGGACTTGATGCCCTTGGCCAGCGTCTCGATGCCATCGATAGTGCGGATGGTCGGGTTCATCGACTGCGCATCCATCATGACGAAATGCTTGTTCTTGACCGCATCGAGCTGGCTGGTGACCGGATCCTTCTGGAGGAAGTCGAGCTTGACCTTCGGGTCGTCGGCGGCGTAGCGGCGGCGATCCATGGTCGCGATGACGATGACGGCGGGATTTGCCTGCGCGATCGTTTCCCATCCCACAAGCGGCCATTCCTCCTCGGTCGTCACGACATTCTTCGCGCCGATCGTCTTCAGGATATAGGCCGGCGCGCTATTCTTGCCGGCGATATAGGCGTCACCGTTCACTTCCTTGCTGGAAAACCAGAACACGATCGGCAGGTTCTTCGCCTGCGCACCGGAGATCGAAGCGACGGCATCGGCCTCGCGCTTCTTCAGCTGCGCGACCAGCGCATCGCCGCGATCTTTAACGTCGAAGATCTCGGCGAGTTCATCGATCTCCTGATAGATCAGGCCCATCGTGAACAGCTCCTTGCGCACGCCGTCACCGCCTTCGGCATTGATCTTGGCGACGCAGTCGGTCGGCGCGATATAGGTGTTGATGCCGAGTTCGGAAAACTGCTCGCGCTTGCCGACCGCGCCTTGCGCGCCGATATGCCACTCGAATTCAGCGCCGACGAAATCCGGTTCCTTGCCGACCACGGACTCAAAGCTCGGATCATTGTCGGCCAGACGCGGGATCTTGGCATTGGCTTCGGTATATTGCGGCAAGACCGGGCCGACCCATACGGCCGTTCCTGCGATCTTATCGGCAAGGCCGAGTGACAGCAGGATCTCGGTCATGCCCTGGCCGATGGAGACGATCTTGGTCGGAGCCTTCTGAAAGGTAACCTGCTGACCGCAATTGTTGATGGTCAGCGGATATTGCGTCGACGCGAAGGCGGACGCAGCAAACCCGCTAAGCCCAAGTGCAAATGTAATGGTCGTCAAAAAATGGCGCATGAAAGGTCTCGATGAGAATGGAAATCTGGCAGCCTCGGCGCAATGGCGCTCAGACAGACCGCCGCCGGTTGCAAAGACCGCAATCAAGGCCGAAAAACGCCTGGTAATATCGAAGGCTCAGGTCAATCATTCTCTGTCCTTTCCAGGCATCCCCGCCCGGTTGATTGGATCGTGATCGACGGCAGGTCTCCTGGCTCGCGAATGTCTGACGATCATCTGCCTTCCCGCGATTTGTCTTCGCAGTGGCATGGCCCTGAAGCCACCTGAGGCGGCCAGCAGGCTGGTCGCACCCGGGATGATCGGCAATCCGCTTACAGTTGCGGGGGCAGCCACGGTCTAGGTCCCTTTTGGGTCGTCCTCACCGTGTTCCCTATTAATCCCCTCGAAGCCTTCCTCGGGGAACCGTCGCATCCAGTTACGCCGGACTGCCGTCCGGCGTCAAGGACACATGGCCACCCCCATGACGATGAAATCATGAGCATTTGCTACAAATCTCAAGATTTTACGCAGCTTCACAATTTCCACACCGATACCGGCACCTGGCCATCGGAAAGGCGACGAAAGCTTCGCGGTCGCCAAGAGCATGAGACATGCTATGCGCTCAATAACATTTCCAATAACACCCTCATGAATTCTCATTTAAACTTGAACACTGAAGAAAATATCAGTACTCTTTAGTGGCTATGTGAATTAATACACGCGGGAGGCAAATGTGGATAATTTGAATTCTGTAAATCTCAAAACTTTTTTGAGGGCGGTAGAAGAGGGTATTGCCGCAGAAGAATTGTCTCGTTCACCAAGAGACACATCGCAAGCAGATTTGGGCGTATTTTTCTCGGATGAATCTCTTACAAGGTGCAGCCCTTGCGGTGAAAAGAATACCACTTTTTCGACTTGCACTAAAATAGATACGCAAACGAATCCGTCGATCAGTTTGGACATGGTAAGCCGCTTTATAACTGCAGACATTGAAGCCTTGAAAGGTGATGGAGTTTAAAAAATCTTCGCCACACTTGTGTGATGATGCCAATCAACAACACGATCGAGTTGGCGGAGACTTGTGGTCTGGCGGTGCTTTCAAGCCTGGAAGCTCGCAGCCACTTTCACTCTCCAAACAATATTTACGGTGGCGACTTGGGATCGTCTTTAGCGGTCGCCGTCGTATCGCAATTTTTTCCAAAATTGGAACGGCGATGCCTAACGGTGTTGGCCGATTTATTTAGCTTACCTCACCCATCTCAGTCAGCCGGCATATT
Source organism: Rhizobium sp. AC27/96 (assembly GCF_001692325.1). GTDB lineage: Bacteria > Pseudomonadota > Alphaproteobacteria > Rhizobiales > Rhizobiaceae > Rhizobium. Next base: position 427,843 of record NZ_LXKN01000032.1, on the reverse strand, counting down.
GGACGGGGTAGGAGGGCGAGCTTACGCGAGTGCATTCGCGTTCAAGCACATGAGCAACACAAATGAGATCTGCGAAGGCCAGCTGATCCGGGATCCGGCAACCAATCTTACAGCCTATCCGCTGACCATATCCGATCTCGATCTTCTGCATGGCCGAATTGGCCTATGTGCAGGCTTGGTTCGCCTCTCAGAGGCCCGCAATCAGCCTCTACCGCCCGCGCTTTCAGCGCTCTGCGACGAAATTGTCATGTATGTCGAAACTCAAGGCGACGAGACCTTGATCTCCCAGATGGGAACAGGACTGGCGCATGGGCTGAGCGGAGTTTCGCTTGGTCTGCATATATTGAGCCGAGGCGCCAAGCATTATGCCGCGCAAGTGCAATCTCTTCGTTGCATAGAGATCGAAGATCGCATTTTGGAAACTGATCCAACTTATTCAGCGGCAACAATAGTCACTTCGGCAACCCTGTCATGGTGTCGAGGGATCGCCGGTCATCTCGTCGCCCGGCTCGCAAATTGGAACGCGCTTAGCCTTGCCCAACAGGAAGTCGCTCGGCGAAAGCTTGCTCTGCTCGCAGCATCTACTGAAAACTCGCTTATGAGCTTGTGCTGCGGTTCACTGGGCCAAGCTGAAGTTCTGTTCAAAGCGGCCGAAATCGTCGGGGATCAATCCTTATCAGAGGCGGCCCGGGTTAAGCTCAACAGCGTGATCTCCTCGTTTTGCCTATCGGTACCAACCGATATCGGCGGCATTGGCCTGTTCCGCGGTCTTTCCGGATTATGTTGGGTAATGGGCAGGGCACTCGGAGGTCCCGCCAAACCCAGCCCGCTGTTTTTCCAAATCTAGGCTGGAGCAATCACCTTTGGCGGAGAAACCTCGGATAATGCCTGCAGCAAAGGAAGATTGGTCGAAGACAGCAGACTTTTTAGCTCGGGAGATGGAGAGAGAGCCGACATTTCAGGACACCGCCCTTTCCCCCCTGAGAAAATCGACATTGCGATATGTCTACAGTGAACTCGCACCGTTAGCACCGTCCGATCATGCGCTTGATATCGCAAGATCGGTGACGGGACATATTCTGAGCAGATACGTGGATCTTATGGCATTCACGAGCGCCAAGTTCTCCGTCGAGCAAGACAAAAATATATCTCAGCAGTGGTTGGATGTTCTCCGCGCCTATCCGGCACTCAATCAAGGAATCGCCATTCGGCTGATGCTGACTGTCCGATCTGTCCGCGTCATTCTCGAAAATAGAGAAAGACACCGTCTTCGGCTAAGCGATGACTTCGCGATCGATCCCAGCGATGAGATCGCCAACATCGCGATAGGTTTGGGCGACGCGCACTATGGTGGTGCGACGGTTTCACGAATCCATTTCAAGTCTGGCAAAACACTCATCTACAAGCCACGAAGCGCCTCATCGGCCATGGCATTTCGGCAAATCCACGATCTTGTTTCAGGCAGGCTGCCAGGGGAGCTTCGGTTGCGATTCCCAAAGATACTCCATGGTGGAAACCACACATGGGAAGAAGAGGTCGCGCAGGAAGACTGTCGAACCACCAGTGAGGTTGAACAATTCTATCGCAGAGCAGGTCTGCTTTTGGCGATTTGCCAGCTCTGCCGTTCGGCAGATATGCATAACGAAAACATCATCGCAACTGGACCAAATCCGGTTCCAATAGACACCGAGGCATTTGCCGCACCAAGTCCCTATGGGGTATCTAGATACGATATGCGATCAAAGCTTTGGTTTTCAAAAACCAGCGTGACCGACCTTGCCATGCTGCCTCATGATGTTCTCACAAGCGATGGCTTGTCTCGTCGAGAAAGCACGTTTCACTCTCGTACCGTGAACATTTCGGAGGAGACCTGCGGCCCGAGAATCAACGGACACCGGATACCGATTGAGGATTTCGCGAGTTTTTTTACGGAGGGCTTTTCAGCAGCTTGTGCTTCCATCTGGTATTTGCAGGCAGACTCGAACTGGACATCGCATCTGCGCGATCTGTGCCAATCTCAGCCCAGAATCATATTAAGGCCAACGCAGTTCTACGCGAATATCGCCCGCGAGATCTACGGATGTTACATTGATCTGGATGTCTCTAGCGTTAGACAGAAGTTTCTTGAAAAGTCGAGGGGAACAAGCCCGTCAAAAGAAGTTGAGGCAATCGCCTGCGCCGAAGCTGATGCCATGATGCTCGGCGATATCCCTACCTTTATTCTTGATCGAGAAGCTTTTGACCGCTTGGCTCTTCCTCCTGTATCAACTTCTTTACCCACGCCGCCGGCGTCTTTGTGCGAGTTGAGCGATTTTGCGCCCGACTCCGTTACTCGCGAGACCAATCTCCTTAAACAAGCTCTTGCTATTTGATTTGCAGTGCTTGTCGTTTTTCTCGTTATGAAGTCCGCGGCCTTCTGGGCATGTGTTCAGAACAGCTCTACGCAGTCTCCGCCAGTTCGACGCGATTGCGGCCGCTTGCCTTTGCGCGGTAGAGCGCCTTGTCCGCCGCTTCGAGGACATGCTTGAAGTCGGCCGAGGGTTCATGGGAACAGGCAATGCCCATACTCACGGTGACGTGGATCGTTTCCTGCTCGAACATCAGCACGGTGGTCTCGATGTCGTTGCGGATTTTCTCGGCAAGGTTTCCGGCCGCCCTCATGTCGGTGTTCGGTAACAGCACGACGATCTCCTCGCCGCCGTAGCGGGCTGCGATGTCGGTCTTGCGCACGGTCTGGCGGATCACATCGGCCACCCGCGCCAGAACCGTATCGCCGAAGGAGTGACCCCAGCTGTCGTTGATCTTCTTGAAGTGGTCGATATCGAGCATGATGATCGAAAAGGGAATCCTCCTCGTTCCGGCTTCCTTGCTGCAACGATCGCCCTCGCGCTGCAGGACGCGGCGATTTGGCAACTTCGTGAGCGGATCGAGGCTGGCCTCGTTCTCAAGCGCACGCTGAATGCCGATGCGGTAGCGTTCGCGCTCGAGCAGGTCTGACAGCAGCATAACGCCGAGGATATTGACGATCGTGACGGGAAGCGTCGCGGAAAGTAGAAGTTCTTTCGCGACCGGCCATGGCAGGAAGATGAGAACGACAAGCGATGTGGTCGTTGCCAGACCGAAGAGCGCCGAGCGCTTCCACCCGATGCCGGTCCATTGCCGCGGCACGAGCGTCAGAAAATATCCTACGGTCGCAACGATCAGAATGCCGGCAACACCACCGACGGCGCCGATACCGCCGACAAGGAAGCGAAACACAGCCATCATGATCACCGCAACCACGGTGCCGACCGCACCGCCATAGATCGGCGTGAGAACAAGCAGGATCGAACGACCATCCTGGAAGATGCCGGGCATCCATTGGATCGGATCGCCCATCGACAGAATGCCGCCAAGGCCAAAGAGCAACCCGATGGCGACAGATTTCAAAACGCCGCGCTCGATCGTCCGGATGACCCAGGAATAGGCATAGACGATAATTGCCACTTGGCCCAGGACGCGAACCAACGACGGCAAATGCGTTTGTATTTCCATCAGCATTCCCAATCCTCGCGCGGAGCCGCAATGAATGGCACGCACCGGCTATAGTCGAAGTCAGACCGGAATATCACGCAATCGCTGCGAGATGGTTTATGAAATCTGACGCCCTTCAAAGAAACCGCTCTATCGTGTGAATTGGAACCAGAAACAATCAGCATCGCGATGATCGAACTATTCAAGGGATGCGCATCCGCGCCGCGACGGTCGGGCCTGTGATCTACAAGGCCCGAAGTCTCAGATTTTCCGGAGAGCAGCGTTGGACGGATAGCTCCGATGAGAGTTCATCCGCCAAGCCTATCTGGAGCTTCGCGCCGAATGATCAAGCGCTGCTATGCCAGTGAATGTTTTGGAAAGGGCCAGACCGGAACAACCGGCCGCAGCGGCCCGACATAATTTGTCCGAACACTGCGATCGCAGATCGCATATCCCCAGTTGACCAGCTTCTCGGAGACCTCGTCACCAAGATTGCTGAGCCGAGTGGGCACGGCGGCAAGGGAAGATGCGGCGGCCGCTGAACAAGGCAACGCATCTTCAGGCACAAGTTTCGAGGGATCGGTATCGATACCCCAATAGGCACCGAAGCGGGCATGGGCTTGCGCCGTCACCAGCGCCGCCTCATCGGCGAATGCATCACTGTCTTTGAAACGCCCGATCAGATCGCGCCGGCGAAGAGCCCTTACCTGGTTGTCGGTTACATCCAGTATCCGGCGAAGCTGACTGACCCAGTTGCGGCAAAGCCTGGGATTTCGGCTGAAGGGGGCGCCGCCATCGCTGACGAAGAGGGTTGCGAAGCGTTTCACCAGCGGCTCGACGCCGTGATTGTCGTAGACGCCGCCGTCCGTCAGAATGACGGTCCTGCGAAAATCGCCGATCGACGGCACCGGTCGGCGCGGCGCAGCCGGCCAATCATGGAAACTGCCATCCGCAAAGTTGAGAACCATGGGCGACAGAAAGGGTGGAAACGCCGAGGAGGAGGCAACAGCCCGGGCCAGCGGAAAATCCGGCCGGTCGAGCCGTCCGACAATATAGTCGCCGGCATAGGCCTTGCAGAAGCGCCAGAGCACGCCTGTCTGCAGGTTCGTTGCGCAGAACACGAATTGCGGCTGATCCGGGAGATCCTGAAGGCTGCGGCCGCGAAACAGGTGCTTGTCGTAGGATTTCTCGACTTGTTTTGCCGCTGATGTACCGGGCAGAAGCCCGATAATCGCATCAATGACATCGATCCGCGAACGGGCAAAATCGAGCATCGGGCCGACAAAGACATCGTTCATATTAGCGAACTCAGCCTTGACCAACTCCGGCCAGACGCAGGCAAGCCAGCCGGCGGCGATGGAACCACCGGAAACGCTGGAGATGCGTTTTGCCTGCTGCAGCATACCAAGCTCTGCTAGCCGAATGAAGGCGCCGACGTGAAACAGCATCGCGCGAAAGCCGCCGCCTGAAGCAGCGATGCCGACTCCAGCCTCGAAGCTGTTGCCGTCCCACCGGAATTCGGCTGCGTCCACGGCTTCCCCTTCTGTGGAAAGGGGTATCGCATCGATATCGTTCATCGGTCACACCCTCGGTCGGCGCCGGCGATCGTTGTTGATGTCGTCACTTCGCCTTCAATGCGAGAAGAGCAGGCGATCCTTCATGTCCTGGGAGCCCGCCGTATAAAAACGCCGAAACCAGGCGTCCTGTCCGGCAGCAGGAGGCCGCGCCAGCGTCAAGCTGTTGGGCGCACCGGAATTTTGCATTGCTGCGCGGAAATGAAGGTGATCGAAGATCCGCAGCGCTTCGATTGCATAGGATGTCGCCACCCGCTGGTCCTCGATCATCACGAGGTTGTCGCCGTTGCCGGTTTCGCCGCTGGGAGACAGGTTGGACGATCCGGTGAACACCTTGGCCGTCGGCAGATTGAAGTCGGTCACGACGAACTTGTCGTGCTGATGGATGCCGCTGCCGCCACTCCATTCGGTCTTGAAGGGTTCCGGCGCGTGGCTTGCCAGATAGTTGAAATCCACAAGGCCGACAGAACCGTCGGGCTTGCGGATTTCAAGCCCACCCTCCTTGTCGGAAATGCCGTAGCTGAACACATCCTTGCCCATCAGCCGATCGACCGCCTGACGCACCGGGCCTGAGCGGATCTGATTGAGGAAGGCAATGGCATAGAAGACCGAGGAGGAAGCCTGGTCGATGGCCGCCCCGACGGGGCTGAGCGAGAGATCGCTCGATTTGTGCGGCGAGAAGCAGAAATGCGCCACCGGCATTCCCGCCGCCTGAACGAGGTTCCACTTGCTGCTGAGACTATCCTGCTGGAATGCATCCAGCCCCTGAAAGGCCAGTTCGAAAGCGCGGCCGAAGAACCCGGCCGCATCGCTGGAGTGAAATACCAGCGCATTGTTTGCCTGAATGTAGAGGCCGCGATAACTGAAATTGGTGGAACCGAACAGCACCTTGATCGGCTGGTCGCCGCGCTTGACGATGAAGACCTTGTTGTGTTGCAGGGTCTTGAAATGCATGCGCTTTACGGCATCGGACCCGGCCGAGACGGCAAGGCGCGCGGCGGCCTGCGATTCCGCACTGTCGGCCGGCTTGTGTGATCCCGAATTGTCGATGATGGCACGGACGCGCTTGCCGCAGCTTTCCAGCTTGGCAACGATATCCCGCTCGTTGAAGTCATAGGCAAAGACGTCAATGCTGAGGTCGGGGTCGTTCACCACCTCGTCCAGCAGCCCGAATATGAGGTCATAGGCTTCGAAGCCGAGCCACTGATAGACATCGCCCTGCAGCTTGGTAAATGTCAGCCCCTGATCCGGATCGCTCGGAATGACGTTCGGGTTGTTACCGAATTTGTCGGCATAGGCCTGCGACGATGCAAAATTGCGGGTGAAGCCGATATCGAGATAATCGCTATAGGTCATGCGATCGAGCGAGATCGGAAGATCGGCAACCTGATCGCCGCTGCGCAAGGCGCCCGCCGCGTTCATGTGCAGCTTGGTGACCCGGTAAAGATAGTTGCCGCCGGTCGGATCGTAGGGGAAATGCAGCCAGCGAAACTTCTGGAAGGGTGCGGCGGTCGACAGAAAATTCCGGAAGCCGTCAACGCCCTTTCCGCCGGCACTGGTATAGTCGAAATTGAGCCGGTTTCTCAAAGGCACATAGTCAGCCGAACCGGGGCTTTTCACCTCGATCGCAAAGCCGACGAAATCGTCCTCTGGGTTGGTGACGTCCATGCCGATAAGGCACATGCGCTCACCGCGCCAGAGCTTGACCGTAAGACTTCCTTTGGTACCCGTGTTCGCAAAAGCCATCTCAATCCCCCGATGCGTTTCGATGAAGGTGATGCCTGTTTTCATGCGTGAATGCTGAAGGCTGCGAGGCCTTTTAGGCCAGACTTAAAACGGCTCCGATACCTTGGAGACCGTGGGCGTGCCATGATGGAATTCAGTGACGAGGACCAGGTTGAAGACGGTCGGCACCCATGGATCGGGATAGCTTCCGACCGGCGCGCCGAGCGCCTGCATCAATCCCGGTATATGGCCGTGATGCCAGCAGACCAGGATCGTCTTGCCTTCGAATTTCGGCTTGCTAAGCAGATCTTCAGCCAGAGCCGTATAGTCCTCATCGGCATAGGGCGTATGCAGCTCGAGACCCAAGGCATCGGCGAGAGGCTGGACCGTCTCAACTGGTCTCACGCTATGCTTCGATATGGCAGCGGCAAATATGAAATCGGGAACACCGAACGTTTCGGGATACCAGGTGACGAGTGCCTTGGCGCGGTTCTCGCCGGCAGGCGACAGATTTGGGTCGCCCGGATCATCAGGCTTTTCGGCATGACGCATGATCACTATTTTGACGGGCGCCATCTATTCCTCCCCCAGGCTGCCATCCCGATCCATCACTACCTGAAACTGGATTCACGATATGCGCTCTGCAACCAAGAGCAATGGCAATTTTTGGGCTTAACAAAATTTTCATCCGGCCGCGGCTCTCGAAACGGAAGCTGTGGCAAATGAAAAGCTGCACTTGCTAGAGGGTTCCGGACGTTTAACATCGGTGGCGTCAAGGCCGTTCTGGATGGAAGCGATGCGGCTTTCGTATATGCTTTCGACAGAAGAACGTTCTTCGCGGCTGCCTCGCAACAGCAACACGGGCGCGAGGCGAAGGTCAAGCTTTCAAGGAATTGCGCATGCTTTTGCCGGAAGCAGTACTCATCAATGGTCAAACCGGAAGCGTTTCGCCCGAGACTGGCCGCTACACGAAGCGTTTGAGTGACCTGCGGCAGATCTTTCAGGATCGTACCGCATTGGAGACGATCGTGTCCGAGCGCAACGATCCGATCGTCTACGAAGTTGTCGAGTACAAGAAGGAAGGCAGCGACCTCTTTTTCGGTACTACCACCATGGAGCCCGGAACGGTCGGCGACGAATTCTTCATGACCCGCGGCCACTTCCACAAGCGGCGCGACATGGGCGAGATCTATTACACCCAGAGCGGCCACGGCATTCTTCTGCTGGAATCGAGAGACGGACAAAGCGAGATCGTCCGCATGGATCCAGGGGTCTGCGCCTTTATTCCACCCGATTGGGCGCACCGTTCCATCAATACCGGCGGTGAGAAGCTTATCTTTGTCTGGGCCTGCAATGTCGAGGCGGGCAACGACTACGGCGAGATCCTCCAGCGCGGCATGCGGAAGCTGGTGATCCGCAGAAATGGCCGGGAAGAGATCATCGACAATCCGCGCTTTGCAGAGTAGCGCCGGTAGCAGACACCCCGAAGAGACTGAGCGGGAATGACTGAATGTCGCGAAGCGAACTTCATGAAAACCGCATCGCCTTGCCAAACACATCCTACATCCGAGGAGCCGAACCATGAGTTATCTGGAAAAATTCCGCCTCGACGGCGAACGCGCCGTCGTTACCGGCGGTGGCCGGGCAATCGGCCTCTGCTGCGTGCAGGCGCTGGCCGAGGCCGGTGCGGCCGTGGTCGTCATCGAGCGAAACGAGGCCGATGCGAAGGAAGCGCTTGCCTTGCGTGATAAAGGCTATGATATCGAGCTCAGCGTCGGCGACGTCACGGATTCAGACCGCATCGAAGCGATCGCGACGGAGCTTGCGGATAGCGGCCGTCCCGCGACCATTCTGGTCAACAATGCCGGCATCGGCCAGAGCGGCATCAGTTCGGAAGAGGTCACAGACGCCGATTGGCTTCGCATGATGAATGTCAACGTCAACGGCGTATTCTGGTGCTCGCGATCCTTCGGCCGCCACATGATCGCGATGAAGCGGGGCGCCATCGTCAACCTTGGTTCGATGTCCGGGATCATCTGCAACCGGCCGCAACCGCAAACACCCTACAACGTCTCCAAGGCGGCCGTTCACCATCTCACCCGTTCGATGGCCGCGGAATGGGCACAGCACGGCATCAGGGTGAATGCCGTGGCCCCCACTTATATCGAGACGCCGATGGTTCTGGCGGTCGAGGCCAACCGCGACCGGATTCCAGTCTGGCTGGGCGATACGCCGATGGGTCGCATGGGAACACCCGAGGAAGTTGCCAGCGCCGTGCTCTTTCTGGCCTCCAGCGCTGCAAGCCTGATGACGGGCGCCATCGTCAACGTCGATGCGGGCTTCACCTGCTGGTAGCGGGCAGCAGCGAAGGCTAGACCCTTCGGCAGGAATTGCCGGACACGAATTTCGGCGTCAGAACGAAATCCTGCGGCGGTTCGACTGCGCCTTGAGGGTTGGTGATGCGGTGCATGAGGCGCCGCGCGATGATGCCGCCGAGCGCCAGAGTATCCTGGACGACCATGGTGATGCGCGGGGTGATGACCGAGCTCCATTGCACATTGTCGATCATGGCAAGCGAGATATCTTCCGGACAGCGAAAACCCAGCTCTTGCATGGCCTGTAGCGCCGAGAGCGCGACGGTGTTGTTGGCGCCGAGGATCGCTGTGGGGCGCTCGAGCTGGATGAGCAGGCGCATGGCCGCCTCATAGCCGGCGGTGCGGGTAAACTGGCCGTCGACGACAAAATTCGGGTTAACCTCCACCCCCGCATTCGCCATCGTGTCGGTGAAGCCGCGATAGCGCTCGGTTGCCGTATGCATGTGGCTCGGGCCGGTGATGAAGGCGATGCGCCTGTGGCCGAGTTGCAGCAGATGTTCGGTCAGCATCGCCCCGGCGAGATGGTTGTCGGAGCCGACGAAATCCCGCTCGATCCCCGCCACCTTCTGGTCGAAGCAGACGATCGGAACATTCAATCCAGCGACGAAATCGAGATAGTCCTGGTCATGTCCGGAGGGAGCGAGCGCCAGACCCGCCGTCTTGAGTCCGATCAGATGTTCGACCATGGCCTTTTCGCGCGCCGTCTTGCCTGAGGAGTCGGTGACGAGCACGAAATGATTGTGGTCGAGCGCGTAATTTTCCAGTTCGCGCCGGATATCCCCGAAGAAGGGATTGCCGACATTGCCGACGACGAAGCCGATCATGCGGCTGCGTCCGCGCGCCAGGCTCTGGGCAAGCGGATCGGCAACGAAGCCGACCGCGGCGACCGCATGGCGGATTTTCTCGAGGGTCTTCGGGCTGACACGCGCCGGATTGCTCAAGGCCAGCGAAACCGTCGACACGGATACGTCGGCGAGTTTGGCGACGTCACGAATTGTGGCCATTAAATTTTCGAACCGTTTCTATCGCCTTCAGCCTTCCCGATGAAGGCGAGTTCCTTTGCGAGCTCTTATCACAAATCTAACATTTGTAGGCCCTGAAGCAATATGCGGAAAGAAGATTTCAACAGTGCGCTTGACATCGATGAGGAGAGGATCAATGATTAAATCGAACCGGTTCGATAGAACTGAAAATCTTGGGAGGATAATGTGAGCGACGCAACGATCAGCGGCGGCCTTGATGCGGCCGGCGGCAAGGCATGGTTCGGACATGACCGCTTTGGCATGTTCATTCACTTCGGGCTTTATGCACTCGGCGCGCGCCACGAATGGCTGAAGAACCGCGAAGAGTTCACCACCGAAGCCTATCAGAAGTATTTCGACAACTTCGATCCCGACCTCTATGACGCCCGCGAATGGGCGCGCCGTGCCCGCGAAGCCGGCATGAAATATGTCGTGCTCACCGCCAAGCACCATGAAGGCTTCTGCCTCTGGGACAGCAAGGTCAGCGACTACAAGGTTACCAACACGCCCTATGGCAAAGATCTGATCGGACCCTATGTCGAAGCGCTTCGCGCCGAAGGGCTCAAGGTCGGCTTTTACTATTCGCTGCTCGACTGGCATCACCCGGATTTCCCGATCGACGCGCATCATCCGCAGCGCAATCATCCCGACGCCGCCAAGCTCAACGAAGGCCGCGACGTCAAGCGCTATGCCAAATACATGCGCGACCAGGTGACCGAACTTCTCACCAATTTCGGCAAGATCGACGTTATCTGGTTCGATTTCAGCTATCCTCGCCGCGTCTACAAGGGGCTGCCCGGCAAGGGTCGCGCCGATTGGGAGAGCGAAGACCTGATGAAGCTGGTGCGCCAGCTGCAGCCCGATATCATCGTCGGTGACCGTCTCGACCTGCCGCGCGATGTGGACCACATGCCCGATCTGGTGACGCCGGAGCAATATACGCCGCGTGTGGCGCCGACCGTTGCAGGGCTACCAGTGCGCTGGGAAGCCTGCCACACCTTCAGCGGCTCGTGGGGCTATTATCGCGACGAAACCACATGGAAGGATGCCGGCCAGCTCATCAACATGCTGATCGACACGGTTTCGCTCGGCGGCAATCTTCTGATGAATGTCGGCCCGACCGGACGCGGCACCTTCGACGCCCGCGCCGTTACCGCGCTTGATACCTATGGCGAATGGATGCGGGTCAACGGACGCGCGATCTATGGCGCCGGGCCTTCTGAATACAAGGCGCCGAACGGTTGCCGTTTCACCCAGAAGGGCAACCGCCTCTATCTGCATGTCCAGACCTGGCCCTTCCGCCACATCCATATCGAAGGGCTCGGACGCAAGGTGAAATATGCGCAGTTCCTGCACGACGCCAGTGAATTGCACTGGCTCGATCCGGATGCCGAGGTCGATTCCAATATCGGCGTCGCTGTTGGAGAGGGGATATTGAGCCTCGAACTGCCCGTTCTCAAGCCCGATGTCGTGACGCCCGTCATCGAGCTGATCCTCAAGGATTGAGCCAATTCCTGGCCCGATCACGGATATCGCCATGAGCCGCGAAACCGAACTCATTGCCGCGATGACGCCCTTGATCGCCGACCTGGCAGACGACGGCAATGGCGCCGTCGCACTCGCCGGCTCGCGCGGCAAGGGGCGGTCGGACGAGCAATCGGACTTCGACTTTCGGGTCTATGCCGATGCCTATCGCGGGCCGGAACTTCGGCAGACCAAAGCATGGAAGCGCTTCGAGGGAGCCATGCGCGCCTGGAAGCTCGAAGGGGTGCGGATGGATGGGGTCTGGATGCGCCGCTATGCCGGCGTACAAAACGACCTTGATAGCTGGCTTGCCGGCAGTGCCGTCCCGAAGAATTTCGAGTGGACGATCTGGGGCTACCATCTACCCACGGACCTTGCCAGCCAGCAGATCATTGCCGATCCACGCGGCCTGCTCGCCGGATGGAAACAACAGCTTGCGCAATATCCTGAGGCATTGAGAGCCACGGTCCTGCGCCAGCACATGGAAATCCTGCGCTACTGGGCCAAGGATTATCACTACGAAAGCAAGGTCGCCCGTCGCGATCTCGTCTTTCTCGTGGGGCTGACCGGCAAGCTTGCCAACGCCATTCTGCAGACCGTCTTCGCGTTCAACCGGGCGTATTTTCCGGGCGACGGCTGGAACCTGCCGATGGCAGCCGAATTGGAGCGGCTGCCGCCCGACTTCCTTCAGCGGATGACCGCCATTCTAGAGCCGGGGCACGATCCCGATACCTGGCGGCGACAGCGAACGGCGCTGATCGGACTGATTGGCGATCTGGAGGTTATGATCGCGGCCTGAGGAGGCCGCAAGACCAAGCCGGAAGGGAGCGTCCGGGCATTGAAGACCGTCATTGCAACCATGATCATAAAAAGAGGAGGAACCATAATGAAACATTCAATGATCTTTGCGGCTGCCCTGGCCGCGAGTTCGCTGTTGGCAGCAGGCGCGCAGGCGCAGGATGCCCCTGTTACCATCACCTGGCAGATGTGGGGCGAACCGAACGACGCGCAGCTCTGGCAGCAGCTGGCCGATCTCGTCTCCCAGCAATATCCCGATATCAAGGTCAAGCTGCAGCTTTCGGGCTGGACGGACTACTGGACGCGCCTGCCGGTTCTGGCGGCATCGGGTCAGGTCGCCGATATCGTCTCGATGCAGTCGATGCGCCTGCCGAATTTCTATTCGATCCTCACGCCCCTCGACGACTATGTGAAGAAAGGCGACGTGAAGGTTGCGGATTTCGAGACCTCGATCATGTCCGGCCTTTCGCAAGACGGCAACCTCTATGCGCTGCCCTACGACGTCGGCCCTTGGATGGTGTTCTACAATCGCGACAAATTCGCCGCCGCCGGATTGAAGGAGCCCGCCAACGACTGGACGTTCGACGACTTCAAGGCCGACGCCAAAGTCCTGACCAAGGATGGCACTTACGGCTACGGCACACAGGCCTTCGACTTCATCGCCGGCCCGGTCGCGCTCGGCGCGGACTATTTCAATGCCGACAATGAATTTGACCTGAGCAATGCCGGCTTCGTCGACGCCTTCAGCAAATATGCCGACCTTACCGCCAAGGACAAGCTTTCGCCGGTGTTTGCTTCCGCGGCCGATGCATCTGCTGCAAGCGGCCGTTTCGCCTCCGGCAACGTCGCCATGTATATCGATGGCCCATGGACGCTGATCACCGCGCAGGCCAACGTGAAATTCAAGATCGGCATCGCGCCCTTGCCACGCGGCACCGGCCCCTCGCGCTTCATCACGGCCGGCTCGGGCTGGGGCATCTCCGCAACCAGCCAGCACAAGGATGCGGCGTTCAAGGCACTGCAGGTGCTGACCGGCCCGAAGGCCGCTGAAATTCTGGGTTCAGCGGGACGAGCGCTGCCGGCCCGGCTTGCACAACAGACTTCCTGGTATGACGGCGCGGCCAAGAATGTCAGCGGCACCCGGGAGACGCTGGAATACATGTTCGCCCACACGACTCCGTTCCGTATCAATGAAAAATGGAACCAGTTCGAGAATCTCGTGATGCAATATGTGCCGCTGGCGCTGACCGGAGACTCGAAGCCCGAGGGAGTCCTCAGCGACATCCAGAGCCAGCTTCCATAAGCTCAGGCACCTGGCCGGCCTGCGGCCGGGTCCATCGGCTCGACCGCAGCGCCATTGCCGGAAAGGAAGGCTCACGATGCTGGCCAAACACAGTGACATAATCGCAAGGCCAAGGCCACGCTCGCGCAAATGGTTCAGAGGCGAGGGATGGACGGCCTTGTTCTTCCTGTTGCCGAGCCTGATCGGTATCGTCCTGTTCCTCGTGCTGCCGATCCTGGCTTCGATCGCGCTCAGTTTCACCAACTGGCAATTGCTGGGAACGCCGCGCTTCGTCGGCCTTGCCAACTATGTGCGGCTGTTCACAACCGATCCGCAATTCTGGACAGTCATGCGCAACACGATCTTCTTCACCGTCGAATATCTGGTACTGAACATCATCATCTCGCTCGGGCTGGCGACCTGGATTTCGAGCCTCAGGATCGGGCAACGCTGGTTCCGGGTGATCTTCTTCCTTCCCACCTTCACGCCGCTCATCGCCGTTGCCATGGTCTGGATGCTGATCTTCAGCAGTGGCGGCCTCTTCGACAACCTGATGGCTGCGTTGTCGCTGCCGTTTTCGGGCGTGCTCAATGACCGCACGCTCGCCATGCAGGCCGTCGTTCTCACCTCCATCTGGGCTGGCGTCGGCTACAATACGGTTCTCTTCAACGCCGCACTCGACATGGTTCCGGCAACCTATCTGGAAGCGGCGCGGATCGACGGGGCGACGGCCTGGGACCGGTTCTGGAAAATCCGCCTGCCGCTGATCTCGCCGACACTGTTCTTCGGCACCGTCATGACGGCCATTACATCTCTGCAGGTCTTCGACCAGATCTATGTCATGACCAAGGGCGGCCCGGGATCGTCGACCGCGACGCTCGGCTACGCCATCTTCCAGCGCGGCTTCCAGAACTTTCAGATGGGCTATGCCTCGGCCATCGCCTGGGTGATGTTCGCGCTGATCATGCTGCTGACCGCCCTGCAATTCTGGTTCCAGCGCAAATGGGTGCACTATGACGCTTAACTCCAAAGCCAGGGCACGCCGGAAGCTGGCGTTCGACATCGTCAACCACACCGCACTTGCACTCGTGGCAATCGCCTTCCTCTTTCCGTTCTTCTGGATGGTCTCGAACGCCATACGCTCAAATGCCGAGGTGACGGCCATACCAGTGCATGTCCTGCCTCAAGTTTTCGAATGGGGTAATTTCGCCGCCGCCTGGACCCGGCTGCCCTTCGGCCGGTTCTTCCTCAACAGCGCCGTTATCGCCATTTGCGTGACTGTCATCACCGTCGTCGTTTCCTGCCTTTCGGGCTACGCTTTTGCGCGGCTGAAATTCAGGGGACGCGACACGCTGCTGCTCGGCTATATCGGCACGCTCATGGTGCCGCCGCTGATGCTGATCATTCCCTTGTTTCTGATCGTCAACAAGCTCGGTCTGGTCAACACCTTCCCGGGTGTGATCCTGCCGATCTCCTTCGGCACCTTCGGCGCCTTCCTGATGCGGCAGTTCTTTCTCTCCATCCCCATGGAGCTCGAAGAGGCGGCAAGGATCGACGGCGCCTCGCGGCTGCGCATCCTCGTGAGTATCATCGTGCCGCTGTCGATGCCGGCTATCGGACTTCTGTCGCTGTTCACCTTCATCGGGCAGTGGAACAATTTCCTCTGGCCGCTGATCGTCATGACCGGTGCCGACAACGCCACCCTGCCCGTCGGCCTTACCCTGTTTCAGACGCAACAGGGCACGCAGTGGAACTATCTGATGGCGGGCGCCACCCTTTCCATGCTTCCCGGGATTTTCCTCGCGATCATCTTGCAGAAGCTCATCTACAACAGCATCGCCCTCAACGCGGGCATGGGCGGGCGCTGAAGCGCCTGCAGACTCCCAGGAGCTAGAACAATGGCGAAACTGACGATCCGAAATGCGGTCAAGCGATATGGTGCACTCGAAGTGTTGCATGGCGTATCCGTTGCCGCGCAAGACGGAGAGTTTGTCGTCCTCGTCGGCCCCTCGGGCTGTGGCAAATCCACCTTGCTGCGCATGATCGCGGGGCTTGAAAGCATCAGCGACGGCGAGATCGAAATCGGCGAACGCATCGTCAACGACCTCGAGCCCAATGAGCGCGATATCGCCATGGTGTTTCAATCCTATGCGCTCTATCCGCATATGACCGTTCGCGACAACATGGCGTTTTCGCTGAAGCTCGCGCGCCGCAGCCGGCAGGAGATCGAGCAGAAGGTCAACGATGCCGCCGGCATTCTCGATCTCTCCGCCCTTCTCGATCGCTATCCCCGACAGTTGTCAGGAGGCCAGCGCCAGCGCGTTGCGATGGGCCGCGCCATCGTGCGCAACCCGGCCGTCTTCCTCTTCGACGAACCGCTCTCCAATCTCGATGCTAAATTGCGCGTGCAGATGCGCACCGAGATCAAGACGCTGCACCAGCGGCTGGGCACCACCATGGTCTATGTCACCCATGACCAGATGGAAGCCATGACCATGGCCGACCGTATCGTGGTCATGCGTGGCGGCGACATCGAGCAGATCGGCTCACCGCTCGAAATCTATGATCAGCCCGCCAACAGTTTCGTAGCCGGATTTATCGGTTCACCATCGATGAACTTCATCGACGGGGAGGTCGTGGAGCGAAACGGAGCAGTAGAACTGCAAGCGGCGGAAGGCCTGCACTGGCCGCTGCCGGATAGCGCCCGGGCCTATAGCGGAAAGGCCGTTCAGCTCGGCATTCGGCCCGAACATATCTCGATCGATACGGATGGCTTGCCCGCCAAGATCATCGTCATCGAACCGACCGGCTCCGACACGCATCTGCAATTGCAGGCCGGCTCCCAAGCGATCGTCGCAGCCGTCAGAGACCGCCTTTCGGTATCACCGGGCCAATCCATTCCGCTCAGGATCGACCCGGTAAAAGCGCATCTGTTCGATCCGTCGAGCGGCCAGCGGTTGCACTGAGCCGACTGGCCGAAGGTGAACCGAGCCGCATCCCGCAACACGCCGAAGATTTCCATTCAGGTAATTTACGGCTTGTTTTCGGCCTCGGGAACCTAGCCAAGATTTCAGACCGGGCCTAAAAACAGGGTAGCTTTGAATCGCCTGGAGATAATGCGCATGACCCAACAAGCCCCGAAAACGATCGGCACATGGTATATCGATCCGGATGCCGAGGAGCGGATGGCGGATGGTCATGCGCCAATCTGGCGGCATCTCATCGAGATGATCGTCGAGCGTGATCTTTCAGCCAAGAGCGTGGTTGATTTCGGCTGCAATCAAGGCGGTCTTTTACGCCATCTCTACGCCATCAGGCCCTTCCGAAAGGCGCTCGGCATCGATATCGCCGAACAGTCGATCGCCAAGGCCGAGGCATTCAAGGGCAATCTTCCCGTTCAGCATGCAGTTGGCGGAACGCTCGCCGGCTGGGTCGAAGAGTTCGATCTGGCCATCAGCCACGAGGTGATCTACCTCGTCGAGGATATCGATTCCCACGCAGCGGATATCTGGAAAGCACTGAAGCCCGGTGCCGTCTACTACGCGGTGACGGGCTGCCATACGGACAACCCGCTCTGGCCCAAATGGCGCGAGCTCGTCGCCAAGCGCACCAACACCGTGGTTCAGGATCGTTCGATCTCGGACTATGGGCGTGCTTTCACCAAAGCGGGTTTTGCGGTCTCCGGACGCAAGCTGGAATATGACGGCTTCATTCCCTTCATCGAAGACGGCTGGACGCCGAACTTCGCGGACGCTCTTGATTACTACACTCAGACCAAGATCGTCTTTAGGCTCGTCAAGCCTCTGGCTGTCGCAACCGCGTAAGCTCGACGTCGAAATGCGGCGGATTGTCGGGGCTGACCTGGACGAACCGCCCCTTGACCCGGAAGGTCTTCTCGATCAGGCCGCTTTCAGCTAGCGCCCTTGGCTCGCCGTCAAAGCGCAACTCGCCCTTTTCCAGCAGCGAGATACGGTCACTGACCGCAATGGCCTGATTGATATCATGGATCGCCATGATGACGGTGACGCCCCTCTCGCGGCTCAGCCGATGCACGAGGTCAAGCACCTCGACCTGATAGCCGATATCGAGGAAGGACGTCGGCTCGTCGAGGAGCAATATTCCGGCCTCCTGCGCCAGCGCTGCCGATATCCAGGCGCGCTGCCGCTCGCCGCCCGAAAGCTCCTGCAAGGTCCGATCGGCCAGGCTCGTGAGCCCGGTACAGTCGAGTGCCCATTCTATGGCCTCTTCATCCTTGCGATCATAGGTGCGGAAGAGGCCGACATGCGGAAAGCGTCCTTGCCGCACCAGCTGTGCAATCGTCATCTCGTCGGGAGCCGAGGGCTGCTGCGGCAGAAAGGCCAGTTTCCGGGCGATGGCACGCCGCGACATGCTCGCCACCGCAACGCCCTCGATGGTCACCTGCCCTTGCGCGGGCTTCAGAAGCCCTGCCAGCGCTTGTAGCGCGGTGCTCTTGCCCGATCCGTTCGGGCCGATCAGCGCCCGGATCTCGCCTCGCCTCATCGACAGCTCGAAGTCGCTCAAGGCCTTGCGGCGACCATAGAAAACAGAGAGTTGTGAACAGATAAGCGGCATGAGCGGTCTCAAGGAAGTTTGCGTAACATGGCGAGCAGAACGGGAACGCCGACGATTGCCGTCACCACGCCAATCGGAATCTCCTCGGCCTGTCCGACGAGGCGGCCGATCAGATCCCCCAACGTGACTAAAATGGCACCAAGAACCACGGTCAAGGGAAGGACAAGCGGAAAATGCCGGCCAGCCAGGAAGCGGGCCATATGTGGAACGACCAGCCCGACAAAGACAATCGGTCCGACCGCACCGACAGCACTCGCGGCCAGGGCGCACGACACCAGAAGAACCACCGAGAACTGTCGGCGATAGGCCAAACCAAAGGAGCGGGCGACCTGCGTATCGAATTGCAGAAGCACGAGCGGGCGATAGATCAGAGGCAATGCCGCAAGGCCCGCGACCGTGAACGGCAGCAGAAACAACGCATGGTCCCAGGTGCGGGCATAGAGACTTCCGGACAGCCATTCGAGAATGATTTCGATACGGGCCGATCCCCAGCCCGCAATCAGTCCGATTGCCAGGGCATGAAGGACCGCGCCGATCGCGATCCCGCACAGGGTTATGCGCAGCGCACTGAGCTCCAGCCGAAACGCAAGCATGTAGATGATGCCTCCGGCGATCATCCCGCCCGCAAGGCCGGCGACCGGAAGCCAGGCAATCGGCAACTCCGCGACAGTGTTCTCGCCCGGATTGAAGATATAGACCGTGAACAGGAGGAACACCGTCACACTCAACGTCGCCCCTTGCGATACTCCCATCAACGAAGGGTCGGCGAGCGGATTTCGCGTAATCGTCTGGAGGAGTAGACCGGCCACCGCAAACTGGATACCGGCAAGAACGCCGGTGACGATACGCGGCAGTCGGATGTCGAGGATGATCGATTGTGCCTCGGGCGAGCCTTTGCCGGCCAAAACAGCAAGGACGTCCGCTATCGGGAGATCAACGACTCCGAGGAATACGGAGGCAATCAAGGACAAGAACGCGATCACGAGGGCGATCGACAACATGTTTCCGGGCAATACGGGATTTGCCGGCGCATCCGTCGTCATGAGCCACTACCCCTGAACTGCAAGCGTCCGCGCTGAATGAGATAGATGAACACAGGTCCGCCCAGAAGGGCCGTGATGATGCCGACGGGGAGTTCCTTTGGAATTGCAATCGTCCGAGCCACGAGATCCGCGACCGTTACGATCAGCGCACCGATGGCGGCGCAAAGCCCGATCTCCCATACGGTGCCGCGCGGCTTCATCAAGCGGGCAATATGGGGCGCAGCCAGTCCGACGAAGGCGACGGGCCCCGCAACAGGCGCAATGCCAGCAACCGGACAGACACCCAGCACGAGGAGAACGGGCTTCCAGAAATTGAGCTGCAACCCCATGCCGGCGGCGGCGTGATCGCTGAGCGCAAACATGCCGATCACGCGGTGAAGCGCCAGCGCGCCTGCAATTCCGACGGCGACCCAAGGCAGCATGTAGACGAGATGCGGCCACGACCGCCCCTGGAAGCCGCCCGAGAGCCAGAAAAGAAGAGATGTCGATTGCGGCCCGGTCAACAGCAGAACGTAGATCGTGATCGCTCCGAGAAACAGTGAAATGCTGACGCCGCCGAGCGCCAGATGCAAGGGGCGCCCCTGCCCGCCTTTCGACACCCAGAAGGTGACGGCAGCGGCAGCCAGGCCGCCGGCAAGACCGACAAAAGGGTAATAAGCAGACGATAGCCACGGCAGAAAAACGAAACAGCATACGATCGGGGTGACCGCGCCTGCGGTTACGCCGGTTATCCCGGGATCGGCCAGCGGATTTCTTGTGAGGGTCTGCAGAAGGTAACCGGAAACGGCGAGTCCCGCTCCGGCAAATGCGGCGACGAGACTTCGCGGCAGCCTGAGCGTCCAGACGAGAATGGAATTGACCTTGCCATCCGGCGCGAGCAGGACTTGGGTCGCATCCGCAACGGTCAACATTTTCGCACCCGGCAACAAGCCGAGGAGCACGACCAGAAGGATCGCAGCAACGACGATTGCGATCACCAAGACCGATCTGCGCGCATCCATCATCGCTGCGGCCCGAAGCATCTACTTCTGGATATCAGCCGGAATGATCTTGGCGGCTTCCGCCCTTACATCGACGGCAGGAAATGCATCGGGATAGAGATAGTGTGCGGCCTCGCGCAGCACGATCTCGCGGGCGATCGGACCATTGGTCTCGACCCACTGATCGCCGACGTAGAAAACCCTCTTGTTCTTGACGGCAGTAAGCTCCTGCCAGATCGGGTTGTTTTCATGTGGCCGATCCGGACCAGAGTCATAGATGAAGAGGACTTCGGGATCTTTCTCAAGCATGGTCTCAAGGCTGAGATCTATGCCGAAGGGGCCGCCCGGCGTTTTTGGCCCGGCGATATTGTCGCCGCCGATAGCGGCAACGATGGAGGCGGCGGTGTTCTCGGTGTGGAAGGCAAAAGGCGTCTCCCCGCCCCACATGATGGCGAAGCGCGGATGCGTATTCTTCGGGGCCTTTGCGGCAATCTCATCGAGATGCTTGTGGAAATCCGCATTCAGCTGCAGACCGCGCTCCGGTTTGCCCAAAATCCTGGAGAATTCGGCGATCTCGCGATCACTCTCCGTCAGCAGCTCCATATTGTAAGCGACGTAGGGTGCGATCTTTTCAAGTTGCGGTGCATTGCCGACAGTATAGCGGCGGATCGCAACGATCAGGTCGGGCTTGGCTTGCGACAGCAGCTCGAGATTGGGTTTGGCGCGCTGGCCGATCTGCGCCATCTGCGAGGTCAGCCCAAGCAGGAAGTCGGGCTGGCGACCGGCTGTCATGTAGGTGCTGGCAACCGGCTTTATGCCCAGTGCAAGCGCGACATCGTCGGCAAAATAGGAAATGGCGGCAATCCGCTTCGGCTGAGCGGGCACCTCTACCTTGATGCCGCGGTCATCCGTGATCGAGACGGTTTTCGCATCCTGGGCGGCAACGGGGCCGCCTGCCATCACAGCGAGCAGACCGAGAAGCGATATTATTTTAAGTCGGCTGTTCGCCATCGCAATATCCTCCATCAAACAAGCCAATGGCTTTAGTCAAAAAAGAGGAGTTTTACAATCCAGTTTACTTCGACTTGCGCGAGCATTACCGGCGCTCGCTGATCATATGCTCTGGGACCAGATGGCATGGCAAACCGACCGATCGATACGGTGGTTTCTCACGCCCGCAGCGCCGCGGCCGGGCTAGAGCGCAACGCGCTGAAAGCGGGAACGATAGAGATCAGTCCCGCAACGGCCAGGAAGCCGGCCACGAGCCACAAATCGTCGAAGGCGAAAGCGACGGGTAGACGGACTGCTGTCGATGCGGCGAGCCTCGCCGAGATGACAAGTGCAGCCAGATAACCAAGCAGGATGCCGAGCGCGATCCCTGCCGTAAACAGGATGAAGAGCTCGCCCCATACGATTGCGATGATCGACCGGATCGGCGTGCCGAGCGCTCGCAAAGCGCCGATCTGCCGCCGTCTCGAGCCGACATGCATGACGGTCACCAGCACGATGGCGGCGATAACGATCGCCTGCGTGCCGAGTGCGATTGCCAGCAACAGGCTGCGGGCATCGCCGAGCGTCGCGTAGAGCCTGGTCAGCACCTCGGCGGGGAAGACACCGAGTGTCGCTCCTGTGCGATATTCCTGCCGGAGACGATAGGCGTCGGCAATCGTCTTCGGCTTGACGAGTACGGCGGGAACATCAGGCGTCTGCGCATCGAAATGCTCGTCTAACGGGGCATCGGCATCGACATGACCATGCTCGTGTTCATGTTCACCATCCTGATGATACGGCTCGGCACCATGCTGCTCCGCCTCGTCGCCATCATGGTCATGGTGTTCTTCGCCATGCATGCCGTGCAATTGCCAGACGGCGCGGATCGGCACGAGGATAGCCCGGTCCCAGGCCGTACCTGTCGGCGCCATGCGGCCCGTCACCTTGTAAGCAATGGCTGTATGGGTTTCACCGCCGGTTTCGGCTGTGCCATGCATCGGCTTGATTTCGGCGCCCGGCGCCAGCGTCACGTCCGAGCCCACCACCGCCTCGCCGAGACGCGTGAACATCACGCCCTGCGACAGAGCCGGCGATAGAGACGAGATCAGGCTCGTCGTCGTGCCGACGATCGGGAAGCCATAAGCGGAATCGCCAAAGCCGACGGGTGCTGCCAGTTCGACACGTGGATCATTGGCAAGTCGGCCAAGGACGGCACCATCCATCAGCGGCAGCGGTGCCGGCTGGAGGAAGACGGTTGATAGTGCCAGCTGCGTCTCGCTGCCGGCGGCACCCACCAGCAGATCGAACTTTTCCGCGGCACGGGCGCTGCCGAGCCGGACGGCTCGCTCCTGAAGCGTAACGGTCACGCTCAAGGCGACGGACAAGGCAATGAGGACAACGACAGCAAGCGCCCCGCTCCAGAAGCGCCTGAGGTCGGCGAGAATGAACATCATCATTACGCGGCAACCTCTCGGCTATCTTCCTCGATGCGCCCGCTCGCAAGGCGGATGCGACGGCCAACACGCTCGGCAAGCGAGATATCATGCGTCACGACGATAAGGGTGGTCCCCTCTTCGGCCGAAAGCTGCAGCAGAAGTTCGGCAACCTCATTGCCCGCCTGACGGTCGAGGCTCGCGGTTGGTTCGTCCGCAACAATGACGCCCGGACGCTGCAGAAGCGCTCGTGCGACGGCGACGCGCTGCATCTCGCCGCGCGATAGCGTCTCGATCTTCTGCTGCGGGCGGGCAATGCCAGTGGCAGTGAGGAGGTAGAACGCGCGGTCACGCTCGGCGGGCTTCAGTCGACGCGCAAGGCGGACCGGTAGCACGACATTCTCGACGGCGGACAATCCGGGGAACAGGTGAAAATCCTGCATGACGAGGCCGATATTCCCGGCCCGGAACGCGTCGCGCCTTCCATTGGAAAGACGCGTGATCTCCGTGCCGCTCCAGGAAACACTGCCACGCGTGACCGTCTCAAGGCCTGCAATCGCGTTCACGAATGTGCTCTTGCCGGAGCCGGAGGCGCCCGTGATCGCGAGCCGGCCACCGGCCGGCAGATGAAATTTTTCAATGGCCAGCACCGGCGCGGCCAGACCGGGAAACTGCATTTCAAGACCGGAGATATCAAGCGTCAGCATAGTGTCAAGCCGTCCTGAAGGACGCGTCTCGCAGACGCAATTGGCTGATAAAGCCGGTTTCCGGATCCGTCCACGAGCCGAACTCCAGCACGCCCCGCGCCACGATCGGCGCATTGAACTGCACGAAGGTCTGCTTAGCAGAGAGATAGACGACCATGATATTATCGGGCCAGTCGGCGTCAGAAGAGCAGAACGGGCAGAGCGACATCGGAATTTCCGTCAGGACGAAGAAGGCTGCCTCCGCCTTCAGCGGCGGCGCCATGAAGCCGTTGATGGCGACATGCTTACCGCTCAACTGCTTTACCTTGTCGGAAAATTCGAGGCCGAGCGGACCGAAACTCTTGTAGAGCTCGCCGAAGCCGAGCTTTTCGGAAGCCTTTGCGCGCATGGCAATGCCAGCCATGGGCAGCACGGCAGCGGCGGTCATCAGCGCCCGCCGGCTGATGGAAACAGGCTTGTTCTGAGACATGAAAACCCCATGAAATATGGAAGGACAGGCGGCCGGAAGCCGCCTGTCCGCATTCGCCGATCAGGCGATTTACATCTTCTCGGTGCCGAGCGCGAAGGTGTCGACCAGAACCTTGTAGACGTCGCTCTGTTCCATGTAGCCGCGGAAGCCTTCCGCGCCCGGGCCTGCGGCCTGCAGAACGATATCGTCTACGGCATGGACGCCGCTGTCTTCGTCCTTCGGAATGTTGCCCTGTACGAAGACGGCGCCGGGCACGTCCTTGTAGGCTTCGTTGGCAACATATTCCTTCTTCTCGTTCTGGATAGCCGGAACGAAAGGACCGTCGAGCTTCGGACGGAAGGTCTCGTAGTGATCGGGACCGTTGTTGGCCGCGATGAACAGACGACGGGAAACGTCGACGCGGTCCGGATAGCCGTCGCCATCCTTGTCCTCGTAGTTCGGGAAGCCGGCGGCCGCATAGGTGCCTACCTTCTCGCGCATTTCTGTACCCGGCTTATTATCGTCGACGGTGCCGATGATCGAGACACCATGGGTATGGTCGCCGGTAACGACGATCAGCGTGTCCGGGTTCTTCGTCTGGAACTCGCGGGCAACGGCAACGGCCTTGTCGAACTCGATGGTGTCGACCAGGGCGCGGTCCCAATCGAGCGGATGGCTCATCTTGTCGATGGATGCGCCTTCGACCACCAGGAAGAAGCCTTCCGGGTTCTTGGCGAGCTTGTCGAGCGCAACCTTGGTCATGTCAACGAGGCCCGGCTGGTTCGGGAACTTGTCGACGGTGCCCTTCTTGAGGAATTCGCGGTCAAGCGTGACATCGAGGTTGCCGGTGTGGAACAGGCCGAGCAGCTTGTCCTGGTTCGAGCCGGCCGCGGCAGCCAGTTCGTTCTTGTCGGTGGCAACGGCGTAGCCGGCATCCTTGAAGAGCGCGATGTAATCCTTGTCATCCTTGCGCTTCGAACCGGGCACGCTCTTTGCCAGGAAATAGGCCGAGCCGCCGCCGAGCAGGACATCCGGCTTGACGTCATACATCATGCCTACGATCTCGGCCTTGTCGCCGCGCTTGCGGGTGTGGGAGACGAGCGCTGCCGGCGTCGCGTCTTCGACTTCAGCCGTCGTCACGATGCCGAGCGACTTCTTGCCGGTGCGGCGGAGCGCTTCACCGATGGTTTCGACCTTGGGGTCGTCCAGGCTTGCCGGCGTACGGTCGGCATAGACGCCGAGTGCGTTCACGGCAGACTTGTGACCGGTCATATAGGCCGACATGGTGTTGGCGCTATCGGTCGCGATGGCAGAGGTCGAGGACGTGCCGATAAAGGCGACCGGCGGAATATCGTCCATGGCCAGGCGGCCATTGGCTTTGCCTTCCGTCATGCCCTTGGACATGATGCGGGCGCCGGTGCGATGCGCGACGGAAAGACCGTCGCCGAGCAAGAAGATGATGTTCTTTGCCTTGGGTGCCGCCGACGTGGCGTAGACGTCCCAATTGACCGACTTTTTCTCTTCACCGGCCGAAACCTCGACCTTGTACTGGCCGGGCTTTGCGAGCTTGACGCCGCGCAGGATAAGAGCCGAGCCGAGAACCTTGTCTTCGGCACCCTTTTCCTCGGCGACGAAATCAGCCGCCTTGCCGAAGACGGCGTCATAGCTTTCGCCGTTGACGGTGACCTTCACGTCTTCCGGCTTTACCACCTTGCTGAATTCGACCTTGAAGTCGAAGGGCGAGCCAACGAGTACCGTTGCCCGGTCCAAAGGGTAGACGGTTGCTGCATTCGCCGCCCCAGCCAATACGGTTGCCGACACCATAGAAAGAAGAAGTTTACGCATTTCATACCCCCGCGTCTTGGTTACTTCCTCCTCTCCCTTATAAAGGCCAGATGACAATCACATAAAAAACGGCCAACTTTCTGCAACCGTGAATGAACAAATTCATTCACTAAGGATTGCTGATTGTATGTACAGCATCTAAAAAAGAAGCCACTGGCGCCGGCCCATTTTGACCCGAGCTTTTTCTCAGGGCTTCGCGCGGTCCGGATGCGCCGCCTGAAAGGCGGGCAGTTTGGTGCATCTGTCTTCGATCTCGAGGATGCGCCGGAGATCGGTCAGATCGACGCCCCAACGGCGGCCATTATAGACCTGCGGGACAAGACAGATGTCTGCCATCGTCGGCGTATCCCCGAAGCTGAACGCACCATCGAAGCCGCCCAGCATCGCTTCGAGTTTGCGAAGCCCGGTGACAATAAAATGCCGCATCCACTCCTCGCGGGCGTCGGCCTTGTCCGTTATGGTCGTGACATAGGCTGCGACATGCGTGTTGCATATCGGATGGATATCCATGGCAATCGCGTAGGCAAGCGCCCGCACATGCTGCCGGCCCGCAATGTCGACGGGCATCAACCCGCTCTCCGGGCGAAGCTCGGCGAGATATTCGATGATGGACAGCGACTGCGTCAGCGTGTTGCCATCGATCACCAGCGTTGGAACGAACCCCTGGGGATTAAGCGCCAGATAGTCCGGGCTGTTTTGCTCCCCATCCAGCAGGTTGATCGACACGCTCTTGTAGGTGATCCCGAGCATGTTGAGCGCGATGCGGACACGGTAGCTCGCCGACGATCTCCAGTAGTCGTAAAGGATGACGTCACTCATCGCGGCTGCGGCCCCTCGTATTTTTCGACGGCCTGCTCGATCGCCCCGAAGATCGAATGGCCGGCATGATCCTGCATCTCGATGCGAACCTGATCACCGAACCGCAGGAACGGCGTCTTTGGCGCACCGGTTTCGATGGTCTCGATCGTGCGGATCTCGGCAATGCAGGAATAACCAACGCCGCCGCTTTCGACCGGCTTGCCCGGTCCGCCGTCAAGCCTGTTGGAAACCGTTCCGGAACCAACGATTGTGCCGGCCACGAGGCTGCGGGTTTTCGCGGCGTGGGCAATCAGCTCGCCAAAATCGAAGGTCATGTCGATACCGGCATTCGCCTTGCCGAACAGCCTGTTGTTCAGCGTCACGAGCAGCGGCAGATGCAGCTTGCCGCCATCCCAGGCCTCGCCTAGCTCGTCCGGCGTGACTGCAACCGGGGAAAATGCCGAAGCAGGCTTGGACTGGAAGAAGCCGAACCCCTTTGCCAGCTCCTGCGGAATGAGGCCGCGCAGCGACACGTCATTGACGAGCATCACCAGCCGGATGGCCTGGCGGGCAATGTCCGGACTGACTCCCATGGACACGTCGCCAACGATGACGGCGACTTCGCCTTCCATGTCGATCCCATAGGCCTCGTCGGCGGCCACGATCGGATCGCGCGGCGCAACAAAGCCATCCGAGCCGCCTTGATACATCAGCGGATCGACCCAGAAACTCGCCGGCATTTCGGCATTGCGCGCCTTGCGCACCAGTTCGACATGGTTGACATAGGCCGAACCATCCGCCCATTGATAGGCTCGCGGCAGAGGTGACGCGGCGTCATGTTCGTGGAACCTGATCGTCGGCTGCGCTCCCGTCTCGACACCTTCGGCAATCAGCTGAAGTCTCGGCCCCACATGGTCCCAGTCGTCGAGAGCGGCCTGCAAGGTGCGGGCGATATGACCGACCTCGGAGCAGCGGGTGAGATCGCGCGAGACGACGACTAGCCGGCCGTCCCTTGTGGAGTCCTTCAAAGTGGCAAGCTTCATGGTCCGGTTCCGATGTCAGAGAATGCAGGATCGATCTTCACTTGATGCCCGGAGTGCCGTCGAACCTACGCTCCAGACCGTCCCAGCATTCCAGATAATCGTCCTGCAGGGTTTCCAGTTCGGCCGCGTATTTCGTCAGCTGTTGCGGAAACCTGGTCTCGAACATGAAGGCCATGGTGTGATCCAGCTTCACAGGCTTCAGTTCGCTATTGGATGCCTTTTCGAAGCCGGAAGCATCAGGCCCATGCGGCAGCATCATATTGTGCAGGCTCATGCCACCCGGCACGAAGCCCTTTTCCTTGGCATCGTACTGGCCGTGGATCAGCCCCATGAACTCGCTCATGATGTTTCGATGGTACCAGGGCGGGCGGAAGGTATGTTCGGCAACGAGCCAGCGCGGCGGAAATATGACGAAGTCGACATTCGCGGTGCCTGCTGCTTCGGTCGGCGCCGTCAGCACGGTAAAGATCGACGGATCGGGATGGTCGAAGAGGATCGCGCCGACCGGAGAAAACGTTCGCAAGTCATATTTGTAGGGGATGTAGTTGCCGTGCCAGGCGACAACGTCGAGCGGTGAGTGGCCGATGTCGGTAACATAGAACTTGCCGCACCATTTCACGTGTACACGGCAGGGCACTTCCTTGTCCTCATAGGCGGCAACGGGCGTCTTGAAATCGCGGGGATTGGCGAGACAATTCGCGCCGATCGGCCCGCGTTCCGGCAGCGTGAATTTCGCGCCGTAATTCTCGCAAATATATCCGCGCCAGACCTTCTCGTCGCCCTTGCCCATCACCTTGAACATCATGCCGCGGGGAATGACGCAGATCTCCAGGGGCTCGACATCCATGATGCCCATTTCGGTGAAGACCCTGATCGCGCCAACCTGGGGCACGACAAGCAGCTCGCCATCCGCATCGAAGAAATAATCGTCGACCATGTCTTCATTGAAGAGATAGAGGTGTGCGGCCATCCCGGCTTGGGTCAGGACATCGCCCGCCGTTGTGATCGTCCGCATCCCGTCGAGGAAATTCAGCCTCTCCGTCGGCGCCGGCACGGGATCCCAGCGCAGCTGGCCGAGGGGCAGCGAATGATCGTCCAGGCAGGGAGCCGATTTCCAGAACGGATAGGAGGCGTTCGAAAAGCGCCGGGTGTGGCGCACGCTCGGGCGGATGCGATAGAGCCAGGACCGCTCATTCGTGCCGCGCGGCGCGGTGAAAGGCGAGCCGGAAAGCTGCTCGGCATAGAGGCCGTAATTGCATTTCTGCGGGCTGTTCTGGCCTTGCGGCAGAGCGCCCGGCAGCGATTCCGTTTCGAAGTCGTTGCCGAAGCCGGGCATATATTGCAGCGTCTCCGCCGCCGTGGCCTGACGGTTGGAGGCCTTGGATATTGTCTGGTCCATCACTCAATTCCTCCCGAAAACTGAGGATGACCCGGTGCCGGGCACCGGGTCACCTGGAGATCATTCGGCCGCGGTGCCGATGACGCCGCGCTTGATCTGGTCCGCTTCGATGGACTCGAAGAGCGCGCGGAAATTGCCTTCGCCGAAGCCTTCGTCACCCTTGCGCTGGATGAACTCGAAGAAGATCGGGCCGATGACGGTTTTGGAGAAGATCTGCAGCAGGATCTTCGTCAGGCCGCCATTCACCACACCTTCGCCGTCGATGAGGATACCATGTTTCTTCATGCGTTCGATGGGTTCTTCGTGCCCGTTCACTCGTGCATAGGACATCGTGTAATAGGTCTCCGGAGGACCGGGCATGAAGCGCAGGCCGTTGTCGGCGAGCGTATCGGTCGCCTTATAGATATCGTCCGTTCCAACGGCGATATGCTGGATGCCCTCGCCCTTGTATTTCTTCAGGAATTCCTCGATCTGGCTGGTATCGTCCTTCGATTCATTCAGTGGGATGCGGATCTTGCCGCAGGGCGAGGTGATGGCCCGGCTCACCAGACCGGTGATGCGCCCGTCGATATCGAAGAAGTGGATCTGCTTGAAATTGAACAGATCGCGATAGAAATCCCACCACTTGTCCATATTGCCGCGGAAGACATTGTGCGTGAGATGGTCGAGATAATAGAAGCTGACGCCTTCGGGACGCGGGTCGCGCTCGCCGAACCAATCGAACTCGGTGTCGTAGGCCGAACCCTTCTTGCCATAGGTCTCGACGAAATAAAGCAGCGAACCGCCGATGCCGACGATTGCCGGCACATCGAGTGCCTTGTCATTGCCGTCATAGGGAACGGCACCCTTTGAAACCGCATGGTCGAAAGCATGCTTGGCATCGACAACGCGCCATGCCATCGACGGCGCCGCGGGGCCATGATCTGCGATGAAGCGCGCGGCATGGCTGCCCAGCTCGGCGTTCAGAATGTAGTTGATGTCGCCCTGCCGCCAGACGGTGATGTCTTTCGTCTTGTGCTTGGCGACCGGAACATAGCCCATGCGCGTAAAGAGCTCGCGCAGCTTCTCGGGCTCGGGATGAGCGAACTCGACGAACTCGAAACCGTCGGTGCCGGCCGGGTTGTCGGCGGTGATTTCGGACGGCGGCGCATCATGTGGAAAAGGACCCATTTTCTCCTCCTCAGAGACGGTACTTTGACTGTGCAAAGTATGGACCCAAATTCACGCAAAGTGCTTGCATTCTGCGTGATAAAGGAAAATATTATACACGATCTGTGAGCATTTTGAGAGTTTTGCGCAATGGATGAGCCACTCGATAAACTGGATCTGCGTCTTCTTGAGGAATTGCAGAAGGATGGCAGGCTGACGAACAACGAACTCGGCGAACGCATCGCGCTTTCGCCGTCGCAGTGCTCACGCCGGCGCACCCGGCTGGAGGCGGAGGGCTATATTCGTGGCTATCAGGCCAACCTCGATCGGCAGAAGCTGGGTCTTGATATGCTGGTGGTCATTTCCGTGACGCTTGCGACCCATAACCGGGATAATGCCCGCCGCTTCTCGCAGCTGATCAACGGGCTGCCGGAAGTGCTGGAAGCCTATGCGCTGACGGGCGAGATGGATTATCACCTGAAGATCGCGACCCGTGGGCTCGCCGGCCTCTCGCGGTTCGTCAACGACGTGCTGTTGCCGCACGAATCCGTGCAGCATGTGAAGACGTCGATCGTTCTCGACACGCTGAAGACATTCGAGGGGTTCCCCGTGCCGGTGTCGCAGGGCTGGCATGGCGAGGGCGTGAGATAATAATGGCGGCGCAGTTTCGCCAAGAACGCCCGAGGCCCGGCTCCCGAGCGATTTTTTAAATCCAGCAGCAGCCGCGATGGCTACCTATACCTACCAATCCCCATCCATTCATGCTTGAAGAGAATACCCTTTGGCAAGGACGGGCGAGGATAGGTTTGCATGCTGCGCACGGACGAACAGACACGACATTTCGATGATTTTGCCGACATCCTGCTCAGGTGCAATCACCTCTATCGCCCCAGCCTCGATTCCATTACGCTGCTCAACGCCGTCGAAAGCCGGCGCCAGATCGAGATCTTCGATTATACCAACTCTGCCGATGCCTTCACCCGCGCCTTCGGCATGCGCAATTCGCTGAAATGCCTGCAGGCGTTGACCAGCCTCGGCACCGCGATCCACGACTATCGAAAAGTGTGCGATCTTGGTTGTGGTTCGGGCGCATTCAGCCTCGCCTTTGCCTATCTTGCCCGCAATCCCAATCTTGAGCTTCATGGATTGGACGCGGCGGAAACCCAGCTTTCGCTGAGTGAAGAACTCATGTCGGTCGCCCGGCTTCCGGGAAAGTTTGCATTCGAGCAGCGCAGCCTGCCGGCGCCGATCGGCTACCTCCCCGATCTGACACTCTCCTCCTACTGGTTCTGCGAGAACGAGCACGTCATTTTCGATCCCGCACTGTTCGATCTCACGGTCGGGAAGGAATTGCTTGTTGTCGACTATGAAAAGATTATCGATCACATCACGGCGTTCCTTCCAAGAGGCTTCCGCGTTCTTGGACGATACAGTGCGAATATCGAAGTGCCCGCCGCCCTGACCGAATTCGTCGCCCAGGAAAAAGCAAGCGTCCACAGCATCCATATCGGCCGAGTGCTGGACTAGTAGTTCCGACGAAATTGCTCTCCGATTTACAAAGAGCATTGCCGCCCCTGGAATAGCGAAGATCGGCTCACCAGCTATCTGCCAACCCGCTGGTCCGGGCCCCTCTGGTGAGAGCCGTCGGCGCTCTTGCGATGTCGGACCTTTTCCGACACCGTGCGCCGACTGAGGTTCTCCTTCGTGGAAGCATCACTGTTTTTTGTCGAGTGGCTGGGAAAGCCACTCTGGATGTGGGCGAGCTTTATTGCCCTCGTCATCGCCATCCTCTCCTTCGATCTCGGCATTCTGCATAAGAAGAACAAGGAGATCGGCGTCGGCGAGAGCATCAAGCTCTCCGCCCTCTACATCTCGCTCGGCCTCGCCTTCGGCGCTTGGGTATGGTGGTATCTCGGCGCGGAATCCGGCCTTGCCTACATGACCGGCTTCGTCGTTGAAAAGACGCTCGCACTCGACAACGTCTTCGTCATCGCCCTGATTTTCTCGTTCTTCGCTGTCCCGCGCCTCTATCAGCACCGCGTGCTCTTCTGGGGCATCCTCGGCGTCATCGTGCTGCGCGCCATCATGATCGGCGTCGGTGCGACGCTGGTCGCCGAGTTCTCGTGGCTCCTCTATGTCTTCGCCGCGTTTCTGATCGTCACCGGCATCAAGATGCTGGTCATGAAGGATGCCGAGCCGGATATGTCGAAGAACCCGCTGGTCCGCCTCATGCGCAACCGCTTCAACATCACCGACAACCATCACGGCGAACGGTTCTTCGTGAAGCAGGCCGATCCGCAGACGGGCAAGCTGGTCTGGTTCATCACGCCGCTGTTCATGGCCCTGGTGGTGATCGAAGTCGCCGATGTCATCTTCGCCGTGGATTCGGTGCCTGCAATCTTCGCCATCACGACCGACCCGTTCATCGTCTACACGTCGAACATCTTCGCAATCCTCGGCCTGCGCGCCCTCTATTTCGCGCTGGCAGCGATGATCCACCGGTTCAAATATCTGAAGCCGGCCCTTGCCATCGTGCTTGTCTTCATCGGTTCGAAGATCTTCGCGGCGGACCTGCTGGGTCTGGAAAAATTCCCGGCCGCCCTGTCGCTCGGCATCACCTTTGCGATCATCGCCAGCGGCGTCGTCTGGAGCCTCGTGAAGACACGCGGCCAAGCCGGCGAGGCCTGAGCCAGCAGAGTGCCCGCCAAGTCGGTGGGCACTATCACCCCCGTACCCGAACCGACATTTGAAAAGGACTGGACATGCTCTCCAATCTCATCGCATCCCTCTTTGCAACCTTCGCGCTCGCTCCATTGCAGGCCGAGATCGAGCGGTACGCCACCGCCGCAGGCCAGCCGGTCGAGATCGTCAGGCAGTCGCAGGCATGCCTGACGACCGAAGGGCCGCTGCTGGTAAAGCGCGCCTCGGAAGATATGGTCTGGACCATCTCCACCGTTATCGGCGTCGCCACAGGGTGGAGCGATCCGGTGGATCTGCTCAACAAGAACAACCCGGATTGCGCAGCCGTCATCGGCCTTCTCAAGACTAAGGGCGCCGACGAGGCCTGATAGGCTGCCAGCGCAGCCTCCTCCGACAATTCCATCCAGGGAAAGAGGATGACGGAACAGACAGAAGACGCGGCATCCGCTCGGCTCTACGAATTGGCGAGGCTCGCCCAGTCCCAAGGCGGCATCTCCCTGGGCGAAGTTCTCTGCGCTCTTGGCCGCACGAGCATGGCTTTCACCATTCTCGTTCTCGCATTGCCGCCCATGATCCCCATACCGGGGCCGTTCGGCGTGGTGTTCGGAACCGCCCTTGCCATCGTCGCGGCCCAGATCGCAATTGGCCGCCAGTCCATTTGGCTTCCATCCTTCCTCAGCCGGCGCCGACTGTCGCCGGCTGTCGTGGAGCTGATGGTTCGCTACAGCGCACCGATCCTTGCCAGGGTCGAGGCCATGGTTCGCCCCGGCCGTCTGGCCGTCTTTACAGGCCGGACAATGCAATGGCTGATGTCATTTCCGATCTTCGTATTGGCGGTCGCCATCGCCCTGCCGATCCCGCTCGGCAATTTCCTGCCGGTGCTGGCGCTTATCGTCATTTCCGTCGCCCTGATCGCCCGAGACGGATTGCTGGTGCTGGCAGCTCTGCTGCTATCCGCGCTCGCATTCGTTGCAACGGCCTGGCTGATGCAAATGGCCCTGACCGGGTTGACCGCAATCGCATCCTGAAATGCGGGCTGGGAGCTGCGTCGGAAAGCGATGATAGAGCTGAGGTCGAATTGCCGCACCGTGCTGTAGTGTGGCAATCCGGGTCTTGTCACCCACAACGTCCTCTCCAATTATAGCATCGACATCGCAAGGCTGACCTCTTAGGCGTTGCGTCCAGCAAGGATTAGATCTTCCATGCCTTTCTGCCCCTCGCCATTCACTCGGGTCGCCACACTTGCCGGCGCTGGAGCATTCCTGCTCAGTGCGCAGATTTCAACGGCGCAAGATATGGCTGTTCAGTCGCCATGGCCTGACACGCCGACATCGCGGGTGGAGGCCCTTGCAATCCTGCAAACGCTGAATGCCGATCTTCTCAGCAATGCCAGTGCCACGCTGACGCTCGATCGCTGGTGCGCTGCCCACAAGCTGGCGCCGGCAGGCTCCAAGATCGTGGCACAACGGGTCCGTGGTCAGGACAAACCGGCCGATACCCATATTCGCGAGTTGCTCGCGGTCGGGCCAAGCGAACCGGTCGCCTATCGCCGCGTTCGACTGGCGTGCGGCGATCGCATTCTGTCGGAGGCCGATAATTGGTATGTACCGGCAAAGCTGACTTCCGAAATGAACGAGGCCCTGAACACGAGCGATGTCGCCTTCGGCCGGGCCGTGCAGGCTCTCAAATTCACCCGCACGAACCTGTCGGCGCAATTACTCTGGTCGCCGCTTCCGCAGGGTTGGGAGATGGGGACGGCCCTTCCCGCATCCGGCACGGGCTCTCTCGCCCCGCCCCCCTTCGTTCTCGAGCACCACGCCGTGCTGAAACTGCCCGACGGCACACCGTTCAGTGCGCTGGTCGAGAGCTATACGCGCAGCGTATTGGATTTTCCGGCGCCGCCCGCGCTATGAGCATCGTCGCCGGGCATTTGGTTTAGAAGCGCACCTCAGAGACAAAGCGCACCGCGCTACCAGGCAATCGGGCGTCATGTCATCCTATTGGGAGCTGCCGGGGCCTGCGATTCCACGAGCTGCATGACCCAAAGGTCTTGCTCCAGCCTTGCGCCAAACAAGGAAAAAGCCAGCTTCACACAAGTCATTCTCGTTATCGTGGCGGCATCAGCAACGTGCGAGGAACCAATGAGCATCTTTGGTAGCATGAAAACGGCAGTTTCAGGCATGAATGCGCAGGCAAATAAGCTTAGCACCGTGTCGGACAACATCGCAAACGTCAACACAACGGCCTATAAGTCGGCAACGGCCAGCTTTTCGTCGTTGATCCTGCCCTCGGGCGGCGGCAACTACAATTCCGGTAGTGTCGAGACGAATATCAGCTATTCAGTAACGCAGCAGGGCGACGCCATCTCCACCTCGTCGGGCACTGACCTGTCGATCCGCGGCGCCGGCTTCTTCGTCGTGCAGGCAGCAGACGGCTCGACGGTTCTGACGCGCGCGGGCGACTTCACCCCGGATGCCAACGGCAATCTGGTGAATTCCGCCGGCTACACCCTGATGGGTTATTCCTACGCATCGGGCGCTCCGGCTGTCGTCGTCAACGGCTTCGACGGCCTAGTGCCGATCAACGTCAACCAGAGCGGCCTTGCCAACTCGCCCTCGACTTCGGGCAGCTTTACCGGCAACCTCAATTCGGGTGCAACGGTTGTTGTCCCGAGCGCGACCGAGACATTGCCGAGCGCCAACTTGGCAACGACGACATCGAATACCCAGAAGAGCTCGGTGGTTGCCTATGACAAGCTCGGCAATACCGTCATGTATGACATCTACTATACCAAGACCCAGGCTGCCGACTCCACCGCGACGCCGCCGACGACGGACCAGTGGCAAGTCGCCGTCTACCGCAACGCCGATGCGAATACCTCCGGCAGCGGTTCGTCCTTCCCCTACTCCTCCGGTCCTGTTGCCACCAGCACGCTGAAGTTCGATGCATCGGGTAACATGACCTCGGGTGGCTCATTCACCATCACCGATCCAAAGACCGCCGGGTCGATCACGATGGATCTGACCAAGATGACCCAGAAAGCCTCGGCTTTCGCCTCCACCGGTTCGACCAACGGACAAGCGGCAGCCGCGGTCACCGGCGTCACCATCGACAAGAACGGTGTCGTCTATGCCAATTATGCGAAGGGCGACCCGAAGGCGATCTATCAGATCCCTCTGGCAACCGTCGCAAGCCCGGACAAGCTGTCGCTCCTGAGCGGCAACGTCTATCAGGCCAATGCCGACTCCGGCGTGACGGTCACGAGCTTCGCCAACAGCAACGGCCTCGGCTACATCCAGTCCAACTCGCTTGAAGCTTCGAACGTCGACCTCGCTGGCCAGCTGACCGACATGATCCAGGCACAGAAGAGCTACACCGCCAATTCCAAGGTGTTCCAGACCGGCTCCGACCTGTTGGACGTCCTAGTCAATCTCCAGCGCTGATTTCCGCGCCTCACAGTCAAAGGGCCCTTCGGGGCCCTTTTTGTTTCTGGATTCACGCGGCTGGTTTTGCGGAAGTCTGCGTCGCCAACTGCTCCTCACCGCCATGCCTCCAAATTCAATTGCCCGGCGCCAAGACAACCGTCCGCTCCTTGAGGCCGAAATTCAGCCACATTTGCGCCGTTATGCCCTCGGAATGCTAGGCGAGGCGGTTTGAGCAAGTCTGATGAAAACTATGTGATCTCTATCGTGACTGCCGCCATTTTCCGGCATCGTTAGGGTCTCGTTCAGCAAAGCAGCGCACAACTATGATTTCTGGATCTGAGTACATGTCGGTCAGGCTTGTGGGGCGGGCAGGCTGTCATGCCGCTCTCATCGGCGACGATGTGCGGAGGTCCACGGTGTTTAACAGGAGATCCAAATCAGTGCGGTCGAGACGTGCCCCCCGAAGCATCGCCAGGATGCTTAGCCTTTGTACCGTCGCCATCCTCATTGCCAGCGCGCCGCAGTCTTTTGCTGCGGGACAGCAGTCCGATGTTCCAGCTTGGCTCACGGCCCATATGGGTCAGGGCAACGGTCAGATCGCTCGCCCGGTCCTGCAGAGAGCCCGCGCGCTCTACATGCGCAAGGTGGGTGAAGGAAAGGTCAGGAACCCCTGCTACTTCGCGATGGATGCAACGCGCCCCAACGACCCGAGCGACGGCGGCCGGTTCTACATCGTCTGCGAGGCCAGCCAAACATTCCGTGTCGTTTCATCCGGGCACGGCAGTGGTCGCGATCTCAAGGGTGTTGTTGATTTCGGCAACGGACGCATGTGCGCCAGGAACTTCGGCAATGCCATGGATTCAAACCTGACCACTGGCGGCTCCTATATGACCGAGGAGACGAAGACGACGTTCAAGGGCTATTATCCCGCCTCGCAGACCAAGGACGTGGCCTATCTCCGGACCTTCCTTCAGTTCGATGGCGAGGGTGAGACCGCAAATGCCCGGCAGCGCGCAATCGGCGGCCATGCCGCAGCAAAGGTCGCCGGCGTCTGCATGAAGAAGGATCCGCAAAGCCCATATGCCAACCGTGACGGCTACGTGCCTCTCGGCAAGCTGGTGGAATATGCCGGCGGCCGTAGCGATGGCTGCACCAGCTGGGCAGCATCGGATGCCAACCAGATCATTTCGATGGTGAAGGACAATCCGACGACACTCTACATCTATCCGGAGTCGTCCGATATCAACGCGATCGCAAAGACGGTTGCCGGGGGCCGCTCACCATCGCAGGCGGGGTTGTATTGGAATGACTCCTGCCTGAAACAAATCGGTGCTCCGAAGTTCTGGCCGAAGGAATCTCTAGAGCCGGTCATCGTGCAGTACAAGAAGGATCATCCGGCGCCGCCGGCAAAGCCCATACCGATTTGCCAGTAAGCTGACGTTCTCGATAAACGGGGAGGCAAGAGATCATCCGTCGAACCGACGCTCTCTTCCTTCCTGTCTCCACGAACCTCTGGCAGCCGTTTCCTCAAAACGAGGCGAATAAGCGGGAGGGCATGGACTTTTCTGCGCAATTAAGCGATAAAAGCACAGGGTTTCGGCGATCTATGGGTCTGTTTTCCATATTTTCTCGCCACTGATGTCGAATTTTTCCGATGTTCTACCCGATTGATTTTATTCACTTAAAGTCTTGAAGCTGAAGTTATCGGCAGCTTTGCTTCTCCCAGGCATACGAATGCCATGGAACACCGCCCGCAAAACTGATGTTTCCATCAGCGCCGTCATTGTGTTTCAAGCCGGGAATTGCTCTCGAAGTGAAGCTTTCGCTGAGGGGAATCCTAACGATCTAGGCCAATTTTTGTATACCTCCGGCGGTATTGGCCCTCAGCAGAGACATCAGCATGGGACCGATCGCAAACTCTCCCTTCTGGCTTCGGCGTGTGAGATCGCGGAGATAAGCGCCGGCGGATTTGATATGGGAGGCTCGCTCCAGAATGCAGGCTATCACCGTCGCGGTGTTCTCCGGCCCCAGGATCGCGCAGGCCTGATGGTGGGCCTCAGGGCTGATATCGAGCATGGATTTGACGACGACGGATGCTGTCATCAGATCGCGCCAATTTCCGATCTTGCCGCCCGGACCGTAGGCAGCAATTTCCGGGCATGCTCTCATGACCATGTCGAGGGGAAATGCCTTGACTGCGATAGGCTTATCCTTGAGCCTTTCAAAGTGCTGCTGGGCCATGGCAGGCGAAAGCACGCTTTCTTCAAGCGAGTGATCTGTCGGTGCCTGATGTGGCTGTAGCTTCTGTTCTACCGAAGCCGCGGACAACACAACGTGCTGTTTTTGAGGTAGCGCTTCAGATTCAGATAGGGATTCTGAGTCTGAATTCTGTATGTGCCGCTCATTTTGATAGGGATTGCCGCTTAGTTTTGTTGTTTTTGCGTGTTTTTCCAATCGGTTGACGATTTCGTCGTGCAGTCGGCTGAGTTTTGACAGCAAAGCTTCGAGCTGATTGACGTCGGGTGAGCGCGGAAGATTGTCGATGAGGCTACGGAAGCCGGAATGAACGGCCTCCCACTGGCCCTCGACGCCGTCTGAGAGCGCTGTTTCGATCAACTTGAGGATATCACGCCTGTGAAGGCTGACGCGCTCTCTGAGGCTCTGCAGATGAAGGCGCTCGGCAACGACCTCGGCAGCGAGATGTTCGATCTCTTCCGCGCGAGAAACCAGAGGGGCCAGCGAAAAACCATAGGCCTCGTTGACCTCCCCAGCCCTGCTTCTGCGAGCATAGCGTTTGCCGTTCGGACTATCGCGCCGGACGATAAGCCCAGCTTCGATCAGCGCCGCAAGGTGACGGCGGATGGTTTGCTCGGCCATGCCATGGGCGCGCAGAGACAATTGTGCGTTCGAGGGAAATACGACCAGATTAGCTCCATCCGAGAGTTCATTCTTCGGATAGAAGCTCAGGAGTGCGCTGAGAACGGCAAGCGCTCGGTCCGTTACACCAAGAATAGGCTTGGCTTCGCAGAGCGCACGATGGATCTTCCACTTATCGACCGACTTGGCTGGCCTGGCATGTTCAGCTCTTCTCTGAGCTATCAACATGCCAAGCGTCATCGGCCGCCGCCCAAAGGGCGTCGTCACGTATTCAGTGTCCATTTTTCTTCACCTACGTTGAGGCAAAAGAAATTTGCTCACCAAAACGATGCCAAAGACTCTTGACTGTGATTCGGGGAAATGCGATTCTCGATGTGCTTAAGATCGGAGAAGGGCTTCCACGATGGTATCGTTTGGGGGCCTTTTTCTTTTGCGGCTTACGTTTCCTTTCCTTGCTGGAACTCAGTGAAGAGACCCTTCAGTCTCTCCTGTACAAACTGGTCGAATCCGGGTGCCGCCTTGCTGTCGAAAACAAAGGTGGCGCGCGCTGGGGTTCTCTTGAATGTCACGGGTACGCCGGATATGGCGGATGGTTCAGCAGTCGGCTTTGTGGATGCGGGCTTGCCAATCGCCAGAACCATGGCCTGCTGAAAGCGTTCATCGCTGGACATTTTCCGGCTGTTGTCCGCGGACAACTCGGCGACGATCGGCTCGGAAGCAACACCCTCGAGGCGCTCTCCCAGCTCCAGCCATCGCCTACGGCCAATATCAGGTGCTGGGCCAATCGCGCTGATAAGCGCCAGAGGCACCTGCCGCATGACGATCAGCATCTTTGACAAGGCAGCCTTGTCCACGCCAAGCGCGGCCATGATGATATCTCTACCGAAATCACGTTGCTCAAGCCGCAAGGCAAAGAGAGCCCGTTCGATATAGGACAGGTTCGTGCGCGCACTGTTTTCCTGACCCTGACTGACAACGAGCTGATCGTCGGTAAGCTGACGGACAACGGCGCGCACCTTGATGCGAAGTTCCTTTGCCGCAGCCAGGCGCCTGTGCCCATAGGCAACTTGATAGCGCCCTCTGGCCTCGGGATGCGGACGCACCAGGATGGGTACCTGCTGGCCGTGTTCGCGTATCTGCTCCACGAGCTGACCAAGCTCAACCGGATCGATCTCAAGGCGGTCTGTGACGAAGGATCCATCGATAAGATCCGGGTCGACCTCGACGATGGTCTGACCTTCCGCCAGCTGTCGTTCGAGATCGCTGGCCCGCTCCATCTTCTCGGTGATGTTGCCGAGTGTTCTGGTGATGCCGCCAACGGGACCGCCGCTTCTTGCTTGCGGCAGAAAGCCGGCAATCGGTCGAGTATCCTTTGCCGGAACAGTATCGGCGCGCCCCGTGTTCGGAGCCGAAATTTCAATCAGGTTTTTCCGCGCCATCTATCTATTTCCTTCCCCAGGTGGAACGGAGATGCGTCTCGATCTCGCTGTTCACCAGATTGAGCGATTCCAGCGCGCGATCGTAGGTGCCGCGGGTGAACTGAGCTCGTTCGACTTCGTAGAGGGTTTGTTTGGTGACGCCCGCATCGGCAACGGCCGTCGACTTGACCATGGCATTGTGAAGCATGCGGTTGCCGAAGATGGCTTTCATAAAGCCGGTCATCTGGCTCTGCGGCCCGTCATTCGGT
Organism: Rhizobium sp. AC27/96; assembly: GCF_001692325.1. Lineage (GTDB taxonomy): Bacteria > Pseudomonadota > Alphaproteobacteria > Rhizobiales > Rhizobiaceae > Rhizobium. Next base: position 386,913 of record NZ_LXKN01000032.1, on the reverse strand, counting down.
TCGAAACGGGTGACGAGATAGCGCATCCAGTCGTAGCTGGTGCGCCCCCCTGCACTCTCGACCACGGACATGAGTTCGCTGGTCATGGTCAGGAACTGAGACATCGACATGACGTCGAGCATCTGCGGGTGCACGGTGATCAGGATCGAGGTCGCCGCGCAGAGCGCTGACATCGTCAGGAAGCCAAGCTGCGGCGGGCAATCAATAACGACGACATCGTAGAAACTCTCGATTTCCGTCAAAGCCTCGCCAATACGTGCAAAGAACATCGTCTCTGCCCTGCCCGCGGCCATTGCCCGCGGCGTCTCGTGTTCGAACTCCATGAGTTCGAGATTCCCGGGTATGAGATGCATGTTCGGCGTATAGGTCGATCGAACGATGTCTGAGATCGGCCGCGGCGCCTCGTAGCGAATGGCGCCATAGAGCGTTTCGCCCTCGCCTACGTCGAGCTCGGGTTGGTGCCCGAACAGGGCGGACAAGGAAGCCTGCGGGTCGAGATCTATGGCCAGCACCCGGTATCCTCTCAGCGCCAGGTATTGCGCGAGATGTGCCGCTGTCGTGGTCTTGCCGGAGCCGCCCTTGAAGTTCATGACCGAGACGATCTGCAGCTTCTCGGACCCCTTGCGCCGTGGCACGTATTTCGGGGTCCCGTTGCGCTCGTCCAGAACGTGGCGGATCCGATCCATATCATCGGCGGTGTATAGTCGGCGGCCGTTTGCCAGCGGATCAGGCCCATGGCCTTCGGCCGCGATCTGGCGAAGGTAGCCTTCTCCGATACCGATAAAGGCTGCGGCTTCCGCTGGCGAGAACATCCGCATCGTCTTCTGCGACTGAGGCGGGAAGAGCTTGGCCTGATGTTGCTGGAGCTGATACGACAGCTCTTGCGCGTCTGTTGCCAGAAGCGTCGGAAGGTGCTCTTGTTCGTCCTGGAGCAGGGGACTCGGTTGCATGGTCGTTTTCCCAATTAACTGCGCAATTGTGACAGAATGCTACTGAACTACGCAGTTACAATATGCTCCGATTCGTGTCCGTTTTACAAATGCTTAAACAATTGGCATTTTTTCTTGAATTTTCGCTCAGTAACTATGCAGGAAACCCGCATTCGGCCGACCGTAATCTTTGAATATTGAGGCTGCGGGATTGGCGGGCGGGGCTAAACTTGCTCTGCCGGTGGGAGAACTTTCAGTCCGTGGGTAGTCCGCGGACTACTGATCTTGCTGAGCGCGGGATGGGTGCCATGGTTTGGGAAACTAAGGGCTGTTGTCCAAGGCGGATCTGTCCTCATTGGACGGGTAGTCCGCGGACCACATCTTGAGCCGATTTAGTCGCTCCCGCTGCGCGGACTTCTTCATGAGAATGGGAAAGGCAGAATTGCGGGGCCATTCATGGCAACCGCCAGCTCAACGGTTGCCGCTGTTTCGACGACCGCTTTATCGAGCCACGCCATCCGAAAGCTTGCGGCGCCCAAGAAGGGAGGCGCGGATCAGGTCCGCTTTGCTGATTGCCGGCGGTGCCGGCTTGGGTTCGGGGTGGTGGACCGGCGCTTTGGTCTGCGTCTGCCGCAGCGTCGTCAGGCGCTCTTGTGCGGCGACCCTGTCTTCGGCGGATAGTGGTTCAGTCGGATTTCCCGAAATATCATGCCGCATCGAGTCAGGCTGCGCGCAGGCAAAATAATACCGCTTCGAATGGAGAAACGCACTGGTTGCCCGGCGAAGCGACATGACGGGCACATCGGGTTTCAGGAGGGGGCGAATTTCACTCCAGAGGCCGAGCGCGAAAGGACGAACCGGATCGCCGGGCCTGGAGGGCAGGATGTCAATGCGCCGAAGCAGAAGTGTATTGATCGCCTCCGCCTTCTTGACATCGAGCGCGGTTGCCACGATCGGACCATTGTTTGTCATCCAAGGTTCTTCCATGAAATCGTTCCTCTGCCTCGAAATCCATTACGAACTGATTGTGAAGTGATTTTGACGGGGAGCAAAGAATTCACCGCCGATCGCCGATGGCCACACTGAGCCGGTGACCATATATGAAAGGACGGAAGCTCCAGCAAGTTTTGGTTAACGGGATTTTTATAGTTGGGCGGATAGCTTGCGTCTGGCCGCGAAAGGTATTGAGTACGCGGCGCCCATCCTTTCGCAAGTCGATCATTCATAAAGATCCCGTTGCTGGTACCATGGGATGATCAAAGTCCTCGCGCTTCATTGATCGATAAAGACATCGCCATATTCCTCTGGTGGAGGAATGCCACGGCCATTTTCTACGAGATTATCCAAGTTGGGCATCAAGCCAAAGGTGCATAGCGTCGCAGGCTCTTGTGATCTCTCTCGGGGTGAGGGCTATTGCCCGGATACAGGCATCCCAGCCCGTCTGACATTCTCAGTTGATGTGGGAATCGCCGGGTCGCTCCAATCTCACGCATCAGGTTGGAAGAACGGTCGGGACAGTCAGGCCGTCGCACGCAATCTGGCAGCGTCGGTTCGAGCAGACGTCCACCGCGTTCCCGTGTGATCTTGTAGGCAGCCGATCTGCATTCCCTATGGTCCAAGAAAATGTCATTGCGATTTGTGGCTCAAGGACGTTTCAAATATGCCGGGATAACCTGCTCGCGCGCCGCAAGCGCCGGCTTGGTGGATGTTCTTTCGCGCGGTACATAGCGCCTTGAGATTGGTGAGGTGCGAGCCTCGATCGACGATTTGTCTTCTGGAGAGATATCTTGAACGCAAAACTATTCTTGCCTCTGGGCATTGCTCTCTCGCTCTCCTGCGGTTCGAGTGCCCTGGCTTTCGATAAGGCCGCCTTCTTTGACGCGGCGCTCTGCAAGCCAGCCTATACGACAGAGTCGGCCACGAAAATGTACGACGAAGCGGAGAAGCTTGCGAAGGCCGACATGTCGCTGATGACGGCGGCTATTTACAAGTTGCCCGCGGACTTCGGCCGGCAGGGTTTCAAGACCAGTGAACTCGTCTTTGCCGGCACCAGCTTTGGTATTCTGGTCGATGGCTTGCGGGCTGACGATCTTGCCAAGACCTATCATCTGAAATCGGATGATCTCGGCAGTCTTCTTGGAACGGCGACAAAGTCATACGCACGAGCGCTGGCCAAAGCCGATCAGCCATCGGCCGAGATGGGAATCGTATCCGTCGTTGCCCGCGAGTCGGCTGCCTTTCCGGGCAAAACCCTGCTCGCCTGCGAATTCGTGTCAAACGAGGATCGCGAAGCTCTGAAGCAAATTCAGGCGAAATAAACTCGCCGTCCGGCACGTCGAGCTTCCGCGAACGCGGTGATGAGGCGGATACTGGACGGTTTCCCGCATCGCACGGCCTTCGGGACAACGTAATCGTCGCTTGCCGATCATGTGACATCGCACCTAGAGGCGATATCGGCGACGGAAGTTATGGAGACTTTCACTTCGCATATGGAAAAGCGATCAGCTAATTCATGTGGTTAATGCAACCTAAAAAGTGCTGAGATATGCGCCGTCGCTGACGCGCTTCGGCAGCATGGTTTGTCACACGCCAACCAAACCTCCCTTTCGACACCAACTTGATAAAGACGTTGAGTTTTCGACTGCGCTATGTCATAGGCGCTGACACTCCGTATTGCCGCGGCTGCTGAACCCAGGCACTCACGGAGAATAAAATGAACGCGCCATCATTCATCTGCCGCACCAGCAATATTGCTGGGCATGTCATCAGGTCTGTCGTAGCTCACGATGAACCGGAGCAGAATTTCGTACGTTCACTTGCGGATCTTGCCAGTGCTCTGCCAACGCCCGAGGCGCTGGTGCAGAAGCACGCCTCGCTTCGAGCCGTCGTTACGACCCCCGACTTTCATCCCGGCAAACCTGTTCCGGTCGGCGTTGTCGCAGATCTCGAGGGTGCAGTTCTTCCGCACATGATCGGTTCGGACATTGGATGCGGGATGCGTATGATTGTTCTTGAAGATGTCACGGCAGATCAATTGTCGACACCACTTCTCGATCACCATCTCCGCCATCTCTTCTTTGAAGGTGGGCGCGATATCGCTCTGACGGGATTGGATCGGCACGCGATTCTGCGCGAGGGCTTGCCAGGGCTCCTCGATAACTTGCAGCGGACGAGCAAAGGTCTGCTCTCCAAGCTGGATCTTTCTCGAAGGTGGGCCGATCTCGAGCGCCATTCGGACAATGGCATTTTCTCCTGCGACGACATCGATCCAGATTTTGCGGATTATGCGCAGATCGATGACCACCACCGCCGCGACGCCATCCTTGGTACGATCGGTGGTGGGAACCACTTTGTCGAACTCGGCTACGTCGATCACGTTGCGGATGGCACATTCGCTCGAGCTGCGGGACTGAAGTCAGGTTCAGTTGTCCTTGTCGTCCATTCCGGTTCCCTGGACTTCGGGCAGCGAGTGGGCACAGCGACGAAAGAGAGAGGCAGGGCTAAGGCAAGAGTTGGCGAGGATTGGCGGGTGCTCTCCATGGAGATGCAGTCGGATCTCTACCGGAGATACATGAACGGCCACGCAAATGCGGTGAATGCCGCCTTCGCCAATCGCTTCTTTATCGGGTTGGCGGCGGTGGAGGCTGTAGCGCGCGCGTTGGGGCGAGAAGTCGAACACCGTCTCGTATACGACGCTCCGCACAATACCGTCTGGGAAAGCGGAGATATCGTACGCCACAGAAAGGGCGCCTGCCCGGCCAGGGGCTCTGGCGCCATGGCTTCCAGTCCATATGAATGGCATGGCGAGCCAGTCATTCTTCCCGGATCAATGGGTGATGGTACGTGGCTGCTTGCCGGATGCGGTTCAACCGACTTTCTGGAATCGGCTGCACATGGGGCGGGACGTAAGCTATCGCGGCAGGAAGCGCGTTCGAAAACGAACATCAGCGCTGGGCTGCGCGTAATCGGTCCCGTTGACCCTCAAAGCCCGACTTTGCGTGGCAGGCAGGATATCGTGGCCGAGATCCAGGCGCGTCTCAAGGAAGAGGCACCGGCGGCATACAAGCCAATAGACAGTGTGGTGAGACCGATGGCCGAAGCGGGTATGGTAACGAAAGTTGCGAAGATCACTCCGATGATCACCGTAAAAGGTTGATGTACACAGCGCCAACTGGAAAGATGCAGACTTGGGAGTAACGTGCCATCTAGTTCCGACGATCTGTCTGCACTACTGAGCGCGTCGGGACAAAATTGGGGGTGGAATGAAAAGGCTTGTAATTCTGACGGCCATTGCCATGGCTGGTCTTTCGGTGTCTGCGCTGGCCGCGCCGGTCGCGACCAAGAATAGGTACGAGCTCGACAAAAACATGTTGGGCGATCCCGCGGCTCTCAATTGGAACATCGAGGCATGCAGCCACAGTGGCATAACTCCGGAAACGCGGGAGAAGCTTGCAAAACTTATGGGCGTCTCGGAGGCCAATGTTCGGTATGAGTTTTGCCGTCGTATCTTGATGGCATATGCGAAGGGCGCCATCCCCTATGACGACTATGCCCGATTTACCCAAGGCGGCGGCATGGCGCCAAGCATCGCGCGGGCTTTGAAGATCTCGGGTTTGAGACCACTGCCGCCGCAAAGTCGCGGGCAAGGCGAGATTGTCCTTCCGGCGTCAGCGAGAATGGATTCCGGGGAGATGTTCAAGGGGTCCACGATTGCGTTCAACCACAAGGGACGCTTTTCGGTGCAATCATCGAGACGGTCGATGAAATGCACGGGCACCTATGACCTGAACGATCGGCGCCCGACTGTGACCCTTCCATTCAAATGTTCGGACGGTCGCAGTGGGCTCGCCGAAGTCACGAGAGCACCCGACCTAATGTCGGCATGGGGCACGGTGAAACTGTCCGACGGAAGCAAGGGCCGGCTGACCGTCGGTACGGTGCGGAAACACCCGTGACCGGTATGGACGAGCGTTCCCGCGGCTTCCTGCGGACCATCAGGACGAGGCATTGTCTCCAGATGAGTTGCGGCGCTTCGCGTCTATCGCAAACCGCTTTTTGATTCTGTCGACAGGGGTTCCATCCGACAGCGGCACTTGAACGAGCCTGTCATAGGTCTGGAAGCCCATCTTCTCGTAATAGGTAAGTCCACTGACGTTGTCGGCTCGAATGGTCGCATTGATGAATTCGAACCCGAGCTCTTCTGCGGCAGCTCGGGTTGCGGGGAAGAGAGCACTTCCCACGCCGCGCGCACTTGAGTTCATACGGGCAAATGTCGCGATGTCGGCGAGTCCTTTCGGCGGGTCGCCGTACAAGCTCAGAGACTGAAAACCGACGAGCAACCCATCATGTTCGGCAACGTGGCAAACGAGGGCGAACTCGCCATCGATGAACCACTCCGCAAATTCCTCAGCCGAAAGTGGCGTCTCGAGCGCGGTGGTTCCGCCGGCCCGGATGATCTCGTTCAGGAGGCCGGATAGTTCCTCGGCGTCGGCGGTTGCGGCCTTTCGAATATGCATGCCTTTATTACCTCATCTTAGGCTGAGAACGTATTGGCGGCTGGAAAATGCAGGTGATAGCCTCATCCATGGTGCCGTCAACGCGACCTGCGGTGCAACTTTTGAAGATCATCGCTCAGCTCTGCAATTGGAAGCAGCCAGGTAAATCCCTAGCTGAAAGCCGGAGCGATTGCGATCGCCAAACTCAACCGAGCGGTGGCATTTTGAGGCCTTTTTCTACAGATCTTGGGGCACGCGCTATACCGGATCGCGCGCAGTGATCCCCGCTTCCCGGTTCCTTTTTCCTGCGCCTGTTCCCCATTGGGAACGGCTGAAGTCCAATAGAGAGTACTAATTTTGCATCGCACTATTCTTTTGTTGTCTTCAATCTCGTTAAAACATTAATTTCCCAGAAATGATTTCCAATTTTTCTTGATGATTAAAAGTCATACTCATCGAGGGTGAATATCGAGACGTAGATATACTGTTTATTAATTAAGCGCATCTAGCTTTCTTGAGATACAAGCGGTTCGGTCGTGGTTTGCCGCTTGCGGAATATTGTTTCTGTCAAGGCACGCGGGGGGCGGGCCGCGCGATTGCAGCGCCACCCAAGAAGGTGGTGATATGATTTTGAAATCCGCAACTAGCCGCAATATTTTCGCTGTCGCCGCATGCGGCGTGATCGCCACCGTGGCCGCTTCGGCCATCCTGTTCGATTCCGCTTATACGACGATCCGCCGGTCCAGCCTCGACCAGATGCGAGAGATCGCCGACACGACGGCGGCCGGATCCGAAAAGGCCCTGGGATCATCGATCACCGTCGTCAATTCGCTCGAGACCGTGCTTTCAACCATGAAGGAAACGGGCAATGCAAACCGGACGACTGCCGACGATCTCCTGAAGAACATGCTCGAAGACAATCCGGCGGCGCTTGGCGTCTGGACCGGCTGGGAGCCGAACGCCTTCGATGGCAAGGATAAGGATTTCGCCGGCAAGGACGGCAATGATGCGACAGGCCGCTATATCCCATACTGGGTTCGCAGCGGCGGCAAGATTACGCATGTTCCGCTCGCCGACTATACCGTTTCCGGAGCAGGGGACTATTACCAGCTCCCCTTCAACCAGCAGAAGACTGTCGTCATCGAGCCCTATTCCTATGCTATCGATGGCAAGCAGGTGCTGATGACCTCCATCGCCAAGCCGATCATGATCGATGGCAAGCCTGTCGGCGTTACCGGTCTCGACATCGCCCTCGATGACGCCCAGAAAGCCATTTCCACCATCCATCCCATGGGCACCGGCTTTATGAGCCTGGTCACCGGAGGAGGGGGGATGATCAGCCATCCCGACGGCGCGCTCATCGGAAAGAATATCAAGGATGGCGGCGCCCAGACGGCTGGTTGGGACCAGCTGATCGCCAATCCCGGCACCGAACGCGAAATTACCGGTCCCGACGGCAGCATCTATTTTGCGGTCGCCGAACCGGTGAAACTGACCGATGGCATATCCTGGTATGCGATCGTGGCCGTGCCGAAGGCGACCGTATTCGCGCAGGTCGACAATGTCGTGAAGAACGCCATCGCGGTCACCTCGATCGCCGCCGTCCTCCTTGGACTTGCCGGCTGGCTGATCGCCCGGCGGTTCGTTCGCCGCATCGAGAATGTCATCGGCGAAACCGACCGGATCGCCAATGGCGATCTGAATGTGACGCTTAAGGATCGTGAAGCCCGCGACGAAATCGGGGATCTTTCCCGGTCGCTGAATATCCTGCTGGAAAGCAATCGTGAAAAGATGCGGCTCGAAGCCGAGGCCGAAGCCAGCCGCGCGACACAGGAGACGGAGCGCGCCGAGCGCGCCCGCGTCAACGATGCCCAGGAAGCGGAAGTGAAATTCGCTGTCGGCGAACTTGCAGCCGGGCTTGCGCAGCTTTCGGATGGCAACATGACGGCAAGGCTCGACCGGCCGTTCACATCGGCGCTGGATGAAATTCGCGGCAACTTCAATGCCTCGGTCGAAAAGCTGCAGGCCGCGATGATTTCCTTCTCCGAGAATGCATCCGTGATCCAGAGCGGCTCGGAGGAAATCCGCGTGGGAGCGGACGATCTCGCCCGGCGTACGGAACAGCAGGCGGCTTCGGTTGAAGAGACGGCCGCAGCGCTCGAGCAGATCACCACCTCCATCAAGGATTCGACCACGCGCGCCGAAGAAGCCGCAGCTTTGGTCGGCCGCACGAAGGACAATGCCGAACGTTCCGGTGAAATCGTTCACAGCGCGGTCGAGGCGATGAACGGCATCGAACGGTCCTCGCAATCGATCTCCAACATTATCGGCGTCATCGACGAGATCGCCTTCCAGACGAACCTGCTTGCCCTCAATGCCGGGGTCGAGGCTGCCCGCGCCGGCGAAGCCGGTAGAGGGTTTGCCGTTGTCGCCCAGGAGGTTCGTGAGCTGGCTCAACGCTCAGCCACGGCGGCAAAGGAAATCAAGGCGCTGATTCACTCATCCGGCGATCAGGTGAAGAAAGGTGTCAGCCTCGTCGGCCAGACCGGGGAGGCCCTGCGCGCAATCGTTCAGGAGGTCCAGCAGATCGACAGCAATGTACAGGCGATCGTGCAGTCAGCCCGGGAACAGTCGACCGGCCTGCAGGAAATCAATACCGCCGTCAACCAGATGGACCAGGCGACCCAGAAGAATGCGGCGATGGTGGAGGAATCCAATGCCGCGTCCCATACGCTGGCAAGCGAGGTCTCCTCACTCTCGGCCCGACTCGGGCAGTTCAAGCTGGACGGTGCCGCAGGAAAGGTGGTTTCGCTGGGCTCCTCGGCACCGGGCAGAAGTGCAAGCCCCGCCCGAACCGCCGCGGCCACCCCGAGCGCCGGGCTTTCAGGCCAAAGGGCACTGGGCGAGAGACTCCGCTCCGCCTTCAAAGGGGCTGCGCCGGCAGCGGCAGACCCGGCATGGGAAGACTTCTGAGGTTTCCCATGCCCTTCGAAGCGATAAGATTCGGATAGCTACCGCAGCACGTGCCACAGCATCGACCATCTGATTTGGCTCAGACTTCCTTGAGCCAAATCGAGCCCTTCAGGCTTCCGATCAAAGTAGCGCTCGCCTCGTTCAAGCCCAGCACATCGGCGGGGATATGATGCGCCTTGAAACGCTCGACCACCTTGTCGAGCGCGGCAACGGCGGTGATGTCCCAGAAATGTGCTTGTGACACGTCGATAAGAACCGTCATGCCATTCGCTTCTTCTATGTCGAAAGCCTCTACGAACACATCCGCCGATGCGAAAAAAACCTGGCCTGTCACGCGGTAGGTCAGCCGCTTGGCCGAAGCGTCTGTCTCGGTATCGACTTGCAGAAGGCGAGCGACCTTGAACGTGAAGAACACGCCGCTCAAAAGCACGCCAACGGTTACACCCAGCGCCAGGTTCGAGCTGAACACCGTAACGAGGACGGTCAAGACCATCACGGCGCTCGACGTCTTCGGGTGAACGACCATTGCCTTCAGCGACGACCAGTCGAACGTATCGATCGACACCATCACCATGATGGCCACGAGTGCCGCGACGGGAACCTGCGACACCCATGGCTTGAGGAGAACCATCAGGATCAGCAGGAGCGCGCCTGCAAACAAGGTCGAGAGACGCCCGCGTCCGCCGTATTTCACGTTGCTGACCGTCTGGCCGATCATGCCGCAGCCTGCAATACCGCCGAACAGGCTCGCTGCGGCATTAGCGATGCCAAGCCCGGTGCATTCCCTGTTCTTCGAGCTGGGCGTGCCGGTGAGGTCGTCGACGACACTGGCCGTCATCATCGATTCCAGCAGACCCACCATGGCGATGGCGAGCGCCGGCCCGGCGATGATTGTCAGGGTTTCCGCTGTCAGGGGAACGGCGGGCCAGCTCAGGATCGGGAGCGAGTCCGGCAACTTGCCAAGATCGGCAATCGTCATCACGGGCAGCTGCAGGGAGATCGAGACGACGGTCAAGATGAGGATGCAGATCAACGGCGAGGGGATCGCCGTCGTGATCCTTGGTACGAGGTAGATGATCGCGAGCCCTGCGGCGAGCATGGCATAGCCAAGCCAGTCTCCGCCGATGATGTGCGGAAGCTGGGCCCCGAAGATCAGGATCGCCAGAGCGTTGACGAAGCCGGTGCGCACGGACTTCGAGACAAAGCGCATGAGGACTCCGAGGCGCAAAAGCCCGAACGCAATCTGGAAAAGGCCGGCGAGCAAGCCGGCGGCAAAAAGGTAGGGCAGGCCATGGGTATGGACCAAGGGCGCGGCGACAAGCGCGACGGAGCCCGCCGCGGCCGAGATCATGGCGGGACGACCGCCGGTGAAGGCGATGACGATGCCGATGATGAAGGAAGCGAAGAGGCCGACCTGAGGGTCGACGCCCGCGACGAAGGAAAAGGCAATGACTTCCGGGATCAGCGCAAACGTCGCGACGGCTCCGGCGAGCATTTCGCGCGTGGGACTGGCGGACCAATCCCGGCGGATGGATGAGAGTTTCATGTGATGACGGTCTCGCAAAGCATAGCGAACACGCTGGGTGCAGCGGTTTTGGGTGACATGCTGGTTTTGCGTGGTCTGGCGGATCGGCGGCCAGAAGAGCCACCCGGAGTTTCACCGGGTCCGTGGTGAGTACGTTGCTTATGGCCAGAATTTTTCCGCGACGCAACGTGAAATTTTGCCGCCGTCATGCCGGCGCCAGGGCACCTGTGCCGATGCCCTGGTTCTTCGTCCACATAACTCTTGCCTAGGCCAGCTGATCTTTGGCCAGGTGGTAAAAGTACATGGCTCCACGCTCTAGGATGTCATCGTTAAAGTCGTAGGTCGTGGTGTGCAGACCGGCGCTGTCGCCATTGCCGATGAGGACATAGGCGCCTGGAACTCTTTCGAGCAGGAATGAGAAGTCCTCGCTCCCCATCAAGGGAAGGTCGAGCTCGGTAAAGGAATCCTCGCCGAAGTGCCGTTTGATCGTCGACTTTACCGCCTCTGCGGCATCCTTGTCATTGATGGTCGCGGGATAGCCCACCTGCCAGTCAAGCGAGATATCGGCACCGTAGCTCTTGGCCTGAAACGTGGCGATCTGCTCGACGCGTTCGCGTATCTCTTCACGTACCTTCGGGTTCATCGCCCGCATGCTGATCTCCAGCACAGCGGTGTCGGGAATGATGTTGGACGCCGAGCCTGACAGGAAGGCGCCGACGGTGACAACGGATGGCTGGTGAGGGGAAATGTTGCGTGACACCAGCGTCTGCAGCGCCATGACGATGCTGGAGCCGACGACCACGGGATCGACGGTCAATTCCGGCTGTGCGCCATGACCACCCTTGCCCTTCACCGTCAGCGTCAGGACGTCGATCGAGGCGGCAACCGGTCCGGCGCGGGTTGCGAAAGTACCGGCCGGAATGCCGGGCCAGTTATGCAGCGCGAAAACCCGCTCGCAGGGAAAGCGCTCGAACAGGCCGTCCTCGATCATCAGCTTGCCGCCGCCGAAGTTTTCTTCCGCCGGCTGGAAAATGAAATGCACGGTTCCCGAGAAGTTCTTGTCTTGCGACAGCGCCCAGGCGGCACCGAGAAGCATGCTGGTATGGCCGTCATGGCCGCAGGCATGCATGGCGCCGGGATGCTGGCTGGCATAGGGAAGATTGGTTTCCTCATGCATGGGCAAGGCATCGAAGTCTGCGCGGAAACCGATGGCGCGATTGCTGCTGCCGGCGCGAAGGGTAGCGACGATGCCTGTGGTGGCGAGGCCACGCGTTACCTCAAAGCCCCATTTCTGAAGCTGCTCCGCAATGAAATCCGAGGTCTTGAATTCAGACAATCCGATCTCGGGCATCTGATGCAGGCTATGGCGGATCTCGATGAGATCGGGGAGGAAGCCTTGGAAGTCGATATCGTTCATTGTGGTCCTCATGCCATCTGAAGGAATTGACGAAGTCGCGGGGATTCCGGATTGCGCATCATGGTCTCCGGCGCGCCGCGCTCCTCGACCAGGCCTTTGTGAAGGAAGATCACCTCGCTGGAAATATCGCGGGCGAGCGCCATTTCGTGGGTGACCATCACCATGGTGCGGCCCTCTTCGGCCAGCTTCTTGATCACCTGAAGCACTTCGTTGACGAGTTCCGGGTCAAGGGCGGATGTCGGCTCGTCGAAAAGCATCACTTCCGGGCTCATGGCGAGTGCACGGGCAATCGCCGCGCGTTGTTGCTGCCCGCCGGATAGCTGCGCCGGATATTGATCGCGCTTCGGCGTAATGCCGACTTTCTCCATCAACACCTCGGCTTCGGCGATCGCATCCTTGCGGGACGTGCCGAGCACGTGGATCGGACCTTCGATGATGTTTTCGAGGATTGTACGGTGAGACCAGAGATTGAAGCTCTGGAAGACCATGCCGAGGCGGGTGCGGATATGTTCCAGCTGCCGCGGATCGGCCGCATGCAACTTGCCGCCGCGCGACGGTGCCGTGCGGATGGCCTCGCCTGCGACCGAGATTTCGCCCTTGTCCGGCGTTTCGAGATAGTTGATGCAGCGCAGCAGTGTGCTTTTACCCGAGCCGCTGCTGCCGATCAGCGAGATCACGTCGCCCTTGCGTGCCTCAAACGAGATGCCCTTCAAGACCTCGACACTGCCGAAGCTCTTGTGGATGTCTCGCACCGAAAGTACTGTCTCGACCATTTCAATTTCTCCCGAGGCTTTCGAACTCACGCACGAACGGCGCGATAGCGCGTCATGCGGAATTCGACGACGTTCATGATCCGGGTCAGGATGAAGACCACGGCGAAATAGATGATGCCGGCGGCGATCAGCGGTTCGAAGATCAGCAGCGACTGGCGCTGCAGCATCCGGGCCGTCCCCATCACTTCGAGAATGGTGATGGTCGAGGCGAGCGATGTCGTCTTCAACAGGATGATCAGATCGCTTGTGAGAACCGGCAGGCAATGGCGGAACGCCTGCGGCAGCGTTACGCGCCGAAGGATCGTCCATCGCGTCATGCCGATCGAAAGCGCGGCTTCGATCTGGCCGCGCGGGATCGCCTGGATGGCGCCGCGAATGACTTCGGCATTGTAGGATGCCTGGTTCAGGCTGAGGGCCGCGATCGCATACCAGAGGCCATCGCGCAGATAGGGCCAGAGGAAGCTGTGGCGGACCCAGGTGCCGGGCAGGATCTGACCGAGGCCGTAATAGACCAGGTAAATCTGCACCAGCAGCGGCGTCCCGCGAAAGGCGAAGGTGAAGGCGAAGGCAGGCCATGCGAGCAGCCGGTATTTCGACAGGCGGGCAAGGGCTGCAAGCGTGCCGATGATCAGGCCGAAGATGCCGGCCGTTGCCGTCAGCAGCAGCGTGAGCGGCGTTGCCTTGATGAGGGCGGGTAGAAAGGAAATGACGTTGGTGATCGTTTCCATCAGCGATGCCCCCGGTTCAGGTAGTGCTCGATGCGGCTGATCAGGAACACGGACACCAAGGTAATGAGCAGGAAGAGCAGGGCGGTAAGACCGTAAAACAGGATGTATTGCTTTGTGCTCGCAGCTGCGCGGTAGCCGGTATAGAGCAACTCGCTGAAGGAGCCGAGCACCGAAATGATGGCGCTTTCCTTGGTGATGGAGAGCCAGAGATTGCCCATTCCGGGCACCGCGTGGCGCATCATCTGCGGAAGGATGACGCGGATCAGGATCTTGCGTCGGCGCATGCCGATCGACACGGCGGCCTCGATTTGTCCCGGCGGCACCGCGAGATAGGCTGATCTGAGAACCTCGGTCATAAAGGCGCCGGAGACGAAGGCGAGCGCAATGATCGCCGCCCAGAAGGGGCTGAACTGGAAGCCGTCATCGACGAGGCCGGCATATTTCAGGAAACGCTCGGCGCCGCTCGCGACGGAGAAATAGAGCAGAAGGATGACCAGGAGTTCCGGCAGCGAGCGCACGACCGTCGTATAAAGTCCGGCCGCAAAGCGTAGGGATCGATGGTGCGAAAGCTTGCCCGCGGCGCCGAGAAAGCCGAAGCCTACGGCCACTATGTAAGAGATGATCGAGACCTGAAGGGTCATCAGCAGACTCCAGGCGAAATTGCCGCCCCAGCCTTCCGGGCCCCAGCCGAGCAAGTGCCAATATGAGTCCATGCATTCTACCTGCTCGATCCGGCTTTGCTTTTGAAGTGAGCCGGTCGGCCCTTGTTGTTGCCGATAGTGCGGGATCAGGCGCCGTCTGGTCTGCAAGGCTGCGATGAGGCGCTAAGAGCGATTTCGCGACAAGAGCAGAAGGAGGGCGGGTGGCCGCGGCGCTGCGGGCGCAGCCGAAGCCGCGCCCGGTATCACGCCATTACTTCTTGTTGAAGATCCACTTGTCGACCAGCTTCTGCGTCGTGCCGTCCTTGTCGAGTTCGGCAAGCGCCGTGTCGATCTTGTTCAGCGTGTCAGCATCACCCTTGCGGATGGCATAGGCAACGCCTTCGCCAAGCGTGGTATTCTTCGGAACAGTGAGCTTCACTTCATAATCGGCACCGGCATCCGACTTCAGGAAGGTCTGGATGTAGAGATCCGGGATCAGCACGTAATCGACGCGGCCGGCGATGAGATCGGCAACGGAGTTGTCGGCCGTATCGTAGCTCTTGGCCTCGGCGCCCTTGAGGTATTTCGCGACATAGGCCGCCTGAACGCTTGAGGTCTGAACGCCGATGATCTTGCCGGAAACGATTGAGGGATCGATGATCTTGCCCGAACCGTCGGGTGCATCGACGGTGGTGATCTTCGTGCTGTCGGACTTGGCGCCGACGAAGGATGTGCCTTCGGTGTAATATGGCGTGCTGAAATCCACGACCTTGCGACGATCATCGGTGATCGAGAAGGCGCCGATGATGAAATCGACCTTCTTTTCGTTCAGCGACGGGATCAGGCCGTCCCACGCCATCTGCTTGATGTCGCACTTTGCCGTCAGTTTTGCACAGACCGCGCGGGACAGATCGGCTTCGAGGCCTTCCCATTCGCCCGCCGCATTCACCTGCGTGAACGGCATGTAGGGCTCGGGTGTCATGCCGAGGCGGATCGTGTCCTCGGCGTGAGCAAGGCCGGCAGACAAGATAAGTGCGACGCCGGCCGCGATTGTCGATTTGAAGCTATGCATGCTGTTCTCCCAGTTTGATTTTAAGTTTGTTTTATCGGCCGTTGCGGAACCAGCGCAGCGACATGCAGGACAGGCCCGCATCAATCTTTCCGATTTGGGTCGTCTGCAAAGGCACGACCTTGTAGCCGAGCTTGTCGAGCATCTCGATCGTGCGCGGGAAGTCCGAACCGACCATGACGACGTCGTTGACGCGCAATGCGTTGGCGGCGGGCTCTTCGCCTTCCGGAATGATGATTTGCTTGAAATCCTTGAAGACGCCGGAGCGGGCAAGGCGAGCTGTCGAGAGTACGCTTTCGTCGTCGAGCAGCGAGCAATCGGTCTTGAAATGCAGTACGCCTTCTGGCGTCGCGACGATCTCAGCCTTGCGGCCGAGCTTGGCGATGCAGGCAACAAGCGCTTCGGCACCGACCTTGTCGGTCCGCGCGGAAAGGCCGATCATGACGCTCTTCGGCGTCGTCAGCACGTCGCCGCCATCGGCAAAGCCGGGGCTTGGCAGATCGAGGACGGTTTCGAACATGTCGCGAAGCGTCGGGGTGATTTCAGCCGTTTCGCCGACGCGGCTTACCGCACCGGGACGAAGCAGGATCGCGCCTTCCGGGAAGACGAGTGCCGGATCTTCGACGAAGACCGAGTCTGGGAAGGCTTCGAGAGCGGGCAGAACAGTCACTTCGACACCGGCATCGCGCATTGCGGCGATATAGGCATCATGTTCGGCCTTGACGCCATCATAGGTCGGGTTGCCCCGATCGTCGGCGCGAAGGCCGTTGACAACCGAGCGTGAGGGCTGGCGCACGATGACGGAATTGAAGTGATAGACTGATCTTGCTTGCGACATTTCCAAGTACCTTTATTTTCTTGACGGCTTCTCTATCCGGCTCACCCGGCGGCGTAAAGCAATTGTGTGGCTGCCGGATCGCGGCGCGACAGGTGGATGCCGGCGAGCATGCAGCGCACCGATCCACCGGCCAGTTCGATGGTCGAGACATCGAAGGGCAGCAGTTTCGCCGACTGTTCGATGGCCTCGGCCTGGCCTGCGTCGAGGACTGCGTGAGCCCTGGCCGACAATACGACCACCCTGCCGCCTCGACCTTCCAGCTCGATGGCATTGCCGGCGAAGTTCTCGATCTGCTCGATCGAGAGATCGATCACCTTGCGGCCGGTTTCCTCTAACCTTGCGATGATCTCCTGGCGGCGGGCAACATCCGGGATCATCTCGGACCCCAGCAGCGCGAAATCCGTCCCGATGCACATCAGCACGTTCGTGTGGTAGATCGATTTGCCGTTGCGATCGACAGCGTCGAAGACCATCGGCTCGAAGTTGAAATGGGTGCAGAAGCGCTCCAGCGCGACTTCATTGGTGCGGTTGGAGCGGACGGCATAGGCGACGCGGCCGATATGATCGAGCACCATGGCGCCGGTGCCTTCCAGGTAGACATGGTCCTTTTCCAGGCCCGAATAGTCGATGACGTCCTGGACGCGATAATCGGCCTTCAGCATCTCGATCACGTCGCTACGCCGCTCGCTCTGACGGCTCGCGGAATACATCGGATAGATGGCGACATGGCCGCCCGAATGCGTGGAGAACCAGTTGTTGGGAAAGACCGAGTCCGGCGTCGTGGCGGTCTTGTCTTCGAAGACATGCACGGTAATGCCAGCCGATGCGAGGCCTTCGGCCATGCGCGTCACTTCGTCGAAGGCCGCACTCGCGATTGCCGTTGCCGCGCGCCTCTCGTCGTTCGACTGGAACGAGTTGTCGTTGGCGGTCATCGGGTTCGGAGTGAAGTGATGTGGCCGGATCATCACGACTGACTTCGGGGCCTGTACGGAAAGTTTACTCATGCTTCAGGCGACGCTCCGCTGCAAAGTGGAGGCTGACTGGCGAAAAAGCCGCGATGATTACGGGCATTCTCCAGCTTGGCATCACGCTGCAGCTTCGTCTTCGACTTGCCTGGCAAGCCGAGGCTCTGTTTCGAAGCGCTCGCGGCGACGAGAATCCTCGCCGGTCGAGCCAGCTCGACAACATCGCCGACGCCTACAGATTGAACCACGTTTCCAGCCTCCTCAGGAAATTTGATGAGGCAGCGTAGGTAGGCATAGCGTCAGTTGAAATTCGAGAACTGTAGAAATTTTTGCAATAAATCTAGCAAATTGCACTGCCGCTTTGTGCAAACCGTCAGAGATGTTTTTGATTGCTGTGTTGGGGTTTGATCTCGACGACCGCGATGAGCGGCATCCAGGCCCTTGGAAGATCAAAGTCCGGGCGCCTGAGGCCTCTTGTCGAACCTTCCGTCTGACGGTTGGTCGCGCAGAATTGGCGTATCTAAATCCTGTATCAATGGGAACCCGAACAGGTCTGCATCGTTTCTGACAGACGAATTGTCGTAAACCACCAGGAGAATGCAATGGCCGATATCAAGCTGGACAAGGACGTCAACGTTCAGATCGAGGAGCTGCGCAACCAGATTGACAAGCTTTCGACAGACCTCGCCGGCAGGATAGACCTTGCATCGGAACGTGCCGACGAAGCGCTGTCCTCCGCCAAAGCCAAGGTTTCCGACGTTGCGGACATGGCGCGCAGGGAGGGCCGGAACGTGGTCCAGGCCGCAAGGGAAAACCCGACGGCAACAAGCTCGGTGCTCTTCGCGACAGCGCTCGTCGGCTTCTTTGCTGGCCTGGTTGTCGGCAAGCTTGCGGACTGACGTAATCCATCAGGATCTGCCCGTTACGCCTCGGCCTGTCATGGTCAAGACGTAACGATCATGATCGTGCAGATGCCATTACATCTGCGCAGCCCCGCACGGTGATGAGCCGGAGCGGGGTTTTATTTTGGTCAGATATGGTGGGAGTTGGCTGCGCCGCGCAACTACCTTGCTGAAGAAGGCGACTTTCGCTTGGGGCTGGCAAGCAGGCCCTCGCGCTGCAATTTCTTCCGCATGGCTTTGCGATGCCTGCTGATAGCCTGCGCCTTTTCCCGGACACGGCGCTCGGACGGCTTTTCATAGGCGCGCCGTTCCTTCATCTCCCGAAACAAGCCTTCGCGTTGCATTTTTCGTTTCAGCGCTCTCAGCGCCTGTTCGACATTGTTGTCTTTTACCAGAACCTGCATTTTGTTCTCCTTATTGTTGCCGTTGATAAAATGATGGTCGCCGTCAGCCGAGTTGCTCGGCGACCAGCTGCTGAAGCTCCCTGCGCGTCAGCAGGCAGGGATAGGGCTTCCAGTTCTTGTCGTTGGGCCGGTTGCCGGCCTGTTCCCGTTCGCACGGCTTTGCCGCCGCAATCGCGGGCGTAATCTTTGGTGTGTTCAATAGAATTTCCTTCGCCGGCCATCGGCCAGCGTTAATGACAGTGTGTTGTGGGAGCGCCCGTCACGTCACAAGACGGAGTTCAAAGCCTTAGGCTTCGCGGCTACTCGGTGTAGCCAGGGACGCTGTTTCAGCTCGTAAAATGGGTATTCAGAAGTGGCATTGCAAGGACGGGTCATTTCGCCCGAGCTTCAGCCCCAAGCCTTGCATCCGGCGGAAGGCCGCCAAAGGCAGCGCCTCCCAACCACTTGCTCAAGGCGCTCACTTGTTGGTGCGGTCGAGCAGAATGCTCATCTCGTCGAAGCGCCGCTTCCGGTCGGCGTTCGTATCGTTCGCCGAGTAGCAGACATCGGACACGCAGAATCGCGTCAGATGGTAAGGCGGATCGGTCTTGTCGAACTCGCATTCGAAGCTGTCGCTCATATCGGATTTCGCGGTCCCTGGCCGGATCGAATAGGTCAGCCGAACACCGGGTGGCTTCAATTCAGGAAAGGATTGGACGATGCCGACATTGAGATGATCGGTCAGCAGAAAATTCCTGGCGGCAATCTGACATGTATTTTCGAGCTGAGGTGACTGAGCCTCTGCCGCTGCCGGTGCGAACAGGGCAGCGCCCGTTAGGGCCAGCCCTATCATTGTTGCTTTCGATATGATGGCAGATGTGGTGCCGGCAGGGCGCTCTCTACGACGGTTCCGAAATGACGAAGTCTCGATACTGATCGCCGGCATCTCATGTTCCTTTCAAATGCCTGTCGCTGACGCGGCACTGCCGGTTATTGCAGAGCCATGCGCGTCAGCGCTTCACTCGGTTCGCTACCGAACCGGGTAAGGAACGGCCTGTGGCTCTTATGGTTCCCGGAGAGGGTATCGGTTTGGACCCGGCGTGTGGCCTTGGCTCCTGTTGCTTGCTGCCGCCAGTGCCTTTCAGACGCGACCCGTTCGGTGCTGGTCGACGAGATTGCGGCAGGCGCGGATCGTCAGCGCCATGACGGTAAGTGTCGTGCCGGCGATGCCGCTGCCGGGAAAGGCACTGGCGTCGGTGACGATGACGTTGGGTACATCCCAAAGCTGATTATGGGCGTTGAGCACCGAATTTCGCGGGTCGCTTCCCATGCGTGCGCCGCCTGTCTCGTGGATGGCCGCTCCCATGCACATGGTCTTGCGGAACCAGGCGCGGAACATGAAGCGGCTGAATGGATCGGCATCGGGGAAGGCGCCTCGACCCATCTCCCGGAGACCTGTGGGAGAGCCGATGAATTCCAGATCACCGCCGACGCCGCGCACCATGTCGATCAGCACCTCTTCCTGCCGGCGCAGAAGCGCGTGTTCCTCGTCGCCCATTACGCAGCGGATGTGGGGCACAGGAATGCCCCAGGCATCCTTGCGACGCGCATCGAGCGTGATGCGATTGTCGGCATAGGGCAGCATGCGGCCGAAGCCGAAAAATGCCAGTCTTGCGGGCTGGTCGTCGGGGGTTGGCGCCCGGCCGATGCTGCCCTGATAGTCGAAATCATCGCGACCGGCATCGCCTTCCCCAAAACGGGGGACGAAAATGCCGCCGGAGGGATTGTAGAAGGGATCGGTCGGAGCGGAGTCGTCGACCGCCCAACCCTTTGCTTTCGAGAAGGAGCCGAAGGCGAGGCACGGCAGCTGGTCCATAAAATAGCGGCCGAGCGCGCCGGAGCTATTGCCCAGTCCCTGCGGATGACGGTCGCTCGCTGAATTGAGAAGCAGCCGCACGCTTTCGATCGGCGATGCCGAAAGCACCACAAGCGCCGCCCGCACGGTCTCGACCCTGCCGGTAACGCGATCGATGAATTCCGCGCCAGTGGCTTTTCCGCCCGATTGGTCGGTCGTGATGCGGCGGACGATGGCGTCGTGGCGGATGGTCAGCCGGCCGGTTGCCAGTGCTTCGCGAAGCGGCTTCGGCGTGCGCTCGGCATCTGGTGCGATATAGCGCCAGGAAACGACATGCCGCTGCGGCCAACGACCCTCGACCTCTGTCTTGAAGGTCTCCTCGGCCGGCGTCAGCTTTGCCGGATGCGCATAGACGCCATCGGGCAGCGTCTCGACGCCATCCTCATTGCCGTAGAGCCCGAGGCTCGATTCGACCTCGGCGTAATAGGGCGCGAGTTCGTCATAGGATAGCGGCCAGTCCTCGCCTTTGCCGGTCTTCGACTTGATCCTGAAGTCATCGTCGGTCCAGCGCAGCAGCACGCGGCCGAAGCTGTGCAGGCGGCCACCGCCCTGACGGCCACGGATCCACAGGAAGGGCGCATCCTTCGGGGTCGTATAAGGGTTCTTGCGATCGTTGACGAAGAAGTGGCTGAAGCGCTCAGTAAAGAACGCCGCGCGTGCCTGAATGGGCTGGCCTTTCAGCGTCGCGCGTGCCCGCTCCCAGATATTGATGCTGCTGGCGGGTGCCTTCTTGCGGTTCGGATCGAAATCCCTCTGCGTCACCGCGGGACCGGCTTCGAGCAGCAGGACCGAAAGCCCTTGGGCGGTCAATTCCTTGGCGGCAAAGGAGCCAGCGGCGCCGGAGCCGATCACCAGCGCGTCATAGATAGTCTGGGACATGGATAATTTCCGTATGCTGTGAAAGCGGGTTCAGAGACGGGCGCCATCGGCGTCGAAGAGTGAGGCCTTGGCGATATCGAGCCCGGGTGTGATCCTCGTGCCCGGCTGGAGTGCGGCATCGCCCATGATGCGATAGGAGAGGCTTTGTCCTGCCCAATCGAACCACAGCACCGTGTCGGCTCCCATCGGTTCGACGACCGAGACGATGCCAGGGATGGTGGGCCAGCCCGTCGCTGCGCCATCCGGCGCTATATGTTCGGGCCGGATACCGAGCGTGGCTGGACCCGCTTTGGCGGCGGCCAGAAAGGGATAGCTCGTGAGATCAATGGCAAGTCCGTTGCTTTCAAAGATCGGCGTACTTGCCTTGAGCGAAATCTCACCCTTGATGAAATTCATCGCCGGCGCGCCGATGAAGCCGGCGACGAAAAGATTGGTCGGGCGATGGTAGATCTCGGATGGGCTGGCCAGTTGCTGGATCACGCCGTTCTTCATGATGGCGATGCGATCGGCGAGCGTCAGCGCTTCCACCTGATCATGCGTCACATAGATCATCGTATTGCCAAGGCTCTGGTGCAGCTTCTTGATTTCGACGCGCAATTCGTTGCGCAGTTTGGCATCGAGATTGGAGAGCGGTTCGTCGAACAGGAAGACATTCACTTCGCGCACTAGCGCGCGGCCGATCGCGACACGCTGGCGCTGGCCGCCGGAGAGTTCGGAGGGACGGCGGTCGAGCAATTGGTCGAGATGCAGGAGCGATGCGGTGCGGGCAATGCGCGCATCGATCTCGGCCTTGGGAAGGCCCGCGACGCGCAGGCCGAAGGAAAGGTTCTTGCGCACCGACATGCGGGGATAGAGCGCATAGGATTGAAACACCATGCCGATGCCGCGATCCTTAGGTTCGGCCCAGGTGACGTTCTTGTCCGATATCCAGACCTCGCCATCCGTGATGTCCTGCAGACCGGCGATGGAGTTGAGGAGCGTCGACTTTCCGCAGCCGGACGGTCCCAGCAGCACGAGAAATTCACGTGGGGCGATGTCGATCGACAGCTTGTCGATGACGGTATGGTCGCCATAGGCGATCTTGAGATCCTTGACGGAGACGGCAGGCTGCATGGCGTTACCCCTTGACGGCGCCGGCGGCGACACCACGCAGGAACCAGCGGCCGGAAAAGAAATAGATGGCGAGCGGAACGACGGCGGTCAGGATGGTGGCAGCCATGTTCACATTGTAGGCGCGCTCGCCCATGGTGGTGTTGACGATGTTGTTGAGCTGCACCGTCATTGGCAGATTGTCGCGCCCGGCAAAGACCAGGCCGATCAGGAAGTCGTTCCAGATGCCGGTGAACTGGAAGATGGAAGCGACGACGACCATCGGCACCGACATGGGCAGCATGATCTCGAGGAAGATCCGCCAGAAGCCGGCGCCATCGACGCGGGCGGCCTTGCAGAGCTCCTCGGGGATGGCGACGAAATAATTGCGGAACAGCAGCGTCACCAGCGGTAGGCCGAAGATGACGTGGACGAGGACGACGCCGGCTACCGAATTATAAAGGCTCAGATTGGCGAGCAGCCGCACCAGCGGATAGAGGAAGATCTGATAGGGGATGAGGCCGCCGGCCATCAGCAGACCGAATAGAAAGTTTGAGCCCCTGGGCCGCCAGAAGGAGAGAGCATAGCCGTTGATCGCGCCGATGAAGACGGAAATGACGACGGCCGGCACGGTGATCTTCACCGAATTCCAGAAACCGATGCGCACGCCCAGGCATTGCGTGCCCATGCAGGCTCCGGACCACGCCGTTTTCCACGCGTCGAAGTTGATAATGTCAGGCAGGGCAAAAATCCGACCCTGGCGGATCTCCTCCATCGACTTCAGCGAGGTGACGAGCATCGTGTAGAGCGGCAGCAGAAAGAACAATGCGGCCAGGATAAGAAAGGCATAGAGCCCGATCTGGCCGGCCGACAGCCGCGAAGGCTTGGGGCCTCGAGGGTGAAGAGCTACCATCAGCGTGCTCCCCTTCTTCTGGCGCGCATGTAAAGCGCATAGCGAAACGGCGCGACGGCCATGACGACCGACAGCACGAGGACAGTGGCGCCGGCGCTGGCGAGGCCGAGGTTCTGGCGCTCGAACAGATTGTCCATGATGAATTTTGCCGGCACTTCAGTCGAATAGCCGGGCCCGCCGCCCGTCTGGGCGACGATGAGATCATAGGTCTTGATCACGCCCATGGAGAGAAGCATGCCGGAGGCGGCAAGCGCCGGCCCGAGTTGTGGCAGGATGATCGACAGATAGATGCGCCAGACCGGAATGCCGTCGATCTGGGCCGCTTTCCATTGCTCTTCACCGATGCCGCGCATGCCGGAAAGTGCGATGACCATGACGAGGCCGGCTCCCTGCCAGATGCCGGCGAAGACGACCGTGTAGATCGCCATGTCGCGATTGACGATCCAGTCGAAGACGAAGCCCTGCCAACCGAGGGCCCTGACCGTCGCCTGGATGCCGAAGGTCGGGTTGAGCATCCATTGCCAGATGAGGCCGGTGACCACGAAGGACATGGCATAGGGATAAAGGAAAATGGTGCGAAACACGGCTTCGAAGCGGACCTTGCGGTCAAGCGCTGCCGCCAGCACGAAGCCCAGCACCAGGCAGCCCCCAACGTAGAGGAGACCGAAGATCAAGACGTTTTCGAGGGATGCGAGCCATCTCGATGTCCGGAACAGCTTTATATATTGGGCAAAGCCGACATAGTTGGACGACGGAAAGATGGTCGAGTCAGTAAAGGACAGGCGCACCGACCAGACCATGGTGCCGATATAGATGAAGATCGCGGCAATCCAGGTCGGCAGGAGGGCACAGGTCGCGGCAAGGGGACGTCTGCGCTTGGCTTGCATCAGCAAACCCTTTCAAAGGTAAGGAGCAGAGCCGATCGGCGGGGAGTCCCGACGATCGGCTCGTTATGAGGCCTACTCGAAGATCGCGAAGAATTTCTCGGCGCCCGAGGCGCTGTCCTCGGACGGATTGGTCCAGAACTCGTCGACGAAATCGTTGAGAGCGCCGGCCTGTTGCGGCGAGAGGATCAGAGCCTGGTCGGGTACGATCTTGCCTGCGGTCATCAGCTCCAGCCCCTTTTGCGCGCATATGTCGAGCTTCGATTTGTCGACATCGGTACGCATCGGGACCGAGCCTTTCCGCAGCGAAAACTCGACCTGCACGGCCGGATCCATGGCGACTTCGGCGAGCAGGGCCTGCCCCTTCTGGGAGGCCGCATCGGCGATCTTCGGAAAGGAGAAGGAATCGGCGACGTAGACCATGCCGGGTGATTGCGGTGCGAGCATGCAGCCATAGTCCTTGCCAAGCGCCTTGCCGGCGGCAACGAATTCGCCCTTGGCCCAATCGCCCATGAACTGCACACCGGCCTTGCCGGTGATGACCATGGCTGTGGCGTCGTTCCAGTTGCGGCCGGCAGCCCCTTCATCGACATAGGCGCGCAGCTTGCCGAGGATATCGAGCGTCTTCTTCACGCCGTCGACGGATGCGTCGCTCTTGTCCTTGTCGACATAGATCTTCAGGAAGCCGTCGATGCCGACCTGCGTCAGCAGGATCATGTTGAAGACCTTGGATTCCTGCCAGGATTGACCGCCCCAGGCAACCGGCTGGAGGCCGGCGGACTTGAGCTTGTCGAGCGCGATGAAGAACTCATCCCAGCTCTTGGGCTCCTCGGCGATGCCGGCCTTGGCGAAGGCATCCTTGGAATAGAATACCCAGCTTTCGCCATGGGCGTCGCTCGGCGAGAGATAGACCTTACCGTTATAGGAGATGAGATCGAGGATCGATTTCGGCAGGACATCAGCCCATTTGCCGGCTTTCGCCACATCGTCGATCGGGCTCAGAAGTCCCTGATTGACGAAATCGGTATTGGCAAGGCCGATCACCGCCTGCTTGGCAGCCGGCGGATCGCCCGCAACCAGACGGTTCTGGAAGGCGGCATCAGCCGCGCCGAAACCGGCGATGGAGGAATCTTTCCAGACGCCGCCGCGCTTTTCGAACGCCTGCTTGATGACATCAAGGGCAGCGGCTTCGCCGCCGGAAGTCCAGGAGGTCATCACCTCGGCCTGCGGCTTGTCTTCGGCATGGGCAGGAAGAGAGGCCGCAAAGAGCGCGGCTCCCATCAATAGAAGTTTCATTTGGTCTTTCATCGTTCCACCTCTTCAAGAAAGCCCTCTTGGCGGGGCCATTCGTTTTCAGATCATTGTATCAGCGATAGATCGGCAGTAGCGCCTGCCGCACAAGCGTCAGCCCGTTTGCGATGTCGGCAACCGGATCGGCGGCGGCATCGAGCTCGAGAATGGCCCAGCCCTCATAGCCGCGGTCGCGCAGCAGCCTGGCCCAGCCCGGCCAATCGACGCGGCCAAGGCCGAAGCCGCAGAAATATGGGCGATGGCGATCATGGATATGCTCGTCGATAACAGTGTCGGCCGGCATCGGCCCGAGCGCATCCTTCCAATGGGCGATGATGACACGCTCATGGTGACGGTCGACAAGCTGCAGCGGATCAGAGCCGGCAACGATGATATGGGCCGTGTCCGGGCACATATGCACGTAAGCCGGATCCGTCAGCAACATCAGCAGATCGACATCGCGTGCGGCGGCAAAGATCGAGTGCGCCTCGGTGTGGAGTGCCAGCCGCACACCCTTGGCGTAAAGGGTGGCGCCGAGACGGTTGAGGAAATCGGCAATCTTGCGCGCCTGCTCGAAATCGAAAAAGCGAGCCGGCTGTTCGCCGAGCGTCTGGCGAAGCGGCCCGCCGATGACCATGATGTCGCTGCCGCATGCCTTAAGGAATTCCGCGTATTTTTCCGCCTTGTCGATGATGGCGGCCTGCGCCGATGCTTCGGTGAAATCGCCGGCGGCTTCGAGTTCCGCGAAGAAGCCGCTCGCCAGCGTCAACCCGCGCCTGGAAAGCTCAGCGGCGAAATTCTCAACCGAACCATAGGTCTTGGTCGCATCCTGCCAGTTGAACGGCGAGAAGGTCAGTTCGACGCCGGTGACGCCGGAGGCCTGCACAGCGTCGAGAATCTTGTCCCAGAAGACGCGCGGTTCGCTGCGGGACAGGGCGATGATGCCGTCATAATCCTCGACGCCCCAGAAACCGGGGTGGAAGAAGGTGACGAGGTCGACACCAAAGCGAAGTCGTTCCGTTGAGCTCATGAGACTATCCGTTTCGAGAGTAAGGAAAACCGTCTGCGGAAAGGGTTCCGCAGCAAATAATCCATAGTGATTTCAATGCACTGTCTTTTGGCAATCGTTTGCCATGCCTAGATAGTAGACAAGTCGTTTTCATATGCAAGTGATTTTTGGCAAACGTTTGCTATGTGGGCGGGATTACCGTAGCATCCGGCGCAACAGGCATGGGGAAGGACGCGAAAAAGTGAAAGATAACAAGGATATGCCGCCGGAGGAGCATAGCGGACCCTTGATGGCGGATGTTGCCCGGCTGGCGGGGGTGGCGATCTCCACGGTTAGCCGCGCCCTTGCCAATCCCGGGCGGGTGAATGAGAAGACGCGCGCGAAGATCGACGCCGCCGCCAAGCAATTGGGCTACACGCCGAATGCCATGGCCCGGGGTCTGAGGGTCGGCAAATCAAACACCGTCATGATCATCCTGCCCGGCTCGCTTTATTATGGCGTGTCCCAGGTCATTCCGCAGGTCTTGCAGAGCATCAACAGGGCCCTGCTCGAGAACGGCTATAATCTGATGATCGCCAATCTCGGCCGAGACGCCGACTCCGAAAGGCATATTCTCGACCTCGCCTTCGGCGGCACCGTTCGTGGCGCCATCATCCTGTCGTCGAAACTGCCTGAAGTCGATGGGCGATCCCTCGCCAATACGGGTTTGCCGATCGTCTCGATGCTGCTCGACATGAGCGCCGCCGGCCTGCCGAGCGTGGTGACCAACGATCGCGAGGCCGTGCGGGAAGCGACGGCCGAGATGATCAGGCTCGGCCACAGGCGTTTTCTCTATATTGCCGGCCCGGAAGACAATTACCATGACGTCGAGCGTTATGCCGGAGCACTTCAGGCGGTGCGTGAGGCGGGCCTTTCGGAAGAGGCGATCTCCCGGTCAGGCGGCAATCTCGATTACCAGGAGGGCTTCGCGATCGGTACCCAGGCCGCAGCCGATTTCGCCCGGCTTGCAGAGCGGCCGACGGCGGTGATCGCAACCAGCGATGACATGGCCATTTCATTCAGCAGCCGCGTACAGCGTTCGGGTCTGCGGATTCCCGAGGATTTGTCGGTGGTCTCTTTCGATGGCTCGCCGGTCTGTGAATTTTGCTCTCCACCGCTCTCCACCATCTCGCAGCCGTTCGAAGAAATGGGGCAGGTTGCCGTGGCGCGCCTGCTCGACATTATCGGGCAGTCGGAAAAGGAGTGGGAGACACCCATCGTCGTGCGCAGCAGGTTCATTCTGCGGGAAAGTATGGCTCCTCCGAACGGCTGAGGAAGTCCGGCGGCCAGCTCTCAGGCCTACTCGCTCCTTCACATGGGCAAGGTCGGTAAGAGCGGCGTTGATTTACCCGGCATGCCCCTTTATTTCTCACGCTGAAAGAGAGGTCTGCCAGCCATGGATAATGAAACAAGCCTGCGGAACGAGCGCAAGCGCGGCTCCGGCGTCAAGGTGGTCTATGATATCTTGCGCGACGAGATATTGCACCTGGAACTGCCGCCGGGCAGCCCCATCGACGAAGTGCAGCTTTCCGAGCGTTTTGGCATGTCGCGCACGCCGATCCGCGAAGCGCTGGTGCGGCTTGCCGGCGAGGGGCTGATCGATACGCTGCCCAATCGTTCCACCATGGTGTCGCAGATCGACTTCCTGAACATGCATAGCTATTTCGACGCGCTGGTGCTGATGTACCGCGTGACGACGCAGCTTGCGGCGAAATATCATCGGCCGGAGGATCTCGAGATTGTGCGGGCGCGTCAGGCGGAATTTGCCGAGGCCGTCGAGGCACAGGATGCCCTTGCCATGATCTCCACCAATGCCGCCCTACATCTCGCGATCGCCGAGGCGGGTCGCAATCCCTATTTCACCGGTCTTTTCAGTCGCCTGCTCAATGAGGGCCGCCGCCTTCTTCGTCTCTACTATCAATCCTACGACGATCGTCTGCCGCGCCGTTTCGTCGAAGAGCACGACGAAATGATTGCCGCGATTGCTGCGCGCGATACCGAGCTTGCCGAGCGTCTGGCGCGCGAACATGCCGAACAGATCGTCAGCCAGATCCAGAAATTGCTGGTGCGCGGCGACCGTTTGGACGTTGGTCTTTAATCTTGCATATTTCTTGTCGACAAGTTGGATGCAAGGATGTATCTATTCTGCAGCAACGGTGATCCCGGCCGCTGAGGCGGTTGGCGCGTTGCCGACCGCAGCCCAGGCCCCAAGAGGATAGACAGATGACATCCAGCATTTTCTCCGGCGTGATCCCAGCGCTGATGACCCCATGCAAAGCCGATCGCAGCCCCGATTTCGAGGCGCTGGTGAAGAAGGCCAGGGAGTTGATCGCTATTGGCATGTCGGCGGTGGTCTATTGCGGCTCGATGGGCGACTGGCCGCTCTTGACCGATGCGCAGCGCATGGAAGGTGTTGAGCGGCTGGTCAAGGCCGGCATCCCGGTCATTGTCGGCACCGGCGCGGTCAATACGGCATCGGCCGTTGCCCACGCAGCCCATGCCCAGAAGGTCGGCGCCAAGGGGCTGATGGTCATCCCCCGCGTTCTGTCGCGTGGCTCGGTCATCGCGGCCCAGAAGGCACATTTCAAGGCGATCCTGTCGGCAGCGCCGGATCTTCCGGCCGTCATCTATAACAGCCCCTATTACGGCTTTGCCACGCGCGCCGACCTGTTCTTCGCGCTTCGGGCCGAGCATGCCAATCTCGTTGGCTTCAAGGAGTTCGGCGGACCGGCGGATATGCGCTATGCGGCGGAAAACATCACCAGCCGTGATGACGACGTATCGCTGATGATCGGCGTCGACACGGCTGTGTTCCATGGTTTCGTCAATTGCGGCGCAACCGGCGCCATCACCGGCATCGGCAATGTGCTGCCCAAGGAAGTCATTCATCTCTGCCATCTGGCGCAGGCGGCCGCCAAGGGCGATGCCGATGCGCGCCGGCGGGCGCTTGAGCTCGAAGCAGCACTCGCCGTGCTGTCATCCTTCGACGAGGGTCCGGATCTGGTGCTCTTCTTCAAGCACATGATGGTGCTTAAGGGTGACGCCGAATATGAGCTGCATTTCAACGAGAGCGATGTGCTCTCCGACAGCCAGCGCGGCTATGTCGAGGCGCAGTTCAAGCTGTTCAACAGCTGGTACGCTCAATGGAGCACGCTGCCGGGTGCGGTGGAAAAATACAAAGCCTGAAACGGCGGTCTGTCGGTCACCATCTGCCGATAAAATATAAAGGGTCCCGCAAGGGGCCCTTTTTCTGTTTCTAACCGGCTGTTAGGTCGCCCGAGGCAATCCTCAAGCCACGGCGTCGAGGCCCAGTTCCAGCAAGCGATCGAGCTGATGGATTTCCTCTGCAGTCAACGGAATACCGTGTTCTTCCGCCTTGGCTCGAGCGGCAAAGCGGCGCTGCGAGGGAAGGCGCGCACCCTGGCCGGCGATCGCTTCGAAAAGCACTTCGGCGCGGGCCAGCGGATCACCCGGCCGCCCGGCGGAGAAAGCCTCCGGCGAGAAGGCGACGATGAGTTCGCCGTGGCGCGGAGCAAACGCCGTCGAGCCGAGATAGTCGAGCGCCTCGCGGCTGGTGAAGTCACCGATCATGATGCCGGCGAGAAGCTCGATCATCGTGCCAATGGCCGAACCCTTGTGGCCGCCGAAAGGCAGCATGGCGCCGGCAAGAGCCGCTTCCGGATCCGTGGTCGGCTGCCCATCGGCATCGATGGCCCAGCCCTCGGGCAGAGTTTTCCCGGCCCGGCGATGCAGCTCAATCTCGCCGCGAGCCGCCACGGAGGTTGCGAAATCGAAGACGTAGGGCGGGTTGTCGCGGCGCGGCCAGCCGAAGGCGAAGGGGTTGGTGCCAAGCAGCGGCGCCGTACCGCCGGCGGGTGCGACCGTCGAATAGCTCGGGCACATGGCGAAAGCGGCAAGGCCTCGGTCCGTCAGCGCCTCGACTTCAGGCCAGAGGGCGGCGAAATGGGTGCAGTCGTTGATGGCGAGGGCGGCGATGCCGAAGCGGCGGGCTCGCTCGGCAAGCACCGGCACGCCGAGCTCGAAAGCAGCATTGGAAAAGCCGCTCTTGGCATCCACGCGGACGATGGCGGAGTCATCGGCTTGCGCCAGTTCCGGCACAACATCCGGCCGTGCTTTGCCCGCCTTGACCGCCCGCAATACGCCCTCGATGCGGTAAATGCCGTGGGATTTGCAGGCGTCCCGTTCGCCGGCAACGATGACCCGCGCGATCGCACCTGCCTGAACGGCATTGAGCCCGGCCTTCGAAAGGATTGCCACAACGCGGCCTTGCAGTGTTTCGGGCGTCAGGGTGGTGACATCGCTCATTTGAATTCTCCTCTGTCTTGTTTGCCTGCATCATAACGACTGAATTTTAAAATACATAAAGTATACAAAAAATCGACATGCTAGCAAGCGATCCGCCTGGTCGCCGCTTACCCGGTGGAAGAATGGATGGCTGCGAGCGTATAAGCACTATCGCGCCGCCGATTCTCGACTCTGACATCTCACCAAAGAGTGCCGGAGAGTTTGCCTTCCTACCAGTTCAAGGGGTGATCTCATACCCCACGGCAAGCCGGTCTTGCAGCTGGGAAATGGCGAGTATCAGAGCTGCGTCGCAGCAAACCCTCAAGCTTTTCCCGTGACCTTGAAACCGTAAACCATTGGGAGATATCGCTTTTCGCGGCACAAAATTCTTTTTGTATACTACATGTATTTTACGTTTGATTTGCGACCGCAAAAAGCGTTTAGTGGCCGCGGTCGCAAAAAAAGCGGCCGACCACGTTTGGGAGGAACAGGTACTAATGAAAAAAATGGTCATCGCATTCGGCCTTCTGGCCGCCGCTTCCGCCATCACGCCGGCCAAGGCCGACAAGCTGGACGACATCATTTCTTCCGGTACGCTACGCTGCGCCGTGGTGCTCGATTTCCCGCCCATGGGCTCGCGCGACGAGAACAACAATCCGATCGGTTTCGACGTCGATTACTGCAACGATCTCGCCAAGGCGCTCGGCGTTACCGCTGAGATCGTTGAAACGCCATTTCCGGAACGCATCCCGGCGCTGATGTCCGGCCGCGTCGATATCGGCGTGGCCTCGACCTCGGATACGCTGGAACGCGCCAAGACCGTCGGCATGACCGTTCCCTATTTCGCATTCGAAATGGCCGTCACGTCCAATGACAAGTCGGGCATCAAGTCCTTCGAGGACATGAAGGGCAAGACAGTTGGCGCGACCGCCGGCACCTTTGAGGCGATCGCGCTTGAAAAGCAGGTCAAGGAATGGGGTACCGGTGAGTTCCGCCCGTACCAGACGCAGGCCGACGTCTTCCTGGCGCTGAGCCAGGGCCAGCTCGACGCGACGGTTTCCACCTCGACCGTTGCCCAGGCGACCGTGAAATCCGGCAAGTTCCCCGGCATCTCTGTCGTCGGCAAGGCGCCGTTCCAGACCGACTATGTCGCTCTCTTCACCAACCGTGAGGAATACGGCCTCATCAACTATCTCAATCTGTTCATCAACCAGCAGGTCCGCACGGGCCGCTATGCCGAGCTCTATGGAAAATGGGTTGGCGGCTCCCTGCCGGCTCTGACCGTGAACGGCGTCTATCGCTAATCGGATCGCTCTCAACGACGGCGTGGTCTTGATGGCCGCGCCGTTCGACCTTCCGAAAGGTGGACGTTCATGTTCAGCTACACCTTCCACTGGAACCAGGCCTTCAAGGTATTGCCGCAACTGCTCGATGGCGCGGTCGTTACCCTGCAGATCGCAATCCTGTCGATGGCGATCGGTCTTGTCTGCGCCCTG
Source organism: Rhizobium sp. AC27/96 (assembly GCF_001692325.1). Classification (GTDB taxonomy): domain Bacteria; phylum Pseudomonadota; class Alphaproteobacteria; order Rhizobiales; family Rhizobiaceae; genus Rhizobium. The sequence goes on along the minus strand of NZ_LXKN01000032.1, from coordinate 354,456 downwards.
GCGCTCACGCTTTTCAGGCTTTCCGGCAGTCGAGTGCTTACCAGTATCGCCTCGACCTGGGTGGAGGTTGCGCGCAATACGCCGGCGCTCTTCCAGATCTACATGGCCCATTTCGGGCTTGGCAATTTCGGCATTCATCTCAGCCCTTATACCGCGCTGCTGCTCGGCATCGCCTTCAACAATGCCGGATATCTCGCGGAGAATTTCCGCGGCGCGCTGAAGGCCATCCCCGACACGCAGGCCCGCGCCGGACGGTCGCTGGGCATGACTGCGCTTCAGGCCTACCGGCTGATCGTTTTCCCGCAGATGTTCCGTGTCGCCTTCCTGCCGGTTACCAACCAGATGGTCTGGGCGATCCTCATGACGTCGCTCGGCGTTACCGTCGGCATGAATACCGACCTTGCCGGCGTCACCCAGGAGCTGAATGCGCGCTCGTTCCGTACCTTCGAATTCTTTGCTCTGGCTGCGGTGATCTATTATCTGATCGCCAAGGCCGTCACCCTTGCCGCCCGGCTCGCTGCCTGGCGCATGTTCCGCTACTGAGGGAGGCGAGAAATGTTCGATACAGCCCTCACCTGGAACGACCTTCTTTTCCTCGCCAAAGGCGCGGGGATGACACTTCTGGTGACCGGCGTGTCCGTCGCGGCGGGCACGATCCTCGGGATCATCTTCGGGATAATCCGCGTCCAGGCCGGTTCCATCTGGTCGGCGCCACTGACCTTCCTGCTCGATATATTCCGCTCCGTGCCGCTGCTGATCCAGCTGGTTCTCGGCAATGCGCTGCAATCCATCCTGAAGCTCGGCTGGGCGCCGTTCACCACCTCCTGCGTGGTGCTGTCGCTCTATATGGCCGCCTATTGCACCGAAATCGTGCGTGGCGGCATCGCCGCCGTCCCGCCCAATACCCGCCGCGCCGCGCGTTCGCTCGGCATGAGCTGGGCGCAGGATATGCGCTACATCGTGGCGCCGCTTGCCACGCGCGTTTCACTTCCCTCATGGATCGGCCTTTCGCTGGGCGTCATGAAGGACTCGGCGCTTGTCCTATGGTTGGGATTGATCGAGCTGCTGCGCGCCTCGCAGGTTCTCGTCACTCGGCTGCATGAGCCGTTGCTGATCCTGACGATCTGCGGCGCGATCTACTTCATCATCAGCTTCCCGGTTGCCCGCCTCGGCGGTTATCTCGAAAAACGGTGGTCCCCCAATGATTGAGATTGAAAATGTCCGCAAATCCTTCGGCCCGCTCGAAGTTCTGAAGGGGATCGACCTTACCGTGGAAAAGGGTGAGGTGGTCACCATCATCGGGGGCTCGGGTTCGGGAAAGTCGACGCTTCTGACCTGTATCAACGGTCTGGAGCCGATCGATTCCGGTCGCATCCGCATCAACGGTGCTGAAGTGCATGCGAAGTCGACGGACCTGAACAGACTGCGCCGCAAGGTCGGCATCGTCTTCCAGCAATGGAACGCGTTCCCGCATCTGACCGTACTGGAAAACGTCATGCTGGCGCCGCGCAAGGTGCTTGGCATCTCTCGGCGGGAAGCCGAGGAGATCGCGGTGAAACAGCTCACGCATGTCGGTCTTGCCGAGAAGCTTTCGATCTACCTGTCGCGCCTGTCGGGCGGTCAACAGCAGCGCATGGCGATAGCCCGGGCGCTTGCCATGTCACCGGAATATATGCTGTTTGACGAGGTGACCTCAGCGCTTGACCCCATGCTGGTCGGCGAGGTGCTGGATACGCTGAAGATGCTGGCGGAAGAAGGGATGACGATGATCTGCGTCACGCATGAAATGGCGTTTGCTCGCGATGTCTCGGATCGCGTTGCCTACTTCCATCAGGGCGTGATGGCGGAAATCGGAAAGCCCGAGCAGATTTTCGGCGCGCCGCAGCACCCCGAAACGCAGAAATTCTTGGCGAGCGTCCGTTGATGACAAGGCCTGATGTTATCGTCATCGGGGCGGGCGTGATCGGCCTTTCCACCGCGATTGCCGCCCAGTCCCGTGGCTTGACTGTTGTGGTCGTAGATCGCGAAGGACCAGCGGCCGGCGCCTCCGCTGGTAATGCCGGCGCCTTCGCCTTCACGGATATTCTGCCGCTTGCCTCCCCCGGCATCCTGAAGAAGGCGCCGAAATGGCTCCTCGATCCGCTTGGGCCGCTCTCGGTGCCGCCGGCCTATGCGCTCAAGATCGCGCCCTGGATGTTCCGCTTCTGGCGCGCCTGCCAGCCGTCGCGCGTTGCCCACGCGATAGCGGCACAGACAAGCCTGATGGATCTTTCCAAGGTAGAGCTAGAGCCTTTCCTTGCTGCGACGGAGACGCTCTCCATGCTGCGCAAGGAGGGTAACCTTCAGGTCTATGAGAGCGAGGCGGAGTTTCGGGCGTCACTTCCCGGGTGGGAGGTGCGCCGCAATCATGGCATCGAGTTCCAGCATCTGAAATCCGACGAGATGGCGGCGATCCAGCCTGGGCTCGCATCCCGCTTCATCCTCGGCACCTTCACGCCCGGCTGGTATTCCATCGCCGATCCCAAGCTCTATACGCTGGCGCTGGCGCAGCATTTTTGCAGCCGGGGTGGCCTCATCGAAACCGCGGAGATTTCGGCGCTCCGTCCGGTTTCCGGTGGTGTCGAGGTGGTGGCGACGGATGGGAAGGTGCGCGAGGCCCGCAAGGTGGTTCTGGCCGCAGGCGCTTTCTCGCACCGGATAGCCAAAACGCTTGGCGAACATATCCCGCTCGAAACGGAACGCGGCTATAACACGACGCTGCCGGCCGGTGCCTTCGATCTGCGCACGCAGATAACCTTCGGCGGCCATGGCTTCGTCGTCAGCAAGCTCTCGACGGGCATCCGTGTCGGCGGCGCCGTGGAGCTGGGTGGCCTCACGCTTCCGGCGAATTTCCGCCGCTCCGAGGCGATGCTGCAGAAGGCTCGATCCTTCCTGACCGGCCTCAAGCCGGAGGGTGGCGTGCAATGGATGGGCTTCCGGCCGTCGCTGCCTGACAGCCTGCCCGCCATCGGCCGCGCCAGGGCGACCCCGGATGTGCTCTATGCCTTCGGCCACGGCCATCTCGGCCTGACCCAATCGGCCGGCACGGCGCGTCTGGTCGCTGACCTCCTGACGGGGCAGACGCCGCCCATCGACCTGGCGTCCTTCTCGCCGCAACGCTTCTGATAGAGATTTGCAAGGCGATGCACATCGCCTTCTGCATCAATGATGATAGTCCTCTTGCGCATGGATTTATGGTGAAATGAACGACACAGCACCGGCTCGCAGCATCATGGGCGGCACGGCGGAAGGCCGTGTCGTCGCCACGCAGGAAGCGCTGAGCTTCTGGGGCGGGGTCGATCCCGCGACCGGCCGCGTCATTGACGTCCATCATCCCTTGCATGGCGAATGTCTCACCGGCGCGGTGCTGATGATGCCGTCAAGCCGTGGGTCCTGCACCGGCTCCGGCGTGCTGCTCGATATGGCGCTGACGGGCCGCGCACCCGCCGCTCTGATCTTCTGCGAAGCCGAGGATGTGCTGACGCTCGGAGCACTCGTCGCCGCGGAGATGTTCGGCCGGCAGTTGCCGGTGGTGCGCCTGCGGCCGGATATCTTCGCCAACCTGTCACAGGCAAAGACCATCCGGATCGAAGCCGCTGCCATCGTGGCCGACGGTAAGACCATTCCTCTTCTGTCGCCCGCCACCTCGGCACTCTCCCTGACGGAAGCGGACCGCTCCATGCTCGAGGGTGGTGAAGGTGTTGCCGTTGCCCAGGCGATGCGGATCCTGGTTGCCATGGCGGCGCAACAGGGCGCGACATCCCTGATTGATGTGACGCAGGGCCATATCGACGGCTGCATCTATGCAAGCCCTGCCAATCTCACCTTCGCGGAGAAGATGGCCGATCTCGGCGGTCGCGTGCGTGTTCCCACAACCATGAACGCCATCTCCGTCGATCGCGCCAACTGGCGATCGCAGGGCGTGCCGGAGGATTTCGGCGATCCGGCCGCACGGCTGGCGGACGCCTATGTTCGCATGGGCTGCCGCCCGACGTTCACCTGTTCGCCCTATCTGCTGGATAGTGCGCCGGGCGCGGGTGAGGCGATTGGCTGGGCCGAATCCAACGCCGTCATTTTCGCTAACACCGTGCTTGGTGCGCGTACGGCCAAGCACCCGGATTTCCTCGATCTCTGCATCGCGCTGACCGGCCGCGCGCCGCTCTCCGGTGTCTATCTGGATGAAAACCGCAAGGCCACGCGCATCATCGATGTGGAATTGCCGGAGCATCGCGACGATGCCTTCTGGCCGCTGATCGGCTATCTCGCCGGCAAGGCTTCTCCGGATCGCATTCCTATGCTGCGCGGTCTTGCCGCCGGAAATCCGTCGCGCGACGACTTGAAGGCGCTGTGCGCCGCCTTCGGCACGACGTCCGCCGCACCCATGCTGCATGTCGAAGGCGTCACCCCGGAGGCTAACAACGCTCAGCACCCGAACGCCGACCGTCACGCCATTATGCGCGCCGATATGGCCGCCGCCTGGAAGATGTTGAACGAGGGACCGGAGCAAGTCGAACTCGTTGCTATCGGCAGCCCGCATGCGTCGCTCGCCGAATGTCGTGCGCTCGCCGATGCTTTTGCCGGCCGACGCCGCCTGCCTGAGGTGATGGTCATCGTTACGGCGGGACGCGATGTCATCGCCAAGGCGGAGGAAGAGGGGACACTGGCGCGGCTGCGCGACAGCGGCGTGCAGGTTCTGCCCGATCTTTGCTGGTGTTCGATTTCGGAGCCGGTCTTTCCGCCCGGCACGCGGGCAGTCATGACGAATTCTGGCAAATACGCCCATTACGGGCCGGGCCTCAGCGGCCGGATCGTGCGCTTCGGCAGCCTTGCCAATTGTGTAGAAGCAGCCTTGACCGGGCGTGTTCCGGTAGGGGTGCCGGACTGGATTTGACGCCAGGCAGATTAGGCGGAAGGCACTTTGATGAATGCCTTCCGCAATGAAGAGCGGCCGTTCGGCTAGAGGTCCATCGGCCAGGTATCGGAGAGGCGATAGCCGGCGGGGAAGGGGTCATCCGGGTCCACCATCAGCTGATGCGTGCCGATGATCCAGGCGCGGCCTGAGATGATCGGGCTGATCGCCGACTTGCCGTTGAGATCGACGGCGCTGTCGATGCTGCAATGGAATTCCGTATCGATCAGTGAGGTTCCGACGAACCGGTCGCCGATTTTCATCTGACCCCTGGCGTGGAGAACGGCCATGCGCGCCGAGCATCCGGTGCCCGTCGGCGAGCGGTCGATCTTGCCGGGGCGAATGGCGACGGCATTCTTTCCCCAGAGGATGCCATCTTTCATCTGGACCGGATCGGTGATCTGGCAGAAGGAAATATGGCTCCAGTCGTTGACGGGATGGCGGAAGCCGAGCTGCTCGTTGGCCGCCTCGGTGATTTTCACGCCGAGGCGGGCTATGTCACGCGCTTGATCTGGCTCAAGGCTGAGGCCCAGCGACGCCGCATCCACTAGCACGAAACTGTCACCGCCATAGGCCGTGTCCACCGTGATCGTGCCGATGCCCTCGACCTCAAGCTTGGCGTCCAGTCTGTCGGCAAAGGACGGCACGTTGCGAACATGAATGCGTTCGGCCTTGCCGTTGCGGCATTCGGCCTTCACTTCGATGAGGCCGCCCGGCGCTTCCAGCACCATCTGCGTGATCGGTTCCTGCATGGGAATGATGCCGGTGTCGAGCAGAACGGTCGACACGCAGATCGAATTCGATCCGGACATAGGTGGCGTATCGGCCGGCTCCATGATGATCCAGGCCATCTGCGCCCTGGGATCTTTTGGGGGAACCAGCAGGTTCACATGGCGGAAGACACCGCCACGCGGCTCATTGAGGACGAAATTCCGCAAAGTCTCGTCCTGCGCGATCCAGCGTGACTGCTCCCAGACAGTGGCGCCAGGCGGAGGGGCTACCCCGCCGACGATGACGTCGCCAACCTCTCCTTCGGCATGACAGCTCACGACATGGATGACTTTTGATGTGCGCATTGCCATACCTCCTTTGATCAATATCGTATACGTTATCCGAAAATTTAGGATAACGTATACGATATTGAAGATGCGTCAACCCGTGTTCAAAGGCTGAAATGGCGTTGAATCCACGAGCCGAACCGACAGGAATGCGCCCTTGCGCCGCAGAACCAGATCACGATATTGAGGGAAGGTTGCGACTTCAAAACCTCTGCTCACCCTGCGTGCGATCCAAGGAATAATGCCTGCATGCCTCTTAATGTCGAAGACATACCCAATCTGGGAAAGGCGCCGAGCACCTCCGACGTGATCCTGAAATTCATCCGGGATTCCATTGCAGACGGTTCGCTCGATGAGGGAGAGCCCATTCGGCAGGACGACGTCGCCCGCCTCTTCAATGTCAGCAAGATCCCGGTTCGCGAAGCCCTTAAAAGGCTCGAGGCTGAGGGATTGGTGGAGTTTCACCGCAACAGAGGTGCAATCGTCACCAGCGTTTCCGAACCGGAAATCGTCCAGATTTTCGAGGTGCGGGCCATTCTGGAATCGAATGCGCTGAGGCTTTCGGCTCCCTTCATGACGGAAAAGACGTTTGAGAAGGCGGAGGCCTATTGCGACGCATTTGCCAGGGAAGCCGACGTTGCCCGCTGGTCGGAATTGAACTGGCAATTCCACAGCTGTCTTTATGAGGACGCTGAAAGACCCTATCTCGTCAGCACCATAAGGTCCGTCAACGATCGGCTCGAACGTTACTTGCGAGTACAGCTCACCCTGTCGCACGGCAAAGAAACGGCCGATCGCGAGCATCGCGAATTGCTGGCAATCTGCAGGACGGGCGATGTGGAAAAAGCTGCCGGTTGCCTGACTGATCACATCATGGGCGCCTGTCAGTCCTTGCTGCATCACCTACCCGGGCGGCGAGCCTAGCGGCTGACCCTCATCCGCGACCCGCGAATCCGGTCATGATTGCCACACGCCCATATGCCGCCCAAGGCCTACATGGTGGTGATGTATTTCGGATCGAGCGAGCCGCTCACCAAATGACGAAGCGCCACTAGATTCCCGCGAAGACGGCCGCGCCGGTCGATGTAGGGTGGTGGCTTGATCGAGCCGACGATGTTCGAGGCGACGTTGCCGCCCATCAGCTTCAGCGCCCATTTCAAGGATACGGAGCGCTTTTTGACGAGATAGAGCGGGTTGGCGATTTGAGAATATCCAAGGCGCAAGCCGGAGGTACGGCCGACCTTCGCCCCGAGATGAACGCCGCGCAGCCGATTGAAACTGACGATCTTGCCATATGCACGCAGCCGCCGGCAGAGATCGACATCCTCCTGCCAGGCGTAAAGCGGCAGCTCCTCATCGAAATAGACGCGATGGGCGAGGATCGGCTGCAGGCGGAAGGTCATGTTGCAGCCATAGGCATTGTGCGTGGCCTCGATTGTTGGAGCCGGGTCCGGGTCCGGGTCCTCGTTCAAGATCCGGTCTGCCTCTTCAACCGTCAGACCCGGCCCGCCGATGCCGTCATAGATGACGTGTCCGGTTGCCACGACAATGTCTTTGTCTGCCTCAAGCAACGCTTCCGTTTCGGCGAGATAGTTGCTGACGGGAAAGAAGTCATCATCGAAAAAGGTAAGCGCATCCATGCCGGCGGCGGCGTTGATGATGGCGTTACGCTGGGGGCAGCTTCCTTTGGGAGACGAGACGATGCTCACCGGAAATGGCGCCGAGCGCAGGCGCTCCATATCGATATCGTCGTCCGTGGCCGGGCTGAGGAACAGATGGTCTGGCCTGCGCGTCTGCGCAGCCAGCCTGTCGATCATGCAGGCCAATATCGCTTTGCGACCGGACGTCGCCACACCCACGGCAATCTTCATAGCGCTTCTCGTCCACATCAACCCGGATATACAGAAGCATCAACGCGTTAATTCTTGGTTGTGCCGATGGTTGCGCGCATCAGACGCATGGGATGTGCCCATTGCAATGGATGCGGATTTGATCTGAAATAGTATTGGGAGGAGGGCCCAATGACCAATAGCCATCAGATACTCTATCGCGAACGCCTGCGATCCGCCGCGGAGGCCGTCGCTCTGATTCCGTCGGGCGCGAAAATCGCCATGCCCATAGCGGCGGGTCAGCCGCCGGCCATCCTTGCGGCGCTCGCCGAACGGGCAAGGGCCGGAGCCGTCGACAATGTGCGGCTCCATTATCTCCTTTGCACCGGCGTGGCCGGCACCAGCGTTTTTGATTTCGACCTGCGCCACCAGATCATTCCCGTCAGCTATTTTCACGGAGGCGTGGAGCGTGCGCTCGACAAGAGGCGATCGGCTGAGGCCCTGCCTCCTGTCGATTTGGTACCCTGCCATTTCAGCCAGGTGCCGCGCTCGCTGGTCGAGCATGTCGGCGTCGACACATTGATTGCAACGGTCGCGCCAATGGACGCGGATGGCAATTTCAGCCTGGGCGCGAGTACCGACTATGCGCTGACGGTATCGCGCAAGCCGGGCATTCGGCTGATCCTCGAAGTCAACGCCCGGATGCCCTATGTGCGCGGCGATTGCATGATCCCCGTATCGAGCGTGGCGGCGTTGGTCGAAAACGACGTCGGCCTGCCAATCCTGCCCCCGGCGCCGTCCAACCAGGTGGACGATGCCATCGGTGCGATCGTCGCGGGTCTGGTGGAAGATGGCGATTGCCTGCAAATGGGCATCGGCGCCTTGCCGGATGCGGTGTGTGCGCGGCTCTCGAAACATCGCCACCTCGGCATCCATACGGAAATGATGACGGCGGGTCTTGCCAATCTGGTCAGGGCAGGCGTGGTCGACAATAGCCGCAAGCAGACGCATGTCGGCCGCTCGATCTTCACCTTTGCCCTGGGGGATCAGCCGCTCTACGACTTCCTGCACGACAACCCGGATGTCGAAGCCCATCCGGTCGACTATGTGAACAATCCCTTCGTCATCGCCCGCAATGATCGTGCAGTGTCGGTCAACGCCACCATGCAGGTTGACCTGAATGGCGCCTGCAACTCGGAATTCGTCAACGGAAGACAGTTCAGCGCCTCCGGTGGGCAGGTGGATTTCGTGCGCGGTGCCTATGCCTCGCGCGGCGGGCGATCGATCATCGCCTGCCATTCGACGGCGGCGAAGGGGACGATCTCGCGCATTGTTCCAGCGCTGACGGGACCCGTGACCACATCGCGCAACGACACACATATTATCGTGACGGAGTATGGCTGGGCGAACCTCAAGGGCAAATCCGTAGCGGATCGGGCAAAGGCACTGATCGGGCTGGCTCACCCCGATTTTCGCGAGGAGCTGGACAGGGCCGCGCATGCGGCTGGGCTTCATTCGCTGAACTGACGTCGCGGTTTACATATCGACGCGGCCAGGGAGCGGTGTGCACCCTGGCCGTTGCAATCGAGATAATTCGTCTCAGGCAACGAGCTTTTCGCCCTTCAGATGACGCTCCAGGAATGGCAGGCTATCCTGCCCCCAATAGAGCTCGCCCTCGTAGCGGAACGTCGGAAATCCAAAGACGCCGGCCGTCCTGGCGACTTCGTAGTTCGATTTCCAGATGGCTTGCACATCATCCTGTTGCACCCTCTTTTCGAGGGCTGCTCCGTCGAAACCGGCAGCGTCCGCGATCGCCTTGCGAACCGCGGCATCGCCGATATTTTCTGCGCGAACCCAGAAGGCCTCCTGCAGGGCTTTCGTCAGGGTGAACCAATCCTGGCCTTCCAGCTGTGCGGCAAGGACGAGGAGTGCGGCGGGTGTCGGGTCGGAGAGGCCGGCGCGATCATCGAAGTTCAGCGTTTTTCCCCGCAAGGCTGCCCAGCGCTTCAGATCCTTGTACCAATAGACCCGCCGCGCTTCCGGCCGGTTCTTGGACGAGATGGCGCCGTTTTCCTCGACAAGGGGGATGATGAAGGGCCGGATTTCCGCTGAGTATTGTGCTGCCAGTGCACCGAAGGGTTCAAGCCCGATGAAGGCCCAGGGAGAGCCGATGCCGAAGAAGTAGTCGATCGTCTTTGTCATTTTCCATTTCCGTTTTGAATTTGATGAGGTCTCGCGACCTCGTCGGGCAGTGTCAGTGCATCTCGGTCTTTTGGTTCTTGTGGGTCAACCGGCTTTGAGAATGGAATTGGTGGCGGATGTCGCCACGCTTGCAGGCGATTGCGATGCTAGATGTCCGCGCCCCAGCGCGGCGCGGCCGAGAATCGCGATGGCCGTGTCTTCCTGCGGTGCGTGAACGAGAACGGACTGGATATCGCGGAAATGCCGTTCGATGCCGAGATCGGCGCTGAGGCCGGGATTGCCGAGCGCACCGACGGCGAGGCGCGCCGCCTTCAGAAGCTGGCGTCCGGCCAGGAGGCGGGCGCGGATGAGAGCCTCGGGATTGTCGAGGCTGTAGTCCAGCGCATTGAAGATGAGCGCCCGCGCTCCGCCAACGAGAAGATCGATTTCGCCTGCAAGCGAAATGAAGCGTTCGGTGCGGGCGATGGGATAGCCCAGATTGGAAGGGACGCGTTCATGAGCGAAGCGCACGAAAGCTGCCTGAGCCGCCTCGGCGGCACCGAGATAGATTGCGCTCAGCGCCAGCGTCATGCTGGCATGGGCGCGATTGTCCTGCGCACCGCTGCCGGCATCGACGAGATCGAGCACATCTTCGCGCGGGACTTCCACATCGGTGAAATGCACATCATGGGAACCGCTGGCGCGCATGCCGAGGCTCTTCCATGTGTGGATGACCTCGATGCCCGGCAGGCCAGCCGGCACGACGAAGGTGCCGACACGTTGCGGCTTCTCATCCGTGCATGCCCAGACCAGAAAATGCGTGAGCCCGAGCGCGCCGGTGACGAAACGCTTGCGACCGGTGATCGACCAGCCGTTTCCCGTGCGGCGCGCCACGGTTTCAGGCAGGCCGCCGCGCGCCGGCGAGCCAAGGTCCGGCTCGACGCGGGCGGCATTGAGCAGGATGGGGCGGTGCTTGGCCTCCGCCAGCAATCCTCGATAGAGACCTTCCGGCCATCGGTTACGGCCAGCCTCGCCCAAATGCGTGAAAATCGTCATGGCGCTGATCAGCGCCACGGACGGATCGCCGCGTCCGAGGTCGGCGAGGATGCGCGCCACCTCCGGCAGCGAAGCTCCCGCGCCGCCAAAGCGCTTGCCGACGGCGCTTTCGAGAAGGCCGCTTTCATGGACGGCCCTGATCCCGACCCAGGGAAACTCGCCGGTAGCATCGGCGGCCGGTGCGGCATCGGCCAGTTTCTGCACGACATCGGTCAGATCGAACCTGTTCTGGGACACTTGGTTTGGCCTTTCCAATGAGAGCCGCCCGGCAACCTCGGCGTGGGTTTCACCATGTTTTGGCGTCGGTTTTATTGTCTTGAAGAGAGTGAGCCCGCCACCATAGGGATGACGGGCTTACCGAAGGGATTGCGGCCTCGTCAGGCGACGTTCCGTTGGCCTTCCGCCCGCTCCAGCAGGCCGGCCCTGACCAACGGCAGCACATAGCGGCCATAGTCGATGGCATCGTTGAGATTGTCATAACCGCGGATCGAGATCAGTTCTGCGCCGAGATCGACATAGTCCAGGATGGACTCGGCGATGGTCTGCGGCGATCCGACAAGCGCGGTCGAAGCGCCGCGGGCATTGGTGGCGCTGACGGTCGGATACCACAGCGCCCGGTCATGCACGTCACCGCGCGCCGCAATTTCCAGCAGTCGCTGCGAGCCGACATTTTGCGGCGCAGGCGCCGAGGCCGGCACTTTGCCGAGACCCTTGGCGCGGTTGTCCTGCAATGCGACCAGCACCTGCTTGGCTTTCGTCCAGGCGAGTTCATCCGTTTCGGCGACGATCGGCCGGAAGGTTACCCAGATGCGCGGCCGATCGCTGCGGCCGGCCCGCTTGGTTTCGGCATGGATGCGGTCGATCTGCTCTTTCGTTTCCGCCAGCGGCTCGCCCCACAGGCCGAAGATGTCGGCCAGGGCGCCGCCGATGCGATAGGCATCATCGGACGATCCGCCGACCGACACCGGAATGGTGCCGTTGACCGGACGCACCGCGTTGCGGAATTGCTTGAACTGGTAATACTTTCCGTCGAAATCGAAGGGCTCGGGCGATTGCCAGGCGCGGCGCAGGATGTGGATATATTCCTCCAGCCGCTCATAGCGTTGTTCTTTTGTCAGGAAATCGCCTTCCCGTGCCTGCTCCTCGTCACTGCCGCCGGCGATGAAGTGGACGACGGCGCGCCCCTCGCTCAGCTGGTCGAGCGTGGCGAGCGCCTTTGCCGCCACGGTCGGGTAGAGCGTATTGGGACGCAGCGCGATGATGATCTTTATGTTCTTTGTATTGGCCGCGATCGTCGCGCCGATGGTGAAGGGGTCGAAGGATGAGGAATCGTATGGGACCAAGGTGTAGTTGAAGCCGTAGTCATCGAGCGATCGAGCATAGCGAACCAGGAACCGCGGATCGATTGCCGGGCTCGGCAAGGGATTGAGCTCGGTCGAGGCATTGGGGAACGTCACGCTGATGAATTCGGTCGGCATTGTTTTTCCTCTCGTGCGCTATCCGGCACCAATGTCCGAACCTTAGGGGCCGGCACCATGAAAGAGAAAGACCTGTCTTTCTTTAGTCTACTAATTTTATAGAAATTATTTTCTGAAATTGCGCCGCATATGCTGTCAGGCGAGGGAGCCCGGCATATCGTCGCCATGTGAAGAGCTGCAGATCCCGGAATTATTTTCGAAAGAATCGTGAAAAGCAGGATCGATTTAGCCTGCCTACAGACAAAGAGATTGCTACATGCTTCCATCTAGTTGAGCCGTATCCGGCACAATGAAAAACGAGCGCGACCGCCGCGCAAAAAGACATTTAAGGGAGTTCGTCCATGTCGATCATTGCCTCTCGTTCCCGGCTATTGGGGACAGCCATCAGCCTGGCGCTGCTGTTCGGTGCATCAGCCGTTCGGGCTGAAACGCCGCCGAACGTGCTTGTGGTTGCCCAGTCGATCGACGATGCCGTCAGCTTCGATCCTGCCGAAGGCTTCGAATTGACGACGGTACAGTCCTTCAACAACCTCTATCAGCGTCTCGTTCAGTCGAACCGCGAGGATGGCACGAAGATCGAGCCGGCGCTTGCCGCTTCCTGGGCTGCCGGCAGCGACGGCCGCAGCCTGACGTTTGAGCTGGCTGACGCGAAGTTCTCCTCCGGCAATCCGGTCCGCGCGGAAGACGTGATCTTCTCGCTGACCCGGGCGGTGAAGCTCAATAAATCGCCGGCCTTCATTCTGAATGAGCTGGGCTGGAAGCCCGACAATGTCGATGCCGCCATCACCAAGGTTGATGATAAGCATGTGAAGCTCACCTGGTTTGCCGACGTCGGCTCCGGTTTTGCTCTGTCGCTGCTGACGGCGCCGATCGCCTCGATCGTTGATGAGAAGACCGTCGAGCCGCAGGCGAAGGAGGGAGATTTCGGCAATGCCTGGCTGAAGACGAATTCGGCCGGAAGCGGTGCCTATACGATCGCCACCTACACGCCGCACGAGGCGCTGGTGCTGCAGGCAAACGCCAACTCATCTGACAAGCCGAAGCTCGACAGCGTCATCATCCGCAATGTTCCCGATGTCGGCGCTCGCCGGCTGCTGGTCGAGCAGGGTGATGCCGATATTGCGCGCGGCCTTTCGGCTGACCAGATCGAAGCGCTGAAGACCAAGAGCGGCGTCAAGGTTCTCTCGGTGCCGTCGGCGCGCACCGATTATATCCTGCTGAACACCAAGGCCAATCCGACGCTCGGCAATCCGGCCTTCTGGGAAGCGGCGCGCTACCTCGTGGATTATGATGGTATTGCCAAGAACCTGCTTCGTGGCCAGAGCACCGTGCATCAGGCCTTCCTGCCCGTCGGCTTCCCCGGCGCGCTGACGGATACGCCGTTCAAGCTCGATGTCGAGAAGGCCAAGAAAATCCTGGCCGATGCTGGCATCAAGACGCCGTTCAAGGTCGAGTTCATCGTCTTCAACGACCAGCCTTTCCTGTCGATCGCGCAATCGCTGCAATCGACCTTTGCGCAGGCCGGCATCACGCTGGACATCCAGCCGGGCGTGGCCGGCGACATCTATGCCCGGGGTCGTTCCGGCAAATTCGAGATGACGCTGCGCTACTGGATTCCCGACTATTTCGATCCCCACTCCAACGCCAGCGCCTTTGCCATCAACAAGGACAACTCCGCCAACACGGCCGCCAAATATGCCGGTTGGGTCATCCCCGAGCTGACCGACCAGACGCTCGCCGCCGTCAAGGAGCAGGATGCAGCGAAGCGCGTGGCGCTCTATCAGGACCTGCAGAAGAAGATCCAGGCAAGCTCGCCGTTCATCTTTATGCTTCAAGGCAACGATCAGGTCGTGCTAAGCGACAAGGTGAAGAACTATGCCCAGGGTCTCAACGCAGACCAGGTCTACTACGACAAGGTGGAGAAGTAAGTGCCGCAAGCGGCCACACCATCCGATGCCGACATGACCAACTCCCGCCAGAAGAAAACCTGGCGGGAGTTGTCGTTCGTGAGATCGCTTTTCACCTGGGGCTGGTCCTTTGCGCTGACGCTGTTCGGGCTTGCGCTCGTGACCTTTGCGCTGACGCGGCTGTCGCCCATCGATCCGGCGCTGCAGATGGTCGGCGATCACGCCAGCCAATCGACCTATCAGCAGGCGCGCGTCGAGCTCGGGCTCGACCAGCCGCTGCCGGTGCAATTCATTCGCTATGTCGAGGCGGCCTTGTCGGGGAATTTCGGGCAATCGACCTCGACCGGCCAGCCGGTTGCCAGGGATATCGCGCGGACTTTTCCGGCGACGATCGAGCTTGCGACGGCGGCCATCATCCTGGGCGCACTCATCGGATTGGCGCTCGGCATCGCCGCGGCCATGTGGCAGGGGACATGGCTGGATAGCCTGGCGCGCCTCGTCTCGCTTCTTGGCTATTCCGTGCCGATTTTCTGGCTCGGCCTGCTGATGCTGCTGTTCTTCTATGCACGCCTGCATTGGGCGCCCGGGCCGGGTCGTGCGGATGTCGTCTTCCAATATACGGTCAAATCCGTCACCGGCTTTGCGCTGATCGATGCGTGGATTTCAGGCAAGCAGGGGGCCTTTCGCGACGCGCTGGCGCATCTGGCGCTGCCAGCGACCGTTCTGGCCTTTCATGCGCTTGCCGCGATCTCGCGGCTGACACGGGCGTCGATCCTGACCGAGCTTGGGCAGGAATATGTCACGACCGCTCGTGCCAAGGGGGCGAGCCTCGGCCGCATCGTCTTTACCCATATCATGCCCAACATATCCGGGACGCTTCTCATCGTGATTGCCCTTTCCTATGCGAGCCTTCTGGAAGGCGCCGTGCTGACCGAAACCGTCTTCGCCTGGCCCGGCATCGGCCGCTACCTGACGACGGCGATGTTTGCCGGCGACATGCCGGCGATCCTCGGGGCGACGCTCGTGGTCGGCGCCTCCTTCGTCGTCCTGAATGCGCTGACCGATCTCGGTGTCGCGCGGCTCGATGTGGGGAAGAGACGGTGAGCGACATCGTTCAGCATCCGCTTGACGGTCCCTCCTTTGTTCGGCGTATCCTGCGTTCGCCTTCGGCGGCAATGGGAAGCGCGATCGTCCTTCTCATTTTGTGCCTCGCCTTGCTGGCGCCGGTGATCGCACCCTACGATCCCAATCTGCAGGAGACCGTCAATCGCCTGATGCCGCCGAGTGCGGCGCATTGGTTCGGCACGGATGGTTTCGGACGGGATCTGCTGTCGCGGATAATTTATGGTGCGCGATCGACCTTGCTGCTGCTGCTTTTCGTGGTTCTGATCATGGCTCCCCTCGGCATAGCGGTGGGCCTCGTCGCGGGGTTCTTCGGTGGGATCGTCGAGCGCATCCTGATGCGCATCACCGATGTCGTCATGTCGTTTCCGCGGCTGCTGCTCGCCTTTGCCTTCGTTGCGATCATGGGGCCGGGCCTCGTCAACGGCGCTCTGGCACTGTCGCTGCCGAGTTGGCCGGCCTATGCACGGCAAGCCCGCGTCGAAACCGAGCGGTTGCGTCGGAGCGATTATCTCGCCGCTGCCGAAATGGTCGGGATCAAGGGCATACGGCTGCTTTACGGACATGTGCTGCCCCTGGTGCTGCCGTCCGCCATCATTCGTCTCGCCATCGATCTTTCGGGCATCATCCTTGCCGCGGCCGGCCTCGGCTTCCTCGGTCTCGGCGTTCGCCCGCCGACCGCCGAATGGGGCGCAATGGTGTCGGAGGGCACGCAGGTCATCTTCGATCAGTGGTGGGTGGCGGCCGTGCCCGGCTTTGCGATCCTCATTACCTCGCTCGCCTTCAACCTGTTGGCCGATGGTCTGCGCGACATACTGGATCCCCGTCATGTCTGAGCCGCTGCTCTCCGTTCAGGATCTCTCGGTTTCCTTTCCTTCCGAGGCGGGAATGGTCCGTGTCGTCGACGGCATCAGCTTCTCTGTGGAACGTGAGATCGTCGCGCTCGTCGGCGAATCCGGCTCCGGCAAATCGATGACCGGGCGGGCGATCATGGGGCTGTTGCCGCGCCAGGCGCAAGTGCAGGCAAAACGCCTTTCCTTCGAGGGGCGGGATCTCCTGACCCTGCCACCCTCCGGCTGGAACAAGGTGCGCGGCAACGGCATCGGCCTTGTTCTTCAGGATCCGAAATATTCGCTGAACCCGGCACACAAGGTCGGCCGGCAGGTCGAGGAAACCTTGCTGTTGCATACGCGGCTCTCAGCTGCGGAACGCCGCGAGCAGGCGCTGGATATGTTGCACAAGGTCGGACTTCCCGATCCGCAGCGGATCTATTCGAGCTATCCGGCCGCCCTGTCTGGCGGGATGGGGCAACGCGTCATGATTGCCGCGATGCTGATCAACCGGCCGCGCCTGCTGATCGCCGACGAACCCACCTCCGCACTCGACCGCGAGCTTCAGAACCAGATATTGGCGCTCTTGCGCTCGTTGACCGAGGAGTTCGGCATGGGATTGCTGCTGATCAGCCACGATCTGCAGCAAGTGTCGCAATTTGCCGATCGGGTAATGGTGATGCGTGGCGGGCGTATCGAGGAGGAATTGGCCGCCACGGAGCTGGCCAGTGCCGAATCCGCCTATACGCGTGCCCTTTGGGCGGCACGGCCATCGGCACAAACCTACGGCACACGCCTGCCGGTATACGGAGCCGAGAGATGAACGCGCTTTCGGTTTCCGACCTTTCCATCACCTTTTCAGGCGCACGCAAGGCGTTCACGGCCGTGCACGGCGTCAGTTTCGATATTGCGAGCGGCGAGACCTTTGGCCTCATCGGCCCATCCGGCTGCGGCAAGACCACCGTGTTGCGTGCCATCGCCGGGTTGAACGTCAATTGGCAGGGCGCGATTTCCGTTTTCGGCGAGCCGCTTCAATCCGGGAAAAAGATTGCCGGCACCCTGCGCGACAACATTCAGATGGTGTTTCAGGACCCCTATTCCTCTCTGCATCCGCGGCACACTATCCAGCGAATTCTCGGTGAGCCGCTATCCTTGCGGGGCGTAAAGGATGTTGAGGCACAGGTGCGAACGGCGCTAGATCAGGTCGGCCTTCCGGCGGCGGCGAGCCGCCGCTTTCCACATCAGCTTTCCGGTGGCCAGCGGCAGCGTGTTGCCATCGCCCGCGCCTTGCTGCTGCGGCCGAGACTGCTGCTGCTCGACGAGCCGACTTCGGCGCTCGATGTGTCCGTCCAGGCGGGGATCCTCAATCTTCTCAATGATCTCAAGGCGTCGCACGGGATGACCTTCGTGCTCGTCAGCCACGACCCCGGTGTCGTCGCCCATATGTGCGATCGCGCCGCGGTCATGGACGCCGGCGCCATAACGCGGATCATGGATCGCGCCGATCTCTCAAAACTCAGCTAGCGCGCGCTAAGCGATGTCTTGCAAGGACACTGGGCAGGGCGCTTGACCTCGCTTGGCGGCACTATAGTCTGACCCTTAATGTCGGGCTAACCGTGCTTTGCCTGGTCAATGATTGCCGTTGACCGAGACGACATCGGCCGAACTCCTACGCATTCGTCGTGGTCCCATTGGCACGGCCTCTCATAGCTCTATCTGAATATCGAACCGTGAAGTTCCGGCCGAATGCCGGAGATGAAGAACGGGCACACCCGAAGGGAGTTTCGATAATGGCACAGACTGTCGCTGACCAGTTCGTTACAACATTGGCCGCAGCCGGGGTAAAACGTATCTACGGCGTCGTCGGCGATAGCCTCAACGGTCTGACGGATGCGGTTCGGCGACATGGCGGCATCGAGTGGGTCCATGTGCGGCACGAAGAGGCCGCTGCTTTCGCCGCAGCAGCGGAAGCCCACCTGACCGGCAATCTCGCCGTTTGCGCGGGAAGCTGCGGGCCGGGTAATCTGCATCTCATCAATGGTCTGTTCGATGCGCATCGCTCGCGGGTTCCAGTCCTGGCGATCGCAGCCCAGATCCCTTCTGCTGAGATCGGCTCCGGCTATTTTCAGGAGACGCATCCGCAGGAACTCTTCCGCGAATGCAGCCATTATTGCGAGCTTGTCTCCGGTGTTCAGCAGATGCCGCGGGTGCTGGAAATCGCCATTCGACAGGCAATCGGGAAGTCTGGCGTCTCCGTTATCGTCATGCCGGGCGACGTCGCGCTGCAAAAGGCCGAGGGGCCTGAGCGGCTGCGGGTCGGCGGCCTGCTTCCGCGCAAGCCCATCGTCGTGCCGGCGGCAGAAGAGCTGAGCAAACTGGCCGAGCTTCTGAATAGCGACGCGCGCATCACCATCCTCGGCGGCGCGGGCTGCGAGGGGGCTCACGATGCGTTGCTGGCGATTGCCGGGCGACTGAAGGCGCCAATCGTTCATGCGCTTGGCGGAAAGGAGCACATCGAATGGGACAATCCCTTCGATGTCGGCATGACCGGGCTGATTGGCTTTGCGTCGGGCTATTATGCCATGATGGATTGCGATGTGCTGTTGATGCTCGGCACGGACTTTCCATATCGCCAATTCTATCCCGCGGGATCATCCACGCGGATCGCTCAGGTCGATATCCGGCCTGAGAATATCGGCCGCAGGGCGCCCGTCGACCTCGGGCTGGTCGGCGATGTCAGGGCGACGATCGAGGCGCTGCTGCCGCATTTGCAGCAGAAGACGGAGAGCGCCCATCTGGATCAGTCGATCGCGCACTACAAGAAGAGCCGCAAGGAACTCGATGCTCTGGCGACGGGCAAGCCCGGCAAGAAGCCGATCCATCCCCAGCAGATCGCCAAGGCTATCAGCGATCATGCCTCCGAGGATGCGGTATTCACTTGCGACGTTGGCCTTCCGACTGTTTGGGCGGCGCGATATCTGGCCATGAACGGCAAGCGGCGGCTGATCGGATCGTTCCGCCATGGATCCATGGCCAATGCGATGACGCAGGCGATCGGCGCGCAGGCGAGCTTTCGCGACCGTCAGGTGATCTCGCTGTCGGGAGATGGCGGCTTTGCCATGCTGATGGGTGATTTCCTCACCTTCGCGCAGCTTGGGCTGCCGGCAAAGATCGTCGTCTTCAACAACAGCGCATTGGGCTTCATCGAAGTCGAGCAGAAGTCAGTCGGTTTCCTGCCGACGGGCACCGAATTGAAGAACCCGAATTTTGCGGCGATGGCCGAGGCAATCGGCATCAAGGGCATCCGCATCGAAGACCCCGCCGATGTCGACGGCGGCATTGCCGAGGCGCTCGCGCATAACGGGCCGGTTCTGGTCGATGCCGTCGTTGCCCGCACCGAACTGCCGATCCCGCCTTCGATCAGCGCGGAGATGGCGAAGGGGTTCAGCCTCTATATGGTCAAGGCGGTGTTCAGCGGCCGCGGCGACGAACTCGTCGAGCTTGCTCGCACCAATCTCTGGCGTTGAGACAAGGCGGGCGTGGTGAGACGAGGCATCAGCCACGCTCTACCGAGGGTCGGTTTCGCTGAACGGTATTCACCGAAGCGGGATCCAGAGCGGAGAATTCCATGCCTTCAATGCATCGAGGAAGACCTGCAGCTTCGAAGGGATGAAGCGCCGCGTCTGATAGACCGCGTGCACGAAGATTTCGGGTGATGTCCATTCTGGCAGGAGGCGAACGAGTTCGCCGCGCTCGATGCGGTCGTCGCAATAGTTCGACGATAACAGGCCTATGCCGTGCCCCTTGTAGGTGAATGCACTTACGGACTGGAAATCGCGGCTGGAGATCGGTCCCGAAACCTGGACTTTCGCCGATTTGCGGCCGCTGACGAGATGCCATTCGGCTTCGTTGTTGCGGCTGTTCATCAAGACGCACTGGTGCTGACGCAGATCCTCAGGTTCGATGGGCCGGGCGCGACCCTCGAGATAATCAGGCGTTGCGACCACATAGCGGACGCTTTTGCCGAGGCGTTGCGCGATCATCGTCGAATCCTGCAGTTCGCCAAAACGGATAGCTAAGTCGACATTTTCGGCAATCAGGTCGATGAAGGTATTGGTGATGAACAGGTCTATCTGGATGCGCGGATAGCTTTTCAGGAACAATGAAACGAACTCATAGAACGGTTCCTGGCTTAGAACCACCGGCACCGAAATCCGCAGCAGGCCCTCGGGATTCCTCTGGGATTGAACAAGCACCCGTTCGGCATCGTAGAGATTGCCAAGCGGCTCACTGCATTGGTTGAAATAGGCACGCCCCTGCGCCGTGAGGTTCAGTTTGCGCGTCGTCCGCTGCAGAAGCGTCACGCCCAGCTGCTCCTCGAGCGCTGTCAGCCGGCGGCTGACTGTGGAGACCGGCATTCCCAGGGCATGTGCCGCCCGGCTGAAGCTTTCTAACTGCGCTACCTTCACAAAGATCGCGATGTCATTCAAATCGGTCATGCCATTATTTTTGCATGAATGGAAAATTGATTCCAGATATTTCCATCTAATCGCGTAAAGCCGAAATGGGCATATTCCCTCTCACGAGAGCAAGCCAACCACCTCATCCCCTCTCGATCGATCCGGCCCTTAGGGCCGACGCATGGCGGTGAGGTTGCTTTGTGAAACGGAGAACGACAATGGAAATAGCAAAAACGGTACTCATTACCGGTGCCTCGCAGGGCATTGGTGCAGGTCTTGCCAACGCCTTCCTCGATCGCGGCTATAATGTTGTCGCGACATCGCGGCGGGTTAGCGAGACCAACGAGATCAAGGCCTCCGACAGGCTGGCGCGTGTGGATGGTGACATTGCCGATCCTGCCACGGCGCAACGCGTCGTCGAGGCCGCGCTCGGACGGTTCGGGACGATTGACGCTCTGGTTAACAATGCCGGCGTTTTCTTCACCAAGCCGTTCGTCGATTATACCTTCGATGATTACCGCAAGCTGGCCTCGACGAACCTGGAGGGTTTCATCCACCTGACGCAACTGGTCGTGCGCCAGATGCTGGCACAAAAGACCGGCGGCAGCATCGTCAGCATCACCACGCCTCTGGTCGATCATCCGATACTCGGCATCAACGCCTCCGTGGCAATGGCGACCAAAGGTGGTATCGAAGCTCTCTCCAAGAATATTGCGCTTGAATACGCAAAGGAGGGAATTCGCGTGAACACCGTGGCGCCGGGCGTTGTCGATACGCCGCTTCACAAGGACAATCCGCGGGATTTCCTCAACACGATGTCGCCGATGCACGGCATCTCCAATGTCCAGGAAATCGCCGATGCCGTCCTATTCCTGACCGAGGCTCCGCGCATAACCGGGGAGGTGCTGCACGTTGATGGCGGCGCACATTTGGGCAAATGGTGAGCGCGGGCACAGCGCCGGCCGCTGGCGCAGAGCAGCGGCTGAGTGATCTCGGTATTACGCTTCCTCCGCCTCCCACACCGTTTGGCGCCTATGTGGAGGCTGTGAAGATGGGAAAGCTGATATTCCTGAGCGGCATGCTGCCTGTCGTCGATCGCAAGCCGCAATATATCGGCCGCGTCGGCGGTGTGCTGTCGAGCGACGATGGTCGAAAGGCGGCGGAAGCCGCCACCTTGAGCGG
Organism: Rhizobium sp. AC27/96; assembly: GCF_001692325.1. Classification (GTDB taxonomy): domain Bacteria; phylum Pseudomonadota; class Alphaproteobacteria; order Rhizobiales; family Rhizobiaceae; genus Rhizobium. The sequence continues at coordinate 332,405 of NZ_LXKN01000032.1, read as the reverse complement.
GTTGGCTGCCATCAAGGACCATCTTGGGTCGCTCGATAAGGTGGTGGGTGTCGCCAAGCTCGGGGTCTATATTGCGACCGAGGGAGATTTTCGGGACCATCCGAAAGTGGCGGATGGGGCGTCTGAGCTCCTACTCAAGGTCTTCGGCGCAGAGATGCTGTCGGGCCGAGTGGTTCTTGGGGTTGCAAGCCTGCCCCTCGGAATGCCGGTTGAAATCGAGCTTGTCGTTGAGGTTGCGGACTGAAATTTACGCCCCGGTTGGCCATTCGGCTGATCGGGGCGTAGTCTCGTCTATCTTCGTTCAGCCGGATTTGCCGACCTGTGCGGGGCTAGAATGCAGGCGGAAGCGTGTTGAGAAGCACTCAACCTTCGAAGCCGAACCGTTCGACGTCGAAATCATCGTCGTCAAAGCCGGCCGCACTATTCCGGATATCGGCCATATCTTCCTCAAAGAGAATTGGCGTGCTGACAAAGGTCGGAAGCTTCATCTCGACAGCCATGCCTGGAGGTTGGAGCGCCCAAGCCACGATAGCGCCGGTAGACATGGCACCGACGCCACCCGATACGTCCTGTGCGGCGGAGGTGGGCAGGTCCGCCATCGGCTGCATCTTTGCCATGGCGCTGCTGTTCGACTTCTTCGAGTGGTCAGCAAGGAGCAGGTTGCCTGCATCGCTCCGCCCCAGCACAAGGCTCGCCAGAACCATCGCCGGCGGCCTTTCGGGAGCGGCTGTCGGGATCACGGCGATGCTGATCGGTCGCGAGGCCGGCAGTGGCACGGTATAGGTCACCAGGTCGGTGAATGGTGCAATCTTGTTTTCTTCGGCCACGCGTTTGCCGAGTTGAAGCTCCAGCCCGTTGACGGCCCGGCTTCGAGGTGTCGGCAACATGCTGGTCAGAAGGCTCGTATTGGGGGCGGCCGCAGCGGATGCCACCGGCGATCCGGCGTCGTCATCGTCATCATCGACAGCGGGTGCAATCTTGCTCGTGGTCAGGCTTGGGCGCTTTCTCGATTGAGCAATGGCGACTTCATAACCCGGCAACGGCCTGCCATCGGCTGGCACATGAAGTGTCCGGCCATTCGGGAAAAGCTGCGCCAGTTCCGGACGCGACATTCTCGGCCAGGCGCGGACCCTGCCGACATCCAGATGCACGAAAGGGGATCCGGAGTTGGGATAAAAGCCTACACCGCCGATTTGCATCTGCATAGCAATGGCGCGCAAGGTGGCAAGCTTTACGCCGGGGATATAGAAGTCCATCGCCTTGCCGAGCGTGTGCTGGCTGTGCTTTGCGACGCCGGAGCTGCGCGAGCGGTTGCGCAGCATGCCATTTGTCGAGGGGGAGCGATAGGCGGACACGACGTGAATGGTGTCTTTCGCTCCGCTGCGGTTATAGACCTCCCAGACAAGATCAAGCAGTTCCGGATCCATCTTGGTCGGTTCGTTCTTGCGCCAGTCACGCAGGAAGCGGTTGATCTGGGCGAGGCCTCGCGGGTCGTATTTGCCGCCGCGCTTGAAGACGATAGTCGCCCTCTCCCCCGTATGCGTGAAAAACAGCTTGAGGGCGCGGTCGTCAGACGCGGCCTGGGCGGATCCCGCCAGCGCACCGAGCACCAGCATCGCCACCAATGCCACCCGGCAAGCGACGAAGGAGAAGGCCATGGCGAAAGTTGCGGCCGGGATGGAGAAGATCGCTTGATGCACGGATACGACTTTCGCCCTTGCTAATAGACACAGAAATCAGAGGCGCCGCGTCTGCGGCATCGTTGTACCTCCAATTATGGTCAATAAATCCCTAACGGACCGTTTACGGCCGATTGTCCCGAGATATCGCGTGCCTGAGCGACATTCGCATCTGCTGGCGCCGGCTTTTTTGCAAAGGCCGCGGAAGTGCCTCCGATCGCAGATGCAGCTGTGCACAAACATGCAGCTTGTGGCGTTACGATGGCGCCCGAAATAGAAAAATCCATAGCTATGCAAACGTTTTCGCGTGGGTTGCAAACTGATTGCCGAGACAGCATCATCCCGCGCATGAGTGGACAGAATCGATTTGCTCCTCCGTCCAGCGGACAGCAAACCATTAAACGAAGCGACCTGTTGCGGCAGCTCCGGCGTGTCGGGCTGCGCCGTTTGACGACCATCGTGGCGCCGGCGGGTTACGGCAAGACCTCGCTCGCCGTCCAATGGTACGAATTACTCAGGGAAGATGGAGTCAATCTGTGCTGGGTGTCGCTCGATGCCGAGCACACGAGCCAGGAAGCCTTTCTGCTGGCTCTGATCGATGCATTGCAGACGCTTCTGGACGAGGACGGAGCGGATGCGGGCAATCTGCCGGCGGCAGCGCTTCTCTCCGTACTCACGACGAGGCTGCGCAAGATCCCGGGGCCGCTCGTGATCTTCCTCGACGATTATCACTTCGCCCAGACGGATGCCACCGAGGCACTGATGGCGAAGATCCTCGCCGATCTTTCGCTCGAACATGTGAAATTGGTGCTGGTAAGCCGTAGTCCGCCGCGTTTTCCATTGTCGGCACTGCGCCTTCGTGGCGAGTTCAAGCAATTCGGTGTCGCCGAACTCGGTTTTTCCGATGCCGAAGCGCGGGAATTGTTTGCCGGCAAGGGAACCCGCCTGACGGAAGAGCAGGTCGGTTCCTTCAACCGCCGGACCGAAGGCTGGGCCGTCGCGCTGCAGATGGTGAGCCTGCTTGTCTCGGAATCGGAGGAAAGCGACACGATCCTCGCCTCTTTCGATGGCGGCGGCGCGGATATGGGGTCCTATCTCTCCGAGCAGGTCTTCGAACATCTGCCCGAGGAGATCCGCCAGTTTCTGACCGAGATCGCTGCGCTGCCTGCTTTCAATCATTCGCTGCTCGAGGCGGTATTGGAGAGCGGCGAGCGGGTGGGTTGGATCGAACGTCTTAACGAATATGCTCTTCCTGTCACGCTGCTTGCCGGGCCGGGCAACTGGATGCGGTTCCACCCGGTCTTCAACGAATTCCTCAAGCAGACTGCCAGTCGCAGGGGCGTTGACGCCAAACGCGTGCTGAACCGGGCAGCGCGCTGGTTCGAGGTTCAAGGTGACATCGACCGGGCAGTTCAGCATGCGCTTTCAGCCGGCGACGCCAATCTTGCGGCAAGCATCGTGGAGCGAGCCGGCGGTTGGCGGCGAGTCTATGCCACGACGCGCGGCGGCGCGACGCTCTTCCAGGCGTTGAGCGGGCGAGCCTCGGAGATTGATCTCAGCCGGTTTCCGCTCGCTACACTGGGACTTTCGATTTTCAACGCCAAGGCTGCCCAGCTTGCCGCCGCCAATCATTATCTGGTCATCGTGGAGCGTGCTGCCGCAGGCGATGAGATCCTGGCAAAGGATCTGCGCGTGGTGCGCATCCTGCTTGCGCTCTATACCGATCACTGGGCGAGCGCTGCCGATCTTTCCGCGCTGGAAAATGATCTGCAACAGCCTGACGGAATGGAGCTCATCCATCGGGCGCTGGCGCTCAACATGCTTTCCTACAATTTCCTGATCCGCAGCGAGCTTGATCGGGCATTGCACTATGGCCATCTGGCCATTCGCGCCTTTCGCGACGGTGGCGCCGATTTTGGTGCGATGCATCTCTACACGCATATCGGTCAGGCCTTCTTCCTTTCGGGGGATAGCGCAAGCGCACTCTCCGCCTATGACGACCTGATCGCCGAGGCGCAAACCAACATCGCTGCCGGCAGCGATCTGGACGCCGTCGGCCAGGTGTTGAAGGCCGAAATTCTTTCGATGCGCGGCGAAACGGCAGCCGCTGCCGACATGTTGGGATGGGCGCTGCCGCATCTTGAGCGCCATGATACATGGTTCGATCTTCTCGCCGCCGGGTTCATGGCCGAACAGCGCACGCTGCGAATGCGCGACGATGTCCTGGCTGCCCACGCGGCCATGGATCGTATCCGCGCGGTGGCGCGCCGCCGCGGTTTCGACCGGCTTACCCGCCTGATAGATCGCGAGCGGGCAATGCTTCTGATGGAGTCGGGTGATCTCGACCAGGCAATTCGTCATGCCGAGGCCAGCGGATTCGGCATACAGGCGATCACTTCGGACCGCGCCAACATGCTGTCCATTCACCTGCGCGGGGCGACGCCGGCCATTTTCTGGACGCGGGCCTATCTGGCGCTTAGCGAAGTTGCCAAGGCGCGCGAGGTGTTTGACCAGCTTACGACGCGCCAGGCCCAGCGCCCGCATGTCCCGCGCACGATCGAGCTTGCGCTCCTCGAAATAGGGATATTGATTGCCGAGGGCCGCAACGAGGTTGCAGCCGCCCGCCTTTCCGATCTTGTGGTGACCACGCCGCTCGGCGACTACCGCGCGCTTCTTCATCTCGATCGCGCAGCCGGGCTGGAAGAGCTCCGTGCGCTTGCCAATCATCCAAGCGTTGCCACTGTCACCCGCAAACGCCTCCAGACCCTGTTGAATAGCGCCGGTGCAAACCAGCAGTCTACCCCGGACGAGGATCTGTCGTCGTTTACCGGGCGCGAGCGCATGGTGATGGAATTGCTGACCGCCGGGCTTTCCAACAAGGAAATCGGGCGCACGCTGTCGCTTTCCGACAATACGATCAAGTTCCACCTGCGCAATATTTTTGCCAAGCTCAACGTCTCGACGCGCACGGCCGCGGTGACGGCAGCGCGACAAAAGGGCATGTTGAACTGATACCTACCCGAACGGGTAGGGTTCGATTCGTCCACCCACCCATCGGGAAGGCTATCGGGGAAGAAAAAAACACCTAATCTGCGCTCGTGCGAATATAATAACGGGGGTAGATTCGTGGTCATCGTCGATCCAGTGACCCAGGAGATTATCGAGGGTAAGCTGGCTGCAACCGTCGACGAGATGGGCGTTGTGATGGCCCGGACTTCGATGAGCCCTGTGATCTATGAGGTGCTGGATTTCGCCTGCGGTCTGCTCACGCGCGAGGGAGAGCTGGTGGCACAGATGAACGGCATCACGCTGTTCACCGGCACCTTCGGCACACAGGTCAAATCGCTGATTGCGCTTTATGGCGACGATCTCGAAGACGGCGATATTCTGCTCACCAACGATCCCTATTCGGGCGGCACGCATGCCTGCGATTTTGCCATCGTCAAGCCGATCTTTTTCGATGGGCGGATCCTGGCCTATGCCATCAATGTCGCCCATTATCTCGATGTCGGTGGCTCGGTTCCCGGCTCGCTTGCGCCCAACGCCACCTCGGTCTTTCAGGAAGGGTTGAGGCTGCCGGGCGTCAAGGTCGTGCGCAACGACCGTTTCTCCGGCGAGGTTCTGCGCATCATCCGTGAAAATGTTCGCCTGCCCGATATCGCTATAGGCGACCTGACCGCACAGGTGGCCACGGTTCGCGTTGCCGCGCGCCGGATGGGTGAGCTTGCCCGGAAATATGGCGTTGGTATCGTCGATGCTGCATTCGATCATCTTCTCGCAACGAGCGAGAAGCAGGCCCGTGCTGCCATCGCGGCTTTGCCCGACGGGGTGTATGAATCCCTGGACATCATCGACGGTGACGGCGTTACCACCGACCCTATCGAGGTCAGAGTGGCCGTGACCATTGCAGGCGATCGTTTGACCGCCGACTTTACAGGCTGCCCGCCGGCAGTGGCAGGGCCGATCAATTGTGCGGCGGGAGCGCTGCAATCGGCCGTGCGCACCATATTCAAGGCTTTGGTGGCGCCGCAGGCACCTTCCAACGAGGGCTGGTTTCGGCCGCTCGAGGTCATTGCGCCGCAGGGATCGGTTTTCACCGCCGAGAAGCCTTCTCCGACGGGTTGGTATTATGAAGGCTCCGTCCATGCGTCCGAACTCGTCTGGAAAGCGCTTGCCGGGTTGATGCCGGAGCGGTTCTCGGCCGGCTCCTACACGAGCCTCTGCGTCGTCTACATCTCCGGCAAGGATGCGGCGGGACAGCCGTTCATCCATATCGAACCGCAACATGGCGGTTGGGGAGCAAGCAAGGACGCAGACGGCGCAAATGCGTTGATCGCGCTCACCGACGGCGACACCTACAATTATTCCGTCGAGGTCATCGAGGCGCGGTTCCCGCTGATCGTGCGTCGCTACGCGCTCAATCTCGAAGGTGGATCGGGTGCCGGTCGCCGCCGTGGGGGTTTCGGCGTCATTCGCGACTATGAAGTTCTGGCGGACGGCGCATCGGCCTATTGCAGCTTCGGGCGGACGGAAACACCACCCTGGGGGATCGAAGGCGGCGCTCCGGGCACGCCAAATCTGTTGCAGGTGGAAGATTCCGCCGGTCAGGTTAGCAATTTCGGCCGGGAACCGCATATTGCGCTCAAAAGTGGTGATCTCGTGCGCATTATTACCGGTGGCGGTGGCGGCTGGGGCGAGGCACGTTCTCGCGAGGTCGAGCATGTCCGCCGTGACGTCGAAGACGGCTACATCTCCAAGGAGACGGCGCGGAACCTGTATGGATTTGATGAGAGGATGGCAGGATGATCAGGCTGGCGACGGATGTAGGCGGTACGTTTACCGACCTCGTCGGCTATGACGAGCGCACCGGCGAGATTTTCACGGCGAAAAGCCTGACGACCGTGCATGACCAATCCGAAGGCGTGCTGTCGGCCATCGATCTTGCCGAACGGAAGGATGGGCTCTCCACTCGTGATGTCATCTTCTTTGCCCATGGCGGGACGACCGTCATCAACGCGATCACCGAGCGTAAGGGCGTCAAGACGGCGCTTGTCACCACCGCCGGCTTTCGCGATGTTCTGGAAATCGGCCGCGGAAACCGCCCCGATCTCTACAATCTCCAATTCAAGAGCCCGGAACCTTTCGTGCCGCGCAGCCTTCGCTTCGAAGTGCGTGAGCGGCTGGACGCAAAGGGGCGGGTGCTGACCCCGATCGAGCTTGGCGATCTCGAGCCGATCATCCACGAATGCCGGGCGCGCAATGTCGAGGCCATCGCCGTCATCTTCCTCCACAGCTACGTCAATCCCGGCCATGAGATTGCCTGCGCGAAAGCCCTCGCGGAGGCCCTTCCGGATGTGACGATCTGCGCCAGCCACGAGGTCTCCCGCCAGTGGCGCGAATATGAGCGCTCCAATACCGCCGTGCTCAACGCCTATGTGCAGCCGATCATCAAGCGCTACTTCGCAAGGCTCGAGAGTGCTTTGACCGAGCGCGATCTCTCCTGCCCTTACTACGCCATGCAGTCCAACGGCGGTATTTCCACCTTCGATCAGGCGCAGATGAGCCCGCTGACGCTTGTGGAATCCGGCCCGGCCGGCGGCGTCGCGGGTGCGGCGCGCATCGGCACGCTGCTTGGCCAGTCGGAAGTGCTTTCGCTCGATGTCGGCGGCACGACGGCGAAATGCTCCCTGATCCATGACAGTAGCCCGACGCTCGACAGCGAGTACAAGCTCGAACATACCCGCATAGTTCCGGGTTATCCCGTGCAAGTGCCGGTCGTTGACATCGTCGAAATCGGTGCCGGCGGTGGCTCCATCGCCCGTATTGACGAACGCGGCGCGCTGCGTGTCGGTCCCGAAAGTGCCGGCTCGACGCCAGGCCCGGCCTGCTACGGCCGAGGTGGCGACAAGCCGACGCTTTCAGACGCATTGCTGACGCTCGGTATCTTCGATCCGGCAAGTTTTGCCGATGGCCAGATGCAGCTCGACAAGGGCAAGGCCGCTGCCGCAATTGCCACCGTCGCCAAACCGCTTGGTTTGTCGGTCGAGGACGCGGCACTTGCCATCGTCGAGATCGCCCATGCCTCGATGATCAATGCGCTGAAGCTCGTCACCGTCCAGCGCGGACACGATCCGCGCGATGCCGCCTTTGTCATCTCAGGCGGCGCCGGGCCGGCGCTGGCCGCGCGCCTCGGACGCGACCTCGGCGTGCGGATGACGGTCGTGCCGCCACATCCCGGTATTTTCTCGGCCTGGGGTATGCTTGCGGCCGAACCTAGGGCGGATTTCCGCAGCACCTGGTTTTCGCCACTCGTGCCGCAGGCGGTTAGTGATTTGAAGCGCCGCTTCGACGAGCTGAAGCGTGATGCCGTTACCTACTTCGCCAAGGGCAATGGTGCCGACATACGCTATGCCTGCCGGGTGGAAGCCCGGTATCGCGGCCAGGAACACGGCGTTTTCGCTCGTTTCGAGCTCGATGACGATGTCGAAAGCTTCGCAGAGCGCTTCCATGCGGTTCACGAGCGTGCTTACGCCTTCCGCCTTCCAGCTTCGCCGATTGAGATCACCATGATCCATCTGGAGGCGGTACTGCATGGTCCCGTCATTGCCATTCCGAAGCTGACATTGACGGATCGCTCGCTGGACGCCGCCTTCAAGGGCGAACGCCAGGTCTATTTCGGTGGAGAGACAGGCTGGGTGCCCTGCCCGGTCTATGAACGCACGAAGCTGCCGCCGCTGAAGGGTGTCTTTGGCCCGCTCATCGTCGAAGAAGCAACGGCGACATCGCTTGTCGTTGCCGGACAGGAACTTGAAGTGACCGACGAAGGACTGCTGCTCATCCGTGAATCTGATGGGGGAAGCGTCTGATATGGCGATAGCGATCGGTCTCGACCACATCGTCAGGAGCTACGGGCCGGTGCGCGCTGTCGATGACGTGACACTGGATATCAAAGCCGGGGAGTTTTTCACCCTGCTTGGGTCGTCGGGTTGCGGCAAGAGCTCGCTGTTGAAGCTGATCGGCGGCTTTGACAAGCCTACCGCCGGACGCGTTCTTTTTGACGGAAAGGATATGGCGAGCGTTCCCGCCAATCGTCGGCCCGTCAACACCGTGTTCCAGTCGCTCGGGCTTTTCCCGCATATGAACGTGGCCCAGAATGTTGGTTACGGGCTGAAATTGCGCGGGCTTTCCGGTGGTGCGCTGAAGGCCAAGGTCGAGGGCGCCTTGGAGCTGGTCGAGCTTTCCGGCTTTGCGGATCGTGACGTCAATCTTCTTTCGGGCGGCCAGCGCCAGCGCGTGGCTCTCGCGCGGGCACTTGTCATGGAGCCCGGTATCCTCCTGCTGGACGAGCCCCTGACCGGGCTGGACGAACGGCTGCGCCAGCAGATGCGCGACGAGTTCGGCCGGCTTCACAAGCGGACCGGCGCGACCTTCATTCTGGTGACCCACAATCAGGACGAGGCCCTCAGCCTCTCCGACCGCATGGCGGTGATGCACAAGGGCCGCATCGAGCAGATCGACGCGCCGGCACGGTTCTTCGAGGCTCCGGCCAATGCGTTCGTCGCCCGTTTCGTCGGCATCGATACGCTGTTGAAACCCGAGAGCATTTCGATTGCCGGTGACAGGGCCGTAGCCGTGATTGCCGGCCAGAAACTGACTGCAATATTTTCCGGCACTGCGCCAAAGGATGCCCTAGTCGCCATTCGTCCCGACCGGATCGAACTCGTCCCGTTAGTCGAGCGGGCGGATGAAACAATTGAACTTAAGGTTGTCGAAAGCATCTATCGCGGACTCAGCCATGACGTTACCCTTGCGTTCGCCGACAGCCAGCGTGTGGTGGTGACGACCAGCGCCGACGCAATCCCGCCCTTGCCGGGGGAAAGCGTGCGCGTGCGTCTGAAACCGGGTGCCGCGCTCTTGATTGATCGTTCCGGAATGCCGGCCTTGGCTGGAGGCGATGAGTAGAACCCGAATAGCTGAAATACGCGAAAAATAAGGGAAGGGAATGACACGATGAATAGAGGCAATGATCCCGTCTCCTCCGCCTTGAGGAGCAACATGCAGCGACGAGACATGCTGAAGCTCATGGGCGCGGGTGCCGCTGCGCTTTCTGTCGGTGGGCTTGGCGCGACCCGCGCCATGGCCGACGACGCGACGGTTGCGTTCTGGGGCACCGCCACGCTCGATATCGGCGACAAATGGCAGGAATTTACACGCCAGAGTGGCGTTTCGCCCGAATTTACCGATAATGGCAACGATGTCGGCCCGGTCGTCGCACGTCTGGCCGCCGGCAACGCCAATGATCTCTTCGATGTCGGCGGGTTTCAGGGTGGCGCCGAGCGCGAGCTCGCCAAGCAGGGGCTGATTGCCCCCTGGGATGTTTCCAAGATCCCGAACTTCGCCGGCATCTGGCAATGGGCCAAGGATATCCCGACCTTGACCTATGAGGGCAAGCAATACGGCATCCCCACGGTCGTGAATGCCGACTCGATCATCTACCGCCCGGACAAGCTCGGCAAGGTCGACAGCTATGGCGTCATCTTCGATCCGAAGTTGAAGGGCCGGGTCGCGATGGAAGATGCCTGGATCAACAGCGCCATCTTCACCGCCATCTACCTCAAGGGTGCGGAGAACCAGCCGATCAAGGATCCCGGCAATCTCTCCGAATCCGAGCTCGGCCTCGTCATGGAATTCCTGATCAAGCACAAGAAGGACGGCCAGTTCCGTACCTTCTGGAATGGCTGGGAGCAGGGCGTGCAGCTCGTTGCCAACGAGGAAGTCGATGCGATGACAGGCTGGGAGCCGATCGTTTATGAAGGCCGCAAGCGCGGGCTTCAGGTGGAGTATGCCTCTCCGGTCGAAGGCTATGAAGGCTGGGGCAACAACACGGTCCTGCTCAAGGGTGCCGCGGAGCGCGGCAAGGCCGACGTCGCCCACAAGTTCGTCGATGCGCTGCTTGCCGGCCTCTATGGTTGCGAACTGGGCAAGGCGCGCGGCTATCTCGTGCCGACCGACAACAACCTCGCTTATGCCAAGGCGCATCCGGACGAATACAAGGCCGACGACGTTGCCAAGCTTGCCGACCATGTGAAGGCCAAGTTCTCAGGCAAGGTTTATTGGCAGAATTGCCGCCCGGACAATTTCCAACTCTACGAAGAATGGTGGCAGAAGCTGCGCAACGCTTGATGTGATGCGATGGACCGGGGCTGGCCAGTTTTCCCGAGAGGGCAGGCCGGCCCCGAGCCGACGGAGACAACCCGATGAAGCTGGACGGAAGAGGAGGCAGATTATGAAGACATCAGTTCTATTGCTGGCTGCCCCGCTTGCGGTCATCCTTGTGCTTGGCCTTGCGCCGCTGGTTCTCGTCGTCGTCTGGAGCTTCTGCGCCTGGGATTCCGCAACCTACTGGATCAAGCCGGAATTCAGCCTGGCTGCCTATGGCGCCATCCTCGAAGCCGGGCGCTGGAGCGTGTTTCTTTCCACGCTTGGCAAGGCGTTTCTGACGGCGAGCATCTGCCTCCTTATCGCTTATCCCACAGCCTATGCGATGTATTTTCTGGCCGGGCGCAAACTATCCGTGGTGCTTGCGGCGCTTCTGACGATTCCCTTCTTCACGTCTTATCTCATCCGTTCCTTTTCCTGGCGGTTGCTGCTGGGTCGTACCGGTGTCATCAATACGCTTCTCATGCAGGCAGGGATCACGGACGCGCCGCTCGATTGGCTGTTGTTCAGTGATTTCGCCGTCATTGTCGGGCTTGTTGCATCCTATCTGCCATTCGCGACCTTCCCCGTTCTGCTCTCCATGCGTCGCGTCGATACGGTTGCGATGGCCGCCGCTCGTGACCTCGGCGCCGGCTTCTGGACGATGGCGCGCACGGTATTGTTGCCACTGACCTATTCCGGTGTCTTCGCGGGCTTCCTGTTCGTCTTCGTCATGGTCGCGGGGTCCTCGACCGAAGTGCAGATGCTCGGCGGCGCCGGCGCATCCATCGTCTCGATCATGATCAACGACGTCATGCGTGTCGCCAATTTTCCGCTCGCCTTTGCGATCTCGACCCTCATGCTCGTCATCGTCTTCGGATTGGTGCTGATCGGAGACGCCATATTCGGCCTTTCCTCCCTGTTTGAGGATCGCAGCCAATGATCGTCAGAGAGGGAACGAACCCGCGTATCATCATCTGGACGCTGACCATTGCCGGCCTGGCGGTGATCTATGCGCCGCCGCTCTATCTGCTCGGGGTTTCGTTCAATCCGTCCCTGCAGCCGGGGTTGCCGCATTTCTCGGACCTCACCCTGCAATGGTATGTTGCGCTTGGCAGCGAAACCGCGCTCATTGCGGCGCTTGGCCAGTCGCTCATGATTGCGCTTGCGACAGCGGTCATTGCGACGGTGTTGTCGCTCGGTGCGGCCCTTGCCTATCGCGAGCTTCATCGCGGCCGCGGCATCTTGTTCCTGACCGTACTTTTGCCGATGTTCGTGCCTGGCGTCATACAGGGGCTGGCGCTCTCGACGGTCATCAGCCGGGTTGGCGTAAAGGCTTCGGCCCTGACCGTCATTGCCGGCCATCTTTTATGGGCGATGCCCTTTGCCTTCATCGTCATCCTGACGAGCTTTGCCGCCGTCAAGCGGACCTATCTGATGGCGGCCGACGATCTTGGCGCCAGCCGGTTCCGGCAATTCCGCGACATCACCCTGCCGCTTATCCGGCCGGGTCTCGTCAGCGCCTTTATTTTTTCGTTTTTGCTGTCCCTCAACGAATTCACGCGCGCCTTCTATCTGGCGGGGCGGCAAAACACGTTGCCGGTGGTGTTGTTCGGCAAGATGAATGCCGGGGCGTCACCGACCATTTATGCGATGTCGGGGGCAATTTTTCTTATTTCCAGCGTTTGTGTGGTGGTGGTGGCACTGCGCGCGCTGCTCATGCAACGCAGATCGGGTTGATCGATATGAACATGCGACTGACGGACTACAAAATCCGCCTGCCCCTGATCCTCCATGAACGGGAGTATAGAGGATGACACAAGAGTCAAAGCTGATGGCGCTGATCCGCGCCGGAAAAAGGCAAGAAGCGCTCGATATGGTCGAGCGGCTCAAGGCTGGTGTGCAATCTATACCGACCTCGATCAAGGTCGATCGGACCGGTTGCGTGAGCTACTACAAGGGGAACCGCCGTTTTGTGAGGAATACGCAGGGCTGGTGGGAGCTGGCGCCAAAGAAGAAATAGACTGCCGTCACGACGGCATATGCCATTCAGCGTGCTCATTCCGTTGTGTCGCGATGTCATGCCACAAGGCGCGACCCGCCGAAGTCGACCGGTGTCGGTGCTCAAGCCGTTGAAGGGAACAACCCACCCGAGCGCCGCCGCCCTCCTTTTACAGGCCGATTCTTCCGTTAAAGGTCACCAAGATACTGCAATGATGACAATTTATATCAATTAAACCAATATCTTTTAGATGTAAAAACATTAGAAAATAGTATATTTAGAAATATAAAATTAACGCGCGCAATCTAAGGTTTCCTGGATCGTCATCATCATAGATGACCAGCCGATCGAAGGAGCCAGGACCATGATTCGTGTTTCTGATTTCAACAGGGCCAAAGAGGGTACAGCCGCAGTCGAGTTCGCTCTGATCGCGCCGCTTTTCCTGCTTATGCTTCTGACGCTGATTGCTTTTGCAATCTATCTCACCGCCGCCCATTCGCTCCAGCAGCTGACGGCTGACGCCGCGCGCACGGCGGTTGCCGGCATTTCCGCGACCGAGCGAACGCAGCTCGTCCAGGATTTCGTCACGCGCTCGACCATCAACGATGCCTTCCTGACGAAAGACAAGCTGACCGTTACCGTCGCGACCGATCCGGCGAACGCCAATCAGTTCACTGTCAGCGCCAGCTATGATGCGTCCGCTCTTCCGATCTGGAACCTCTATACCTTCGTCATGCCGGATCAGACGATCCGCCGCTACTCCACGATCCGGATTGGAGGGCTGTGATGAAGAAGTTCTTCGAATGGGTCGCCCTCTGCCGCGACAAACGGGGAAACGTCGCGATCACCACGGCGCTCGTCTCACCCTTGATCCTTTATTGCCTCGGGCTTGGCATCGACTACGGCATGATGACACTGCAGCAGCAGCGCCTGCAGCAGCTCAGCGATATCGGCGCCATCACTGCCGCTTCCAATATTACCAGCGCCAACAGCACGCTTCTTGCCAATCTTCAGTCGAACGGCACCGCCGCGGCTCTTGCCACGGGTAGCAACTATCTGACATCCAACGGGCCCATCACCTCTGCCGCCGCCAATTCAGGGCAATATGAAACGCTGGCCAACATGGTTCTCGGAACCTACAAGGCAGATACGTCGATCGCCCCCGCGAACCGTTTTTCTTCGGGTAGCACTCCAGCCGATTCCGTGAAAGTGACACTCACTCAGAAGGCCCTGATGCCTTTCTCGTCGGCCTTTGCGGATGCGCCGACGCTCAGTGCAACAGGCACCGCGACGAGCGAACGCCTGGCCGCCTTCTCCGTCGGGTCGCGACTGGCAAGCCTCGATGGCGGTATTCTCAACCAGCTTCTCGGGACGCTTCTCGGAACGAAAATATCCCTGAAGCTCGTTGATTATCAGTCGCTCATCGGCGCGAAGATCAATCTCCTGAGCTTCCTCAATCTTCTGGCGACGGACCTCAATCTCACGGCACTCAGCTACAATGATTTGTTGGCCACCGACGTCACATACGACAAAATTCTCGGCGCGCTCGGCAAATCCACGAACCTTTCGCCTGCGGTCGTTACCATCATCAACAATTTGGGTAAGACGCTCGGCAAAACGAATGTCACTCTCAAGCTCCAGGATCTCCTGAATCTTGGACCCGAAGGTAAAAATATCGTCGGAACAGGCCCCAATCTGTCCGTCAACATGAGCGTGATGAATTTCCTGTCGTTGACGGCCATGGCCGCCAATCAACAAAGGCAGATCTCCATTGACCTCGGGGCTGCCCTGCCTGGCCTCCTGACGGCTACGATGACATTGGCGGTCGGCGAGATCGCGCAGCAGACGCCATCCCTGGCAGTGGGCGCGCCAGGCGCTATCGTCCGCACGCCGCAAGTGCGTGTCATGGTCGACGTTGCCGTCACGGGATTGTCGATCATTGCTGGGCTGAAGCTCAGAATACCGCTCTATATCGAACTGGCACCTGCCGAGGCCAAGCTCGCCTCGATCACCTGTGTCGGCGGCAATATGCCCAACGCCGTCGTCGGCATAGACGCCGTGCCTGGGGTTGCGGAAATAGCTCTCGGAGATGTGGACCCCACGGCCTTCGTGAATTTCGGCACCAAGCCCAGGGTCACGCAGGCCGCCATCATCGATTCCCTGCTGCTGCGGGTCCTTGCCAGCGCGCAGATCGACATCGCCAATATGAGCCCGACGCGGGTGACGTTTCAGCCTTCGGAAATCTCCAATGGTACCATCAAGACGGTCTCGACCCGAGATGTCGTGACGTCGCTGATCTCGTCGCTGCTGAAGAACACCAACGTCACCATCCAGATTCTCATCATCACCATCGGTACGCCGAGCGGAATATTGTCCGCTCTTGCCGATACGCTTTCCATCATCACGGCCCCTGTCGACCAGCTGCTCTACAACCTGCTGGGGCTTCTCGGCATCGGTGTCGGGCAAGCGGACATACAGGTCACCGACGCACGCTGCCTGGCGCCTGTACTCGTACAGTAAAGGCAGGCGTGATTGGCAGCAGGACCGAGCATCGATGCATTGGCATCGGGCTCGGTCTAGCGCGCTGCTATTATCCCGACGCGAGAAATGTCGAATGCGTGATGATGCGCAATCGAGGCCGCGCCGATCGCCCCTTCGTAGGACCCCAGCGTGGAAAGCATCACCGTCGGGGCGGGGATGCCGGTGACGATGCCGTCGCGCACGCCCTGCGAAATCCTGTCGATGTTTGCTTCCGCGAGCGTGGCTACGGGGCCGCCCAGGAGAACAATGCTCGGATTGTAGAGATTGACGAGCGAGACGAGGCCGAGAACGAGCCAGTGCACGAAGGAATCCATTGTCTCGATGGCCCGGGCATCATTGCTGCGCGCAGCTTCGACGATTCTTTTCGGAAGATGCGCAAGCTCGATATCGGAAAGACTATGCGCTCCCAAGAACTGCTGGGCGATGGCGCCAAGGCCGATCTTGCTTTCCAGGCAGCCCCTGTTTCCGCAGCTGCATTGCGGACCGTCATCCGAGAGCCTGAGATGACCAAACTCGCCGGCCGTACCGTTTGCTCCCCTCAGCAGCCTGCCGTCGACGACGACCGCACCGCCGCAACCCGCATCGAGCTTCAGAAAGAGGCTGCAGCTATTGGGCAGGGAAGGATCGTTGTAGGTGCAGCCGAAGGCTCCGGCATTGGCGTCGTTCTCGATGAAAAACGGCAGGTCGATCAATTCGGAAAGGAGGCTGGGGAAATCGATATTGCGCCATCCGACGATCGGCAGGTTCACGATAAAGCCGTCGGAGCGGACGATGCCGGGAAAGGCAATACCTATTCCTTTGAGGCGCTCGCGATAGATCGGATTGGCCTTGAGCCGGTTGACTTGCCGCGCAATCTCTCCGGCGACCTGCTCGGGAGACATCTGGTTGTGAAACGGTATCTCGCTTGCGTCTATGACTGTGGCTGCCAGGTCCAGCAGGGCGAAACGCAATATGTCGACGCCGACTTCGACACCGAAGAAGAATGCGCCGGAAGCATTCAGGGTGACACTGGTTGCCGGCCTGCCTGGCTCACGATTGGTCTGCCGGCTGGCAACAGGCGGCTGGATGTCCTGGACGAGGTTTTGTTCGATGAGGTTGTTGACCAGGCGGGTCACGGTGGCGGGCGTGACGGAGAGGTGCCGCGCGATCTCGATCCGGCTGGCCTGTCCCTGGACCCGAAGCATGGTCAGGATAGTCAACTCGTTCAGATATTTCGCTATCGTCTGATCTGCCAACGCCCCACCGTCCAATTTTCCCGTTGATTCCAGCCTATATCAGCATCCAGAAATTCCGTGTGCTTTTTCAAAAATATTTTATTTCTTTTGTAAAAAAATGATAGAAGGGAAATGAGGATGGTTGAGCTGGCGGGGAGGCCAGCCTGCTCGATCTATCGAAGCGAGGAGTTATCGATGCCGGCTAAGAATGAACGACGTCTTCGCATAGGCGTGCTCGGTGCGGGCCAGATTGCCCAGGCGGCGCATTTTGAAAGCTGCACCAAGGCCGTCAATGCGGACCTCTACGCCATTTGCGATGTCGCTGACGATCTGCGCCAGCGGATGGCGATCACCCATGGGGCCGAGAACACCTACGCCGACTATGACAGGATGCTGGCCGATCCCGATCTCGACGCCGTCATCATCGCGACGGCCGATGCCTTTCATGTGCCGGCCTCCATCAAGGCTCTGCAAGCGGGCAAGCATGTGCTGTGTGAGAAGCCGGTCGGTGTCACCGTCGAAGAGTGCCGTGAGCTGAAGACAGCCGTCGAGACGTCGGGAAAGATTTTACAAGTCGGGCATATGAAGCGCTTCGACGCGGGATTGCAGGCGGCCAAGAATTTCATCCGCGACGAAATGGGTGAGATGGTTGCGCTCAAGGCATGGTACTGCGACAGCACGCATCGCTACCCGATGACCGATGCGGTCCAGCCGCTGATCGTCACCAGCGCCAATGCCAGAAAGCCATCGGTCAACCCGAAGGCGGATCTCAGGCGTTATTACATGCTGGCGCATGGATGCCATCTGATCGATACGGCACGCTATTTCGCCGGCGATATCGTTTCCGTCCATGCCAGGCTATCCGAGCGCGGCGGCATCTGGTGCTGGTTCGTTGATGTGGAGTTTGCCTCGGGCACGCTCGGCCATCTCGATCTCACCGTTCAGGTGCGCATGGACTGGCACGAAGGTTTCCAGATCTACGGCAAGAATGGCAGCGTCCTCGGCAAGACCTATAACCCCTGGTACTACAAATCGAGTGAAGTGGATATTTTCCGGGAAGCCGACGGAGCGACCCATCGCGTGCTTGGCGCCGATGGCCATTTCTATCGCCGGCAGGTGGAGGGCTTTGCCCGCACCATTCTGGATGGCGCGGCAATGGAGGGAGCCGATATCAATGACGGGCTCGCCTCGGTGCAGGCGATGGTCGCCATTGCCCGCTCGGTCGAGAGCGGCAAGGCGGTGGCGCTTGCCGACGTGACGGGCGGTGTATGATGAGGCTCGGTATTTTCGCCAAGACCTTTGACGGCACGGATCCCGCAACCGTTCTCGGGGCCGTGGGCGATGCCGGCTTTTCGGCTAGCCAATATAACATGGCGTGCTCAGGCCTTGCCTCAATGCCTGACGAAATCAGCGATGAACAGGTCAGGTCGATTGGCGAAGCGGCCGCAAAGACTGGCGTGGAGATCGTCGCGGTTTCCGGCACCTACAACATGATCCATCCAGATGTCTCCGTGCGCCAAGTGGGGCACCGGAGGCTGGAGGAACTTGCCAGGCATTGCGCGGGGATGTCGACCGGTCTGATAACGCTCTGCACCGGCACGCGCGATCCCGTCGACCAATGGAGAGCGCATCCCGACAATGATCTGCCGGATGCCTGGCGGGACCTGCTGGAAGCAATGGAAACGGCGCTCGAGATTGCCGAGCGCTATGACATCAACCTCGGTATCGAGCCGGAACTGGCCAATGTCATCAACTCGGCGGAAAAGGCACATCGCCTGATTACCGAACTCGGTAGTCCGCGACTGAAGATCGTCATGGACCCGGCCAATCTCTTCGAGGTCGCAACGCTGGAGGAGCAGCGGTCAACAGTATCGGCCGCCATCGATCTTCTCGCCGACCGCATCGTCATGGCCCATGCGAAGGATCGCAATCCGGACGGCAGCTTTGCGACTGCCGGTAAGGGCGTACTCGATTACCCGCATTATCTGGGCAGGCTGAAGGCTGTTGGTTTCGATGGCAGTCTGGTAACCCATGGTCTCTCGGCCACTGAGGCAGCGGGCGTGGCAACCTTCCTCCAAGACATTCTTTCGGGCGCATCGGCTGGAGACGGACGATGAACAGCATGGCCTCGTTTGAAACAAGGGATGGCACGTTACTCAATGTCGATCTTGCGGGTGCTGGCGCTCCCGTCATCTTTCAGCATGGATTGTGCGGGGATAGCCGACAGACCGAAGAGGTCTTTCCGCTCGATCTCGGTTTTCGTCGGATCACCATTGAGGCGAGAGGTCACGGCCGCTCCCAGCCCGGCAATCTCGATCGTTTGTCCGTCGCCACCTTTGCCGATGACGTAGCCTCCTACATCGAGACGCAGATCGCCGCGCCGGTCGTGCTTGGCGGCATCTCCATGGGGGCTGCGATTTCGCTGCGTCTGGCGGTCACGCGGCCCGATTTGGTGCGTGCCCTCGTCATTGCCCGGCCAGCATGGGTAACCCAATCGGCGCCGGAGAATATGGCTCCGAATGCGGAGGTTGGGCGCCTCTTGCAGACAATGTCGCCCGAGGATGCCAGAGCCGAGTTTCTCGCCGGCAAGATCGGGCAGCGGCTGGCCGGTGAGGCCCCGGACAATCTCGCATCGTTGCTGGGCTTCTTTTCGCGCCTGCCACATGACGTCACCGCAGCTTTGCTGACGGCCATTTCCGGCGATGGGCCTGGCGTCACGGATGCTCAGGTGCGTGCGATCACCGTGCCGACTCTCGTCATCGGCCATGAGCGTGATGTCATTCATCCGCTCGCCCATGCGCAGGCTCTCGCGGAAATAATCCCCGCTGCATACTTCGTCAGAATCACACCCAAGGCTGAAAACCGCTCGCAATATCTGGCCGATTTCCGGATGGCGATGAGCAATTTTTTCAAGGAACTGACAGACAATGACTAATCCCTCCAAGAGCTGGATTGCCGATCTTCCCCGCGATCGACTGATCGGCGAATTCTCCGTCTGGTCCGCCGATCTGGTCCACCTTGCCGATGATCTCACACGCGTCGATCCCTATGTCGATGTCCTCCATATCGACGTTGCCGATGGTCACTTCGCTCCGGCCATGTTGTTCTTCCCCGATCTGGTCGCCGGCGTGAGAAAGGTTTCCTCGCGCCCGATCCATGTTCACCTCATGGTGGCAGACGATATCCTTCTGCCGCAGATCGAGCAGTTTGCCGACGCCGGCAGCGATCTGA
This sequence comes from Rhizobium sp. AC27/96, assembly GCF_001692325.1. GTDB lineage: Bacteria > Pseudomonadota > Alphaproteobacteria > Rhizobiales > Rhizobiaceae > Rhizobium. The sequence goes on along the minus strand of NZ_LXKN01000032.1, from coordinate 312,540 downwards.
TCAGTATTCATCTCGAAAACGAGGCTGTCGCCGATGCGGCGCTGGATCTGCTGGATCGTCGCGGCATAGCCGCCGGCATGGTGCTCAAGGTCGAGACGCCAGTCTCGCTGGTGGAGAAGTACGTTGCGCGCCTCGATTTCCTGACGCTTCTCGGCACGGCAATCGGCGTCAAGGGGCAGGGTCTGGACGAGCGGGCAGGCGAACGGCTGCAGCAGGCCAAGCGGCTTATTGATGGATGCGGTGCGACGCACAGGATCGTTCTTGCGGCCGACGGCGGTATTCGTGAGCACACGGTTCCGTTGTTGCGTCAGTCCGGAGCGGAGACGGTCGTTCTCGGCTCTCTCGCCTTCAACGCCCCGTCGCTGCAGGACAGAATGGCGTGGCTGCACGCACTTTGACATGGAGCGGCTGATGAGCCGGTTTGCGATCGGAATTGATTTGGGCGGGACGCAGGTCCGCGCTGCCCTGGTGGATGAGCTCGGCAATGTCCTGCAGCGCGTCGAGGATCGGACGGATGCGGACGCCGGCCCGGATCCCGTTCTCGGCCAGATTGGCAGCCTGACAGACCGGTTGCTTTTGACCTGCGATCCCGGCGCCATAGTCGGGATCGGCGTATCGGCGCCGGGGCCGCTCGATACGGAGACGGGAACGGCGCTGGAGATTCCGACGCTGCGCGGCTTCTCTAATTATCCTTTGCGACAGGAACTGCAGAAGCGCCTTCGATTGCCCGTCCGCCTCGAAAATGATGGTATCGCGGCGGCAATCGGCGAGTGGCAATTCGGTGCCGGCCGCGGCATCGCAAACCTCGTCTATGTCACGGTCAGCACGGGTATTGGCGGTGGTGCAATCGCGGACGGCCGCGTCGTGCGTGGCCGCAAGGGAATGGCCGGCCATGTCGGGCATATGTCAATCGCGCCCGACGGCATTGTCTGCCCCTGCGGGAACAAGGGCTGCTTCGAGGCCTATGCCTCCGGCACGGCCTTTGCCAAACGGGCGCGAACAAGGGCAACGGAATGCAGCGAGACCTTGCTCGCCCAAAATGGTGAAGTCGTTGACAGTCGTAGCATCTTTGCTGCCGCTGCCGCTGGCGATCCTCTCGCCAACAGCCTCGTCGACGAGGAGGCGGAAATTCTCGGTCGAGGCTTTACCAATCTCATTCATATCTTCAGCCCGGAAATCGTCATCATGGGCGGAGGGCTGTCGGATCAGTTTGATCGTTTGCGGCCGGGCATCCAGTCGCATGTCTCGCAATGGGCAATGCCGGCCTTTCGCGACGTTGAAGTCGTTCGTGCGGCACTGGGGCAAAATTCCGGACTGATTGGAGCTGCTGCCCTCGCCTTTATCGCCTAGCGCTTCCTCGTCATAATCGGTCGCTCTTCAAAGGGGACACGCATTCGATTGAATTTTGACGCGTCATGGAACTATGACCAGCGCGGCTCCACAGATTGCCGATCTAGCCTCGCGCAAGGTCTGGTTGCGACTATGCGCGCCGGGGCTAATGTTGGTGAACTGCGCGTCTGTGGGGGACGATCCATGATTTCAACCTATCTGGGCTATGTAACTGCGACCAAGGACATGGCATCAACGCTTGCGCGCATCGCCAAGCAAGCTAGCGTCAAGAGCGATCAGCAATATTACGACACTCACATCGGCAACATCAAAAACGTCGATGACTTCCTCAAGGATCACAAGCTATACAGCTATGCGGTGAAGGCCTACGGTCTCGAGGATATGGCCTATGCCAAAGCCTTTCTGAAGAAGGTTCTGACGAGCGATCTCAGCAACAGCAGCAGCTTTGCCAATAAGCTCACAGACCCCCGTTATCGGCAGTTCGCGGCTGCCTTCAATTTCGGCGCGAATTCAAGCAAGCAAACGGCTCAAAGCGACACGCAGAAAACCGATACGATCGGGCTTTATGAGCGATCCTTCGCCAACGAAACGACGCTGGCTAAGAATGAGAGCGCTTTTTACAGCAAATGGATCGACAAGGCGACCAATGTCGACGACATCGTCGGCAATATCAGGATGCGGGACTATGTCCTGACGGCTCATGGCGTTAATCCGGACAATGTCTCAAAGAGCTTTCTGAAGTCGGTCCTGACGAGCGACCCCAACGATCCGAATAGCTTCATCAATACCGCGAGCAATTTCTCGTCCGCTTCTGTCCAGTCAACCTATAAGCTCATCGCATCGCAATTCGGCTTTAAGCCGGACGGGACGCTTTCCGGAGCAACTGCGCAAACTGCACAGCAAAAAGAAGCTCTGATATCCCGTTACAACAATATGGTGCCGACCCTGCTGACGTCGGCTTCAGCCGACAGCAATGATCAGTATTATCGCCAGCAAATTGGCAAGGTTGGATCGATCAGCGATATCAGCGGCGATAACAGGCTGTTCTCCTATCTCAAGACTGCCTATGGGCTTAGCGCGACACTCACGCCAACACAATTCAAGCTAGCCTTTACCAACAAAGACTATGCGGCCGTTATGGATATGACGGAAATGGTTTCCTCGTTCAACTTTGCCGCCGATGGGTCGCTTCCGGCCGGCCAGCCGGCGCAGTCGGCCGACGGCATCACGGCTGCCTCGAAGAAGTACATGGCGCACTATGCGGATGCCCGTGCGGTCTTGTTGAAGGATGCCGAGTCCCACTACAAGACGGTAGTCGGCAAGATCAAGACGATTTCCGATTTCTTCGCTGCCAATGATACCAAGGACAAGGATCTTCCAACGATCCAGGACATGGCGCTCCGCGCCTACGGGATCGACAAGGGCGAGGTTACTAGAGACCAGCTGCGGAAGATATTGGAGAGCGATCCTTACGACAGCAAGAGCTACGTCAACTCCCTCAAGGACGATCGATTTACCGAACTGGCGAAGGCATATAATTTCGACAGCAAAGGCAACCTCCGCTCGTCGGTGGAGGCTCTGCCGCAAGCGTCCATCAACAGCTTTATCTCGGCCTATTCGAAGGCGAAGACGTTTGGTTTGACGGGCCAGATGCGCGAGAAGGCTGTCAAGGACGCCAAGGACGCGGCAACCGACTTCAGCAAGTCGATTGTCGGCGTGAAAAGCGTGGATGAGCTCCTGGCGGACAAGAAGCTGACGGATTTCATTCTCGTTGCCAATAACATCGATCCCAAGACGGTCGACAAAGCCACGTTGAAGAAGGCTTTCGCGGCAGATCCGGAGGATGCAAAGGGATTTCTGAACACGCAGGCCGGCCAGCAATTCAAGGCGATGGTCAGCGTCTTCAACTTCGACGCCAAGGGAAATCTGACCAACGCCAAGATGGAGGCAAGCCAGAACAAGGGTGCACGCCTTGCGACCGACAACCTCTATCTTCACCAGACCCTGGAAACCCAGCAAGGGGCTTCCAACGATGGCGTCCGGCTTGCGCTGTATTTTCAGCGAAAGGCGCCGCAGATCAATTCCGTCTACGACATCATGTCGGACCCTGCGCTCTATAACGTGATCAAGACCACGTTTTCCTTGCCCGCCTCCATATCCAATATGGATGTGACCCGTCAGGCGAAATATCTGGAAAAGCTGGTCCCGATCAAGGATATGCACGACGCCGGCAAGGTGAATACGCTCCTGAAGCGCTTCTCCGCCGTTTACGATGCGACGAACGGCGCCAACACGGCGTCGCCCGCTTCTGCGATCCTCAACCGAGGGTCGGGGATTGGCATGAGCGGAGATCTGATGTTGTCGATCGCCCAGCTCAGATCGCGGTAATACGGTCGCTTAGGCTCGGCGGCGATGCGACGGCAAAGCTCAGCGAACTTCGAATGCACCCGTAAAACCATGTGCGCCGCGAGCAACCCGCGGCGCTAGATCTATCGATTGGACCGCCGAACTACGAACGCGGCGCTGCCGCTCCCATCCGTCCATATTGCTGGATCAGCTCCACAAGCCGGTCGTGCGGAATGGCCTGGATCCGAAATCGGTCATAGGGCGTGCCGCCCATCTCCTCGGCCGCCAGCATGGCGTTGACGACTGCCTCTTCGACGCTGTCGACCGCGGCCATGTAGACAGGGTCCAGAGGTTCGTCGTTGACGATTTCCAGGGAAAGATGGCCACTGGCCCTATGCGCCATCGGGTGGGCGTTCGCGATCGAAAAAGCCAGAAAGATGTCGCCGGAATTATTGCCGCCCGGCGTCCCGTTGCGGCCGATGCCGATGGAGGCGCGGCGCGCGAGACGCTTGAGTTGATGCGGCGCCAGCGGCAGGTCGGTGGCGATGACGACGATGATGGAACCGCGCTCCTGAAGCTGGCTTTGCGGCGTGCCGTCCCGCATATGCCGGCCGACGGGCACGCCTGCAATCGTCAACCAGTCGCGCTGGCCGTGGTTGGCTTGCACCAATGTGCCGATCGTATAGGTGCGTCCATCGAACTCGATGATACGGGAGGATGTGCCCGTTCCGCCCTTGAAGCCGTAGGTGATCATGCCGGTGCCGCCGCCGCAATTGCCTTCCTGAACAGGGCCAGCCGTAATGCTGTCGAGGGCCGCCCGTACATCGGCCTCGCTGACATGCAGTCCATTGATGTCGTTCAGTGCGCCGTCATAAGTCTCTGCGACAACGGGCATGATCCAGAGGAAATCGTCGGTTTGATAGGTAGAGGCATAGCGGTCGATCATCCATTTTATCGTGGCATGATGCGCTATGCCGACGCCGTGCGTGTTGGTGATGACGATGGGCCCGAGAAAGTAGCCGCCGTCCTCGATCCAATGCGTGCCGGTCATCTCGCCATTGCCGTTGAAGCGATGCACGCCGGCATAGACGGGGACGGGCGTTTCGGACTCCATATGCGGCAGGATGGCCGTCACTCCGGTACGTGTCGGCCGTTTGCGGCCGGTACGTGGCTCGTTCTCGATGATCGTCTGAAAGCCGACGCCGATGCCGGCGACATCGGTAATGGCATTGTTGGTGCCGGTGCGGCCGGTAAAGGGCAGGCCAAGCTCACGGCCGCGCGGTTTGCGGATGGTTGTTTTTGTTGTCATGTCATTTCTGCCGGGAGCGAAGATAGAGGCCAAGCGAGGCCACGAGGAAGGAGAAGGTTAGCATCATCACGGCGATGGCGTTGATCTCGGGCTTGATGCCGCGACGGAGCATGGCGAAGATGAACATCGGCAACGTCGTTACATCGACGCCGGCTATAAAATAGGTGATCACCAGGTCATCCATCGAGATGATGAAGGCAAGCAGCGCCCCGCCGAGTATGCCCGGCATCAGCTGCGGCAGCACCACGCGGCGGAAGGTCATCCACTCGTTGGCGCCAAGGTCCGCAGAGGCATTCTCCAATGTCCGATCCATGCCGGACAGACGTGCCGCAACGACGATGAACACATAGGACGTCAGGAAGGTACATTGGCCGATGATGATGGTCATCAGGCCGAGCTGGATACCGGCACTGACAAAGAAGATCAGAAGCGCTATGCCGAGCACGATATCCGGCATCAACATCGGCATGAACATGGCGACCTGATAGAAGCGTTTGCCGAGAAAATTGAAGCGGTGAAGCGCGATTGCCATGGCAGTGCCGAGCACCGTCGAGATGACCGTCGTCGAGACGGCAATCTTCAGGCTGTTGAAGACGGCGGCGAGCAGCTGATCGGTCGATTCGATATAGAGGGCGCTCTCCGAAACTGCAGTCTTGAAGCCGAAGACCTGCGCGTACCAATCCGTGGTGAAGCCGCTCCAGCTCATCATGTTGACCGGGTTCGCATTGAACGAATAGACGGCGATCAGGACGAGGGGGATATAGATGAAGGCGAAGAACAGCATCGTATAGAGTGCGAGGCCGCCGTTGAAGAGGGTGCGTGCGATCTTCATTGAGCCCTCCTCATACTGACAATGCTGCGGTCGCATTGCGGCGGCCGGAGACGATGACATAGGCGACGAGCAGCACCAGCATCACGGCCATGACCATCATGGCGAGCGCCGAGCCGAACGGCCAGTTGCGGGCGGAGAGGAACTGCGCCTCGATGAGGCTGCCGAGCATCATCACCTTGGCGCCGCCGAGAACCGCCGGCACGACGAAATTGCCGAGTGCGGGAATGAAGACGATGATCGAGCCGCCGATGATGCCCGGCGTGGTGAGGGGCAGGATGATGCGGAAGAAGGTCCGGATCGGGCCTGCACCGAGATCGAGCGATGCCTGAATGAGCCGCCAGTCGAGCTTCTCGATGCTGGCATAGACCGGCATGAACATGAACGGAATGAAGACGTAGACCATGCCGAGGATGATCGCGCCATCCGTATAGATCATCTCCAGCGGTGCGGAGATCACGCCTGTCGCCATCAGTGTGTTGTTGATCAGCCCGGTCGGGCGCAAGATCATCACCCAGACGAAGAGCCGCACGATAAGGCTGGAAAAGAACGGCAGGGTGATGAGGAAGAGGCAGAAGTTCTTCCATTTGTCCGGTAGCCGGCTGATGTAGAAGGCGGCGGGGTAGCAGACGAGAAGCGTCGCCGCCACCGTCAGCGCCGCAATCCGGATCGAGCGAAGGAAGATGGCGATATAGACCGGATCGTATTCCTCGAATTGCGGATTGGCGAAGCCGAGGATGCGGCCGAAATTGTCGGGGTAGAAGCTCCATTCGACGCCGCCATAGAGGCCCGGCGTCAGGAAGCTCGTTACCATCATGATGCCAAGGGGCACGACGAAGAAGATTAGCAGAAAGAGCGTCACAGGCCCGAGCAACAGCCCGAGCTGGAAACGCCGGCGCGCGGCAATCGTCATCAGGCTGCCTCCCTCGCGGTGATCAGGTGGACGCTTACCGGATCATAGTGCCAGCGCGCCGGTTGGCCTGTGGCAAGCGAGCTGACAGCGCCCCGTTGCGCGGCTGGAATCTGCGCCACGAGCCTGCGCCCGCCCGCCGTCCTGCCGAAGACTTCGAAGGACGAGCCGACATAGACGATCTGCTCCACGGTGACGTCGATTGCCGGGCAGGTGTCGGCGGAGCTCGAGAGGAAGAAGTTCTCCGGACGGATCAGAGCGACGGCAGGTCCCATGTCCCCGGACTTTGTCGTGGAGGCGTGCCTGATCGCGGTGCCTTCGCTGGTCATGAAGTTCTGGCCGTCGCTGCTGCCTTCTAACAGGTTGCTCGCTCCGATGAAGCTCGCCACGAACGTATTGGTCGGGTGGTCGTAGATCTCCAGCGGCGTGTCGAGCTGCTGGATCCGCCCGTCCGCAAGCACTGCGACGCGATCGGACATGGTCAGCGCTTCCTGCTGGTCATGGGTCACGAAGATGAAGGTGATGCCGAGTTCGTGCTGCAGGTTCTTGAGCTCGAGCTGCATCGTCTCGCGCAGGTGGCGATCCAGCGCCGAGAGCGGTTCATCGAGCAGAAGCACCTTCGGGCGGGCGACGATGGCGCGGGCAAGCGCCACGCGCTGCTGCTGGCCGCCAGACAATTGCCGTGGCAGGCGGCCTTCCAGGCCCTCCAGCCCGACCATCTTCAATATTGCCCGCACCCGTTCCATGCGTTCGGATTTGCCGACGCCGGCAGCCTCCAGGGCATAGCCGGTATTCTCGCCGACGCTCATGTGCGGGAAGAGCGCGTAGTTCTGGAAGACCGTGTTTACCGGCCGGCGATAGGGCGGCCGATCCGTCATGTCGTCGCCGTCGATCATTATGCGCCCGGCATCGAGTTCGACGAAGCCGCTGATCGCCTGGAGCAGCGTGGTCTTGCCGCAGCCGGATGGCCCGAGAAGTGTGATGAATTCATTGCGGCCGATCTCCAGATCGATGCCGTCAAGTGCCTTCACCTGCCGACCCTCGGGAGTCGGAAAGGCCTTTGCGGCTGATACCAGCCGCACTATTGCATCTCGCATTCGTCGTTCCCCGAAATGTTATTAAATTAACTCTTGCGTGATTTAGATATGTTGATATCATTTTTTCGTCGAAGTCAACGCCCTCAACGCGATCGGTTAAAGCTTCCACCAAAGCCCGAGCCGAGCGCGCCGAAGGGACAATAATCCTACCAAGGGGAACAAAAATGATGATTTTGAAAGGCGTCTTCAGGCGCCTGGGTCTTGTTGCGCTGACGACACTGCTGCCGACTGCGGTCCTTGCCGAAGAGCTCAACATCTATAACTGGGGCGAATACATCAATCCGGCCGTCCTCCAGAAGTTCGAGGAGGAAACCAAGATCAAGGTCAATCTGTCGACCTATTCCTCCAACGAGGAAATGCTTGCCAAGATCCAGGGCGGCGCGACGGGCTATGACATCGTCTTTCCGTCGGTGCACATGCAGGAAATCATGGCCAAGCTCAATCTCCTGGAGAAGACCGACATCGATACCTATGAAGGTTTCAAGAATATCGATCCCCGCTTCCTGCGCGCCAAGAGCGACCCGAAGGGCGAATATTGCCTGCCTTATGCCTTCGGCACAGTCGGTATTCTCTATAACCGCAGGGTGCTCGGGAAGGATATCACAGGCTGGAAGGATCTGGTCGCGACGGTGAAGGCCAAGCACCTGAAATTCACGCTGCTGGATGATATGCGCGAGGTGCTGGGCGTGGGGCTGATGCTCAATGGCCATTCGGTCAATTCGACCAAGCCGGACGAGCTGCAGCAGGCGGCCGATACCGTGATCGAGATGAAGCCTTACGTCGCAGCCTTTACCTATGATTCCCGCCCGATGGTCGAGTCCGGCGATATTGCCGCCGCTCATTTCTTCGTCGGTTCGATGATCAACGTCTTCGGCAATCCGAAGGATCTGGGCTACGTCATCCCGGAGGAGGGCGCCACCATGTATCAGGAAGACATGTGCGTGCTGAAGACCGCGCCGAACAAGGCCAACGCGATCAAGTTCCAGCAATTCTACACGCGTCCGGAAATTGCCGCGCTCAACGTCTCACAGCAGACCAACGGCACGCCGAACGTGCCGGCGAGGCAATTGACGCCGGAAAACATCAAGAATAGCAAAGAGATCAATCCGACTGACGAGACCATGAAGCGCCTGCAGATCTTTGACGATCTTGGTAGCGGTCTGCGCCAGTTCGATCGCGCATGGACGAAGGTCAAGACGGCCCAATAATATCGCGAAAGGATACTCCGTCCGGTTTCGGGCGGAGCTTCACTGGAGGGAAGATTGTCGAAGGATATTCTGAAGCTCGTGCAGAGCGCTGACATGCGCAGGTCGAAATCCGACAAGCTGATCTCCAGCTATATCGAGCGTAACATCGCCGAACTTCCCTTCGAGACCGCAAAGTCCATTGCAGCAAGGCTCGATATCTCGCAGATGACCGTCGGTCGTTATCTGCGGCGGCTCGGCTTCGATGGTCTCGATGAGTTGAAGACGGCCCTGCGTCGCGGCGGCCGCTCGAATCCGGCCTGGCAGATCAAGGGCTCTCTTGACCGTTTCCAGGAAGACCTGCGGGATGGCAAGTTTCTCGCCGGCCTTTTGCAGCAGCAGGTCGACAATCTCGGCATGATCTATGAGCTGACGACTGCGCCGCAATGGCAGCAGACGGTCGATGCCTTGATTTCCGCAAGCGAAGTCTATGTTGCCGCCTATCAGAACGTCCGGGGCATCGCGCAGTACTTTGCCGCGCAACTTTCCTACACCCGGCCACGCGTCGCCTTCATGGATGGCCTCAACGGCACCTATTCCGAACTGCTTGATGGTTCCGTGGATGGCCGCGTGCTCTTCCTTCACGACGTCCGTCGTTTCGCATCCAAGGCAAGGCCGCTGGCGGAAGAGGCACGCCGCGCCGGCGTCAAGGTGATCTTGCTGACGGATGAATTCTGCCCCTGGGCGGAAGAGGTGTCGGATATCTCGCTCGTCATACCCGGCTCGCATGGCCCGCTCTGGGATGGAGCCGCGACCATGACCGCCGTGATGGATCTTCTGTTGAGCAATATCCTCGTCGTCCTGCGTGGCAAGGTGGATGAGCGCGTCGAGCTTCTGACCCGTCTGCAGGACGTGTTCGGCGATTTCGAGAGCTGATAACAGGCTGTGAACGTCCTGTTCCTGGCACCGATCGCGGCATGGTTTTGAGAGCCGAAACATGCTTTGATCGGCTCCATGAACATACATGTCTTTCTGTGCCGTGCTTTTCCGCTGATCATGGCGGTCACCTTGGGGATGAGTTCGGCTCAAGCGCGAGCCTCATCCGAAACGGCTCCGGCTCCGACCAAAGAGCAGTTGCAGCAAGCGCTCGACAGGGTGAAACCAGGCTCTCCTCGTATCCGTGAATTCCTCGGCTGCATTCCTGCAATGGGGCAGCCGGCGGCGGTTCGTCTCTGCGCGCTGACCGCAGAAGGGCGGGATTTCGTTCAAGACTTGCCATTTCGATTTGCCGGCGGGCGATGGGAGGTCGTGTTGGATCAAACGGCGGCACCTCCGGAAATCGACGGCGCCTGCGCACCTCTGGACATCGCCCAGGACGCGCTTCGCAAATTGCGCGGGGATGCGAAGCTGCGGGTTACCAGCGAGGTTGATGATGGCGCGGGCATTTTCACCACGCAACGCGGCATGCTTCGCAACAAGAAAGGGCCATACCGTCTGATGTGTCGCTACGAGGTCGCCGCAGGCTCCGGCAAGAAGGACCTTGTCATCGCCTATGTCTGGCATGACGGCACGCGCTATGTCGTCGATTCCGATATCGAAGTGTGGCCGGATGACTAGCGGCAGCCGGTAGCTCGCGAGCGCGAACTACCGTCAACGGCAAGTCGTACCGGGCTGCTACGCAGCGTCGAGCGCGGACGCGAGGTCGGCGATCAGATCATCGGGATGCTCGATGCCGATCGACAGGCGAATGGTTGAGTCCAGGACGCCGATACGGTGCCGTACGTCCATAGGCACGCCGGAATGTGTTGTCGTCGCCGGATGCGAGGCGAGCGATTCCGTGCCGCCAAGGCTGACGGCGAGCTTGAAGATTTGCAGTGCGTTCAGAAATTTGAAAGATGCCGGCTGGCCGCCCTTGATATCGAAGGAGAAGGTGGAGCCTGCGCCGCTGCACTGGGCGGCGAATGTCCGGCCCGTCGGCGATGCCGGATCCGCATAGGAGAGATAGTGGATCTGTTCGACCTTCGGATGGTCGCGCAGGAAATCGGCCACTGCGCGGGCATTGCTGTTTGCCCGCTCCATGCGGATCTGCAGCGTTTCGAGCGAACGGCCGAGCATCCAGCAGGAATGCGGATCGAGCTGCGTGCCGATAGCGCCGCGTAGCGCCTTCACCTGTTTCATCACGGCTTTCGAGCCGAGTGCCGCACCGGCGATCAGGTCGGAATGGCCGCCGACATATTTGGTTAGCGAATAGAGCGAGATATCGGCGCCATGTTCGATCGGGCGCTGGAAGACCGGACCCAGCAGCGTGTTGTCGCAGGCTATGATCGGCGTATGGCCCTGCTTCTTGCCGATGGCATCGGCCACGCGGCGGATAACGGCGATATCGACCAGGCTGTTCGTCGGGTTGGCAGGCGTTTCCACGAGAATGACCGAGACGCGGCCCTTTGCCATCGCTTCCTCGGCACCCGCCATGACAGATGTGTCGCTGACGCCATCGGCAAAACTCACGGCTGAAACGCCGAGATTGAGGAATGTCTTGGCGATCAGCGTTTCCGTGCCGCCGTAGAGCGGCTGTGAATGCAGGATCGCATCGCCGGGGCGCACGAATGCGAGCAGCGTCGTGGCAATGGCCGACATGCCGGAGGAAAACAGCGCGCAGCTTTCCGTCCGCTCATAGACGGCGAGCCGGTCCTCGACGATCTCGCTGTTCGGGTGGTTGAAGCGCGAATAGACGAGGCCGACGCCCGTGCCCTTCGGCGGCTCGTTGCGGCCGGAGATGTAGTTGAAGAAATCGCGCCCGTCCTCTGCCGATTTGAAGACGAAGGTGGAGGTCAGGAAAACAGGAGGCTTGACCGCACCCTCCGAGAGTTCCGGATCATAGCCGTAATTCAGCATTTGCGTTTCGGGATGCAGCGCGTGATTGCCGATATGGGTTTTCGACGGGTGCGGCGCGGTCATGGCGGTCTCCTCGGCCGATGATATTGAATTTTAGAATCGCATTATACATCACTTAGGGTACAGGCTTGCTACCCGCCACTGTCTATGAAGCGGCGTCGATATGAAGGGCGAAAGATGCTGACATTATCCACTCTGCGCATGGCTATCCGGAAAACGACGGAAAGGTCGCAATATTAGCCGCCACTGTTCGTCTTGGCACAGTCTCATCCCAGGTTCCGAGAGCTCGCCACCTTTCGGCGCGCGCAGTCTGGGCAGCAGAGCGGTGCATTTCTCAACCCGGCGGACGTCTATCGACGAGGACGTCCGGCGGCGAAGTGCGCGATGAAAACCAGTGAGGTTTGCATTTTGAAATCAAGCGTTCGAAAATTCATGTTTAGCGATCTCCAGAAAATCGATGGTTACATCGATCCGCCGGATGCGCTTGTCTTCCTGTCGTTGATCGAGAAGCAGAGGCAAGAGAAACTGTTTGGCGGTCTCGTCGAGATCGGGGTCTATTATGGGCGGTCTTATTTCCTGCTGCGCAAAATCAGTGCTCCCGACGACAATGTGCTTGCGATCGACCTCTTCGACATCGAAGCGGACGGCGCGCAATACCAGCGCTTCCTCGACAATGGCCGGTCGCTTGGCATTCCTGTCGACGAAGAGCTTGTCATAGCTGGCGACAGCACCCTGCTCGATCCGCAGGCGATCATCGACAAGGTTGGGCAGGTCCGCTTTTTCAGCATCGATGGCGGACATTTGCTTCGTCACATCGTTGCCGATAGCCGCCTGGCCAAGAGCGTGCTGGCCGATCACGGCATCATCGCTTTCGACGATACGTTCAATCCCGCCTGGCCGGAGGTGACGATCGGCGTTGCGGACTTCCTGCGCAGGAACAGCGACACCTTCACCGCCTTCTGCATGACGAAGTACAAGACCTATGTCTGCCGGCGGGAATTTCATGAGGTCTATCGGGCCGCGGTCAGCGGGGCGCTGCACCTCAAGCCGTTCGAGCATGCCGAGTTGGATTTTCTCGGCTCAAAGGTGATCAGGCTGCACAATCCGCTTAACCGGAGGGTCGCCTATGAGGTCATGCAGCGGCTGGGCATGGGCGCCCTGTCCGAATGGGCCTATCGCCCCGGCTGACCGTGAGCCGGCCCTAGGGCTTTGACGGGTCCGTCGGAGACGGACCCGTCATCGTTCCTCGTCAGTAGATTTCCGGCACGTACATTTCCGGCGGCACCGGCGTACGGTGGTAATCGGCGTTGCGCATCCGCTCCGGCAGGATGATTTCCGGCTTCGGCACGTTCTCATAGGGGATCTGGGTCAGGAGATGCGCGATGCAGTTGAGGCGCGCCCTCTTCTTGTCGACGGCATGCACGACCCACCATGGCGCCTCTGGAATATGAGTGCGTTCCAGCATCTCTTCCTTGGCTTTGGTATATTCTTCCCAATGCACACGGCTCTGCAGGTCCATCGGCGACAGCTTCCACTGCTTCAGCGGATCCTGAATGCGCATGCCGAAACGGAATTCCTGCTCTTCGTCGGTGATCGAGAACCAGTATTTGATGAGGATAATGCCGGAGCGCACCAGCATGCGCTCAAAGTCCGGCACGGAGCGGAAAAATTCTTCCAGCTCTTCCGAAGAGCAGAAGCCCATGACGCGCTCGACGCCGGCGCGGTTGTACCAGCTGCGGTCGAACAGCACCATTTCACCGGCAGTCGGCAAATGGGCCGTATAACGCTGGAAATACCACTGATGACGCTCGCGCTCCGTCGGCGCCGGTAGCGCGACGACGCGGCAGACACGCGGATTGAGGCGCTGGGTGACGCGCTTGATGGCGCCACCCTTGCCGGCGGAATCGCGGCCTTCGAACAGCACGACGACCTTGAGTTTCTTGTATTGCACCCAGTCCTGCAGGCGAACGAGTTCATGCTGGAGACGAAAGAGTTCGCGGAAATAGACCCTGCGGTCGAGCGTCGCGTCGGTTTCTTCTCCCATGCCCTCGGCGACCAGTTCGTCCAGCCGGTCTTCCTCGAGTTGCAGCTCGAGTTCTTCGTCGAAACTATCGACAATCTCGTCCTTGATGCGGCTCAGCCGGTCCTGAGTGTCATCGGTCATTGCGCGCTCCTGCTCTGTTTTCATGTTGGTGCTGACATATTTCGACCGCAAGGAGCCGGCCTGGCCATATGGTCGCAGCCGGCTCAAGTGGCAATCCTACTCGGCAGTCCAGCCGCCGTCGACGGAAAGCGTCGTTCCGGTGATCTGCTTGGCGGCATCGCCGCATAGAAACACGGCGATTGCCGCCACTTCGTCGACCGTCACGAATTCCTTCGTCGGCTGGGCGGCGAGCAGTACGTCGTGCTTGACCTGCTCTTCGGTCATGTTGCGTGCCTTCATCGTCTCCGGGATCTGCTTTTCGACGAGCGGGGTCCAGACATAGCCCGGAGCGATGGAATTGACTGTGACGCCATCCCGCGCAGCTTCAAGCGCGATCGTCTTGGTGAGGCCGGTGATGCCGTGCTTGGCGGAAACATAGGCCGACTTGAACGGCGAAGCCACCAGCGCATGCGCCGAGGACGTGTTGATGATGCGGCCCCATTTGCGAGCCTTCATGCCGGGAATAGCGGCCTTGATTGCATAGAAGGCGGCCAGCAGGTTGATGCGGATGATCGCTTCCCATTTGTCGTCGGGGAATTCCTCGATCGGGGCGACGAACTGGATGCCGGCATTGTTGACGAGAATGTCGAGGCTGCCGAAGGCTTCCTCGGCTTCGCGCACCATCGACGTCACTTCCTCGCCGTTCATCATGTTGGCGCCGGAATAGCGGCATTTCACACCGAAATCGGCCTCGATTGCTGCGCGCTCCTTTTCGATCGCATCGGCATCGCCGAGACCGTTGATCGTCACATTCGCGCCCTCGGCGGCAAAGGCGCGCGCGATCGCAAGCCCGATACCGCTCGTCGAACCGGTGACCAGCGCATTCTTCGAAGTCAACGAACCCATAATGCTACTCCCGCAATCTCTATGACATGGTTGAGTAAATGGAAAAATGCCGAGATGGGCGCACACTGCCAGCGTCATATGTCGCTTTGATAACAGCGGTTGGCCAGCCTCAGGGGCAGTCGGCTGGCGGCTTGACACTTCACTGTCACGCAACCGTGCAAGTTTCGCCGCGGGCGCCGGACTATTTCCTCCAAAGACGGAAAATACGATGAAGGTCGAAGACATTCTCAAGCATGCCTATGCAATGCCGCTGACCAATCCTTCCTATCCCCCGGGACCCTATCGGTTCTTTGACCGCGAATATATCATCATCACCTACCGCACGACGCGTGAAGCCCTGGAGGCAGTCGTGCCCGAGCCGCTCGAAATCGACGAGCCGCTGGTGAAATACGAATTCATCCGCATGCCTGATTCTACCGGCTTCGGCGATTACACCGAGACGGGGCAGGTCATCCCGGTCAAATATCGGGGCCAGGCCGGCGGCTATGTCCATTCCATGTATCTCGACGACGATGCGCCGATCACCGGCGGCCGTGAAATCTGGGGCTTCCCGAAGAAGCTCGCCAATCCGAAGATCGTCAATGAAGGCGAAGTCATCGTCGGCACGCTGCATTATGGCAGCGTTCTCTGCGCGACGGCAACCATGGGCTACAAGCACAGGCAGATCGACCAGGGACCGCTGATGGCCGCTCTTTCCGAGCCCAATTTCCTGATCAAGATCGTGCCGCATGTCGACGCCACGCCACGCATCTGCGAGCTGGTGCGCTACTACCTGACCGACATCACCATCAAGGAAGCCTGGGCCTCGCCCGCCGCGCTCGACCTCAGGCCGCATGTCATGGCCGACGTCGCGCGGCTGCCGGTTCTGGAGGTGGTTTCGGCTGTCCATTTCACCGCCAATCTGACGCTTGGGCTTGGCGAAGTCGTTCATGACTACCTTGCCGAGCGCAGGTAGCAGAGCCCTATTTTCCTTTTGCTGGAGACGGACCGTGCTCAAACGAAACACCAAGGCCGCAGTGCCGACCATTCAGGAAATCGCCACGCAATATGATCGCGTCGCCCTGGTATTTCAGGGCGGTGGCGCGCTTGGCGCCTATCAGGCTGGTGTCTACCAGGCGCTGGCCGACGCGGGATGCGAACCGACATGGCTTTCCGGCGTCTCCATCGGCGCCGTCAATGCCGCGATCATCGCCGGCAATGAGCCGAGCCGCCGCCTGCAGCGCCTTGAGCAGTTCTGGCAGATCATTTCCGGCCGCAAGATCTGGGCCTACACGCCGGAAGGCGACGTGTTCCGCGACATCCGCAATCGCACCAGCTCATGGATGACCATGACCATGGGCCAGCCCGGCTTCTTCAAGCCGCGTTTCCCCAATCCCTGGCTCGAACTGCCGGGCGCGGAAGGAGCCACCAGCTTCTACGATTCAGCCGAGCTGAAAAAGACGCTGGAGATGGTGATCGATTTCGACGTGCTGAACGACGGCAAGAAGCGCTTCAGCGTCGGCGCGGTCAATGTCAGGACCGGCAATTTCGTCTATTTCGACACCGACAATATCCGCATCGAGCCGGAACACATCATGGCAAGCGGCGCGCTGCCGCCCGCTCTGCCGGCCATCCGCATCGAAGGCGAATATTACTGGGATGGCGGCATCGTCTCCAACACGCCGCTGCAATATCTGCTCGACCAGGAGGAGGATCGCAGCTCTCTGGTGTTCCAGGTCGATCTGTTCAGCGCCCGGGGTGTCCTGCCCCGCAGCATGCCGGACGTGCTGTCGCGCCACAAGGACATCATGTATTCGAGCCGCACCCGGCAGAATACCGACAATTTCAAGCGCATCCACGGGCTGAAGATGAAACTGCTCGGCGCGCTGAAGCGCGTCCCGAAAGACCAGCTGACCCCGGAAGAAGAAGAGCTGATCGCCGATTATTCCAACTCCGGCGTCGTCAACATCGTCCACCTGATCTATCAGCACAAGAATTACGAGGGTCATGCCAAGGACTATGAGTTCTCCGGCACCTCGATGCGCGAGCATTGGGACATGGGTCTGGAGGATACCAAGCGCACGCTGCGCCATACCGAATGGCTGTTGCCGCCCTTCAGCGACGACGCCGTCGCCATCCACGACCTGCATCGCGAAGATCCGGTCTGAAACGGCGGGGCTGCAACCGATCAGGATATTAAAAAAGCCGGCTGAGCATTAGCTCCGCCGGCGTGTTTTTTTATAATTTTCGCAATGTATTAGCTCGCCTGGCCCGGCAAGCTATCCCTGTTTGAGCCGGAGCCGATGGGCTGTCTGCTTGGCGCGGTTGCCGCACATGGCCATGCTGCACCAACGCCTGCGATGGCCGCGCGTATGGTCGACAAAAAGCAGCGTGCAGGCGTGGCCCTCGCAGGCTTTCACATCCGAGAAATCTTCGGTACAGACGAAGCGTCCCAGCGCTTCGCCGATCGGCAGCAGTAGGGCCTCGGGCGAGCGCCATTTACGCCTGGACTGAAAGTCGAGGCCTCCGCCATCCTCTCTGGCCAGAACGCGGTTGAAGCCTTCATCCCGTTCCAGCAGCCGGTTCAGGGGTTCCAGCTCCTCCAGGGCCTCCGGCGTCAGCGGCCGGCCTTTATGCTCACGCACGAAATTCCTGAACCATTCACGCAGGGTGCGGGCCTGGTCGGCGACCTTGTCGAGTTCTCCCGGTAGCGCCTGCTCGCGCATGGCCTTCAGCGTTTCCGGCGGCACCAGTCCAGCCTGCTCCAGCCAGCGAAGCAATCCTTCGCCATCGTCGATCCAGTCGATCGGCGCATCGATGGGTGTGGCCACCGAATTCAGGAAATCCAGCCCCATCGCGTCGCCGACGAAAATTGCGGGAGAGTGGTTGTCCATCCTGGCTCCTGTTCCCGCGGCCGAACGCAGCCGCCGCGCTGTCTCTCAAAATCACGAACAATGCATAACCTATCAAAAGGCTCTTGACAAGTTATGTGTGCTAGACGTAACCCTATAAACACACTTAGAGAGGTTACTAAAGTTCAAGCGAAGGGGAGAAGGCAGATGTCACAACAGAAGGCGTCCTCCGAGAATGTCGATATTGTCCTCGTCCACGGTGCATGGGGAGACGGCTCGGGCTGGGCGAAAGTCATCGCACCGCTAGTGGCTAATGGATTTTCGGTGACGGCTGCCCCGCTGCCATTGACCTCGCTGGCCGATGATATTGCCGCGCTGGAGCGCGCCTTGGAGCGGGTGGCAGGCCCGGTGGTTCTGGTCGGCCATGCCTATGCCGGGGCAGTTATCGCCAGCGTGGCAAGCGAGAAGATCAAGGCATTGGTCTATATCGCTGCGCTTGCGCCGGATGAGGGTGAAACGGTCGCAGACGTGTTCTATCGCGGCGAACCTCATCCGCAGGCGCCCAAGTTGGCGCCGGATGCGCACGGGTTGATCTATCTGCCTCATTATGCTTTTGCCGCCGCCTATGCGCAGAATGCGGGTGATGAAGATCTGGCCGTTCTCGCGGCTGCCCAGCGTCCGATTTCACTGGCCTGCATCACCGTTCCTCTGGCGCGTCCGCTCTGGAAAGATCGCCCTTCCTGGTTCCTGATCGCCGAAGAGGACCGGATGATCAGCGCTGCCAACCAGCACTTCATGGCCGAACGCATGCAGGCAAAGCAGCGCTCGTTCCGGGTCGATCACACGCCGATGACGACGGCACCGCAGGCAGTTGTCGAGCTCATCCGCGAAGCAGCGGCTGCTGCGATCGGCGTGTGACTGAAGATAGAGTAACCACTGAAAGTCGAATTAACAGGTTAATGAAAGGACCTTGTCATGACCAACGTCAGCTACCGCACCATCAATGTCGATGGCGTCAAAGTCTTCTATCGTGAGGCAGGTACGCCGGGCGCGCCAAAGCTTCTGCTGCTGCACGGCTTCCCGAGCTCCGGCCACATGTTCCGCGATCTCATCCCTCTGTTGGCCGATCGCTATCATATCATCGCGCCGGACCTGCCGGGCTTCGGACAATCCGATGCGCCGAAGGGCAGCAACACATTCGACAGCATCGCAGCAACGATCGACCGCTTCACCGAGATCGTCGGCTTTGATCGCTATGCCGTCTACGTCTTCGATTACGGCGCGCCGACAGGCTTCCGTCTGGCGGTCAAGCACCCTGAACGGATTACGGCGATCATCTCGCAAAACGGCAATGCCTATGAAGAGGGCTTGAGCGAAGGCTGGAATCCGATCCAGGCCTATTGGCGGGATGCGTCGGAGGAAAATCGCAATGCGCTGAAGCCTTTCCTGGAGCCGGGTTCGATAGCCTGGCAGTACACGCACGGCGTTCCTGATACATCCAAAGTCTCCCCCGACGGCTATTCGCTCGATAGTTTCTATCTTGCCCGGCCGGGCTCGGAGGTGGTGCAGCTCGATCTCTTCGGTGACTACAAGAGCAACGTAGCGCTCTATCCGACGTTCCAGAGCTATTTCCGCACCCACAAGCCGCGCTTCCTGGCGGTCTGGGGCAAGCATGATCCGTTCTTCCTGCCGCCGGGCGCAGAGGCCTTTCGGCGGGATATCCCGGATGCGGTCGTCAAGTTCCTCGACACCGGCCACTTCGCGCTAGAGACGCATGCGGCAGAAATTGCCGCTGAAATCCGCGATTTCCTTGGCTGATATCGTCTTCCTGCCCCGCCGGCGCTTCCGTCGGCGGGGTATGGGCAGACCGTTGCTCTTTCAGATGCAGGAGGCATCCCATGTCCAGTTCAGTTGCTATCGTCACCGGCGCCAGCCAGGGTATCGGCCAGGCTACCGCCATCCGTCTCGCAAGAGATTTTTCTGCGCTTGTGCTTGTCGCCCGCAACAAGGCCAATCTGCTTGACACGGCCAAGGCCGCCGAGGCGGCCGGTGCGAAGACGCTTGTCATCGATGCCGATTTGGCAGAGTCGGCGGCCGCGCAGGCGGTGGTTGATCAGACGCTTGCCGCCTTCGGCCGGATCGATGCGCTGCTCAATATCGCCGGTGCCGTGCCGCAGATCGACCTCTTCGACATGACGAATGAGCAATGGGATAACGGCATGGCGCTGAAGCTGCATGGAGCGCGCAGGCTCACCATCGCCGCCTGGCCGGCTTTGAAGGAGGCCAAGGGTTCGGTCGTGCTGATGTCCGGCAATTCGGCGCTCTTTCCGAAGGCACCCTATGCAGCAGTCGGCACGATCAACGCCGCCATTGTCGCCTTGGCAAAGGCCTTTTCCGATCGCGGCATCACCGATGGCGTTCAGGTCAACAGCGTCCTGCCAGGCCCCGTCATGACCGGCCGCCGCCGATCCTATCTCGACCATTGGGCACCTCTGCACGATATGACCGTCGAGGAGGCAACGGCCCGCTTCCCGCAGGAAGCAGGCATTGCCCGCTATGGCGAACCGGAAGAGATTGCCGAACTGATGGCCTTCCTCGTCTCTCCGGCTGCGCGCTGGATGACCGGCTCGGCCCTGCGCATGGATGGCGGGGAGGTGAAGTCGATCTGAGGAACTGGCCTCAGCGCGCCTTGTAGCTGACCGAAATCTTGGCATTCGCCAAAGCGGTTTGGGCCAGCTGCGCGGCGTCGAGACCGAGCGAGCCGATCTGCAAGGGCTTGTCGAACGTGAGATCGAGGGTGAAGAAGCCCGTCGGGTGCGGCAGATCCTGCACGAAACGGAGCAGGGCCTTCTTCGAATCCGCGTCGATCTTGCTGTCTGGAAGGGCCTGTAATGCAATCGTGGCAGTGCCACGCAATTGCTCGATACCCTGTTGAGGATCCTCAGATCCCGCCATCTGCTGCAGGAATGCGGCAAGTGATGGAATGGCCATGCCCTCGAACAGGCCCTGATTGTCGAGCCGGAAACGCAGATGCGTCAACCCGGCCGAGCCATTCTGGATCAAGGCTTGCGCATCGGCGTCTTTCGGGAGTGTAAGTTCGGCGGACAGCGCCGCCTTTCCGGTGCGCAGATTAACGAGCTCCAGATTCTGAATGTCGAGGTAACCATCCTTCGGGTCGAAGCGGAAGGAGCCCGATGCATCCATCGGCCATTGCTGAACCGAGCTGATGTAGTTGGCAAAGGCGTTGTCAGTCAGCGGGGTAAAACGTGCGCCCTCGATGGAAAACCGGCCCCAGCCCGGCACATGTGCTGGCTTGGCTCCCATGCTTTTGGCGAAATCAACAAGGCCGTCGCCCTTGAATTCTGCCCGGTCGAAAGACCAGCCGATCCTGCTGCCGGTTTTGAAGACCCCATTCGTCACCGCACAGCCATCGCGCAACTCGGAGACGGCAAAGCCATCCCCGTGCTGGATGACGCCGCTGCCCTCGATGAGGTCGGCACATGGCGTCTCGGCGGCCATCGCGGAAAGAGGGGCGAGCGAAAGAAGGAGGGGCAACAGGAGGATGGGGCGCATTTTCTTGTCTATCCGTTTTAGACGATGGGCAAATACGAAGCCGCGCCATGTTTGCGGCTGGGCCGTACATGTCAAGTCACGATGCCCCAACCATTCGCATTGCAAGTGGATTGGCACCCCTTCGCCTAGGTCGTCGTTTGTCCCTTGTCTGTCGCGCGTATGAGATCGGCCGCCTTTTCCGCCAGACAATAGGTCGCCGCGACCGTATTGGCCGAGACGATGCTCGGCATGATCGAGGCATCGACGACACGCAGGCCCTCTACGCCGTGCACCCGCATGGTGGCCGGATCGATCACCGCCCGCTCGCCGCGTCCCATGGCGCAGGTGCCAACGGGGTGGAACAGCGTGCCGACGCGCTCGCGGATGAAGGCATCCAGCGCGCCGTCGCTTTCAATGTCTGGGCCAGGGTCGATCTCGGCATCGAGGTGGGGCGCAAAGGGCGCTTGTGCAGTGATCTTTCGAGCGAGCCTGATGCCCTTGCGAAGCACCTCCATCGTGCTATCACCGCGAAAGAAGTTGTAGAGGATCGACGGCTTCTCGGCGGGGTCGCCGCTTCTCAGCGCCAGGCGGCCGATGCTGCCCGGGCGAAGCTGGCAGACATGCAGGAGAAAGCCGTGGCCGGTGAAGCCGGATGCCGCCTGCGTGTTGGCCCTGCCGGTGCAGAAGAAAAGCTGGATATCGGGCCGGTCGCTTGCCGGATCGGTACAGATAAAGCCGCCGCCTTCGCCCGTCGTCGAGGAAAACAGACCTCGCTTTTTGAAGATCCAGTTCAGCACATGGCCGATGTTGCGCGGCAGTGCCCGCCAGGAAATGCCATAGGGCGCGATGGATTTGGCGTGATATTCGATCGTGACGTCGATATGGTCCTGCAGGTTTTCGCCCACGCCAGGCAGATCCGCAATCACCGGGATGCCATGACGCGTAAGGTCCCTGGCGTTGCCTATGCCCGACAGCATCAGCAGGTGCGGCGAGACGAAGGAGCCGGCCGAGAGGATGACTTCGCGAGCGTCGAGCGTACCTTGCTGGCCGCCGCGTCGGAAGGCGATGCCGGTGGCCTTCCGGCCGTCGAACATCACGCGCGTAACCTCGGCCTCGCTCATGACGGTGAGATTTGGACGGTGGCGCACGGGGTCGAGATAGGCGCCTTCGGCGGTAACCCGCTCGCCGCCCTTCTGCGTGAAAGTATAAAGCCCGGCGCCGTTTTGGCGCGCGCCATTGAAATCGGCATTCAGGGGATGGCCTGCCTGCTGGGCAGCTTCCAGGAACACCTCTGCCATCGGATTGACGCTACGCAGCGGTGCGATGTTCAGTGGGCCGCTTGTGCCGTGATAGGCGGGATCGATTTGGCTTTCGAGCAGCCTGTCACCGAAGCGGATGTGCTTGGCTGAACCCGGCTGAGCCAGGATCTCGAAACGCTCCAGCTTGCGGAAATAGGGCAGCAGATCGTCGTAGCCCCAGCCGGGATTGCCGAGATCGCGCCAATGGTCGAAATCCTCGCGCTGGCCGCGGATGAAGATCTGTCCGTTGACGTTGGTGGAGCCTCCCGTGCCCTTGCCGCGTGGCAGGGCCATGGAGCGGCCCTGCAGGCCTGGCTCAGGTTCGGTCTCGAACCAAGACATGAGTTTCGGGCCACCGAGAAAGGCGAGCGCCGGCGCCATGAAGGTGACCATGGCAAGCGGAATGCGCACGATGGCCTTGCGAGCATTGCGGTCCGATCCGGCTTCGACAAGGCAGACGCGCGTGGTGGGATCTTCGCTCAGCCGATTGGCGAGCACGCAGCCTGCGGCTCCGCCGCCGACAATGATGTAGTCGAATGCGGCCAAGGCTCAGATGTCCTGTGTTTGCGGCAGGATGACGAGATCGCGAATGGTGACGTTGGCCGGCCGCGTCAGCATGTAGAGCACAGCATCGGCAACGTCTTCCGAGCGCAAGCCTTCGCGCGCCGCGACCTTTGCGTCTATGGCGGCCGGGTCCGTATAGCCCCATAGTTCGTTGAGCACGACGCCGGGCGCCACGGAGCCGACGCGGATATTGTGCTTCATCGTTTGCCGCCGCAGGCCATGCACGAAGGCCTGAATTGCATGTTTCGAGGCCGAATAGACCGGCTCCCAATGGATTGCCTGATGTCCGGCAACCGAGGAGGTGACGACAATCTGGCCGCCACCCTGGGCGATCATGCCGGGCAGCACGGCGCGGGCCAGCCGGAAGACCGAATTCACATTGATGGAAATGAGTGCGTCCCAGGCATCCGGATCGCCTTCGGCGACGTCGCCGGGAATATAGAGGCCGGCATTGGGGAGCACGATGTCGATCCGGCCGAAGCGCGCGATCGTCGCATCCACGACTTGGCTGACAGCTTCAGGTTCGCTGAGATCTGCCGGCAGGATAAACGCATCGCCGACCACTTTGTTTGCCACCGCCGCCAGCTTTTCGGAGGAGCGCCCGACGAGTGCGAGTTTTACGCCCTGCTCGCCAAGCGCCAGCGCAGTGGCACGTCCAATGCCCGAACTCGCGCCTGTGACCAGCGCCACCTTGCCTTCAAGTTTCTGCCCCAAGATGTCCTCCTCCATCGCGGGATCTTGGAAAATCCCCGATGAAGGGCAGCCTAGGAAGGCCTCTTCTGCCCGTCAATAAAAATGTTTTCTCGCGTAAATTTTTATGCTGTGCGAGGTCGGGAAGTGAGCATTAGGCAGACAGCTTCCGACCCTCGGGCTTTGTCTGATCGGCACGTCCGCTATACGGCAGGATACGGCGCAGGACCTCCTGGGCGAGAGCCTTGGCATTCTGCTGCGCCTTGTCGAGATTGCTCACGCTTTCCGGGTCGATCGAATAGAGGGTCTGGCCGTAGCCGAAGACTTCGCGATAGGCCGCGCGTTCGATGATCGGCGTGGACAGCACATGCACGCGCCGGCTGGACAGCAGCTCCTTCACCGATTGCAGCGCGCGCGTCGTCACCATCGGATTGACGCGGGTCAGCACGACAGAGTGAGGAATGCGGATCTCGGCGCGATCATCCAGATATTGCAGCAGTTCGATGACGTTGGTGGCGCCCTCCGCATCCATGGCGGAGCCCTGTACGGGGATGAGCACATAGTTCGAATAGCCGAGCGCCTGCGCGAGAAGCGGGCTGCGCGCGCCGGGCAGATCGATGAGAAGGAAATCGACCTCATCGCGCAGCTTGCGCGCATGCTGGCCGAGATTGCCGGCCGTCACATAGGGAATGACTGAAAGCGTGGATGGTGCCCTGTCGCCCAACCGCTCATACCATTTGGAAATCCAGAGCTGCGGATCGGCGTCCAGAACAGCGACGGAAAAGCCCATTCTGGCGAGTTCGCAGGCAACGATGACGACGGCGGTGGTCTTGCCGGCGCCGCCTTTGGTATTGGCGAAGGTCAGAACGGCCATGAGGGCTCCCTGGGCTGATCGGTTTGGCAACTCAGTGCGGTGGGCGAGGGGCTGTCATGGCTTGCCGAGATCGTTACGCATTTATGGTTAACAAACCATTTTGAATGCGGCTGCAACCGGGCCGACGCTGCTTTGGGCATCATCAATGCCGCTTGTCGGCGGCCAGGATTTCGCGCGCGATCTGATCCAGCGCCACGGTGCGGTCGACACCGCCATGGGCGATGGCTTCCTTGGGCATGCCGAAGACGACGGAGCTCTCCTCGTCCTGGGCGACTGTGAAGGCACCCAGCTCATGCATCTCCTTCATGCCGCGAGCACCGTCGTCGCCCATGCCGGTCATGATGACGCCCATGGCATTGCCGGCGGCTGAGCGTGCTGCGGAGCGAAAGAGAACGTCGACGGAGGGCCGGTGCCGCGAAACGAGCGGACCTTCCTTGATGGCAACGACATAGCGTGCGCCCTGCCGCTCCAGCAGCATATGCTTGCCTCCGGGTGCGATCAGCACATGGCCGCGCAAGACGGGATCGCCGTGTTCGGCTTCCTTGACTTCGACTTCGCAGAGGCTGTTCAGGCGCTTGGCGAAGGCAGCGGTAAATTTTTCCGGCATGTGCTGGACGATAACCATGCCAGGCGTGTTGGCCGGCAGCGCCACGAGCAGTTCGCGCAGCGCCTCCGTCCCGCCCGTGGATGCGCCCACACAGACGACCATCTCGGTGGTCTTGGCCATGGCGCGGCCGGTCGGCGGGGGAAGTACGACATCGGCCGTCAGCTTGGCCGTCGGCTCACTGGGGACGATTACCCTTCGGCGGGATGTGCCAAGCCGGGCTGCCGCAGCGCCCTTTACCGTTTCCCGGATCGCCGCGGCGGCCTCGGCCAGGTGGTCGGCGGCGGCGATCTTGGGTTTCAGGATAATGTCGACAGCGCCGGCTTCCAGCGCCTGCATCAGTGTCTCCGAACCGGCCTCGGTCAGGGAAGAGCACATGACCACGGGGATCGGTCGCTGCGCCATCAGCTTGCGCAGGAAGGTGATGCCATCCATGCGCGGCATCTCGACATCGAGTGTGATGACGTCGGGAATTTCCTCCTGGATCTTCTTTGCCGCCATGAAGGGATCGGAGGCGACCCCCATGATCTCGATATCCGGATCCGCCGACAGCACCTGCGTCATGACCTGGCGGACACTGGCGGAGTCATCGACGATGAGCACGCGGATCTTCCTGGCCATACGCTTCAGACCTTTCTGAAAACGGTGTTGGCCACCTGCTTTACCGGCAGGTTGAGCCCGCTGATCGTTTCGGAATGGCCGACATAGAGGAAGCCGCCCGTCACCAGCTTTTCGCAAAGCCTCGACAGCACCTTTTCCTGGGTCGGCTTGTCGAAATAGATCAGCACGTTGCGGCAGAAGACGATATGGACCTTGTCGCCGATGTCATAGGCTCGGTCCATCAGGTTGAGGCGGCCGAAACCGATCTTGGCGCGCAGTCTCGGATGGATGCGAACCTCGCCGCGATCGGGATCACGGGCTTCCATGACGTAGCGCGAGCGCTTCTGCCGGTCGACCGGATCGATCATGCCGCTCGGATAGACGCCCCGGCGCGCGGCCTTGAGGACGTCGGTGGAAAGATCGGTGGCAAGAATGCTGTAGTCCGGCGCGCCACGAGCCTCGCGATAGTCTTCGATGACCATGGCGATCGTGTAGGGTTCGGCACCCACCGAGCAGGCGGCACTCCAGACGCGCAGGCGGCTATGGCCGGCCGCGATCAGTTCCGGCAGAGCGGATTGTTCCATGTGCTCGAAATGCTTCGGCTCGCGGAAGAAGTCCGTCTTGTTGGTCGTGACGGCGTCGATGAGGTGAATGGCTTCCCGATCGATGCCGCCGCGCTTGAATAGAAAGTCGCAGTAATCATCGAGATCGACGATCCCGGTCGCTCTCAGGCGTCGCCGCAATCGTCCCTCGAGCATGGTGCGTTTGCCGGGCGGCATCTTGATGCCGCTATAGTCGTAGATATAGCGGGCAAGCTGGTCGAAGTTCCGCCGGCTTAGCCCGTTGTCTCCGTAGTCTCTCGCATCTTGTGCTGGCACGTTATGTCTCACTCAAACAGCCGCGAACTCTGAAACGCTTCGACCGACGCCCATCAACGATACCTTGTCGGATGACGAGAAGAGCTTGGCGAGGTCGATGATGACGACGAATCCGCTTTCCCGGCGCACCACGCCCGCAATGTATTCGGACGGCCAGCGCACCCCGATATCGGGGGCGCTTTCGATCGCTTGGTGCTGGAACGAGGTAACCTCGAAGACACGATCGGCAACAAGACCGAGGGTGAGCATCTTGTCGGCAATTGGCACATCGATGACAAGGATGCGGGTATGCGGGGTCTTTGTCGTTCCGGACATGCCGAGGCGCAGGCGCAGGTCGATGACCGGCACGCCCTGGCCGCGCACGTCGCGCAGCCCGAGCAGATAGTCAGGCCCATGCGGGATGCGGAAGGCATCCTGGTGATCCAGAATCTCCCGGACCACCACGACCGGCACGGCAAAGCATTCATCGCCGAGGCCGAACGTCACATATTGAGCTTCGGTGCTGGTTGCAGCCATTTACGCGCTCTCCTTGAAATCATTGTCATCGGCGTCTGGTCCGCCCATGGACATGTCTAGGCTGAAGCCCTTGAGGCGGGCCTGCTGTGCAGCAACGCTGTTGTCGGTACGGGCAGCCGGCGCGCGGGCAGGTGCCGCCTTGGCGACGGGCTTCGCCCTGGCCGGGCTGATCGCATGATGGACAGGTGCCTGGGCGGCCTGGACCCTGCGGACATTGGCCTGCTCGACCTTGAAGAAGGCGATGGACGCCTGCAATTCCTCGGCCTGCGCGGCAAGCTCTTCCGAGGTTGCTGACATCTCCTCGGAAGCGCCGGCATTCTGCTGCGTCACCTTGTCGAGTTGCTGGATGGCCTCATTGATCTGCGAGGCACCGATATCCTGCTCGCGGCAGGCAGCCGAGATTTCGGCCACCAGTTCGGCCGTCTTGCGAATATCGGGAACCAGGCGCGAGAGCATGTCGCCGGCTTCGGTTGCGACCGTGACGGTCTCGCCCGAGAGGCTGGAGATTTCCGCTGCTGCCGCCTGGCTGCGCTCGGCAAGCTTGCGCACTTCCGAGGCGACGACGGCAAAGCCGCGGCCATGTTCGCCAGCACGGGCTGCTTCCACTGCGGCGTTGAGGGCGAGCAGATCGGTCTGGCGCGCGATTTCCTGAACGATGGAGATCTTCTCGGCGATGGTGCGCATGGCGTTGACGGCACGGTCGACGGCCTGGCCGCTGACTTCCGCGTCCTTGGCGGACTGACGGGCAATCTTTTCCGTCTGGGCGGCATTGTCGGCATTCTGCTTGATGTTGGCGGCCATCTCCTCCATGGAGGCAGAGGCTTCTTCGGCCGAGGAGGCCTGTTCGGTGGCGCCCTGCGACAGCTGCTCCGAGCCTGCCGATAGCTGCTGGCTGCCAGACGAGACGTTGTCGGAGGCAGACAGCGCGTCGGTCACAACGCCGCGCAACCGTTCGACCATCGACTGCAGCGAAAGGCCGAGCGTATCCTTGTCCGACATCGGCTTCGGCTTGACCGTCAGGTCGCCATTGGCGATCTGATCGGCAATGGTTGCGGTGTTGCGCAGATTTCCGGTCATGACATTGATGGTGTTGACGAGGTCCTTGATCTCGTCGTTGGTCTTGATCTCGATATTCTGATTGAGATCGCCGATCGCAACGCCTTCGGCAACCGCCTGGATCTTCTTGAGGCCGCGGTTGATGCCGAGCGCAATCCATGTGGCGATGATAGTCGAGAGCACGAACATGACAGCCAGCGAGGTCAGCAGGAGATTTCGCGCGAAGGCATACTGGTCGTTGGTCGAAAGATCGGTTTGGTGCAGGTCTTCAAGAATTGCCTTGTTGACGGTCTCAAGGGCATCCTGGAGCAGATCGCTTGCCTTGCGTCCGTCACCCATGGAGAGTGCCGCAGCCTTGCGGTTGCTTTCATCGGTATTTTCCGTCGCCAGCTTCAGGATCTGGTCGTCGATCTGCTTCCAGGCCGGGTACTGCTTGGAAAACTCGACAACCCTATCCGAGATTGCCGGGTCCTGCGACAGCTTCTGGACGAGCTGTTCGATCGCCGCTTCTTTCTCGTGAACGGCGTCGATGTAACCCCCGATCGCCTGCGGATCGGTATTGAGGATGGCGTTCTTTTCATTGCGGATCGCATCCAGCACGGCGCTGGAAAGATCGCCGGAATTGCGAAGGTTGGTCGCCGGTCCCTGGACGATATCGGTAATGGCGGAATTAAGGGAAGACAAGCTCACGATGGCGAGGACGGACATGCCCGTCGACAGCAGGATAAGAAAGCCGAAGGCGAGGGCCAATTTAAGTTTGATAGTAAAGCGCATCTCTGAAGTGCTCCTGAAAATGGAGAGATTTGAAGGTCGAAAAGTCAGACGGGGAGCCGTCTTGATGCGCGAAGACCGATACATTCACCCTTCCGCGAACCGGAACCGGTTCTTGAGGCCTGCGGTAGCATTCGCCGGCCTTTGATCTGGCGCCCTTCAGAGCCAGATCCTGTTGGTATCAGGCAGCCGTTCAGGCGCTCTGACGAAAGTCGCTGTCATCGGCGTCCGGTCCGCCCATGGACATGTCGAGTGAGAAGCCCTTGAGGCGAGCCTGCTGTGCGGCAACGCTGTTGTCAGTGCGGGCAGCCGGCGCGCGGGTCGGTGCTGCCTTGGCAGCAGGCTTTGCCCTGGCCGGGCTGATCGCATGATGGACGGGTGCGTGCACAGGCTGAACCCTGCGGGCATTGGCCTGCTCGACCTTGAAGAAGGCGATCGAGGCCTGCAGTTCCTCGGCCTGCGCGGCAAGTTCCTCTGACGTTGCCGACATCTCCTCGGAAGCGCCGGCATTCTGCTGCGTCACCTTGTCGAGTTGCTGGATGGCCTCATTGATCTGCGAGGCACCGATATCCTGCTCGCGGCAGGCAGCCGAGATTTCGGCCACCAGTTCGGCCGTCTTGCGAATATCGGGAACCAGGCGCGAGAGCATGTCGCCGGCTTCGGTTGCGACCGTGACGGTCTCGCCCGAGAGGCTGGAGATTTCCGCTGCTGCCGCCTGGCTGCGCTCGGCAAGCTTGCGCACTTCCGAGGCGACGACGGCAAAGCCGCGGCCATGTTCGCCAGCACGGGCTGCTTCCACTGCGGCGTTGAGGGCGAGCAGATCGGTCTGGCGCGCGATTTCCTGAACGATGGAGATCTTCTCGGCGATGGTGCGCATGGCGTTGACGGCGCGATCGACGGCCTGGCCGCTGACTTCCGCGTCCTTGGCGGACTGACGGGCGATCTTCTCCGTCTGGGCGGCATTGTCGGCATTCTGCTTGATGTTGGCGGCCATCTCCTCCATCGAGGCGGAGGCTTCTTCGGCGGAAGAGGCCTGTTCGGTGGCGCCCTGCGAGAGCTGCTCCGAGCCTGCCGACAGCTGTTGGCTGCCAGACGAGACGTTGTCGGAGGCAGACAGCGCATCCGCAACGACCCCACGCAGACGCTCGATCATCGAGTTGACGTGGCCGAGCAGGTCGCCGATTTCGTCTTTCGTGCTGATGACGGCAAATTCGGTCAGATCGCCTTCGGCGACGGTCTGGACCGTCCTGACGGCGCGGTTGATGCCCCTGTTGATCGAGACGATGATCCACATCGCCGAAACGAATGCGAGGATCGATGCCGTCGCGGCAATTATGATCAAGATCGAGCGTGCATTCGCATAGGCGCTCGCAGCATCCTGATCCGCCTGCTTCAATCTGGCCCGTTCGGAATCAAAGACCTGCGCCAGCACATTATCGATCTTGCTGCTGGTGTCGCGGGCGTCGGTCGTGGAAATGTGGAGCGCGCCGGCACTGTCGCCGGCCAGCATCATGGCGCGGATGCGGTCATCGGCATTGCGCCAATTGGCCGAGAGATCCTTGATCTGCGACCAGAAGCCCATGTCCTGTGCCGTGGTGTTGGCGAGGATCTTGGCAAGATCGGTATCGAATTCCGCGCGTGCCGCATCGCTCTTTGCGATATAGCCTTTGGTCTCTTCAGCCGATGCGGATGACAGCATGTTCTTCTGCTGCCGCAGCTGTTGCAGGACTGTTATGTCGAGGTTCTGCGCGAGACGCAGACGTTCGGCGGGGCCGGTCAATGTATCGGACCAATTGTCGTTGACCTGGCCGAGTGTGGTGATGCTGTAGACGGCTGTGCCAAGAAGCATGGCGATCACGACAGCAAACGTTAAAAGCAGCTTGAGCTTGATCGTAAAGCGCATCTGGTGGCCTCCTTGCCTGAAAATTCTATGCGGTTGCTCTGACCGCGCCTGCCCGTTGCGAAGAAAAGATCGCCTGCAGGTTTGGGATGATGATGAATTCGCCGCCGCGCTTGACGAGGGCGTGGACATAGTCGGGACGCCAGCGCATACCGACGATGGGGGGTGGTTCGCTCGCCGATCGGGCAAGCTGCGTGACCTCGTGAACCTTGTCGGTTCGTATGCCGATCAAGCTTCTCTCGCCGTCGATCTCCAGTCCGGTCACGACGATGCGGCTGTCGATCGTCACGTTACCAGGCTCCATGCCGAAGGCGACGCGGATGTCGGCAAGCGGGATGACTTTGCCGCGGAAATTGATGACGCTGCCGACAAAGGGCAGGCTGCCGGGAACATTGGTTTCAGGCAGCAGGTCGAGGATTTCCTGAACGACGACCGCGTCGATGGCAAAGGTTTCGCCATTGAGGCTGAATGTCAGGACGGAGAGTTCTTCGGCGTCTTTCCAAAAGGCGCGATAGTCCGATTTTACATCTGCTTCGATCATCCTGCTGCCCGCAATTGCGCCTCCTGATGTTGTCCGGCGGCGATCAGGTGGACGACGTCGAGGATCAGGGCCACGTTGCCGTCGCCGAGAATGGTCGCGCCTGAAAAGGTGGAGACGTGGTCGTGGAGTTTCGACATCGATTTGATGACGGTCTGATGGTCGCCGATAATCTGATCGACGACGAGGCCGACCCGCTGACTGCCGGTCGAAATGACCACGACCTTCTGATAGGGGTCTGGCTCGGTGCCGGTGCGGAACAGCTCGCGGAGCCGAAGGAAGGGCACCAGGTCGTCGCGCAGCGAGATGAAGCTGCGGCCGCGCGAACGCAGGTCCTGCTCGACCGAAAGCTCGAGGCATTCCTCGACGGCGGTCAGCGGGATCACGTAACGGCCGTTGCCGACGCGAACGAGGAGGCCATCGATGATGGCAAGCGTGAGCGGAATTCTCAGGGCAATATCGGAGCCCTTGCCGAACTCGCTTGCGATATCGATCGACCCACGCAGCGTCTCGATCGTCTTCTTCACCACATCCATGCCGACGCCGCGGCCCGACAGGTTGGTGACCTTTTCGGCCGTGGAGAAACCGGGCTGAAAGATCAGCTGCAACAGCTCCTTGTCGGCAAGCTGGGCGCCGGGCTGGATGAGGCCGTTGGCTTCCGCCTTGGCGCGGACCTTCTGTCGGTCGATGCCGCGTCCGTCGTCCTTGATGGAGATGATCACTTCGCTGCCGGTCTGGTGGGCCGAGAGGATGACGCGGCCGCTTACGGGTTTGCCGGCAGCGATGCGGTCCTCCGGGCTTTCCAGCCCATGGTCGATGGAGTTGCGCACGAGGTGCACGAGGGGATCGGCGAGGCGATCTATGACGGTTTTGTCGACCTCGGTGCTTTCGCCCTCGGTGATCAGCTCGATATCCTTGCCGGTTTCCCTGGCCAGATCATGGACCAGCCGCCGGAAGCGGCTGAAGAGGCTCGTGACCGGCATCATGCGCAGGACCATCATCGTGTCGCGCAGCTCTCCGGCCAGTCGTTCGATCTCTTCCGAGACTGAGCGCAGGCCAAGATCGGCAGCCGAATTCGCCATCTGGCTGAGACGTGACTGGGCAATTACCAGTTCTCCGACCCGATCCATCATCTCGTCGAGCCGCAATGCCGGAATACGGACATTATCGGCCTGCTTCTGCCCCTTTGCATCCGCAGGCTGAGGCTTGCCCGTATCGGGCTGGCTGGTGACCTTCGGCGACACCTCGGTGATTGCCTTCTGCGGGCTTGAGGTGACAGGGGCTGGGCTTTGCTGCTGCGGAGGCTGGAGTTCGCGAAGCTCCATCGTCATGTCGTCCATGACGAAGATGAAGACATCCTCGATCTCGGAGCGAGGCTTGTCGGTCGTCAGCTGAACCGTCCAGCCCATATGGAGGTCACGCGGATCGAGATCCTGAAGCGCCGGAATGGCATCGATATTGGCGTCAACATGGCATTTGCCGAGTTCTCGCAGTTCATCGAGAAGACCGAGCGGATTGGTGCCGTTGGCCATGGAGTTTGCTGGCAGACTGAACTTCAGAAGCCATGTCTTGGCACCGCTGATGGCCGTGCCGGAAGTAGCAGCGCCTACCTCCGTGGGAGCTGGCGCGGATGCTGTGGAGGCGCCATTGGCGCCAACGGCAAGACGCAGCTTCTCAAGGAGCACGGAGCTCATCGCCTCGTGATCACCATTCGGGTTTTCCAGCAGCGCCTGCATGTGGCCCTGCGCATCGAGAACCGCGCCAACCAGTTCCTTTGTGGCGGGCGCCTCGCCCTTGCGGACGCGATCGAAAGCCGTCTCGCAATGATGGGTGAAGGCAGCCAATTGGTCGAATCCGAACATGGAGCCCGACCCCTTGAGGGTATGGAGACCCCGGAAGACGGTGTCGATCTGAGCCCTGTCGCCCAGATCGCGCATCAGATCGAGGAGGCCGGCCTCGATCAGTTCGAGCTGCTCGGCGGCCTCCGTCCTGAAAACGGCGATCGGATCGAGATCGTTCATCTGCCTAGAACCTTGCGTACGATCTTGATCAGCGTTTCAGGATCGAAGGGTTTTGTCAGCCAGCCGGTGGCGCCGGCGGCCTTTGCCTGCTGCTTGAGATCGCCGTCCGATTCCGTGGTCAGGAAGATCACGGGCGTTCCCATATAGGCCGGCAGCTGCCGCAGGCCGCGGATCATCGTCAGGCCATCCATGTTCGGCATGTTGAGATCGGTGACGATCAGGTCGAAGCTGCCGGTCTTCATCTTGCCGAGGCCATCGGCGCCGTCGACTGCTTCGGTGACGGCATATCCGGCGTTGGTAAGGGCAATGCGCGTGGTCAGCCGAATGCTGGCGGAGTCATCGACGGTGAGAATATTTGCGCTCATGCTGCTTTTCCTTCTAGCCAGAAACTGTCTTTTTGCCGGTCTCCGCAGAGGAGGCCCGCGCGTTGCAGGACGGTGAGAAAATTGCCGTCCGCGGGTTTGCTCAATGCAAGTGCCACGCCCGCGTGGTCGGCTGTTTGCCGTGCGGACAGAAGCAATTGCGGTAGGGTAAGATCGATATCCTCATTGCCGTCGACGTCGATGGTGAGGGAGCGGCTGAGTGAGGCGGCCTCCTGGAGGTAGACCTGGATAATGTCTCTCACATTGGCGATGGTCTTGATGGTCAAGGGGCCATGAAGATGCAGAATTTCCGCCTGTCCGCTCATGCTGTTCCTCGCGATAGCTGAAGTGTGGCAGCCGCCGTCACGGATGCATTGTCGTCGTGCTGCGGTTCGAAGAGGCTCTTGATATCCGTCCAGCGGCGGCAGAAGGCCGCGACGCAGGCGGGGTCGAAATGCGTCCCGCTGCTGTTGACGATCTCGCGGAATGCGTCGGCCATCGGCCATGCCGCCTTGTAGGATCGCTTCGAGCAAAGGGCGTCGAAGACGTCGGCTATCGCGACGATGCGCGCCTCGATCGGGATGGAAGCGGCCGAAAGACCTTTCGGATAGCCGGTGCCATCCCATTTCTCGTGATGGCTTTCAGCGATCCTCTGGGCTGTTTGAATGAGTTTGCTGGAACTGTCGGCGAGGATTTCGCCGCCAAAGCCCGTGTGTTTTTGCATCTCCCGGCGCTCTTCGGCGCTCAAGGGACCGGGCTTCGAGAGAATGGCGTCCGGCAGGCCGATCTTGCCGACGTCGTGCAGAGCGCTCGCAAGAAAGATCGTGCGGCATTGGCGCTCGTCCAGGCCGACTTCCTCTGCAATCATGCGGGCGATGATCGCAACCCGGTCCAGATGATCTGCCGTCTCGCCGTGCCTGCAGGCGATCGCCTTTGAAAGGCGCCAGATGATTTCTTCCTCGCGCCTTTCGACGCGCTTCATTGCGGTGTCGAAATCGTGCTGCAATGCGGCCGCCTTGGCCGCGAGTGCCAACCGCTCCTCGCCGATGCTGAGAATGTTGCGGACGCGGA
Source organism: Rhizobium sp. AC27/96 (assembly GCF_001692325.1). Classification (GTDB taxonomy): domain Bacteria; phylum Pseudomonadota; class Alphaproteobacteria; order Rhizobiales; family Rhizobiaceae; genus Rhizobium. The sequence goes on along the minus strand of NZ_LXKN01000032.1, from coordinate 277,445 downwards.
TCGTCAGCTCCGTCTCGTCGATCGGCTTGTTCAGGAATTCGGTCGCGCCCGCCTTCATCGCGGCCAGCTTGATATCGGCCTCCTTGCGGGAAGTGATCATGATGGCGGGGACATGTGTTGTAAGTGGATTCTTACGCAGATGCGCAATGACTTCGATGCCGTTCATGCCGGGCATCATGTAGTCGACAAGAATGAGATCCGGTGTCTTGCTCTCGAGTTGATCGATGGCATCGGCGGGATGGAGGAACGACAGTACCTCGCTGCCTTTGATGGCTTCGACCGCTCGACAAAGCGTGGCCACAACTGAAGGACTGTCATCTAATACGAAGATGCGCATAGCTACCCCGCGGAGCGTCCGCGGCACAGGCGCGGATCTACTCACGATTTATCGGCTTGGATGTTTTGGAGACCTTTCGAAGGAAAGGGCCGCGTCACAATGATTGTGAATCTTGGCTGAAGTAACGAAATCGTTAAATGGCTAACGGTGCGTTAAACCCACCCTCGGAGGGTGGTTATTTGCATAATTAATTGCGCTAAAATGATAAGGCTGCGCTTTTCTGATACTAAATATTCTCGGGTGAGAGGTGACGACGGCTGACGCGCGTCGATGATGGTGGGACGCCATAAAGGGCGCGATAGCGGGCCGCGAAATATCCCATATGGCTGAAACCCCAGCGTGCGGCTATGTCGGATATATTCTCGTCAAGATCGCCGTGAAGCAGTTCGTGATGGACCTGCTGAAGCCGCAGCCGCTGAACGTAATTCAGAGGCTTCATGCCAACATTCTGCTGAAAGGACAGCTGCAGGCTACGCACGCTCTGTCCGGCATTCCGCGCTATATCCAGCACCGTAAACTCGTCGCCCAGATGGTTTTGGATCCAGTCCAGCGCCCGCTTCAAGCTGCGCGGGCGGGCCGTCTGGATAACCGTTTTCTGCGTCGCGCGTGGCCATAGTTGCATGAAGGCCGTGATCAGGGCTTCCTGAAAAAGGGATGCGCCCAAGGGGGAAGCGGCAAAGGGATGGTCCCCCGGCTCCAGCAGCAAGGCTGTCATACGGTGGATGGTGCGCACGCCTTTTGCTGAGATATCGGCGGCCGCGTCGAGACGCCTGAAAAATGACTCGGGATCATCATTTCCAACGTCGATCAATGGCAGGCAAAGAATGCGGGGTATGGCAACCGCGATCTTGCGGGCGCCTCTGGAGGCCCTGAGCCTTGTACGGCTGGAAGATTGCAGCATGAAGGTTGTTCCCGCCGCCGCCTTGACCTCCTCTTCCTCCGTTTCGATGTGAAAGACACCGCTCTCGACGAAGTGCAATTCGATGCGGTCGGAAGGCTGAAACAGGTAGTTGATTTCATAACCCGTTTCCGAAGACGTCTTCCAGGCAACCATGTCCCGGATTGTCGACAGCGTGACTTCGATATGGAAATGCTGGCTCTCCGGTGCGCGATCCAGTTCGACGGAGAGGTCAGCAGCCGTCAGCCTTTCCTGTAGCTCCACAGGGTCGCGGGACGACCATCCAAATTTGTCGACGGCAATGTTCATCTTTGTTAAATCAACTTTTGCGCGCTATTGTGTAAATAAAATTACAGGTGGAGTGCCGTTCGGCAGGCAGCATTGATGCGCCCGGTGTCAGCTATAGAATGCCGGTCTTGCCCAGAGCTTTAGCCGGCAATGCACCGAAAGCAGTCTTTTCCGAATAGGTTTTCTTTCGGCTTCGATATTAACTCCATCTTTCTTAGTTCGCCTTAGTTTCCCCGATAAGGTCTTAGGTGGGGTCCAAATAGTATGGCGTATGCAGCGACGAGCCGAAAATTTGCAACTTCTGCGGATAGCTTTGTCGACCGCCTGGAAAGCGCCCGATTGCAGATCGAGCAGCGTTTCCTGGATGGCGGCGCGGTTCTGATCACGGTGACGGAAGCCCTGGCCAAGTTGGTCGGTCTGCTCGAGCACATCGGCAATTCGCTAAAGGAAGAAAATGCCGCGGAAGCCACCGGTCGTCTGCTTCAGACGGTTGAGCTGCTGCATGAATTGCCGCCCGCCGAAGTGCGCCGTCAGGATTGCGTCGCATCCATCGGTCGAACCGGCCGGCTCCTCGCGGAGCATGTCCTCTCGATGGAGGAAACCCTGCGTTACCTGAGGACCTTCGCCGCGACCGCAAAAATCGCCGGCGCGAGAATTCCGGATTTCTCCAGCTTCGCCAGCGAGATCGTCGAGCGTATCGAATTCGCCTCCAAGGAGGTTCGGGCCCTGTCGCTGCAGATCCGCTCGCTGGAGGCGCAGATCGAATCCGCCGCCGCCAGCGAAGACAGCTCGCTGGGACAATATCTTGATGGCATTCCATCCATTGCCAAACGCCTCATGTCGAACGCCGAGGAAATTCAGGTCCAGCGCCGCAACCTGTCCGAACTGGCCGACAGCGTTTCCGGCCTTGCGCGGAAAATCCAGAACAAGGTCGCCCACACGCTCTCCGCCATGCAGATCGGCGACATCACGCGGCAACGGGTCGAGCATTGCCAGGCCGTTCACTCGATCACGGACGCCTATCTCGCCTCGGAAGCCTCGGGCCTTTCTGCTGCGGATCGGCAGCGTCTTCTTGAACTGGCCATGACGCTCAATTTCGAATTGCTCAATGAGACGACCAAAGGCTTTGATCGGGAGACGGTCAAGATCGTTGAAAATATTCGCAGCTTCAGCGGCGACATTCGAACCCTGCTCGATCTCTACCAGACCATGATGGCGCAGAGCGGAGACGACGGCAGAAGCCCGATCAATGCGCTGCGTGGCGATCTTTCCGCAGCCCGGGGCGTGGTCGATCGCATCGATGCCGCGGCAACAGGCGCAAACCGGTTGAGCGAAAAGACGTCGGAGATGGTCAAGGAACTGACCACCAGCATCCTCACCATCCAGCTCGTGCGCCGCGATATTCAATACATGGCTCTCAACACCAATCTGCGCTGCGGCAAGCTTGGCGAGGAAGGGCGTGCCATCAACGTTGTCGCCGGCGAACTGCGTTCCTTCGCATCGCTGCTTGACGAGGATGCGGAGAAGATCCTGACCGGGCTGGGCACGCTCGAGACCCAGGCGACCGGTTTGAAAGACTGGCGGCAGGCCACGGAGCGGGAAGAGACATCCGGCCCTGGAGCACATATCGACGCGGCACTGCTGCATATCACTGAGGCTGGGGCCTCCATGGACACGAATGTCAGGGAGCTTCGTCGCTGCGGCGAGGACATGACATCGCAGGTCGCCGAAATCGTCAACAGCCTGGATTTCCGGGCCGGAATTGGCGAAACACTGGCCTCCTGCGCGCAGGAGGCCGGCCAGGCGCGTCGCGCGGTCAAGGATCTTAAAGGGCTGGAAACGCCCTTGACGGGCCTTTCCGAGCGCATCTTCAAGATCTACACCATGGCTGCCGAACGTGAGATACATGCGAGCGTTTTCGGCGTGGTAGCTCCAGTCGCGGAAAGCGCATCAGCTTTGGCAAATGACGACGAGTTGTTCGCGGACGCTCTCTTCTAGCAGCGGACCAGCTCATAGCCCCGTCATCGGCGGATCTTATCTGCGCACCTCTTTGTAAGCTGCCGCTTCCCGCTTCCGGCACTGCTCATGATAGGCTGACGTTGTCCTGACACTCCCTTGACAATTCCCGTGCAGACGGTTCGGCACAACCATAGTTGCCGGGCTTTTGCATGAATCAGAACACGTCGATCGCTGTCGCGCCAGAAGGCGCAATCTCCAGCATTCCGCTTCGCGGCACGGCGCCGCCAATTATCGGTGAGCCGCAGCAATCCCGATATTTCCTGTTGTGGAGACTATTGACGTTCGGCCTGCGGGTGCGTTGGAAGCGTGCGCTTCTGCTTTGGCTTCGCTTTGCCGCCAATCCGCTCCTGACCATTCGATGGTGGCGCTTCATCGCGGCGTTTACAGCCGCGCGGGGATTTCCTCCTCCGCATGATGAATTGCTGCAGAAGCCATTGTCGAAGTTTCTTGTCTTCGGCATGGGCAGTTCGAAACGGCTTACGCTTCTGATGGACCATTTCTGGATTGCCGAACGGATCCTGTCGCGCGAGAGCATGATAAGCCTTTGGCGTGGCGAATGGCTGGAGATGGGTACGGTCCCCGGCCGCAGCGAAACATATGCATGTTTCATTGCGCTTGCTGACCGCAGCGGCGGGCGTCATGAGGGTGCATTTGCTATCAAGCTGCTGCGCCTGCGGGACCAGGCCGTTCTTTGTACGGCGCGGTTCATGTTTCTCCGGGAGGGCACGGAAGGTCGCTACACATTCGTCGTCGGCAGCATGCAGGGTCCGCGCAATGCGAAGCAGCAGATTGTCGAGGTGACACGCGATCTGTCAGGCCTGCGTCCGAAAGAGGCGATGCTGATCGTGCTGCAGGGGCTGACCATCGAGGGCGGTGCGCCACACTTCCTCGCCGTCTCGCAGGACAGGCATCCGATCCACTATCGCCGTGGAAGCCGGCGCTCCATGATGGTGTCGAATGTCGATGCCTTCTGGGCAGAACGCTCCGGTCAACCGGAAGGCACTTACGGCTTTACTGTTCCGCATTCCAAAATCTACGGAGCCGATAAACGCAGCCGTAGCAAGTTGTGGTTCTACAATATCGGCGAACTCTTCCATTAGGGGATGAGCGGGCCTCGGCATCAAAGGCTGGATGAGCGCTAGGCGCTCTTCTTCGTCAGATGGATCGTGACCATCGCTCCGCCTTCCGGCCGGTTGGCGAATTCGAGGCGCCCGCCATGGGCAACGACGATCGCCTGCACCACGGAGAGACCCAGCCCGGTGCCGCCTGTCGCACGGGAGCGGGAGGGGTCGCCGCGCCAGAACGTGTTGACGGCGACGGCATCCATGCCCTCCGGAAATCCGGGACCACGATCGAGAATGCGGATGACGATGCTTTCGTCGGGCAATTGCCTTGTCTCACATCGCAGCCACCCGCCGTCTGCAGCGTAACGGCAGGCATTTTCAAGCAGCGCCAGAACGGCCTGGCGTATCCGCGGAGAATCCGCCGATGTCCAGGCAGGTTGCAGGTCGGTCTCCACCTGAAGCCTGCTCGCATCCAGCATCGGCTTGGCGGAAGCAAGGACACCCTCGACGAGCTGAGATACGTCGATCCGCTGGCGCTCCATGACGAGCTTCTGGCCGATGGCCAGCGACAGGGTGCGCAGATCCTCGACGATCCGACCCAGGCCTTCGACCTGAAGAAGGAGATCGGATATGATCTTGCGGTCCATCGGAAAGATACCGTCAATCATGCTCTGCAACGATCCCTGCAGGATCGTCAGTGGCGTCCGCAGCTCGTGGGCAACCGCCATGTTGTTGAAGCGCAACCTCTTTTCCATGGTCTCAAGGCCTGTCGCAAGCGCATTGAAGGTCTCGACAAGGCTCGAAACCTCGCGTGTGCTGTGATGAGATGCGGCCACGCGGACCGAGAAGTCACCGGATTTGAGGCCCTCGGCGGCAGAGGTGAGGTCGGCAAGGGGACGCACGAGCCGACGCGCCAGATATATGCCGATCAGCGCGCAGAATAGGGCCGAAAGCAAACCGCAGATCAGGACCGACATCAGAACCTTGAAATCCGTCGGCTCAGCCAGTGTATTGAGATGATCGAACAGGATCTTGAGGGAATCGCCGTCAGGAACCTTGTTCTCGCCCAGCATCTTGTAGGCGGCCGCGGCCCGGGGCGGCAGACCGTCGGTGATCGTCTTTTCCAGATAGTTGGCATACCAGTTGACCCCCAAATATGTCAGGCCAACGCTCAGAAGCAGCATGATGGCTGTGACGATGGCAGTGAGGGTGGCAAGCGGCAGACAGGGAAATCTCTGTTTCTTCATCTCGGATCCGAAAAACGATAGCCAATGCCGCGCACGGCAGGGAAAAAGCCCTGCTGCCCCATATCCTCGAACTTGCGCCTGAGATTGGAGATATGCGTATCGACGGTGCGCACCAGGGCATCGCTTTCCGGCAGGCAGGCATCGAGAATATCGGCTCGGGCGAAAGCCTGGGTCGGATGCCGGATCATATAGGCAAGAATCCGGAATTCGCTGAGTGTCAGGGATAGCGGGATGCGGGACCCGTCCCTGTTGACGAAAACGGTGTAGCTGCTGAAATCCACTTCCATGTCGCCGAAGCGGCGAACTGTCTCGGCACGGTTTCCCTGTGTCCGACGCAGAACCGCCCTGACACGGGCGACGACTTCCTGCGGGTTGAAGGGTTTGACGACATAGTCATCGGCACCGAGCCTCAGGCCGCTCAGCCGGTCGATGTCATCGGCAATGGCGGTGACCATGATGACCGGTGTCGAGCCGGCCTGGCGCAATCGGCCGAGCACCCCGAAGCCATCCAGCTTCGGCAGGCGCACGTCGAGGAGCACGATATCCGGTTTCAGGAGAGCATGATGCTGAAGCGCGGTTTCGCCATCGGCGGCACGCACGGTTCGAAAGCCATCCCGCTTCAGATAGCCTTCCAGTATCTGCGCGATTGCCGGTTCATCCTCCACGATGAGAACGAGACTGTTGTCCACCTTAGCGCCCTGTGTTTCTTTTGTTTTCGGCTTTGCCGCTGAATTCGCACTATCGCGAACAAAACCGACTTCCGCAATTTCCAAACAGCTTTCCGACGGTCCAGAGGCCGATTCTGAACACGGCCTTGATCCGATCTTCGCCATTTCTTGACAATCGGGTTTCACCTTGCCGCCATTCCAGCCTCGGGAGATACGGCATGTGGAAATTTGCATTGCATCCTTGGAGTTCTACCTCCAGTGGGTCGCGCCTGCGTCAGTCTGAGCCATACGCAAATACCGATGGAGGTCTCGCCGTCATTGGCATGTTGATCGTGTGGACCAGCTTCATCTTCGTGGTCTTCCCCATGCTCGATCTCGCGGTGACACGCCTGTTTGCCCATGGGCGGGTGTTCTGGCTGATGGAGAACCCCTTTCTGAAGGCAGTAAGGGACATAAGCCGCCAGAGCCAGATCTATCTCCTTCCCGGCATGGCGCTGCTCATCGCGCTGCGTGCCTTCCTGCCGGGGCGACTTCGCATTTGCCCTCCGCACAAACCCCTGTTCGTGCTGCTGAGCTTTGCCGCCGGGCCGCTGGTCATCGTGCAGATATTGAAAATGATCATCGGGCGGGTTCGCCCTCGCGAGCTTGTGGAATTCGGCGGCACGGCGGACTTCACGCCGGTATGGCAGTTTTCCGCTGCATGCACACGCAATTGCTCCTTCCCTTCGGGTGAGGCCGCTGCCGCTGCGGCTGCTCTTTCGCTGCTTGTTTTCGTGCCCGCCAAACAAAGGTGGATCGCCGCGGCGATACTGACGCCCTGCCTTCTGTTCGTTGCGTTCAACCGCGTCATTTTCGGCGCCCACTTCCTGTCGGATGTGATGCTTGGCTGGCTGCTGACAATGTTTGCCATGACCTGGATCTGGCGGTGGGTGGATGCCAATGCGAGAGCGATCGATCGCTTCTTCACGCGCCTGGTGGTGAGGTGAGCCTGATCGACATGCGGGAGGCGTGTGTTCGCCCGCGCATGACGTCTACCCGTCATCACTGACCTTTAAGCTAGCCGTAGAACCCGCAGATTGTGTCCGCCAGGACACAGGGCGACACCAACCGAGCGGATATTACAGGCCTTAATACAACGTTTGTTCACCTTTTCTTCGTTTAGGAGTTACCTATTTATCGCTGGCTCAGCCGTCTAATAGGACCGAGGTTCGGTGCGGGCTGACATGCAAGGGCTTGGGGTCGGGTCTTTCGGGTGAGAGTGACGGGATGGTGTTGGTAGATTGGGCGCTGGGCGGTTTCGCCGACATTGAACGTCGATGTATGGGGCGCACGCGCAAGTGCCAATACGAGCCATGGATCGTGCTTGCCATGGAAGGTTTCGAGCGGGAAATGCTGGCTTTTTACCGGCGCTCGCAGTTCAAGATCATTCACAAGACCGCCGCCTGAGCGCGAAGGTCAGGCATATATCTATCATCACTAAATGATGTCCGCTGGCGGCCTTGCCGCGTTCAGGCGCTATGCTAGTCTTCCGGTAGATTTCCCGTGCGGAGAATTTCCAGATGATTGCGGTGCGCGAACCGATCCTGCATCCCGTTCCGATCGATGAACTGAGACCCACGCAGATCACTGTCGGCATGCGAGAGGTCAGAGCCAAGCGAAAGGCCTGGCGCACCAAGGCCGAGGCGGACGGCAACAAGGCCGGTGAATTCCTTGGAAATCACATGATACCCGCCGTGCGCGGTCCACGCGGCCGGTATTATGTCATCGATCACCACCACCTTTCTCTCGCGCTCCTTGAGGAGGGTGTGAAGGATGTGCTGGTGACGACCGTCGCGGATCTCTCCCGGCTTGATCGTGATTCCTTCTGGTTCGTGATGGATTGCCACGACTGGATGCATCCCTTCGACGCGGAAGGAAAACGGCGTGGCTATGAGGACATTCCGAAAAGCATCAAAGGGTTGGTCGACGATCCCTATCGTTCTCTGGCCGGCGAATTGCGGCACGTGGGCGGCTATGCCAAGGATACGACGCCGTTCAGCGAATTTCTCTGGGCGGATTTCTTGCGCCGCCGTGTGAAGCCGAAAGATCTCGAACGGGATTTCGATGCATCGCTGACAAAAGCGCTCAAGCTTGCCAAAAGCAAGGATGCCGATTACCTGCCCGGCTGGTGCGGCATGGTGCCCGAATAATCTTTTGTCTGCTCCGCGTTCTGGCCAGAACGCGGAGGCAATTTGGCGATCTCGTAAATCCCGACAGGCTGACGCTCGGTTAGCCGAGCCACATGGACAGTTCGATGTCCTCGGCGAAAGGTGTCGAAGTGTAGCCGTTCTCGGGCGAGCGCACCCGTGCGAGATATTCCGGGCAGAAGTCTGCATTATCAGCAATGATCAGCGCACCCGGCCTGAGACGGCTTTCCACCAGGCTCAAGACTTCCGGATAAAGTGCCTTGGCGCCATCGAGCAGCAGCAGGTCTATGGCCTCGGGAAGGTCGGTGCTCAGCGTTCGCAGTGCGTCCCCTTCGCGGATTTCCACCAGATCGATGAGGCCGCCGGCCGTCAGATTGTTGCGTGCCCGCACTACCTTGGAGGGCTCGAACTCAGTGGTGATCAAGCGGCCGTCGCCATTATCCCGCAGCGCGGCCGCGAGGTAGAGGGTCGAGATGCCGAAAGAGGTTCCGAATTCGACGATCGTCCGGGCTCGGGTGCTGCGCGCCAGCATGTAGAGCAATGCGCCGGTCTCCCGCGAAATGGCGAGCGGAATATCCTTCATGTGGGCGTAGAAATCGAGGTAGTCGGTCTTGCTCCGCACAAGGCGCGCGCGCTCCTCGGAGGAAAGCCCGGTCCAGTAGGCGGCAGCCGAAGGCGTTGTTGCGGGTGATGCTGCGTCGGCTTCCTCGAACAGGCGATCGAGCAATGATGCAAGCGGCGCAGTCGTCAGGGTGGTCATGAATATCTCCATTTTCAAAAGGCTTTTGGTTCGGAGGAAAAATACGAATAAACCATCGCGTTTTCTATTCGCGTTGCCGGGGAGCGCCACGGGAGGTCCGTCATTCCTTTGAAATATATGGAAAAATCAGGTGCAGTGAGCTGCCGTACGACGCTCGTCCCTCCGGATTTTGAGGAAAGAGTTCGCATTTCGAATGGGGTATACATCTAGCGCGCAGGATCAGATGGCAGCGCAAGCAGGCTTCGCTGAGAGTGATGTAGGTGGTCAGAGTGAGAATAGAACCATCATCTTCTCATGCCACGCCGGCCGGCCGAAAAACTATGACGTCGCTCTCATGCTCGATGTGCGCGGACGGGCCATTTTCATTTGCGGCATCGAGAATTGGTCGAGGGAAGGCCTTGCAGACGGAACGGTATGATGTGTTTAGGCGTTTCACCGCAACTTGGGGGCACACGGCCAATAGGCGCTAATCGGGTAGCCTTGTCGCCATATGGATTGCCGCGACAAGGCACTCCTTCCTATCAAGGCACCCAACGCACGTGATCAAACCGGCGGGAATGAAAAATGGAGAAATGGCTCCTCCTATACAATTGCCAAACATACGGTGTCGGCAATTCGATGCAGCTGCTTAATCCCGACATTACGATCGATGCCGTCGACAATCACCTATTCATGCACAATGTCGACAAGTTCGTGGAAGCGGTGCCGACCTACTCCAGGATGATCATACATCCATACTTCCAACGCCTGGATTTCGACTTCTCGCTCGCGCAAAACCTGACTCTTCTTCCGTCCATCAGTTTTGACGCCTATCACCCTGATCTCTGCTACGCTCATTCAGGCGCCGAGGTCGATGGTCCGATGAGTGTGTACCACTCCACGATCGTATTGGCTGCCTATCACATCGGACTTTCCATCGAAGCAACGCGCAAGCTGTTTCGTAGAGACGTTTTCGAGAAATGTGGTTTCTTCGATAGATGGGAGGCGAGCCGCTCGCGTTTACTGAGAGATTTTTCCGAGGTTGGCCTGGATATCTCCTCGGCTTTTCGGAGATGGTCGCGCACTGAATCCTTCATGTATTCCCTGAACCATCCCAAAGTCCAATGCCTCTACGATTTAGCGCGCATGTTCATGCAACATCTCGGCGTCGAAACCCGGGAGGGTCGGGTGCTGCCGCCCGACAACCTTGTGAACGGCCCCTGTTATCCGATTTACCCTGAAATCGGCGAAGCTCTGGGCGTCAATGGTTCCTACCTTTTCAAGGTAGCGGGTGAATATCGGCTGATATCGCTGGAGAAATTCATAGAGTTGAGTTTCGCGACTTACGCAAGCCACCCTGCAGGTTCCATTGTTGCGGCCCCCCAATTTCGGAAGAGTTACGACAAGGTCAAGGCGGCCATAGTCGAAGCGGCCGTCGCCGCATAGCCAGCCGAATCAAGCGGCAGCTGACACGCGTCTCCGGCGTGGCCGGGGATCGAAGCTGCTGTCACTGCTTTCAACTCTCCTATGATTTCGATCCCGACAACTCGGGGCCTTCCTGGATGATTGACAGGCAGGATAGTTGCTCTCAGCCGTAATGATCGGCCTCCTCGTCGCTTCGCGCCTAGCTGCATGCTTGCGTTGCGCTTGAAATGCGACTAATTCGTCAGTTTTATCATTCCTATTGTCCGTTATCGACATGACCGATCGACCAAGAGCCCAGATTTCCTCTCGAAAGCTGCCGAAGCAGGCTCGCTCGACGGAGCTCGTTGCCACGATTTTGCAGGCGGCGGCTCAGGTTTTGGCGAAGGAGGGGGCGCAACGTTTCACCACGGCGCGTGTAGCGGAGAAGGCCGGTGTCAGCGTCGGCTCGGTCTATCAATATTTCCCCAACAAGTCGGCAATCCTCTTCCGGCTCCAGAGCGATGAATGGCGACAGACGACCGATTTGCTGCGCGATATCCTTGAGGATAAGGGGAGGCCGCCGCTCGACCGGCTGCGTGCACTCGTTCATTCCTTCATCCGTTCCGAATGCGACGAGGCGGCGATTCGGGTCGCGTTGAGTGACACCGCTCCACTCTACCGCGATGCGCCGGAGGCTCATGAGGCGAGAGCATCGGGTGACGTTACTGTCCTGCGCTTCATGCAGGAGGCATTGCCTGACGTCTCCGAGGAGGCCCGTGCTCTGGCGGCGGATTTGATCACGACGACGCTTGCAACGGTCGGAAAGCAATTCTCGGAGACGCCGCGAACTCCGGCCGAGATCGACGCCTATGCGGATGCGATGGCGGATATGTTTTGCGCCTATCTCGAAAGTCTCAAACGCGAATAGGGCAATGTTCGCAGCATGGCCCTTCGTTGCGGCGACAGCGGTCATGTTGACACCCGCTCGGCAAGTGACTATGGGAAAGGCCAGCCAGTCATTCTGGCCGTAAGCGTTTGACGTCAAGCAACGCACTCAACGACCCTCGTCGGTCGGAGTGCGTTTTTTTGTGCCTCCGCCGATCGAGGAAAGCCTGGAGATCATCATGGCTTTCCAATCGATACGTGATCCGGCGCACGGCCGCCTGCTGCTGCTGAGTGCCATTCTCTTCACGTCCTATCTTTGTGTCGGCATGTCGCTTCCGATCGTGCCGATCTATGTCACCGGGAAACTTGGGCTCGGCAATGGCTGGGCCGGGCTCGGGGTCGGCATCGCCTTTCTTGCGACCATCGTGACGCGAGGCTATGCCGGCAGCCTGTCGGACCAGCACGGCGCCAAGGTCGCGGTGGTGCGCGGGCTGGCCTTTTATGCCGCAGGAGGGCTGACCTCACTGGGCGCCGGCCTGCTGATCCCAACGCCGTGGACATCCTATCTGCTTCTCATTGCCGGCCGGCTGCTTCTGGGGCTGGGCGAAAGCCTGGTTGCCGTCGGGGTCATTGCCTGGGGGATAGGCTTCGTCGGGCCTGCGCGCTCGGGCAAGGTGCTGGCCCTGGTCGGCGCGGCCATCTACGGCGCCCTTGCCGTTGGCGCTCCGCTTGGGCTGGCATTGCTTGAGCGGTTCGGATTTGCCGGCTCCATGGCGATCGGCGCCGTCCTGCCATGCCTCGGGCTATTGGCGATCTGGCGACTTCCAGGCGTTGCCGCCCATCCCGGCGCAGAACGCCCGCCATTCTGGAGCGTGGTCGGCAAGATCTGGCTGCACGGGTCGATCGTATGCCTTCAGGGCATAGGCTTCGCCGCGATCGGGGCCTTCTTCACGCTCTACTTTATCGATCGTGGCTGGAGCTATGCCGGGCTGGGGCTGACTGCCTTCGGCTGCGGTTTCGTTCTGGTGCGTTTGCTCTTCGGCCATCTGCCGGATCGCATCGGCGGGCTGCCGGTCGCGGCCGGGTCGCTTGTTGTCGAGATCGTGGGGCAATTCCTGATCTGGAACGCGACAGATCCAATGCTTGCCCTGGTCGGTGCGTTTTTGACAGGTCTCGGATGCTCGCTGGTCTATCCGTCCATGGGGCGTGAGGTCGTGCGTCTTGTCGAGCCAAATCTGCGCGGCACGGCTCTGGGCGGCTTCTCGGCCTTCCAGGATCTTGCCTATGGCCTGACTGGCCCCCTGGTGGGATTGCTGGCCGACCGGGCCGGATATGACAGCGTCTTCCTGATCGGCACGGTTGCCGCATCGGTCGGCCTGCTGATCGCCCTCTCCCTGCTGCGAGCGCGGGCAACGGCGTTCAGTTGAGCGAAAGCATGGTCCCCGCCGCCTGGCCGGGGACCATCCGGTTCACCTCATGCTGATACTGGCTTTACGCTGATAGTGACCTCGGCTGGCCAGGTTACGTAATAATATTTGCCGTTGAGATTGCCGAAGAAGGCATTTTGCCCGGTCGGCTTGTCGACGTAGCTTCCGTCGCCCGTCCGTGTAAAGCTTCCCTTGTCGCTTCGCTTCAGATGGTCCTTCAGAAACTCGTTCCAGTTATCGGTTGCGATCTTTTCCGGCTTGGCGGCCTTGCTGGTCTTGTCATCCGGATTCCAGGCATCGATCTCGACGCCCTTGGTCGGATCGGACACGGACAGGGTACCGTTCTTGAGGGCAGTCAGCATCGCCTGTGCCTGTTTGCCGTTGACGGGATCGTTGACAGAGGCCTTCAGCTTCGCGGTGAGGGCCTTCATGAAATCGCTTGATGTGACGTCGTTGGTCGCCTTCGGAGCGGTCTGCGGCGTCGTGGTCTTCGTCGTGCCATTGTGCCTCTGCAGTCCCTCTAGAAGAGTATTGAGCTTGCTGTTGGAATGGACCGAACTGGAAGAGCCGCCTGCGAGCAGGCTCGTCGATCTCGTTGCTTGCGATGTGTCGTCGTCAACGGCGTTCCCAACGCGCAACGTCCGCAAAGCGAGCTGCGTGTTGTAAAGCCGCAGCGAATTGATGTTGTTCACCATGCCGATATCTCCTGATCTGCGCCAACGGCACGGCGGTGCTCGTTTGACGTAGGCCCCCAAATCCCGAGAGGACGCATGCGTCACCCCGTTGCAAGCCATATCTTCCCTGGCTTGCACGAAGCTAGATTGCAGACCCTGCGTTGTATCGGGAGGATGGATCGGCGGTGAGATGCCGGTGTATGTCTGGAGGGCTCTTATGTAGAGGCTCAGCCTGCCCAGGTGGCAGCCGTATCCTGCACGAAATGGCCTGATGATACTTCCTGATAGCTGCGTTTCGGCGGCACATAGTCGTGGGGCCGGATCGCGCTTTTGATTTCTTCGCGCTGGGCTTGCGGCTGCATACCGCGCCGCGTGGGATCGGGGATCGGCACGGCCGAAATCAGTCGGCGGGTATAGGGATGCTGCGGATTGTCGAAAATGGCGGCGCGCGGGCCGATCTCGACGATCTCGCCCAGATACATCACGGCGACGCGATGGCTCATGCGTTCGACGACAGCCATGTCATGCGAGATGAAGAGATAGGCCAGACCGTGTTTGTCCTGCAGGTCGAGCAGCAGGTTCGAGACCTGCGCCTTGACGGAAACGTCGAGGGCGGAAACAGCCTCGTCGGCGATGATGAATCTCGGATTGAGGGCCAGCGCCCGGGCGATGGAGATGCGCTGCCGTTGGCCGCCGGAAAATTCATGCGGATAGCGGCTGGCAACGGCGGCCGACAGGCCGACCTGATCGAGCAGTTCGGCGACACGATCCCTCGCTTCTCGCCGGCCCATGAGCTTGTGCGACAGCATGGGCTCGATGATGGCGGCGCCGACCGTCATGCGGGGATTGAGTGAGGCGAAAGGATCCTGGAAAATGATCTGCGCCATGCGGCGCATGGTCCGCAGTTCTTTGGCTCCCGCCTTGGTCACGTCCTTGCCGTCGATGGCAACGGAGCCGGCCGTCGCCTCGATGAGGCGCATGATCGTGCGCCCGGTCGTGGACTTGCCGCAGCCGGATTCGCCGACGAGCGAGAGCGTTTCGCCCGGGCGAAGATCGAAGGAGACGTCTTCGACGGCGTGAACGCGGCCGTTCGGCAGATCGAAGCGGACAGCGAGATTGTCGACTTTGAGGATTGGCGCGATGCTCTGCGCCACCGGCTTCATCTCGCGGCCTTCCGTGGCCTCGCCGGTCTTGGCGTCGACCTCCGGAAAGCGCCGGGGAGCTTCAGTCTCGCCCATGGTGCCGAGGCGCGGGATAGAGGCCAGAAGCGACTTCGTGTAGATTTCCTTCGGTGCCGCAAAAATATCCGTCGTGATACCGGTCTCGACCATGTCGCCGCGGAACATGACGACTGTGCGGTCGGCCACTTCCGCCACCACGCCCATGTCATGGGTGATGAATAGGACGGCCATATTCTCTTCGCGCTGCAGCTCGCGGATGAGGTGGAGGATTTCGGCCTGGATGGTGACGTCGAGCGCCGTAGTCGGCTCGTCAGCGATCAGGAGTTTTGGGCGGCAGGCGAGCGCCATGGCGATCATGACGCGCTGGCGCATGCCGCCGGAGAATTTATGCGGATATTCGTTGAGCCGCGACTTTGCCGCAGGAATGCGCACGCGCTCCATCAGCCTCAGGGCCTCGGCCTCCGCCGCCTTCCAGGAGAGGTTCTGGTGCAGCACCAGCGCCTCGGCGATCTGGTTGCCTATCGTGAAGACCGGATTGAGCGAAGTCATCGGCTCCTGGAAGATCATGCCGATGGAACCGCCGCGAACCGAACGCATTTCCGCTTCCGAAACGGTGAGGAGATCCCTGCCCGAAAGCAGGATCTTGCCCTCGCAGCGCGCCTTGCCCGGAGGCAGCAGGCGCATGGTCGACAGCGCCGTCACGCTCTTGCCCGAGCCCGACTCACCGACGATGGCGACGGTTTCTCCGGCTGAGACCTGCAGATTGATGTTGCGGATGACCGCGCGCCAGCCTTCGGCCGTCTTGAACGAGGTCGTCAGATTTTCGATCGAGAGAACCGGTTGGATCGTGTCAGCCATGATCAGCTCTCCTTTGCCAGGCGCGGATCGACAAGATCGCGCAGGCCGTCACCCAGCAATTGCAACGATAGCACCGAGAAGACGATGGCAAGGCCGGGGAAGACCATGAGCCAGGGTGCGTTGTTCATGAATTCACGGCCGGAAGCGAGCATGGTTCCCCAGGTCGGCATGTCGGAGGAGACGCCGACGCCGAGGAAGGAAAGGCTCGCTTCCGCAAGCATCGCCGAGGCGAAGACGAAGGTTGCCTGCACCAGAATGGGTGATGCGAGATTGAGCAGGACATGGCGGCCGAGGATCTGCCAGGTCGGCAGGCCCATCGAGATGGCGGCTTCGATATAGGGCAGTTCCCGCAGAACCAGTGTCGAGCCGCGGACGATGCGGGCAAGTCGCGGCGCATAGGTGATGCCGAGCGCCAGGATCACGGTTACCAGCGATGGCCCCAGTGCTGCGACGAGCGCGATGGCAAGGAGAATGTCGGGAAAGGACATCATTGCGTCGAGCAGCCGCGAGATCGGCGCGTCCAGCCTGCGGAAATATCCGGCGATGACGCCGAGGAATACGCCGAGCAGGGTGGAGATGCAGACGACACCGAGGCTGACCAGCAGCGAGATACGGCCCGCGAAGATCGCGCGGGAGAAGATATCACGCCCAAATTCGTCGGTGCCGAAGATATGGGCTGCCGACGGGGCCTTCAGCTTGTTGATGATCGAAAGCTTGTTCGGCGCGTAAGGGGCGATCCAGGGCGCCAGGATGGCGGCTACGATGACGATGAGCAGAATGATTGCACCGAACAACATGGCGCGGTTGCCGAAGAGGCGGCGCAGGCTCGAAGCGAAGGGAAGGGTGAAGGAACCGAGCGTCATAGGCGCACCCTCGGATCGACGAGAATGTAGAGCATGTCGACAATGAAATTGATGAGCACATAGATGGCCGCGACCACCAGAAGCGCGCCCTGGATCACCGGATAGTCGCGCCGTAGGACGGCGGAGACGACAAGATTGCCGACGCCGGGCAGACCGAAGACAGTCTCGGTGACGACAGCACCAGCGACAAGCATGGCGACGGAGAGGCCGATGACGGTGATGATCGGGATCATCGCGTTCTTCAACGCATGCTTCAGGATGACTCGGCCTTCGCTCGCGCCCTTGGCGCGGGCTGTGCGGACGTAGTCGTCGCCGAGCACGTCGAGCATGGCGGCGCGGGTAAAGCGGGTGATCATCGCCGAATTGACGACGCCTAGCGTGATCGCCGGCAGGACGAGATGATGCAGACGCTCGAGGAAGTCGGTATCCGGGCCGCCATAGCCTGAAGCCGGAAACCAGCCCTGGCCAACGGCCAGGATCTGGATCAGCATCAGGCCGAGCCAGAAGCTCGGAACGCTCGCCGCGACCATGGTGAGGACGACGACGATCTGATCGAAGATCGTTCCCCGCTTCACCGCCGAAATGATCCCGACGGGAAGCGCGATCGCCGTGGCGATCAGAATGGAAAACAGCGTCAGGAAGAAGGTCGGCTCGGCGCGAGCCGCCAGCGCCTGCGTGACCGGCTGGTTGAGAAAGATCGATTGCCCAAGGTCGCCCTTGAACAGGCCCAGCACGAACTGGCCGTATTGAATGAGCAGCGGTGCATCGAGCCCCATCTTGGCTCGCAATTGTGCGATGTCCTGCGGCGTGGCGTCAGCGCCCAGCATGACGGCAGCCGGATCGCCCGGGGTGACCCGGACGATGATGAAGACGACCGTCACGACAAGCGCGAGCACGATCACCATGCCTCCAAGACGTCGCAAAAGCGCCTGGGCGATCTTTGCCATGTGCCTTAGCCTTATTTCTTCGGGGTGACATTCCAGAAATG
Organism: Rhizobium sp. AC27/96; assembly: GCF_001692325.1. Classification (GTDB taxonomy): domain Bacteria; phylum Pseudomonadota; class Alphaproteobacteria; order Rhizobiales; family Rhizobiaceae; genus Rhizobium. The sequence goes on along the minus strand of NZ_LXKN01000032.1, from coordinate 259,719 downwards.
CGGCCAATAGGTCGGCGTATAGCCGGTGACCGATGCGGAAATACCCGAAAGGGCGTTGAAGTTGCCGACCTTGTAGAGAGGTGCGTCATCGTAAATGACGGTCTGGATACCTGCCCACGCCTTCTGCTTCGCGTCGTCGCTCGTCGCGTCCATGTAGGTCGAGACAGCTTTGGCCTTCTGGTCGGAGACGTACCAGCCGGGATAGCTGTCCGTGATCGTGTTGATCGTCGTCGGGTCGCCGGGGAAGTTGGAGTGGGTGATGAAGATATCCCATTCCTTCGGGTCGGCGCGGCGGGTCGTCAGCGTTGCCCAATCGACGACCTGCATGTCGACCTTGAAGCCGGCAGCCTCCAGATAGGCCTTGGCGACCTCGCCGATCTTGTAGTGGAATTCATACTGGCGGCTGGTCAGGAGCCGGATCGGCGTGCCGTCATATCCGGCATCCTTCAGCAGCTTTGCCGCCGTGTCGGGATCGCCATCGCCGTAACGGACGATGCCGGCATCGGTGTGCCAGAAGGACCCCTTCGGGAAGAAGGCGCCATCGACGCTGAAGAAGCGCTGGTCGTTGAAGGCGGCGAGCATCATGTCGGAAGAGTTGAGCGCCGCCTGCACGGCCTGGCGCAGCGGCTTCTTGGTCAGCAGGCCCTGCTTCATGTTCATGTTGAGCGACACCCAGCCAGTATTTTCGAAGATGACGGGCTTGGCATTGCCGCTCTTTTCGATGCGGTCATAGGCGCTGACGGGCAGCGAGTCGGCAAAATCGAACTGCCCGGAAATCAGGCCTTCGACGCGGGTATTGGCGTCCGGCACCGGCACGAAGCGGATTTCCTTGGCGACAGCTTCGCGCTTGCCGGCATAGTTGTTCGGCTCACCCTCGGGCGACTTGTAGCCATCGAAGCGCACGAGCTGCGTATATTGGTCCGGCTTGCGTTCCTTGAGCATGTAGGGGCCGGTGCCGATGAAATCGGTAAGGGTATCCGCAACCTTGGCGGCGGGCATGATGATCGAGGACTGCGAAAGGGTGGCGAGCAGCGGCGCATAACGCGACTTCAGCTTGAAGACCACGGCGTGATCGCCATCGGCAGTCAGGCTGTCGACGATGGTGGCAACTTGCTTGCCCTTGGAGTTGACGTTCATCCAGCGCTTCAGCGAGGCCACGACATCCTCGGAGCCGAAATCGCTGCCGTCATGGAATTTCACGCCTTCGCGCAGCGGAATGCGGTAGGTGAGGCCGTCTTCGGAAATCGTCGGCTGAGCGGCTGCAAGTAGCGGAACGGACTTCCATTGGGCGTCATAGGTATAGAGCGTCTCGAAAATATGCTGGTCGACCGTGAGCACGATATCGGTCGGGGTCTGCATGGCATCGAGGGTGGGCAATTCGCCGATGGTAGCGACGGTCAGAACGCCATCCGAGGTCTGGGCGATCGCCAGATTGCTGGTACCGGCAAGCATCGCCAATGTGATCAGAACCAATGCGCTTTTCATCATCATCCCCTTTTATTGTCAGCCGCCCCTTCAGGGCCGTCGCTCTTGTCAATCAGCATGCATCCAGCCGGCTTTCATCCGGTCGGATGTCAGGTTCAAGGCATGGCGGTTCGCTAAGGCGTTGGCCGCTGCTCGCATGTCGCCGCGATGTTCCGTCGGCTCATGGTGATCGAATATGGGCAGCATTCAGCCCCGGTTGACTTTCGGAAGGCCTGCTACTGCGTGTTCACCCGTTTGATATTTAGTAATGTAATTTTTTTTCTTAATAACGACATGACAACCGGCCTTGTCAACGGGTTTTCGTTCATACGCTCATTTCCATGTAAATTATTTTCGTAAATCACCAGTTTTACACACGGATTTTCATGGATCTGATTGCCCTTAAATAGCGGGCTGGGCTGCAGATCTGCCGCACGATGACGTCGCCGCGGAGCATCACTCCGCGCGAGATCCACATGTCGCGCAGATTCGGAATCAGCCACGCGGTACGTGTCTGAAAACCATTTCGAATCTGCAGGCTTTCGGCAAAGTGGTGGGAAAAATCGGATGGCTGGGATACGACAGAGGCAAGCTGCTTCTCGCCGTCATCGTAGCGACCGGCGTCTCGCGGATAGCGATTCACCGGCGGGAGAGCAGATTTGATCGGCAGGGCGCATGGGGCCACGGGGTGAGATCGCGGATGCCATGCCAAATGCCAAGGGTCCAGGACTTACAGAGCCTGCGGACCTTCTTTCGGCATGCCCTGGAAGGCCCAGGAGGATATGGCGCTGTCGGCACGGCGCTCCTCGACGTCGAATTCGCTGATCATCAGGCTCGACAGGATGACCGCATTGCGCGTTTGCGCCGCGAAACTTCTCTCGTAGCGGGCGGGAGCGAGTGCATATGTGCCGAAGAGGCCGACCTTGCGTCCCATGAAGTCGGTTTTCTCAAGAAAGCTCATCACCGGTGGGGCGACGGTGTTCCACCAGACCGGCCCCCCGACCAGGATCAGATCATAGTCCGATACGTTGGGGAGATCACCTGACAGTGGCGGAAGCTCGCCGGTTTCGAGTTCGTATTTCGACTGCGCCGCCATGCGCTGCAGGTCGAGAGGGTAAGGATGTGCCATCGGAATCTCGAAAAGCTCGCCGCCGACCAGCGTCCGGATCTTTTCGGCAACGGATTTCGTGTGGCCCATATAGGAGTAATACACGACCAATGTCCTTGGCGCCTCGGCGGCAAAGCTCCATTTCGGGGCAGTGGCGACTGCCACCATCGAGGTGAGCATGGTGCGGCGAGAAAGTTGCATTGGCTTGCTCTCTTTTCTCAATTGGCTTCGACGATACAAGTGCGTTTGATCCGTATCCGTCACGCGCAATCTATTGCCTTGGCGCCGAGGCGCTGCTGAATGGCATTGGCCTTTGAGCCGGTGGCCGGCGGTGATGCGAAGCGCGCATGACCTCGTCGAGACGCCGTGCCAGGATAACCGGGTCGTTTTCGCCTTCATCCGCAAATCGCATCAGCTCCCGTGCGGCGGAGATCGCCGGTGGGTCGGAAAATGTCAGCTCATGGTGATAGCAGAAGGCTTCCAGCACCCGACGTAACGTTGCGATTTGCGATAGCTCCATAGCCAATTCCATATCCTCCAGTTGGGTTCGACATTATCGACCAAGCGAGTGAATCTCGAAAAGCAGGATAGGCGGAGCATGTCTCAGCTTTGTGCCGAAGATGTAAGCGCGTGTCGCCGCGCGGCGGGTGTATGTGCCATCAGCATGCAGCCGGGCCTGTGATGGCAACGCCAGACTTTCGTGGAGATGGGGCACCCTGCTCCGCAAGGGACCGCTCAGACTTCCGTCATCCTCATATCGGTGGATCGCCCCTGCCACGCCGCATCATGCGAAGGTTTGCCGGCTGCGACAAAGCTGCGACAGCATGATATGTATTTGGTGGTGCGCGGCATATTTTTACGACAACTGAGGCGCAATCTGGTGGTCCGACGGAGCTCGGTATCCACCGGTTACAACTGCTCGGTCGTTGTGAAACTTTGATACACTTTTTTCGATGCGAGCCGGATTGGGCTTCTGTAAGGTGAATCAATACCCTGGAAATGGCCCATGCAAAAAGCAGCACATATCGCAGTCGTCGATGACCATGCGGACATAAGAGACCTTGTCGGCCAATATCTTGAGCAGCACGGTTACAGGACAAGCGTGGCAGACAGCGGCGCCGCCCTGCGGCGGATCCTAGAGCGCAACGGCGTTGACCTTGTTGTTCTGGATATCATGATGCCCGGCGAGGATGGGCTATCCGTCTGTCGTCATCTGCGTGCGACGACGGAGATTCCGATCATCTTTCTGACTGCCATGACAGAGGATACCGACCGCATCATCGGCCTCGAGCTCGGCGCAGATGATTATCTGGTGAAGCCGTTCAATCCGCGCGAGCTTCTGGCGAGGATCAGGGCCGTCCTGCGCCGGGCAAACAGCCTGCCGCAGCAGCAGCGGGAAACGCTGAAGAAGGCGAAGGTCGTGCGCGTCGGTCATTGGCGCATCAATATGGGCCGGCAGGAGCTTTCCGGAGACGATGGCGTCGGCATTCCGCTGAGCACGGCCGAATTCCGGCTTCTGAAGGTCTTCCTCGAACGTCCCGGCATGGTCCTCAGCCGCGAGCAGCTTCTCGATCTGACCGTCGGGAGGACGGCTGACATTTTCGACAGAAGCATCGACAATCAAGTGAGCCGGCTGCGCAAGAAAATCGAGCCCGATCCGAAGAATCCCTCGGTCATCAAGACGCATTGGGGCGGCGGCTACAGCCTGTCGGTGGATGTGGGGTTCGAATGATCTATTGGTGGAGGAGGAGCCTTGCGGCGCAGCTGATCGGATTTACCCTGTTTGCCCTCGTGGTGTCGCAGGCTCTGACATTCGTGATTTCCTGGGACGAGCGCACCAAGGCGTTGCATGCGGCCATGAAGGGGGAGTTCTTCAGCAGGTGTGCCTCGATGACACGGCTGATGGAATCCATACCCAAGCCGTTGCGCGAGCAGGCTCTTCTCGCCAGCGAAACCAGCTATTCCCGGTTCTGGCTTTCCCCGCAGGAGCCTGACGATGCGAATAGATGGCGCGTGCGTGCGGCAAACGAGCTTACGCGTCCGATAGAGAATTTCATCAATCTTGGCGGCAAGTACGGCATACGCTCGAATTCCGATGTCGCGAATTTGGCGTCGGGGGAGATAACGGAGGCAAATGCGGCCGAGGGCTGGGCTGCGCCGCCGCCTGTTCTATGGAGCCTGCCGCAATCTGCCAAGTTCCTTCACTTCGACGACCACAACGGATACGGCCTGGCTATCAAGCTCAACGACGGCGTATGGCTGAACACGGCTTTCTACAAGAAGGTCGGGGACGGATGGTGGGATTCGAAGTCGCTGACGTCCCTGGCTATCACCGCGCTGATCCTGTCGCTTATCGGTGTCTTCATTGCCAGTCGCATCGCACGTCCATTGCGGCGTCTCGCGGTCTCCGCGGAAGCCTTGGGGCGGGGCGAAAACCTGCCGCCACTGCCTGAAGAGGGGCCTGACGACATCAGGCGCACCGCCGAGGCATTCAACAAGATGCAGCAGCGTCTTCATCGCTTCGTCGATGATCGCACGAGAATGCTGGCCGCGATCGGCCACGATCTGAGGACGCCACTCACCTCGCTGAGATTGCGGGCCGAATTCGTGAAGGATGCCGATGTGCAGCAGAAGATGCTCTCGACCATCGACGAGCTTCAAGGCATGACGGAGGCTGCCATCTCCTTTGCGCGCGGCGAATCCACCACCGAGGAGACACGCGCGATAGAGCTGGAGGCACTTGTCGGCAGTATCTGTGACGACCTTGCCGACCTTGGCCTGCCCGTGGAATATATCGAAGGGCCGAAGACGACCTATCGCTGCCGACCCGACGGGCTACGTCGCGCCGTTCGCAATCTTGCGGAAAATGCCGTGCGCTATGGCGGCCATGCCAAGGTTTATATCTGCCATTCGAGCGCTACCATCGACATCATCGTCGAAGACAACGGCCCCGGCATTCCCGAGGAAATGAAGGAAAAGGTCTTCGTGCCGTTCTTTCGGCTCGAAACATCGAGGAACCGGGATACGGGTGGCGTCGGCCTTGGGCTTTCGATTGCCCGGGCCGTTGCGCGCCAGCATGGCGGCGATATTCTCCTTCAGCCGAACAATCCAGGCCTCAAGGCCATCATATCGCTGCCGCAGGAAGGCCATGTGCGCGCATCCTTGCGGACGAGCCGAAGAAGAAGACGATCGCCTAAGCTGGCGGAACAGGAAAGCTAACGCGCTTTCGCTTTCCCTCGAATCGCGAAAGCGCTCTATCTCTTTGTTGCTACGCATTCCGGACGGAAAACCGCTGCGCAGTTTCCTGGAAATGCTTGGAGCCGAAAGTCCACACGATCCTTCCGGCCCAATATCGCCTATCGCATCTGCAGCACGATGGGGCTGCTGCTTGCCGGGTCGGTGTGTGCTCGCAAGGCTTTCACATCATCGGCCACGACCGGCCCGCCGTGATTGCCCCAGGACGACCGCACGAATGTCAGGACGTCGGCGACCTGCTGATCGGAAAGCTGCTGCCTGAACGGAGGCATGCGGTAGGCGTCCGGAATGCCGCTCGCCACGACGCGGCCGGAGCCGTTCAGGGTCACGTTGATCTGTGACGCATTTTCCTTCGCAAGCGACGAGGTCGAACCGGCAAGCGGCGGAATCCATGGCGCTTTCCCGCGACCGTCGATGCCATGACAGAAGCTGCATTTGGCGAGGAATGTCTGCGCGCCGGGGTTCTGTTGACCGGCAGGCACGGACGGGCTGTTTGCGGTGGCCTCGACATATTGCCAGGGTGTCCCGTCGCGGGCGGGGTCGCCGGGCAATGACTTCAGATAGTGGCTGATCGCCCTCAAGTCGTCGTCGCTCATGAACTGCGTCGAGTTGTTGAAGGCATCGGCCATGGAGCCGAAGACAACGCCATGCTCGTTCCTGCCGTTCTTGAGGAAAGCGTAGATATCCTCTTCGCTCCACCGTCCGAGGCCGGTATTGGGATCGGCGCGCAGGCTCGGTGCGTACCAGCCGTCTAGAAGAGCGCCGGAGAGATAGAGCGGGCTGCTCTCATCAAGCGCCTTTTCCGCCATGGTGATCGCTCGGGGCGTATGACAGCTGCCGCAATGTCCCGGTCCCTGGACCAGATAGGCGCCGCGATTCCAGCTATCATTGCCGGCGGTCTTGGGCTGATAGGTTCCAGGCTCGGTGAAAACGGCGTTCCAGAGTGCGAGCGGCCAGCGCATGTTGAGCGGCCATTTGATATCTGAAGACTTGTTCGCCTGATGCACCGGCTCGACCCGGTTCATGAAATAGGCATAGAGCGCGCGAACATCTTCGTCGCTCATCTTCACGTAGGAGGGATAGGGCATCGCGGGATAGAGGCGCTGTCCATCGCGCGCCACGCCGTGGCGAACGGCACGGTCGAAATCGGCGAGCGTATAGTCGCCGATGCCGGTTTCCTTGTCCGGTGTTATATTCGTGGTGAAGATGGAGCCGAGCGGCGTCCCCATCTCCAGGCCTCCGGAAAAGGGAGCGCTTTTCGGCGTGCTGTGGCAGGCAACGCAGTCACCCAGGCGAGCGACATATTCGCCCTGTTGAAGCAACTGCTCCGATGGCGCTTGCGCTGCGGCGACGTTGTCGAAGGGAGATGCCGGCTTGCGGGTGACGAACCAGGTGAGGCCGCCAGCGACAAGTACGACGATCAAGAGAAGGACCAGAAGAAATTTCCTCAAGGGTGTGCCCTCATGTCTTTGCTTCGGGATTTCGTATTCGGCCATAAAGGGAGCCAAGCACGCCGGCTCTCGGGCCAAGAAAGGACCGGGAGCCGAAACTGTGCCAGGCGCAGCGTTAGCCGCGCCTTAGCTTTCAAAGGTGTAGTTGGAGAGCGGCATGCTGCGTATTCGCTTGCCGGTCAGCGTGGAAACCGCGTTGGCCACCGCCGGCGGAATGGCGGGAAGCCCCGGTTCGCCGATGCCGCCCATCTCTGCTCCGCTTTCGACGATGCGAACATGCACGCGGGCCATGCGGTCGGGCGGCAGGATCGGATAGAGATCGTAGTTGCGCGCCACGGGCTCGCCGTTCTTGTAGACGGCTTCCTCCATCAGCACCTGCGACAGTCCAAGCGCCGAGGCCGAATTGATCTGCGCCTCGATGATCGCCGGATTGACGATGCTGCCGGGATCGATTGCCTCCCAGACATCGTGAACGACCACCTGTCCGTTGCGGATCGAGACTTCGGTAATCGCCGCCGTATGGCTGCCGAAGGGAGATGCCATAGCGACGCCGCGCGCACGGCGCGTGCCGTCTTCCGCCGTGAACGGCCCTCGCTTCCAGCCGCCGGAGAGATCGCCGACCGCTTTCAGCAGCTTGCTCAGCCGCTCATTTTTCGCCAGCAGCTTGGTGCGCAGCTCGTAAGGGTCCTGCCCACCCTTGTCGGCCAGTTCGTCCAGGAATGTCTCGTAGAAGAAGTCATTCATGGAATTGCCGACCGAGCGCCAATAGGCGAGCATCGTCGGGTTTTTCACATAGATCTGGGCGATACGGTAGTTCGGGATGGCGTAGGACTTGCCGGTTAGACCCTCCAGCGCCGTCGGATCCAGCGAGTCCTCCTTATGACCGAAAACGCCCTCGGTCGGTCCCTCGCAGGCGCTGATGGCTTCAAGAGCAATGGGCATGCCGGAGGCGTCGAGCGCGCCCCGGAAGCGCACCGCCGCCATCGGGCGCAGCGGATCGCGGAGGAACTCCTCTTCGCGGCTCCAGATGAGCTTGACCGGGCGTCCGACCGCCTTGGCAAGCTGGATGGCCTGCGGATAGGGATTGGCGGAGGGATAGAGAAAATGTCGCCCGAAAAAGCCGCCGAGAAGCGGGCTGTGGACCGTGACTTTCGATCCGTCGAGGCCGGTCAGCTTGGCAATATCGGCCTGGAATTGCTCCGGCGCCTGATTGGGCATCCAGACTTCCAGAGAGCCGTCCGGATTGAAGCGCGCCAGGGTGGAGGGTGGCTCCAATTGTGCGTGATGCACATACTGGCTCTTGTAGGTGGCCGAGACGACGGTCTTTGCGCCCGAGAGAACCCCGGCGGTATCGCCGACATTCTCCGCATCCTTGCCGGGACCCGGCTCGTTTGCCAGCCGATCGCTGAAGGCCACCGTCGAGAAGTCCGCAGGCATCTGGCGAAACGCCGGATTGGCATCCGGGCCGGGCTCTTTCCAGTCGACCTGGGCCGCTTCGGCCGCGCGTTTCGCATTCCACCACCGCTCGGCAACCACGCCGACAGCGCCTTGCAGATTATGGACGGAATGAACGCCAGGCATTGCGCGGAGCTGGTCCTCATTGCGGATCCGTCCCACGATCAGGCCAAGGCGCGGAGCATGCTGGACGGCGGCATGCAGCATGCCGTCGACCTTGCAATCGATCGCGTAGATCGCCTTGCCGGTTGACTTGTCGTAGACATCCAGACGCTCGACCGGCTTGCCGATCCAGCGGAACTGGCTCGGATCCCTGAGGGCAACGCTGGCAGGGTCAGGCACAGGAAGATCCAACGCCTCCGCTGCAACATCGCCATAGGCAAGGGAGCGTCCGGAAGCAGCATGGATTACGCGGCCTGGCTCCGTCGTCAGTTCGCCGATCGGCGCATCCAGGCGCTTGGCGGCTGCCTGCAGGATCATGTTGCGCGCAAGCGCGCCGAGCTTGCGCATGGTCTCGTAGCTGGTGCGCACCGACATGCTGCCGCCGGTGATGCGCATCTTGCCGTGAATGACCAGATAGTCGCTGCCTGTCGGAGCGTTTTCGACGACGAACATTTTCGGATCGACATCAAGCTCTTCGCCGACGATCTGGGCCATCGCGGTAAAGACGCCCTGGCCGCCTTCGACGAAGGGGCTCATGAAACGCACCGTATTGTCGGCGCGTATTTCCAGAAATGCGGGAACGCGCGTGCCCGGAGCCATGGCCGCTGCCGCCTGCTGCGCTCTGGCAGTACCGACCGGGACGCCGAAGCCGAGGACGAAGGCACCCGCCGCGGCCCCGGCGGAGGCAAGAAGAAAGCCACGGCGTGAGATGTTGACCGGAGATCCGGTCGGGAATTCATCTTCAGGAACAAGGTTGGGGCTGGGCTCGGTCATAGCGTCTCTCCTTCTTTCGAGGAGAGGTCTTTGACGGCCGCCTTGATCGCATTGTAAGTTCCGCATCGACAGAGATTGATCATCGCCGCGGCAATCTCGTCATCGGATGGGTTGGGGCTTTGCTTCAGGAGCGCGGTCGCCGCCACGACCTGCCCCGATTGACAGTATCCGCATTGCGGAACCTGGTGCTTCACCCAGGCGGTGACCACACGCTTGCCGATCGGGTCGTTCTCAAGGGCCTCGATCGTGGTGATCTGGCGTCCGACGACACTATCGAGTGGCGTCACGCATGAGCGCACCACTTCTCCGTCCACCAGGACCGAACAGGCACCGCATTGCGCCAGCCCGCAACCATATTTGGTTCCGGTCAGGCCCAGTTCGTCGCGAATGATCCAGAGGAGCGGCGTGTCTCCATCCGATGTGACTTGATAGGAATGGCTATTGATCTGAAGATTCATGAAGCGTCTCCTGAGGCTTTCGATTGCGAACCCTCAATGTCAGGCGCTGTTCGATGATCTGAATGCTCAACAAGCGGATGACGCTAGGCTCAGGCTCACAAGCCGGGACTATAACACTGAAGCGGCTTCATCAGAAACACTAGAGTGTGATTCATCATAGGATTTAGCTGTCCCATTCATAAGTCATGGAACGGGCTGCGTTTCATAGGGCGTCAAGGGTCCGGAGCGCCGGACCCGTCATGGCCGAAAACGGCGGCCGGCCGCTCCGGCAAGGTCAATATTTGACCGGTTTAACGCATGATCGTGCAGCTGTGGTCCTGCACATCCTCGCCACCCATGCCGGGCCGGGCAACGTCCGTCAGCACGATGAAGCCGGGGCCATCGGTGAAATTGGCGCCGACAACGACGAGATTATGGTCACCCATTTCCTTTGCCGGGTCCTTCAGCGTCTTGGCGAGGGCGGTGAACGGATTGAAATCGCCCAAGGTCTCGCCTTTGACCCGCAAAGCGGCAAACTGGTGACCGGCGACGGCATCGGGAAGGGGTGCCCATTCGGTTCCGATACGATCCGCATCCGCCTTCAAGGCCGCGCGAGCATCGGCGCTCAGGCAATCCATGTGGATGTGCAGCTGGTTCTGCGAGCGGGCTTGCTCGGCATTGATGGCGAGGCTCATCCCGTCGCGCGGAACGGCATGCGGCAATCGGGCGTCGACATCGCCGTGCTCAGCCCAGGCGTCGGCGAAGTAGTTATGTGTCGCGGGGTCGAGCAGCGCCGGGCTTTCCATGCCGGTGATCTTGTCCGTGGGGATCAGGAGAGTTTGTGCGACGCCTCTCAGGTCCTTCAATATGGCATAATGCTCGGTGGTGTTGACCGAGAGGCATGGAGCTGTCTGTACGACGCATTTGTCATGCACGATTTTCCACAGGACGTCGGAATCGGCAAAGGCAGGGGCAAAGAGAAGGGGAAGAAAGGATACGGCAAGAGCCGTGACGCGGCGCGAAAGTGTCATGCACGAAATTTCCCTTGTTCGAACAGCTCGGGCATTCCTGGAAATGGCCTGAAACATAATCTCAAGCTGTGAGGTCGTTATGACGGTATGATGGCGAAAGCCCAAGTCGATGGCGGGATCGGCGCCGCAAAGATGCCGATATCAGTCTCGCTTCATCGTCGCCTAATGCCGCCTTCAGCTTGGTTGCCTAAATGGCAGGGGCCGGGGAAACCATGCCTCGCCACAGGGTTGAAAGGTCGCGACCGTAGCCAGTCCCGTGACCCTTCAAATGCCTGCGACGAGGTGTTCGCAATGCTCGATCGCCGCAATCCTGCCGCGGAGCAAAATCATCAGGAGCTTAAAATGGGTATCGGAAAACTGATTGAAGAAGTAGCGGGTGCTGTCGCAGCCGAAGATGCCGTGGATGCTGTCGACCCGAATGCGGGTTTCCTGACCAAGGCCGCCGCCGCCGTCGCGGGCTTCGAAGGCGTGAACAAGCTGACGGACGTGCTGAAGGAAAAGGAACAGGAGCCGGGCGCCGAAAATAGCGGCGACCAGAACGGCTAACCGCCGCGCTGCTGACCTGTTGCGGTGATATCCGCAATCAGTTTGAAAGCCGGGCTTGTCTCGGCTTTTTCTGTTTTTATATTCTCCGATGCGTTGCCATTTCGGCAACGGAAGCGCCGAAAATCAGCGCTTCTTCAGAACGCTGTTGTTTGTCATAGTTTGCCGAAAGCGCCCCTGAGAGCGTGCGAGGCGGAACTTATGGCTTACGTAATCACAGAGCCCTGTATCGATATCAAGGATGGCGATTGCACCGTCGCGTGTCCGGTGGACTGCATCTACGAAGGTGGGCGGATGTTCTACATTCACCCCGAAGAATGCATCAATTGCGGGCTTTGTCTTTCCGTCTGTCCGGTCGACGCTATCTTGTGGGATCAGGAAATGCCTGCCGAGCGGCAGATCCTTCGCGATGTGAACCGTGATTTCTTTGCCGATGCCGTCACCGGCTGGGGCGCCCCCGGCGGTTGGGACAAGAGCCGAACGACTAGCCAGGATCATCCCTTTGTCGCCGCCTATCGCGTACCTTCTGAAAACCGCCTGTGAGACCATGTGAGGAGCCTTCTCGTGACGAAAACCCGGATTGCCGGCGTGATTGCCGCCGTGCCGACGCCTTTTGATCATCGTGGTGATATCGACAGCGACGCCTTTATCGAACATGCCCGCTGGTGCCTCGAAAACGGCTGCGATTTCCTGAACGTGCTGGGAACGACCGGCGAGGCCAATTCGCTCTCGGCCTCGCAGCGCAGTGCGCTGATGACGACCGCGGCTCGCGGGCTGGATGGCGCCAGAATGATGGTCGGCACTGGCACGCCGGATCTGGAAACCACTGTCGCGCTGACGCGCAGGGCCTTCGATCTCGGTTTCTCAGCCGCGCTCGTCCTGCCGCCCTATTACTATAAGCCGGTCGATCAGCACGGACTATTCGTCTGGTTTGCAGAGCTTATCCGCCTGACGGCCGAGACGCCGATTGCGATCTATCTCTATAATTTCCCGCAATTGACCGGCATCGAGTTTTCGCCAGCGCTGTCTGCCCGGCTTGCGGAGACCTTTCCCGAGCGGGTCCATGGCATGAAGGACAGTTCCGGCAATCTCGCCTATGCGCGCGAACTTGCCAAAATTGCCGGTTTCGCAGTCTTCCCAAGCACCGAGGCCGCGCTCGCCGATGCCAGACGTGACGGCTATGCCGGATGCATCTCCGCCACCGTCAACATCGATCCCCGCTCGTCGCAACAGCTATGGCGTGATCAGGACAATCTCGCGCTGCTAGAGCAGGTTCGCGGCCTGCGACAGGCCATTGCCGCTCACCCCCTCATTCCTGCGGTCAAATATCTCGTCGGCAAGCGCAGCGGAAATGCCGGATGGAGCAGGGTGCTGCCGCCGCAATTGGAGATTACCGATGAGGCGAGGCTCGAGAGCCTTAATGCCTTGCGGATCGGTGCGCTGACTGAGGGATGACGTTGCCTTGGTCCGGTATCAGGAGATGCCGGGCCACTCGGCATAGTAAGCGCGCGTCGCTTCCGATAAGGCTCGGACGAGCGGTCGCTGTTTCTCCAGTCGTGGCAGGTCGGCTTTTGCCTGTGCCTGCAACTCGCGCAAGGCGGCGTCGAAGTCGATGCCGGTTAATCTGCCGTCGCTCATGACCTCGCGGCCCGAAACGATTAGCCCCTTGGCATATCTGGCGCTCATGCGTGCCAACAGAACTTCCGCCTCGTCGACATCGTCAAACAGGGCGTCGGCAGTCAGCGTCTGATAATCAACGATCGTGAAGTCCTCCGCCTTTTTGGCGTTGATGACTTGGGCGCCGACATGGATGGCGGCGTCAAATAGTTGCGAGGCCGTCAGCCGCCGCGTCAGCTCGCGGCCACCGTGCAGGAGGTAGAGCAGCCGCATTTCGCGCCAGAGATCCTGATCGTCATCGAAACCGGTGCCGTCGAGGCCGATGGCGAAGGCGGGACCATCGGATGCGGCTATGGGCGCCACGCCCGAGCGGAGGCGCAGATTGGCGGTGGGATTGCTGACGAGCTGCACGCCACGTTCGGCAAGAAGCGCGCATTCATCTGGGCGCAGCTGGACGCCATGCGCAACCGCCAGGCGCGGCGACAGGAAGCCTATTCTATCGAGGTAATTGACCACTCCTTCAGGAAAACGCCGGTCGAGCCATAAGCGCTGACGCGGGCTTTCAAGCAGATGCATATGGATGCGCCTGTTGTGCGCGGCAGAGGCCTCGGCAATTGCCTCAAGTAGCGCGTTTGAGCACCATTGCGGCCCGATGGGGCCATATTGCACATCGACCAGCGGATTGGAGTTTGCCGCCGCAACCGCCTCGACTGCTTCGAGCTGCCTTTGGATCGGAGCATAGGCCGGAATGGTTGTCTCGAGCGCGTGCCAGTCACTCGCCGGCAGAAGGGGTTTGAGCCTTTGCGGCCCGCCATCATAGGCCCAGGCATCATGGTCGAGCAGCGGGCAGGAGAGCCCAAGCCGAATGCCGATGTCGCCTGCAGCGCGCATGACATCCTTTGCCTCGTCAACCAGGCGATCGACATTCAAGGAGTTGTGGCAATGCATGGTGGCACCGACGCCTGTTTTCGCAAGCCGGCCAAAGGCGACGAGCGCTTCGAGATAGGGATCCGTGCGGGGGCGCAGTCTCAGCCCTGGTATCCACACTTCCAGTGCGTCGTCGATCGCGCCGAAATCGAGGGTGCGGATGCCATAGCCATGATCGTGCGCGTTGACGGGCGAGGGCAACACCAGATCGCCGGATTGCAAGCCAAAGGGTTGAAGTGCCTGCGGCAGTTCTGCCCCATCCGCGACCCTTCGGGCAGGCGCTTCACCGGGATTGAGCAGCAACCGCACGGACATCACTCTCTTCCCCTACCTTGAGACTACCGCGTTTATCTTCTCGCCGAATTTCGCCAGTTCCTCGCCCATCGACTGGGCGACGACCTCGGTTGCGTGGGTGAGCTGGCGGCGGCGTGAGACGACGATGCCGACTTCGAGATTCTGGAGCTTCGATCCGGCGATCGGGAGCGCCACGGCATCGCCCGCTTCCAGCTCGCGCAGCAGGCCGAGCGGCGTGAAGAAGGCGACACCTTCGCCTGAAAGGATCATCGGTTTCAGCATCATCTGATTGTTCGTCGCAACGAGTGTGCGGCCGACGCGGTTGAGCGCGCCGAGCTCGACGGCGATCATCGAGCTCATGACTTCGTTATCGAGCTGCAGCAGCATGTTGAACTGCGCGCATTCCTGCAGCGTCACGGATTTCTGCCGCGCAAGCGGATGGGTCTTGGCGACGATCGCCATCAACGGCATGCGCACGCCGTGGATCAGCTTCATGTCGTGCGGCCGGGCAAGGTCGAAGGTCACGCCGATATCGACGTCACCCTCGGCGAGGAAGCGGAAGATGTTGTTGTAGTTGTCGGTGCGAATGCGGAAGTCCACGGCCGGGTGCTTCTTGTGGAAGCCTGACACGAATTCCGGCAGGAACTGGATGGCAAGGCTGTCCAGCGCGGCGATGTGCACACGGCCCGTGCTCTTGCCATGAAGATCGCCGAGATTGGATTTCATGATCTCGTATTCGTGCAGGGTGTCCTTGGCATGCCGCAGCACGATCTCGCCGGCCGATGTCAATCGCAAGCCATCGGAGAAGCGCTCGAACAGCGGCGTACCGAGCTCGTCCTCCAGTTTCTTGATCTGACGGCTGACGGCGGAGGTCGCGACATGCAGCTCCTCGGATGCTTTGCGGATCGATCCCGAACGTGCGACTTCGGCGAAATACTTCAGAATGCTGGCATGCATGGATGGCCCTCGGCAATCTCGAAGCTATAACATGCCTATCTGCCGCGCCAAACGGGAGCACGCTTCTCCTGGAAGGCTGCGACCCCCTCCATGGCATCCTCGCTTTTTAGCGCCTTGATCAGGGCCGGTGTGCGCAGCGCCTGCGCTTCGGCAGGCCCAAGATGCGCGGTGCGGTTCACCGTCTGCTTGATGGCGCGCAGCGACAGCGGTGCGCAGGCGACGATATCCGCGACCCAGCGATCGACAGCAGCATCAAGCTCCGCGGCCGGCACCACCTCGTTGACAATGCCGCAGTCCGCCATTTCGCGTGCGCTGAATTGACGTCCGGTCAGCATGACGGCCATGGCGCGATTGAAGGCGATCTTGCGCTGCAGCAGGATCATACCGCCATCGAGCGGCATGCGGCCGACGCGTGCTTCCGGTAGGCCGAAGCGGGCCGTTTCCACAGCCACGACGATATCGCAGCCAAGCACCATCTCAAACCCACCGCCAAGCGCATAGCCATTGACGCGGGCAATGACCGGCACGTCGAGCGAGCGGCGGAAGGCGAGACCGCCAAAGCCGTTCTCGCGGCCGACCGCCCAATAGTCGACCCCGGAACTACCGCTGCCGCCCTTAAGGTCGGCGCCGGCGCAGAAGGCCCTTTCGCCCGCGCCTGTCAGGACGACACAGCTGATGTCGTCACGCCGTTCGATCTCCGACCAGATCGCCTCAAGTTCTCTCTCGGTTCCGGCATCGACAGCGTTCATCCGCTCGGGCCGGTCGAGCGTGACGCGGGCAACGCGATCTTCTACGGAGAAGGAAACGCTCATGCCGCGTCCCCCTGGAGCCCGGAAAGCGAGGCCAGAATTTCATCATTGTGTTGGCCAAGCTGTGGCGGCGAAATGCGCACGGTGACGTGGGCGGCGGACATGTCGATCGGCGAGCCGATCAGCCGGATCGGGCCTGCGGCCGTCTCGCCCGCCTCGAGGATCATCTTGTTGATGATGGTCTGTTCGTCCTTGAGCGCCTCCGGCAACGAGCGCACCGGCGCGCAGAGAATATCGACGCCTTCCAGCCGCTCGATCCAGTGCGCCGTGCTGTTTTTTGCGAAATTGTCGCGGAAGATCGCCTGCAATTCCGGCCGCCGCGCCATCTGGGCGTCGAAATCCTTATAGTGCGGATATTGGGAAAGGTCCTCGATTTCCAGTGCCTCGCAGATGTCGCGCAGCGGATTGGGCTTGAAAGCGCCAACCATCACGATGGCGCCATCCGTGGTTTCGAAGACACCGGTCAGCGGGAATGCACCCCAGTTCAGATCCCTTTGCCGCATCAGATGCGTCGTGCCTTCCTGCATCTGCATGGCGATCATGGAATTGTAGAGGCTGACAGCCACCTGCTGGCCTTCGCCTGTTTTGTCGCGCTGCAGGAGGGCAAGCAGGATGCCCTGGACGAGATGCATGCCGGCCGAATAGTCGGCGAGCGGCGTGGCGTAGATTGACGTCGGATGGCTGTTGTCGGACTTGCGACGCATGACACCTGAGACGGCCTGTGCCAGCACGTCCTGTCCGCCCTTGTGCTGATAGGGGCCGGTCAGTCCGAAGCCGGTGCCGACGGCGTAGATCAAACGCTGATTGATCTTCTTCAGGTCCTCGAAACCGAAGCCCATGCGCTCCATGACCCCAGGCCGGAAGTTGTTGACGACGACGTCGGCCGTTTCCAGCAGCGTCCGCACGGATTTCTGTGCCACCGGGTCTTTCAGGTCCAACGCCAGGCTCTTCTTGTTGCGGTTCAGCGAGCAGAAGACGGGATTGTTGAGGCCGTCGGGATCGGAGCCGAGCGACCAGCGCGAGAGATCGCCGATCTTGACCTTCTCGATCTTGATGACCTCGGCGCCGTAATCCGCCAGAACCTGCGTGCAGGACGGTCCGAGCATGACCTGCGTGAAGTCGATCACGCGGATTCCGTCGAGTGGTAAGGTCGTCATTCTGCAGCCTCCAAATATGTTGCGTTCTCCGAGGGAATATCGCCGGGGTCGGCGCCTTGGGCTCGCATCTGCTTCTGTATTGCGCTGATATCGGCCTTGCGAACGATCGTCCCGGTATTGAGAGCAACGGTTGCCGCAACGCCCGCAGCCTCGCCCATCGCCATGCAGGGCGGGATTTCGCGGCTGGCCTTCTGTGCCTGTGGCGTTGCCGAATAGTGCCGACCGGCGACGATCAGCTGATCGATCTCTTTCGGCAGCATCGATCGATAGGGGGTGTAGTAATCGCGGCCGCGGCAGACCGTATCGGCGAAGTGACGGCGTGACATGACGTCATCCTTGGTGACGACATAGGCGCCTTCCAACTGCCGGGTCTGGCGCACGCCGGTCTGCGGTGCGAAATCGACAACATAGGCATTCTCGAAGCCGGGCATCTTCTGACGCGCAAATTCGAGCAGTCGGGCGATGCGCGAGCGGCCTTCGATTTCGGCCTTGGCCAGGTCGGCCACCTTCAGGCCGCTCAGCGTCGGCATATGCGGGCAGTTCAGCCAGACAACGCCTGGCAGCGGGGTCTTCAGCCACCAGAAGGACCAGCAACCGCCGATCAGCCGCTTGGCCTCGTGATCGAGCAGCTTGAAGGCCTCGGGCTCTTCCCGTTCGAAGCGCTCGGCCGCCTCCGTATTGACGCCGCCCCAGCGCGAAACCGTGGTCAGGATGAAATTGGATTCGATGTGCGCGGCTCCGGCGCTGGCTGCTACGTCCAGATCGCCTGTCGTGTCGATGACAACATCGCCGAGAATGGCCTGCATGCCTTCTTTCGTCTGGCAGATCACGCCCTTGATTGTCCGATCTTCGACGATTGCCGAGGAGAACCAGCTATGGGTCCGGAGCTTGATCTTGGCTTCGCCGATCATGTCGTAGGCGGCGCGTTTGAAGGCGTCTGGATCGAAGGCCGCGGAAAAGCAGATCGGGTGCGGCATCGCCTGGGTGTGGAAGTCGAAAAGACCCCAGCGTGCCCAGCGCTGCCAGGCCTCCGGTGTTTCTCTGAACTCGATCAGGCGATCACGGTCGGTCGGCGTCACACAAAGGCCCCAGCGCTTCATGCGCTCGATCATCTCCATGCAGATGCCGCGCACCGTGATTTCGAGCTCGTTGATCATATCGTCGAGCACCAGCACCATGCCGCCGGCGGCGAGACCGCCGACATAGGGATAGCGTTCGAGAAGCGTGACGCTGGCGCCGTTCCTTGCGGCTGATACGGCTGCTGCGATCCCGGCCGGGCCGCCGCCGACCACCACCACATCGGAGCGATCGACGACAGAGATATCCCGTGCAGGCTGATGAATAACCTGTGTCATTGGTGTTTCCTTGATGTTGTTCTTGAGCGTTTAGTGCTGGCCGGCCGGCTTCCAGCGGACCATCTTCGCCTCGGCAATCGACACGATGAAGAAGAGGATCACGGCGAGCAGAGCGGCAATCACCACCGTCGCGTAGAGGAGCGGCGAGCGGAAATTGTAGGTTGCCTCGATGATCAGCGCGCCGAGCCCGAAGCTGGAGCCGATCCATTCGGCAACGATCGCCCCCATGACGCTGCTGGTCGCCGCGATCTTCAAGGCCGCAAAGAGGAATGGCAGGGAGCTTGGAAGGCGGACCTTCCAGAGGATTTCGGAGTTGCTGGCCGAAAGCACCCGCATGAGATCGAGCATGGCGGGGCTCGCGGCGCGAAGTCCCTGAACCATGTTGACCAGCGTCGGAAAGAAACAGATGAGGCCGGCAATGATGATTTTCGGGGCGACGCCGTTGCCGAAGATCAGCACGAGGATCGGCGCAAGCGCGATGATCGGGATCGCCTTGACGAAGACGGCGATCGGATAGAAGGCCTTCTCCGCGGTAGCGTTGTGAACGAACCAGATCGCCAGCATGATCGCGACGAGATTGCCGAAGATGAAACCGAGAACGGCTTCGAGCAGTGTCGGCAGGAGATTGCGCATGAGTGTCGCGGCATTGTCGTGAAAGGCGTAGAGGACGTCGACCGGGGCCGGCGCCATGAAGGTCGGGATCTTGAAGATCCAGATGACCGCCTGCCACAGCACGATACAGCCGAGGGCTGCCAGGATCGCCGGCATGTTCGAGGAGAGAACGCCAACGGTGGCATCGAGGATCGCCACCTTGCGCGGTGCCTTGGCGATCCCATGGATTTCGGAGTGCACGGCGTTGCTCATATGCATTCCTCCAGCAGCTTGCGCAGATGTGCTGTCACCTTGATGAAATCGACCGTGTCGCGCATGGAAAGCGCGCGGGGATAGGGAAGATCGACCTTCATGAATTCCTTTACCCGGCCGGGATGGGCCTGCAGCATCAGCACATGCTGGCCGAGGAACACCGCTTCGGGAATGGAATGCGTTACGAAGACGATGGTCGTGCCCGTTTCCCGCCAGATACGCAGCAGTTCCTCGTTGAGCTTGTCGCGGGTGATTTCGTCCAGCGCGCCGAAGGGCTCGTCCATCAGCAGGATGCGCGGCTTGGTCACCAGCGCGCGGGCAATCGCCACACGCTGGCGCATGCCGCCGGATAGCTCATGCGGCAGGGCGTTTTCACGCCCCTTCAGGCCGACGAGAGCGAGCAGTTCCATGGGATCGGCATAGGAGCTCTTGTCATGCTTGCCGACTTCGAGCGGCAGACGGACATTGTCGATGACGCTGCGCCAGGGCAGCAGCGTTGCTTCCTGGAAGACGAAGGCGAAGTCGCGGCCTTCGCGTGCCTGGCGCGGTGGCCGCCCGAACACGGAGACCGAGCCGTCGCTGATTTCGACAAGGTCGGCAATACAGCGCAGCAGGGTCGATTTCCCACAGCCCGACGGCCCGAGCATGGTGACGAACGAGCCTTCGGCAATATCGACTGAGACATTCGACAGCGCGGTGAACTCGTTGCCCTTGTCGCCGAAGCGGATGTCGAGGTTACGAATGGAGACGGCAAGCCTTGCTGTTTCGGCAACCGGCAGCGGCTGTTTGATGGTGGCGGCGCTCATCATGGCGTTCACCCGATCTGTTTGCGGATATCGGTGGTCGCGTCGAGGATCGCCATGGTGGCGACGTCGTCGACAGTCGGAACCGCGCCGGCAAATTGCTTCAAATCGGCATAGGCCTTGATCTGGGCTGCCCAGTTGTCCTTGTTCATGGCGCCCCAGCCGGTCTGCTTGGTGCTGTCGCCAAAGGAGAAGTCGATGACGGGGCGGACTGCCTCGAGTTCGCTCGCCTTGTCGAGGTTGGGATAGGCGTCGACCAGCATGTCGACGGCTTCTTCCGGATGGTCTCGGACATAGCCCCAGCCCTTGGCGGCGGCCGTGGTGAAACGCACCAGCACGTCGGAATGCTTGTCGAGCTGCTCGTCGGTCGTGTAGTAGACGTTGGCGTAGAGCTGCAGGCCGGCATCCCAGAGCATCATGTCGACGCGCTCGTCGCCCAGCACCTTCAGCGCATTGGTATTGGTCACCCAGCCGGTCACGGCATCGGCTTGTCCCGTGAGCAACTGGTTCATGTCGGAACCCATGTTGACCATCTTCACCTTGTCCTCGGGAATGCCGTTCTGGGCAAGGAGAGCGCGCAGCAGGATGAAGGCTGTCGGTTGGGTGGCGATCGTCTTGCCGATCATGTCCTTCGGCTCGCGGATCGGCGCTTTCTTCAGCGAGAAATATGTAAACGGATGCTTACGGTACCCGGCCAGGAAAGCCTTGACGGGCATGCCGGCCGAGCGCGCGAGCATCACGGATGGGCTGGAGGAAATCTGGCCGATGGTGGATTGTCCGGCGGCGACGCCCGCAACACCATCGACATTCGGGCCTCCGGGCACGATGGTGAGGTTGATGCCCTGTTCGGTGAAGAAGCCCTTCTTCTGCGCCGCAACCTCACCAATCAGACCGTTCGAGGCAAGCCAGCCGAGCTGCATGCGAACTTCGGCGACATCGGCCGCCTTGCCGGCGCGGATACCGACGAAAGTCTGCGTCGCGGCGAGCCCGCCGACCAGAGCAGCATTGGACAGGAAACGACGGCGATTCATCATGAATTGAGACATTCTGATAGTTCCCCTGTTGATCGGGCGATCGGACTTTTCGTCTCGTTATCCACCGATGCGGGGATGATGGGGGAATTCAGCGTTCTAATAAAGAACAATTATGCGCACTATCGATTGCCGAAAAGGCAACGGTAACGATCATCCGGAAGAGAGATCGGTGATCGCACGCGATGGGGGCTTTGAGCCTTGATGCGAGACTATCGTAGCCCATGCAGGCTGCGCTGGAAAAAACTTCTCCGATTTAGCCGATAAAAAATATGGGATGGCTTCTTATCGAATTGGACTCTGCCATTCTCCCTGCGTCGCGAGATCGCGATAACGATCAAAACTGGGGTCAGTGTTCCCAAGCACAGACCTCGTCCAAACGAACCGGCGCCCGCACGGTGTGACCAACAGGAAGACAATTCATGACTTACCACCCCGATCCGGAACGCTATGACTCCGCCCATTTCCGCCGGGTTGGCCGGAGCGGCCTGAAGCTGCCGGCAATCTCCTTTGGCCTCTGGCACAATTTTGGTGATACGACACCGCTCGATGCGCAAAGGTCGATCCTCTTCAAGGCCTTCGATCTCGGCATCACGCATTTCGATCTCGCCAACAATTATGGTCCGCCCGCTGGAAGCGCCGAGATCAACTTCGGCCATATCCTGAAACAGGACCTCGCCTCCTATCGCGATGAGCTGATCATCTCGACCAAGGCAGGTTGGGATATGTGGCCGGGTCCCTATGGTCGCGGCGGCGGCTCGAAGAAGGCGCTGCTCTCCAGTCTCGACCAGAGCCTCAGTCGCCTTGGCCTCGACTATGTCGATATTTTCTATTCCCACCGTTTCGATGCCGAGACGCCGCTGGAAGAAACTGCAGACGCCCTGGCGCAGGCCGTCCGGCAAGGCAAGGCGCTCTATGTCGGCGTCTCCTCCTATTCCGGCAACAAGACGCGCGAAATTGCCGCCCTTCTCAAGGAGCGGCAGGTACCGCTGCTGATTAACCAGCCGGCCTATAACCTGTTCAACCGCTGGATCGAGAAGGATCTGATTGCGGCTTCCGACGAAGTGGGCGCAGGTATCATTGCCTTTACGCCGCTTGCCCAGGGATTGCTGACGAACAAGTATCTGAACGGAATTCCAGAGGATGCGCGCGTCAACCGTCCCGGCGGCGATTTCCTGCGGCCGGAACATTTGAAGGAAGAGAACATCGACCGCGCACGGGCGCTCAACGAGATCGCCAAGCGCCGGGGACAATCGCTTGCCCAGCTTGCCATTGCCTGGGTCCTGAGAGATCCACGCGTCACCTCGGCGCTCATCGGCGCAAGCTCCGCGCGTCAGGTGGAAGAGAATGTGGCTGCACTCAACGACCTGACATTCAGCCCGGAAGAGCTTGCGGAGATCGATCGCTATGCCGTGGAAGGCGGCATCAATCTCTGGGAAAAGCCATCGCACGACGAAGTCGTCTGAGCAGCAAAAAATCCGCCCGAAGCGCAAGCTTCGGGCGGATCACGGTTTAGGTTTCGCAGGCCTGAGAGCACCCCTCAGCCGCCATATTCGATGATTTCCAGGCCGGCATTGTAATCCGTCGCGTAGATCAGCCCGTTTGCGTCGACGAAGACATCCGCTGATTGGATCACCTTCGGCCGTCCCGGGCGCCGATCTGTCATGGCCGTCGGTCCGGTCGGGACGAGAGCGCCCGTTTCGACCGGGTGATAGGGATCGGAGATATCGAAAGCGCGGATGCCGGCATTCTGCCAGGTGGCGAAGATCAGCGTTTCCGAGACAAACGAACCCGGGCGGTTTTCATGGAGATTGTGCGGACCGAAATGGCCGCCCTTCCGGGTGTAGTCGATCTCGTCGGGGATCGGGAAGGTCGAAATGCTGATTGGATTTTCTGGCACGCGGATGTCGAAGATCCAGGTGTGCTTTCGCCCGTCCTCCTCATTGTCGAGCACTGCCTCATCCGCCACCACCAGAAGCTCCCGGCCGGGAAGCGGCAACGGCGAGTGCGTTCCGCCGCCATAGGGCGGGCACCAGTTGTGATGCTTGATGAGCTTTGGCGCGGAATGATCCCTGATGTCGAGAAGGGTCAGTCCGCCATCGCGCCAGCAGGCATAGGCGGTATCGCCGTGGACCAGTGCGTGGTGCAGTGCATAGCGCTTGCCGTCGCCCCAATTCGGCGTTTCACCCGCTGCCCGGTTCATGCCGGGAAGCCACCATTGGCCGACCAGTGTTGGCCTTGTCGGATCGGCCATGTCGATGGTGACGAAGATGTAGTCGGTAAAGCCGTCCAGCAGTGCGGAAGCATAGGCATAACGGCCGCCGACATACCAAAGGCGATGAAGGCCGACGCCTTCGACGTCAAGCTGACCGATCTTCCGCGGCCTGTCGGGGGCGGAAATATCGAAGACGCTCATGCCGGCAGTCCATGCACGATCGCGCTTTCTGGACGCCACCG
Organism: Rhizobium sp. AC27/96; assembly: GCF_001692325.1. Lineage (GTDB taxonomy): Bacteria > Pseudomonadota > Alphaproteobacteria > Rhizobiales > Rhizobiaceae > Rhizobium. The sequence continues at coordinate 235,768 of NZ_LXKN01000032.1, read as the reverse complement.
TCTCTCCGACCGATTGGGTGTAGTAGGCCTTTTCGTCGGTAAAGGTCTCCACATCGGCAAAGAGATCCAGCGCGTTGATGACAAGCAGCAGGTCGCCATGGGTCTGAAGGTGAATATTCCAGCTGTTGGCCGGGGCCGGCAGATAATTCACTGTCCGCGCATTCCTGGGGTCGCGCACGTCGACGATCGAAAAGCCTTGCGACCAGGGATGCGCGACATAGGCGTGCCCGCGATGGACCATCAATTGCAGCCCGTCGCCGCGACCGCCGATATCGCTATGACCGATCAGCGTCATGTTGCGGGTAAAATCCGGTTTGGGCAGGTCGATCGATGTCATGTGTCTTCTCACATCATCCGAAGAACGAGAAGCGCCGCCCTGACGGGCGGCACATTTGCATGAAGGCAGGCTCAGATTAATTCTTGACCGCCGGAATCCAGGGCGCAGTTGCCGCATCGCTCTTCAGGAAGGCCGGAAATTTCTGCTGCAGCTCTTCGATCGTGCCGATCTTGTTGTTGATCAGATCGTCCCGGGTAATGAGCGTCGGCTGGAGAAGAACGGAGCGGCCCGGGGACTGGCCGGCAATGGCAAGAGAAACCGCGCGAACGGAGACTTCGCCGACAACGGCGGCGTTCGTGGCAGCCGTGGCAACCCAAGCGCTATCCGGCTCGGTGATCAATTGAATGTCGGCCGTGGAGATGTCGACGCCGTAGATCTTGACCTTGCTGGAGACACCAAGCTCGTCGATGGCGAGCTTTGCGCCCTTTGCGAATTCGTCCCATGGCGTGAAGATCACCGAAATCTCCGGATTTGCCCGCAGGACTGCCTTCGTCTGATCGGCGACCGAGGCTGGAACCGTGTCATTGACCACGCCCCATACGGCCTTTTCCTTCAGATTGTGCTGAGCGATGAAATCCTTCCAGACGCCGTAGCGGCGGTCGAGCGGTGCAAAGCCGGCGACATAGACGGCGCCGCCGGTAAAGCCGTCGCCCTTATCCTTGACGGCCTGATCGAGCACGAGCTTTGCCATGTCCTTGTCGCTCTGCTCGATTTGCGGGATCTGCGGATTGTCGAGGTTCACATCATAGGCGACGACCTTGATGCCCTTGTCTAGCGCCTCTTGTGCGACATCCTTCAAGGTTTCTGGCCGTCCGTTATTGATGATGATGCCGTCGACACCGAGATTGATCGCCTGTTCGATGAGGCTGCGTTGCGTATCATTGTCGTTGCGGGCCTGCGAAACGGTGAGGTTCACGCCGAGCGCATCGGCTTGCCGCTTCACGCCAGCCTCGAACGACTGCAGCCAGTCGCCACTGCCGAGGAAACTCACGACAGCGATATTGACGGTCTTTTTGTCGAAAGGAGCGGGCGCTCCGACAAGCCCTGTTGCCGATGCCGTCATCGTAAAGAGCGAGCCTGCAATCAGGGTGGCCGCGATGGTGCTGAATAATTTCATCGTTGAAAATCCATTAGGTTTTAGAGTTGGAGTAGAAATTTAGCGGCTATCAGGCCTTGGCGCGGCTGATCCCATAGGTAAGTGCAAGCGCACCGACGAGAACAGCGCCCTTTATGAAGTCCTGCGTGTAATAGGGTGCGTTCAGCATCGTCAGCCCGTTGAGGAGCACGCCGACGAAGACCGCGCCAATTGTCGTGCCGAGAACATTTGGCCGGCGCAGGCCGAGGACGGCAAAACCGATGAGGGAGGCGGCCACGGAATCCATCAGCAGCGAGCCACCGGACGAGACATCGCCACGGCCGACGCGGGCGGCAACGACAATGCCGCCGAGCGAGGCAAGGACGCCTGACAGCACATAGGCGAAGGTCTTCAAGCGAGCGATATTCGCCCCCGCCAGCCGCGTCGCGGCTTCATTGCCGCCGGTTGCGTAGAGCAGACGCCCAAGCCGTGTGCGCTCGGTCAGAACATGAAGCACGAGCGCGACGACGAGCATGAGGATCACGGGCAGCGGAATCGTGCCGAACAGGCTGGAGCGGCCGATAGTCAGGAAGGCCGGGTCGACCTTGCCGGTCGCCACCGTGCCATCGGGCAGGATCAGCCCCACTGAAATCGAGCGTCCGGCCGTCGGGATGAGCTGGAGGCCGGTTAAGAGGAACATGGTGGCAAGTGTGGCAAGCAGATCCGGCACTTTCAGCTTGACGATCAGCAGGGCGTTCGTAAGCCCGACCAATGCGCCGAAGGCAAGCACCAGCGGCACGGTCTGATAGGCGTTGAGATCAAGCACGATCATCGCATAGCTGGCGGCCATGACGCTTGAGGCGGCTACCGCTCCGACGGATAGATCGAAACCGCCGATAGCGAGTGTCACGGTAACGCCCGCGCCGATAATGGCGACGACGGAAACCGCCTGTAGGACGCTCATCAGATTGTTGATGTTGATGAAGGCCGGTTGGGCAAAGCTGAAGATGAGGAAAAGGGCAAAGAGCAGGAAAAACACCGCGCCTTTGCGCACGAGTTCTCGCGGCGAGATCGGGACGCTCGCCGATTTGCTCTTTTCCTCGATCTGGGCGGTACCTTCACTCATCAGACGTATTCCTCATTCTGCCGGCCGCCGGCGGTCGCGGAAGCGACGTCCTTCAGGCTATGATGTTCCATCACCAGCACGCGGTCGGCGACCTCAAGTGCTTCCTCCGGATCGGAAGTAGCGATCAATGTGGCGCGGTCGCTATGGGCGCGTATGGCCGCGATAATGTCCTGACGCGCGCCGACATCGACGCCCTGGAAGGGCTCGTCGAGGAGCAGCAGCCGGCTCGGCTCTGCCTCCCAGCGAGCCAGTACGACCTTCTGCTGGTTGCCGCCCGAAAGCGACCAGACCGATGCGTCCGGGCCTGCCGCCTTTATGCCAAGTCGCCTGATTGCCGTTTCCGCTTCGCGGGTCTCTCGTCCGGAAAAGAGGAAGCCGGATCGGTACCATTGGCTCAGATGCGGCAGGCTGATCGTGGCGGCGATGCTTTCTCCCGGCCAGTCGGCGGGCATCAGCGAGGAGCGATGTCGATCTTCCGCCGCCATGACGACGCCGCGCGCAATCGCCTCGGTGGGCGATGTCGGCCTATACGGCGCGCCGTCGAGGAGTGCTGCGCCCGTTGCGAAGCGCTCTATGCCGAAAAGCGTAGAGAGAAGCCGGCTCTTGCCCGCACCCAGAACGCCGGTGATGGCGACGACTTCGCCTGCGTGCAGCTTGAGATCGAAGGGGGCGCTGTCGGCGAGAAGCCGTACACCCCGAAGTTCCAGCGCTACGCGGTCGAACTGCTCGCGGCGATGGGGGCGCGCCGCTTTCATGGATCGGCCGATCATGGTCTCGATGGCGATGTCGAAATCGATCGGCCTTGCGAAGGCGCCGACATTGCGGCCGCCGCGCAGCACCACGACCCGATCGGCAAGCGCATCGAGGTCGGCGGTGCGATGGGAAATATAGAGAATGCCCAATCCGCGGGCTTTCAATTGGCGGACGATGTCATAAAGCCGCGCCGTTTCTCGCGCGGAAAGGCTGGCTGTCGGCTCGTCCAGGATCAGTAGTTGCGCCTTGTTTGATAGGGCGCGGGCAATCGCGACCATCTGCCGGTCGGCGGTGCCAAGATCGCCGAAATCCCGGTCAAGCGGCAGGTCGAAACCGGCTTCTTGGAGAATGGCTGCCGCCTTCCTCCGGACGGAGCGTTTCGACAGGAAGAATGCTTGGCGTCCGTCAACGAACTGGTTGAGCAGAAGGGCATCGGCAACCGATAGGCCTGCGACACCGACAACATCGGTCGATTGATGCACGGTGACGATGCCTTGAGCCGCCGCCTCGGCCGGACTATGGGCGCGATAGGGTTCGCTGTTCCATAGAATGGTACCCGAATCCGCCTGATGAAGGCCGGAGAGGATCTTCACCAGCGTCGACTTGCCGGCGCCGTTGGCTCCCATCAGGGCAACGATCTCGCCACGGTCGAGGGTCAAGGATGCGTCGGCCAAGGCTTGGGTTGAGCCGAAGGCAAGAGACAGGTTTTGGATAGTCAGCAAAGTCATGAAGGCAGTGTCGTTGATGATCCGCGACAGCAGTAGGCTTCTGCTCCTCGATCACAAGAAGCGGCCTTGCTTTCATCACTCATTCTATAGAAAAAATTTCTTTTTGCGCAGATGTAAGCCGTTGGCGCATAGAGAGAGGCATGAAGGGATGCCCGGCGCGGCATGCGCGCCGGGCATCCTCGTTGCGTTACTTGATGGTGTTGAGATCGATGCCCTTGGTCTCGCGAATGAAGATGAGGCCGATGACCAGCGTCATTGCGGCGACCGCAATCGGATACCATAGCCCATAGTAGATATCGCCCTTGGCGGCGCTCATCGCAAAGACCGTTGCCGGAAGCAGGCCGCCGAACCAGCCGTTGCCGATATGATAGGGCAAGGACATGCCGGTATAGCGGATGCGGGTCGGGAACATCTCCACCAGGATTGCCGCAATCGGGCCATAGACCATGGTCACGTAGATGACGAGAATGGTCAGGATGGCGATCGTCAGCGGCCAATTGATCGCCGAGGGATCGGCGACCATCTTGAAGGCGCCGCCATTGGGGATCGTATAGACCGGCATGTCGGTTGCGCCGCCGGCCTGGTCCGCCGTCAAGAGCTTCGCCTTGATCAGATCGGCGACGGGCGTGACGGTCTTGTCGCCGGCCCGCACCGTTGCCGCATTGAGCCCGAGTTCCGGATTTGCGGCAATGAAGCCATCAAGCTTGGCATCCGGCACCTTGGCGGGATCGCGCGCCAGCGGGAAGCCGGCCTTCTGCAGGGCGAGGTTCATGTCATGCGTGAAGGCTACGCTCTTGGCCGCAGCGGCGGCTCCTGCGGCGACGGCGTCGTAGGAAGCTATGGTTGCGTCGCCCACCTTGACGGTTGCTGGCTGCCCAGCCGGGCCGTCAACCACCGTGTATGGAACCGAACTCTTGGAGAGGAATGATGTCGCAATATCGCAGGAATTGTTGAATTTCGCCGTTCCCACGGGATTGAACTGGAAGGTGCAATCGCCCGGTGCCGCCGTTACGGTGGCGCGGACGGTTTGTTCTGCCTGGGCAAGGGCTGGATTTGCCGCGCCGGTCAATGCCTTGAACAGCGGGAAATAGGTAAGGATCGCCAGGGCAAGGCCTGCCATGATGATCGGCTTGCGGCCGATCTTGTCGGAGAGCCAGCCGAAGAACACGAAGAAGCCGCTGCCGATCAGAAGTGCGATCGCGATCATGATGTTGACCGACTGGCCATCGACCTTCAGCACGTTCTGCAGAAAGAACAGCGAATAGAACTGGCCCGCATACCAGACGACGGCCTGGCCGGCGGTGAGGCCGAGAAGGGCGAGCAGTGCGATCCGGGCGTTCTTCCATTGTCCGAAGGCTTCAGACAGCGGCGCCTTCGAGCCCTTGCCCTCTTCCTTCATCTTCTTGAAAGCCGGCGATTCACTCAGAGATAGCCGGATCCAGACGGAAATGCCGAGAAGAACGAAGGAGAGAATGAAGGGAATACGCCATCCCCAGGCGGCAAAAGCATCCTTGCCAAGCCAATTCTGCACCACCAGGATCACGATAAGCGACAGGAACAGACCGAGCGTTGCCGTGGTCTGGATCCACGAGGTGTAGAAACCGCGCCGGTCATTCGGCGCATGTTCGGCGACATAGGTGGCCGCGCCGCCGTATTCACCGCCGAGCGCCAGGCCCTGCAACATGCGCAGCACGATCAGGATGACCGGTGCCGCGAAACCCCAGCTGGCCGAGCCGGGCAAGATACCCACGAGAAAGGTCGACAGACCCATGATCAGGATCGTGACCAGGAAGGTGTATTTGCGGCCGACGAGATCGCCGATCCGTCCGAAGACCAGCGCGCCGAAGGGCCGGACGAGGAAGCCTGCGGCAAACGCAAGCAAGGCAAAGATGTTGCGGGTTGCCTCCGGGTAGTCACTGAAGAAGGCTGCGCCGATGAATGCGGCCAGGGACCCGTAGAGATAGAAGTCGTACCATTCGAACACTGTACCGAGCGAAGAGGCGAAGATGACCTTCTTCTCTTCCCTGGTCATGCCTCGACTCGTCGTCTCGGCCACGGACGTGGTTGCCATTACTAGATCCTCCCAATTGCACCAGGGACATCGTCAAAAGACCTGTCTCATGTCCCCCATGATGACATTACGCAGGACCTGTCCGCGGGCTTGCCGCGGAAGGTCGCGCCAGTGGGTGCTCTCCGGATTTCCTCCCCCAGGAGATCACGCACCTGATGCGTTTGTGAGTGTTGGCTAAAAATTGAAAATTGCAATGCCTGCAACTTCCGTCGCTTATGGAAAACTGTGCGTAAACTATCAAGAAATACGAATATGTTCCGCGTCCTTATCGCCACGGCGGATCGTGGCCCGAAAACCGTGGTCCGGGCATGTTTGCGGATGTCGCGGCCTGGAAGATCCGACGGGCTGATCCCTTGATTCCCTTGGGCCGTCTCAGGCAGTCTGCAACTGCAGGCGGCGCATGGGCGGAAAGGCCAGGGCGATCGCCGCGGCACCCAGACCCACCATCGACGATCCGATGAAGAGCCAGGAATAGTTGGCAAAGGTATCGAATATCCAGCCGCCGATGAGAGGGCCGGCTGCCATGCCGATGCTCGACAGCATCGAGACGGCCCCGAAGACCGTGCCGATGACACGCGGCCCGAAATATTCCCGCGCCAGCACCGCATAAAGCGGCATGACGCCGCCATAGGCGCTTCCGAAGACCACGGCCAATGCATAGAACTGGTCAAGTTCGCTCACCAGAAGATAGGTGGCGAGTGCCGCCGCCTGCACCAGGAGACCGGCTATCAGCACTGGTTTGACGCCGAGCCGATCGGCAAGCGTGCCGTAAAGAAGGCGGCCGCCGAGACCCGCCAGGCCTTCGACACTATAGATGCTGACGGCGGCCATCGGGCCTACGCCGCAGATCGTGGCATAGCTCACCATGTGAAAGATCGGACCGGAATGGGCCGCGCAGCAGGCGAAGAAGGTGGCGCCAAGGACGAGGAATTGCGGCGAGCGGAAGATCCGGCCAAGCGGCAGGTTCTTTTCTTCCATCTGCCCGTCGACTGTCGAGGCTTCGTCGACAACCGGTGCCCGCCGCACCAGCAGTGCCGCCGGTATGAGCAGAACCCAGGCCATGATGCCGATCACCAGCATGGCGAAACGCCAGTCATAGGCGGAAATAAGGTAGCGGGCGAAGGGCGATATCGTCATGGGGGCGACCCCCATGCCGGCCGACACCAGCGATACGGCAAGGCTTCTGCCCTTGTCGAACCACGCCGTCGTCGCCGCGATCATCGGCGCGAAAAAGGCGCTGGCGGCAAGACCGACGAGAATGCCGTAGGTCACTTGGAATTGAAGAAGGGAGCCGGCCCTGCTTGCCAATACCAGCGCAAGCCCAAGCAGCAGCGCACCGGCGATGACGACGACGCGAACGCCAAAACGATCGCTTGCTGCACCCCAGGCGAAGGCGCCCAAGCCCATGACGAGAAAGTTCAACGTCATTGCCGCGGCAATGCCGGCACGCGACCAGCCGGTATCGGCGGCGATGGGCACCTGGAAGATTGCCAGGGAAAACATCGCGCCGAGCGCTACGCAGGTCATCAATGCTCCGGCGCCGACAATCACCCATCGATAAGAGGAATTCATCTCCCGCACTCCCTTTCAACCGGCTCGACCCGCGACCCGAAGGTTCTCACGATCATGCCTCGCCTCATCTCTGGAATAAAGACGATTGAGATCGATCGATTTCGACATTGCCGCTTTGGAAATTTTCAATTGGCTGCTGCGCGAGATTTGCGCGGTCGCGACGAGCTCTCTGAGCCGGGCAAACGATGTGCCTAGCGGAGAATTTAATCCTGAGCTCATATAGGGCTGCTAAGAGTGCCGCAGCAATGCCGAATGAAACTGCCCCGCGCCAAAGCGGCCGGCGGCAACTGCGAATGACATACAGCCCTCACGCAATACCGAACCAGATCTTCAAAGTCGTGGAGCGGAATATTCAATGGCTCATATCGTCATCATCAATCCGCGTTTCGAAACCTCCTATTGGGGCATGGAACACGCTCTGCCCCTCTTCGATGCGAAGGCAAACCTTCCGGTGGCTTGCCTGCCGCTATTGGCGGCTCTGACGCCCGCGGACCATAGTGTCACCTTGCTGGATGAGAATGTCGAAGCAATAGATTTCGGCCTGTGCGAGAAGGCCGACATCGTCGCACTGACGGGGATGATCGTCCAGCGCTTCCGGATGACCGAAATCCTGACCGAACTCAAACGACGCAATTGCTTCACAGTCGTCGGCGGACCTTGGGTGACCGTCAAGGAAGACTATTTCGGCAACCTCGTCGATGTCTGCTTCATCGGTGAGGCGGAGGAGACCTGGCCGAAATTCCTGGGTGAATGGGAGCAAGGTCAGCACGCACGGCGCTACGAGCAATCGGACAGGACGGATATGAGCAAGGTGCCCGTGCCGCGCTTCGACCTGCTGAAGATGGATGAGTATGCGGTTGGCAGCGTCCAGTTCTCGCGGGGCTGTCCGTTCACCTGCGATTTTTGCGATATCATCGTCGTCTTCGGGCGCAAGCCCCGCATCAAGGAGAGCGTACAAGTCATCGCCGAGATGGAGGCCTTGCTGGCCTCCGGCATGGATACAGCCTTTATCGTCGACGACAATCTGATCGGCAACAAGAAGGCGATCAAGGAGGTGTTGCGTGATGTCGTCACCTGGCAGGAGCGCCATCATTATCCGATGACGTTTCTGACGGAAGCGTCGATCGACCTGGCCGACGACGCCGAGCTGATGCAGCTGATGGTCGACGCCAATATCCGTGTCGTCTTCATCGGCATCGAGACCCCGAACGAGGAGGCGCTGCGCGAAACCAAGAAGCTCCAGAACCTGCGCAAGGGCGGAACGATGTTGGAGAAGATCCACACGATCCAGCAGACCGGCATGGAGGTCTGGTGCGGCATGATCCTGGGCTTCGACAGTGACGATGCGACGATTTTCGATGCGCAGCGCGTCTTCATCAAGGATGCACGCATCGTTAACGCCATGATCGGCATGCTCGCCGCCATTCCGAAGACGCCGCTCTATACCCGCCTTGCCAAGGAAGGGCGGCTCGATCACGACGATCCGCCAGCCTTCGGCACAAACGTCATTCCCCTCAATCTTTCCCGCGAAACGCTGCGGGATGGCTATCTCTCCGTCCTCAGCGACCTGCATCAGCCCTCGGCCTATTTCGACCGTCTGGACGCGCTTTATATCGACGCCCGCATTGAACCGGAAAGTACGCGCTTACGATACCTGCGTCGCCACCCGTTGCGGCTGATCGCTCTTAACGCAACATGGGCGCTGGAAGCGCTCGGCATCTTTGTCCGATTGATGCGCCGGGTGAAGGAGGCCGAACTGCGAGCCGTCTACCGCCGGCGCTTTCTCAAGCTGGTGCTTCACCGCCGCTCACCCGTGGTCATGCAGATCTACGCGATCAAATGCGCCATGCATTATCACGCTCATATCATGGTCCAGCAGATGCGCTCGGGCGGTGGTATCGTCAATTCGTTCTAGCCGCGCTTTGCTACCGAGCGGGTCATGCTGGTAGAGGCGGACGGTCTTCAGGCGGTGACGTGGGTCGCTATTTGCCTGATGTCGATCGGGGCATGTATTGTTGCGTCTGCGCAACACATTGGCCGAGACATCTGCAATTCGAAATTGTGGGGGTTGCCGATTTCAAGATCTCGCGTATGATACGCTCATCCGCAAATCAAACAAGGAGGCGTGACATGCATTATACCCAAATGTTTACATACGTCTCCGGCGGAATGATCTCGACTGGTTTGGCATGTGTCATGCCAACTGCACGACGAGCTTTCATCTAAAGCTTAAAAGGCTTTATCTGCCGCCGCTTAGGCGTTTTCCCGTTAAACCTATATGACTTGCTCAGGGAATGATTTGGTGCGTCCTCGACGTATCAGCTCCTGAAGCCGGTCGCGCTTCAAGAGGACCTGGCTGCGTGATTGCGCCAGGAAAAGACGATGACTCATTCACAATTTTTAGTTGCTGACAACTTAACGGCAACGATCGATGAACTGTGCCAGGAATTCGGTGCGTGGAAGACCGCGCGTGCCCTGCTGCTCGTCATCTGGAGGCAGCACCAGACGCGCAAATGCGTATCCGAACTGTCCAACTACCAGCTTCGCGACATCGGTCTTCCCGAGCGGGAGGATACTCTGGGCCAGCCCAAGTTCCTGCCGCTGCATCTGCGCCATTTTGCTTGAGTTCGAGTGGATGGCGCGGCTTGTTTCCCTGCATTCAACCTCTGACCGGAGACCTGGAAACGGTCTCGGGCTCGAAGGTTCGAAGGCGTGGAATTTCATGATTTACGTCGCCGGATCGATCGATCCCGTGCGCCGTAGGTTACCAATGAACCATTGCTGTCGCAAAGGGCAGGGTAGGGCAATCGATGCTCTGCCCTGCCGTTTTGCGGCAATGAGTTTTACCGGCGTCGGCGGTTATAATGTGACCCGAGCAGATATCGGTTTCTGCGCGTCGCTGATCAGCCCGCTTTCGAGGCGACACAGCATATACGGTCTTTGCTGATTATGGCTTTGTTGCTGGCCAAGCCGCCAAGCGGCTCAGCCCATAGCGAAGATCCAATCTCTATACGGTCAGGATCGCGTAAATAACGCCTCTGTTTTCGCCGCGCATGATGACACTGTCGGCAATCGGGTGCCGGACCTTGTCGATGATCGATTGGACTTCCCTGTCCGTCCGCCAGATCAGCGGCCAGTTCATGAAGGTTTCCATATAGCCTTCGACACCGATATCCTGCGCGAAGTTCGCCAGAAGGAACTTGCCGCCGGGCTTCAGCATCTGCAGGCAACGTTCCGTCAGCTTCACGGCGACGTTTTCGGCGAGATAATCATAGAGGCCGGCTGCATAGATGAAATCGAATGTTCCGAGCTTCTGCGCGCGTCCGAGAATGGTACGAACAGATCCGTTGACCGCTTCGATGCAGCTTCCATGGTAGGTCGAGGTCACGGTTCCGACGCTGATGGGATCCTGGTCGAGCGCAACCCAGCGCTTGAGCTTGTCAGCCTTCAAGGCATTGGAGAGTTCCGCCTCGCGAAGATGCCCGGCGGCGATCGCCAGGATTTCCGCATTCTCCTTTTCGCTGGCCACGGCATCGACATGCGCGGCAAGAAGCTCACGCCTTTCGCGCACGGCGACCGCGGACGGCGCCATTCGGGTGAAATTGTAAACTTCAGCACCAAGTGGCGAAGCCTCCGTCACCTGGGCGGCGACGGCCGGATGCTCGTAAATGAAGTCCAGCAGCTGGGCGTCACCGCTATAACCGCGCGGCTTCTCGAAGGACCATCTGGTTAAGGGATCCTGAAGCAGAAACGACGAGACGGGATGCACCTGCGCCAGGGAAGCAAGATGATCCCAGATCAGGGGCGTCGATCTGGTCTTCAACGTCTGCAGACGTTCGACCAGGGCCTTCATGGTTCCCTGAACCGGCGCATTCGCCTCAAATGCCTGCTGTGCCAAAGAAAGAATAAGGGCAAGTTCGGCCTCGCCCTCCTTCATCTGTTCGGTTGTAAAATTATTAACCTTCGACCTCGTGTGTTCGGAGATCGATTGCGCCGTCACAAGGCTATAACCATCGAGAGCTGTTTGAAATTGTGTCAATTTTAAATAATCCCGTGAATAATATGCAAACCATATCGCACATAAAATGTGAGCGCTATGGTTTTGTTAATGGGACTGCTGCAACGCTGTCGGTATCAAACGGACCAAATTAGCTGCCCGGTAAAGCGAGCGATTTGTTCGGTGGAACGACGCAGGGCTTGCCGCGGTGGACATGAAGTCTCAGCTAACTCGGATTATGGGGAACATGCGTCTATTGTCGGGAGGAAGCGATCTTGGCCGGGGAAAGACACGCCCGACGAGCGGTCCGGCCGGACTTCGCACCCTTTACAAAGACTATAGCAACGAGACGCGCCGCAGCCTAGCTCGCAGCGGCCTGTGGCTTGCCGTACCTGTTTACGTTCTTTTCCTGATAACCGACCTGATCTTCACCCCCGACGTGTCGAGTGTGACGATCCCGGCGCGCTTCTTCATAGGCGGTGCTTCGCTTCTCATTCTGGAGATCCAGTTCGCGCGCCAGCGTCGGGCCGGGGAGCTTGAGGCCACCTGTGCGGCCGCCGTGGTGCTGGGATATGTGGTGTGGCTCGTGCCGACATTGCAGACCACCAATGCCGAGGCCTTTTCCTATTACGCCGCCTTCGGCGCCATCTTCATGATGGGCGTCAATCTGTTCTTCAGTCTCGAATTCGGCCTGGCGATCGCGTCATCGGGGCTGATCTTCCTCACCTTCCTGCTGTCGCTCATCGAGTTTCATTATAGTCCGGCCTACAGCCTGGCCTTCACGACCTTCTATCTCTGCTGCTTTGTCTTCACCTCCTATGTGAACTGGAAGCTGAACAAGGAGCGCTTCAACGTCTTCCTGAATGCCAGGGAGGCCGAGCTGCAGCAGCGCCAGGCAAGCGAGCGCGGCGAAGCTCTTTTGCGCCTGTCGATCACGGATTCGCTGACGGGCATGGAAAACCGCCGGGCTGCCGATATCCGTCTGAAGCAGTTCTGGGAGCGCTGGCGCCAGGATGGCGCCGCTTTCGCCGTTCTGCTTGTCGACGTCGATTTCTTCAAAAAATACAACGATTATTACGGTCACCAGGAAGGTGACCATTGCCTTGTCACGGTTGCCAATGCCCTGGCGGATATTGTCGCGCCGCTGGGAGCAACGGTCGGGCGATATGGCGGTGAGGAGTTCATCGTCATTCTCGATGTGGAACGCAGCGCAGAGGCGCTAGGCCTTGCGGAAGCGATATGCCGGGGGATCGAGGCGCTTGACATAGTCCATGCTCAGCGGCTCGACGGCTTCAGGCATGTGACCGTCAGCGTTGGGGCGACGGTTACGCGGGATCTGGCCGGCGCGAAGCTCGAGAACGTCATCAACGAAGCCGACCGGGCGCTTTATTCGGCAAAGGCGAGCGGCAGAAACTGCGCGAGGGTCTTCGACCCGAACGAGTTGCCGGGCGGCGATGCGAGCGAAAATATTGCGGCGATACTGAAGATCGCCATCCAGCAGAACCTCGTCTCGCTGGTCTACCAGCCGATCCTTTCTCTGGAGACCGGAGAGATCGGCGCCTATGAATCATTGATGCGTCTGCAATTGCTCGATGGGTCGAGCTCGTCTCCCGCGATCTTCATTCCGATAGCCGAGCGTACCGGCGCCATCATAGACCTTGGCTACTGGGCGATCAGAAGGGCGTGCTGCGAGCTGTTGACCCGTGATATCGTCGATACCGTTAGCATCAATGTTTCCCCGATCCAGCTGCGGGCTCCGGGCTTTGCCGCGCAAGTGGCCGGCATTCTCGCGGAGACCGGTGTTTCCGGGCATCGGGTGGCATTCGAGATTACTGAAGGTGTCGACCTCGAAATACGCTCCGACGTTCTCGACAGCATTCAGGATCTCAAGAAGCTTGGCATCAAATTCTGGCTGGATGATTTCGGCACAGGCTTTGCAGGCCTGTCCTGGCTTCGCCTGATGGAATTCGAAACGGTCAAGATCGACAAATCATTCCTGCACGATGCTGCCAACAGCCCGGGCGCCAAAATTCTTCTCGAAGACATTATCGGCCTCGTGCGCAATCGCGGGCATCGTATCCTCGTCGAAGGCGTCGAGAACGAAGAACAGCTAGAGCTCGTCAAATCCTTTGGGATCGATGCGGTTCAGGGTTACCATATCGGCCGGCCGGCGCCGCCGCTCAAGCATCCCATGGCCGTAAGGCAGACTGAGCGCCGGCGCTTGCAGGCATCGGCTTGAACGTCTGGTTCGTGCCGGGGCGACCGAAAGGGTAACGCGCACGATGAACATCGACCTCTCCGAGATCTATCGAGGCTATATCGCCTGTCTGAACCAGCAGGATTGGCCGAACTTGGGGAGCTTCGTCCATGACGAGGTGCACTATAACGGCACGCGCATCGGGCTGTCCGGCTATCGCGAAATGCTCGTGGGCGATTTCAGCGCCATTCCCGATCTTCGCTTCGAGATCCTCCAGCTGGTTTGCGAGCCGCCATGCGTCGCAAGCCGTCTGCATTTTGATTGCACGCCGAAGGACTTGCTGTTCGGCTTGCCGGTCAAGGGCCGGAGAGTCCAGTTTTCGGAAAACGTCTTCTACGAGTTTCTCGATGGGCGCATTCGGAACGTCTGGTCGATCATCGACAAGGCCGCTATCGCTGCCCAGCTTTAGGCCAAAGGCAGGTTCCGAGAGGGGCCAGCGATAGAGAACTACCTCCGCTCAAGACTAAGAGCTATGAAACCCGCGAGGAAGGCGGCGATGCCGCTTGCGACGATGGGGCCGAAATAGCTGCCGGTGTGATCGAAAATGAAGCCTGCGGCAGTGGGACCGATCAAGGCCGCGATGCCGACGGCCGTATAGAGATATCCGATTACGGCACCGATATTGCGGGTGCCGAAGAGATCGGCCGCGACAGCGGGATAAAGACCGACACAGCCGCCATAGCTCATGCCGAAAGTTACTGCAAACAGTGCCAGCTGGATCATGCCTGATGCCGTTGCCCACAGGGCAAAGGAGGCGGCGACGGCGAATGTCAGGGCCGCGAGAAGCTGGCGGCGGCCGAGGCGATCGCCCAAACCCGCCAGAAAAAAACGCCCGACGACGTTGCCGACGCCGATAAGGCCAACCAGAGTGGTGCCGTCTTGAATGGAAAGACCCATGTCCTGGGCGGCTGCGACGATATGGACATAGGGGATGAAGGTGCAAAACGACGACAGAACAAGCACGAGATAGAAGAGGTAGAACCGGCTGTCGCGCCATATTGCCGGTGCGTTTGCGTAGGTACCCCCGAGGCTCGGGGATGGGTTCGCATTGTCCCGTCTTTTGCGGATGACCATTGCGGCCGGCAGTCCACAAGCGGCAAAGAGGCATGCAAGCGCAATGAAACATCCCCGCCAGCCGATCGATGGAAGAGCCAGGCCGATGGCAAAGGG
The DNA here is from genome assembly GCF_001692325.1 of Rhizobium sp. AC27/96. GTDB lineage: Bacteria > Pseudomonadota > Alphaproteobacteria > Rhizobiales > Rhizobiaceae > Rhizobium. Next base: position 220,682 of record NZ_LXKN01000032.1, on the reverse strand, counting down.
CAGGATCAGGGTGCCGAGGCCGATCCCGGCCGTTGCGATGCCCGAGGCCTGGCTTCGCTTGCGGACGAACCAGGATTGCACAGCGCCAAGGGCCGGCACGTAGGATAGCCCGATCCCAAACCCGACGCCAAAGCCATACCAAATATAGAGCGACAAAAGAGATCCGGCACGGCTGGCGCCGATATAGCCAAAGATCATTGCCACCAACCCCAGCAGGACAAGCCCGCGCGGCGACCACCTGTCGGCAAGCGGGCCGGCGACTGCGCCCAGTGAATAGAACAGGAAGGCCGATATCGAAAAGACAAGCGCGGTCTCGCCGCGAGAGGCGTTAAATTCGGCCGCGAGCCCCGGGAAGGCAGCGGAGAAGGAATAGGCCGCCCCGAACGTCACGGCGGTCAGGACATGCGTGGCGGCAACGACCTTCCATCCGTCCCGGCTATCGGCCTCATCATGGTCACGCAAGACGGCAAGTTCGGACATCATCGAGCTCGGTAAATTTGGCTGCGGTCCAATATGGCGCACGACACCGTGCCGGAGAAATGAATAGCGTTGATGCTGTTCATTGATTTCGTTGATCGATCCGCGTGCCGCTTTGGCTATTCGCGAATAGCCTGGGAGGAGGCCATATCGGTTTCGATGAAGATGCATGAACGGTCTGCCGTCTGCAGCAGCGTGTCGGCGACGCTTCCGTAGGAGAGGCCGCCGCTTGCCCGCTTGCTGACGCCGAGCACGATGAGATTATATTTGCCGCTGCGCGCATGGCGAAGGATCGACAGCTCGGGCGAAGGTCCTTCCTGAACGACCTTCTCGACATCAATGCCATAGTAGTCGGCAATCGCGCCGACCTTCTTCAGGACGTCTCGCTGGTCATCGCCGCGATCGCTGATGCGTGGAATGGCGCGGGCTTGCCGTGGCTCCACGATCAGCAGAATGGCACAATGGGCATTCGCCGCCTTGGCGATTGCAAGTCCGAATTCGGCCGCCCTGATGGAGCGCTCCGTCCCGCTGACCGGCAGCAGGATTCGCAGATCTTGGGGCCGTTCGGGAAGCGTCCCGCGCGCCGTGACGATGGCGGGCGTTCCCTTGAAGGCCGATGTCATGATTTGCAGCGCATCATTGAAGCGGCCGTCCTCGCCCGTAGATGGCTCTATGCCGGTGAATAGAAGATCGTGGCCCGCATCCGAGGTGTCGCCGAGCACGGTCTCCAGTTCGCCATCCTTCTCCCTGACGGTGATGTGAATATCGCCCGCGGATGCTGCATCCTTGTCTGCAGGCCCCGAAGAAATGAGATCGGTCGCGCATTGGCGCAGATCTTCTGCAAAGGACTTCGCCTGCGAGGTTTTTGCGGCGTCGGCCTTAGCCTCATTGCCGTCCCGCGTTTCATCCGCTGCGCGTACGTCGAGAACGGTGACCGGCATCTTGCGTGTCACCGCGAAGAAGGCAGCGAGCCATGTCGCCAGACGACCACTTTGTGAGCCATCGACGGCTAGCAGGATACGTTCGAAATTGCCGAGGAAGCTTTCGCTTTCGAATTGCTCGCGTTCAAGCCGGTCCCGCTCCTCCTCACGCAAGGGCAAACGCGCCAGCGCCCAGCGCAGCGTCGGTGGCATGGCCATGGTGGTGATGACGGCCATGGCGACGATGACGGAGAAGAGCTTTTCATCCAGCACGCCGACAGAGAGGCCAATGGTCGCGACGATCACTTCCGTCGATCCGCGGGCATTCATGCCGCAGCCGAGCGCCAGGGCTTCGGACGCCGAATAGCCGCCGATCTTGGCGGCGGCGAACGCCCCGCCGAATTTGCCGATGCTGGCAATCACCACCACGGCGGCGGTCAGCAGCAGGATGGAGGGGTCGGCGAGCACGGTGAGATCGGTCTGCAGGCCCGTCAACCCGAAGAAGACAGGCATGAACAGCGCCGTCGTCAACCCACGAAGCTGCACGTCGATCTGGCGTGTAAGGATCGGGGATTCGCCGACGAGAATGCCGGCGACAAAAGCGCCGAGCACCGTATGAACGCCGATGAGATTGGTGATGATGGCCATCCCGCCCATGACGGCGATGATGGCGCTGAGCACGGGCAGGTCGCTGCGAAAATTGTCGTTCGTCCAGCGGATGATTTCGAAAACGATCCGCCTGCCGATGGTGAAGCTGACGGCCATGAATGCTAGCGTGCCGATAATGCTGGTTGCCAGCGTTGTGAGATCGACCGTGCCTTTTTCCGCTATGCCGAAGGTCACCGCGATGATCACCCAGCCGATGGTATCGTCTATAATGGCGGAGGCGACGATGAGCTGGCCGATGTTACGGCGCATGAAATCCATCTCGCGAACGACGGTGGCGACGATCTTCACCGAGGAAATGGAAAGCGCGGTCCCAAGGAACAGCGACGTGACGAGCCGTTTCTCAGGATCGGGAAGCAGGGCGTCCGGGATGAACTCGCCGAGCGCGAAGCCGGCGACAAAGGGGATGACGATCCCGGTCAGCGAGACGCCGGCCGCGGATCTGCGCAGGCGCTTTGCCAGGCCAAGGTCGGTCTCCATGCCGGCGAGCAGCAGCAGAAACAGGATGCCGAGCTGCCCGACGGCATCGGCCATGCTCTTCTGGGTGCCATCGGTGGGAAAGAGGCTCGCCTGCAAATGCGGGAAGGCCAAGCCGAGGAGAGAAGGGCCGAGAATAATGCCCGCGATGATCTGACCCATGATCGACGGCTGGCCGATGCGCACCATCAATTCGCCGAGCAATCGGCCGAAGACCACCAGGATCACGATCTGAACCAGAAACAACCCTTCAGAGGGGTGGCTGGCCTTTTGGCCCTCGGCCGCAAAGGCCGATTGCGCGATCGACAGCGACAGGATGGTGGCAATGAGAATGATAAGGGCGTTTGACGGAAATGATTTCAGGAAATTCTGGCGTGCCGGCATGGACTGGTCCCACTGAGTAGCAGGAAAACGCGCCAAAGCTGTTGCCGTTCCCGATGAGATCGGTCATTGACGCCTTTCATTTGCACGGCGTTCGGGGCGCGCCGCAAGCAAGATCCGCCGCATCTGCTGCGACGGACCAAAGCTCACCGGAACAATCAGACGCGTTCCAACGCGATGGCAATGCCCTGACCAACGCCGATGCACATGGTCGACAGCGAATAGCGGCCGCCGATTTCCTTGAGCTCAAGAGCGGCGGTGCCGGTGATGCGTGCGCCGGACATGCCAAGGGGATGGCCAAGGGCGATGGCGCCGCCATTGCGATTGACGCGGGCATCGTCATCGGCGATGCCGAGTTCGCGCAGGACGGCAAGCCCTTGCGAGGCGAAGGCCTCGTTGAGTTCGATAACGTCGAATTGTTCCTGCCGCATGCCGAGCCGGGCCATCAGCTTGCGCGAGGCCGGAACGGGGCCGATGCCCATGATGCGCGGGGGAACGCCGGCAGCCGCTCCGCCGAGGATGCGGGCAATCGGGGTCAGGCCGTATTTCCGAGCGGCTGCTTCCGAAGCAATGATAAGGCCGGCTGCGCCGTCATTGACGCCGGACGCGTTGCCGGCGGTTACCGTGCCGCCTTCCTTCTTGAAGGGCGTGCCGAGCTTGGCGAGCGTTTCAACCGTCGTGGCGCGCGGATGCTCGTCCTTGCCGACGACGATCGGATCGCCCTTGCGCTGCGGGATCGTGACTGGTGTGATCTCCTTGGCAAGACGGCCGTTTTCCTGGGCTGCCGCTGCCTTTGCCTGCGAGCGAACGGCAAAGGCGTCCTGGTCTTCGCGGCTGACCTTATAGTCCTCGGCAACGTTTTCGCCGGTTTCCGGCATGGAATCGACGCCATATTGCTTCTTCATCAGCGGATTGATGAAGCGCCAGCCGATGGTGGTGTCATAGATCTCGGCATTGCGCGAAAAGGCGCTTTCGGCCTTGGGAATGACGAAGGGTGCACGCGACATGCTCTCGACGCCGCCGGCGATCATCAGTTCTGCTTCGCCAGCGCGGATGGCGCGGGCTGCGGCAATGACGGCATCCATGCCCGAGCCGCAAAGGCGATTGATCGTCGTGCCGGGAGCCGCAATCGGCAGGCCGGCAAGCAGGGTCACCATACGTGCGACGTTGCGATTGTCTTCGCCGGCCTGGTTGGCGCAGCCGAAGATCACGTCGTCGACGGCTTCCCAATCGACCGAGCTGTTGCGCTCGGCCAATGCCTTCAGCGGCACGGCGCCGAGGTCATCGGCGCGAACGGAGGAAAGTGATCCGCCGAAGCGGCCGATCGGGGTACGGATATAGTCGCAAATAAAAGCTTCGGTCATCAGGCGGCCTCATGGGCTTTCTTGGTTCGCGCGTTGATGTCGCGCAGGACGGAAAGTTCGGTATCGGTTGGCGGCGGTGTCTCGATCACCTCATTAGCAAACTTGATCGCCCAGCCGCAATTCTCCGATATCTTCTCTCGGCTAACACCCTTGTGGATCGACACGACAGTCAATTCCTTGGTCACCGGATCAGGCTCGAGAATGCAGAGATCAGTGATAACGCGCGTCGGTCCCTTCGTCTTCATGCCGAGGCGCTCACGGTGATTGCCGCCTTCGCCGTGACCCATCGAGGTGATGAAGGGCAGCTTTTCAACAAAGCCGCGATTGGAGAGCGCCATGGTGATGAAGATCTGGCCGCAATTGCTGGCGATTTCCGGCGCGCCGCCGCCGCCCGGCAGGCGGACCTTCGGATGGTCGTAAGGGCCGACGACCGTGGTGTTCAGATTGGCGAACCTGTCGATCTGCGCCCCGCCGAGAAAGCCTGTGGTGATGTGGCCGCCCTGCAGCCAATAGCGGAACATCTCAGGCACCGCGACGGTGAAGAGCGCGGTATCGCAAAGCTCGCCATCGCCGATCGACAGGGGCAGCACATCCGGCTTGGTGCCGACGGTGCCGCTTTCATAGATAAGCGTGATATCGGGCGCATGCGTCAGCCGCGCGACGTTGCAGGCGGCCGATGGCGCGCCGATGCCGACGAAGCAGACATCGTCGTTGGTCAGCGCGCGGGCGGCGGCAATGGTCATCATTTCCGTAGGCGTAAAATCGCTCATCTTGACCTCCTTACGCCGACTTGGCCGGCGTCTTGCCGGCATATTTGGCAAAGTCTTCGGGGCTGGCCCTCATCACATGCTCGTCGATCCAGGCCAGAAAACTGTCCCGGTCGCGGGCGATTTCGTCCCAGGCGATATAGAAAGCGTTGGAACGCTTGTAGTAGCCCTGCGCATAGGAGGGGAAGGCTCCACCAGGCACTTGGGCGACTGCCGTGACCGCCCAGGTCGGCAATACGACGGAATTGGGCGAGGCCGGTTTCAGCTCGTCGACGATTTCCTCGACCGTGACGATCGAGCGCTTGGCGGCAAGTACGGCTTCCTTCTGCACGCCGACGATGCCTTCGAGCAGCACATTGCCCTTCCGGTCGGCACGCAGCGCATGAATGATGGAAACGTCGGGCCGGATCGCCGGAACGGCGGCCAGCACTTCGCCGGTAAAGGGGCAGGTGACGCTCTTGATATTCGGATTGACCTTCGGAAGATCGGCGCCGATATAGCCGCGCAGCATGGCAAAAGGCAGGTTTGCCGCGCCGGCCTCATAGGCGTTGGCCATGGCGGCATGCGAGTGCTCTTCGATCTCGAGCGGCTGCGGCCACTGGTTCTCAACGGCATCGCGGAAGCGATGGAGCGAACCGACGCCGGGATTGCCGCCCCAGGAGAATTTCATGCCCCGAGCCGCCCCGACGCCGATCAGCTGATCGTAGAGAATGTCCGGTGTCATGCGGATCAGGTAGAGGTCCTTCTTACCCTGGCGGATGACTTCGTGGCCGGCGGCATAGGGAATGAGATGGGTGAACCCTTCCATGGCGACGGTGTCGCCGTCATGCACATTCTCCGCCACCGCCTGCGAAAGCGATAGGATCTTCGCCATAGGGCCTCCTCAAAAAATGCTGTTCTGTTGCCGTCAATAAGCGCCTTTGGACGGTGATCGTCAATTAATTTGTGCGATATTTGACTTTTGTTCATATATCGCACAAAATGACTTGCAGAATAGGAGATGCGGAATGCGCGAAACGGATTTCGTCAGCGGCTTTGCAAAGGGTCTGAAAGTCATCGAAGCCTTCGGCGAAACGCGGCAGCGCCTGACGATCGCCGAGGCGTCGAAGCTGACCGGGCTTGACCGCGCCACTGTGCGCCGCTCTCTGCTGACGCTCTCCGAGCTTGGCTATGCGGTCTATGATGGAAAATTCTTCACCCTGACGCCGAAAGTCCTGCGGCTCGGCCATGCCTATCTGGCGGCGACGCCCCTGCCGATCATCATCCAGCCCCATCTCGATCTGCTTTCCGAGCGGGCAAGCCAGAATGCTTCCGCCTCGGTGCTCGATGGAACCGAGGTCGTCTATATCGCCCGCGCCTCGCAGCGCCGGGTGATGTCGATCAACCTGACGCCCGGTAGTCGCCTTCCGGCCTTCTGCGCCTCGATGGGGCGCGTCCTGCTTGCGTCCCTGTCGGAAAGCGAGGCGCGCGCCGTTCTCTCACGCACCGATCTCACGGCGAATACGCCGAATACCAAGACGGATCCCGATGAACTGATGGCGGAATTCCAGCGGGTGAGGGCGCAGGGCTATGCCCTCATCGACCAGGAGCTGGAAATCGGCCTTTGCTCTATCGCCGTTCCGATCGAAAACGACCACGGCAAGATCGTGGCGGCGATTAATATCGGCGCGCCGGCTGCCTATGTGGCGGCGGCCGAGATGGTGGAGCGTTTTCTGCCGCTGCTGAAGGAAACGCAGAAGGCGCTGCGGCTGGTGCTGCCGTAATCTTTAGGGCCGACGGGGCCATCCTCGTCCTTCGACAGGCTCAGGATGAGGATGGAGCGAGCGGCGCCTTTGATGACGGCTTGTGGTTAGCTGGCAGCCACGCCGGAGGATTAGCCCTCACCCTGAGGAGGCCCAAAGGGCCGTCTCGAAGGGCGAGGGCGGATGTTGGCCTCTATTTTCCGCCCATTGCTATAGGCGATCACCCAGCTCACATCCCCAGCTTTTCCCGCTCCTCGATACGCCAGGCGCGCGGCGTTTCCCCGGTCTGCTTGACGAAGAACCGGGAAAAATAGGCTGGGTCGGCGAAGCCGAGGCGAAAGCTGATTTCCTGGACGGTCGCGAAGGTGAAGACCAGTTCGCGTTTGGCCTCATCCAGCAGCTTGCGGGTGATTAGCTCGTGGGCGCCATGCCCGGTCTTGCTGCGGACTATACGGCTGAGATGGGCGGGCGAAATGCCGAGCGCCTCCGCATAGAAGGCAGCTGGTTTGTGCGAGCGGAAATGATGCTGGATGAGGCCTTGCAGCATCTCCATCCGCCGCTCGCTCTCGTCGCCGGCATTTGATCCCTCGTCGGCCCTTTGGGCAATGCGCGCCGTCAGCAGCAGTGCAGACGTCAGATAGGCTTCGAGCAGATCGTTGCGGCCGTTGCGATGGCTGGCAAATTCTTCGCCCAGCCGCCGCAGGGTGCTTGCGACGTAGGCGGCATCGGCATCGCTCGTATCGAGCAAGGTCAGATGCGGATCGGCGAGCCATGTGCCCAGTCGGCTCCGGTCGCCCGGAGAAGTCTTCAAATGCGAGATCAGCACCGTGATGACGAAGCCGTCGATGTCCCTGGAAAATCGGAAGCCGTGATTGAGATGAGGCGGCACGGTGATGACGGCGGGCGGCGAAATCATGTGGCTGACGCCATCGAAGACCGCGTCGCCTGATCCGGCATCTATGTACAAGATCTGAAAGAAGCTCTCGTGCCGGTGCGGGCGGATCTCCCAGTGATGGAGACTGCTGCGCGACGGTATAGTCTCGCAATGCAGCCAGAAATCCGGCTTTCGGCCGGTATTTTCACCATAGAGCTCATAGGTCGGCACGTTCCTCGTCATGGCTCTTCTCCTCCGCCATGTTCGGTTTGTGCAATTTCCTGAACGAATTGTCCATTGCGGGCGTGTCGTGCGCCGGACAGACTTAGGTGAAAGACACGCATGGGAGGAAACGATGCGCACCCAAGTCGCCATTATCGGTTCAGGTCCGTCCGGGCTGCTGCTCGGCCAACTATTGACGGAAGCCGGCATCGATAACGTCGTTCTCGACCGTGTCGGCAAGGATTATATCCTCGGTCGCGTCCGCGCCGGCGTTCTGGAGGAAGGCACCGTTTCGCTGATGGACAAGGCGAAATCCAGCGCGCGCCTGCATGCCGAGGGCCTGCCGCATGACGGCTTCTCGCTCGCCTTCGATGGCCGGGATCATCGCATCGATCTTCATGGTCTCACAGGCGGCAAGCGGGTTCTCATCTACGGCCAGACGGAGATGACCCGCGATCTGATGGCCCATCGCGAGGAAAGCGGCGCGCAAACCATCTACAATGCCGCCAATGTCCAGCCACACGGTTTCGATGGCGATAAGCCCTATCTGACCTATGACAAGGATGGCATCTCCCATCGCATCGATTGCGATTTCATCGCCGGCTGTGACGGGTTTCACGGTGTCAGCCGCAAGTCCGTTCCGGAAAAATCGATCCGCAATTTCGAAAAGGTCTATCCCTTCGGCTGGCTCGGCGTGCTGGCTGAAGTGGCGCCTGTCAATCACGAATTGATCTATGCCAATCATCCGCGTGGCTTTGCTTTGTGTTCGATGCGCTCGATGACCCGCAGCCGCTATTACATTCAGTGTCCGCTCGACGAGAAGATCGAGGATTGGACCGATGACCGCTTCTGGGACGAATTACGCCGACGCCTGCCGGCCCATCACGCCGAGGCCCTGATCACCGCGCCATCCTTCGAGAAGTCGATCGCGCCCCTGCGCTCCTTCGTGGCGGAACCCATGCGCTTCGGCCGGCTTTTCCTCGTCGGCGATGCCGCCCATATCGTCCCGCCGACCGGCGCCAAGGGGCTCAATCTGGCGGCAAGCGACGTGCACTATCTGTTTTCGGGGCTTGCCGAGCATTATCAGGATCGTTCGAATGCCGGGCTTGAGGCCTATTCCGCCCGCGCGCTCGCCCGGGTCTGGAAAGCCGTGCGCTTTTCCTGGTGGATGACGACGATGCTGCATCGTTTTCCCGACACCAGCGATTTCGATCAGAAGATCCAGGAAGCGGAGTTCGATTACCTCACCCATTCCCGCGCCGCATCGACGGCGCTTGCCGAAAACTATGTCGGCCTACCGTTCTGAGTCGATTCTAGAGCTTCTTGGCGACTTCACTTGCCGCCTCGCGGATCGTCTGCATCAGGATCGACATTGGCAGGGTGGGGATTGCGTCGGTGCGCACTGTCAACCCGACCGGTCCTTTCGTCTCGCTGGTGTCGATCGGCAGCAGGGCCAGCAGGCCGTCATCGACATCGCCGGCCACGACGCCGGCTGAGATGATCCAGATGGCGTCGCTGGCGCGAACGAAGGCGCGGCCGAAGGAGTCGGACACGGTTTCGATCTGATTGGGCAGTCCGCCGGCGCCGTTGGCGATCAGAAAACTCTCGACGAAGGGACGGATGATCGAGCCGCGCGTCGGCATCAGGAGCGTATAAAGGCTGAGATCGGAAAACAGCGATTGCTTTGCCGAAAGCAGGGGATGACCGGCCCGAACGGCAAAGACCACCTGCTCGGAGTAGAGATGTTCGAAGGAGAAGCCGGTCATGTTGTCCGGGCTTGCCAGGCGGCCGACCACGAGATCGAGATCGCCGATACGCAGTTGCTCCAAAAGCACGGCGTTTTCGCCAGTGACGATCTTGATGCGGCTCCAGGTCTCCTCGCGGAGAAACAATTCCATCGCTCGCGGCATGATGCGCGTCGAAACCGTCGGCAGCGCGCCGATGCGGATTGGCGGCGCCTCGCCGGACCGCTCCTGCGATACGGAATCCAGCCCCTGTCTGAGGGCCGAGAGTGCCGCGCCGGCGTGGCGAAGAAACACTTCGCCGTACCGAGTGATGCGGATGCCGCGCCCGTCGCGTTCGAAAACGGCGACACCAAGCGCTTCCTCCAACTCGCGGATCGTTTTTGTTACCGCTGGCTGGCTGATATTGAGCAGGCCGGCCGCCTTGATCACGCTTTTCTGGCGCGCAACCTCGACAAAGGTCTGCAGATGGCGGAATTTGATGCGCGCGTCGAGCATGCTTATTCATAACCTTGGAGTTATCGTAGAGCGAAGAAATATCATTTTACCTAACCAGATTATACATCCAATCTCGCCGCCGAGGAGATTTCCAGTGCAGTTTGCCCGCATCAACGACATCACGATCCACTATCAGATCATCGGTGGCCCCGCCGACAAGCCTGTTCTTGTCTTTGCCAATTCGCTCGGCACCGATTTCCGGATCTGGCGTGACGTGATTGTGCGCCTGGCCGGCGATTTTCCCATCGTGCTCTACGACAAGCGCGGCCACGGCCTCTCCGATCTCGGCCAGATGCCCTATTCGATCGAGGACCATGCCACCGATCTTGCCGGTCTGCTCGATTTCCTCTCGGTCAAGGATGCCGTGATTTGCGGCCTTTCCGTCGGCGGGCTGATCGCCCAGTCGCTCTATCAGCGGCGCCCGGATCTGGTGCGGGCGCTCGTGCTCTGCGACACAGCCCACAAGATCGGCACGGCCGACAGCTGGAACGCCCGCATCGCACAGGTCGAGGCCTCAGGCATCGAGTCGATTGTCGATGTGGTCATGGAGCGCTGGTTCACGCCCGCGTTCCGTCGTCCGGAAAACATCGCCTTTGCCGGCTATTGCAACATGCTGATCCGCCAGCCTGCGGCGGGCTACGCCGCGACATGCGCTGCGCTCCGCGACGCCGACCTGACGGAAGCAGCCAGCAAGATTGCCGTACCGACGATCTGCATCGTCGGCGATCAGGATGGCTCGACGCCGCCCGACCTCGTGCTGTCGATGGCCAGGCTCATTCCGAATGCGCGCTATGAAATGATCAAGGACGCCGGTCACATTCCCTGCGTCGAGCAACCCGAGGCGTTGACCGAAGTCATCCGTGCCTTCATCGACGTCGTCCTGCGTGGAGAACAAGCCCCATGAATGACCCCACCACGCCATCCCAGCGCTATCAGCAAGGCATGGCGACCAGACGGGCCGTGCTCGGCGACGACCATGTCGACCGTGCCCAGCAGGGAGTAACGGAGTTCGATCAGCCCTTTCAGGAGCTGATCACGGAAGCAGCCTGGGGGCATGTCTGGTCGCGTCCGACGCTCAGCCGGCGTGAGCGTTCCATCGTGACAATAGCGCTTTTGGCCGCGCTTGGTCAGGACGATGAGGTGGCCATGCATGTGCGCGCCACGCGCAACACCGGTGCGACACGCGATGACATTTGCGAGGCGCTCCTGCATGTGGCGATTTATGCCGGCGTGCCGGCGGCGAACCATGCGATCAAGATCGCCAAGCAGGTTTTTGAACAGATGGACGCCGAAAGGGCGGCTTGAAGCGAGGCAGACATGTCCGACAGAACCAACAGCAAGCCCGAAACGGGCGCCTTCTTTGCCCGGGACAGTGCCTGGCATCCGCCGGCCTTTGCGCCGGGATACAAGACATCGGTCTTGCGTTCGCCGCAGCGCGCATTGCTTTCGCTCGACGGCACCATTTCCGAAATCACCGGACCGGTGTTCGGCCATTCCATATTGAACGAGCTCGACAACGATCTGATCCATAATTTTGCCAGACCCGGCGAAAGCGCCATCGGCGAGCGCATCATCGTGCATGGCCGCGTGCTCGACGAACGTGGCCGGCCGGTGCCGGGTGTGCTGCTCGAATTCTGGCAGGCCAATGCCGGCGGGCGCTATCGCCACAAGAAGGAAAGCTATCTCGCGGCGATCGATCCGAATTTCGGCGGCTGCGGCCGCGCGATTACCGATGAGCAAGGTCACTACGCCTTTCGCACAGTCCGTCCCGGCGCCTATCCCTGGCCGAACGGCGTCAATGACTGGCGCCCGGCTCATATCCATTTCTCAGTCTTCGGCCATGGCTTTGCCCAGCGGTTGATCACGCAGATGTATTTCGAGGGTGATCCGATGATCTGGAAATGTCCGATCGTCGGGACCATTCCCGACAAGCAGGCCATCGAGCAGCTGATCGCGCCGCTTGACTGGGGCAATACGATCCCGATGGATGCGCGCGCCTATAAATTCGATATCGTGCTGCGCGGTCGTCGTTCGACCCTGTTCGAAAACCGGCTAGAGGGCAACTGATGGTACAGGAACTTGGCTATCTGAAGGAAACGCCGTCGCAAACGGCGGGTCCTTACGTTCATATCGGCCTTACTCCCAACTACAGCGAAATCGGCGGCGTCTATGACGCGGATCTCGGCACCTCCATGGTCAACGACAAGACGCATGGCGAGCGTATCACGGTTGTTGGACGCATCCTCGATGGTGCCGGCGGGCTGGTCAAGGATGCGGTCATCGAGATATGGCAGGCCGACAGCGCCGGACTTTACAATAGTCCCTCGGAACTGCGCGGCACGGCCGATCCCAACTTCACCGGCTGGGGTCGTTGCCCGACCAGTTCGGAAGACGGAACCTTTCGCTTCGAAACGATCAAGCCCGGCCGCGTTCCCTTCAAGGACGGCCGCAAGATGGCGCCGCATATCACTCTTTGGATCGTGGCGCGCGGCATCAATATCGGCCTGCATACGCGCATGTATTTTCCCGAGGAAAGCAGCGCTAACGCCGAGGATCCATTGCTTGCCCGCATCGAGCATAGGGATCGTCTGGCAACGCTGATCGCCACGAAGGAAGGCTCCGTCTATACCTTCGATGTGCATTTGCAGGGAGACAGGGAAACTGTTTTCCTCGATATATAGGCCATGAGTATTTCCGCCTTCGATCACCCTTTTCTGGCCGGCCTCCTCGGTGACGCTGAGGTTTCAAGCTATTTTTCGGCAAAAGCCGAGATCCGCGCCATGCTCGATTTCGAGGCGGCTCTCGCCAAAGTCGAGGCGCAGCACGGGTTGATCCCGCAGGCATCCGCGCAGCGCATTGGCGAGGTCTGCGCCAGTTTCGAACCCGATCTCTCGAGCCTGAAGGCAGCAACGGCAACGGACGGGGTCGTCATTCCGGATCTCGTCAGGCAGTTACGCAAGGCCGTCGGCGAGGATGCCGGCAGCCATGTCCATTTCGGCGCTACCAGTCAGGATGTCATCGACACAAGTCTCATGATCCGCCTGAAGGCGGTGGCTTTCCTGTTGAGCGGTCGTCTTTTTGCGGTGTCGGCGGGGCTTCAAAAGCTCAACGATCAGTTTGGCCCGAACAGGCTCATGGGCAGGACCCGCATGCAGGCCGCAATCCCGATTACCGTGTCCGACCGGCTGCGCGCCTGGCGCCATCCGCTCGAGCAATATCGGGAGCGGCTGACGCAGGAGAGTTTTCCCCTGCAGTTCGGCGGTGCCGCCGGTACGCTCGAAAAGTTCGGGCCGAATGCGGAAGACATACGGGCCTCGTTGGCGCAGGCGCTCGGCCTGACCGATGAGCCGCAATGGCAGAGCCAGCGCGGGCGCATTGCCGAATTTGCGGGACTGCTGTCGATGATCTCGGGTAGTCTCGGCAAGATTGGCCAGGACGTCGCGCTTCTGGCGCAGGCCGGAGATGAAATCGAGCTTGCTGGCGGCGGCAGCTCTTCCGCCATGCCGCACAAGCAAAATCCGGTTGCGGCGGAGACATTGGTGACGCTGGCGCGATTCAACGCCGTCCAGCTCGGCGGCATTCATCAGTCGCTCGTTCACGAACAGGAGCGTTCGGGTGCTGCCTGGACGCTGGAATGGCTTCTGCTGCCGCAGATGGTCGTGGCGACGGCTGCATCCTTGCGTCAGGCGTTGCAATTGCTGGGGATGATCAAACGCTTGGGAGCGGCATCCTGAGCGACGTACTATACTAAAATCATAACCCGTAAATTATGGATTGAAGCATTTATTTCATTTTACATCACCATTTCGTATGAGAAATTGGCGATGGTCGAGGTTTGAAGATTGGATGCGGCCGGGAATCCGCGCTGCCGGGAGGAGAAAAAGAATGAAACGGTTTGTCTTGGCCGCCATCGCGGCCGTTGCCCTTGGCGGCGCTGCTTATGCCGATACTATCAAGGTCGGCGTCATAGGACCTTTCTCGGGGCCGTTTGCACTGCAGGGAAAGAATTTCAAGGCCGGTATCGATGCCTATATGGCTGTCAACGGCAAGAAGGTCGGCAATGACGAGGTGGAAGTGATCTACCGTGACGTGCCGCAGGCTGACCCCGCTCAGTCGAAGGCGCTGGCGCAGGAACTGGTGGTCAAGGAGAAGGTTCAGTATCTCGCCGGCTTCTATTTCACACCGGATGCGATGGCGGTAACGCCGATCCTCAAGCAGGCCAATGTGCCGATGGTCATCTTCAATGCCGCAACATCGGCGATCGTCACCAAAAGCCCGCTTGTCGTGCGCACCTCCTTCACCACTTGGCAGACATCGACGCCGATTGCCAAGGTCGCCTATGACGGCGGCGTCAAGAAGGTCATTTCGGTTGTCAGCGATTACGGCCCGGGCGTCGATGCCGAAAACGCCTTCAAGGCCGGCTTCGAAAAGCAGGGCGGCGAAGTGGTGCAAGCAATCCGCATGCCGCTGTCGACCAACGATTTCAGCCCGATCATGCAGCGCATCAAGGATTCCGGTGCGCAGGGCGTCTTCGCCTTCCTGCCGTCCGGCCCGACGACGCTCGGCTTCGTCAAGGCCTATAATGAGAACGGGCTGAAGGCCGGTGGTATCAAGCTCTTCGCGCCGGGCGACCTCACGCAGGAATCCGACCTGCCGGCGCTAGGTGACGCGGCCCTCGGCATGCAGACCACGTTCCACTATGCGATTTCGCATGACTCGCCCGAAAACAAGGCCTTCGTTGCTGCCGCCGACAAGGCGATCGGCAATCCGGCCGAGCTGACATTCCCGGCTGTCGGTGCCTTTGATGGCATGCACGTCATCTACAAGATGATCGAGGCGACAGGCGGCAAACAGGATGCGCAGAAGGCCGTCGATGCCGTGAAGGGCCTCTCCTGGGTCAGCCCGCGCGGTCCGGTCACCATCGACGCCGAAAGCCGCCATATCACGCAGAACATCTATCTGCGCGAAGTCGCCAAGGGCGATGACGGCAAATACTACAACAAGGAGATCCAGACCTTCGAAAAGCAGGGCGATCCCGGCCTTGCGGCAGCGAAGTAGGACGCTCTCACCGCTAGCTCCCATCTGAGCGGAATTTGCTTCTGCTCAGATGGAGCCCGAAGGTCGGCGCCACAACAACCGGACCAGTCATATCAATGCAAACCGTGCTCAGCATAGCAGTCGATGCCCTCGCTTACGGCATGGTGCTGTTCGTGATTTCCATCGGCCTCTCCGTCACCATGGGGCTGATGCGCGTCGTCAATCTCGCCCACGGCGCCTTTGCGATGATCGGCGGCTATATCGCCTCCTATGCGACGCGCGATCTGGGGCTTGGCTATGGTGTGGCGGTGTTGCTGGCCGTGGTCGGCACCGTCATCATTTCGATCCCGATCGAGCGGCTGCTTTACCGGCGCATCTACGGCGCACCGGAACTGACGCAGGTGCTGATGACCATCGGCATCACCTTCTGCATTATCGGCATTGCAAACTATGTCTTCGGCCCGACCTTGAAGACCATACCTCTGCCGGGTAACCTGCAAGGGTCCGTCGACCTCGGCTTCCGCACCATCGGCACACATCGCATCTTCGCGATCGTCTGTGGTCTCATCGTCGCACTGGCGCTTTGGTACACGATCGAGAAGACCTCGTTCGGCGTGAAGTTGCGCGCCTCTGTCGACAACGCCTCGATGGCGGCCGCCCTCGGCGTGCGCACAGAGATCGTCTACGCCGTCAGCTTCGCGGTTGCCGTCGGGCTGGCCGCCTTCGGCGGCGTCGTGGGTGCCGAGTTGCTGCCGGTCGAGCCCTATTATGCCTTGCGTTATATGGTGACTTTCCTCGTCGTCGTCTCGGTCGGTGGCGCGGGCTCCATTTCCGGCGCGCTCTTCGCCTGCCTTATCCTCGGCTGCATCGATACAACAGGCCGCTACCTCATGCCCGAATATGGCGAGTTCTTCTTCTATCTCGCCGTCATTGCCATCATCTGCGTCTTCCCGCGCGGCTTTGCCGGGAGGATGAAGTAAGATGGCGCTGACGACCCTGGAAAGAGAGGCAATTCCCGCCGTGACCAGACATCGTACCCTTGGACAGGATGTGATCGCGGTTGCCGTGATCCTGGTTTTGGCCGCCGGCGGCTTTCTGTTGTTTCCGGATAATCTGGCGCTTCTGACGCGTTTGATCGCCATTGCCCTCTTGGTTCTGTCGCTTGATCTTGTCACCGGCTATTGCGGCGTGGCAACCCTCGGACATGCCGCGCTCTTCGGGGCCGGTGCCTACGCAGCCGGCATTGCGTCTGCGCATTACGGCATCAACGATCCCCTGCTGATGACGCTTGCCGGCATCATCGGCGGTGCGGTCGCCGGGCTGGTCTGTTCGGTCGTCATTCTGCGGGCGCATGGCCTGCCGCAGCTCGTGTTGTCGATCGCGCTGATCTACCTGTTCCATGAATTCGCCAACAAGGCCTCGAGCTGGACCGGCGGTAGCGACGGGCTGTCAGGCATTTCCCCGGACCCGCTGTTCGGCAGTTTCGAATTCGATCTCTACGGCCATACGGCCTATCTCTACGGCGTCGCGCTCTTGCTCATCGTGCTCGTGTTGCTGCGCGTCCTCGTGCGCTCGCCGTTCGGCATGCTCTGCCGCGGCATCCGGCAGGATCCCTTGCGTATCCGCGCCATGGGCGCTTCGCCGAAGGTGGCGCTGATCAAGATGTATGTGATTTCCGGTGCCGTTGCCGGCGTCGGCGGTGCATTGACGGCGATCTCGACCCAGGTTGTCGGGCTGGACAGCCTGTCGTTCACCCAGTCGGCCGAGGCGCTGGTCATGCTGGTGCTCGGCGGCACGGGATCGCTGTTCGGTGCGCTCGTCGGCACGCTGATCTTCATGCTGTTCGAGGACTATGTCTCCGCCGCCAATCCCTTCCACTGGCTGACGATCGTCGGCGCACTGCTGATCCTCGTCGTCCTCTTTGCGCCGAAGGGCATTTACGGCACTGCTGCCGCCTATCTCGCCCGCCGCAGGGAGGTGCAGTCATGAGCGCGATCTTCGAGGTCAAAAATCTGAAGAAAGCTTTCGGCGGCTTGACGGTTACGAATGATGTCAGTCTGTCGATGGCGCCGGGGGATCGCGTCGCGCTGATCGGTCCGAACGGCGCCGGCAAGACCAGCTTCGTCAATCTCGTCACCGGCAATCTGCCGGCGGATTCCGGCGAGGTACGCATTGCCGGTCAGAACGTCAACAAGGTCGATGCCATCGGCCGAGTCCGGCGCGGCTTGGTGCGCTCGTTCCAGGTGACGCGGCTGTTTCAGGACATGACCCCGGCCGAACATATCGGCATGGCGGTCCTGCAGCGCACCGGCCGCTCCGGCCGAATGTTTGGCAACTTCCTCTCTATGCCAGACGTAATGGCCGAGGCGAAGGAGTTGCTCGGCACGCTCGGTCTGGCCGGACTGGCGCACCGTAAGGTCAGCGAAATTGCCTATGGCCAGCAACGGCTGCTCGAAATCGCCGTCGCGATGGCCCTGAAGCCGAAGGTGCTGCTGCTGGATGAGCCCGCCGCCGGCGTGCCGCAAAGCGATACCGGCCGGATCGAACAGGCGCTTGCCGATCTGCCGCCCGATCTCGCCGTGCTGATGATCGAGCATGACATGGATCTGGTCTTCCGGTTTGCCAAGCGCGTGGTCGTGCTGGCCGCCGGCACCATCATCTTCGACGGTTCGCCGAAAGACGTGACGCAGGATGCGCGTGTGCGCGAAGCCTATCTTGGGAGCTACGCCAATGCCGGCCACGCCGCTTGAAGTGGAAAATCTGTCGGCCGGCTATGGTCCGACGCGGGTGCTGGAAGGCGTTTCCTTTGCCGTGCCGGCCGGTGGTCGGCTTGCCGTTCTTGGCCGCAACGGCATGGGCAAGAGCACGCTGCTGGCGACCCTTGCCGGCCAGACGCGCCGTTACGAGGGCCGCATCCGGCTTGGTTCGGCCGAAATTGCCGGACTGCCAAGCGCCAGACGCGCCCATCAGGGCCTCGGTTATGTGCCGCAGACGCGCGATGTCTTCCCGACGCTGACGGTGGAGGAAAATCTCTCTGTCGGGCTGAAGGGGCGGCCGAAAAGCGCGATACAGGAAGCCTACGACATGTTTCCGCGCCTGAAGGAGCGGCGAAAGAACCTCGGCGGCCAGCTGTCCGGCGGCGAGCAGCAGATGCTGTCGACCGCCCGCACGATCCTCGGTCGCCCCTCTGTGCTGCTTCTGGATGAGCCGTTGGAAGGGCTCGCGCCCGTCATCTGCGAGGAACTGATGGCAGCCTTCGCCGAACTCGCCAAAACAGGCGATATGACCATTCTCCTAGTGGAGCAACGCATTCAGAGCGCGCTCGACTTTGCCAGCGACGTCATCATTCTGGAGCGGGGGCGGCTGGCATGGAAGGGGACACCCGCGGCGCTCGCGCAGGATCATGATGTGGTCGAGCGCCTGCTTGGTGTCGGTGGCTTGCATTAGCGGCAGCCTTTTGTGCTGCTGACACCATTAGGGCTCTGGGTCCAACTCGACTGCTTCGCGCAAATAACCTTCCGGGTCGCTGACAAAGCGAGCGGCCTCGGACTGCGTGATGGCTCGAATGAGCGCCCCACTACGGGGTCTGATGATCCCTCCGCTCCTGGTCGCGAAAACGCAGTTGAACTCGCGAGCCAGCGCGCAAATGCTGCCAACCAGCGCTAGGGATAGGTTAGACACATCCAAGCGAAACTGAATCTGTTCAATCGCGGTGCCTTCAAAGGCAATCTGTACATCATCTGTCTTATCATCTCCCCAGATGCGAATATCGGAGGCCCAGGACTGGCCTTCGGGCAACATCATGCCGACACGCTCTGAAATCGCATCGATGGTTTGCTGGGAAAAGTTCAATTCTATCGCGTCAAGCTGGTCGCGGCTCATACGGGCCGCGGCCACCCCGCTGATGGTGGTGGCCGATGACGGGATAAGGTTAAAAACGAACTGCCGTAGCGCCATGTGAGAAATCCTAGTCGTGCCTCAAATGTCCCGCAAGCGGATCGTATAATGGGTGGTGGCTTCCATAGGTTCTGTATTCTGATTCAGCGTCAGTTGACGCGGAACCGTATTCGGGAATGAAGGCTACAGCATGCGTCAACATCTATTGACGACAAAACGTTGATAATTTATCGATATATTGTCATCGTTACGGGCGTAGTGCTGTTGGAGGCGGATTTGTCGGAGAACATTTCGGGTCGTTGGGATTTCTGGATCGATCGCGGCGGCACCTTTACCGACGTCGTCGGGCGCGATCCGTCTGGTGCCCTCCATGCCCGCAAGATCCTCTCGGAAAATCCCGATGCCTACCGTGATGCCGCCGTGCACGGCATTCGACTGCATCTCGGTTTGGGCAAGGGCGATCCGATCCCCGCCGATACGATCGGCGAAGTGCGCATGGGTACGACGGTCGCCACCAACGCGCTGCTGGAGCGCAAGGGTGAGCGGCTGGCACTCGTGACGACGAAGGGTTTCCGCGATGCGTTGCGCATCGGCTATCAGGAGCGCAAGAAGATTTTCGCGACCGAGATCGTCAAGCCGGAAGCGCTTTACGAAGAGGTTGTCGAGATCGACGAGCGCGTGCTGGCAGATGGCACAGTCGAGCTTGCTCTGGATGAGAAGGCAGCGGAAGCGGCATTGCGCGAGCTTCTTGCCAAAGGCTACCGCTCCGTCGCCATCGTCTTCATGCACGCCTACAAGTTCCCAGCCCATGAAGCGGCAGTCGCCCGCATCGCCCGGTCCCTCGGTTTCGAGCAGGTTTCCGTCAGCCATGAAGTGTCGCCGCTGATCAAGCTCGTCGGCCGTGGCGATACGGCCGTCATTGACGCCTATCTGTCGCCGGTCCTCGGACGTTATATCGGCCAGGTCTGCGACGAACTCGATGTCGAGCGCACCGGCGCGCGCGTCATGTTCATGATGTCGTCAGGCGGGTTGACGGCGGCTGATATGTTTCAGGGGAAGGATGCCATCCTGTCCGGCCCGGCCGGCGGTGTCGTCGGCCTTGCGAAAACGGGCGAGCAGGCCGGATTCACCAATGTCATCGGTTTCGACATGGGCGGCACGTCCACGGATGTGGCCCATTTCGACGGCGAATATGAGCGCGCCTTCGAAACGGAAGTGGCCGGTGTGCGCGTACGAGCGCCGATGATGCTGATCCACACGGTTGCTGCCGGTGGCGGCTCCATCCTGCATTTCGATGGCGACCGCTTCCGTGTCGGCCCGGATTCGGCAGGCGCCTTTCCGGGGCCTGCCTGCTATCGCAACGGCGGCCCGCTGGCGGTGACCGACGCCAATGTCATGGCCGGAAAGCTTTTGCCTGAGTTCTTCCCGTCGATCTTTGGCCCAAATCAGGACCAGCCGCTCGATGTCGAGACGGTGCGCGGCAAGTTCGCCGAACTCGCCGCCCGGATCGGCGATGGCCGCAGCCCGGAAGATGTGGCCGACGGCTTCATTCGCATCGCCGTTGCCAATATGGTCGAAGCGATCAAGAAGATCTCGGTGCAGCGCGGCTATGACGTGACGCGTTATGCCCTCAACTGCTTCGGCGGCGCCGGCGGACAGCATGCTTGCCTGGTCGCCGATGCGCTCGGCATGAAGAGCATTCTCCTGCATCCGATGTCCGGTCTGCTTTCGGCTTACGGCATGGGGCTTGCCGACATCAGGGCGACACGCCAGAAGGCGCTCGGCGTTGCCCTTGATGAGGCAGCACCGTCAGCCGTTGCTGCGCTGGGTGGCGAACTGCGCGGCGAATGCGTGCCCGAGCTTGAAACACAGGGTGTCCCTGCGAGCGAAATCAAGACGGTGCAGCGCGCCCATATTCGCTATGCCGGCACTGACACTGTTCTGGCCGTCGAGACGACATTTCCTGAGATCGATGATCCCGCGCGCCTGCGTGGCGAGTTCGAGACACTGCACAAGCGGCGCTTCGGTTTCGTCGCCGAGGACAAGCCGCTGGTCGTCGAAGCGGTCGAGATCGAAACCATCGGCGGTGCGGCCGCCGATATCGCCGTTCAGCGCGATGAAGCGGGCGAGGGCGAGGCGGACGCAGCACGGCGTGCCTCTTTCTATTCCGGTGGCGCAAGCCATGACGCCGCGGTCGTTTTGCGCCAGGCGATCCTACCCGGCCAGACTGTCACGGGTCCTGCCATCATCATCGAGCCGAACCAGACCATCGTCATCGAGGATGGCTGGCAGGCGCAGCTGACCGCCAGGGACCATATCGTTCTCAAGCGCATCAAGGCCCTGCCGGAGCGCAGCGCCATCGGCACCAAGGCCGACCCCGTCATGCTCGAGATCTTCAACAATCTCTTCATGTCGATTGCCGAGCAGATGGGCATGACGCTGCAGAACACGGCCTATTCAGTCAACATCAAGGAGCGGCTGGATTTCTCCTGCGCCGTTTTTGACGCGGAAGGCAATCTCGTCGCCAACGCGCCGCATATGCCCGTGCATCTGGGCTCCATGGATGCGTCCGTTGCAACGGCGATCCGTGAGAATCCCGTCATCCATCCGGGTGACGTCTTCCTGATCAATGCGCCCTATAATGGCGGCACGCATCTGCCAGACCTTACGGTCTGCACTCCGGTCTTCGATGATGCTGGCAAGCGCATCCGCTTCTGGGTCGCCAGCCGCGGTCATCATGCCGATATCGGTGGCATCTCGCCGGGTTCGATGTCGCCGCTTGCGACCCATATCGAGGAAGAAGGCGTCTATATCGACAATTTCAAGCTGCTCGATCGCGGGCGGTTCTGCGAGGCGGAGCTGGCGAAGCTGCTGACGGGTGCCCGCTATCCGGTGCGTACGCTCGCCCAGAACGTCAACGATCTGAAGGCTCAGGTCGCCGCCAACGAGAAGGGTTTGGCCGAGCTCAAGAAGATGATCGTCCATTTCGGGGAGGAGGTCGTCGACGCCTATATGGGTCACGTCCAGGACAATGCTGCCGAAAGCGTGCGCCGCGTTCTCGACCGCTTACCGGATGGCGAATTCAGCTATGAGATGGATCAGGGCTGCAAGATCGTCGTCAAGATCTCGATCGACAAGGACAAGCGCGAGGCAACGGTCGATTTCACCGGTACTTCGCCGCAGCGCGCCGACAATTTCAATGCGCCGCAGCCGGTGACGCGCGCTGCCGTGCTCTATGTCTTCCGTGTTCTGGTCGAGGCCGATATTCCGATGAATGCCGGTTGCCTGAGACCGATCCGCATCGTCATCCCCGAAGGCACCATGCTGACGCCGAAATATCCGGCCGCCGTCGTTGCCGGCAATGTCGAGGTGAGCCAGGCCGTGACCAACTGCCTGTTCGGCGCGGTCGAAACGCTTGCGGCAGCGCAGGGTACGATGAACAATCTCACCTTCGGCAATGATGCCTATCAGTATTACGAGACGATCTGCTCGGGTGCCCCGGCCGGCCCCGGTTTCCATGGTGCCGATGCCGTGCATACGCATATGACCAATTCGCGTCTGACCGACCCCGAAATCCTGGAAACCCGCTTTCCGGTGGTGCTCGAGGATTTCCACATTCGTCCCAACTCGGGCGGTCAGGGCAAATGGAATGCCGGCAACGGCACGCAGCGCACCATCCGCACCCGCGAGAAGCTGGAATTCGCCGTGCTCTCGGGTCATCGCCGCGTCGCGCCCTTCGGCGTCAAGGGCGGCGAGCCGGGCCAGACCGGGCGCAACTATGTCCGGCGCAATGACGGCACGATCGATGAGCTGATCGGCTCTGCCCATACGGTGCTTGATGCCGGCGAAGCCTTCACCGTGGTTACTCCCACGGGTGGCGGCTATGGCAAGCGGGACGAATAGAGGCGTTGCTGCGTCTGCAGATGCATTGATCCGGATCGAAGGAGTTTTCGGGTGACTTCTGAGGAAAAGAGTAGACCGCGCGAACTGATCGTCTCGTCCGCACATCTTGCGGACGGCAGTTCGCCTGCTTTGTCCGAGCTCGAATATGGATCGATCCTGTTTTCCCACGCTTTCAATCGGTGGTTGGTGCGTTGCATGGCCGCCGCCGGCGTGCCTGGTCTTTCGCCGACGGAGATTCTGATCATCCACTCCGTCCGCCATCGTGACAGGCCGAAGACGCTTGCCGATCTGTGCCTCGTGCTCGATATCGAAGATACCCATGTCGCCAACTATGCCATCAAGAAGCTGGAGGCGGCCGGTCTTGTCAAAAGCGGCAAGGCCGGCAAGGAAAAGACGATACGCGTCACCGACAAGGGTTTGGAAGCGCTGAAGCGCTACACCGAAATTCGCGAGCGCTTGCTGGTGGAGGCGACCAAGGTTTCCGGGCTTTCGCAGGACGGCCTTTCCGAGATTGCCTCGCATCTGAGGGCGCTCTCGGGCTATTACGAACAGGCCGCGCGATCAGCAGCGACGCTGTAGGGCAATGGCAAGGACGAAAGTCCCTCGAAAACCTTCATGACGTATTGCTAAAGTTTATTTTTCCCCGATGGTCTAAAGCCTGAAGCGAGAGCTGCCCGGGACGCAAGTCACGGGGGACTTATCTATTTCATCATCTCGTACCTATATTAGGTCTATGCGATCCACTGTCGGGCGTCCGACCAGGGATCTGCATCGAGCAAACGATATGATCCTGTTTTTACCACGGTACAACTTTTGGAAAATGCTGGCTTCGCATGGTGGCAAAAGTGTGCTTTTTTTGACCGAAAGGGGAATGGTGTAAAAACTTCCATGAACAACGATAGTTTCGAGCTGAAATTTTGGGGCGTGCGGGGAAGCATACCTGTATCGGGACCGGAATTTGAGCGGTACGGCGGGAATACGTCGTGCATAGAGTTAAGACATGACGGCAGGCACATTCTCTTCGACGCCGGAACAGGGCTGCGCGAGGCGGCCGTATCGCTTGCAAAGGAGGGGGTTCGCAACATCGATCTCTTCTTCACGCACTCGCATTACGACCATATTATCGGGCTGCCTTTCTTCAGTGCCATCTATGATCCGAGGGTCAGCGTCGATCTCTGGTCGGGCCATCTGGCCGGCAAGACGACGACCCGGCAGATGATCGGCCAGTTCATGCGACCGCCATGGTTCCCCGTCGAACCCGATATCTGTCGCGCGACGATGAACTTTCGCGATTTCACCGCCGAGGACACGCTAAAGCCGCATCCGGGCATCGTCATGCATACGGCTCGGCTGAACCATCCCGGTGGTTGTATCGGTTATCGCATCGAATGGTCCGGCCGGGTGATCGCCATGATCTACGATACTGAGCATGTGGCCGGCAAACTCGATGAGACCGCGCTTGCTCTGATGGCCGATGCCGATCTCGCCATCTATGATGCGACCTATACCGAAGGGGAGATGCCGAAGCATCTGGGCTTCGGACATTCCACCTGGCAGGAAGGCGTCAAGCTTGCCAAGAAGGCCGGCGTCAAGCGCCTTGCCCTCTTTCATCATGCGCCGGCGCGCACCGACGCCGAACTGGACGAGTTGCAGCGGGATGCGCAGAAGAGTTTTCCCGGCGCGTTCATGGCCTTTGACGGGCAATCGCTACAGCTCTGAATGCTTCCGTGCGACGCCCGGATCCGTAAATGGCGGCTAACGCACAAAATTGCCGACCGGCCGCCATTCTATGGCGGCATGGCCGGCCGTTTCCTCAAACAATGCCTCGACGAAAGACCATGCGACGGTGTCATGCACCAGATGGTGCGTCATCACGCCGATCGGCTCGTCATTGCCGTTGAAGCGGTTCTGGAGCTCTTCCACCAGCCGCGCGATCAATCCCTCATGCGGAAGGCCGCCGCGCACGCCGTGCCACCTCATGATGTCGATATGGGTGTTGACCAGCGTGATCGGCGCCTCCTTCGCCAAGCCGAAGACGGAGACGGCGCGGTATCCGAAGGGCGCGAGATGAGGCAGCAATGCATCGTCGATGCGGTTCCAAGGCGGCACCAGCATGGCCAGAAACTGCGCGGGATAAAGCGCCTTCAACTTGTCGAAGCCGCGATGCAGCTCATCGAGCACAGCAGCCTGTGGCCGATGCAGGCCGAGTTCCTGCTTCTTCGTCTCATCCGGCGCATAGTTCTGATGCATCCAGCCATGGACGGT
Source organism: Rhizobium sp. AC27/96 (assembly GCF_001692325.1). Taxonomy (GTDB): domain Bacteria; phylum Pseudomonadota; class Alphaproteobacteria; order Rhizobiales; family Rhizobiaceae; genus Rhizobium. Next base: position 195,450 of record NZ_LXKN01000032.1, on the reverse strand, counting down.
GACGGTGACGCGGTTTTGGCCTGCCAGGCGTTCCGCTAGCGGCTCTCCGGTCGGTCCGGGGATGACGGCCAATGCCATCGGCACATCGAAGCGATCGGATAATGACAGCAGCCGGTCGAGGGCAGGGGTGGGTTCGATGGCGTCGTCGTCCCGGAACCAGAACTTCGCCTTGCGTCCCGCCTCGGTCCAACGGCGCAACTCATCGCGCAAGGGCTGCCAGTCGGCTCTATCGCTCATAATAGGTGTCTCCCAGATGTTTCCGAAGAATGGTTTCAAGCTGCTTCGATGCCGCGCCCAGGGAGCGCTCCTCATGCACGAAGCGGTGCGCTGCCTTGGCCATGCTCCGCCGCTGCGCTTCGTCGTTCAAAAGCCGCGCGATGGCATTGGCGTAGGCTTCGACGTCGCCGGCTGGTGTCAGCAGTCCCGTTACGCCGGCCCTGACCACTTCCGGCACGCCCGCTGTCGCTTGCGCCACTACGGGCAGACCTGCAGCTTGCGCCTCAAGATAGGCGAGGCCATAGGCCTCGTTATTGCCCGGCCAGACATAGATCCCGGCGGTCGCAAGCTCCGCTGCAATCTCCGGGGCCGTGCGCTCTCCGCGCCAGATGATCCGGTCGTCAGCGAAAGTTGAAAACAAGGCTCTTACCTCGGCGCGCATCGGTCCGTCGCCGATAATGGTCAGCGTCCAGTCCTCATTGCGGATGAGGTCGAGCGCCTTTGCCAGCATGACATAGCTTTCGAATTTGTCGCCTTTGCGCAGCATGGCGACGCTGATCATTCGCCGCGGGTCTGGGGGTGAGGGTGGCTGTGCAAACAGGGATGTATCTATGAAAGGCAGGAAGCGTTCGTAGCGACCATCGGGGATCGCATCCACAAGGCCGACCCGGTCCCGCTCGGTGAAGCACAGATTGACGGCGGCCAGGCGCACAGCATTGGCGATCAATCGCTGGTTTTCGCCCCAGCCATTGTCGTCATGGCGCCTGGAGTAAGAGGCTTCGGCGGTGACATAGGGAATACTGAGGTGTCCGGCGATTGGTGGGCCGATAAGATCCGGCGTCTTGTAGTAAGGGTGATAGGTGAACCAAAGGTCGGGTAGCGGCTCGCCTTGCCAACCGTCGAGCAGCCGGCTCACCTCACCCTCTGCCTGCCGGGCGATCTCGCCGCGCGGTCCTGCGTCCGGGGTCGCCGTAAAGCTGCGCAGCTCCGATGCGACTTCGACCCGGTGCCCGGCCATTCCAAGCGCCGCCATGATCTGCCGCGCCATCAGCCGGTCGCCCGAGGGCACCGGATGAGTGGGAGATTTGAGCGGAGCGTAGAAGGCGATCTTCATGCTGTTGTCACACGGTTGACAATTAAGTGATGGCAGGAGCCCGGATTGTGAGAGGATTGCCCGAATTTCGACCGGTTGCGTGACAATAAGGTCCCTGCTTCAAAAAGCCGCATTCTCGACAGTGCGCGGCGTTGCGGCTAGATGAATAGGCGATAACCGTTTTCGCTTCTGTTGTGAACGGACAATATACATTGGGTTCGATGACCATCGAGGCAAGAAAGCCAATCATTTCCGACCGTCTCGTGCGCAAGTTCCGCCTTGGCTCCGGCTTGATCGTTTTCAGCTTTGTGATCATGCATCTGGCCAATCATTCTCTAGGCCTCATTTCCCTTGGCATGGCCGAGCGTGCACAGCACTGGTTCATGGCCGTGTGGCGCAATCCCGTCGGCACGGTTCTCCTTTACGGCGCGCTGATCGTCCATATCATGCTCGTCCTGCGGCTTCTCTACAGGCGCCGCACATTGGTCATGCCCCCCGGCGAGGCTTTCCAGATCGTTACCGGCCTGCTGGTGCCTCTTCTCCTCATCGATCACATCGTCGCCACGCGCATCGTGCATGATGTTTACGGTTATCACGATACCTACAAGGCGATCGTACGCACGCTGTGGCTGACATCGCCGTCGAGTGGTGTACGCCAGGCGTTTCTGCTTGTTATCATCTGGGTTCACGGCTGCATCGGCGTTCACTTCTGGCTGCGTTTTCGCCCCTGGTACATGGCGATCTCCCCGGTATTGCTGTCCTTCGCCATCGTTCTTCCGATTCTCGCCCTGCTCGGTTTTGCCGCCATGGGTAAGGTCGTTACGCATGAGGCAGCACAGGAGGATGAGCGCGGCTATCCTGGCGGCTATTACAGCGACGTGCGCAGCCTCGGCGAGAGGGGCTCCGTTCCAGGCAGTCAGATCGCCGATGCCCTATGGCCTTACCGCGCCGGATTTTACGGGGCTTTCAGCCTGTCGATCGTCGGTCTTTTCGGCTTCCGCGCACATCGCCGGATGCGCGAACGCCAGTTTCAGGTCGCCATTCGCTATGCGGGCGGCGAGGTCGTGCAGGCGCCCCGCGGCTTCAGCGTGCTGGAGGCAAGCCGTCTTGGCGGGATCCCGCATTATTCGGTCTGCGGCGGCAAGGGCCAATGCTCCACCTGTCGCGTCCAGATCATCGAGGGTGCCGAAAACCTGCCGCCGCCTGAATCAATGGAACAGAAGACGCTGAACCGCATCGGCGCCACGCCGGATGTCAGGCTGGCCTGTCAGCTGCGGCCGACGGGAAATGTCAGTGTCGTGCCGCTGCTAACGCCCATGGCCGAGGCGACGATCCCGGTATACACGCAGGCCGCAAGCCCCGGTCGCGAGCGTGATATCGTCGTGTTCTTTTGCGACCTTCGCCACTTCACCGCGCTGACGGAAGAACGTCTGCCCTTCGACATCGTCTTCCTGCTCAACCGATATTTCGCGATCGTCGGTCGCATCATCGAAGAAAATGGCGGCCGGATGGACAAGTTCATCGGCGATGGCGCCATGGCGCTCTTCGGTCTTCGCACCACGCCCAAAGAGGCAAACCGTCAGGCGCTGAAGGCAGCGGCGGCGATCCTGCGGGAAATCGACAAGCTCAGTGCCGAATTGGCGGACGAGCTGGCGGCACCTCTCGAAATCGCCATCGGTCTTCATACCGGTTTGGCCGTGGTCGGTTCGATGGGATATGGCAGCGTCAAGAACGTGACGGCAATCGGCGATACCGTGAATGTTGCCAGCCGTCTGGAAAGCGTCGCCAAGGAGTATAACACCGCGCTTGTCTTTTCGGAGCCGGTGGCCCGGCTTTCGGAAATCGATGTCGACGGTGTCGAGAGCCGCGAGATTGCCGTTCGAGGCCGTGGCGAGCCCTTGCGCGTCTATATCGTCTCGAAGGAGGCGAGCAGCCGCTTCGCCTGAGGCTGCGGGCTTGGCCGCACCGCGTGATATCACCCGTTTGCAACGCAAGAGCGCTGGTGTAGGGAAGGCGCATGTTCGACCGCAAGATCCTCACCAGAAAATATTGGCGGCGCGCCTTTCGCAACAAGCGGGATGCGATTGCCACCCGTCTGTTCGACACGCGCCTCGGCCGCGATATTCTCGTCAGCGCGCTTGGGCCGCGGGTCAAGAGCATGACGGTCGATTGCGGCGACCATATCCTGAGCTTTTCGCCGGCTGACTACATCGGTCGCAAGGTTTTTCGCAAAGGGCATTTCGAGCGCGATCATGTCGACCGGTTGTTGAGCGTGCTGCGTGAGCGCGGCCTGTTGCGCAAGGGCACGACCTTGTTGGAGCTCGGCGGCAATATCGGCACGCAGACCTGCTATTTTGCACTCAGCGGGGTTTATGGCCGCATAGTTACCGTGGAACCGGACCCTCGTAATTTTCGGCTGCTGTCGGCGAACATCGCCGACAATCGGCTGCAGGAGATGGTCACGGCGGTCAATTGCGCCGCCGGCGATCGCGGCGGGCAGCTCGATTTCTACCTTAACCACAAGAATCACGGCAAGAGCAGCGCCTTGCGCCAGAGCGCAAGCGACGAAAGGATCTCGGTTCCCGTCCGGCCCGTCACCGACATTCTCCTCGAGGCAGGCGCAGATCCGGCCGATGTCGGGCTGATCTGGATGGATATTGAGGGCTATGAACCCGTGGCCTGCCGATCGATGCAGGCGCTGATGGCCCGCAAGGTGCCGCTCTACATGGAATTCACGCCGGCCTTCTACGGCAAGGCTCAAGCCGAGGCATTCGTCGGCGATCTTGCCAGCCACTACAGCGAATGCCTTGCCTTCTTCGAAGACCGGGAACAGGCCATGAAGGTCATCGATCTTCCGACCGAAGGCGAGCAGTTTGATGTGCTGTTTTTGCGCTGAACCTATTTGCGTCGATAGATGAAATAGCGCCCTTCCTTGACACTGTCGGGTAGCGGCAAGGGCTGGAGATCGGGGTGTTCGAGAGGCAGGCCGCTGACCGCAAAGCCGCCTGGCGCCAGCACGCCGGCCATGGTCTGTGGAAGCCAAGTCAGTGTCACGGCATCCTTGTCTTCGTAGCCGGTGCCGATATCGGCATGGGCAAGCGAGGCGCCTGAGCCAATGAACTCGCTCGCCGTATCCTTGATTTCACCGAGAACAAGATCGTCCGCTGCAGGCATTGACGGGCCATAGGCGTTGACGGCACGATCGAAGGCTACGATGCGGCGATCGGTGAAAAGTTCGCGCAGATGGTCGAAGGTGCGGCCATTGCCGAGGCCGAGTTCCAGCACGGGGCCCTCAAGCGTCCTGACATCATCGGCTACTGCGTTGAGGATGTCGCGCTGAGCGCTCAGGCGGCGAATGAAACTATCCAGGCGGCTCATCGTATCTGTCTTATCCTTGGCGTTCTGATGCCTCTTGCCCAGTCGACCTAGCACGGCCCACCTCGTCGCGTCGACCGCCGGCTGGTTTTTCGGCACATTTGCTGTAGGGATAGATTGTCGCGGCGCTCGTGAAAGGGGGAACTGTCATGGTCGAGCCATCCAACGATGATTTCTTCCATAGATTGGCGGTTTTCACGCGTTTCGAGGGCGTTACCGACAGCAACAATTACAGTCCTCTTCCGGATGGCTGGCTGCTGGCTGTCGCCGATATCGTCAGCTCGACAAAGGCCATTGCCTCCGGTCACTACAAATCCGTCAACATGGCCGGCGCCAGCGTGATTTCCGCCGTGCTCAACGCATTGGACAAGGGCGATTATCCCTTCGTTTTCGGTGGCGACGGCGCCCTGGTCGCCATTCCGCCGTCGGGAGAGGCGCGGGTGCGGCAAGCGCTGGCGGCGGTGCGAAGCTGGGTCAAGGAAGAATTGGAGCTCGACCTGCGCACCGCGCTCGTGCCGATGTCGGCGGTTCGCAGCGAAGGGCTGGATGTGATGGTCGCTCGCTTCGGCCCCAGCGAATATGTCTCCTATGCGATGTTCCTGGGCGGCGGCACGAGCTGGGCTGAAAAGCAGATGAAGGCCGGCAATTTCATCGTCGAGGCGGCAGCGCCGGAGGTACGGCCGGATCTGACGGGCCTATCCTGCCGCTGGAATCCGATCAAGGCCCATAATGGTGAGATCGTCTCGATCATCGCGGTTCCCGGCGAGAGTGGCAACAGCGCGAAGTTCCAGCAGCTCGTCGCCGATATCATCGCCATTTCCAGGGAGCAGAGCCGCGATGGCCATCCTGTGCCGGCTGAAGGTCCGACGACGGCGCTGGTTTTCGGTGGTATCGACATGGAGGCGCGCGCGCTGGCATCCGTTGCCAATCGCTGGCGGCGCAAGCTCGCCATTGCCGCCCAGATCGGCCTCGTCTGCATCCTCGACAAGTTCAAGCTTCGTATGGCGGTGTTCGACCCCAAGGTCTACAGGAGCGACATCGCCCTGAATTCCGATTTTCGTAAATTCGACGACGGCCTGAAGATGACCATCGATGTCGATGCGGTGCAGCTCTCGCATATTGAAGCACGGCTGCGTCAGGCCGAGGCGGAGGGTGTCTGTCGCTATGGACTGCATCGGCAGGACAGCGCCTTGATGACCTGTTTCGTGCCGACGCCGCTGATGCGCGACCACATGCATTTCATCGACGGGGCAAGCGGCGGTTATGCCATGGCCGCCATGGCGCTACGCGGCAAGGGGGTCTCCGAGCTCGCCGCCGGCGAATGATGTTCTCGATGCCGGAGTGGCGCGGCATTTTGCCGGCTATTTCATCGTCGAGGCAATTTTATCGTCTCAACTCGCTTTTTTCCCATTGTTTCAGCGGTATGTTCGCCTTATCTGAAAGAGAACAAAACGAGAGTCGGCGATTTTCGCGGCTGTGTTCTGCTGGACTTCCTGGGCGCCGGGCGCGGGGAAGTATGGCAAAATCCTTTTTGGTGTCGGCACAAATCGGGTTGCCCGAACAAGAGTGCCGCCGCCTCATATCATTGTTTCATCCGACCTGAGCCGATAGGCCGGAAGGCGTCCAAGCGGTTACTCCGGGGATTGGCGCCGGCTGCGTTGCTGGGGCGGAGCATTGATTGTAGCAAGATAGGCCGCGGGGAATAATGACTATTCATTCGACTGTTTCCGACATTCTTCTCGATAAGGTTGCAGAGTGGCTCACGCAGGCGGCGTTGACGGGTGAAAACCTCGAAAACATCGTTCGCGGCTTCTGCGAACGCATGGCGGCGTCCGGACTTCCGGTTGCGCGGGTGCACCTGACCTTTTCGATGCTGCATCCGCTCTACGACGCGCTCGGTTTCACCTGGCGGCGGGCCGGCGGGTTGACGATCGAGGGCTACCGGCATGTCAACGAGAAGCCGGAGCGCTTCGTGCAGAGCCCCTATTTCTACCTTCTGTCCAACAATCTTCAGCATTTGCGCCGCCGGATCGATGTGGATGGCGCCGTGGAGTTTCCGATCTTCGACGATCTGCGCAAGGAGAAGGTGACGGATTACCTGGCCTTCGTGCAGACCTTTGGCGCCGGTTCGGTACAGGGCATGATGGGCTCCTGGTCTACCGACAGCATTGGCGGCTTCAGCGAAGAGATGATCGGCGCGCTGATGCGCATGCAGAACCATCTCGCAATGGCTGCCAAGATGGCGGTTCTTGGCAGGCTCGCCAACAACATGCTGACGACTTATCTGGGTGGCGATGCCGGCAAGCGCGTCTTGAACGGCCAGATCCGCCGTGGTGACGGCGAGACGATCCGTGCCGCACTGGTCATGGGCGATATGCGGCAATCCACTGTCTATGCCGAAAAAGAGGGGCGGCAGGCCTATATCGATACGCTGAACGAATTCTTCGATGCGATCGCCGCGCCGTTCAACCGCAATGGCGGCGAAATCCTGAGCTTTCTCGGCGACGGATTTCTCGCCGTCTATCCCTGCGGCCGGCACAAGGACCCGTCCAGGGTTGCGTGTGAGGCGGCACTCTCGGCCGTCTTCGAGGCTCAGCGCCGCGTCATCGCCTTGAACAAGGATCGCCAGGAGCGCAGCCTGAGCGAAGTGCGCTATGGTATCGGCCTGCATGTCGGCAACGTCATGTTCGGCAATGTCGGATTGAAGGATCGCCTGACGTTCTCGGCCTTCGGCGCTGCCGTCAATGAGGTGGAGCGGCTGCAAACATTGACGAAGAAATATGCGACGGAGGTCGTCGCGAGCCAGGCATTTTCCGGCTATACCGACTGCGAATGGGGGACACTTGGTGAGGAAAAACTGAGAGGCGTGCGCCAGCGCTTCACCGTCGTCTATCCGAAGGCCGCCTCCGTTGGGGCCAGTCCGGCAGCGATTTTCGACGAAGCTGCGCCGGACGGTCTGTCAGAGGCCGAACAGGTCATTCTGTTGCACAGGGATGCCAAGAAGTTCGAGAGCCGTCTTCAAGTCGAAAACTTCGCTTCGTAACCTTCACGGCCCGCCAGTTCAGCATAAGCCGATATATCACTGGAAAGACGACAGTTTTTTAACAGTCTCCCCACCACTTTGACCAGCTAGACACCCGTTATGGCCTACGTTAGTGTGCCGTATAAGGCCACAAAGGTCATGTGAGCGGGAAGTAATATGTATGGCGTCAGGGACTGATCTACTGCGTATTGAGAACCTCGACGTTTCGTTCTCGCTGTATGGGGACAAGCTGGACGTGGTCAAGAGCGCCAGCTTGAGAGTACTTCCAGGCAAGGTCACGGCATTGGTCGGCGAATCCGGTTCCGGAAAGTCGATCATCAGCCAGTCGATCATGGGAATTCTGCCGACCCCTGCAAAGGCGTCGGGCCGCATTCTGTTCACCGATCCACTCGACGGCAAGACGACTGATATTCTGCAGCTGCCGCGTGATGGCGCGGAAATGCGCAAGCTGCGCGGTGCTCGCATGGCCAAGATTTTCCAGGAGCCGATGACCTCGCTGTCGCCGCTGCACACGGTCGGCAATCAGATCAGCGAGGCGCTGCGCATCCACAGCCCGGGCATCAGCAGGACGGAACAGCGCGAGAAGACCGAAGAGATGCTGAGCCTCGTCGGCTTTCAGGATCCCTACCACACCTTCGACATGTATCCCTTTCAGCTCTCGGGCGGGATGCGCCAGCGCGCGATGATCGCGATGGCGCTGATCTGCAACCCGGCGCTGCTGATCGCCGACGAGCCGACCACGGCGTTGGATGTTACCATCCAGGCGCAGATTCTGGGTCTGCTGCGCAATCTCCAGAAGACGCTCAACATGGCGATGCTCTTGATCACCCATGATCTCGGCGTCGTCGCCAACATGGCCGATGAGGTCGTTGTCATCTATCATGGCGAGATCATGGAAGCCGGTCCCGTCGAGGAGATCTTCCGTCGACCGCAGCATCGCTATCTCAAGGCCTTGATGACCGCGGTGCCGCATTTCGACATGAAGCCGGGAGAGCGGTTGAAATCCCTGCGCGATGTTCCCGTCAATCTCGGAACATTTTCCGGCAAGAAGAAGCTTCTCGTTGGCGATACGAATACCACTGCTACCGCGCCCGAGGTGCTGCTCAGCGTGCGCAATCTGACGAAAACCTTCAGCTCCAAGGCCGGTGGCCTGTTCGGGCGGCGGGATGGCGCGAAGTTTCGCGCGGTCGACGATGTCAGCTTCGACATCCGCCGCGGCGAATGTCTTGGGCTGGTCGGCGAAAGCGGCTGCGGCAAGACGACGGTCAGCAAGATCCTGATGCGGGCGATCACCGCCGACGTCGGCTCGGTGAGCTTTGACGATGGCAGTGGCAAGATCGATGTCCTCTCCGTCAAGGGCGGAGAGCTGATGGATCTGCGCACCAAGATACAGATGGTTTTCCAGGACCCCGTGTCGTCGCTCTCTCCGCGCATGACAATTCGCAATATCCTGAGCGAACCGCTGGAGATCCATGGGCATGGAGACCACGCCGAGCGCAAGGAAAAGGTCAAGGCGCTGATGCAGGCGATCGGGCTCGATAAGCATTATCTGAGCCGCTATCCCCACAGCTTCTCCGGTGGCCAGCGCCAGCGCATCGGCATCGCGCGTGCCCTGGCCCTCGGGCCGAAGCTGTTGATCCTGGATGAGCCGGTTTCCGCGCTCGATGTTTCGGTGCAGGCACAGATCCTCAATCTTCTCAAGGATTTGCAGAAGGAACTCGGCCTGACCTATCTGTTCATTTCCCACAATCTGGCGGTTGTCGATTACATGGCCGACCGGATTGCTGTGATGGCGCGGGGCCGCATCGTCGAAATCGCGCCGCGCGAGATCATTCTGCGTGATCCCGTTCATCCCTATACGCGCTCGCTGCTTGCAGCCGTCCCGTTCCCCGATCTCGATCGTCCGTTGGATTTCTCCGCGGTGAACAGCGAAGGGCCGGTAGCCAGACAGAAATGGGGACCGCAATTTTCCGAAGGGGGGGATGCGGACCTGGCCTATGCGGATCTGGGCGGAGGGCATTTCGTTCGTGCGCGCCGAGGCGCCGATATCGAGGAGCTGCGCACATGGTAACCCGCCGAACCTTTCTCGGCCTGCTGGCCTCGACCGTGCTTCCGGCGCCTGTTATCGCGGCGGATGTCGACAACGAGCCCGATTATCTGGCCGATTGGCTCAGGGCAGGCCAGATGCCGCATCTTGCCAAGCGCCTGCCGAAATTTCCGCGCATCGTCAACGTCGCCGCGATGGGGCGAACGCCGGGCCATTATGGCGGCTCGGTGCGCACCATCATCGGCAGCCAGAACGATCTCCGTTTCATGACGGTCTACGGCTATGCCCGTCTCGTCGGCTATGACCGGACGCTGACGTTGCAGCCGGATATCCTGGAATCCTATTCCGCGATCAACGATACGGTCTTCACCTTCAAGCTGCGTGACGGACATAAGTGGTCCGACGGACATTCCCTGACGGCGAATGATTTTCGCTATTGGTGGGAGGACGTGATCCTCAATAAGAAGCTGACACCCGGCGGCGGCGCGCTCGAACTGCGCCCACACGGCAGCCTGCCACGTTTCGAAGTGCTTGATGAGCTGACGGTGCGCTATTCATGGGATGATCCCAATCCGGATTTCCTGCCGAGCCTCGCCGCCCCGCAGCCGCTCGTCATTCTCGGGCCCAGCCACTACCTGAAGCAGTTCCATGAGAAATATCAGGATAGCATTCGTCTTTCCGCGCTGATGCAGGAGAAGCGGGTGAAGAAATGGCAGGATCTCCATATCAAGATGGGGCGATCCTATCGCCCGGAAAATCCCAATCTGCCTGTCCTCGACCCCTGGAGGAACACGACCGCGCCGCCAGCCGAACAGTTCGTCTTCGAGCGCAACCCGTATTTCCATCGCGTCGATGAGAATGGCCGGCAGTTGCCCTATATTGATCGCTTCATCCTGAACATCAGCTCGTCGGCGATCATTGCCGCCAAGACCGGTGCCGGGGAAAGCGACCTGCAGGCGACCGGGATCGATTTCAACGATTACACCTTCCTGAAGGAACGCGAGAAGCTTTATCCCATCAAGGTCAATCTCTGGAAGGCGGCGCGCGGTTCGCGCGTAGCGCTCTTCCCGAACCTCAACAGCGCTGATGCCGTATGGCGGGACGTGCTGCGTGATGTCCGGGTGCGGCGCGCATTGTCTCTGGCGATCGATCGGCACGAGATCAACATGGCCGTCTTCTACGGCCTTGGAACGGAAAGTGCGGATACTGTCCTGCCGGACAGCCCGCTCTACAGGCCGGAATATGCGGCTGCCTGGATCTCCCATGACCCGGATCAGGCCAATGCGCTGCTGGATGCGGCTGGCCTCGACAAGCGCGACGAAGACGGGACCCGCCTTTTGCCTGACGGTCGCCGCATGGAGATTACCGTCGAGACGCCGGGTGAAAGCACACTGGATTCCGATGTGCTGGAGCTTGTCACCGATCATTGGCGCAAGGTCGGCATTGCGCTTTTCGTCCGCGTTTCCCAGCGTGATATATTCCGCAGCCGCGCCATGGGCGGCCGGATCCTGATGTCGCTGTGGTATGGCCTCGACAACGGTGTGGCGACAGCCGACATGAATCCCGGCGAACTTGCACCGACGATGGACGACCAGATGCAATGGCCGCTCTGGGGCATGTATTATCTCTCGCGCGAGACCCAGGGGGTGGCGCCGGATGTGCCCGAAGCCGCGGAGCTCGTGAAGCTGCTTCGCGAATGGGAAACGGCGGCGTCTTCCTTCGAGCGCGCCGAGGTCTGGCACAAGATGCTGGCGACCTATACCGATCAGGTTTTCTCCATCGGCCTGATCAATGCCACGTTCCAGCCGATCGTGCATTCGGCCCGCATGCAGAACGTGCCTGAAAAGGCGCTCTACGGCTTCGATCCCACCTGTTTTCTCGGCGTCTACATGCCGGATACCTTCTGGATGAAGGAGGATCGACCCAATGCTTAAATACATTCTCTGGCGCATTGCGGTGATGATCCCGACACTGCTGGTGATCTCGATGCTGGTCTTCACCATCATCCAGTTGCCGCCGGGCGATTTCTTCGAAAGCCAGATCGCCGAGCTGCGCGCCCAGGGTGAGACGGCAAACCTGCAGGAGATACAGGACCTTCGTCACGAATACGGGCTCGATCAGCCTGTGGCGGTGCAATATGTGCGGTGGGTCGCCGGCATGCTGCATGGCGATTTCGGCTATTCCTTCGAATATCAGCTGCCGGTATCGGATGTGGTCGGCGATCGCTTGTGGCTGACCATCCTCGTGTCGATGACGACGATCCTTTTGACTTGGCTGATCGCGTTCCCGATCGGCATTTATTCCGCCACCCATCAATATAGCTGGAGCGACTACAGCCTGACTTTCCTCGGGCTGCTCGGCATCGCCATCCCGAATTTCATGCTGGCGCTGATCCTGATGTATTTCGCCCAGGTCTGGTTCGGCGTGTCCATCGGCCATCTGATGGATCAGCAATATCTGTCGCAGCCGATGAGTTGGGAAAAGGCGCGCTCGATCCTCTCGCATCTCTGGATCCCGGTCATCATCGTCGGAACGGCGGGTACGGCCGGTATGATCCGCCGCCTTCGCGCCAACCTGCTCGACGAGATGCAGAAGCAATATGTCATCACCGCGCGCGCCAAGGGGCTGCATCCCTTGAGAGCGCTGGTGAAATATCCGTTGCGCATGGCGCTGAACTTTTTCGTGGCTGATATCGGGTCGATTCTTCCCTCGATCATATCGGGTGCTGAAATCACCGCCATCGTGCTGTCGCTTGAAACGACAGGCCCGATGCTGATCAGGGCCTTGCAGAGCCAGGACATGTATCTTGCCGGCTCCTTCCTGATGTTCCTGGCCTTTCTCAACGTTATCGGGGTGTTGATCTCCGATATCGCCCTCGGCTTTCTCGATCCCCGTATCCGCTTGCAAGGCAGGAGCACAAAGTGAACGTACCCCTGCCAAGCCCCGGCGCACCCATGGAGCATTATGTCTCGAGCGCGGATTTCGATCCGGATCAGTTCGAAACCATGTCTGCCGGCCAGACGCGCTATTACATGGCCTCGCAAAAGAAGCTGATGTGGTGGAAGTTCAAGAAGCACAGGCTGGCGCTTGCGTCCGGCATCTTCCTGCTGCTGTGCTACGGCACGATCCTGATTGCGGAATTCCTGGCGCCCTACGGGCTGCACACCCGCAATGTCGATTATATTCATTCGCCACCGCAGGCCATTCACCTTTTCAACAATGGCGAGTTCGTCGGGCCGTTTGTCTATGGCCGCAAGATGACGCTCGATATCGATACGCTGCGCAGGGTCTATACCGAAAACCCCTCCGACGTGCAGCCGATCCGCTTCTTTTGCCGCGGCGATGCCTATCGTTTCTGGGGGCTGGTTGATTCAAACGTCCATGTCGTCTGCCCGGCCGTTGGCGGCCAGATGTATCTGCTCGGAACCGACCGGCTGGGCCGGGATGTGCTGTCGCGCATCATCTATGGCGCGCGCATCTCCCTGACGATCGGGTTGATCGGCATTGCCATCAGCTTCGTCCTCGGCATCGTCATCGGCGGCCTGGCTGGCTATCATGGCGGGATCTTCGATCTTCTCGTGCAGCGGGTGATCGAGGTGTTGCAGTCCCTGCCGAGCCTGCCGTTATGGATGGCGCTGGCGGCGATCATGCCGGTGAGCTGGAGCCCGATCATCGTCTATTTCGGCATTACCATCATTCTCGGCATCCTCGACTGGACGGGACTTGCGCGCGCGGTGCGCTCCAAGCTTCTATCCCTGCGAGAGGAAGACTATGTTCTTGCCGCGCAGCTGATGGGTGCGCCGACCCGGCGCATCATCGGCCGGCATCTGGTACCGGGGTTCATGTCGCATCTGATCGCGACGGCGACTATCTCGGTTCCAAGCATGATTCTCGGCGAAACAGCCCTCAGTTTTCTCGGATTGGGCCTGCGTCCGCCGATCACGAGCTGGGGCATTCTGTTGACCGAGGCCAAGAATGTCAGCGTAATCGCCTTTTATCCATGGCTGCTTTTTCCGATGATCCCAGTGATTTTGGTCATTCTGGCGTTCAACTTTTTAGGAGATGGCTTGCGCGATGCCGCCGATCCCTACAAATAGCAGGGTGAACGGCAAAGACAGGATTGCAATTCGAGGAGCGGACGTGGATGTCGCGTGCCGACATACCACGTACATGACTTTCATCCCCCAGAGGTTTTGCCCATGAAGCGGCGCTTAGAAGATGCTCGAATCCTCATGTACAGCCACGATACGTTCGGTCTCGGCCATCTCAGGCGATGCCGGACGATCGCGCATGCGCTTGTCGAGGATTATCGCGGGCTGAATGTGCTGATTGTTTCCGGCGCAACCATCGCCGGTGCTTTCGACTACCGGTCGCGCGTTGATTTCGTCAAGGTGCCGAGCGTCATCAAGCTGCGTGACGGCGAATATACGTCGATGGCTAGCCATGTCGCCCTTCAGGAAACGCTGAAGATGCGGCAGTCGATCATCCGCCACACAGCCGAGACCTTTCAGCCCGACGTATTCATCGTCGACAAGGAGCCCCTGGGGCTCAAGGGCGAGGTCGAGGAAACGCTGACCTATTTGAAGTCGCGCGGCACGACGCTGGTCCTGGGCATGCGCGATGTCATGGACGCGCCGCACCTGCTTGAGGCAGAGTGGAAGAAGAACAACGTCCTGCAGAAGATCGATCAATACTACGATCGCGTGTGGGTTTACGGCCCGCCGGATTTCCATGATCCGCTTGTCGGCCTCGAGGTGCCCCCAGGCGTCCGTCGGAAGATGGAGTTCGTCGGCTTTCTGCAGCGCAGCGTTTCCTCGCTGGGGACGAAGTCGGAGCATGTGCCCGACGAGGACTACATTCTGGTGACGACAGGCGGCGGCGGCGATGGCGCTGATCTGGTCGATGACGTCATCAGCGCTTTCGAGCAGGACAGTTCGCTCACGCACAGGACGCTGATCGTCCTTGGGCCCTACATGCCCGCCAGGGAGCGCAATCAGCTGCTGGAGCGCGCCGGCAAGATTGCCTGTCTTCAGGTGATCGAGTTCGACAACAAGATGGAAGAGCTGATCGCCGGCGCCAAGGCCGTCGTCGCTATGGGTGGCTACAACACCTATTGCGAGATCCTGTCCTTCGACAAGCCTGCCTTGATCATCCCGCGCACGCGGCCGCGCGAGGAGCAGCTGATCCGTGCGCAGCGGGCAAGCGAACTGGGGCTGGTCGATATGCTGCTGCCGGAAGAGTCTGCCGATCCAAAGCAGCTCGCCGCCGCCCTGAAGCGCCTGCCAAACCGCGCGCCACCCTCGGCAAGCAGCAGCAACATGCGCCTCGAAGGGCTGGTGCATATTTCGCACACGATCGGCGAGTGGTTTGATGATCGTGAGCGCTACCCGCCGCTATCGATCGTTGCCGAATAGGTTATCGGAACGTATTGATGCGAAAGAAAATACTGGTGGTCCTCAAGGGCTATCCCCGCCTGTCGGAAACCTTCATCGCGCAGGAATTGCTCGGGCTGGAAAAAGCCGGCTTTGACCTGACCTTGATTTCGATGCGCAAGCCGACGGACAAGAAGCGCCATCCGGTTCACGACGAGATCAAGGCGCGCGTGGTCTATCTGCCGGAATATCTGCACGACGAGCCGTTGAGGGTGCTGCGCGCTTTCCTTGCCGGCATCGGCAAGCCCGGCTTCAAACCGCTTTTCAAGCGGTTCTGGGCCGATCTGAAACGGGACCTAACGCCGAACCGCGTGCGTCGTTTCGGTCAGGCATTGGTGCTGGCACATGAATGGCCAGACAATGGCGAGTGGCTGCATGCGCATTTCATCCACACGCCGGCTTCCGTCACCGCCTATGCCAGCATCATGACGGGCATTCCATGGACCTGTTCGGCCCACGCCAAGGATATCTGGACTTCGCCGGACTGGGAGCTTTCCGAAAAGCTTGGCCGAGCCCGCTGGACAGTGACCTGCACGCGCACCGGTTTCGATCATATGCGTGGCCTGACCGAGATGCGCGATAATGTGCATCTAAGTTATCACGGCCTCGATCTCGATCGTTTCGGCTCCTTTGCGGGCGAGCATTCCGCGCGAAACGGTTCGGAGACCGCCGACCCGGCTCTTATCCTCAGCGTCGGTCGCGCGGTGGAGAAAAAGGGCTATGACGTGCTGCTGAGGGCGTTGGCGCTATTGCCCGGTGATCTCAACTGGCGCTTCACCCATATCGGCGGTGGCGATGGACTGACCAAGCTCAAGGCACTCGCCGAAACGCTCGGGATTACCGATCGCATCACCTGGAAGGGGGCGCTGGCACAGGAAGACGTGCTTGCGCATTATCGGCAGTCGGATATCTTCGCACTGGCATGCCGCGTCGCCGCCGATGGCGATCGCGATGGTCTGCCGAATGTGCTTGTGGAAGCGTCCAGCCAGCGCCTCGTCTGCGTCTCCACCAATATTTCCGGCGTTCCCGAATTGCTGGAAGAGGGGGAGAATGGTTTCGTCGTTCCATCGGAAGATCCGCAGGCTCTCGCCGTGGCATTGGAGCTCGCCATCCGCAATCCGGCGCTGCGCCACAGGCTCGGGGAGGCGGCCGAAAGGCGGGTGCGCGAACATTTCGACTACCACGCCAGCATTCGGCAGTTGACGGGCCTGTTCGAGGAGCAGTGGCAGAAGGAAGATCAATGGCGGAAATCCGCATGACAGAGGCAAAGTCTCCTTCCTTGCGCGTTTTCTTCTATGTCCAACATCTGCTCGGCATCGGTCACCTAGCCCGAGCCAGCCGCATCGCCAGCGCCATTGCCAGGGATGGCGGCCAGGTGACTGTCGTCACCGGCGGCCTGCCGGTGAACGGCTTTCCCGGCAACGACGTGACCTCGGTCACGCTGCCGCCGGTTGTCGCCAGCAGCGCCGGCTTCTCCGGGCTTGCCGATCAATCGGGCAACCCGGTCGATGAGGCATTTCTGGCGCATCGATCCGCCCTCTTGCTCGAGGCATTTCGGCAGGCGTCGCCTGATGTCGTTATCATCGAAGCGTTTCCCTTCGGGCGGCGACAGATGCGCTTCGAGCTGCTGCCGCTGCTCGATGCCATCGCCAAGGCCGATCCGAAGCCGAAGCTCTACAGCTCGGTGCGCGATATTCTGCAGCAGCAGAAGAAGCCGGGACGCGATGAAGAGACAGTGGGGCTGCTTCGCGATCATTTCGATGGCGTTCTCGTCCATGGAGACCCTCATTTCGTTCGGCTGGAAGAAACTTTTCCGCTGACCGAAGCCATTGCCGACAAGATCGTCTACACCGGCCTCGTTGCTCCGAGCCTGCCGCCGGAGCCTGACGAGAGCTTCGACATTGTCGTTTCGGCTGGCGGCGGGGCTGTCGGACGTGACCTCATTCGCACCTCGCTGGAGGCTGCGAGCCGCGTGGCGATGGACCGCCGCTGGCTATTGGTGACCGGGCCGAACCTGCCGGAACAGGATTTTGCCGATCTTGCCAGGGATGCACCCGGAAATGTCGAGCTGGTGCGTTTCCGCCGGGATTTTCCGTCTTTGCTGAGAGGGGCCGAACTGTCGATTTCCCAGGCCGGCTACAACACCGTCGGCGACCTCCTCGTCACCGGCTGCCGCGCCATTCTAGTGCCCTTCACGGCCGGCGGCGAGACGGAACAGTCGGTTCGGGCCGAGCGGCTGGAAAAGCTTGGTCTGGCACTCACCCTGCCCGAAGCGGGATTGACGACGGACTTGCTTGTGGCCGCCGTGGAGACGGCACTGTCGCGGCCCAAGCCGCACAACCCCGATATCGACCTTGATGGTGCGGCCAGAACCTCGGCCGTCCTTGGCGAAGTCTGCCGAAAAATGACGTGACGCGACAGTCGGGCTCTCCTGTCGTTTTATGCTCCTAGATTCCTGCAATCTTGTGATATAAATGAAGAAATGATGAATCGGGGGGAGCGTGGACGAAAGACCGGGCGGCGTCTCTTTTCTCAATGGGGCCACGCATCCGCAACAAACTATCCCGCAGTTCTGCAACAGCAGTGCCGGCATCTGGCCGGCGCTGGGCCTTTGAATTTGAAAGCCTGCTATAAGCGATGGAAAAAAGCCTAGCGCGTTATATTTGGTCGAATACCCGGCTGGAGCAGATTTGGATACTGCTGGTCGTTGCGGCTTCGATGATCCCTTACTTCCTGTCCTTCGACCTGCCCAAGCAGATCGTCAACGGACCGATCCAGGGTAAGGGCTTCGAGCATCCGGGCGACACGCAGACTTTCATGCATGTCGCCTTCGACGTGCCGTTGATCGGCCATATCGAAGTGTTTCAGGGCGTGCAGCTCACCCGCATATGGATGCTGATCGCGCTGAGCCTGGTCTTCCTGGCGCTTGTCGTGCTCAACGGTCTCTTCAAGCTCTATATCAACACCTACAAGGGCCGGCTGGGCGAGCGCATGCTGCGCCGCATCCGTTTCGAGCTGATCGATCGCGTGCTGCGATTCCCGCCATCCCATTTCAAGCGGGTGAAGCCTGCCGAAATCGCGACCATGATCAAGGATGAGGTGGAGCCCATGGGCGGCTTCACCGGCGACGCTTTCGTGCAGCCCGCGTTGCTGGGCGGCCAGGCAGTGACCGCTCTCATCTTCATCATCATGCAGAATTTCTGGCTCGGCATGATCGCGGCTGCCATCGTCGCCGTGCAGGCGATCGTCATTCCACGCATGCGCAAGCGGCTGCTGGAACTCGGCCGCCAGCGGCAGCTGACGGCGCGTGAGCTTTCCGGCCGTGTGGGCGAGATTGTCGACGGTATCGGCACGATCCATGCCAACGACACGACCAATCTGGAGCGCGCCGATATCGCGCACCGGCTCGGCCTGATCTTCTCGATCCGCTATGATCTTTACCAGTGGAAGTTCATGGTGAAGTTCATCAACAACTTCCTCGCGCAGGTCACGCCCTTCCTGTTCTATCTGGTTGGCGGCTTCCTCGCCTTGCAGGGCCGGTTGGACATCGGTCAGCTGGTCGCCGTCATCAATGCCTACAAGGATCTGCCTGGCCCCCTCAAGGAATTGATCGACTGGGACCAGTCGCGCCAGGACGTTCAAGTCAAGTACAATCAGGTTGTCGAGCAGTTCAGCGTCGAGAACCTGATCGATCCGAGAATCCAGGTCCTGTCGCCGGCACCCGCCGGCCGCATCACCCATGCTCTGGTTGCGACCAACCTGACCGTTCTCGATGACAGCGGTGCCCGCGTGCTCGATCATGTTTCGGTCGAGATTCATCCCGGAGAGCGGGTTGCGATCGTCGGCGACAGCGGCGCAGGCGGCGAGTATCTCGCCGAAGCATTCGGCCGGTTGGTCTGGCCCGACAGCGGTCGTGTCTCCATTGACGGCCGCGATCTGCTTGAGTTGCCGGAGTCCCTGACCGGGCGGCGCATTGCCTATGCGTCCTCCGAGACCTTCTTCTTTCACGGTACTTTGCGCAGCAATCTTCTCTATGCCCTGAAGCACGCGCCGCTCATCCCGCCGGTCTATACCGACGAGGAAGCGACCAAGGCCAAATGGCGGATGAACGAGGCACGCCGCGCCGCCAATCCGGAGCTGGATCTCGATGGCGATTGGGTCGATTATGCCGCCGCCGGCGCGACCGGGCCGGACGATATCTATTCGGTGATCCGTCCGGTGCTCGACGCCGTCGCCATGTCCCAGGACATCTTCGACATGGCGCTCCGTTCGAGTGTCGACACCGCGACGCATCTGGATCTGACGTCGCGCATCGTCGAACTTCGGCAGGCCCTGCGGCTGAGGCTTCAGGAAGAGAAGCTCGAAGAGCTCGTCGTACCCTTCCAGTTCGATGCCTATAATCTGCAGGCGACTGTCGGTGAAAATCTGTTGTTCGGCACGTTGAAGCGGCCGCAGATGACCAACCGCAAGCTTGCCGCACATCCGTATTTCCGGCAATTGTTCGAAGAGACCGGCTTGATTTCCGACCTTTACGACATGGGCCTGGAGATTGCTGAAAACGCCGTCGAACTCTTCACCGACCTACCGCCTGACCATCCCTTCTTCCAGCAGCTCACCTTCATGACGGCGGAAGACATTCCGACCTACGAGGCGCTACTGCAGAAGCTGAATGGCAAGGGTTATGAGGCGGCGACAGCCGATGAACGCTCCGCGATCATCCGTCTCAGCTTCTCCTACATCGAGCCACGCCATCGTTTCGGTCTCTTGACGCAGATGCTCATGGAGAAGATCGTCCAGGCGCGGGCGAAGTTTTACGAGAATATCCCGGCCGATCTTGCCGGCGTCATCGAACGTTACGATCCCGAGCGCTTCACGGCCTCCGCGACATTGATGGACAATGTTTTGTTTGGCCGCATCGCGCATCAGCAGGCCAATGCGCCGGAACGCGTTCATCAGATCATGTACGAGGTCTTCGAACGTCTCGGCATGCATGACAGCGTCTTGTCGATCGGTCTGGATTTCG
Source organism: Rhizobium sp. AC27/96 (assembly GCF_001692325.1). Taxonomy (GTDB): domain Bacteria; phylum Pseudomonadota; class Alphaproteobacteria; order Rhizobiales; family Rhizobiaceae; genus Rhizobium. The sequence goes on along the minus strand of NZ_LXKN01000032.1, from coordinate 175,221 downwards.
ATGTCGGCTCCGGCGGCAAGCGCCTGACGAATGTGCAGCGCCAGAAGCTCAATCTTAGCCGCGCGCTTCTGAAACGTGCGGATTACATTATCTGCAATCGTCCGCTGCCGGCGCTCGATCACCGGGTCCAGGATCAGATTGCCCGAGCTGTGCTGGGTGAACTCGGCGGCGACGGCTATGCACCGGCGATCATCTGGGTCCTGTCCAACCCTGGCTTTGCCGAATTGTTCGATCGCGTTCTGGTCTTCGACCACGGAAGTCTTGTCGAAAGTGGCTCGACGACCGATCTTTTAGAAAAAAATGGTATGTTCAAAGAACTGTTATCGTAATATCCTATCTCGACAGTGGCGACTGGGGCCGAACACTGGGGGTTTTGAAGTTCATGCTTCTGAAGGATGAAGTTGAAATGCTGAAGCGGGTGCCGATTTTTTCGCGCATCGCGCCTGCGAAGTTGAAACTTTTGGCGTTCACGTCGGATCGCGTCAGCTACAATGCTGGCCAAACTCTGTTTCATCAGGGCGATCAGGGCGATGCAGCCTATGTTGTTCTTTCCGGAACTGCTGATATTCTCGTCGATAGCCCCGCCGGCGAGATCAAGGTTGCCGAAGTCGACCTCAATTCCATCGTCGGTGAAATCGCAATCCTGTGCGATGTCTCGCGTACCGCGACCGTAAAAGCCACGTCCCGGCTGGAGGCGCTGAAGATCAGCAAGGAACACTTCCTGAAGCTGCTGAGCGATTTCCCGGAAATGGCCGTGGAGATCATGCGTGTTCTGGCGGATCGTCTGAACCACACGACCTCGGAACTAACCGCCGTTCGCAGCCGGTTGACCCATCCGCAGCCGGTATCCACGCATTAAGACTGGCCCAATCCTCGGTCGAGCTTCTCGTAAATGCCGGTCGTCCGGATCGACATCAGGCAGCAAGGATTGATCGCCCTTAACCGGCGAAAACCCAGATCGGAAACGCAAATCCGACCCCGCCTATGGGGATGGTTGTCCATCCCCGCCACGTCGACCGTCAAATCAACCCACGCCGCGCCAGATTGCGCATCAGATGTGATGCGCCAAAGGTCCAGGGCCGGCATTCCGTCGACAGCAGCACGCGGTTCTGCAGGGCGCCCAGCTTTTCGTTGGAGATGGTGACGATATCGCCGACCTTGTGGGTGAAGCCCTGGCCGGGCGTATCACGGTCCTCGACCGGCGCGAAAAGCGTGCCCATGAACAGCACGAAGCCATCCGGATACTGATGATGGCGGCCGATGGTCTGGGAAACAAGGTCGAGAGGATCGCGACTGATTTCCTTCATCGATGAGCGGCCGTGCAGCACATAGCCGTCTTCGCCCTCGACCTTGAGGTCTAGATCGGCATTCCGCACGTCGTCCAGACCGTAAGTCTCGTCGAACAGACGGATGAACGGACCGATTGAGCAGGAAGCGTTGTTGTCCTTGGCCTTGCCGAGCAGCAGGGCGGAACGGCCTTCGACATCGCGCAGGTTGACGTCGTTGCCGAGCGTAGCGCCTCTGACCCGGCCCTGGCTGTCGACGGCAAGGACGATTTCCGGCTCGGGGTTATTCCACTTGGAAATCGGATGCAGGCCGACATCGGCCCCCGGTCCGACCGAGGACATGACTTGCGACTTGGAGAACACTTCCGCATCCGGGCCGATCCCGACTTCGAGATATTGCGACCAGACGCCTTCCTCGATCAGCGCGGCCTTGACCTTCGCGGCTTCGGGCGAGCCGGCTTTGAGGTTACGCAAGCTGTCGCCGATCAGAGCCGTGACTTTGCCGCGGATCGCCTCGGCAAGATCCGGATTACCGGCGGCGCGCTCCTCGATGACGCGCTCAAGCATCGAACGGGCGAAGGTGACGCCACAGGCCTTGATCGCCTGCAGATCGATGGGAGCGAGAAGATGGATGGCCGAGAGATCGGCTTTGGCAGCCAGGAGCGCATCAAGTTTAGCGACGGCCTCGCCCTTCTGTGCGCGGACAAAGGCAACCGGATCGTCTTTCTCCAGAAGGTCGCGCATGGTCGGCACTTCCTTCGAGGTGATGTCATAGACCGTTCCGTCCCGAACAGTGACGAGGGCAGGACCTTCGACATCGGGGCGCCAGATGCGTCCGACGAAAGTGCCGGTGCTGAAAATGTCTGAGCTGGCCATGTCTTTGATCTCCCTTAAAACCTCGATCCGTTTCTAGCGCAGTCGCTCCGGCTTTGCCATCCGGCAAAGGCCTTGAATTCAGCGCGTTTTGGACATTCACCTTTTCCCGGCAGGCCAAAAATGTAAGGCCCCGCGGCAGCGCCGCGAGGCCCTTTGGGCCGCCAGCCGGGAGAGAGTGGCTTTATGCGGCCTGTACCTTGCGATTGCCGCGTGCCCATTCGGGCAGCCAATCGCCATGGGTCGCCAGCAGCTCGTCGACCAGCGACCAGATCTGGTCGAGATCGAGCTCGGCGGCTGTGTGCGGGTCCATCATCGCGGCATGGTAGATGTGCTCGCGATTCTCGGTCATCAGGGCTTTAACCGTCAGCTCTTGCACGTTGATGTTGGTGCGGATAAGCGCCGTCAGCTGCGGCGGCAGGTCGCCGATATAGGTCGGCTGAATGCCGGAGGCATCGACCAGGCAGGGAACCTCGGCGGCGCAATTGTTCGGCAGCGAGGTGATGCAGCCATTGTTGCGGACGTTGCCGTAGATGACGGAGGGTTCGCCAGTCCAGACCGAGTTGATGATCGAGGAGGCATACTCCTTCGATTGCTTGACCTCGATCTTCTCGGCCGAGCGGTATTCATCGGCCTGGTTCTTCCAGCGTGCCACCTGCTCGATGCAGCGCTTCGGATATTCGTCAAGGGGAATACCGAACTTTTCGATCAGATCCTCGCGGCCTTCCTTGATGAAGTAAGGCGTGTATTCGGCGAAGTGCTCGGAGCTTTCGGTGACGAAATAGCCGAGACGGGTCAGCATCTCGTAGCGCACCTTGTTCGGGCAGCGCGGGTTCCAGCCGGGCTTCGGCGCGCGGCCCTCGCGATAGGCACGGACGAGATCGGGATAGAGATTGCGGTAGGAACCGTCAGGCTGCCGATGCTCGAATGCGAGGTAGAAAGCCATATGGTTGATGCCGGCCGAGCGATAGCGGATCTCGTCATAGGGAATGTCGAGATCGTGAGCCAGCTCCATCGCCGTGCCCTGTACCGAGTGGCAGAGCCCGACCTGCTTGATGGTCGGATACTTCTCGCCGATCGCCCAGGTGTTGATCGCCATCGGGTTTACATATTGCAGCATGACCGCATTCGGGCAGACGGCGAGCATGTCCTCGCAGATCTTCCAGAGATGCGGCACGGTGCGCAGGCCGCGCATGATGCCGCCGACGCCTAGCGTGTCGGCGATCGTCTGGCGCAGGCCATACTTCTTCGGTACCTCGAAATCGGTGACGGTGCAGGGCTCGTAGCCGCCGATCTGGAAGGCGACGACGACGAAATGAGCGCCGTCTAGCGCCTTGCGCTGATCCGTGAAGGTTTCAACCGTGGCCGGGGCACCCAGCGTCGAAGCGAGCTTGCGGGCAACGATGGCGCTTTCGTCCAGCCGCTGCGGATTGATATCCATCAGCGCGATCCTTGCGCCCGCGAGGGCCGGACGCTGCAGGACGTCGCCGATGATGTTTTTCATGAAGACGGTCGAGCCGGCGCCGATGAAGGTGATCTTGGGAGTTGCGGTCATTTCAAAATCTCCTGATGCTATGAAGCTACCTCGAACGCCGCTTTGACGAGGCGTTCGGTGTAAGCGGTCTTGGGATGGGACAGAACCTCTTCGACCGGCCCTTCCTCCATGATCTTGCCGTGCTGCATGACGATGACGCGGTGGCAAAGGGCGCGGACGACCTTGAGGTCGTGTGAGATGAACAAGTAGCTCAGACCCCGCTCGTCCTGCAGCTTGCGCAGGAGGTCGATGATCTGTGCCTGGACGGAAAGGTCGAGCGCCGAAGTGGGCTCGTCGAGCAGGATGAACTCCGGCTCGAGCGCGATGGCGCGGGCGATCGCAATGCGCTGGCGCTGGCCGCCGGAAAATTCATGCGGGAAGCGTGAGAGGATATTGGCAGGCATGCCGGCGCTGACGAGCGCGTCCTTCACCCGTTCCAGCCGCTCGGCCCTGTTCGCGCCGATATTGTTGACCACCAACCCTTCGCCAATGATCTGGCCAATGGTCATGCGCGGATTGAGCGACGAGAACGGGTCCTGAAAGACGATCTGCATGCGCGAACGCAGCGGCCGCATTTCAGCGCGCGAGCGGCCATGGATCGGTTGCCCGTCGAAGAAGATTTCGCCGCTATCGGCATCGATGAGGCGCAGTAGCGCCTGGCCGAATGTGGTTTTGCCCGAGCCGGATTCACCGACCAGTCCGAGCGTTTCGTGGCGACGCAGTTCCAAGTTCAGGCCGCCAACGGCGACAAGCTCGCGCATGTCAGGCTTGAAGAAGCTGCCATGCCGGAGCATGAAGGCGACCTTGACGGCTTTGCCTTCGAGCACCGTGCCACAGTCCGGCGGCAGTGGCTTTGCCTGTCCGCGTGGTTCCGAGGAGAGAAGATGCCGGGTGTAGGCATGTTGCGGGTTCGCGAATAGGGCTTCGGTCGTGTTGTGCTCGCGCATCTCGCCATGCTGCATCACATAGACATAGTCGGAAAACTGGCGCACCACCGTCAGGTCATGGGTGATCAGGATCACCGCCATGCCAAGCTGCTTTTGCAGATCGCGGATCAGGTTCAGGATCTGCGCCTGCACGGTGACATCGAGCGCGGTTGTCGGTTCGTCGGCGATCAGCACGTCCGGATTATTGGCCAGTGCCATGGCGATCATGACGCGCTGGCGCTGGCCGCCCGAAAGCTGATGCGGATACTGCTTCAGCCGGGCTTCGGGATCTGGGATCTGCACCTGCTTCAGCAGGTCCAGCGCCTTTTTCTCGGCTTCGCGGCGGCTGACCTTGCGATGGACGCGGATGGCTTCTACGATCTGGCCGCCAATCGTATAGATGGGATTGAGCGAGCTCATCGGCTCCTGGAAGATCATCGAGATGCGATCGCCGCGAAGCTGCCGGCGGGCACGTTCCGAGAACTTCAGCACGTTCTTGCCATCGTAATGGATGATGGATTTGTCCGAGACGACGGCGCGCTTGGTCAAAAGGCCCATTACGGTGCGCGCCGTCACCGATTTTCCGGAGCCGGATTCGCCGACGATGGCGATGGTTTCCCCGCGATAGAGCTGGAAGGAGATATCCTTGACGGCATCGACAATGCCGTCCTCGACCTTGAATTTGACGGCGATATTGCGTGCGTCGATGACCGGAGCGACGGCCTTTTCGCCGGCGTCGAGCCTGAGGTCGGGAGCGAAGGAGTTGACGAGTGCGAGAGCCATTATCGTTCTCCTCTCAATAAGGGTCGATTGCGTCGCGCAGTCCGTCGCCGAGCGCATTGAAGGCGAAGACGGTGACGAGAACGAAGGCGACGGGCGAGAGGATCCAGGGGTAGGAACCGATGACCGAATAGGTCGAGGTGTCCTGCAGCATCAAGCCCCATGAGATCAGCGGCGGTTTGACGGCAAAGCCGAGGAAACCGAGGAAGGATTCAAGCAGAACCACGCTCGGGATTGCGAGCGTCACCGCGACGATGACATGGCTCATGACGTTGGGGAATATGTGCTGCAGGATGATGCGCCGGTCGGTTGCGCCGACTGCCATGGCGGCCCGCACATATTCGATCCTTGCAAGTGCCAGCGTCTTGCCGCGTACCTCGCGCGACATCTGCGCCCAGCCGAGCGCCGACATGACGACGATGACGAAAGCAAGGAAGACATTGGTTGGCGCCGTCACGGGGATCAGCGAGGTCAGCGCCAGATAGAGCGGCAATTGCGGGAAGGCGAGCACCACTTCGACGAAGCGCTGGATCCAGGCATCTGTCGCGCCGCCGAAATAGCCGGAGATCATCCCGACCGTCGTGCCGACGATGGTGACGATGGCAACCACGGTCAACGCAATCATCAACGAGATCCGCGAGCCGTAAATGGCGCGCGACAGCACGTCCCGGCCGAATTTGTCAGTGCCGAGGAAGTGCACGGGGCCTCCATCGGTCGTGCCGAAAAGGTGCCGGTCGCCGGGGATCAGGCCAAACAGATAATAGGGGTCGCCCTTGACAAAGAGGCCGAGCAGACGCGGATTGTCATAGTCCGGTCCGACGATCGGCTGGAAGGTCACCGGGTCGAGGTCGCTGGTCTCGACCAGAGCGTAGACACGGGGCTGGAAGACCAAATTGCCGCCCTTGTCATGAAAGCTGATGACCTGCGGCGGCGCAAAGCCGGTATCGGTCGCCTTCGGATCGAGCGGCGCGACGAATTCGGCAAAGATCGCCATCAGCAGCAGCAGGATGACAAGCACGAGGCCGCTCATCCCGGTCCAGGACCGCTTCAGGCGCCGCCAGACCAGTGCGCTGTAGCTTTCATTACCGCGCTTGTGCTTGATCGTTTCATCCGGTGGGGGCGGGGAGTTGCTGAAGGCAAGCATTAATGGATCCCTCCCTGTTGACGCACGCGCGGATCGAGCAGGGCGAGCAGCATGTCGGCGATGATGTTGCCGATGATGAGGGTTGCCGAAAGCACCATCATGAAAGTGGCGGTGACATAGACGTCACCGACCGCCATCGAGCCGACGATAGCCGGCCCCACCGTGGGCAGGGTAAAGATGATCGCGGTCTCGATTTCGCCTGTGAGCATGTAGGGCAGAACGACGCCCTGATACATGACCAGCGGATGCAGCGCGTTCGGCACGGCATGGCGCATGACGACGGCGCCGCCGGAAAGACCCTTGGCGCGTGCGGTCTCGACATATTGGGCATTCAGCGTATCGAGCAGGTTGCCGCGCATGACGCGCATATTATAGGCGAGACCGCCGAAAGTGGCGATGGCGACGACCGGCCAGACATGTTTGACGAGATCGACGAACTTGGCCCAGGACCAGGGCGCACCGCCATATTGCGGCGAGAAGAAGCTGCCGATTTCCGAGACATTCAGCTGGAAGACGAGGATATAGACAATGATCAGCGCCATCAGGAAGCGCGGCACCGTCATGCCGAGAAAGGAGATGCCGGACAGCAGCGTGTCGATCCAGCTATATTGCCGCGTTGCCGCCCATATGCCGAAACCGATGCCAAGAATGGATGCCAATATGTGGCAAACCAGTGCCAGGGCGAGAGTGCGCGGCAGCCGCTCGCCGACGACATCGGCGACGGGCTTGTTGTAGAACATGCTGTAGCCGAAATCGCCTCTGGTGACGATGCCGCCGATCCAGTTGACGTATTGGACCACCATCGGCTTATCGAGGCCATGTTCGCGGCGATAGATCTGCGCCTGCTCGTCGGCTTGCGCGAAGGATGCGCCGCCCTGGTTCATCAATTGCGAGCGGATATAATCGGCATAGTCGCCCGGCGGCGCCTGTATGATGGCGAAAGTCACCACGCTCAGGATGAAGAGCACGGGTATGGCTGAAGCTATTCGCACGAGCAGGAATCGTAACATGGGACGGTTCGCTTCTCTTGTCGCTGGCGGCTGCCTCGATCCGTCGGGAACGGCAGGGGCCGGCTGTGTTCAGTTCGGCCGGCGGTCTGTCCGCCGGAATGCATGATGTTTGATTGGCAGCCGGCGGATGGCCGGCTGCCGCACCTGGTTGCTGGCCGACCTTATTTGATCGGGCCGGCGCTGCCCGGCGCACCCGGAAGCTGCTGCGGGAACAGCTCGTACTTGCCCTGCTTGTCAGCGGCTACCCAAAGGCGCTCGCGGATGATCGAGTCTTCAGCCCAGTTGAACAGGAAGATCGGCGTGCCCGGAGGAACGTTCGAGAAGCGCTTGTTGATGATCAGCGCGCCCGGATATTCGGTCAGGCCGATATTGTAGAGATGCTCGGTCGAGATCTTCTGGAACTGCTTCATCAAGGCCACGCGCTCGTCGTTATCCTTCGAGGTGGTGAACTTGTTGACGATATCGACCATGTCCTTCTCGAATGGCATCAGGTCCAACTCGCCGCTTTCCGGAGCACGATGGTTCCAGCTTGTGCGCGGACCGACCGGGGCGAGCTGTTCGGTGTTCTGCACGACCGAGGCGAGCTCGGTGCTGTTGCGGCGAACCATCCAGTCGAAGCGGCCGCCATAATTGGCGTCGTCACGCTTGGGGCCGGCGAGGGCATTGATGATCACCCGGAGCCCGAGCTTCTCCATCTGGCTGACGACACCCTCGGCAAGGCTCTTGTCGGTGGTGTAATCGCTGGTGACGAGCAGTGTGATCTCGACGTCCTTGCCGCCATTGACGCCAGCCGGGAAGTTGACGATGCCGTCGCCGTCGGTGTCCTTGAGGCCGGCCTTTGCCAGCTCGGCCTTTGCCGCAGCAAGATCGAACGGATAATAGACGGTGGAATTGCGATCATAGAAGCTGCTGCCGGAGGAGAGGCCACCCGGATAGATCGCCGTGAACGGACCCTTGACCAGCGAGTCGCCGATCGCCTTGCGATCCAGCGCCATGGTAACGGCTTTGCGGAAATCCTCGTTGCGGTTCAGCTCGCGGACGGCCTGTCCGCGTGCGTCCGGGGCACCCCAGCCATTGGCGGAGAAATTCATCTGCAGGTTATAGCCGATGAGGCGAGGGCCGAAGGCTAGACGTGCGGGCGCATCGGGCTGCGCTGCCCGCTTCAGCGAGGCGACGAAGTTTTCCGGCTGTTCGAGGTTCGACAGGTCGGCCGAACCGGCAACTGCCTGTACGTCGCGGTCCGCCCAGGTCGAAAGCTTGTAGTGCAGCTCGTTGAGATAAGGCAGCTGATTGCCCTTCTCGTCGACCTTCCAGTAGTAAGGGTTGCGGCGCATGACGATGATATCGTCGGGGCGATATTCCACAGGCACCCAGGCGCCCATGACGGGCATGTTCATGAATTCCGGCGGGAAGGCATTCTTGAACTGGTCGTAGGTATTCTTGGAATATTTCGGATGCTGTGGCTTCAGGATATGCGACGGGCCTGGGCAGAAATTGGGGTAGGCCATCGTGTAGAGATATTGCTTCGGGAAGGCGTCCTTGAAAGTCCATTCGACCGTGTAGTCGTTGACCTTCCTGAGGGTCGTTCCTTCGCCGAAAGCTTCCGGGGACGCGCCGCCGCCGAGGGGCGAGACGTTCGGATCGACAACCTCATCTTCCCAGTAGAACATGATGTCATCGGCGTTAAAGGGCACGCCGTCGGACCATTTCGCGCCTTCGATGAGGTGCATGGTGAGCTTATGGCCATCCGGCGACCATTCCCAACCCTTGGCTAGGTTCGGTAGCGGTTCGGTGTCCTTGGCTTCGACCTGGAAGAGCGGCGCGGTGCGCGTCAAGCACTCGGAAAGGCCGATATCGATGCCGCCCCAGCCCTGTGTCTGGCCGGCGCCATAGTTCCAGCCTTCCGGCCGGCCGCCGATGACGTGGCGCAGTGTGTCGCCGTAGACACCGATGCCGTCAGGCATGTTGCCGGTCTTGTAGACCAATGGCTCTTTCGGCAGGCGATCCTTGACGGCCGGCAGCTTGCCGGTCTTGACGAAATTGTCGGTGACCCAGGCGGGCTCGTGATAGTCCGGTAGCGCCTTGAACTCCAATATGGAACTGCGCTCGACATATTTGATCTTTCCTTCCGCCGGGAAGACCGGTGGAACGGGTGGCACTGTCGGCTCGGCTGCGTAGGCGCTGATGGCGATCGCCGATGTGGCAATCGTCAACGCGGCTAGAAGGCCGATCGGTCGAAAATGTCTCATCTTGTTCTCTCTCCCTCTTTTGCGTGCGCTCTGTTCGAGACGCCGCACTCCTCCAGTACGAGGGGAAATGATCGAGACGCGGCGGTCGATCTCATCCGAGATCCCCGCCGCATGCTCATTTCCCGAACTCTGCCTGCGTCAGCCGGCCTGTTTCAGCGCGGCTTTCTCGACCCGCAATTCCTCGATAGAGCGGACGTTGCGGCTTGCCGCACCCTTCCAGTCGCGCGTCTTCACCGTGCTGCGTGACAACCGCTCCTTGGCTCCATCAACAGCATGCGCATATTGCGGCAGCCAGCGTGCCTGGGCGACGACCATTTCGTCGACCATCTGCCAAACCTCCTCAGGAGTGGCGATGGCACCGACCAGTGGATCGTGCAGGACGGCAAGCTTCAACAAGTCGATGTCGCCGCTGATGGCGGCATGCACCGACATGCGCTGGACGTTGATCGACGAGATGCAGGTTGCTGCACATGCCTCCGGCAATGTGATGCCCGCCACCATGTTGATGCCGAAGCGGTCGACGAAGCCGGGGGATTCGATGATGGCGTCGCTTGGCAGATTGGTGATGACGCCATTGTTCTTGACGTTGAAATGGCCGCGATAGACGCGGTTGGTTTCAAGCGCTTCGAGGATATGGCTGGCATGTTCGTTCGACCGGTGGGCGGGATCGATCAGCTGGGAGGCGCTGTCGAGGATCTGCTGGAATTCCGTCTCGAACCAGTTGCGCGTCTCGGTGGAGTGGCGCAGATAGCCGCCGGTCTCGCCATGGATCCAGTCGGACATGTCGATCCACTTGTTGATCTCGTCCGGCCGCTTGCGATACCAGGGCAGGTATTCGGAGAGATGCCCGTTGCTTTCGGTGGAATAGACGCCGAAGCGCTTGAGCACGTCGATGCGCAATTTCTCCTGCTGCGAGAAGACCGGATGTGCCTCGAAGGCAGCGATCAATTCATCCTTGCCGATCTTGCGGCCGTTGAGGCGCAAATCGACGAACCAGGTCTGGTGGTTGATGCCCGAGCAAATATAATCGAGTTCGCTCTTGTCCTTCGCGCCGAGCACTTCGGCGATCTGTTCGGCGCCATGCTGGACGCCGTGGCAAAGACCGATCGTGTCGACCTTGCCGTATTCGATGGCCGCCCAGGTGTTCATCGCCATCGGGTTGGCGTAGTTCAGGAACTTGGCGCCCGTCTCGGCGACTTCACGGATGTCCTTGCAGAAATCGAGAATGACCGGGATGTTGCGCTGGCCATAGAGAATGCCGCCGGCGCAGATCGTATCGCCCACACACTGGTCGATACCGTATTTCAGCGGGATGCGGATATCTTCGGCATAGGCTTCCAGGCCACCGACGCGCACGCAGCTGATAATATAGCGCGCGCCTGTAAGTGCTGCACGGCGATCCGTTGTCGCGGTCACGCGCGTCGGCAGCTTGTTGGCTTCGACGATGCGATCGAGGATCGCCTTGATCATCGTCAGATTGTGCTCACTCATATCCGTCAGCGCGAATTCGACGTCGCGGAATTCCGGCACGCAGAGAATGTCGGTAAACAGTTTTTTCGTGAAGCCGACGCTGCCGGCACCGATAATGGCGATTTTGAAACTCATGATCCTCACCTTCAAGTCGATCGAACAAGCAGCAACAGGGATTATGACAGCATTTTCGTCCTATGATCGCGGCGGTTGCGAGACAGGGACGAAATCGTGATTTTCCTCCGTCCGCCGATCCTCTTTGGCGGGCAAGTGCTGTTTTCTGGCGGGATTATGCCTATAATCACCGGGCCGACCAGAGAACAATTATGCTTTCAAGGGTAATTTTGTGCTGCAAAAATTGATCGACAACGGACAGGTCATGCGGACGGTTTCGCTGCCGCGCGGGCGCCACCGGCTGCATGCCATGCCGACCAGCGCCGGATATGAGGTGAGGGACAACGAGACTTACGATTGGGATGGGCGCCGTCGCGGCCAGACGCCCTTCACGGTGCTGCAATACACGATCAGCGGCACCGGCCGGCTGCGCTATGAAAACCGCAATTACCGCGTTGGCGCCGGCGATACGCTGCTGGTGCTTGTCCCTCACAACCATCGCTACTGGCTGGAAAAGGGCGAGCGCTGGGAATATTTCTGGATATCGATGAACGGCGAGGAGGCGCTGCGCATTCATCGCCTCATCCTTGCGGCAGCCGGCCCCGTTCTAAAATTGCAGCCGGCGACCATCGACCATCTTGCCGATTGCAGCCTGCGGCTCGTCCAGGGCGCCAGGACGCCGGCCGCGGCCTCGGCGCTGGCCTATGAGGCGGCCATGGCGCTCTACGACGATGTCTTCGGCTCGCACGCCTTTACAGCGGATCGCTCCGCCATGCAGATCGTCATCGACTATATCGACGCCAATCTCGACAAGCCGCTGCCCGTCAGCGAGCTTGCCAAGGCAAGCGGTCTCAGTCGTGCCCATTTCTCGCGCGTCTTTGCCGAAAGCGAAGGCGTGCCGCCGGCGGAATTCGTGCTGCAGCAGCGCATGCAGCGCGCCGCGAAACTGTTGACCAAGGCCGCCTTCATTCCCGTCAAGGAAGTGGCGATCATGACGGGTTTCGACGATGCCAATTATTTCTCCAAGGTGTTCCGCCGCATCTACGGCATTAACCCCACGGAGTTTCGCACGACAGGCATGTATGCCGCCGTGCGCAGCCCCAATGAGGAATCGAAGAACGGGCGAGGCCGATAGCGGGTGTGGTGTCCTCGCTCTCCCGGAAATTCGAAATCCGTCAACCGGTCGCATTGCGCGACTGCGGCGAGCCTGTATAGATATCGCCCCGCGGCACCATGCCTGCCTCGCCGCGCGCCTGATTTTCCAAGCAACATGTGTTCGTCCCCGATGCGACGGGCTTAATCGATAGGACTGAATATGCGCTCAGTTGTTGCCTTCAACGAATCCTGGACGTTTCGCCAGGGGTTCTCTTCCGCCGATGCCGGTCGCCCGCAGGAAGGCGAGGCTGTCACTTTGCCGCATACGGCTGTCGAGTTGCCCTTCAACTATTTCGACGAAAAGTCCTATCAGCGCGCTTTTACCTATCAGAAGATACTGGTTTGGGAGGAGCGGTTCGCGGAGCGCGAGGTATCGCTGGTTTTCGATGCGGCCATGGCTGATGCTGTCGTCTATCTGAATGGCGAGGAAATCGTTGCTCACAAGGATGGCTATACACCGTTTGAAGCACGTTTGACCGGCCGACTGCGACAGGGTGAAAACCTTCTCACGGTCAAGATTGATGGCAGTGAAAACCCGGAAATCCCGCCCTTCGGCGGCCGTATCGACTATCTGACCTATGCCGGCATCTATCGCGACGTCTGGCTGAAAGTTGCCGCTCCCGTATCGATTGCCAACATCAAGGTCGAAACCGCCAACGTGCTCGCCGACTTCAAATCCGCGACCGTGCGCTGCGATTTCGCCAACCCGCAAAATCTTGCTTTCAAGGGCACGGCAACCGTCACGTTGCGCGGTCCCGCCGGCACGGTGCTCGCCTCCGCACGGGGCGAAACCTCCGGCGAAAGCGTGACCGTTACGTTCGATCGTCTGGCGGATATTTCGCTTTGGGATCTCGACAATCCCACCCTCTACACAGCTGAAGTCGAGCTTGCGACCGAGCATGGCGCTGACAATCTCACCACCACCTTCGGTTTTCGCGCGGCCACCTTTACTGCCGAAGGCTTTCTGCTGAATGGCAGGAAGCTGAAGCTGCGCGGGCTGAACCGTCACCAGGCTTTCCCCTATGTCGGCTATGCCATGGGCCGTTCGGCGCAGGAGCGCGATGCCGAAATCATGAAGCGGGTGCTGAAGTGCAATATCGTGCGCACCTCGCATTATCCGCAGTCGAAATGGTTCCTCGAACATTGCGATCGCATCGGCCTTCTGGTCTTCGAGGAAATCCCCGGCTGGCAGCATATTGGCGGCGAGGAATGGCAGCAGGAATCGATCCGTAACGTGCGCCGCATGATCGAGCGCGACTGGAACCACCCCTCGATCATCATCTGGGGCGTGCGCATCAATGAATCCCAGGATTCCCACGATTTCTACGCCGAGACGAACCGGCTGGCGCGCGAACTCGATCCGACGCGCCAGACGGGCGGCGTTCGCTACATTACCGAGAGCGAGATGCTCGAGGACGTCTACACGATGAACGACTTCATCCTCGGCAACGAGGAACTGCCCGGCGCCAACCGGCCGCGCACACCGCTGAGGCCCCAGCAGGAAAATACCGGTCTTTCCAAGGATGTGCCGTACCTGATCACCGAGTTCGGCGGTCACATGTATCCGACGAAGATCTACGATCAGGAGCAGCGTCAGGCCGAGCATGTGCGCCGGCATCTGGAGGTGCTGAACGCCGCCTATGGCGATCCGTCGATCTCCGGCGCCATCGGCTGGTGCATGTTCGACTACAATACCCATAGCGATTTCGGCTCGGGCGACCGCATCTGCTATCACGGCGTCATGGACATGTTCCGTGAGCCGAAATTCGCTGCCTACGCCTATGCCAGCCAGTGCGAGCCTTCCGAAGAGATCGTCATGAAGCCGGTGACGATCTGGGCGCGCGGTGAACGCAACATCGGCGGCGCCCTGCCGCTGATCGTTCTGACCAATTGCGACGAGGTCGAGCTTCGTTACGGTTCGCTTACCAAGCGCCTCGGGCCGGATCGCGAAAGCTTCCCGCATCTGCCGCATCCTCCTGTCATCTTCGATCATCGCTCCTTCACGCAGGATGAACTGGGCGTATGGGGGATGGAATGGGAGGATGTGCAGTTCACCGGCTATCTCGGCGGCAAGCCGGTGGCGACATTGACGATGGTCGCCAATCCGCTTCCGACCACGCTGCAGGTCGAAGCCGATGCCGATACCTTGCGCACTGCCGAGCGTGATACCGTGCGCGTCATCGTGCGCGCGCTGGATCAGGCCGGTTCGCGTCTGGCCTTCCTCAATGATGTCGTCACGATCAGGGTTGATGGCCCGGCGAAGATCATCGGGCCTGAGACGCTGCCTTTCCAGGGTGGCACCACCGGGTTCTGGCTTCAGGCAACGGGTGACGCCGGGCCGATCACTATCGAGGCATCCTCCTCACGCTTTGCCGGACAAAGCCTCAAATTGACGGCTGAATGAATGTCGGGCTCCGGGATCGGCCGCGTCCGGGCGGCCTATCCCGGGACTTCGCCCGCGCTCAGCGGGATCGATTGCATTAGCGTCTGTCTTGCCGAGGCAAGGTGAACGCGGCATGCAGCATCGATCCGTTGCGGATCGCGCGATTGCAGCGCTTCGATATAGTCGAGATGCTCGGCTACGGCGCGGGCGTTGCGTTCGCGGGCAAACGCCTTGTTCCACTGGAAATGATAGTGAAACACGATGGCGATGACATCGTAGAAATCGGCAATGAAGCGATTATTCGAGGCGCGATGGATGAGCAGGTGAAACTTCTCGTCGAGGCGTGAGAAATCGCGATAGTGTGTGTCAAAATCCTTCAACAGTTTATGATGCTCTCGTTCGATGGCTTTCAGGTCTTCCCATGCCTGATGGCCGGGCGGCAGGCGGCCGAATTCGGCGGCGGAATGCAGTTCGAACATTTCGCGGACGTCGGCCAGTTCCAGGGCGAATTCGCTGGTGAAACCCTTCAGAGTCCAATGGCTATTGGGTCGCTTCTCGATCAAGCCGAAGCGGCTGAAGCGAATGAGGAATTCGCGAACGACGGAGGTGCCAGTGCCGATTTCGCGCGCCAGTTCCAGCTCGTTGATCTGCATGCCCGGCTGCGCCTCGTCGGACATGATGCGCATCATGAAGCTGCGCTCGATGATATCGTGCAGTGAATCGGTTTCTTCCTTGGGGAAGAGATCGGCCTGTGTCGGCTGACGGAGAACCGTCTTCTGCCGTTTGTTCCAGAGAATGATGCCGGCGTCACTTAGACGCATGAGGATCGCCCGCGCGGTACTGCGGCTAACGCCGAGTTCGGCGGCGATATCGGGCTCGCTCGGAAGCTCGGTATCGGGCTTCAAGCGCGCCGTGTAGCGATTATACGCCTCCTTGAAGAGCGTGTTTTGTCTTGCCATTTCCCCCTCGCGTATCGTCGCCGCTCTTTGTTGGCGGCGCTGTCTGAACCATGTTCGAATGGCAGTCAATTGCAGGAGTTTATCGAGGCCGTCCCAACCGCCTTCCTCCAAGACGTCAGGCGATTTCCTCGTTGACACCAAAATGTTTATTGTAGATAAAAAACAAAATCAATTGGCGGATGGAAGGGAGTTGTCCATCACGTCAATAGCCGGAAAGGGATGCGGGCGACCGGTTGGATCGCTCGGCTGCCGATCTGGCAAGATGGAATAGAAGTCATCACAAGGGAGAGGTGATGCAGACAAGGACAATCGGCAGGACGGGCCTTGAGGTCACCGAGATCAGCTTCGGTGCGGCCGCATTGGGCGGGCTTTATCGTGCCTGCCCGCGCGACCAGGCGATGGAGACCTTGCAGGCTGCCTGGGATAGCGGCATTCGCTATTTCGATGTCGCTCCCTGGTATGGTTTCGGCCTGGGCGAACGGTATGTCGGCGACTTCCTGCGTGCTCAACCGGAAAACAGCTACGTGCTTTCGACCAAGGTCGGACGGCTGATGCGTCCGGTGCCGACCGACAAGGTGCCGAATTACGGCTATGTCGATCCGCTGCCGTTCGATGCAGACTATGACTATTCCTATGATGGCATCATGTGGTCGGTGGAGTTCAGTTATGCTCGTCTGGGCCTCAACCGCATCGATATTCTCTATGTCCACGATATCGGCGGCTATACCCACGGCAAGGCGCTGAACGAGCATTATCTCGGCCAGCTCCTTGGCTCCGGATTGAAGGCGCTCGAGGAGTTGAAATCATCCGGGACGATCAAGGCCTATGGTCTCGGCGTCAACGAGATACCGGTCTGCCTCGATGTCATGCATGCAGCCGATATCGACTGTATTCTTCTTGCCGGCCGTTATACCCTGCTGGACCGTTCCGCGGTGGCGGAGCTGTTGCCGCTTTGCGAGAAGAAAGGCACTTCCCTCGTCGTGGGAGGCATATTCAATTCCGGCATTCTGGCGACTGGTCCAGTGCCCGGCGCGCATTTCGACTATCTGCCGGCGACGCCGGATGTCTTGGCCAAGGTTGGAGCGATGGAGGAAATCGCCTGCAAGCATGGCCTGCCGCTTGCCCAGCCGGCAATTCAGTTCGCGCTGCGCAGTCCGTGCGTGGCATCCGTCCTGATCGGTACGGCAAAGGCTGGAAGTCTTGTCCGCAACATGCAGCTCGTGGAGCCCAGGCTTCCCGACAGCATCTATGCGGAATTTGAAGGATTGACCCTGGTTGCACCTCCGTTGGGAGACGAGGCTGTCCGGGTGTAGGCAGTAAATGGGAGCTATCGAGCCGTCGGGAGAGTCGGCTTCGAGGAGGAGAAAGCCTGTTTTGGCGTCGGTGGCAAATGCCCCTGCGCGATGTGTGATGCCCTCGGGCATTGCGATGCCGAGCCGTAAGCGTTCAACGGCCGGTGTGCAGGAGAACAGAGCGCGTTGAGAGGAGAAGCAGATGAATATTGCCAAGTCACTTCTATCCCGCCGCGGTTTTACCGCTCTTGCCGGCGCCGCCTTGATCGCAACGGCCATGCCCGTGCAGTCCTTTGCGGCCGACGTGACCATTCCGATCATCGTCAAGGACACGACGTCCTTCTACTGGCAGATCGTTCTTGCCGGTGCACGCAAGGCCGGTAAGGATCTCGGCGTCAAGGTGCCGGAGCTGGGCGCCCAGGCTGAAACCGATGTCAACGGTCAGATCAGCATTCTTGAAAACGCTGTCGCCGGCAAGCCGGCAGCCATCGTCATCTCGCCGACCGAATTCAAGGCGCTCGGCAAGCCGGTGGACGAAGCTGCGAAGTCCGTTCCGATTATCGGTATCGACTCCGGCGCCGACTCCAAGGCTTTCAAGTCGTTCCTGACCACCGACAACGTCCAGGGCGGCCGTATTGCTGCTGATGGCCTTGCCGCTGCGATCAAGCAAATGACCGGCAAGGAGGAAGGCGATGTCGTCATCATCACCAACACGCCCGGTGCCGGCTCTCTCGAACAGCGCCGCACAGGCTTCCTGGATCAGGTCAAGACCAAGTATCCGGGCCTGAAAGTCGTCGCCGACAAGTATGCTGACGGTCAGGCAACGACCGGCCTCAACATCATGACTGACCTGATCACGGCAAATCCGAAGATCGTGGGCGTCTTCGCCTCGAATCTGATCATGGCGCAGGGTGTCGGCCAGGCGATTGCTGAAAACAAGCTCAGCGACAAGGTCAAGGTCATCGGTTTCGACAGCGACGACAAGACCCTTGGCTTCCTCAAGAGCGGCGCCATTGCCGGTCTCGTCGTGCAGGACCCGTACCGCATGGGTTACGACGGCATCAAGACCGCTCTCGCCGTCTCCAAGGGCGAAAAGGTTGAAGCCAATGTCGACACTGGCGCGAACCTCGTGACCAAGGCCAACATGAGCGAACCGAAGATCGAAGCCTTGATCAACCCGAAGGTCAAGTAAAGCTCAGAGGCTGCGGCCGATTCGTCGGCCGCAGCCTTTCTGTCTGTCCGTCTTTCGGGCGGCCGCGCGGAAATGCGAGAGGGAGGAGAGCCCATGACGAGCCTCGAAGAAATCAGCCATCGGCACGATGACAAGGTCAAGACGGAAGCAAGTCGCGTTCCGGCCGGCTCGCCTATTCTCGAACTCAAGGGATTGCAGAAGCGCTATGGCTATGTCGAGGCGCTGAAGCCTGCAACGATAACATTCCTGGCGGGTGAAATCCACGCAATTGTCGGCGAAAACGGCGCCGGGAAATCAACGCTCATAAAACTCCTGACAGGCGTCATCACCAGGACATCAGGCGAGATATTCTGGTGTGGCCATCCGGTCGCCCTTGCCAATCCCAATGAAGCCATCGCGCGCGGCATCAATGCCGTGCATCAGGAGGTCGTCCTCTGCCCGCATCTGACGGTTGCGGCCAATCTCTTTCTCGGTGACGAGGTCAATCGCTTTGGCCTGATGCGCAAGAAGCAGATGGTTGCGATGGCGCAGACGGTGCTGGATGATCTCGGCTTCGGACTGCCGGCCGCCGAACTGCTGAGCTCTCTGACCATTGGCCAGCAGCAGCTGGTCGCAACGGCAAGAGCCGCGATGCGCGGCACACAGTTCCTGATCTTCGACGAGCCGACCGCCTATCTCACGCGCAAGGAATCGGCGCAGCTGTTCAAGCTGATCCGCCGCCTGCAGAGCGAAGGCGTGACGATCGTCTATATCAGCCACCGCATGGAAGAGGTCTTCGAACTGGCCGATCGCGTTTCCGTACTTCGCGACGGCACCCATGTGGGCACGCGCGCGATCGGCGAGACCAATGAGGACGAGCTGATCAAGCTGATGATCAATCGCTCGATCGAACAGATCTACCACAAGGAAGAAATCGCGATCGGCAAGCCCATTCTTGAGACGCGCGGCCTTTCCGGTCCCGGTTTCGAGGATGTCTCGCTGACTGTGCGCGCCGGGGAGATCGTCGGGCTTTACGGGCTGATCGGCGCTGGCCGCAGCGAATTCGCGCTCGGCCTCTATGGCCGTCAGCCGGTCACGGCGGGTGAAATCCATTGGGAGGGGCGCAAGGTCCAGATCCGCAACGAACGGGACGCGATGGACCTCGGCATCGCGCTTGCGCCGGAGAGCCGCCGCGATCAGGGGCTCTGCCTCAATCTGCCGATCGGCCTCAACATCAATTTGCCCGTCTTCGGGCGGCTGAGCCGTGGTCCGATCATCAACAACAAGAGCGAAGCCGCGAATGCCGACAAGCAGATCCGCGATCTCAGCATCAAGACGCCTAGCCGCCGGGTTCTGGTTTCGGCCATGTCCGGCGGCAATCAGCAGAAGGTCGTCATCGGCAAATGGCTGAGCCACGGCGCCAAGCTTTTCATTTTCGACGAGCCGACGGTGGGTGTCGATGTCGGCACCAAGGCGGAAATCTATCGGCTGTTTGCCAAGCTGCTTCGCGAGGGGGCGGGGATCATCGTCATATCCTCCTACCTGCCCGAGGTTTACGAGCTCGCCGATCGCCTGCATGTGTTCCGCCACGGCCAGCTGGTCGCCAGTCATGATTTTCACGCTGCCACGCATGAGGAAGTCCTCGGCGAGGCCATCGGCGTCTGAACGATAAGATCGAAAGAGGGAGAACAAGAATGGCCGCGAACACGACAGAAGGCCCCGCCGTTGCGCCGCGGCGTAAGATGAACATCCTCTTCAGCCTGACGCTGATCCTGCTCCTGATTGCGCTATGGATCGTGCTCGGCTTCTCGACGGACGTGTTCTGGACGCAGCTCAACATCACCAACCTGGCACGTCAGGGGTCGATGACGGCGATCCTTGCGCTGGGGCAGACCTTCGTCATCATTACCGGAGGCATCGATCTTTCCGTCGGCGCCATCGTCGGCTTCTGCACGGTCGTCGTTGCCTGGCTGCTGCAAGCCGGAGTTCCGGTCTGGGCTGCTATCCTCATTACCCTGCTGTTTGGTGTGCTGATCGGAGCTTTCCATGGTTTCGGCATCGTCCGCATGGGGCTGCCACCCTTCATCATTACACTGGCGACGCTGACGTCTTTGCGTGGCATCGGCCTGCTGATCACCAACGGCTCGAGCATCAACATCGTCAATGACGCCTTCACAAACTTCTCGGTTGCCGACTTCCTCGGTATTCCGAGCCTGTTCTGGATGGTGATCGTGGTAGCGGTTCCCGCCGTCGTGTTCCTGCATTTGAGCCGCTGGGGCCGTTATCTTTTCGCTGTTGGCTCCAACCGCGAGGCGGCGCGCCTGTCCGGCGTCAACGTCAACGGCATGATCTATCTCGCCTATATATTGTCTGGAACCTGCGCTGCATTGGTCGGTGTTCTGCTTGCTTCGCGTATCGCCATCGGCAACGCGACGCAGGGTGATGGCTGGGAGCTGCAGGCGATCGCATCGTCTGTCATCGGCGGCACCAGCCTGTTTGGCGCGATCGGCTCCGTCTATGGCCCGCTGATCGGCGCCTTCATCCTGGCAACCATCAACAATGGCGCCAATCTCCTGAACCTGAACTCTTTCTGGCAGCGCATCATCACCGGCGTGCTGATCATCGTCATCGTCTATTTCGACCAGCTGCGCCGCCGGCGCAGCCCGTGATCCGTTTTGCCTTGGCCGGAGAGCATCCGGTCCAAGAACTCAGGCTGGCGAAGGCCTTGCTCTTCGCCAGCTGACGTTTCTGAGCAGATTGCGCAACGGCTTTTCGACCAGTTCATAGGCAAGGATACCGAGGAGCGTTCCGGCTATCGCGCCGATGAAGGCAGCGACATCGGATGGGATCGGCGTGGAAGCTACAAGTTTCGCGATGACGGAGATGGCGAGCGTGTGCCAGAGATAGATCGAATAGGAGCTGTTGCCGAGATAGGTGAGCGGCGGAATTTCCGGCAGCTTGCCGCCACGTTCGATCGAAACCATGCCAAGCACCAGTGCGATTGCGAGCGGACCACAGGTGATCTCGTTGAATTCCAGGCCGAATATCTCAATGGCCGCGAAGCCCGAGAGCGACGCGATGACGAGGGCAAGGCCGAGGCCGGAGCCTGGAATACTTCCGCTCAGCCACAACCGACCGAGAATGGCGCCAGCCACGAATTCCAGAATGATCGGCCTCGTATAGGTGGCGAGCATCGAAGATTGCGGATGGAAGATGGCGCCGGCAATAACGAAGGCGGCAAAGACGCCGATCATGCCGGCAAGACGGAAGCGCCTTGGCAGAAACAGGCTTGCGGCAAACAGGACGTAGAAGAACATCTCGAAATTCAGCGTCCATCCTTGCACCAGCACGGGCCAGATCTCGCCATTGCTCGGCGAGCGGATCGGAATGAACAGCAGCGACCCGAGGATATGACCGGCGGTGAGCCGCATGTTCGGAAACAAGCCGGCAACCGCGCCGCCGATCATGATCGCGGTGACGATCCAGTAGGATGGCGCGATGCGTTGCAGGCGGTCGACGAGAAAGCGCAGCGGCGTCACGGGCCGGCGCTCGCTCATGGTCCACATGATGAAGCCACTGATGACGAAAAAGACGTCGACGCCGGCTGCTCCGATGCGGAAATGGCCGCCGCTGCGCTCGGCCGCGTGAAACAACACGACTGCAAGGGCCGCGAGAGCGCGAAGATATTGTATGCCGTAGAGCGTTTTCATCGGCCGGTCCGGGGCTCCCAATTCGCCGGCGGCGCAAATTCCATCCGGTCATAGGAAACGAGGGGATCGGCCTTTGGCACACGCGCTCGCATGGACAGCTTTCCCGCGGTGAAATAGAACAGGAAAGAGCCGACGTGATACGGGTTCAGAATGTCGATTTCGACGAAGGAACGGATCAGAAGCAGCGTCGCCACCCCGAGCAGCACATAGGATTCATCGTTCCTGTCATCCCTGAGGAAGCGGTTGATATGGCCGACGAACGCCGTCAGCAGTATCGACGCCAGCAGAAAGACACCAACAAGGCCGGTTTCGACTGCCGTCTCGATATAGGTGTTGTGGAAATGGAAGCCCGCGCGTGAGCCGATGAAAAACTCCTCCCATAGGCGCTCTGGCTCGGAAAACCCCTGGACCCAATAGGCTTGGTATCCCACCCCGAAGAAGGGATTGAGCTGCGCGGCCGCAATGCCCTGCTGCCAGAGATAGGTGCGGCCGGTCAGCGTCGAATCCTTGCCGAACAGGCCGAGTATCAGGTCGACGGCGCCCAGATAGACGCCGGCAACCGCCAGGATGACGCCGGAAATGGCGACGGCCGCAAACAGCCTCTTGCGTTGCCGTGGCGACAGAAAAAGAATGACGCGCAGGCTGACGCAGAGCATCACGATCAGCGCGGTCGTCAGCACTGAGGTCGCCGATGCCGAGGCGAGCAGGCAGTAGGCTGACAACAGGCCGGCAATGCCGCCGCCAACCAGCCAGATCCGGCGCTCGCCGAGAACGAAGACGGCAGCAAAGGCGAAATAGATGCCGAGAGAGGCGTAGAAGCCGAGCTGGTTCTTCGAATCGAACGCGCCGACGAAGCTATAGGTGCCATCGATCGGATCGTACGCGTAGTATCCGAAGAGGATCGAATAGAGGAGCACGATCGCCGTGCCGGCAATCGCGCCGCGCGTCAGCGTGCGGATGTCGAGCGTGCGCATGGCAACCAGGGCGCAGAAGATATGCGTCGTATATTGGATCGCCGCGCGCGCCGTCACCGAAGGCACGGCCGACCAGAAGATCGACAGGCAGGTGAAGACGCCGAAAGCATAGAGCCAGAGCTGCTTCTGGTAGCTGCCGAGCGAGCTGCGATAGTCGATCAGGACCAGCGGGAACCACAGGGCATAGTAAAGCAGGATCGAGGCCTGCCCGAAACGCGACGAATAGGCGAAGACGAAGAACGACAGGGCAATCGCCACCGTGCCATAGGTGGTATTGCTGCCTTGACGAACGAAAACCGATTTGGCTATCCGCATCGATTTTCCTTATCGCATGGCAAGACCGGTGCTGACCTTGATCAAGTCACCGGGCAGCACCTGGGTGTTCTCCTGGGCGGGGATTTCCTTCGTCTGGCCGTTGTCGTCGCGAATGATCGTATAGACGATATTCACGCCTTGCCCGCTGGAATCTAGGTTGCTGGCATCAGCCGACTGGGCGACCGCTTCCTGCATGAGGGACTGGCTGGTGGAAAGCTTCAGCTGCAGCGTTTCCAGTTGCGTATCGGTATCCTGCATGTCCTGAGCCAGGGATCCCTGCCAGTCGTTGTGCAAGGTTATCTCGTCCTGGTTGGCCTTGTTGATATCCTGCTTGGCTTTCAGGGACGTCGTCTCGGTATCGAGAAGGGTGGCTTCCAGATCTGAGACGCGCTGCTCGGCCGAAATCCGGCGGGAGGCAAGTTCCAGGCCCCTGTCGGCAAGGCTTTCGACCTTGTCGCGGTCGGCCTTGGCCAGTTCCAGCTGACGGCTCTGCGTATCGGTCTTCTTCGCGAGAGTTTCCACTTCATTTTGCAGAAGCGTCTTCAGATCTTCGAGGGATTTCAGTTGCGTCGTCATACGCTGGCTGCGTGTCTGCATCAGCGCCTTCTCGCTTGCGAGCAAGGCTGTCGTTTGCGGCAATTGCTTGAGTTCCATAGGGACATCGATCTCGTCCTTGCCGGTCAGTTCGGCCAGGAGACGAGCCTTGCGCATCAACAATCGTCCGCGCTCGGCCATATAGACGACGGCATCGCCCTTGGCGTTGATGAAATCGCGCGCAAAACGCTGTCCGGCATCGGCGCGGCGCATGCCGCCACCAAGGCTCACGGCCTTGATCACGGTCAGGTTTGGCGCGAAAGGAAATTCGCCCGGATTCTGAACCTCTCCGGAGAGATAGATCGGCCGGAACTGCGACATCTCGACGGAGGCCGAGGGGCGATCGCGCAGGCCGAACTGCTTCTGCAGGCCGATGCCGATAGCTTCGGCGATCTCATCCGTCGTCTTGCCCGTGGCGGGCAGATCGCCAATGAAAGGGATGGAAACTGAACCGGAAGGGCCGACCGTATAATCGCCCGAGACCACCGACCAGTCGCGGATGGTACCCTCGGCAGTCTGCCATTCGGCGACGCGCACATGCAGCTTGTCCATCACACCCAGATGATAGCCTGGAAGGTTATCGGCCTGTGCGACGCCTGAAATTGCGCAGACGCCGAGGACAAGGAGAGCCGTGTATCGGACTGATGTGTAAACGCGAGCGAGCCTCTTGGAAGGCTGAAATTCAATCATGCAGGATTCTTCCCTGTTACTAGATCGCAGTCCCGCAGACACCGGAAACCGCAGGATGTCTCCCGCGGTCGCTGCTGGTCTTCGTCAATAGCTGCCACGCGACAGGCATACTGCCGGAATGGTCTTGGCGATGATCATCATGTCGCTGCTGAGCGACCAGTTCTTGACGTAATGCGTGTCGAAGGCGACACGGCTGGCATAGGAGACGTCGTTGCGGCCGCTGACCTGCCACAGGCCGGTCAAACCCGGGCGCGACTGCAGATAATAGATCGCCGCGGTCTCGTAGAGTTCGAGCTCGTCTTCCACGACCGGGCGTGGGCCGACGACGCTCATCTCACCGCGGATGATGTTGATCAGCTGCGGCAGTTCGTCGAGGCTGAGCTTGCGAAGCACGGCGCCGACAAGGGTCACGCGGGGGTCGTTCTGCAGTTTGCGTGTGGCGCGCCATTCCTCCATCGCTTTCGGATTGGCGTGCAGATAGGCCTGCAGCACCTTGTCGCCATCGACGACCATGGTGCGGAATTTGAGGCAGCGGAAGCTCTTGCCGCTGTGGCCGACACGGCGATGGCCGTAGAAGGCGGGACCGCGGTCAGAAAGCTTTACCAGTAACATCAGCATCAGGAAGAGAGGGCTGATGAGCAGCAGAGCGGTCATTGCGGCAGAGACGTCGAAAACGCGTTTCAATACTCCACCAGTTGGCGGAAAGACGTCGCTTTCCACGGCGCTGAAAAAAGCCGATGTGGCCGATCTCGTCGCAGACTTCATAGAGAAAGCTCCATTCATGTTGGCGAAATTGGTCGGGAATTCTCGGACGCGTAGTTAGAGCTGTGATGGCAGGAGTGTAGGTGGCGATTTGGACTTTTTAAGCCAAACTTTTGTAGCGATATGATATGACGGTATATAATTACCGCATTTGTGGTGGATTGAATCAAATCAGTGATTTGCTATGTATGAGTTCTACTGTATCAGCATGCGTATAACGGCCATACTGATAGCTCTCCGGCATCGTCGATAATGCTTTTGGACGATGTTATAGGTGCCGAGGGACAAGCTATTCATTATCATCGTCTTCCTTTGCCTCAGGTCACTTTTGATCCGGCGTACGAAAACTTGATTTCGCATTTGCTTTAGTGCGATGCAGCAATATATTGCGCTGCACATACTGCGCAGCCTCAGCGCCCAGACTTTGTAATAAAAGTTGATTGAATTGTTGGGGAATTAGGTCCGCCTCAAGGCCGTTACGCCTCCCGAGGATTGCATGAATTGGGCAGATCATCCTGTGGGTGCAGACAAGAAAACCAACAAATTCAATTGTAATTATAATCGCTGCGTAGTTTTAACGAGCCCGGCGTTAGGGTCGTATCAATTCGTAACGGATCATCGTGACTTGGTTGAATCTCAATGAATCATAAAATATATTTAGGCTTCAGGTCTGATAAGGGAGGAAAGACCTTGATCGCTTTTTTTCTAATGTACGAGCGGGCGAGGTAGCACTATGTATGCGCCGCGCGTTTTCGTGAGCATGCTGGGCACGCTGGTGGTCTTTGCCATCGCGACTTACTTTCTGACGAACTCCCTCTCGACGACCCTGATCGAAACGGCCATTTGCGCCGTCCTCCTGCAGATCGGATATTTCATCGGTGTGCTTTATCTCGTCTGGAAAGAGCGCAAGGCGCTCGATGCTGCGATGAGAGAAGACAAGGCGACCATTCCGATCGGGGAAGACACGAAGGTTGGTGGGTTGCCCGCCCCCAGCCTCAATCGCTCGGAGCCGTTCAATCCCTGACACAATGGTCAGGCGCATCTTTTGACCGCCGACAGGTTGTCGGATTTCAGCCATGTCCTAAGTCTCCGGCAGAACCAGTGGAGACCGACGTGGCTGACAGTGCGGAAAAGAGCGTCTGCGTAATCATCGCGGCAAAGAATGCCAGCGACACCATCGGGCTTGCCATAGCCTCGGCCCTTCGGGAGCCTGAGGTCGCCGAAGTGGTTGTCATCGACGATGGGTCGAATGATGGTACTGCGGCGGTTGCCGCGAAAGCGGATGACGGCAGCGGTCGGCTGCTGATCCACGAATTCGAGAAAAATCGCGGTCCTGCGGCCGCACGCAATCACGCCATCGAGATCTCCAAGGCCCCATTGATCGGCATTCTCGATGCCGACGATTTCTTTTTCCCCGGACGTTTCAGCTCGCTGCTTGCCCGCGATGATTGGGATTTTGTCGCCGACAATATTGCATTCGTCACTGCCGATACTGTTCCCGACGCCCATGCAAGGCTCGATCATTTCGATGCCAGGCCGCGCTTTCTTAATCTCGTTGCCTTCGTGGAGGGCAATATTTCCAAACGCGGCGTCCGTCGCGGCGAGATTGGTTTCCTGAAGCCTCTGATGCGCCGCTCCTTCCTGGATGCACATGGCTTGCGCTACAATGAGGCGCTGCGGCTGGGTGAGGACTATGATCTCTATGTGCGGGCTCTGGCCAAGGCAGCGCGCTACAAGATCATCCATAGCTGCGGTTACGGCGCCGTGGTGCGCGGCAATTCCCTGAGCGGCAGCCATAGAACCGAGGATTTGCGCCGGCTTTACGAGGCAGACCGGGCGATCTTGGCAAAGGGCGGCCTTTCGCCGGCAGATGCCGCGATGATCCGCCGCCATGAGCGGCATATTCGCGACCGCTACGAGCTGAGGCATTTTCTCGACGTCAAATCGCAGTCGGGCATGGCTGCGGCTGCCACCTATGCCCTTCGCCATCCCCTTGCCGTTCCGGCCATAGTAGGTGGAATACTTGCCGATAAAACCGAACGCTTCCGCAGGGGAGGCGCGCCAATCGCGCATTCCGGAGCGAACGGCCTGCGTTATCTTCTGCAGGCCGCTCCGGAGTAGGTTTCGCCGGGTCTAAAGGTAATCGCGGCGCACGCCTTCGATCACGTTCAGCAGGCGCTCCTTGCAAGCGGCAAGCGCGCCATCCTTGCTCAGTTGCGGCTTTGCCTTGCTCGCCTGCCAGAGAGCGAGCGCCGAAGGCATGGCAAGCGCCTGCTTCGCCATCACTCGAAGCGGGGTCTGCTGAGGATCGGCAAGCAGCACGGTTTCGCCGTGTCGCTGCTTTTCCAGTTCTGCGGCGGCCTGCTGATTGCGCTCAAAACCAAGGCCCCAGAAGCGGGCGCCCTTGGCGATCGCCTCGGCGCGGGTGGAAACCGGAATGTGCTTCGGTGCATAGGTGACCCCGAGCGATTGCGCCCAGTCGTTCCATTTGAAGCTGTTGATGGAGCGCGACGAGCTGACGGCAATCCACGGCACGCGGAAAGCATCGGCAAGGATCGCGCCGTGCATGGATTCGGCAACGATGAGCTCGGATGTCGCGAGCTCACGGATGACGGCCTTGGCCTCGCCGCGAGGATCGAGGTAGGAAAGACCGACCGTCTTGCAGATTTCGGGCCAAAGGCCGGCTGCTGCCGACTCCCAATGGGGAATGAAGGTGCGCCTGCCCGATTTCGGCAGGTTCTGAAACTCCGGCATCTCGGTAACGAGTACGGCCGGATCGACGATGCCCATTTCGACGGGCAGCCCGACTTTCTGTGCCGTCAGCGGACCACGCACGCAGCGGACGTCCCATTTCGATTTGTCGCTCGTATCGGGAAGCGAGCCGTAGCCGAAACCGCTGCCGATGACGAGTTTATGGCCCTCGGCCGGCAATATCTCCGTATTGAGGACGGTTCCGACGCCGACCAGCAATGTCTCTTCGTGAGCATTGCGAAGGCCGGGAAGCAGGAAATCCCAGAGCCAGAGATTGAGGTCGTCACCGAAATTGCCATGGGTGGATTCCCAGTGGAACGGCTTCATGCAGGACTCCTTGCTGATCCAGGTGATAGCGGGGCACGCCGTGGCTCTTCGATGTGGCATGCGCAGCCAATGCTGCGCTGCAAAATCTAGGGCGCTAGTTTGCCCACGGCAAGGCGCATGGCACTTTGTAAAATTGCCGGGTCGCGCAGGGCCCATTTGGCCAGCAACCCGAATTGCGGCATTTGCCGCTGTTTCACCTGTCGCGCCTGGCTCCAGAGCGCCTGGCGGCGGGCACGATTCTTGTACTGCCTGATAGCGGCGACATCCTGCGGCCGGCGTGAAAATCTCTGTTCCAGCGTATTCAGCGCCGTCCAGGTGTTGAATTGCTGACGCAGGAATTGCGGGGAGTCATTGTCGATGCTGTGAAAGATATTGACGCCTTCGCCGCGCAACGCACCGGTGTTTTCACACAGGATGACCCGCTTGGCCGCGAGGATGCAGTCGCAGAAAAACAGGATGTCTTCGGCAGCCAGTCGCAATGTCGGTTCGAAGCGAATTTTCTCGAAGAGCGGCCGGCCGATCACCATGCAGGACATGTGAAGAAAGCTCCAGTCCTGCAGCATGACGCTGGCGATATCGGGGATCTCGATGACCGAAGGTTTCTCCGAAAGCCGAACGTTTCCGGGCGATTTGCCGAGTTCGGCGATACCGAAATGATAGGAAAACTCATCGCCTCCCTCGATGGAATCCCAGTAGCAATCGGCGTCGTGGCGCGTCAGTGCTTCGAATGCATTGCCGAGATGATCCGGCGCCCATTCATCGTCGGAGTCGAGAAATGCCACGAACCTGGTTCCGGCCGGCACATTATCGAGGCCGGTGTTGCGCGCACCGCCCGGACCGCCATTCACCTGACGGATCACCTTGATGCGTGCCCGTTGTTCGCTGCTCAGCGACTGTAGCTCATTGTCTGCCGGAAGCGGCGATGCATCATCGACGATGAGGACATCGAAGTCCTGAAACGTCTGCTGAGAGATCGATCTCAAAGCGCGCTGCAGAACGCCTGTCTGCTTCTGATAGAACGGAATAACAATCGTGATTGACGCCATCTTCCCGCCTTTACGGTTTTAAATCCAGGAGCTTGCGGCCTCATCCGCTGGGGACGCAACCATCGGCTTTCAGCAACATCCACAACGGTTTCGGGGGTCGTTTGACCGCTGGTGGATGCTGCCGTGACGCCAACAGGTAGCGTCGATTTGATGCGGAGCAATGTCAGAGGCAGCGTTTTATCGAAGATTGTCAATGAAGGGCTTGCCTGTCTGCCGCGATCGATCAATCCTTGCCGTCATGGGCGATGCGCCGTTCGAGCGCCTTTGAAACCGCTCGCAGGTTGGATCTCTTGCCCGAGAGTTTCTCGATCGCGGCGACGACAACGTCGGCCGCCACGTAGTCCGATTTATGCCCGAGATTATGGATGACGATCAGTGTCGAGCCGCCGATATCGCGGGCGAGGTGCCGCGCATGAATGTCTGTGGAAACGGTGTTGTCCGCATCGCCCGCGATGATAACAGTCGGTGCCTTGATCTTGCGATAGCGAGGCGAGGCACCTTTCGCCCAATCGCTCAGGGCGGCAATTTCCCGGGCATTGTGTTGAAAAGCATCCGGCCGAAGAGCCTGTAGTGCCCTGGTCGCCTTGATGTACCCGGCGGGGCGTTGATTGGGGGCAAAAACGGCTTTCGTTGCGCTGTCGATCGTGAGGACTCCGATAGGGGGCACGATGAGCGCGCTGAAGAGCAGACCGGTCAGCGGTGGTCGGGCAGCGCCATAGTACCAGGCGATGCCGCCTGGCCAGGGATAGACAACTGGCGACAGGAAAACGAGGCCCGCAACCTTATCCGGATGACGAAGGGCAAAGGCGGCGACGACAGCGCCGCCGAAGGAATGCCCGACCATAATCGCCCTGCCGATGCCACGAGCTTTCATCAGGCGCGCGATCGCGTCCGCCTGGGCATCGGGCAGGATAGTCTCCGCACCGCCCGCATCGGAACCGCCATGACCCGGACGATCAACGAAAAGCAATCTGGCTCTGCCCTCAAGCTTGCTGCGGAAAGATAGAAGCGGATCGTAAAGACTGGTGCTCGCGCCGTGAATGAAGACGATCGGCGGCAGGTCCGGTGCCGCACCAGCCTCGATCAGGATGCTGTTCAGTTTGAAGCCACCGACATCGATACGTTGCTGCTGCCCGGCCAAAGTCTCCGCGTTGCCGGCATTGGCCAGTGTTGCGAATGAAAAGAATAGCCAGAAGACGGCAGCGGCCGTCGGAAAGGGAAAGGTGGACATTACGCCTCGAATTCACGTCTCGGGATCTCTCTGATGGACATACGAGCAGGATCGGAATTCGGTTTCACGGGCGGCAGCTGAATACGGCAAGCCCTGGTCATCGACAGGCATATGGATCTTGCAGCCATAGGGGGAGCGCTGCAGCAAGGCTTTCCCATCAAGATTGCAACACTGTCGCATTTTGGTCATGCTTCGCCTCTCAAATTCTGCTGCGCTGCAAAAAATCTTCACCTTCCGTCAAAAAAATCGAGGCGGGGCGAACGCCTCGTCTGAAGCCGTCGCTAAAATATCGGAAGATGCTTAAATGCTTCTGCCTGCAGATGTTTTTTGGCGTTTAAATCGGTTGTTTCACGTTTGAGACGGCATCAGACGACGTCTTTTGCCCGTCATGAAATATTGGTTTCCGCTCATTTTTGCTGCGCTGCCATATTCCCTTTCCCACCAGCGCCCTAGGTTATCGTCTGCGAGCTTTGATCTGCTCTCATTGAAACGGCCGCGTGGGGGATGCGGCCCGAAGAAGGGGTGACAGACATCGTGAATGTGACTGCCAACGTGTCTTCGCGGATAAATCTCATGCGTATCGTGCTCATATCCGGCATTATCTTTGTCCATATACCGTTCGATACGCATAGTAGCCCGTTCAACGGTGCTTATGGTCTTTTCGACTGGCTGCGAGTGTTTCTGCGCGACAGCCTGTTTCGGGTCGGTGTGCCCTGCTTGAGTGCAATTTCCGGCTATCTGTTGTTTCGCAATGGACCAGCATCGCTGAATTATGGAAAGACGATCGCTCGAAAGACAAAGACGGTCATGCTCCCGTTCTTTCTATGGAACTGTGCTTTCTTTGCCTTCGTCTTTGCTCTTCAGTACTATGGCATCGGCGATGGTTATCTTCCTGATCTGTCGGAATCCAGTCCAAGAACATTGTCGACGCTTCTTTTTGCAATAGATGGTGCGCCGATTAATCTTCCGCTTTATTTCCTGCGCGATCTATTCGTTTGTATCCTTCTGTCACCTGTTCTTGCGTTTCTCATTCGGCGCGCTCCGTTGCCGACGCTGTTGTTTCTTCTTCTGCTTGCGGCGTGGCCGATATCGATCGGTATTGTTCTGCGAAACTCTATCCTGTTCAGCTTCAGCTTCGGCATTTATCTGGGCATATACCGTGTCGATGTTACGATGATGGACCGCTATGCTGCCTTGATTGCTCCTGCTTTTATTGCGCTTGCTGCCATTCTCGCGACGGTTGCCTATATGGCGGGGCCTGGCCTGCCATTGTGGCTTGAAGTCAGCCGCAATCTGATGATCCTTGTTGGCATACCCGGTTTTTGGGCACTCTCGGCAATCCTGATCAGAAGCCGCGTCGGGCAGGGATTGGCCGGAACCGGCGGATTGAGCTTCTGGATCTTCTGCACCCATTATCCCCTGCTGTTCTGTCTCTGGGTCCTCTGGAACCGCAGCGGCAGTGAGCACTATCCCATTTTCTATCTCCTGGCGGCGGCAAGCACCCTGCTTCTGCTGCCCTTGAGCAATGGCATGGCGCGTCACGCCCTGCCGTCTTTCTACAACCTGCTGACCGGCAGCCGGGCTCGGCCACAGGCCGAACTCCTTGCTACCGGGAACCGTACCGCCGATGACCGGCGCGTGCGCTCCGAGCAAAGGTGATGCTATGATGACATCGACAAGCAAAGCGCAAAAACTGGGTCTCGTTTCCCTCGCTCTTCTGGGCGCCTGCTTCATTCCGCAGGTTGCTTCGGCACAGGATGATCAACCGACCGGCGGATCTTTCGTTGACAATTTCCAGCGTCTGGACACCAGCCGCTGGTATGTTTCCGATGGCTGGAACAACGGGCCGCATCAGAATTGCACCTGGTCGCGAAAGCAGGTCAGCATCGAGGATGGCACGCTCCAGCTAAAGCTTACCGAGGGCAAGACCGGTCAGCGGAACTATGCCTGCGGCGAAATCCAGACCACCCAGCGTTACGGTTACGGCACCTATGAGGCGCGTTATCGCACCGCGACCGGCTCGGGCCTGAATTCGGCCTTCTTCACCTATATCGGCCCGACCGACAAAAAGCCGCATGACGAGATCGATTTCGAAGTGCTTGGCAAGAATGCCGGCCAGGTGCAGGTCAACCAATATATCTCGGCCAAGGGTGGCAACGAGAAATTGGCTCCGGTCGCCGGTGGTGCGGACCAGGGCTTTAACGACTACGCCTTCGTCTGGGAGAAGGACCGTCTGCGCTATTATGTGAACGGCAAGCTCGTTCAGGAGGTCACCGATCCTTCCAAGATACCGAGCAATGCTCAGAAGATCTTTTTCAGCCTTTGGGGCACGGACACGCTGAGCGGCTGGATGGGCAAGTTTGCCTATACCGGCGAGCCTGCGACCATGCAGATCAAGCGCGTCGCCTTCACCAAAGCCGGAGAGAAGTGCCTCTTTCCGGAATCGATCACCTGCAAACTCGACTGAGCCAGGCCGGTTGCCCAGGGGATGGGCGACCGGACGTAATGCCATGATGCAACACCAGCCACACCATGCCTCCGGTTTCGGCCGGTCGCGAAAGCGGAAATCTTGATGCTGCATATTCTTTATTTCGTCCACGATCTCGCCGATCCTGCCGTGCGCAGGCGGGTGCTGATGCTTCAGGCCGGTGGGGCACTGGTGACGCTGGCAGGCTTCCGGCGTGACGACAACGTGCTTGCTGCCATCAATGGCGTCGAGCCGATTGAGCTCGGCAGGACGAAAGACGCTCAATTTGCGCAGCGTGTGACTGCGGTCGCGAAATCGGCGTTGAAATTGCGGAATGCCCTGCGCTCGGTGGCGCGACCGGATGTCATTATCGGTCGCAACCTCGAAATGCTGGCCCTTGCCAATCGTGCCAGATCCGTTTTCGGCGGCGACATGCCCGTCGTTTACGAATGCCTGGATATCCACCGGCTGCTGCTTGGCGACGGGATGCTGGGGGGAGCGCTTCGCAGCGCCGAGCGCCATTTCGGCGCACAGGCTGCATTGCTCATCACCAGCTCGCCGGCCTTTGTCGAACGTTATTTCCGGCCGCGTTCCGGCCTGCATCTGCCGATCATGCTGCTCGAGAACAAGGTTCTGGCGATCGAGGCCGCAACAACAAATAACATCGTCTCGGCGGCGCGGCCGCCGATTGCCGGCAAGCCATGGAAGATCGGCTGGTTCGGCGCGTTGCGCTGCCGCAAGTCTCTGGCTTTGCTGGATGACTTCTCACGACGGATGGAGGGCCGCTTCGAAATCGTCCTGCGTGGCCGGCCGGCCCGCTCGGAATTCGACGATTTCGACAGCTTCGTGCGCGATGCGCCCTTCATGCAGTTCGCAGGCGCCTACAAGAACCCGGAGGATCTCTCCGCGATCTATGGCGAAGTCCAGTTCTCCTGGGCCATCGACTTCTTCGAAGAGGGGCTGAATTCCAGCTGGCTGCTGCCGAACCGCCTTTACGAGGGTGGGCTTTATGGCGCCGTGCCGATTGCCATGGATGGCACCGAGACGGGACGGTTTCTTGCTTCCCGAAAAATCGGCCTCGCGCTCGACAAGGCCGACGCCTCGCATCTCGTCGCCCTTTTCGACGGTATGGACGAGCAGTGCTATCTCGCGGCCTTCGACGCCGTGGCGGCGCAGGATCGCAAGCAATGGATGATCGATCGTGCCGACTGCCAGGGGCTGGTGCAGCGGCTGGCCGCCCTCACGCGTGCCAACGAGCAGATCGCTGAAATACAGGCCCTCCCACAACTGCATCGCAATAGAGGTGGATTGCAATGATGACTGGAAGCTCAAGGGATATGCGTTGCGTAATCGTTATTCCTTGCCTCAACGAGGAAAAGCACATCGAGCCGCTGATCGGCAAACTGGGGCAGGCGCTTGATGACCTCGATGCGCGGATCGTGGTTGCCGATGGCGGCAGCACCGACCGCACGCGCGAGATCGTCAGGGAGATCACGGCCAACGATCCGCGTGTTCTTCTGATCGACAATCCGAAGCGCTTGCAGAGCGCGGCAATCAACCTTGCGATCGAAACCTTCGGTGACGGATATGATTATTTCATCCGCATCGACGCCCATGGCGATTATCCGGACGATTACTGCCAGACGCTGGTTCGGGAGGCCGACGTGACCGGAGCGGATTCCGTCGTCGTCGCCATGCGCACCATGGGCTTCAGCGCCTTTCAGAAGGCAACGGCAGTTGCGCAGAATTCCAAGCTCGGCAATGGCGGCTCCAAGCATCGCGAGGGCGCCAAGGGGCATTGGGCCGAGCATGGCCATCATGCGCTGATGCGTGTCGCGGCCTTCCGCTCCGTCGGCGGTTATGACGAGACCTTCAGCCACAACGAGGATGCCGAGCTCGATTACCGGCTGCACAAGGCCGGCTTCCGCATCTGGCTGACCGACAAGACCGCGATGACCTACTACCCGCGCTCCAGCGTCCCGACGCTGTTCCGGCAATATCTCGGCTATGGCCGCGGCCGCGCCCGCAATATTCTCAAGCATCGCAGCATGCCGAGCGTGCGTCAGATGCTGCCGCTTGCCGTCGTGCCGATCTTCATCGGTGCTTTTCTGGCGATCCTCAACTGGATCGCAGTCATTCCGCTCAGCCTCTGGGCTGTCGCCTGCATCGCCTATGGCTTCTGGATCGCGGTCGGCCAAAAGAACCCCTATGGCCCGCTCGCGGCCATTTCCGCCATGGTCATGCATTTTGCCTGGTCTATGGGTTTTTGGATGGAGGTCCTGAGCTTTCGGAACCGAAGGGTGGCTTCATGACGCAAACCCTCCGCCGTCCGATCAGGATTGATATTGCCGTCTGCACCTATCGTCGCGCCGAGCTGGATCAGACGCTGCTGTCGCTCGCGGTGCTGACCATCCCCGCCGGCGTCATCGTGCGCATCATCGTTGCCGACAATGATGTGACGCCGAGCGCCCGCGATCGCGTCGATGCCATGCGCGCTGCCGTTCCGTTCGAGATCGCCTATGTGCATTGCCCGGCAGCGAATATCTCGATCGCCCGCAACGCCTGCCTGGACAATGCGGCCGGTGATTTCGTCGCCTTTATCGATGACGATGAGACGGCCTCGGAGGATTGGCTGGCGGAATTGCTCGTCATGGCGGATACGACCGGTGCCGATGCCGTTCTTGGCCCCGTAAAGGCTATCTATGGAAATACCGCGCCCACCTGGATGCAGCGTGGCGATTTCCATTCGACCCTGCCTGTCCGCGTCGCGGGTGAGATCCTCACGGGTTATACCTGCAACGTCCTGCTGCGTCGCAGCGCGCCCTCGCTTGTCGGACGTCGCTTCAATATTGCGCTCGGTCGCACCGGCGGCGAGGACACCGAGTTCTTTACTCATATGCACAATGCGGGCGGCCGGATCGCCTTTGCTGAAGACGCGCTGGTTCAAGAACCTGTGCCGGAGAAGCGCGCCACGGTTTCCTGGCTTGCCAAGCGCCGGTTCCGCATGGGCCAGACGCACGGCCGCATGTTGCTGGAGGCGGCAGCAGGCTCGCGGCACTGGCGCGCGATCGCCCTTGCCGGCACGAAGTCCGCCTATTGCTTTGTCGCCGCCGTACTGCTCGTCGCCTCTCCGATCAAGCGGCATCGCTACGGTTTGCGCGGCATCATGCATGCCGGCGTCGTCAGCGGGCTCTTCGGGGTTCGCGAAATCGAGCAATACGGAACTATGGAGAAGGCACCGCAATGACGGATTTCATCCCCGATGTCAGCTTCGTCATCGCTGCCTATAATGCCGAGGAGACGCTCGCGCGTGCCATCGACAGTGCGCTCGCCCAGGGCGCCGTCAGCATGGAGGTGATCGTCGTCGACGATTGCTCGACCGACAGCACGCGAGATATCGCCGGCAATCATCCCGATCCGCGTGTCCGTCTCGTCGCCCTGGCGCGCAATGGCGGCCCGGGTGCTGCCCGCAACGCCGGTCTCGATGCGGCCCGTGGCCGCTGGGTGGCGGTGCTCGATTCCGACGACGCTTTGCGCCCGGATCGCATGGCGCGGCTGATTGCCCGGGCGGAAAAGGCCGAGGCCCAGATCGCGGTCGATAATCTCGACGTCATTCGTGAAGATGTCGGAACGATCGTTCCGATGTTTCCCGAGGCGTTGCTCACCCGCCTGCCGGTGCTGACGCTGGCGAAATTCATCGCCTCGAACATGATTTTCCGTTCCGAGCACAATTTCGGCTACATGAAGCCGGTCTTCGAACGCGAGTTCCTGGCAAAGCATCGCCTGCGTTTCGATGAGCGGCTACGGATCGGCGAGGATTATATTTTCCTGGCCTCCGCACTTGCCAGAGGCGGCGTCTGCGTCGTCGAGCCGATGGTCGGTTATCTCTATTACATTCGCGAGGGATCGATATCGCGCGTTCTCAAAAGAGAACATGTCGAGGCCATGCTGGCCGCCGACGCCAGGTTCTTTGCCGAACATCCCTTCGGTGCCGCCGCGCTTGCCGCACAACGGCGGCGAACGCGCAATCTGAAAGAGGTCAAAGCCTTCCTGATGCTGGTCGCGAGCATCAAGGAGCGCGAACTGCCGAGCACCCTCAAGATTGCACTCCTCAATCCGCGTGCGATGCGTCATCTGAGCATGCCCGTTGCCGCGCGACTGCGCCGTCTTGCCGCGTCCCTGCGCGGCGGCCGCCAGCAGACACCCGCCTCTCAACTCTCCTCGCCCCTGCCCAATATGGGCGCAGGCCCTCACTCTAACAAAGGATGATAGAGCCATGGACCCCAAGCACCGTGTGAGAAAAGCAGTCATTCCGGTTGCCGGCAACGGAACCCGGTTCCTGCCCGCGACAAAGGCAATGCCGAAGGAGATGCTGACGATCGTCGATCGTCCAGTCGTGCAATATGCCGTCGACGAGGCGATCGAAGCCGGCATCGAGCACATCGTCTTCGTCACCAGCCGCAACAAGTCGGCGATCGAAGATCACTTCGACGATACGCCCGAATTGATTTCCTCGCTGCGGCTGGCCGGCAAGAGCCATCAGGTCAGCGAGCTGGAACGCCTCCTGCCGCGGCCGGGCTCCGTCAGCTTTACCCGTCAGCAGGCGCCGCTTGGCCTCGGCCATGCCGTCTGGTGCGCCCGTGACCTGATCGGCAACGAACCTTTCGCGCTGCTGCTGCCGGATATGCTCTGCTATGGCATGCGCGGCTGCATGGCCGGCCTGATGGACCTATACAACGAAGTCGGCGGCAATATCGTAGCCGTTGAGGAATGCGCCCCCGAAGAGACGTCCAAATACGGCATCATCGGCAAGGGCTCGGCGGTGCGTCACGGCTTCGCCGTGACCAAGATGGTCGAGAAGCCACATCCCTCGGAAGCGCCTTCAAACTTTTACCTCAATGGTCGTTATATCCTCCAGCCTGAGATCTTCGATATTCTGGCCCGCCAGGAGCGCGGCGCCGGCAATGAAATCCAGCTGACCGACGGCATGCTGCGCCTCTCCGAGACGCAATCCTTCCATGCCCAGGTCTATAACGGACGCACATTCGACTGCGGGTCCAAACACGGCTTCATCGAAGCGAACGTCGCCTTTGCGCTCGCTCGCTCCGATATCGGCGGCCTGGTTTATGACTCGATCCGCAACCTGGTCGTCTCGCACGAAGCGCAGATGACCGCTGCTTAAGCCTGTTCACGTTCTGGCCCGCGGCCGTCGAGGCCGCGGGTCACAGCTTATTATCCATTCAGGCTTCTCCGACTAAGGTGGTCGCCATGCATCAGAAAAACTTTACTTTCCACAGCGCTCACTCCCAGGCTGAGCAGCATGACGGCTTCATCGATCTCGATCGGCTGATGGCGATCGTGACGCGCCGCATCCGCACCATCATCTTCGCAGTGGCTGCCTTTGTCATACTGGCCGTGGCCTATCTGCTGACCGCCACGCCGAGCTACACGTCGATGACGCAGATCCTGCTCGACGAGAGCATGACGAAATATGCGGAGAGCCAGCCGCCGGTCGCCAGCAGCCAGCAGGCGGACATGGAGATCGCCAGCGCCGTCGAAATCCTGAAATCGAACGAGATGGCCTTGCGCGTCGTCGATACCGCGGGGCTTGCCGACAACAATACGCTGCTCAATCCACCACAGTCGCCGGCCGCTCTGCTCAAGTCGGGCGCGGGACTGATTGCCAGTATCTTCAAGGTGGGGCGTACGCCCATGACCCCGGAAGAGATGCGCGAAGCGCAGCGCCAGAAGGTCGCTGCCGTGCTGCAGGATGGTCTTAAGGTAGAACGCGTGACACGAAGCTCGGTTGTCGCCGTCTCCTTCAGTTCGACCGACCGGCTATTGGCCGCCAAGGTAACGAGCGCCTATGCCGAGGCCTACCTGACCGACCAGCTGAACGCCAATTTCGACGCG
Organism: Rhizobium sp. AC27/96; assembly: GCF_001692325.1. GTDB lineage: Bacteria > Pseudomonadota > Alphaproteobacteria > Rhizobiales > Rhizobiaceae > Rhizobium. Next base: position 136,095 of record NZ_LXKN01000032.1, on the reverse strand, counting down.
ACGGAACGCGCCTCCGTCTGGTTGCAGGAGCGCTTGAACGATCTGCGCCAGCGTGCGCAGGAAGCCTCGCTCGAAGTCGAGAAATACAAGGCCGACAATGGCCTGACCTCGACCGGTGGCGAGTTGATGTCGGAGCAGCAGATTTCCGATCTCAACAAACAGTTGATCATCGCCCAGGCCGATACCGCCAGCGCGGCGGCACGCTACAATCAGTACAAGTCGATCATCGACCAGGGTCCCGACAACGCCGTCAAGAATGCGACCATCTCCTCCAGCCAGACCGATACCTCGGTCCTGCAGGACCTGAAGACACGTTATCTTGCCGTCGAGAAGCGCGAGCAGGATGTTACGCAGAATTTCGGCGCCAACCATCCGCAAGCCATCGCGCTCAAGGCCGAGCGGCAGGACATTACCCGGCAGATCTATCAGGTTCTTCAGCAGCTGACCGCCAGCTACAAGAACGAGCTTGAGGTCGCGCAGTCCCGCTCCGCCTCACTTCGCGAGAGCATCGAGGGCGTCGTCGGCAAGAATTCGGAAGCCAACAAGTCTCTGGTGCATCTGAATGAGCTGAATCAGAAGGCGACAGCGCTGAAGACGCTCTATGAATCCTATCTCGGCCGCTTCGAAGAGGCGACGCAGCAGCGATCCTTCCCGATCGCCAAGGCACGCGTCATTTCGGTTGCCGGCGTGCCGACATCGCCGTCGAGCCCGAAGAAGACGCTTGTCCTGGCGCTCTCGGTGATCCTGGGGCTGATGGCCGGTTGCGGTGTCGCCGCATTCCAGGAATTCCGCGACCGCTTCTTCCGCGTCGAAGCGGATGTGCGCTCCGCGCTCGGATTGAAGTTCCTCGGCTATCTGCCGCTGCTTGGCCAGCAGGGCAACGGCAAGAAGAAGCGCGGCAAGATCAACGTCGGTCAGGAGCCGGTAACCGCCGAGGAGGCGGAGCATGGCGTCACCTTCGAACGGATGATGCGCATCTCCGTCGAGGCGCCGCGCTCGATCTTCGCCGAGACATTGAGAAACGCCAAGCTTGCCAGCGACGTCATGCTGCAAGGTCGCACCGATCGTGTGATCGGCGTCGTCTCGGCGCTGCCGGGCGAAGGCAAGTCGACGACGGCGGCCAATTTTGCCGCCCTCCTGGCCAGCAGCGGCAAGCGTACGCTGCTGATCGACGCCGACTTGCGCAATCCGGGCCTGAGCCGCACGCTGAAATCACCGCCGCAGGCCGGGTTGATCGAGGCCGTGCTCGGCGAAGTGCCGTGGACGAATGCCGTGAAGGTCGATCCGCGCACCAAGCTTGCCATCCTGCCGGTCGTCGTGCGTGATCATCTCCTGCACACCAGCGAGCTGCTGTCGTCGCAAGGCATGCATCATCTCATGGAAAATGCACGCAAGATGTTCGATTATATCGTTGTCGATCTGGCACCGCTGGGGCCTGTCATCGATGCCAAGGCTTTCGCGCCGCAGGTCGATGCCTTCCTGCTCGTGACGGAATGGGGTGCCACGCCGACCAAGCTGGTGCGTGACGTTCTGGAGCAGGAGCCCCACATCAACTCGCGCATCCTCGGCGTCATCCTCAACAAGACCGACATGTCGGAACTGCCGCGCTATAGCGATTTCGGCGGAACCGAACGCTACCGTCAGAAGTATGTGAGCTACTACACCGAAGCGCAGCCGCGCGCGCAGGTGGATGCGTAGTTATCCTAAGCCCCGCCTGCCTTGAGGCGGGTTCTGGCCAGGGCATGTTCACGCCAGATCGTGAATATGCCCGCCGCCACCACGATTATCGCGCCTGCGATCATCGTGGCGCTCAGGCTTTCGCCGAATATGGCAACGCCGATGATGGCGGAGAAGACGAGCTGCAGATAGGTCAGCGGCTGGATCACCACCGCGTCCAGCAGATCGTAGGCGCGGATCAGGAAATAGTGGCTCGAGATGCCCGTCAGGCAAAGTATGCCCATGAAAGCCCAGTCCTGCGGCGCCAATGTCGTCCAGAAAAACGGGCCGATGCAGCTCATCACGATGCCGCCGACGACGCCTGTGTAGAAGAAGCTGGTCTTGGCGCTGTCCTCACGGCTGACATATCGGGTGAGGACCACGTAAAGCGAGAAGAGCAGCGCACCGGCAAGCGGCATCAGGAAACGTGTCTCGAAGAGGCCGCTTTCAGGCTTCAGGATCAGCAGGACACCGACGAAGCCGACGCAGATTGCCAGCCATCGCCGCCAGCCGACCTTCTCGCCGAGGATGGGTATGGACAGCATGGCGACTATCAACGGCCCGGACGACAGGATCGCTTGCGAACGGGCCAGGCCGACCATGACGAAGGACGAAATAACGACGACGATCTGCGCTGCAAGCAACAGGCCGCGCGCGATTTGCAGCACAGGCCGCCTGGTCCTGACGGCCGTGCGAAGACCACCCGGCGAGCGCGAGGCCAATGCGATGGCAAAGAGCATGAAGGCCCAATAACGGATCATCGCCACCAGAAGCGGCGGATAGGCGCTGACCAGATGTTTCGAGATGCCGTCCTGTATGGCGAATATGCTGATCGCCAACAGCGTGAAGACATAACCGGCTGTGTTGGATTTCATTGCGTTTCGAAGAAGATGTGCGGACCCCGGAGACGCCGGTCGCCCGACGCAGCGTTCACACTAGGTCATTCGCTTTCGCAATCATAGGGCTTTGCCTTCGTCTTTTGCCCATGCACTGCGGGCAGGATCAGCTCTTTTTGCGATCCGCGACAAAAGCGGTGAACCCTTCGATGAATTTGGCGAGGTTCTGCTTCACCTTGTCGTCTACGATCCCGCCTTCGGCGTCGAAGACGCTGCCGGCGCGCGATACCATCAGCCGGCCGCCGAACCATGGATCGGCGCCGAGCGTGCGCAGCACCGTTAGCCAGGCGTTCTGGCTGAGGATGGTGCCGAAGTTGCCGGGAGAGGCGCCGAGAACAGCAATCGGTTTCGCCCCAAAAACAAGGGCGATATCGTTGGAAGGCCGGCTCATCCAGTCGATGGCGTTCTTGAACACGCCCGGGAGCGAGTTGTTATACTCCGGTGTAAACAGAATCAGCCCATCCGCCGATATCGCGAGGTCCTTGAGTTCCTGCACCTTCTCGGGGATGCCTTCTGCGGCTTCAAGATCGGCGTCGTAAAGCGGTACGCCGTGAATGGTGCGCGCGACGAGATCGACGCCGCTCGGCGCCAGTTCGACGGCGGCATGAAGCAGGGCCGTGTTGAAGGAGCCTTTGCGAAGGCTGCCTGATATGCCGAGAATCTTCATCGCATCCCCCTGTGTCCGTTTAAGCGAGACATTTATCGTTCGGGGCCGTTCGTCAAGGGTTGGCGGCGATCTTGCCTTGCTTCATGCCGCAAGCAGGGACTTCAGCTTGATGCCGCTTGCCTCCAAGGCACCGGGATCAGGATGCGCGTGAGCGGCGATCAGCATTTCTGCGAGACGGATATCGCGCGCGACGGCATTGCCGCGGCCAATGCCGCTCGCGGCAAGAAGCCGACCGCTTTCGTCGAGATGAAAGAGAATGAATGCGCCATCGCCAAGATCGCGGCGGATATGCGTGGTTGCGCCCTCGGCGAGCCCGGCGATCTGCAATGTCAGGTCATACTGGTCGGACCAGAACCATGGCACGGCGGAGATTTCCGCGCCTTCTCCCAGCATGTTGGCGGCGGCCAGGTTTGCCTGCTCCTGCGCATTACGCCAGGATTCGAGCCGAACGCGTCGTCCGCCATAGAGCGCCAGCGGGAAGGAGCAGCAATCGCCGGCGGCATAGATATCAGATACCGAGGTCTCCAGTCGTTCGTTGATGGCGATACCATTGTCGATCGTCAGCCCGGCTGCCTCAGCAAGCCCGATATTCGGCGAGGCGCCGATGCCGACGAGCAGCAGGTCGGCAGGGATCATTTCACCATTGGCCAGCCCTATGATGACCTTGTCCGTCTCTTCTCGCACGCTCCGGATCGTTTCGCCGCAACGAACATCCACGCCCTCCAGTCGGTGGCGTTCTGTAATCGCCTGAGCGATTTCCTCCGGCACGCCGCGCTTCAGCACGCGCGGCAGACCTTCGATGACCGTAACGTCGGCACCCCGCATGCGCGCTGTTGCCGCCAGCTCGAGCCCAATGAAGCCACCGCCGATAATGGCGATGTGCCGCCCCGGGTGAAGAGCGGCATGCAAAGCCACCGCATCCGCGTGGGTCCGCAGCACGCGGATACGGTCGGAAGTGCCATCAGCGCCGGGCAAGCCGCGCGCGGTGGCTCCGGTTGCGAGCAAAAGCTTGTCGTAGCCAAGCATGTGTCCGTCTGAGAGCCTGATTGCTTTTGCGACGGGATCGATCGCTGTCACCGTCGTATCGAGCCGGAGGTCGATCGATTGCTCCTGGTAACGCTCCGATGCCGCGACGAATTTAGGGTCAGGTGCCTGACCCGATCCGTCTTTCGAAAGCGGCGGGCGTTCGTATGGGGCGATGGCCTCGGCACCGATCAGGGTGACGTCGCCGTCAAAGCCTTTTTCTCTGAGAGCGAAGGCCGCGCGAGCACCGCATTCTCCGGCCCCGACGATGACGAAATGCGCCACGATTGCCTCCTCAGAGTCCGATGAAAACGGTGCCGTCTTCGACCTTGACCGGATAGGTCTGCAGGTTGACGCAGACCGGCGCGCCCTTGGCCTCGCCGGTCCTATAGTCGAAGCGGCCATTGTGCTTAGGACATTCGATGATGTTGTCCATGACCAGACCATCGGCAAGATGGATCTTTTCATGGGTGCACAGGCCGTCGGTGGCGAAATAGTCGTCCTCGGGGCTGCGATAGACGGCAAAGGTTCGCCCGTCATGGTCGAAGCGGATGACATCCTCTTCATCGATCTCGCCTGTGGCGCAGACTTCGATCCAGTTGTTGCTCATGTTTTCCTCCCTTGGAATGCCGTTATTATTGGGCTGCTGCCGGTAGTTCACTGTGGAATTCCTCGCGATAAGGCCGTGCCGTCGGAGGCAGTTCACGCTTCAGGAAGTAGTCCTCATTGCGTAGCTGCCGCAGGAAGGCCGGGATCATCTCGCGGTAGCCGGACCACATGGATGGGTTGGCGGCTGGCAGATCATGCTTGATCATCGCGTGCAGCTTCGGCAGGGCGTGATACGGTACCATGGGGAACATGTGATGTTCGACATGATAGTTCATGTTCCAATAGATGAAGCGGCTTACCGGGTTCATCATGACGCTGCGGCTGTTCAGCCTGTGGTCGACGACGTTGTCGGCAAGGCCGCCGTGTTGCAGCAGGCCCGTCAGAACATGATGCCAGGCGCCGTAAAGCCGGGGCAGGCCGATCAGCATCAGCGGCAGGATCGAGCCCATGGCAATCGCCGCCGCAATGGTCACGACATAGATGGCGAGCCAGATGCGGGCGATGCGGATGGCCTTTGGCTGCTCCATCTCGGGAATGAAGGTCTTGTCGGCGGCGCTGACGACGCCGGCTGAATTGCTTAGCATGTCGACCATTGCATACCAGGCATCGAGGATGCCGAAGAAATTCAGGACAAGGCGGAGGAGGTCCGGCGGGCGCATGACGGCAATCTCCGGATCGCGGCCGACGATGACCGTATCGGTGTGGTGGCGGGCATGGCTCCAGCGCCATGTCACCGGATTACGCATGATCATGAAACAGGCGATCTGATAGACCACATCGTTCATCCAGCGGGTCTTGAACGCCGTGCCGTGGCCGCATTCGTGCCAGCGGCTATCCGAAGCGGAGCCATAAAGCACGCCATAGGCCAGAAAAAACGGGATGCAGATCCATGAGCCCCAGAAATAGATGCCGAGGGCTGCAAACAGAACCATGCTGCCGAGCCAGATGATGGTGTCGCGGATCGCCGGTGCGTCGGAACGTTGCATCAGCGCCTTCATGTCCTTGCGCGGGATATCCGTGTGATACCATTCGGCGGCGGCAAGTCCGGTTTCCACCGCCCTTTTGCTGCTGGCGCCAAGCAGGCTGTAGTCCCGTTTGATTATCTCAGTCATCGCCATCTCCCGCGGCACGCAACAGCACGCCGCCCTCATGTCGAAAACGATAGATCGAGTTTTCGCTTGCCTCAATGAGGGAATGATGGAATCTATCAAAACCTATCAAATTCTGATGTCATCGATGATGACATATGTCAGGAGCAGCCATGCGTCGCCCCACCATATCGGATCTCGCCAAGGCATCTGGCGTTAGCGTCGCCACCATCGATCGCGTCCTGAACGGACGTCATCGCGTGCGGGAGGAGACGGCAAGACGGGTTTATGAGGCGGCACAGGAAATCGGCTATCATGCCGTCGGTCTCCTGCGTCAGCGCGTTTTCGAAGACCTGCCGCAATATCGCCTGGGTTTCGTCCTACAGAAACCCGTTCAAGCCTTCTACCAGGCTTTCGCCAAGGAGGTCGTCGTGGCGGCGCAGGCGGTCACGACAGCCCGGATCAACGCTCTTGTGGATTTCGTGCCGGCCTCGACGCCAACGGCTATCGTCGAGAGACTGAAGGCGATGGCTGCGCGCAGCCAGGCGATCGCGCTCGTTGCGCCGGATTATCCGGCCGTTACGGCTGCAATCGAGGAGCTGAAGGAAAAGGGCATCGCGGTCTTTTCCCTGCTGTCGGATTTTTCCACCACCGCGCGGCAAGGCTATATCGGCGTCGATAATCGCAAGGTGGGGCGCACCGCCGCCTGGGCCATCGCTCGTTCGGCGCGTCGGCCTGGCAAAGTCGCCTGCTTCGTCGGCAGTCATCGCTTTCTTGGCCACGAGCTGCGCGAGATCGGCTTTCGGAGCTATTTTCGCGAGAACGCGCCGGAATTCGAGGTGCTTGATACGCTGATCAATCTCGACACGCCGGAGATCACCCATGAAGCGACGCTCGATCTCCTGCAAAAGCATCCTGATCTCATCGGTTTCTATGTCTGCGGCGGCGGCATGGAGGGCGCGATTTCAGCAATCCGCGAAGAGCATCTGGCGGGCAAGCTGATCGCGGTCGTCAATGAACTGACGCCAGAATCGAAGGCGGCGCTTGCCGACGATGTCGTTACCATGGCGATCGGCACGCCGCTCCCGGCTCTGTGCCAGGAATTGATGAGCCTGATGATGAAGTCGATCGAAAGCGATGCAACGGCCATCCCCGGACAAAGCGTCTTGCCCTTCGAAATCTTCGTCTCGGAAAACATCTAGCAAGAATGATGTAATTCTATCATTTCTGGGATAATTCTATCAGAGATGATGGTGATGGCCGATGGATTGCGATCATGAATCTCGCTAGTCCTTCGCTGGCTGGTGCGAGGGGTCGAGATATCTTTCCCGGCCATCGGTCTTGAGGAGGAGTGCCCATCATGAGTTCCATTCGTTTCGCGCTTAATCATATGTGCGCGCCGTCGCTCCCCCTGGAAACGTTCTTTGCCGCTGCAAAGCAGCTCGGCATCGAGAGCGTCGAGATCCGCAATGATCTGGCCGGAAATGCCATCCTGGACGGCACGCCGGCCTCAGCCGTCAAGGAGCTGGCCGCGCGCTATGGGTTAACGATCATTTCGATCAACGCTCTACAGCGCTTCAACGAATGGACCGAGGAGCGCGCGAACGAGGCGGCCGAGCTGATCGCCTATGCGCGCGATTGCGGTGCCCGCGCCCTGGTGCTTGTTCCGGTCAACGACGGCAGCGGCCGCGAGCCGGACGTGCGCCGTGCCAATCTCCGCAAGGCGCTATCGGCGCTGAAGCCGATGCTGGAGGCTGCCGGCATCATCGGCCTCGTCGAGCCGCTCGGCTTTGAAATCTGCTCTCTGCGACGGAAGAGCGAAGCGGCCGAGGCCATCGAGGAACTCGGGGCAAAGTCGACCTTCTGCCTGGTTCACGATACCTTCCACCATCATCTGGCCGGCGAGACTGCGATTTTCCCTGAGCTGACGGGCCTGGTGCATATTTCCGGCGTCAGCGATCCCGACGTATCGGTTGCCGACATGCGCGATCCCCATCGCGTTCTGGTCGATGCCAGCGATCGCCTCGACAATGTCGGGCAGCTGCGAGCGCTGCTGTCTGCCGGCTATGCCGGCCCTGCATCCTTCGAACCCTTTGCCCCGACAGTTCATGCTTTGACGGAGCCCGTCGCGGCGATCAAGGAAAGCATGGCCTACATGACGGGGAAACTCTGAAGGCCGCAGTTGTCCGCGGGCAACTGAGCCGTGCTCAGTCGTGCGAATGTGTGCCCGAGTGATGCGGACCATGTTCCGATGGAATGAGATGCAGGTTTCCGAAGCGCACACCGCGTTGGGTGATCACACTGTCGGCAAAGCTCTGTATCTCATCCGCCTTGCCCTTTAGCACCGAGACCTCAAGACAATCATGTCCGTCGATGTGGACGTGAAGGGTCGAGACCGAAAGGTCATGGTGGTCGTGCTGCGCCGTCGTCAGCCGGCGCGACAGGTCGCGGGTCTCGTGCTCATAGACATAGGTGAGCGCCGCAAAGCAATTGGCTTCGCCATCGATGGCTGGTTGCGCGCGCGTAACGGCATCGCGAACGAGATCGCGCAGCGTTTCCGAGCGGCTTGCGTAACCACGCTGCACACTGATCTTATCGATCGTCTCCAGAAGATCATCATCGATGGTGATGGTAATGCGCTGCATGTCGTGATCCTCTTTTGCATGTCGACCTGTCGAAATCGACTAGAGGAAATTTCGGCATGTTTTGCAACCAGGTGCGTCGCTATTGCCGGCCACGGAAACGGCGCTGATAGGTCGGATCGTAGAGTGAGCTCTCACGGAAATCGCTGGCGCCGAGCGATGGGCCGACGAAGATCAGGGCGGTCCGCTCGATTGGTTCCGCCGCCACCTGCGCCTCGATCGTGGCAAGCGTGCCGCGAAGGATCCGCTCGTCCGGCCAGGAGACCTTGACGACGATCGCAACCGGGCAATCCGCACCATAAAGCGGCGTCAGATCCTCGACGACTTTTGCGAGCGCATGGATCGCCAGATGGATGGCAAGCGTCGCGCCGGTGGCACCGAATTTCTCAAGTGTTTCATTGTTCGGCATCGGCGAGGCGCGACCGGAAACGCGGGTGAGAACGAGGCTTTGCGCAACGGCAGGGATGGTCAGTTCGCGTCCGAGCGCGGAGGCGGCGGCGGCGAAAGCGGGAACGCCTGGCGTCAGCGTATAGTCGATGCCATGCTGCTGAAGCCTGCGGATCTGTTCGGCGACCGCGCTCCAGACGGAAAGATCGCCGGAATGCAGGCGTGCAACATCCTCGCCGGCAGCTGCGGCCTTCAGATATTCGGCCTCGATCTCGTCCAGCGACATTGGCGCGGTGTCGACGATGCGGGCGCCGGGCGGGCAATATTGCAGCAGCTCCGGCGAGACGATCGAGCCGGCATAGAGGCAGACCGGGCATTTGCCGATCAGGTCGCGACCGCGAACCGTGATCAGGTCCGCAGCTCCTGGGCCTGCGCCGATGAAATGCACCGTCATTGCTTTACCTCGTCTCTATTCATGGCTTGATCCAGGACCATTGCGTCACCGGCATGGCCGGCCGCCAGCCGGTCATGTGGCCGACGGGAGCGGCCCGGGCGATATCGATGCGGATCAGGGAGCCACCGCGCCGTGCGTGCTCGGTGAGCAGAATGGCTTCCATCTCGGTCGTGACCGCATTGGCGACCAGTCTGCCACCACGTCGCAACTGGCTGATGGCGGCGTCGAGCACACCTGCGTCGCTGCCGCCGCCACCGATGAAAATGGCATCGGGCGTCGGCAAGCTCGCAAGCGCGTCTGGCGCCTCGCCCTCGACGATGGTGAGGCCCGGTACACCGAAATTCGCCGCGTTGCGGCGCATCCGAGCAACACGTTCGCCGGAGGCTTCGATGGCGATGGCGCGCAACGATGGGTCGGCAAGCATCCATTCGATGCCGATCGAGCCCGAGCCTGCACCGATATCCCACAGCAGCTCGCCACGACGTGGCGCCAAAGCAGACAGCGTCACCGCGCGTATTTCCCGCTTGGTGATCTGGCCGTCATGCTCGAAAAGCTCATCGGCAAGACCGGCAACTACCGGCAGGATGCGGGCGCCGTCGTCGGCCTTGACCTCGATGCCGCAGATATTGAGGTCGTTGATATCGGCCAATGCAAAGTCGACTGCTATTTGCTGCGAAACCTTCTCCTGCGGACCGCCGAGCGCCTCGAGAACCGTAAGCGTAGACTGACAGAAGCCTGCCGCGACCAGCAGGGCGGCTAGATCGGCCGGGCCTTTGCCATCGGATGTCAGCGCCAGAATCTTGCGGCCCGGATGCAGATGCGGACGGATGAGATCGATCGGGCGTCCGTGCAGCGAAAGGGTGGTGATATCCTGCAGGGGCCATCCAAGTCGTGAAGCCGCAAGGCTGAAGGAGGAGGGCGCGGAAATGACTGTCATTTCGACGGCGGGGATCTGCCGCGAGAGCGTTGCACCGACGCCGTAGAAAAAGGGATCACCGGAGGCGAGCACGACGGTCGGCCTACCACGAAGGGCGAGCACCGCATCCACAGATTTTTCGAACGGGCTCAGCCATGGCCGGGCCTCGCCGGTGATCAGCGGCTGCATCAATTCGATATGGCGCACGCCGCCAAAAACGACCGGGGCAGAAGCAATCAACCGTTTGGCCTCGTCGCCAAGCCCGGCTGGACCGTCCTCGCCGATGCCGATAAGAGTGAGCCAGCGTTGAACTGAAGGTGTCTCAGCCATGGGCAAGGCTCGCATTCTGATCCTGGGCGGCACGACGGAAGCCCGTGCGCTGGCGGCAGCACTTGCTCCCCGCGCCGATCTCGATGTCGTCCTGTCGCTGGCCGGCAGAACCGCCGATCCGGCTCCACAGCCGGTTCCGGTGCGCAGCGGCGGCTTCGGCGGCGCGGAGGGTCTTGCCCGTTATCTCCAGGACGAAGGGATCGATCTGATGATCGACGCAACCCATCCCTTCGCGGCGCGCATCTCCGCCAATGCCGCACAAGCGGCGGCTCAAAGTGATGTTCCGGCCTTTGCGCTGCGTCGCTCGGCCTGGGTGCCTGTCGAAGGAGATGACTGGCTTTTCGTTCATAGCGTCCCGCAGGCCATCGCGGCTCTTGGCGCGACGCCCAAGCGAGTGTTCTTGGCGACCGGGCGGCAGGAGGCTCACTATGCCGATGCCGCTCCCTATCACCACTATTGGGTCCGCAGCGTCGATCCGGTTGACCCGCCGCTGACGGCGCCCGACGTCTGCTACATCCACAGCAGGGGGCCGTTTCGGCTGGAGGATGAGCTGGAGATGCTGCGCAAGCATGGCATTGATGTGATCGTCGCCAAGAATAGCGGCGGCGATACCACCTATGCGAAGATCGAGGCTGCGCGGCAGCTTGGGATCAAGGTGATCATGATCGAACGCACCGAGGCAACCGGCCTGCCGGCGGTCGAAACACTCGAAGCTGCGCTCGATCGGATCGATCATCTCGTCTCTTCCCTGATGAAGCGCGGCGTGTAGACCAGATCCGGGTGTCCTTCGCGGGCAATGACGCGCGTCTCGGCCGAGCCGATGATGACGCAGGTCGCCATATCAGCCTGCGACGCCTCAGCATCCGCCAGCCGTGCAATTGTCAGCCGCTCATCCGGGCGCCCGGCGGCGCGGCCAAAGATGACGGGCGTGTCTGCAGGCAATGTGGTCCGCAGGATTTCGAAGGCTGTGCCGAGCTGCCAGGGCCGCGCTTTGCTGATGGGATTATAGAGCGCAATGACGAGACCGGCTTCGGAGACGGCACGCAGCCGGCTTTCGATAATAGGCCAGGGCTTCAGATTGTCCGACAGTGAAATCGCGCAGAAATCGTGTCCGAGCGGGGCGCCGATACGCGCAGCAACGGCGAGCATGGCGGTAATTCCCGGCACGACGACGAGGTCGATGGAGCGCCATTCTTCCGGCCCATGATCGATTGCCTCGCAGACTGCCGCTGCCATGGCAAAGACGCCGGGATCGCCGCCCGAGACGACGCAGACATTGGCTCCCGCTACAGCGCGCTCCAGCGCCGCCTTGGCGCGGTCCAGTTCCTCGCGATTGTCCGAGGCATGGCGGATCTGATCGGCGCGAAGCGTCAGGCGATCCAGATAGGGGCCATAGCCGAAGAACTCGGTAGCATCCGCGACAGCTGCTAACGCTTCCGGCGTGGTCTGTTCGGGATTGCCGGGCCCTGTGCCGATGACATAGAGGCGCCCGCTCATGGCCTGTTTTCCCATCCGGGGACCAGCACCAGCGAGAAGTACGGCGCCTCGGCATCGTCGCGGCTTGCTAGCGGCGTCATAGCCCCGTTCGCCATCGTGCCGCGCTCAACATAGATGGCCTCGTTCAGCCGGCCAGCCAGTTCCAGCGCGCGGCGGATCTTCGGCAGGTTGCGGCCCACCTTCATGATCACGGCGGCCTGCGTATCGCCGAGGCGGCGGGCCAGTTCGGTCTCCTTCATCGTTCCCGGCAAAACCGAGAGAACGTCGTCTCCCTGCACCATCGGCAGGCCGGCAAGCGACCAGCAGCCGGACATGGCGGTGACGCCGGGTATGACCTCGGTCGGGAAGCGATCGGCCAGGCGCACATGCAGATGCATGTAGGAACCGTAGAAGAGCGGGTCGCCTTCGCTGAGCACGGCAACTGTCTTGCCCTCGCGCAGTTGCGCAGCCACCATCTCGGCGGAGGCATCGTAGAAGGCAGTGATCTGCCTTCCATATTCCGGTGCGTCCTTGTCGATCTCCGTCGTGACGGGATAGTAGAGCGGCAGCAGCGTCACATCTGCCTTCAGAAATTCGCCGACGATCGCCTTTCCGTTGCCGCCTCTGCCCTGCTTGGCGAAGTAGGCGACTACGTCGGCGCGCTCCAAGGCCCTGACGGCCTTGACGGTCAACAGTTCCGGATCGCCCGGACCGGTGCCGACGCCGATCAACTGTCCACTGGATGATGTGCTCATAGGCCTGGCCTCGCCAAAGCATTGAGGGCAGCGGCCGTCATGGCGCTGCCGCCGAGGCGGCCGCGGACTATGGCAAAGGGAACGCCGTAGGAATTCTCCGCAAGGGCATCCTTGGATTCCGCCGCGCCGACGAAGCCCACGGGCATGCCGATGATGGCTGCAGGCTTCGGAGCGCCGTCCCGCAGCATTTCCAGGAGGTGGAAGAGAGCAGTCGGCGCATTGCCGATGGCAACCACAGAACCGGCAAGGCGTTCGGCCCATAGATGCATGGCGGCAGCCGAGCGTGTGTTGCCGATCGATTTTGCGATGTCGGCGGTGCGCGGATCCTGCAGCGTGCAGATCACCTCGTTGGCAGCCGGCAGACGGGCACGGGTGACGCCGCGGGCGACCATTTCCGCATCGCAAAATATCGGTGCGCCGGCAGATAGCGCCTTGCGGGCAGACGAGACAAAATCGGGGGAGAAAAGAAAGTGTTTCGCCGCTTCCACCAATCCGCAGGCATGGATCATGCGGACAGCGACATCGGCCTCGGCTTCGGGAAAACGCGACAAGTCTGCTTCGCTGCGGATGATCGCGAAGGAGCGTTCATAGATCGCATCCCCCTCGCGGATATAGTCATAGTCAGGCATTTCTATCCCTGTCGTAAAGCCGTCGCGATTGCGTCCCGGCCGAGCCGTTTAAGACACTGCCCGGCCGATTCGCCAGCAGCTTTGTTGTTTCGCACCAGTTTACCGAGTTCGGCCAGTGCTGATTTCAGCTTGTCCCTGCCGATGTAGGTCACCGGCTCGCTCGATGCTGACCCATTTACGACAATAGCATAGCCCGTTGCAGCCCCGATGATCGTAAGCATCGCCTGACCCGGATGGGCGCAGCCCTTTTCGCAGCCCGACAGATGCACGTCGAGGGAACCGTCGAGCAATTCGGGGGCGATGCCAACGAGATCGGTCGCGGCCTGTCTTGTGGCATAATGAGCGGAAGCACAAGCGCCTGCGCCGGAACAGGGGATAGCATAGTTCGCCGGATCATCGGCGCGGGTTCGAAAGCCGCAATCAGTTGCTGCCGTGCGCAGCTGTTCAGCTGCACTTGATGACAGCCCCAGTAACAGTATCGCATGTTCGGGCGCCGTACGGATCTCACTGACACCGGCTCTCTCCGCAACGGCGAGAAAGCGGCGAAGCTGCGCCGCATGCATCTGGCCGAAGGATGGGCGTAATCCGAGGACGTTGCGCTTTGCATCGAGAGAGATAAGGCCGACGGGGGAGATGGATGGGTCTCGCACATCGTGTCCACGGGAGCCGTCGAAATGAAACAGGGCACGCAGGGCCTCTGCATCGAGGTCGCGGCCACGAGCGCCAGGCCCGATGTTTCCGAGGGTTTGCAGCAATGAGATCACGGCTGCGATCGCCTGTTCATCCGGGAGTGCCGCCGCAATCGGCTTGGCCGTTATGGCCGTACCGGATATTGCAAGAGTCCAAAGAGGTGGGCTATCGGCGGAGATTTCCGCTCGCAGCCGGATGTCGGCCGAGAGCCCGTCCAATGTCAGCCGCCCACCGCCATCGATGATAACAGCCAGTTTGGCCGCGAGGAGCGGCCTTGGGCGAAGCGCCTCGATCGCCTGCCGGAGACGGCCGGCCAAATCACGGACGTTGGCGATCTCGATCGGGTCCAATCCGCTAAGCGGCGGCAACTCTATGGCAACACCACTTTCTGGAACGATGCCGGCGCTGTTGATATCGGCCGCCAGCCCTTCCATGCTCTGCGGGGTCATGCCGCGCAGCTGTAGATTGCCGCGTGCGGTGATCTCGATCAATCCGTTGCCGTGTGCCTCGGCGGCATCGGCCAGCGCGCGAAATTGGGTGACGGTCAATCCCGGCGTTGCCGGGCGAAGCCGCACGAGCAGGCCGTCGCCCGTTGGCATCGGCGCACTCAGCGAAGGGCAGGCGCCACGGACCATGGAGGGCAGCGGCGATGCAGCGGCACGCGGTTCGGCGTTCTCTTGCGAGACGCACGCTTGCCCTTCCATACTCTGCCCTTTGGTCGCAACCATGAGACTGTCCTTCATAAAGGACATTTCCTTGCACAAAGGAGATCGGCGAGCAAATGAATTGGCCTCTCGTTGCTCATTCCCGATCGTCGAAATCGTGCCCCTTGCGCATGAGATAGATGTCCATGATCCATCCGTGTCTGGCGCGCGCCTGCTCACGTGTCGAAAGGATGTGTTCGGAAACATCAACCAGCCTGCCGGCAATGATGATCTCGTCTTTCGTTCCGAGATAGGCTCCCCAATAGATATAGGCGTCTGGGTCGTCGATCTTGCTGAAGGCCTGTTCGCCATCAAGCATGACGACGGCGGTTTCGGCTACGTCCGGAAAGCTCTCGGCCAGCCGCCGGCCCGTGGTGATCTGTACCGGCTTGCCGACGAGGTTGAGCGGAATGCGGTGGCTTGCTGTCAGCGCCTGAATGCTGGTGATGCCGGGAATGACGCTGTAATCGAGTGCCACCTTGCCACGCCCGCTGACCCGGTCGATGATGCGCAGCGTGCTGTCGTAGAGGCCCGGATCGCCCCAGACGAGGAAGGCAGCGCTTTCGCTGTCCGTCAAATGCTCCAGAAATAGCCGCTCATAAGTCGCCGAGATGGCTTCGTGCCACTCGTCGACACTCTCAACGTAGCTGCGATCGGCCGTCTGGCGCGAGGGCACGTCATAGTCAACGAAGCGCGTCGCGTTGTTGGTGACATAGCGATGGCAGATCTCCCGGCGAACGTCGGCAAGTTCCGTCTTTGCCGCGCCCTTACTGGGAATGAAAATGACATCGGCAGCGTTCAGCGCATTGATCGCCTGCACGGTCAGATGTTCGGGATTTCCCGTGCCGATACCGACGATGTGAATATACCGCATATGTTTTTCCTCGCTCGAGCGCTGTTTGCCGGAAGCGCCTGATCATTTCAAGAGGAAGCCTTCAGGTCGACTGTCGGTCGAAGGTCCAGCGGTTGACCATGTAGGCCCTCGGCGGCGTGCCGAGCACGCGCCGGAACATGGTGGTAAAGGCGGCCACGCTTTCGTAGCCAGCTTCAAGCGCCACGTTGGTAACGGGCTGCCCCTCGGCCAGTCGCGGCAGGCAGGCAAAGACGCTTGCCTGCTGGCGCCAGGTCGTGAAGCTGATACCGGTTTCCTTGCGGAACTGCCGCGTGAACGTCCGCCGACTCATGGCAAGCTTCTCGGCCCAGTCGTCCAGTCTAGCGTTCGGCGATGGGTTGGCGAGGTAGTCGCGGCAGAGCGCGGTCAGCCGGCGGTCAGAGGGGAAGGGGAGGCCCAGCGGCCGTTCGGGCAGGGTGGCGATTTCCTCGACGAGCAGCGACAGGACCAGCTTGGCCTTTCGGTGGCTGGCCGGTGCTTCCCCCAAGCGAATGGCCTCCAGCAGCAGGCTGCGGGCGAGATCCGTGACTTCGACGACGCGCGGAGCCTCCTCCTTCGCAGGCTGGCCGCGCGGCATCACATAGACGGATTTCATGCTGACATCGCTCAGGATCTCGATCGAATGTTCGAGGCCGACTGGAATGAACAGGGCATGGCCGGGAGGCACCATCCAGCGGCCCCGCGCCGTCATGATCAGGGCGACGCCGGCGAAGATGCAGAGCAATTGCGTGCGCCGATGATGGTGCCAAGGAACGGTGTAGCCCTGTGGTGGCTCGGCGCTGTGAACGAGCACATCCGCAGGTGATTCCTCCATCCAGCGCATGTTCTGCACATGGTCTTTGTCGAGGGTCGCCAGCAACTGCTTCGATAGCTTTTCCATATTGGCCCAATCGCGAAACTATTGGACCAAAACACGAAAGAAGGACAACGGCAAGCCGTGTAAAAGGCGGATCAAACACTATGGTCGGCGGACGTCGCCGACGCTGGAAGGAAATCCCAATGGTTGCGGCGTTTTCGGGTACGCAAACCCGATTCGAGAAGACGACGATCTCGATCGTGGTGGCTGTCAGCACCTGCCACTTGCTGAACGACATCATGCAATCGCTGCTGACGTCGCTCTATCCGATGTTCAGAGAGAATTACTCACTCGATTTCGTCCAGATCGGCCTGCTGACGATGATGTTCCAGATCACCGCGTCGCTGCTGCAGCCGGTGGTCGGCATCGTGACGGACAAGTGGCCGATGCCCTATTCGCTGCCAGTGGGCATGGTCAGCACATTCTTTGGCCTCGTGTTGCTGGGCTATGCCGGCAGCTTCGGCATGTTGCTGATCGCCGCCAGCCTGATCGGCTTCGGCTCGGCCGTCTTTCATCCCGAAGCCTCGCGTGTGGCGCGTCTCGCCTCCGGCGGCCGTCATGGTCTGGCGCAATCGCTGTTCCAACTCGGCGGCAATGCCGGTTCGGCCATCGGGCCGTTGATTGCGGCCTTCTTCGTACTTCAACATGGCCAGAAGAGCGTCGCCTGGCTTTCGGTGCTTGCCGTTATCGGCTTCATCGTTCTGAGCTGGGTCGGCACCTGGTTTGTCAACCATCGTCGCCAGCAATCGGCGCGCCCTGCGCCGAGCCGCACCTTGCCGATCGCCCGCAACAAGGCGATGTGGGCGCTTGCCATCCTCATCCTGCTGACGGCGACGAAGAACGTCTACATGGCGAGCATATCGAGCTACTTCACCTTCTACGTCATCGAGAAATTCCACCTCGATGTCCGCGACGCCCAGCTGATGCTGTTCCTCTTCCTCGGCTCTGTAGCCGTCGGCACGATCATGGGCGGCCCGGTGGGTGACCGTCTCGGCGCACGTTTCGTCATCTGGTTCTCGATCCTCGGCGTCATCCCCTTTGCGCTGTTGATGCCCTATGCGGATCTGTTCTGGACCTGCGTCCTGACTGTGGTGATCGGGCTGATCTTCGCTTCGGCCTTCCCGGCGATCGTGGTGTTTGCACAGGAGCTGATCCCCGGCCGTGTCGGACTGATCGGCGGCATTTTCTTCGGCTTTGCCTTCGGTGCAGGTGGCTTGGGTGCGGCAGCGCTCGGGGATTTTGCCGATACGCATGGCATTTCCTTCGTCTATACGATCTGCTCCTATCTGCCACTGCTCGGCCTGTTCACGATCTTTTTGCCCCGCATACCGCGGCATTGATCCAAGCAGGCAGAGCTGATGGCTCTGCCTGCTTTCTTGTTTATTCAGGACAAACTTATCTCCAGGTCGGTGATTTCTCCGATCGGCCCTGGCTATCCGACATGCCTTCATCCTAAGTTGCGCACGCGTCGCTGGTGGGAGGCCGTTGAGTGCGCGTGGACATCAAGTCGGCCGGGAGGGTGCGCTGACGCTCTGGTTTCCTTTCGTACGCGACACATATGCACCCTGACAGTTCATCCCGATTTGCGTTGACATCGAACCCGGTAGGACAGCCATGTTTCTCAGCCTCGCCCAGCGTCTGGATCGCCTGAAGGTACGTACTGCAGAGCTTGACCATTGGCGGGAGCGTAGCACGCTAGGCATCGAGGGCTGGACGTCCGACGGCGAGGGGGTTGCCATCGGTCAGGCCTGGCCGCATCGAAACGGCGTCGTGCATTTTGCCGCGCAAGCCAGCGTACCGGCCGATTGGCCTCTTGAGGAGACACGTCTGCAGCTCGATCTCGGCGGGGAAAGCCTGATAACGCTCGACTTTGGAGAGGGGCAGCAGGAGAGCTTTGGTCTCGATCCCTATCATCAGGAATTTCCGTTGAAGGGCCGCAATCTGGCGATCAACACCGACAGCGTTGCCCGCTTTCCCTTCGGTGAGCCGAACCGACAGCCGAAGCTGAACCGTGCCCGCCTCGCCTGGCTGGATCTGCCAGTCCATCGGCTGCATCTCCTGCTGCGGCAGATCGCCGAGGCAATCGGTGCGCTCAGTGAGCACGAGGTCGTGCCGCATATGCTGGATGCCGCAGAGGCGGCATTGCGCAGCCTCGATTGGCCGTCCGCCACCGAGCCCTATATCGCGCGCACGGCCGGCGCCGAGGGCCAGCGAAAGATCTGGGAATTGCCGGAGCTCATAGAGAGCCCTTCAGCACTCTCCAACCGTGAACGCCAAAGCGTGGCAGAAGCCTATGAGCAATTGCTGGCCCGCTTGAGTGCTCTTCAGCAACGTTACCCTCAGAACGGTGAGTTGCTGCTGACCGGCCATGCCCATATCGATCTCGCTTGGCTCTGGCCCTACGACGAGACGCGTCGGAAGATGCGCCGCACGTTTCATACCGCTCTGTCATTGATGGAGCGTTCTCCCGATTTCCGCTTCAACCAGTCGACGGCGCATTACTATGCCCAGATCGAAGCCGACGATCCCGAGCTGTTTGCTCGGATCAAGGAGAAGGTTGCGGCGGGCTCCTGGGAGGTGATCGGCGGCATGTGGGTCGAGCCGGATACGAACATGCCGACAGGCGAAAGCCTGGTTCGGCAGATCCTCTACGGCCAGCGTTATTTCGAGAAGACCTTCGGTGCGCGCCATACCATCTGCTGGCTGCCGGATTGCTTCGGCTTCTCCGGCGCTTTACCGCAATTGCTGCGCCAGGGCGGGATCGAAAGCTTCTTCACCATCAAGGTCAATTGGAGCGAAACCAACAAGTTTCCCTATGACCTGTTCTGGTGGGAGGGGCTGGATGGCAGCCGTGTCCTCGCGCATGTCTTCGACAATCCGATGGAAGGCTATAATGGCTTCGTCCGACCGGATTGCTTTCTGCCGACCTGGAAGAATTTTCGCGGCAAGACGCTGCACGATACTTCGCTTCTGGCGGTCGGTTATGGCGATGGCGGCGGCGGGGTGACGCCGGAAATGGTGGAGCGGGAGGAGCAATTGCGCGCATTCCCGGCAATCCCCAAAGCGCGATGGGGCAAGGTGGCGGATTTCTTCACCAGCGCCCATGTGACTGCAGGGGAAAAACGACTGCCTATCTGGTCCGGCGAGATTTATCTCGAATTGCATCGCGCGACGCTGACAAGCCAGAGCGGGGTGAAACGGCTGCATCGCAGGGCCGAACGAGCCTTGATCACGACCGAGACCGTGTCGTCCATCGCGCATATGGCCGGAGCAGCGTCACCGACCAGCCTCGAGGCCGAATGGCGCGTGACGCTGAAGAACGAGTTCCACGACATACTGCCGGGATCGAGCATCCGCGAGGTCTATCAGGATGCGGAGCGGGAGCTTTCCGGGGTCATAGACCATGCCAAGGCGGTTCAGCGGCAGGCTATGGAAGCGATTGTTTCGGGCTTGCCGAAGGGTGCCGTCGCGGATGCCGTCGTTGTCGTCAATCCGTCGCTCGACGCTCGGCCGTTCAATGCCGTGCTCCCCGATGGCTCGATCGTGTCGGCCGGCGACAGCATTGAACCCTTGTCCATCCGTGTATTCGACCGCGCAGCTTTGAAGCCGGCGGTGGGATTGCAGGCTTCAGCGGATCGGCTTGAGAATGAGCATCTTGCCATTGTTATCGGTGCCGATGGGGCCGTCCAGAGCCTCGTCCACAAGGCGAGCGGGCGCGAGGCGCTGGCAGAACCGGCCAATCAGCTCTGGGTCTATCCCGTCGACAAGCCGCGTAATTGGGACGCCTGGGATATCGATGCCGACTATGCCGAGGCCGGCGTTCGGCTCGATAAGCCCGAGAGCATCGAGCTGGTTGAAGAAGAGCCTCACAGAGCTTCCATCAAGGTAGTTCATCGCTATCGCGATTCCAGCATCGTGCAGCACTATGCGTTGACCGCCAATTCGCGAAGGCTCGACATCGAGACCAGCATCGACTGGCACGATCGTCGCACGCTGCTGCGTTCGTTGAGCCCGGTGGCGATCCGCTCGCAAACGGCGACATTCGAATGCGCCTATGGTGTCGTCAGCCGCCCGACACACACCAATACCAGCTGGGATGCGGCGATGTTCGAGGCGGTTGCTCATCGCTTTGTCGATCTGAGTGAGCCGGATTTCGGCGTCGCATTGCTCAATGATGCCAAATACGGCCATAGCGTCCGCGATATTGTGCTCGGCATCAGCCTGGTGCGCGGGCCGATCTATCCCGATCCGCTGGCGGATGAAGGCGAGCAGAGCTTTACCTATGCGCTCATGCCGCATGCCGGCGAATGGCACAGCGGCGGCGTGCGCGAGGAAGCGGAGGACCTGAACCAGCCCTTGATCGTTGCCTCGGCTGCGAACCTGGCCGAGACGTCATTCACGGCACTTGATGTGGCGGGAGTGCCTGTCGCGCTTTCGGCCATCAAGCCGGCGGAAGACGGCGACGGGCTGATCCTTCGCCTCTATGAGCCGGCCGGCCGTCGGGGCAGCTTGTCTGTTCAAGCGGCGAACGGCTGGCGGGTTGGCGATGCCGTCACGCTGATGGAAGAGCCGCAGGTCCGTGATGCCGGCTCCGACATCCTGCCCTTCGAGGTCAGGAGCTGGAGACTGATCAGGCGATAATAGCTGCGTCGCGAGGCAGGCCTCAGGCGTAGCGGCTGATGGCAAGATCGGTCGCGTCGATATCCGGCTTACGGCCGCTGACGAGGTCGCTGATGACGCGCGCCGAGCCGGAACTCATGGTCCATCCGAGCGTGCCGTGCCCGGTGTTGAGGAACAGTCCCTTGACCTTCGTCGGTCCGATCACCGGCGTTCCGTCCGGGGTCATCGGCCGTAATCCCGACCAGAAGGATGCTTTGGCGACATCGCCGCCGGGGAAGAGATCGGTGACCGAATGTTCGAGCGTCTGTCGGCGGGGAAGGCCGAGATCATTGGTATAGCCGGAAATCTCGGCCATGCCGCCAACGCGGATGCGATCGCCGAGACGGGTGATGGCGATCTTGTAGGTCTCGTCCATCACTGTGGATTCCGGAGCGCGCGAGGCATCGGTGATCGGGATGGTCAGCGAATAGCCCTTGACCGGATAGACGGAGAGCCGGATGCCGAGCGGCTTTAGCAGTAGCGGCGAATAGCTGCCGAGCGCAACGACGACCGCATCGGCGTCGACGCGCCCGCGATCCGTCAGGACGCCACGCGCCTGGCCACCTTGTACGTCGAGGCCCTTGATCGTCGCTCCATACTGGAACTGGACTCCCAATTCGATTGCCTTGGCGGCCAACGCGTTGGTGAACTTGAAGCAATCGCCCGTTTCGTCCTTCGGTGTCAGCAGGCCGCCGACGATCTTCTCGCGGACATGCCGGAGCGCCGGCTCGACGCGGATGCAGCCATCGGGATCGAGCACTTCATAGGGGATGCCGTCAGCGGCCAGAGCCTTGACGTCCTTGGCCGACGCATCGAGCTGATGATGGGTGCGGAAGAGCTGCAGCGTGCCCTGCATGCGCTCGTCATAGGCAATGCCGGTTTCCTCGCGCACCTGGGCGAGCGAGATGCGGCTATAATCGGCGAGCCGCAGCATCCGGCTCTTGTTGATAGCATAGCGTTCCGAGGTGCAGTTCGACAGCATCTTGACCAGCCATGACAGCATGGCGGCATCGACCTTCGGACGCAGGATCAGGGGTGCGTGGTGCATGAACAGCCACTTGATCGCCTTCATGGGAATGCCGGGCGCGGCCCAGGGCGAGCAATAGCCGAAGGAGACTTCACCGGCATTGGCAAAGCTCGTTTCCAGCGCCGGGCCTTGCTGCCGGTCGATGACAGTGACCTCGTGTCCCGCCTTGGCGAGCTGATAGGCGGATGTCACGCCGATGATGCCGGCACCCAGAACGACGACTTTCATGATGTCCCCAGTGAATTGAGCAATAGGAAGCTCAGACGTATCGCCTGTTGTGGCGATGTCCGAGACTGGTCAGGATCTCGTAGGAAATCAAGCCGGCATCGCTGGCGAGATCCTGCAAAGTCTGATGATCTCCGAGGATTTCCACCAGGCTGCCGAACGGGAGCGTGCCTTCGGGCAGGGCGCTGATATCGATTGTGGCGCTGTCCATCGATACGCGTCCGACGATCGGCAGGCGAATGCCGTTGTAATAAACCGCACCGCGATCGCTGAGGCTGCGGGGAAGGCCATCGGCATAGCCGGCCGCAATTGTCGCAAGCCGGGTCTGGGTCTTCGTTACATGCACGCCGCCATAGCCGATGCGAGCACCGGCAGGTACGGTTCGCGTCTGCACGACGGCTGCATCGAACCGGACGACGGGCTCCATTGGATTGGCGACGCCGCTGGTCGGAGCCCCGCCATAAAGAGCGATGCCGGGTCGCGCCATGACGCCGTGAAAATCGCCGCCGAGGAAGATGCCGCCGGAATTTGCGAAGGAGATATCGTAGCCCGGGAATTCTTTCGCAACGCGACGCATTTCCGCAAGCTGATCACCGTTCTGAGCGCCGTCGAGCTCATCCGCGGAGGCGAGGTGGCTCATGATGAACAGTATGTAGAGATGGCTTGAGGTTTCGAGATGAGCCGCGACGGCAGCTCTTTCTTCAGGCGGTATGCCGAGCCGCGACATGCCGGTGTCGAATTGCAGGACCGCCGGAAGACTGCGCGCCACGGAATGCGCGGTCTGCGACCATTGCCGGAGCTGTTCGAGCGAATTGATGACAGGGATGATGCCGCCTTCGACGCAGGCAATTTCATTATCCGGCAACAGCCCGTTCAACACGAAGATCGCTGCATCGCGCGGCAATTGCGGGCGCAGCCGAAGCGCCTCGATGAAGTGAGCCACGAAGAAGTCTCGGCATCCATGGTCATAAAGTGCCTTGGAGACCTGATTTGCGCCAAGCCCGTATGCATCGGCCTTGACGACAGCGGCCGTTCGCGCTGGTGCGACGATGGTGGAGAGCCTGTCGTAGTTCCGGCACAGGGCCGCAAGATCAATGGTGAGATAGCCGCAAGCGCCGCTGTCAATCGTCAGTCTTGACGCCCGGGAATCCACTATGCCGCCGTCCATATCAGCCCTCGTTCTTTCAATTACAGATTATTGAAACGATCGTGAAATTGCTCATCGAATAGTGATTGATTGTTGTGTAATTGTGGAAGTATTGAAACGATCGGCGAATTTTTGAAAGAATCCACATGACCGCACTCGACACGATCGATCGCAATATTCTTCGCCTGTTGCGCCTGGATGCCCGTGTCAGCAATGCAAGCCTTGCAAGCGAGGTCGGCTTGTCTCCGTCCGCATGCTTGCGGCGCATCAAGCTGATGGAGCAAGCGGGGGTCATCCGGGGCTACACGGCGCTCGTCGATACGTCTCAGGCTGAAACGGCGATCGCCGTCATCATCAACATCACGCTTGAGCGGCAGACGGAGGATCATCTCGACCGTTTCGAGGCGGCGGTACGCAAGCATCCGGAGATCCGCGAGTGTTTTCTGATGACAGGTGGGTCGGATTATCTCCTGCGCGTAGAGGTCGCCACGGCCGGCGACTTCGAGCGTATCCACAAGGATATTCTCTCGACCTTGCCGGGGGTTCTGCGCATCCATTCTAGCTTTTCGATCAGAAACGTGCTGGCGACGCGGCCGAAGAATTCGCGTTGAACATTCCATGCCGGCCTGAGGGATGGAGCCGCGGCGCGCGATCCTGTCTCAGGCCTGATCCCAGCCAATGCCGGTGGCCGCATCCACCTCGCAGATCAATCCGCTCGGCTCATAGCTGATTTTCACCTTGCCGTTCAGTTCCGCCGCGAGCAGGTTTTCAATCAATCTGGAGCCGAAACCCTTGCGTGTGGGCGGCTTGACGGTTGGTCCTCCGGTTTCCTGCCAACGCAGTCTGAGCCGGTCGGTATCGCCTGCTTCTGACGACCATATGATCGCGACATGACCATCGGGCACAGAAAGAGCTCCGTATTTGGCGGCATTCGTCGCCAGTTCATGCAGCGCAAGCGATATGGAGACAACGGTCCTCGGCGCGAGCTTGATCGCCGGGCCGGAAACCTCGAATCTCTCCCTTGGGTAGGGTGACAGAGCCTGGTTGATGACAGCCATCAGATCGGCTTCTTCCCATTTGCCATGGATCAGCAGATCATGGGCGCGGGCCATCGACGCCAGTCGCGCATCGAATGTTTCGACGGATGCCTTGTCGACGTCGTCGCGTCCCAATGTCTGGCGCGATATGGCCATGACAGTTGCCAGCACGTTCTTGACGCGGTGATTGAGTTCGCCAGCCAGGACGCTTTGAAGGTGCTCGGCTTCCTTTTTTGCGCTGATATCATGGGCAATCTTCGATGCGCCGACGATCCGGCCATAGGTGTCGTAGATCGGGGAGACGCTCAGCAGGACATCGACGAGCTTGCCATCGCTGTGCCGCCGCTTGGTCTCGTATGGCTCGACCTTTTGCCCCGCCCGGATTTGCGCGAGGATCGCCGGTTCCTCCTCGCTTCTGTCATCGGGAACGAGCATCATGACCGAGTGGCCGATGGCTTCTTCGGCGGAATGACCATAAAGCCTCTCCGCGCCGCTATTCCAGCTGGTGATCATCATGTTGAGATCGGTGCTGAGGATGGCATCGTCTGACGATGCGATGATGGCCGCCAGGCGCCGCTCGACTTCCTGTGCCCGCTTGCGTTCGCTGATATCGGTGACGACGCTGACGGCGCGCCGGATTCTGTCGGCAGAACGGTCGCGCACGCCAGACGCCGAATTCGTCACCCAGACCAGGTTGCCGTCCTTGCGGACATAACGCTGCTCGATCTCGAAACTTTCGCCGGTCGCCAGCATCGTTTTGAACAGCTGCATGGTGTCGTGCTGATCGTCCGGATAGGTGATGTCCTGCATTCGCAGGTCGAGCAGCTCGCTCTCCGAATAGCCGACAATCTCGCAGAACCGCCTGTTGACCAGCGAGAAGCGGCCGTCGAGCTCATATTGGGCAATCCCGGTCGCGGATTGCGAAATGATGGCGCTAACCCGCTCCTCGCTCTCGCGCAATGCCTGCTCCGAGCGAACCCGCTCCGTGGTTTCGTTGACGATGCAGAACACCCCGAGCACCTTGCCGTCGCTGTCACGCACAAGCGAGTAGGAGATGTCGAAATAAACCGTCTCCGGATAGTCATGACGTTCGATGTAGAACGGCCGATCCTTGGCGACAACGGTCTTGCCTTCATTCAGCACGGTTCGCAGAAGCGGTTCCAGATCATCCCACAGTTCGGCCCAGTTTTCTCGCGCCGGACGACCCAAAGCCTGCGGATGCTTCTCGCCTATGGTGGGGGCGTAGGCGTCGTTGTAAAGCGCGACAAAATCCTCACCCCAGAACATGACGATCTGAGCTTGAGCGGAGAGCATGATATCCACGGCCGAGGTCAGGCAAGCGGGCCAAGCCGATCTGGGGCCAAGACTGGTCTTTGCCCAGTCAAAGCCAAAAATGAGCGCCGCCATCTCGCCGGTGTGGCCTGCCAGTTCGGGCATGACGTTCAGGATGACACCCCCTCTTGAATGAGAACAACCCTGCGAGAATTGTCTCATCTCCCTCTAGTTCGCGAGGACTCATAGCATAATCCATGCGAGGAAGTGCAGAGGGAAGTTTCAGTGATTTCCATGTGTTTTAAGTAACATAGGCAAATCTTGCTATGTATGCTTTTCCCCGGTGACGGACCGCACGGCCCGCTTGTGCTCGCAAGGCAGATCGAACAGATCGCGTGCATCGCCGCGCGTGACGAATGCCGGCCGTCCGACCTCGCTGTCAGGTATCTGGCCTCGCATGCATTTCCTCGATCAACCATCTTTCGAGCGCCAAGGCGTCCGGCCGGTTTGCCAGGTGCGGAGCGATCCAGAGCACCATGCGGCGCGGTCCGGGCAGGAAGCCGAACGGCGCCACCAGGCGCCCCGAGGCCAGTTGATCGAGCACCAGCATTTGGGGAACCACCGCGACACCGAGCCCGCAGGCTGCGGCCTGTATCAGCAGGTAAAAATGGTCGAAAGTCGAATGGCTGGAAAGGTTGAGTTCCTCTTGTTTCGCGGCTGACTGCCAATCGCTCCACGCCTCCGGGCGGGTCCGCGTCGACAGGATGGTTCCGCCTTCGAGGTTTTCGGGGCCATGGATGCTGGCTCGGCTCAGATATTCGGGCGAACAGACCGGACCGATCGCTTCGCCGCCGAGTTCGCGGATGATCGCGTCTTTCGGTGGCTCGATGACGCTTGAGCGTATCGCCAGGCCGATCTTGTCGCGCACGAAGTCGACCTGATCGTAATTCATGTTGAATTGCAGTGCGACCTGCGGATGGCGCTCGTGGAATTGGCCGATGCGCGGGATGATCCATCCCATCATGATCGAGGAGGAACAGGACAGAGTGAGCGGACTTGGGCGGACGCGCTCGACACTCGCCTGCATCAGGCTGAAGGCACTCTGAAGCCCTTCTGCCAGCCGCAATCCTTCCGGCGTCGGTTCCGTCGAGTGCGCCCTGCGGGTGACGAGAATGACGCCCAGCGAAGCCTCAAGACCGCGAATGTGACGGCTGATCGCGCCGTGGGTCACGCAAAGCTCATCTGCGGCGAGCGTCATCGATCTGTGCCGCGCGGTCGCTTCAAATGCCTTGAGCGCATTCAGCGATGGAAGAGGGCCACTCATTTTCCGATCCCAATCAGTTCGTCATGTGATTTTTCCTCACATCAATGGGAGATTAAATCGTTTGCCCGCGACTTGTCCATCCCGCTAGAGATCGAAGTCAAAGGCGCGGGGCCGGGGGCAGTTCTTGGAAGGGAAATGGGAGTTTCCATTCTGTCATCGACGCAAACGGACAGCCGCGTTGAGAATGATCTAGAACGGGGGAGGATTCAGATTGCAGCCCGGTATTCAGGAAATGTCACAGGTCGAACGGTCGGCCATTGCCAAGGTGTCGAAGCGGTTGGTGCCCTTCATCGCCTTGATGTTCTTCATCAACTTCCTTGATCGCACCGCGATTTCCTTCGCCGGGCCGAACGGCATGACGACCGATCTGGCCCTGACAGCGGCACAATTCGGTTTTGCGGCGGGCATCTTCTTCGTTGGCTATATCGTGCTCGAAATCCCCAGCAATTTGGCGCTCCATAAATACGGCGCGCGCCGCTGGCTCGCCCGCATCATGGTCAGCTGGGGCATCGTCGCGCTGCTGTTCACCTGGGTATCGAGCGCGACGGAGCTTTACGTTCTGCGCTTCCTGCTCGGTGTCGCCGAAGCCGGCTTTTTTCCCGGTGCCATCCTTTTCCTCAGCCTGTGGGTGCCGGCACGGCATCGCAACAAGATCCTGGCGCTGTTTTACCTCGCCCAGCCGTTGACGACGGTTATCGGTGCTCCCTTTGCGGCCATGCTGATCCAGATGCATGGCTTGTTTGGCCTTGAGGGCTGGCGCGTGATGTTTTTCGGCGTCGCGGTCCCCGCCATCGTCATCGGCATCGTGACCTGGTTCTATCTCGCCGATCGCCCTGATGATGCCAAGTGGCTGACGCAGGCTGAAAAGGATTGGTTGAACCGCGAGCTTGCCAGCGAAGAAAAGGCGAAGGTGGCGGAGCATGGCAAGATGACCGGCCTTGCGCTGACCGATAGCCGCGTGTGGCTGCTTTCGGTGATCTATTTCGGCCTGATCTACGGGCTTTATGCGCTCGCCTTCTTCCTGCCGACGATCATTGCCGGTTTCGAGGCAAAATTCGGCACCAAGTTCGATGTGTTCGACAAGGGCCTGATCACGGCGATTCCCTATCTGCCTGCCGCCGTCGTGCTGTTCTTCTGGAGCCGCGATGCATCGAAGCGCGGCGTCAGGCCGTGGCACATCGGCATTCCCGCCCTGGTCGGAGCATTCAGCATCCCGGCTGCGCTGTTCATGGGTTCGCCGGAGGCGACGATTGTCATGATCACGCTGACGGCATGCGCCATTTTCGCGGCCCTGCCGAACTTCTGGGCAATCCCATCCCGTTTCCTGGCAGGACCGGCTGCCGCGGCCGGCATTGCCCTGATCAATACGATCGGCAACATAGCCGGATTTGCGGCACCTTATATCACTGGTCTCGTCAAGGACGCGACCGGTGTCTACGAATTGCCGATGTTTATCGTAGGGGCTCTGATGCTGCTATCGGCGCTGCTGGCCTTCTCCTTGAGCGGTCGGGTGGGTGCGCCGGAACTTACAGTTTCGGGCAGCAAGCGCTGAGAACGCCTCCGGCAGCAAGCGACAGAGTTAGATGGCGGTCACGAAATTGGCCGCCATTGTCCCTTTCGGAGAGATCTCCGTAGTCTATGCCCGTGAGGTTGGACCCGAGATATGCGAATCTTGAGGACAACCACCCACGCCTATGGACAAGGGGTTGCCGGTATCGGTGGCCTCTCAGCCCGCCCGCTGCAGCATGCCGAACAGGTCGCGCGGATCGTCCGGGTCGGCGATGATATCCAGCTTCTGGAAATAATCGGTGCCGACAAGCTTTTCGCGAACATAACGCAGCGCCGAGAAATCCTCGATGGCAAAGCCGACGCTGTCGAACAGGGTGATCTGTCCCTCGCTACGGCGACCCTGCGTGCGGCCGCTTACCACCTGCCAGAGCTCGGTGACCGGATAATCCGGATCCATCTGCTGGATCTCCCCTTCGATGCGGGTCTGCGGCGGATATTCAACGAAAGTGTCGGCGCGCAGCAGGATATCGCGATGTAGCTCTGTCTTACCCGGGCAGTCGCCGCCGATGGCGTTGATGTGAACGCCAGCGCCGACCATGTTGTCGGTCAGGATCGTGGCAAGCTGCTTGTCGGCGGTACACGTCGTGATGATGTCGGCGCCCTCGATGGCCGCCTGCGCCGATGTGCAGGGAACCAATCGCAGGCCTTTTCCGGTGAGGTTGCGCTCGGTCTTTTCCGTGGCCCTCGGATCGATGTCATAAAGCCGGACCTCTTCGATGCCGAGGACGGCCTTCATCGCCAATGCCTGGAATTCCGCCTGCGCCCCATTGCCGATCAGCGCGACGCAGCGTGCATTTCGCGGCGCCAGATGCCGAGCGGCCATGGCCGAGGTGGCGGCCGTGCGCAGTGCTGTCAGCAGCGTCATTTCGGTGAGCAGCACGGGGTAGCCGGTCGATACTTCCGCAAGCAGGCCGAAGGCGGTCACGGTCTGCAGCCCCTGCGCCATGTTCTTCGGATGCCCGTTGACATATTTGAAGCTGTAGACCGCGCCGTCCGAGGTCGGCATCAGCTCGATCACGCCGTCATGGGAGTGGGAGGCGACACGTGGTGTCTTGTCGAAAAGATCCCACCGGCGGAAATCCGCTTCGACCGCATCCGTCAGTTCGACCAGCACGGTCTCGATGCCGACATGATGGACAAGCCGCATCATGTTCTCGACGCTGACGAAGGGAATGAAGGCTTTTTCCGAAGGAAGCGGTGCGGGCATTGTCATGTCCTCGATAAGATAATTCCCAATAGGGTAACAAGCGGATCGATTGACTGAAATCGCAAAACTGTGCCAGTTCTGGTATGAGTTTACACAAATTGCTCAGTATTTTTGACAGAAAAGACAAAGCCAGGATTTTGCGATGACGCTTGCCAAATATATTCCCGATGATCTCGACCGGCGCATCATCGCCCATTTGCGGGCCGACGGGCGGGCTTCACTGTCGAAATTGTCAGATGCGCTGGGCGTTGCGCGGGGTACGGTGCAGAACCGATTGGACCGTCTCATGGAGACCGGCACCCTTCTCGGCTTCACCGTCCGGGTGCGGGAAGATTATGACGAGCAGACCGTCCACGCGGTCATGATGATCGAAGTGGTGGGAAAGTCGACCACGCAGGTCATCCGCAAGCTGCGTGGCCTGCCGGAGATCTATTCGCTGCACACGACGAACGGCAATTGGGATCTCGTCGCCAATATCCGCGCAACCAGCCTCTCGGACTTCGATCGGGTCTTGCGCGAGGTACGCATGATCGACGGTGTCGCAAACAGCGAGACCAGTCTGCTGCTCAGCAGCCTCTGACCATTCGCATCGCCGAAGGACGGCTTGATGCCCGTTCCTGCCTAACCGCGGCTTGCCCGCAAAATGCGCTTCCAGATGGTGCCGCCGAGATATCGGTTGAACACGAGGAAATAGGCGATGATGAGGACAAAGAGCAGAAGGGCCGGCAGGCCATTTAGCTTGAAGCCGTCATCCGTCCTGCCGCCGAAGATCGACGCGACGATATAGCCGAGAATAAAAAACGCAGTCAGGAAGTCGAGGATGGCGGCAAGGACGATGCGCCAGGTGGCTGGTTGCGCCGCGGCATTTGTATCAGGCATTGGTGGATCCCATCCGTGAAAGATCTTGGCGGAGGCGTTTGCCGGCTTATTACATCACAGATACATCCAATGCGGGAGCGCTTTGTCAATCGCAGAAGCAGCCGGCTGCATCGATCTGGGCAGGCAGAGAAGGCCATTTCTGGGCTTTCTTCGGCGAAGGCCGCGCCGGCGGCGAACGGACTGAAGAACAGTTTGGCTACGTTGCACAGTCTAGCTTGAAAACTCGCGGCTTGTTGTTATGATTTCGTATGGAACTTACTTTGCTCGCCCACGCCCTCGCCTGGACCGTGCTCGGTCTGGTAGTATTGACCACAGTCGTCCCGGTCGGGACCAGATATCCATTCATGGCGATGGCAACCATCGAGAGCGTAGTCCCATTCGGGCTCATGGGGTTTCTGTTCGTCATAGCTTACCCCGACGATCGGCGCATCGTTGCGCTTTTATGCATAACTGTCGCGGCAGCCAGCGAGTCGATTGCGTTGGTCCTGCCTGAAAAGTGTCTGCGTATCGAGCGGGCGATCCTGAAAGTGCTCGCGACCGTGTCGGGATTAATTCTGGGCGCCTTGTTTATGGAATGTATGCTGCAGGTGTCGTAGCTTTGCCTCGCATAGGCAAGGGAATGCGCACCAGGACATCCACCTGACACCACCCAAAAATGTTCATGCTGGCGGCGCGTCAACTTCCATATACAACTATCGATCCGAAGCCTTGCCGCTATGGCTCTCCAGCCGGTAACGGTTCCCGGGATAAATGAGGCGCGCGGTGGAAACGACGCCGCGTGCCGACCATGTGCGCCGCCGGATCGTCAGGCAGGGCTCGGTCTTCAGGATCGTCAACAGCTTGCATTCCCAGGCCTGCGGCATGACAGCTTCGACCACATGTTCCGACCCGCTGAGCGGCGCGACTTCCGAAAGATAGGCATTCGGCGTCATGCCCGTAAAGTCTTGCTGCAGGTAGTCAGGCGCAGCATCGGGGTGGACATGGCGGTCCTCGATCTGCACCGGCACGCCGTTTTCGCTATGCACGATCAGCGAGTGGAAAGCGGGCGATCCGATGTCCAGCCCCAGCGCATCGGCAACGTCGGGTGAGGCTGCTTCTTGGGCAAGAACGATCACGATTGCCTGGTGAGAATGCCCGCGTTCGGCGATTTCTTCGGCGATATTGCGCACCTCGAAGAGGGCAGATGCTCCCTTGCGTTCGGCAACGAAGGAGCCGACGCCCTGGATGCGCACCAGCTCGCCTTCATTGGCGAGTTCACGCAGCGCACGATTGGCTGTCATCTTGCTGACGCCAAGTTCGGTGACCAATTCGTTTTCGGAGGGAACACGATGCTTGGGCGGCCACTCGCCGCTGTGGATGCGATCGAGTATCACCTGCTTGACCCCGGCATAGAGAGGCGATGCGTCGTTTTCCGCCAGTTCGCGTTTCATCTCGCCGGAGCGCTTCATTGCCTATTCCCTTTGCACGAACTGAATCTGCCTCGAAAACAACTTTCCCACTTGCATATCACAAATTATCTCATATGGTACCCTATACAACCTCGCAAACAATCCTAAAAATAAATTGGGAAAGCGAGCAAGCCGGCGTAGATCGGTAGGAAGTGCTGCAAGGCCTGTTTCAACCTCAGAGGAGCTCCACACGATGAAATTCAGTGCAATTCTTTTGTCAGGCGTCATGGCCGCCGCCGCCTTCGCGGCACCGGCTGTCGCCAAGGACTGGAAGACGGCGACGATCACCCTGGAAGGCGCCTATGCGCCGTGGAATATGACGAATGCCGATGGTTCGCTCGGCGGCTTCGAGCCGGAACTTGCCAAGGTCCTGTGCGAACGCGCCAAGATCGACTGCAAGCTGGTTGCCTCCGATTGGGACGGTATGATCCCGGCACTCAACGCCGGCAAGTTTGACGTGATCATGGATGCGCTGTCGATCACCGACGAGCGCAAGCAGGTCATCGGCTTCACTATTCCCTACGCCGCTACGCCTGCTGCTTTCGCAACCGCCAAGGACAGCCCGCTTGCCAATGCTGCCGGCACCGGCTCCACCATCAAGATGACCCCCGGCCAGACCGGCGTCAAGGAAATCGACGTGCTGAAAGAAGCCTTCAAGGGCAAGACCATCGGCATCCAGGCCGCGACCGTCTACGCCAAGTTCGTCTATGACAATTTCGGCTCGATCGCCACGATCCGCGAATACAAGACTGGTGCCGACCGCGATCTCGATCTGCAGAACGGCCGTATCGATCTCGGCTTCGACGATGCTGTCTATTTCAGCAACGCTTTTGCCAGCGCAAACGACACGCTGGCCTTTACCGGCCCCGAAATCGCCGGCTCCATCTGGGGCGCGGGCGAAGGTCTCGGCATCCGTCAGGCTGATACCGATCTTGCCGACAAGTTCAACGCTGCGATCAAGTCAGCGCTTGCCGACGGCACCATCAAGACCCTGTCGATGAAGTGGTTCAAGGTCGACGTTAGCCCGGAATAATCGGGGCGGCCTTCGGGTCGTTGCCACGGGTCTCCGGCTGCAAAGCCGGAGACCGTCAGTTATTCTGACGTCAGAAACTGCCACGGACGGGGAATGGACGCTATGGCAAGCTTGCAACTGCTGGGCTTCGGCTCGAACGGGTGGGGCGCGCTGCTGCTCGTTGCCGCTTTGATGACGCTTGCCGTCACCGCGACGGCATTGGCAATCGGGGCGGTGTTGGGCGCGATCGTCGCCTCGGCAAAGCTCTCGGGCAGCCTGCCGCTGAAAATGCTCGGCAATGTCTACACGACAGTGTTTCGTGGCGTGCCGGAGCTTCTGATCATCTATCTCATCTATTTCGGTGGATCCTCGGCGGTCACCTCGGTCGGCAAATGGTTTGGTTACGAGGGCTTTCTAGGCCTGCCATCCTTTGCCGCGGGCGCACTTGCCGTCGGCATCATATCCGGCGCCTATCAGGCCGAGGTCTTCCGCGGCGCCTATCTCGCCATTTCCAAGGGTGAGCTCGAGGCAGCCTCGGCAATCGGCATGCATGGCGGCCTTCGCCTGCGCCGCATCATCATCCCGCAGGTGATACGCTACGCCATTCCGGGTCTTGGCAACGTCTGGCAGCTGAGCCTCAAGGATTCGGCCTTGATCTCGGTCACCGGCCTTGCGGAGTTGATGCGCACCAGCCAGGTCGCCGCCGGCTCCACGCGCCAGTATTTCCTCTTCTTCATCGTCGGCGGGATTCTGTACCTGATCCTGACCAGCCTGTCGGATCGCGTTTTCAACAGGGCGGAACGACGTGCCAATCGCAGCATGCCGGCTGCGACAATCGGCCAGGCTTGAGGAGCGGCAAATGGATTTTAACTTCCTCTCGAGCACCATGATCACACTGCTGCAGGCGGTGCCGGTGACACTCCTGCTGTTTTCGCTGTCGATCGTAACAGGCGGCATCTTGGCGCTTGTTATCGTCGCCATGCGCGTCAGCGGCAATCCGATCCTGTCGGGCTTTGCCAAGGGCTATATCTTCGTGTTCCGCGGCTCGCCGCTATTGATCCAGATGTTCCTGGTCTTCTACGGCTTGGCGCAATTTTCCATCATCCGCTATTCGTTCCTCTGGCCCTTCCTGCGTGAGCCCGTGGTCTGCGCGATCCTGTCGCTGGCGCTGTGCACGGCCGGCTATACCGCCGAGATCTTCCGCGGCGGCATCCGTGCCGTTTCGCCGAAGGAGATCGAGGCGGCGCGCTCGATCGGCATGTCCCGCCTGCTGCTCGTGCGCCGTATCATCGCGCCCATCGCCTTCCGTCATGCCCTGCCGGCCTATTCGACCGAGATCGTCCTGATGATGAAGTCGACGGCACTCGCCAGCCTCGTCACGGTTTGGGAAGTTACAGGCGTTGCGCAACGGCTGATCTCGCACACCTACCGCACGATGGAAGTCTTCCTCTGTGCGGCGATCATCTACCTCGTGCTGAATTTCATCATTCTGCAGGGCATGGCCCTGCTGGAATATTCGCTGTCCCGTCATCGCCGCGCCATTCCGCCGGCGTTGAAGGCCTAAAGACTTCATTGGAGCAGGCAAATCATGCCAGATGTAACCCGACTTTCAGTTCGCAACATCCGCAAGAGCTTCGGCACCCATGAAGTTTTGCGCGGCATTTCCCTTGATGCTCAGGATGGCGACGTCATTTCGCTGCTCGGCGCTTCCGGCTCCGGCAAGTCGACATTCCTTCGCTGCATCAACCTGCTTGAGATCGCCAACGATGGCGAGATCTGGGTGGATGGCGAGCAGATCCGCATGATCCACAAGAATGGCAAAAGCCGTCCGGCGAGCCACAAGCAGGTGGATCATATCCGCTCCGAGCTCGGCATGGTTTTCCAAAGCTTCAATCTCTGGTCCCATATGACGATCCTTCAGAATGTGATCGAGGGGCCGATCCATGTCTTGAAGCGCCCGCGTGCCGAATGCATCGCCGAAGCCGAAGCGCTTCTGGAAAAGGTCGGCATCGCCGATAAACGCCACGCCTACCCCGCGCATCTGTCCGGTGGTCAGCAGCAGCGCGCGGCCATCGCCCGTGCCCTTGCCATGAAGCCGAAGGTCATGTTGTTCGATGAGCCGACGTCGGCGCTCGATCCGGAGCTTGTCGGCGAAGTGCTGCGCGTCATGCGCGCGCTTGCCGAGGAAGGGATGACCATGCTGGTCGTCACCCACGAGATGAGCTTTGCCCGCAATGTCTCTAACCGTGTCGTCTTCATGAAGGAAGGGCTGGTCGAAAGCACCGGCACGCCGGACGATATGTTCGGTGGCGGCGCATCGCCGGCCTTCCGCCAGTTCATCGGGCATTTCGGAACCGGACAATGACCATCACGATCGATAAGCCGTTATCCTGGCGCGATGTTGCTAGCGTCAGCACCGGCGAACCGCTGACCCTGTCCGAGGCAGCATGGAAGCGGGTCGAGCAGGCGAGCCGCATCGTTGAACGCATCGTTGAAACCGGCGTGCGGGCCTATGGCGTGAATACTGGTGTCGGCGCCCTGTCCGATACAGTGGTGGACCGCCCTTCGCAGAGCCGCCTCTCGCGCAATATCATCCTCAGCCATGCCTGCGGTGTCGGCCCCCTTTTGCCGGCCCGCGAAGTACGCGGTATTATCGCGGCACAGATCGCCAATTTCGCCCACGGTCATTCCGGCGTGCGGCCTGAAATCATCCGTCATCTCGCAGCATTTCTCGAGCATGACTGCATTCCCGAGGTGCCATTCAAGGGCTCTGCCGGCTACCTCACGCACAACGCCCATACTGCCCTCGTGTTGATCGGCGAGGGACGAGCAGTTGTGAAGGGCAAGTCCATGACCGGAGCGCAGGCGCTAGCCACGATCGGTCTGAGCCCGCTGGTGCTGGGCGCCAAGGAAGGTTTGAGCCTCGTCAATGGCTCGGCTTGCGCCACGGGATTGTCGGCGCTGGCGGTCTACCGCGCCGAGCGCTTGCTCGACTGGGCTGATGCCATTGCAGCATTGACGTTGGAAGCAGCCGGCTGCCAGATCGCTGCCTTCGATGAGGCCGTGCTGGCCCTGCGCCCGTCTGCTGGTATTGCTAAGGTGGGTCGCCGACTACGCAGCCGTCTGCACGGTAGTGGTCTTGTCGCCGCAGCGCTTGGCCGGCGAACGCAGGACGCATTGAGCTTGAGGGCCGTTCCGCATGCGCATGGCGCTGCCTGGGATGTCTTCGCTGAGACTGCTCGTATCGTAGATCAGGAACTGGCGTCGGTTACAGACAATCCGGCGGTCTCCGGCACGCCGGAGCAACCCGTCGTTTCCTCGGAAGCGCATGCCGTTGCGCCAGCCCTCGGCCAGGCGGCCGATAGTCTGGCGATCGCGATCGCGCAGATCGCCGCCATGAGCGAGCGGCGGATGGATCGTCTCGTCAATCCGCTGGTGAGTGGCCTACCGCCGTTCCTGGCGAGCGATGCCGGCAGCCATTCCGGCTTCATGATCGCCCAATATACGGCGGCGGCCCTGGCCAACGACAACAGGCGGCTGGCCGCGCCCGCGTCGCTTGATGGCGGCCTGACCTCCGGCCTGCAGGAAGATTTCCTCGCGCACCCGACGGCTGCGGCCAACAAGCTGCTCGCCATCCTCGACAATGCCGAATACATCCTGGCGATCGAACTCATGGCAGCGGCACAGGCCCATGATTTCCTTGGTTCCAAGGGTGCCAGAGCACCGGGAACGGACCGCCTCTACGCCGCCGTCCGTTCACGCGTTCCTCTCTATGGCGATGATCGCCCGCTGAATGCCGACATGGAAAGCCTGCGGGATCTGATCGCGCAGACCGCGCCGCCCGCCGAAAGTGAAACTGGAGCATAGAATGTCCGTGGAATTCGACGTTGCCGTCATCGGTCTCGGCGCGATGGGAAGCGCGGCCCTGGCTTTCGCCGCCGCTCGCGGCGCAAAGGCAATCGGCATCGAAGCGCATTTTCCGGCGCATGCCCTCAGCTCGTCGCATGGCGACAGCCGGCTGATCCGCCTCGGCTATTTCGAAGATCCCTCCTATGTCCCGCTGCTGCAGCGCGCCTATCAAAACTGGCGCTCGCTCGAAGCACGGCTGCGCGCCGAGATCCTGACCGTGACCGGCGTCCTGCAAATCGGGGTGCCCGACAGCAAGATCGTCAGCGGCACGCGCGCTTCCTGCGAGATGCACGGCCTGCCGCATGAGATGCTCGACCGGGACGCCATGAAGCGCCGCTTCCCGGCGTTCGAGCTCGAGGATGGTGAAGTCGGCCTGCTTGATCCGCAGGGCGGCTATATCAGGCCGGAAGCTGCGATCATGGGCTATCTGAAGCTTGCCGCGGAAGATGGAGCGGCGCTGCATTTCGGCGAGCGGGTTACCGCCATCGAGCCCGATGATGCGGGCGTGACGGTTGTTTCGACGACAGGGCGCTATCGCGCGCGCAAGGTCATTGTCGCGACCGGTGCCTGGATTGCAGAACTCGTGCCGCAGCTCAAGGCCCATGCGCAGCCGATCCGTCAGGTCGTCGCCTGGTATCAGCCGAAGGACGGCTTCGTCGCCGAGCCAAAGCGCATGCCCTGCTTCCTGCGTGACGAGGGGGAGAACGGTTCGTTCTTCGGATTCCCGGCGATCGGCGTCGATGGCGTGAAGGTCGGCCGTCACGCGCATTTCAGGGAGCCTATCGACCCTAGGGCACCCAATCCGCCCGTCAACGACACCGATACGGCGCTGCTCGACAGCTTCGCTGCCAAGCGTCTGCCGGATGCGGCGTCATTCCGCGTGAGGGCGACGACCTGCCGCTATACCATGCTGCCGAGCGAGGATTTTCTCATCGATACCCTGCCGGGGCAGCCGAATGTGGTGGTCTCTTCGGCATGCTCCGGCCACGGTTTCAAGTTTACCAGCGTTGTCGGCGAGATCCTTGCCGATCTGGCGCTTCAAGGTGGAAGTGCGTTACCGACAGCTCTGTTTTCCTTTGACAAGCACTTTGGTGGCCGAGCGGCATAGCTGACTGACTGGCAAGCTCTAGCCGATCGTCATTCGCCGCAGGACGTCCGACCTGAAATAGAAGTGCTGAACGAGCGCGCCGAATATGTGCAGGACGACGACGATCCAAAGCAGCATTTTGATCGGGCCGCCATGGGCGAAGCCTGCCGCGTCGATGCCGAGATAATAGGTTGCTATTCCGGACAGCGGCATCGCGAAGATCAGCGCATAGAGCAAGACATGTGTCACACGCGCGATATGATGCAGGAATGCCGGCTGACAGTTTGGCCTTTCGGGAGTATCGGACGAGAAGCGGACGGCCAATCGTATGATGGCCAGCAGCAAGACTGCAATGCCGACATAGGCGTGGATATTGGCACTGGCGATATCGGCAGGCGAGGGTGTCTGGCCGTTGCGGATCAGGTGCTTCCAAGCATTCATGCCATCCGGAAACAAGAGATTGAAAAAGATAAGCAGAGCCATGAGCCAATGGAGCAGGCGCTGGGGAATGGAGTATGCGGATCTGGCCGGCATCGGATCTCCTTGATTGGAACTGTTCTAAAAATAGAACATGATTCTAACGAGAACCTGAATGCGCCGGCCAGACCCGCGTTCATTTAAGGAGCCTCCCGGAATACCGTGGCCCTCCGGGGGCTCCTTCAAATCAACTCAAAACGGCACGCGGTTCGAGAAACGATTCCAGGCCGTAGGCGCCGAATTCGCGGCCCATGCCGGACTGTTTGAACCCGCCAAAGGGCGCAAGCGGCTCGTGCGGTGCGCCGTTTATGACGACGCGACCAGCGTCGATCTGGTTTGCGACTCCCTTTGCTCTGCTGAGATCCGAGGAGAAGACATAGGCCTGTAGGCCGTAATCCGTGTCATTGGCGATCTCGACTGCATGCGCCTCATCGCGATAAGGGATGACGCAGAGTACGGGTCCGAAGATCTCTTCGCGTGCAATCCGCATGTCATTGTTGACGTTGGAGAAGACCGTCGGGCGGACGAACCAGCCATGGTTGAGTCCTTCCGGTCGACCTTCGCCGCCGACAACTACGCTGGCCCCTTCTTCCTGGCCGAGACGGATATAGGATTGGACGCGATCCCATTGCTTCTGGCTGACCATCGGGCCGATCATGACCGCCGGGTCGTTCCCATCTCCTACTCTTAGCGCCGAAACAGCCTTGGCCAGTCGATCATGGATTTCGTCCAGCCGGCTTTCAGGAGCGAGAATACGTGTGCCGGCGATGCAGGCCTGGCCGCTATTGGCGAAGCCGGCTGCCAGCACCTGCGGAATGACGAGATCAAGATCGGCATCATCCAGGATGACGTTCGGGCTCTTGCCGCCGAGTTCGAGCGTCACGCGTTTCAGTGTCATTGAAGCAGCCTGAAAAATGGCCCGTCCGGTGGCCGTCGAGCCGGTGAAGCTGATCTTGGCGATATCGCGATGCGCGCTGAGGGCCGCGCCCGCCACATGGCCATAACCGTTGACGATGTTGAACACGCCGTCCGGCAGCCCGGCGGCATGAAGGCATTCGGTGATCAGCTGCGTCTGGATCGCGCTCATCTCCGATGGTTTGATGACCATGGTGGTGCCGGCGGCGATTGCCGTGGCGAGCTTGCTGCAGATGAAGCCGTAATTGCTGTTCCAGGGCGTAATGGCGGCTGCAACGCCGGCGGGCCGCATCTCCACCTCGGCATGGCCGATGCGACGGCGAAACTCATAGTCCTTCAGTGTCTCCGCCATGTGGAGGAAAGCCGTTGCGGCATGCGGCACTGAGAAGCCGATGAAGCCGGCCGGCGCGCCATATTCCTCGCGCATGGCGTCGGTCAGGTCCGGGGCGCGTGCGGCGACAGCCTCATGCAGGCTGTGCAGCATCGCGATACGTTCGGCCTTGGAGCTTTGCAACTGGCCCGGGAAAGCCGCCTTGGCGGCGCTCACGGCATCGTCGATATCTCGTGCGTCTCCAAGGCGGACGGTACCGATCTGCTCTTCGGTGGTCGGGTTAAAAAGAGGGGCTATCTCCGTGCCATGGGGCTGAACGAAGCGGCCGTTGATGTAGATGGTGTCTATCGTGCGCATGAGCGTCTCCTTCATCTTCACGATAGAGGTAGGATGCGCTATTTGTTCGGTCTAGAAGGACAAAGACGAACAGGCTGATAAGGAGAATCGCGCAATGAAAGCAAGCCTGGCTGAGCTTGAGGCGATTGCCGCCGTTGCACGGCATGGCGGCTTTCGCGCCGCCGCCCGCGAACTTGGCATGTCCTCATCGGCGCTCAGCCATGCTGTCGCGACGCTGGAGGAGCGCCTGTCCGTGCGGATCTTCAACAGGACGACGCGGAGCGTGACGTTATCGGACGCCGGCGAGCGTTTCGTTGCGGATATTGCACCGGCGCTTGCGGCGATCGACACGGCCATCGAGAATGCCGGCATCTCTTCCGCAACCGTATCCGGCACGCTCCGGCTCAACATGGCGCCCGGCGCCGCGCGCATGCTGCTGGTTCCCCTTATTCTCGAATACGGGCGGCGCTACCCGAATGTGGACGTCGAGATCGTCACCGACAATGCTTTGGTCGATGTCATCGGCA
Organism: Rhizobium sp. AC27/96; assembly: GCF_001692325.1. Lineage (GTDB taxonomy): Bacteria > Pseudomonadota > Alphaproteobacteria > Rhizobiales > Rhizobiaceae > Rhizobium. The sequence continues at coordinate 94,977 of NZ_LXKN01000032.1, read as the reverse complement.
AGGGCTTCGATGCGGGCATTCGCCTCGCCGATGCCGTTCCCACAGATATGGTCGCCATCCCGATCGTTCCAACCTTACGCGCGCTGGTCGTCGGCTCGGCTGATTATTTCAGCGAGATGCCGCGCCCTCTCGTTCCCAGCGATCTCCTGCAGCATCGATGCATTCGTGCGCGCATGGCAAGCGGCCGGCTCTATCGATGGGAGTTCGAACGGCGCGGCGAAGCCATGCTGATCGATGCGCCGGGGAGCCTTACCCTCGATGCGTCCGATCTGATGCTGACCGCGGTGCTGGAAGGGGCGGGACTTGCCTATATCAGCGAAGCGGCCATTGCCGATCACGTCGCGGCCGGCAGCTTGATCACGGTTCTTGAGGATTGGAGTCCGCCCTATCCGGGGCTCAGCCTCTATTTCGCCCAGCGGCGCCAGATGCCGGCAAGGCTTCGCGCCCTGATCGATCTCATCCGGGAACAGAATGGCGCCCGCGCAACGAAGGCGAAAGATTAAGTTTCCGACATGAACCCCGATAGAGCTTGAGCGGCGTCATATCGAGATGTAGCCATATCGCATCCGACATCATCATGATGATTGCTTTGGAGGTGAGCCTGCTATGGACCAGAAGATCGAAGCCGTTCTCGAAGCCTATCACGAGCTTATTCGCGAGGAACACAGCAAGCCCAGGGATATGCCGCCGGGCGGCCGCGATGGCGGTCAGGATCGTCGGTTGCGCGCTGTCGGACCGGAGACGGGTCGTTTCATCAATATTCTGGCGAAGAGCCTGAAGACGCCCACCATTCTCGAGCTTGGGACATCCTTCGGCTATTCCGGTATCTGGCTTGCCGAAGCCGCGCGTGCAAGCGGCGGAAAGCTCATTTCGATGGAGCTGCACGCCTACAAGACCGAGTTTGCCAGGGAAATGGCTGGGAAGGCCGGCCTTTCGGAGCATATCGATTTCCAGATCGGCGACGCGGTCGAGATGATCAAGGCATTGCCTTCGGGCGTCGACTTCATCCTCGTCGACCTGTGGAAGGATCTCTACATTTCGTGCCTGGAAGCCTTCTATCCCAAGCTCAATCCCGGCGCGATCATCGTCGCAGACAATATGTTCATGCCCGGCAATGAGGACGTGAAACGCTATGGCGAGGCTGTTCGCGCCAAGCCAGGCATAACGTCCGTCCTCCTGCCTGTCGGCTCCGGGATCGAAGTCAGCCGATACGACCCTGTGTAGGAACAGACGGCGGCCTCAGACGGAAGGCCGCCGCCGGTTTGGTTTTACTTGCCGGCGTCTCTGGCCGCCTTCTCAATGACGGCTGCGACCTTTTCCGGCTGCGACGCGAAGACGGCATGGCTCGACTTGATCTCCGTCACGTCGCTGCCCGCCCGCTTTGCCATATCCCGCTCGAGTTCGGGATTGATGGAGCGATCTTGGGTGGCCACGATCGACCAGCTCTTTTTTATCCGCCAGGCCGGATCGCTGATCTTGGCCGTGAAGGCTGCCTTGGCGGCGAAGACCTGCGATTTCGCCAGGAAATCGGCTTCGTCCTTCGGCAGGTCCGCGGCGAAATCGGCGGCAAAGGTTGCGGGGTCGAGATAGAGATACTGGCCGTCCTTCGTCTCGCGGATATTCATGCTGCCCGCCGGCTTGGAGCTGGCGAGGCTGATCAGGCTCTCGCCCTTGTCGGGCTGAAACGCTGCGACATAGACGAGACCAGCGACATCGGGCCGGTTGCCCGCCTCGGTGATGACCATGCCGCCATAGCTGTGTCCCACAAGCAGGCTGGGGCCGCTCTGCAGGTCGAGCACGCGGTTCGTTGCTGCAACGTCGTCGGCAAGCGAGGTGATGGGCTCCTGCACGATCGAGACCTTGAAGCCGTGCTTTTCGAGGATCTCGGTGGTCTTGCGCCAGCCGGATCCATCGGCCAGCGCGCCGTGGACGATGACGATGTTCTTGATCTCGGCTGCCTGGACTGCAAAGGCCAATGTGCTTGCGGCAAGGCCAAGTGCGACGGCGGAAAGAAAGCGCTTGTTCATGGGTAGGACTCCTGTCGGTAAAGGTTGATGTTGGGAGTGGGGAGGTTCATCCGAAGGTGAAGGCGTAGGCCTGCACACCGGGGTCGAGGAAACGGATTTCAAAGTTGCGGGCCGTGACGTCGCCGGACTGGCGAACGAGCTGGTAGAGCTTGGTCGCCGTCACCGTTCCGTTTCCGGCGGCATCGGTGTCGGAGCCGTGGTCGGCACCAGGCGCTTTGCCATCGAGGGTCACCTGGAAGCGGATCGGTTTTCCGTCGGCTGCCGGCCCGAGGACGAGATGCAGATCGCGAGCGCTGAAGCGATAACTTATGCCGCCGCCTGCCTTGCCGAGCGATGCCTGCTCGGCGCCGACTGTCCATGTGCCTGCTAATCCCCATTGGTTGAGGCCGGGATTGGCAATTGAATAGTCGGCGGCGATGTCAGCCTTCAGGCTTTCGGGAGAGGCAAAACCTGTCGCCTGCTTGTAGCCGACATAGGTTTCACCGGAGCGGATATGGCCGAGATCGGGGCTTGCCTCTGCACCCTTTGCTTCCGGTACGACAGGTGCGCTCTGCGCCATGTCGCTGCCTGCTTCGCGCAGAAGATCCTGGATCGCACGCTCGGTCTGGGGATAGTTGCCTTCGCCGAAATGTTCGTAGCGGATCTGCCCCTTGGCATCGATCAGATAATGGGCAGGCCAGTAGTTGTTCTCGAAGGCGCGCCAGATGCGATAGTCGTTGTCGATGGCGACGGGGTAGCCGATCTTGAAGTCGGCAATCGCCTTCTTGACGTTATCGACATTCTTCTCAAAGGCGAATTAGGGGGCATGGACGCCGATGACGACGAGGCCCTGATCTTTGTATTTCTCCGCCCAGGCACGAACATAGGGGATGGTGCGGATGCAGTTGATGCAAGAGTAGGTCCAGAAGTCGACGAGCACGACCTTGCCGCGAAGCTGCTCAGTGGTCAGTGGCGGCGAGTTCAGCCAGGTAACGGCGCCGTCGAGCGAAGGGGCCGGTCCCTCAACCGGAAGGTCGCTGTGGAATGGTCGGGTCGCATCGCTGACGGCGACCATTGCGCTATTGCTGGCGACTTCGGTGGCGGCCGCATCGAAGGGCTTCCTATGCAGCTTCTCCAGCAAAGCCTGCTCGAACGAGCCGGTGCTTGCATAGGACAGCCGGGCGAGAAGGCCGGTATCCAGGCCGAGAGCGATGGCTGCAACCCCTGCCAGAACGGCAGCGCCGGCGAATTGGCGGATACGCTCGCTGATCCCGAGTGATTGCTTCATGCGGGCAAAGATCTTTCCACCGGCGAAGAGGGCGACGGCGAGCGAGGTCGCGGCACCGGCGCCATAGGCGAGCAGAAGGAATGTGGTCTGCAGGTTGGCGCCCTTCAGGGCAGCACCGGTGAGCACGAGCCCGAGGATCGGCCCGGCGCAGGGTGCCCAGAGCAGCCCGGTGGCAATCCCAAGCACGAAGGAGCTCCGAACACTCGATGTCGCGCTACCCTTGCCTGCGGCGTTCAGGAGATTGTTGCCGAGGTCGACGACCGGCCGGGAAAGCAGGCTCGACACACGCGGCGACAGCAGGCTAAGGCCGAAGAGCGCGAGCAGCACGATCGCGACGAGGCGGCCATATTCATTGGCGCGAACGGCCCAGCCACCGCCGATGGCAGCAAGCGTCGCGACTAAAGCAAAGGTGAGCGCCATGCCGGCAAGCATGGGCAGCGTGCTTCTGACGAAGGGCTGCCCGGCGCGGGCGAAGACGAAGGGGAGAATGGGCAGGATGCACGGACTGAGAATCGTCAGTGCGCCGCCAAGATAGGCAATGATGAGAAGCGTCATCGTCATTTTCCTTTGGAACGGATTGACCGGCTGCGGACGGCGACGCGCCGTGCTCAGCAGTGACGCTATCTGCCGTTGGCGACGTATCTCGAGTGTGTCCGGTGGAAGGGGAGAATGTACCGAAACGTCTGTGTCTTCGGCTTCGATACAGTGCGATACAAACTCAGCGGTGCCGGAGTGATTCTGCAGTGAGGCCAGTAATTTGCCGAAACTATCCGGTGAAGGAAGCGGATTGTATCAGACTGTATCTGCGCCGCCTGAAGCTACATGGGCATTCAAAACTCGGCCGCCTGCGACACACCGGCGATACATGCGGCTGGCTTTCTTGCCGTCAACATCCATTCCACAGGAGAGACAGATGTCCGAGGAAATCAACCACAATCGCCGCCGCTTTTTCGGCATTGCCGCAATCGCCGTTGCTGCCGCCGAATTCGGCTTGCCGGCCATCGCCGGTGCACAGCAGTCGAAGCCTTCCGTTGCCGTTCCCGCGGTCAAGGCCGGCACACATACATCTTTCGCGGCTCTGAAGCAGATCGATGCGGGCGTGCTCAATATCGGCTATGCCGAGGCCGGCCCGGCGAATGGTCCGGCCGTGTTGCTGCTGCATGGCTGGCCCTATGACATCTATAGCTTCGTCGACGTGGCGCCGCTGCTGGCCGACGCCGGCTATCGCGTCATCGTCCCCTATCTGCGTGGCTATGGCACCACCCGCTTCCTTTCGGCCGATACGCCGCGCAACGGACAGCAGGCTGCTCTTGCTGTCGACATGATCGCGCTTCTCGATGCCTTGAAGATCGAAAAGGCCGTTATTGCCGGTTACGATTGGGGCGCTCGCACCGCCGACATCATGGCGGCCCTTTGGCCCGAACGTTGCAAGGCGCTGGTGTCGGTCAGCGGCTATCTGATCGGCAGCCAGGAGGTCAACCGCAAGCCCCTGCCGCCGAAGGCAGAGCTTGCCTGGTGGTACCAGTTCTATTTCGCCACCGAGCGCGGTCGCCTCGGCTACCAGGAAAACCGGCATGAATTCGCAAAGCTGATCTGGCACACCGCGTCGCCGCAATGGGCTTTTGACGATGCGACCTACGATCGGTCCGCCGTGGCGTTCGACAATCCCGACCATGTCGACGTCGTTATCCACAATTACCGCTGGCGCCTTGGCCTCGTCGAAGGCGAGGCGAAGTACGATGCCTACGAGAAGACGTTGGCAGCAGGGCCAGTGATCTCGATCCCGACCATCACCATGGAAGGCGATGCGAACGGCGCTCCGCATCCGGAACCATCAGCCTATCGCGGCAAGTTTTCCGGCAAGTACGAACATCGCACCATCAGCGGCGGGATCGGCCATAACCTTCCTCAGGAAGCACCGCAGGCGTTTGTGCAGGCCGTGATAGATGTTGATCGTTTCTAGTTCGACGGTAGTGTGCGAGGAAGCGCCGGCTCATGCCGGCGCCCTCTGCTGCCGACGCGAGACGGGGATGAATATTCGTAGCCTGATGCTTACGATGATGAATGGGAAGTCAAATGGAGCATATCGACCACATCCTGATTGTCGATGACGATCGGGAAATCCGCGAGCTGGTGTCGAGCTATCTGACGAAGAACGGCTTGCGGACGACGACGGCGGCTGATGGTCGTCAGATGCGCAGTTTTCTCGAAGCGAATTCCGTCGATCTGATCGTGCTCGACGTCATGATGCCGGGTGACGACGGCCTTGTGCTCTGTCGCGAGCTTCGCTCCGGAAAGCACAAGGCGACGCCGGTTCTGATGCTGACGGCGCGCAGCGACGAGATGGACCGGATTCTCGGCCTCGAAATGGGGGCCGACGATTACCTGCCCAAGCCATTCGCCGCCCGCGAGCTTCTCGCTCGCATCAAGGCGGTGCTGAGACGAACGCGGATGCTGCCACCCAATCTGCAGATCAGCGAGGCCGGGCAATTGCTCGTCTTCGGTGACTGGCGACTCGATACTGTGGGACGTCACCTTCTCGATCGCGACGGAACGGAAATCGCCTTGAGCGGTGCCGAATACCGCCTGCTGCGCGTTTTCATCGATCACCCGCAACGGGTGCTCAATCGCGACCAGCTTTTGAATCTCACCCAGGGCCGCGATGCCGATCTCTTCGATCGCTCCATCGACCTGCTCGTCAGCCGTCTCCGCCAGCGTCTGGGCGACGACGCCCGCGAGCCGACCTATATCAAGACGGTTCGCAGCGAAGGCTATGTCTTCTCCGTTCCGGTAGAAATTGCGGAGCTGCGTCCATGAGCACGGCGACCCTGCTGCATCGCGGGCTGTGGTGGCCCAGCACCTTGCGCTCGCGCATATCGATCATCCTGCTGGTCGGGCTTGCGATCGCCTACGGGCTTTCCTTCAGCGTGCTCTACATCGAGCGCTACATGTCGGCAAAGGCCGTGATGCTCGGCACGCTGGAGAGCGACGTCGCGACGTCTATCGCGGTGCTTGACCGTCTGCCGGCCGACGAGAGGGCCGGCTTCGTCGATTGGCTCGGTCGTGGCAATTATAGCTTCGAGTTGGGGCCGGGGTTGCCGGGTGTGCCCGATACTTCGGGCCATGGCGCAGAAATTGCCGCCAAGATAGAGGATGCCGTCGGACATCGTTTTCCCATACGGATCGAATCGATACCTGGCCCCATCTCGCGCCTGCAGGCGCATCTGAATTTGAGCGACGGCAGCCCGCTGACGATCGACGTCACGCCGAAGGGCATCATGCCGATCGCCTCCTGGCTGCCTTACGTCTTCGCGGTGCAGATGCTGGTCATCGTGCTGTGTACGTGGTTTGCCGTCCGTCTGGCGATCCGCCCGCTTGCCGAGCTTGCCGCGGCTGCCGACGCGCTCGATCCCAACAAGAAGGGGCAGGCTTTGAACGATGGGGGGCCGAGCGAGGTCGCTCATGCCGCCAAGGCCTTCAATGCGATGCGGGATCGAATCGCGCACTATCTCGAGGAGCGCGTGCAGATTCTCGCGGCGATCTCCCACGACCTGCAGACGCCGATCACGCGTATGCGCCTGCGCGCCGATATCGCTGATGAGTCGCCCGAAAAGACCAAGCTGCTACAGGATCTCGGCGAGATCGAGCGGCTGGTGCAGGATGGCATCGCCTATGCGCGCAGTGCCCACGGCAATGGCGAGAAGAGCTCCCGCATCGATCTTGCCTCCTTCATCGAGAGCATTAGCTATGATTATCAGGACACGGGCAAATCGGTCGAGATTCTCGGCCTTATCCATGGGACGGTGGCGACCAAGCCGCATGCGCTTCGCCGCATCCTCACCAACTTCATTGACAATGCCCTGAAATTCGCCGGCGCGGCGGAAATTGCCGTGGAACGCAGGGATACGGGCGACGTCGTCATAACGGTTCTCGATCGAGGGCCGGGCATTCCGCAGGACCAGATCGAGGCGGCCATGCAGCCTTTCTTCCGGCTGGAGCAATCGCGCAACCGCAATACCGGCGGCACGGGGCTTGGCCTTGCGATCGCTCAGCAACTGGCGCAGACACTCGGCGGCTCCGTCAGGCTCTACAATCGCGATGGCGGCGGCCTGGCGGCCGAAGTCGTCATTGCCGCATCGTCCGCCTGAAGATTTTCAACCTCTTTGTAAGTAATTGTATCCGGCCTGTAAGCGCATACGCTTCGTAACAAATCCCGCGTTTTGCGAAACATGCCGGATACGTCGATCCATCAAAACCACTCCGTCAACGGACGTCGCCCCAGACGAAACAGCAAAGCGGGCGACCCAACAAAGGAGTGTTCCATGACCAAGATCGACAAGGTTCTCTACACAGCCAGAACCCACACCATCGGCGGCCGCGACGGCTCTGCCCGCAGCGATGACAGCCAGTTGGATGTCAAGCTTTCGCCTCCCGGCAGCGCCCATGCTGGCACCAACCCCGAACAGCTTTTCGCAGCCGGCTGGTCGGCCTGCTTCATCGGTGCGATGGGGCTTGCCGCAGGCAAGCGCAAGATCAAGCTGCCGGCCGATCTTTCGGTCGACGCCGAAGTGGATCTCGGGACTACCGAGGGCGCCTACTTCCTGCAGGCACGCCTGACGATCAGCATGCCGGGCATCGAATCGGATCTGGCAAGAACGCTTATCGAAGAAGCGCACCAGACCTGCCCCTATTCGAAGGCGACCCGCGGCAACATCAATGTCGAGCTGAAGCTCGCCTGAGAATCGCTCAGGCGTCGATATTGCGCGCCGTATCGAAAGGCGCGGCGCGCAGAATCGTTAATTTTTATTGCATCGAATATCGAGCAAGGCCGGCTGTGCCTTGCGTCTGGAGGATCCCATGAGACCTATCATTCTTCTCCTTGCAGGAGCTGCGATTTTCGCTGCTCCATGCGTTTACGACCCCGGTTCCAGAGAGCCTTCGGCGCTTGCGAGCATTGCCGTTTTGTGGGGCGGATCGGGGCTAAATCACACGGTGCGTTAACCATCTGTTAACCATGCCAAAGGTACACAAGGTCAACGATTTATTCACATAGATGACCAAAGTGCTAACAGACGCTCGCTCGATCCGTATCAAGGGCCGCTCCTTTCTTGCGGTCATGCTTTCGCCCGATCTGCCGCTGGAACAGTGGCTGGTCAGGCTCGACGACCTGGCGGCCCGTTCGGCCGGTTTCTTTCTCGGGCGGCCGGTGGTGCTCGACATCACCGATCTGCCGATCGACAAGGCGCAGCTCAAGGAACTGATATCGGAGCTTTCGGCTCGCAATGTCAGCATCATGGGTATCGAGGGTGGCCGTCCGTCGCTTGCCGGGCCGGGAATGCCGCCGATTCTGAAGGGCGGACGTCCGGCTGCCGATTTCGAGGTGAACGAAGCCGAACCGGTGGTCGAACGGCGCAATAGCGAAGTCAAGCCGGCGCCGGTCGAGGTTCGCCCGGTCACCCAGTCGCTGATCATCCGCGAGCCGGTGCGCTCCGGCCAGTCGGTGATCTTTCCCGAGGGTGACGTCACCGTCATCGGGTCGGTGGCGTCCGGTGCGGAAGTCATCGCGGGCGGGTCCATTCATATCTATGGCGCACTGCGGGGCAGGGCCATGGCCGGGTCCATCGGGAATGCCTCGGCGCGGATATTTTGCCGCAAGCTCGAGGCCGAGCTGCTGGCGATCGATGGCATCTACAAGATGGCGGAAGACATCAGCCCCGGCCTTCGCGGACAATCCGTCCAGCTTTGGCTGGATGGCGAAACGATCATGGCAGAAAAACTAATCTGAGCCGAAGCCGGCCAAAACAGGAGAGCGAGATGGGCAAGGTAATCGTCGTCACATCAGGCAAGGGCGGAGTTGGCAAGACGACGTCGACTGCCGCATTGGGGGCGGCTCTGGCACAGAGAAACGAGAAGGTCGTCGTCGTCGATTTCGACGTCGGGCTGCGCAATCTCGATCTGGTCATGGGCGCGGAACGTCGAGTGGTTTACGATCTGGTCAACGTCATTCATGGCGATGCCAAGCTGCCGCAGGCGCTGATCCGCGACAAGCGGCTGGAGACGCTCTTCCTGCTGCCGGCTTCGCAGACGCGTGACAAGGACAATCTGACGCCCGAAGGTGTCGAGCGCGTCATCAACGAGCTCAAGAACTATTTCGACTGGGTCATCTGCGACAGCCCGGCAGGCATCGAGCGCGGCGCTACGCTTGCGATGCGTCATGCCGACGTCGCCGTCGTCGTCACCAATCCGGAGGTGTCCTCGGTGCGCGATTCCGATCGCATCATCGGCCTGCTGGATTCCAAGACGCTAAAGGCCGAGCGCGGCGAGCGCATGGAAAAGCACCTGCTGCTCACCCGCTACGATGCCGCTCGCGCCGAACGCGGCGACATGCTGAAGGTCGACGACGTGCTGGAGATCCTCTCCATTCCTCTGCTCGGAATTATTCCGGAGAGCATGGACGTGCTTCGCGCTTCCAATATCGGTTCGCCGGTCACCCTCGCGGATGTTCGCAGTGCACCTGCTCTCGCCTATTTCGAAGCCGCACGCCGCCTTGCCGGCGAGCAGCTGCCGATCACCATCCCCGGTGAAAAGCGGGGCATCTTCGGCAAGATCTTCGCAAGGAGGGCCGCATGAATATCTTTGGACTGTTCCGCAAGCAGCAATCTGCACCCATGGCGCGTGAGCGCCTGCAGATTCTCCTCGCCCATGAGCGTGCCTCGGTCGATTCGGATCTCGTATCCATCCTGCGCGAGGAAATCCTGGCCGTCATCGCCAAGCACGTTCAAGTCGATCGCGACAAGGTGCAGGTGAAGATGGATCGCGACGAGAATGTCTCCATGCTGGAGATCGACGTCGAGATTCCCAGAGACGCAGCACTTCAGGCCGCTTGATAGGCGCCTGATACCGCCGCTACGTCGAGACAAGAGCAAAGGATTCTCTTTTCTGAGGGATCCTTTGTGTTTCTTTGATCTTTGCTCTTGCAAAGAGTGCGATTCGCTATTATTTGCACACCATCACCTGTAACGATGGCCTGCCGTGCTGACATTTCCGTGTCGAGCTGGCGTTTGCTGTCCGGGTCAAAGCAAGGGCGCTCCCCAGAAATGGGTCGAGCGCCCTTTGCGTTTGTCGGTGGCATCGAAGCGCTTTTCTTGTCCGAAGCGATATGCCAGTTTGCTTTGATCATGCGGGAGGCGGCAGGCTTGGGCGGGTTGAATTGTCTCAGGAGAACGTTGTTCAGATGGCTCCTTGCAAGCGTTGTAGTTGCGGCGGGCGCCCTCGAAGCCTCGGCTGCGGATAAGACGATCTATCTGACATTCGATGACGGTCCACTGCCGGGAACGCAAAACGTTCTTTCCGTGTTGAGCCAGGAGAATGTTCCGGCCGCCATGTTCATGGTCGGCCTGCATGTGGAGACCATCCCTGCCGGTCGCGACTTGCTGGCGCAGGCCAAGGCGATGCCGCTGGTGACGGTTGGCAATCACAGCTACAGCCATGCCAACAATCGCTACAGGCGGTTTTATTCCAATACCCAGGCCGTCGTTGCGGATATGCTGCATGCCAATCAGGTGCTCGGTCTCACGCCGATGGTGAATGCGCGCCTGCCGGGCAGGGACGTCTTCCGCCTTCCGACAGTGTCGAGGGAGGATCTGTCCATCAACGTTGCCCAATGGGAGCGCGAGTGGCTGGACTACGAGCTCGTCGCCGAGGCCGGCTTCTATCTTTATGGCTGGGACTTCGAATGGGTGCACAGCGACGATGGCAAGCCGGTCCAATCGGTGGACCGCCTGGTCAACGAAATCGACCACCTCTTCCAGTACGGCCGTTTCACCCAGCGCGGAAAGATGATCCTGCTCATGCATGATCAGATGTTTCAAGACCAGTTCAACGGCCGTGACAACTTGCAATCCCTCATTCGCAAGCTGAAGGAGCGCGGCTATGCCTTCGGCGATATCAAGAACTATGCGCCCTCGAACCCATGAACGCTCTTGCATCTTCAGTTTCGGGTCTTTGATCCCTGGCACATAGCGTGAAACCGCTTCGCGTGTTTGTGTGGCAGGGCGAAGGCTCAGCACCGAAGCGATCGTCGTTCTCGAATATGCTTACGTCACATTATTCGCGCGAGCGTCATAGCTTTCCTGTGCCTTTTCGATGTGCTGCAGGTGGTTGATCGCCCACTCGTAGACCGCGCCGAACGGGGCCTGAAGTGTTCGGCCGAGATCGGTGATCGAATACTCCACCGCGACCGGTGACGTCGCCAGCACTCTGCGCGAGATCAGCCCATTTCTTTCAAGCCGTCGCAATGCCTGGGTCAGCGCCTTGTGCGTGATGCCTTCCAGCCTGCGCATGAACTCATTGAAGCGGGTCGGCTTTTCTTCAAGGACGGTCAGTATCATGACGGACCATTTGTTCGCGACCTGATCGAAAAACGAGCGCGCCGCACAGTCCGCGAAGAAGACGTTGTCCACCTTTCCGGGCATCTGGATATCCTCCGGTATATCTACGCACTTTAAGGTGCGTAATTGATCGTAGATTTACAACGTATATCTAGAAGTCACCGAGCAATCAATGCCGGGCCGCCGAGCGGGAAGCTGGCGGACATGCCAGAGATTTCAAAGGAGACTATCCGTGGCAGAGAGCAATTTCGACCTATCGCGGCGCGGTCTGATGACCATTCTTGGAATGACGGTGGCGGCCGCCGCCGCAGGCCCCAATCCTGTCCTCGCTGCGCCGCCGCGCGCCGCCAAGCTTTTCTACACGGTTTCCGGAAGGGGCCGGAACGTGATGCTGCTGCATGGCTGGACGTGCGATTCCCACGACTGGAGTTGGCAATTGCCCGCCCTCGAAAGCCGCTACCGGGTGGTTGCCGTCGATCTGCGCGGCCATGGCCGGTCCGAGATCATGCCATCCGGCAGCTACATGCCTGGCGACTATGTTCGGGACATCGAAGCCCTGATTGAAAGGAAATTCCAGGGTGAGAAATTTATACTGATAGGGCATTCCATGGGTGGGCAGGTCGCTGCGCGCCTTGCGGCGAAGCGGCCGGATCTTGTCGACGCGGTCGTGTCCGTCGATGGTTCTATCGGCTTTGCGGACAGCGTTGGGCCGGTCTTCAAGAAAGCCGTCGATGGTCTCAAGACCCAGAATCCTGGCGTGGTTGGTCCGGCCCTGTTCGAAAGCGTCTACGATCCCTCAACCGATCCGGCACTCAAGCGCTGGCATGCAAGACGACTTCAGGGAATGCCGGAGCATCCTGTTCGAGAATCCTTCGGACCGCTATTCTTCGGATCTGACCAGGTCGGTCTTGGCAGCAATAGCGAAACCTTCTGCAAGACGATCACAGTTCCCTTCTATCATCTCTGCCGTGACGAGGGCCAGGCCGCACGGATGCGCACATGGTTCTCGAACGGGAAGTCCAAGGTCGACGTCTGGACGAACGCCGGGCACTGGATCATGCAGGACCGCAAGGACGATGTGAACTCGGCGATCGTGTCCTGGGTAGAGTCGCTATGAGCGACGGAGGCCCCGAATGCTCCTCTATTGACGTTCCAAGCTGATGCAAGGAGCCGGCGACGACATCGAGGCGGTCAGCAAGCCGCTCGTTGAAGTGGCAGCCTGAACGGCACCATATGACGGGGCTCGTTTGCTTTCCAACAGGAACTAGCCCTGTTTCGCCGCGGCTCCTGCCGCGACCGTCAGGATGAAATCGTCTAGCTCCTGTTCCAGGCTTTCGATCGGCAGGCCGACGAACCGTCCCTCGATGCTGATGCTGACAACGCCATGCACGGCGCCGAACAGCGTTCTCGCGCGGATCGCGCGTGCCGTCTCCGACATGTTCGGTTGCAGCTCGGCTAACGGCTCGGCAATGACGCCCATCAGGAACATATGCTCCTCCAGATGCCATTCGGGGCTCGGGCGGTCATTCGGCGGGCGATGATCGAAAAGCGCCTTCCATAGATTGCGATGGGTGACAGCAAACAGCAGATAACCGCGTGCAAGGTTGCGCAGCCGGTCGGTCGGCGTGCGGTTCTTGACCTCGGCCAGCGCCAGGGAGGCTTCCAGTGTTTTCAAAGTCGCCGAATTGACGTGGATGATCAATTCGTCGAGGTCGGCAAAGACGGTATAGAGGCCGCCAAGCGCACAGCCGACATCCTGCGTGACATCCCGCGCACGCAGGTTTGCCAGGCCATCGGCGGCGATGCGATTGCGCGCCGCCTCGATCAGCCGCAGCTTCAGATCCTCGCGCTTTTCCTGGGTGTTTTTCGCCATCGATCATTCCAATTCATTTTTTTGAACGTTGTTCAAAATTTATCTTGAACAACGTTCATGGTTCTGGCATACCTCTCTTCGTGAACAACGTTCATAAACGGGAGACGACAAATGTTCAATGTAATTCTGACGCTCATCCGCGGCCGAGCTCATGATGCGGAGCAGGCGTTCATCGATCGCAACGCTGTGCCGCTGCTTGCGCAGCAGATCCGCGATGCAGCTAGCGCCATTCAGTCGGCGCGGCGGGCCGTGGCAATCGCAGTCGCGCAGAACGAGCAGGAAAAGAGCCAGCATGCGGCGCTTGCCGGGCGCATCGCCGATCTGGAAACCCGGGCCGTTGCAGCGCTTCAGAAGGGCAGTGAAGAGCTTGCCCGGCAAGCGGCCGAGACGATCGCCCAGCTCGAAGCCGAGCGCGATGCCTCGGAGAAGGCGCAGGCGCAATTCACCCAGACGATCGACAAGCTCAAGGCAACCGTTCGCGCATCCGAAGCACGCCTGCAGGAATTGCAGCGTGGCGAGCGGCTGGCGCGCGCCACCGAACAGACGCAGAAGCTGAGCGCCGCCTGTGAAGATAATTCAGGCCTGGCGACCCTGGACGATGCAGAGGAAACGCTGGCGCGCCTTCGCGCCTATCAGGATCGTTGCCAGATTGCAGCTTCGGCCATGAAGGAAATGGACGCGGCGAGCCGGCAGACGGTCATCATCGAAAAGCTTGCCAATGCCGGCTTCGGCGCACCGCTTGGCCCATCGGCCGACGACGTGCTTGCCCGCCTGCGCAGCCGCATGAATTCAGCAGCCTGAAACCGAACACACCGAACATATGAGAGAGGGTACGATCATGAACGACAGCTTCCAGAAACATTCCCAGGCTTGGGTCAGCTTTTCCTACGTCTCCTTCGCCGCCGCCGCCTTTATGCTCTTCGTCGGTCTCTACATGATGCCGATCGACCTATGGGGTAAAGGATATCTCGCCATGGGTATCCTGATGCTGGTACAGACGACGGTCAACGTGACCAAGACGGTTCGCGACAACTCCGAGGCCGACAAGCTGATCCGCAAGGTCGAGGATGCCCGCACCGAGAAGCTGCTCGTTAAGTTCAATCGTGACGGTCAGGACTAACCTTTATTAACGACGCCATAGAGTTGTGTTCGCGCTCAACCTTTGCGTAACCACTCTGTGGCGTCTTGTTCACTGAACGAGGGGAACGTCATGCAAACCCATTTGATGAGATCGAGGAAATTCGCGCCGCTGTTTTGGACGCAGTTCCTCACCGCTTTTAACGATAATTTTCTCAAGCAGACTTTGATTTTCGTCATTCTTGCGCAGATGGCAGCCCAGGGCGCCGCGCTGGTGACGCTCGCAGGCGGCATCTTCATCGTGCCGTTCCTACTGCTTTCGGCAGTTGCCGGCGAGCTTGCCGACAAATACGACAAGGCCAAGATGGCCGAGCTTCTGAAGCGCTGCGAGCTTATTGTCGCAGCCATCTCGGTCGTCGGTATCGGCTTCTCGTCCATCTGGATCCTGATGCTCGCCCTTTTCGGCTTCGGCGTCATCTCCTCGCTGTTCGGGCCGATCAAATACGGCATCCTGCCGGACCATCTTGAAAGCAGGGATCTTCCCAAGGCAAACGCCTGGATCGAGGGCGGCACCTTCATCGCCATTCTGACCGGCACGATGATTGCAGCCGTCGCTTTCCGCGAGGGCGAGAATGTCTGGATCTTCGGACCGATGATGATGGGGCTTTCCATCCTTTGCTGGTTTTCCGCCCGCATGATCCCCTCGACCGGCTCCAAGGCGCCCGATCTTGTCGTCGATAAGAATGTTGTTCGTTCCAGCTATCGGCTGGTCAACGAACTCCGCGCCGACAGCCGCATCTGGCGTGCGTCGCTGATGAATTGCTGGTTCTGGTTCGTCGGTGCTTTCATCATGTCGATGCTGCCGATCATGGTCACCGACATTCTCGGCGGCTCGGAAATCGTCGTGCCCGCCTATCTGGCGATCTTCGCGATCTCCGTCGCGATCGGCTCGGCCATCGCCGGCTGGATGGCCGCCGGCCGCATCGTGCTTCTGCCGGCTCCGATCGGCATGCTGATTGTCGCGCTTTTTGGTCTGGACCTCGCCTGGAACCTCTGGGGCCTCCAGTCGGTCTCGCATGCCGAATCCATTCTCGCCTTCTTCGAGGGGCCGAAGACCATCCGCGTTGCGATCGATCTTGCCGGCATGGCCATCGGTGGTGCATTCCTCGCCGTTCCCACCTTTGCGGCCATGCAGAGCTGGGCAAACGAAGACCGGCGCGCCCGCGTCATCGGCGCGGCCAACGTGCTGTCGGCTCTGTTCATAGCAGTCGGTCTGGCGCTGGTGGCCGTGCTGCAGGCCATTGGCCTGTCGATCCCGATCATCATCCTGAGCATTTCCGTGCTGAACGTGGCTGTTGCCTGGCTGATGCTGGAGACGCTGCCGACCAATGCCTTCCGCGACCTCATCTCCATCATCTTCCGCGCCTTCATGCGACTGGAAGTCGAGGGCCTGGAAAATATCCGTAAGGCCGGCCCGGCGCCGATCATTGCGCTTAATCACGTCAGCCTGCTCGACGGCGCGCTGGCGCTGGCCATCACCGAGGAAGAGCCGGTCTTTGCCATCGACTATGCCTTTGCCAAGAAGTGGTGGGTGCGTCCCCTGCTGAAGCGGTGCAAGTTCCTGCCGCTCGATCCGACCAAGCCGATGGCAACGCGTTCGCTGATCAAGGTCATCCAGGACGGCAGCCCTGTGGGCATCTTCCCAGAGGGACGCCTGACGGTCACCGGCACGCTGATGAAGGTCTATGATGGCGCTGCCATGGTTGCCGACAAAACCGGCGCCATGATCGTGCCGGTTCGCATCGACGGGTTGGAAAAGAGCTATGCCTCTTATCTGACGTCGAGCCATGTCCGCCGCCGTCTCTTCCCCAAGGTCAAGGTGACGATCCTTGAGCCCGTGAAGCTCGACGTTTCCCCCGAATTGAAGGGCCGCAAGCGGCGCATCGCAGCTGGTGCAGCACTCTATCAGATCATGTCGTCGCTGATTTTCCGCACGGCGGATACCGACAACACGGTGCTTGGACGTGTCATCGAAAGCGCCCATGAATATGGCGGCAAGAAACTCGCCGTGGAAGATCCGCTTTCCGGCAAGCTCTCCTATGCCAAGCTGCTGACCGGTGCAGCCGTGCTGGGCGCGAAATTCAAGAAGATGTTCCCGGCTGACAAGACCCTTGGTGTCATGCTGCCGAACGCCAACGGCACGGCGGCGACCGTCCTCGGCGTCATGTCTGCGGGCAAGGTGCCGGCCATGCTGAATTTCACGGCGGGTGCTGCGAACATCCTGTCCGCCTGCAAGACCGCCGAGGTCAAACATGTCCTGTGCTCGCGCGCATTCGTTACGCAGGCCAAGCTTGGCCCCGTTGTCGAAGAGCTTGAGAAGCAGGTCAAGTTCGTCTGGCTGGATGAGCTGCGCACGCAGATCACCCTGGTTGACAAGATCTTCGGCCTCCTCCGCAAATACCGGCCGCTGGTCAAGCGCAAGGCTGACGATACGGCGGTGATCCTCTTCACCTCTGGTTCGGAAGGTGCGCCGAAGGGCGTGGTGCTGACGCACCGCAACATCCTGTCGAACGCCGCCCAGGCCGCCTCGCGCATCGATTTCCATCCGGGCGACAAGGTGTTCAACATCCTGCCGATGTTCCACTCCTTCGGCCTGACGGCGGGTACCATCCTGCCGCTGGTCTCGGGCGTGCCGATCTTCCTCTATCCGTCGCCGCTGCACTATCGCATCGTGCCGGAGCTGATCTACGTCTCGAATGCCACCATCGTTTTCGGCACGGATACGTTCCTGAACGGCTATGCCCGCAGCGCTCATCCGTATGATCTGAGATCGATCCGCTATATCTTCTCCGGTGCCGAACCGGTGAAAGCCTCGACCCGCGAGGTCTATATGGAGAAGTTCGGTCTGCGCATCCTTGAGGGCTATGGTGTGACCGAGGCCGCTCCTGTGATCTCTTTGAATACGCCGATGTACAACCGCTCGGGAACGGTCGGCAAGATCATGCCGGGCATGGAATGGAAGCTCGAGCCGGTTGCCGGCATCGATGAGGGTGGACGTCTTCTGATCCGTGGCGCCAATGTGATGGCCGGCTACCTGCGCGCCGACAATCCCGGCGTTCTCGAACCGCTGCCGGACGGCTGGCACGATACCGGCGATATCGTCACCATCGATGAGGATGGTTTCGTGAAGATCCGCGGTCGTGCCAAGCGCTTTGCCAAGATCGGCGGTGAAATGATCTCGCTTGCGGCAATCGAGACGCTCGCCGCCCAGCTCTGGCCCGGCGCGCTCAGCGTTGTTTCCTCCATACCCGATGCGAAGAAGGGCGAACGCATCGTTCTCCTCACCGATCAGCCGAATGCCACGCGAAGCGACTTCCTGGCCTTTGCCAAGGCGAAGGGTGCAACCGAGATGATGGTCCCGGCCGAAGTCACTGTCGGCAAGGTGCCTGTTCTCGGCTCCGGCAAGATCGATTTCGTCACGGCGCGGGCCATGGCGCTGGAAGGTGTCTCCGAGTCGCAAGCGGCCTAAGGTTTCATGACTGAACAAAAGGGGGCGGTGGATCAATCCACAGCCCCTAGCTGAAATGCGGAATCCAGGCATGTATTAGTGCCGGGTCAACCTGCGGCGCGCCAGTCTAGGCGGTTTATCTTGCCGGCAATATCTTCCTGAAGCATTCTGCCCACTATACTGTGGCAGAATGCTCGTTTTCGCGACGGGAAACTATTCACTAGAGCTGGTTCTGCTGATGACACCAAACGAATTGAAGATCGTGCGCCGAGCTTATGCGAAGCAGATCATAGCGGCTGTTAGAATTGTCGATGAGCGCATTGAAACAGCTTTCGCCGAAGTGCCGCGAGAAGATTTCCTTGGTCCCGGTCCCTGGCCGATCTTCCGAATGCGGAAAGCCTATGTTCCAACCCCGACCGCCGATCCGGTCTACCTTTACACAGATGACATCGTTGGTATCGTCCCGGAGCGCCGCATCAACAATGGGCAGCCGTCACTTCATGCCTTCCTGCTTGCGCAAGCTGCACCGCGAGCAGGTGAACATATCGTACATGTTGGGGCTGGTACCGGCTATTATTCCGCGATCATGGCGAATCTCGTTGCCGCCGCTGGCAAAGTGACTGCGATCGAGTTCGAGCCTGAACTTGCTGCGCGAGCGAAAGCAAATCTTACTCCCTATCGGAACGCTTCCGTGGTTCAGGGCGATGGTAGCTCCGTGGCTTTCAATGCAGCCGATGTGATCTATGTGAATGCTGGGGCAACCCGACCAGCGGACATCTGGCTTGACCGGCTCAAGGACGGCGGAAGGCTGGTTCTTCCGCTTACGACCGATCTTGGATTCACCAGCAGCAATTGGAGCAACATGCACCTTCGAGGAGCGGTATTCCTGGTGACGCGCAAGGGTGAGGAATTCCACGCGCAATGGATTTCGCCAGTGGCTATCTTCCCTTGCGAAGGAATGCGCGACGCGGAGTCGGAAAGGGCGCTTGCGGCGGCATTCGAGAGCGGCGAGCATAAGAGGGTGACTCGGCTATATCGCAGTGATGAGCTGCCGACTGAGCAATATTGGCTTCGCGGTCTAGGCTGGTGCCTAGCCTATGCTTAGACTGATTTTCTGAGAAGTTCGGTCGCAAAAACAAGGTGCAAAAGTCAGATTCTCGCGACAGATATTTACGGTAGGAAGTATTCCAGATTTGGGTTGGGGGGCAACCCACAGCCCCTTTTTGTATAGATGGTTCAAGCGTTACGAGACATGCGGCAGGATGATCTGAAACGTCGTGCCGTCCGTGTTGCTGTCAGACAGTTCGATGGTCCCGCCATGTGAAGCGATCATCGCCCTGACGATGCCGAGGCCCATGCCGGTGCCACCTTGTTCGCGGCGCGTCGAAAAGAAGGGCTCGAAGATGCGCTCTCGATTGCTTTCGGCAATGCCGGAGCCGTTGTCGCGGATCTGGATGGTGGTCCGGCGCCCATCGGTCGTGGTGTTGATCCTGAGAGCGGTCGCGCCGTTTTGAAAGGCATTTTCCGCAAGGTTGGCAAAGACGATGCCGGCGACTTCGCCGGGCAGTGCGATGTTCGCGTCCGTGCCGTCGTCCCCGATGATGGTCAACTGTCGGAAACTTGCGGCCAAATGCCCGATGATATCAGTCATGTTGCTGAGGCCCGGCTCGGACGGCAATTCGGCCTTTGCCAGATCACGCAGGCGTGACAGCAGCATATCCAGGCGTTCGGTATCCGCGATGATATTGGCGAGGAAGTGATTGCGCTGCGCCTGGCTCATCGGATTGTCGTCGTCATCGTCGCGCAGAAGTTCTGCCGCGCCCTTGATCGAGGTGAGGGGCGATTTCAGCTCGTGGGAGACATGTGCGGCGAAGGAGCGGACATAGTCGGAATGATCGACCAGCTTGTCGGCAAGATCGAGGAAGCTCTGCGAGAGGGTTGCAACCTCCCGCGTGCCGTAGCTGTCGAGCGGCCGGATCGCAGCTCTTTCGCCCCGCGCGATTTCGTCGGTCCGGGCGATCAGGGCATTGATCGGAACGGTCAGGGTACGGGTCAGTACGTAGGCGACCACGAGGGTCAGGATCAGGACGACGGCCAGGGTAGCGATTTCCGCCGGGGCAATCGCGCCGGATGCGACCCGCACCGCGCGAAACCAGATGACGGTCAGCACGGGTAGCGTCATCACGGTCAGCAGCACCGCATAGACGATGAGGTAGAGCGGCGGCCTCCACTTCGGCCTCACCTGGGGCGTGCGCATCACGCGCTCCCTTCCATGCCGGATGTCAGCTTGAAGCCGATGCCATGGACCGTGGCGATAATGCCCTTGCCGCCGGCTGCCGAAAGCTTGGCGCGGATATTGCGGATATGGCTGTCTATGGTGCGGTCGGCAACCTGCATATCCGCCCCGTAGGCTGCTTCCATGAGCTGATCGCGGTTGAAAACGATCTCCGGACGCGACAGCAGCGTATCGAGGATGGCGAATTCGAGCGCAGTCAAAATCAGCGGCACATCGGCGAAGGTGGCGGTCCGGCCGCCGCGATTGAGGCGCAGCAGGCCGGCGGATATGGAATCTTCCTTGATGTCCGGTCCGGCGCCATGCCCGGCCCGTTTCAGGATGGTCTTGACCCGGGCCACCAGTTCACGCGGGCTGAAGGGTTTGGTGACGTAATCGTCGCCGCCGATCTCAAGGCCCAGGATCCGGTCTATTTCTTCGTCGCGCGCCGAGAGAAATAGGATCGGGAGATTGGATGTCTTGCGGATCCGGCGGCAGACCTCCAGCCCATCCATCTCGGGCATGCCGATATCGAGCACGATCAGGTCGATACCGCCCCGGTGAAAGGCCATCATGGCCTCCGCGCCGTTGCGGGCCGTCGTCGTCGCCATGCCGGCGCGATCGAGCGCGAAGCAGATCACGTCGCGGATATTGGGTTCGTCGTCGACGACGAGGATGCGCTTGATCATGCCGTGCCCATTTGAGTTGTACCGCCTGTTTTTCTTCGTTTCAGCCTCATCTTGCAAGGGCGGGGTGATCGTAAAGGTAACGATCGAGACGGGTGGCGCGGAAAGTCCAGCTTCTCCAGTCGCTCTGTCCCTCCCACTCGGCCAAGGCAAGCTCGTTGCGGAACCTGCCGGCGAGAGCGATACGTTCCGTTGCCTCTGCAGGGGCAGCGGCCATGAAGGCATCGAGTGCCGGGATGGCGGGCGGCCCCAGCGTCCAGAGATAATAGATGTCGAGTGGCATGCCTTCGCCCGATACCTCCCGGCTATGGGCAACATTGAAGCGGGCAATGAAGGCGGGAATGTCGACAAGGGCGGTGGCATAAAGCGTCACGGCCAGCGTCGCCATGCTGAGCGCCACCAGCCATTCGTTGGAGCGCCGCAACAAGATGCGCAGGAGGATGAGAAAGAGACCCATGGCGACGAGACCCATCCAGATACCGGCCGCGACCCGTAGTTCCGTCAGTGAATAGGATTCGACATAGAGATCGAGCCTGAGGATGGAGGAGAGGCAAAGGAGGATGTTTTGCCCGATCCACAGATGCACAAGGCCGCGAATGAGGGTGCTCTTGTCACCCGGTCCGCCGCGACGCATGGCGGCGAGTACGAAGGCCGCGGCGAGGAGTGCCGTTACCATCAGCGGATAGGCGCCGCGATGGGCGTATTCGGCGTGGCTCATGCCATCAGGCAGATTCACGCCGCCCCAGAGATAGGTGAGATCGAGCAGCGTCTGCACGGCAAACAGTGCATTGAAGACGACGAGCGAGCGTAGCAGCGCCGCATGCCCGAAGAATTCACTCTCAAATCTTGTGGCATCGATGATCTGCTCGCGGCGGCGCCAGGCAAGGCGTTTGAGGCGCGGGCGAAGCATCACGGACATGAAGGTGGCGACGACGAGCCAGAAGGCGATGCGCCAGGGATCAAGGAATTGCAGCAGATAGGTGAGATCGAAGCTGCGCAGCACCTTGTCGATCAGCGGATTGGCCATCGCGAAGAGGGCAATGAAACCGACCGCGAAGGTGAGCGGCATAATCCAGCCGCGAAGATGGTGCCAGAGCGGTTTCGAAGTACGCAGCCGAGCACGGTGGAGCCGACCATAGGTCGCCCTGCGAAATGGCCGCACCGGCAGATCCAGCAGAAAGCGAAGCAGAACGACTGGAAGGCGGCTCCAATGCCGTGGGAAGAGCCCGGTGGTGGCAAGCGAGACGCATGTGATGCCGAGCAGGCTGAGGGTGATGCCCATCCACGACGTGGTCTCGAGAAGCGGAGCCGACAGGATAATGCAAAGAGCCAGAAGCCCGATGATCCTTGAAGGAGACAATGGTCTCCTGGAGCATATCAACAGGCCGATGGCGATGGCATTGATCAGGAGGAAAAGATTGAGGCCTGGCGCCCTGTTGAAAATGAGGAAATCGGCAAGGGCGACGAGGGCGATCAGGATAAGGAGTTTGCGGTTGGAATATTGGGCTGGGTTGGTCGGCACGGCGGGCATGTCAGAGGCGCTCATGGATATCGGCTCTCTCATCTCGTTCGGCGATTGTGAAGGGTATGATCTCCGCGCTTCGAGCGGGTGGATCTGCTTGGGTGCGATGACGATCCACCAGCCACCAGCCTTCCTTGAGAAGACTGTGAGGCAGGCGAACGGGTGGGGCTCTGGATTTGCCGGGTGTCTTGTTCATGGCGCGACAATGGCGCGCGCCTTTGCAGAATCTGTGCAGTGCCCGAGCAGCTATTCAGGAAAATCGCACGCCGGCGACGGCCGAAGCCCTGTAGCCTGTGGTTGCATGCCGCAAAGTCAGGCTTTCTTTCGCCAATGAGGTGTGCCCTGAGTGGCACGAATGTCGTGCTCAAGGAAATAAGGACGGAACCTTTTGAAGTATCATCCGTTTTTGAAGTGCGCGGTTGATTTTGATCGCGCCGCCGAGAATTATAATCAGGAGTGTCTTCATGAAGTTTGCGTTCATTTCCGCAACCACTGCGCTAATCGTTGTTGCCGGTATTGCAGGCGCCGCTCAGGCGCAGCAGAGTGCGGCCACCGGCGCGGATGCCATCCTTGCTGGACCGGGCATCACCATGGGAACGGCCGCAACCATGCCTTTGAAGTATGTCGAGATTCGCAATACCGATCTTGTGACATCGAAACTCATCGGCACCAAGATCTACAACAAGCAGAATGAATCCATCGGCTCGGTTTCCGATGTGGTGATCGGCGACGGCAAGTCCGTCATCGGCGTCGTCGCCAGCGTCGGCGGCTTTCTCGGCATCGGGGAGAGCTATGTGGTCATAGATCCTGCCTCCATCGCCCTGGCGAATGAAAATGGCAGCTGGAAGGCCTATGTCGACACCACCAAGGATGATCTTTCGAAGGCTCCGAAACTCGA
This sequence comes from Rhizobium sp. AC27/96, assembly GCF_001692325.1. Lineage (GTDB taxonomy): Bacteria > Pseudomonadota > Alphaproteobacteria > Rhizobiales > Rhizobiaceae > Rhizobium. The sequence continues at coordinate 71,457 of NZ_LXKN01000032.1, read as the reverse complement.
CTATTCGAAAATCATGAAATAGGCCTCAGGGATGTCGCCGCAGTTTGCGGCGCCTCACATGATCCTCAAACAGGCTGAATGAATATATTGGGCGGTCGCAGGGCCGCCCGATTCTGTTGTGCGGGCGTGTGGCCTCGATTGATGTCGAGCTCAGACGCTTTGACGGCTCCAGCTCGTTGTCACATGCGTCCCGTTCGAGACATCGTAGTCGACATGTCCCTCCAGCCGGGTGGCCATCGCATTGATGAGCTTGCGTCCGAGCCCGGTTCCCTGGGCGCGGCCGGAGAGTTCAAAGCCGATGCCGTCATCTCGTATGCTCAGAGTGGCCCGTTCCGCCTCGGCCTTGAGCGTAATCCAGATGTGGCCCGACCTACCTGGAAAGGCATATTTGATCGCATTCGTCACGAGTTCGGTCGCGATGACGCCGAGCGACACAGCGTTGTTGGGCGTTACGAACATCGGATCGAATTCCATGATCACATCGATGTTCTGATCCTTGCTGCGCGTCGTGCTCAAAAGCTCATTGATCAGCGAGCGCAGATAGGCATCGAATTCGACCTCGCCATCGTTCTCCGATGTGTAGAGGCTGCGATGGACGCCGGCGATGGCGGAGATGCGGCTCTGGGTTTCCAGCAGTGCGGCCTTTGTGTCTTCGGTGCTGACGGTCTGCATCTGCATGCGGATCATCGCCGAGACGAGCGCCAGGCTGTTGGCTATGCGATGGTTCATCTCCGCAAGCAGAAGCTCGGCGCGCTCCTTGGCCAGAAGCAATTGCCGATCGCCGGCCTCCTTCGCCCGGCGCAGGCGATGGTTCTCAACCGCCTGATCCAGCGTGCTGATAAGAAGCGGAAAAAAATCATCCGCCGACGATTTCATGACGTAGTCGGTGGCGCCGTTGCGCAGCGCCGTGATCGCAATCTGCGCATCGCTGGAGCCCGTCACGTAGAGGATGGGAACCGTGCGCGCCTTTTCACCGATTGTCTCGAGGAAATGAAGTCCGGTGCTGTCCTGCAGATAGTGATCCAGCACAACCGCGTCGAATTCCTCCTGTTCAAATGACACGAGGCCGGCGGCGACCGATGGTGCATGATGCAACTGATATCCATTCCGCGACAGGATGCGCTCCGCCAAGCGGGCAAGGGCAGGGTCGTCGTCTACATAGAGGATTTTCGCGTTTGCCATCAGGATGCCGAAGGTACCTGGATCACGGAGAAGAACATCCCGAGATTTCGGATCGCGTTCGCAAAGCCGTCATAGTCCACAGGCTTGGTGATGTAGACGTTGGCGCCGAGATCATAGCATTTCTGTATCTCCCGCTCGTCATCGGTGGTCGTCAGGACCACGACCGGCAGACACTTGGTGTGTTCGTTCCCCTTGATCTGTTCGAGGATATCGATGCCGGACATGTCGGGAAGATTGAGATCGAGGAGAATGAGGAGATGTCGGTCTTTATTGACGAGACCGTCGCGCTCTTCGCCGAGGATAAAATTGAGCGCTTTCTTGCCGAGCGTAAACGGAATGATTTCGTTGTGGACGCCGGCGCGACGCACGTTCTTTTCAATCAGCCGCGCATGACCTTCGTCGTCCTCGATCATGACGATCGTAACTTCCTGACCTGTCGCTCTCATGCCGATATGCTCCTTGTAATTTTTGTGAGATCCGACGGAAGCACCAGCCTGAAAATGCTGCCTGTCCCCAAATCCGATTCAACGGTGATATCACCGCCGAGGTTTCTGATAAGCGAACGAACATAGGCAAGACCTATCCCTTCGCCGGCCTGATCCTGATCACCCGCCCGGCGAAACAGCTCGAACACGCGCTCCTGATCCTGCTTGGCGATGCCGCGGCCATTGTCGCGCACATCGATCCTGATCCTGTCCCGTCCCTCCTGATAGGCGTCCACTTTCAACTCGAGAGGGCGGCCCTTCATCTGATATTTGACTGCATTGTCGAACAGGTTGCCGACGATCTGTTCGAGCGAGAAGCGGTCGGTCACCAGATTGCCCGCCCGGACGGAGATTTCAGCCTTGCCGCCGGCATCCAGAATCTGATGATGGACACTTGCGGCCGTCGCATCGAGCAGGCTTTTGAGGTCGATCCGCTCCGGCTGCAATTTCCGCCGCCCGTCCCGGGAAATCTTCAATATCGCGTTGATCAACGAGTCCATCTTCTGGGTCGATGAACGGATGAAGCCGACAGCTTCGGGCAGATCCTCCTCGACGGCCAGGCGTGCCTCGCGAATATCGTTTTCATCCGGTTTGCTTTTGTCTGTAAGCACATAGGCGCGCAGCGATTTCATCGAGTTTTCCAACTCGCTGAGGAAGCCCATGATGTTGACCAGCGGCGCGCGCAGATCATGCGTGACGATATAGGCGAAGCGTTGAATCTCCTGGTTGGCGCGTATCAGGTCCTGTGTTCGCTCGTTCACGCGTTCTTCCAGTCCCGTGTTGAGGCGCAGCACCGCTTCCCGCGCCCGGGAAAGGTCGCGTATGTGCTGGAAGATAATGGCAATCGCGCCGGCAAGCACGATGACGATCGCAAGGGCGCCGCAGATCGTAACCCAGCGAAGGTTCCCGGCGGCGGACAATTGGTCGGAGACGATCGTGCGCAAGCGATCGTCGATTGTGGCCAGGAAGCCGCCGAGTATGCTCCTGATGTTGTGCATGTAGAGCTCGCCGGAGTTGGTTTTCACCAGGGCGACGGCGTCGGCCATGTTTCCTTGCTGGGCAGAATCGATGGCGGTCTTCAGCTCGGCCATCTTGAGATCGATGGCTTGATCGAGGCCTTTCAATTTGCCGGCATAGTCAGGATCGGCGGAAGCGGATTCCATCAATCTGCTGCGCCGTGCGGGAAGTTCGGCGACGGCCTTGTTATAGGGCGCCAGATACGACGTGTCGGTGGTCAGCAAGTAACCGCGCTGCCCGGTCTCGGCATCCTGGATGGTGCTGAGCAGATCGGCTGCGAAGCTGCGCAACCTGCGCAATTCGGTGGTGCGGGATGAATAATCGCTATTGAGCTGCACAAGCCACAGGGATGAGCCGACAATGACGACAAGCACAGCGATCCCGAAGATCAAGGCCAACAGCGTCGACCGCAAGAAATGCATATTCGATTTCATGTATATCCATCCGCGCGGTGCGACGCGGTGTTTTGTATCGCGACAAATGGCTAAAAGAAAGCACAACATCAAGGGACGTATTGCAAGTTTTTGGCTGCGATCCCGCGCAAAGAGGAGGCATCGGTCACTGCCTTTGGCTGAATTGGGGCAGTCAGAGCAGAATGCTAAGCAAGCCAACGCAGATTTCGTTGTAAAAGAAATTTGTAATAATCGCCGCTGCCTTGCAGGTGTCCCAAAATGGGGCAGTCACTTGTGGAACTTAAGCTTGTGTTTTCCAGCTTCCGGTCGGCCTATGGATTGCCGATCTGAAAATCGATTTGGTGACCGTGCTGTCGTACGCACCCCTGACGACAGCCGGGAGTCCCGGGGTCGGCCCCTCAGCCGGGACCGGGATTCTCGTCAGTGGAGGCCATGCCAATCTCTTTTCGTTGCGCGCGCTTCGTGGTGCATCGACCGGTCCGTGGAACGAGGATTGCAAGGGGGCTCGCGCCATATGAACCCGGGAACAACTTTCCCTGCGGCCCATTCACGGTTTATCCTGATATATAGATGTCATAACTGAGGGATCGACGAGACGGACACTTCAGGCATGCATGAACAAGGCGCAGAGGAAGCCGGCATATGAGAATTACGACAATTACGAACTGGGCCTACGGGATCACCGTGGTCCTGACCGTGCTGTCCGCCGTGGCTTTCATTCTGTCAGCGCGAAGCGCCACCCAGGAAAGGCAAGCGGTGGAGCAGCACCTGCTGCTGAACAGCATGGGCGAAGAGCTTGCGCTGGGAGCGGAGGAGATGACGGACGAAGCCCGTCTCTATGTCATGCGCGGCGATGCAAGGCATCTTGATGCCTTCACGGTCGATGAGGGCGAAGAGCGCCGCCGCGATACCGCGATCAATGCCCTGCGCAACCTTGGCATTCCCGATGGTGAGCTTCAGGTCGTCGAGCAGGTCGCCGCCAATGCAGAGGCGCTCGACAAGATCGAGGGATCGGCTGTCGCAAGCTATACCGGCGGCAATCAGGCGAGTGCCCGCGAGACGCTGTTCGGCCCCGAGCATGAGCGCAACCAAACGGCCTTGCTCAATGCTGTCGCCCAGTTTCGGTCTCTGGCCACCGCGCGCACCGAGGCTGCCGTGCGCAGCGCGCAGGCGCGCAGCGATCTTTGGGCCGATGTCGCCAAGGTGATGCTCGCTCTGACCGCCGCGATATTTCTTGCGGTCCTCTACTTCATCCTTCGGCGCAGGGTTGCCCTGCCGCTCGTGCGCATGACAGGGATCGTCAATCGGCTGGCAAAGCAGGATTATACCGTCGAAGTTCCCAATGATCGCCGGGGAGACGAAATCGGCGAAATGAACGATGCGATACAGATCTTCCGCGAGAATGGGCTGGAGCGCAATCGGCTGGATGCCGAGCGCAAGCGGGATCTGCAGACCAAGGATCTCATCTTGCAGATGATGCACCGCCTCCAGGCCTGCTATGCCCAGAATGAGCTGGCCGAGGTCGTAGCCCTCTTCGTGCCGCGGATCTTTCCTGGCATTGCCGGCTGTCTCTATACCATGAACGAGAGCAGGTCGGCCTTGTCCGAGGTCAGCCGGTGGCTCGATCCGGCTCACACCGAAACATCTTTTCCGGCCTCGGCCTGCTGGGGGCTGCGTCGCGGACGGCCGCATGTCAGCCATGTCGCGGACAATGATATTTCGTGCCAGCATCTGGATGAAGCGGGCATTCCGGGGCTCTGCGTTCCCTTGACCGCGCTCGGCGAAGCGATCGGCCTGCTCTATTTCGAAGACCGCACCAAGGATGCGACCGCCGTGGATGCGCCGCAGCTTTACCTTGAGCTGATCGCCGAAAACATCGGCCTTGCCATCGCCAATCTGCAGCTGCGGGATAAACTGACCAGCCTCGCGGTGCGCGATGCACTGACCGGTCTCTTCAACCGTCGTTCCCTCGACGAGGCTTTGAACACGCTGCACCGCGACCAGTCCGCCCGTACCGTCGTCTGCATGATGATCGACATCGACCACTTCAAGCGCTTCAATGACGAGTTCGGCCACGATGCCGGCGACGAAGTGCTGCGCCATGTCGCGCAGATCGTCTCCGATACGGTTGGCGATACCGGCACGGCCTATAGGTTCGGCGGGGAGGAACTGACGGTGATTGCGACCGACATTGCGGATGAAGAGGGCTTCCGGCTGGCGGAGAAACTCCGCACCGGCGTGTTCACCACGCCCTTCTCCTATCGTGGCCGCATTGTCGGGCCTCTCTCCATCTCGGTCGGTGTCGCTTCCTCTCCGATTTCAGGGCCGACGACGACCTTGATCAACCGTGCCGACGGCGCTCTGCTGAAGGCGAAGCTGAGCGGGCGCAACCAGACGGTAGCGGCCTTTGCGATGGGAACGCAAGAGGCCTTGAAAAGAGGCTAGCCCATCGCATTCCCCCGGGGCTGCTCTATTTCCCGCCGTAGGGTATTGGCAAAACCCTGGGTTTTATTCAGCATGCGAAGCAGCGTTGCCGTGCTTCGTTCCGGAGCCCTGCAGGCGTCAAATATCGTTGTTCTCGATGGTGCATAAATGCGCCTTGAAAGGCGCATCGGTCGGTTGCGCCGGTAATGGCGAAATGGGAGTGGAGATTTCGTGACTACACCTCACACAGCAACCCCCTCAGCCGGCACGACCCCTCAGGCACTGGGTCTCGATCCCGAAGTCGGGCGCAAGCTTCTGGCCGGGATCGAAGCCGGCCTCCTGCGCGACCTGCATGTCGTGCTTGCCGCTCGCTCGGAGCATGTGTTCCTGGAATATTATACGACCGGTCGCGATGAAAACTGGGGTGCGCCGCTCGGCGATGTCCCGTTCGACGCGCAGACGCTTCATGATCTTCGCTCGGTGACCAAGAGTGTCGTCAGCCTTCTCTACGGCATCGCACTGGATAAGGGATTGGTACCGCTGCCTGAAGCGTCGCTTTTCGCGCAATTTCCCGAATATGCCGATCTCGGTGCTGATGGCGATCGATCGAGGATCACCATTGAACATGCACTCACGATGACGCTTGGAATGGAGTGGGATGAGGACCGTCCCTATACCGATCCCCTGAACAGCGAAATCGCCATGGAAATGGCGGAGGATCGTTATCGTTTCGTCCTCGAACGTCCGATCGTTGAGCCGCCGGGAACGAGCTGGATCTATTCCGGCGGCAGCGTCGCGCTTGTGGGGGCGATCATCGAGCGAGGTAGCGGCAAATCCCTACCCGATTTCGCACGGGAAACCTTGTTCGAGCCGCTTGATATCGCGACATTCCATTGGTCTACCGGACATGACGGGGTGGCTTCCGCGGCGTCGGGGCTGCGTCTGACTGCCCCCGATCTGCTGAAGATCGGGGTGCTTGTTCTGCAGAAGGGCATATGGCGCGGCCAAAGGATCATTTCCGAAGACTGGATCACACAGTCGCTGACACCGGCGATTCCAACTGGAGATGGTCTGAGCTATGGCAGGCTCTGGTTTTGCGGCGATGCGCCGGCTCCGGCCTTTCCCGATGCACGGCCATGGTATGCCGGGTTTGGAAACGGCGGGCAAAGACTTTGGCTGATGCCCGATGCGAATATAGCCGCCGTCATCTATTCCGGCAAATACAATGAATGGGACGCGTGGATTACACCCACCCGGATCTGGCGCGAGATCATTCTTGCCAATTTCCGGGAGGTTTGAAGCCGTATCATGGCTTTGTCCAAAGATAGCTTTCCCACACTCTCGACCGATCGCTTGCGGCTGCGCGAGCCGACCGCCGATGATTGCCAGGGCTGGCACGACCTGCTTTCGATCCCGGAAGTCACGCGGTTTTCGAATTGGCCGGATGCACCGAAGAAGCCTCAGGCGGAGCGATCGTTGAAATGGATGTGCACGGCCTTGTCGAAGGGGAAGGGCTGCGCGTGGATCATGGAAGAAAGCGTATCAGGACGACTGATCGGCGCCATCCGCTTCAACAGTATCAACCGGTATTCGAGAATGGCGGAAATTGGGTATGAACTACATCCTTCATCCTGGGGCAAAGGACTGATGAGCGAAGCGGCGCGGGCCGTGGTCCAATGCGGTTTCGAAGATTTTTCGCTGAACCGTATCGAGGCCTGGACGCTGCCGGGAAATGTTGGATCCGATCGGGTTCTCGAAAAGGCCGGCTTCCGATATGAGGGAACGCTTCGTCAGAAGGCGTGGTTCAAAGGGACATTCCATGATTTTCGTATGTTCGGTTGCCTTGCCGACGAACGATAGGGGTTGCCTCCCAGTAATATGGTGCCGGGAGTTCAGGCCGTTAATGCGGATTGAAAATAGTCTCGCGGCGACCGCCCAAGGGAGCGCCGAAACATCGCCGAGAAGGCACTCGGGCTGTCGTAGCCGCATTCCAGGGCGACCTCGAGAACGCTTTTTTCTTCCGCCAATAATGCCAGCGCCTTCAGCATTCGGGCTTGCTGGCGCCATTTGCCGAAACTCAATCCCGTCTCGCGTTGAAACAGCCGCATGAAGGTTGCCCGGCTCATATGAAGCTGCTGGGCTGCCTGTTCGATGGAGAGTTCGCGAGCAAGATCTTTGCGCATCCAATGGCAGAATTCGGCGAGTGCCGTATGCGTCGGCATCGGCAGGTTGAGCGGCTGTGCCGGCAGGAAGCTCAGTTCGAGGAGGAGCAGGCGGATAACACCGTTCGCCATCTCCGGCCTGTCGGGTTGGCCCACCAGTTCGGCGAGCCGAAGGATAAGCTCGCGCAGCAGTGGAGTGACCTCGACCACCATGCAGTCTTTCGGCAGGGCCGCATCGCTCTCGGCGTCGATCAGCAGCGAGCGAAATTGCACGCTCGTATGGCTTGTGGTGACATGTTCGAGGTTCGGCGGCAGCCAGACCGCGCGGCTTGGAGGGACGACCCAGGTGCCGCTACTCGTCGTCAAGGATATCACGCCGCTAACGGCGTAGAGGAGTTGCGCCCGATGGTGGCTGTGCCTGGGGCTGGAAAAATGGTGATCATCATGCGCGATGACGGCAACGTCTTCGGTAACGCTGACACCAGACTGCAAATATGCCTGATCCTTTTGCGACGATAATTGATCCATACGCGTGAGAATATCATGGCGGGGAACGATAACCTAGAATTCGTTCAGGCAGGAATCTCTCGTCAGGTGTTTATCTCTTCCCGCAATATGCATGGCTCCGACAGGCTGCATCCGGCAGCCGTTGCATCCTTGCACTTGCAGGCAAGCTCGACTGACGCGCTTGCCAATCTGCTTGTTTCCGTTGCGCTGCGACTTAGCGGCGGTCGTCGGGACTGACGGCATCCCGGCGACCGTAGGCTGCTGTCCGCTTTTTCCCAAAATACCAGCACGCAACGGAACGGATCATGTTGAAGAATCCCGAGACCAAATATCGCCCCTTTATCTCACCCATCGAATTGCCTGATCGGCAATGGCCGAGCAGACGGCTCGCCAAGGCGCCGCGCTGGCTGTCCACGGATCTGCGCGATGGCAATCAGGCACTTGCCAATCCGATGGATGTCGAGCGCAAGCTGCGCTTCTACGACATGCTGCTCGCCTCCGGCTTCAAGGAAATCGAAGTCGCTTTTCCGTCGGCCTCGCAGATCGAGTTCGATTTCGTCCGCGCCTTGATCGAGGAAGATCGGATTCCCGAGGATGTTGCGATCCAGGTGCTGACCCAGTCACGCAGCGATCTCATCGCCCGCACCTTTGGATCCCTGATTGGCGCCCGCAAGGCCATCGTTCATCTCTACAACGCCACCGCGCCGCTCTTCCGCCGCGTGGTTTTCGGCATGGAGCGGCACGAGATCGTCGATCTCGCCGTCAGCGGCGTGACAGCGATGCTGGAGGAGAGCCTCAAGCAGCCGGATACCGACTGGACCTTCGAATATTCGCCTGAAACCTTCTGCTTCACCGAGCCGGATTTCGCGCTTGAGATTTGCGAGCGCGTTCTCGACGTCTGGCAGCCGACAGTGGATCGCCCGGCCATCCTCAACCTGCCCGCCACGGTCGAGGTGGCGATGCCGAACGTCTATGCCGACCAGATCGAATGGTTTTGCCGCAATATCTCGCGCCGAGACGCCGTCGTCATCAGCGTCCATCCGCATAATGACCGAGGCACGGCGGTGGCCTCTGCGGAACAGGCCCTGCTTGCCGGCGCCGACCGCGTGGAGGGCTGCCTCTTCGGCAATGGCGAACGCACCGGAAATGTCGATCTGGTGACGCTGGCGATGAACCTCTACACGCAGGGCATCGACCCCGAGCTTTATTTTCCTTCGATCCGCGAGGTTGTGGGCACGGTGGAATATTGCAACGGCCTGCCCGTTCATCCGCGTCATCCCTATGCGGGTGAATTGGTGCACACGGCCTTCTCGGGCTCGCACCAGGATGCCATCCGCAAAGGGTTTGCCGCCCACGAACGCCGCAACGACGGCATTTGGGAAATGCCCTATCTGCCGGTCGATCCCGCCGATATCGGCGAGAGCTACGAAGCGGTCATCCGCGTCAACAGCCAGTCGGGCAAGGGCGGCATTGCCTGGGTCATCGAACAGGACAAGGGCCTGAAATTGCCGCGCGCCATGCAGGTCGATTTCAGCCGGCACGTGCAGCTTCTCGCCGATAAAACCAAGCGGGAGCTGACCGCCGAGGATATCTGGGCGGAATTCGTCCGCGCCTATCGCCTCGATGATACCGGCAGCTTCACGCTTGTGGATTATGAAGGCGGTTTTCGCCGAGGCTCCGGGTCGGAACGCATCTTCACCGGCCGCATCCGCCATCGGGATCGAGAGATTGCCATAGCAGGTCGCGGCAATGGTCTCGTCTCAGCGGTGCTGGCGGCGCTTGCTGAAGCCTTTGGCGTGGAGTTGAGCGTCATCGACTATCAGGAGCACGCGCTTCGTCGCGGGACGGACGCAAAGGCAGCCGCCTATCTCCAATGCGCCCGGCCGGACGGCAGGCAGGTCTTCGGCGTCGGCATAGACGACGACGTTGCCACGGCAACGGTCAAGGCGGTCCTCAACGCAGCAAGCGCGGCCGAGTGACGACGATTGGCATCGTTCGCTATCGATCGAGAAACCGGCCGGTAGCGGCAATCGTCATGCAGCGGTAGCAGGTGCCGGATCAATCGACTTGCTGTAACCAGCCGCGATAGTGGACGATCAAGCCGAGAACAGGCAGGGCGATCGAGACATCGAAGTGGAAACGATCGCTCTCCGACCATTCATAGGCCGTACTGCGCGGCGCAAGAAAGAGCGGCAGAGGAACGCCAAGAAATGACCATCCGCGGATCTCCATGCTAAGCCCGTTGCCGCGCGGGAGGAGATCGAATGCGAAGCGAAGCGGGCCGAAGCGCTCGACGAGATGACCCTTGTCCTCGCTCAAGCAACGGGAAAAACGCAATCCCGAAAAGTCGCGGGTCCAGCACTCGGTGCCGCTCTCTTCCTCGAAGGAGACATGCAGAGGATGAATTCCCTCTGGGGGAAATCCGAACAGTTTGGCGACCAGGCGGGCGGCAAGGGAGGCCCCACGGCTGACGACTGCTTCACCCTCCGCCCCGCCGTCGCCGAAGACTTCATGCATGGCACGTACCGGCTGCGACAGGAGAGGGAAAGTCTGACCCATGACGCGCCGATAAAGCGGGGTATAGGACATTTCCCTCGTTTCGTCGGTGGTGGCCAATGCCTGAAACAGTTCACGGAACTCGGCAAGCTGCGAGAGACCGCCGGCATACCGGGCGCCGGGCGAAAGCCGGCCGTCTCGCAAGGCGCGCGTCAGCAATTGCGCGGGAAGGGTCGGGATTTCCACGCCATCGCCATTCTCGGCAATCAACGTCCAGCGACGGGCCTTCATCGCGCCGTGCGCAATCCCTTTTGCCTCTATCGTGACAGCCGAACGTGCGGTGCCTAACCGCGCTGTAAGACCCTGAAGCGGCAGAAGGAGACGCCCAAATCCGCGCAGCGATGCGATGTAACCCCAAGTAACCGGCCAGGATAGCAGCCACAATGCCAAGGTCTGGAAGGCAAATTCCGGTCCGGCCCGGAAGATGACGCTCGGCCGTCCTTTTACGTGGTTGACCAGCAGATCGTGATCCGGCACGTCGGCGAGCGCGACCAGTCGCTGCAAGCTCGGCCGCCCGGAAATGGCGTAGGTTTCCCGCTTTAGCATGTGCCAGCCGGTCTTTTCCTGCCAGCGCCGGCCGCGCCACACACGCACCGGCTTGCCGACATAGCTCAAGATCGCGGATGCGACCGAGACCCCCGCCGTTGCGCGGTTGGAAGCGCCGATAGACATCTCGATCGAACGGATCTCGTCCATGTCGTGAGTGAGGTCGGCGACAACGGCGCTGGACAAAGCGGGCACGCTTGATGCACCTGAGATGATGCAGATCCCGGCCGCCCGGGCTCGTTCATCAAGCTTGCCGATAGCGCCGACGAATTCGCGGGCATCGGCGAGGTCGATATAGTGGACACCCGCAGCGATGCAGGCTTCTGCAACCCGGTAGTCGCTCTGCTGAAATGGCCCTGCGGCATCGACGAGCAGAAATGGCCTGTGCTCGTTGAGGATGGCCGTCATGTTACCATTGCGGTCGGCGCGCAGTGCAGTTGCATTCGGCAACTGACGGGCCAGGGCCTCTGCCGCCTCAGAATTTCGGCCGGCAACCAGAACCTCGAAACCATCGCTGGCCAGCCGTCGTGACAGGCGCGAACCGAAGCCGCCATAGCCGCCGAGAACGAGGACTTTCTTCAAAGGATGCGGTCCGCCTGCTCAGGCGTCGGCAGCCAGCAGGTCTCGCGCTTGCCGAAGATGCGGTAGCGATTGCGGGCCAGCCAGCGATAGGCGGGATCGCGTAGCCCCTTCGGGACAAAGCGCAGCAGGGAGAATGCTTTCCAGGGCCAGCCGAGGCCGGCATAGATGCCAAGTATCGCGTCGCTGTCTCGCAGCACCTGCGCACCGTCAACGACGATCATGCTGTCCGGATCGGCGGGGTCGATGCCGAAACGCCGATAAAGCCCGGTTCCGGTTTCATCCTGCATGGAGGCGAGACGAAAGCGGCCGATGCGGTCATGGCGGAGCACGAACTGGGCGTTGGCCGAGCAGAGAACACACATGGCATCGAATACGATGATGGGGCCTTGATATTGGCTGCTATTGCTGTCGCTCATGAGGGCGTCGGAGTTCCTGCGGTAGTTCTCCGATAGCTTTGCCCGGCTGCGCGCCACGCGTCAATTGCGGGATCACAAGGGGCTGCTCGCGAGCCTACAAAAGCGTGTGATGCGGATCATGATGGTGCGAAGAGACCGATGCTCTACCTATCTGCGGAATAGATCCGACCCGATCGCGACGATCGGGCCGGATGTTGGGCTTAGCGATAGCGCCAGCCGCCGTGCCACCACTCACGGTGTACCCAGTAGCGATGTCCATCCCAATAGCCGCGTCCCGGATAGAAGGCGCCATAGGCCGGGCCAACGGGCACGACGACGACAGGCCGGCCGTTGGGGTGGCAATAGCCATAGGGGCCGCGATGGAAGCCGTAGCCGCATCCATCGGCGGCTTCGGCTTGCGAGATCGTTGCGAAGCAGGCTGCGGCCGCAAGGGCCAGCAAGGTAATCTTTCTCATGATGTCCTCTAAAGAGCTTGATTATTATCCCTTCAGCACTTGAACGGCTGCGACCGGCAAATCCGTCGCTGGCTCTTCAGATTTTCATTCGATTGTCGATGGAGGCACGGGCGCGACCGGAAAGCGAGTAACGGCCTGTGGTCATGGCCGGATCATCGGAGGTGCTTCAAACGAACTGCGATCAGGATTGCGTTTCCATTGCCCGGGATGGAAGGTTGGACTTCGCGGGACATGCTTTCTCGACTGCTGCTTCCAGCTTCGTCTCTCTCATGAGCCTTCCCCGCAGCAATGCGCGCAGGGTCATGGGCACGGTCCTGTACCGTTCCCCAAGACATAGATGCCCGTCGGAGCCGTAGGTGAACAGGAGCTGGCGGCGGGCGAAGACATGGGCAAGCCACAGGGCAAATGCTATTCCGACGCCCCAGCCCATCAGGGTATCGCTTGCCCAGTGCGCGCCGACCCATTGGCGCGACAGGCAGATCAGGACGCCGGCCGGCATGAAGACCGGGCGCAGACGGGGAAAGACCAGCGCCAGCGACATTGCCATGGCGCCTGCCGTTGCCGAATGTCCGGATGGAAAGGACGCAAAGTCCGCGTGAAAGGTGAAAGGCCGAAAATAGAACGCGCCATTCGTTTGCAGGAGTTCCGGCCGGGCGCGGCCGATGGTGTTCTTGAGCAGCGAAGCGACCAGGCCGCCGCCGGCGACGGAGAGGAAAATGAAGGCGGCGGCGGTTGCGATGAGATCGGTGCCTGTCCGCGCGGATTTCCGCAACTTATGCGCCGGCGCGAGGACGGCGAATACCAAAAGGGCGCCGCTGAATGACAGGACAAGAAGGCCGGTGCCGAAGCTGCTGATCCATTTTGCCGCTCCGCGCAGCTGGTGCGGAAACGCTTTCATCCAGACGCCCAAGGGGTAATCGGCGGTCATCATCACAAGCAGAGACAGGGCGAGGAAGATGAGGATGATCGCAATCGGGCGCTCAAGGAGGGCGCGGTTGGCCGGAGGCGGGAGCGTCGGCGCGTCGAAGAAGCGTCTGATGCCGTTGACCAGGCGGGCACGGCAGGTGCTGGCAATATCTGCTGATGTTTCCCTCATGGGCTGAGAACCATGCTGGAGCACGGGTGGAAGGCCAGTTGCCCGTGGCGGGCAATAAGTTCGCTGGTGGGTCTGGCCTTCATCAAGCTGTGTCTCGGGTTCCGTCTTCTCACGCTGTCACTGCTACAACGACACGCTGACAACCGCCTGAAAGGGCAGCCGCATTGCATTCGGGTTGTTAGGGAACTCCGACATTGCCTGTGCATGACGCAGCGGATCGGAGTGCCAGAATTCGCCAATCGGAGCGCAACATTGCCCTTCATTAGGCAGCAATGCTCGATATCGAGGTCATCCCGCTTGAAAGCTCGGCTGCGGCGAGGTTGAAAAGGGATGAATTGCCAAGAGGATGGCGGGTGAGACAGCTCGTAGACGCCAAAAGAGCCAGCGAAGGATTGCGTTACATGGCTTTTTTAGCGACAATCGATGTTGCGTTCGGTGGGAGGAGCCAGATGCACGAATATTCCGCGCATGCGGATCAGGTCTACGCGTCAGCACAATCGGCCGCGGCCAGTTCTTCGGTCGTCGCCTCCTGGCGCCGTTGCATGACGATGCACCGTCTCGCACCGGAAGAGAAACGTTTGCCAATGCGGCTGACGGGCCAGGAATTCGCGGCTGCCATGGAGCGCTCCGAGCGCCTGATTGCGGAAGCTTCCAACGAGCTGGATCGCCTCTTTCTCACAGTCGGCAAGGCTGGATGCTGCCTGCTGCTCACCGACCGGGACGGCATAGCGCTCGAGCGCCGCGGCGCGGTTGGAGACGACAAGGAGTTTCATGACCTCGGTCTATGGACAGGCACGATCTGGACCGAGGCAAGCATGGGCACCAACGGCATCGGCACAGCCTTGGCGGATGATCGGGCCGTGGCGATTTTCCGCGATCAGCACTTTCTCTGCGCCAATATCGACCTGAGCTGCACGACCGCGCCGATCCGGGATCATCGTGGGCAATTGGCCGGAGCGCTCGACATTTCCACCTGCCGTGATGACGTCAACGATGTGACTTTGGCGATCCTCTCACAGACCGTTCGCGATGCGGCGCTGCGTATCGAGCTAAACCTGTTCAGGAGCGCCTTCGCCGGTGCCCGCTTTGTCATGGTTCCCACGGATACGGCGTCCACATCGGCGCTTCTGGCCGTCGATCGTAATGATCTCGTGCTCGGGGCGACCAAGGCGGCCCGTCTGGCATTGAAGCTGGACGATCATCGCATTGCCGCCGGGATTCCCGCCTCGGACGTGTTGCGCGAGCAGCAAGGAGGGGTGGGCGAAGACCTGCAGGAGGCCGAGCGCGCCGCGTTGTTGCGTGCGCTTTCGCGCGCGGACGGCAATGTCTCGCAGGCAGCAATGGCGCTCGGCATGAGCCGCTCGACGCTGCATCGGAAGATGAAACGCCTCAATTTGCATTGATTTGCCCGTGATCGGCATTTGTCTGGCGCAGCTGTCGCAGAGTTGCGACACTGTGCGCTGCGGTATTGGTCGCCAACACTACCCAGAAAAAGAGGATGGACGCAGATTTCTCCCATTGGGTCCCTATCCCGGACCTGCCGACCAAGGGAGGATGGCATGCTGCATCAGAAGATCGTCGAATCTCCGTTCAAGTTGAAATATGGCAATTACATCGGTGGCCAATGGCGCGAACCGATCGGCGGCAAATATTTCGACAACCTCACACCGATCACCGGTGGCAAGATCTGCGAAATACCGCGCTCCGACGAAAAGGACATCAACGCCGCGCTCGATGCCGCCCATGCGGCAAAGGACAAATGGGGCAGGACCTCCGTCGCCGAGCGCTCCAATATCCTGATGAAGATCGCCCAGCGAATGGAGGACAAGCTGGAGGTGCTGGCGCAGGCGGAAAGCTGGGATAATGGCAAGCCGATCCGCGAGACCATGGCCGCCGACATTCCGCTTGCCATCGATCACTTCCGCTATTTCGCCTCCTGCATCCGCGCGCAGGAAGGTTCGATCGGCGAGATCGACCATGACACCGTCGCCTATCATTTCCATGAGCCGCTTGGTGTCGTCGGGCAGATCATTCCGTGGAACTTTCCGATCCTGATGGCCGCCTGGAAGCTTGCGCCGGCACTTGCGGCCGGTAATTGCGTCGTCATCAAGCCTGCCGAACAGACGCCGGCTTCGCTGCTGGTCTGGGCCGAGCTGGTGGGCGATCTCCTGCCGCCGGGCGTTCTCAACATCGTCAACGGCTTTGGCCTCGAGGCCGGCAAGCCGCTTGCCACCAGCCCGCGCGTTGCCAAGATCGCCTTTACCGGCGAAACGACGACCGGCCGGCTGATCATGCAATATGCCAGCCAGAATCTGATCCCCGTCACGCTTGAGCTTGGCGGCAAGTCGCCGAACATCTTCTTTGCCGACGTTGCGGCCGAGGACGATGATTTCCTCGACAAGGCGCTCGAAGGCTTCGCAATGTTCGCCCTTAACCAGGGTGAAGTCTGCACATGCCCCAGCCGCGCGCTGATCCAGGAATCGGTTTACGACCGCTTCATGGAAAAGGCGATCAAGCGTGTGGAAGCGATCAAGCAGGGCAACCCGCTCGATTCCGCAACGATGATCGGTGCCCAGGCTTCGAGCGAGCAAATGGAGAAGATCCTCTCCTATCTCGATATCGGCAAGCAGGAAGGCGCGGAAGTGCTGACGGGCGGCGCGCGCGCCGATCTCGGCGGCGAGCTGTCGAGCGGCTACTACATCAAGCCGACGATCTTCAGGGGGCACAACAAGATGCGTGTGTTCCAGGAAGAGATCTTCGGCCCGGTGGTTTCGGTGACGACCTTCAAGGACGAAAAGGAAGCGCTCGAAATCGCCAATGATACGCTCTACGGCCTCGGTGCCGGTGTCTGGACGCGTGACGGCAATCGCGCCTATCGCTTCGGCCGCGAGATCCAGGCGGGTCGCGTCTGGACGAATTGCTACCACGCCTATCCGGCCCATGCGGCCTTCGGCGGCTACAAGCAATCCGGCATCGGGCGCGAGACGCACAAGATGATGCTCGATCACTACCAGCAGACCAAGAACATGCTGGTGAGCTACAGCCCGAAGGCGCTCGGGTTCTTCTGAGACCTCCCAATGAAGCCAATGAGGCTCCCAGCTGTGGTTGGGGGCCTTCGTGCATTGCGGTCAATCAAGGAGGATGATCATGGATGACATAGGCACGGAGCCGCGCGTACTGGCGACAGACAAGGCGCTCGACCTCATCCGCGAGATACAGCAGGATCATCCCGATATCCTCTTCCATCAATCCGGAGGCTGTTGCGATGGCTCATCGCCCATGTGCTATCCGGTGAACGAGTTCATGATCGGCGACAACGATGTGAAACTCGGCGAGATCGGCGGCGTGCCTGTCTATATCAGCGGCAGCCAGTTCGAGGCGTGGAAGCACACGCAACTGATCATCGACGTCGTGCCCGGCCGTGGCGGCATGTTCTCGCTCGACAATGGGCGTGAGAAACGGTTCCTCACCCGCTCGCGGCTTTTCGGCGGCGGCGAGGCCTGTGCAATTCCGGATATCGGCCGCCCGCCTGCGCGATAAGCTGCGCGGATCTTGCTTGTAGTATTTGCCTAATACCCGCAGTGCACATTCCTTTGCTAAACTATGCCTGTTGGTTTTGAGGGAGGAACACGATGCCAGCAGCAAAGATCTTGATGATTACAGGTGATTTCACCGAGGATTATGAAACCATGGTGCCGTTTCAGACGCTGCTTGCCTGCGGCTACACGGTGCACGCGGTCTGCCCCGGCAAGAATGCCGGCGAGACGGTGGCGACTGCCATCCACGATTTCGAAGGCGACCAGACCTATTCCGAAAAGCGCGGTCATAATTTCGCATTGAACGCCACTTTCGCCAGTATCCGCGCCGAAGATTACGATGCGCTGGTAGTCCCAGGCGGCCGCGCACCGGAATATCTTCGCCTGAACCCCGATGTCATCAAGGCGGTGCAGCACTTCTTCGAGGTGGGCAAACCTGTCGCTGCAATCTGCCATGGAGCGCAATTGCTGGCGGCTGCCGGCGTACTCAAAGGGCGAACCTGCTCGGCCTATCCCGCCTGCCGCCCGGAAGTGGAGCTTGCCGGCGGCATCTATGCCGATATCGCCATCAACGATGCAGTGGCCGATGGCAATCTCGTGACCGCGCCCGCCTGGCCGGCACACCCATCCTGGCTGCGCCAGTTCATGGCAGTTCTCGATGCGAGCGCCCTGTCGGAAGCCAACGCAGCTTGAGGCAAAATGGGGAGGCATGCATGTGCGAATTGTTCATCAAGGCCGATGCAAGGCTCTGGGAAAGCACGACGCGATCCCTGCGTATCGATGGCATGGTGACCAGCGTGCGGCTGGAAAATTTCTTCTGGTCTAAGCTGGAGGAAATTGCCCGGCGCGACAGCATGAATGTGGTGCAGCTGATCACGAAGCTGCATCACGAGTCGATCGATGCCGGCCATGATCTCGGCAATTTCACATCGTTCCTCCGGGTCTGCTGCTCACGCTATCTCGACCTGCAGCTTGCCGGAGATATTTCAAGCGATCTCTCCGAACCCATCGCCGGGCTCGATGCCCCGGCGATCCTCGACCGGGAGCGTCTGAAATATCATTGATTCCGGCTTGCTCTCCGCCGCGCCCCACGCGGCGGAGAGCACGGTTTTTTGCCCAGCCGCCTAAAGTTTGGCGAAAGCACGCTTTTCCAGATCCATCCTGCCTCCCGTGGCGTCTTCTGCAAGGGCGTCTTGCAGGCGGCTTCTGATGAGATTAACCGCCGCTTCCGCGGCCGTCTCCATATAGCTCGGGTCGCGATGCAGCAGCACCACCGCAAACGAGCCATCGAGAAGCAGCATGATCTGCCGGGCAAGGGAAGCGGCTTCAGCGCCAGCTCCGGCCTCTGTAAAAACTCCCGAAAGCCAGTTCTCGACGCGCTTCTTATGAGCGCGGGCAACAACCAATGCGGGGTGGCCAGGAAGGTTAACCAGCTCGACAGAGGTGCGCAGGAAGCCGCAGCCTTTCCATTTTCCACTCTGTGCCGAGCGGGCGAGCTGGCGAAAAATGCCGGCGACTTTTTCGGCTGTGCTGCCTTCCTCCTCATCGAACCAGCGTTTGAACACAGCAAGATTCGGCTGGTCGCGCCTCTCCAGATGAGCGGCGATCAGGTCATCCTTGCTGCGGAAATGATAGTAGAGGGTGCGCTTGGTCACCCCGGCTTTTTCCGCGATCGCATCGACGCTGACGGCCCGGATGCCATCCTGCTGGAAGAGCTTCGCGGCGGCTAGCAGAATACGGTCGCGTGTCGGCAGGGTTTTATCTTTCATGACTTCAAAGTATACCGGGTAGTGAATATACACAACGCGGCAATCATCCCATGCTGCCGGCCATGAGCGACGAAGCGATCCTTTCATCGACCATCAGCGGTCAGCCGATTTCCATTCGCTGCGAGGACGGCGTTGTCCTTGGCGGTCATCTCTGGCGCGCGGCGAGGAGTGCCCCCGTTGGTAGTGTGATTATCAATCCGGCGACCGGCGTCCTCGCGCGCTACTATCATCGCTACGCACAATTTCTGGCGAGGCGCGGCTTCGATGTCCTGACCTACGATTATCGCGGCATCGGCCAATCACGCCCGCAGCAACTCCGCGGCTGCCATTATCGCTGGCGAGAGTGGGGCGAGCGGGATTTCGAGGCCGTGCTTCAATTCATGGTCAAGCATCGCCGCGATGGTCCGCTCATGGTCGTCGGCCACAGTATAGGCGGTTTTCTGCCCGGACTAGCTGCAAGTGCCGGGATGATCGACCGGATGCTGACCGTCGGTGCTCAATATGCCTGGTGGGGTGAGTATGCGCCGCGCCGGCGTCTCCGCTTGTTCGTCAAATGGCATATCGTCATGCCTACGATGACTGCCTTCTACGGCTATTTTCCGGGCCGCCGGCTTGGCTGGCTGGAGGATTTGCCGAGGGGCGTCGCGAATGAATGGAGCTTTCGTGGACGCCGGTTCGAGAGCAGCCATCCGAAGGGCGAGAGGAAAGAGGTGCTGCGCCGAATGGCTGCGGTCACGGCGCCGATCCTGGCGGTCGCGGTTTGCGATGATGAACTCGGCACCGTGCCGGCTGTCCGCCGTACCCTCGATTACTATACCGGGGCGCAACGCACGGCGGTGCTGTTGACCCCATCCGATTTTGGCCGCGATACAATCGGCCATTTCGGTCTGTTCCACGACAGCCACACGGCCGGTTTCTGGACCGATACGCTCTCATGGCTGCAAGAGGAGCGAAATCCCTGGCCGGCATCCTCGGTAAACTCAGGCGGCTGAGCGCTCGTATCGGCTCATATCGCGGCTGATCGGAATTTCACCCAATGGCCGAGATCGCCAGCCTGTGGCGCGCTTGCCTTGCCGTTGTGACCATCACGCTACATACTCACCATGTTTCAAATTGCTCGAGGGAGGAAGGCAATGCGGACATCACTCTACGAGCTCAGCGTGCCGACCTTCCTGCAAACCGTGAGAGCTGTCGGAGGCTTTCTGGACCGAGCGGCCACCCACTTTTTTAACACGGGTGTCGATCCCGATAATTTCGTAAATACCCGCCTGTTCGATGACATGGCGCCATTTCATTTTCAGATCGAAGCGGCGTGGCATCACTCGGTGTGGGGTGTCGAAGCCCTCAAGACCGGTGCGTTTACCCCTCCCGCCCTCGTCGGACCTGTTCCTTTCACCGATCTGCAGGCGATAATAGGCAGGGCAGAAACAATGCTGGAGGCCTTCGTTCCCGAAGAGATTGACGCCTGCGCGGGCAAAAACCTGGACCTCCAGATCGGCCCGCGACGGCTTGCTTTCACATCGGAGACCTTCATTCTCTCTTTCTCTTTGCCGAACTTCCATTTCCACGCCGTCACCGCATACAACATTCTGCGCTTGCGGGGCGTGCCGCTCGGCAAACGTGATTATGAGGGTCGGTTGCGCACCCGTTCGTTCTGAGCCGAAGCTTGGTCCTCGGCAAAGGGACTGTTGCCACTCGAACAACACGCCCGCCGGCCCTTCATGAGTTAACGGCCCTGTCAGAACAATGATTTGCGATTGTGAAACTGTGGATTTTCATTCATGAAAAATGGATATAACTTCATGCTGATTATGGCGTCTAATCGTTAGGTGCCCCCTCGCATATTTTCCTCGCATCTAAACCGGAAGGCTCGCAAGAGCAGGAGAAATGCGATGAAGAAGCGTGTGCTTGGAAATAGTGGCCTTGAGGTCTCGGCCCTCGGATTCGGCTGTATGGGCCTGAATTTCAGCTATGGCCATGCGTTGAGCAAGGATGAAGGCGTCAAGCTGGTGCGTGACGCGGTCGAGCGTGGTGTTACCTTTTTCGACACGGCCGAAGTCTATGGCCCTTTCACCAACGAGGAAATCGTCGGCGAGGCCCTGCGGCCTGTCCGCGATCAGGTGGTGATCGCCACGAAATTCGGCTTCAACATCGAGAACGGCAAGATGAGCGGCCTCAATAGCCGCCCCGAACATATTCGCGAGGTGGCTGATGCTTCGCTGAAGCGACTGGGCATTGAAGTGATCGATCTCCTTTATCAGCACCGCGTCGATCCCGAAGTGCCGATCGAGGATGTCGCCGGCACCGTGAAGGATCTGATCGCCGCCGGTAAGGTCAGGCATTTCGGCCTCTCCGAACCCGGCGCGCAGACGGTCCGCCGCGCCCATGCGGTGCAGCCGGTCGCGGCACTGCAGAATGAATATTCGCTGTGGACGCGCGGGCCTGAAACCAACGGCATCCTGGAGGCCTGCGAGGAACTGGGCATCGGCCTCGTTGCCTATAGCCCTCTCGGCAAGGGCTTCCTGACCGGCGCGATCGGCAAGGACACGAAGATCAGCGAGAATGACTTCCGCAAGCTTTTGCCGCGCTTCACGCCGGAAGCGATGGAGAAGAACCAGGCACTCGTCGACCTGCTGCAGCAGATCGCTGGCAGTAAGAATGCCACACCCGCGCAGATCGCACTTGCCTGGCTATTGGCACAAAAGCCCTGGATCGTTCCGATCCCCGGCACCACCAAGCTGCACCGTTTGGAGGAAAATCTGGCAACGGCCGATGTCGAGCTGAGCGCGTCGGAACTTGCCGAAATCCAGCGTGCTCTCGCAGAGATTGCCATTGAAGGCGAGCGTTACCCGGAACAATGGCTTAAGACGACCGGTCGCTGAGCCTGACGTCGATTGCCGGGGCCGCCAGCCTCCTTCCGGCACATCTTGCCGCATTGCCAGAACCCCCGATATAACTGGCACACAATCATATCGGGGGTTCATGAATGCAGCGGGAGGAACTGGTCGATCTGAATGCCTTTGCCGTCATCGCCGAGGAGAAGAGCTTTACCCGTGCGGCTGCAAAGCTCGGCACCTCCCAGTCGTCTCTCAGCCATACGATCCGGCGTCTGGAGGCGCGGCTCGGCGTGCGGCTGTTGACGCGCACGACCCGCAACGTGGCGCCGACGGAAGCCGGAGAGCGGCTGTTGGCCACGCTTCTGCCGGCGCTTGAAAGCATCGGCACAGAACTCGCCTCGTTGAGCGAATTGCGCGAGAAGCCGGCCGGCACCATCCGCATCACCACGTCGGAACATGCAGCCACCAGCATCCTCTGGCCTGCGCTTGAAGGGCTGTTGCGGCAATATCCAGACATTCATGTCGAACTCAGCATGGATTCCGCCCTGCGCGATATCGTCGCCGATCGCTTCGATGCCGGCGTCCGGCTCGGCGAGGCGGTCGCCAAGGATATGATCGCGGTCAAGATCAGCCCCGATGTAAGAATGGTCATCGTTGGCTCTCCGGACTATTTCGCGAGGCATCCGGAACCGAAGACGCCGAACGATCTATCGGATCACAATTGCATCAATCTGCGTTTGCTCAGCGCCGGCGGCCTTTACGCCTGGGAGTTGGAAAAGGAGGGGCGCGAGGTGCGCGTCCGGGTGGATGGCCAGCTCGTCTTCAACAATATCGGCATGATCACACGTGCGGCCAAGGCCGGCTTGGGGCTAGGCTTCGTGATGGAAGATCATATTGCGGAGGAGCTGGCGAGCGGCCAGCTCGTCCGGGTTCTCGAGGATTGGTGCGCGCCGTTTTCCGGCTACCACCTTTACTATCCGAGCCGCCGTCAACCCTCGGCCGCCTTCTCCCTTCTGGTCGAGGCATTGCGCTATCGAGGCTGATCGTCCGGATCGCTGCATATCACCATCCCGGCCACCTTGTGCGGCCGGGATCAGTGTATTGTCTCAGGCTGCTTCCGGAACGGAAAGCGACGCCATGTCGATGACGAAGCGATAGGGAATATCGGCTCGCTGCAAGGCCGCGAATGCCTCGTTGATCTCTTCCGGGCGGATGATCCGGCATTCGGGAAGGATGCCCTTTCGTGCGCAGAAATCGATGACTTCCTGCGTCTCGCGCATGCCGCCGATCGGCGATCCGGCAACGCGGCGGCGGCCGACCAGGAAAGGCAGGCCGTTGACTTCGCCCCAGGGGCCGACCTGGCCGACAATGACAAGCGTTCCGTCGACGTCGAGCAGCGGCATATAGGCATCGAGATCGTGCTTGACCGGGACGGTATCGATGATCAGGTCGAAGGCGTTGGCTGCGGATTGCATTGCCGCCGCATTGCTCGAGACCAGGAAATTGTCCGCGCCGATTTCGCGGGCCGCCTTCTCCTTGTCAGGCGAGCGCGAAATCATCGTCACCTTGGCGCCCATGGCTGCCGCGAGCTTGACGGCCATGTGGCCGAGGCCGCCCATGCCGATGACGCCGACGCGGCTATGCGGGCCGACATTCCACGTACGCAGCGGCGAATAGGTGGTGATGCCGGCGCAAAGGATCGGAGCGGTGCGGGAGATGTCCATGCCCTCGGGCACGGTGCAGACGAACTCCTCACGCACGACGATATGCTTGGAATAACCGCCCTTGGTGATCGAACCGTCGATGCGGTCGGGCGTGCTATAGGTGCCGGTATTGCCCTCGCGGCAGAACTGCTCCTCGCCGCGGCGGCATTGATCGCAATGCTGGCAACTGTCGACCATACAGCCGACCGCGCCGTGGTCACCCACCTTGAACTTGGTGACGTCGCTGCCGATCTCGATGACGCGGCCGACGATTTCGTGGCCCGGAACCAGCGGATAGAGCGCAAAACCCCAGTCGTTATGCGCCATATGGACATCCGAATGGCAGATGCCGGCATAGACAATTTCCATCACGACGTCATTCGCTCGTGGTGCGCGACGTTCGAAAGTATAGGGCTCCAGCGGTGTTTCCGCCGAAGTGCATGCATAGCCAATGGTCCTCATGTCCTCATCCCCGTCATTTGGTTGTCTCGAAACCTGCTGTGGTGCAGGTCTCGAATATCCGACGAAGATTAACCGAGGCTAGGCACGGCGTTAATAGGGCTGGCTTCGATAGCAATCATGTCGATCATTCATGAATGACTGCCCGATGTTGCAATCGGCGCCGGATCATTAACATCCTCAAGGCGCGATGCTTGCGGGAGAGACCTGAAAGGCGAGCAATCTGCCGCTTTCAAGCAAACGGCCGAACGTCCGACCCATTATCCGGATTCCCGAACAGTAAAATCATAAATTCGCGTCTTATTCCTTTTCTTTGCCGATATTACATATACATAAGGATTTATGTATATATAAGTTTCAGGCCGGTCGGGGGACAGGGGAATGCATCTTGACGAATTTGTTGCGCTCGGCCGATCGGCACTGAGCGTCAGCCCGCTTGCCTTGGGAACCATGACCTTCGGCGAGGGCGTCGCCTGGCAGGCGCGCATCAACAAGCCCGCGGTAATCCTGGATCGCTATGTCGGCCTCGGCGGCAACTATCTCGATACGGGCAGGGGAGACGAAAAACCGGGTGCCCAGACGGTTGTCGGCAATTACCTCGCACAGAACTCGAGCCAGCGCGACCGCCTTGTGATGGCGGCAAAGTTCGGTGTCAGCCAGGAGGATGTTGGCCGTGGTCGCGAAGCCATCATAGCGGAATGCGAGCGAACCCTGCGGCGGCTGCGCACGGACCATCTCGATCTCTTCTGGCTCGATAATTGGGACATGCAGGTCCCTCTCGACGAGATACTGGCGGGATTGAACGATCTCATCCAATCGGGAAAGCTGCGCTATTTCGGCATCTCTGATGCCCCCGCCTGGAAGGTCGCGCATGCGCAGCTGATCGCGCAGTTTCATGGTTGGGCGCCGTTCATCGGCCTGCAGATCGAATATTCGCTGGCAGCCCGGCTGTTCGAGAGCGAACTCATTCCCATGGCGCGCGGGATGGGGCTTGGCGTCGTCTCGCATTCGCCCTTAAATGGCGGGCTTATCAGCGGCAAGTATACGCGCAGCAATATCGGAAACCTCACCTCCGATGGCACATCGCCATTGGCGCAGCACCCCGATGAACAGCGTCTCGAAATCGTCGATGCCCTCATCCGCATTGCCGCCGAACTCGACACCACCACCGCGCGGGTAGCCCTTGCCTGGGTGCTAGCGAGGCCGGCCGTTTCCTCGACCATTATCGGCGTGCATACATTGGCACAGCTCGATGATGATCTTGGTGCGCTCGATGTTCAGCTCTCGCCCGAGCAAACGACAACGCTCGACGCGCTGACCATTCCGGTCCACTCGCTCGTCCTGCCGGTCATATTGCAGAATGCGGCGCCGCCCAGCTGCGTGGATTATTCCACGATGAATCAGAGGCTCTCCTGATTTTCGGGTGACTCGCCCTTCTGGCTTCTTTTATCGTCTTATCTTCCTATGTAAGCACTAAGTGTCAGGAAGAGGGACAGCATGAGCGATGCGCCGCAGCCGCCGAATGTGAATCGGAACGTATTGCGCGAGCTCGTTGCGGGGTTGAGTGACGGCATCATCCTGCTCGATCCCGAGGGCGCGATTTCCTGGGCAAATAGTGCTGCATTGCAGATGCACCGGATCTCCGCGCTTGAGGAGTTGGGCAGTGATGCCGCCGGCTATCGGCAGGCCTTCACGCTGCGCTATCGCAACAATCATCTGCTGGAGGAAGGGCAGTATCCGATAGAGCGGCTGCTGAATGGAGAGACTGTCGATGAAGTGACGGTCGAGATATCACCCGCGGCGGATCTCGATCTCATCTGGGTGCATACCGTTCGCAGCCTGATCATTGCCGATGCGGGTGCGCGGCCGGACGTTCTGGCACTCATCATTCGTGATGAGACGCCGCTGTTCGAGGCGGAGGAGCGTTTCGAACGTGCCTTCAATGCGAACCCTGCGCCCGGCCTGATTTGCCGCCTCGATGACCTGCGTTTCATCCGCGTCAACCAGGGTTTCGTCGAAATGACGGATTACGCCAAGGAAGACGTCATCGGAAAAACCGTCGATGAGATCGGCCTCTTTGCCAATTGCGATACCGGCGAGGACGCGTTGTCGAAACTTGTCGAGGGCCGGCTGATCCGTCAGCGCGAGGCGCTGATCCCCCTTCAAGGCGGTGGCGACCGGCTCGTCATCGTTGCGGGCGAGCCGATCGCCGTTGGTGAAGAGCCGTGCATGCTGTTTACTTTCGCGGATCTCGATGCACGGCGAAAGGCTCAGAATGCGCTTCGCCAAAGCGAGGAGCGGTTTTCAAAATCCTTCAGGCTCTCGCCGGCGCCAGCGGCTATTTCCCGGCTGGACGATTTTGTTTTCACCGAGGTCAACGACGCCTTTGTTCAGCTTTCGGGCTACGGGATCGAGGAGGTCATCGGGAAAACTGCGAGCGAGCTGCGCCTGTGGGATGACATCGCCGCCCGGCGCGTCATGGAAAAGAAATTGACCGACAATGCGCCGCTCCGCGACGAAGCCTTGCGCATGAAGCAGAAGGACGGCTCGCTGGCTGATTGCCTGGTGTCCGCCGAACGTGTGGAGATCAACGACCAGCAATGTGTCATCTGGTCGTTGCAGGACGTCACCGAGCGCCGGCGCAGCGAAGCGGAACTGATCGAAGCCATCGAAAGCGTGATGACCGACACGTCGTGGTTCAGCCGTTCTATCGTCGACCGGCTAGCAACCTTGCGGCAGGTCTCGAACGGCAAGGGCACCACCGCGCAGCTCCTCGATCTCAGCGAGCGTGAGAGGGAAGTGCTTGCTTTGATCTGCCGTGGCCAGAGCGATGCCGAGATGAGCGAGACACTCCATCTTTCCAGAAATACGATCCGTAACCATGTCGCATCGCTTTACGCGAAGATCGGCGTTAACAGGCGCTCGGCCGTTGTCATATGGGCGAGGGAGCGGGGTTTCACGGGCATGTCGGCATCGGCGAAGGTTCGAAAATAGGCCAAAGGCAACCTTGTTCGGGCTCCATCGGAATGCCCGGCTTAAGAATCGGCATTGCAGGTCTCAAAAAGGCTAATTTGTACTAGTGCCGATAGTATTTTCCGCTCTGAAAGCCCATGCGCTGCCGCCCTATTTCCTTGCTCATGGCTTCGGTCAAAACCGAGGCCGCTGCTTTTGAACAAGCTAGGAGACAAGACCATGGATAAGAACCGTATCAAGGGTGCAGCCAAGGAAGTAAGCGGCTCCATCAAGGAGGCCGCGGGCAAGCTGACCGGCAACGATCAGCTCAGAGCCGAAGGCGCTGCCGAAAAGGTCGAAGGAAAAATCCAGGCCAAGGTCGGCAAGGCCAAGGACGCCATCAAGGATGCGCTTCGCTAAGAAGCGCGCGTCCGCTCTTGCGACCTTCGAGGCTTCCCGATGCTCTTCCTGGCCAAGCTTTCATCGCTGACGGCATCGTCCGATAGCTGCGCGACATGCGCAGCCATCCGGTGCCTGATTGCCTATGCCGATGGGCTCGAAGACTCGCATATCGAGGTTGCCAGCGTCGAGGGCACGATTGTCCTTTCGGGCATCGCATCATCAGACGAAGCGCGTGAGCGGGCGCTCGGGATTGCCGGCGAATATGCCGGCATTCGCATCATCAACAATATCGCCCTCAGCACCGACGAAGGATCGCCAGATCAGTCCGAGATCGGTGTCTAGGCATAGGGCGCAGGTCGACCTCACGGCCGCGCTCAATTTCCGCAAGGAGACATCATGAACAAAACCATTATCGCGGCTGCGGCCATTTCCGTTGCCTTTGGTTCGGCAGCTTCCGCTGCCAGCACGCATCATCATCCGAAAAAGCACCCGGCGCAGGTCGCGTCCGAGCCTAAGGAACGCCTGGGAACGCTCTCATGCGAGGTTGCCGGCGGCGTCGGCATGCTCATCGGTTCCAGCAAGACGGTCAGCTGCACCTTCAAGCAGAGCTCGGGCAAGCTGGAGCGCTACACCGGAACTATCGGTAAGCTCGGTATCGATATCGGGATTACCGGCAAGTCCTATCTGAGTTGGGTCGTGGTCAACACTGCGCCTGCTCGCATCGGTGACGGCGCTCTTGCCGGTACCTATGTCGGCGCCTCCGCGGGTGCTTCCGTCGGACTCGGGCTTGGCGCCAACGTCCTGATCGGCGGCAACTCGAAGAACTTTGCGCTGCAGCCGCTGAGCGCCGAGGCCGGAACGGGCCTTAACGTCGCGGCGGGTGTTTCGCGTCTGCAGTTGAGCCCGGCTCGCTGACAAGCGATCGACACCGGCGCCCGCCATTCGGATGCGTGCCGTTGCCGTTTCCCGCATGTCCATTGTGATCTTCAAAATCAGCGGACCAGCGCATGCGGCCCGCTCCCATAAACGTGTCGCGAGGTTAGTCCCGTGAGTGAATCCATGAGCTACAACACCAGTTATCCATCATCCGCGGATATGCCGTTCATGCGGCGAACATCCTGGGGCGCGATCCTTGCGGCGAGCGCCATTGCCCTTGCCGTTCAGATCGTGCTGAACCTCCTCGGCGTCGGTATCGGCGCTGCAATCGTCAACCCAAGCAACAGCCAGAGCGCGCCCGGTCTCGCTGCTTCGATTTCCGGGGCAGCCTGGTTCATCGTGTCGGGCCTGCTGGCGGCTTTCGTCGGCGGCTATGTCGCGAGCCGTCTTTCCGGGACGATATCGACCGCCGTCGGGGTTCTGCATGGGATTGCCGCCTGGGCCGTATCGACCCTGATCGTCGTCTATCTCTTGACCACATCGGTCGGCGCGGTGGTCGGCGGTGCCTTCAATGGCGCGACGGAACTGCTGTCAGGTGCGGGCAAGACCGTTCAAACCGCCGCAGTCAGCGCGGCACCCGCCATTGGCAATATGCCCAATCCGATGGATGCGATCGAGCAGCAGATCCGCGACACCGGCAATGATCCGCAGGCACTGCGTCAGGCAGCGATCTCGTCTGTCCAGGCCGTGCTCACCGGCGATCCCGCCAAGGCCGACGAAGCCCGCACCCGTGCAGCGGACGCTTTGGCGCGTGCCCAGAATATTCCGGCGGATCAGGCGAAGAACGAGGTAGCTCAATACGAGCAGCAATATCACCAGGCCGTCGATGCAGCCAAGGCAAAGGCTATTCAGGCAGCTTCCGTCACGGCAAAAATCGTCTCGACGGGTGCCTTCGTCGCCTGCATCTCTCTCGTTCTTGCGATCGCCGCCTCATGGATCGGTGCAGCCTGGGCCGCGGCGTCCAACCGCAATCAGTATTAGTCACGAGAAAGCTATTGCGCAGCAGCATCCTGTAAAGTGACAGGATAATCCGGACGCGGTCTGAAACGGGCCGCGTCCGAATGTTTTTCTACTTCACATCAAGCGATGTCGAAGCGGTCGGCGTTCATCACCTTGGTCCAGGCAGCCACGAAGTCGCGTACGAACTTCTGGGTGGCATCGCCTTGGCCATAGACTTCGGCGATTGCGCGCAGCTGCGAGTTGGAGCCGAAGACGAGGTCGGCGCGCGTGGCGGTCCACTTCACTTCGCCGGTTGCGCGGTCGCGTCCTTCGAACACGTCCTTGGCATCCGAAACGGCTTTCCACTCCGTGCCCATGTCGAGCAGGTTGACGAAGAAGTCGTTGGTCAGCGTTTCCGGACGCTTGGTGAAGACGCCATGCTGGGTCTGGCCGGCATTGGCGTTCAGCGCACGCAGACCGCCCAGCAGCACCGTCATTTCAGGAGCAGTCAGCGTCAGCAGCTGAGCCTTGTCGATCAGCAGCTCTTCCGACGAGACCGTGTAGGCACGCTTCTGATAGTTGCGGAAGCCATCAGCGATCGGCTCTAGAACGGCAAAAGCCTCTACGTCAGTCTGTTCCTGCGATGCATCAGTACGGCCCGGTGCGAAGGGAACGACCACATCATGGCCGGCCTTCTTCGCAGCCTGTTCGACGGCAACAGAGCCGCCGAGCACGATCAGATCGGCAATCGAGACCTGCTTGCCGCCGGTATGGGCATCGTTGAACTTCTTCTGGATGCCTTCGAGCGTGTTGAGCACGGAAGCGAGCTGGGCCGGCTGGTTGGCCTCCCAATCCTTCTGCGGCGCAAGACGAATGCGAGCGCCATTGGCGCCGCCACGCTTGTCGGAACCGCGGAAGGTCGATGCGGAAGCCCAGGCTGTCGAAACCAGCTGCGGGATGGTGAGGCCCGAGGCTGCGATCTCGGCCTTCAGTGCATCGATATCATTGGCGTCGATCAGAGCGTGATTGGCAGCAGGGATCGGATCCTGCCAGATGAGCTCTTCCGTCGGAACTTCCGGGCCGAGATAGCGGGCGTGCGGGCCCATGTCGCGGTGCGTCAGCTTGAACCAAGCGCGGGCAAAGGCATCAGCGAAGGCGTCCGGGTTCTCGAAGAAGTGCCGCGAGATCTTCTCATAGGCCGGGTCGAGGCGCAGAGCGAGGTCAGACGTCAGCATGGCCGGCGCGTGACGCTTGGCCTTGTCGTGTGCATCCGGAACCGAGTTTGCGCCTGCGCCATGCTTCGGGGTCCACTGGTGTGCACCGGCCGGGCTCTTCGTCAGCTCCCAATCATAGCCGAACAGGTTCCAGAAGAAGTTGTTGCTCCACTTGGTCGGTGTCGAGGTCCAGGTCACTTCCAGGCCGCTGCCGATGGCGTCGCCGCCCTTGCCGCTGCGGAAGCTGTTCTTCCAGCCGAGCCCCTGTTCTTCGATGCCGGCTGCTTCCGGCTCCGGGCCGACATGGGCGGCATCGCCGGCACCATGCGTCTTGCCGAAGGTGTGGCCGCCGGCGATGAGGGCGACGGTTTCTTCGTCGTTCATGGCCATGCGTGCGAAGGTTTCGCGGATGTCGCGGGCCGAAGCGATCGGGTCCGGATTGCCGTTCGGGCCTTCCGGATTGACGTAGATGAGGCCCATCTGCACGGCTGCGAGCGGGTTTTCCAGATCGCGGTCGCCAGTGTAGCGCTTGTCGGCAAGCCAGGTGTCTTCAGCGCCCCAGTAGATGTCTTCTTCCGGCTCCCAGACGTCCTCGCGGCCGCCGCCGAAACCAAAGGTCTTGAAGCCCATGGATTCCAGGGCGACGTTACCGGTGAGGATCAGAAGGTCGGCCCAGGAGATGCTGTTGCCGTATTTCTGCTTGATCGGCCAGAGCAGGCGGCGTGCCTTGTCGAGGTTGACGTTATCCGGCCAGCTGTTGAGCGGTGCAAAGCGCTGCGTGCCCGAAGATGCGCCGCCGCGGCCATCGGCCGTGCGGTAGGTGCCGGCGCTATGCCATGCCATACGGATGAAGAGCGGGCCGTAATGACCGAAGTCGGCCGGCCACCACTCCTGCGAATCTGTCATCAGCGCGGTGAGGTCCTTCTTCAGGGCCTCGAGGTCGAGCTTCTTGAATTCCTCGGCGTAGTTGAACGTCTTGCCCATCGGGCTGGACAGTGCGGAATTCTGATGGAGAATCTTGAGGTTCAGCTGGTTCGGCCACCAGTCGCGGTTCGATCTGGCCGACACGGTCGTGTTGCCGTGCGGAAAAGGACACTTACCAGCGCCTTCGACTTTATTGTCCATAATTTTCTCCCTTATGATGGCTTGAAGCATGCTGCCCTGAAGGTGTCGTCACCCGCTTGGGAAGCAGTTCGGTTTCGCGTCTGGCGCAATGACGACATGTCACGCGCGTGGAATCTCTAACTATTCTGACGTCCCGCGAAGCGGGCCGTCCGGAGGCAAATCATATTTGGCGCCTGGCATTTCAACCGGTCCAGGGCATCAATCAACCACCGCAGTCAATGCTCTCAATGTGAGCTTCGTGTGACATCGCGGCGGCATTTCATTTCCGGCCCGCGCACTATAGTCAAGCTGTCCCATTAATTTAAGTTGGATTTCCTGATCGAGGCGATAAGATGGGCTTATGACAAATCTCACCCTCAAACAGCTTCGGTATTTCGAGGCATTGGCCAAGCACGGCCACTTCGGGCGGGCGGCGGATGTCTGCGCGATCTCCCAGCCGGCCTTGTCGATGCAGATCAAGGAACTGGAGGAGCAGCTCGGGACCGATCTGTTCGAAAGAGGTGCGCGGCAGGTTCGCCTCACCAATTTCGGAGAGGCGTTCGCCGTACGTGTGCGCGAGATTCTGCGCTCGGTGGATGAGCTGGGAGATCTGGCGCGTGCTTCACGAAACCAGCCTGTCGGGCGGCTGCGGATCGGCGTGATCCCGACGGTCGCGCCCTATCTGCTGCCCACCATCATCGGTAACCTTACCAGCATGTATGATGGGCTTGATATTCATGTGCGCGAAACGCTGACCTCAAAACTTGTGGAGGAGCTGGCGGAAGGAAGGCTCGACACGGCCATCGTTGCCTTGCCCGTATCCGAGCCCTCGCTGACCGAGGTCGCGCTGTTTGCGGAAAACTTCGTGCTGGTGCGGCCGAGCGAGGACGAAGGCAAGCCGGTCCCCAATCGCGAAGCGCTGCGCGAGATGCGATTGCTGCTGCTGGAGGAGGGGCATTGTTTCCGCGACCAGGCCCTGTCCTTCTGCAACATACAATCGGCACTGCCGCGCGAACTTATGGACGGCAGCTCGCTATCGACGCTGGTGCAGATGGTCAGCGCCGGCATCGGCGTCACCTTGATACCGGAAATGGCTGTGGCCGTTGAGACGCGGTCCGCCTCGGTCTCGGCCGTGAGGTTCCAGAGCCCGCAGCCATCACGCACGATCGGCATGATCTGGCGCAAGACGAGCCCCCTGGCCAAGCAGCTCATGCGGATTTCCGAGGTGGTTCGCCAATCGGCAGACGTGATGCGCGAGCAGCATGATTCCATGTGGCGTGCGCAGGATTTCGAGTTCGATGATCGGAGGCAGTCACCCGCTTCTCGTTACCGCAGCGGTGATTCTGCTGTTGGTAAGGGGGATGATTCCGCTTCGAAATAACTGTCCCTGCAGTTGTGAGCAGGCCCTTGTCCACAGACCAAGGAATTTCAAACGATTAAAGTAATTTTAATCGTTTAAATTTTTTAATACCTTGATTTACAAAGAATCTCTTCCATGTCATGCCAATATCGCATGGCAATGGAGGTCGTGATGCAAGAGTTCGAAAACGTAAGAAATGAAATTCCTACGTATGTGATTGATCGTCTCGAGAGCGAATGGCGGATGGTACAGCCTCAGGACTCGCAGCTGAAGGCCGGCCTGCAGACGACGCGCCCCGAAAACACGGCTCCTGCCGCATCCGACAGCCTCGGCTCACTGGATAAGTAACGGGTCTTGAGGGTTCGGCTTTCGCCGCGCCCTGATACAGCGAGATCTTCGGGCGGTGCCTGGCACCGGCATGCCTCACCAATATCCCACAGAGAAATTCGGATCAGCCCCGACCGTGGTCAGGGCTGCCGATTTACTGTCGGAGTTCGGAAAGGCGCCTGTGCGGCTGTCTAGGCGTCGAGGTAGCGTTCGGTCAGGCGTGCCCACATGGCGGCGCCGACGGTGAGGCTCTCGTCGGCGAAGTCATATTTGGCGCTGTGCAGTATCGGCGAATTGACGCCGTTGCCGAGGCGCAGGAAGCTGCCAGGCTTGTGTTCCAGGAAGTAGGAAAAATCTTCGCTGCCGGGGATGAGATTGCATGTGGTGACCTTGTCTGCGCCGACAAGCTCTTCCGCAACCGTGCGCGCGAAAGCGGTTTCCGCCTCGGAATTGACGACGACCGGATAGCCACGGATGTAATCTATCTCGGCGCTGGCGCCGTAACCTTCTGTGACGGATTGAACCAGTGTGCGGATGCGAGTTTCGAGCAATCCGCGTATCGTCGGATCGAAGGAGCGGATGCTGAGCAGCATCTTCGCGCTTTCGGGGATGACGTTTGACGCCTCACCGGCATGGATGGAGCCGACGGTGACGACGGCTGTCTGTGTCGGGTCGATGCTGCGGGAGACGATCGTCTGCAGGCTCATGACGAGATTGCAGGCCACAACGATCGGATCGACCGTCAGGTGCGGACGGGAGGCATGGCCGCCCTTGCCAATAATCGTGATCTCGGCGGTATCGGCCGCTGCCATCAGCGGGCCGGACCGCATCAGCCATGAGCCCTCCGCGGCGCCGGGATGATTGTGCAGGCCGAAGATGACGTCGAAGGGAAAGCGCTCGAACAGGCCGTCATTGATCATGGCCTGGGCGCCACTTGGGGCGCCGCCTTCCTCGGCCGGCTGGAAGATCAGGTTGACGGTGCCATTAAAGCGGCGGGTGCGAGCGAGATATTCGGCCGCCCCCAACAGCATCGTCGTGTGGCCGTCATGGCCGCAGGCATGCATCTTTCCCGGTGCTTTGCTGGCATAGGGACGACCCGTCTGCTCGGCGATCGGCAGGGCGTCCATATCGGCGCGGATGGCGATGCTCTTCTTGCCGGCCCCAACGGTAAGGCGCGCCACGACGCCATGGCCGCCGACATTGCGTGTCACCTCATAACCCCAGCCTTCCAGCTTTTCGGCGACGAAGCGGGCTGTCTCCGCCTCCTCATAGGAAAGCTCGGGATTGGCATGCAGATGCTGCCGGATGCCGGTCAATTCGGCCTTCATCGGTTCGAAATCCGAAAGGCGGGCGAAATCGTTGTCGAGGGTCATGGCCATTCCAGTGGTTTGCTTGCGTGGGCGTGCATCAAAAAAGATCGAATGCTGTCGCGTTAGATGAAGCGCGACAGGAAGCTTCTGGTGCGGGGATGCTGCGGGTTGCCGATGACGTCCTCCGGCTTGCCCTCTTCGACGATCTTGCCGCCATCCATGAAGACGACCCGGTCGGCCGCTTCGCGGGCAAAGCCGATCTCGTGAGTGACGACGATCATCGTCAGGCCCTGCTTGGCGAGGTCGCGCATGGTGGCGAGCACTTCGCCGACGAGTTCCGGATCGAGCGCCGAGGTCGGCTCGTCGAACAGCATCAGTTTCGGCTTGATCGCCAGGGCCCGGGCAATTGCCACGCGCTGCTGCTGGCCGCCGGATAGCTGGCGGGGATAATTGTCGGCCTTGGCCGAAAGACCCACGCGGTCGAGCAGCGCTCGCGCATTGTCCGTTGCCTGCTTCCGGCTTTCGCCGTGGATGCCCACAGGCGCTTCGATGATGTTCTGCAGCGCCGTCATATGCGGATAGAGATTGAACTGCTGGAACACCATGCCGATCTTGCGCCGTTGCAGCGCGATCGCGTGAGCGGAAAGCTGCACGAGGCGGCCCCTGTTCATGCGATAGCCGATCTGCTCGCCATCCACCTCGATCGAGCCGCGGTTGATGGATTCCAGATGGTTGATGCAGCGCAGGAAGGTGGATTTGCCGGAGCCAGAGGGGCCGAGGATGACGACGACTTCGCCCGGTGCGAGATCGAGATCGATGCCCTTCAGCACTTCGAGATGCTCGAAGGACTTGTGGACGTTGCGGGCGCGCACGAGCGGCGGCAGGTTTACGTTGGCGTTCATTGGCCTGCCTCCTGTGCGGGCACCAGGGCGGGCGCATCTTCCTTCACGGCTTTCACTATGCCGGTGCGGCGGTCGCTGCGGCTGTAATAGCGCTCGATATAGCTTTGGCCGATGTTCAGCACCGACGTGATCAGCAGATACCAGATGACGGCGACGAGCAGCATCGGGACGACTTCGAAGGTGCGGTTGTAGATCGACTGCACGGAATAGAGCAGGTCGGCCATGGCGATGACGCTGACGAGCGAGGTCGCCTTGATCATGCTGATGAGCTGGTTGCCCGTGGGCGGTACGATGGAGCGCATCGCCTGCGGAATGATAATGCGGCGGAGCGCGCGGGCTCGCGTCATGCCAAAGGCTTCGGCTGTTTCGAACTGGCCTCTTTCCACTGAAAGCAGGCCGCCACGGATGATCTCCGCCATGTAGGCCGCTTCATTGAGCGCAAGGCCGGCGATGGCTGCTGTCATCGGGCTGATGACGGAATTCGTATCCCAGCCGACGAAGGTCGGGCCGAAGGGGATACCGATTGAAAGTGTCGGGAAAAGCGTCGAGAGATTGTACCAGAAGATCAGCTGCACGAGCAGCGGCGTGCCGCGGAAGAACCAGATGAACAGCGAGGCAAGCGAGCTTGCCAGCGTATCCTTCGACATGCGGGCGACCGCCAGGAGCAGACCGAGCACGATGCCGAACGCCATGGCGACGACAGTCAGGCCAAGCGAGACATACAGGCCGCTGATGACGACGGGATCGAAGAAATACTGGCCGACGACGTGCCAGCCGAAGTTCTCGTTGTTGGCGACCGACCAGGCGAAATAGGCCGCAATCGCAAGTGTCACGACCCAGGCTGCCACGCGGCCCTTCGGGAACGGTTTGTGGGCATTCGCCACATCCCGCTCGGCCGCATCGCCGGAGGGCGATGCGATATCTCCGGTATTCGTGCTCATTTCGGCAACGTCCCGCCAAGGTTGATACCGGGTTCCTTGATCATATTGTTCTCAAGGCCCCATTTCTTCATGATGACGGCATAGGTGCCATTATCAATCAGAACCTTGACGGCGTCCTTGAGAATGGGCCCGAGCGGCGAGCCCTTCGGCACAACGGCGCCTTGATAGAGATCCTCGAAGCCGTTCTTCTGGCCGACGCCGGTCAGTTCCAGCTGGCCGTTTGCCTGCGATACGAAATAGGTGAGCGGCGCCTGTGAAGAGAAGAACGCGTCCGAGCGCTTGGAGCGGACGGCGAGGATCGAGCTCGGCTGGTCGGTGAAGGACTGGACTTCGATCGCGCCCTTGCCGTCGGTCTTGCACTTTTCCGCCTGGACCTGGATCACCTTTTCCGCCGAGCCGCCGGCCATGACGGCGATGCGCTGGCCGCAGGCGCTATCGAGCGAGGTAATGGCCTTCGGATTGCCCTTCTGGACGGCGAAAACGACGAATTCCTGCACCCAGTCGACGAAATCATTGGCCTCCTCGCGGCTCTTGAAATCGCCGATCGGACCGAAGGCGAACTGGTAGCGGCCGGAATTGATGCCTGCGAGGATGGCGGGCAGGCCGCTGACGCTTTCATGCTCGATCTTCACCCCAAGGATCTCGCCGATGGCGTCGGTCAGATCGGCACTGGCGCCGGTGAGCTTGGTGCCGGTGACGATCTCATAGGGAGGAAATGAGCCATTGTTGACGGAGATCATCTTGCCGGAGGTGCGCAGGGCTTCCGGCAGCTTGGCGTGCAGATCGGCGTTGACCGAAAGCTTCGGCAGGCCGGCGTCTTGCGCGAAGGCCGAGCCCGAGATCATCAGGCCTGCCACGGCAAGGTAGGTCATTTTCTTTAGCGACATATGCGTTCCCCTTTTTTTGCTTTGCATTTCTGAGTTTCAGTCGATGGTTACCTGGCGCTCGTCCGGCTGCCATCGACGTCGAACGGAAAGAGTTCTTCCGGTGTCATCAGTCGCGGCAGGATGCCCTGGATGTGCAGCTCCCCGGCAAAGTCTGCGATCATCTTGCGATTGGCCGCAAAGCCGCTTGCATCCCAGCCTTCCGGCAATTCGGCCGCCGATTTCAGCAACTCGTCGAGCATGAAGGGCGTGGTATCGGCATATTTGCGCCGCTTGCTGAGCCAGACACGCTGCGATTCATCGATCAGGGCGCTCAGCTCGGCAATGACCCAGGGATGCTCGGCGACGATTTCCGCCTTCAATCCGATCAGGTGCATGCCCGGTACATAGCCTACATCCTCGAAATAGCGACGTTCGGCGCTGCGGAAATCGGAAAGGAGCTGGCGGAAGGCGGAGCCGCCGGCGAAATAGCCGTCCGGCATGAACGGTGTGAAGATCGCGTCGAGGCTGCCTTCCTTCAGGAGGTCGACCATCGGCCTTTCGCCGGGCGCTGCCTCGATGCGGCCAGGGCGGCCGAAGCCGTCGAGACGGTCGGTGATCGGATGGGCTTCAGTGAGGCGACCGGCATACCACATGGCATCCTCGACGCCGACACCTTCGCGGCGGAGAGCGGCGCGCGTCCAGGTATTGCCGGAGTCGCGCCAGCCGGTGACGCCGATACGCTTTCCGGCCAATTGCGCGAAGGTCGTGATCGGGCTGTCCTTGGCCGTGATGACGCAGCGGTGGCGGAAGCCACGCATGATGAAATTCGGAATGCCAACGACGCTCTCGTCGCCGTCGATGCGCAATTGCGTGTAGCGGCTGAACGAGGTTTCGGCCGCGTCATAGGCATCACTCTTGCCGACATGCGAGATGAGCGTGCCGACCCGATCCACCTTCAGGTCGAGCTTGGGGGAGGAGACGTCTCCCAGGACCAGCGGCGTCATGTAGTCCCAGTCACGGAGGGCAAGGCGAAGAGTAAGGGGCATGAATTTCACTCGCGAGAAAACTTGTTTTCACAATGGTTAAATGTTCAATATGGGTCGATCAAATGTTATTACGTTATTGAACATTAAAAGATGGCGCGGAAATGAGCGAAAATCGGGACGCGAAGTGGTTTGCCGAAAAATTGAACGATCGGACAATTCGCGGAATCGCGATCGAAACCAGTGCCTTGATCCGCGCCGGCGCGCTTCCTGTCGGCACCAAGCTGCCGCCGATCCGCGACCTGGCTTTTGCGCTCGGCATCAGCCCGGCAACGCTGTCCGAGGCGTGGAGCGAGCTCCGGCGGCAGAAGATCATCAGCGGTCGCGGCAGAAACGGTACATGGGTCAGTGGTGATCGTTTCGTTGCCAAGCCGGCCCGTCTCGCAAGCGTCGGTGACTATGGCGACGGTGCATTGAACCTGACGGCAGCCGTTCCCGATGTCCGGCTGCTGCCGAAGCTGGAGGCGGCAATGACCTATGGCGCTTCAGCCGAGAGCCTCAACAGCTATGAGCGCAGCCGTATCCTGCCGGAGCTGGAGGAAGAGGTCAGGAAGAGCTGGCCCTACGAGCCGGAAGCCTTTCTTGCAACCAATGGCGGCTATAATGCCGTCTATACTTTGATCAATGCTCTCGTCATGCCGGGCGCTTCCGTCGCCATCGAAGACCCAACAGGCATGCGACTACTGGATATTCTGGAGGATCGCGGCGCCCGCATCATTCCGGTAAAATGCGACGAGGAGGGGCCGCTGCCATCGGCGCTGGAGGAGGCGTTGAAATATCGCCCGGTCGCCTTCATCTTTCAGCCGCGCATCCATTCCGTCACCGGCCAGAGCGTCGGCCCAGCACGCATGGCAAGGCTTGCCGAGATTCTTCGCGACAAGGATACGCTGATCGTCGAAGACGATGGTGTTGCCGATATCTCTACGGCCCCACGCCATTCCATGGGGCATCTTTTCCCCGACCGCGTCATCCATATTCTCTCGTTTTCGAAGACGCATGGGCCGGATCTGCGCCTTGCGGTGCTGTCGAGCTCGCGTGCGATCATCGACCAGATCCAGTCCTATCGCAGCTTCAGTTCCGGCTGGACCAGCCGTATCCTGCAGGCCGCCGCCGCCTGGCTGCTGCGCGATCCCGCGACGGCGGCTTGTCTGGAGCACGCCCGCAAAATCTATCGGGAGCGTCGGGGCGGCCTGATCGACGCGCTTCGCGAACGGGGCGTGATGGCACAGCATGGAGGCGGCCTATGCGCCTGGATACCGGTTTCCTCAGAACCTTTCGCGATCGTCACGCTTGCTGCGCGCGGTATCGCCGTGCATCCGGGTGCCAAATTCTCCATCCTGAGCAGCAGCCACTTGCGCGTCGCGACCGCCAATCTCTCGGAGCGTCGCGATGAGGTCGCGGATGCCATCGCGCTTGCCGCTGTCCATACCTGACCTTGCCGGGAGCTATTCGCCGGGCGCGTTGACGCTGACGGTTTTGCTCTCGCTTTTCCAGGATGAGGCATATCGGACGAGCAATGTGGCCAACTGCGCCGTGACAAATGCGATGATCGAGATGAGGACGAGATAGAGGGGAACATAGACGAGAGGCTGCGACTGCATCTCGCGGAAGACATGGCCATAGATCTCGGTAAAGCCGCGGTGGCACATGTAGATCGGGTAGGAGAGATAGCCGAGGAAAATGCCGATCCGCTGCAGCCTTGCCGGGAGCTCAAGCATCGTGCCGGCAAGGACGATAAGCGGCGAGATCAGCACGCAGAATATCAGCGCATATTTCAGCGAATAGGTCGGCAGGAACAGCAGAATGCAGATTGCCGCGATCGGCAGGATGGCCGCATAGGTGTTAGCGGTCCGCCCAAGCGTGGAATTGCTCCGCAGCCGGTAGATGATCATGCCGAGGGTGAAGGAGAAAAGCACCCGAGAGAGCCCACCGTCCACCGAGTGCCATTCCCAGCCGAGGTCGAGCGACTTGTGAAAGAAGACCGAAGCGATCAGCGCCGCCAGGGAAATAGCGGCGACGGCCACCAGGCTCCGGGTTTTCAACCTGAACAGGACCAGCGCGAATATCAGGTTCGCCAGCAACTCCCAGAACAGCGACCAGGCAGGCCCGTTCAGGGGGTAGAGTGGCCAGATGTCTCCGGCCGATCGGGTCAGGAAGCTCGGCGAAGGCAGCATGAAGACGGTCGACAGAATGCTTGCCCCAAGATCGGCCCGGCCGACACCCGATCCCTGCCAATACAGCAATAGCTGGATGAGACCGTAGACGCTGCCGATGAGGAAGAGCGGATAGAGCCGCGCATATCGCGCCTTCATAAAGGCCAGCACGGTCATGCCGCCAGCAAGCTTTTCGCCATAGGCGCGGGCGATCACGAACCCGCTAAGGACGAAGAAGAAATCGACGGCGACATAGGCCGACGGCGCATAGGGCCTGTCGAGATGGTAGACCACGACGGCCAGTGCCGCGAGGCCACGCATGGCATCAAGTGCGGCATATCTGTGTTTCGGTGCGTCAGCCATCATTGGGCGAGACCTCGTTGAGCGAAAATGACGCGCTGCCTATCCGGCAGCGCGGGCACCGAAGAACTCGTTTCGCAGGTTGCGATCGAGTGGGCGGACACGCGACAGATTGCCCAGCAGCTGGCGGGGATGACGCAGCACCGATGGGTTCAGAAAATGGGTCCGGAGGAGATTGGAGGATTTGCTGTGGGCGCCGCTATGCCCGACGCGATAGATTGCACCGCGAAATGGAAGCGATGCTAGCGGATGACCTGCCTCGGCGAGCATCTTGCCGATGCGCACATGGCTGCCCAGCATCGACTTGATGTAGTCGATATCAGCCTCTTCGAAACTTGCCGGCAGCCGGTAGAGGTCCGATCGGATGATCAGCGACGTGCCGCAGTAATTGGCGAAGTCATTGTGGTGCAGCAGCAGTCGGCCGCCTTCGTTCCAGAGGTAGCCGCGGTCGATCTTCCAGCCATTGGCATCGCTGTTCTTTCCAGCGAATTCGACGATGCCGGCGCTGACGAAATCGTCGTCGTCGACAATCATGAAGAAGCGTGTGTCGCGAGCTGAGAGCATGCCGGCCAGCACTCGCCGGCCCTTGTCCAGGCGGAACGCGTCATAGACCTTTTCGCGATCGGCACCATTGATATCGTGCAGCAGGTTTGGCGGAAAGGTGACCCGCTCGACCGAGAATTTCGGTGGCAGATCGGGCAGATCGGCGCCTTCATTGGCGACGATCACGGCGCGCCAGTCGCCGTTGGATTGCCCGGAGATAGAGGCTATCGTTTGCGATAGCCTGCTTTTCAACGAAGGCCAATCATTGGAATTGGCCTGATGACGAACAGGAATAATGAACGTAACCAGTGTCATAAACGCGCCCTTTCTGACAGTTGGTATTTTCATCGCTGGGATCGAAGGGGCGCCGTGGGGGACGGGCCCTTTCCATCCATTGTTTGCGATGGCAGTGATTATGCCTTTGCGCGACGACCTTGCAGCGTCGTGCGCACCAGGAAGAGGATCCTTTCTCTGCATAGAAGGAAGATGAGAGCTGAATAGGTGAGGCCGCCGACCAGGATTTCGCAGATCAGGCGGACGGCAAGGGAAGAGTCGCTGAGGGCAGACGATGTTGCCAGCACCACCACGAGCATTCCGAGATAAGCGGCTATCGGCCTCAGGAACTGGCCGAAATATTCGGGGATGCTGAGCCCGATCAATTTCGAGACCATCCATAGCGTCAGCGGCCATAGCATGATGACGCCGAGCATGAGCCCGAAGACAACAGTCGCCACGCCGTATTCGTAAAGAAAAAATACCGTGAGGATGGCAACGATATTGCGCACTAGCTGATAGTAGAACCACCAGTCGGACTTGCCCTGGCTCGTTATCAGCGAGGCCTGGATGACGCCGATGCCGGCCATCAGGCCTATCACGCAGAAGAAGCGGACCGGCCAGATCGCCGCCGTCCAGTGCGGGCCGAAGATCAGCGGAATGGCATCGTCGGCAACAGCCGCGAGCCCCATGAAAGCTGGAAACGAAATCAACGAGCAGCCGAAGGTCGCCATGAGGAAGGCCTCGCGGACCTTCTTCTGGTCGTGCTGCAGCGAGGACAGCAGGACGTGGCTTACCGATGTCAGGCCGCCGGCGACGACGTTGTTGAGCATCTCGTAGAGACGGCGCGCGAAGTTATAGATACCGAGCGCGGCCGGGCTCACCAGGGTGCCGATGATCAGCTGATCGAGGTTCATGGTCTGCAGGAAGCGATTGCCGGACGCGAAGACGCCGTAATGCAGCAGTTCGCGCAGGCTCGAGAGCTTGATCCTGACGCCAGGGAGCCATCTGGCGCCCCAGAAGGCCGCTACGCAGGCCGCAGCCGGTGCTGCAATCTGGGCGATCGCCAGGGCCCACAGGCCAAAGCCGGCGAATATCAGCGACAGGCAGATGGTGGCCGATACGAAGGTGGCAATCGCGGTGCGCACGGCGGCGAGATGGAAGGACATCGTCCGCCCGATCAAGGCGTTGGGAACGATGATCATCATGTCGAAGAATATCTTCAATCCGATGATCATCAGCAGGCTGACGATCTCGTCATGGCCGACCCAATGGGCAAGCGTCGGGGAAAGGAGGAAGAGTGCGGCATAGAGGATCGCCGCCGAGAAGAAGGACAGCCAGAAAACAGTATCGAGATGGCTGCGGCGGATGGATTTCTGCTGGATCAGCGCTTCGCCGAAAGCGGTGGGGCCAAAGCCGGCCGTAAAACTGACAATAGCGAAGGCGAGCGCCACCAGACCGAAATCCTGCGGCAGAAGAAAACGCGAAGTGACGACAAAAACGAGACTGTTGAGCGCTGTCGGGATCAACGTATCGAGCGCCGACCAGAATGCACCTCTCAATGCGGCCCGCGATCGGTTTTCGCTCAGATGTTCAAAGACGATTTCATCCGCTTCGGAAGCCAGCAACCGCATACCTCGCCTTTTAGATTTTCAACTGGCGCAGGCGTCTCCCGACGCCGGCCAGTTGCCGCGCCGTCATCTTTCGATAGAGCCGAGCGGCACACTGGAGGCTTGATCTAGGCCAGGCTTTCGATTTGTCTAGGGATGATTATTGCATTGCAACATTACGTTGCTGAAAAGCTGCTGCGATCGAAGTAAGCGCGGAAGATCGGGCGCTTTCGAAGTCATTGGGCGGCGGAGCGAACCTTCGGCGCATCGTCCCATTGGATATCGGACGCCAATTCCACCTCGTGGGAGAGCTCGTCCATGACATAGAGATAGCCGTCCAGCATGTCGCAGGCGCGCTCATTGGCGCCGATCTTCGCTTCCGTTTCACCGATCGCGGTGGCAATCGCCTTGATGCGGGCGCGCAGCATATGGCCAACGACATCCTTGCCGGAGGGCTTGCCGAGGCGGTCGAGATGAAGGCTGATGCGGCTGGAGTGCCGTTCCAGCTCGCTTTTGCTGAAATGCGCCTTGCGGATCTCCTCGAGCAGAGCCGCGCGCATCTTGGCAACCGGATCGAATGTACCT
Source organism: Rhizobium sp. AC27/96 (assembly GCF_001692325.1). GTDB lineage: Bacteria > Pseudomonadota > Alphaproteobacteria > Rhizobiales > Rhizobiaceae > Rhizobium. The sequence continues at coordinate 27,492 of NZ_LXKN01000032.1, read as the reverse complement.
GGTTCGCGTTCGTCGAGAACCATGTCGGTAATAAGCTTCTCGATGGCAACCAGGGCCTGCAGGTCGACGGCGTCGGTCAATTCGACATCATAGCCAGTATCGTCGAAGACCTTACGGCGCACGGGGTCCAGAAGCAGCTCGTAGGCTTTCTGCAAACGCGAGAAGGCCTCGGTGTCGCCGCCGGAGTCGGGATGAGCGGCCTTGGCCCGTTTGCGATAGGCAGCCTTGATCTGCTCTTCGCTCGCGTCGCGTTCAACGCCGAGAATATCGTATGGATCAGTCACTCCAACTCCTGCCGCCGCTTAATCCTGTTGGGGGTCGAAGCCCCTTGCCGCTTATTTCACCGGCAGGCAAGAGGCTCGCCGTCGGCTCTTTCCTATCCGTCCACGACGTCTTTGTACCATCACAACGGCAGAGTTTGGACAAAAACGATCATGTGTCAAAGGTGAAGTGTCTCTTCTGTGGAAATTGATCGCCCTAGATCGTCCTGTCGAAGAAGACGGTCGTGCGAGCCTGTTTCAGCCGATAAAGCTGGGCCGGGCGGTTGCTGGCGCGGCGCATTTCTCCCTCGATGGGCTCGATGAAATCCACCTCCGCCATGCGCTTTCGGAAGGCGGATTTATCGAGGCTTCGGCCCAAAAGGCGCTCATAGACGGCCTGTAATTCTCCCAGCGTGAAGGCTTCCGGCAACAGATGGACCGGCAGCGTCGAATATTCGACCTTGTTTCGCAGCCTTGCAATCGCTGCCTTAAGGATGGCGGCATGATCGAAGGCGAGGGGCTCCGTGACGGCCTCGCCATTGATCGGCGACCAGGCGACATCAATAACGTTGCCACCTTGCTGCAGGGTGGCCGCGTCCAGCGAAATCAATGCCATATAGGTCACGCTGAGGCTCCAGCCGCGAGGATCGCGCGCAGCGCTTCCGTAGACACCGACCTGCTCGAGATAGGGGGTGGCGACGCCGGTCTTGTTGCGAAGCACGCGCCGGGCCGCTGCCTCCAGATCATCGTCTTCATCGACATGGATCCACCCGCCAGGTAGCGCCCAATCGCCAGCGAAGGGTGCTGCGCCGCGGCGCGCCAGCAAAACCTCAAGCCCGGCCGCCGTCAGCGCAAAAATAGCAAGATCGACCGAGACGATCGGTCTTTGATAGGAGTCTTCGAAGCTGCTCATGCTGCGGAACATAGCGCGCCATCCGCTTAGTGTAAAGTTTCAACTAACTTAGTTGACATTAATCACTAAGTGGTGTTTCTTTGCGCCGTGGCGGCTTGCAAGGCCGTCTTGTTCGCTCAGGAGGCACTCATGTTCGGATTTCGTTTCATCAAGGCGCAGCCGACCCAGTATGTGATCCAGTATCGCAATGGTCGGCCCCAGCGTGAGGGCGCCGGGCTCTCCTTCTGGTACTTCGCGCCGTCGACCTCGCTGGTCGTGGTGCCGACCGCGAGCGTCAACGAACCGTTCATTTTTCCAGAAGTGACGTCGGACTTTCAGGAAGTGACTGTCCAGGGCCAGATCACCTATCGCATCGCCGATCCGAAGCGGACCGGAGAACTGCTGGATTTCTCGCTCAACGCCAAGGGTGTCTACGGTTCGGAAGATCCGCAGAAGCTGTCGCAGCGATTGATCGACCAGGTTCAGGTGGCGATGCGAGCCGAGGTACAGGCCTTGTCGCTGAAGGAGGTGCTGGCCGCCGGCGAATTGCTGGTCGGTCGCGTTGCAAATACGCTGCATGATCATCCGGCGCTGCAGGCGCTGGGTCTGGAACTCCTGAGCCTGTCGATCCTGGCTGTGAAGCCGAAGCCGGAGACCGCCAAGGCTCTGGAGGCAAGTGCCCGCGAGGCGCTGTTGCGCAGCGCCGACGAGGCTATCTATGCGCGCCGCAACGCGGCCGTCGAGCATGAACGCACCATCAAGGAAAACGAGCTCGCCACTGAAATTGCCGTCGAGAACAAGAAGCGCCAGGTGCGCGAGGCGCAGATGGATGCGGAACGCTCGGTTCAGGAGCGGCAGTTGCAGATCCGGGCCGAAGAGATGACCGGCAGGATCGCTCTCGAAGAGCAGAACAAGTCGTTCGTTGCGCTTGCCTCGGCCAATGCGCGTGAAGAGGCCGATGCAAAGGCCTACGGTCTGGCCGCGATGATGAAGTCGTTCGGCGATGCCGATCCGAAAGTGCTGCAGGCGCTGGCATCGGTCGGCATGGATCCCGGCCAGTTGATGGCACTCGCCTTCCGCGATCTTGCCGACAATGCCACCAAGATCGGCCAGCTCAATGTCACGCCTGATCTCCTGCGTGAAATCATGCAGCCGCAGCCAAGGGGTTAAGTGATGCCGGCCGCAGAGGATAGACGGGCTGACGACAGAAAGATCGTCCTGATCGTGCGTGACACGCGTCTGGACGAGTTGATCGTACGGTTCAACACCGTCCAGCAGGCGCAGTTCTATGTCGAGCATCTCGGCGCGGACTTCGGTGATTATCTGGCGGAACAGCAGCACTACCGGGCGGCCGTGCAGGAGGTCGAAGCCAGCCTTCGCGCAGTCGCGCGGGTGCAGACGCTCAACCGGCGCTATCTCGGCAATTTCATCTTCGGTGTCGATGATATCGTCGTCGTGCTGGGGCAGGATGGCCTTGTCGCCAATACACTCAAGTATCTCGATGGGCAGCATGTGCTCGGCGTCAATCCCGATCCAAAGCGCTGGGATGGCGTGCTGCTGCCGTTCCGTGTGGGCGACGTTCGCAAGGTGATGCCGGAGGCTCTGGCGCAGCGCAGAACACTCAAGCGCGTCAGCATGGCGAAGGCGTCATTGAATACCGGTGAGGTGCTTTATGCGGTCAACGACCTCTTCATCGGCCCGCGAAGCCATGTCTCCGCCCGCTATGATCTCCGGATCGGCGAGGTGCACGAAAAGCAATCGTCGAGTGGGATCATCGTTTCCACAGGCATGGGGTCGACCGGATGGCTGAAGAGCCTCTATGCGGGCTGGACGGGAGCGGCTGCCAGTTTCGGCATGGAGGTGCCGGCCGGGCTTGCCGATGCGACATTTCCCTGGGATGCCGAGTTCCTGCATTATTTCGTGCGGGAGCCTTTTCCGAGCCGGACGACCGGTGTTTCGCTGGTGTCGGGGCAGATCGCGGCCGAGACGCCGATGGCCGTCGTTTCGGAAATGGCCGAGCACGGCGTCATCTTCAGCGATGGCATCGAGGCCGATTTTCTCCCCTTCAACGCCGGAACGCTGGCAACCATCGGTCTTGCCGAACGGCAAGGGCTGCTGGTGACATGAAAGCAGCCGGCCCGCCTCCGGAATGAGAGACGGGCCGGCTTGTTTGGTCTTTTTCAGGCCTTAGGCAGCCGAGAAGGGTACGGCTACGAACGTCTTGGCGCCATCGCGTTCGATCAGGAGCAGGACGGATTTGCGGCCATCCTTGTTTGCCTGCGCGACGGCGGTCTGCACCTCGTGGGCGTTGCGGACCGGCTGGTCGTTGACCGAGACGATGATGTCGCCGGTCTGGATGCCGGCGGCAGCCGCCGGCTTGTCCGGGTTGACGTTGGCAACGACGGCACCCTCGACACTGCGCGGCAGGTTCAGCTGCTGACGCACGTCTGGGGTGAGGTTGGCAAGGCCGACACCGATGCTCGGCTGGTTGGAAGGCTGCACCTTGCCGTCGCCACTATCGTTTGCAGCCTGCTTGCTGTCGTCATTGCCGCCGATGGTGACGTTGACGTCCAAGCTCTTGCCATTGCGCCACAGGGTGACGGAGCGATGGTCGCCCGGGGATAGATCGGCGACAAGCCGCGAGAGATCCTTCGGCGTCTTGACCGCCTCGTTGCCGACAGCAGTGACGATATCGCCGCTCTTGATGCCGGCGCGGGCTGCCGGTGTGTCGTCATTGACGCTAGCAACGAGCGCACCCTGCGTCTGCGACAGACCCATGGCATTGGCGACATCCGAGGTTACCGGCTGAATGGCCACGCCGAGGTAGCCGTGGTCGATCGAACCGCTCTTTTCCAGCTTGGCAACGATCGTCTTGGCCTCGTCAGAGGGGATGGCAAAGCCGACGCCGACGCTGCCGCCGTTGGGCGAGTAGATGGCAGTGTTGATGCCGACCACATTGCCTTCCCGGTCAACCAGCGGGCCGCCTGAGTTGCCGTGGTTGATTGGAGCATCGATCTGGATGAAATCGTCATAGGGGCCGCTATGCAGGTCGCGGCCGCGGGCCGAGACGATGCCGGCGGTCACCGTCGTGCCGATGCCGAAGGGGTTGCCGATCGCCAGGATCTGGTCGCCGAGCTTCAGCCTGTCGGAATCGCCCCAGGCAATAGTTGCCAGCGGCTTCGGTGCCTGGATCTTCAGGACGGCAAGGTCCGATTTGGCGTCGGCGCCCAGCAGCTTGGCGGGCAGTTCGGTGCCGTCGTCGAGCGTCACCTTGATGTCGATGGCGTTCTGGATCACGTGGTTGTTGGTGACGATGATGCCATCAGGGCTGATGATGAAACCCGAGCCGAGCGCCATGGCGCGCTGGCTCTGCTGCTGGCGCGGTGCCTGCTTCGGGAAGGGAATGCCCTGGTTCTCGAAGAACTGGCGGAATTGCTCGTCCATCGGCGAGTTGCTGCTGTCGGCGCTCGTATCGGTCGCCTTCATCGTGGTGGTAACGGTGACGACGGCGGGCTTGTCCGCATCGACGATCGGGGCGAAGGAGCCGCCGGGTGCGATGATGCCGGCGGGTTCAGCTGCCGAGGCGACGGTTGCGGAGGTGAAAGCAAAAGGCAATGCGCCCGCGCCAACGATGATGGCGGCACCAACAATGGCGGCAGTGCGGTGCTTGCGGAGAAGAGATGACATAGCAAAAGTCCCTTGCGAGATCGTTGGAAAATTGGCGTCTTGTCCATCTCAGGGACAGGCGTCGAACGGTCTGCGTCAATTCGTTCCGGGAGCCTTGTTCCCGTCTTTACTACGGGAAGCAAAGTATAAAAATGAACTGGCGCTGGTAGTTAATATGATCCGCCAATTGATTTTTACAAATTAAATATTGATCATGTTTATATTGCGAAATTTTAAGATATTACATGAATTTAATGTTTTTTAGCCCGAATTTTTCCTTATTTAAGGTTGCTGTACCGGCCAGCGCTTGAGGGCCTCCGCTCCGAGTTCCGTCAGCGCGTAAATGCCGCGATCGACGCGCTCGAACCAGCCATAGACGTTATCTCTCAGAATTTGCGGCGCCTTTGGCGCTGACGCGCGCATGTCCTTGGGTCGCTGCACGCCATTTTCGAGCGCAGCGGCACAGACGAGGGCCTGCTGGCGATAGGCGGTCATGATCGGTTTGCGCGTGCTGCCGCCAAGAGCGGGATCACCCTTTCGCCGGCGATGTTCTTCAACAAGGCGTGATCTGCGACGTGCATTCTTGCGCGGCATCGGCGCGATCGGGCTGACGACGATGTCGACGCTGCCATTATCAGATACGGCGAGCATGCCGAAACCCAGCCGACGGCAGAGGTCGCGGAAGCGCCGGTCGCTTTCCCGGCCCTTGCCCTTCGCCGAGACCCGGGCGGCAATCCATACCTCATCGCTGGCGGCAGCGCGATCGACGGCCTGTAGGACCAGTTCGAGATTGAAAGAGAGCTTCAGCTCGCAGATGACGACAACGGGAGGCTCGCCGTCATTGAGCCCGAGGAGATCGCAGCCGCCGATCTCGCCCTTCACGGCATAGCCGGCAGTTTCGAGAAATGTCTTGATCGGGAGATAGAGTTCCGTTTCCAAATACTGCTGTCCGGCCTGGGGATATCCGATTTGAGTTTATCCGATTCGGTTAACCAGAAAGTCGATAAACGCGCGGATACGGGCCGCCAGATGTTCGTGGCCCGCGTAGACGGCATGGACGTTTTCGATATCCTCCGGATTGAAGTCCTCCAGCACGGCCACCAGCCGCCCTGCATCGAGATCCGGCTGCACGTGAAATTGCCCGATACGGGCAAGCCCCACGCCTTCCAGGCAGAGGCTGCGCACCGTCGGGCCATTATTGGCCTGGAGATTACCCTCGACGGTTATGACGAATTGCGCGCCCGTCGCCGGATCGCGAAAAGGCCAGGCTTCGGCGGTTGGACGAAAATTGAAGGTCAGGCAATTATGGTGCGCCAGATCCTCGGGTGTCTTCGGAAGGCCGCGCCTTTCGATATAGGAGGGCGATGCGATGACGACGCGGCGGCTTTCCAGCAGCTTGCGGGCCTTTAGCGAGCTGTCGCGCAATACGCCTGAGCGAATGGCGACGTCAGCGCGCTCGCCGACAATGTCGATGATGCTGTCGGTGAGTGAGAGGTCGAGCTCGATCTCCGGGTAGCGCGCCAGAAAATCGGGGATCAGCGGCACGATGCAGCTCACCCCGAAGGCGACTGAGGAGCTGACGCGCAACAGCCCGCGTGGGGCGGCCGCTCCGCCCGCCGCCACGATCCGCTCTGCTTCCTGAATAGCGGCGAGGATCGCCTGCGCCTTTTCGAGGTAAATCTCTCCTTCCGGCGTCAATTGCAGTGAACGCGTCGTGCGCACGACAAGACGGGTGTCCAGCCGCTGCTCCAGCCGGCTGACGAGCTTGCTGACGGCGGACGGAGACAGACGCAGTTTCCGCCCGGCCGCCGAGAAGCTGCGAAGCGTCGCCACCTGAACGAAGACGTCCATCTCGCCGGCACGATTGTCCACGTCTTCCTCCTGGCTTTGAATTCAATTCACAAGTGTTCGGTTTATATAGGCGATTATCGATTGAATGTCTTGGCCCCATATTCCCATCCGAACAAGAACCAGTGCAGCCGGAATTTACCGGGTGCCTTTTCGATTGGGTGATCCCATGCCTCTCGCTCTCTTTGCGTTGACGATCGCGGCCTATGCGATCGGTACAACCGAATTCGTCATCGTCGGTCTGCTGCCCACAGTGGCAAACGACCTCCATATCAACCTGCCGCTCGCCGGCCTCATCGTCAGCGTCTATGCGCTCGGCGTCACCTTCGGCGCACCGATCCTCACCGCGCTCACCGGTCGCATCCAGCGCAAGCCGCTGCTGCTCGGCCTGATGGCGCTGTTCATCATCGGCAACAGCATGGCCGCCTTGAGCCCGTCCTATGCGCCGCTTCTGGTCGCCCGCGTGCTCTCGGCCTTTGCTCATGGTGTCTTCTTCTCCGTCGGCTCGACCATCGCTGCCGATCTCGTGCCGGAAAACCGCCGTGCCTCGGCAATCGCCATGATGTTCATGGGTCTGACGGTTGCGATCGTCACCGGTGTTCCGCTTGGCACCTTCATTGGCCAGACCTTTGGTTGGCGCGCTACCTTTGCCGCCGTCGCAGCTCTCGGTGTCATCGCCTTTGCCGGCATTGGGTTGCTGCTGCCGTCGAACCTGAAGAAGGCACCGCCGGCCACCATCGGCGAACAGGTCCGCGTACTTGCAAGCGGCCGGTTGCTCATCGTCTTCGCCATGACCGCGCTTGGCTACGGCGGTACCTTCGTCACCTTCACATTCCTGGCTTCCATCCTGCAGGAAGTGACCGGCTTTGACGCTTCTGCCGTCAGCCTCATCCTGATGCTCTATGGCATCGCCATCGCTATCGGCAATGTCGTCGGTGGTCGCCTTGCCAACGGCAATCCGGTGCGCACGCTGACATGGCTTTTTGTCGCTCAGGCGATTGTACTGGCGCTCTTTACCTTCACGGCCGTCTCGCCCTGGCTCACCATTCCGACGCTCGCAGCCCTTGGCTTTCTGTCGTTCGCAACTGTGCCTGGACTGCAGCTCTACGTCGTGCAGCTTGCCCGCGAAGTTCGCCCTGCTGCTGTTGATGTCGCCTCTGCACTTAACATCGCCGCCTTCAATCTCGGCATTGCCGCAGGTGCGTGGGTCGGTGGACTGGTGGTGGAATCTTCGCTTGGCCTCGGTGCCACGCCTTGGGTCGGTGCGATCCTGGTTGTCGCTGCCTTGGTGTTCACTCTCTGGAGCGCCGCGCTCGACCGCCGCTCCGCCTCCGCAACGCAGGCCGTTTCCTGCGCTGCCTGATCAGACTTTGCAATTGAAAGGACAATCCATGAAAATCGTCAACGCCAATGGCGCTTCCATTCCCGCTCTCGGCTTCGGCACCTTCCGCGTGCCAGGCCCCGATACCGAACGCATGGTGGCGCATGTGCTTCGCAACGGCTATCGCCACATCGACACCGCCCAGATCTACGGCAACGAGGCCGAAGTCGGTAGTGGCATCAAGCACTCCGGCATTGCCCGTGGCGATCTGTTCCTGACCACGAAAGTCTGGGTCGAGAACTATCGCCACGACGCTTTCATCGCCTCGGTCGACGAAAGCCTGACGAAGCTGAAGACCGATTATGTCGACCTCTTGCTTCTGCACTGGCCGAATGATGCCGTGCCGCTTGCCGAACAGATCGGCGCCCTGAACGAGGTGGCCAAGGCAGGGAAGGTGCGTCACATCGGCGTTTCCAATTTCAACCGGGCGCTGATGCGCGAGGCCGTGACGTTGAGCGATCTGCCGCTCGTCACCAATCAGGTCGAGTTCCATCCCTATCTCGACCAGTCCGCTGTTATCGGGACGGCTAGGGATCTCGGCATGTCGGTGACGGGCTATTATGCCATGGCTGACGGGAAGGTCCTGTCTGACGCGGTACTGAAGGAGATCGCGGGCCGGCACGGAAAATCGGTTGCGCAGATCGTTCTGCGCTGGATCGTGCAGCAGGATCTGGTTGTCCTGTCGAAGACCGTGTCCGAAAGTCGCGCAATGGAAAACGCCGCCATCTTCGATTTTGCACTGACGCAGGATGAAATGACGGCAATCCATGCGCTTGCCCGGCCGGATGGCCGCATCGTCAGCCCCGATGGCCTTGCTCCGGTCTGGGACCAGGCAGCTTAATTCTGAAATGAGGGAGCCGGATTAACGGCTCCCTTTCTGCGTTCCTGCGGTCAAGCCTTGAAGTCGAGCTTGACCTCGCAAGCGCCGACGGACGCCGGCAAGAGCGGCTTTCGGATGCGCTGGCCGAATTGCCGCTTGAAGCCGAAGACATTGCCGATCAGGCTCTTGGTATAGAGGCCTGGGCCGCTCGAGTAGGTCCGCCAACCCCCATCGACAGCAATATCGCCCGCCTTGACGCGACCCCAATCGGACGACGCCTTATAGCGATCGTCGAAAGCGGCGTCGCTGCTGCTGAAATAGGTGTTGCGCTGGCGCAGCGACGCATGGTCCAGCCGGCCGCTGACGGCGATCGGATTGGCAAGCGCCAAGGCGGCCCAGACCGCTTCTGCGTCGTCATCGAGCGCCAGGGCTTCGCAGTAGCGCAGATGCGCATGCACATACATCAGCCCGATTTCCCGGCCGAAGAAGGAGGAGGATTCGGCCCGCCGGAACAGCGTTTCGGGTCCGCCGGCGTACGTCGCCGGCTTCTCCATCAGCCGCACGCCATCCGGGAAGAGGAGATTGTCGCGGATGATCTTCATGTGGGCATGACGCTGATCCCTAGTGAACAACCCGCCGATCATCGGCTGGGTCATCGCGATCAGCGAGTAATGCAGGCCGGTGCGGGTATCCTCTGGGTGCAGCAACAGCTCGACGCCGTCATGGCTCGGATCGAAGACGCCGTAGCCGGCGACGATGCCGTCGCGCATCAGCAGCCGGTTGAAGTCGGCGCGCATGGCGACAGCGGTTGCCTGAAGCGACTGCGCTTCCTCATTGCGGCTGGCAAGCGTGAGGATACTCGCGTAGCGCACCAGCTGCTCGTACAGCAGCGAGACGGTCCAGCTGCTGACCATCCAGTCGCGCAGGTGCGGATCGGCCGGCTGTAGGCTGTCGTTCCAGTCTCCCTCGCCATAGCGGATGAGGCTCGTTCCCGGCACGAAGCGGCTGCGCACGGTTTCGAGCAGCTTTTCGACGTGATCGGAGATCGTCGCGCGCTCCGAGGTCAGCAGCATCGTATCGTCGGCGCGCCACGGAACCGTTTCGGCGAGGAAGGCAATGTCGCCTGTCGCCTCGATATAGTCGCACAGCGCCTTGAGCGGCCAGACGACGATATCGCCATGGGCTTCGCCGGCGCGGATATTGGCATAGGGCTCCAGCATGAACCATTGCGGCCAGTCGCCACGATCGCGATACTGTTCGGAGAACAGCGTGCTGAGGATTTCTCGGGTTTCCTCGTCATGCTCATAAGCCAGCAGGAATTCCACCGGACCCTGGCAGACGTCGCGCGTTCCCCAGGCAGCACCGGTATATTGCTCGAGCCCATGCGGCACGCTCAAATGCACGATCGCATCATGGGCAATCCAGGGCACCATGACGGCCTGCGCCAAAACATCCGGGTCATCACCCTCGATGCGGGCGTTGCGCGTCACATGGCTCCAGAAGCGTTGCGCCGGCACGAGCATTTCTTCGCTCGTTACACTTGCGGCATAGCGCTTGGCAGAAGCTTCGCCTGCCGCCGCATCGGCCATCGAGCCGGTGACGGCAAAGCGCAACCCTTTCGTGGAATGTGACTTCAGCGCGATGAACGGGCCATTGCGGGACTTGCCGTCATCATAGAGCAGTTCGTCGCCGCCAAAGGCCTCGAAAGCTTCCGGCGTCGAGGTAACGAGATGGTAGGCCGCGTTCGGGTAGCGATCCCAGAGCCACGAGGGTTGCGGGCGGAAGGAGATCCGCTTGCCATCCGTATCGATCGCAATATTGGCGACGGCTTCATAATCACGCTCACCAAGCACGATGTGGCCGAAGACGAGGAAGCGGCAGGCAGCCCCTTCCACCGAAACGCTCCACTGCATGGCCGGATCGTTGCCATCGGCGATCGCCGAGACGGTGATGGTTCGGCCGGACAGCCGATAGATCCAGCTGGTGTCGCTCAGGCCCATCTCGAAGGCGGCGGGCACGCCCAGCAGCCGCCAGCCATCGCCGAGATCGACGAGAATGCGCAGCCCGCTTGCCCGGGTCAGATTGTAGGGATCGCGGGAAACGGAAAAGAGCTTGTGGAAGGAGGTGTTGCCGATGGTCAACTGCGCGGCGAAGATGCCCTGCATCCAGCAGGTCGCCGCCAGGGTCTTGTCGTCGAGCAGCATGTTCTGCCCGCTGCGGATGATGGCGCCGTGGCGGCGCGCCACGACACGTTCCTTTTCGCGTAGCACGATGTGCCGGTTATGCGGCCCATCCGGTACGAAGAAGGAAATGAGCTTTCCGTCCACATGCTCTTCAAGCATGCGCTTGGGATAAAGCGCATCGATATCCGCCTGACCGAGGCTTTCGCTGACGGCAAAAGGCGCATCCTGCACAAGGCTGCGGGGAGCTGGCGCGGCGGCAATCGCGTCCTTGGCCAGTTCAGCCTGCAGCTTCGTGAGGCTATCGAGGCGCGCAAGATCGGCGTCGCTGGAGGCGGTAGGATGGTCCGCAACGAAGAGGCCGAAGAAGGTTGTCGTCGCCGTCGCATCCGGTGCGAGCGAAAGCGGTTTCGACTGGATCGCCGGGCAAGCAACCTCGTGCTGTCGACGCAGGCTCGGCAGGTTGGTGCCGAAATCCGGCACCATGACGCCGTCATTGTCTTTCGCCGGCACGACGAGCTGGATAGCGTCGGTCGCGAAGGCCGCAGCGCCCTCCAGGCATCCTTGTGCGAGCCAAGGGTTGCGTTTGCCGCCCTGTTGGAGGTTCTGCCGGTTCATGACCACGGGTCCGAAGGCGGCATGGCTTGCAATGTGATGGTCGATATATTGTGAGGCATAGGCCTCGCTGTTCATCAGGAAACCGCGATCGCCAAGGCCGACATCTTGAAGCAGAACCAGATCGGCCGCGAGCGTCGCGCCGGTCGTGTTTTCGAGCGATACCTGCCAGAACCATGCGGTTTCGCTCGAATGCAGCCGAAGGCTGACCGTGTGCTTGATCTCAGCCGTCTCGCCGCTCCAGGAGAAGCCGCCCTCGGCATGACCGAAACGCACGGCAGCCTTCGGGCCAACGATCTCGACCGTTTCAGGCTTGGCGCCGCCGACGCGCAGATAAAGCCTTCCGATACCGCCATAGACAGGCGATCCCAGCACCTGGTTGATCATGACGCCGCCCTGCTGATCGGCGAAATCGATCGAAAACAGAGTGCCGTTCGGCAGCGCCGAAGCCGAAAGACCGGCACTATTGGTAAGCGTGGTAAGACCGAGTTCTTCGCGACGGGGCGTCTGAAAGTTGCGATTGAAGTCCGAGGACATAAGCTAGGTCTCGCTGATTCATGGATCGGATGGGCGCACTAAAGCATAAGGTAGAGCCTGAATATAGGAGGCATTTCGCCATTCGCGAGCGCAATCTTTTGTGACGGCTTGCCGGCGAAAGACCGAAAACATCAGGTTTGATCCGGCGCCGGACGCCGGATCTTTTGGCAGCAAACAATGCCGGCCTATCGATGCGCCGGGGTCTCTGCGACCTGATTGGCCGTGCGGATGACCGCGGACAAATCGGCTTCCTCAAAGGCCTCCTTCGAGATGCCGCTGATGTGGAAGGTCCTGTTTTCACCGGGCATCAGGTTGACGAGCATGTCGTCGACCTCGGCATTGGGGCTGATGCGATCGACGAACAGGCAGAGGTCCCGCAGCAGCGTATGCGCCGTGATGGTCACCGCAATTCCATCGCCGGTCTCGACGGTCTGAATATCGAAGCGCGGATGCGGATAACGCAGTTCCATGTCCTTCTCGAAGAACCACCAGGCTTCGGCATCGCCGAGGCGGGCGCGCAGGAATTCCCGTCGGGGATCGCCCGGCGTTGCCACGTCGTCCGGGATCGCGATGTCGGCATTCTCGAAGCGGTCGCATAGGACGCGCCAGACGGAATGATGAGCCAGCAGCTTGCCGTTGAAATCGAAGCGCTCGATGGTGAAAGGCACGCGCCAGAACAATGTCGCATCATTGGCGGCAACGGCGGCAAGCCCATCGCCGCGCGGCTGGATGGTCAGGAGATGCGGCGCGTAACTATGCTTCAATGCGTACCAGAGCGGCTTCTTGCGCCCCGCGCCGTCGATGGCCGCCCATGACGTCACCGGCCAGCAATCATTGAGCTGCCAGACGATCGTGCCCATGCAGGTCGGCCGGTGCGAGCGCATGTGATCGATGCCGAAGCCGATGGCGCGCGCCTGATTGAGCTGGGTGACGAATAGCCAGTCATCGAAATTCTGCGGGTGCGGGAACCAGCCTTCCAACCCTTGCAGCAGCTTGTCGTTGCCGCCGGTTGCCTTCTGATGGTGCAGGACCCCGGGGGAGGCGGGCGCGGGATCCGTCTCGCGCACGGATTGCGTCAGTGTCGCGAAGGTCGATGGCGCCTGCCAGCCGAATTCTGAGCAGAAGCGGGGGATATAGTTGCGGTAGGTCTCGTATCCCACCTCGTTCCAGACGTCCCAGATGTGCTTGCAGCCGTGCTCGTCGGCATTCGGCGCGATCTCCATCGAGCCGGAATAGGGGCTTCCCGCCCAATAGGGCCGGGTCGGATCGATTTCCGCTACGAGCTTCGGCAGCAGATCGAGGTAATAGCCGGCGCCCCAGGGGCGATTGCCGAGCACATCCTGCCAGCCCCAGTCGAAATAGCCCCAGATATTCTCGTTGTTGCCGTTCCAGATGACTAGCGAGGCGTAGGGCATGAGCCGGGTGATGGCTTCGCGCGCCTCGGCCTCGATCTCGCTGTAGACGGGCTCTTCTTCGGGGTAGGTGGCGCAGGCAAACAGGAAATCCTGCCAGACCATGATACCGGCGGCGTCGCATTCTTCATAGAACGTATCGGTCTCGTAGATGCCGCCACCCCATACGCGCAGCAAATTCATGTTGGCATCACGCGCCTGGGCGATACGCTCGCGATAGCGCTCCCGCGTCACGCGCGGCAGGAAGCAGTCGTCCGGAATCCAGTTGGCGCCGCGGGCAAAGACCGGCACGTCGTTGACGATGAGGGTGAAGGCAGAGCCGATCTCACCCGGCGTCGTATCGAGCCGCACGGAGCGGAAGCCGACGCGGCGGGTCCAGTCGTCGAGAGATGCACCATCGGAGCCGAGCAGCTGCAGGTCGAGGTGGTAGAGCGGCTGGTCGCCGAGCCCATGCGGCCACCAGACTTGCGGATTGTCGATGCGGCATTCGATCTGCGCGTGAGTTTCTCCCTGCGCAACACGGACTTCCGAGCGCTTGCCGCCGACCGACAGCACCAAGGCTACGCTATCCGTGCCCTTCGTCGCCCATTCGATCTCGACATGCAGGCGCGCGACGCCCTGGCCGCCCTGCAGCGTGATCTCCGGTCGAATGCTGCCGAGGCGCGCCTTCGACCAGCTTTCCACGGCGATCGGTTGCCAGATACCCGAGGTGACGACGGTCGGACCCCAGTCCCAGCCGAAATTGCAGGCCATCTTGCGGATGAGATTGCTCGGGCCGGGATAATTCTGGGGAATATCGGCGGCGCTGCCGAGCTGCTTGCGGACCTCCTCGCCATGTTCATAGGCGGATTGGAAGTCGACGATCAGCTCGTTGCGGCCGCTCTTGAGGCTGTCGCCGATATCGAAGCGGTAGCTGCGGTGCATGTTGCGGGTTTCGCCGAGTACCTTGCCGTTCAGTTCCAGGTGCGCCGCCGTGTCGAGGCCGAGGCAGGAGAGATCGATGCGATCGGCCTCATCGCTGTCCCAATCGAAAGCCAGGCGATAGCGCCAGGCGGAGCGGCCGATCCAGTCCTGCGAGATCTCGTTGACGTCCAGATAGGGGTCGGTGATCAGCTGCGCCGCCATCAGGTCGAGATGCACGTTGCCGGGCACGGCCGCCGCAATGCTGTTCGGCAGCGACGGTGCGCTGGAGGGCGCGCGAAGGCGCGAGATGGTCCAGCCGGTGTCGAGCGTCTGTCTTTTCATGTCATGGATCCGTGATGAAATGGATGTCTCAAATGGCCTTCGGCGCGATGAGTTGCGGCCCGGCCCGCAGGTGGCGGTTCATATGATGAGCTTAGGCGATTCGATCTCGTTGTTCCAACGCTTCCATGATGTCGCCCTGTTCACCATAGGCGATATCGACGGTTTTTGCGAAGCTTTGCCTGCCTCCATCAGTGGCCGTAACAATGGCAACGGAATGCCATAGACTTGTGACAGCGCATGATCATCGGCAAGCCCAGCCGATTGCTTTACGCCCACATCAAGGTCATATCGCCTGATGTCCAAGAGATCGGCAAGGTCGACATCGTTCTGATCATTCAAACGGCATGTTTGCGAGAATACCCGCTTCGCTGTCGAGTTACCGTGAAAATAAAGCGGCTGGTTGCATATTCGATAGGCTTTTGCTTAAAGTTTAAGCTGGTCTAGTGTTTTGATTTTATTTAACTTTTTCGATTATAAATCTGCAATTCGCTAATATTTCAACTCGAATTGGCAAGGTCGACCTGTCCATGAATTCCGTCTGGCCGGACGCCCCGAACGATGATTTTCGATCGCTTTTCAAGACGCATCCTTCGCCGATGTGGGTCTATGATCCCCAGACGCTGAAATTCCTGATCGTCAATGACGCAGCCCGCGATCTCTATGGCTATACGCATGCTGCTTTCGCCGTGATGACCGTGCTCGATATCCGGCCGGAGCAGGAGCGCGAGCGCATGCTCGATGCCGTGCACCAGCGCACAGACATGGAGATGGCGCAGCGCTGGACGCATCTGAAGGCTGATGGTCAGACGTTCGAGGTTTTGACCTACGGCCGTGAGATCTGCTTCGACGGCAAGGCCGCGATCCTGGCGATCGTCCAGGATCGCACCGAGGTCAACGCTGCCCGTCGGCAGGTCGATGCCACGCAGTCGCTGCTCGACAGTATCGTCGACAATCTTCCGGTCGGCGTCTTCGTCAAGGATATGGCGAGGGAAGGCCGCTACATCCTGTTCAACGAAGCCTGTGGCGGCATCATTGGGCAACGCGCGAAAGATGTCGTCGGCAAGCCGGATGAGGCCGTATTTTCGGACGAGCAGACCGCTATTTTTCGAGAGCAGGACAGGCTCGCCTTCGACACCGGCTCAACCGTCGGGTTCGAAGAGACTATCCATGCGCTGGATGGCGTTCCCCGCATCATCAAGACAGCAAAGCGCGTGCTCCCGGCCCCGAAGGGGCAGGCGCCGCGCTATCTTCTCGGCATCTCGCAGGACGTCACGGAGGAGCGCAGCGTCGAGGCGAAGCTTGCGCATCTCGCCATGCACGATTCCCTGACAGGCCTACCGAACCGGGCCTTCTTTTCAGAGAGCATCGTTCGGCAGGTAGCCTCCGCGACGCCGGAAAAGCCGATTGCGCTGCTCTATATCGATGTCGATCATTTCAAGCATATCAATGACAGCAAGGGCCATGCTGCCGGTGACATGCTGTTGCGTCAGGTCGCCGAACGCCTCCTGCAGCTTGCCGAGAAGAGCGATCTGGTCGCGCGCCTCGGCGGCGACGAGTTTGCGCTGGTGCTGAAAATGACCGATGCGGGGCGGGCCCAGCGTTTTGCGGATCTGCTGCTGCTCTCGCTTTCCGTGCCCTTCGATCTCGATGGCGTGCGCGAACATGTGACCTGCAGCATCGGCATCGCGATGGCGCCGGAGCATGGCAGCGATGCCGACGTGCTGATGCGGGATGCGGATCTGGCGCTCTATGCCGCCAAGGGCAGTGGTCGGTCGACCTATCGCTTCTACCAGGCCGACATGCGACTGGAGGCGGAGCGGCGTCATCAGCTTACCCTCGAGCTTCGGGAAGCCCTGCAGAACGTCGAATTCGAACTCCATTATCAGCCGATCATCCGGCTGGACAATGACGGCCTGTCGGGTTTCGAGGCTCTGATTCGCTGGCGCCATCCCAGGCGCGGTCTCATCGCGCCGGCCGAGTTCATCCCCGTTGCGGAAGAAACCGGCATGATTGTGCCGATCGGCGATTGGGTGCTGAGGGAAGCCTGCCGGACTGCCGCACATTGGCCGGACAATCTGAAAATCGCCATCAACCTGTCGGTCTATCAATTCCGCCATGCGAGCCTGCTTGCCAGCGTCGTCGCCGTTCTCGATGAAACCGGTCTCAGCCCCGGGCGGCTGGAGATCGAAATCACCGAATCCGTCCTGCTTTCCGAAGTCGAGCAAAGCCTGTCGCTGCTGCGCGCCCTGAAGGAGCTCGGCATTCGCATCGCCATCGACGATTTCGGCACCGGCTATTCATCGCTCAGCTACCTGCGCTCCTTTTCCTTCGACAAGATCAAGCTCGACCGCAGCTTCGTCGCCGGCATGGAAACCGATCCGGGCAATCTGGCCATCGTGCGTGCCGTCGTTGGCATTGCCTCCGGCTTCAATGCTGTGACGCTCGCCGAGGGCATCGAAACGGAGGCACAGTTGGCGAAGCTTCGCGCCGAAGGCTATAACGAGGTGCAGGGCTTCCTGCTCGGACGCCCGATGCCGCGCGCGGAGGCCGAGGCGCGTATTTTCAGTGAGATCTATCCTCCAAGGGTCATTCTAGCCCGATAGCGCTGCGGGGATACAGCTTGAATGATGACGCCTCACCGGGCTGCCAAAAATTTTTGAAAAAAATCGATTTCCTCTGTCGGAATGTCTCTCCGGTCGACGTCCTTGGGGCAGCCCATCGCAAGGGCACGACCCATAAACCCGTCCCCAAGGAGAGACGAACATGACCGATACGACAGAACAGACCCAGGCTTCTCAACCGCGCGTGCCGGTGCGCGGCGGTGTCGTGGCCTATCTGACGGTAGATGGCGCAACGAAGGCTGCAGAGTTTTACAAGCATGCCTTCGGCGCCGAAGAGGCCTTCATGTTCCCGGTCGACGAAAAGGGCCGGACCATGCACATTCATCTCTACATCAACGGCAGCTCCGTCATGCTGGGGGATGCCTATCCGGAATACGGCCATGCGCTGGAAAAGCCGCAGTCTTTCGTCATGCAGCTCGTCGTCGAGGACTTCGATGCGTGGTGGAAGCGCGCCGTCGATGCCGGGCTTGAGGTCATCGTCGAGCCGCAGGTGATGTTCTGGGGTGATCGTTGGGGCCAGCTTCGCGACCGCTTCGGCGTCACCTGGGCCATGAATGCGCCCGTCAACGGATAACGTCTGCAAGCTCTCGGCGCGGAATACGCGCGCCGAGAGCTTCTTCCTAGGCCGTTGGCCTATTCAGCGAGCAAGCTCCGCGTCAGCGGATGAGAGGCATCGGCAAGCCCATCCAAGACCGTGTAATGGTGCTTGTCCGGCTCGATCACCGCTTCCGTTGCGGCGCCAAGCCCGGTCCAGATATTGGCCAGCAAAGCATTCTGGCGAATGAATTCCGCGCGCTCCGCGCCGCCCACCCAGCACGTAAGGCGGACATTGGTCACTGGCTCCAGCAATGCCGGGCTTTCGGCCATTGCTTCGGCGGCATCGATACGAAGTTCCTTGTTCATTTTGCGCTTCATGATCGGACGCAGGTCGTGCAAGCCGGAGATCGCGAGGACATGGCGTATGCGTTTGAGGATCGCCTCGTCTAGCGGCGACGTCGTCGTCATCATTCGGGCGACGAGCTGACCGCCGGCCGAATGCCCCGTCAGAATGATGGGGCCGTCCACCATTTCTGCTGCCTTGGTGATCGCCGCCGCGATCTCCCTGCCGATGCCGCCGATGCGATTGTCCGGGCAAAGCGTGTAAGAGGGGATTGCCACCGCATAGCCGGCCGCAATCGAGCCGGCGGCGAGATGTGACCAATAGCTCTTGTCCAGTTGCAGCCAGTAGCCGCCATGCACGAAAACCACCAATCCCTTTGGGTGGCCTTCGGGCAGAAAGAGATCGAAGCGGTTGCGCTCAGCGGGACCATAGACGAGATCAAGCTTTGCGCGCCCCGCTGCGGAAAGGCTTTCGCGGAAAGACCTGGCTGGCTCCACCCAGGCATCCGGCCATCGATTGCCGTCGACGATATAAGCGCCGTTGGTATAGGCGCTCTCCCAGTCGGTCAGCTTGAAATAGCTCATTTCCAACTCCTCCGTTTCGGCGCCCTGCGATGATGGGTCAGGTCACAGCCGAGCGCACGGCAAAGCGTGCATCCTTCCATGAGCCGCTGCGCAAGATATCTTCGAGCACAGCCGCGGCGCGCCAGACATCCCGATAGCTGACGTAAAGCGGCGTGAAGCCGAAACGCAGTGTCGAGGGCGCGCGGAAATCGCCGATGACGCCGCTGTCGATCAATGCCTGCATGACCTCATAACCGTTGCTATGGGTGAAGGAGACCTGGCTACCGCGCCGTTCGCTGTCGCGCGTGGTGTCCAGCACGACGCCATATTGGCCGCACTTCGCTTCGACCAGCCGGATGAAGAGATCGGTCAGCGCAATGCTCTTTTGGCGCAGAGCATTCATGTCCACTTCATCCCACAGCGAAAGCGCACCCTTTAGCGCCCGCAACGAAAGGATGGGCTGCGTGCCGCAGAGGAAGCGCTTGATGCCGGCGTCGCCATCAAAGTCTCGCTCGAAAGCAAAAGGCCGGGCATGGCTCCACCAGCCGCTGAGCGGTTGAACGATGGATGTGTGATGCCGGCGGGCTGCATAGATGAAGGCCGGAGCACCCGGGCCGCCGTTTAGATATTTATAGGAGCAGCCGACGGCGAAATCGGCGTTTGCACCATCGAGATCGACCGGAAGCGCGCCGGCGCTATGGCACAGATCCCAGATGACAAGCGCGCCTGCTGCCTGAATGCGCTTGGTCAGCGCTGCCATGTCGCGCAGTTCGCCGTTCTTGTAGTTGACGTGATTGACGAGCACGACGGCGACACTTTCGTCGATCAGTTCCTCGATTGTATCGGCATCGCGGCCTTCGAGGCGAAGCGTAACGCCGGGACGGGTCGAAGCCACGCCTTCGGCCATATAGAGATCGGTGGGGAAGCTGTCGCCTTCGGCGACGATAACGTTGCGGTCCGGCCGCATCGTCAGGGCTGCATGCAGCGTTTTGTAGATATTGATCGACGTGGAGTCGGTGACGACAGTCTGGCCCTCAGCCGCGCCGATCAACCGGCCGATGCTGTCACCGAGTTCGAGCGGAAGATGAAACCAACCGGCGCTGTTCCAGCTGCGGATCAGGCCGTTGCCCCATTCCTCCATGGCTGCCTGGCGCACTTCGGCAAAGACATCGTGGGAGGCCGCGCCCAGCGAATTGCCATCGAGATAGATGACGCCGGCTGGCAGGGCAAAACGGCTGCGGAAGGCGCGCAGTGGGTCGTTCTCGTCCATAGCCTCAATGGCGGCGAGATCGGGAAGGCTGTCCATGATTGTATGGCCTCTTGATTTATTCGCGAATGGTTTCCCGGGTGGCTGCTCCGCCGCGGCTGCGGCGGATGCTCGGTAGCGCCAGCATGATGAGCACGAAGAGGCCCGTGGCGAGTTTCAGGTTCGGCGGCGGCATGCCGGCGGCAAGGCTGAGCGAAACGAGCTGATAGTAGACGATTGAGCCAACGAAAGGCGCAAGCAACTGCCGCAATACGGTCTGCTTGCCGGTGAAGGCTTCGCCGATCATTAGCGCGGCGAGGCCGTTGATCAGGATGCCGATGCCCATATTGACGTCGGCAAAGCCCTGAGACTGCACCATCAATGCGCCGCCGGCTGCGGAAAACGCACTGGCAATGCCGACGCCGCCAATGGTCGCGGCCCAGACATTGATGCCCTGTGCCTCTGCCATGTCCGGATTGGAGCCGACGGCGCGCATGGCCGTGCCCTTTTCCGTCTTGAAGTAGAGGTTGAGGGCGATGAGGACGATAACGGCAATCAAGCCGGCAACGACGATCTTGCTTGCCGGGAAGCCGGGTTCTGCAAACGGCACCCAGTCGAACACGGTCGGCGAGCCGAAGACGGACAGGTTGGATTTGCCCATAATGGCGAGATTGACGCTGTACAGCATCGTCGACATCAGGATGCCGGCGAGCAGCGTGTGGATGCGGAAGCGCAGGTGAATGAATGCCGTGCAGCAACCGGCAGCAAGGCCGACGACGAAGGCCACTGCGATTGCGAGCGGCGGTGCGACACCGGCGGCCAGCAGAACGCCGCAGACGCAGCCCCCGAGCGGAAATGCACCTTCGCTGGTCAGATCCGGAAAATTCAGCATGCGGAACGGGATCATGATCCCGAGGACGACGAAGCTCAGGATGAAGCTCTGTGCCAGCGTGACCGGGATGAGCGAGACGAAACTCGAAACGGTTGTCTGAATGAAATCCATGATATCAGCTCACCAGCAACATTCGGTCGGTCTTGACGGAGAAATGACCGATGAGTTCGGGCACGGTGATGCGCCGTTTTCCTTCCCCGGTGATTTCCAGATGAAGGCGGCCGGCGTCTAGCATGATAATGCTGTCGCCGAAGTCGACGGCATGCTGCATGTTGTGCGTCACCATCAGCGTCGTCAGCTTCAGCGCCTCGACGGTGCGAACCGTTGCCTGCATGACGATATCGGCCGTGCGCGGATCAAGCGCGGCAGTATGTTCATCGAGCAGCAGCACATCGGGCGAACCACCAACCGCCATGATCAGCGAGAGCGATTGCCGCTGGCCGCCGGAAAGCAGCTCCACCTTGGTATCGAGCCGATTCTCCAGGCCGAGGCCGAGAACGGCGAGACGCTCCTTGTAAGCGGCAAGGCGAGCAGCGTTCAGCCCGGGACGAAATCCTCGCGTTTTGCCGCGCAATTCGGCCAGAAGCATGTTCTCGCCGACGGTCATGCTCGCTGCAGTTCCCTTCATCGGGTCCTGAAACACGCGCGCCAGACGGGCGGCGCGCTTGTGCACCGGCATGTTGGTCACGTCGTTGCCGTTGATGAGGATCTCTCCGGAATCGAGGCTGAGTGCGCCTGAGATCGCGTTGAGCATGCTGCTCTTGCCCGCGCCGTTCGAGCCGATGACGACGCCGAACTCACCGGATTTAAGGGAAAGTGTCAGGCCGTTGAGCGCGACTTTCTCGTCCGGCTGGCCTCTGTAGAAAACCTTGCGCGCGGATTTGATGTCCAGCATCCGTGCCTCCCTGCAATGTAGGCTTGGAGCGGTTAGGCGTTTCACGAAATCGCCTAACCGTCTTAAGCTATTGTTTTACGCAATTCCGAACGGAAAACCGCTACGCACTTTTCCTGAAATTGCTCCGGAAAATGGCGGCGTTCATGACGCCGCCATGGATCCGAATGATCGTTAGAAGATGCCGCCGATTACTTCGTGAAGCAATTGCAATCGGCAAGCGAAGCCGGGACTTCGGCGCCGAATGCCTTCAGCACGGCCTTGTTGATCAGCGGCGCATGGTCCTTGTAAGCCGGAACGGACGGCTTGATCGTCTTCGGATCGGCACCCTTCAGGATCTCGGCCGCGATCTTGCCGGCATTTTCGCCGACCTGCTCGTAGTTGACGGCGAAGCTGGCCGGGACGACGCCACTGCGAACGGCCGCATCGTCGGAATTGACGATCGGGATCTGTGCCTGGCGGGCAGCGGCGGCAACGGCCGGGATTGCCGGCTGCAGCAGGTTGGAAGCCGGCGTGTAGATCACGTCGGCCTTGCCGGCGAGCGAGGCGATGCGCTGCTGGATGTCGTTGACGTTGTCGACACCGACCGGAACGACTTCGAAGCCGGCAGCCGGAGCGGCAGCCTTGACCTTGTCGATCAGCGCAACGTCGTTGGCTTCGCCCGGATTGTAGGGCACGCCGAGACGCTTGGCATTCGGCAGCAGCTTCTTGGTGAAGGTCAGGATCGCGGAAATGTCCTGCAGGTCGCTCGAGCCGGTAATGCCGACGTCACCCGAATCCCACGACGGGACGAGCTTGGCGGCGACCGGATCGGTGACCGCGGTGAAGACGATCGGAATGCCGGAGCCGGCGAGTGCCTTCTTGGCGATCTGCGATACCGGTGTCGTGACCGTATACATCAGCTTCGGATGTTCGGATTGCAGCTTGGCGATCATCTGCGGCACGAGCGAAGCGTCGAAGCTCGTATTGCTTTCGGAATAGACGACATCCTTGCCTTCGACGAAGCCATTATCGGCGAGTGCCTTCTTGAAGCCGGCGATCGAGGCGTTGAGCTGCGGATGCTCGCCGAAGTTGGCGATTGCGATCTTGATGGGCTCGGCCGATGCCGAGGCGACGCCTGCCATGAAGGCACCGGCAACCACGAGGCTGGACAGCCATTTGGACGTAAAGCTACGCATATTTTCCTCCCGAATGTGTCAAGGAGCCATGTTCCCTCGGCTCTCTTGACGGGGATCATAGCGACTGCTGCAAGCCTGTCAATTTGCGATATATGATATGCACCGCACGCGCCTTTAATATATAATTTCCCGTTACGGCGATTTTATATATAATCCGGGCCGGAAGAGGGCTGGGATAGAGGTCATGCAGGACAAGGATGCGTTGAGCAAGACGGAGGCAGCCTACTGGCTGTTGCGGCGCGATATCCTCAATACGAGGCTGAGGCCAGGCGCATCTTTGCGGCTCGGCGCTCTCCGGGATATTTACGGTGTCGGCTGGACGCCACTTCGCGAGGCGCTCTCGCGGCTGGAGGCCGAGAAGCTGGTGACGGCCGCCAGCAATCGCGGCTTCGCAGTGGCACCCGTATCGCGTGCGGAACTGGAAGACCTGATGCGGGCCCGCATGGTCATCGAAATGCCGCTTCTTCTGGAATCGATCGAAAAGGGCGGCCCGGATTGGGAGTCCGCCGTCGTCACAGCGCATTACCGCCTGTCGCGCTGCAAGATCGTGCCGGACGATGCCTCGGATGAGATGGCCGACGAATGGGACGAGAAGCATACGGCCTTTCATGCCGCGCTCGTCAGCGCGGCAACATCGAACTGGCTCCAGCGTTTCCAGGCCACCATTTCCGACCAGCTCCGCCGCCATCACCGCTTCCTCGGCTTGGCGCCGACGCAGCGCGCGGCCGCTGGCCTGACGATCGGCTATGAAAAAGCGGCAGCGGCCCTGCAGGATGCCATGGCGATCGAGCACCATACCGCGCTGATGGAGGCAGCCCTCGACCGCGATCTCGATCGCGCCAAGGCGCTGATGACCGAGCATATCGGCTACACGCTGCAGGTCTATATTCGCTCGGAGGATGAGGAAGAGCAGCAAGGGCAAAAGCAGCTCATCGGCACGCGACCATAGAAAATCGCCGCGTCCTTCAATCGAAGGATGACAAACCGGCACGGGCTCCTATTCTCAATACAGTTTTTTGAATTTTGAGACCGGCCAATCATGATGGCGGCTGGTGGGAGGACAACATGACGCGTGTAGTGGTTATCGGCGCGACCGGCCATGTCGGGACATATCTCGTCCCTCGGCTGGTCGAGGCGGGGCACCAGGTGGTGGCAATCAGCCGAGGCCAGGCGAAGCCCTATTCGCCGAACCGGGCCTGGGACGACGTCGAAATGCTGACCATGGACCGCGCAGGTTTGGAGAAAGACAGCAGTTTCGGTCCGGCGATCCGCGCATTGAAGGCGGATATCGTCATCGACATGATCTGTTTCACGCTGGATAGCGCCAGGCACCTGACCGAAGCGCTTGCCGGACATGTCAGCCACTTCCTGCATACGGGCACGATCTGGACGCATGGCTTCTCTACGGTAGTTCCGACGCCAGAGGAGGCGCCAAAGCAGCCGTTTGGTGACTACGGTACGCAGAAGGCGGCAATCGAGACGCATCTTCTGGAAGAGGCTCGCCGCCGGGGGTTTCCCGCGACCTTGATCCACCCGGGCCACATCGTCGGACCGGGCTGGTCTCCGCTTAATCCGGCCGGCCATTTCAATCTCTCAGCGTTTTCGACATTGGCGCGCGGCGTAACGCTTGCTTTACCGAATTTCGGCCTCGAGACGGTTCACCATGTCCACGCCGATGATGTCGCGCAGATGTTCATGGGCGCGATCGCCAATTGGAGTGTATCGACCGGGGAGGCGTTTCATGCGGTTTCAAGCGGCGCGCTGACGCTCAGGGGCTATGCCGAGGCGATGTCACGGTGGTTCGGTCATGAACCGAAGCTTGAGTTCCTGCCCTATGAGGCTTGGGCAAAGGACCAGACGCCCGAAGATGCGCAGGCCACCTGGGAGCACATCGCCCGGAGCCCGAATTGCTCGATCGCCAAGGCGCAGAAACTGCTCGGCTATCAGCCGCGCTATACATCGCTGCAGGCGGTTCAAGAATCTGTCGCATGGCTGATGGCAAACGGCCGGATCGGCTGACGAGCCGGACTTCAGGCCGTCATCGCTTGAGCCAAGCCACCATACCCTCGGCCGCCGTTCGCCCAGTGGCAAAGCAGGCCGTAAGCAGGTAGCCGCCCGTCGGCGCTTCCCAATCGATCATTTCCCCGGCGACGAACAGGCCGGGGAGCTTCTTCAGCATATAGCCCTCATCGAGCTCGCTCCAGCGGATGCCGCCGGCCGAGGAGATGGCCTCGGCAATGGGCCTTGGTCGCAAAAGCGGGATCGGCAAGGCCTTGATCAGCCGCGCGAGACCTTCCGGCTCTGAAAGGATAGGCGGCGCTGCCAGTTCGCGGATCAAGCCGGCCTTCACGCCTTCGATCCCCGCGCCCTTGCGCAGCCGATTGGAAAGGCTGGCCTTAGCGTCCTGCCGGGCGAGTTCCCGCGCGAGCCGCTCGGTTGTACGTCCGGGCACGAGATCGACGACGAGCACAGCTTTGTCTCCGCGTGCCAGCCGGTCGCGCAATGCGGCGGCATGGGCATAGACCAGGCTGCCTTCGATGCCGGTTTGCGAGATGACGAACTCACCGGGAAACGTTCCCGCCTCGGAAGTGGCTGTGACCGCTTTCAGCGGCGCGCCGGCGAAGCGTTCCTTGAATGGCACGCTCCAGGCGACGTCGAAGCCGCAATTGGCCGGCTGGAAGGGGGTGATATCGATCGCCTTGTCTTCGAGCCAGTCGACCCATGCCGCATCCGAACCCAATCGAGGATAGCTGGCACCGCCAAGCGCGAGCAAAGCGGCGTCGTATTCGACGATCTTGCGCCCCTGTGGCGTCTCCAGAGCCAGGCCGCCATCCGAAAAACCGGACCAGCGATGCCGCGTCATGACGCTCACTCCCTGGGCCTCCAGCCGCGCGAGCCAGGCGCGCAGCAGGGGCGACGCCTTCATGGCCTTCGGGAACACACGGCCGGAAGAGCCGATAAATGTCTCCGTACCCAATCCTTCGGCCCAGGCCCTGACGTCGTCCGGTCCAAAGCGATCGAGCGCGGCGCGCAGCCGGGGTGAGGCTGTGCCGAAGCGATCGGCGAAGAGACGGAACTCTTCCGAATGGGTGATGTTCAGTCCGGATTTGCCGGCCAGCAGGAATTTGCGCGCAACCGTCGGCATGCTGTCATAGACGGTGACACGATGGCCGGACGCAGACAGGACTTCTGCCGCCATGAGCCCGGCGGGGCCGCCGCCGATGATTGCGATCTGCTTTTCAGCCATGGGCCAATCCGGTGCCAATTTCCATTCGTTCTCTTGAGCCGGACCGGCCACGAAAGCAAGATCGTTCCATCCATATCCAAGGAAACTCCTGCCTCAAGCAGCGACCTTCATTATGACATATCCACATTTAAATCGATATAACCGTCTGGTTACTACGGCCCGTGAATCGCCGGGGGCTGTCAACTGATGCGATGATCGGTTACTTATCGGCGACAGGAAGGGCCTTTCAGCCCTGTGAGATGTCGCCGGGAGCCATGATGTCGGAAGCCAGAACCGTGAAACGCCGCGCCAAGAGCACAGACGCTGCGAATGCCGATGAAGGGGCATCGCGGGCGACTGCGGAACGGCCGCGTCTGAGGGACGCAGAGCGCACGAGCAAGGCGATTTTGGCTGCGGCGACGAAGGAATTTGCCGAGCGCGGCTATGGCGGCGCCCGCGTTGACGCCATTGCCGAGCGTGCCAAGATCAACAAGCGGATGCTCTACCATTATTTCGGTGGCAAGGATGCGCTCTATGTCGCCGTTCTCGAAGGCAGCTACATCGCCATCCGCTCCGCCGAGGCCAGGCTTGATCTCACGCATCGCTCGCCCAGGGATGGCATGCGCGAGCTTGTTGTTTTCACATGGCAATATTTCCTGGATCACCCTGAATTCCTCGGCATTCTCAGCACGGAAAACATGCACAAGGCCCGCTTCCTGAAGCGGTCGGCCCGCATTTTCGAGCTGCATTCACCCTTGGTTGCGGAAATTTCCGGTCTGCTGGATCGAGGCGCGGCCTCCGGTGATTTCCGTCCCGGCTGCGATCCGGTGAAGATCTATATGAGCATCGCCGCCCTCGGCTCGTTCTTCCTGACGAACCGCTGGACACTGTCGACGATCTTCCGGCGCAATCTCTCGGACAAGGGTGAAATTGAGGCCTGGGGCGAGCATATCGTCGAGGTCATTTTCGCCTATCTGCGCCCCTAGGCGCCTTTCAGCCACTCGCTCCATAGTCCCTGCTTCGCGCTCTTGCTTCTGGGCGTTGACAGGTGCGCTTTGCCATGTCAGTTATGTAACTATATGGTTATTTACGGGAGGAATGGCTTATGGCGACAAGGCCAATCGGGATCATCATGCAC
>NZ_LXKN01000031.1 GCF_001692325.1 Rhizobium sp. AC27/96 | reverse complement strand
AGAACAAGAACTTGACCACACCAACAGAACCGAAACATACATAAAAGGCGGGTCAAATCTCGGTGGAAATACCGGGTCAGTTCCTACCGGAAATCAACACGCAAAGCTTTGAATGGCCTGAAGGACTGGGAAAAGCCAACTGTCATCAACACCGACAAGGCGCCCACCTGTGGCATTGCGATCTCGGAACTGAAGGCCGATGGCAAATGTCCAAAAGAGCTCGTGCACCGGCAGGTCAAATATCTGAACAACGTTGTTGAAGCTGATTATGGCAAGCTCAGACAGCTGATCAAGCCAGTAAGAGGTTTCAAGACGTTAAAGACGGCATATGCGACGATCAAGGGGTTCGAGGTCATGCGGGCCTTACGCAAGGGGCAGGCACCAACTTTCAATCTGATTGGTGACATTCGCGGAGAGGCCCGCATCGTTGAACGCGCTTTCGACATTAGGCCCTCCGCGCTCACCGAGGTGATGGCAATGCTCTAGCAGAATCTCGACGCCAAATCCGCGTGACGGACGCGTAGCAAGGGCTCTTCACAGCCAGTCGGAATTCTTGCAAGAGAGCCCTTTAACTCGCGGCATGATCAGAGAGGGTTTCATTCTCTGGTCATGGAAAATTGCTAGAAGCAGACAATGATTCAACTGAAAAATACACATCGAGTTGCGTATTTTTCACGCATCGTCGCCCTTATTGTTGAGCTCCAAATGGAAATTAAACCCTTTGCCATTTGGTGATAACACGCGAAAGGTCAAAAGTGGTAAAGCACTTCATAGCTTTATCTCCACTTAGTAGCATCAGCACCAAACAAAAATTCAGGTAAAATCGTAGTGAATTCAACAGGTAGCGTACGATGACTAACTGAGTGTGTTGGAAACACTAGCTAATGCGACCAGCTTTACCTGCACCAACAATGAAAGCTCATCATATACATTCCACTCGTCCACGATCCTGCCGTCCTTGTAATGATAGTGAGTCATACCCATCACTTGCACGCGTGCGCCAGTGGGTTCGCCTAGTTCCTGGAGAATGCCATAGCCCAAATGGTGACCTTCCATTAGCCACCGGACAGCTACTTTGACGCCGCCTTCCTCGCAAACATTCGAGCAGATATGTTGCACCATATAGGCCGCATCCGGAATTGATCCAATTAGCCCGAGATGCTGGTGGGTCACTGCAGCAATGCCATAGAGCTCTTTCATCAACGGGCCATGATACTGGCAGTTTGGAGCATAGATGTCCTTGATTTTTCCGAACATCCGCTTGTTGAACACTTCATGCAGCCATTGCAGCGTCTGGGCCTCGATATCATTATGGGCGATAGAAATGTCTGCCTCGGCTTCGGGTGGATACTGACCCAGCAAGCGGCGGTTCTCTCCGATATCGAGCGACAGGAGTCCCTTATCGAATGAAGACTTCGCAAGCTTTTCGGCAAAGGCATTCGGGTCGAGGCCGAGTTGCTTGATGATTGCCATTGTGTCGGCCACAACCCATTCGCGGTAGATCTTGTTGCGGTGGATCATGCAATCGGCGATCGTTCGCGACACAAATGTTCGACCGGTGGGCTGCCCATAATGCCCGTATTGCGTATGTCGCCCTGAGCCCGTCACGAGGTGGGACGTATAGAACCCTTCAACATCATTACCGCGCCAGAGCACTTGGGTCGCCATGCCCCGTCGCTCGGGTAATGATACGAGCCGCTGAATCGTATCGCGCACCACGTCTTCACGGTTATAGATCGTGCCGAGCGTACCGTAGAGAACGCAATTATGGGTGTAGTGTGAGTAGATTAGGCCGATATCACGCTCATCCCAGATCCGATGCGTGCAGCGCACGATGTAATCGACGATGTCTGTGTAGATGGCGTCGAATCCATCCAGTGATTGCCCACGAGGTCGGTCGACGGGTGCAAGTTCGGTATAGTCCCGGCGCTCGACCTGGAGCACCTGCTCGGTCGGCTCCTCGTGCTGCACCGCAGACTTCGCTCCCTTGCTTTTATCCTCGCTCACGACATTTCCTTCCATTCGATTTTGTAGAGGTTGCGATAAGGTGCCCGAAATGGCTGCAAGCCAGCGTCCGATATGGAGCGCAACAGCCTCGGGATTTTCAAGCGGTGCAAAATGGCCGGCATCTTGGATGAGATGGAGCTCAGCACCTGGAATGCCGCTGGCGATCTCATCCTGCGCGTCGAGCGGGCATACCTGCTCATGCACGCCGGCCAGGACCAGAGTTGGTTGCGTAATGACAGAAAGCCGCGGCCGGCTGTCCTGCCGATGGATAGCGACTTCTGTCTGCTCGGATAATCGGTCCGGCCCGCAATTACGGGCCATGGAAAGGATGGTTCCGCGCAGACCCATATTATCGGCATTGACCGGCGCCACCAGCCTCGGCCATGCATCAAGTATATAGCCGTCCATGCCGTTTTCGCGGGCATTCGCGACTGTTTTGCGACGGACAGATGCATTTGTCGGCGGGTCCGGCCGCGGCGTGGTATCCATCAAAATAAGCCCGGCGATGCGCTGCGGCTGTCGGGCGATCATTTCGAGCGCGCAGATACCGCCCAGCGAAAAGCCGGCCAGCAGGAACAATGGCGGTGCGGCAGCGAGGATCGCATCGGCGAGATCCGGCATGGTCTGCGCGCCGCCCATGTCGCCAATGACGATCGGGTAGTCGCCAAGCCTTTCGATAACCGGTGCAAAGACCCGATCGTCGCAGGCGGTGCCCGGCAAAAGCAGGAGTGGCGGTCGCAGGTCGTTCGTCATCGGGAAAGCTGTCATCCAGGTATTCCAAGGGATCTTGCACATCGCCATCATAGGCCCTTGCCCGCCCGAAAGAGTGGAAAAAAGAGATTGTGACGCCGTGTCGAAAAAAGACTGGCAGATTTTGAATACGTATGCAATAGCATTTGTGCTCGATTATTCGAACGCCTCAAGCACGTTTTCGCGGAGAAACCTTGCGGTTTCGACGACGGGGAATTGTGCCCGAAGCGTGCGGTCGAGGAGGAAATCAGGCTCAGTGGAGAGACATGCCATGACCATCAAGGACACGCCGATGAAGGGCGTCAGTTACGTGAAGGCACCCGAACGCGACTCGATTGGCGACAGCGCATCCGTGGAAGAACTGGTTGCACAGATTATCGCCGATGTGCGCAAGCGCGGTGATGCGGCCGTCCGGGAATATTCGAGCAAGTTCGACAAGGCTGAGCTTGCCGCTTTCGAAGTGACGCCGCAGGAAAGAGAGGAGGCCTTGGCTGAACTCGATCCGCAAACACGTGCCGATACGGAATTCGCCATCGCCAATGTTCGCAAGTTCGCCGAAGCGCAACTATCCACTATCCTTCCGCTGGAAATAGAGTTGCGCCCTGGGCTGCATCTCGGTCATCGGGTAATTCCGATCGAACGGGTCGGCTGCTATGTGCCCGGGGGGCGCTATCCCCTGCTCTCCGCACCGATCATGACCATCGTGCCAGCCAAGGTCGCGGGTTGCGACGAGGTCATTGCCTGCCTGCCACCGAATGCACACAAGGCAATGATCGCCGGCTGCCATCTTTCGGGTGCAGACCGCATCTTCCGTATCGGCGGCGCCCAGGCGATAGCGGCGATGGCTTACGGCACCGAGACGGTGCCGGCGGTGGATAAGATTGTCGGCCCCGGCAACGCCTTCGTCAACGAGGCCAAGCGCCAGGTCTTCGGCCCCGTCGGCATCGACCAGTTGGCGGGGCCCTCCGAGATTTTCGTCGTCGCCGACAAAAGCGGCGATGCCGTCATGATCGCCACCGACCTGCTCGCCCAGGCGGAGCATGACGTGCGCACCCGCGTCGGACTGATTACCACCGACCGTGCGCTCGCCGAGGCGACCCTGAAGGAGGTCGAACGCCAGTTGCAGGACCTCTCGACGGCGGCCGTTGCCGGGCAGGCCTGGCGCGATTATGGCGAGATCACCGTCTGCGATGACGAGGCCGCGATGATCGCCTATTCGGACCACGTTGCGGCTGAACATCTGCAGATCCACACCGTAGATGCGCAGGCAATGGGGAAGAAGCTTCGCAATTACGGTTCGCTCTTCATCGGCGAACTTGCGAGCGTCGTTTATTCCGACAAGTGCTGCGGCACCAATCACACCCTGCCGACGATGGGCGCCGGACGGTACACCGGCGGTCTCTGGGTGGGTGCCTACGTCAAGATCGCCACCCATCAGTGGCTGGACGAACGCGGCGTTGCAGCCGTGGCCCCGCCTGCCGCACGCCAGAGCGCCAGCGAGAGCCTCGAAGGTCATCGCCGTGCCGCGCAGCTTCGGCTCGACAGACTGCAGAAAGCTTCATCTTGAGATCCTCGGCCGCTCGCCTCGCGGGCGGCCGCTTTTAGCCTTTTAGGGCCGCGGTGGTTGGATAGCAGCGAAATCGGTGGCCTGCTCATAGGCATGGCCGATTTGGCAAAGGGTAGCCTCATCCCCTGCCCTGCAGACGAGTTGCAGACCGAGCGGCAAGCCATTGTAGAAGCCACAGGGAACCGACAGGGCCGGATGGCCCGTCACGTTGAAGGCGATGGTGCGCATCGGCGTCCACCGTGCCGCCTCGCCGGCAAAGTCAGCAAAAGAGATTGCCGCCGTCAACGTGGTCGCGGTCAGTATTGCATCGAACTGCGAGAACACGGTGCGATCAAGCCGCGCCCGCAGCCGCGACGCAGCTCGATGAGCACGGGCAAGATCGTCGGCCGTCAGGCAAAGGCCGGACGCGATGTTCTGGAAGACCTTGCGGCTATAGCGGTCACCCGATACGGCCAACTGCCGGCGGTGCATCTCGAAAGCCTCGGCATGGATGATAACCGCGCCGGCATCCTCGAAATCCACCGCGGCCGGCAATACCACCTCCTCGATCCTCGCCCCCAGTAGTGAGAGCATGGAGGCTGCCGTGTCGACGGCTTCGAAAAGCGCCGGCAAGGTTTCTGGGTCATCGGCGAACCAGCCGCGGGCGTAACCGATGCGCAAACCGGCCAGAGACTGGCCGAGCCTTGAGGCCGCTGCCATTCCCATCCCGTCGTCGGGATCAGCGATGGCGTCGAAGGTCAGGGCCGCTTCAGCAACAGAAGCACTGATGATACCGACATGATCCAGGCTCGGCGACAACGGAAAGACCCCTTTTGTCGAGATGCGCCCATAGGTCGGCTTCAATCCGACGACGCCGCAATAGGAGGCGGGACTTCGCACGGAGCCGCCGGTATCCGAACCGATCGTCGTGCGCACCAGGCCGCCGGCCACCGCCGCGGCCGAACCCGATGACGAGCCACCGGTGCAGCGGCTCACATCCCAAGGATTGGCGGCGGGAGGAAAGGAACGGTCGAAAACCGGACCGACCATGGCAAATTCATAGGTCTCTAACTTGCCGATCAGGACAGCGCCGGCAGCCTTCAGTCGACGCACGACATCCGCGTCTTCGGCCGGGATATGGCCGGCATGGACATCCGAGCCATAGGTGGTTGGCATGCCGGCTGTATCGAACAGATCCTTGATTGCGATGGGGATACCATGGAACGGCCCCCAATCCTCACCCCGCCTAAGGGCCTCATCCGCCTGCGTCGCCTGGACAAGTGCACCCTCGGCGTCGACGTGCAGAAAAGCATGATAGACGCCATCGCGCGCGGCAATGCGATCGAGATGCGCCTGCGTCAAGGCGACGGAGGATAACGTGCCTTTACGCAGCCGCGCCGCAGCTTCTGTGATCATCAGGTCGGTTGCGTTTGCCATCATCGGCGGCTCGGCCCCGGCAACTTTTTTTCTTCGGCGGCGATCCGATCGAGGCGCTGTGCCGCATCATGAAGATGCTGTGCACCGGCCAGGATGGAAGCTTCCCGTTCGGCTGCGATCTCGATGGCGTGCTCCCGCGCCCGTGTCCGGACAACCGCAAGCGTCGGCCGTGCTGTTTTAGGATGTGCCATGGCGTGCTCCAGTCAGGTGCGGGCAGCCTCGAAGCAGGCCCAAGCCTCTTCGAACTTTGCGAGATCGAAGCCTTGCTGTCGAGCGGGATCAAGGATCAAACGTTCCGTGGCCTGCAGCTTCCCGATTGATGCAGCAAGCACCGGAATGATCTCCGGTGGCACCACGACGGCCCCGTGGCGATCCGCATGCACGAGGTCGCCCGGCGCAACAGTCATGCCGAAAATCGTGACCGGAACATCGATTGCCTCCACGCGCACAAAGGCGTGGCTCGGCCCGATCGAACCGGCAATCATCGGGAAATCAGCCGGGACATCGCCGAGGTCACGCATCACGCCATTGGTCAGCACGCCGGAAAGGCCGAGCCCTTGATGCACGGTGGCATTGATTTCACCCCAGAAAGCGCCGACGCAATGCGGAAAATCGACATCCTCGATCGCGGCGACCGATGGCAAATCACCACCCGCCATATGCCGATAATAGTCACGGCGGCGCGTCTTGATGACGGCAGGATCTTCAGTGGACGGAACCGCGGCCGCGATCTTGGCGGTACGGGCATAGCCGACGATCGAGGGTGCCGTCGGAGCCGAGCAGACTACCGTCCCGCGGGTAAAGGCGTTGAAGCCGCGCTTGCCCTGCGCCACCTCGATCGCATTGCAGACGGTGGGCGTATCGACCTTGCGCAGCAGGGTGAGAAGAGCGTCGTCCAAGGTATTCTCCTCCGATGCGTCAGGCTCCGGCCGGTTGTACCGGACTGAAGCCTGTTGAATGATTGAAAGCGCAGCGGTGTTTGCCGCCGCGCCAGATGCTTCAACCGCGCCAGGTCAGGCCGGCCTTTTCGCCTGTGGCGACAACACGGTAGAGACTGGCCTCTCCGGTCATCGAGGGCACGAGGCTATGCTTGAGGCCTGGCGGAACGGCGCAGGTATCACCCGGCGCCAGCACGGATTCTCCGCCCTCCCAGGCAAGCTTCCAATGGCCACGCATGACCATCAAAACTTCATGACGCTCATTGACATAGGCTGTTTCCGGGATGGACCCGCGGGTGAGCAGCTCGACCTCGAAGCCGGGCTTGTCGCGCAAGAGCGCATTCTCGCCGATCACCTTGGCGGGCGCCTTTTGCGCGAGCGCCATCAGGTCCCAGTAGCGGGCGACATAATCACGAACGACCTCTGTCACCGGGGTCTCCGGGAAGGCTTTCAGCTCTTCTTCCGTCAGCACACGCATCGGCTTGATGCCGCTGGGTAATGTTTGGCCCTTCTTGCTATCGTAGAGCTTGCCATTCTCGCCGAGCACAAGGCCATGGTCCTTGGCATCCTCGATCACCTGCGGCGCCCAGATGACACCACCGCCAGCGTCGTCACCGCCGAGAATGGCCATGATCATCCCATAGTCCGTGCCGATGTTCTCGAAGCCGCGGAAGATACCCGTGGGGATATTGATGATGTCTCCTTCTTCGAGCACGACTTCGCCGGCATTGCCCCAACGGCCCCAGAAGAAGCGCCACTGGCCCTTGAGCACGAAGAAAACCTCGGCCGTGCGGTGCGAATGCAGCGAGTTGCGGCATTTCGGCGGCTGGCCGGCTGCCCCGATGTTGAAGCCTGGCGTGTCCTTGATGTGGACGTGCTGGTCGGCGCTTTCGGAGACGCCGCCGCCGATAATCGTGAAGTTTTCCTTGCTGTTCGAGCCCGGGGTGTGGGCATCGATGAAGGCAGTGCGGCACGGCTTCAATTCGCCGTAGCGAACAATCCGTCTTTCCATTTCCGTCTGGGAGATCTGCATTTTTCAGCCTTTCATACGTATGCAAAATGGGTTGCGGCCATGGTTTCACCGTCCCCTCCGGGACGCTGTGGCTAGCGTGTCTCTGCTGTCGGAGTTGTTTGGCGGGTAGAGCCTCGTATGATCAGGGCGCCATCAAGGACGACGCGCCGCGCGGCACCGTCACCCTCCCTGATGCTTTGCATGAGCGTGGCCACCGTCTCGGCAACCATGTCATCGACATTCTGGCGGATAGTCGTCAGATTATAGGCCGGCCAACGTGCCGGGGGCACATCGTCGAAACCAACGACCGAGACGTCGTCGGGTATCCGAAGCCCAAGTTCGAAGCGCAGCACGTCCATGACAGCAAACGCCATGTGATCGTTGCAGACGAAGATGGCGTCGGGAATTTCCGATCCGGCAAACATGCTTCGTGCTGCAGCCTGTGCTTCCTCGTAACGGAAATTGCCGACCCCGCGCGAAAAAAGCGCGAGACCTGCTGCTTCCAGTCCCTCGCGAAACCCCTGCTCGCGGTCGCGCTGCGTCGAGGCTCCCTCAAAACCGGCTATATAACTGCACCGCTTATGACCAAGAGACACAAGCAGATCAGCCAGCTGGCGGCCGCCGGCGCGGTTATCCGAAGTCACGGCGGAAAGCCTGATATCGTCCTGCAAACGGTTGAACAACACGATCGGCACACCGGAAGCATGGCAGCGCGCCGCTAGCTCGGACGACATATTGGCCGATGCCAGCACGATACCGTCCACCTGATAATCGAGGATCTCCTGGGTGATCTGGTCGACATTTTCGGACGCAATCGAGGAGATGAAGACGAGCACGTGATAGCCTTGATCCTGAAGTGCCTTCGACAGGCGCTCCACGACTTCCGGGTAGAAGTAATTTTCCAGGTAGGCAACGACAAGACCAATGATGCGGCTGCGTCCGGTGATCAGTGAACGGGCGAGCACGTTTGGCCGGTAGCCGAGCTGCTCGGCCGCCTCCCTGATCTTGTCCGCAGTCTTCTTGGAGACCGAAGTTCCCGGCGTAAAATAGCGCGAGACCGCAGATTGGCTTACGCCTGCCAGACGTGCAACATCGTTCGAAGTGATCTTGTCGTTTGCCATCAGTCCGCCGTCCATCCCCCGTCGACCATCAACGCGGTTCCCGTCACCATTGCCGAGGCACCGCCGGCAAGATAGGTGACGGCAGCCATAATGTCTTCCACGCGACCGACCCGCCCAAGCTTGATTTTCTCCGTTATCCACTGAACCCTTTCGGGCTGGGAGAAGGTCTGCTCGGTCAGCGGCGTGCGGATGAAGGTGGGGCAGATCGTGTTCACACGGATGCCCTTCGGCCCCCACTCTATCGCCATCGATTTGGTAAAACCTTCAACGGCGTGCTTCGTGGCACTATAGACGGCCCGGTCGATGCCCCCGACATGGGCCATCTGAGAGGAGAGATTGATCAGCGAACCAGCTTGGCCGGCGTCTATCAGCCCTCTTGCAACGGCGCGGGTCAGGAAATAGGCACCGCGCACATTGAGAGAGAAGACAGCGTCGAAATCAGCAGGGGTGGTGTCGAGGGCGGGACTATGCCGGGCTATACCGGCGCTGTTGACCAACACCTGAAATGGCCCTTGAGCGGCGATCGCGGCCTCCGTCGCTTCGACATCGGCAATATCGAGCACCATGGCTTCCGCCGAGAACCCCTCAGCCCGGAGTGCTTCGGTCGCCTCGGAAAGCTTTCCTGCGGAACGCGCCGACAACACCACATGTGCACCCGCCTCCGCCAAGGCAACCGCGCAGCCGAAACCGATGCCGGAGGACGCACCCGCGACCAGCGCGCGTTTGCCGTCGAGACGGAAGGAGGGCGTGCGAGGAAGGTCCATCAGACGGCCGCTCCGCCATAGGGGATGTTCCGTCCGCCATAGCGGCGTACCCGAACATTCGCCTGCTCGGCATGGCCGATAAAGCCTTCCAGAAGGCACAGGCGAGAGCAATAAGCACCAATCTCCGCAGCTGCCTCGTCCGTCAGCACCCTCTGGTAGGAATGTGTCTTCAGGAACTTGCCGACCCAAAGGCCTCCGGTGTAGCGGCCGGCCTTCCTGGTCGGCAGGGTGTGATTGGTGCCGATGACTTTGTCACCGTTGGCAACATTGGTGCGCGGCCCGAGAAACAGTGCGCCGTAGGAATGCATATTTTCCAGGAACCAGTCGTCACGATCCGTCATGACCTGAACATGCTCGGAGGCGATGTCGTTGGCGACATCCAGCATCTCCTCATAGGTGTCGCAGAGAATGATCTCGCCATAATCGCACCAGGAGGCGGTTGCAGTCTCCGTGGTCGGGATGATCGCAAGCAGGCGGTCGATCTCGGCCAGCGTTTGTCTTGCCAGCCTCTCCGAATTCGTAACCAGGACGGCCGGAGAATTGTAGCCATGTTCGGCCTGGCCTATCAGATCCGTGGCACACATCTCTGCATCCACGGTTTCATCGGCGATCACCATCGTCTCGGTAGGGCCGGCAAACAGATCGATGCCGACCCTGCCGTAAAGTTGGCGCTTGGCTTCGGCGACGAAGGCATTGCCTGGGCCGACGAGCATGTCGACCGGTTTGATTGTCTCGGTGCCGAGCGCCATCGCGCCAACGGCCTGCATGCCGCCCAATACGTAGATTTCATGGGCGCCAGCCTTGTGCATTGCTGCGACAATTGCCGGATGTGGTTCGCCCTTCTGTGGCGGGGCAGACGCGACAATCCGCGGAACGCCGGCGACAGATGCCGTCAGCACCGACATGTGGGCCGAGGCCACCATCGGAAACTTGCCGCCGGGCACGTAGCAACCCACCGACTGCACCGGAATATTGCGGTGGCCGAGGATGACACCCGGGATCGTCTCCACTTCGATATCGGTCATCGAAGCGCGCTGAGCTTCGGCAAACCGGCGGATCTGCATTTGCGCGAAATCGATGTCGGCCATATCGCGGGCCGAGACCTTAGACATTGCCGCCTCGATTTCCGATTGACTCAGCTTGAACGATGGTGGGGAAAACTTGTCGAACTTCTCCGAAAGCTCGCGAACAGCCAGGTCACCTCTGGCTTCGATATCCTTGAGCGTCGCTTCCACAATCGCACGGACCTTTGCATCGTCCTCGGACCGCTGCGCTTCGGGTTTGCCGCGCTTGAGATAAGTGACTGTCATGATGTTTCTTCCCTTGATATCTGCCGATACGTGACGTCGCATGCCGATCGTGAATCTTAGTTGCCGGGTGTCCGCGTGATCCGCTCGCCAGTCTCGGCATCGAACAGGTGACAGATCGAAGCCGGAATCGCGGCATGAACGACGTCGCCGATCTCGGCGCGATATTCCTTGCCGGATTTGATGGAAACGAGCTGGTCGCCAATCCTGAAGCTTGCCATGGTCGCCTCACCAAGAAGCTCCATCGAATAGACTTCGGCGCCCAGTTCACCACCTTCGGAAACGAGCGAGGCATCCTCTGCCCGAAACCCGAGCGTCACCGGTCCTTTCACATTTGGCTGCAGACCGCCGATGGTGATATTCGGTCCGCAAAAGATGCCGTTCTCGATAATACCGGGAACAAGGTTCATCGCCGGCGAACCGATGAACGAGGCAACAAAGGTGTTAGCGGGGTTGTCATAGATCTCCGTCGGCGTACCGACCTGTTGGATGATGCCCTTGTT
Organism: Rhizobium sp. AC27/96; assembly: GCF_001692325.1. GTDB lineage: Bacteria > Pseudomonadota > Alphaproteobacteria > Rhizobiales > Rhizobiaceae > Rhizobium. Next base: position 35,735 of record NZ_LXKN01000031.1, on the reverse strand, counting down.
CATCACAACGACACGATCTGCCAGTGTCATCGCCTCGATCTGGTCATGCGTGACATAGATCGTCGTCACCTTGAGCGTATGCTGCAGGTTCTTGATCTGGGCGCGGGTCGAAACACGCAGCTTGGCGTCGAGGTTGGACAGCGGCTCATCCATCAGGAAGACCGACGGCTGGCGAACGATCGCGCGTCCCAGCGCTACGCGCTGACGCTGACCGCCCGAAAGAGCCGCGGGACGGCGCTCCAGGAAATCCACGAGTTCGACCATACGCGCCGCCTGCATGACTTTCTCGTGGTGTAGCTCTTTGGGAACCTTGCGCACGCGTAGCGGAAAGCGGATGTTTTCGTAGACCGTCATGTTCGGGTAGAGACCGTAGCTCTGAAACACCATCGAGATGTCGCGATCCTTCGGCTCCAGCTTGTTGACCATGCGATCGCCGAGCCAGATCTCACCCTCGCTGGTGTCCTCAAGGCCCGCGATCATGCGCATCGTCGTCGTCTTGCCGCAGCCGGACGGCCCGAGCAGCACCAGAAACTCCTGGTCCGCAATGTCGAGATTGAAGTTGTCGACCCCGACGAAATTGTGCCAACGCTTCGAAATGTTCTTCAGGCGGATTTCAGCCATTATTATTATCCCTTGACTGCGCCGGCGGTGAGGCCGCTGACGATCTGACGTTGGAAGAACATGACCAGCACGAAGAGCGGTGCGGTCGCGGAAACAACGGCGGCGACGGCATACATGACATTGCCCTCCTGCTGGACCGTTCCAAGGAAGCCGGCGATCTTCGGGACCATCGTCTGATTTGGCTGCGACAGAAGCATCGAGGTCACGGCAAAGTCGTTGTAAGCGAGCAGGAACGAGAACAGACCCGTCGTGATCACCCCCGGCCACATGACGGGGATGACCACCATGCGGAAGGCCTGGAACCGTGAGCAGCCGTCGACCATCGCGCTTTCGTCGAGATCCTTGGGGATCGACAGGAAGAAGGAATGCAGCATCCAAAGCGTGAAGGGCTGATTGATCGCGACCAGAACGATGACGGCGGTCGGCGTATAGCCCCAGATATTCAGCTGGAAGAACGGCAGGAGATAGCCGGATACCAGAGTGATGGGCGGCATGGCGCGGAACACCAGGGCAAGCATCAGCAGCCAGAAGGTATAACGATAGCCGGAGCGCGCCAGCGCATAGCCACCGAGCGTTCCGAAGGTCAGCGACACGATAACCACCGATACCGTCACGATTGCCGTATTGACGACGGAGGAAAAGAAGTCACGCAGAACCCAGGCGCCATAATACCCGTCACCGGTAAAGGCCGAACCTGTCTGGGCGATGGTCCGCGTGCCCTCGATGGCAAACCACCAACTGTCCCGCGAGAAAAAGTCCTGCTCGACCTTGAAGGAGCCCCACACCGTCCAGATGAAGGGAAAGGCGGCCATAAACACCCATAGCAATACAAAGCCGGTGGAAAGGATCGCCAGTGGAAGGGGCTTTTTGTGTCTTGTCTCGATCATCGCGGCGCCCTCATCGATGGTTGAATTCGCGCCAGGTGCGGACAAGCACCGGCGACAGAAGGATAACAACCCCCACAATCGTCAGCATCGACGTTGCCGCTGCAGAGCCGAAGAGCTGGTCGACCTGGCCATGCAGGTCGTTGAAGACCGACCACGAAAGCGAGGTGGCATTGGACTCCGCGCTGAAGCCGACGATGGGTTCGAAGACGCGGAAATTGTCCATCAACTGCACCAGCGCAACGAAGGTCGCGAGAGGCATCAGATGTGGGATGACGACGAAGCGGATGCGCTCCCAACGGCTCGCACCGTCGATCATCGCGGACTCGATCGTGTCATGCGGCACGGTCTGCAGTCCGGCATAGAAGACGACAAAGGAAAAGGGTGCATTGTTCCAGATGCCGTAGACCAAGAGCATGACCCAGGTCAGTGCCGCCGAAGATTTCAGCGACAGGGTCGGATCATGGAAGATCGACTGCAGAGTGGCACCAAGGATACCCTGTGACGATGCCATCCAGTAGACGATCAGTGCTCCCACCAGTGGCGTGATAATCATCGGCAGAAGTGAAAGGAAGATGACCGGGCCTTTGTAGAATGGCGGGATGGAATTCACACTGAGGGCAATCAAGAAACCGAGCAGCATGGCCAGCGGCGTAACCACGAACGTATAGGTCAAGGTGAATGACAGCGCCTTATAGAAGGGCAGATTGTAGATGCGCGAAACTGCATCCGTCACACCGAGATTGTCGGAAAGGATCGCGCCGACTTCAGCAAAAGCTAGATGATTGCGATCGATATAGGTACCGAACCCGTTGAAATGACCGAGTGGCTCGTCGTGGCGCAGTTTTGCTGTCGCGTCCGCGTCAACACGCGCCTCCTTCGTGCAGCCGCCGAAGGGCGTGCATGTCTCGACTTCCGTCACCACCCGCTCGTGCTGGACGTAGAATGACTGGACTGCGACCGAGATGATCGGTAGCGCAATGAAAACCAGCATCGCCAACAGCGATGGCATGATGAAGGCAAAGAAAGCCCTGTGAGGCATGCGCCCTTTTCCCTGCTCGGTGTTGTTTGTTTCGTTCGTCCCGCCCGAAAGTGGAACATGTGGCCAATCATCGCGTGGGAGCATCGAAGACATCGATGCTCCCGGCGAGGTTCACTTCAGAAAGCCACCTTCCCTGGCAGCAGCGCTATAGGACGCTTCGACGTCATTCAGAGCATCCTCGGCGCTTTCGCGTCCCTGCATAAATCCAGCGAGCTCCGAGCCTAAAGCAGAATGCAAAAGGCCCATATAGGGCAGCATCGGATAGGGCTTGGCACCGCCGTTGGCGGTATTGAGCACGCCGACCGCAACGGGGCCGGGCTTGTAGCCCTTGGTCAACCATGTTGCGAGATCCGGATGCTGTTGGCCGACCTCCGGGCGGATGCCGTAGACCATGGCACGGAAGGACGCCGCGGCATCTTCATCGGAGATGTTCTTGGCGATGGCAAAACCATCCCACCACAAGGCTGCCGCCGGTGTTGCGCCGCCGCCGACGGTTGGCGCGGCGGCAAGAACGGTATTGTTTGCGATCTCGGCCGGCGTCTTTGCCGGGTCGATCACACTGCTGGCAAGTGAGCCCCAGCCGTTGATGATCGCGACCTTGCCGGCAACATACACCTTTATGATCTCATCGGCGTTGTAGGTCATATAGTCGGGGTTCATATAGTCGGTCATCGCCTTCATCATCTTCAGCGTGGCGAGACCCTTCTCGTTGTTGATGGCGGGCGCTGCGGAGCCCGCAGCGAAAAGTTCACCGCCATAACCGAGATACATGTTGACGAATTCGGCTGCGAGATCCCAACCTGCCTTGTCGGAGGCGGCCAGCGGGTATTGCATCAGCCCCTTCTCCCTGATCACCTTGGCGGCGGCCAGAATGTCCTCATAGGACTTCGGCTGCTGGAGACCAGCTTTTTCCAGAATGTCCTTGCGGAAAAACAGATGCTGCGAATTGCCCATGAAGGCGATCGCCATGGTCTTGCCATCAAGTTTGATGAGCTGGGTCGGCTGCAGATCCTGCCCATACTTGGCGACGAGATCATCGAGCGGCCGTACCAGGCCCTCGTTCAGCAACGGAACGATCGAGTTGTTGGCAATGAGGGCGACGGTATATTCGGCTGGATTGATCTTCAGCGCCGGCACCTGCAAATTCTTGTGCTCGGTTGTCTGGTTCTTGGTAATTTTCACCGTGGCGGAGGCGCATTTCTCAGCTTCGGATACGACGAGGCGCAGGGCCTCGAAATCGTTCGAAAGGATACGCACTGAGCCTTTGTCGATACCACAGTCCGCACGAGCGGGCAGAGCCGCCATAAGGCTTGCAACTACGAGAGCAGCGGTCGATGCGAAGAATGCAGATTTTTTCATGTTCCCACTTTCTTTATTGGCGGCACCCCATCCTTGGGACGCCACGTTTTGTTCCCATCGCCTTTTCACGGCGTTATTTCCGATCACCATAAGCATATTGCATACGTATGCAAGTTGTTTTGCAGGCGTATGCAAAAATTCTCTCCAATTGATATCTGTCTAGCGAAGAACCTGGATAAGTACGCCGAACTCGTTGAAGGTCGTCCACTCCTTGGTGACACGATTGCCCTCGATGAGCCAGTGGGTGATACCCCAGATATTGACCTCGCGGCCCGTCGGCTCGCCGTAGCGGCCGAGCCCGCGATGCGTGCCTGTCATCGACCAGCGGAAGGCGACCACGAAACCCTCTTGAGCATTACCCATCCAGTAGAGATCGTCGACCGAATAGAGAACGTCGGGAAACATTGCGAGCTGCGACAGCATGAAGGAGCGCAGCTGGCCCGTTCCACGGAAGATACGGCCGCCAGTCTGCTGCGACACGATGCCCGGATGATAGACCTGATCCAGTGCGCCGAGATTGCGCCGGTTCCACATGGTTTGCAGCGCGGCCCTCACGAACTCCTCGGGATTGTCCCGGATCTCGGCAGGAATTGCTACCTTATCTGGTTTGCCCTGACCAACAGTCCGCTTCGGCTCGCCGCCCATAAAATCGCGCGGCAGGCCAGCTGTTGTGCCTGCTGCGATCGAGCGCTTCGCTGTCTCGACCACGTCATAGCCCAGTTGCTTGACCACTTCCGCGGTGTCGTAGACGACGTGCTCGTAGAAGATTTCGTTATCGCGGGCGACGCAGTTGGCCATGCAAAGGAACTGGACCCGCCGGCCCGTCGGCGCACCGTAGCGGCTGAAGCCGGTATTGGTTCCGATGATCTGGGAGCGATGCGACGTATGGAAGCCTATCGCATCGTCACCCGCCCAGACAACGTCCTCGGCGACAATGCGGATATCCGGAAATGCATTGTTCAGCGAGGTGGTGTCTGCAACGATCTTGTCTCGGCCAACCTGCAATGCGAGATCATCCCACACCAGGCAGTCATGGCTATAGGTGTCGTAGATATAGCCGATATCCTTCTCTTCCCAGATCTGGTGCGTGATGCGGATGATGTAGTCGATAATATTGACATATTGCGGCTCGAAGCCCGTCAGTCGCTGCTTGACCAGATGGTCGGGCGAACGCCCTATGAACGCGTCCGTACCACCGCGGCGATAGCTGTCGAGCGAGATTGAATAGTCTCGCGGCATATGTTCCGGCGACAGCGGCCGGAACCTAGACCTGCCCTGCTTCACCCCGGCGCCCCCTTTGGCAATGGTGACCTCCTCATTGGCTGCAACCTGCTTGCTGACGACCTTCCCAGACTGCTCGTGCATCAATTTTCCTCTTTTGCATTCGTATGCATTATCAAGCATGAAATGAACGATCGGTCAACAAGAATGACTGTTCGGTCATTTTAAATTATACTTCAACGACTACGTTTCGATTGGCAAAGTTCGGGTTTCGAGCCGCCAAAATCGGCATCAGCCAACGAACTCACCGGCAAATGGCTACAATTCTATTCCCGAGGCAAGTCCATGCGATGCCTAAGATCGCCAGCCCCGCGCACGCTTCAGCGCTTCGGCAAACCGCTCATGATCTTGGGCGGTAACCGAGCCGTGCGGAGAAAAGATCTCTGCCGTCTGGCGCGATGCGCCGACATCAACGCCAGCCAATTCGGCAAGCCCTAACGCCGTCAGCTCGTGCATGGCAGGCACGCTAATCGACCGGTTGCTGGCTGACGCCAGGAACTGGGCGAAGTAAGGGCTTTGGGAAAGGCCGCCATCAATGGAAATGCACGGACCAAGTTCGACAACGCGCGAGGCGGCATCGATAAGGCCTACCGTCAGCATGGCGATGCCTTCGAGCACCGCACGCACCATGTCGCGCCGGTCAGTCGCGTGATCCATGCCGATGAAGAGCGGCGCTGCCGCCCTATCCCAATACGGCGCTGCAAGCCCGGAAAGCGCTGGCACGAAAACAATCCCCCGGCTGAGTGCTGAGGGGCCTTCGAAGCTGCCAAGCTCCTCCATTTCGGAAAAGAGACCGATAATTCGGGCCCATTCAATTGCCGAGCCTGCATCATAAACCCCACCCTCGATTGCGAAGACCGGCCCATTACCGGCCCGGTGCCAACCGATGGTTGGCAACAGATCGGAGGGCCGCGGTCGCGTCTCGCCGGCCACCGCCAGGAGGAAAGCCCCGGTTCCAAAAGTGATCTTGCAATCGCCGGGCCTGCGGCAACCATGGCCGTAGAGTGCTGCCTGCTGATCAACGATTGAGACTTTGACCGGCACGCCATCGATCATGCCGAAGCCACCATCAACCGTTGAGATTTCAGGAAGGCAGGACATGGGAACACCATGCAGATCGCATAGTTCGGCACTCCATTCCCCACGCTCCAGATCAAGCAACCCTGTTCTTGACGCTGTCGCAAGATCGGTCTTGTGCGCGCCACAGAGGCGATCGAGGAAGAATGCGTCCGTCGTGCCGAGCCGCAGCCGGCCGACGGAAAGCGCGTGTGAGACGGCCGGAATGTTCTCCACGAGCCATGCAAGCTTGCTTGCCGAAAAATAAGGATCGAGCGGCAGGCCGCAAATTTCCCGCGAGCGTTTCTCAGCCGCGCCCTCTCGTTTGGCCAGCGCATCCGCCGTGCGTGCGTCCTGCCAGACAATGACCGGCGAAAGCGCTTCGCCTGTCGCGGCATCCCAGGCCAGACAGCTTTCCCCCTGGTTGGCGATCGCGATGGCATCGACGGCGCCTGCAGCCTTAACAAGCGTCCGGACATTGCGCAGAAGCTCTTCTGCGTCGTGCTCGACCCAGCCGGCGGCAGGATGGCGAGCGCCGTGGCGCAGTGCACCGGCCATATGCCAGGCCCCGCCATCCGTTACCACCAGACAGCGGGTCGAGGTCGTTCCTTGGTCGATGGCAGCAACACGCATCTAGAGTTCCTCCTCGAAGTCAAAATGCACACCTGCCGCCTCCGGCGCGGCGGCCGGAATGGGTACGAGAATTCGGCGTTCCGGCATCCATCGCCCCTGCTGGCTCCAAACCTTGCGGCCATCGATCTGAAGAGACAAGCGGCCCCGTGCAAGACGCAGGAAACGCAGCTGGAAATGCCGGAACGCTACGGCCCCGCCGCCCCGCCGCAGCATATTGGGCACAACGAGCTTGATCGGCTCATCGAAAGTGACAGGAACGATTTCACCGAGAGGCTCGGATTTTCCAAGGTCTGCTGCCATTGCCGCACCGACCGCCCTGCCTTCGCGGAAGGCCCAACCACCGGTCTCGACCGCCCGAAGGACATTGCCGGCGGCGAAATAACTGGGATCGACGCAGCGGCCGTACTGATCGATCCGCGCGCCGGCGCTGCCAGCGTCAATACCCATCGCCGATTGCAACAGCAACGCAGATTCTGGTGTGAACTGGCCAGTCAGAAGCACACCGTCGCAGATAAGCGTTTCCGGCTGTCCGTTGCGTCGGATCGTCACGGCCTCAACCCGCTCGCGGCCGATGATATCGACGATCACCGCATCCGTGTGAAAAGGAACGCCCATCAGGCTCGGAAACCAGGTCAACGGTGGCTTTGCAAGAGGGTGCGGCCGCGCCTCGATCATCGCAACCGGTCTGGCCCCATGGCTCAGGCAGGTCAGCACCGCCGATAGCGACACCAGCTCCGAGCCGACGATCAACGGCCGACGAAAGGGCATCAGGCCATGAAAGGCGACGTAGGATTGTAACGTACCTGTGGTCAACACGCCAATTGGCCGGTCGCCGCTGATCAGACGCGCTGAACGCGGCTTTTCGCGTGCGCCGGTGGTGAGGAGGATACGACGGGGCGCCAGGATTTCGACTCCGTTTGACGAAGAAATCATCACAGAACCGTCACCGCCAAGCTCAACCACGGAATGACCGGTGCGGACATCGACGCCGTGTCGCGCCGCTTCCCGTTCGAGCTTGCGGCCATAAGCGGCGCCAAGATAGACGCCGCCAAACTCGAGCATGCCAAAGGGCGAGTGGCTGCAATGACGAGTGGCACCGCCAAGACGCTCCTCACGATCAAGAAGAACAACCTTGCTGACGCCTCGCCGACGTAGTTCGACCGCTGCCGCGACGCCGGCCGGCCCTCCGCCGACGACGATGACATCTACTTCGCTCATTGTTTACCCTCGGCCTCGACGGCCAGTGCTGTGAAGAGTTTGCCACGGGTCATCTCGGCAAGGCGCGCATTGCAATAAAAGCCCTGGCATCGGCCCATGCCGGCACGCGTACGCCGGCGCAGGCCGCCGAAGTCTCCAGGTGGTACCGCGCTCTGCAGTGCAGCCTCGATTTCGCGCCTCGTCACGAGTTCGCAATGACAAACTATCTCGCCATGGTCCGACCGCTGCCAATCGCGCTCCCTTGTCTCGGCAAGATTGGGGACCTTGACGGAGGGCACGGCGGTCGGCTGCGCAAAATTCCGGGAAAAGGATGCGTGCAGGGCCAGGGCGTGCTGGGCAAGGCCGAGGGCGGCGCTCAATCCGGTCGATCGTATGCCACCGAGCGTGATCGCTCGGCGCTCGGGGCGAACGAAGACCCGGTAGCCCTTCTCCTCCGTTGCTGGCCGCAACCCGGCATAGACAGCCGTCACCGGCATATGCGCGAGTACCGGAACGATCTCGCCCGCGCGTCGCAGCAGAGCTTCGAGCGTCGAAGTTTCAACGGTTGCCCGCACTCGGTCATCCTGCTCCTCGGCTGTCGGCCCGACAATGACGTTGCCGAAGACGGTCGGGCAGACGACGACACCTTTCGTGATCTCGGTTGGCACGGGCAGGATGATACGCGGCACATGGAGGAATGCCGCTTTGTCGAGTACGACAAACTGGCCCTTGCGCGGCTTGATGCGGAACTCCGCCCCCAGCCCCAGTCGTTCATCGACGATATCGCCGTAGAGGCCGGCCGCGTTGATAACGCATTGAGCCCTCACCGCCCCTACCGAGGTCTTGAGAATCCAATGATCATCGAACGTCCCGCTCAAAAGCTCGGCGCTACGCAGGAAGCTGGCACCCATCGCAACCGCCTGACTCAGATAGGCCAGAGGTGCCGACCAAGGGTCGATCACATGCTCACCTTCGACTTCCAGCGCCATCAGCAGATGCTCTGCCAGGCCCGGCATTCTCCTGCGGGCCTCGGCTGCATCCAGCAATCTCAGTTGCTCAATCCCGTTGGCTCGGCCCTGCCGTTCAATGGCTTCGAGCTTCGATGCCTCAGCCCGATTCCAGGCGCAAACCAGCGCCCCAGTTTTCACGAGTGATAGATTTAAGCTGCCGCATATCTCCAGATATTCCTGCCGGCCCGCCTGGATGAGCTGCAGTTCGAGACTGGAGGGTGGCGCATCGAAACCCGTGTGCAGGATCGCACTGTTCGCCTTTGACGCCCCTGACAGGATATCCGGGCCCTTTTCAATGAGGATGACCCTGGCGCCTGCGAGCGCGAAGCGGCGCGCAACGGCGCATCCCACGATGCCTCCGCCGATGATAGCGACGTCATGGACCTCATCGGCCGCTTGAGCTTCGATATCAAACAATCCCACCTCCAGATTACCGTATAGTCATACAATGACCGAACGGTATAAAATGAATACCCGATTGTAAAGACTGCATCCAGCCTGGCATTATCCGTTACTGGACACTCCGGGCGGCTCGCGAACTCGAAAGCCTTGACCAGTATTGACCGAATAGTCAAAACTCGGGATAGAAGCGGTGGAAATCCTCACATACCTAGCCCAAAAGGGGTTACTTTCCCAAGCTTTGCGCCTATGCGTTGATTTGGAAACAAGGGCACGTCGGTGAGACCATCGGAACGACAGGACGAGATTGTCAGGCAGGTTCATAGGGCCGGGGAAATAACCGTCGACGACCTCGCCGCCCGGTTAGGCGTATCACGCGAAACAATAAGGCGTGATCTATCCAACCTCGATGCCATTGGGCGTCTGCGGAAATTCCACGGTGGAGCTCGCATCCGGTCACAGCAGACCAGCGAGCCGCAGGTTGAAGGGCCTTTTGCACTTCGAATGGCAGACAACGCCGCGCTAAAACGGAAAATCGCCTATACAGCGGCAAGCCTGCTGTCGCCGGGCGATACACTTTTCATCGACACGGGTACCACGACACTGTTGCTGGCCGAGGCTCTGGCCGACCTGCCTTCACTGACCGTCATCACCAATTCTCACCGCATCGCAGCAACCGCGGCTGCCAATCCCAATCACAAAATCTTCCTCATCGGCGGCGCTTATGGGACCGATGCTGGCCAATCTCTGGGGCATCTGGCCGTCGAACAGATCAAGCGATTCCGCGCACGTCACGCTTTTCTGACGGTCGGCGCCGTCGACGAAACCTGCGTCATGGACTTCGATGCACAGGAAACCGAGATCGCACAAACCATGATCGACCGTACTGAAATGGTTACGGTACTCGCCGATTCCTCAAAATTCGGCAGGCAAGGCGTTTTTGAAGTGGCGCCCTGGAGGACGATCGATCGTCTCGTCACCGATCGATCCCCTTCCCGCACTCTGGAAACGGCAATTCGCGCCGAAGGTGTCGAGATCATCGGCTTCTAATTTTGGTAAATTGAAACGGCCCGTCTATCTTTGGTACAATCAATTCAGGATTTGGAGCCGATCGTTAGCTGAGCGGCAATGGATAATCCCCTCGAAGCTATTAGCGCTGGTCCGGCCTGCGCTTGCTCCAGCGCGTTTTTACATAAAGCCAAAAGTGACTTGCTCTTGAACCAAGTCGAACCGCCGACCCTGTTGTTAAAAAAAGACATCCGCCTGAAATCCCTCAGCAACGGACATCCTTATCGTCCGTATGGATTGACCGGTTTGGGGCCGCGGACCGTCCGCTAGCGGCCACTCTGCAGCCTGCCCCCTTGGGAACGCAAATCTCCAACTGCAATTTCCCTGGCCCATTTGCGGCGTTTAGCACGGGAGGTCAGCCGCGCGAAATGGGCTGCCCGGCGAGGCGCGGAGCGTATGCAGCGAGCCGGTGGGATATGAACTCTGTGAACAGCCGCACGCGCTTCGTCTTGCGTGTCTCACCCTGCGTCAGAAGCCAGATCGTCGCAGGTGATGTCAGATCGATGCCCGGAACTCTCGTCAACAGCCGATCGGCATCTCCGACGAAACAAGGCAGCCTGGTCATGCCGATCCCTTGCCTTGTCGCATCGATCTGCGCGTCGGCGTCCGGCGTCCTGAACGGAACCCCTGTAGCGCGAACCTCCCCTTCGTCGACCCAGTCCGGAAGAGCCTGCCCGCTGATGACGATGGGCCGGACTGGATCCAGCGCACCCGCACGCCACGCGGCCAGTCTATCGCGGGACATATAAACACCCGCCAGTAGATCCGGACCTTTCAGGCCGTGAAGATTGAGCGGCAGGGTCTTGCGATCGGAGACCATCCGGATTGCCACATCCGCGTCCCGGTTGGTCAGATTCGCGACCTCGCCGGTCGATACGATCTCCATCTCGATGTCCGGATGCAGACGGACAAAATCGGCGATATCCGGCATGAGCAGGTGTGTCGCAAGGAACGGGGGCAACGTCACCCGCAGAAGCCCGCGTACGCTTTGATCACGCCCGAGGACGCGCGTCTCCAGTTGGTGCGACGAGGCTTCCATCTGGTTCGCGAACTCCAGAACCTCCTCGCCCGCGGCCGTCAGGCGGTAGCCCGAAGGCAGCTTTTCGAACATCTGCGCCCCGAGGTGCTCCTCGAGCTGAGCAATGCGTCGCAGCACCGTCGAGTGGTTGACTCCCAAGCTCTTGGCGGCGGCCCGCACTGAGCCGCCACGCGCAGCGGCAAGAAAGTAGCGAACGTCATCCCAGTCGATCATGGCTCATTCCCGCGCCGCGTGAGGCGGCTTCCGAAGCCCATCCTAACACACTGGGCCGAAATGCGCGTGATCGTCGCCGCGTTCGATCACGTAAGTGGATCGTTTTCGCACCACGGATGCGCGCGATTGGGCACTGACCGCCTGGCGCCGGCGAACCCATATCGAGGCTGCCGGAGGATGTCTCTGCAAAGCGATGACCCGAGACGCGACACAAGGAATGCATGACATGAACAGACTGAATGGAAAGACCGCTGTGATCACGGGCGGCGCCACCGGTATCGGCCTCGCCGCTGCAAGGCGCTTCATCGAGGAGGGTGCCTTCGTCTTCATCTACGGCCGTCGGCAGCAAGCACTCGATGCGGCTGTGGCCGAGCTTGGACCCAACGCCCGTGCGGTGAAGGGCTCGGTCTCGGATGAGGCCGATCTGGATCGGCTCTACGCAGCGGTGAAAGTCGAGCGCGGAAGCCTCGATATCGTCTTCGCCAATGCCGGGGCCGGAAGCCCGCTTCCTCTCGGCCAGATCACCGCCAAGCACATCGACGACACTTTCGACACCAACGTGAAGGGCACGATCTTCACGGTCCAGAAGGCATTGCCGCTGATGGGCGCCGGCGGATCGATCATCCTGACTGGATCGAGCGCCGGCACCACGGGCGCTCCGGCATTCACTGCCTACAGCGCCAGCAAGGCAGCCGTGCGCAATCTCGCACGCACCTGGGCAGAGGATCTGAAGGGTACCGGTATCCGTGTCAACGTGCTGTCGCCCGGGGCGACGGCGACCGAACTTGCGAAGGAAGCGCTGGGCGAGGAGGGCCAGAAGGCCTACGGCGCAATGACCCCGCTCCAGCGCATGGCCGATCCCGTTGAGATTGGCGCCGTGGCCGCCTTCCTCGCGTCTGACGACAGCAGCTTCATGACCGCCAGCGAAGTCGCCGTCGACGGCGGCCTGGCTCAACTCTGAACCCGGCGCGGTTCTGCGCCTAACTCATACACAAAGAAGGACAAAAGATTATGAAAGCACTCGAAGGTAAAATCGCAGTCATCACGGGCGGAAGCAGCGGGATCGGCTTGGCCACCGCCAAGCGCTTCGTGGAAGAAGGTGCGCAGGTCGTGATCATCGGGCGACGCGAGAAAGCCTTGCAAGAGGCCGCGGCCCTTATTGGGAAAAACGTGACAACAGTCGTGGGCGACGTCTCGCGCTTGGAAGATCTGGATCGCCTCTACACCATCGTGAAAGAAAAACACGGTCACATCGACATTCTCTTCGCAAACGCAGGCGCAGGTACGGTCGCGCCGCTCGCGACAGCGACTGAGGGCCATTTTGACCAAACCTTCGATGTGAATGTGAAGGGTCTGTTCTTTACGGTGCAGAAGGCCCTTCCTCTCTTCAAGGACGGCGGATCGATTATCCTGAACTCTTCGGTCTCGAATGTGATGGGGCTGCCAGCGTTCAGCGCCTACGCAGCAAGCAAGGCAGCTGTTCGCAGCTTCTCGCGGTCCTGGACCCAGGAGCTGAAGGACCGCAATATCCGCGTCAATACGATGAGCCCCGGCGCGATCGAGACTCCCGCCTTGGCGACAACGACCGGCCTTACCGCTGAGCAAGCCGAGGAGGCGGTCACCCAGTTTGCGTCACAGATCCCAATGGGTCGCAGGGGCAAACCAGAGGAAATCGCGGCTGCGCTCACATTCCTCGCCTCCGATGAAAGCTCCTACATCACCGGTATAGATCTCGCCGTCGATGGTGGTTGGGCGCAGGTCTGACCCGGCGCCAACACAGGATCGGAGAAGCACTATGAGCTACGCAATCATCGGCTTCGGCAACATCGGCCGAGCTCTGGCCAAAGCCTTCGCCCGCAACGGCATCGAGGTGACCGTTGCGACCACGCGTGACCCGGAAAGCTTTGCTGCTGCTGCGGCCGCGATCGGGCCCAAGGTCATTGCCAAAACGCTGGCGGAAGCCGTCAAGGCGGACGTCATCTTCTTGGCTGTCCGGTTCGAGGCACATCCGGATGTCGCAAAGGCGCTTCCCACCTGGCAGGGGAAGACGGTCGTCGATGTGACCAACGCCTACGGCGTTCCTCCGGAGGAGCTGGGAGGACAACCGTCTTCCAAATTCGTCGCGCGAGCCTTCCGTCGTGCAAGGCTGGTCAAGGGTTTCAACCACTTGGGCGCTGCCGTTCTTGCCCAAGATCCCGCCCTGCATGGTGGCAGGCGAGTCGTGTTCCTGGCGAGCGACGATGACGAAGCCGCAGCGCAAATTGGTACACTCGCAGAAAATCTCGGTTTCGCCCCAATCAAACTAGGCGGGCTGTCGGAAGGTGGGCTGCTGGTCCAGGCGCGCGGAAAGAGCTGGGGGCATCTGATTTTCAAGGACCTGGTCCAGTTCGACTAACGGACACCACAGCCGAGAAATGGAGACATTCCCATAAGCATTGAGAGGAACATCCAGACCGTGAAGGACTTCTTCACCGCCATCGGCCGCGGCGACAGGGAGGCTCTGGTGGCGCTGGTCACTGAGGACATCGAGTGGATTATTCCGGGCAAGGACTGGCCGCTGGCCGGCACCCACCGCGGGCACGCGGGGCTGGCGGCTTTGCTGGAGACGGCATCCAGGTCAATAGAAACCTCCACGGAACCCCAGGAGTTCGTGGCGCAAGGAGACCGGGTCCTCGTCGTCGGCGTCGCTACGGGGAAAATCAAAGCCACGAACAAGACGTTCGTGGACGACTGGATCTTCGCCATAACGGTTCGGGATGACCGACTGACCAGTATCCGAGAATATGTCGACACCCAAGCCCTTGCGCGGGCCTCACAGATGGACGAGCAAGGGCCTACATAGCGCAGGCCGTCTGCAACCATCGGCTTTCGCCGCAGGTGAATGAGCCGCGGATCGCCATCTCGCGAGACGCGCGCTCGTCGAACGCGCAACCGTAAAGAAGATCCCAATGTACGACCAATCCAAACTATCCGAATTGATCCGGTTCGCCCACATTGATGCGGGTGCCAAGGTCGTCGACGTTTATCCAGGCGACGGGGACTGGACGCGCCTGTTCTCCGACATCGTCGGACGCGAAGGCCGAGTCACCAGCTTCGTGCCGGCCGAAGTCGCGCACTTCAAGAACGATCCGGTTGGCGTCATACGAACGCTCGCACAAGAGCCAAGCCGGGAAAACGTCGAAGCCGTCTGAGCGGACCTCGTGGCAATGCCGGAGGTCACGCAGCCAGCGGATGTCCTGTGGCTGCACCTGTTCTACCACGATCTCCACACCGCGCTGATGCAGGCCAGAGGCGCGACGGCGGCCGACTTCAATCGTGTCGTCTACGAGCGGCTGAAGCCCGGTGGGTTCTACGTCATCGTGGATCACGCCGCCGCAGGAGCCGGCACAGGAGATGCCCAGTCACTGCATCGCATCGACCCTGCCACCGTGCGCGAGGAGGTGGAGGCTGCCGGCTTTGCACTGGACGGGGAAAGCACCCTTCTCGCGAACAAGGACGATCAGCACTCAATCAAGGTGTTCGATCCCTCGATCAAAGGTAAGACCGATCGCTTTGCATATCGGTTCGTGAAGCCCTGACAGAGGCCGAACGCCAACCTGAAGTCGACTTCCGAAGGATCCCAGGATGCTACTCAACTGCGCCAGTCTGCAGCAATGTCAGCTTTCGGAGCTCGCTGGAGAGCCTGCAAAGGTCAAGCTTGAGGGCGCAAAGCGGTCGTTGAACACATTAGAAGCTAATCTCCTGAATGAGCTCATCAACCGACGGCAAATGGTTTGGGTCTTGAAGGGATGTGAGCCAACGACCCCGTTGTTACAAAAGTCCTGAGCTTCAAATTTTTCAATAACATACACTGGCTTGACCCCAATGGAATGTGAGCGCAACGAGCACGCCACTTTGTTGACGGCGCAAGTTTGTGTCAATTGCTATCGGCGAGCAGCGTGGGTGAAGGCGCCGTAGCGGGGCGTCGCCTTAACCGAGTTTGGGATGCGATAGTCTCTCCGGCCCGAATTTTACGCGTCAATCGACAAGGCGATTTCCCGCCAGTTCGAGATGGCGTGAGCGCGAAGCTGGCGATGGTCGGCGGCGGTCAGGTATTTCCGGTGAAGAAGAAAAAGATTGGCGATCTGGCCGTGAGTTGTAACGAAACGCTGACATTGTCCCGCGGACTTGAAGCGCATCATTCGTCGCTCTCGCTGCCGTAGTGGCAGATGCGAATTATCAGCTCGATTGTTCAATGCCTTATGCGAGCGATGCTCGACGCCCGGCATCAGCTCGGCCTTTGCGGCCGAATAGGACCGAAGCTTGTCGGTCACCATCACGCGCGGGGCAATACCCTGGCCCTTGAGCAGCTTGCGCATCAGACGAAGGGCAGCGCGCTTGTTTTTGCGGCTTTGCAGCAAGGCGTCAAGGACGTAACCGTTCGCATCGACGGCGGGCCACAGCCAGTATTTCTTTCCTTTGATCGTCACCACCCTCTCATCTCGGTGCCATTTGTCGGAAAAATGGCCTCGTGAGCGCCGTCGGAGCTGATCAGCAAATTTCAAGCCGAATTTCGCCGCCCATTCCGAGACAGTCTGGAACGAGACGTTGATGCCACCTTCGGCCAGCAAATCTTCGACGTCGCGTAAGCTGAGCGGGAACCGATAATAGAGCCATACCGCATGGGCAATGATCTCGGCGGGAAAGCGATGGCGTTTATGGCGGGTGGGCGAGGCTTCGGTCATGTCGGCACATTATCGTGCCGATAAGCACAGATCGGTTAAGACGACGCCATCGTGGCAGGGTCTACCGTTCGCGCGATGAAGCTCGCCGGGATGTGTTCGACTACATCGAGATGTTCTACAACCCGAAACGCAAGGACGTCAGAAACGGAATGCTATAGCCCGTCGAGTTCGAGAAGCAGCAGAAAATCTAACCCGAGGGTGTGTACGAAACTCGGGGCTATTCACGGCTCAAATATTGGTTCCAAGCCAGAGCGCAGTTCGCATTAAAGCGTCTCCTCACGTCCGCCCATCGGTTGGACAAGAAGCGCGTCGCTAGGACGTATTCGACGCTGGCCTAGCCTAGACGCCGCCGGGGGTGCACACAGAAAAGCCCCGCATTTAAGCGGAGCTTCCTGTTCGGTGCGGACAGGCAAAGACCGGATCAGCCTGCCGGTACCTTATTTGATTGCGTCCAAGTTCAGAGCCGCCTTCATCAACTCGTCGCGGTCACGCAGGCCTTTATTGAAAAGCCTGGCGACGGCTGCCGTTAAACGCCCAATAGCGGTCGGGTCGTTGACGATGCCCTTTGAACTCGCGACCTCCTTGACGACACTCGCACACAGGCGTGCATCTTCCTTCGAAATCGATACGACCATTTTACCGCTCCGATATGACCCGCCACGAGGGAACGCGCGGGCCATATCTTACATTAAAAGTCCATGCCGGCGGCAGCGGGGAGAGCGGGTGCGGCGTCCTTCTTTGGCTTCTCGGCGATCATCGCCTCGGTCGTCACCAGCAGACCGGCCACGGATGCGGCATCCTGGAGCGCGGTACGTACGACTTTGGCAGGATCGATGACGCCCTGGGCGTAGAGATCACCATATTCGCCGGTTTGAGCGTTCCAGCCGTAGGAGAACTCACTCTTCTCACGCAGCTTGCCGACGATGACCGAGCCTTCGGCGCCGGCGTTCTCGGCGATCTGGCGAACAGGCGCTTCAATGGCGCGGCGGACAATCTCGATGCCGACCTTCTGATCCTGATTGGCGGTCGCAAGACTGTCGAGTGCGTTTACAGCCCGCAACAACGCAACACCACCGCCCGGCAAAATGCCCTCTTCAACGGCCGCGCGGGTCGCATGCAGGGCGTCGTCAACGCGGTCCTTCTTCTCCTTCACCTCGACCTCGGTGGAGCCACCGACGCGAATGACGGCGACACCGCCAGCGAGCTTGGCAAGCCGCTCCTGCAGCTTTTCGCGGTCGTAGTCGGAGGTGGTCTCCTCAATCTGCCCGCGGATCTGTGCGACGCGGCCGTCGATCTCGGCCTTGGAGCCGACGCCATCGATGATCGTCGTGTTTTCCTTTTCGATCGCTACCTTCTTGGCGCGGCCAAGCATATTGAGCGTGACATTCTCCAGCTTGATGCCGACGTCCTCGGAGATGACAGTGCCGCCGGTCAGGATGGCGATGTCTTCCAGCATGGCCTTGCGGCGGTCGCCGAAGCCCGGCGCCTTGACGGCAGCAATCTTCAGGCCACCGCGCAGCTTGTTGACCACGAGCGTAGCAAGAGCTTCGCCTTCCACATCCTCGGCAATGATGACCAGCGGCTTGCCGGACTGCACCACGGCTTCGAGGACAGGCAGCATCGACTGCAGGTTGGAGAGTTTCTTCTCGTGGATGAGAATGAACGGATCCTCGAATTCCACCCGCATCTTCTCCGGGTTGGTCACGAAGTAGGGGCTGAGGTAGCCGCGATCGAACTGCATGCCTTCGACGACCTCCAGCTCGGTTTCGGCGGTCTTGGCTTCTTCGACCGTGATGACGCCCTCATTGCCGACCTTTTCCATCGCCTCGGCAAGGTAGCGGCCGATTTCGGGATCGCCGTTCGCCGAAATCGTACCGACCTGCGCGATTTCGGAATTGCTGGTGATCTTGCGGGCGTTGGTTTTCAGTTCCTTGACGACAGCGTCGACGGCCAGATCTATTCCGCGCTTCAGGTCCATCGGGTTCATGCCGGAAGCGACAGCCTTGGCGCCTTCGCGAACGATGGCCTGGGCGAGAACGGTTGCAGTCGTCGTGCCGTCGCCGGCGATGTCGTTGGTCTTCGAAGCAACTTCGCGCAGCATCTGAGCGCCCATGTTCTCGAACTTGTCTTCGAGCTCGATTTCCTTGGCGACCGAAACGCCGTCCTTGGTGATGCGCGGAGCGCCGAAGGACTTGTCGATGACAACGTTACGACCCTTCGGGCCGAGCGTGACCTTCACGGCGTTGGCAAGGACATCGACCCCACGCAGCATGCGTTCGCGTGCATCGGTGTTGAATTTGACTTCTTTCGCAGCCATTTGTTCACTCCTTCAATAGGCAGCTTTTTGACTGATGGGCGGTGGTGCGTGACTACGCGGCCCGCTTCTGCTCGGCCTGAGCTTCGATAACGCCCAGGACGTCGCTTTCCTTCATGATCAGCAGGTCTTCACCGTTGATCTTGATTTCGGTGCCGGACCATTTGCCGAACAGAATTCGGTCGCCGGCCTTGACGTCGAGCGCCTGTATCAGACCGGCTTCGTTGCGCGCGCCAGAACCGACGGCGACGACTTCGCCTTCCTGCGGCTTTTCCTTGGCAGTGTCAGGGATGATGATCCCACCCTTGGTCTTTTCTTCGGATTCGACCCGGCGGACAAGAATGCGATCATGCAGCGGTCGGAACGACATGTTTTCCTCCATTGGACAAAAAAGATGACGCAAAATCCCCTACCGGACCGGGTGACCAATCCGGACGGGTGCGAACCTCACTCGAGCGTTCGCGGGGAAAATTTATTTTTGAGATTTTACGATTTCAAGAGGGCGGTGCAGAAAAATTAGCACTCGCTTCTGTTTGCTGCTAAAACACTGTAATAGCGTGGTAAATGGCATGTTATTGCGATATGATGTTGAAGTCGATCGACAATTTCTGCATCATTTCCGCGTCACCTAACGGAGATGATGCATGCGATTTTCTTCTGATATCGAGCGACAGCTCAACGGCTACGGACTGATGACCGCCCACATTCTCTACCGCATTCCCGACTTCGAGTCCGTCCTCCAGACGTATGTCTGGCAGGATTACGATCTCGCCCCGGATTTCCCTGAAATGCGCAAATTCCTGGATTTCTGGCAAACCTCCCTCGATGGGCCACTGCACTCGGTTCGCTACAGTCACCAGCGCCTGATCGGGCCCAACGAATGGCGGCGTGTCGATGGCGAGTTCAAGCTGCACTGAGGCTTGAATCTGGCTTTTTCGCTTCCTAGCTCACCCGGCGACCGGGGCTTAATCAGCCCGATCGCTTTCCACGTCTGTATGGAGTGAGACCACATGGAAGAGAACATCAAAATCATTAGAAGCGTCAGTATCCCGGAGAGGGAAGAGATTATCACCGATTTTGCCCGATGGCTCGAGACAGCTTCGCAAGATGCGCTTGTCTATGGCGAAGGGCCTTTCGCGTTGATGTCGGCCAATATGGCGAACGCGATGCGCACAAATGCCGACGAACTGGCGCGCAACAATCCCGAAACGACTGAACGGGTATTGCAGCAAGCCTGCGCGATGATCTCGCAGTTCAAGGCGGCATACCCGCATCGCGTTCTCAGTCGCTCATTGCATTGACGATTGGGCAACTTACGGTCAGCGAAAAAAATTGCGCAGCCGATCTTGAAACGGAAAATCGCCAAAACCAAATCGATTGCCGCTAGTCGCTGATACAGGGCTGGCTTCGCTGGGAGTGCCGCTTTTGGCATTCCCGTACCCATGTTGCTTCAAGGAGGATATGGTTATGGCAACATCTTACGACTACGCGCCTTTGTTCCGCTCGAGCGTTGGTTTCGACCGGATCTTCAATCTTCTGGAAAACGCCCAGCGCGCCCGGTCGATCAACGACTGGCCGCCTTATGACATCGTCAAGAGCGATGACGACACCTACCGGATCTCGATTGCGGTGGCTGGATTTGCACAGGACGATCTCGATATCACCTTCCAGTCCAATCTGCTGACCGTCACCGGTAAAAAGCAGGAGACACCAGCCGATGGCTACCTGCATCGAGGCATTGCCGGACGCCCGTTCGAACACCGGTTCGAGCTGGCCGACCACGTGCGGGTGAATGGAGCGGAGTTGAGCAACGGTCTTCTCTCGATCGAGCTGATCCGTGAGATCCCTGAAGCGTTGAAGCCCAGGAAAATCTCGATCCAGAGCACACCTACGCTGACGTCGACGGCTCCGGCGCAGATCGAAGCGCAGAAGGCGGCTTGATCTTGAAGTTCATCCAGTCAGTCAGGGGCGCCATGGCGATGGCGCCCGTCACCATTCCGGGTTGGGAAGGAGAGAGCGATGAAACCCGATATGTTCAGAAAACCTGTCACTATCCTCGTCGGCTTGGGCTACCCTGCGGAGGTTCGCGGCGTACTAGATGCCTACCGACACCTGGTCGAATGGCCGGTATTGTTAAGAGACGCGGCGCATTCGCTTGCCCTGAAAGCCTGCCAGGCGGCACTTCGTGGCGAGA
The DNA here is from genome assembly GCF_001692325.1 of Rhizobium sp. AC27/96. Lineage (GTDB taxonomy): Bacteria > Pseudomonadota > Alphaproteobacteria > Rhizobiales > Rhizobiaceae > Rhizobium. The sequence continues at coordinate 14,701 of NZ_LXKN01000031.1, read as the reverse complement.
TCGAAGCGGAAACGGCGCGTGGTCTCTTCGCAGCATTTGCAGAAATGCATGAACTTCTTGCACCTGATACATCTGCGGTGGTGGCGTCTCGCTTGCGGAGCGATCGCGATCCCCACGTGCAGTGAGGTCTTTCCATGAAAGACATATTGCAGACTATGCTCGACAGTGCAATCGCCCATGGGCCGAGCGTCTTGCTCGAAGGCAATCAGCTTCGACGGCCGATTGACGTCCTGAACGCGCCGGCCCTGGCTACTGATGACAAGCGGGCGATACTGGCTGCTTGGGCATCTGATCGCTACGCGGTTCACTCGAAACCACCACTTCGGCAGTTGCCTGGAACTCCAGAGCCGGTCTCGATTGACGAGATCCAGTCGGTGCTGACTGAGATAGACAGGCGATATAGCTATTGACGTCACTAAAATGCACGGCGTCCCCTTTTGAGGAGGCCGCGCATAGGAACGACCTTGCTTGGTTTAAAGGATTGGGTGCATCGCTCGTGTCGAGCTGACGTTTTCAAGCAGGGATGCGATGTGAAGGATTGTCGATTCAGCCTGCCACTTGCCGACGATCTGGACCTTGATCGGCAATCCTTCCTTGCTTGTTCCAAACCGCATTGAGGTGCCTGGAAGACCCGTGACATTGAGAGGCACGGTAGCGCCCTGGAGATAAGTTGCGTCGACTGTCTGGCTGTCGATTACAAATTCCTCGACGCCATGCTTATGAGCTGGAATTGGCAAGATATGGGTGATGAGCGCGTCGTAGCATGAGAAGTAATCGGCATAGCCATCACGCAGCCGCTCGGCGGCCTGTTCGGCGTCGATATAGTCATCCATGAAAGTGTCGGGCAGGGACAGCATTGTTTCTGCCATCTTGTAAAGAACGTCTTCTCGACGACCAGCGGTCGCCTCGCGGAAGGCTGGCTTCATCTCCATTACGTGGAGATGGTTGAAAACGTCATGTTCATCACCATCGAGGACGAGACCGGTCCCGCCACGTAGTATGGCCTTCGCTGTTCGAGAAGCGCCGGCGCGTGGTGCTGGGATCTTCGATGATGGCGATCAATGGGCGTATCCAGCGAGAAGGGGAGGTCATGCACCTCGTCGCAAAGCAGCTGTCCGATCTGTCGGGGGACTTTGTCGGGCTAGCTGACCGGGATACTGAGTTCAGACGGCCGTCCGGACGAGGCGATGAATTTGCCCATGGTCGCGTTGAGCCGGATTCTCGGGATCGGCCAAAGCCGGTCGTCCCGCGGGACCTATTCACGCTGGATCTTCATATCGATACGCTGAAGGTGAAGGTCCGGAATTTTCATTGATTTGCGGTTGGTGAAACTTCAGGTCTGAGGTTCGTATCCGTTCAATATCACAATCACGACTTTCGCCCTGGACGAATAATAGGCTCACACCATAAATCCGGAAACGCCGTCCCATAATAGTTTCGCCGCCGTCAGAACCAGCAGCCCATAGCAGGCGCTATAAACCTGGCGCTGATCCAGTTTCCCATGAAGCCGCCAGCCCAGCCACACGCCGCTTGGAACGGCGAGCAGGCAGACCAGCATCAATATCCACACAGTCATGGTCGGTTTTGCCAGCAGCAGCCACGGCACGGCTTTGATCGCATTGCCGACGGTGAAAAAAAGGCTCGTCGTTCCCGCATAGATTTCCTTGCTGAGGCCGAGGGGCAGCAGATACATAGCAAGCGGCGGTCCGCCCGAGTGCGCCACCATGGTAGTGATCCCCGAGGCGAGGCCGGCGCCGACGGCCTTCGGCGTCGATCGCGGGCGTGTCCTCACCGTGGCGCCTCCAGCAAGCCACAGACCGACAAAAATCAGGGTGGTCACGGCCATCACGATCGAGATGGCACGGTGGTCAAGGAAGCGGAACAATAGATATCCGAGCCCGATGCCGAATATGAGGCCCGGCAGCAGCAGTACCAGGTCCGGCCTCGACCAACTCGAACGTTTCCAGTACCGGAGCGCATAGAGATCCATTGCGACAAACAACGGCGCAAGAAGGCCGCCGGCCGTGACCGGATCCATGACGATCGACAGCAGAGGAATGCCGACGATGGCGAATCCGCCGCCGAATGCTCCCTTCATGAAACAGATCAGGAATACACCGGCAAAAGCGACAAGGATCGTTGTTGCCGTCAATTCCGGCACAACCGAGGCAGCCATCATCGTACCCTCGCCCGACTGGGAGCGGCGATGCAGCCGCAAACCGCCGCTTCGATGTCGCAAGGCGCAAGGCCAATATCTCTCAGCGCATCATCGTTGAGTTCGCGAAGGCTCTTGATGGAGGCCCGGCGGATGAAATAGCGTCTCAGCCTTGTGCAAAGGCTAGCCGTGGGGGCGTTAGCCCCCTCTGCATGAACGAGGATTGCAAACAAGTCCGTTCTCCGACTTTGCTGTGTGGCATTGCGAAATCGTCACCACGGCGCCTGCCAGCGGGGCGTGCGTCCCGCTGGCAGCGGCATGTGAAAGTGTTCAACGCAACGTGTGGAAGGTCGCGCGCAACTCTTCAGCAAGGATTTGCGGCTGTTCCCAGGTGGCGAAATGACCACCCTTGGGCAGGCGGTTGTAGTGGATGAGATTGGTATAGGCCTTGCGCGTCCAGCTTTCCGGCGCGGTATAGATCTCGTCGGGAAATGCGCTCACTCCCATCGGCAACTCGACACCCTTGGGAGCAAAGAAGGCAAGCTTGCTTTCCCAGTAGAGGCGCGCCGACGAAACGGCTGTATTGGTCAGCCAGTAGAGGGTGATATTGTCGAGAATATCTTCACGCGTCAGCCCTTCGTGGGCACCGTCGAAAACCTGCGTGATCAGGGCGCGGCTGCGATCGTCATGGTCAAGCATCCAGGCCGCCAGGCCGATCGGGGAATCCGCGAGCGCATAAAGCGTCTGCGGCCGGTTCGCCATTTCTTGGGCGTAGCCGAGTCCGTGTTTATAGAAGAAGACAAGCTGGTCCCAGGCATAGCGCTCGTCGGCCGAAAGATCGGCCGGTGCCGGACCATCAGGCAGGAGCTTTGCGATCTCGTCCGGGATGGTGGCAGGCATGTTGGTGTGGACACCGATCAACCCCGAAGGCTTGAGAAGTGCCATCTGTTCGGTGACTGCATTGCCCCAGTCGCCACCCTGGGCGACATATTTCGTATAACCGAGGCGCCGCATCAGCTCGACCCATGCGCGCGCGATACGCTGGGGATCCCATCCGATCGCCGCCGGCTTGCCCGAAAAACCGTAGCCCGGAAGCGAGGGGATGACGACATCGAACGCATCGGCCGCCGTGCCGCCATGCGCGGTCGGGTTGGTAAGCGGGTCGATGATCTTCAGCTGCTCGATGATTGAGCCCGGCCAGCCATGGGTGATGATCATTGGAAGGGCGTTTGGATGCTTTGATTTCACATGGATGAAGTGAATGTCCAGCCCGTCAATCTCAGCGATGAAATTCGGCCAGGCGTTGAGCGCCTTTTCTGCCCTGCGCCAGTCGTGATGATGCGCCCAATAGTCGGCGAGCTTCTGCATGGTCGCGAGGTTGACGCCTTGCGAGGCGTCTGGCACCGTTTCGCGTTCCGGCCATCTCGTTGCACGAATGCGTGCCTGGAGATCGGCCAGCGCCTCGTTCGAGGCGTGGAAAGTGAATGGACGGATCCCAATGGGGGCGGCCTGGGCGCTGGATTGCGCGTAGGCGGCGAGCGGGTTGGTCAAGGCGACTACGCCAAGCAACGACGAGGCCAGGAAATCGCGACGGCCGATCTTGCTCTCAATGTCAGACATGCTCTTTCGCCTGTTGGACGAGAGAACGACGACATCGATCCTAGCCATGTGAAGACGCTCGTCGAACGAGCCTCCTGCATATCAGGGTGGGAACCGTCGCCGTTTCCGGTACAATGTATTTGATGAAGATAGGATGTTCCGATATGTTACTCGGTGCAATAAAAACATTGCACTCGGAGCAATAAATGTCGAAATCCGAATATCTGAAGCTGGCTGACATTATCGCCGCGGAAATAGCCGACGGCAGGCTCAAGCCGGGCGAACGGCTGCCTCCGCAGCGCAGCTTCGCCTATCAACGCAACATCGCCGTCTCGACGGCAAGCCGCGTCTACACCGAGCTGTTGCGCCGCGGCCTCGTCGTCGGCGAAGTCGGCAGAGGCACCTTCATTTCCGGTGACGCCAGGCGCGGCGTGGCAGCGACAAGTGAACCGCGTGGCATCCGGATCGACCTTGAGTTCAATTACCCGATGCTTCCCGATCAGACCGCGCTCATCGCCAAAAGCCTCGATGGACTTGAGAAGGCGGCCGCGCTCGACTCGGCATTGAGGCAGGCCATCAGCATCGGATCGCCGGCGATCCGAAGCATTGCGGCCACTTACATGTCACAAGGCGGATGGTCTCCCGCACCAGACCAATTCGTATTCACCGGGAACGGGCGACAGAGTATTGCCGCAGCACTTGCTGCAATCGTTCCGACCGGCGGCCGCTGTGGTGTGGAGGCTTTGACCTATCCCTTCATCAAAGGTATTGCGGCCCGCTTGGGTATCGCGCTGGTTCCGCTGGCGATGGACGAAGGCGGTGTGCGGCCAGACGCGGTGGAAAAAGCCCATCGCGAAGCGCATCTCTCGGCCATTTACATTCAGCCTGCGATCCAGAATCCGTTGGGCGTGACGATGACTTCGGCACGTCGCGCAGATCTCTTACGCACCGTCGAGAAGCTGGGTCTTCCAATCATCGAGGACCATGTCTATGGCTTCCTCGACGAAGGGCCGCCCCTTGCCGCGCTCGCGCCGGACACCTGTATTGTCATCGACAGCCTATCCAAGAAAGTCGCTCCGGGTCTGACGCTGGGCTTCATCATCGTGCCGCAGCGGTTGCGCGAAAGTGTGATCACCTCGGTGCGTTCGGGCGGATGGACCGCGTCGGGATTTGCCTTTGCCGCCGCGCAGCGCTTGATTAGCGATGGCACGGTCGAGGAGCTGACGAGGCTGAAGCGTCTTGACGCGCGGGCGCGTCAGAAACTGGCGGCTGATCGCCTTTCCGGTTTTGAAATCCAGACCAATGGGAAATGCTACCATCTGTGGCTGATGTTGCCAGCGCACTGGCGCTCCCAAAGTTTCGTTGCTGCGGCCGCCAGGCGCGACATTGCATTGACACCATCTACCACCTTCGCCGTGACGCCCGGCCATGCCCCGAACGCCGTCAGGCTTGCGCTGGCGGCACCTTCAATGGACCAGCTCGACAGCGCCCTACGTACGTTGGCAGCGATGCTGAATGTCGGAGAGGACGACTTTGATTCAACAGAATGACGAAAGTGAAATTGCAGTGGCAAAGCGCCTTCCCCGGTGTCATTTGGCAGTTAATAGGGTTCTTCCTCAATTTCTGTGATTCAGGGGCATCATTCTCGCCCTCATCAGTTCCGGGCCGGCGCGACCGTACATTACTCGCTTCAGTACCTTGAGGCGGTTGATCTGACCTTCGGCTTGACCGTTGCTCCAGGGGAGTTCGATTGCATTTCTTACGGCATCAATATCACGGCGCAGAACGCTGGCGAAACGCATGATTGCCGTGAGCTCGGTGTCGATGGCATCGTCGATCCATTCATCCAGTGCCTGCGGGGGACGTCGCCTTAAGCTGGGACAGGGTGCGCGTCTGGCATCGTGTCAGCCTTTACGCGTTGATTAACATAGTGATCTGCCGCCATGTTGCGTTGGCGTTGGAGCGAAGCTGGCGGTGATCTGCTGCGGTCAGGTGTTTGCGGTGAAGAAGAAAGAGATTGGCGATCTGGCCGTGAGTTGTAACGATACGCTGGCATTGCCGCGCTGACTTGAAGCGCATCATGCGCCGTTCCCGTCGTCGCACGGGAAGATGTGAATTCTCGGCGCGGTTGTTGATGCCCTTATGTGACCGATGCTCGACGCCCGGCATCAATTCGGACTTGGCGGCAGAGTAGGACCGCAGCTTGTCGGTGATCATAACCCGTGGGGTGGTACCCTGACCCTTGAGCAGTGTGCGCATCAGCCGGAGGGCGGCTCGCTTGTTTCCCCGGCTTTGCAGCAGGGCGTCGAGGGACGTAACCGTTTGCATCGACTGCCCGCCACAGCCAGAATATCTTCCCCTTGATCGTCACCACCATTTCGTCGAGCTGCCATTTATCAGCAAATTGACCGCGGGACCGTCGACGAAGCTGATGAGCGAATTTGAGGCCGAACTTCGCAGCCCATTCCGAGACGGTCTGAAACGAGACCTCAATGCCGCGCTCGGCCAGCAGATCTTCGACGTCTCGAAAGCTGAGTGGAAACCGGTAATAGAGCCAGACCGCATAGGCGATGATCTCGGCGGGAAAACGGTGGCGTCTGAAATGAGCAGCAGAGATTTCGGTCATTGCCACCAATACCAAACCGTTCACAACAGAGACGTTAATCCGACGCCACCGATCGAAGAGAAGAAGAAGGCCCTGAAGCCGAAAAAGAAGACCGCGAAGGCAAAGGAAGCCCCGGCCTCCAACGTCATCAACATCATGGACGCGTTGCGGAAGAGCGTCGCCGACGAACTCAAAAGCAGGAAGGCGGGATGATGTCGAACGACGGCGAAATTCAGCTCTGCGAGCCGGCACCCTTCCTGTACTTTGAGAACGGTCAGATGGCTGTGACCGACGGCGCGTCCGTCTGGCTTGTGATCGTCACCTGCGGAGCCATCAAGGCCACGGCATCCCCGCCGGAAATGTCGCTTCGACGGCTCGTTCGTTTTGCCGAGTATTATTGCGACCTGGCCCCAGTTGCGATCCGCCGGGGCGAAGGCATCCATGGCAAGGTCTGGGTGACCGAGGCGACGGTCCTCGACTAAGAGCTACGGCTCTTTTTCGTCAGTACTTTGAGGTTCTGGCGCTCATGGCCGCTTGTCGGCGAGGATAGCCAACTTATGGATCTGTGGCGGCTTGGCAAACAGATCTCCTTCCTCTGCCCGGGCCATCAAGGCTGCAGCGACTTGGCCATTTAAGTGAGCATCTCTTCCATCCTCGTCGTCAAAAGTATCAAAGATCGCAAAGGAACTCAGACCTTCCTGGATCGCATACCAGGAGATCGTGCCTGGCTCCGCGTTGACGAGAGGTATTGCTGATCTGAGGAAATCGGCGACCTCCTGTTCCTTGCCGGGTTTTGCTTCAAGCGGAACGTAGAGCGCGAATTTGGTCATGACCGTCTCCATGGGCACCTGATCGTGCCGCAAGCTGCTATACCACATTTAGCCGCCGGATGTTTCGAGATCGGGCAAATAAAGAAGTCCATAGGAAAGCTCGGGTTGAACTAGGATGGCGAACCCCTCGGAATGGTTGGAAAATAAAGGTCGCGGATCAAAGCTCTTGAAGGGTATAGAACTCACGGCCTCCTGAAAGGCAGTAAATTATCGTCGCGTTTTTCAATTATAACAATTACTTAAGGCGCTTGAAAGCGATATCCACAATTATGGAACTTCATTCGCACCGAAGCTGCCACAGATTGGAGGGTTAGTGAAAACATTTAGAACCCTGTCCTGAGCTGCTTTCATAGCATGACGGTATTGTAAATATAGCATCGCTTCTATCGCCACGCCTCGATAATAAGTCGTTTGAAATTCGGCCCGGCGACTCCTATCTCTCTTCCTACTTTGGGAGAGACGATGCGAGACTTTGTGCACGCGACATTCGGTTCGGTTGAGCTCGATATTATTAGCCAAGCCCTCGAAGAATGGCGGCGTTCAATTGGCGTTGGCCGAGACACGCCGGAATATGAACTCGCAGCGGCCACCATCGTCACCCTCTTCAGAGAGGGCAATCGCACGCTTCCAGAGCTTCAAGCGTCGATTGCCGGCCATCGATGGCTTTCCGGAGACGCCATGGAATTGGCGCGAAGCTCGCCGCGTTCAGAAAGCACGGATTGACAGCAAATGTCGGCATTCATGGCCGCCGAACGATCGAGGGCCGCGTGAACCGCCGATGCCTTCAAGAAGAAGGCGACAGATCACCCTTCTCATGTAGTTCGTCAGTATGAAGAGAAGGACAGCGCTTAGGCGCAGTCATTGCAGTCGCCTGGTCAATTAATCGACTTCGCAAGCAACTTAGCAACCCGCACCTCTGGCCGCACAGGATTTTCGTGGCGCCCGGACAATGACCCGATGATGACGGCAACGGCCGCAACCACGACGTAGATGATGGTCCCCTTAGGCTTTCGGTCCGACATGCAGTGCCTTGTCGACTCTAGCGAACGCGATTGCTCAGGCATCTTGATCCTTTGGCATTGAAGGGCGCCTATGTAGTCCATCACCGACACCTAATAAATACTCAGATTCGCGTGCCTCCTTTGCAAGGAGCGAATATCGGGAGATCATTCCACGAGGTTGGATCGGCAGCCTGAGCTTCTCACGCGGGCCTGTCTGACAGCAGCAAATATGGCTTAGGCACGATGCTCATAGGCGGCCAACTTGTTTGGCCTTGCGCGGAGAGCTGGGAATAGGGAAGACAGTGACCGGTAGCATCAATTCGCAGCCTTGAACAAGGAAAGAGCCATGGTGAAGCTCGCATATCTTTTAGGAGGGCTGCTCGTTCTGATCGGCCTCATCTGGATCGGTCAGGGTAGCGGGTATTTTCCGTATCCTGCCGAGAGTTTCATGATCGATCAGTCACCTTGGATTTATTGGGGTGCCCTGGTAGCCGTTTTCGGCGTCGCAGTGATCGTGATGGCGCGGTTCAAACGGCCGCTCCAATGACTACCTGTTGAATTCCATGTGCAACTCACCACTTTTTCCATTTTGTGATAACCCGAAATGGTTCAAAATAGTGGAGCACTTCATAGGCTTGCCTCCTCTCAGTGGGTCGGCGCCAGGCGGAAAAACGGGTCAAATCGTGACGAAACTCAACTCGATATGCTCGCTCAACGAATGCGCCGCCTCCGCTGCGACGCCGAATTGATCGTCTGCAACTGATTGTTCAAGCGCGCCATGGCTTTCCCCAACCGGGCGTACCGAAATAGCCGAGCGTCTGGCTGGAAACGCCGCGAGGGAACCGAGGGCCGCAACATCGCCTATCGCCGGCTTTTGAAGCGATCGAATGACGTCAACCGCTGGACCGGCGGATCGGCGTCCTCCCAATGGTAGATGTCCCTCCGCAGAAAGCGAATCTCTTCCTTCATCTCTTGTTCATCGACCTCGATCCACCATGATTTTGGTCGGCCGTCGGTCCCGTCTGACCAGCGGTAGCCCCTCGCCTTTAGATGGTCTTTCAAGTCAAACGGTGCGTTCTCCGCGAAGATGCGCATGCGCGAACGCTGGCTTGCGCGGTAAAGTTCGGCAAAGGGCGATGAACCTGCTCCACCACCCGAGGCGCCCAAAACCTCCAGCAAGGCAAAGCAGTCATCGACTGCACGATGCCCATCATGAAAATATCCGCTTTGACCGATAAGATAGCCAAGCTTGCTGCCCTCATAGCCCCTTGCACTCCAATCGATCTCGGAATTCGAGCAGGCCCAGGCCTTGCGAGCAAAAAGTGGCGACAACGCCTCACAGAACGGTCGGTCGAATGCGGCATTGTGGGCGATTGTGAGATCAGCAGGCTCCACGAGAGCCCTCACCGCGGACATGTCGATCATTTGGTCTCGGACCATTGCATCGGTTATTCCGGTCAAGCGGACAATCTCTGGCGGGATCGGAACGTTCGGCTGTTGTAGACCGCAGTAGAGGCCGGTGACGTCACCAATCTCTCCTTCGTCATTGAAGGTAAATGCAATCAGCCCAATCTCGATTACCTCGTCCTTTTTGGCATCGAGCCCGGTGGTCTCCGTATCGAGGATGATGCCTTTCAGCGGGTAACCTGCTCGGGGAGTTGTAGTAATCGCACGAGGCTCGAGCTTTCGCAGGATCTGATAGCGTCCAGTCGCCTCAAGGAGCCGCACCATCTCGGTCTCGTCTGGTAAACAGCCAGCCGATCGCAAACGCCCCGGCTTCGCACTCGCTGCGCCGGTAGGCTGTGCGGTCGCCGAGAACATGTCGAGCTGAGAGGTCATCGCGTTCCAATTGCTGAGAAGGCCAGACTCTAATGTTCGATTGCCCTCATGAAAAGAAGGCCAGCACCATGGATTGTCGATACCCACTGCTATTCGCGAAGAAAGCAAGGGATCACAAAGCAAGCTTCGATCTAGTTCATCGAGCAAAGCACGCGTCCGACGACTGTTTTGAGGGCTGCCGTCGGACGCTGCAATGTCCGGCCCGTGGGTGGCGTCCGGGCCGGTATTTGGGAGACTAGAGCCTACCATAGGTTTAGTGAACCTGCCCGGATGGGCAGGTTCTGCCGGCTCGCGCATTGCGCTTGCGAGAAAAGGAAACTGCAGTCGGGTACGAATTGTCGTTCGACGTGCGGTTGCGAGAGCACAGAGCTTTTTCCTGAGAGCACGATCCGATATCGCCGGGTTCTCCTCTTCGATCGCTAGTGAGGCCCGGTTCAAGAACTGTGCACAAAGAGATCCAGGGGCTGTCCGATAGCAAACCTTCCCCTATGTTCCATCACCTGACCAGCGAGGTGAGACGATGATCCCATTGACGAAACTGGAGCCCGATTGCTTTTATTGGGCTACCCCAAAGGCCGACCGCGGCGCAAAGGCCCAAGTCGTGCAGCTATCAACCATTTTCGGTGCGGAACCCGAATATTGGACGGTCGCTTGCCTCGGATCTGACGAGCATCGCATGCCGACGGACTTCGAATTCATTGCCAGGATCGTGCCACCGTCCTCTAGGTTCGCCATGGACGTTGCGGCCGAGTGAACACGCTAATGATCCATCGGGGAAGGATAGAGCTTCCTTTTGGGGTGCGTGCTTTTAGCCGCACGCGTTGCAGGCCACAGTCTGGGCACTACGGCGCAGGAGCGAAGAATAAGTCAACGAGATAACGGTGTCGCCTTCGTAAGCTAGCACCGATGATACTCCCCCAAGCAACGCGTGTTGCACACTCAGCCGAAGTCTTATTTCTCGATCAAGTGTGGAGATCGAACCTCCGTCATGGAGCGATCTCATCGCACTATCACCGCGGACTTTGTCAACAGGGCCTAATTTCCGACAACACTCAACGGCCTACGAGCGGTCGAAGCGCTCAAGCATTTTTCTGAGCTGGGCATTCTGCAGTCGCAGCTTTTGAGCCAGCTGATCTTTCAGTTGCTTGATGTCGTCGTCTAGATTTGCCGCCTCGTCAAAAAACGGATTTGTGGACACCGAAAGAGATTGTAGAGCGGGCTCTTTGCCGGCGGTCGCAGAATGCGACGCAGTCCGATTGACGCGAGCCTTGGTTGTGGGCTTCGAGGCTGTTCTCCGGGGCTTAGTGGACGGTTCAACAACTTCGCCCTCCGGCGCGAGGCTTGCCATACCGGTGACAAGCTGTGGATGCTCGTCAAGCGCCCCCACACTTGGCGCTTTTGCTTCAGCAATCGGCGATACTGGCTCTGGTGGTTCGACTTCTGTCGGGTTCGACGCAGTCATCTCCACTGGATCTGGAGATCTGCTGTCGTGATCGTGTTCTCCACCAAGGGTTGCTGTTTGCGAAACCGGCGATGGTTCGGATGGTGGCTGCAATTCAATTTCGACAGGCTTGCGATCGTTATCGCCTTCGCGGGTCTGGTCGGTCTTGTCGGCCGATTGTCGCCGTGACACTAACTGGGCAAGGAACTTCCATGGTGGTTTCATCGTGCTTCAACCTCGAGCAACAGGCGCCGCGACAAGGTCGCAACTCCAAAGCCGGGCTCGCGACACGAGCCAGGTCTTTTCCAAACTGTCCAGAAGCATACCGGCGAAAGCCGATGGCGCAACCGTCCGAATGTTTGTTATGATCGATTAGGACCCGAGACGCTTGCGTAGGTCAGCATTTTCCGCGCGCAGCTTTTCAGCCAGAGCCTTGCGAAGCTGCTTGTTTTCTTCCTCGAGCTGAAGGAGGTCTGCCATTTCATCGGCAGCCATAACCGTGACAGGCGCCTTCGCCGGCGCTTTGGCCGGGCTCGCTACCTTGGTCTTTATAGCGGCCTTGGCGCGGGTCTTTTTGGCGACCTTCGCGGCGGGTTCTTCGACGGCAACGGGCGCAGCTTCAACCTTGGTGGCGCGGGGCGCACGAACCTTCGGTGACTTCACAGCGGCGGCTGATGCCGACCGAGCCGCTTCAACTTCAGCTTTCGAACGGCGTGGTGCGCGCTGCTTTTTAACGGCCAGCGGTTCTGCCGCTACCGGTGCCAAAACCACGCTCGTCGCGCCTGTGTTATTCTCGTCAGCCATCGTCGTCTCCCTCTAAAGATGCTTTTGTTTTCAACCGTGCAAAAGCCGGTGTCAACATCGGCGCTGTGTCTCCGCTGCAGTTTGGCAGAAAACGCCCGAGATTTCGGGTAAAATGACTGGAGGTCACCGCCGTCCGAGCATACCGGAACGACTGTCCGTTAGCACCATAACGGAACTACTCGGGGCCGGAATTGACAGCACAGTGATTTCACCGTGGCTGCGTTTCCAGAGTAAATCTTATCAGCGATAACCCAGCTCAAATCGGGTGGGCGAGTGTCTATCATTCGATAAGTGCTGGGAACGGCCGAGATACGCTTGGCATCCCGGCCGAAATGAGGATTCTTATCTAGACGCATCCTAAGTCAGTGCTCACAGCGACATCGTAGTTGTGCGCAGTTGACTTTCTATCAGAGGCTCCGGCGGCGGCGCTCTAAAGCCCGCGTCTCAGAGCCCCGCCGTAATTGCGTTCTCGACCCGATATCACCACAATGTTGGCATAGGAACTAACGGCGGATGAGTACGTTACTCATCAACGATGCGAGCAACTGTCCCCGTCGCCGAGACATGCTCGAAGCTTCCAGTCAGCGATTTCGAATAGCCGCGGCCGAGTATTCTCGCTGCGCGGATCCTATAAAACATATCCAGAATAACGTAAATTCACGGCTCCAACGCCGTTGTTCCGCCCTACGCACGCAATCGCTCCCAACACGGCACACTTCCGCTGAAGCGTCTTTGAGCAGATCGATTAGGCACCAGTTATCAAAGCAATCAGGGATCGCTCCCAAAGGATTGGAAATTCCTATGAGCAGAAAAGGCATGGCCCGTAACGCGGCACGTGTAACAGCCTCGAGACAACATATGCTGGATCGATACAAACGGCACCTTCAGGCCGCGGCTTCGAAAATCGCCGCCGGTGATCGCGTCGGTGCGGAAAACGACTATCAACACGCCGAACATTTCTTCCGCTGCGCTGCCGAAGAGAAAGGCACCCATCGACTATGAACGCGATACTATTGGCCGACCACCCCGGCGGTGAAACTGAGAAAGCTTGGCTCAAGATTCTCTCGAACTATCGCAAGCCCGTCATAGGTCGAAGCCTTTACGAGCTGGCCGTGACATTGATCCCGTTTTTATTCTTTTGGGCTGCAGCTTGGGCTGCCGTGCATTATGGCTATTGGCTCGGCTTGATCCTCATCGTTCCGGCAGCAGGCTTTCTTTTGCGCCTGTTCATGCTGCAGCATGATTGCGGCCATGGTTCATTCTTCGGAGTGCGGCGATGGGATGACTGGACCGGCCGCGTGATTGGCGTTCTTACATTGACGCCCTATGACTACTGGCGTCGCGCCCATGCCGAACATCATGCTTCAGCCGGCAATCTCGATGAAAGGGGTGTCGGTGACATCACGACCCTCACTGTCGCCGAATATCGCGCGCTCACGCGTCGAGGAAAACTCGGCTACCGGCTCTACAGGCATCCCTTGGTGATGTTCGGTATCGGCCCCGCATTTCTTTTCTTATTCAAGCAGAGATTGCCTTTCGGCATGATGCGAGCTGGTGCGCTGCCCTGGATTTCAACCATGACAACCAACGCAGTCGCAGCGGCTATAGCAATTGCCCTGGTTTGGATTTTTGGTATCGCGCCGTTCTTGCTTGTTCACCTGCCAATCGTCCTGCTTGCCGGCTCGGGCGGCGTGTGGCTGTTCTATGTCCAGCATCAGTTTGAGGATACTCATTGGGCCAAGCCTCCAGAATGGTCTTTCCCCTATGCGGCCATGCATGGCGCCTCGCATTATGATTTACCGCGCCCGTTGCGCTGGATCACCGCCAATATCGGCATGCACCACCTCCATCATCTCTCCAGCCGCGTGCCGTTTTACAGATTGCCTGAAGTACTGCGTGACTACCCTGAACTGGCGAAGCTCGGCCGCATCAGCCTGCGCGATAGCCTTGGCTGCGTGAAACTCATTCTGTGGGACGAGACGACGCAGCGGTTGATATCGTTGCAAGAGGCAGAGGCGCGCCGTTCTCAACCGCCCGGATCGTTCTCTTGAGAGGACATCGTCATGGAAAGCTGATGCCGGTTTCATATTTATCGAGTTGGCGGATGATGATCGCGATCGGAAAGTTGTCGCAGACACTTCCATGGCCGACGCGAGGGCCAAGCGGCGTGGTTCCAATTACGAGAGGCGACCTGAGCGATAAGGAATGGCACAGATTAGAGCCATTCCTTTAGAGAGAAACAGTGACGTAAGCCGCGCCCCCAATCGATAGCCAGGCAAGAATTGAAGAGCAACGTCGCAGGCCCTCCGGCTATTTCGGGACCGATATATTTCAGCGCCAGCTTCTCGAATTGGCTCAAATTCCGACGAACGGCTGCAGCAATCTCCCGATAAAGCCACGGAAGTGGATTCGGCCTTCGATCGCTGC
>NZ_LXKN01000030.1 GCF_001692325.1 Rhizobium sp. AC27/96 | reverse complement strand
AGTCGTGTTCTCACTGAACTACCTCGACGATTGTCCGTGTGTGCGGATCAACGAGAACGATGTGGTTGTTCAGAACGGTATAACGATATTTCGTCACACCATATTCTGGTGGGACGTCATAGTATTCCACGCCGTCCTCTGGAAGCACGGCGCCGACGGCAACGCTATCCTGATATACAATCGACGGTCGGTTCTCGCGGACGACATAGTCGTGAAAACGGGGGCGCTGATCGATTCCCAGCAGCCCATTCACACCGCCGGTTACCGCGCCTACCGCGCCGCCAACCACGGCACCGACCGGCCCGGCCTGACGATTGCCTTGGTCCGCACCATTTTGGGCTCCTCCCACCACGCCCTGGGCGTGAGCGGCCAGCGGCACCAGCGCACCGATTGCAAGAGCACCGAACAGTATGCTGATTTTGCTTGTCATTGTTTCGTCTCCTTGACGAACTTGTGAAAGTCCAGCGACGACGTTGGACCATGATTGCCGAACGCGATCGTTCCGTGATTGTTCCGTTGGGCAGGCAATGGGACGTTGACATCTCCAGCTTCCAAAAACGCCGACATGCGGAGGGTTCGGAGCATAGACCACTTTTGCCACCAGCAAGGCCGAAATGCCGAATCGAGCTGATTGCGAAAACTTCCACCTCATGCAGCCCCGATATTCGGTGACGAGCGAAGGGGCAGTCCTCGCCGCTCATCACCAAAGTCCCTTAAGCGCGGGGATCTATCCGATCGCGCCCACGCTCTGC
>NZ_LXKN01000029.1 GCF_001692325.1 Rhizobium sp. AC27/96 | reverse complement strand
TAGCCCTCGCTGAAAACACGCAGGGCAAGGTTCAAACATGGGTCAATTCTCAATGGAAATATCTGCCACCAACGGGTCAGTTCCTACCGGAAATCAACAAGCAAAGTTCCACTCACCAGAGGATAGGTTGACCAATGCCTGATAGCGATATCCCCTCACCGACACACTTTGAGCATAGCTTTGAGGATCAACGTATCGTGACACTACGCATACCGCTTCCCACAGCTCCCTTCAGTGCTCTTCCGCCGTTATCGTTGGATGAAGCGGAAGAGTGCATCATCGCAGCCATGCATAGTGGCACGACGAATAATCTCCGGCGAGCGTTCGACACGGTTCACGAGGATGCTGGTGTTGCCTTCCGGAATGTTTTGGAGGCCGCGATGCGCTGCGAACGAGTGTCTGAAGATTTTCGAGAGGCGTTACATCTGGATTGGACGGAGAGAGGGTTTCGCCTTCGAGCTAAGATCCAAGATGACGATCTGATTATTCGCGCCTTTCGCCAGGTTTTTCCGCCTTACAATGGAGGAAAATTAGTTCTGTATCGTGGGGAGCGCGCCGACGAACTCGAAGCGGGACGGATCGGGCTCAATTGGTCGACTGACCGTGAAGTTGCGATGAGGTTCGCGCGTGGACTCTGTACGACCTACGGATGCGATGGCGTCTTGCTCGTAGCGACCGCAGAACCCTCGGCAATCATCACGGGTCCGAATTATCATAGCGCCGACCATCTCCGTGAGATGGAGCATGTTGTGGATCCGAAGATGTTGGTTGAACTTAGCGAGGTGGAGCGGTTTCCACCCTCGACTTAGTCTTGCAGGCTGGATGTCATTGCGTCTTTAAAAACTACGGTCCCGCACTCCTCGGGTGCCACATTTGCTCGACGCCGCCGGTATTCCGGTCTGGATCGATTTCGAGCCTGCGATAGCTCATTGCAAGATCATCGTGAGCTCAGAACTGGAACGCCGAGAATGTGACCTTCACCGATAGCCGTGGAATCGCTTGAGAGTTTTTGGTCCGCTGGGGTCATCGCCTGAAGGCCTCGCGAGCGTGCGAAGAAACTTCGCCGAGCCAGTAAGATGGATAGCGCTTTTTTGAGTCAGCCTATGCGAGAAACAGAAACCCCGCCTCGGAAGGCGGGGTGTCAGCTACCTGAGCTTGGAATCGCGATGATAGCCCGCCGTCCACAGGGGACGGACTTGAGGCGCATTACGGTCCGCGAACGGCCCGCAAGCGCAAGCGAATCATATATGAGTCTTCACAGGTTCTTAGTCAAGTGATCTAAGCCGAGTGCAAAAAGGAGCGCTTCCCGCACCTTGGCAAGCTCCTCTTCTACGAGAATGATTTGTAAGTATTTTCGCTTCCCGGTATTTGGATCTCTGTCGGTAAACGGCAGCTTCAGGCGATTATAGCTGACGGTCGCCATCATGTCAGATTTCGCCCATTTAAACTTTCCGGGGTACGGGTCTGGGGCTTCGACAGGAAGTTCGATTCGCACCTGATAATTGGTGCGGTGGGCCGGAATCGATGTACTAAGCGGGACGACCGTACAAAGATTATCTCTTTTAGGAAGGCGCGGAGAAATCACGACTGCGAGCCGTTCCTTGACCATTTCAGGTTCTTTGAAGCCGGTAGAGTAGTCGCAGATAACGATTGTGCCAGGTTTAGGCGGATATTGGAGGCCCATATTGCTCTTTAGCAGTTCCTATTGGGCCTTCGTTCGATCGGTTCACTAAGTTGCACTGATGCTTATACAGGCCTCATGACCCGACGCGGAAACCGAGCCGATTTCCAAGAGTTGCGATGATTCGCTAGGAATCGCAATCTTGCCGGGCAGCCATCGGTCGCAATGCATGTGTATTTCCCGCAATTTCACTGCTTTGCGCGAAGGGATGAGGTCTTTCCCATGGGTCGGCCTGTCGCTTTTAGGCCGGACGAATAACGATCCCAGTGTCTTCAATCTCGAACACGTCGTCTTCGCCCTGTTCGAATAGATCCTCGCCAGTAGATAAGCGGAACTGGGCCGTGCCTAGAACTTTGACGGGACCTCCCGCGATCGATTGCCTTACGATACTTGGTTTGAATTCGACTACCACATAATGGTTGCCGTCATCTCCAATGTAGTCACGTCTACCTATTTCCTGCATGCTCCGCCTCCCATTTCGAGGGAGGAAATTGCCATCATGCTCGCAGGAGTCAATGGTTCTAATCCACCAGTTCTCCTTTGCTTTTCCACTGTTTGCGCCACAACTGATCACTACCCTGTGGATATTAGACGGCGCGCAACTGTGAAAACAACAGGCGTTCGCCAAGGCATACATAGCTCGGTAGCCGTTACTCCGCATCCCAAACCCAATCAACGGAGTCGACATCATGACGATGCCCTTTGCAACACATCAATTTTCGGATTCAACTGTGGCCAGTGACCGCGAACAATTAGTCGCCAATGTAGCCAAAATGGTAGAGGCACTGCATCCAACCCATGGGCATGACCAGGCACTTGAATTGGGGCGGCGACTTGCTGCTGCTAGACAGCGGCACAATGAACTCGACGAAAAGAGCTTGGAATTGCCAGACAGGAGCCATGTGGCGTCCAGCATATTCGATGATGCCATGCACCACGAATATGATCGGGAATGGGCTCTCCGCCAATCCCTGTCTTTTGAGCGAGCCGAAAGCTGCGCCGGGGCGGCGATTCAAGTTGCAGAATCTCTGATAGCTCTCGACATGATTTGGGATCAGTTTCCCAGGGAAAGTGAAACTTTCGACGTCAAGCAGGATTATCGTAGGCTGAATCGCCTCCTCTTTTCTGTACTTCGCTTCCTCAAGCAGGAAGCCGCTGATGAACTCGGCGACTGCATCGACGACACGTTCCGCGACCCTTGGTTTTCTGCCGAGGAAGCAACCGCTCAGCATGAAACTTGGCTTGAGAAACATGAATTGGAGCGTCAAGCTCGTATCGCTCGAAAAAACGCGGCTCGGTAGCTCACATCGAGCCAATCGGCCGAGGCCCACTCTCGGCCATTTTCCTTTGTCTCCGCTGTGTTGGCAAAACTAATCTGCTTCAACCACCACTACCGGGACCGCCGTCACCCTCCTTGAACTCCGGATATTGGATCATCTCACGGTCGGTCGTTTCGAAAGACTTTGCAGAACGCCTGATGCGCAGTCCGCGCCCTCCGGGCACCATCTCACCATCGCTCTGGAAAATGATCCCTGCCGTCTCCAGCGCAGCTTGAATTGCACGAAGGGTGGATGCCTTCGGATCGGCCGTCCCGCGTTCGATGTTGTTGAGGCCTGTTGTCGAAATGCCGGCGGCCTTCGCCAAATCGGCCTGCGTGAGGCCAAGCATGGCGCGGGCGGCTCTTATCTGATCGGGTTCAATCATAGGCATTTAATACAGTGAAGTTTCTTTTTTATCAAGCGCACTTGACATTGGCTATAAGTAGGATTTAATTCAACTACAGTTGATTTTTTATCAAGCCAGAACGAGGGAGATTGAAATGCACAGCACTGATACGATCAGCAGACAGGTCACAACCTCGGCAACAGACCTCGGCCGGCTGCGGGAGATATTGAAATCAGGCGACGTTCAGGCGGCTATCGCGCTTTTGGAGTCCAGCCAGTCAATATCTAGCGGCTCAGAAGAGAACCATGAGTTGTTGGAAGGCCATGAAGCCCTTCACAAAGCCCACGAAGCGTTAAGAAACGCGAAGGATGATCTGGAATGGCTTGCGGATGAATGGCGGCATCGATGGCCGCTCGCTCCCGAGGAAATCCTTGAGGGCATGAATGCTCATATTTCTCGCGATGCCAACGCCGAACGCGATATTCTCGGCCGTTACATCATGAGGGACACGAGTGTTTTGACAAAGCGCCTGTCCCGAAAATATCGGGAAAAGAATGCGACAATGTGCTTTTCGGTGCTGACGCCGGAGGAAGCCGAAGAGAGGATGGCTTTCTGGATTTCGAACGTTCCCAATGGTCGCACACCTAAATCTCTCGCCGAAGCACAGGGGCGCCGGGACAAAATAATCGCGGAACTCAAACACAAGCTTGTTTTAGCGCGGGAATATAGTGAGGAAACAAATCGCCTCCGCGGGGAGGCAAAAGTCGACCTGGCAAAGCAACGCATCGCGAGTGCCGTATCTCAAATACATGTTGAGCGGCAAAAAATATCCCGCCTTACTGCATTCACCCATGTTGGACTCCGCATCAAAGCTGAAGCGCTGAGGGAGGGATTGTTTTTCCAAGCCGGCATGGTCGAACTCGAGCCAGTACAGGAGATGATTCGCTTCATCGAAACAGCAATCGAGCTAAATTCATAAAGACAGAGGCTTATTCTAGGACTTTCGAGAGCAATACGCGCGCGCGAGGACCCTCTTCTGGTCTCCGACGGAAGCGCGGGACCGGCATGCGCTCTGTTCTAAATGTGCCCCTCAGGCACATTATCCGGGGGACGCGCGGCAAGAATGGCAAGACGTTCGCGCAATGGCGGATCCGCCTTGCTTACACCAATGTACTTGTCACCCGAATTCCATATGTGGAAGGCTGAAGATTATGGCTTCTTCTGCTTATTAGATTCGACTGCCTTGGCCCCAAGAGTAGGCGCAGCAGCAGGAGCGGCCTTGTCTTTCTTGGGTTTGCGGATCTCTTTATTGCTTTTAGCTTGACCCTTGGCCATGGATTCTTCCTGTTTGCGATGATGGCTCATTACCGAGCAGCCGAAGAAAGAATGCAAGTTATATTTTGGTTTCAAGCTGTGGGGAACGTCACCGGTTGGGAATTCGCCGAAAGGCACCGACCGAGGTCGAGAAGAGCAGTCATTCATCGTAAGGGATTCGAATGTCGGATGACCATGCGCGGTAACATCGAGGTATGGTTTGCGTGCATGTACGCGCGTCGATCAAAAGGCTGCCCGCCAGCGGAATGGAAGGCCGGATTGTCTCGTCACCTGGACCGCGGTGTCCGGGTGACGTTGTGGGCGAGTTCGCTCGTCGTGGCAAACTCACCAAATAACGCGGTGAGCTGGGCTAGCTCCTTGCCATCCAGTCGATGAAGTGCGCAAAAGTCTGCGATGCACCAAACCTTCGTCGCGACGACAGGCTCGGCGGATTTCGAATCAATATGTCGCATCTATGTCCTCCCATCAACGATGGTAGTGAGAAGAAAATTAGCTTGCAATGAAATGTTGATGGCCCTGCGCGTGGCTGGATGATTTCGAGATTTTTAAAAAAATTTCTGATCGACCGCGTAGCAGGTCTGCGCAACGCAGTTTGCGATCAGATGCAAGAGGGACTGAGATCGGCTTGCTGCGCCGACATTGCCGCAGCCGCTTATAGGAGTTTCGGGACCAATACGCGCGCGAGGCGCAGGCCGAAATCTGGGCGTTTCAGCTCAAGGTTCCGATAATTAAAGGTTATCGGTAATCAGATATCGGCTCACACGACGAAATTGGGAGATTCAAAAATGTTCTACGCCCTTCGACGCCGCGGTGAATCCGATCGGCAAACCCTCGTCGAGTTCGCACGAAAAAGCGACTTAGAAGCCGCCGGCTGCTCTGGGCAATATGCTTTTTCAATCGTCCGTGCGGACCAAGCACGCAAATGGGTGCAGAGTGGCAAAGAGCACGAAACAGGATTGTTCGTGGATGATGGGCGAATCCGATACGCCTCATTGCACCCTTAGGAGCAACAAAGTCGTCCCTTGGCCGTAGCGCCGGTGCTCCAGGCTCGCCCACCAAAGACTTTTCGAACACTGGTCGCCGTTTGATCCTCTTCAGCGGTCGAGGAGCGCTCCATCAAACAATGGAGCTGCAACTTTCCCCTTCGAGGACTCCTGGTCCAGTAACCGGGAATTCGCGGCTGTGAAAAGCGAATACCGCTTTGATGCTTAGCTACAGAGCCCAAAGCACGTAGCTGGATATATGCTGCGGTTTAGGAAGTAGCCTGATTTAGCGATTCAATAATATCCTTGGCGGGTAAAATTAGACGCCGTTCCATATTCTTGGTTTCTTGAAAATGAAATTTTTTGTAAAATGACATGGCATCGTCGTCGAGCGCGTTTACGACAACGCCACGGAAAGCTACTAATTGGGCAGCCGACACTATGCTCATTAAAGCGTTTTTTAAGAGCGCTTTGCCCAGCCCTCTCCCCTGATGTGCGGTAGCAACGGCCAGCCGAGCCAAAACTGCTACTGGAATTTCAGTAGGGGCTTGGGTGCCTTTGACCGAACGGGAAACATCGTTTCGATGTATCATACCAGCGCAAACAGAATGATAGCCAACGACGTGATAAGCCTCGTCTGCAATAACAAACGTTCGAGTATATCCCTGTTCTTGGTTATAAAGCGCCATATCTTTGAGCCAGTCATCCAACGAGGGCTTTCCTGACGAAAAACCCTCGAGGATGTGCTGGCTACTAATTGGGCAAGGCTTTCTGTAGGACAAAAGTCAATCCATCCATTCCACTTTGGTCTGGAATAGTTTGACAAGGTTATCCCTAGCGACGCCCGGTACTGCAAGTTGATCGCTTACAGCCTCAAAAACATCTGCAGATACCCCTATGAATCGTTGATCCAGCAACTCTTCTTGAGCGGAGTAGACAGATGCCTCAGTCATAAACGCAGTAATGCTCTTTCCGCAAACTTCGGCAGCTCGCGCAATGAGTTCGTGCGTTTCCGGCTCAATCCGTAGATTGACGGTTTTGGTTTTCTTAAGGGCGGACATCTCATTTCTCCATTCAATCGCACGTTAAATGATTTGTGCGACGCACTCTTACTAGCGATCGAATACGACCATGTGTTGGCAATGTAAATACGCCAGAATAAATTTCAATTAACGAAAAGGTTCGACCTCGGTTAATGCTCTGAAACCATTTCAGGATTTTTTTAATCACAAAATCGTTTTGCATCGCATGTCGCACGGATTCGCCTGCGTTGCCCATAAATGCTTAGAAATGGGCGCTGCAGAACCAACGCTGATGGCTTGCGCACAGATACGACGCGCTCGATTTCATCAGAATTAATCAAAGTCTCGGAGTGCGGTATAGCCGTTTCTCCCTGCATAAATTGCTGTAATCAATAGCGTGCGGGCTTCAGATACACTTCTGGCAACGCGCGCGACGCCCTGAATTATGTTGTCACGGCTCCGCAGCGCAACAGAAGGCCCACAACGATTGACTGGAGCGCCACGAGACGCTCCGAGGAAAACCGATTCCAGCTTTTCCACTATCAATAAGGCCACGAGAAGTTGATTGATATATAACTATATATCAGATTCTACATGTTTGATATTGTCGTCTTCTGATGGAGCGAGAGACGGATCACCAGTAGCATCAACTGCTGCTGGTGTTGGAGGGAGCGGAGGAAACGAAGTTCGCATTTGGTGGCTTATAATGGCGAAGAGGCCAGAAAACGCGCCCCAGATCGATGTTGCAGCATATCTCTTTGCCGCGGAAATTACGTCCCCCGAATTGCTCAAAGAATGACGAAGAATGCAAGCGTATGTCGCACTAACGCTCACGAAGTCTTCTTCGTCATCTGGCGCTCGCTTTCCAACGGTCAGATGGCAAGTAAAGAAATACTGATGTTCTTCAATTTGAACAGGCTCATCGACGGCAACATTATAGCGCAGCTCGATCTTATCGCCTTCTGGTTCTGGAGATACATCTATGCTGATATCAACCAAAGACTGAGCAACCAGGCGATGAGAAACTTTGCCGGGAGCCTTTTGGGAAGCGGCACTTTTACCCATGCAGCTTCACTCGACCGGTATGTGACGGAACTACTCGACGTAGTAGGCTAATCGGCTCAACTTCCTCACCCTCATAGGCAGCATAGAACTCACGCCGTTCGCGGATGACGTTTGCCCCGTAATCGGCTTGCACTTGGAGGCGCTGAACTGTCTCAAGGGTGGCCATTTCCTGCCGCTTTCTTGAAAACACTCCATCAAATCGCTCCGATATCTTGGCGCATTCAATCTTCTCTGTGATTGCCGTGCATATCCAAGCGTTCAGCGAAACATCGTCATCGGCTGCGGCCATAGCGGCGCGGCGATGAAGAACCGGGTCCATACGGATGTTAAGAGAACCCTTAAAGGGCTTTTCGGGATCTCGGCCCTCGTCTCTGCAAGTCTGAATATACTCGTCAATAAGGGCGCGGGCAACGGCTTCGACGTCCTTGGCGTTTTCGCACTCCGCCAGCAGAAGGTCATCGATATGAAGAATCTTGATGAAGAGGCTACCGCCTTCGTATTCGACAGAAGCTTGATACCCTTTGTAAGTGATCGGCTTCATATTTCTTTCCTATCCAGCAGGTAATTTCGAATTTGATTGACCAAGTAGGACTTGATCTCATTGCCAGGGTGAGGCTCGTGGACAATGATCACTTTCTTAGTGATAGCGTGGATAAATTTGCGGCCTGCTCCGTCTCCATTCTTGACCTCATACCCTAGTCCAATAAGCAGCTTGACAAGCTTGCTATATGGAAACGGACCTTTGCATGCCCTGAACTCCTCCTTCAGCGTATCTATGCGCGTCATATGTCAGCCAAATAATGAATAAGCCGCGCATAAGTTCCACTGCAACTGAAATTCAGTTGCACGGCTGTCCTATACGTAGTTTTGATTACGATCAAGTTAATTCCCTGCAACCTTGAATGAAGCGAGTCGCGCGCAGAATATCAACGCTCGGGCGAAATTCAACAGGTTCGCATTGAACGCTATTTTGTCCGTTAGGTTGCGGACAGCTAGAGGGAAATAGAGTCCCACGACTGAGGGTGGCTTGTTGCGTCGCTTTTCGCAGCCCATGGTGTGAGCCAGTATTTCATACCAAACGATGCGGGAGCGGCAATTTTCGTGAAGCCAACGAAGCCGTGGGCGCGCGCTTCCCTAGTGCTTCCCCAAACTGCCGCGCCACGAGGGTGGGGATCACAAAATAACTTAACCATCTGAATAAGCTTGGAAAATTTGGTGGAGCTAAGCGGGATCGAACCGCTGACCTCTTGCATGCCATGCAAGCGCTCTCCCAGCTGAGCTATAGCCCCATCAAGGTGGTGCCGTTTGACCGGCCCTGGGTCCCTTCCGAGCGCGTTGCCCGTCGGGGTGGCGGCTTATTACTTGTGGTTTTTACAGATAGCAAGCCGAAAAATTCGGCCCGGAACACTTTTCTTGCTGCCCGGGCCGATTGCCCTTGAGATCAGACGTCGTCGTCGTCGCCGGTAACGCCGATGATGTCGCTCATGTCGTCATCATCTTCATCTTCATCGGCTTCGAGGAAGGTATCGTCGTCATCGTCATCGATTTCGACTTCGTCGTCACCGATATCCGGAATATCGTCGCCGCCGGCGGCTGCCTCGTCGGCATCCTCGAGCGACACCAGTTCGACTTCGGTGTTCTCGGTATCGACTTCGGCCACTTCTTCTTCTTCCGGAACTTCCTTCGCAGCCGAGGTTTCCTCGAAGAAGGACAATGGCCAGGATTTGCCGGTATAGGGCGAGATCACCGGATCCCGGTTCAAGTCGTAGAACTTCTTGCCGTTATCCGGATCGGTACGTTTTGTTCCAAGGTCCGCTTTCGCCACTGTCAAAGCCTCATGAATGGCCGAATGGAAATTCGGCAATGCCGGGGAAGCCGGCGTTTTAAGGGAAATATCAGCCGGTCCCCTTAATCGTTGCGGTCGTTTCTGTCAAAGCTAAACTTCATACCGCTCTGCACACGGTTTTCGCGCATTGCGGCAGAATGGGTCAACCGATGTCTATTGAAGAGCAGTTGCGCCTCCAAAACATCTATCGCAAGGCCACCGCTTTTCCTGTTTTTTTGATATGATGACAAGATTGGGCGCGACGATCGAGGTCGAGGACTGCTAGAGCGCGATCAGGCAAGCAGATGGCAGCCTACCTTCATCACGTGCCCCAGGATGGCGACAGCAAACGGACCGGAACCATGTATCAGCCGCCCCAACATCGCGAAGACGATCTCGATACGCAGCACGACCTTATCCGGGCGCACCCGCTCGGATTGCTCGTTACGGCTGGTGATGGCGGCCTGATGGCCAATGCCATCCCGTTTCACCTCAAGACCGGCTCTTCGCCGAAGGGCACGCTGCAGGCGCATGTCGCGCGGGCAAACGGCCAGTGGAAGGAAATCGCAGCCGGCGCACCGGTCCTCGTCGTCTTCCAGGGCGCCGACACCTATATCACGCCGTCCTGGTATGCGACGAAGCAGGAAACCGGCAAGGTCGTGCCGACCTGGAACTATGCGATCGTGCAGGTTCGCGGCAGCGCACGGACGATCGACGATCCCACCTGGCTGCGCGCCCAGATCGGCGCATTGACAGGCGAGAACGAAAGCAGCCGCCCGCAGCCCTGGGCAGTCGACGATGCTCCGCCGGAATTCGTTACGGCCCAGCTGAAGGGTATCATCGGCATCGAGATCGACATGGAAACGATTGAAGGCAAATGGAAAGTCAGCCAGAACCGGCCGCTTGCCGACCGGCAGGGCGTGGCCGGTGGCCTCGACACGATCGATCGCACCGACGCCGCCGAAATGGCGGATCTGGTGCGACGCTACAGCAAGTAATATCTGGATTAAGGCTGGGGACAGAAGAAGAATGATCATCGCCATCGATGGGCCTGCGGCGGCGGGCAAGGGAACCTTGGCGCGCCGGATTGCGGAAACCTATGGCTTTCACCATCTCGACACCGGCCTCACCTACCGCGCAACCGCCAAGGCCCTGCTGGATGCCGGCCTGCCGCTCGATGACGAAGCCGTCGCCGAGGCGATGGCGCGCAAGGTCGACCTCGCCGGGCTCGACCGGACTATCCTGTCGAAACACGAGATCGGCGAGGCGGCATCGAAGATCGCCGTCATGCCGGCGGTGCGCCGGGCTCTCGTCGAGGCGCAGCGCCGCTTTTCGCTGAAGGAACCGGGCGCTGTGCTCGATGGGCGCGATATCGGCACCGTCGTCTGCCCGGATGCGCCGGTGAAATTCTATGTCACCGCTTCTGCCGAGGTGCGGGCGAGACGGCGCTACGAAGAGATCGTCGAGGCCGGCGGCAGCGCCGACTACGCGGCCATTTTCGAAGATGTGCAGCGGCGCGACGAGCGCGATATGGGCCGCACCGACAGTCCGCTTCGCCCTGCGCAAGAGGCGTACTTGCTTGATACCTCAGAAATGAGTATAGAAGCGGCGTTTCAGACGGCAAAGTCGATCATCGACGCCGCTCTGAGCCGAAATGCATGACAATATGAGCGGCTTTCGCGCGTTCCTAGCGCCCGAAACCGCCAATCAATAGCCTGACATTCCGTCCATGCGCCGGATAGCTTCCCGAAGGGGAGGCGGACTGGGGTCAGGCCTGTTTAACGCGAACCACCGGCGCGTCAGTGTCCAGATTGCATGATCGGGACACGCCAGGAGATTTTATGTCTGTAACAACCCCCTCTCGCGAAGATTTCGCGGCCCTTCTCGAAGAATCCTTTGCCAAGAACGATCTGGCCGAAGGCTATGTCGCCAAGGGTATCATCACGGCCATCGAAAAGGATGTCGCCGTTGTGGACGTCGGCCTCAAGGTCGAAGGCCGCATCGCGCTGAAGGAATTCGGTGCGCGCGCCAAGGACGGCACGCTCAAGGTCGGCGATGAAGTCGAAGTCTACGTCGAGCGTATCGAAAACGCGCTTGGCGAAGCCGTTCTCTCGCGCGAAAAGGCTCGCCGCGAAGAAAGCTGGATCAAGCTCGAAGTCAAGTTCGAAGCTGGTGAACGCGTCGAAGGCGTCATCTTCAACCAGGTCAAGGGTGGCTTCACCGTCGATCTCGACGGCGCTATCGCCTTCCTGCCGCGTTCGCAGGTCGACATCCGTCCGATCCGCGACGTGACCCCGCTGATGCACAACCCGCAGCCCTTCGAAATCCTCAAGATGGACAAGCGCCGCGGCAACATCGTCGTATCGCGTCGTACGGTTCTCGAAGAGTCCCGTGCCGAGCAGCGTTCTGAAATCGTTCAGAACCTCGAAGAAGGCCAGGTTGTTGACGGCGTCGTCAAGAACATCACCGATTACGGTGCGTTCGTTGACCTCGGCGGCATCGACGGCCTGCTGCACGTCACCGACATGGCATGGCGCCGTGTGAACCATCCGTCGGAAATCCTGTCCATTGGCCAGCAGGTCAAGGTACAGATCATCCGCATCAACCAGGAAACCCACCGTATCTCGCTCGGCATGAAGCAGCTCGAGAGCGATCCGTGGGATGGCATCCAGGCCAAGTATCCGGAAGGCAAGAAGATTTCCGGTACCGTCACGAACATCACCGACTACGGTGCGTTCGTCGAGCTGGAGCCGGGCATCGAAGGCCTGATCCACATCTCGGAAATGTCCTGGACCAAGAAGAACGTTCACCCCGGCAAGATCCTGTCCACGAGCCAGGAAGTCGAAGTGGTCGTTCTCGAAGTCGATCCGACCAAGCGCCGTATTTCGCTTGGCCTGAAGCAGACGCTCGAAAATCCGTGGGCTGCGTTCGCCCGCAACCATCCGGCCGGCACCGAAGTCGAAGGCGAAGTCAAGAACAAGACCGAATTCGGCCTGTTCATCGGCCTCGACGGCGATGTGGACGGCATGGTGCACCTCTCCGACCTCGACTGGAACCGTCCGGGCGAACAGGTCATCGAGGAGTTCAACAAGGGTGATGTCGTCAAGGCTGTCGTTCTCGACGTCGACGTCGACAAGGAACGCATCTCGCTCGGCATCAAGCAGCTCGGCAAGGACGCAGTCGGCGAAGCAGCAGCTTCCGGCGACCTGCGCAAGAATGCAGTCGTTTCCTGCGAAATCATCGCAGTCAACGAAGGCGGCATCGAAGTGAAGCTCGTCAGCCACGAAGACATCACCTCGTTCATCCGCCGCGCCGATCTGTCGCGTGACCGTGACGAACAGCGTCCGGAGCGTTTCTCGGTTGGTCAGGTTGTCGACGCTCGCGTCACCAACTTCTCCAAGAAGGACCGCAAGATCATGCTGTCGATCAAGGCTCTGGAAATCGCAGAAGAGAAGGAAGCTGTTGCTCAGTTCGGTTCGTCCGACTCGGGCGCTTCGCTCGGCGACATCCTGGGTGCGGCTCTGAAGAACCGCAACGCCGAATAATCCTCGGTAGAAGCCTGGAAACAAAAGACCCGCCGGAGCGATCCGGCGGGTTTTTCTTTGGCTGCGATACGATCCCGGCTATTCCCAGGCCACCATGCGGCGATAGAAATCGAAAGCGTGGTCGCGCTGGCGATCGGCGAGCGAAGGTTGCGGCAAGGCAGGCAATTCCGGTGTGACAGTGGCGCCCTGGCGGGAAGCATCGAGGTCTGATTCCGCATCATCGGGAGTCCCTGCAGCCGTCTGCGGCTGCGTATCCCGCTGCTCTGAATCCGCGTCATCCTGATCTTGCGGCGTTTCGCCGTCGTCGGCACGTTCCCCTTCTTCATCCGCAATGGGATCCACGCGATCGACCCGTTTCGATTCGCTTGTTTTGGCAGGAGTGGTTGCCGGCAGGTAGTTGGCGACGACGAAGGGAACGCCAACCACCGGCACCTGAACCGGCATCCCCGCCTGCTCCGCCGTATCGTACATGGCCATGCCGGCCGAAGAAGGCGCCGGCGGCTGCGATTTGCCGGCAAGTGCCGCAGCGGAAACGGGCAATTCAGGCTCTTCAGCCAACGCGACCGGTATCGCACTCGCCGCAACAAGCCGGCTCCTGCCATTGTCATCGACGGGAGGTTGCGGCTGCGATGCCTGCCCTGCCCCGTTGCCGGTCAGCGCCTGCGCTATGGTTTTTTCGACCGAAGCTCCGGGATTGCTGATGATCTGCATGAGGTCGGGATTGGTGGCAATCACTGACGGGCTGATGACGACCTGCAGTCCCTGCTTGAGATCGGCCTGGATCTGCTGGATGTCGCGCGGCGGCGGTGGCGGCGCAAGCGGCGATCTGATCAGTTCGACTTCGGTCGGAAGCGTGGCCTCGGCGACGATCGCCGCCAGCAGCGGTCCCGCGGCCAGATCTTCGACCAGGGAGGCGAGCTGCAAGGGCGAAATCGTGGCGGTACCGGTGTTCGGGCTTGCTGACGTCGCTTGCTGCGGCGGAACGGCTCCATTTTGCGCGGGTGCCTGCAGCGGGACTGTCTGGGCGGCGGTGGGCACCGATTGGGCCACAGTATCCGGCTGAGACGCTTCCTGTGGTGCGGGCGACGGCTGTGCCGTGGATTGGGTGGCCAAAGGCGCCAGCGGCTCCTCCGACGGGAGCGCCGGGCTGATCGCCTGAGCGACCAGGGCAGCTACCTTCTGCAATGGTGCGGCCCCGGGCGCCTGCGTCTGGGCCGGCACCGGCTTTGCCTCGCCGGCATTCTGACCGTAGGAATTGACGACCGCCTTCAGCACGGCATCGGGCTCGGCAGCCGCTGACCGCTCCAGATTGAGAGCCAGTTGCACCGCCTGCGGGCTCTCGGGCTCCTGCAACACCTCGGCCAGCAGCGGCAGCGGCACCCTTGTGCTCAGCTGCGCGTCCAGCTTTTGCTGCGCGACGACGAGCTGTTGCGGCGAGAGGCTGCGAATTGCAACGGCGACACGCTGGGCGAAAGCGGCGTTGCTTTCACCCGGTTCGCGGGAAACGTTCAGCACCGCGCTGGCGGCATCGATGGCGGAAAGCAGGCTATCAAACATGCGTTCACGCGCTGCGGCCAGCAGCAGGTTCAACTTGCCTTCGACGCTGGTATTGACCGCACTCGACAGAACAGCAACCGGCGTTGCTGCCGTCTGGAGCCCGGCGGTCTCCGCCGTCGCGACTACGGGCTTTTCGACGGGCACACCCACAACAGACACGGCACCAACGGGAAGCAACATGACATGCTCCTTTGTCTGGCAAGACGACGATGGAAGCGGGGGCAGGTTCAGTCAGGGTCCGCTCATGCGGCCGGTGGATTTTCAATTGCCCGATGACCGAGATGGCAAGCGCAGATGCGCCGGGCTGGAAATCAGCTGCAAAATAGCAGCCTATTCCTTAAAAGATCACTAAATTAAGGAGGACGATGCCACTTTTGCGGCACCGGCCCCGTGAATTTCACCCGCAGGGCGAAGCTCTCAGCTATGGGCGAAAATATCCGCTTCTTCCCAGCCGAGAAGGTCGAGCTTGGCGCGGGTCGGAAGGAAGGCGAAGCAGTCATCCGCATAATCCATGCGGCCGTCGCGCAGCAGGCGCTGTGTCAGCTTTTCGCGCAGCGCATGGAGATAGAGCACGTCGGAGGCGGCATATTCGAGCTGCGCCGGCGACAGCTTTTCCGCCGCCCAGTCTGACGACTGCTGCGCCTTGGAAATATCGACGTCGAGCATTTCCTTGAGATTGTCCTTCAGACCGTGGCGGTCGGTATAGGTGCGGCAGAGGCGCGAGGCGATCTTGGTGCAGAAGACGGGTGTGGTGGTGACGCCGAAGGTATGGAACAGGACGGCAATGTCGAAGCGGCCATAGTGAAAGATCTTCTGGCGGGCCGGATCGGCAAGCATGGTGACGAGATTGGGCGCCTGTTTCTGGCCGGCGGCGATGCGGATGACGTCGGCCGTGCCATCGCCCGGCGAAAGCTGCACAAGGCAAAGCCGGTCACGCCGCGGAACGAGGCCAAGCGTTTCCGTATCGATGGCTATGGCGCCGGTATAGCGGGCGGCATCGGCGGCGGAAATATCGCCTTCGTGGTAACGGATGGTGGCAGCCATGGGATTCTCCGGGCTCTGTCGTCTGAATTCGATTTTCGTCAGTTCTATAGAAAAGACAGGGGGATGACGATACCGCTGCCGTTCAAAATGTCGGCGGCGTATTGATCCAGAGCAATATGGTTTCGCCGTCATGATGATTGCGCCAGGAGTGATAGCGGCGGCTCTCGAAATAAAGCGAATCGCCCGGCAGAAGATCGAAGAACTGGTCGCTGTCGAGCACCAGCTCCAGACGGCCGGCGAGGACGTGGATGAACTCCTCGCCGTCATGGCGATAGGCGCCCTCGCTGGTCGCGCCCGGCGCCAGCACGAAGCGATGGCAGTCCATCATCGTCCTTCCCTCGGCGAGCAACTGCACGGTGACGCCCGGCGTCGTTGCCGGCCAGGCCCGCCATTCGCCCGACCGGATCAGCGACGGAACATCCTCGCGTTCCTCGCCCGACAGCCGCGAGACGGTTGTGCCGTAGTAATCCGCGAGATCGTGGAGGGTCTTGAAGCTGACGCCCTGCGAGGTCCGCTCCAGTGTCGATAGCGTCGATGAGGTCATGCCCATATCGGCGGCAACCTGATCCAGCGTCCGGCCGGCGGCATGGCGCAGCGCCCGCAGCTTGCGGCCAATGCCGGAGGGCGCCACCTGCTCGCCATTGTCGGCGCCGAGTGCCACGGCATCCTCGGTTTCCAGTGCCTCGCGGATAGCCGCCGGGTTGAGGCCGCGCTCGGCACGGAACCAGGAAATGCGCTTCAGCCGCGCCACATCCTCGGCGCTGTACTGGCGATGCCCGGTTTCGGAACGAAAGGGCACGACCAGACCCTGGCTTTCCCATAGACGCAGCGTGGAGGCCGACACGCCGGCAAGACGCGCCGCTTCCGCCACTTTGTAGCGCACGGGCTCGATGCTGCTCATTTGCCAATAATCCCTGATACCAAGTCTTTTGCTCTGCTTAGCATGGATGAAGCGCCCGCTACAGCATCCTTGGCAGGCCTTTAAAGACCTGCTGCGCTGGAGTTGAGCCCTCGGCGTATTCTTGTCACCGCCACAAAATCTCGCTTGAAATCTTGCAGGAAAAATGTAGGAATTTTCTACAGAACTTGCAGAAGTTCTGCAAGCTAATTTAAACCGCCCTCCCTGGAGCCACAGCGATGACCCTGACTGATCGGAAGAACGCCGCCATTTCCCGCGGCGTCGGCATGACGACGCAAATCTACGCCGACCGCGCCGAAAACGCCGAGATCTGGGACAAGGAAGGCAACCGCTACATCGATTTCGCCTCCGGCATCGCCGTGGTGAATACGGGCCATCGCCATCCCCGCGTCATCGCCGCCGTCAAGGAGCAGCTCGACCGCTTCACCCACACCTGCCATCAGGTCGTGCCCTATGAGAGCTATGTGCATCTGGCTGAGCGGCTGAATGCCATCGTTCCCGGCGATTTCGCCAAGAAGACGATCTTCGTGACGACGGGCGCCGAAGCGGTCGAGAATGCCGTCAAGATCGCCCGCGCCGCCACCGGCCGCTCCGCTATCATCGCCTTTGGCGGCGGCTTCCACGGCCGCACCTTCATGGGCATGGCCCTAACAGGCAAGGTCGCGCCCTACAAGATCGGCTTCGGCCCGATGCCGGGCGATGTCTTCCATGCGCCCTTCCCGGTGCCGCTGCATGGCGTGACCGTCGAACAGTCGCTGGCGACGCTGAAGAAGCTGTTTGCCGCCGATGTCGATCCGCAGCGCGTCGCCGCCATCATCCTCGAACCCGTGCAAGGCGAAGGCGGCTTCTATCCGGCGCCTGCAGCCTTCATGAAGGCGCTGCGCGAGATTTGCGACCAGCATGGCATTCTCCTCATTGCCGACGAGGTCCAGACTGGTTTTGCCCGCACCGGCAAGATGTTCGCAATGGATCATCATGACGTGGCAGCCGATCTCGTCACCATGGCAAAGAGCCTTGCCGGCGGCTTCCCGCTGGCCGCCGTCACCGGCCGCGCCGAAATCATGGACGCGCCGGCACCGGGCGGCCTGGGCGGCACCTATGGCGGCAATCCGCTTGGCATTGCAGCCGCCCATGCCGTGCTCGACGTCATCACCGACGAGGGCCTCTGCGACCGTGCCAATCAGCTCGGATCGCGCCTGAAGCAGCGGCTGGAATCGCTGCGCGACAAGGTGCCTGAGATCGTCGACATTCGCGGCCCCGGCTTCATGAACGCCGTGGAGTTCAACGATGTGACAACGAAGCTGCCGAGCGCCGATTTCGCCAACAAGGTGCGGCTGATCGCGCTCGACAAGGGGCTGATCCTGCTGACCTGCGGCGTCCACGGCAATGTCATCCGCTTCCTGTCGCCGATCACCATCCAGGACG
Source organism: Rhizobium sp. AC27/96 (assembly GCF_001692325.1). GTDB lineage: Bacteria > Pseudomonadota > Alphaproteobacteria > Rhizobiales > Rhizobiaceae > Rhizobium. Next base: position 36,160 of record NZ_LXKN01000029.1, on the reverse strand, counting down.
GCGTGTTCAGCGAGGCGCTCGATATTCTCGAAGCCGCGATGATCGAGGCGAGTGCCTCACACTAACGGCTGTCCTTCCCCGTTTCCTCTACGATCGCCCGTGCGGCCTGCCGGGCGAGAACCTGTCGGAGTGCATATAATGTCCTTTACAACAGCAATGACCAAGCATGTCCCCTTCTCCTCGCGCTTCCTGCGCGCCGCCGGCTATATCAACGGCGTCTGGACGGCGGGTGGAGCAACGAAGACATTCGACGTGATCAATCCCGCGACCGGCGAAGTACTTGCCTCGCTCCCCGACATGGGTGCCGCCGAGACCACCGCGGCCATCGATGCTGCCTATATAGCCCAGGTCACCTGGGCCGCCCGCCCGGCCAAGGAACGCGCCGTCATCCTGCGCAAATGGTTCGATCTCATGGTCGCCAATGCCGACGAGTTGGGAGCAATCCTGACGGCCGAAATGGGCAAGCCGCTGCCGGAAGCCAAGGGTGAGATCCTCTACGCCGCGTCCTATGTCGAATGGTATGCGGAAGAGGCCAAGCGCATCTATGGCGAGACCATTCCCGCGCCATCCAACGACAAGCGCATGGTCGTCATCAAGCAGCCGGTCGGCGTCGTCGGTACGATCACGCCCTGGAATTTCCCGGCAGCCATGATCGCCCGCAAGATCGCGCCGGCTCTTGCCGTCGGCTGCACCGTCGTCTCCAAACCCGCCGAGCAGACGCCGTTGACGGCGATCGCACTTGCGGTTCTTGCCGAAGAGGCGGGCGTTCCCGCCGGCGTTCTCAACATCATCGTCGGCATCGATGGCCCAGCGATCGGCCGCGAGCTCTGCGGCAATCCGAAGGTGCGCAAGATCAGCTTCACCGGCTCGACCGAAGTCGGCCGCATCCTGATGCGCCAGTGCTCGGACCAGATCAAGAAGGTCAGCCTCGAGCTCGGCGGCAACGCACCCTTCATCGTCTTCGAAGATGCCGACCTCGATGCCGCCGTCGAAGGCGCGATGGCTTCGAAATATCGCAATGCCGGCCAGACCTGCGTTTGCGCCAACCGCATTTATGTGCAGTCGAATGTCTATGATGCCTTTGCCGCCAAGCTCGCTGCCAAGGTCGCCGAACTCTCGGTCGGCGACGGCTTCAAGCCGGGGGTATCAGTCGGGCCACTGATCGACGAGCAGGGCGTCGCCAAGGCCGAGGATCATGTTCGGGATGCCGTTTCAAAGGGTGCCCGCATCGTGGCTGGCGGCAAGCGCATCGAAGGCGCCGGCACATTCTTCGCACCGACCATTCTGACCGGTGTCGACAGGACCATGAAGGTCGCCCGCGAAGAGACCTTCGGCCCGGTGGCGCCGCTCTTCCGTTTCGAGACGGTCGAAGACGTCGTTCAGCAGGCGAACGACACCGAATTCGGTCTTGCCGCCTATTTCTTCGCCGGCGACCTAAAGAAGGTCTGGCGCGTGGCGGAAGCGCTGGAATACGGCATGGTTGGGATCAACACCGGCCTGATGTCGTCCGAGACGGCACCGTTCGGCGGCATCAAGCAATCCGGCCTCGGCCGCGAAGGTTCTCGGCACGGCGCCGATGACTATCTGGAAATGAAGTACCTCTGCATCGGCAATCTCTAGAGCACTTTGTTTTTACGCATTCGGGACGGAAAACCGCTGCGCAGTTTTCCTGGAAATGCTCCAAGCCTGCAAATCAAGTCGACGTAATGCTGATGCGGCCCTGCCATAGCCGGGCCGCAGTCAACCGGCCGGTGCGGTAGGCCCCGGTGTCGAGATTGAGCCGGAGCCCGCTGGCCTCGGCCTTGCTGATCGGTGTGTGACCATGCACGATCAGCTTCGGCAGCGGCTGTGCGCTGTCGTAGAAATGCGAGCGGATGAAGACCAGATCATGATCCTGCTGATCGGCAAGCGACCTGTCGGGGTCGATACCGGCATGGACGAACAGGGCCTGCGGCGTATCCAACATGATCGGCAAGCGCCGCAGGAAATTGATGTGATCGTCCGGAAGCCAGGTCCGCAGGAAGGTATCGAGCTTCTTTTGACTCGGATATTGCTCCCGCAGCGCCAGGATATCCGCGCCATAGGAGGCAAGAGTGGCATCGCCTCCGAGCCCCACCCAATCATCGAGCGATATCTCGCCATCGATATAGGCGAGCATTTCCATTTCGTGATTGCCGGTCAGGCAGATGCGATCGAAACCTTTCGGCGGTGGTGCCATCAGCCGGCCGATGACCTGTGCCGAGGCCGGGCCGCGGTCGATGTAATCCCCCAGCATGATGATCAGCTTTTGGCCGGGCAAGCCCGCAGCATCGGCAACGATCTTGCGCTCGAGCGCGCTCAGCAGATCGTAGCGACCATGCACATCGCCGATGACATAGGTGGGCATATCAAGATTATCGAGCCACTCGCGACGCCGGCGATGGCCGAAACCATGAGCCATTTTTTCGCGTATTCTAGCTGCCGACATGAAACTCCCTTTCGAGCGTACACCTCGGAACGCCTTAACAAACTCTGCAAAAAGGACTCAAAAGCGACGATTCTGTGCCGAAAGACAGGAATCCGCGCTGCTGAGCGATATCGTGACCGACCGAAGCCTGCGATACCGGATTGCCTTGCGGCAAAGCGTCCCGAACGGCGCCTTTATGCATGGAGAAAGTTGACAGGGCGTATCCGCAATCCTATCGCGCTTGACAACATGACGGAAGAATCTTCCATCATCCGGATCATGGCAGGCTGGCTTTCCAGCGCCCTTGACGTGGTGTCCCTAAGATTGCCCAGCAAAAGCCAACCTAGCATCAACCCGGAACGTCACTCCCATGGCACTTGTAACTTTATCGTGAAGCCCTGATGGATCCGACGACAGCGCTCGAACTCTGCCGCTTTCTTCACGACGCATCGCTGATGCTTCTCTGGGGCGCCTGCGCCTATCTTTCCTTTCTGGTGCCGAGGGAGCTCGCAAACACAGTCTGGCGCATGTCCTCAATCCCGTTTTTTCTGATCGCGGTGGTCGCGGCCCTGACGATGCTGATATCCCTGGCCGCGGCAACGGCCATCATCGGCAACGGCTGGAGCGACGCCGCCGATCTCGGCACTCTGCATGATGTCCTGTTCGATACGACAGTCGGGCAAGCCTGGCAGGCACAGGCGGTCGTCGCCGTCTTGATGCTCTGCGCCTTCCTGCTACCGGAAGGCCCGCGCCGGCTTGGACTGGCCTTGGCGTCAGGCCTCGGCCTTGCCACCCTCTCATTGACCGGCCATGCGTCGATGCTGGATGGCTGGCTGCGTCAGGCGCACCGCGCCAACGATGTCCTCCATGTGCTGACTGGCGGCGGCTGGCTTGGGGCGCTCGTGCCGCTGATCCCCATTCTCCGGCTACTGAGCCGGCCGGAATGCAGGGCAGAGGCGCAACTGGCGCTGCGCCGCTTCTCGACTGCCGGACACTGGGCGGTGGCGCTGGTCATCCTCTCCGGCATCGTCAACACCATTTTGATCCTCAAACGCCTGCCGACGGATTGGTCCTCGCCCTACCAGACGCTGCTTGCCATCAAGATCGCGCTGGTCGCGGGCATGTCGCTGCTGGCGATCGTCAATCGCTATATCTTCGTTCCCTGGATGAGCCGCAACCCGAGCCGCGCCCTGCAGGCGCTTCGCATCGGAAGTATCGCCGAAATCACCATCGGTTTCGTCGTCATCGGGCTTGTCGCCGTCTTCGGCATGATGGAGCCGGCATAGACGGCTGCTTCAGCCGCCCAATGATTTTACCACCGCGCGAACGGCTTCGGCATCGCCTGTCTGCGGCCTGTATTCCAGCCCCACCCTGCCATCATAGCCCTGGGCAAACAGCCAGTTCAGCCGGTTGAGAAGATCGATGTGACCGGTGCCGGGATCGCCACGGCCCGGGTGATCGGCGACATGGACATGCACGACGCGGTCGATACGGCCGCCTATGACATCTTCGGTCTTCTCGTCCATGACGGCCGAATGATAGATGTCATAGACGATGCCGATTTCCGCACGGCCGACCGCGTCGACAATATCGAGGCCTTCCTCCGTCGAGGACAGATAATAGCCGACATGGTCGATCCTGGTGTTCAGAGGCTCCAGTCCGAGCCGAACACCCGAACCCTTGAGGACATCCGCACCCGCGCTGAGGGCCGCGACAAGAGCCGCGCGCTGCTCGACGCGCGAAAACTCCGGTAGATCGTCACCTGCCTGCGCGATGAGAACCCTGGCGCCGAGGCGCTGCGCGACAGCAATCGACTCCCGCAAGCCCTTGAGCCAAGCCTCCTTGTTTGCCGGATTCGTCAGCGCGATCATCGGCTCGGCCACCATGCCTGAGACCGCGATGCCGGTCTCGGCGACCGCGGCGGCGATCGCGTCGAGATCCTTGTTCGTCCAGTGCCAGAACTCGACTGCGCTCAAGCCCGCCTGATGCGCCAGACGAATACGATCGGCGAAGCCATCGCCGTCGCGCGCGAACAACCACTCGATACAAGCCGAAAACTGCCGCATGAGATTCTCCCCTTCCTCAACCGGCCAAGAGCAATGCGCGAGATCGCCCGCGACCGCAAGGGGAACTAGCGATGGAACTGCGGCGATGGCCGGTGCATCGGAAGCTTGATGGCTTCGACATTCATCGCGGAGAGAACGCGCATGTCGCGGCGGAAATCGGAAGGCGTCATGCCGGCAATGTGGCGGAAGGATTTGTTGAAGGCGCTGATCGAACCGAAGCCGCTATCCATGGCGACCTGCAGCACATTGGCGCCATCGCGCATCAGCATCGCCTGGGCGCGCGAAAGGCGCAGCAGGTTCACATATTTGGCCAGCGTCATGCCGGTCGATTTCTTGAAGAGGTTCATTGCGTATTTGGGATGAAGGTGCGCCGCCTTGGCGATATCGACCGTATCGATGTCATGCAGGAAATTCTCGGCGATGAAATCGCACATTCTCGCCAGGCTGCGCGAGGATTGCGGATGGGCTTGCTCGTTTGCCGGGTTTTGCTGCTTCTCCGGCACCATGCGGTAGGGTTCGAAGGCGATGCGCTCCAGGCGCAGGAGAAGTTCTGCCACCGCATGTTCCGCCTTGGCGCCGTCTTCGGACATGACGTAACGATGCCAGCGCGCGAAATTCTCGTCGTCGGCGGCATCGGTCGCCGAGCTGATGAGGGTCTGCCCGCGAATGAGGCGGCCCGAGATGTCAAGCGGCAGGCGCAGGCGAAAAAAATGCACCAGCGGCAGATGCGCGCCCGCATAGATCGCATCCTCCGACAGATCGTCCAGCAGATGCGGCTGACCGCCCCAGAAAAGACAGATCTCGCCCGCGCTCAAAGTAAGCTCGTGATCGCCTATGCGGTAGTGCACGGTTCCGCGCACGATGTAATTCACCTCCACCTGCGCGTGCCAATGCGGTTTTGCCATCGGCAACGGGTGGTTATGGAACATCTGCAGGACATTTGGCAGCCCTTCGACGCTGCTTGCACCCGGCTGATAAACCGCCCGTTGACCCACCTTACTTTTCGCCAAGTCGATGTTCCCTTTTTAGGAGACAGAAGCGTGCCGACAGATAGTTTAAACGCGTTCGCTTGCGGACAGCAATTGAAAAGGGAGGATTTTCAATGCGTTTAAAACTTGCTGGGGCGACGGCGCTTGCCGCCTTGCTCGCTTCCGGTTCTGCCTTTGCAGAGCAAACCACCATCACAGTCTGGAGCTGGAACATCGCCGCGTCGGCGCTGAAATCCACGGTCGAAGGATTCAATAAGAAATATCCCGATATCAAGGTCGATGTTCAGGACATCGGCAACCCGCAGGTCTTCGACAAGATGCTGGCCGCCTGCGCTGCCGGCGGCGATGGCCTGCCCGACGTCATGTCGATCGAAAACCACAAAGCTTCGATCTTCTGGAACCGCTTTCCGGACTGCCTGAGCGACCTGACGAAGCTCGGCTATAATGACGAACTCAAGAAGCAGTTCCCGGATTTCAAGCGCGCCGAGCTCGAAGTGGGCGACGCCGCCTATGCAATGCCGTGGGATTCCGGCCCCGTCACCATGTTCTACCGCCGGGACATCTATGAAAAGGCCGGCGTCGATCCGGCAACGATCAAGACATGGGACGATTTCATCGCCGCCGGCAAGAAGATCTCTGCCGCCAATCCCGGTGTCGTCATGACGCAGGCCGATCTCAACGGCGATACGGAATGGTTCCGCATGCTCGCCAACGAACAGGGCTGCGGCTATTTTTCGAGTGACAGCCAGAGCATCACCGTCAACCAGCCCGCCTGCGTCAAGGCGCTGGACAAGGTGAAGGAAATCAAGGACGCGGGCCTGATGACCGCGGCGAACTGGAATGAAAAAATTCAGGCGAACACTGCAAGCAAGGTGGCATCGCAGCTCTATGGCGGCTGGTATGAAGGCACCGTGCGCTCGACCTCGCCGGATCTTGCCGGCAAATGGGGCGTCTATCCGATGCCAAGCATGACGGCCGACGGCCCGCATGCTGCCAATCTCGGTGGTTCGTCGCTTGCAATCGCCAGCAGCTCGAAGCACAAGGAAGCCGCCTGGAAATTCCTCGAATACACGCTTGGCACCAATGAGGGCCAGGTGACCATGCTGAAATCCTTCGGCCTCGTGCCGTCGCTGCTGTCGGCGGTGAAGGATCCCTTCGTCAACGAACCGCAGCCCTACTGGGGTGGCCAAAAGGTCTGGGCCGATATTCTCGCCACCCTGCCGAGAATCCACCCGAGCCCCGGCACCCAGTATTTCAGTGACGCCGATGAGGTCATAAAGGCCGTCCAGACGAAATACCTTGCCGGCGGCTATCCGGACGGCAAGGCGGCGCTCGACGACGCGGCCCAGCAGATCGCCTCGGCGACAGGCCTGCCGCTCGCGAAATGAGTGACACTGCCGGGCGCGCATCCCAAGCCGCGCCCGGCATCCCCGCCGCCCTAGAATCAAAGAAACAGAGCGTGATGTCGTCCGAAAACCGCCTACACTTTTCGGCGTCACGCTCTGGGGCGGCGCGGATGCGATGTCACGCGTCATTTCACTGCGCTTAAAGGAGGAGGCTTTCATGCGGTTGCGAAACCGGAGCGCCTATGCGTTCCTTGCACCCTATCTTCTGGTGTTCGCCGCTTTCTGGGTTTGGCCGATCATCGATTCGTTCCTGATTTCGTTCCAGAACACGCGGGTTAATCCGTGGGTCTACAATCTGTCGCTCAATTGGGGGCGCCTGTTCGGCGACCCGGCCTTCTATAACGCACTTCAAAACACGCTGATCATCCTGATCGTCCAGGTCCCCGTCATGATCACGCTCGCCACGGTCATGGCGGTGCTGCTGAATTCACCACTGCTCAAGGCGCGTGGCGTTTTCCGCTTCGCTTTCTTCGCACCCGTCGTGGTCGGCGAAGTTGCCTATGCAGCCGTCTTCCGCCTGATGTTCAACGTCGATTTCGGCATCGTCAACAAGCTGCTCGGCGGTGTCGGCATTTCGCCGGTATCGTGGTTTGCCGATTCCCATGCGGCCATGGTCCTCATCATCATCGCCGTCACCTGGCGCTGGGCCGGATACAACGCCATCATCATCCTGTCCGGGCTGCAATCGATCCCCGAGGATGTCTATGAGGCCGCAACGCTCGACCGTGTCAGCCGCTTCCAGCAGTTCATCCACATCACCCTGCCGCTCCTGAAGCCGATCATTCTCTTCTGCGTCGTCCTGTCCGTTATCGGCACCATGCAGCTCTTCACCGAACCATATCTGATCACCAACAGAGGTGGCCCCGGCGGCGGGACGGAAACGCTCGGCCTGTTGCTCTATCGCCAGGCCTTTCAGTCAACCAACTTCGGCTACGCCTCGGCGGTTGCCTACACGATGGCGGCGCTCGCCGTGGTCATCTCTCTTCTCAATCTCTGGGTGGGGCGCGAAGCGAAATGAAATCAAAGTCCAAATCCAATCTGATCCGCTCGCTCGCCCTGCACGGCCTGCTGGCGCCGCTCGCCATCATCTGGCTGTTTCCGCTGTGGATGATGTTCGTCTTCTCGACCATGCCTGATTACGGCATTTTCAGCCCGGGCATCATCCTGACGCCGTCGACAGGGTTCATGGACAACTTCCGCAACCTGCAGGCCGACACCAACTTCATCGGCGCCATGACGATCTCCATCGTCGTTGCCATCGTCTATACGGTCCTGTCTGTGATGCTGACGTCGATGGCGGGATGGGCGCTCGCACGCTACCGTTTCCTCGGCCAATCCGTTGTCGTGGGCATCATCCTCGGGACGATCACGCTCCCCTATTCCGTCGTCATCATCCCGCAATTCATCATGGTGGCGCGCGATTTCGGGCTTGCGAACACATGGGTGGCGCTGATCGTGCCACCGCTCTTTAATTCGCTCGGCGTGCTGTTCATGCGCCAAGCCTTCTCGATGATGCCCGGCGAGCTGTTTGACGCGGCGCGCGTCGAGGGTGTCAAGGAATGGCAGATCTTCCTGCGCATCGCCCTGCCACTCGCAAGGCCGACGATGGCGGCGCTCGCCATCATCCTGTTCCTGGCCTCCTGGAACAACTACCTCTGGCCGCTGCTCATCAATTCCCGGCCGGGAATGATGACCGCGCCCGTGGCGCTCGGAACGCTTATCGGCCTCACCAGGGTCTCCTGGGGCGGCATCATGGCCGGCGCGGTGATGTTGACGGCGCCGATCCTCATCATCTTCGTTCTCCTGCAGCGCCACTTCATCGCCGGCATCGCCGCCGGCGCAATCAAATAATTCCGGGAGACCCGTATGGCTGAACTGTCCCTTACCAATATCGTCAAACGCTACGGTTCACTGGAAATCATCCACGGCGCCAATCTGGATGTGAAGGATGGCGAGTTCGTCGTCTTCGTCGGACCGTCCGGATGCGGCAAGTCCACGCTGCTGCGCATGATCGCCGGGCTGGAGGATATTTCCGGCGGCGAACTCAAGATCGGCGGCCGCGTCGTCAACGACATGGAGCCGGCCGATCGCGGCATCGCCATGGTCTTCCAGTCTTATGCCCTTTATCCGCATCTGACCGTCGAGCAGAACCTCAATTTCGGCCTGCGCATGAACGGCAACCCGAAGGCTGATACCGACCGCCGCGTCAAGCAGGCGGCCGAGATCCTGCAGATCACCGAGCTGATGCAGCGCCGTCCGAAGCAGCTTTCCGGCGGCCAGCGCCAGCGCGTCGCCATCGGCCGCGCCATCGTACGCGAGCCGCAGATCTTCCTGTTCGACGAGCCGCTGTCCAACCTCGATGCCGAGCTGCGCGTACAGATGCGCGTCGAAATCTCCCGCCTTCACAAGAAGCTCGGCACGACGATGATCTACGTCACCCACGACCAGACGGAGGCGATGACGCTTGCCGACAAAATCGTGGTGCTGCGCAGCGGCAATATCGAGCAGGTGGGCGCGCCGCTCGACCTCTACGATGATCCGGCCAACCAGTTCGTAGCCGGATTCGTCGGCTCGCCGAAGATGAATTTCATGCGGGCCGAGGTCACCGACGTCCAGCCCGGCCGCGTCGGCGTGGTCCTTCGCGATCAGCGCAATGTCCGCCTGTCGCTGCCGATCACGGCAGTCGGCGTCGAAACCGGCGCACATGTGACCCTCGGCATTCGCCCCGAGCATTTTCTCGACGCCGGACGAGGCGATGCCGATCTCACCGTCGATGTCGATGTGGCCGAGCATCTCGGCAATACCAGCTACATCTACGCCAATATCGCCGGCGGCGAGCAGATCGTCATCGAACGCGAAGAGTCCCGCAATACCAGCAATCGGGACACGCTCACCGTCGCGCTTTCCGCGGCCAAGACATTCCTCTTCGACAGCGCTGGAAACCGATTGCGGTAGGCGCTGCCCTCAAAGCAATTCCAGGAAAAGTGCGCAGCAGTTTTCCGTCCGGAATTGCCCAAAACAAAGGCTTGGAGCGCTTCAGCGATCGACGTGGCGCGCTCCGACCCCTCCCAAGACAGCATGCAGATTTACGAAAGGATCGTTCCATGAGTACAGATACACCCATCCGCTGGGGCATTATTGGCCCCGGCAGGATCGCCCAGACTTTTGCCGAGGGTGTCGCCCATTCCCGCAGCGGCAAGCTGGTCGCCATCGCCAGCCGCAATCCGGACAAGCCTGGTCTCGGCGACGGCTTCCCCGGCGCGCGCATCGTCAATGGCTATGAAGCGCTGCTCGCCGACAAGGACATCGACGCCGTCTACATCGCCACACCGCACACCGGCCATGCCGAATGGGCGATCAAGGCAATCCGCGCCGGCAAGCATGTGCTTGTCGAGAAGCCGATCGCGCTCTCGGCTTTCGATGCCGAGGCCATCTACTACGAAGCCAGGAAGGCCGGCGTCTTTGCCGGCGAGGCCTTCATGTACCGCGTGCATCCGCAGACCGCCAAGCTGATCGAACTGGTGAAGAGCGGAGCGATCGGTGAACTGCGCATCATCCGCTCGTCCTTCGGTTTCAACATGGGCACCGTCAAGCCGGAACACCGGCTGTTTGCCAACGAAACGGCCGGCGGCGGCATTCTCGATGTCGGCGGCTATCCGGTGTCGATGGCCCGCCTCATCGCCGGCGCTCGGGACGGCAAGCCGTTCCTCGATCCCGACAAGGTCTCCGGCGTCGGCCATCTCGGCCAGACGGGCGTCGACGAATGGGCATCGGCGGTGCTGAAATTCCCGAACAACGTCATTGCCGAAGTCTCCTGCTCGATCATGGCGAACCAGGACAACACGCTGCGCATCATCGGCTCGGAAGGGCGCCTCGAAGTCACGGATTTCTGGTTCGCTTCCGGCCACAAGGGCGGCGTCGGCAAGATCGAGCTCATCAAGGGCGGCGAGAGCCAGACCATCGAAGTCAAGGAGGAGCGCTGGCTCTATTCCTTCGAAGTCGATGCCGCTGGCGATGCCATTCGTGCAGGCAAACAGGAATTTGCCTATCCGGGCATCGGCTGGGCGGATTCGATCGGCAATCTCCGGGTTCTCGATCAATGGCGCGCCTCCATCGGTCTCGAATACGAGGTCGAGAAGGCAACCCACAGGACGAAGAACATTGCCGGTGCGACCGTCGTCAAGGGCAACAGCATTCCCAAGCGCAGCATTCCGGGCGTCGCCAAGCCGGCATCGCTCGTCATGCTCGGCTTCGAATTCTTCCCGAACTTCGCCTCGGCATCCCTGACGCTCGACGCCTTTTATGAAGCCGGCGGCAACGCCTTCGACACCGCCTATGTCTATAGCGGCGGCAAGACGGAGAGCATCTTCGGCGATTGGCACACCAGCCGGAACGTTCCGCGCGAAGAGATCGTACTGATCGGCAAGGGCGTGCATTCGCCGTTGTGCTACCCGGACATGATCGGCAAACAGCTCGACCAGTCGCTCAACCGGCTGAAGACCGACTATGTCGATATCTACTTCATGCATCGCGACAATACCGACATTCCGGTCGGCGAGTTCGTGGATGCCATGGATGCGGAGGTCAAGGCTGGCCGTATTCGCGGCATCTTCGGCGGCTCGAACTGGACGCGTGCCCGATTCGACGGGGCAATTGCCTATGCCGAGAAGAACGGCAAGGCAGCTCCGGCGGCGCTTTCCAACAACTTCTCGCTCGCTGAAATGCTCGATCCGATCTGGGCCGGATGCATCGCAGCTTCCGACGATGAGTGGAAAGCCTGGCTGAATGCCAAGCAGCTCCCGAACTTCGCCTGGTCGAGCCAGGGTCGCGGCTTCTTCACCGACCGTGCCGGCCGCGACAAGCGAGACGACGAGGAACTGGTTCGCGTCTGGTATTCCGATCGCAATTTCGGCCGCCGCGACAGGGCGATCGAACTGGCGCAGAAACTCGGCCGCAACCCGATCCACATCGCGCTTGCCTATGTCATCGCCCAGCCGTTCCCGGTGATACCGCTGATCGGACCGCGCACGATCGCCGAGCTGGAAGACAGCCTGTCGGCGCTCGATATCAAGCTGACGCCCGAACAGGTGAAGTGGCTCGAAGGCTAAGACGATACGGCGGCTGGCGGCGCCATCGCCAGCCGCGCCCAAATGGATAAAATCGAAACAGCCCATCCGGCTTTCCGGATGGGCTGTTTGCATTAGAGCTGCCGGCAATCCCGCGGCATTCGCTCAAGCAGCGAAGTCGAAGGCTTTCGTCTCGGTCCCTTCGAGGCGCAGCAGGTAGACCTTGCGCTCGAGACCGCCGGCAAATCCTCTGAGATCACCCGCCGAGCCGATGACCCGATGGCAAGGGGCGATGATCGAGATCGGGTTGCGGCCATTGGCAGCGCCCACCGCCCGGATCGCTTTGGCGGCCCCGATCTCCGCTGCGATCTGGCTGTAGGTACGCGTCTCGCCGAAGGGAATGGCCAGCAATGCATGCCAGACTTTCCGCTGAAACTCCGTTCCGGAGAAGTCGAGCGGGAGATCGAAAGATGTTCGTTCGCCGGCGAAATACTCCCGGAGCTGCCGCTCCGTCTCCAGCAGGACGGGATGGTTTTCATCCTCCGCAACGATTAGCAGAGGCACACGGTTGGGCCGATCATTGTCCCATAGGATCGCGGCAAGCCCGTCATCGCTGCCGACAAGCTTCAGCTCTCCGACGGGCGAGGCGATGATCCGGCAGACATACTGCTTACCGGCGTCTCGTGAAGCTTTGGTCATGCAGATATCCTTTCACCGAATCACACCACAAGGGCTAGGCTATCTCTTTGCGGTCTTGGCATAGGACCCCAAATACCCGGCATGAGCCACCCGAAAAGCGTCCTGACGACAGGAAATTCAATGGCCCGCATTGCGTGTCCTGACGATCAAAATGCCGCAGCCGTGATCTGGAAATGACGCTGGAATTGTGCAGAATCGGCTGAGGACAGATCATCAGCATGCGGAGCTTGAGATGACAGTTCGCCTGCCCGGCAGTTTGAATCCCACCAACATGATGGCGACCGGCCTCGGGATTCTCGAATATGAGCTGATGTCGGAGCGTGCCAGCACGCTCGGCCAAAACGGCCTGAAGGTCGAGGCGGCGCTTGCTGCCCTGCAAGAGGCCGAAGCCAAGGGCAAGCACGGCGTCGAGCACGAACGGCTGGTCGATACCGCAGCACAAGCCGTCTGGGCCATGTTCATTCATCGCGAGATCTGCGGCCTGCGCAATGGCCGCGAGATCATCCAGCGCTACGGCATTCCGAACAAGGTGCTGGCTCGCCTCGGCGCAAGCCCGCGCCATCCCTAAACGTCAGGACTTCAGGATCGCCGAGAAACGCGGATCGAAGGCATGGCCGATCGGCTCGACCGCTGCGCCGCGCGCAACGGCCCAGGGATCTGTCATGCCGAGCTGCAGGCGCGGCAAAGGCCGGTCCGCGCGATCGGCATTGGACGGCAACAGCGGCTGCATGGCGTCGATCAACCGCGTCGCAAGCGCTGCAGGCGCGCCGCCACACAGGATCACAGTCTGCGGATCGAAGACGGTTTCGATGAGATGCACGCTCCAGCGCAGGTCGATGGCCGCCTTTTCGATCCAGGCCAGAATCTCCGGATCACCCGCGGCGGCACGCTTGTCTATCAGCGAATAGATATCAGGCGTCATCGGATCGACGCCCAGATGCTCGTAAAGCGAAGCCAGGGAGGCGTTATGCTCCACGGTTCGCCGGCCGCTGACCGACAATAGCGCCATGCCGATTTCACCGGCATTGCCGCGGGCGCCGCTATAGAGCTCGCCGCCGAGGATCAGCCCCGCGCCGATACCGTAGCCGACATAGAGGCAGACGGCATGATCGAGCCCATGCGCGGCGCCGACCATGCGCTCGGCGGTGGCGCAGGCAGCGGCGTCGTTTTGCAGGGTGACGTTGAGGCCGGTGCCGGCCGACAGCGTTTCGAGAAGCGGGAAACGCTGCCAGGGACCCATCATCCAGGGATTTTCGGCCTCATCCTGGTCGGTGCCGAACGGCCCCGGCATGGCGACCCCAAGCCCGACAAGGCGCTTCTCCGCCTGTGCCGCAAGCAGCTTGAGCTCGGTGCGGATTTCCTGCACGAGCTGCAACACCACGGGCGTGCCGGTGACCGGTCCACCGGCCGGCAGGTTTGCCTCCTTGCGGATCAACACATTGCCGACCAGATCGACAGCGATGGCCCGTGTGATGTGACGGTCGATCTGCAGGCCGATCGCGAAGGCGCCTTCCGGCACCAAGCCATAGGGCGTCGAGGGTTGGCCCCGGCCGCGCCGCACGGTTTCCCGCGAAGTCACCAGCCCGTCGTTTTCCAGCTCCTCCATGATGTTGGAGACCGTCTGCTTCGTCAGGCGGGTCGCGCGCGCCAGATCGGCGCGCGACAGCGCACCGTTCAGTCGCAGGGCATCGATAATCACCCGCCGGTTATGGGCACTGGTGCCTTCGTGGTTCGTTCCGCTCGTAGCCCGGATCGGGCGAATATCGTTCATCTGTTTTTGCCTCTTGACACCAATAGAATATTGAAGAACAAATTAGTCAAGACAATTGACTTAAAAGAAACCACAGAGTTTCATCAGGGAACACGCAGGGAGCTCCAGGGCTCCGAAGACATGCCGATCCATGTTCGGCAGATGCCCGGCCAATTGCCTGCCCGACAACCGAAGGCGACGCTTCAGCCGCCCTCGGGAACATCGCGTGACTGTCAAAAACTGGAGGATGGAATGTTGAAATCATTGAACAAGACATTGCTCGGCGCAGCGCTGATTGGCGTATCTTTCGCCTCGCATGCCTTTGCCGAAACGACGATCAATGCCCTCTTCATGGCGCAGGCCGCCTATAGCGAAGCCGACGTGCGCGCCATGACGGATGCCTTCTCCAAGGCCAATCCGGACATCAAGGTCAATCTCGAATTCGTGCCTTACGAAGGCCTGCACGACAAGACCGTGCTGGCGCAGGGCTCCGGCGGCGGCTACGACGTCGTGCTCTTCGACGTGATCTGGCCTGCCGAATACGCGACCAACAAGGTTCTGGTCGACGTTTCCTCGCGCATCTCCGACGACACGAAGAAGAACGTCCTGCCAGGCGCCTGGACGACGGTCCAGTATGACGGCAAGTACTATGGCATGCCGTGGATCCTCGACACCAAGTATCTGTTCTACAACAAGGAAATCCTGGAAAAGGCCGGCATCAAGACGCCGCCGAAGACCTGGGACGAGCTGAACGAACAGGCCAAGACAATCAAGGACAAGGGCCTGCTGGCAACGCCGATCGCCTGGAGCTGGTCGCAGGCGGAAGCCGCAATCTGCGACTACACCACGCTCGTCAGCGCCTATAAGGGCGACTTCCTGAAGGACGGCAAGCCGGACTTTCAGAATGGCGGCGGCCTCGATGCGCTGAAATACATGGTCAACAGCTACAAGTCCGGCCTCACCAATCCGAACTCCAAGGAATTCCTCGAAGAGGACGTCCGCAAGGTCTTCGAAAACGGCGATGCCGCCTTCGCGCTGAACTGGACCTACATGTACAACATGGCCAACGACCCGAAGGACAGCAAGGTTGCCGGCAAGGTCGGCGTCGTGCCGGCTCCGGGCGTTGCCGGCAAGAGCGAGGCTTCGGCCGTCAATGGCTCTATGGGTCTCGGCATCACCACGGCCAGCAAGCATCCGGATGAGGCCTGGAAGTACATCACGTTCATGACCTCGCAGGCGACGCAGAACCAGTATGCCAAGCTCAGCCTGCCGATCTGGGCATCGTCCTATAGCGACCCGGCCGTGACCAAGGGCCAGGAAGAACTGATCGCGGCCGCAAAGGTCGGCCTCGCCGCCATGTATCCGCGTCCGAACACGCCCAAATATCAGGAACTGTCCACGGCACTTCAGCAGGCGATCCAGGAATCGCTGCTCGGCCAGTCTTCTCCGGAAGACGCGCTGAAGTCTGCTGCTGACAACAGCGATCTCTGATAGTCTAACCGGGCGGCGCATTGCGCCGCCCGCCTCTCATCCTCCATGAAGAATGAAAGAAGGGGCCCGTCATGTCCGGCACCTCCATGACAACTCGCGCCTGGTTTTTGATGTTGCCGCTGCTGGTGATGATGATCGCCGTCATCGGCTGGCCGCTCATCGATACCATCGGCCTTTCTTTCACCGATGCAAAGCTTGTCGGAACCGGCGGTAATTTCGTCGGCATCGACAATTACGCGAAGATGCTGGCGAATTTCAATTTCCAGCGCACCCTGATCACCACTGCCTGGTTCGCGATCATCTCCGTTGCCGCCGAAATGGTGCTCGGCGTGCTCGCCGCGCTGCTGTTGAACCAGGACTTCAAGGGGCGCGGCGTGCTGCGCGCGCTGATGATCCTGCCCTGGGCGCTGCCGACAGTCGTCAATGCCACGCTCTGGCGGCTGATCTATAATCCGGAATATGGCGCTCTCAACGCAGCGCTGACCCAGCTCGGCCTGCTGGACGCCTACCGCTCCTGGCTCGGCGAACCTGGCACGGCGCTGACAGCGCTCATCGTTGCGGACTGCTGGAAGAACTTCCCGCTGGTGGCGCTGATTGCGCTTGCAGCACTGCAGGCCGTGCCGCGCGATATCGTTGCCGCCTCGCTTGTGGACGGCGCCGGTCCTTTGAAGCGCTTCCGTTTCGTCATCCTTCCCTATCTTGTCGGACCGTTGATGGTGGCGCTAGTGCTCCGCACCATCGAGGCCTTCAAGGTCTTCGACATCATCTGGGTCATGACGCGCGGCGGCCCGGCAAACAGCACACGCACGCTGTCGATCCTCGTTTATCAGGAGGCATTCTCCTTCCAGCGAGCGGGGTCCGGCGCGTCGCTTGCCCTGATCGTCACGCTGCTGGTCACGGTGCTGGCCGCCGCCTATGCCGCCCTTGTCCGCAAAACCGCAGGGAGTGCCACCTGATGGAACGCAAGAGCCCGCTCTTTACCTGCTTCATCTATGTCTGCGCCATCCTGCTCGCAGTCGTTATCCTGGCGCCGATCGCCTGGCTTTTCATCATGAGCATTTCGCCGGCTGCCGACCTTGCCGCCAAGCCCTTGCGCTGGTGGCCGCAGACGGCGGATTTCTCGCGCTACAAGGTGCTCTTGTCGACGCTGGAAAACAGTGAGGGTGCCGCCTTCACCTCGTCGCTGCGCAACAGCATCGAAGTGGCAGGCATGGCCACCATCGCCGCGATCGCACTCGCCATCCCGGCCGGCTGGGCCGTGTCTCGCACGCCGTCTGTCGGCTGGTCGCTCTCCATGGTGATCGCCACCTACATGCTGCCGCCCGTGGCGCTCGCCGTGCCGCTCTATATGGGCCTTGCCTATCTCGGCCTGCTCAACAACGTCTTCGGCCTGGCGCTCGTCTATCTGACGATCCTGGCGCCGTTTACGACCTGGCTGATGAAATCCGGCTTCGATTCCATTCCGAAGGAGATCGAGGCGGCCGCGATGATCGACGGCGCCGGGCTGTTCCAGACTCTGAGGATCATCACGCTGCCGCTTGCCATGCCCGTGGTGGCGACCTCGGCGCTATTCGCCTTCCTACTTGCCTGGGATGAATTCTTCTATGCGCTGCTCTTCACCTCCGACCAGCGCGCCAAGACCCTCACCGTCGCCATTGCGGATCTCGCCGGCGGCCGTGTCTCGGATTACGGACTGATCGCGACTGCCGGCGTGTTGGCCGCCCTGCCCCCGGTGCTGATCGGCCTTGTCATGCAACGCGCCCTGATCTCCGGGCTGACCAATGGCGGCGTCAAGGGATGAACATGACCAAAGAGAAAACCCGCCCCGAAGGCCTTGCCGCCATCGATCGCGAAATGGGCCGCCAACATGCCGACGCGCTAGCCTCCTTCGAAGCGGCAACCGATATGGCCGCCAGGGCCGCCGCCTCGCTGAAGCGCACCGGCCGGCTGCTCTTGCTCGGCATGGGCGGCTCCCACGCCGTCAACCGTGCGGTCGAGCCTCTCTATCGCGCCGCCGGTATCGATGCGGTTGCGCTGCCGCTCTCCGAACAGCTCGGCCAGCCGCTGCCGCTTGGGGGACGGACGATCTTCGTGACATCGCAATCCGGCGAAAGCGCCGAGGTCGTGCGCTGGTTCAACGAGACCGGCGGCACGGCCGACACTTTCGGCCTGACGCTGGAGGGCGGCTCTTTCCTTGCACGAACCGCGCCTTCTCTCGTCGGCGCCGGCGGCACCGAGCTTGCCTTTGCCGCAACACGCAGCCTCACCGTAAGCTTCGCGCTGCATCTGGCGATTTTCGCCGCACTCGGGCAGGATCCCGCGCGCGCTTTGGTGGTATTGCAGGCTCCTGAGACGCCCGCTATCGAGCCGGCCCTTGCAGCCCTCGCCAATGTCGCGACGGTCGTCACCTCGGGCCGCCGCCTGCAGGGCGTTGCCGAGGCGCTGGCGCTTGGCCTCACCGAACTGTCGCGCCGTCCCTGCTTCTCGCTCGAAGGCGGCCAGCTGCGGCATGGACCGATGGAAATGCTCGGCCCTTCGATCGGCGTAGTGCTGTTTCGCGGCAATGATGCGACAGCCAGCCTGGTGACCGCCATGGCCGTTTCCGCTGCCGAAACCGGCGCACCTGTGGTGATCTTCGATGGTTCGCAGGAAGAGGCGGTGTCGGGCTGCGTGACGCTGCACTTCAAACCGGAAACCGGCCTTGCCGCCATCTTCCAGATGCTGCCTGTGGCACAATTGCTGATGATCGCCTTTGCCGACGAACGGGTGGAGGATGCCGGCACGCCGGTGCGCACCACCAAGATCACCCGGAGCGAGTGAATGAAGCCGCTTGCAGTCATCGGCAACGTCAATATCGACCTGATCCTCGGGCCGGCCGCACCTTGGCCGAAGGCCGGCACCGAGATCATCGTCGATCATGACGAGCTGCGCGTCGGGGGCCAGGCGGGCAATAGCGCACTTGCCTGGGAAGGCCTCGGAGTCGATTACGAGATATCAGCCAATGTCGGCAACGACCAGTTCGGCCGTTGGCTGAGCGAAGCTTTTGGCGCACGCAGCAGCAATTGGCCGGTACGTCCTGAGGGCACAACGCTCTCGGTCGGCATTACCCATCCAGACGGCGAGCGCACCTTCTTCACCACGCGCGGCCACCTGCCACGGTTCAATCTGGCTGACGTGCATGCGGTGCTCGACGGCCATCGGCTCAGCGGCGGCTATATATTGCTGTGCGGCGCCTTCCTCACCGAAGATCTCACCCGGGATTACGATGCCCTTTTCGACTGGGCAGACAAGCACCGGATCACCGTTGCACTCGACACGGGCTGGCCGCTCGACGGCTGGACGGAGAAGAATTGCGATGCAACGCGGCACTGGCTCTCCCGTTGCGGCGTTGCCTTGATGAATGAGGTCGAAACGACGACGCTTGCCGGCATGGACGATCCAGTCGAGGCCGCAATCGCTCTTCGATCGCACATGCCTGAGGGCGCCATCTTCGTCGTCAAGCGCGGCCCGGACGGGGCGATCGCCATCGACGCCGACGGCACGTCGGTTTCGGCCGCGGCACCACGCGTCACGGTCGTCGATACGATCGGCGCCGGCGACGTCTTCAATGCGGGCTTCCTGGCCGCCCTTGCCCGCGGCGAGCCGCTTGCGGCCTGCCTTTCGGCAGGAACCGAAGTTGCCTCCCGCGCCATTTCCACTCTGCCGCGCAGCTACGGCCCGGCCAAAGCATCCGAGGAGGCCGTTCGATGAGCGCGCTCGAAATCCAGAATATCCGCAAAAGCTATGGCGAGCTGGAGACGCTGAAAGGCATCGACATTTCGCTTGAGAGCGGCGAGTTCCTGGTGCTGCTCGGCTCGTCAGGCTGCGGCAAGTCCACGCTTCTGAACATCATCGCCGGGCTTGCCGAGGCAACCAGCGGGGATATCCGCATCGGCGATCGCTCCGTGCTCGGCGTCCATCCGAAGGACCGCGACATCGCCATGGTGTTCCAGTCCTACGCGCTCTATCCGAACCTCTCGGTCCATCGCAACATCGGCTTCGGCCTGGAAATGCGCAAAGTGCCTGCCGCCGAGCGCGACAAGGCGGTGCGCGAGGCGGCGAAGCTCCTGCAGATCGAGGCGTTACTGGAGCGCAAGCCAAGCCAGCTTTCCGGCGGCCAGCGTCAGCGCGTGGCGATCGGCCGGGCGCTGGTGCGCAAGCCTGAGGTCTTCCTGTTCGACGAGCCGCTTTCCAACCTCGACGCCAAGCTGCGCATGGAGATGCGCACCGAGCTGAAGCGCCTGCACCAGATGCTGAAGACCACCGTCGTCTACGTGACGCACGACCAGATCGAGGCAATGACGCTTGCAACCCGCATCGCCGTGATGCGAGACGGCAGGATCGAACAGCTCGGCACGCCGGACGAGATCTACAATCACCCGGCAACACTCTATGTCGCCACCTTCGTCGGCGCGCCACCGATGAACCTCCTGAACGCAACCGCCCATCAAGGTTCCCTCTGCATCGACGGAACCACGATCACCCTGCCCATGCCGCCGACGAAAGCGGAGATCAAGCAGGGGCAGGAGCTGGTGGTCGGCATCAGGCCGGAAACGCTGCGGCTTGACGAACAAGGCAAGCTCGAAGCCATTTGCGAAGTGGCGGAATTGACGGGTCCGGAGCTGATCGTGACGGCGCAAGCCGGTTCGCAGCGGCTGATGGCCTGCCTGCCGCCGCGAACCGCAATTGCCGAAGGGCAGGTGCTGAAGCTCGGTTTCGACGCCAATGCGCTGCATCTTTTCGACCGCGCCACCGGCCTTCGCTGCGAATAGGTTTCGCAGCCTTCCGGATCGCCCGGTCAATCGTCAAAGGCGTCGAGATGGCGAGGCGCACCGCCTGCCATCTGCCGATCGAGTCTCTCGTTCGGCCAGATCGGCGAGCGTGTGATCCGATAGACCGAAGCCGGCGGCAGGTTGAAGAGGGTTCCTCCCACCCTTTCCGTCTGCAGCCCGAGGAAATTCAGAACGTCATCCGACACGGGGCAGCGTGGGCCATAGGTGAACTGGTAGAATGCGCCGGCCGGCCCGAGGCAGCGAAATGCGCCTTGCATGATCTTCACCACCTGGCGCGTCGGCATGGAGAGCAGGCCGAGGCCGCTCAACACGGCTCCGGCACTGCCCTCGCGCAATGCCGCTGATGCCGCCATATCGGCGGCGCTCATCTGCAACACGCGTGCGGCCGGAAAGCGGCGCTTCAACAAGACTGCAAAATCCGGATTGAGCTCGACCAGGGTCAGGTTGTGCTCCGCCACGCCGCAGTCGCGCAGTGCCTTGGTGAAGACTCCCGTGCCCGGTCCAAGCTCGATAACCGGCCCCGTCGCCACCGAAATATCGCGTGTCATGATTTTCGCCAGCGCCCGGCTCGACGGTGCGATGGCTGCAGTGCGAAGAGGAGCTGCCGCCCAATGGCGCAGGAAGAAGAAGCTGTCTCTCATGATATCGATTCGTCCCTTGTTGGTTGATTGTCTTCCCAGGGATCTCGATGGTTCGTCTGACGCCTGCATTGCTTCTAAACGTCATGTTGTCGCAATGTCGCCTCGGCAAAAATTCCAAGACGAATGGCGAAAGGACGAAGGATGCGGCTCCTTGTGGTCGAGGACGAGCCGGAAATGGCGCTGGCCCTGCAATCTGCGCTGCGGCGGTACGACATGATTACCGATCATGCCGACGACATGAGCATGGCCATGGAAATGATCCTGGAGGGCTCCTACGATGCCATCATCCTCGACCGCGGCCTTCCGGACGGCGACGGCCTTTCCCTCATTCCCAAGATCAGACAGCACAAGTCGAACATACCGGTGATCGTGCTCACTGCCCGCGGCCGGCTTGCCGAGCGTGTTGCCGGCCTCGATGGTGGCGCCGATGATTATCTGGCAAAGCCTTTCGCCTTCGAGGAGCTTCTGGCGCGGCTGCGCGCCGTGCTGCGGCGGCCCGACCATATCAGCCCGATGGCCGTCAGGCTCGGCCGTGTCGTCCTCGACCTGGACCACCGCGAAGCCAGGGTGGAGGGCATGCGCTTCGATCTGCCAAGGCGCGAACTCCTTGTCCTGGAAGCACTGATGCGGCGCGCCGGTCGGATGGTACCGCGCGAAATCCTGATGGAATCGGTCTTCGGCATGAGCGACGAGGTCCAGTCCAACACACTCGACAGCCATATTTCGAGGCTGCGGCGCAAGCTTGCCGAGGCGGATGCCGGCGTCACCATCAACGGCGTGCGCGGGGTCGGCTATATGCTGATGGAGCAGGCATGAAGGAGGCGGCTGGCCGTTCGCTGACATGGCAATTGATCCGGCGGCTGCTGATCCTCCAGAGCCTGATCCTTCTTTTCGTTCTCGGAGCCCTGTTCCTGAAGGGCGATCTCTTCGCCTTTCGCTCGACCGATCGAACCATCGAAGCTCTTCAGCACGCCATCCAGCGGGACGCAGCCGGTGCATTGCAGCTGCGTGCTACGGCGGAGCTGACAGCGCTCAGGGGAACCGAGCCAGGCCTCTGGTTCATCATCCGCGATGCACGAGGAACGAAGATCTCCGAAGGCCCGATCCCGGCGATCTTTACCCGCATCAGTGAAGCGCTGCCCGGCATCGGCCAGGCCCGCTTCGGATCGACGGTCGACGCCGCCGCCATGGATCGACCCGAGGCGCGCATGCGGACTGTCTATACGCCGGCAGGCGAGATGCAGATCCTGACGGGAACCGAAAGCAAGGCGCCGCCAGCCATCGTCGCGCTCGGGCTTCTGCTTGTCTTTCTCAAGGTCGGCCTGCCGATCATGATCGTCATCGTTTTCGGCATCCTGGTCGCCACACCTCTCGTCGTGCGCGGCGCAGTGGCCGGCATCGCGAAGGCGGAAAAACAGGCCGCCCTGATCGATATCGGCCAACGCGGCGTACGGCTGGAAACCGCGGGCACGCCGCCCGAGATTGCCTCGCTGATCAGCGCCGTCAACGAAGCCCTTCGCCGGCTCGACGACGGCTACGAGCGGCATCAGCGCTTCCTGGCAGATGCCGCGCATGAGCTCAGAACTCCGATCGCCATACTCGGCACCCGCATCGCCGCGCTGCCGCCGACCCCGGAACGCGTACAGTTGATTGCCGACGTGGCGCGGCTGACGACGCTGACCGAGCAGCTGCTCGACATCGAGCGCCTTCAGCGTGATATGGCCGAGTTCAGGCCCATCTCGCTGCTGGCGCTCGGCAAGCGGGCGGTGAGCGATATGGCGCCACTTGCCTTTCCAGCCGGCTACCAACTGGATCTTATCCATGAAGGGCCGGACGACGCCATTCATGGCGACGAGGCGGCGCTGGAGCGTGCGCTGGCCAGCCTTATCCAGAACGCCATCGATCACGGCGGCGGCAAGGGAACGATCAGCATTCGCATCGCGCCCGGACTGATTGACGTCTGCGATGATGGTCCAGGCGTGCCGCCCGCCGAGCGTGATCGGATCTTCGAGCCCTTCTACAGGCTGAAACCGCGCTCCAGCGGGACAGGCCTCGGCCTTCACCTGGTGAGACAGATCGTGGAATTGCACGGGGGCAATGTCACGGCCGATACCAGCCCCACGGGCGGCGCGCGACTGACCATCGATCTGACATCGGATCGCCGGCGGATATTGCCGGCGAAACAGGCCGGCAGCACCTATCCCCAGCCTCGATGAAGCAATTGTCGGTTGCCGCATAAATTTCGCTTCCCGTAATGTTGCCGCAAGGCGATGGGCCGACTCTGATGGTCTAACGATCATCGGAACAGAACCGTGCTTCAACGACTTCAACGCAACGCGCGATGGCCTTTTGTCGGGCTTCAATTGAGCAACGTGGCCCTGAATTTCAGCCATGCCTTCGCGACGGTGCTCTATCCCTGGATCATGTATGATCTCACCGGCAGCGTGGTCTGCATGGCGCTGATGGCGTTCATCAACGGCGGCGTGCTTCTGATCGGCATGGCGTTCGGCGGCTATGTGGCGGAGATGCTCGGCATCCGCCATACAGCGCTCATTTCCGCAAAAATCGGCGCGCTGACGTCGCTGCTGATTGCCGCGCTCTATACCGCCGATTTTCTCAACCCCGGCACTCTCCTGTTTCTCGGCCTTCTAAGCTCCATTCTCGATGGGCCGGCGACGGTGGCGACCGAAGTCAAGGTTCCGGAAATTGCCCGGCTTTCGGGACTGTCGAAGACCGATGCCAATTCCATCGACGATATGATTGACGGCCTCGTGCTGCTCACGGCCTCGGCAGCCAGCGCCTTCATCATCGCCGCCATAGGTTCGAAAGATGCCGCATGGTGGATCACCATCTGCAATTTTGCCGCCATGATGCTTCTGTCGTTCAGCCTGCCGAAATTTCGGCTGCGGGCAGCGCCGCACTTGCTTGACATCATCGTTGCGGGAAGACGGTTTCGCGGCGCGCCCATTTCGCTGCCGCTGGCGCTTTGCGCGAGTGCGGCACTCGGCTTTTTCATGACGCTGCAGATTTTCCTCGTGCCGGCGGCCTTGCGGCTGCAGGGCGAGTCCGTGGCATGGCTCGGCATCTTCATTGCGGCGTCGGCCACGGGCACGATCATGATGAACCTGCACCTGGCATCCCGCCAGGACAGGCCCACGCCATCCTCCACCGTTTCGAGGGCTTTCCTGGGACTGGCACTTGCGACGGGACTGATGTGGATCGAGATTTCGCCGCTGACGATGATATTGGCCGGCCTTGTCGCGGGATTGGCAAACGGCTGGCTCTCGCCGGCTTTCGTGGCGATCCTCCAGGTGAAGGCGCCGCGCGATATCAGGCCCCATGTGATGGGCCTTTCCTATTCCGTCGTTCTGTTGTTTCTGCCGCTCGAATATATGCTGACCGGCGTGGCCATCGGCCTCACATCCTTCAAGACGACCTGCATTCTCGCAATATTCCTCTTGTCCCTGGCGGCGGCCGTCAGCGCCGCCTGGCTGGAATGCATCGAGAATGACTAGCCGGAAATAGACCGGACAAACCACCGCCAATGCGAGAAGCACGCCATTGCGCGCAATGATGCCGCAATGTTGATCGCTATGTCTTATAAAACCATTCCGTTTCAAGGAGAGAAGAATGCGCCTCTTGCTGGTGGAGGATGAGCCACAGATGGCGGATGCGCTGACGACCGCACTGCATCAATACGACATCATCGTCGATCACGCGCCGACACTGGAATTTGCGAGAAGCGCCGTCTCGGAACATGTCCATGACATGATCGTGCTCGACCGGCAGCTGCCTGACGGCGACGGGCTGGAACTCATCCGGCATCTGCGTTCAATCGGCGCAACAGTGCCGGTCATCGTACTGACAGCCCGCGGCTCGCTCGCCGATCGCGTCAACGGCCTTGATCTTGGCGCGGACGATTATCTTGGCAAGCCTTTTGCTCTCGAGGAACTTCTGGCGCGCATCCGCGCCCTGATGCGTCGGCCGGCCAATGTGGCGCCGATGGTCGCCCGGCTCGGCCAGCTTGAATTCAGCCTCGATAACAGGGAGGCCCGGATATCAGGCAAACTGCTGGACTTGCCGAGGCGCGAGCTTCTCGTGCTGGAAACACTGATCCGCCGGCAAGGCAGAACAGTCCTGCGCGCGGCGCTGGAGGAAGCCGTCTATGCCTTTGACGACGAGATCCAGTCGAATGCGCTCGATTCGCATGTGTCGCGGCTTCGCAAAAAACTCGCGGATGCGCAGGCGGGTGTGGAGATCCATGGCATTCGCGGGGTCGGCTATCTGTTGAGGCCAATCGCATGAAACGTGCCAAGGCAAAATCGCTGAAGCGCCGGCTGATCGCGCAGCTTCTGCTTTTCCAGGTCGGCATCCTCCTTCTGTTCAGCGTGGCGTTCGTCGCCTACCTGATACAGGCGGGCGAAGGCATCGTTCTCTCAGATCCCGAGTTTGCTGATGCTGCCGGACGCGCAATCGAGCGCAAGGCCGACGGCCAGCTCGTTCTCAACGAGACGGACGAGATCGCCAAGCTACGCCAAAGTTCGGCGGACTTCTGGTTCGTCGCCCGCAGCGAAAAGGGTGAAATCATTCAGACCGGCAATGTGCCTGCGGTTTACGCGGCGATGGCGGAACACCTGGATCGCATAACCTTCGGCGATATCCGGGATACCAAGCCCCCTTTCTCCTATCTGGCCGTCATACGCAACACATCCGGCCCCGCGGGAAACTTTACCGTGATCGGCAAGGGCGACGTCTTCAGCATGACATACGCCATCCTGCTTCTCTCGAACCTGCTGATGGTGCCGATCCTTGTGCTGCTGGTCATCGTCACGATCATTGTCATTCCCTGGATCGTCAGCAGGGCATTTTCCCGCTTGTCCACCGTCGCCAAGGAAGCCGAAGCCATCGATATCGACCGGCGCGGTTACAGGCTGCCGAAAACGGGAATCCCTCGCGAAGTCATGCCGCTCGTCAATGCGATCAACGGTGCGCTTCAACGCCTCGATGAGGGGCACGAGCGCCATCAGCGCTTCATTCTCGATGCGGCGCATGAATTGCGGACCCCTGTCGCCATTCTGCAGACGCGCGTCGAGACAATCGTCGAGGGGCCCATCCGCAACCGGCTTCTGTCCGATGCGGGCCGCATCTCCGCGCTTGCCGAACAGCTGCTCGATCTGCAGCGTCTGGATGTCATCGGCGCGAACTTCTCGCCCGTCGATCTGGTGGACATATGCCGCGATGTTGCCGCCGACATGGCGCCCTTGGCCATCGCGCAGGGATATGACCTTTCGCTCGAGACAAGGCTCGACCGCCTGATTGTCCAAGGCGATGCCGGAGCGCTGCGCCGCGTCGTCTTCAACATCGTTCAGAATGCGATCGAGCATGGCGGCGGCAAGGGAAATATCACGATCAGGATCGACAGGCGCGCAATCATCGAGGTGACTGACGAAGGTCCGGGTGTACCCGTTGCAGAGCGCGAGAGGATCTTCGAACCCTTCCATCGCCTTCATCCGCATGAGCATGGGGCCGGGCTCGGGCTCAATCTGGTCAGTGAAATCATGCAGCGGCATGGCGGCAATGTCATCGTCTTGGACGGTCCACAGGGTGGCGCCTGCTTTCGCCTGTCTTTCCCGAGTTAGCGGCTGGACGCACCCAATCTTCCTTAACAGATAGTTAAATTTTTCGCTTCAACCCTATAAAAATACTGAATAATTTTTCAATATTTTTGAATCCTGCAATGTACCCGCAATTCTCGCAGGCAAAATGATCCGCATCTCCTGAGACCGATCCGTTCCCAAGACGGACGGCGCTGGAGACCAGCAGGAACCGGTTTCCGGTTCTCCAACGCAAATAGAGACCTTGCGAGCGCCTAGGGATGGCGCATGGGTTTCGTATGGAGTTATCAATGTCTCTCAGCGCAAAATCTTTCCTGTTCGCGGCTCTGGCCATTGCGGCTGCAACCAGCGCATCCGCAGCCGACCTCACGACCTATCAGGCTCCGGACGCCGGCTACGACCAGCCGCCGGCCTTCAGCTGGGGTGGTGCCTATTTCGGCGCGCATGGCGGCATCGCCTCGCCGAAGCTGAACCCCTTCGCCAGCGGCAAGGGCCTGACCGCCGGCGTGCAAGCCGGCTACAATTTCCAGGTGGGGCCTGGCATCCTCGGTGCGGAACTGGAAGGCTCCTACCTCGGAAATAACGAGGTGAACGTGCCGCACGGCAAGCTGGAAGAACGCTTCCGCGGTGCCGCCAAGGCAAAGGCCGGCCTGACCTTCGACCGCACGCTGGTCTATGGGACGGCGGGTCTGACGATGACGAAGTTTGAAAGCGGAAGGGGCGTCTCCGGCCCGAGCGGCTGGAAGCAGGGCTACCTCTTCGGTGGCGGCATCGAGCAGGGCTTCGGCGGCGGATTGTCGGCCAAGGTCGAATACAACTACGTCATGACCAATGATGTATCGACGACAAGCTCCAGCGGCAGGTCGAAGACCGATGTTCGCGACCACGTCATCAAGGCCGGTCTGAACTATCGCTTCTGATCCGGCAGGTTCCGCAGACGTCGGCACGGCTTTCAAGCAGGCCGTGCCTGGCGGGGAGCGGCGAATGACGGCTAATCAAACCCCGAGCCAGCCGCATTCGCCGCTCTCACTTTTGAGACGACAGTCTGAGTTGGATGCCATGACAAGCCGCATCACCAAAATAACGATCATCCTGGCGCTGGTTGCGCTGGGCGTTGCAAGCGCCGTGATCGCGCCGGCCAGCCGTGACATCAGCGGGGCGGCCCAGATCCCGCAGGCGCCGACGGCCAAGACGATCGAGGTCACCTCCATGGAGGTGATGCGGGTTCACTGGCGGACCTACAGCCAGGAGATCAGCATCAACGGCTTCATTCAGCCGGCCCGGCGCGTGACGCTGACTGCAAGATTGTCCGGGACGCTGGCATCCGTCGAGGCTGACGTGGGAACGGCCGTGCGCGCCGGCGACGTCATCGCGCGCTTCGACACCGAAGCCCTGACGCTTTCGCTGAACAGGCTGGTCGCGACGACGGATGCCAAGGCGGCAACGCTTCTGCGGGCGCAGAAGGATCTTGAGCGCACGCGCAGCCTTGTCGCCACCGGAGGCGTCGCGCAGGCCAAGCTGACCGAGGTTGAGACCGACGTGGCGGTGCTGAAAGCGGAGCTACGGGCGCTGCAGGCCGAACAGGCGGAAGCGCAGCGCGCCCTCAACGACGCGGTCGTCACCGCACCTTTCGATGGCATCGTCAATTCGCGCAGGATCAATCCTGGCCAGGCCGTATCGATCAATACCGAGCTGTTCGAGATCGTCGATATCGCGCAGCTGGATCTCGTGGCCCTCATTCCTCCGCAGGAGAGCGCCGGACTTTCGATCGGACAGACGGCGTCCATCAGGATCGAAGGATTGCCCGACGAGACTCTGTCGGTGCAGCTCGACAGGATCAGTCCCGCAACCCTCGACAATTCGCGCTCGCTGCAGGTCTATCTGAGGCTCCAGCATGTCGTTCCCGGCCTTCGGGGCGGCATGTTCGGCCACGGTTCGTTGCAGACCGACAGCCATGACAACATTCTCGCCGTGCCCGCCGCCGCAATCACTACAGAAGGCGGTGAAACCCTTGTCCGGAAGATCGTCGACGGCGTCGTGCACCGACAGCCGGTCACGCTCGGCACGGCGAAGGTCGGCGAGGATCTCCTCGAGGTTCGAACCGGACTGAGCGAAGGTGATGACGTCATAACCGTTCCGCTCCGGGACGCTGCCAACGGCACCTCCGTGAAGATCGCCGAGCGCTAGGGATCACCGATGTTTCTTGCCCGTATCTCCATTCAGCAGCCCGTTTTTGCGACCATGGTCATGGTCGCCATCGTCGTCCTGGGGATCACCGCCTGGTCGCGCCTGCCCGTGGACCTTCTGCCCTCCGTCGATTTGCCGACCGTCGTCATTTCCACCAATTACGACGGCGCATCGGCGCTTGCTGTCGAGCAACAGGTCAGCCGGCCCATCGAGGAAAGCATCGGCGCCATTGCCGGTATCAAGAAGATCACCTCGAAATCATCGACTGGCAATTCCCTCGTCATCGCTGAATTCTCGCTTGAAACGCCATCGAGAGCGGCGGCGGATGAGGTGCGCGACCGCATATCGCGGCTGCAGGATGTGCTTCCCGAGGGGGCGGATCGGCCCCTCGTCATGCGCTTCAATCCGCAGGACGCGCCGATCATGTCGCTCGCCGCCTTTTCCTCGGATCTTTCCCTCAGCCGGATGACGAAGATCGCCGACACGACGATCGTGCCCCGGCTGCGGCGTGTGCCCGGCGTGGGCCAGGTGACACTGGTCGGCGGCAGTGAAGATCAGGTGCGAATCCAGCCCGACCCGGCCAAGCTGCTTTCCTTCGGCATTCCGATGCCCACGGTCATCGAAGCCATACAGCGGGCCACGCGTGATAGCGCTATAGGCTCCATCGTCTCGTCGACACGCGAGCGCAGCGTGACCGTCAGCGTGCAGCCGGGCAGCGTCCGGGATTTCGCCGATATCGTCATCACCCAGGACAGCGCCGGACGCCCGATCCGGCTCTCGGAAGTCGCTGATGTGATGGAGGCCGGGGCCGACCCGAAGAGCCGGGCCTGGTTCAATGGCAAGCCTGCACTCGGCCTCGACATCAACAAGCTCGAAGGCGCCAACACCGTCGACGTTGCAAATGGCGTCGAGCGGGAACTGGCTCAACTGAGGAAGGACGACGCGCTCAAGGATATCGGCATCGTCGTGTCGCAGGACAGTTCGCGAACGATTGTCGGGCAGATCGGCGACGTGCAAAGGACCATCATCGAGGGCGGCGCGCTGACCATCGCCATCGTCCTTCTGTTTCTGAACTCCTGGCGCTCGACCATCATCACGGCGCTCACATTGCCGGTCTCCGTCATCGGCACCTTCGCGGCCATGGCCGTCCTGGGCTTCAGCCTCAATCTCATGACCATGCTGGCGCTGTCGATCTGTATCGGCATTCTGATAGACGACGCCATCGTCGTCAGGGAAAATATCACGCGCCACGCTGCCATGGGCAAGGATCGCAAGCGGGCGGCGCTGGACGGCACATCGGAAATCGGCCTTGCGGTGCTTGCTACCACGCTCTCTATCGTCGCCGTCTTCCTTCCCGTCGCCTTCATGGGCGGGGTGATCGGCCGGTTCTTTCTGCAATTCGGCATCACCGTCTCCGTCGCGGTGCTGATTTCGCTCTTCGTTTCCTTCACGCTCGACCCGATGCTTTCCAGCGTCTGGGCGGATCGTCCCTCGTCAGGTAAAAGAGGACGCCTTCAGGCGATGCTCGATCGCTTCGACCATGGCTTCGAAAGGATCGCACAGCGTTATGGCGGCATCGTCGGCTGGTGCCTTGCACACCGGGCCGTGACCTCCCTTTGTGTCCTCGGGTTCTTTGCCGGAACTCTTTGCCTCATCCCGCGCATCGGCACGGAATTCGTGCCGAAATCGGATCAGGGCATGGTCGCGGTCGGCCTCACCTTGCCGGAGGGATCATCGGTCGAATATACCGCCTCCAAGATCAGGCAGGCCGAAACCATCCTGCGGCAGTTTCCGGATATTCTGGATCTCTATTCGACCGTCAACAGCGGCGACGGCGCCAACACCAATGAGGCAAGAATTGCCGCTTCCATGGTGTCGGCGGACAAGAGAACGATGACGTCCGTCGCGATCGCGCCGAAGCTGCGCGACGCCCTAAGCCCGCTTGCAGGCGCCACGGTCGAGGTGGGGCAGCCCGGAGAGATCTCCGGCGCCGAGGCAAAAACGATCCAGATATCGATCCTGGGCGGCGACCTGAACGTGCTGGAGCGCCTCTCGCTAGATATGAAGGCAAAGCTCGGCAAGGTCGCAGGGCTCATCGCGCTCGAATCCTCCGCCGACAAGAAACGGCCGATGCTGATGATCCGGCTTCGCGCCGAGCAGGCGGCCGATCTCGGAATTTCAACCGCGACGATCGAACGCAATCTTCGGCCGCTGGTGGCTGGCGAAAAGCTGACAAGCTGGGCTCATGGCGGCGACGAATCCCGCTATGTCGCCATTCGTTTGCCGGAAGCAGGCCGCCGCACGATCGAGGATCTCAGGCAAATTCCCATCCCCGTCACAAGGGTCGGCGCAACGGGCCCGGCGACAACCGTGCCGCTGGCGCAGGTCGCCGATGTCTCGGAAACCCTCGCGCCACAGACGATCGTCCGCCGCGACGGGGATCGCGAGGTTCGCCTCTCCGCCAATCTCAGCGGCCAACCCCTCGGTGTGGTTGTCCGCGACATCCACACCGTCATCGGCTCGATGGAGCTGCCGGCAGGCTACCGCATCACCATCGGCGGCGAGGCGGACGACATGATGGAAAGCTTCGGCTATGCGGCTCAGGCACTGGTGCTCGCAGTCATCTTCATCTACCTCATCCTTGCTTCGCAATTCGGTTCCTTCGTGCAGCCGATCGCCATCATGACCAGCCTGCCGCTTTCGATCAGCGGCGTACTGGGCGGCCTTCTGCTAACCGGGTCGACGATCAACATCTTCTCGGTGATCGGCTTCATCATGCTGATGGGCCTGGTGACGAAAAATGCCATCCTGCTGGTGGATCACGCCAACAAGCGCCGCCAGGAAGGCGCCAGCATGCGGCAGAGCCTGATCGATGCCGGCACGATCCGTTTCCGGCCGATCGTCATGACCACGTCGGCCATGATCATCGGCATGTTGCCGCTGGCGCTCGGCTTTGGCGAAGGCGGGCAGGAGCGTGCCTCGATGGCCCATGCCGTCATCGGCGGCCTCCTGTCGTCGACGGCGCTGACGCTTGTGTTCGTGCCGGTCGTTCTGTCCCTGATCGAAAGCTGCAGGACAATGCTAATGAGGAGAAAGGTCAATCCGGAGACGGATAGAGCGGAGGATGTGCCCGCATGAGGAGACAAAGCGCCTGGTTTCGCGTCAAGGCCTATGGCTATGGAGCAGGCCTGCCCTGCAGCTGGCAAGGCTGGGCGGCGCTGACAGCCTACGCCCTGGTCCTCGGAGCAGTCTTCGCCATGGGAGAAACATGGCGGGACGGCCATCCGGCGAGCTACGTGCTCGCGATCTTCATTTCGACGGCCTTGCTGTTCCTGGTCAGCTGGTGGAAAAGCGACGCCCCATGGCGCTGGCGATGGGGCGGAGACAAGGGCAATGGAATGTGAATGCGCCAGGTGTCCGGGCGTTTCAGGAGCAAGTCCGTTTAAACGTCCATGCTCCGGAAATGCCGGCGTCACTCATATCGCATCGGGTTTTTTGAAGAGATCGGCAAGAATGGCATCGCGCGCCCGTTTGCCGGCCGAGCCCGGTATCTTCTGTTCCTCGCCGATCAGACGCGCAAAGACGATTTTGCGATCGCCTCTGACTGCCCAGCCGACGAACCAGCCATACATCTTGAACCGGTCGCTACGGATACCGATCCGCGACGACGGCATGGCGCCAGTCTTGCCATAGGCATGCCAGCCGGATTGCTGCACCCCATAGTCGGCTATCCTTGTCGTCATGTCATAGGCCAGCTCGCTCACTCCCAGCTCCCGCCGCACCAGCTTTCGCAGAAAGGCGAGCTGCTCGACGGGGGAGATCTTCAGCGACGATCCAAGCCAGGCATGCGTCAGGCCATCATGCTTGCCGGGATTGCCCGACACGTCGGCGTTGCCGTAGTTGAACTGCTTCGTATAGGCCTGAAACTTGATGGGGCCGAGCGCCTCCGTGAGACGCTGCGAATACCAGACGATGGATTTTTCCATCCAAAGACGCGGGGTCGCGCTATCTTCCCATGTCGTCGGCCAATCCGAATAGCCCTTCACGAAGGGCCAGACCGGCTTTGACTCGTCAGCCAGAACATGGGCATCGTAGCCCATGAGGCTCAGGGCCAGCTTGAAGGTCGATGCCGGTGACAGACGGCGGTCGCAATCCCCCTGTTTCAACAGGACCTTGCCGCTTTCGACGTCCTCCACGACGGAGCAGATGGTCTCGGCTTGCGAAATGGCAGGCAGTGCGGCAAAGGCCACGGTCGCCGCGGCGAGGCATATATATCTCATGATGTTCTCCCTTACCGTGCGACCAGATAGGACACCGCGACGCGCGCCGTGATGACATTCTTGCCGGTTTCGATCGGCACGCCGGCGTCCGAACTGGCGGCGCGCAGCCTTGCTTCCGTAGACGCATAGGGAAATATGGTCGCCGCGGGCTGATCTTCGATGGCGACGATCGGCCCGAGCTTGAGGCCCGACGCCTGCGCCACGGCGCTGGCGCTTTTCGCTGCGGCGGCCACGGCATGCTTGCGCGCTTCATCGACAGCACCGGCAGCATCCTCCACGAGAAAATCGACCGAGCCGCCCTCGTTGACGCCGTTCTTCAAGGCGACATCGAGGACATTGCCGACCTCGGCAACCTTGCGAACGCGCACCATCAGCGTGTTGCGGGCATCATAGCCCGAGATGGTCGAGGAAGGCGCCGTGCCATCGGGCTTCGCCGTATAATCGAAGCGCGGTGAGATCTGGAAATCCGCGCTCTGCATGTCGTCTCTCCCGATGCCCAGCGACACGAGCGCGGCAATGAGCTTGCGGGTCGCCTCCGTGGAGGCGGCAACCGCCTGGCTCGCCTCACCGGCCTGGCGCAAAACCGTCAGGCGGACGACGGCGATATCCGGGCTGCGAAGGATCTGCCCCTCGCCGACGACGCGAATGAGGCCTGCGCCCTGGCCTATCGTTTCCTCGGCCCGTGCGGATCCAGCCAGAGCAATGGAAAGACTGGCGATGGCAACTGCGATCATGGAACTACGCTTCATGTCCTGTAATCCTGCGACTGGAGGTATTGACGCCTGAGCCTATTCGCATTCGAGCGAAGGCTGCCGGAAGCTGGTCACGTACCAGTCCGAGCCGGAGCTTCGGGTATAGAAGGTGTAGAAACATTCCGTTCTCTCGACATAGCCGGGGGTCTCCGTGACCTCGTAGCGGCTGCCGCGCCGTGTTTCCTTCACTTCGCCGGTGGATTGGCCCGGCACCACCTGCGTCTTCTGCTTGCGCCATTGATAGGCCCGCTCGCCGGGACGCAGATCATAGACATTGTCAGGCGGCCCATAGTCGAGCATGACGCTGCTGATCGGCGCGCCGATATAGCTCTTCATGATTTGCGAGGCGCAGGCCGAGAGGACCAGCAAGACCGTCAAGGCGGCAATGCCGAGCGGGAACCGCTTGATGCGAATGGCAGACATCAGGAACGTCCTTTTGCAACTGAAGAGAGACCGCGGCAGGGGTACGTCGGCTGGATTACGGCAGCATTGCGTGAGACCGCATCAGCCGTCTTTTGTCGCGCGCCCAATAATCTGGCGAATCCCATCCTTTCGGAAAGGCTGTGCCAATTGCCGCAGGAAGCCTTTGGCGATCTGGCCGCGAATACCGATATCGGTGGAGGACGGGCGGTCGGGATTGAAGTAGGTGCCTAACAGCAGATCGAAGAACACGACGTTTTCGCCGTAATTCGTGTTGCCCTCGCGGATATCCTTGGAATGATGCCAGCGATGCAGGCGCGGCGTGCTGAAGATATAGTCGAAGAAGCCGGTCCTCATGTCGACATTGCAATGGGTGAGAATGCCCATGAAGGCCGTGACGGCGCCGAGCCACCAGAAGACTTCAAGCGGCGCGCCCATCAGATAAAGCGGGATCTGGCTGAGCGCGACCTTGAACAGCGAATCGGCAATATGAAAGCGCCCGGTATTGATGACCCAGAGGCGCGTCACGCTGTGGTGCAGGGCATGGAATCGCCAGAAGAAAAGCCGCTCATGAGCAATCCGGTGTGACCAGTAGAGGCCGAATTCAGCTATGACGACGGCCATGGCCACCTGCACGGGCATGGGTATCGCAGCCGGCCAGGCATCAAATCGCGCGCCGGCGAGAGGTTGCAGCACGGTCGCGGCGAGCATCGGAAAGACAACGGCCAAGAGCGCGACGATCTGCACCAGCCCCTTGGTCAAAAGCGTATGGGCAATATCGTTTGCCGTTTCGCCGTCGGCAAGCAGCCAGCGCCGCTCATAGGGGATATAGCGCTCTAGCAGAAAAAGCAGCAGCACCTCGCCGGCATAGACGAGAGCGAAGGCAAGCATGGGCCGCTCGCTCGAAAAAGCGAAATGAGCGCCCAGCAGGCCGGTAAAGAACACCAGCGGCCAGGATGAGAAGGACAGGATCGTCTTCATCGCCGATCCAGCCAGTCCAGCAGCTCGGGGCAGGACCGGGCGCGCCCATCGCTGAAGCGCCCGTCGGTGCATGGGTTTACACGAGGCCGCCGCGGCCGGCGATCGTCATCCGGCCATTCGCGCCATAGATCCTGCCGCAAGGCTCGCCTGAGTTCGGCGCAGGTTCGCGGTCTGCCATCGCTGACGCGACCATCGGTACAGGGATCGTATCGGTACTGGATGGAGAGAACAGGCGGCTCCCTGGGCTCGGAGCCTGGCTGCGACCCCGAGAGGCAGTGTCCACCGGTCAGGACAACACAGGCCAACAGGAACGGTAATTGCATAACATCCGCCTTCGATTGATAGGACGGCGGCAATTTCCGCAGACTGAGTTGCGTGAGCATTGCGGTTTTCGGGAGAAATGCTCGTTGGCCGTTTTAGGGTTCTATGTGCCCCATTTTCACGTCCGCAGCCTTTTGCATAGGCGGTTTGATGCTGCTTGATGCTGTGGTTTATTTTGGGTGTTTTGGGGCTGGTTTTGGCGTGGTTGCGTGCTTGCG
>NZ_LXKN01000028.1 GCF_001692325.1 Rhizobium sp. AC27/96 | reverse complement strand
CGACAGGCTGGTCCATTCATGGCTGAAGCCGGGTGGCAGCGTCGCCATGATCTTGTCGATCTCGTTCATGGCGTCACCTGACGAGACACCCGGTGCTGCCGAGCCCAGCACTTCCACGGCCGACGAACCGTTATAGCGTTCCAGACGCGGCGAGCCGCTGGTCCATATACCTGTCGCGAAAGCCGAGAACGGCACCATGTCGCCACTGGAGTTACGCACATACCAGCGATCGAAATCCTCCGGCTGCATGCGGTACTTGCGATCACCCTGAACATAGACTCTCTTTACGCGGCCGCGATCGATGAAGTCGTTGACGTAGGTTCCACCCCAGGCGGTCGACAGCGTCGAGTTGATATCGCCGAGATCGACATTCAGGGCCCGGGCTTTTTCCTGATCGATATGGACGGAATATTGCGGCGTATCATCCAGTCCGTTCGGACGTGTTCCACTCAGCCGCTGGTTTGTCGATGCCGCACCGAGCAGCTGGTTACGGGCCTGCATCAGCGCGGCATGGCCGGCACCATCGATATCCTTGATGAAGAAGTCGAAGCCGCTCGAGCTGCCGAAGCCGGGGATCGCCGGCGGCGCCAGTGCGAAGACGTTACCGTCCTTGATCTTGGAAAACGCCGCCATGGCCCGCTTGGCGATGGCCGAAGCCGTGGCCTGTGGGGTCGTGCGCTTGTCGAAATCCTTCAGGTCGACGAAGGCGATGGCCACGTTCTGCCCCTGTCCGCTGAAGTTGAAGCCGACACTTCCGAAGACACCGTCGACATAGTCCTTCTCGTTGGTGAGATAGTAATTCATCACCTGATTGAGCACCTTTCTGGTGCGATCGGCCGTGGCGCCGGGGGGAAGCTGAATGCTGGTCAACAAACGGCCCTGATCTTCCTCGGGCAGGAACGAGCTGGGTAGGCGATTGAACAGATAGGCGACAGCGCCACCGATCAGCACGAAGATCACCAGGAAGACTGCCGTGCGGCGGATCATGCCGTGGATGGTTCGCTGATAGCCTCGTGTTCCCCGCTCGAAATTGCGGTTGAACCAGCCGAATACGCCGCGCTCCCTGGCTCCATGCTCGGGCTTCTTGAGAATGGTAGCGCAAAGGGCCGGCGTCAGGATCAGGGCGACGATGACCGAGAGCACCATCGCCGAGACGATCGTCACCGAGAACTGGCGGTAGATGACACCAACCGAACCGGAGAAGAACGCCATCGGAATGAACACGGCCGAGAGAACCGTGGCGATGCCGATCAAGGCACCGGTGATTTCCTGCATCGATTTGATCGTCGCCTCTCGCGGCGACAATCCCTCTTCCTCCATGACGCGCTCGACGTTTTCGACGACGACGATGGCGTCGTCGACCAACAGACCGATGGCGAGCACCATGCCGAACATCGTCAACGTATTGATCGAGTATCCGAACAGCGACAGCACCCCGAAGGTGCCGAGCAGGACGACCGGGACGGCAAGTGTCGGGATCAGCGTTGCGCGGAGGTTCTGCAGGAAGACGAACATGACGATGAAAACGAGCACGATGGCTTCGAGCAGCGTCTTGACCACGTCCTCGATCGACAGTTTTACGAATGGCGTCGTGTCATAGGGATAATTGATCTCGACATTAGCCGGCAACGTGCTGCGCAAGCTGTCGATCGTCGCTTCAACCGCCGCAGCCGTATCAATCGCATTCGCACCGGTCGCCAGGCTGAGGCCAATACCGGCTGCAGGCAGACCGTTATAGACGCCTGATGTCACGTAACTGTCGGCGCCGAGCTGCACCGTGCCGACATCGTTGATGCGCACCAGCGAGCCGTCGGGCAGGCTCTTCAAGATGATATTCTCGAATTCCTGCGTCGTCTGGAAACGGCTGCCGGCTGTGACCGTCGCGTTGAGCTGCTGGCCGCCGAGCTGCGGCAACGCGCCAAGCTGGCCGGCCGAGACCTGGACGTTTTGCGCCGTGATCGCCGCGATGACATCCGACGTCATCAGCTGATATTTGGCGAGCTTGTCCGGATCCACCCAGATGCGCATGGCATAGCGCGCGCCGAAGAGCGTGGTGTCGCCAACACCCGGCACGCGCTTCAAGGTGTCGTTGAACGTGCTGTCGATATAGTCGGCAAGATCGGTCGGCGCGAGCTTTCCGTCGGTCGAGACAAAGGCCGCGACCAGGAAAAAGCTGGTCGTCGATTTGGAGACGGTAATGCCGGTATTCTGCACGGTTTGCGGCAATTGCGCGGTGACCAGCTGCAGCTTGTTCTGCACCTGCATCTGCGCGACGTCAGGATCGGCCTTGTTAGTGAAGGTCAGCGAGATCGATGCCTGACCCGTCGCGGTAGAGGTCGACGTCATATAGTCGAGATTGTCGATGCCGGTCATGCCCTGCTCGATGACCTTGGTCACCGAGTTTTCGACAGTGGCTGCATCGGCGCCGGAATAGGTGGCGGTGATGCGAACCGTCGTCGGCGCGATCTGCGGATATTGCGAGACCGAGAGCGTCAGGATGGACAGCGCACCTGCCAGCATGATGACGATGGAAATAACCCAGGCAAAGATCGGCCGGTCGATGAAGAAACGAGACATCGGCTTCCCTCAGTTCGTCGAGCCGGTAACGGCGGTTCTATCCGCGACGTCGGCCTTGTTCTGTTGTCCGGAGGCGGGAGTGTTGGCTGCAGCCAGCTGCTCGAGATTCCCCGTTGCATCGTCAACGGTGACCGATGCGACATTGACCTCCTGGCCATCGCGCACGCGTTGGCTGCCTTCGACGACGACGCGATCCCCCTCCGCTATTCCCTCGGCCACGAGCCAGCTATTGCCAATGCTGCGCTGGATGGTGAGCGCACGCTGCTGGATCTTTCCGTCCGTATTCACGAAGAAGGCCGTAGGCTCGCCCTTGCTGTTGCGGAAAACGGCGCGCTGCGGCACCAGGAAACTGTTTTCGGCAACCCCCTCCTGAATGGTCGCCCGCACATACATGCCGGGCAAGAGCACGCGCCCGGGGTTGGGGAAGATGGCCCGCACATTGATCGTCCCGACAGTCTCGGCAACTGCCGCTTCGGAGAATTCGAGCCGGCCGGTCTGCTGGTATCGGCTGCCATCTTCGAGCGTCAAATGAACGGAGACATTGTCACCGCTGGTCTTCAGACGGCCCTCCTCCACCGCACGGCGGAATTTCAGCAGATTTGTGCTCGACTGGGTGACATCGACATTGATCGGATCGAGTTGCCGGATGGTGGTCAGCGCAGTCGTTTGCTCGGCCGTGACGAGCGCGCCCACGGTAACGGTGGATGCATCGACGCGCCCGGAGATCGGTGCGCGAATTTTGGTGTAGTCGAGATTGATCCGCGCCGTTTCCAGAGCTGCCTTGGCGGAGGCCACATCCGCCTGGGCCTGCACGAGCGTCGCCTGCGCATCGTCGGTGTTCTGTTGGCTAACGGCACTCTGAGCGCTCAGGCCCTTGTAACGATCGAGCCGGGCCTGGGCATTCGGAATTGCGCCTTGCGCCCTTTGCAGCGCGGCGGCGGCGCTGTCATAGGAAGCCTGGTAGGAAGCCGGATCGATCTCATAGAGCACGTCACCGGCCTTGACCTCGCTGCCTTCCTTGAAGTTGCGGTTGCGGATGATGCCACCGACCTGCGGACGGACTTCGGCGACGAGATTGGCGCTGATGCGACCGGGCAGTTCTGCCGTAATCGCGACCGACTGCGGGCGCAATGTCACCGCGCTGATCTCGGGCTTTGCTGCCGCACGATTGGCCTGCTGTGCCGGTTGCTCGCTGCAGCCGGCCAATATTATCGCCAGAGTGCCGGAAGCAATTGCTCGCAGTAGATATTCTCTCATGTAGTCCTCATTGGGTTCAGACCTAAATCCGATTGAAGGATGGAGCGGCCGTTGTTTCGGCGCCGTGCCGCGCGAATTTGCGCGGTTGAAATCGCAGGCGGTTTTGCCTGGGCGGCCGCTCGGCAACTTATCGAGCGTAGCGGTACGACCGCGCAGCGGAGCGCAGATTGCGCGGCAAATTCCGTCGGCAACCGACTTGAGACGAGGGAGGGGTCAAGCCAAGCTTGGCGCTATGACGCACCAGCAAGCTTCGGCCGGATCTGTAGGAGCCGGACACGGGATTGGCGATCATGGCCTCTATTCCTCTTCAAGCTGTTTGCTCACGAGGGGAGGCTACGTCGGCTTTGTCGCATAGCTTTGCCGGCAAATGAGGAAAATGTATCAGATTGTATTCAGGTGCCGCGCCAGATCAGAGGCACCCAGCGGTTTCAGCTATAGTTTGATACATTTGACAATGTCTGATTTCATCGACGCATCGAAGCACAGCCGGCGAGCGCCGGCCTTCAATCGAGATGAAGGGGCTGTTGGCCGGGTTCAGGCAACCCGGCGACCTGGGGAATGATATCTTCGGCGGTCTTGCGGATGGTGATTTCGACGCCACCGATGCGGACGCCCTCATCCGTAATATCCGACACGCTGATGTAAAGAACTTCGGAATATTCCCGAAATGTGCGGGCGATCAATTCATAGACCGCCAGAGCGGTGTTCTCAGGCAATTCGTCGATGGATACGCTTTTGCTCGGCTGCATAGGAACTTCCTCGCACAAATCGAACGCCTTCAGGTGGTTCAACCAAGATCTACATTATAGCCGGGATATGTCGCAAAGATATCCCAGAAAGCCGCTAAGTTGTCGCAGACAATCACATTCATCCACAGGCCGGCAACCCGCTCTATGCGGCGCCTGATCGAACCTGGGCGCGATGCTTGGCGATGAAGGCCTTGACGGCAGGCGCACCCTCGCCCTTTCGATAGGCAATGGCAACGTCCGACGTCGCCGCCACCCCTTCTACGGGTTGATAACTGATGTTGGGAAGATCGGCGCAACGCATGGATTGCGGCACCAGCGCTATGCCGGTGCCTATCCCGACCAGAGCTGCTATCTCGGTAAAATCATGGGCGCTAGCCTTGACTATGGGCTCGAAGCCCGCTTCCCGGCATGCCTGCAGCGTGCTTCGATGAAATCCGATTTCTGGCGGTTGGCGCGGCGTGATGAATGTCTCGGCGCGAAACTCCGAAAGGTCGTCAATGGCATGCCCGGCGAACTCATGGTCACGGGGAAGCATCGCGATCAACGGCTCGCGAAGAATGACCTGAACGGTGACCCCGCTCGGTATTGGCGCCGGAGATCGGATATAGCCGAAATCGAGGAGCCCATCCGCGATCCTCTGCAACTGCTGGCGCAGTTCCATCTCCTGCAGCTCGATCTCGACATGGGGATGATCGCGCTTGAAGTTGCGAATGGCATGGACGACAGCGCCGGAATAGGCGGCCGATGCCACATAGCCGATCGAAATACGCCCGCTCTCCCCACGCCCGGCCCTATGAATGGCGGCAACGGTTGCCTCGGTTTGCGCAAGAACCTTCTTGGCCTCCTGAAAGAGGATCTCGCCTGAATGGGTGAGCTTGACGGCCCTGCGGCTCCTGTCGAGAAGCGGCATTCCGACGATCTTTTCGAGGCTGATGATCTGCTGGCTGAGGCCCGGCTGGGCAATGCCGAGACGCACCGCGGCCCGGTCGAAATTCCGTTCCTCGACCAGGGTCACGAAATATCTGAGATGCCTGAGTTCGAAACCTGCTTCCGGGCGTGCCAATACCATCTCCCGTGGAGAAATTGAGGGCTGTGAAGGCTCGCCAATTTCATAATCAGCAATTATGAAAAATTCGAGTGCCATTTATTGGAATTCTGAAAATAACATGATTAAAAAGGTCCAGTTTTTAATGTATATGGACCTCCGATGATCGGTTCTCTTAGTTTCTGCAACCTTATTTCGACCACCGCGCTGGCTACCGTCCTCAGCGCACCCTTTTTCACGGCAGCCGCTCAGGATGCTGGCACGACAGCGCTTGCCCCGATCGTTATTCAATCCAACCAGAACGAGGATCCGACCGCGCCGGTAAAGGGTTTCGTCGCCAAGACGAGCGCGACCGCCACCAAGACCGGAACGCCGCTGATTGAAACGCAGCAATCCATTTCCGTCATCACCACGGATCAGCTGAAATCGCAGGATGCCGAAACGCTCGGCCAGGCCCTTGATTATATTCCCGGGGTCAGCGGCGAACCCTTTGGCTCCGATCCGAGATTCGATTCACCGCGCATTCGCGGCTTTGACGGCCGCCAGGCTCAATTCCTGAACGGGCTGCGACTGATGCGCACCGCCGGCGCGCCTCCAATCGATCCCTACATGCTTGAACGCATCGAAGTGCTGCGCGGGCCAGCTTCCGTCATGTATGGCCAAGGCAATCCCGGCGGTATCATCAACCTGGTGAGCAAGCGGCCAGTCTTCGAAAGCTTCGGTGAATTCGGCGTGCAGGTCGGCAGCTACGACACATATGGCGCCTTTTTCGATGTTGGCGGACCGCTCGGAAAGGATTCGGACGTCGCCTATCGATTGACCGGATTGGTAAGAGCAGCCGGTGCGCAGACGGATAATCTCAACAATGACCGCTATTTCATCGCCCCGGCAGTGACCTGGAAACCCGATGAAGATACGAAGCTGACGATACTGACGAGCGTTCAGCACGACAATCCGAGCACGCCGTCAAGCCTGCCAGCTGCCCTTACCCTTTACGGATCGGGCGCCAAGCGCCTGTCACGAGATTTCTTCGTTGGCGACGACAGTTTCGACAGGTCGAACCGGACGCTGACAAATCTGGGTTACGAGCTGGAGCACCGTCTCAACGACACCTGGACTTTCCAGCAGAACCTTCGCTACCAGAACCTGGACTGGCGCTACCAGGCGCTCGGCATGTCGACGGCGGGGCTTGCCGCAAATGGCCGGACCATCAACCGCAACGCCACCATTCAGGACGAGTTGCTGAACACATTCAACGTCGACAACAACCTCATCGCCGAGTTCAATACCGGCGGGGTCGAGCACAAGACGCTTCTAGGTCTGGACTACCGCTATTATGACAACAATGTCGGCACGCAGTTCTGGCGCGCGACGTCGCTGGATGCCTTCAATCCCGTCTACGGTTTCGTCCGTCTGATCTCGCCGACCCTGAGCACCTATGTCGATTCCACCATGACGCAGGTCGGGATCTATGCCCAGGACGAGCTTGCATACGATAATTGGCGCGCAACGGCAGCGCTCCGGCAGGACTGGGCGGATACGTCGGGAACATCGACCAATCGATTGAGCGGCGTCACACGCTCGCTCGACAAGGACGACCAGAAGCTGACGGGACGCGTGGGCCTCAGCTATCTCTTCGACAACGGCATCGCACCCTACATCAGCTATGCAACGTCCTTCGAACCGGTGCCTGTGCCCTCGACCGGCCAGCTTCTCGACCCGACGACCGGCAAGCAGGTCGAAGTCGGCGTCAAGTACCAGCCCGTCGGCTGGGACGGCTTCTTCTCGGTCGCCGCCTATGATCTGCGCCAGAGAAATGTCCCGACCACGGTGGCGCTGCCGAGCGGCGGCACGACGACCGAGCAGATCGGCGAAGTGCGGGTGAAGGGTATCGAACTGGAAGGCGTGACCAGCCTTGCTGAAGGGCTCAACCTGCGCGCCGCCTATACCTACATGAAGGCGGAAATTGCCGGCGGCAACGACGATGGCAATCGCCCCGACAATGTTCCCAAACAGTCCACCAGCCTCTGGCTCGACTATAGCTTTGCCCAGGATACCGCGCTGGAAGGTTTTGGCATCGGCGGCGGTGTGCGCTAT
Organism: Rhizobium sp. AC27/96; assembly: GCF_001692325.1. GTDB lineage: Bacteria > Pseudomonadota > Alphaproteobacteria > Rhizobiales > Rhizobiaceae > Rhizobium. Next base: position 51,609 of record NZ_LXKN01000028.1, on the reverse strand, counting down.
GTTGGGCAGCGCTATGGAGATACCAAAAATACGTTTAATCTCGACGGCGTCACGCTTTTCGATGCGGCGATCCACTACAAGAAAAACAACATGACGGCCTCGCTCAACGTCAAGAACATCGCCGACAAGAACTATGTTGCAAGCTGCAGCTCTTTCGGCTGCACCTATGGCGATGGCAGGACGGTCATGGGCAAGCTGACCTTTCAATGGTAATTGACGATCCGGCACGAGGCGGCCCTTTTGCTTCGCATATCAGCCGCCGGCAGGCTCTTGCCCTTCTGGCGGCCTTTTCCGTTCCGGGTGTCGCGCGGGCCTCGACGCCACGGCGTGTCGTGGCGATCGACTGGGCCATGCTGGAGACGTTGGTCGCACTCGGCGTCATGCCGATCGCTGCTACCGAACTCGTGCAGTTCCGCAAGGATGCCATCGAGCCCGCGCTGGATGACAAGGTCGCCGACCTCGGCCTGCGGGGATCACCGAACTTCGAGCTGCTTCGCCTGCTGCGGCCCGAACTCATTCTCATTTCGCCGTTCTATGCCCGCTACGAGGCGATCTATCGCTCGATCGCGCCGGTTCTGTCGCTTCCCTTCTATGTGCGGGGAGAACCGCCCTATCAGAAGGCTCTCGACGCCGTGATCACGCTCGCGGCTGACCTTGGCCTTGGCGACAAGGGGCGCGATGTCCTTCAGACACAGGCAATGCTCGTCGAGGACACCGCCCGCAGCCTGCAGGCCTTTGCCGCACGCCCGACCTATCTCGTGAATGTCGGCGATAGCCGGCATGTCAGGGTCTTCGGCGCCGACAGCATGTTTGGTGACATCCTTGTGCGGCTCGGATTGCGCAATGCCTGGAAGGATCGGTCCCGCTATACGTTTGCGGCTCCCGTGCCGCTCGAAAACCTGGCTGCCGAGCCTGACGCCCGTATCGTCGTCATCTCGGAAATACCTGTGGAAGCACGGAACAGCCTGAAAGACAGCATCATCTGGCAGTCGCTGCCGCCGGTCCGCGCCGGCCGTGTCCTCATGCTCGACAACATCAATCCCTATGGTGGCATCGTCGCCGCGGCCCGGTTCATGCGGCTTCTCAAACAGGCGATGCTGGTGTCCAGCGGAGAGACGCTGTGATCAGGCCGACTACCTTCTCCATTCCACTTCTGGCGCTCGCAATCTCGATCTGGCTCTTTCTGGCAGTGGCGCTCGGCCATCTACCGCTTGCCGATTGGCCCTCATTACCCTTCGACTCCACGCGGATGACGATGGAGCAGGTCATCCTCGCCTACGCGATCCTGCCGCGCGCGGTCGTCGCCATTCTGGCCGGCGCTGCCCTTGGGCTTGCCGGTGCGCTTCTCCAGCGCCTGCTCAGGAATCCGATCGCAGACCCATCGACGCTCGGCGTTTCCTCCGGCGCACAGCTTGCGATCGTCACCGCGACCCTGTTCTTGCCCTCGGTGCTCGACGGCTATAGGGCGCTGGTTGCACTTCTGGGAGCCGCAGTCGCGACAGCGATCGTCTTCCTTCTCGGCTGGCAGCGAGGTTTCGAACCGGTGACGATGGTGGTTTCCGGCATGCTTGTCGGCATCACCTGTAGTGCCCTGGCTGCAGCCATGACCTTGTCCCAGGGCGAGTACCTGATGTCGCTGGTCACGTGGAACGGCGGTTCGCTTAGCCAGCAGGACTGGTCGACATCCCTCACCCTTGGCATCGAGTTGCTGTTTGGCCTGGTGATCACAGCGCTGCTGGTGCGCCCCCTCACATTGCTCGGCCTGGGTGACACCAGCGCACGATCGCTGGGTGTCACCCTGACGAGCATGCGGATTGCCATCGCAAGCCTCGCCGTCGCGCTCAGCGCCGGCGTTGCCGCCGCCGTCGGCCTCGTCAGCTTCATCGGCCTTGCCGCCCCGGCGCTCGTGCGATTGCTCGGCGTCAGGACCGCTCGCAACATTCTCCTCCTGTCCCCCGTGGCCGGCGGCCTCCTGCTCTGGCTGTGCGACGGCATCGTTCAACTGCTCGCCTCGTCGGCGGGCGAGACCTTCCCGACGGGATCGGTGACAGCGTTGATCGGCGGCCCGCTGCTGCTGTGGCTGCTTCCCCAGGTGCGCACCACGGAACTACACCAACAGTCGGACACCGCCGTGATGCGCAACGCGACCTTGCTGCGCCTGATCGGTCTTGCGAGCCTTCTGCCGCTGCTTGCCGCAATCACATTGGTCGTTGCGAGGCTACCGGATGGATGGATGCTGCTGCGCGGCGACCTCTTCTGGGAGTTGCTGCCGGCCCGATGGCCGCGTCTGGTCGCCTCCGCTTCGGCCGGTGGCCTGCTTGCCATGGCAGGTGCGATCCTCCAGCGCCTGACCGCCAATCCAATGGCAAGCCCCGAGGTTCTGGGCGTCAGCGGTGGCGCCGGTGTCGGTTTTGCGGTAGCCGTCAGCGTGTTTGCAAACCCCGGCACTCCCGAACTCTTCCTTGGCGCCGGCTGCGGCGCAACTCTCGTCTTGTTCGTGGTCTCGCTCTTTGCCAACCGCAGAGATCTCCCGCCGGAGCGGCTGCTCCTCGCCGGCATATCGATCAGCGCTTTCAGCTCGGCCATATTGAGCGCGCTGCTCGCTGTCGGCGATCAACGGTCATGGCAGATCCTTGCCTGGCTCGGCGGCTCGGCCGCAGCCGCGACGCCCGGAACCGCTCTGTTCCTGGCCGGCCTCACAGTCGCGGTACTGATAGCAGGACTGTTCTTCACGCGATGGCTGACAATCCTGCCGCTCGGATCAGCAACCTCGCTTGCGCTCGGCATGCCGCTTTCCAATGCGCGCACACTGATGGTGATCACGGCCGGGGTCGCAACGGCCGCCGCTTCGCTCCTTGTCGGGCCTCTGAGCTTCGTCGGATTAATGGCACCGCATATTGCCCAACGCGCCGGGTTTGAGCGTGCCGACACCAGGCTTATCGCCTCCGTTCTGATCGGCGCCACCCTGATGGTGATCGCCGACCTCGGCGCACGCACCCTGACATTCCCCTACGAACTGCCACTCGGGCTCTTTGCCGCTTTCGCCGGTGCACCCTATCTCGTCTGGATGCTCGGGAAGCGACAATGATGGCGAGTGCGGACCGGCCGACAACCCCAGATCAGGCGATCAGCGCCTTGATATAGTCGACGGACCGCTTCGCAAGCACCTTCCAGTCGGTCGGATTGTCGTGCTCCACCACGAGGACATCCGCGCGCGTCTTCGCAAACAGCGGATAGAGCGCCTTCCAGTCGATGATGCCATCACCCGTTGGCACCCAACCTTCGTCGAGGGCAGTTCCGGGAGGTGCGGTATCCTTGAGCTGAATGGTGGAGATCCGGTCGGCATACTTCTGCAGCTCCTGCGCAGGATCCGCCCAGCCGCGCGTGACCCATCCGATATCGATCTCGAAATCGACATCAGGCCCAGCCGCGTCAAGCAGAATATCGATCGGCCGGCTGCGATCTTCCAGACGATGGTACTCGAAGTCATGATTGTGCCAGGCGACCTTGAGGCCTTCCTTCTTGGCCGCCTCTGCGCCGACGCGCAGGCTTTCGCCCACCCGCCGCCATCCATCGGCCGTCGCGCTTCTGTCGGCCGCCGGGATGTAGGGCGGGATCAATGTTTTGGTCCCAAGCGCGTGCGCATAGTCGAAGAATTTCTTCGGTTCGTTGATCAGCCCGACCAGCGGCATATGGATACCAGAACACGCCAGGCCGGCAGCATCCATCCGCCTGCGGAAATCGGCCGTGTTGGTTTCGTAGGCAGGCAGCCAAAGCTCGAGGGCGTCGTAGCCGACCTCGGCAAGATATTCGAGATGAGACTCGATCGGCGGAAAAAGCCGGGAGGAATAGAGCTGGAAGGAGATTGAATAGCGGGACATGGGCGGGCCTCGTTTATGCTGCGAATGTGGATGGAGCGTCTGCCGCCTTCAACAGGGCGGCATCGTCTTCGCCAAGTGGCTCCGGCCGCGCGACCGTGCTTTCGATTGCCACGAAATCGTTGATCTCGGCCGACTTGATGATGGCAAGCAGGATCTCCAGAACATGGCGCGAAAGCTGGCCAGAGGCTCTTGCCGTGCGGCCATTTTCGGCTGCAGCAAGAAGGTCGGCAAGCCCCAGACCTCGATAGTTGCTGATCGTTGCGCCCGCCGGCTCCTGCCAGTTGAGATTTCCGAAGACCGTGGTTGCGGTGTCGATCCCCTGGCGCCCGCCGGCGTCGATGAGGGTAAGCGCTCCGCCGAAATAGTTGGGGTCGGGAACCATGAGAGAGGCCTTAGTGCCATGCAGCTCGATCGGATTACTGTGTCCATGCCCCCAATTGTCGTAGCTCACCGAGAAGTGGATCTGCGCGCCCGAGCGAAACTCGATCAGCGCCTGGCTCGTGGTCGGCGTGGTGACGGGGACCACCGTATTCTTGGCCGGCCCATCCGCGCTGACATAGCGCTCTTCGTAGAATTTCGTCGCCATGGCGATCACCCGACGCACGGGGCCGAGAAGAGCGACGAGGGCGGTAATGTAATAAGGTCCCATATCGAGAACCGGACCGGCTCCGACCTGGAAATAGGGAAAGGGATTGGGGTGCCAGTGTTCCATGCCGTGGTTCATGAAGTGCGCGCTTCCGCTTTTCACCTCACCCAGCCGCCCCTCGTCGACCAGGCGTCGTGCCGCCTGATGGGCACCGCCAAGGAAGGTATCGGGCGCGGAACCGATGAGGCGCCCGTGTTTTTCGGCAACCTCGAGCAGCCTGTTCGCATCCACCATTGTGAGAGCCAGAGGCTTCTCGGTATAGGCGTGCTTGCCGGCCTTCAGGATCGCCTCGGTAATGGCGGCGTGACTGGCGGGATTGGTCAGGTTGATGACCACCTCGATATCCTGACGCGCAAGAAGGTCGTCAACGGCGAGAGCCGAGAGGCCATATTGCTGCGCCCGCCTCTGCGCGATCGCCATGTCGACATCAGAGCATGCGACGAGATTGATCGGTTCAAAGACGCTTGAGAGACGCGCATACGCGTCGAATATGTGGCCGCATCCGATGATGCCGACGTTCCATTTTTTTCCTGCCATGCCTCGTCCCGCCTGATGTTCATTGGCGCTGCATCCGGATGGATATTGCAGCGAACTGCCGACAAGACCTAGTCGCGGATGCCGATTGCGGCCATGCCGTTTCCGCTTTCCGAGTCCGGCATTTGGGAAATCCACGTCATCCGTAACAACACCGTCGACGGCATGATTTCGAGGTGATTCAGCCGTCCCGATCAAGGTCCGGACCAAAGCTTCGCCGCGAGTCCGCAGTTTGCGACAATCGGCCTCGCGGGGTCGTCCGGTGCTTTGACAGCCATCCGCTTTTCTGGTGCGTCTTGGGCGTCGAGGCCATGCTGCCGATCGCGGAAGCACAGCAATCCTGTTCATCACGCCATGCCATGAAGCCCGACGTCTGAGGAGGAACAAAAATGACAAAGATTGGAAAAGGACTTTTCGGAGGCGCGCTGGGACGGCGCGATTTCCTGCAGGCGACGGGCCTTGGGCTTGCCGCTCCGATGCTGATGGGACTACCTGACTTTGCAAACGCCCAGGAGAAGGTCGAGCTCACCATGTGGGCATGGACACCGGACACCCAGGTCCAGGCCGACATGTTCACCAAGAAATTTCCAAACATAACGGTCAAGGTCGAAAACGTCGGCCAGGGTGCGCCGCATTATGTGAAGTTGCGCAATGCGCTGCAGGCGGGAAGCGGCCTGCCCGACCTCGCGCAGATGGAATTCAACTCGGTCCTGAGCTTCAGGCAGCTCGGCGCGCTTGCCGATATCGGCGCCGGCGTGAATTCCTCGAAAGACAAATTCATCGACTGGACATGGAAAGCCGTCAGCGACGGCGACAAGGTCTATGGCGTTCCGTGGGACAGCGGCCCCATGGGCGTGCTTTATCGCGGCGACATTTTCGACACGCACAAGATCACCCCGCCCGACACATGGGATGCCTTCGCGGAATCCGCGATGAAACTGGCAAAGGATGCGCCGGGGACATACCTCACCGATTTCGGCGCCGCCGATCCCGGCTGGGTCGTCGCGCTGCTATGGCAGGCGGGCTGGCGCCCGTTCCATACCGAAGGGACGAATATCCGGATCAAGCTCAACGACGATATCGCCAAGAAATGGGGAGCCTACTGGCAGAAGCTGCTCGATGCGAAGGCCATCGATACCAAGCCGGTCTGGACGACCGAGTGGTTCGCGGGACTGGACAACGGCACCTATGCAACCTGGGTCACTGCCGCCTGGGCGCCGATCCTCATGCAGCAATCGATGAAGAAGAGCTTTGGCAAATGGAAAGCCGCGTCGCTGCCGCAATGGAAGGCCGGCGACAAGATCACGGCAAACCTCGGTGGCTCGACCATCGCGGTGATGACCTCATGCAAGCATCCCAAGGAGGCGGCCATGTTTGCCGCGTTTATGGGAAGCGATCCAGAGGCGGCCCGCCTGTGGAATACCAAGCAGTTCCTGTTCCCTGTTCTCAAGGAACTCATCGATGACAAGGAACTCATGGGGCACAAGTACGATTTCTACGGCGGCCAGGCCGTGAACGAGATCTTTGCGGTGTCCGAAAACCAGGTCGATCCCAGCTTCGAATTCGCTCCATTCCAGGACTATGTCAACCAGGTGATCCTGGATGAATTCTCGGCGGCGATTGCAGGCAAGGGCACATTGCCGGATGCCTTCGACAGGCTGCAGGACAAGGTCGTGAGCTACGCTCAGGATCAGGGCTTCACGGTTTCCTGATCCCGATGGGGGAGGTGACCGCCCTCCCGGCCCCTCCCCGCCTTACGACACGATATTTTCAGGAAGCACCCATGCCCGATGCTCATGGAGCGAAGCGGCGCGGCCGGATCTATGTCAGCAAATCCGTCGCCCCCTATCTCTTTGTCTTTCCCTTCATGCTGCTCTTTGCGGCATTCCTTATCGCGCCTCTCGCCTATGCATTCTGGCTCAGCCTCTTCCGGCAAACGCTGGCCGCGGGGAACCGTTTCGTCGGGGCGGAAAACTATTTGCGCGCGCTAGCCGACAAGTCCTTCTGGGAGGGCGTCCTTGTGCTCTTCAAGTTTGGAGCGATGCAGATCCCCGTCATGCTGGGGCTGGCGCTTGTCTATGCGCTGATCCTCGACAGCGGCAGGGTCTTTGGCCGCAGCTTCTTCCGTGTAAGCTTCTTCATTCCCTATGCCGTACCCGCGGTGATTGCCGCACTGCTATGGGGATATCTTTACGGCCCGGCCTTCGGTCCGTTTTCGCAACTGGCGACGCTTCTCAACCTGCCGGCGCCGAATTTCCTCTCGGAATCCACCATCCTGCCGTCGATCGCCAACATCGCCGTCTGGGAATACATGGGCTATAACATGATCATCTACTATTCCGCGCTTCAGGCGGTTCCGCAGGATCTCGAAGAAGCCTCGGCCGTGGATGGCGCCAGCGGCCTCAGGCATGCGCTGAGTATCAAGCTGCCGCTGATCATGCCAACCGTCATCGTCACGATCATGTTCTCGATCATCGGCACGCTTCAGCTCTTCACCGAGCCCTATCTGATCCGCACGCTCGCGCCCGGGCTCATCAACAGCCACTACACGCCGAACTACTACGCCTACACCCTCGCCTTCACCAATCAGCAATATAATTATTCGGCTGCGATCTCCTTCGTGCTCGGCGGCATCGTCGCAATCGCTTCCTACAGTTTCATGCTCGTCGCGAACCGGAGAACGGCACGATGACCATTGTTTCAAAGACCGCAAACTCACCTTCGTTCCGGCGCAGCCGGCGGCTGCTGACCGGCTTCCTGGTCCTCTATTTCATCTACACATTCATACCCCTGCTCTACGTGATCGTCTCCTCGACCAAGTCGAATGCCGATCTTTTTGGTACCTTCGGGCTGTGGTTCTCGAGCGACTTCCAGCTGCTTCAGAACCTTCGCGACCTCTTCACCTTTCAGGACGGCATCTTTTCTCGTTGGCTTCTCAACACAGTGGTCTATGCGGGTATTTCCGGAATTGGGGCTGCGTTCTTCGCTACCTTCGCCGGCTATGCCTTTGCGAAATACGAATTCGCCGGCAAGCGCCTGATGTTCGCGCTCGTGCTTGGCGCCGTGATGATCCCGCAAACAGCTTTGGTTATTCCGATCTTCCTGCTGCTGTCGAAAGTGGGCCTGGTCAATACGCCGCTGGCGATGATCCTGCCCTCGCTCGTCTTCCCGCCCGGCGTCTTCCTGATGCGTGTCTATGCGCAGGATGCTCTGTCCAATGAACTCATCGAGGCAGGCCGCGTCGATGGCGCCGGCGAATTTCATATCTTCTCCAGCATCGCCTTTCGCCTTTTGACACCCGGCTTTGCGACAGTGCTGATCCTGGCGTTCGTCTCCACCTGGAACAATTATTTCCTTCCGCTCGTCATGCTCAGCTCGTCCGAAAATTTCCCGGTCACGGTGGGCCTGTCGCAATGGTACCAGCTCGCAACGGCCGGCAGCGGCGGGTCCGTGCTCTTCTCCGTCGTCATGACGGGAGCCTTGGTGAGCATCCTGCCTGTCATTGCAGCCTTTCTGCTCATGCAGCGCTACTGGCAGGGCGGCCTCGGTTCGGGCGGCGTCAAGGCCTAGCGGCCTTCCAACAATTCGGAGCAGATTCCATGGCAATCATAGAACTCAAGTCCGTCCGGAAATCATTCGGCGCGGTCAACATCATTCCCGGCGTCGATCTCAAGGTCGAACATGGAGAATTCGTCGTCTTTGTCGGGCCATCCGGCAGCGGCAAGTCGACCCTGCTGCGCCTCGTGGCCGGGCTGGAAGAAGCCACAGGCGGGGCCATCCTGATCGATGGCCGCGAGGTGACGGCGCTCGGTCCGGCCGAGCGCGAACTGGCGATGGTCTTTCAATCCTACGCGCTCTATCCGCACAAGACCGTTCGCGCCAACATGTCCTTCGGGCTGGAAGTGGCGAAGGTGCCGCGTGAAGAAATCAAGGAACAGGTCGACAAGGTCGCGGCCCTTCTGCAGCTGACGAACCTGCTGGAAAGGAAGCCGCGCGAACTGTCGGGCGGGCAGCGCCAGCGGGTGGCGATCGGGCGCGCGATCGTCCGCGAACCCGTTGCCTTCATGTTCGACGAGCCGCTTTCCAACCTCGACGCGGCACTGCGCATCGAGATGCGTCTGGAGATCGCCAAGCTGCACCAGCGCCTTGGCGCGACGATGATCTACGTCACGCACGACCAGACGGAGGCAATGACGCTCGCCGATCGCATCGTCGTGCTCGACAAGGGTATCATTCAGCAGACGGGAAGCCCGCTCGAACTCTACGAACGCCCCGCCAACCTCTTCGTCGCCCAGTTCATAGGCTCTCCGAAAATGAACGTGCTTCCCGCGCAGGTCGCCGGGATGTCTCTGGCCCATATGCCGGCTGGCGCTGCTCACATTGGCATCCGGCCTGAAGACATATCCCTCTCCGCACCAGGAGAAGGTCATCTCGATGGGCGGATCGATGTTGTCGAGCGGTTGGGATCGGATACGTTTGCCTATGTCACCCTGGCAGACGGCAGTCTGGTCACTGTCCGTGCACCCCGGGATTCCGCCGCCGCCATGGGCGATGCGGTCGGCATCCGCTTCCAGCCGCGGCGTGTTCACGCCTTCGATCAAAGCGGAAAATCTCTCACCATATGACAGCGTCGAGATGATCTCGGATTCCAGTCCAGCATTTGAGACATTCCTGTTGACTCCCATCGTTTTCCGGCGCGTCTTCTTCCTGGCAGTGTCGTAGGAGGAGACGATATGGCTGGTAGGCAACGCAACGGCGTCGACGCCGCAATCGATATCGTCACGGCACTCGCCCGGCGTGGCGGCAGCGGCCCAAGCACGGCCTTGGCGACGGAGCTCGGAATACCCCGCGCCAGCTTTCACCGCATGACGAGAGTCCTTGCCCAGCATGGCATCGTCGTCTGTTCCAGGGGCAAGATCAGTGTCGGGCCGATTGCCCGCAAACTCATCTCCACCCTGTGTGCCGCCGCGCAAGCCGACGACAGAAAACGGGACCACCTTCTGGGTGAGGCCGTTCGTCCCGTCGCCCTCCTCCCTGAAATGCCATCATCGACCCCGCCTGCCCTGTCGAGGCCGGCGATCATGCCAAGGCGCAAGCGTTTCCGCATCGGCTTTTCCAACGGCGCCACCGACAATCCATGGCAGGTCGCGCTGGTCCACAGCATTGAATTTGCTGCATCAAGACTGCAGGACGTGCTGGAATACGTGACGGTCGTCCACGCAAATGGCGATGCGGAAAAGCAGACCGAGGATATCCTCTCTCTGGCCGGGAGCGGTGTCGACGGTCTTCTCGTCAGCGCCGTTTCGCCGCGAAAGCTGGCTCCGGTTTCGGCGCATTTGATGCGGCAGGGTGTTCCGGTCGTGTTCGTCGAACGCGGGGGAACGCCGAACCTTTCCTGCGCAAGCTTCGTGACCTCGGACAACGTCGCCATAGGAAGACTGACGGCGCAATGGCTGGCGCATACGCTCGATGGCAACGGCCTGGTGATGATGCTCTTCGGCCATGCGGATCCAGAATTGACCCAGAGCCGACAGATGGCGGCCATGCAAATCCTGGCGCAATATCCGAACATTCAGACTGTTGTCGCCAACTCCACGAATTTCAACAGGCAGAAGGCCTATGGTACGGCAATGGAGGTGATTGCGCATCACGGAGAGCGCATTGCCGGCGTCTGGTGCGACAGCGGCCTGAACTCCGCCGGCTCGATCCAGGCATTTCTCGATGCCGGCTACAGACCAGGCCATATTCCGCCGCATACGGGCGGAGACCTCAATCTTTCCTACAAGCTGGCCGTCGGGGCGAACGTGCCGCTCGCATCGTTCGACTACCCGCCCGCGATGGGGATCCGCGCGTTCGAGATTCTGCTATCGGCCCTGCAGGGTTCATGGATTCCGCAATATCTCGATGTCGCCTCGCCCTTCGTCACCTCGCGGGGGAGCAAGACGAACCCGGCCAAACCGCATCTCTGGGCGGAACAACGGGTGCGTTGGGACATGCCAGACGATCTCATTCTCGGCTCGGGGCTGGGTGCGGCCTATAATCCGACCGCCTTCCGCGTCAACTATCCGGGAAACCGGCACAACCGTTCTTCGGCTGAGCGTGGGTTGGGCGCATGAGCAAGGAAACCGCCGGGATCGCGGCATTCTCCCGCATTTTCTCATCCGTCGCAGAGGGAGACGTCCAGAACGTCGCCAGCCTGATCGAGAGCCAGGGCATCGTCCGCTCGACGGCCTTCGATGTGGTCAAGCGCATGGAAGCCGCCGGGCTGATTGCAAGGCAGACAGATGGTCGCCTCATTCCGGGCGCGGCGGCAGGTGTGTTCGCTTTCGCTGGTGTGCATCTCGGGCCGCTGTTCGGCCCGGCACAAACTCTTCTCCCCTGGTTGCGCGAAAAGACGAATGCGTCGATCGCGCTGCTCGCATCCGATGGCGCAAGCCTGACGACGCTGTTGAGCTACCCGGCCAAATGGGACAGAGGCAAGCCGGTCGGTGCGCCCCTGATCATGCCGATCAAGGCGCACAACGCCGAAGTCGCCCGTCTACGCGTTGCCCTGCCTCCCGGCGCAAGCGCCGAAGAGACTGATAAATGCGAGGAGCTCGCCACGGCTACAGCCAGAGAGCTCCAGGCCTATTTGCGCGGCTGATCGATGGGCCTGGCGGCAATCAATGAGGCCGCCACGCCTGCGAGCCACGCGGATCGCGATACATGCCGCCATCCTTCATGATCATGTCGAACTTTGACGGCCCGACCAGTACCGACTGATCGAGCAACGGGTTTCCATCGACAAGCAGGATATCCGCAAGCGCGCCTGCGGTGATGACGCCCAGTTCGCCCTTGTGGCCCATCAGGTCGCCGCCAACGGCGGTGGCGCATTTCAGCGCTTCCGCAGGCGTATAGCCAAAGAACTTGACGAAATGGCCGATATCTCGGGCGTTCTGTCCCATCGGCGTAATGGTGAAACCATAATCGCCTCCGACCACCACACGCATGCCCCGCTTGCGCATCTCATGATAGGTGACGACGGTGTGCTCGAGCTTCCTCAGCAGGCCCATCCTCTCCACTACATCCTTCGTCAGTCCGACGACATCTCCCTCGAACACGGAGTTATGCACCAGACCGAAGGCAGGGCCGACGATGACACGATGTTTGACGCTTTCGAGCATGTCGAGCGCCTCTTCATCGGCAAAATCGCAGTGATAGATGCAGTCGACGCCAGCACGCACCGCCCGCTTCACCGACTCCGCCGCGCGGCTATGGCAGGCGACGCGCTTGCCCCAATCATGCGCCGTCTCCACGCCCACCCGCAGCTCTTCTTCCGACAGCGAGACGATCTCTGCTCTCGCGTGCCCGACGAACTCATCGCCCGATACGTTGAACTTGACGTTATCGACATTTTCCCTGCAGCAGAGGCGCACCGCTTTTCTGATCTCATCCGGGCCATCGGCGAGCATACCGAAGCTTTCGGCGTGCATATGGGCTTTGCGCTCGTCGCCAAGACCGCCGGTAACGGTGATCTCCGGTCCGGCGGCGCGGTAGCGCGGGCCCGCCAGATATCCGTCCTCGATCTCCTGGCGCACCACCACGTCGATACGCAGCTTCGCCGAGGCGGCCGAATAGCAGGATGTGAAACCATGATTGAGGATCATGGTGGCGTTTCGGCATGTCTTCAGAAGATGCTCTTCCGGCGGTATCTCGCCGAGGTCCTGGTTGCGCGTCGGGCCGACGAAGGAGAGATGGCAGTGGCCCTCCACCAGACCCGGCATCAGAAACCTCCCATGACCGTCGATAGTTTCGGCGGCATTCTCGCCGCTGATCTGGTTCGCACCGCGGGCAACAGTCTTGATCCGGTTGCCTTCGACAAGCACCTCGCCGTCATAGGCCTCATCATTGACGCCATCCCAGACAGTGACGTTTCGAAACAGATACGAGCCCATTTTATCCTCCAAATATGGTCGCCAGCCCTGTGGGCGATCGTTGATGAAAGGATAGGTGCGGGGTTTCGAACAGGCCACCGCGATTAGACCCGCCGAGTCGCCCATTTGAGACAGAGGAATTGACCGAAGGCGGTCGGTGTTATGCGATGAACAAACACAAGCTCATCTCGAATGGATGCCAATGTCTGAAATCGATCCTTTCCGCATCCGGGCACATGTTCCGGAGTTCGACCTCATTTTCGAGGGATACCAAGAAGCCAGCGACAGGGCGCGGGTGCGTTGGCCTTCGATGACTGACGTCGCCTATGGACCGGAGCCGCAAGACCGGCTCGATCTTTTCTTTCCGGATGGGGACAGTAAGAACCGCCCTATCCATATCTTCGTCCATGGCGGCTACTGGCGCGCCAACGTGAAGGAGGATTATGCCTTCGTGGCGAACACGATCTGCGCCGCAGGGTCGATCGCCGCCATAGTGGAATATGGACGCCTTCCGGCACTCAGGATGGAATCTCTGGTCGAGCAGGTTCGCCGTGGCGCTCTCTGGCTCAAGCAGAATGCAGCAAGTTTTGGCGGTGATGCAGACGCCATATCGGCGAGCGGCCACTCGGCCGGCGCGCATCTCGCATTCTATCTGGCAGCACGAGGCTCGTCAGAGACATTGCTGCCGCCCGCGACGGCCACGTCGCTTTTCCTTGTCAGCGGCGTCTACGACCTCCAGCCAATCCCCTTCAGCTTCCTCCAGGCAGAGATCGATCTTCGCGATGATGAGGTATTGGCATGGTCGCCCCTCACCTCCGCACCCGAAGCGGGAACGCCTATGACGATTGTGGTTGGAGAGCAGGAGACACCGCCCTTTCGCGAGCAGGCGGCATTGCTTGCGAAGACGGTTTCACCCAATTCGCCGCCAGTCTCAATTGCCGGTGCAGACCATATGACGATCGTCCGCGATATGGGGGATATCGACAGTTCGCTCGGGCAGCTCTTTCTGAGATTTCTCAAAGCCCAAGCGTCTGATGCGTAAGATCAGCGCCCTGGCAACCTATATCAGCGTCGGAACCTTTCGCGATATTCGCTCGGGCCGGTGCCGATGCGCCGGAGAAATGCCTTTCGCATCGTATCGGGATTGGCAAAGCCGCAGCTCGAGGCCACCCTTTGCAGCGGCATCTCCGTGTCTTCCAGCAACCTGCGCGCGGAATCGACGCGGGCCATTTCGACGAAATCCGCTGGCGTGGCGCCGGTCTCCTGCAAGAAGACGCGCGAGAAATTGCGGACGCTCATCGCGGTGCGTGACGCAAGCGCAGCCAGCGTGAGATCGAGCGACAGATGATCGAGGATCCAATGCTGGATCGACTGTATCCGGCCCTCGGTCGCAATCTGCGCGGCAAGATGGACGCTGAATTGCGATTGCCCGCCCGGCCGCTTCAGGAACACGACGAGACGTTTCGCCACCCTCAACGCAAGCTCTCGGCCGTGATCGTCCTCGATCAATTTCAGCGCCAGGTCTATCCCCGCCGTCACGCCCGCCGAGGTCCATAGCGGGCCGTCCTCGACGTAAATCTGGTCCGGCACGACGTTTACCTCAGGAAAGCGATCCGCAAGTTCGGCGGCATGCTGCCAATGCGTCGTTGCCGTATGTCCGTCCAGCAGCCCAGCCGCCGCGAGAAAGAACGCGCCAGTGCAGACAGAGCCGTGACGGCGCGTCGATGGAATGCGCCGCCTCAGCCATTGGTGCAGCTCGTTGCCTTGATAGGCCTGCTGGTAGTCGGGCGTGCCGGCAATGAGCAGCGTATCGATCTTGCTGTCATCATCATGGATCGATCCGTCCGTGACAAGTGATATGCCGCCGGCGCGAACTGTCCGCTCGCGTTGCGCAGAGAAGGTCTTGATCTGATAATTCGCTTTCTCGGGCGCCTGCCGATTGGCTTCCAGAAATACGTCGAACGGTCCCGAGACATCGAGGGACTGCGCGTTGTCAGGCACCACGATGACAATCGTCCTTGCCTCGACAACCATCCCTCATCCTCCTTCGCGGCCTGCATCAGACATCGGCTACTCGCCCATACTGGGTTAATCGCAGCCGATGTCCAGACGCAAGCCGGGTTCAGCCGCGTCGCTTTGCGCGCTCATGGAAGATCGAGCCGATGAAATCGAGGCTGGTGCGGGCCGCCAGAAGCGAGGTGATGCCCGAAGGGTCATAAGGCGGTGAGACTTCGACGAAATCGACGCCGACGACCTCAAAGCGCCGGGCAACCTCACGCAGCAGATCCTTCGCCTCATAATAGGTGAAGCCGCCGTGGCTGATGGTCGCCGTACCCGGCGCGATGGATGGGTCGAAGCTGTCGATATCGATCGAGACATAGACGCGTTCGCCATCGGCAATATGGGCAAGCGCCGCAGCGGCGCCGATGTTCCTGAACTTGCGGAGCGACACGACATTTGTGCCATAGACCTTGGCCGCCTCGTAATCCTTCTTGCTGACCGCAGCCATATTGTGCGGGCCGAGAGTCGTGATGCCCTTCACATGCGCCATCTCCGAGGCCCGGCGCATCGGGCTGCCATGGCCCCAGGTGATGCCGTTGCGGCCATCGATAAAGTCGAAATGGGCATCGAGATGGACGATATGGATCGGCTTCTCGTTCGAGTAGGCCGCGATCGTCGCCATGGTGATCGCATGGTCACCGCCGAGAATATAGGGCATCGTCTTGGCGTCGAGCAGCGCACGCACCGCCTGCTCCGCATTGACAAGGCTGCGCCGGGTGTCAGCGTAAATGACGTCGCTGTCGCCGGCATCGACGATCTTGACCTCGTCGGCCGTCAGATAGGTGACCTCGTCCTCGAAGTCGAAGACGCCGTCCGGTCCGAAGCCGTGGAACATCGACATCTCACGAATGGCGCGCGGCCCGAAGCGCGTGCCGACACGATAGCTGGAGGCGGTGTCGATCGGCACGCCGAGAATGGCGACATCGGCGCCGTCGAGCTTGTCCCAGTCGGTACAGGCCGGCTGGCCCGCAAACGTCGCAAGTCCGACAAAGGGAAGATCCATGCGCTCAGGCATGTTGCGGCTGTGAAACTGGTCGGTCATGTCAAATCCTTTCCCGAGCAGGCGACGGACGCCCGCACTCGGCAGGTTGGTGCTGAGGGTCCTCAGCAGATTTCGTCGGTAATGCCTTCGCGCTCATAGGCGCGGCGGACGGAAGCGAGAGCCGTGAGCTTATCCAGCAATCTCGCAATCGACGGCCGGCTGCGCGGCGGCCTGGCCATCGGGCGCGCCCAGCGCGAGAGCATGACGAGATAGAAGTCGGCAGCGCTCAATTTGTCACCGAGGAAAAACGGCCCGTTCGTCTTCAGATGCTGTTCGATGACGTCGAGATAGGCGCTTGCGCGCGCTTCCGCTCCCCGCGTCACGATTTCGACAGCGGCCGCATCCGTCCCGGCCAGACGATCCGGATACTGCCAGATCATCAGCTCTTCCTGCAGCGAGTTCGTCAGGAAGGTGAGCCATTGATAGAATTTGGCCCGCTCCGTAGTTCCAACCGCCGGGGCCAGCCCCGCTTCCGGATGCTGATCGGCAAGATAAAGCACAATCGCCGCGGACTCGAACAACACAAGATCGCCATCTACCAGCGCGGGAATGCGCCCGTTCGGATTTATCTTCAGGTATTCTTTGGATTTCTGGGCATCAACCGCTCTGTCGACCAGAAGAAGTTGATAATCTTCCCCGATCTCTTCAAGAATCATATGTGGAGCTGCATTGGCATTCGCGGGGAAATAGTGAAGTTGATACATTTTCTTCTTCCATGATTGGCTTCCTGTTTTTGAGAATAGGTTTTCATGGAATTGTCTACAAGGACGCAGTTCCGTCGATTTCGGCCAAAGGCCCGCCAATCCAGGCCGTTTGCGCCCATCGTTAATGGGCATCATTGAAAAAGGGAGGGGGAGCAGAGCGAGATAACTGGGCAGCTCAACATTTGAGCGATTTGCCCAACATGCGCGGTGCACCGCCGGGTCATTGCTTAGATCAAATCACCTGACGGAGACGAAAGCTCTCAAGAACCCCGAACAAGCTCAATGCCGTTTGCGCTGGCCCATTGACCAATATCCTGTTTGGTCAACGCGGTTGCCATCAGGTCCGGAAATTGATCCGGCGTGCAGGCGAAGACGGGGCAGCCCATCGCGGCGATCGCACCGGCGTGACGAACATCGTAGCTGGGCCTGCCATCGTCGGAAAGCGCCAGCAGAACGATGACGTTGACGCCGGAATGCTTGAGCCCGGCAACGCGGGCCAACATTGAAGCAACGTTTCCACCTTCATAAAGATCGGTAACGAGAACGAGATGCGTCTTGCTCGGACGGTCGATCTTGGTCTCGCAGTAGGCGAGCGCTGCATTGATATCCGTGCCGCCGCCGAGTTGTATGCCGAACAGAACCTTGACCGGGTCGGAGAGATCCTCTGTCAAATCAACGATCGAGGTATCGAAGCAGACAAGCTTCGTCGATAGAACCGGAAGCGAGGCCATGACAGCTGCAAAGATCGACGAGTAGACGACCGAAGATGCCATGGAGCCGGATTGATCCACGCAAAGCATGACGTGATCGAGATCGGCACGGGTCCGGCTCTTGCGCGCAAATCCAACCAGAGTTTCCGGCACGATCGTATTGAGATCCGCCTGGTAGTGGCGAAGATTGGCGCGGATTGTCCTTGGCCAGTCGATATCCGCATGCCGGGGGCGATGTGTGCGCTGCGAACGGTTCAAGGCACCCGTTATTTTCTCCACGGTCTGTGACTGCAGCCGCTTCATCAGATCTTCGACGACCTTGCCGACCACCGTTCGCGCGGTCTCCATCGTCTTTTCGGGCATCGCGCCGCGAAGCGAGATAAGATCTGCGACGAGATGCACATCCGCTTCCAGCGTCTCGAGAAACTCCGGCTCCAGCATCAATGCCTTGAGGTTGAAGCGTTCGAACGCATCTTTCTGGATGACCTGCACCACCGGCGTCGGAAAGAACTCGCGAATGTCGCCAAGCCAACGCGAAACTTTCGGCGATGAGGCCCCCAGACCACCGCGCCCTTTGCGACCATCGGATTCGTAAAGAGCCGAAAGCGCGCGGCTAAGCCGCTGGTCACGCTCACCGAGACCCTCCATATCCTCGTCGCCGAGTGCCAGTTTCCACCGGCGGATGCGTTCTGAGCTCATGCGTCCATTCCCAGGATTTGCTTCAGCAAGGGCAGTGCGCGTTCAAAGGCCGGATTGTGTTCCGTCGTCTCCATTGCGACCGGCCGTTCCGTCCTTCCACCCGCAATCCGCTCCATGATGCGTTTGCGGCCAATCAGGTCGAAGCCGGAGAGTGCTCGTCGGAGAAGTGGCAGGCTCTCCACGAAGACCTCCTCGTCGAGCCCGCAAAGCCATTCGTCAATCAGGAAGAGCAGCGCCTGATCCTGGATCAGGACTTCTGCCGCCCCCGCGATGAAAGCTTCGACAAACGCGCCGGCTTTCGCGGCTGTCTCACCGATGATCTTGCGCGAGAAGGCGGCTGCGATTTGCGTTTCATCCCAAAGACCAAGATCATGCAGCCGGCGCAAGCTGAAGCCGACGACCGGCGTCACAACCTGGTCGTCATCGACGATGAGAGCGAGCTGGCGGCGCCATTCCTCCAGCAAAGCGACATCCGCGAAAAGGCCGAGCGCTTCATCATAGGCGCGCATCGCCATCATCCGCTTCGAGGTCGCGTCGTCATCCAATTGGCGGGAGCCGATCCGGATACCGGCATTCACTTCCGCGCTCAGCGCGTTGATGAGAGCACGAAGTTCCGGCTCCGGCAATTTCCGGGCAGTGCCGTAGCGAACGATGCGCACGAGGGGCGCCACCGCATTCATCAGGTCCGTAATGTCGCTGCTCTGCACGGCGGCGGCCTGCAGAAGGTCGATGCAGGCGCTTGCCGCATCCGGAAGATCCGCAACAAGTGCACCACGAACGAGATCCGATAGCTGCGCAACATCATCCGCCTTGCGGCCTCGATCGATTGTCGCTGCCCCCGCTGCCTGCTCGATCGTCAGGCCCCAGACCAGAGCTTCGGCCAGACCCACGGACATATCGGGCGACCAGACAAGCTTCCAGATTTCGCGATAGGTTCCGCGCCCGGCTTCAGCGTCGATCAGCCGGCCCCAATGGACACCTATCAGATTGAGACGGTGCAGAAAGGTCGATTTGAGGAGACCGGCCTCACTGCGCAAATCGAGTTTGATATCATTGGCCGCCTCATCGGGCTTCAGACGCGTCTTGCGGCACCAGGCCTCGAAATCCCTGGCAAGCGGCATTTGCGGAACCGCGGCGTCGATCTCTCCGATACGGTCGCCAATATAAAGCTGGCGCTCGATCATCGCGAGTTGCACATGATCCCCATGGCAAAGCGATGAAAGCGAGGCGTCCCGCATCTCGGCAAGGCCTGGTACGCTAAGTCCGCGCATGCTCGCAAGCCCAAGCGCCAGCCGGGCGGCCTCGATCGCCGATGCCGTCGAAGCGTCGAACCCCTCTTGCCGCAACAAGGCCGCCGTTCTCGCCTGCCAGATTGCGGCAAAGGCTTCCGGCCCTTCGCGTCGTTCGCCCGAATAAAGACCCCACAAATGTCGATACCAGCCGGGAGAAATAACCCCTGCCCCGTAACCGGAAGCATAGCTTAAGCGCCCATCGCTCCAGGGCGCCCAGGTCGCCTCCACCTTGATTTTCGGGAGGTCCCTGATAATGGATCGGTCTTCGGCAACCGTCGTCTCGGCCCGGAGGCCGCCGATGTGCCAGGCGCCCACGACGGCGGCAACCTCGCCCTCATATGTCTTCAACGCATCCCGGATATGGCCCCGCATGAAGGCCTCGCGGCGATTTTCACGAAGCCATTCGGTTTCACTCATGCCGCCGGCATCGGCCTGGTGTTGCCGAGCTTCCGTCATCGCCGTCTCGATGGCCGCGAAAATCTCGAGCGGTGACTGGCTATCGGCGCCCTGCTCGATCAACCCATTCCAAAAGCTCTCGCCATCACTATGCCCAGCGGCCTCGGCCAGCAGATCAAGCGGATCGAGGCGCACAGACGAACTATCGGAGACCACAGCCTCCGTGTTTGCGGATGTTTCCGCACCCGCCTCTTCTTCCTCTAGTTTCTTTTGAAACGCGGCAAGCGCCTCCTCCCTGGCAAGCTTGCCAAGTGCCAGGGAAACGGAAGCCGGCCAATCGATGAAGCGGACGGGTCGCTTATGGGTAAGTGCCCATTGCATGGCAACCCATTCGGGAGAAAACTCCGCAAACGGTGCAAAGACCGCATTCGCGGCCTCATCGGTCGCATAGAACAGCATGGCGAGCGGCGGATTCATGCCGGCGAGACCGGCATATTGAATCAAATCGTCGCCTTCGGGCGATCCCTCGATCAGCACGCAGGCAGGATCGAGCGCGTCGAGCGCGCCTTTTAGAAGCGCCGCCGACCCCGGCCCATGGTGCCTGATGCCGAAAAGATGCGCTTTCCTCTTCATTGCCTAGATGACCTCGCGGATTGCCTCGTAGAGATCGTTCCAGCCATCGCGCGTGCGCATGACGGTTTCGAGATATTCCGCCAGCGCCACGCTGTCCTGTACCGGATCCTTGACCACGGCGCCGACAATATTGGTCGCCAATGCGTTGGCGTCGATGCGGCCGTCTCCGAAATGGGCTGCCTCTGCCCATGCCGAGACACCGACGGAGATTGCCTCCGCGGTTGAGAGCGTGCCGGTGGACGTCTTCAGCTTTACCTTGCCATTCAATGTCTTGCCGTCACGGATTTCGCGGAAAAGGGTGACGATACGAGCCAGTTCCTTGTCCGCGGGCTGGATCGGCGGCAGGCTGAGATTGGTGCCGATTTCGCCGACCCGCTTGACGACGATCTGGGTCTCCTCCTCCAGCGTGGCTGGAGATGGCAGCACTACGACATTGAAGCGGCGCTTTAGCGCCGATGATAAATCGTTGACGCCCTTGTCGCGATTGTTGGCGGTGGCGATGATGTTGAAGCCACGCTCGGCATTGATCGCAGTATCGAGTTCCGGCACCGGCAACGTCTTTTCCGACAGAACGGTGATCAGCGTATCCTGTACATCCGAGCCCATACGCGTCAGCTCCTCCAGCCGAAGAAGCGTGCCCTCCTCCATTGCCCGCACCAGCGGTGTTTTGACCAATGCGTCTGGAGATGGTCCTTTTGCCAGCAACAAGGCATAGTTCCAGCCATAGCGGATCTGGTTTTCATCGGTCCCCGCCGTGCACTGGATCAGGCGCTGCGACGAGCCGGAAATCGCAGCAGCGAGATGCTCCGAAACCCAGGACTTCGCCGTGCCTGGCAAGCCGAGCAGCAGAAGGGCGCGGTCGGTCGCCAGCGTAGCAACCGCAGTCTCGATCAGCCGCCGGTTTCCGACATATTTGGCCGATATCACGCTTCCGTCGGATGCCGTGCCGCCGAGAAGATAGGTGACGACCGCCTGCGGCGAGAGCTTCCAGTTGGCCGGTCTTGGACGATCATCGCCCTTTGCAAGTGCAGCCAGTTCGCCTGCATAGATCTGCTCTGCAGGACGGCGAAGTTGAGCTTCAGGCATAGGCGGTCTCCAGACTGTCCATGAAATCGAGGAAAAGGAAGGCATTGCCGCTCTTGGCGGGATCGAGCGCGGCAAGTTCGCTGCGCAGCGTCGAACGCATCGATGGCGGGCACATAACGGCTATATCGTCGAGAATATTCGGGTCATAACGCGCACTGTCCTTGTGCAGCGAGCGCCACGGCTTTGACTGCAGGACCGAGCTAAAGGCGTTTTGCGTTGCCTGCCCTTCGAGCCATTGCGCCATCAGGCGGATCGTCCAGGGTGATGTCTCGGCGGACCACCGGTCCGGCTGAAAGACATGCTCGACCCAGAGCTGCCGCATCTCGGGGTTGTAGTCGCTTAGCATTTCGGCATCGAACGCGGAAAAAGCTTCCCAGCTGTTGCGAAGATGGCGGTCGGTAATCATCTTCACAATGTCAAGCCGCCGGTCCCGGGTTGCCATGAAAAGGAAGGCTGTCAGCAGATCACCCTGCTTTTCAGCCGCGGCCACCATTGCATCCACCGAAAGCGATAGTGACGCGGCCAGCAAATCCAGGCCGACCGAGCCGAATGTGTCGTCAAGCCATCTCATCTTGGTGAGGTCTTTAACCGTCGCCGGCACTTCCAGCGACAGAGCCGCTTTCTTGAAGATCAAACCGGATTTAGAAACCTTCACTCGTTCGAGTGCCGAGCGCAGCGCCGGATTGTCTCCTTCGAAACCCGGCAACCGAACGAGCAGCCGCTGAGCCATTTCACGAACACGCGGCGCCCGATCCTTTTCCAGGCCCTTCAGAAACGCTGTGTCTTTTTCCGACAGATTGCCGCGCAAGGCGCCAAGGAGACGCAAGCGACTTTCGGCACTCTCGGTGGGCCAGACAGCCTCGATCAGCGCCCGCGCGGCATCGGGATCGATGGCCCGGCGGGCAGCGATATAGCCCGATTTCACAGCCGGCGTGGCAAGCATCCAGGTCTCGTCGTTTAGCCGGTCCGGGGCGAAGTAGCTTTGCTTCTGCGCGACCGGGGTTTCCCGCTGCGAAAAAGCGAGCGCTGCTGCACCAAGATCCTGCGCATACGTCTTCACGAAGCTTTCGAGTTTGGGCAGGTCGAATGGATGCATCCGCAGCTTCTTGTCACCGAGGGCTCGAACCATTGCCGTGGACAATTGGGCGGATGCCTGGTTCTTGCCCGAAAGGAGCCGAAGAAAGAGTGCTCTCGACGCGTCCGGCAGGATCGCCGCTTGATCGGCGATGATATCCTCGACCTGAAACTGAGCCGGCGGCAGCGGGCGGTCGAAGCGCAATGCCTGGCCGGCCAGCGCAAGCGCCTGCAGGGGATCGGCGGCACCGAGAGCATCGAGCGGCAGACCGTCTTGAGTGCCGGCCAGAAGCTTCGGCATGACCGCATTCCCAAGCTTCGATAGACTCATGCCACCCACCGCCCCAAAGCGGTTTCCGACCAGCAGAGCGTCAATTCGCTGCCGTCCCAGAGACCTATGCCGTCAATCGCCTCGAACTGCAGAAGCGGCCAACTTGTCGCCGATTGCGATTTTGCCAGTGGCAGATTGACTTGGTTGCCGCTGAGGTAAACGGCCTGACCTGACCGTTTCAATCGCGCCCCGCGGAACATGATCGGATAGTCGCCAAGCCAGGGTTTCTCGATCAGGGCTTCTTCATAGAGACCGTAAGCAACGTCGAGATCGTGGGTGGGCAAAGCGAGGGGAGCATCGGACGCGTCGCTGCCGGTGATCTGCCTGACAATCAGCGCCCGCAGCGGCACGCTCGACGGGTAAAAGACCAGCTCGGCGTCAAACGTATCGCCGACACTATAGCCGCTTGAGGAAGAGCCGGTGGAAACCGGCACATATTCGATCAGCACAGCATGGCGGTCGCTTCCATGAAGCCAGGTCTCGATCCGGCGCAATTTGTCCGGCTGTACCTCGCTGCGAGTTGCCCACACGCGCCATGTGCTGGCAACCCGCTCCGCCCGTTCGTCCGCAAGAAGTGCCTCGCGCGCAATGGTCCATCCGATCATCTGCCTGATATCGTGGCGCAATGGTTCCGCCAGCAATTCCTGCCGGCGATATGCCTGCGCCATTAGATGCAGCATGCCAAGCTCCTGAACGACGGCGGTTGGTCGCGCCGCCTCCGCTAGCGCAAATAGCCGTGCCGGTATGGTATCCACGCGAGCGGCCAATCCCGGAGCCTTCGCATCGAACAGGCGCTGCGCCATGACCTTGCACATCGCAATCGCCTTGGAGGGGAACGCGGCAAGCCCCGCATCCATCTGGTCTGCAAGCCAGACATCCAGTTCGTCGAGTCCGTTTGCGATGGCAGCTTCCCGCTCGAGGCGATTGCGTTCGCGCGCTGCGGCCGCGCGCGCCTCCGATTTCGGATCGACTGCGATCTCGGTTTCCTCAACCGCCGCTATCGAAGCCTTCGGCCTTTCCGCGCCGGTCGCGGGCGCAATAGTGGATGGTCCGCGTCGCCGCGAAAGCCAATCGTTCACCCAGTCCGGCGGCGTACCGGTCGAAAAATCGACCCTACCTTCGACACGCATCCACATGAGAGCGAGCGAATGCTTGCAGGGGAACTTGCGGCTCGGACAACTGCATTTGTAACCGGCGTCCGCTTCGGTCACGGCAATTCTGTAGGGAGTAGCACCGGACCCCTGACATTCACCCCACAAGAGGCCCGAACCATCCTGAGCGAGCGTCGGCCAAGTCGAGGGTTTGAGAAGCTTCTTCGCCGCCGCAAGCGAACCCTGATCTGGTGCGAGTTCCTCGACCTTTGCCAGACTTAAACTCAATGGAAGCCTCGACTCGATTACATCCCATGATAGTGACTTCTGGCATGACACAGGAGAATGTGCAACGCCAACTTGATGCGGTGTTAGCCGCGTATCAAGTCGCAACTATTGCTGGTGCGCAATATTAGGCCGGCGTTCGCCGAACACTCAATACCTGGTCTTGGTGGGAGATGACCCGGTAGCCCTATTCGAGGCTTTAGCGTCAACGCCAAATAGAAAACGCTCACCCCATTACCCCATCTCGGGGCCGATGGCGGCTTCGAATTGCGTGCCACGCCATATTGCCGAGGCTTCGGAATCGGCAAACAGCAACCGAAGATGCCCGATGATCTGGCCTGCGCGCGGGTCTGCCAGGCGATAGGTGACAGCCTTGGTCAGGCGCTTGCCGACAATGATCCCCGCATCCCGCAATTCGCCAATCTGTTGGGACAGCGTCGGCTGATGGACGTCCAGAATCTGCTCCAGCTCGCCGACGGTCCTTGCCCCCTCCATCAGCACGCAAAGGATCGCCAATCGCACCGGGTTCGACATGGCCTTCATAAAGTCCGACGCCGCGCCGATGGCGCGGCATTTTACCTTGGGAGCATGCGGTTTGCGCTGGGCGCCATTCTCGTTGTCAGTCTTCATCGTGTGGTTTCGGCTCGATTTTGATGAGAATATTTTTCTCATCCTGTCCAAATTTTCAGCGTGAGATTTCTCGCCGCAAATTCCATAGTCAATATATATATTTATATAACAACTTTCAACGAGGGGAATGCCTTGGCTTTCAGGATTGGCCATCATCCAAACAATCTGCATCTCCGGCTCGCATCGCTATGGCCGGGCGCCTTTGCCGGGATGAGTGCGGAATTTGTCGGCTATATCGAAGGGCGAGACACGGCGGCCAAGTTGGCGCGTGGTGATTTCGACGTCGGCGGAACCGGCTCCACACCGCCTATCCTTGCGGCAGCCTCCGGTCTGTCGGTGACCTATCTCGCTGCTTCGGCGCCCCGGCCGGCAAACGGGGCGATTTTGGTATCAAAAACCTCGGATCTTGAAACCATCGACGATCTGAAAGGCAAGTCGGTCGCGTTGGTCGATGGATCTTTCCTCACCTATTTCCTTGCCCGGCAGCTAGAAGAAGCCGGTCTGAAACTCCCTGATATCAAGCGTCTCGATATGACGCCCGAACTATCCCGTGATGGGCTGAGGTCCGGACAGATCTCGGCCTGGATCGCCATGGCGCCACATCTGGAGCAGTCGCTGGTCAGCGGCGAATTCCGCGTACTTGCCCATTGCGGCAACCTTATCCCGAACCGTTCGCTGTTCTGGACCATTGGTGACCGGCAATTGTCCGAGGAGATGAGGAGCGATTTTACGGGCGAATTGCAGCGCCTTGGCCAGGAGATCACAGCCGACCCTGAAAAAGCAGCGGCCCTGCTGTCGGTGAGCAGCGATGAGTCGGTGCGGCGGGCCTGGACGCGCGTGGTCTCCGAGCGCAACTGGCAGGTGATTGCCGCCGATGCCGCACTGCTGCGAGAACAGCAAGCCGAAGCGGACACGCTTTTCGCCCACGGTGATCTGCCGGCGAGACTGACAATAGACACAGCAAGCGACAAAGAGATTTGACATGAATGTGCTCTGGTACATGTGCGCGCCTGATGGCGCCTATCCGTGGAAGCCCGAGGGATCGCGCACCATCGACTACGGCTATTACAAGCAGCTCGCCCAGGCCTATGACCATCTCGGCTTCACAGGCGCGCTCTTTGCCACCGGGGCTCATGATGTCTGGCCGCTTGCCGGCGCGCTCCTTCCCTATACGGAACGCATGAAATTCCTGATCGCTTTCCACCCGGGGCTCGTCGCGCCGACGCTATTGGCGAAGATGGCGGCGACGTTCCAGGAGTTCTCCAACGGCCGGCTGATGCTGAACGTCGTCTCCGGCGACGCCAAGATGCTCGGCGCCTACGGCATGATGCTGCCCCACGACGAACGCTATCAGATGGCCGACGAGTATTTGACCCTCTGGCACCGCCTGATGGCCGGAGAAAGCGTCACGCATGAGGGCAAGTATTTCCAGACGGTAGGAGCAAAGCTCGCCCTTCCCGTCGGGTCGGCGATCAAGAGCCCACCACTATGGTTCGGCGGTTCCTCCGACGGTGCCATCGAGGTCGCCGCCAAGCATGTCGAAACCTATCTCTCCTGGGGTGAAACGCCTGAGCAGATGGGCTTGAAAGTCGAGAAGGTGAAGGCGCGTGCGGAAGCCCATGGCCGCGAGCTCAACTATGGCATACGTCTATACGTGATCGTCCGCCAGACCGACGAAAAGGCCTGGGAAGCAGCCGCGGATCTCTATGAGCAAATGGACGAGACGGCGATCGCAGCCAACCAGCGTTTCGTCTCCAACACGGATTCGGTTGGTCAACAGCGGATGAGCGCGATGCATGGCGGCATCAAGCCCGCCAACCTGCGCGATCTCGAGATCTCTCCCAATCTGTGGGCGGGCATTGGCCTGGTT
Organism: Rhizobium sp. AC27/96; assembly: GCF_001692325.1. Classification (GTDB taxonomy): domain Bacteria; phylum Pseudomonadota; class Alphaproteobacteria; order Rhizobiales; family Rhizobiaceae; genus Rhizobium. The sequence continues at coordinate 24,731 of NZ_LXKN01000028.1, read as the reverse complement.
CGGCCCGGCCCGGGCACCGCGATCGTCGGCTCGCCCGATACGGTGATCCGGACACTGGAAGCCTACCAGAAGGTCGGGGTCGACACGTTCATCCTCTCCGGCATGCCGCTTCTGGAGGAAGCTTACCGCTTCGGGGAACTGGTGTTGCCACGCCTTCCCGTCGAGCGCGTCGCCCCGGAACGCAAGCACTTCACCTGGTCGACGCTGTTCGACCGCGATCTCGGCGGGAAGCCCGCGAATGGCTGAGATTTCAACCACCGACCCGAACCTCTCACGCCCGGCCGATGGTCCTACTCCGCGTCGTACCGGCGGTGAGCGGTTCGCGCGACTTGCCGCACGCCTTGTCTCGCCGGTTGCCATCATCGCTCTCTGGCAGGTCGCCAGCATGACGGGCTATCTCTCCCCGCGCACGCTCGCAGCACCCAGCGAGATCCTCGGCGCCGCGCAACGGCTGGTCATCTCCGGAGAGCTGGTGACGGGCCTCGCAGTCTCCTTTCTACGGGTACTGATCGGCTTCTCCATCGCCCTCGTCGTCGGCATCGTGCTGGCGCTCGCGGCAGGGCTCTCCAGGTTCGGCGAATCCGCCATCGATCCGCCGTTGCAAATGCTGAAAGCCATGCCCTTCCTCGGGCTTCTGCCCCTCTTCATTCTCTGGTTCGGCATCGGCGAAGCGCCAAAGATCGGCCTTGTCGCCTTCGGCACCGTCTTTCCGATCTATCTGACGCTGCATGGCGGAATTCGCGGCATCGACAGAAAGCTGATCGAGGCCGGCCGCACGCTCGGCCTGAGCACATTCGGCATCATCCGCCACATCATCATTCCCGGCGCCCTCCCCTCTCTGCTCATCGGCGTTCGATACGGCCTAAGCGTCGCCTGGCTGAGCCTCGTTGTCGGCGAGCAGATCAATGCATCAAGCGGCATCGGCTATATCATCACCTATGCGCGCGACTTCCTGCAGACGGACGTCATCGTGGTCTGCCTCATGGTCTACGCCATCATGGGCCTGCTGACCGATGGCCTTGTGCGCCTGATCGAAGCCTATGCACTACGCTGGCGCCCGCAGGTGATCGCATGAGGGCTCTAGTCGATATCCGTGGTCTCACGCGCTCCTTCGGCGGTCCCGCAATCCTTGACGGCATCGATCTGACGATCGCAGCCGGCGAGTTCGTGGCGCTCCTCGGGCGTAGCGGTTCCGGAAAATCCACCTTGCTCCGCGTTCTTGCCGGGCTTGACGACGCGCCGGCCCGGCAATTGCAGCTTCCGCAACGCCGTTCCGTCGTGTTTCAGGAGCCGAGGCTGATGCCCTGGAAGACGGTCACCGACAATGTCACGCTCGGCGTGAAGCGCCGGGATGCGCGATCCGTTGCGGCGCAAGCGCTTGAGGATGCCGGCCTCTCGCATCGGCAGAATGCCTGGCCGCTCACCCTCTCCGGCGGCGAGGCGCAGCGTGCCGCCCTTGCACGCGCACTGGTACGCGAACCCGAGATTTTGCTGCTGGACGAACCGTTTGCCGCGCTCGATGCGCTGACGCGCCTGCGCATGCACGGGCTGGTCTTCGATCTCTGGCAAAAGCACAGGCCGGCGGTGCTGCTCGTCACCCACGACATTGGGGAAGCCATCACGCTCGCAGACCGCATCCTCGTCCTCGATGGCGGCCGCTTCACCAAGGAAATTCGTGTCTCTCTCGACCATCCGCGTCGGCGCAGCAGCCCGGAAGCAGCCCGCATCGAAGCCGAACTCCTGACGGATCTCGGCGTCGAACCCTTACACGCCTGATACCAATCGCTCTCACGCCCGCCATCCCGGCAGATCGGAACAGAAAATGATCACCAAACGTCAATTCTTCATCGCCATGGCCATGGCCATGACGGCCGCCATTGCCACACTTGCGCCTGCGGCCCAAGCGGCGGACCAGGTGGTGCGTATCGGCTGGCTGCGAGGCCCGAATGACATCACGCTCGCCAAATCGCGCGGCACTCTGGAAAAGGCACTGGCCGACAAAGGCATCAAGGTGGAATGGGCGGGCCCCTTCCCCGCCGCCGCCCCTGCCTTTGAAGCCCTGAATGCCGGCAGCATCGACATCACCGCCGGCAGCTCAACCTCCGCCATTGCGGCGCTGGCGGCCAAGGTCCCGCTGGTCGTTTTCGCCTATCAGAAAATGGCGCCGGGGTCGGAAGGGATCGTCGTAAAGAAAGACTCGGGTATCACATCCATCAAGGATCTCGCCGGTAAGAAGGTTGCGGTCAATCGTGGCGGAACCGGCGAATATTTGCTGATGCAGGGCCTCGAGACCAATGGCATCGATCCGAAGTCCGTGGAGCGCATCTATCTGAGCCCCAGCGATAGCGGCCCGAGCTTCACGCAAGGCCACGTCGATGCCTGGGCGACCTGGGACCCCTTCCTGACGATCGCCGAGAAAGCCTATGACGGCAAGGTCGTTGCCGACGGCGGCGCCATCAAGTCCGACAATGCGGTGGTCCTTGTCGCAAGCAAGGAGTTTGCCCAATCCAAGGCCGATCAGCTGCAGCTGGTCTTCGACGTCATCAAGTCGGAAAATGCCTGGGCGGTTGCCCACAAGGCCGAGGCCGGCGCCATCTGGGTCAAGGAGATGAATGTGCCGGCCGATCTTGCAGGAAAGATCGGCGAGAACAATGCCGCACCGACGACGGCCGTCACACAGGCAGATGTCGCGCAGATCGGCAAGGTTGCCGAATGGTACGCCAAGAGCGGCATCATTCCGGCCCTGCCGGATATCGCGTCCGGCGTCGTCTCGCTTAAATAGACATTGGTATCCAACGATACTTTTTCGAAATCTGGCCCCGGCAACACTGCCGGGGCAAGGGTTGCGATTATAGAGCCCGACCCGACATTCCTCATTCATCCGCCCGCAATTCCAGCTTGCTGGAGAACGGCATGATGCGGCCAAGCCTGGCCGCATCTTTAACCTGTACACTCTGCGATGGCGCTGGTTTCTCCGTCAGAGGCAGAGATCAGTTGCGAGGTTGCAGCAGCGCCAGCGCGAGCGTCGCTGCGGCGAGCACGGCGGTCAGAGCCAAAGGTCCGGTTGGGCCATAGGTGTCCACGACATAGCCGCCGACAACCGCGCCGATGGTGATGGCAACCTGGAAGGAAACGACCATCAAGCTACCTGCTGCTTCGAGCGCATCTGTCGCCGCGCGGGACAGGTTGGTCGGCAGCACGACAGGTGCCATGCCGAAGGCAAAGCCCCAAAGCGTAGCGAAGCCGAAGGCAACGCCGATATGGGCGCCCCAAAGCACCAGGGCGAGCGCCGCAAGTGCCATCAATGCTGACGTGACTGCGAGGGCCATGTGGATATTGGTGTCGGCCATGCGACCACCGGCGATGTTGCCGATGACGGCAGCGATACCAAATCCGAGCAATGCCAGCGCAATCGGGCCAGTCGTCAGGAGCGTCACGTGCTCGAGGAAGGGGCGGACATAGACCGAGCCGGCAAAATGCCCCGTCATCAGCACAAGGATGGCAAGCATACCGAGCTGTACCCCGCGACGCCGCGTTAGCCTGAAGACGTCGGCAAGACTGTTGCTTGTCGTTGCGGGCAAGGTCGGCAGGCTAAGTAGCTGCAGCAGCATGGCGATCGCGGCCAGTCCCGCAGTAATCGCCATGGCGCTGCGCCAGCCCAGCCAGTCACTGATCAACGCACCCATCGACGGCGCGGCAATGGTGGCGAGCGAGACGCCGAGGGTGACGATGGCCATGCCCCGACCCGTTGCATTGGCACCTACCAGTCTCGCGACGACTGCAACCGAAAGTGCCCAGAAGGAGCTGATGGCGATACCGAGCCCCGCTCTGGCCAACAAGAGCAACCAGAAATCGGTCGCCACCGTCGCCAGGATATTGGAGCCGATCGCCAGGGCGCTGAGGGCGACCAGCACCGTCTTGCGATTCATTTTGCCGATAAGAACATTGCTCAACAAGGCGGTCACGGCGCCGACGGAAGCCGTCGCGGTGACGACCTGCCCGGCGGTTCCCTCGCTAATGCCGAGATCGCGCGCCATCGGCGTCAGCAGGCCTGCCGGCAGGAATTCGGCTGATACCAGTGCGAAGCTGGTGGCCGCCAGTGAAAGGACCGCAAACCAGGTCTTCGCGCTCCAAGCGACCGGCGCGATGGCATCAAGGTCTTCCGCCGCGCCATCAAGCTGTATTGTTGTATCCGTCATTGAAGATCTCCAAGGTTTGGATACCTTCATAGACCAATCTGACCGGATGAAATGTATCTTAAAATCCGAAATTCATGTCTGTTCGTCGGGAAATTGTGCGCCGCACAACACCCGGCGAGACATTAGTGATGCGTTTGAACGCGCGAGCGAAGGATGCTTCGGATTCATAGCCCAAACGGGCCGCGACTTCGGCAACCGACATACCGTTTTGGCCCAACAACTCCCCGGCAAGCTGCATGCGCAGGCGCGCGAGATAACGTGCCGGTCCTTCGCCCAGGACAGCACTGAAGCGCTCGGCGAAAATCGAGCGTGATTGGCCTGCCAAGCCGGCGAGGTTTTCGAGGGTCCAGTTGTGGCCCGGATCTCGGTGCATGGCCGCAAGGACACGCCCGATATGCGGGTCCCGGATGGCGGCAAGCCAGCCTGTGGTCGAGGCTCCCGTGCAATGGACCCAGCAGCGGATGAGCCGGGCGGTCAGCAGGTCTGCCATTCGGGAGAGAATAGTGGCACTGCCCATCTGTGGCTGCGCGGCTTCCTCGGTCATGGCCGCGAGCAACGGACCTACGATCGGGTCATGGCCGGCCACGTCGCAGCCCTTGATGATGGGTGGCATCAGCGTGATGAGGGGGTTCAGCGCACAGGCTCCCAAGGCCATGGAACCGCAGAAAAGCGTGCTTGCCGCGCCAGTTCCTTCGCGCATCACCTCGCACACATTGCTTCCGAGGTTCGTTATCTGGCAACCATCGAGCGAATCTCCCACAACATCAGGCGCGCTGGCCAGCCGATGAGCGGTGCCTTGCGGAAGCAGCACCAGATCGCCCTTGCGCAATTCCTGCCAACCCTCTGCTTCGGTGTGGATCCAGCACGGACCTTGGCTGACAAAGTGAAAGCGAAGAAACGCCTGTTGTGGAAAAGCGATGCTCCAGGGATGCCGGAGTTCGCAGCGACCATAGTTCACGCCGCTCAAGCGAAAGTCTTGCAAGACTTCGCTTAGCGCATCCATCGGAATGTTTTGGTGTGAAGATGCTTCGGATGAACTGATAGACATTTTGCATATATATATGCCGAACGTCCGGCCGGCAAGAGGGAGACAATCGCTTGGCACTGCTCCTGATGCGTTGATTGAGGCCAAGCATTCCACATCAGCCCACCAGAGTGTGGCGAGCTGATGTGTTCAAATTCGAATGGAGTTGGGGCCGGACTTGAGCGGTCGAGCACCAAGGCTCCACTCCGGCTCAATGGCAGACGCCGGAGATGGCCGGTAAAAACCGGCACCTCACAAGGGACCAGTCCCATCAATTTCCGTTTCTACTTGGCCAGAACAATATGTGTGGCCCGCTCCGTCGGAACATGTTCGACTGTCCGATATCCCAGGGCGTGAAGATCAATGCCGCTAAAGAGCGGTTCTCCTTGCCCGAGTGCAACGGGAGAAAAGGCAAGGTGAATTTCATCGACATGGCCGGCTTGAATATATTGCCTCACGGTGTCGGCGCCGCCGCCAATCTTGATGTCCTTTGCGCCTGCCGCTTTGCGGGCCCTTTGCAGCGCCTCCTCGATGCCGCCGGTGACAAAGTGAAATGTCGTTCCACCGAGCATTTCGATTGATGGTCTGGGGTAGTGCGTCAATATGAAAGTCGGCGCGTGATACGGCGGATTGTCGCCCCACCAGCCCTTCCATTGATCATCGGGCCATTCGCCGCGAATGGGCCCGAACATGTTGCGACCGAGGATGAAGGCACCGAAGCCTTCCATTGCGCGTTGGCCGAACCGATCATCAAGGCCCGTTTCTCCGTCGCCTTTTCCGAGCATCTGGCGAAACGCCCGCGTCGGGAAAAACCATTGAAAAAGCTCCTCGCCTCGCAGACCAAGCGGGCGATCCAGGCTCTGGTCGATGCCCGCAGCGAAACCATCAAGCGAGACGCTCAACCCAGCGACTTTTACTTTCGTCATTCCTACCTCCGTCCGTGCCGGCTCCATAGAGCAGAGATCCGCGCCGGCGCATCGCGGTTAACTCTATTCTGCAGGACGATTGGGATTGTCGGGAGCCGACAATTTCAAAAAAAATTTTCGGTAGTGCCGAGTAAGGCCGGAAATACCAACTGCGGCGGCAGAGAATTCCGGCACCATCTTTGTTGTCGTCGCGTTCGATCAGATTTCGCGAGCCAGCCAACGAACCATATTGGCCATCAGTATGTCATAGCCCTCCCAGCGCATGAATTCGGCCGACAGCCAGTGAGGACCGATATCGGTCATCCAGGCAAGCGATCTTCCGGCGCCATAATCGCGCACGGCCAAAAGCGGCAGATCACGTCCACGGTTGATGCAGCGGACCAACGTCGCCTCTTCCAGATTCGCCCGGGCAACGACACGGTTCATGCCGAGGACGAAGGGGAATGAGGACTTCAGCCCTGCGAGCACCGGATGGCTGGTGTCAACCACAAATGGATCGAGTCCCTCAGGCGCCTCCAGCCCATCCGGATAGGGGCTGATCTCGACTGGCATGCAGTCTTCGACGGCCGTTCCATGGAACATCCCGGATCCGTCCATGCCCTGGAAACCGGTATAGCCGCCGGCCATCATCAAGCCCCCGCCCTGCTCCACCCAGTGGCGAAGCAGTTCCAGACGGTTGACCGAGCGCTGCCCCATTCTGGTTTCTGGCGTATAGAGCAGCGACAGCGCACCGACATCCGAGATGACGACAGCGGAGTATTCAGCGAGTGCCTCGAGTGACCTTGGGAATTCAGCCTCGCATCGCTCCCCGCCGATTTGTACGACCTCGATGCCTTGGGCCGCGAGCGCCTCGATGTAGCGCGTTGCGCCGTTTAAGTATCGGGACGAGGCGCCAACCTCCATGCCCTTGGAGGCAAACGACGTGACGTGAAAGGTCTCGCCCGCGAGCAATACCGGCTTCATGATAAATCCTTCTATGGAAGCGAGGGCAACGCCTGAGTGGCGTTGCCCGAAGCGTATCAGAACTTGAATTCTTCGATATTCGCCGGCGTAACGATCTTGGCTGGCCCGAGCAGGACTTCGCCCTTTGCTCCGACCTTATACGATCCAAGGCGACCTGCGGTGAATGTTTCGCCTTCCTTGCCGGTAACCTTGCATTGCGCGACGGCCTGAGCCGCATAATAGGTCAGATATCCGAGATCCTTGACGTTCCACCAGATATCCTGGACGGAGCCATCCTGGATGTACTTCTTGATCAACGTCGCGGGTGCAAGGCCGGTGAGCTTGATCTTGCCGAGAAGACCGGCCTGATCCATGGCGCGCGCGGCTGCCGGCAGACCGATGCCGGCCGGGATGATGATGCCCTTCAGGTTGGGAAATGCTTGCGCAAGACCGAGTGCCTGCTGCTGGTTCACCTGCTCGCTCTCCTGGCCGTAGGCGACCTGAACGAGCTTCATCTTGGCGTATTTCTTGTCGCCTTCCATCTTCTTCTTCATGAAGGCGATCCAGGCGTTCTGGTTCGCAGCAGTCGGCGTGGAGGACAGGATGGCGAAGTCGCCCTCATAGTTGATGAGCTGGCCCATCGATTCCAGCATCATCTCGGCCAGGCTGTCGCCGGCGGCCTGATTGAGGAACACCGTACGTGCGTTCGTCGCCACATCCGAGTCATAGGAGACGATCTTGACGCCCTGCTTTTCGGCGCGGCGAAGAGCAGGAGCAACGGCATTCGCGTCATTGGCTGAGATGGCGATAACGCCGACCTTCTGCGAGACCAGATTGTTGATGAAGTCGATCTGCGCTTCGGCGGTTGCCTGCGAAGGCGCCTGCTTGATCGCCTTGCCGCCGATCTCGCCTGCAGCCTCTTCGGCACCGGTCTGGGCAACCTGGAAGTACGGATCGGTGTCGAGCTTCGGCAGGAAGCCGACAGTCACGGGAGCCTTCGCGCAATCCTCCGCGCTTGCCGTTGCAACGCTCGCAATCAGGGTGCTGGCAAGAAGTATCGATGTCAAAATCTTGGATTTCATGTGGTTTCCTCCTCTTAAAATCCGGCTTGAATGAACAGACGAGCCGCCGGAGGCTACTCGTTTGCCTTTGGCTTGAAGTAATAGGTTCTGACGCTGGCAAAGATCCGCTCCGCTGCATTGCTGGCGAGTAGCGAGACAATCAGAAGAAGGCCGATGACGGTCCCCTGTGCATCGCCACCGATCTGCAGGAGGCCGAGCACATTGCGGATGGTCGCAAACAGCAGGAGCGCCCAGAGCACACCCGTCAGCTTGCCCTTGCCTCCGAAAACGCTGATGCCGCCAAGAAGAGCGATAGTGATGACATCAAGCTCGATGCCCAGCGCATTGTTGGCGCGGGCATTGGCAAGACGCGCGGCATAGACCATGCCCGCTGCTGCACAGACGACACCGGAGGTGATGAACAGGCCGAGCACCGTGCGGGCCAGGCGGATGCCTGAATAGCGCGCCGCTTCCGGGCTGCCGCCAATGGCATAGATCCGGCGTCCGAGCGGCATCTTCTGAAGAGCAATCGCAAACAGCGGCGCCAGCACGATGAAAGGGACGATGGTCCAGGGAACAGCCGTATCGCCCACCGTGTTGATACCAAAATCGAGGAAGCTGTCCGGGAAGTCGTTGATCGAGTCAGAGCCGAGCAGGATGTATCCGATGCCCCGGAAGAGGGCCATCGTACCCAGCGTTACCACGAGTGACGGCAGTCCCAGCTTCGTGACCAGAATTCCGTTGAACGCTCCGCAAGCGGCACCTGCGAGCAAGGTCAGAGGAATAGCCAGATAAAGGGGAAACTCCGCCTGCGTCAGCAAGCCGAAGACGACGCTCGTGAGCGCCAGCGTGCTGCCGACCGAAAGGTCAATTTCGCGAGCAATGATCAGGAAGACCATCGGCAGGACGATCAGCGCCCGTTCGGAAATCCCGGCCACGGCTTGCGAGATGTTGAAGGTCGAAGCGAAGTTCGGCACGGCGAAAATCGCGTAGAGGATGACAAGGATGGTGATGGCGGCAAGGAAATTGTCCCAGTTGCCGATGCGGGCAACGAAGTCCGTCTTGTGCTTCGATGTGTCTGTCATGAATGCGCACCTCCACGGGACGCGCGGCGGGCGACATAGGCGTCGATGCCGATGGCGACGAGAATGACCAAGCCGTAGACGCCCTGCAGCCAAAGTGGATCGACGCGCACGAGTGTCAGGCCGTTATTGATGACCAGCAGCAGCAGAGCACCGGCGGCAACGCCAAGCACCGTTCCCGAACCGCCGCGCACCGCGACACCGCCGACGACGACGGCTGCGATAACGGTGAGTTCGAAGCCATAGGCGACGCGGGCATCGACGGTGGCGTAACGCGACGCCCACAACGCGCCGTCGAAGCCCGCCAGCAGACCTGCCGCCGCAAAGGCCAGCAGGATTCGCGGCCTGGCGGGTATGCCGATCAGCCGGGCACCATCCGGGTTGGAGCCGATCGCATAAAGTTCGCGGCCAAGCGAGGTGTAGCGGAGGATGTAGCCGGCAACCAGCAACGTGGCGATGGCTATCAGGAGGATCGCCGGGATACCGAGGATATTGGCGCTGGTCATATCCAGCCAGGATTGCGGAACCTGATCGGCGCTGACTTGCGTGCCGCCGGCCCAAATGCTGTTCAAGCCGCGGAAAACCGACATTGTCCCCAGCGTCACGACGATTGCCGGCACCTTTCCGTAGGTAATGATCAACCCGTTTACCGTGCCTGCGATCAGGCCGATGCCGCAGGCGAGCAGCACGCCGCCGGCCACTCCAATCTCGGGATGAGCATGCAGGGTCGAGGCAGCACCGTAGGCGGCAAGGCCGATGATGGCAGCCACGGACAAATCAATGCTTCGGGTAATCAGCACCAGCATCTGTGCGATGGCAACGATCACCAGCAAACCCGCATCCATGGCCAGGGCGGAAAGGTTCGCGCCGCTCAGCATGCGAATATTCAGGATCGATATGGGTATGATCACCGCAAGCATCGCAGCGACGAGCCCGAATTCTCGGCGCGAGAATATTTGCCTCAGAAGGCTTTGCTGCGGCTGAAGCTCGACATGCTCGATGCCCGAATGGACCGGCTTGGCGACGAGATCGCCATCGACCTTTTGAACGACGGCATCGGTCGCAGCGCCGATGACCTTTTCCTGCGTTGCCTCGTCGCGCTCGAACCTTCCCGAAATGTGTCCTTCGCGCAGGACGATCATCCTGTCGGACATTCCGAGCAATTCGGGCAACTCCGACGAGATGAGGATGATCGCCATGCCCTGGCTGGCAAGATCGGCCATCATCGCATGGACGTCCGCCTTGGCCTGAACATCGATACCCTGTGTCGGCTCGTCGAGGATGAGGATCCGCGGCTTGGTCGCCAGCCATTTTGACAGGACGACCTTCTGCTGATTGCCGCCCGACAGGGAGCTGACCGGCTGTCCGTAGGAGCTGAAACGAAGACGCAGCCGATCGAGGAACGGCTCGGCAAGCTTGAGCTCTTTCGAGCGCGACATCATCCCGCCGCTGGTTGCCTCGTCGAGAACTGTCAGCGAGGCATTGTTGAGGATCGAGAAATCCATGACCAGGCTTTGGCCGATACGATCCTCCGAGACATAGGCGATACCTTGCTCCATGGCGGCGCTTGCCGACCCGAAGCGGACAGCATTGCCATCGATCGCGATCGTGCCTGACGTGGGTTGATCAATGCCGAAGAGCACCCGCGCGATCTCGGTGCGACCGCTTCCGACGAGGCCGCCAAAGCCGAGGATTTCTCCTGCCCGCAGCTGGAACGAGATATCTTCGAAGGTGCCCTTTCGCGTGAGGTTGTTGACCTCGAGCACGACATTGCCTGGTGTCGCGGTGTGGCGCGGATACAGTCCGTCAAGCGACCGCCCGACCATCATCTGGATGGCACGCTCGCGGGACAGATCCGCCGTCAGTTCCGTGCCGACGAGGCGCCCATCGCGCAGAACGGCAATCCGGTCGGCGACGCGGTAGATTTCGTCCATCCGGTGCCCGACGAACATCATGGCGACGCCGCGTTTGCGCAGCCCATCCACCACGCCGAATAGACGTTCGACCTCGCGCTGCGAAAGTGCAGCAGTCGGTTCATCCATGATCAGCACGCGGGCATCGAGCGACAGGGCGCGGGCAACTTCCACCAGCTGCTGTTCCGATGTCCGCAACTTGCCAAGAGGCTGGGAAACGTCGGCATCGAGGCCAATAGTCCTCAGAAGCCGCGCGGCCTCTGCCTGCATGGCACTGTAGTCGAGCTTCCACTTCGTGCCGGTCTGTCCGATGAAGAGGTTTTCGGCAATGCTCAGATCGGGAAAGAGCCCCGGATGCTGGTGCATGACGGCAACGCCGGAATGCTGCGCCTCAAGCGGCGACGAAAACCGCTTTTGTTGGCCACCAATGAGGACGGCGCCCGTGTCAGGCCTGTGGACGCCCGCAAGCAGCTTCACGCAGGTGCTCTTGCCCGCGCCATTCTCTCCAAGCAGAGCAAGGACTTCCCCTGCCCGAAGCTCGATGGTGACATCAGACACGGCGACGGTGCCGCAGAATATCTTCGTGACGCCGGCAAGCGATGCAATGACACCATCGCTGTTCGGCAACGAGCTCACAGGCGAGAGGGGCGCTGCCTCAAGCATGGTCAACACCGCTGGTATCGCTGCGGGAATGCGGGGCCTGGCTCTTGCAGGAAATCATTTGGGGGTCCTCACCAAGTCTCTTTCGACACGCCAGCTCCCTTTGGCGTATTTATTAAAGCAGTTTACTATAATTGTTGTTGAAGTCCGTCAAGAGCAGTCGTAAAGGTCTTTTTGACAATCGACAGGCGGCGCGTAAAAGAACGCATCGGGGCAAGTTTTCGAGACGTGGGAGCAGGAAAAATGGCGGGCAAAGGCAGTAACTCTGTTCAGTTGCGCCACTACAATGAGCGCGTCGTTCTCGACGCCGTTCGCCGGTTTGGCGAAACCTCGAAAGCAGAAATCGCCAGGTTCGCGCACCTCACCCCACCCGCCGTCGCGACGATCGTCGACGCCCTCGTGGCTGGCGGCTATCTTGTTGAAAATGGAAAACGTTTTGGCGGCAAGGGCCAACCGTCGGCGATGTACGGCCTTGCGAAAGACGGAGCCTATTCCATTGGCCTCCACGTCGGGCGTCGGGCGATGGATGCGATTCTGACGGATTTTTCCGGCGAGACGGTTGCCTTCGAGACACACGAATATGATCACCCCAATCCGGTCGGCATCAAGGAACTTGGTGATGCAGCAATCGCCCGCTTCAGAAGCGAACTTGGCAGGGATGGTCAGAAGCGCCTCATCGGGATCGGCATCTCGGCGCCCTATTTCATCGGCGGGTGGGATGAGGAACTGGGCTTCCCATCCGATGTGCAGATGGAGTGGCGCACCTTCGATCTGCGGTCGCATTTCGCCGAAAGCCAGGACCTTCCCGTGATGATCGAGAACGATGCATCTGCGGCGGCGGTTGCCGAACTGGTCTATGGCGTGGGCAAGCAATATTCCGACTTCCTGCACATCTCGCTCAGCACCTTTGTCGGGGGCGGCCTTGTTCTCGACGGCACCTTGCAGACCGGCCCGAACGGCAACACAGCCGCATTCGGCCCATTTCCGGTAACGCACTCGACACTGAATTCCGTCCCGAAACCTTCGGGGAAATTCGATGTCCTGCTCCACCGCGCTTCTATTTTTACCCTCGTTCATCATCTGAGATTCAACGGTTTCGATATTACCCGGGTCCGTGATCTCGATCCCATGCCGGCAGCGGCGCAAAAACTTGTGTCCGAATGGCAGGAGGATTGCGCTGATGCATTGGCACAGGCGCTTATCGGAAGCATCTCGGTTGTCGACGTCGAGGCGGTGGTTATTGACGGATTGCTGCCGCAAGCTCTGCTTGCAGACACTGTCGAACGGATCCAGCGATGTTTCGCGGAGATGATACCACCGGGCCTTATTGCCCCCGTTATCAGCGCAGGGTTCCTCGGCGCACGCGGCTCGGCGCTGGGAGCAAGCCTGATGCCGATTTACGCAATGTTCGGCCCGGATACCGGAGTCCTGATGAAAAAGGGGCTCGACAAGAAGCCGCTCATGATCGGCTCCGAATTCAACAGGCGGGGTGGATAAACTGCACAGGCACCGATGTTGCTTGTTCGCGTACAGCACGCAAGGCAACATGGTGAGATCACCTCTAGATTACGCCTGTCCGGCAATGCATTTGACCAATAGCAACGCCTTGCGCACCCCTCAGCTTAGCGCCCTTCAGATATCACCGCGTTCCGATAAGAAGGCCCGTTGCGAGGGTCGACCCCGCAACGGATAATCATTGGTCTGCGCCGTTACGGCAGTCGGCTCCGTTCAACTTGGCGAAGTGTTTCCGTCGCGGATTTCAGCTGGGCGCGTGTGTACATGAGCGCGTGGGACGCCAGATCGTAGCCGTCTTCCCAGAGATTGCGCCAGATGCCGAGAATGCCTTCCAGCGGCTGGCCCACGACGCGGGACGAGAAGCTTTCGAAGGTGATCGGACCGGTATAGCCGGAGGCGACGAGCGCGCGGAATACGCCGGCCAAGTCGATCGTGCCGGAGCCGAGATAGCCACGGTGGGAGTCACCAGTGTGGAAATATCCGAGATAGCTGCCGGTATCCTTGATCGCGGAGGGAACATCGGATTCCTCGATGTTCATGTGGTACACGTCGAGGTGCACTTTCACATTATCGGCGCCGATGCGCTTGCAGAGCTCAACACCCTGCGAGGCGGTGTTGAGAACGTTGGATTCGTAGCGGTTCACCACTTCGAGACCGAGCGTGATGCGGCTCTTTGCGGCGATTTCGGCGACCTGTCCCAGAATGTCGACAGACATGGCAACGCCGGCAGCTGTCGTCGGAACGCTGCTCTTCTGGAATGCGGAGTGCAGAATGCCGCAGACATGCGTTGCGCCGGCATCGCGCGCAAGCGTCAGCGCTTCCAGAAGCTTTGCCTTGCCGCGCTTGCCTTTCTCGATATCGCCGCTCGAAATATCCGTGTCGGCATCAAGGCCGAGCGAGAAGTTGATGCCGATGCCATGCTTTTCCAGCGACCGGCGCGTGAAGTCGATATCGATGGAGCTTGGATCGAGCGCCGGTGCTTCGATGAAGTCGTATCCAACCTCGGCCGACTTGGCGATCGCCCGTTCGCATTCGTCGTGGCTCCAGCCCTTTTCCCAGACCAAGGCGTGTACACCCAATTTGTTCATGGTAATGCTCCTACTTTTTGCACAAAAGATCTTGCTTCCCGGAAACCTTCGTTTTCCGGGTTGCGGTGTTGATGTGTCGGTGGATCGCCTCAGCTGCGATCAGCCGGATGGCTCAATTGTTGTCGATACGGAGGTCGGGATCAGCGCTTCCCTGCATGATCGCGCGTCCGTTCGGCAAATCGTTCTCCTCGACCTTGCGGTCGATCTCGCTCGGATCGAGGCCATAGCTGCGCCATCGAGCCTGTAGTCTTTCGCGCAGCTCTGCCTCGCCAACATCGACAAAGACGGTGAAGTCGAAGATTTCCTTCAGCCTGTCCCAAGGAGCCTGCCGAGCCAGCAGGTAGTTTCCTTCGCAGACGATGATGTCCGTTGACTTCGGAATGAGCCTGCCGCCGGCCCGGGAGATCTCGATCGATCGATCGAACACAGGCACCGCGACGAGATCGTCTTCATTCGCCTTCAGGCGATTGAGCATGTGGCGCAGGCCATGCGCATCGAACGTGTCGATGGCGCCCTTATAGGCAAGGCGGCCCATCTGCTTGAGAACGGCGTCGTCATAGTGATAGCCATCCATCGGGAACAAAGCCGCGCTGATGCCGTGATTGCCGGCGATCAGCTCAACGATGCGCTCGGCGACCGCAGACTTACCGGAGCCCGGCGCGCCGGCGATGGCGACGAGCACTCTCCGGCCGCCGCCGGCGGTAAACCGCTGCGTGGCGATCTCGGCAATCTCGCGAGCATTTTCTTCTAACGTGGTCAAAGCAACTCCGATCCTGCCGCTGTCAGCTCAAGCCAAATTGCGCAGCCTTGCCGCGCAAGAACCCAACACCATGATCCAAAACCTCTTCCGCATCGCGGGCTACCGGACGCCAGGTCGAGATGTCGCCCGCCATTTCAGCCGGCATGCTCACGAAGCTCTCGAGCGTCAGCGCGCCCTTGAAGCCGATGGCCGAAAGTGCCGTGAAGATCGAATCCCAGGGGACGTTGCCGGCGCCCGGCGTTCCCCGGTCGCTCTCGGACATATGCATGTATTTGAGGTGGTCGCGTGCCACGATAATGCCGTTGGCCGCGCCCTTCTCCTCCATGTTCATGTGGAATGTGTCCAGATGAACAAAGACATTGTCCATTCCGATACGCTCGACCAGCGCAACGGCCTGCTCGGCGGAATTGATCAGATGGCTTTCATAGCGATTGACGGCCTCGACGCCCAGCTGGATACCAAGCTTCTTCGCATGTCTGGCGGCTGCTTCCAGCGCGCGCGTAAGATTGTCGTACTCGCCCTGCGTCGGCGGAAAACCCGTGCGCTCGTTCGTGCCGCCATAGGTGACGCCCGTCAGGGCCTCGCCGCCCATTTCAGCTGCCTTGTCCATCGCGGTCGTGAGATGCGCGATCGCCGCATCCGGGCGAATGGATGCCCAGGCCGGCTGCGGCAAGACAAGCGAGCAGGCAGCACGGATGCCATGCCGATCCAGCAGCGCGCGCGTATGCCGTGCGTCGACGGAAGGCGCGTCGAGCAGAGGAATCTCGATGAGATCCGCCTTGTGCTTTGCCGCACCGGCAATCGCCCGCTCCGCGCCGGCGCGGTCCCAGGTCATTGTCCACATGGCGGCGTGAATGCCGAAACCCTGCACAGTCATAATGTCTCTTTCTGTATTGCGTCATGGAGCGAAACGATCGCTCGCGATGTCATATCTGCCGACAGCTTCATGCGAGCACGTCCACCCATGCACCGTTCGCCGACGACGACCGAACGCAGGCGTCGACAAACTCCAACCCCTGCACGCCTTCTCTTATGCCGGGGAGCGAGAGCTTCCTGTCGGTCGCCTTGCCACGAAGCACCAGCGCAGCGTCGCGATAGAGATTGGCGAAGGCCTCAAGAAAACCTTCGGGATGGCCGGCAGGTATCCGGATCGAGTCCGTATTGCCTGAGGTCGCCTGCGCGCCACCTCGGGTGAGGAGCTGCTTCGGCTTGCCATATTGCGTAAACCAGAGCCGGTTCGGATCTTCCTGCTCCCATTCGAGGCCGCCCTTGGTGCCGTAAACCCGGAACGTGAAGTGGTTCTCGTTGCCGACCGCAACCTGGCTCACCCACATCGTGCCCTTCGCGCCATTCTCGTAGCGCAGAAGGATCGACGCGTTATCGTCAAGCCGGCGTCCGGGAACGAAGGACGAGAGATCAGCCAGAAGATGCGAGGGGCGGCGACCGAGCACGAAGGTGGCCAGATTGTAGGCGTGGGTGCCGATATCGCCGATCGACCCGCCGGCGCCGGATTTCGAAGGGTCCGTGCGCCACTCAGCACCCTTAGCCCCGCGCTGCTCCATCGGCTCCGTCAGCCAGTCCTGAACATATTCGGCATGAAGGGTTCTGATCTCTCCCAATTCACCGGCGGCGACCATGTCACGCATCTGACGGACCATCGGGTAGCCGGTATAATTATGCGTCAGGAAGAAGTGCTTGCCTGTCCGGCCCACAATCTTCTCAAGCTCGATCGCGTCTTCGAGCGTCGCGGTCACCGGCTTGTCGCAGATGACGTGCAGGCCGGCCTCGAGGCACGCCTTGGCCGCTTCGAAATGGAGATGGTTCGGCGTCGCGATGACGACCGCCTCTATGCCATCAGCCCTTCCCTGCTCGCCGCGGATCATGTCCTCGATGCTGCCATAGGCACGCGAGGCTTCAACGCCGATATCTTCGGCCGAACCCTTGTTGCGTTCGGCATCCGAGGAAAAGACGCCGGCAACGACGTCGTATAATCCATCCATCCGTGCGGCGATGCGATGAACACCACCGATAAATGAACCCCTGCCACCACCGACCATGCCCAGTCGAATTCTTGTCATCTCATATCCTTTTGAAGGCGATCGCCAAGGGCCGTCGCTGCGCACGGTCATCGGCGTGTACAGCTAGTTTTCGGGTGGAGGTTGAACAGGCTTGCGAACAACCCTGCGGGTGGATTCACGCGCCCTCAAGGCGCAAGTGACACGCTTGTGCGCCATCGGACTGTCGCGCTTCTTCATGCGCCGTTGCAGCATCTCCCAGCACGCCTCGCTGAGTTCCCCCAAGGGCTGCTCGATCGTGCTGACATAGGGCCGCAAAACGGTCATCCAATCGGAGTCGTCAAAGCCGAGCAAGGATACGTCGTTCGGAAACGCCAGATCGACCGCCCTGATCGCCTTGGCTGCTCCGAGCGTCGCCACATAGGCTGACGCGAAGATCGCCGTCGGCCGATCAGCGCGCCTCAGCTCCTGCTCCAGCGCGCTCCGGCAACTCTCGATCGTCAGCCCTCCATATACGACATTGGCGTCCGGCAAGCCTGCCGCAGCCATCGCCTTGCGGTAGCCCGATACACGCTCCTCCATGTTACCGAGGCCAAGCGCCGTCGCCAGAAAGGTTATGCGCTTGTGGCCGAGATCGATGAGATGCTGCGTTCCCGTCAATGCAGCCTGTTCATTGTCGGCAGACACCGTATCGAACCCCTCGACCGTAAAAGCCCGGTCGACGAGAACCGTCGGCACGCCGTTGATGCTGGAATTCGGGGACGGATCGATGGAATCGCCGCTCGACGAGATGATCAAACCATCGACCTGACGAGACACGAGCGCCTTTATCCTCTCCTTCTCTTCCGCGACCTCTTCATGGCTGCTCATCAGCAGGGTCTGAAACCCCGATTTCAGGGCCCGAAGTTCAAGCTCCTTGACCAGCCCGGAAAAGAACGGGTTGGTCAGGTCCGGGACGACGATCCCGATGGTTTTCGTTTTCCCGAACCGAAGGCTGGAGGCGAGGTGATTGGGCCGGTAGTCGAGAGTTGCAATGGCATCGAACACAGCTTTGCGCAGAGGCTCCGCCACCAGCTTCTTTCCGGTGAGGACGTTCGAAACCGTGCCAGGAGCGACACCGGCAAGAGCCGCCACGTCCTTGATCGTCGGAGCCTTTTTAGCACCTGTATTTGCCATTTTCACTCTCGCCACCCTCATTGATTCACCCGATCATAACGATCCCTATCCCGGCATCAAAGACGAGGTTAGCGTCGCGTACCGATCAACCGGTCGAGTGAGACGGCAAGGATGATCAGGCCACCCATGACCACGAGCTGGTAGAAAGTCGGAACACGCAGAAGGTTGAGGCCGTTGCTGATCGTGCCGATGATGAGGCCGCCGATGACGACGGAGGGAATTCTCCCTTTGCCACCAAAGAAGCTCGTTCCCCCGATGATGGCCGAGGCGATGGCGAAGGTCTCGAACCCGGTTCCCGCAGCAGGCTCCGCCGCACCGAGGCGGGCGGTGCTGAGAACGCCGGCAAGCCCAGCACAAAGCCCCGAGATCATGAAAACCATCAGCGTATGGAACTTCACATCGATCCCCGAAAAGAACGCCGCCTCCTTGTTTCCGCCGACCGCGTATATGTTCCTTCCAAGGCGCGTCTGCCGGGTCATCCACCAGAGGATCAGCGCCATCGCGAGCGCAACGATAATCGGCACCGGAACGTAGAAAAGCGAGCCTGTCAGCGCATCCGTGAAGGCATAGGGGAAGCCGAAGACCGGCGTAGCGCCTGAGATGATCAAGGTGACGCCGCGGAAGATGGCATTGGTGCCAAGCGTGATAATGAAGGGGTGCAATCCGGTAAAATTGACCAAAAGGCCGTTGATGGCTCCAAGCAGAATGCCGACGCCAGCGCCGCCTATCAGCACGGCAAGCCAGGGATCGAAACCCATCAGCAGCAGCTTGCCTGTCACGATACCTGCAAGCGCCAGGATGGAGCCGACGGAAAGATCGATGCCGGCGATCAGAATCGGGAAAAATTCACCCAGGGCAAGAAGGATCGTGATCGAGCTCTGAAGCACGATCTGCACCAGATTATCCTTGCGCAGGAAGTAGGCCGGCGACAGGATGCTGAAAAGCACAAGGATGACGATGAGTATGCAGAGAGTACCGTAGGTCTCCCAGAATTTTTCAAGGCGGCCCATCAGGCAACTCCTCCGATTGCATATTGTAGAAGCATTTCCTCATTGGCGGTGGCGCCCTCGACGAGGCCGCCGATCGAGCCGGCGCGAAACACCGCGATCCGGTCGCAGACGGCAAGAATCTCAGGCAGCTCGGAGGAAACGACGATGACGGCCTTGCCCTCGTCAGCCAGCTTTCGAATGATCGCGTAGATTTCCGCCTTGGCGCCGATATCGATCCCGCGTGTCGGTTCATCGAAGATGAAGACCTCCGGGTTCGTCGCCATCCATTTGCCGACCAGCACCTTTTGCTGGTTGCCGCCCGACAGTTCCGTTACGAGCTGGTCGACGGACCGGGCCTTGACGGCCAATCTCTTGCTTTCACGCTCGGCAAGCGCCCTGTCGGCCCGCGACGAGACAAGCCCCAGAGCGCCGCGCAGCGGAGATGCCTTGACGCGCGCGGAAACGACGGTGTTTTCCATGATCGTGAAGTTGGGCATGAAGCCGGTCTGCCTGCGGCTTTCGGTGATATAGGCCATGCCGCTCTTCAACGCCTTCAAGGGATTGCGCGGCGTGATATCCCGCCCATTGAGAACGATGGATCCGGATGCGCGCTTTTCAGCGCCGAACAGGCAATTCATCAATTCCGTCCGGCCGGAGCCGATCAACCCGGCAAAACCGAAGACCTCACCATGGTGCACGTCGAAACTGACATCCTTGACGCGTTTGCGATCGGCCGAAGTGACATTGCGCACCTCAAGCACCGGTGATCCGGTTCTGTCGATTGGATGGGACGAAAGGAATTTCTGCTGTACGACGCGACCCACCATCATCCTGATCAAGTCGTCATTCGTGTGCTCGGCGATCAGGCCGGTGCCGTTGGAACTGCCATCTTTCAAGACCGAGAAACGATCGCCGATGGCCCGTACTTCATCGAATTTATGCGAAATGAACAGGATCGCCATGCCCTGCTCCCGAAGCTTGCGAACAAGATCAAGCAGACGGTCGACCTCGATTTTGGTCAACGACGAGGTCGGCTCGTCCATGACCAAAACCCGGACCTTGCCCATTAGCGACTTGGCGATCTCGAGTATTTGCCGGTGAGCGATCGGAAGCTCGGCGACGGGTCGCCGAAGATTTATGTCAAGACCAAGCTGCGAGAGAATGGCCCGGGCTTCCGTCTCCATTCTCTTCCAGTCGATCATCGGAAAGCCGAAACGCCGCTTGGTGCGAAGGCGCCCGACGAACAGGTTCTCGAGAGCCGAGAGCTCGTTGATGACGCTTAGTTCCTGATAGATGATGGAGATGCCGGCTTCCGAGGCATCCGCCGGTGTCAACTGCGAGAACGGGTTACCGTCAATCTCGATCGTCCCGGCGGTCGGCTGATAGATGCCGGACAGCACTTTCATCAGTGTGGATTTGCCCGCGCCGTTCTCACCGAGCACGACGTGAACTTCTCCTGCATGGATATCGAGATCGACACCTTTCAGTGCGCGAATGCCGCCGAAGGACTTCTCAATCCCTCTCATCCTGACGATCGGAGTTTTCAAGGTCTTTTCGCCATTCTCCATGGCCATACTCCTTACGGGAGAGATGCCGCCGCGGTTGGTTTAGTCCGCGGCGGTCTGGCGTTATTTGGTGACGAGCACGGAGTCGACGGCGACCTGCTTTGCCTGCGTATCGACCGGCGTCAGCGAACCCTTCTTGGCGGCTGCGACGACAAGTTCGAGACCATCTGCGCCGAGCTTCTGCGGATCCTGGGCAACCGTCGCCGTCAGACGACCGGCATTGACGGAATCTCTTGCTTCCGGCGCACCGTCAGTTCCAACAACAATGACCTGGCCCGCCTTGCCGGCATTCTGCACGGCCTGAACGACGCCGAGCGCCATCGTATCGTTGGCGCAATAGAATGCCTTCAGATCCGGCGAAGACTGCAGGATGTTGCTGGCCACATCGAGGGCCTTGAGGCGGTCCCAATCGGCCGGCTGGCTCGCGACCAGCTTGACACCCTTTGCGCTCTGGAAGGCCTGAGTGGCCCCGCTCTTGCGGGCTTCGCCCGAGGCGACACCCGCCTTGCCTTCGATAATGGCAACTTCACCACCGGCAGAGCCGAGCTTGCCGATGATGAAGTCGGCGCCCTTCTTGCCAACGGCAACATTGTCGGTGGTGATGAAGGCTTCGACATTGCCGCCGGCCTGCTTGAGAGCCGCCATGTCGATCTGCTCATCGATATTGACGAGCGCGATTCCGGCCTTGTAGGCCTTCGCTGCCGGCTGCACCAGGTTCACCGACGAGATCGGCGCGAAGGCGACGCCCTTGTAGTTGCGATTCAGGACATCTTCGAACAGCTGCAGCTGCGCCTGCGTATCGTCCTCCGACGGCGACGCGAAGATGTCGACCTCGACGCCGAGTTCCTTGGCTTTCGCCTGCACGCCCTTCTGGACGTCCTGCCAATAGGGATTGGCGAGCGTCTTCAAGATGACGGCATAGTCGGCGGCCTGGGCCTGAACGCTGCTAAAAAGTGCGGTCGCCGCGATTGCGGCCGCGGCAAAAAGCTTCATCCTGTTCATGATCATTCTCCTCCGATAAATCACGGCTTCGCCGCGCCCGGTATCCAACACCGGGTTTGGGGACCATTCCCCGATCTAGAAAATCGATTTTCTAAAATATAAATTCCCTTACTCAGGTCACCGACACCGGCTTCGACTTCAGTCGAGCTGCCGTGGCGGGATCGGCTCGCCGGCAAAGCTGCGGCGGCAGGCCCTTCATGATCAGCTCGGCATCCGCGACCGCCATGGAGCCAAGCGCATATAGCGCATCCTGCGTGCCGCCCGTCCTGTGCGCGGACAAGAGAAGTCCCGGCGTAGAGCGAACCGGATCATCAGCCGCAACGGGCTCCTCGGGAAACACGTCTGTCGCGACGCGAATATGCCCGGAAGCAGCGGCGGCCAACATCGCCGGAAAGTCGACGACAGCGGCGCGGCTCATCAACAGGAAGGCAGCCCCCGGCTTCATCATGGCAAATTCGCGCGCACCGATGAAACCTTCATTCTCGCTCGTCACGCTTGCAAAGACGAAAACCACCTGGCTCTGCGAAAGAACCTCGTCCAGTCCGACCGGAACGCAGTCGGCCCGCTCGATGATCTCATTCGGCAGCCAGGGATCGAAAACCCGGACATGATTGCGGAACGGCCGGATCAGTTCTCGCAGCTGGCGCCCAAGATCTCCGAAACCGACGATGCCGACGGACGCACCGGCAAAGCGGAAGGTATCTGTGTTGCCCGCAAGACCATACTGCTCGATGCCCTGGCGAAAATCCCGATCAGCCTGCGTAATGCCGCGAGCCAGATCCAAGGCCATGGCCAGAGAGGATTCCGCAACGGGTGACGCAAAGGCAGACGCCGGCGTAATGACCCAGATGCCCCGCTCAACACAGGCCTGATAGTCGATATTGGGCATGAAGTTGGATTCGACATTGATGATCGCCTTCAGTCTCGGCGCGCGATCAAGACGTTCCTTCGGCATGTCGGTCTGGCCGAAAATCAACACGGTATCAGGAAGAAGTTCATCGACCTGATCGGCAGGCATCTGCCGATCCTCGGAGATAACGACATCACCGAGTTGATGCAGCCTCGCCTTGACGCTCGGCTCCATAATGAGATCGACAGTCCGCGGCAGCGGATCGACGAGAATGATATTGCGGCTCATGATGCCTCCCTCTGATGTCGGGGAGTCGTATCAGAAAAACGATTTTCTGCAAGAGGCTTTTACGTTCGGCCTCTGGAAATCTGCCAGTGGACAACACGAAGCCCGCTGGATGCGTTCACACGCGATGGGAAACTTCCTCCATCGCTGCGGCCAGCCACGGCACTTGTTAAGTCAAAGCGCGGATGCAGGCTGGGAAAGCCAATCGAAGCCTAGCCCGTGAATCTCTTGATTGGCAACTTAGCCGGCATATGCAGAAAAGCATCGCCTCATCCAAATTTCGCGCGCGGAACCGGTCCCGGTCTCAGGCCGCTTGACAGCCTGCCTCACGGGAATAAAGCGGAAACGGCCACTGTGAGGATATCATGAAAGCACTTGCATCTTTTTCCACCTTTGTAGGCAGGACCTTCGCGCTCTGGGTCATCGTATTTGCCGTTCTCGGCTTCTTCCTGCCTGATGTGTTCAAGCATGTTGCACCTTACATCGTCTGGCTGCTCGGGATCATCATGTTCGGCATGGGCCTGACATTGTCGATCGACGATTTTCGGGAGCTGCTGAAACGCCCGTTTGAAGTGGCCATCGGCGTCTTCGCGCATTTTCTGATCATGCCGACGATCGCGGTTATCCTCACAAGAATTATCCCGATGCCGCCGGAAGTCGCCGCCGGCGTCATTCTCGTCGGATGCTGCCCGGGCGGGACTTCGAGTAACGTCATGACTTACCTTGCCAAGGGCGACGTGGCATTGAGCGTCGCCTGCACCAGCGTCACCACGCTCGCTGCGCCGATTGTCACGCCGTTCCTGGTCTGGATGTTTGCAAGCCAATACCTGCCGGTCGATCCGCTATCCATGTTCATCAGCATCGTGCAGGTCATCCTGCTGCCTCTGGCCCTGGGGTTCATCTTCCAGAAGCTCATTCCCGGCGTTGTCAAAGGTGCGATGCCGTTGCTGCCGATCGTCAGCGTCGTTGGTATCGTTCTTATCGTCGCAGCAGTGGTCGGCGCCAGCAAGGGCGCGATTGCCCAATCTGGCCTCCTGATCTTCGCGATCGTCGTCCTGCACAATGGCTTTGGCTACTTGTTCGGCTATTTTGCCGCCAAGCTTTTCGGCCTTTCATTGCCGAAGCGCAAGGCGCTGGCGATCGAGGTGGGCATGCAGAACAGCGGTCTCGGCGCCGCCCTTGCGACGGCCTACTTCTCGCCCATTGCCGCCGTACCCAGCGCGATATTCAGCGTTTGGCACAATATCTCGGGCGCGCTGATCGCCAATTATTTCTCAAGGCGGACGGAGGATGCGGCTACGACCGTGGAAGCTCATCCATGACAGCCGGCCGCAGATTTTAAACCACGACCGGCAGCAACCAGATATCGCGGCCAGCGCATTCAGCTCGCCCTGATCGACCATGAGTCCGCCGGTTGTCAGGTTGCTCCGTCAATCGGGGAAAGACTTACTACCGGCAGCGCATCTGACTGCTAACCCAAATTAATGGGTCGCCGGCAGCAATCACGATAATCGACCACCAGACGGCGCGCCGAGATAGCGAGAGCCATGGCCATGATGTTGGGATTCTTCATGATCACCGCATGTTGATTTCCGGTAGGAACTGACCCGGTATTTCCACCGAGATTTGACCCGCCTTTTATGTATGTTTCGGTTCTGTTGGTGTGGTCAAGTTCTTGT
>NZ_LXKN01000027.1 GCF_001692325.1 Rhizobium sp. AC27/96 | reverse complement strand
TGGCCGTGGATTCTGACGAGCCAGTGATCGGCAATTCCGAGGTGAAGAAGCTGGAAGATCGAGTGCGCGAGCTTGAGCGTATCCTCGGGCGCAAGACGTTGGAGAACGAGATTCTCCGCGAAGCTCTTTCCAAAGCCCACTCAAAAAAACCGATATCGCGGCCGATCTTGTTGCCGAAGGACGGTTCCCGATGAAGACCGTGGCTGACGTCCTTGGCGTATCGCGGTCCAATCTGGCGGAGCGCCTTAAAGGCAAGTGCAAGCCGCGTGGATCATACCTCAAAGCGGACGATGACAAGCTGCTGCCCGCCATTCGTAAACTCGTGGATGCTCGGCCGACCTATGGCTATCGGCGGATCGCTGCCCTTCTCAACAGGCAGCGGCGAGCCGCCGATCTGCCCGTCGTCAATCGCAAGCGAGTTCATCGCATTATGGCCAATCACGCTATGATCCTTGAGACACACACGGCGGCGCGAATAGGCCGTGTCCACGACGGCAAGGTCATGGTGATGCTGTCTAACCTGCGCTGGTGCTCGGATGGCCTTGAGTTCACCTGCTGGAATGGCGAGGTGGTCCGCCTCGCGTTCATCATCGATGCGTTTGACCGGGAAATTATCTCATGGGCAGCCGTCGCTAATGCCGGGATATCAGGTTCCGACATTCGAGACATGATGTTGGAGGCCGTCGAAAAGCGCTTCGGCGCAACCAGCGCCCCCCATGCAATAGAACATCTATCTGATAACGGCAGTGCATACACCGCGCGCGAGACCAGGCTGTT
>NZ_LXKN01000026.1 GCF_001692325.1 Rhizobium sp. AC27/96 | reverse complement strand
CCGGCCGAAGCCGAGGAGCAGTATTACGCCATGCTGGGCGCACCAGCCTGGGCCGCATAACTTAAACGAAATGGCCTCCGGCAAACTCGGCGCGGTTCAATAGGGGAAGCGTCAATGTCTTCGCGCTGATGGATTAAGCGCTGGGCTGGATATCTTGTGATGCAACTTCATTATTGGCGAGAAAGAAGAAGCAATCAGACAGGTCAACGTCCTCAAAGAGCGAAGACTCGGCAAAATGAGAGGGCCAGATTATAGGAACATTCATTTCGATAACTTCGGTATCTAGCGCGTCAAATAGCACACGATTCACAAAAGTAGAACAAACTAGCTCTTCTGGAGGTAGATTCTCGACCGGGACGCCCTTCTTGCGCAACGTCGCCAGTTCAACCGCGCCCATAACAGAATACTTTGCCTTGGAAAATTTGTGCAAACTTCCTTCCAGCACATCGCTGTCGACAGGTAGCCTCAGCCTGCGGATAGCAAAGCTATCAACATCCTTGAGAAACTGGTCGAAGGTTTGAGTCCGAACATGCTTATTCGGCATAATATCCCAAACTTGCCCTCCATTTCCCATTATGGCGACGTGCGACCACCGACGTGCCTCGGATGCCCGGGTTACGAGCGTCTGAAACTTGGGGACCGCGGAAATGTTGTTTCGGGTCAGAATAATTGAACCCGGAACCACTGACCCGAAATCAAAAACGACCTCTCGATACTCGATATCAAGAAGGCAATGATCCTTCCCGAGATCACCTTCGAACTTAGCGAGTGGAGTCTCTACGATCCTATGGATATCGACAATCGAGGCCTTAGTTAACAAGATGCCTCACCGGAAACTGATCGCTCCCATACTTCATAATCTCTATAGGATCGCCGGCGTCGTTAGGCCCAATGAGCATTGGATTCCGAACTTTGTGCCCAGCCGATCGGATCTTCAATTGAATTTCCGCACCGACAGGTATGAGAGGATCGATCGGCTCGGAAGTAGCTAGAACTGTGCGTGACTTCAAGGCTGGATCCCACAAGGTCAAAATTGTGGAATCTTCCGTAGTGCAACAATCAAGAACGATTAGCAATCTGGTCAAATCTCTGTTCTCTGTCTCATCGCGAACACTGCTATGCAAGATAAAGTCATTCGACTGATTTGACCACCCTCCCGCCAGGAGCGAGGGAAAAAAGTTTCCTAGTCCTTTGGTTGCTGAAACAAGTCGGCCATATCAATTGTTCTGGGGCTTCACGCCGGCTTCCTGACGGGTAGTGCTGCATGGTTTACCCGCATCAGCGCCATCAACATCGGCCCGAGTGAAAACTCGCCGCGCTCCGCCTTGCGGCTAAGATCGCGCAGATAGCCGAAGATCATCGCTCAATGCCTGCGCCATCATCCACCTCTTTGCTGTGGATGTTGAATCAGCTTCGGCTCCACCAGTCACCTCACAATCGGTTCATCGATCACAGGACCTGCTCTAGAACGGCAGCCGGGCATTTTCCTTGACTTCCTTCATCACGAAAAAGGTTCTGGTCTGGCGCACGCCGGGAAGCGCAATCAATTTCTGGCCATGCAGCTTGTTGAAATCCGCCATGTCGCGCACGCGGATCTTCAGGAGGTAGTCGAAGTCGCCGGCAACCAGATTGCAGTCGAGCACTTCCTTCATCTCCATCACGGCGCCTTCGAAAGCCGCAAAACTCTCCGGCGTCGAACGATCGAGCACCACGCCGACCATCACGAGCGCCCCCAGCCCGACAGTTGCCGGCACGACTTCGGCGCGGACGCCGGCTATGTAGCCCTCGTCGAAAAGCCGCTGCGTCCGCCTGTGGCAGGTCGCGGCGCTGACATTTACACGCTCGGCCAGATCGGCATTGGTTAGCCGGCCCTCGGATTGCAGCGCACGCAGGATCTTGATGTCGATTTTGTCGAGAGCCTGCATGGAAGATTCTTTCATTTTTCTGCTAATCTCTTCAAGAAAGCTATCATAATATGCGGCTTCTTTCGAAATCCAATAATATTTCCGGCGAACTTAGAGAGCACCTTTCGCACACTTTCTCCTATCCTCCCACCATCACCGGCACGGAGGTCATGAACGATGTCATTGCTTGAAAAATTCGAACGCTATCCCCTTACCTTCGGCCCGACGCCGATCGAGCACCTGCCGCGGCTGACCGCGGCGCTGGGCGGCAAGGTCCAGATCTATGCCAAGCGGGACGACTGCAATTCCGGTCTCGCCATGGGCGGCAACAAGCTCAGGAAGCTCGAATATATCGTTCCGGATGCGATTGCCTCGGGTGCCGATACGCTCGTGTCGATCGGCGGCGTGCAATCGAACCATACCCGCATGGTCGCCGCCACCGCCGCCAAGATCGGCATGAAGTGCGTGGTCATCCAGGAGAAATGGGTGCCGCATTATGACTCGGTCTATGACCGCGTGGGCAATATCCTGATGACGCGTCTTATGGGCGCCGACAGCCGCCTCGTCGATGATGGTTTCGACATCGGCATCCGCAAGAGCTGGGAAGACGCGATCCAATCCGTAAAAGATGCCGGCGGCAAGCCCTACCCGATCCCGGCCGGCGCTTCTGTGCACAAATATGGAGCGCTCGGCTATGTCGGCTTTGCCGAAGAGGTCGCGGCGCAGGAAAAGGAACTCGGCTTCACCTTCGACTATATCGTCGTCTGTGTCGTCACAGGCTCGACGCAGGGCGGCATGATCGTCGGCTTCGCCGCGCAGAACCGGGCGGAAAGCGTGATCGGCATCGATGCCTCGGGCACGCTCGACCAGACCCGTGCGCAGGTCCGCAAGATCGTCGATTCCACGGCAGAACTTGTGGACCTCGGTCGACCGATCCGCGAAAGCGAGATCGTCATCAACCCGGACTACGCCTATCCGGCCTATGGCGTCCCGTCAGAGGAGACCAACGACGCGATCCGGCTTGCGGCACGCACGGAGGCGATGATCACCGACCCGGTCTACGAAGGCAAATCCATGCAGGGCATGATCGATCTCACCCGCAAGGGCTTCTTCCCGGAGGGTTCCAAGGTCCTATACGCCCACCTCGGCGGCGCACCGGCTCTCAACGGCTACAGCTATTACTACAAGGACGGCTGAGCTCGATCAGCGCGACAGACGCTCGCCGACAAAAGGCGAGCGCCTGAGATTAGGCTCTAGCGAAGTTCGATGATAGCGCAGCCATAGGCTTCCAGCGACAGGGCGCCGGATACCGCCTTGCCATTGTCGAGAAGATTGATCCCCGCCGGGACTTCCCTCAGCTCCGCGCGTTGATCGAGGTAGTTTTGCAGGAACAGCAGCTGCCGATCGTCGTTCTGGCGCATCGTCACCTCGACACCATCTGGCAGATCGCCGGCAAGCGGCGCGATGCCGGCCTCCGCGAAGGTCTTGTCAGCCAGGGCGTCCGTCAACTCCGGTGTCAGATAGGTGCCGAGATAGAGCACCCTGCCCTTGCCAACCCGACGCAAGGTCGCCATCGGTTGGCCTTCCGCATAACGGTTCGACCATGTCGCCACCGCCTCGACATCATCTGTAACGGCCAGGTCCTCATAGAAATGGGCTGCCTCGATCTCGCGATTGCCGATGGTGAAGCGGCGAACGCGCCGATGGGATTCGGCCGGGCGATTGGGGGGGATGACAAGGCCGCCCGACCGGGACATGACGTCGAAGAGGCCCTTGGCGCCGGGTGCCGCCAACCGGCCGAAATCCTCGACCTTGACGCCGGTCAGCCGGGTCAGCGACGATCCGGGTGCCGCCTCGCGGATGACGTGATTGTTCTCGTCTCGCGTGCCGGTGCGCGCGCCGATGATGACCGTGCCGCCGTCTCTGGCAAAGGCTTCGAGCTTCTCGGTCCACTCATCCTTCCACATCACCCAATGTGGAACATAGAGCAGCTTCAGCCGCGAAAGATCGTCCTCGGGATGGATGAAGCCGCAAGCGATGCCGCGATCGTAGCAATATTGGTGCAGCTGAACGGCGTCATCCTGCGGGCTTGGCAGGCCAATCGAATAGGTCTTGTGCGCTTCCTGATTGTCGAAATCCGAGCCAGCGATACCGACATCCATACGCACATAAGTGCCGAGGATCTTGTCCTTCAATGCCGTCATCTCGGTGGCAAACTGTTTTGCCTCGTCGTAGCGATGACGCGGTACATCGTCATGGTCGATGACACCCATCCAGTAGATTTCAGCGCCGAAATGCGCCGGCCGCCAACGAAAGAACATCAAGCCATCGGCGCCGCGCGCGACCGAGGACATGGCCATGCGCCGCATTTCGCCGGGCTCCGGCGTCAGCGTGCAGAAGCCGGGCTGGCTGCCGAAACCGGATTGCTGCTCGGGCACAATGTAATTGCCGGAGAAGCCGCGGCAGATATCGAGATGAAGCGCCTGCACCTTGGCGTGGTTGCCGATGCGCTGGAACTCGTCATAGAGCATCGGATAGATGTCATAGCCGACGAAATCGAGGTCGGTGGAGAACTGGCCACGGAAGTCGATATCGCGAAGGCCGCCGAGATTGTGGAAGATGAACCATTCCGCCTTGGTGGCACGCAGGATTTCCACCTGATCATGCTGGAAGCGTGCTGTCGCGAAGGCGAGGAAGCGGTGATAATCCTGCAGATGTCCCGGGCTTGGGAAGGTCGGGCCGAACTCGATGGGAAGGACAACCTGGCTGAAATCGTCATAGGCTGTCGCCCAGAAATCACCGCCCCAGGCGAAATTGAGCTTGTCGATCGTCCCGTATTTATCGGCGAGAAAGAGCTGGAATTCCGAAAGCGTCGCGGCCGAGAAGGATTCCGGCATGCTGGTGTTGAGCTCGTTGTCGGTCTGCCAGCCGACGACATGCGGATTGTCCCGATAGTGCTCGGCCATGGCCTTGGTGATGCGCTTGCTATGCTCACGAAACACCGGGCTTGCGGTGTCGGCATGCTGCCGCGAACCATGGCTCATCTTGCGGCCATTGCCATCAACGCGAAGAGTTTCCGGATGGGCAACCGTCAGCCAGCGCGGCGGTGTTGCCGTCGGCGTGCACATGATGGTGTCGATGCAGTGGCGCGCCAGCACCTCGATGGCGCGGTCGAAGAGATCGAAATCGAAAGTGCCGAGCTTCGGTTCAAACAAATGCCAGGCGAATTCGCCGAGACGGACGATATTGAAGCCGGCTTCGGCCATGCGCTTGGCATCACGCTCCCAATAGCTCTCATCGACATGTTCCGGATAATGCGGTGCGCCGACGAGGAACCTGTCGGTCTTGATGGTTCGCCATACGGAAAGGTCGGTCTTACTGCTGCTTGCTGACACGGTATCAGGCTCCTGAACTGTTATTTGTCGAGTATTGGCTTGCGAACCGTGATGGTCCGCTCGTCCTGGGTGGAAAACAGATAGATCTCGCGCGGATCGATGCTGAGGCTGACCGGCGCATCGGCATTGATGCCGGCGACATGGCCGACCTGCACTGTGATGTTGCCGGTGCCGCTTTCAGAGCTGACGCATTGCAGCTCGCCGGCATCGACATAAAGAATGGTCTCGCGGCCCAGATGCTCGACGAGGCGCACACGGCCGGCAATCGCCGCACCGGCCGATGGGGTATCGGCAACCGCGATGCTTTCCGGCCGGATGCCGAGCGTCAGCCTCGCACCCTTATCGACCGAGAAGCCGGCCGCCAATTCGACAGCGACGGGCGCCAGACCCGGAGCGGAAACCGTAGCCGAGTTTCCGGAGACCTGGTCGATCATAACGGGGAAGAAGTTCATCCGCGGCGCGCCAAGGAAGCCGGCGACGAAGAGATTGACCGGATTGCGGTAGAGTTCGAGCGGTGAGCCGACCTGCTCGATAATACCGCGATTGAGAACGACGATGCGGCTCGCCATGGTCATGGCTTCGATCTGGTCATGCGTCACATAGACCATGGTCGCGCCGAGTTCGGCGTGCAGGCCGCTCAATTCGACGCGCATCTGCGTGCGAAGTGCCGCATCCAGATTGGACAGCGGCTCGTCGAAGAGGAAGACATCCGGGGAGCGAGTGATGGCACGGCCGATCGCAACGCGCTGGCGCTGACCGCCGGAAAGCTGCTTCGGTCGCTTGTCGAGCTGGTCAGTGATCCTGAGGATCTTGGCGGCGCGTGCCACCGCCTGATCGATCTCGGCCTTCGGCCTCTTCGCCATGCGCAGACCGAAGCCCATATTCTCGGCAACCGTCATGTGCGGATAAAGCGCGTAGGACTGGAACACCATGGCAATGCCGCGATCGCCGGGCTCCGCGTTGCTGACATCGCGGCCATTGATCATGATCTGGCCGGAAGAGATCGTTTCCAATCCGGCGATCGATTTCAGCAGCGTGGACTTGCCGCAGCCTGATGGTCCGACCATGACGATGAATTCGCCCTGCTCGACTGAGAGATCGATGCCGCGCAGCGCATGATAGGCGCCGTAATTCTTGTTGACGTGACGAAGTTCGAGACTGGTCATGCTTCAAGGCTCTCAAGGAAGGGATTGGCACGAAGGGCGGCTGGGACGATGACGAAGCTGCTCATCCCTTCACCGCGCCCATGGTGAGACCGGCGATGAAATGCCGTTGCATGAGGAAGAACATCACGACCGGAGGGACGGCGACGACAATCGTGCCGGCCGAAATCAGGTTCCAGGCGGAAACCCATTCGCCGCGCAGATTGGCAAGGCCCGCGGTGACCGGCTTTACCGTGTCGCTGACTGTCAGCACCACGGCCCAGAAATAATCGTTCCAGACAAAGGTGAAGATCAGGATCGCCAGCGCCGCCAGAGCCGGCCGCACCAGGGGCACGACCACATGAATGAGCGTCTGGAAGGGCGTCGCGCCCTCGGCCCTCGCAGCCTGGAACAGCTCGTCCGGCAGGGCGGCGATGAAGTTGCGCATGAACAGTGTCGCAAAGCCGGTCTGGAAGGCGATGTGGAAAATGACCAACGCCGCCGTGGTATCGTAAAGGCCGATGCGCACCATCAGATCGCGCACGGGGATCATCATAATCTGATAGGGTAGGAAATTGCCGCCGACGAACAGGGCGAAGACCAGCATGTTGCCGCGGAAACGATAGCGCGCCAGCACGAAACCAGCGAGTGTGCTTAAGGTCAGCACGCCGACGACGGCGGGGATGGTGATGGTCAGGCTATTGAGGAAATAGCGCGCCATCGGCGTCTGAGTGAAGACGGAGGTGTAGTTGTCCACCAGGCCGAATTGCGTCGGCCAGCCCCAGAGGTTGCCGCCCATCACGTCCTGCGTCGAACGGAACGAGGTCAGGATGATGGCGAAGAGCGGGCATAGCCAGAGGATCAGAATGGCGAGCACGGCGATGAAATAGAAGCGGCGACGCCAGATGGCATCTTCGGGGATCGGGCGCGGATACATCAGGCCCCTCTTTCTTCGATGCGAATGATGCGCGTGAGGTACCAGACGATGAACACCGCCATGATCACGAACAGGACGGAGGCGATGGCCGCGCCGTATCCGAAGCGATAGGAAAAGATCGATTGCTCGAACATCTGGTAGGCCAGCACTTCGGAAGAGCCGAACGGACCACCCTGCGTCATGACCGAGACCATGTCGAAGGATCGGAGCGCGCCGACGACGGTGACCGCAATGGCAATGAAGGTGACCTGCGTCAGCTGCGGCAGGACAATATGGCGCAGCATGTTCCAGCCTCTCGCCCCATCGACCCGCCCGGCACCGATCAACTCCTCGCTGAGACTGTTGAGGCCGGCAAGATAGAGCACCATGCAGAAGGCGATCTGCGGCCAGAGCGCTGCAATGACGATCGCGAAGGTGACGAAATGCTCGTCGGAGAGGACCGCCGGTGCGGTTGCGCCGAAGAAGCCGAAGACCAGGGCGAGCAATCCGAGTTGTGGCGTATAGACCCAGGTGAAGACAACGCCGACGGCGACCGAGGCCAGAACCAGCGGAATGAAGAAGAGCGACTTCATCAGCCGCATGCCGCGGATCTTCTGATTGACGAGCAAGGCGATTGCGAGCCCGATGGGTGGCGCCGCCATGAACATGACCAGCCAGATGACATTGTTCTTCAACGAGACGTAGAATTGCGGGTCGTTGAGCAGTTCGACGTAATTGCCGAAGCCGATCCAGACCATCGGGCTGAAACCGTCCCAATCATGCAGGCTGATCCATAGACTTTCCACCGCCGACCACAGGATGACGACGGAAAAGAGAATGGCCGCGGGCAAAATCAGCAAAGTCGGAGTGAGCCACCAGCGATGATGGCGCCAGAATGTCATCATGTGATCCTCTTTCGGTGTGGAGAGGCGGAGCAGCAGCCCCGCCCCCCGGTCTCTGGGAGGAGAACTAGAGCTTGTAGATACGCCTGCGCGTACCTTCGAGCCGCTTCAGGATCGCGTCACGCCGCTCGGGCTTTGCCATGAATTCCTGGAAGCCGACGAGGCCGGCCTGGGCCATATCAGGGTCGCTGTCGCGGTCGTAATATTGCGACGTGCCCTGCACCGTCTTCAGCGCCTCGACGGCTGCATTGACGAGCGGATCCTTGCTCGGCGGCAGGTCGTTGCGCGGCGGCACGTTGCCGCCCGGTTCCAGATAGGGACCGAGATTTTCCGGGCGATAGAAATAGGCGAGGAACTCGCGCGCGCCCTGCTTGTTCTTGGCATTGGCGGGAATATGCACCGAATTCAGCGAGAATTCCTCGAAGCGGCCGACCTTCGGATCGATCGTCGGGAAAGGTGCGAAGGCAAGCTGATCGAGATCCTCCTTCGGGAAGGAGGAGCGAACGAAAGCGCCGAGATTCATCATGCCGGCCTTCTTCTGCGAGAGAAGCGCGCCCGCCTCCTGCCAGCCGAAGGACGTGTTGTTCGGGGTGAAGAAATCCTGCTTGATCAGCGTTTCCCAATTGTCGAAGACCGGCTTCAGTGCCGGGTCGAGATAGCTCATCTCGCCGTTCATCAGCGCCATGTGCTTGTCGAGGCCGTTGATGCGCAGGTTCATCTGGTCGAACCATCCGGCGGCCGGCCACAGCTCCTTGGTGCCCATGGCGATCGGCGTCAGGTTGGCGGCCTTACATTTGGCGCCGAAGGCGAGGAAATCGTCCCAGCTCGCCGGAACCGTCGTGCCGAGCTGGCTGAAGACATCCTTGCGATAGAACATGCCCCAGAGCGTGCCGCCCGTCGGCAGCCCGTATTGCTTGCCGTCGACGGTAACGGAACCGGCCGCCGCGCCGAGCACGTCCTTGTATTTCTCCTTCGCGAAAAGATCGGAGATATCATCGAACAGACCGCGCTTGACGAAGGCGCGCATGCGGTTTCCTGAAAACCAGAAGCAGATATCGGGTGCGCCGGCGACCAGATAGTTGCGGATCGCCGTCTTGTGCGCTTCGTGGTCCATGTTGTTGACCACGACCTTGACGCCGGCCTGCTTACCGAAATCGTCGGCGATCTTGCGCAAGATCGCCAACGCATCGGCGTTGTTTTCGTCGGAAATGATGTTGATGTCCTGGGCCTGCGCGATTGCCGGCATCGGAAAACCTGTGAGTGCTGCGACAGAAGCCGCCCCTGCACCCTTCAAGAAGACACGCCGGCTCGCCGGCCTTCCAAGCAAATTGAAAGTCATCTGATACTCCTCCCGTTGTAACGTCCGTCCGCACCCTTGGCCAGCCAGCCGGACGAAAGCGTGGTGGGCGCCCCTCTTGCCCTTCCACGCATGGTCGCAACAAACCCGCCGCGGCAGCGCATATGCTCTGCCCGGAACATTGGGTTCGAGAAACCTTGTCTTACCGCTGACTTCTTCGCGCTTATGCACGAGCCGGATGTTGATCGACGAGTGAAGTTATGCATAAGTCTGAAACGGACGCAATAATTAATTTACAAAATTAAGAAAGAGAAATCGTGAAGCTGAAAGGCGACCAGAGCACGTCGCGAGCCCTGAACCGGCGGCTCATCCTCAATCTCCTGCGGCAGGAGGGGCCGAGAAGCCGTGCCGAAATAGCGACGATTACGGGTCTCAGCCCCGCCGCCGTCACCTTCGTCATCGCCGATCTGATCGAGGAAGGACATGTCAGCGAAGGCAAGGCCGTGGCGGGGCTCTCGGGCCGGCGCCCCATACCCGTGGAGATCAACTATACCAACGGCTTGGCAATCGGCTTCAAGCTGATGGTCGGCTCGGTGGAATGCGTCGTCACCGATCTGGCAACCAATCCTCTTGCCTCCTCGCGGCTGACCTTGACCGACAACGAGCCGGAGAATGTGGCCAGGGCTTTGGCTGATGCGGTGCCCATGCTCGTCGAGGCGGCGGGACGACCGCATGCGCGGCTGGCGGGGGTCGGCATTTCCGTGCCTGGCGTCATCGACAACGCCCAGGCCGTCTGCGTGCGCAGCTTCCGGTTCAAATGGAACAACGTGCCTTTCGCATCGATGGTGGCGCAAAAGGTCAAGGTGCCTGTCTGGCTCGAAGACGACACCAACGCCTATGCCATTGCCCAGCAACTCTTCGGCCCGGGACGGCAGTATCGCAACATGGCGGTCCTTGCCATCGGCGTCGGCATCAGCTGCGCCCTCATCGTCGATGGAAAGCTCTATCGGGGCGCCCACGGTGCGGCCGGCAAATTCGGCCATACCCTGCACGAGGAGAGTGGCCGGCTTTGCGAATGCGGCAAGCGCGGATGCCTGATGGCCTATTATTCCGAGCCTGCGATGCTGCGCACCTGGCGTGAGGCAACCGAACGTGACGACGGTCATAACCTCACGGATATGCTGGCGGCAGCAAAAGCCGGTGACCCGGAGACCGTCAGGATCTTGAGCGAGGCCGGCAATGGAATCGGAAAGGCGCTCGCCAATCTCGTCAACATCACCGACCCCGAGGTCATCGTCGTCGGAGGCGAAGCGGTTTCATTCGGCGATGCTCTTTTCGGCCCGCTGAAATCCAGCATGGCGACCCGCACCTTCTTTGCCTCGCCACCTCTATTGCCCGATTGGGAAGACAATTCCTGGGCACGGGGTGCCGCAGCACTCGTCACCCAGAAATTCTTCGATTTCGAGACGGCTGATGGGACGACCGGTGCCAGCGAACCCATTGCGCGAGCCTATTCTGCATCATCCACATAGGCCTGAGAGGGTCCGGCCCAGACGCATCCTCGCCATGGCTCCGATAAATTCGCGACACCGAATGTTAGATTGACTCTATTCTACGTCCTGCATAGATTTCTGTGACATTCCTGACTTGCGCCTGTGTTGAAGTGTGACGCAAACCGGTTGACGAGGCATCTTGATGGACACGACTGACCCGTCTCGCGATGACTGTCCTGAGGAATTCAATCTCACACGTCGGAAACTGATGGTGAGCGGCGCCTTGTTCGTCGGAGGCGTGTTGTTGTCTCCGGAGATTTCAGCCCAGACTTTGGGTACGGCCGCACCGGAGGTTTCGACGAGCTTCATGGAAGTATCGTCTCTGCTGATCGATCACCGTCTGGATCCCGAGGTCGGGGCACGCATGGCTGCGGCCATGTTGCGGATATACCCGACAATCGAGCGGGATATCTCTGCCATTGTCCAGATTGCCAAGCAGAAGAACGCCAAGGTCGTCGAGGAATTCTTTGCCGATATTCCGGAAGGGAACCTGAAGGATACCGCCCTGGCCATTATTTCGGCCTGGTATACGGGCGTGGTGGAAAATTCGAGCACTGCGGAGGTCTTCGCCTTCGAGACGGCACTTATGTATCAGCCGACCCATGACGTCATGACAATCCCGACCTACGCAATATCCGGTCCGAATGGATGGAATGCGGAGGCCCCGCCTCTCGGCAATATGCCGACATTCTGACGAGAGCCGCCGGGTGTGCGAATCCACGTCGCCGGCAGCTTAAAACGAATCGAGCGAGATGCCCTGAGCAAGATTGCATCAGAGGATCGGCTCGCAGCGGCTTTTGACGTGCCTACTCGAGTCTTCGGATAATGGAATCGCAAGATGGCAAACGACTACAGTGCCGATGTTATCGTTGTCGGGACAGGCGTCATCGGCTGCATCGTCGCCGAGCAAGCGCTGGATGCAGGCTTGTCCGTTCTTATGCTGGAAGCCGGCCCGCGCGTAGAACGCTGGCAGATCGTTGAGAATTACCGCAACGTACCGCCCCGGTTCAAGCAGAACTGGAATGCACCTTATCCGGCTAAGCCTTGGGCACCGCATATCGAATCGGAACTGCCGGACGCCACGACCGACTATCTGCAGCTGGAGGGCCCGAATGGGCGTGCATACCGCCAGGGTTATGTGCGTTACGCCGGCGGCGCTACGTGGCATTGGGCAGGCATCTGTTGGCGGCTGCATCCCGATGACATGCGGCTGAAGAGCCTTTACGGCGTCGGCCGGGACTGGGCATTTGATTACAACACGCTTGAGCCATATTACACCCGGGCCGAATATGCGTTGGGTGTGTGCGGTCCGTCCGAGGTCGAGCTGCAATGGCCGCCATTGCCGCGCTCCAGGCCCTATCCGATGGGACGCATTCCCTTAGGCCCAGGCGAGCAGCGGTTTACAGATGCTGCCGCACGCGTCGGCATCACCAATCTTCCCGCGCCTCAAGCCCGCAATAGCGGCGTGTCCTACGATGGGCGACCGCCCTGTTGCGGCAACAACAATTGCTTCCCGGTCTGTCCGATCTCGGCGAAATATGATGCCGCATCGGCGCTGCCACGGATCGAATCGAAGGGCGGCAAGATTCTTGCCAATGCCGTCGTCTACAGGGTGGAAACGGATGCGAAGCAGAACATCCAGGCGGTCCATTTCTTAAATCCCAACAAGGAAACGCAAAGGGTCGTCGGCCGGCTTTTTGCCATTGCCTGCAATGCCATAGAGACGCCGAAACTGCTCCTGATGTCCAAGGACGAGCGCAATCCGAATGGCGTTGCCAACCATTCGGATCAGGTTGGGCGCAATCTGATGGATCAGCCCAAGATCAGCGCGCAGATGCTGCTCGCAGAACCGATGTGGACGGGCGTCGGCCCGGTGCAGGGCAGCAGCATCATGATGACGGGGCAAGGCGCATTCCGAAGCGAACACGCCGGCGCCATGCTTCGCTGCGAGAATGCCGCTCTCAGCGCCATCGGCGGACAGGCAGCACTCGCCAAGGGCCTGGTCGGCAAGGCGCTGGACGCCGAGATTCGCAGGCTCTCGGCCTGCACGGCGCGACTGACGATCGAGCACGAGATCCTGCCGGATGCCAATAACCGTCTAACCTTGTCTGACAAGAAGGACTGGCTCGGCCTCAGCAAGCCGAACATCTATTACGATGTCGGCGACTATGTCCGCCGCAGCCATCAGGAATATACCTTGCCGCTGCTGAAGAAACTGATCGCGGAGCTTGGCGCCGTCGAAAGCACCATCGCCACGACCTTCACCAACAGCGACCACATGATGGGGAGCTGCATCATGGGGACCGATCCCACAGACTCCGTCGTAGATGTCGACTGTCGCGCGCATGATCATCCAAACCTTTTCTTACCCGGGGGCGCGGCAATGACGACGGGAGGATGCGGCAACAGCACCATCACCATGGCGGCTTTGGCCATGAAGGCCAGTGACGCCATCGTTGACCAGTTGAAGCGGGGCTGAACGTGGACACTTTCCTCAGGTTCCTTAGCTTCAGGTTTTTAGGCGCTGCAATCTGTCTGATGTCCGCGAGCTCGGCCGCCTTGGCCGCAGGAGATGATGCGCAGGCAG
The DNA here is from genome assembly GCF_001692325.1 of Rhizobium sp. AC27/96. Lineage (GTDB taxonomy): Bacteria > Pseudomonadota > Alphaproteobacteria > Rhizobiales > Rhizobiaceae > Rhizobium. The sequence continues at coordinate 52,799 of NZ_LXKN01000026.1, read as the reverse complement.
CCTCGATCAAGCGCGGCGCCTATGTCGCCATCGCATCGGATTGCGTTGCCTGTCACACGGCACCGGGTGGCAAGCCGTTCGCGGGCGGACTGGCCATCGCCTCGCCGGTGGGCACGATCTACTCCACCAACATCACGCCCTCTACGACGGCGGGTATTGGGCAATACACGGAGGAGCAGTTTTCCCGTGCCGTACGCCGTGGCGTTCGGGCCGATGGCGCGAACCTATATCCGGCGATGCCTTACACATCATACAATGTGTTGACGGACGCGGATATCCACGACCTCTACACCTACCTGCAGCACGGCATCGACCCCGTCGATACCGTGCCGAAGCCCACGGCGCTGCCGTTTCCGATGAATATCCGGCTGTCGATGATGGCATGGAACCTGCTGTTCCTCGGCAGCGGCAATAGCGAAGCCGATGCCACGCAATCAGCCGAGTGGAATCGCGGCAAATACCTTGCGGATGGTGCCGCGCATTGCAGCACCTGCCATACGCCGCGCGGCTTCCTGATGCAGGAATTGTCCAGTCACTATCTGGGCGGCGGTCAGGTCGGCCCATGGTATGCGCCAAACATCACCTCCGATGCCATCAGCGGCATTGGAAGCTGGAGCAAGGACGAACTGGCCCGCTATCTGGCAACCGGTTCGCTGCCCGGCAAGGCGCAGGCGGCGGGCAGCATGGGAGAGGCCGTCGAGCACAGCTTTTCGCACCTCACGCCGGACGATATATCGGCGATCGCGACCTACATCAAAACCGTCGCGCCGCTGCATGATGCATCCGACGACCAATCGCGGTTTGGCTATGGGCAGTCCTTCACCCAGCTTGCAAGCCTGCGAGGCGCAAACCCGATCCGGTCGGATACGGATGAGCAAGCCAGTGGCGCAGTGCTGTTTTACGGCAATTGCGCGTCCTGCCATCAGGCTTCCGGCCAGGGGAGCAAGGATACCTATTATCCGAGCCTGTTTCACAATTCGGCGACAGGCGGAACCAATCACACCAATCTGATTTCCACGATTCTGAATGGCGTTAGCCGGACCACACCCAATGGCCAGGCCTTCATGCCCGGCTTCGGCGGCAAGGCCAACGATATCAACGCGCTCAATGACAATCAGGTCGCCACCTTGGCAAACTACGTGATCGAACACTACGGCCGACCCGGCACCCCGGTGACGCCTGCCAATGTGGCCGAGGTGCGGGCGGGTGGTCCTGCGTCTTCGCTGCTGCTTCTGGCGCGCATCGGCATTGCCGTGGCGGTTGTTGTGGGCTTGGCGATCATTGCCCTGCTTATTGTTTGGCGGCAGAGGCGAGCCAGGACGGCTTGATCTCGTCCCGGCAGCTACTCACTGAGGATATCTGCGCCAAGGGCCGCGCGTGCTAATCCACCTGCCCCGGCAGGCCCTCGCGCTTCACCCGTCGCTGAACCCAGCTATATCTGAATATGCTCCAGAAGGAGCTTCCCTCGACCTTGTCTAACAGGCCCTCCAGGAATTCCTGATCTGGATTGGCAAGGCGTGCTGCCTCGATCCAGCGCACCGCCTCCTGATGATTGTAGCTTTTCAGTTCCTTGTCGGCATACCACCAGCCGAGCGCGACCATGCAGCCGGCATCGCCGCTCCCGGCGAATTCGAGCACCGGCTGCAAGACATGTTGGCGTGCAAATAGCGGGAACGCTTCGCTGCGCAGAAGCCAGGCATGGGCAGCCCTGATGCGCCGCCAGATATCCAGGTTGATCGAGCTGGGGTCCTCTTCAAGCAAGATCGGGAAAAAGTCCCGCGCCTTGTCGAGATGAAGAAGCGCATCCCTGACGGCCTCGTCCGCCTCCGCACCGGTAATCTCCTCATCGCATATGGCAAGGAGCTGAGTATAGGCCAGATTGTAGATAGCCGTCGGATGATTGCTGGCCGCCGCCTGGCGATAAAGATCGAGCGAGCGCTGCCTGTCCTTGCCGTGAAAATGGAAACCGCTGAGGAATTGCGAGGAGGCGTCGCCATACTCGGCGGCCTTGGCCCACATCGGCACGAGGGCCTCGTCGCCTTCGAATTCCGCGAACTTGGACAGGCTGTTGAATGGCGAGGCCGTGACATCGGTGAGATCAGGGGTCATTTCGGCTGCACGCTTGTACCAGCCATCCGCCACCTCCGGCCGCTTCTCGACCCCGGCCCAGCCCTGAGAGCACAGGAAGCCGTAGAGGGAGGCGCCCCGCGCGCTGGCAAGGCAATTACGGTCGGCGACCTGCCCTAGCCACAGTCCTTTATCCTTGCTTGCCATCCAGACCTCGACAGCGCGAGTGATCTGCCAGTCCTCAAAAAAATTGTGCGGCGCGCTCTGTGCATAGTGCTTGCAAGCCTCCTCGACGCGGTCGAGCTTGGCGAAGAGATAGGCGACATATTTGTGGACGCGGCCCCGCAGGTTCTCCGGCAAGGGGCGTTTCAGCAGACGCTCGCCGATACGCAGCTGGTTTTGCACCACGCGCGGGTCTTCGAACATATAGCCATCGAGCTCAAGCTCGTCGAACCAGGCGAAATAGCGCAGCACATTGCGGTCGATTTCACTGAAGCGCTCGCACAGAGGCGAGTCGGCGAAAGCCAGCATCTCCTCGATGCTGCCGCCCCAGCGGGGCATTCGAAGCGATACGTAGCTGCAGGCCACCTCGAGCGCGAATGGATCCATGGCGAAGGCGACGCGCAGCCAGTATTGCAAGGGAGCAACCGGATCACGCCGCTGGTCGCGCCGCCAGGACAGCGCCTCGCCGGTCAAGATCGCGGGCAGATGCTCCGGCAGTTCTGTGACGCTGATTTCAGCAATCAACTCGCCACCCGAGTGTGCAAACATTTGCTCGATTTCATCGGAGGTCCCGTGGTTCGGCATGCGGCTTGGACGTTCGCCACCGAGAAGCCATTTTGCCCACCAGTCCGGCTCTCCGACGGCGGCAACCGAATGAAGGATGCCGGGGATGACGAGCCAGGCCCGCTGGTCTCGCACCAGAAGCCTGACGAGCGCACGGAACATGGTATCCTGCGCTCTATGGGCGCAGGTCCACATGGCTGGCGTCACCTCATCGGCCATGTCCGTGCCACGATATTCCCCGAACCAGGCCGACCAATAGGCCACCTCGAGAATCGCTGGAAAGTGACTGAGCGGGCGAGCCTGCCGCCATAGGCGCAAGGCTTCCAGAATAGCGGGGCCGCCCTGCACCGCGCAGGCATGGAAATCGTGCAGCGCATCGTAATAATCGCCCTGGCTTGGGCGATCGACGGCCGCATCGCGCAGCCGCGTCAGCAGCCGCTCGGTTTCGTCCCAGAGATGGGCCGGCAGCAAGACTGCGAAGTTCACCGGAATATCGCGTGCTGTTGCTTCCTCGACGGACAGGGCCGCTATCTGGGTCATCAGTGATTCCTATTGTGCTGCTGTAAAGAGGGATCCGGGGCAAGCCCCGGCATGACGAGATTGAAGGACGACCATTGCAGTCGCTTCCAGATGTATTCGGGAGACGTATGGAAATCCTGCCATTCGTTCTCCGTGGCTTTGCTGGGATGGGTGCCCTGACCATGGTGCGGTTCATGCGACAGCCAAGCGGCCCGCAACGCTCTGCCGCGCGCGGCTGCAAGACCGAATTCATCCCAGCCGAGGAAACAATCGCGTACGCGCTGGGCATTGAGAAAGAGCAGCGCCCAACCGAGCGTCTCATCGATCAGGCCCCAGGCGGCCAGAAGACGAAGGATATAGCTCTGCCGCATGGCGTGCGCGGCGAGAAGCTGGCGCGCCAAACCCTTTTGACGGCCAGCGGAAGCGCCGAGCCGCTCGAATTCGGGAACGCGGAAAAACTCCTGCTGAAACCGGGCCAGAACCTCTTCGTCCCTGGCTTGGTCGAGGCCGAGCTCGGTTCGAACGAGGGATTGCTGACGCTGCGGCACGGCCAATGGCGCGCCGAGCCGAAGACCACGTGTCACGCCGGTGACTGCGTGGCGATGAAACAGCGGCTCGGTCATAGCAAGCGCCCATTTGCGGTGGGTGTCAGGCTCTCCGATGGGCGGGGAGGTTTTCGCCGGCGCCAGGAGACGGCTGAGCCAACCGCCGCCCTCTCGCTCAGAAGAAGGTGCATCCTTGGCCGAGAGGGTGCCTTGCCAGTTCGAAAAGTGATTGGCGAAGATCTCCGCGAGCCTCTCTCCGGCCGACGAGGTGGATCTATCAAGGGCCGTCACCGCCAAGGCAGCCATGATCGCAGCACCCGGCTCTCTCGTCGTGGCGGAAATATCGCCGCCCGCACCCAGTGCCAGCCATTGGAGCTGGACATCCGGATCAGGATGCAGGGCCAGCAAATGCGGGAGGGTGGCAACGAGATCACGCTGAAGATCGGCGGAGGTAAGCTCGGCGAAAGACTGATAACTGAACCCCATCGCACGGCCAAGGACAGTGGGTAATTCATGGGCGATAAGGCCAAGCAGCACCAGGTCGGTGCTGTCGTTCGGCCGAGGGCGCAGGTTGTTCAGCAATAGCAGCACATCCGGCATGTAGCGGGCGGCCGGGACGGAGTTCTGCTTGCCTTTGATCTGATCGACGCTCCAGTCACCGAGGTCATCGGCAAGGCTGATCGTCACATGCGGATGATTGTTCGCGTCGCGCAGACTGAACAGGCGTATGCGCCCTTCCTCGCAACCCCTGGCATATTGTTCGCCATAGCCTCCCTCAAGCCGGTCGTGGTTGGCGAACTGACCGAGGCAATGCTGCATGTGAAACGACTCATAGGCCATTTCGGCACGCAGGAGGTCCCCCGAGCCGCGCAGCTCGACAAAGCGCCCATTGGGCGTGGTGATGATTTCGGTCAGGACCTGCCTGTGGCTGGGCCACCATCCGCGCGTGCGCTTGCGGCGCATACGCTCATGATCCTTTCGCCAGGCTTCGTCGGCAGCAGCAAAGGAGATGCGCTGAAAGCGCCCGGCCAAGCGGGTGTCGAGCCGCGAGTGCAGGAATTCCACCAGCCGCGCTTCCTGCTCACGCAATAGATTATGCTCGGCATCAATATAGATCATGCCCTGGACGCCGGCGGCCAGCTTGGCCTGGAACCAGTTGGGGATGGGTTGGGCGCCGACGCAAATATGCCACGCCTTGGCATCGGTCACGGGCAAGGCATGCTCAAAGCAGCCGATCACCCAGCGAAAGAAATGGGTCTCAAGCCAGCGCCGGATATCCGGATGGTCGCGGCGAGCACGGCTTCGGGCAATGATCGCATCCCGGATAAGGCCGGCATTGATAACGTCGCGTGGTGCGATGACCCTGACATTCATGCGGCACATCCGCACAACGATGGAGCCGAACGGAGCCTTGGCCGAGCAATGAATGGGGATTTCATTGGACTGATGGGAAGATCCTATCGCCTATTCCGATGCCTGCATCTGAGGCCACTCTCCCAGCGGAAAATATTGATTTGAAGATGGATTGCAACCGCTTGGATTGATTTTACAGGAATACACCCTTTGGTCCTGTATTTTCGGCTTATGGAATGGGCGCTCGATTGTTGGCCTGCATCTCCAGCCGCGCAAGAAACCCCGGCCTTTCGACCGGGAGCGCCAAGACAGTTATGGGCATGAATTGCGGCACGCGGAGCTGACGGTTTTCTCTAAATTTCCTCGAACAATGGCGCGATCGTCATCTCCGGCACGAGCACGAGACCCTTGTCGGTGATGCGGATTTCCGGAATGACGGAGAGCGGGATGAGGTTGAAGCCCATATAGGCGATGGTGCAGCCGGCCTTTTCCCATTCGACCTTCAAAGCCTTCACCTCTTCCGCCACCTCATGCACGCGCTTGTCGGAGAGAAGTCCGGCGATCGGCAGCGGCACCATGGCCGTCACCTTGCCATCCATGACCACGCAGACGCCGCCTTGTACGGCCTCGATCGCATCGAGCGCGACCTTCATATCTGCCTCGTTGGTGCCGGCGATGATGATGTTGTGGCTGTCATGGCCGACGGAAGAGGCAACCGCGCCCTTCTTCAAATTGAAGTTGTTCAGAAGACCATAGGCGATGTTGCCCGAAGACTTGCCGTGGCGCTCGACCACAGTCACGAAGCAGAGGCCATGTCGGTCGAAATGCGTCTGCCAATCATTTGCCGGCTCAAGTTCGACCGTGACATGCCCAAGAATGATACCCGGCAGCTCGGTCTTGATAGTGTGGGCGATCACCGTTCCGGTCGGCAGCTCCGGCGTCAGTTTCAGCGCCTTCGGCAATTTCACGGTATGATAAGCAGCTTCCGGATAACGATAGGGACTGGACAGCGCGGCATCGAGGACGGGGGTGACCTTGCGGTCTTCGACCACCAGCTCGCCGCCATACCAGGTGCTGACCGGCTTCAGGTCGTCGGTCAGCAGCACCAGATCGGCGCGGCGACCGCCGCCGAGACCACCGATCTCGTTTTCCATGCCGAAGCGGGTCGCACCGTGAAGCGAACCCATGGCCCAGGCCTGCTCCGGCGTCATGCCGGCCTTGACGGCTTCGCGCGTCACCCAGTCGAGCCCGAAGAGCAGAAGGTCTTCGGCATCGCGGTCGTCGGTGCAGACGGCGATGCGCTTGTGCGAAGCGCCGAGCTCGGTGATGGTCTTGATGGCGTGCGGCAGGCTGTGCCAGGGTGTCGTCGGCGGACCGCCGCGCAGGAACAGCCAGATGCCGGCCTCCAAGAGGTCATCGGCGATCTCGCGGTCGATGGCCTCGTGCGTATCGGTGACGCCGGATGCCGCATAGGCGGCAACGAATTCACGACCGTAGACATGGCCAGAGACCGGCCGCCCACGCTCCAGCGCAGCGGCCAGGATCGCGTGACTGCGCTCATCGCCCATCGCCACCTGCACGAAATCCATCTTTTCGCCGAGTGCGAGGGCTTCCGGCCATTTGTCGAAGAGATCGGCGATCTTCTGCGGCGTCAGATCGCCACCGGCCGTCTCGAGCTGCGGCGAGGTTGCCGGCACCGTGCTCGGCACCGTCAGGAAGATCGACAGCGGCGCATGGCGCGCATCCTCCAGCATGGCCTCGACGCCGGCGACATCCATGACATTGCCGATCTCGTGGCTGTCGCAGAAGATGGTCGTCGTCCCGTTGAGGAGAGCGGCCTCGGCATAGGCGCAAGCCGTCACCATGCTCGATTCGATATGGATGTGCGGGTCGACGAGGCCGGGCGCAATGATCCCTCCCCTGGCGTCATAGAGTTTGGCACCGCCGCCCCTATAACTGCCCGCCGGCTTCACGGCGGCGATACGGCCGCCCGAAACCCAGACTTCCTTGTCGGGCAGAATCCGCTCCGAATAGGTCGACAGCACGCGCGCGCCCTTGATCACCAGATCCGGCTCGCGGCGTGCCGAGGCAACATCGGCGAGCGTGCGCGTCATGGTCGAGAGCGGCTTGACGGAAAAGCGTGTGAGCGTCATCGAATCCCCCATTCGAAATCAGTGATAGTCGGGTATGCCCGGCATGGTGCGGAACCCATCGATCATCCGGAAGCGCCGCACCCAACGGCGGAGCGCCGGATAGTCGTCGTGATCGATACCATAGTCACGGCTGAGCGCGAAAGACGGAAACAACGTCAGATCGGCAAGCGTCGGGCCATCGCCGACGAACCATTCGCAGCCATCGAACTGACGCAGCGTCATATGGTCGTCCATGAGGCGGAAAGCCTTGCGCGCACCGGCATGAAGGGCTCTTTCATCGCCGGGCGTATCGAACAGGGATTTCAGTCGCGCCGCCACGGCGGGCGCCAGTGCTGTCGCGGAAAAATGCAGCCACGTCATCGTCGCGCCGAAGGCAGACGCATCCTTAGGTAGCCAGAGACCGGCTGGATCGTGGGCCTTGGCGAGATAGGCAAGGATAGCCTCGGCACCATGCAGCACGAGGTCGTTGTCGCTGAGGACAGGCATCGTTCCCGCCGGATTGAGCGCGAGCATAGCCGGCTTCGTCTCCTCGCGGCCCGGAAACATATCGACGGCGACGGTCGTATGATCGAGCTTCAGCATGGAAAGTAGCAGGCGGACGCGATAGCTGCCCTCATCCATCTCGTAATTGTAAAGCGTAATGCCGGCCATCAGGCGACCTCCGCTTTCTGTTCGAGATCGAAACGAAGCCTTTCGGCCCAAACAGCATAGTGCTTCTGCTTGGCGCCGGCATGCACGGCGGGCGCCCCGGCAATGACGATGTGTAGCGCTGCCTTGTTCTGCGAGATGCTTTGCAGCGCCACCAGCAGACGATCGTCGCCCACCTGGAGCAGGCCGACATCGGTGACACCGCTCTCTCGCAACGCGGCAGCGACGTCGTCCGCGCTGCGATCGATGTAGAGGCTGCGCACCGGGGTTACCTCGGTTAAACCGTCGATTTCAGGCGCGGAGGCTTCCGCTGCCGCCGTCGCCCAGACGATCCCGTATTTCTCTTCGGACGCATAGGTCGGCACCTTGATGGTCTGCGGCACTTCGAGGCTCGGATGCGCGGGAATATAACGACATTGCCCGGCGGTATCGTACTGCCAGCCGTGATAGAGGCAGGCGATGTGATCGCCGCGAACGAAGCCGAAGCTCATGCGCATGCCGCGATGCGGACAGCGATCCTCCCAGACATGCGCCTTGCCGCTATTGTCGCGCCAGACGACGATCTCGCTGCCATCAACCACGGCGCCAGCCGAGGTTCCCGCCTCGATCGACGCCGAAAGCGCGACCGGCACCCATCCTGCTTCCAGTTTCATAAGCTACTCCGCTCGATATCGAGGATAACGCAATCATAGGGGCCGAGGCTGCACGCCATCTCGAAGGCGTCGACAAGATCGTTCTGGCCTTTGACGGCAAGCGTCGCGGATCGCGCGTCACAGGCTCCGAACTCGATATGCAGATCCAGCCGGCGCGCACGGTGCCGAGCAAACTCGACGAAACTGTCGCACACCATTTGCCCGCGAAAGACAAAACGAGCGGCCTCGATCATGTCGCAGCCATTCCGCTCGTTCTATTCATGGCCAGCCCGCGCATCAAAAATATCCAGTCTGCATAAAAAATAACCATGCTTCACTTTTAGGCATTCTAGCAATGCTGGCTTTTGAAATTCAAGAGGCTTTGCGACAGCAACCGATATCAACCGACGGGCGTCAGACCGATCCCGGCGCGGCAACTGGCATAATTGTTGCGTCGATTACCCTCGGGCGCTGTTGGCGCACCTAATCAAAAGAGGGGTTCCATGATTGATTTGCGTTCGCTGTCCCGTCGCGGATTTCTAAATATGAGCGCCGCCGGTGCGGCGTCGTTGATGCTGCCGGCAGGCCTTGCCAGCCGCGCCTACGCCGCAGCCTCCTTTCCGGCGATCAAGGAAGAGGATGCCGTCGTCGGCTTCGGGCATGTCGGTCCGATCTCCGACGAGGGCTGGACCTGGGCACACCATCAGGGCCTGCTCGCCGTGAAAGCTGCCTATCCGAAGCTGAAGAAGGTTCTCGAGGTCGAGAATATCCCCTATTCAGCCGATGCGACGCGCACCTATCGCCAGTTCGTCAGCGAAGGCGCCAACATCATTTTCGACACCTCCTCGAACGGCGACTTCCTGCACGCTGTCGTCAAGCAGGCTCCCGATGTCGCCTTCCTCGAATGTGATGGCCGCGTCGATATGGATAATCTCGGCTGGTACTATCTGGCCCATTGGTATCCGACCTACGTCATCGGTGTCGCAGCGGGCCACCTGTCGAAGTCCGGCAAGCTCGGCTATGTCGCCTCCTTCCCGGTCGCCTCCGTCTTTGCTTCGACCAACGCCTTTCTGATGGGCGCGCGTTCGGTCAATCCGAATGCGACGCTGCAGACCATCGCCATCAATTCCTGGTTCGATCCGCAGGCGGCAACGCAGGCCGGCACAGCGCTGATCGACAATGGCTGCGATTTCCTCTTCGGCATCATGGACGAAGCCGGCTATTTGCAGGTCGCCGAAAAGCGCGGCGTCTGGGCTGCCATGTGGAACACCGACATCCGCCGCTACGGCCCGAACTCCTACGTCTCGTCCGTCCTCATCGATTTTAGCAAGTACTATGTCGATCAGGTCGGCAAGCGCCTCGCCGGCACATGGGCGCCGAGCAACGCGCTCTTCGCCATGGGCGCCGGCGTCGACAGAGACAAATGGGGCGAAAAGGTTCCAGCCGATGTGGCTGCCGCCGCCGATGCGGTGCGCGACAAGATCATCGGCGGCTGGTCGCCCTTTGCCGGTGAAATCAAGGATTCGACCGGCAAGGTTCGCGTCGCCGCCGGCCAGGCGATGACCGACAATGACCTCTATGGCTGGGACTGGTCCGTCGAAGGCGTTACCGGGCTCAGCGCCTGAGCGACCGCTCATGAAACCATGCCTCGGCCGGCTCTCGGCCGAGGCCCATCCCATGACTCTCTGGTATGTATTTGATGACCGAAACAGCGACACCCTTCCTAGCGCCTCCCGGCACGCCGCCATTGGTCCAGCTCAAGGGCATCGCCAAGTATTTTCCGGGCGTCATCGCCAACGAGAATGTGGATCTCGAGGTTCTGCCCGGCGAGATCCATGCATTGCTGGGCGAAAACGGCGCCGGCAAATCGACCTTGATGAATATCCTCACCGGCATCTACCAGCCGGATGCCGGCGAGATCATCATCGATGGCTACGCCAGGCAATTTGCGACGCCGCTTCAGGCGATCGCCGCCGGCATCGGCATGGTGCACCAGCACTTCAAGCTGGTGCAGGCCTTCACGGTCGCCGAAAACATTCATCTCGGCTGGTCCGAGACGCCGCGGCGTGCCTCCGCACAGGTGCTGGAAGCGCGTACGGCCACGCTTGCCGAAAAATTCAATCTTCAGACCCGCCCCGGCGCCCGCATCAGCGATCTTTCGACGGGTGAGCAGCAGCGTGTCGAGATCCTGCGGGTGCTCGCGCGCCAGGCACGCGTCCTCATTCTCGACGAGCCCACAGCCGTACTGACACCGGCAGAGGCCCGCGAGCTTTTCAGGGCACTGCGCGACTTCGTCTCGCGCGGCAATGCCGTCATCTTCATCAGTCACAAGCTCGACGAGGTGCTCGAGATTTCCGACCGTGTCAGCATCCTGCGCGGTGGGCGCAAGATTGCCACCGAAAGGACCGCCGATTGCAACGCCCGCATGCTCGCCAAGCTGATGGTCGGCCGCGATATCGTGCTCGCCGACATGCGCCAGCGTTCCACCGGCGCCGCGCCGATTTCCGCGAAGCCGGTGCTGAGCCTTGGAAGCGTGTCGGCAAAGAACGACACCGGCGCCGAGGCGCTGCATGATATCTCGCTTGCGGTTCATGCCGGCGAAATCCTCGGCATTGCCGGCGTGGCTGGAAACGGTCAGCGCGAGCTGAGCCAGGTGCTGTCAGGCATGCGGCAGATCAGCGGCGGGCGCATCCTTATCGACGAGCTTCCGATCGAGCACAGCAATGCAGCTGCATTCGCGGACAACGGCATCGGCCATATACCGGAAGACCGGCTGCATAGCGGCCTTGCTCCGGCGCTCAGCATCACCATCAATGCCGTGATGCGCGAATACAAGACGCCATCGATCTCAGCGGGCGGTGCCTACCGCCCTGGAGCCGCAGCCGCACTTGCCAGGGAGATCGCCACGGCGGCGGAGGTGACCATTCCGGATTTCAACATGCCGATCCGCAATCTGTCCGGCGGCAACCAGCAGCGCCTTGTCGCCCGGCGTGAGATGCGGATCGCCAGCAAGGTCCTGATCGCCGCCTATCCAAGCCGCGGCCTCGATGTCGGCGCCATCAACACCATGCTGCGTTATATCGTCGAGCTGCGCGATGCCGGCGCGGGGATCGTGCTGATCTCGGAAGAGCTGGAAGAACTCCTCAATCTCTCCGACCGCATCGCCGTGCTCTACGAAGGCAAGATCATGGGAATAGTCGACAATGACAGGACCGATATCGACCAGATCGGCCTATTGATGGGCGGACGCGCCCTTAAGCGCGAGGTTGCCTGATATGAGCGCATCCTTTCGTCTTCACCGATTGCCTTCCGCCTCGCCCAGCAAGGCATTTGCTGCTCGCATCCTGGCTATCCTGCTGGCACTTGTGTTTGCCGGTCTGGTTCTTGCTGCCACCGGCGCCAATCCACTCGAACTGGCCTCCGAGGTGGTAAGCTCAAGCCTCGGCTCCAGTTTCGGCCTTCAGGATCTTGGTGTGCTGCTGGTTCCGCTCATCCTCACAGGACTGTCCGTCGCTGTCGGCCAGCAGATCGGCGTCTGGAATATCGGCGCTGAGGGGCAATTCTATGCCGGTGCCTTCGGTGCTGCCGTGGTCGGCCTCTTCGTGCCTGGCCCGCCCGTCGTGATCCTGCCGCTGATGTTTCTTGCCGGTCTTCTCGGCGGCGCTGTGTGGATCCTCGTCCCGACGCTGGCGCGCGCTTATGCCGGCGTCAACGAGCTGATCACCACGCTGCTGCTCAATTTCGTCGCCGTGCTTCTGGTGTTCTACGTCTCGACCAGCGCCTGGCGCGACCGAACGGCGAATTCGGCGACAGCGCGGTTGTCGGCCGAGATACCCGAGCTCTGGGGCTCGATCCATTGGGGTCTTCCCGTTGCCCTTCTTGCCGCCATCATCGTCGCCGGCCTGCTGGCCTTCTCCCGTTGGGGCTATGAAGTGCGCCTCGTCGGCTCCAATCCGGCTGCGGCTCGCTATGCCGGCATACCGGCGCGCCGCCATCTGATCACCGTCATGCTTCTGTCCGGCGCCATAGCAGGGCTTGCCGGCATGCTGGAGATCGCCGGCACGGTGCACCGCCTGCAAGGCGGCATTTCCAACAATTACGGCTATCTCGGCATCATGGTGGCGGTGCTGGCACGCAACTCCGCCATCGGCGCCATCTTTTCGGCGGCGCTAATGGCCTTCATCCTGAACTCCGGCATCATCCTGCAAACCCAGGGACTGACGACATCGGCCGTGCTCGCGATCACCGGGCTCATCCTGTTCCTGACGGCGATCGGCGATGAGCTCGCTCATTATCACATCGCCCGCGACAAGGCCTGATAAGGACAAGACCATGGATCTTCTCACCGGCCTCCTGACGACAGCCTTTCTCGCCGGCGGCGTTCTGGCGCTTGCCGCACTCGGCGAGGTGTTGGCCGAACGGGTCGGCGTCGTCAATCTCGGCGTCGAAGGGCTGATGGCGATGGGCGCACTGACTGGCATTGCCGCAACCACAATCTATCCCGAGCCGACGCTCGGTTTCCTCGCAGCCTTGCTCGTTGGGGCGTTCTTCGGCGCGATCTTTGCCGCAGCCACCGTTCTCCTGCGCGCCAATCAGGTGTTGTGCGGCCTGGCACTGACCTTGATGGGCAATGGCATCGCCTCCAGCATCGGCCGCGCCTATTCCGGCATGCCGGCGCGCGCCACTTTTTCCGGCATCGAAATCCCGCTCCTCAGCGATCTTCCGATCCTCGGCAAGGCCTTCTTCTCGCAGAATATCCTCGTCTATCTGATCTATATCATCCTGCCGGTCATACTGAGCTACATCATGTTCCGCACCCGCCACGGCCTCAATCTGCGCGCCGTCGGCGAAAACCCGGCAGCGGCGGACGCGGCCGGCGTTTCGGTCAGTCTTATCCGCTGCGCCTATGTCACGGCTGGCTCAGCCCTTGCCGCCGGCGCAGGCGCCTACCTGACGCTCGCCTTCGTGCCGTCCTGGTCGGATGGTGTGGTCGCCGGCCGCGGCTGGATCGCAGTCGCATTGGTGATCTTTGCCGGCTACCGGCCAATCGCGGCCGTGCTGTCCGGGTTGCTGTTCGGCCTCATCACCGCGATCGGCTTTGTCGGCCAGGCGCGCGGCTGGCCGATCGCGCCCGCTTTCCTGTCGATGCTGCCCTATCTCGGCACGATGGCCTTCATCATCGTGCCAGTGCTGGCATGGCAGCGCATGCGCCGCATCATGGCGGCGCCTGCCGCCATCGGACTGCCCTATTATCGCGATGTCCGCTAAGGTGGATCGCCGGACAAGACAAAGGAGTTCCGCATGAGCCAGTGTTTGGACAAGGCAGCCCTTGATCAATGGTATGCGCTGGAAACGGAAACCGAGATTCCGTTCGGAAGCTCCGCCAATCGTCTTCTCGGCACCGATCTTACCGTAGAGCGATCAAGGGATGGCACCATCGTCGTGAGGGCCGATGGGCGCAGCGAGCCATTGCCGCTACTCCATCGCTTCGGCCTCGTCTGGACGACGCTCGGCACGCCGGCCGGTGGACTGTTCGAACTGCCCGAAGCCGATGAGCCGGATCGCCGCGTCGTCAATTGTGGCACCGTGGCTGTGCGCGCCTCCGGGCTCCGGATCGTGGAGAATTTCCTTGATCTCGCGCATTTCCCCTTCGTCCACACCGATATTCTTGGCGCAGAGCCACATACCGAAGTGGCGCAGTACAATGTCGAAATCCGCCGCGATGTCGACGAGGTCTGGGCGACCAATTGCCAGTTCTTCCAACCGCAGGCCGCACTTTCGGCCAGCGAAGGCATCATGACGGACTATATCTATCGAGTGATGACGCCTTTCGCGACGCTGCTCTACAAGACCTGTCCGAATGCCGCCAATCGCTGGGACGTTATCTGCCTCTTCGTGCAGCCGCTCGACCCGGATCGTTGCCGTGCCCATCCCGTGATGTTCCTGATCGACGACGTCTCGACGACGACTGAGCTGGTGCATTTCCAGCAGCTCATCTTCCTGCAGGACCGCATCATCCTTGAAAACCAGCGCCCGGTACTGCTACCGCTGGAGCCGCGGGCGGAAATCCCCACTCGCGCGGACGCCACCTCGATTGCCTATCGGCGTTGGCTGAAGGAAAAAGGCATTACCTACGGCACCACCATCATGGCTGCCTGAAACAGAGAACAGCAATGGATTTGCGTGGCAAGACCCTGAGCGCATCGGGCTTTCATTCGCCGGTGCGCGGCAAGATCGACAGTCTGGATGACGTGCTGATCGAGATCGATGCGGCCGGTACGATCAAGGCGATCCATCGCCATGGCGACCCCAATTACCGCACCATTCGCGATGCCCGCGACGCCACAGGCGAATTGGTGACGCTTCCCGCCGGCTCCTATCTTCTGCCGGGGTTCGTCGACCTGCATGTGCACGCGCCGCAATATCCGCAGCTTGGCGATGCGCTCGACGTGCCGCTGGAAGTCTGGCTGCAGAAACATACGTTTCCGCTGGAGGCGCGCTATCAGGATGCAGCCTTCGCGCGCCATGTCTATGGTCTGCTGGTCGACGACCTCCTCGCTAACGGCACGACGACCGCGCTCTATTTCGCCACCATCCATCAGGAAGCGACGCGGGCACTGGTCGATATCTGCCTCGAAAAGGGCCAGCGCGCCCTCATCGGCAAGGTGGCGATGGACAACCCGCAGGAATGCCCGGACTACTATCGGGATGCCTCGGTCGAGGACGCGTTGGACGGCACCCGCGCCCTCATCGACTATGTGCGCGGTCATGCTGATAATGGCGAAGGCCGCGTCCTGCCTGTGGTCACGCCGCGCTTCATTCCCTCCTGCACGGATGCCACCCTCGAAGGGCTCGGCGCGATTGCCCGGGAATGCGGCTGCCATGTCCAGACCCATTGTTCGGAAAGCGATTGGGAGCATGGCTATGTGCTTACCCGCCACGGCATGACGGATGCGGGGAGCCTCGATCGCTTCGGCCTGCTCCGTCGCGGCACGGTGCTCGCCCATGCAAACTTCCTGACCGCTCGGGATATGGATGTGATCAAGGCGCGTGAGGCGGCTGTCGCCCATTGCCCGCTTTCGAACGCCTATTTCGCCAATGCGGTCTTTCCGCTGCGCGCGGCACTGGAGAAAGGCCTGCATGTCGGCCTCGGCACGGATATATCAGGCGGGCCGAGCGCCTCGATGCTGGAGAATGCCCGTGGCGCGATCCTCGCCTCGAGGATGCTGCAAAGCGGTGTCGATCCGAACGTACCGGCAGAAACGCGCTCGACATTCGGGCGGGCGCAGATCGACTTCCGTGACGCCTTTCACATCGCAACAGCCGGCGGCGGTGCGGCGCTCAACTTACCGATCGGACAATTTGTACCCGGCTATCAATTCGACGCCATCGTTATAGACACCGCCAATGCGAAGGGCACGGTGCGGCTTTTCGAGGATCGGGACGAAGGCGAAGGCATATTGCAGAAGATCATCTACACCGCCTCGCGGCCGAATATCGCGGCCACCTGGGTCGGCGGCCGCGGCGCCTGACTGGTTTCCAGGGGGTGTTAAGCTCGCCTCACGCGATGAAGCTCTCCTGCACGCCTCAAAGCCTCCGCCGTTGGCGGAGGCTTCTGTTGCAGACCAATATCATGTTTCCCAGTAGTTCAATTTGACGCCCCTAGCGTTGTAGAGGACGTGCATATATGAACTATTGACCCCGTTGTGGCCCGAACATATCGGATAGATATAAACGGGATCACCCTTCTCCATCTGGGAAGCCTGTGTCCCGGGGATCACGTGCCCCCCGACAAAAACGCCGCTGCATTGACGCTGAGGCTGACTGCTGAACCAGTTGCGGGACGTGCAATATGTGGGCGCATTTCCATTATTGCATTTACCCTGCCACAGGCCGATCCACGAGGTATATCCAGTGACTTTCGGGTCCAGCGTGCTGCCAATGACATTGGCGAAATCGGTATTTCCTGCCCAGGTGACGGTTCCAACATAGGTGGATCGCAGGATGTCCTGAAGCTCGGCGACCTCCGAAGCCCTGTCGACTGAAGCCTCGGCCTCTATCGGCCTGCCGAACATGCGCTTGAAGTCGTCGAGATTATCAAGGGTGACGGTCGGTGCAGTGCCGATCTCAACGACGCTACCGATGCCGGCCCTTATGGCTGCGTCTACCAGTGTTTCATTGCAGCGCCGGGCCGTATCCATCAGACGTGCATGGAACGCCGTATGCGTCCCGACGTAATCGGCCCACACCTTGGTGACGGGACTATTGCTGCCGACATTGTTCGGCGTTGCGCGGAATTCGATGCGCTGTTCGGATAGCTGCCTGGGCGCATCCTGCAGGAATATGGTGATGCGGAGTTGATCCTCCGTCTGGTCGTCGTTTCCGTGAATGGTCAGTTCGTCACTATCCACCTTATAGTCATACTGAAAGCTGATCTGTGCCATGACTGGCACGCCGTCAAAGGAGCCAACCGGCATGGGGTCGCTCTGAATCTCCTTCGGTCCGCCGCTGAGATCGAGGCTGACCGGGACAGTGTGCTCACCTATCTTCAGCTGCACACTGTAGTCATTGAATAGCGTCGTCAGTGGCAACTCTACGTCAAGAGATTGCGGCGGCTGGGTTGGAACGGTCATGTCAGTAACCTCCGCCGGATTGGTTCGCCGCGACGAAGCCATCGATGACATTGAGCCTGGTGTTTTCGGGCATCCTCATGAATATGACCTCCAAGTATGTTGAGACCTCTGGCCATCGCCAACGAATAGACACTAGCTTTTTCAGTCTTGGCTTGCCTTTGCGTGGGTAACTAAATTCTTTGCGGCCCGCATTTTTTCCAGATGGCAGCGAAGCAGATGGCCGCTCTAAACGAGAGGCACGGAAGGGAGCCTGAGGCGTCTCGCATCATCTCCACGCAATTCGAAGTAGCTAGCTGGTGGCGCGATCAAAACTCGTCCACCGGCTTCGCGCAGGACCTGCAAGCGAAAGAAAATTTTCTTCGCCGGGGATATCTGCCCTATAACGTCCGCTCAAAGAATATGAGATGATGGAGCGTGCCAATTGGCTCGAGCATGATTTTCGAAATGGGATTTGTATTTTTCAATATGCAATTTTAAAATTGGATCCGAGGCCACCTTAAGCCGCCGAAACGCCCGGTGAAGCGAGATTTTTCGTGTCAACAAAATGTCGATCGTTGATAGCGGACTTTTTCATTGAGCGTCTCGCAGCAAATAAATGACCCGGACGAGTGTGGAACGACACGTGACTGATATTGGTCAACTCCTCAGTTGCCCCCTGTTCGCCGATGTAGCGCGAGAGAGCCTGACATTCGACGCCCGTGATTTGCGGACCCGCTTCTATGCGCCGGGACAGATCGTCTTCAACCAGGACGATACGAGCGGCGATGTCTATTTCCTGCGTTCCGGCTTGCTGCTGGCGCTCTATCTCGATCAGGATGGCAGGGAACTGATCTTCACGAGGCTCAACGCTCTTGACTATTTCGGAGAGCTCTCGGCCATCGACGGCGGCAACCGTTCCCTTTCGGTCTATTCAAAAACCGACTCCTGCCTGATCATCATGAAAAAGCAGGCATTCCTCGATCTGCTCGAAACGATACCGCTGGTGCGGCAGCGGATCATGATTGATATGGCGGAGCGGATCCGCAGGCTGACAAGGCATAGCTATCAGCTGACCAGCCAAAGCGTGGATAAGCGCCTGAAAGCCTATCTGGCCCGGGTGGCGCTGGAAAAGGGCGTATTCAAGCCGAACGGGCAGCTGGAAAAATTTCCAACCCATGCGGAAATCGCCGGATCCATCGGTGCCAGCCGCGAAGAGGTCAGCCGCTCCATTTCCGCCTTGAAGCGAAACGGGATTCTCGAGGCCGGCCGGCAGAAGCTGACGATCCTCCAGCCGAATGCCTTGCTCAGCGAATAGCGGTAGCGATTCGGGATCGCATCGTCCTATTTCGTCTTGATCAGCCAGTTCACCGCGATGTTGACGGCGCGGGTTTCCGTTTCGCTGACGCGCACGTCCCCCTGGTGATAGATGGTGCCGGTTTGTGACGATGGCGGCACGGGTGGAGCCGCTTCGAGATTGAGCGGCGGTCCTTCTCCCAGCGTAACGGATTGAGCGGTCATTTTCAGATTGTGCGTATGATCCTGTAGCGCATCCATCTGGGTCGAGCCAACGCCGCGCGGATTGACGGCCGGACCAGGGGGTGGAGTGCGGTTGTCCTTGTCCACGGACTTCTTCAAATCCACGCCGCGTAGAAAATAACCCTGGTAGTCAGGCAATTTGAACTTGTCGCTTCCATCGGCCCCGTAAAGCTCACCGATCACGCGATAGAGTTCCGGATACTCGGTCTTCAAAAGGCTGGAGCCGTCGCAGATCATCCAGGGCATGTAACGCAGATCCGTCATGGCCGAGGTCAGGGTTTGCGTCTGCTGCAGGACTTCGCCGGGAAAGATAATGATCGCGCCAACGGGAATGCCGTCCTGAACGCCCGACTGCGGATGCGGGAAGAATTGATGGCGTGGTTCCTGCCCGGGAAAATTTCCGGGGAAGACTGGCGGAATAAACAAAGGCGGCAGCATTCGGCACTCCTGCGATCATGTGAAGGGATTGTCGGTAGACAGTGCGACCATAGCAGTGGGAACAGTGATCGACCAATTGTCCTGGATGGTTTTGCCGGCTTCGTCCGGCTGTTCCAAAAGAAGATCGACCGCGCTCATATCCACGGCCATGCATGGGGTCAGGTCTTCGGCGCAGGGCCAGATCTGGCCTGTGCGAAATGCTAGCAAAGCCATTCTTGCCGCCTCCGGCTTGACGGAGAGCAGGAGATTGGCGCGCTTGGCGCGAAGCAGGTCTCGCAGATAGCGGCTTGGCGAAAACAGCGAGATCAACGCGCTTTGCCCCTCGCTCAGATACGGGTCCGCGCCGGGATCCTGGACCAGCTCCACCGCCATCCCATCCCAGTCGAATATGTTGCGCAGGAACTGGAAATAGCGCGGTTCGAAATTGATCGAAGCCGCCGTATCTGGCGATTTGGCAAGCGTCGCGCCGGCAAAGAGCGCGATGGCAGCCTGAACGATCTGCTCCTGCACGATCTGCGTCAGAAGCGTCGGATTGGCAGTCTCCAGTGCCTTTTGCTGCTCCGCCAGGGCAGTCTGATAGCTTGTTGACGAAGCCTGATAGGCGGCCTGGATCTTCTGATAGGTCGCCATCTGCCAGTTGGCGAGCGTTGCCGCACTCCGGGCGCATTGAACCTCTATGCTGGCTGCATAATAATTGTTGAATTCGGCTGCCCCCTCCGCCGGCGACGTATCGGGCGCAGGTGCCGCGCTCTCCCCCGAACCGCTTCCCGCGCCGGCGGTTGCTTCGGCCGCAGACGATGTCTTCGGCGGCACGCTACAGAGGATCGATGCCCGCAGCCGGTCGGCATATTGCGCCGGGCTTGCCGTGAGATATCCCTTGAAGGTTGAAATCGTGCCGGTCTGATCCGCCGTCAGGATTACGCCGCTCATCGTCACCTGCACGGTTGGATTGGCGATAAAGCTGCTGATACTCGCGGTCGCCAGAACAGGTGTATAGCCCTCAGGCACGTCCATTTCCGCATCCGACAACGGATTTCGCGATTTGAAGCCGCAACTGATGACGCGAAGAGCCGGCGGCGGCGGCCCATCCGGAGCAATCCCATAGGCCTGGAAAGCATCGAGATAATAGACAGACGCCGGCGTCCCACCAGGTTTGACCGGCTCCGGCGACAGGTTGGCATAGGAGGTTATACCCATGGCGGTCGGGGACAGCGGCGCGACAAGCCTGAGATCGTGATATTGCGAAACCGCCTCGGCCAGATTTGCGCCTGGACGATCGACGAACATCTCGAACACCAGCCTGTCCTGGCTGGCACGGGTCTGAAGCTGGTATACCCGGTTCACCCAGCGAAACACCGCCTGATGATTGCCGTTGTTGCCGGCGTTCGACAGGGTCCGCGTCTGCGTGATTTCCAGTTCCTCGAATATGCGGCTACTCCGGCGCAGCATCGATTCCCGGCGAAGGGCCTTCACCGACCGATCGATGACATCACGGGCAAATTTCGAAATATCCTTGAGGTAACCGCCGGCCGGTTGATCCTGAACCCACCAATTTCCGGTGACCTTCATGGAATTGGTGTTCGGCTGGCCATAATCGGTTTGATAATTGTCGATTGTCGTCGTGGAAACGCGGTCCGACAAGGTCTTCTGGACCTGATTGATCAGGTCGGCGGTCGTGGTATCCCTCCCGAAATTGCTGGTGCTGTCGCTGACGCTCTGGTCGTCTTCGGCCGTGTCCGTCCGGCGCAAGTTGCGATGGACGTCCTGCCGGGTTTCTCCCGCGATCACGGATTCGATGCGCTCTATATCTCCGAGCACATAGCGGCCAGGCCGGTAGTGCACAGTGCGGATGGCGCCGACGGCGTAAGGCTGCACCGCAGGCGGATCGGCAGGCGCCGGAGGCGGATCGACCGGGAAAATATCATCGGGCAGGATCATCACCGCGCTGAGTGCGCGAGAAAGCGCTGCGTCAGGCGGCACTGGCGCGGGATCTTCGCCAAGCTTCGGATGTGCAGCCTGAAAGGCCAATACCCAGTTGACCAGATGCGTGACCTGCAGCAGCCGGATCAGATCGGAAAGCCACGCATGGTCATAGCCCAGCGTGATCATCAGCGCGATCGCCGAATTCCATATATTGACAAGCGCCGCCTGGGCATCGGCCGACTGCAGTTCCGTGGCCAGGTTTTCCCACCCCCCGAAGCTTTCGATTACCCAGCTATCGAGCAAAACGTAGGTGCAGTCTTTCCTCAGCTGGCGGGGAAAATGACGAAAGCCGGCATAGGGTTGCGGTAGCGGCTGCGTCGGCGTCACGAACGGCTCGCCTGGAGTTTGGCCGGTTGCCGGCGATATCGTGTCATCGATGAAGGCGACAGCGGCCTCACGCTTGGCGGCGGGATCGGCACCCTTCAATTTCGTATAGAAGGCGCTTGTGGCTGTCGCTGCGGGCACCGCCATGAAGCGTTGGCCGGCAACGTCGCTCGCCAGCTTCGGCCATGGCTTGATATAGACAAAGGGGAAGAGCTCTCCCGCCTCCAGATGCGCATCGGCGATCGCCATGCCATCAGCCGGATCCGGAATGGGCAGGGGTCCCGGCACCGGCGGATCATCATCCGGCGGTGGAACGGGCGGAATTGGCGGCACCGGGCGCGTGCTGCCAAAGCAGATCATGAAACCGATATAGTTCCAGTAATCGACGTCGTCGGTCTCCTCGATTTCCACCCGGCCCATGATCTGCTGCGAATATTGCACATCCAGCCCGGTTCGCCAGCGCAGCCAGCCGTGCACCTTGCGCCCACCCGTGAAGGCGACGCGGAACGGAGTTTCCTGCTCGAAGCGCAAGCCTTCGACGACATATATCTCGAGCGGCAAAACCGCGCGAAAAATCTCGGCCGCGACATTCAACACAGAGCGGCGCCCCGCATCCTCATAGGAAACGCGAAACCGGATCACGATTTCTTCGTTCTGGTTCTTATGCGGGATATCGCGCCATTCCTGAATCTCGGTGTGGCCGGTCATGGAGATCCCTCAAGCACCGATGGTTTCAAGACCCTTGATGATCTGGGCGAACCAATCGGTATCGGGATCTTTGGATAGAGCCTCGATCAGCGGATCGTTGTTAAAGCCACCCTGCGCAATCTGGCGTATCGGCGGATCCACCAAATTCACTTCGTCATCCATCGGAGCCAATGGAAATGCTTGCGCTATCTTCCCGTAATCGCCGGCTCCCCATTCCTGCTTCGTAATTTTCTGGACTGCCTGATCACGTTGATTGAAGCAGACGCCGATGTAATCAGCGACCAGCTGAAGCTGGTTATCCGCTACTTGGATGTACATCGCCGCATAGCCCTTGATGCGGCCCATATTCACACCCCAGCGCTGCAAATAGGCGACCGCATTGATCACCTCGTCATCGTCTTCGACGACTCCGCTGACGACATCATCATGCGTGACGAAGCTGATCTGCCGCCCACATTCCTCGGTGAATTCCTTCTGGCATTGGGCAAAAACAGCGTCGTTGTCGTCCCAGGTGTTATCGGCACCTTCGAAGCCTCCGCCCGGCAAGGCAAACTTTGCCGCGCCTTTCAAAGGTTGACCATTGGGAACGATCGCGCCTCCTTTGCCGGAGAAGAAATATCCCTTGGCCCGCTTCTGGAAGCCGATAAACCGGGTGGCGTTCTGCGGGGTACGGGAAAACACGATGGTGTAGACGAAATAGCTATTGGGCATTGCACAATCCTTTCTATCCTTTTCAACAGCGGATCGGATCAGGCCGGTTCCGCACGATATGAGACGAAGGTGAGAGGCGTAGCCCGCGGTCCGGGCGCTCCTCCACGAAGCTGAACTGTCAGGGCCTGCAGCCCGCTCAGAGCAAAAGCGGTTCCGCAGGCATCAGTGATCCGGCCGCGCAATGCGGCGCGGCAATCGATCTGGAATTTCAGGCGATCCGGCATGAACACGGCCCATGCCCCAACGCGATCGAGCGGCAATTCCGCGATCGGCCGATTGTCCCGGCAGATGCAAAGCGACAAATCGGGACGCGGCGTGCTTTGACTCAAGAGAAGCCCCGATTTCAATCCATATCCGTGCGGACCCTCTATCCGGGTTCCGGTGTCGCAATTGTCTCGGCCAGGCTGGAGCGGGCATTCATTCCCGTAGCTGTCGCGGATCAGGAATGCCGGCTCCCAGCTGACATGGAGGGGATGATGCCAGCCGTAACGGCACCGTTCGATCGCCGCCCACAGAACCGGCATGGTGCCCGGTAGCATCCCGGAGACATCCCAGAAGATACCCACGCGGCTGACATGCGGATTGAGAGAGACATTCTCGTACGTCAACCAGGTTTGCATGGCGGCTACGACGACGGTTCGCTTTGCGAAACGTCGGTGAATTTCGTGTTCTCCGGAATATCCAGCACGAAAATATAACCGATATCCGAAAGCTGGCTTGCCGTGTTCACATGGAACCGCACCCGCATCATCTTGCCCGACGTTTGGACATCGATCTTCACGTTGCCCCTCACCTCGAACTTCTCGGCATCGCCGGCGTCGGCGGGTAAGGGAATTTCGGTCCACTCGGTGTTGGAAAAGAGATAGGGATTGATGGTCGAGCTGACGCCCGTGTTCAGATCGGTCACCGTCAGCTTGAAGCTGTCTGCGCCAAGGCTTATCGCGCCGGTCTTGGTATTCTTGGTGGCCGGATAGGTCGCCTCGATGGAGACCCTGTCCCTGCCTGTCCCGGCAACGCCGCCCGAGGTCCAGCTCTTGACGATCGTAGCCTGCGCGGTGGAACTCTGGGCATTGCTGCCAGCCGCAACTCCTGCATTGACACTCACCGCACCGTCAGTGCCCTGCACCGAGGCAGAGGGTGTTTGAGGCGTGCTGCTCTCTTGAGCCGTCGAGGTCAAAGCGGATTTTGCACCGGTGAGCCTCAAGCTGGTTTCCGTTTTCATGGCTATACTGTCCTCCGTTCATGAAAGGGAAAACGGGATACCCGCTGATTACTCGTGTGGTATCCCGGATTGATCATCATCTCGGAGAGATGATGGCGTCCTACTGGTTGATGTTTTCCAGATGGAACTGGAAGGGAGTCGAATTCGGGCCGGGGCCGCCGCCGGTCATGACGACATCGGCGCTGGTGATCCCGAAAAGGTTGATCTCGGTGTTGACCTGGCTGATGATCGCGGAATTGATCACCTGACCTTCGGCGACCTGGCTGACGACGCCGATGTAGATGCGCGGCTGGAACTGGAACACGGCCTTCTGCCCGGGCGCCATGTTGGTCTTCGTCGCCAGCAGCTTGCCGTCCTTGAAGATGCAGGCGCTGATCGCGCCTTGCGTCAGCTGGTTGCGCACTTCGACTTCGTTCGGGGAAGTGGCATTTACTTTCGACAGCGCCAGCACATCGCCGGATGTGTCCAGCGTCATGTCGAAGCCCTGGCCGTCATAGGCAGTCAACTGAGGGGTGTAGTTGCCCCAGCTATCCTTGGCCGAAACCTGAAATTGCAGAGGGAAGTTGAAGGGATGGCGGTCGAGCCGACCGCAATTCTTGATCACTTTCCACGCAACGGCGATTTCGCCGAATGACTCGGCAACGTTCTGCTGGAAAATAAGAACGCTGGAATTGTTCGTATCGCCGGAGCGATTGATGAAGTTCAGGCTGATGTTCTCGGTTGCCATTGTCGATTTGTCCTCTCGTGGTTCAATAAAGCGGTGGCCCTCGCCAACAATTCGATACTAGCCAGCAACATCACGGCCTGCCTTTGAGGCCGTGTCTAAATTCTTTGCGCCTGACATTTTTTGCGGAACTCCAGCGGCCCCTGGTTGTAGTGCCTGCGAAATGCGGTCGAAAAATTGTTAGGGTCGCCATAGCCGACCGTCAACGCAATATTGAGCACACTTTCGGAACTATCGCGCAAGAGTTGTGCCGCGATCTCACAGCGACGCTGACGCAACCACGTTATCGGCCCGACGCCGAAGACCTGATTGAATGCCCTGTTCAACGTGTTGCGATTGGTCCCGAGTGTCGCGGCCAGTTCGTCGACCGTAACCGTAGCGGCGATGTTGGTTTCGAGCACCTCGCATGCCGCCCGCACCATCGGATCGCTACCGAGCCCGGCTGAGAAGGTAACGTCATGGATTGATGTCGGAGCCCCAGAGAGGCGCCGTTGAATTTCCGGAGAGCAGAAGGGATAGGTGATATAGTCGGCAAAGCCATATTCAAACAGACGATCGATATCCGGCAAACCGCGCCCCACGATGGCAATTGCAGGAAAAACGGGTGCGGTGTAACCGGACATATCGAGCGGCAGGCTTTCACCAATATAGACGAAGCTTATCGCAGCGGACTGGCATGTATCCTCTGTGTCGCAGGCGATACGGTCCGCATCCTCCATCCTTTCGAGAATTGCCCTCAATTCCCGCGCCTTGGCTTCTGGCAAGCCCAGAAACCGAAAACGACGCGGAAGGCTCAACTCGACAAGAGTATCGGCGCTCTCCTGCAGCCAGGGCATGCCAAGGCTGGGCGGAGCCGGGCTGATGTCGCGTGTAACGTGCTCAAACATGCTGAAATCCAATGAAGCTTGGATGCCATGGCGGCATCGATTGACTTCATCAGAAGATCTCGATCGGCTATTTTACTCTGTGTGTCGTCTCACATAGACGGCTCAGAACACGCCTTTGCCGAGATTTTTTATTAAAAATGAACAACCCTGAATATCAAGTCGAAAGTAGATCACGGAAAAATCGAGCGCGCTTGCGGGTATGGAACCGCCCCAACTCGACAATAGTTTAGCCGGCGTCAAATCATTGTGGAAACTGTCACCTGATTCGCTGGGACATTGTTCTGCGCGATCGTGTCAGCAAGCATCGCCTGTCGGATACCGTTCAATTCATCCTGGGGCGCGAGGTGTGAAATCGCGCTTCTCGCGCGCATCTCCCACAATACAGCCGACTGCTTGCCCGCCGTCTGCGCCGCCAGATGATAGAAGTGCAGCGCCTTGTCCACGCGCCCGGCCCGCTCGTGCACGAAGCCCGCCAGCCTCTGCCGCTCCGCTCGCCATACGCCTTCCGATGTGCCGGGCGAGCCAGTCAACGCTTCCGCGATGCATTCCAGCGCGCGCCGGTCGTCGCCATTCATGGCATAGGCAGCTGCCAATTTTGCCGACCAATAGGGGATGCCGATACCGACGCCCATGAGTTTCTGGAGCGCGAGCGCCTGTTCGATCTTTGACTGGCAGGAGGAATCGCCGGTGGCTTCGAATTCGGCAATTGCCTGCCACATCCTGCCGGTCGCCGACCAGAATGCGGCACCCTGCCTGTCGGCAAGCGCGATGCCTCTTTCCATCCGAGCCAATGCCAGCTCGAAATCACCCAGATAACTCAACGCAACGCCTCCCCAAATGTCGATGAAAGGCAGCATGAGGGGAATGTCGAGCACGGCCTGATGTGCATCGGCCTCGACGACCAACTCGCGTGCGAGCGAGAACTGGCCGGTAATGGCTGCGGAGTGAGGCGAAAACGCATGCGCGGTCGCCAGCAGATCCATTCCGTATTTGGCGGCCAGAGGCGCATGAAGCTCAACTTCATAATGTGTCTTGATCTTGTCCAGGGTCGCAAGCTGCGCGTGAAACTGCCCCGAATAAAATTGAATGCCGTTTCTGGTACCCAGCACGGACAGCGTATGCTCCGCAAGCCTCTCCCTTTGCGGCAGACGGCGAAGCACGGCCTCCATTCTCGATACGGTCATTGCCGCATCCCGCGTGTGACCGATCAGAACCTGGTAGGTGAAGATGCCCCAGAAAATGGACAGGCTGTCGCCATCGACCTGATTGATTCTCTCAAGGTGCGACAGGCTTTTCACATAGGTCTCAAACACTTCCTGGCCGGTAAAGCCGCGCGTCTGCATGAGGTTTGCGGCGAGATCGACAAGCATGTTCGCCTGCTGATGCTCGACATCGATGCGGTTTTGGGCCGCGAGCGCAAGCAGATCCAGCGCATGCCGCAACTGGCTTTCGCCTTCGGCAAAGGCGCCAAGAGCAGTCGTGTACCTGCCGATCCTGTGCCTGTATTGCGCCGCGAGAGAGTGCTCTCCGGCCGCCTCGTGATGATAGGCGATTTCCGCCATCACCTTGTCGCCGACATGGGGATTGCTTTGCGTGTGAACCCAGGCAACCCGCTTGTGGAGACCCTCCCGCCGCTTGCGCAGCAAGGTGCTGTAGGCCGCATCCCGGATCAGGTCATGTCGAAAACTCAAGGCGGAGCCACTATCGCGCTGGAAGATCTCTGCCTTGCAGAGACGTTCGATATCCGAAGTCAAACTCTGGCGGGAAAAGCCGGAGACCTGCGCAAGCACCTCCTCGTCAAAATAGCGGCCGACCACCGAGGCGCATTGTGCGACACGTCGTGCCGGCCCCGTGCTGTCTATCCACGCGACCAATGCCCCGACGAGCGTTTCTGGAACAGTCTCCCGGCCAGATATGCGTCCTTCGTTGAGTTCGCGAAGGAGATGCTCGAGGAAAAGAGGGACACCTTCTGACTTGCCGACGATTTCCTCCGCCAAGGCGGATGTAACCCCCTCCCCGCAGCAGTTGACAACAGCCTCGTGGCATTCGGCCGCGCCCAGCTCTCCAATAGCCAGCACTGTACTCTGGAGCTCACCGATATTGTCTGTGAACTCCGGCCGACCGCTGGCCAGCCACTGGACAGGGCAGTCCTCCAGGTCGGTCAACAATCTGGCGACCAACTGAAGCGTGCTGTGATCCAGCCATTGCAGATCTTCGATGATGATCTGTATCGGACCAGCCTGTGCAATCCTGCGAAACGAGGCCGAGAGCGCATCGAAGGTTCCCTGGCGAATGGCCCCGGGCGTCTCTCTCAGATGTAGCCCGACGGCCGTTTCGGGCTGGCAAAGCGCGCGCAGATAATCGGCATCGTCAGTTCCGAGAGAAACCCGGTCATCAAGCTTGAGCCATTCGACGACAGGATAGAGTGCCGTCTTGCTTTGTCGCTCCGCCGCCTGCAGCACGATGCTTTTCTGCTCGGCCGGATAGCGCAGGCAATGTTCCCGCAATATGCGGCTCTTGCCGATGCCCGGCCGGCCCGAAAGAATATGGAGCGGGCTGGCTCGGCCGCTTTGCCGGACCATCTCCCATGCCAGCGCCAGTTTCGATAGCTCCGTGTCGCGCCCAAAGAACGGGAAGCCGTCTCCTCCCATTCGTTTTGCATCGTCCAGATCGAGGCACCAGACGGGTTCAGGCTCGGAAAAGCCCTTGAGGGACATATTGCCGACGAAACGAACCTCCGTCTCGCGCCGCAGGAGCCGACGCGTCAGATCAGAAATATGGATCGATCCGGGTTCGGCGGATGCCTGCAAGCGCGCGGCAAGAACGCCGCTCGCTCCGGTAATCTTGGAATTCGTGCCATCGAACTCGGCGACGACAAGCCCTGTCGCCACCCCTACCCGAACGGAAAGCCTGTAATCCGCGCCCTGTATCTCGCCGGCTTTGCCGATGATGCGCCTAGCCGCCTGCACAGCGCGGTCGGCCGCATCCTGGTAGGCGACGGGCACCCCGAAATGAGCCACTATTCCATCGGCGAGGTATTCCGCGACGATACCGCCCGACGCCTCGATCTCCGTTTTTGCCAGAATGTAGTAGCTCTGAAGCAGATCCCGCAGATCCTCCGGGTCGAAACGCAGGGCAAGACCTGTGTAATCGACAATATCCGCAAAGAGGATGGTGACCTGGCGACGCTCTCGCAGATCATCATCCATCGTTAGATGCGGTATCTCCTCCGGCGACAACATGGGTCTCATTCTCTCATGTTTGCTGCCAATTGAAGTCAAAATTTTTCTGGGCGGCAGCAACGGCTTTCACGCGAGATGAGTCGAAAGGATTGCTGAGCGTCCAGTCGGTCCAGCATCGGAAAGCGCCGGGTAGGCCATTCTCCTCGGACTGAGCCCTGAACGCAGGCGATATGAATCGCCCCGCCGGCAAGCCGATGCCATTCGTTGCAAAGACATCGAGTTCGGTCACAACAGGGACGGCGAATGCCGACCCCACAGAGAAATCGAATGCCATTGCCTGCCAGGTTCCCTTGCCCCGGGGGGTCAGGATCGGCGTATCCAGAAGCGCACGGACGAGTCCGATATTGCCGAGATCGACGAGCCGGGAAATCGGCGCATAGTCGAAATACCGCATGGACCAGACCGGCACGTTTTCCTCGGTCGCCGTGCTGTAGGTGGAGTTTTCAAGCGTGTTCTTTGCCAGGCGCTTGGCAAGGCCATAGAATAGCTGGCCGGAATAGGTCGCCAGGCTGTTATCGAGAAACAATGCCGGCAGGAAGCTGAAGACCGTGCCATCGCCGCCGGCGATCTCCACGCAATTGATGGCAACGATGTTCTCCAGATAGGTCTTGAACCCGAAGATCTGCGGCAGGAAACTTGCCCGCACATTCGTCTGCTGATTGAACAGGAATGTGACCGGATGGGTGTTTGCAGGCGTTACGGATTGCCGCGACAGCACCAGACCTTGCGGCAGCATCTGTTTTACCTGTTCCACCGGCAGAGC
Organism: Rhizobium sp. AC27/96; assembly: GCF_001692325.1. Taxonomy (GTDB): domain Bacteria; phylum Pseudomonadota; class Alphaproteobacteria; order Rhizobiales; family Rhizobiaceae; genus Rhizobium. The sequence goes on along the minus strand of NZ_LXKN01000026.1, from coordinate 22,946 downwards.
GTGGAAACTGAAAACGCCTTCCATCGAGCCGCGCAGGAAGGCTGGCGTCAGCGGCCAATTCGCATGCGGCGCCGTGATCGAGGACAGCAGAGCCGGCGTCGGCAATGCGTCCAGTACCAGGTCATATTCCCCGTAGATCGGCTCGGTCGAGCCCGTGAATACCCTGGCGGCGGCGAGGCCGGAGATCGTTGCTGCCTCGACGCAGCCGGCATTGATGCCGCAACGCGTCCAGTCGCCCGTTATCACGAGATTGGTGAATCCCGATTCATCCGGCGCCAACCGGTAGTTTACGGAACCGGGCACCGAGAGAACATATCGCTCCGAACCATAGAAATTCTGGCGGAAATACTGATTGGCGAAGCGCTCGCTCTCGGATTGGCCGTTGAGGGAAACAAGCAGGCTTCTGTCGAACTTGCCTTCGGCATTCCGGGTATCCGGCCAGATCGCCGTCAGATAGTCATCCGCCCATTTCGCCGCCTGATCCTGCATTGACGGCGCAGGCACGTCGGCATCCCTCGACGGCGAACAAAAATAGGCGATGGCCTGCGGAGCCGGATCGGGCCAGGTCTCGCGGACCAGCAGGTGGCTCATATCCGCCCAGGTATCGAGCGGCTCGGCAAAGCCGGTCAGGACCGTCTGCAACGTATTGGGATCAAACGGGCTGTATTGATTGTGCTCCTTGACAAGGCCCGGCCAGCCAGTCTCGGTCGTAGGCTTGTTGAGCCAGAACTGCACGGCGCAGGTTGCGACGGTCTGGACATTCTGAAGCATCTGCTTCCAGCAGGGAGATGCAGCGGCGAGCTCAGCGGTCATGGGTGGAAGCGAGGCGAGCGACGCACCGAGGATGACATCATCGAAATCGACGCCCTGACGGAGGCTTTTCGGGATGCCGGCGGGCACAGCCGTTTTCTCCGATTCGAAATCTATCCCGCTTTCGCGCAATTTTTCGCCATCGACCAGCTGCGCCCAATCGGGTTCCGAAGGCCAGCAGGGCAGGCCGGCGACATCGAAAAGCGGCTCATAGGTGCCGGAGACAAACTGCGCCTGTTCGACAAGATCGATCCGGGCGACGGCCTCCCTGGATGTCGAGAGGGCAAGATTGGTGATGGCATTGAAGAAGCTGAACTTGACGCCGCGCTGCTTGAGGACTTGATAGTACGGCGCGAATATCGTGTCGCCCATGCCGGCCTGCATCTTGAAAAACAGGGCCTGCTTATAGGTAAAGGCCAGACGCAACAGCCCGCGCATCGCGGTGCCCGCGCCGACGCCGCGATCCGTGCATATGCCGCCCGGATATCCGAAAACATAGTCGTAGCAGCTGCGAAACACCGACGACGCCACGGCCTGCTCCGATGCATCGTGCTTCAAAAGCCAGGCCGAGCATTCCATGCCGTCGATGGAATCGAAACCGCGCATGAAGACCTGATCGGCCACCATGCCCATGGCAAAGGCCACGCCAAGATCCAGCATGAAATAAACCCGGCGAGCCGTATCGTCATTGATCCACTCCCCTGGCTTGATACCCTGGAGCCAGATCCGGATGCCTTCCAGAATCTCTTTCAGCTCGTTGCCATTCTGCGCGGTATGCAAGCGCGCATCCGCCGGCATCCCCCTGGCATAGGCCACGAGTTGATGAACCGGAGACCGGTAGCCGCCGACACCTGTTCCCTGCGACGGCAATGGTAAGGCATCCCCGACCTTTTCGATCTGACCCGCCAGGAATTCAGCCACCATTTTGAAATAATCAAAAGGTTGCGGCAGCACCCCTCCGGAGCCGGGAACCAGATTGTTGCCGGGGAACTCGATGTACCACGGCCGCCACATCTGCCTGGGGTCTCCTACCCCCTCCTCGCTGAGAATGAATGTATTGAGCGGCTTTAGCGCCTTCTCCACGGTGCCAAGCGGATCTTCCGGAGACCTCAGCTTCAGGGCGACAAGCTCATCGTAGCAGGAGCGGATAAGGCGGAAGGCGTTGTCGTAGAACCCCGCCCAGATATGCAGACCGTGTTCTTCTATGCGATTGCCTATTTCGCGATTGCGACCGCTTGCGCATTTGCCACCGAGCCGCCATCCGCGCTGATAGACCGTGATGTCATATTTCGCCTGCCATCCCGGCTCCTCGGTCAAGGCGTAGGCGGCGGTCATGGAGGCCACGCCGCCTCCGATGATTGCGATCTTCCTTCTCTCCTGCGACGCCATGAATGTAAGCTCCCCCTTAAACGCTCCAGCGCGATTTGAACAATTGTGGCTGCATCCCCTCTCAGAATGAAGACATCTGCGAACGAAGAGCTAGCTGCGATTATATTGAGTGCGCCATGATCGAATTCTCCATTCGCTCACCGGCGTCAGAATGGTCTCAGGCAATTTCTCGATAGCTCGGAGCAACGGCTCTGCGCAGAACCGATGACAGCGCTTGTTTATAAAAGGAGTGCCCGGCCGCCGCGGCACCTTCTCTCCCGATCTGCAATAAAATTCAATTTCAAATGGTATGCGTCTTGGCAATGCATGCGGCAGGCTTGGCGCTTGTATGCGAATATCGCCGAAAACCCGGCCGCACCAGCGAATAACTGGTGCAGGCATTAGGCTATATGCTGCGCCAGATTGCTAGAAAAATCAGCGCTCAATTTATGTTGAAGTGGATAAATTTTGGTGGCGCGGGAGCGACGGGGCAATGCCTGCGCACGCCCTTATCGGCAGCAGATATCCGTGGGTACTCGAGCCTCGGGTGCGCACCTCTCCACCAGAAGAGTTAAAAATACAATCCTGGGGAGTGGCGGGAGCGCCATTTGCAGATTTTCGCGTTACGCCTGAGGGGAATGAAGGAATGACCTTGGTTTTTGGGGCACTATTCCAAGGATTTTGATAGGATCGGCCAGATCGTTCAAGCCCTGTTTAGCGTGGGCGCACCTCGATGCCGGCGATGATGATATCGACCATGCGCTTTGCGGCGTCTTTCCAATCCGGACCATTGTTGCTGGCAAGACCACCCACCGCGCGCAGGAGATCAAGTGGCGGAATATCAAGCTTGATCTCGCCGCTTTCGACAGCACGTTTGGTCAGCATTTCCATGGAGTTGCCGATCAAGGGGCCGGAGGCTGCATAAAGCGTCGATGTGCCGCCAACAAGGGAATTCAGGGCCGGATACATGCCTTGCTTTGTATCGATATATTCGACGAATACCACCATCCACTGCCGGAGAGCTTCTTTCGGCGGGAAGCGCCCGGCAAGCTCTGTCGCGGCCTTGGCGAGCTGTTCGGTCTCGTTGCGGTAGACATCACCGATCAGGGCATCCCGGGTCGGGAAATGGCGATAAAGCGTACCGATACCAACCCCCGCGACACGCGCGATTTCTTCCAGGCTGGCGTCTGCACCCTTTTCGGCAAAGGCAGCCTTGGCCACTTCCATCAGCCGGATGCGATTGCGCTCTGCATCGGCGCGCGGTTTGCGGACAGCACCGCGCTCGCTTTTTATCGTCACGTCTGCGAACTACCCCTTGATAAACGGAGGGTGCCTCCGTATCTATTGCGGAGGCACCCTCCTCTTAATCCATTCGAGGGCAGCGGGCAATGGCTCGCTGCCATGGCGTGCCTATGTGTCCACGGTTGAAGGAGATTTTCATGACCGGACCTTTTGGAGCGACCTCCACCACTGATGAGGTGCTTGCCGGCGTAGACCTCAGCGGCAAGCGCGTGCTGGTTACCGGCGCTTCGGCCGGCCTCGGTGTCGAAACGGCAAGAGCCCTCGCCGCCCGCGGAGCACAGGTTGTCGGTGCAGCCCGCGATCTTGCCAAAGCAGAAAGGGCAACAGCGGCAGTTCGCGCCGATGCCAGAAACGGCGGGGGTTTAGAGCTTATCGAACTCGACCTTGCCTCCCTTGCCAGCGTTCGCAAGACAAGCCATGCGCTCGTGGCCGATGGACGGACCTTTGACATCGTCATCGCCAATGCTGGTGTGATGGCAACTCCCCTCGGCCATACCGCCGATGGCTTCGAGACCCAGTTCGGCACCAATCATCTGGGCCACTTTGTCTTCGTCAACCGGATTGCTTCGTTGATTTCTCCTGGCGGTCGGCTCGTCAATGTCTCCTCCTCCGGCCATCGCTTCGCCGATGTCGATCTCGAAGACCCGAATTTCGAGCACACGGACTACGAACCCTGGCTGGCCTACGGACGCTCGAAAACAGCCAATATCCTCTTTGCCGTTGAATTCGATCGGCGCCATAAATCACGGGGCGTCCGGGCGACCGCTCTGCATCCGGGCGGCATTCAGACCGAACTCGGCCGGCATCTTCCGGAAGGCGCACTCGAGCAATTGCTGACAAGGATCAACACCGAGCTCGCCGCGGAAGGAAAACCACCCTTCCAGTTCAAGACGATACCGCAGGGTGCCGCAACCTCGGTCTGGGCCGGCGCAGTCGCGGCAGCCGACGAGGTCGGCGGCAAATATTGCGAGAATTGCCATGTCTCGGTGGTGACGGAAGGATTGATCAATCCTATCAGCGAGGGTGTGCGTTCCTACGCGCTCGATCCCGAGCATGCCAAGGCGCTCTGGGCCAAGAGCGAGGAAATGGTCGGCGAGGTTTTCGCCCACTAGGCGGCAAGCTGAGTGACAGGTGTGCCCAGGCAGCCGGTATCATCTCGCCGGCATGCCAAGGTGGCACATCTGTCACAGCATATGACAGGCAGATCGCAGGGACCTCTGCGATCTCGCTGACCAAAACTTCGCTTTCGTCCCCCGGGCGCGAAGTTTCAGCCAGATGCAGGCGCCTTTGGCATTGTCTACGAAGACGAGATCAGGTTAAAGATCGCAACTTCCGAGTGCCAATCACCTCCCCGGGGAAAATCAAATGCACATTGAGCCGCAGCGACGGATCTATATCTGCTTCCTTCTGTTCGCGATATCGATGGGTGCATTGCTTTCGCGCTTGCCCGATCTGCAGGACGCACTCGGCATCAACAAGTCGGAACTCGGCCTGACCCTCATCGGTGCAGCCATTGGAGCGCTGATATCGCTCACTTTTTCGGCGCCGATCATCGCCCGGCTGGGCGCACGGACGACGGCTTTCATAACCGTGCTTGGAACCTCTGCCTTCATCGCCCTCGTTCCCTGGGTCGGCGCCGCGCCGCTGGTGTTCGCCGTACTCTTCTGCGAGGGACTGCTCGCCGGCGCGCTGGAGATCAATCTCAATGTCGAGATTGATCGCATTGAAGCCCAGCTCGGTCGCGGGGTGATGAATCGTGCCCATGGCTTCTGGAGCCTCGGCTTCTTTCTGACGGCACTGGTCTCCTCGGCGGTTCGCCAAGCCGGCGTTTCCGTCCAGCTCCACCTAGCCTTGACGCTCGCATTTGTGGTCATCGTCGGCGTGATAGCTATTGCGGGCATGCGAAATGCCCCGGCGCGCAGCCAGGTGCAACATAGCGATGAGCCACGAATTGCCTTGCCGACGGCCGGCCTCCTACCGCTTTGCGTGATTGGAATTGCGGCCTTTCTCGTCGAAGGCGCCGGAATCGACTGGTCCTCCATCTACATGAGAGACGTATTCGCGGTCGAACCTTTCATCGGTGGACTGGGACTGACCGCATTCACCTTTTTCATGGCCGTAACGCGGCTGTTCGCCGACCCCCTCGTGGATAGCTTTGGCGCCCGCGCGGTCGCCTTCGGCTTGCTGCTTCTATCCGCGGCCGGTCTGGCAGCCGTGTGGCTTGCGCCCCATCCCTATGTGGCACTCGCCGGTTTCGCTTGCATGGGCGCCGGCTGCAGCGCGATCTATCCGCTCGCCGTCTCCGCCGCAGCTCAACGAACAGACCGCGCGGCACACCTGAATGTCGCCGCCCTGGCGCAGATGTCCTTTGTCGTGTTCTTTCTCGCGCCGCCTCTGCTTGGCTTCATCGCGGAAAATGCCGGTATCAGAATATCCTATCTGATCTGCCTGCCCATCATCATTGCCGCATTGTGCCTAGTCGGCGCATTGGCGCCTCGACGGGACAAGGCCCCGCAAGTGCCTTGCGGCCAGTCCTAGCCGAATTATACGCTGCTTGCGCGCGCCCTGTATCCGTATTTTCCCGGCTAAACACGGATGCGGTTGCGCGTCAGTTTGCTGAGTTCGGTCGAGGTGAACTGAAGAATATCGCGACGCTCAGCAGTAAACCTTGTCGATCCTTGACATCAACCGCGCGCTGATGTCGAACAGAGCAGACACTATCAGGAAATCCAGGGAGGCAGACATGCGCGCACCCAGACGGCCGACCAACCCGCTCGATGCGGCCGAGGCAATCTTCAAACCTGCGAAAAAGCCCGCGGCACCCACGATCGAACGTCCGGCGATTCCCAACACAAAAGAGCTCGTCTCCCTGAAACTCGACAGCGAAATCCTCGCCTATTTTCAGGCGGATGGACCCGGCTGGCAGGATCGGATCAACGACGCGCTCCGTGCCACAATGAAGGCCAATGATTAGCCTATCTATCGCGGACGCTATCTGAGACAGCCATCCAAACGGCAGTGTATAGCCAGCGGAAGCAAATCCGGCATTAAGTTCCATCTTGAAGTAAAGTCTCTACAAAACAGATGGATAGGCGCCGTCGAATTTTCGCACTGGGGGAGCAGAAGCGGTAAGCGGGGCGGATTTGGAGGCGCGAATGCGCTCCAGACCATTCCACATAATTCGCGAGGCAGAGTCATCCCCGCACCCATGGGGCTCTTCCCGTTAACCGCACCTACCCATCAGGCGTAGCGAACTATCCACACGATGAGCAGAATGTCGATTAGCAGTGCAATCATCAGCAGCAGGCTTATGAGCTTCCGCCGCTCCGCCGTCTCCTTGGATTCAATTTTGAAAGCCGCTTTGTAAGCGTCTTCGATGTCTCGGTCACTCACCGGTCTGATGGAGTTTCGGGGGCGCGTCATATTGACGAGGCCGCACGTGACGAAGATGAAAAATAAAAGCAGATAAGGGGCCATCTCCACCGAAGCCTTTTGCTGTCCCGCCACATGCAATTTCCTATTAGAAAAGCAGCTTTCACAGTCCATCGCAATTGAAAGCTGCATGCGCAAAGTCAGGCAGTTCTGCATTACCGGGAGATTTGCCCCACTTGCGCAAAACGGTCAGTGGAGCAGGGCGAAAGGGTGGTGACCGCAGACCTGCCTCATGCTCCGTATTCAGCGACTATTTTGGCGGCTGAACGCAAGGGGCACATCTGATGCTGAAAAGCTCGTTGTGAAATTCACTGCAAGCGAAAACACGAAGCTCTGGACAATCCCGGTGGGAGGCGCCCCTCCTCACTGTCCTTCACCCCGCCTTTAGCCCATTTTGCGCGTCTACCGCACGACCAACCCACGTTACCGGCCGAGCCGGATTTAAAACCGTGACAGCTGTCACGGTTTTAAATCGTCGCCTACTCCAATTGACCCATTTCACAGACAGCAGAAATACGAACCCAGTCCGAAAGCCGCACCTCAAGCTCAGTAATCAAATTTCAGATTTGAGCCTTGACGATCGCCTGCATACCTATTTCCCAGGCCTTCCCTCCTGGGGCGCCGGCATCACGCTCCGTCATCTGCTGCATCACACATCAGGCCTGCCCGGCTATATTCAATTCTTCAGCACCAGTGAGGACATCACCGAACTCACGCGCTCCATTACAGGCATAGACAACGAGGATGTACTTGAGCGAACCATGCGCCTGTCCGGACCGGAATTCCCCGTGGGTTCGCAATACTCCTATAGCGGTGTGGGCTACGTTCTGCTGGCCATGGTCGTTGCCATCGTCTCCGGGCAATCCTTCGCGGACTTTCTAAGATCGAATGTGTTCGAACCTCTCGGCATGAAGCATATCCTCGCCTACGATTCGCGCCGCCCGACACGCCACAGGCTGGCGCATGGCTATTTGAGGAAAGGGGATCGGTTCGAGCGCTGGGATTATCCAATGCTGACGGTCGGGGATGGTGGTCTCTTCTCCACGCTCTCCGATTTGTTTCTCTGGGACCAAGCGTTGAACACCGAGTGGCTTGTCTCCAAGGCCACCCTTCGCCGCGCCTTTACCTCCGGCACTACCAGTGATGGGGCCGAGACGGGCTATGGTTTCGGCTGGATTACAAATGTCTTTCCCTATTTAAGCGCGGCCGAACGCCGCCAACTGATAGGGCCTGGCGGTGGCGCCGATATAAGGCATGTGGCACACGGCGGCAGCTGCATCGCCTACTTCAACTACATGATCCGCTTTCTCGAAGCGCAGCGCACGATCATCGTCCTGACCAATCGCGGACCCATCGCGCCGGCTTCGGCGCCGCCTGGCCACCCGGATTTTCCTGGGCCTCGCGTGCGGGCGCATCGGGTGGCGGAGATCCTCTTCTTCCGCAATTGAGCATCGGACCGGCCCCTGGCGCTCCCGGCGATGTCCCAGAAAACCGTGACAGCTGTCACGGTTTTCGCGAGCAAAGCGGAATTGGCCACCGAGTCTCCCGCAATGCGAAACCGATAGACAAATCGAGGGAGATGACAGCGTACGTCGCGATGAGCTCGCTGGGGAGCTACGCCCGCCTGATCACGAGTGAGCCCATCTCCTAAATCTTGAGAGACGCCAGTGTCGACATAGCTCAAGGAAGTTGGGATGGTTTGGCACGCTCGGGCTATTGCTCGACAATGGAGGAGGGTTCGCCGATGTTAAGTAATGCGAACGACAGGGGAGGGCGCGGACTTGGAAAACGGGTCACATTTTCACATAACCGAAACTGACGGGTGGCGCGTTGACCACCGCGCAAACTCCGCTCTTCCCGGCTACCTAATCATCAGCTCAAAGAGTTTCGTTACCGACCTGTCGGATCTGCCCGAGAGCACCCTATGCGAACTCGGTCCGCTGCTGGCATCTTCCCAGGACGCCCTAAAACGAAGGCTGGATGCCCAGCGCGTATACATAGGTCGATATGGGCATGTTGCAGCGCGCACACTCCATTTCCATGTGATCCCGATCTACGACTGGGTCGAGGAGCTATTTTGGCAGGACAGCCGGTATCGAGTGCTGGAAGGATTTGCAGAAGGGGAGGGGGAGACACCGGTTGACGGTGCCGAACTAACGCTGTTCGTCTGGCGCGAATTCTGCGAACGCGCCGAGCCGCCACCGATCCGGGGACCTTCCGTGCCTGAGGCCATCGCACTGCTTCGCGATGCGCTACACCATCGGCAGGCCGGTACGAGCTGAATCCCAACCAGCCCTTATCCCCGCATCGGGAACGGCGATGCAGTGCAAGGTGTCGACTGCAGGAGGTGAAGGTGGTCAGCAACGCCCATACCGGCCACGCCTTCAGGCCGGCGCGTCGGCATCCCAATCAACGGCCCTTGCCGGAAGTCTTCACGGGGAAGGGACATCGACAAGCCTGCGCAGGCAAATCAACCCACTCCGGGACGTCGGACATCTCGCGGTTCCCCCCCCCATCGCCGATCCAGAGAGCCAATTCCAAGACAAGATTTGTGGCGCGCCGCCGCTTGCCTCGATCCTGCGGATCGATCTGATGCGCCCATTGGCTCCTGCCAGATTTAGGCGCACGCCCGGCTCAAAATGCTAGGTGCTTAACAAGTTGTTTTTCCTTGAAAATTTTTCCAAAATGTAGCTAATCCGCCGTTGACTTCCTTCAGCCATGCGGTGTTTTTCCATGATTGCGAGGGGATATGTTCGCGGGTCGGAACCACCGCATTCTGCGAACCGGCAGAGGCAGGTCGCACCATCTAAGACGGTGGATTGCCGCAATATCTCGATGTCCTATCCATTAGTCTCAGAAGAGACGTTGTCCGTCAACATTCTATCGTCATTGAAGCGGCTCGATACCTGGCAAAAGGTATTTGATCAACTTTGCCATCTTATATCGGAGGCACATGCTCAAGGTAGGTTCGGTCCAGCGCCGTGGGACTACCACTATTTCTTCCCCTGCGCTCCGCTGTCATCCGCCAAACCAGTGTCAGAGCGTAGCCAACGCAATCGGCTACTCCCGCCATAAAGCGGATCGCACCAGCATAATGTCGTCCGGGCGAAATGTTTCCAGGCAGGCCTCATCGCGTGTGGCCTGCGACACGGCCAAATGTCATCTCCAACCAGTTCTCTCAGCTTGAGCGCCATACAATTGAGAACTCACCAATGCGCCACGCCGAAAGTCGCCTCGTCTGACACGATCTCAAGCGTACGACATCAGCCCTGCGCTCGCCGAGAAATCTCGGCCCAGGCTTCCCAGGTCGCAAGCCGATCCGCATATTGCTTCTGCGCGATGCCAAGCGGCGCTTCACCAAGAAAGAGTCGCAACGGCGGTTTCTCGGCATCAACGACACTCAAGATCGCCCCGGCAGTCGCTGCAGGATCGCCCAATTTGCGCGACACAGATGCGGCTTTCAGTCGATTCCGAAGCGCGTCATACTCGACCATCGGCTTCAGATGGGTGGAAGAGTTTCCACGCCAATCCGTATCATAGCCACCGGGCTCAACGAGAGTAACCTTTACCCCGAACTCAGCGACCTCCGCAGCCAAAGTTTCACCCAGACCTTCCACCGCCCACTTCGTGGCGTTGTAAATGCCAGCAGTCGGGAAGGTGATTATGCCGGCGAGACTGGAGGTTATGAGTATATGCCCTCCACCTTCCTTCCGCAGGTAAGGTAATACCGCCTGCACCACCCATAAAGTCCCAAAGAAGTTCGTGTCAAACTGCTCGCGCGCGTTAACCTGGTCCGCTTCTTCGATCGTTCCGAAGATGGCGTAACCGGCATTGCTGACCACCACATCAAGACGTCCAAACGTGACAGCTGCCAAGCGCACGGCCTCTCCGACATCCTCCTTGTTGCGCACGTCCAGCTCAATCGGCAGTAGCGCGGAACCGTATTTTTCAACCAGGCCTGAAAGCGTCGCCACGTTTCTAACGCAAGCGGCCACCTTGTCGCCGCGGGCGAGTGCAGCTTCTGCCCATACGCGCCCCAGACCCCGCGAAGCGCCAGTGATAAACCAGATCTTTTCACCCATGATCAACTATTCCTCGGAATGATACGACGACATCGAACGAACGCCTTCCTGCTCAACTCGGCAGTCCACATGGCGACGAAGTTCTATCCCCGTTGCCTCACCGAAATTAGCGGAGATCTCCACGCGAGCGGTAACCGGCCTGGGCCAGATAATGCAGCGACCCCGCCAAGATCAGCTGCGCGTTGGCACCGAAAGTACGGAATTCAAGGCGCAGATGGCTGGCGCAAGAAAGACTAAAGGTCCCAATGAAGACTTTGGATAATCGGTTGGCTGCGTCAGGAGCATGAAAGATCTTCTGCAGCACAGCGGCCACGCATTGCACTTTGCCGCCGTGGGTGAACATCTCTCTTTCGTATCCGGTACTTGCCTCAGCCATGTCATCGTCCGCGCGGAGGAGCGATCGCGAAAACATCAGGGCATCGAGCATAGCCATGTTTGCACCTTGGCCGCCAAACTGTGGCACAATATGTGCCGCATCCCCAGTCAGAGTAACGTTTGGCCTGGAAGGCCGCGATTGATCAACGGTGGTCCGAACGAATAGCCTGATCGAAAACGGGACTGCAGCCTAAACCGCCCGGATGAATGCCGGATACCAATTCGACAAGATCTCACTCGCATAGGCACCCGCCGCGTCCACGATCGACAAGTCGAGACCATTTGGGGCCGGGTATTCCTTGAGAAATATACAATCAGACCGTCCCACCGCTCCCCGCCTGCACAGAGAGGCCAATCGGGTGCCAAGCGTGAAGAAAGTTGTGACCCTGACCTGGCGCAGAATGCGCCGAGCTGTCCTTGCGAGGTTTGGGAATATCTCCCTGTAACAGCGTTACGCCCGAATATTCTGGCGCCTGATCCGTTACAAAGGCTCGCACTTGCGAGCGGGCACGATCTCCGCGCCAACCAACAGATCGATGTCAATCGCGACGCTTTCCGTGAAATGGGCGCGCTTCATAATCTACGCATCCGGCGACGCCAACAAATCGTCGCTCCCGCTAAATGTGGTCCTTGGCCTTAGCGAAGAAAACCGCATTTCTGGCAGCTGCTCACGGTCTACTTCAGGTCGTCCGGACACAAAGCGGAGCGGCGGCATCCGCAAGGTAATTCGGCCGGCTTATTCGAAATCGCATCGGCATCTGCTTCAAGTCTCGCGAACTGCCGAAAGGCAGCCTCTGGTCCCGCCGCCTTGATTGCCTTGGATCCGGAGTGCGTTGCCATATCCGGACTGCCGCCCGAGAAGCGTGCCTACACGGATGCATCCCACTCGAAGGCCAATACATAGGCGCGTTCGCACCTGAAGAAGGTGCGCCAGCATGAGGTCGCCAGGTCCCGCGCCTTCATGACCGTGGCTTGGTCTTCCGCCGAATGGCCGCTTTGAAATCAACGACCGCCGCGCCGGGAGAAGATGCGGTACCTGCCGATTGCCTTATTCCCGGCACTTCGCGATCCTGTTCGCCTTCGGCAACCTCAGTGAAATAGCGGGCAGGTGTCGTACCGAGCATCCGCCTGAACATCGCGATGAAGGCGCTTGTACTTTCATAGCCAAGATCGAAGGCAACATTCATGACGGATTGTCCGGAGGCGAGGCGCTGCAACGCAAGCCCAATGTGCAATTGCTGCCGCCAGCGCCCGAAGGACATTCCGGTCTCGCGCTGAAACAAACGCGTAAGCGTGCGATTGCTCGCTCCGACCCGCGCGCCCCATTCCTCGATCGTAAAGCGCAACGCCGGATCATCCATCAACGTCTCGGCAAGCCGCCGCAAGCGTCGATCCGTCGGCATGGGCAGACGCAACGGCTCGAGTGGCGCTGCCTGCAATTCATCGAGCAATACGGAAACAAGCCGCGCCTCGCGTGTATCACCTTCCGGATAAAGGGTAGGGGTGGCAACGAAACGCAGCAAGAGTTCGCGGAGGAGGGGCTGTACGAACAGGATTCCGCAACCATCGCTGAGAGATCCGGCAAGTGCCGGGTCTATATAGAGACTACCGACCGTGACGCGGCTGGTCGAACGGGCAACATGAGAGATCCCGCTTGGAATCCAGATGGCGCAATGCGGCGGTACGGTCCAGACACCGTTTGAGGCTTCGACGGTAACGGCACCGCTGATGACGTAAAGTAACTGCGCCTTCTCGTGTTGGTGAGTATCGGTCTCGTGAATGGAAGCGAGCTCGATGGTCAGCCCGACGACCGAGCGCGGGACCTTATCCGGATCTTCCAAACCAGGCGGCTTCGCAAGTGTCATACTCGGGTCTCCCACCCACCCATACCATCATCGCGGTCAAGCCCAGATCGCACCGAGATCTTCTACCCTCAGTGATGATCCCGGTGCGAATATCGATGTTAACAGCGACGGGCCGCCAGCTCAGTTTCGCCTAAAGCTGGCGGAAGTGATAAGGCACATAGGTATCATTGTTCCTGCATCACACATTACGCTCGCCGGCCAAAGAATAGCGAGAGTCGGCCATTTCCTACACAAACTTTCCTGCCTTGACCCGTCAGGACGCCTTTCCAACACCCGAAAGGCTGCGCCCATTTGCTCGAAGCAGCGCCATGAGGGCAGGGCCGAGCGAAAATTCGCCTCGTCCCGCCTTGATCGTGAGATCACGCAGATAGGCGCCAGCGGAATTGATATGCCCCGATCGCTCAAGGATGCAGGCCATTGTGACCGCGGCGTTTTCAGGCCCCATCACTTCGCAGGCCTCCTGGTACGCCGAAGGGCTGACCCCGAGCATCGATCGCACCACAACTGCGGCCGACATCAGGTCTCGCCAGTTGTTCACTGCGCCCCCAGGGCCGTAGGACATAACTTCCGGGCAGGCCTTCAGCACCAATCCCAATGGGAATACCCGCATTGTCCCCTCGGTAGGCTGATTGTTTTGCGCCGGCGTCGCCTCCAGCTCTTTTTCAGAGCTAGGTTCAAATTCAGTGATGGATTGGGGTTTTGAATTCTGTATGTGACGCTCATTATGGGCATCATTGGTGCTAGTATTTTCTGTTTTTTTCTGCATTTCGAGCAAGTTGACGATTTCATCCTGCAGCAGCCTCATCTCTTCGAGCAGTGAATTCACTATCTCAATGGTGGGCGAACGGGGAATGCGGCGGACCAAGTCGACATAGATCCCTTCGATACGTGCCCAATCGCCTGGAGCGCCCTCCTCGATCGCCGCCGTAATCAGCTTGCGAACGTCTCGACGGCAAATCGTCAAGCTTTCCTTGGCTCGGCGAAACGCAATACGATCTGCCGCCACCTGCTGTGCCATGCCCGCGAGTTCTTCTGCGCGCAACAGAAGCGGCGAAATATCGAACCCAAATGCGCTTTCGATCTCGCCTTCCCTGTCCTTTCGCGTGTAGCGCTTGCCATTTGCGCTGTCTTTTCGAACGATCAGGCCGGCTTCGACGAGCAGAGCGAGATGTCTGCGCAGCGTGGCGCCTGCAATGCCGTGAGCCCGCAAGCTCAGCTGCACATTGGAAGGAAAGACGATAAGTTGCGCATCCTGGCGCAACTCATTGTCAGGATAAAAGCTCAATAGAGCGTCGAGAACGGCCAGGCTGCGATCCTGTAGTCCGAGCAATTCCCTCGCCTCGGAAGCGTCCCTGAAGACCTTCCATTTGTCGGCCGCTTTGCCGGGCTCGATTTCGGCAGTAGCAATCTGCCGCCGAACCAAGGCAAGCGTCACCGGCCGCCGCCCGAACGGCGTCGTTACACTTCCACTCTGCATTTCCCTCACCCCAAAAAAGGCAAAAGAAATCTGCTCACCAAAAACGGTGCCAAAGACTCTTGACTGTGATTCGTGGAAATGCGATTCTTCAGTTGCTACATTGAAGAGAAGGCTTCCACGACGGCAACGTTTAGGGGGCCTTTTTTCTTTTGCCAGGCTTCCTTTCGTTTGACATCAGTTGAAACCCTGAGAAGACAATCAGGGTTTGCTGCTATTTCGTTGGCGGGAGAAGCGCTCAGCCAGGCCGGACAATTCCCCTTCGACAAATCTTATAAACTCGACGCCCAGCGCTCCCTCGGCGGAAATCCGCACCTCTTTCGGCAAGGTCGTGTAGGTACCGAGCTTGGTGCCCGACGCGTCGACGATTGTAGTCGGCGCGGTATCGCCGGGATCCGAACTCGGTTTGACCGCGCGCAGTGCGTACTGGAATCTATCGTTTGACGATCCCGGCTCGGCATTGGCACGCGAGAGGGCGCCACGTGCAGCCTCCAATGCGCCCGGCACAGTCGAAATCGTCTTTGCCAGATCGAGCCAGCGCGGCCTGCCGATCTTCGGCGCGCGGCCGATCGCCTCGATCACGTCCGCCGGGATCGACCGATAGACGCCCCGCATGCGGGCGAGCTCCGAATGTTCGATCGACAGCGCCGCATAGATATCGCGCGGCTTGATGCCGGCGTCATCCATGCGCGAGGCGAACAATACGCGCTCAATCCAGGTCAGGTCCTGTCGGCTGGCATTCTCGATGCCCTGCGCCACGACCAGGTCGAGATCGGAAATCTCGACTTCAATCGCTCGGACCGTATGGCCGAGTTCAAGAGCGGCGCGCCAACGGCGATGACCATAGACGACCTGATAGCGGCCGCTTGCCGTCGGATGCCGGCGAACCTGGATCGGGATCTTCTGGCCTTCAGTCTCGATCGAGTGCTTGAATCTCTCGAAATCGTGGGGGTCATCATCCGGCAGGCGATCCGGATAGGGAGAAGGGTCGATCGTTTTGGGATCCAGATCATGGATCGAGCCTTCGCCTGATTCGATAATTGCCCGCAAACGATCCCGTTCCGCGCGGATGTCGCCAATGGCGCGGTGAGCCGCGCCGATAACGCCGGCGCCGACGCGTGTCGGCTGGGCAGGGGAGGGCTCAGGCGCCGGCTGAGCGGCCGCAGTGTCGTCGCTTTCCAGCTCAGCCGAAATCAGGCCGAAACTGGCAACAATCGATTTGCGAGGTGACTTGCTCATTCACGCCCCCAACTTGAGTTGATCAGTTGCACGATGGCTTCGTTGACCGCGTCGACGGCCTCGCGCGCGCGCTTGTGCGTATCGCGGCCGATCTGCCCCACATCGAGCTCATAGACGGAACGCTTGGCGAGACCAGCGGCCTCAACTGCCGTGCTCTCTATAGCGGTCGGCAACAGAACGTCCGAGCCAAACAGATGACGCAGCATCGCAACCACCTGCGACTGCGGGCCATCATTCGGATCGTGGCGTGTGACCAGATACCGGATGAAATCCTGATCGAGCTGGGCACCGCTCTCGTTGAGAACGCTGATCAAATCGCCCATCATCAGAAGAAACTGGCTCATCGATGCGACGTCGAGCATCGCCGGGTGAACGGTGATGATCATGCTTGTCGCAGCATAGATGGCGCTGAGCGTCAGAAAGCCAAGCGAAGGCGGCGTGTCCAGAATGACGATGTCGTAATCGGCCTCGACCTCGGCAAGCGCAAGTTTGAGCCGCTCGAAAAAGATCGCGCCAGATCCCGACCTGTTGGCCAGAACCCGGGGGGTCTCATGCTCATATTCCATGACCTCAAGGTTGCCCGGAATGAGGTCGACGCCGTCAAAATAGGTCTTGCGGATAATGTCGCGAATGGGGCGCCGCTCGGCCTCGTCGTAGCGCAGCGCCGCATAGATGGTCTCGTTGGCGCCGACATCCACCTCCGGCTGAGCGCCGAACATGGCGGACAGCGATGCCTGGGGATCAAGGTCGAGAGCCAGAACCCGGTAACCATGCAGGGCGAGATAATGCGCAAGATGAACCGACGTTGTCGTCTTGGCACTGCCGCCCTTGAAATTGGCAATTGCCAGCACCTGCAGGTGTTCACCCGGCCGACGCCGGGGCAGAAAGCGAAGTGCCTCCGCAGGCTTCTGCTTTGCAAACAGCTCCCGCAGTTCATTGACCTGGGCAAGCGTATAGACGCGATGATTGTTTTCCAGCCGGCTGGGATTGGGTCCACGACCCTCGCTGGACATCAGCTTCAAGGTCGAATCCGGGATCGATGTCAGCTTGGACACTTCATTCGTCAGGAACTGTCGCAGTATCTTTTCCGACTTCGGCGGGTACATGCGGGTTCGAAGCTGCTGGAGCTGACTCGACAGCAAGCCTGCATGGCGTGCTATCTTGCCGCCTGCATCTTCCCTGGACGGAACTGTCGTCTGTGCGTGCCTTGCTATCGCCATCTATCCCTCTTGGCGGCCGATTCCCGGTTTGCCGACCATTGCCCGCCAAAGGATAGACCATGATTCTGCTGGGCCGTCCAGAGAATAAGGGTTAACAGCCGATTAAAGCGGCGAAGCACGGAATCCCGCAAAGCGAGCCTAACATACGAGATTTCCTTGCTTTTCTCGCCAACGTCAAACGGCGGCCGGTTACACTTACCCACACCTTTGACCGCGCCACAGCGCTACAACCGCCGGGTTGAAGCGCTCTGCGAACATTCCATCGAGAGAATCACTGCGCCCATTCCTGCGACCCGAAAGTGCGCCCTGCAAAGCCAACAGCACCCAACCCGCAATGATCCTGCATAAGATCGCATTGCATATGACGAGAATTTGGATCGTTCTAATTTCCCACCTTTTACCAGCCGGTTCACTTAATTCACATCTAAAAGCACCTCGGCGGATTTAAAATTAACCCATTAAATACAATCATATCTCGTCGCAAAGCCTCGCAATCCACCAAACTCCGTTAGGTTCCTCCTCAAAATTGCTTCTTGACATATTTGGAACGTTCCAATTTATTGCATGCAAGCAACGTGGTCAGGGGGGATATCATGACAAAAGGGCGGGTTACCGTCGTCGATATCGCGAAAGCGGCCGGCGTTTCGAAGTCGACAGTTTCCCTCGTCCTCCAAGGGTCACCACTGGTAAACGAGGCAACCCGGGCAAAGGTCAATGTGGTGATGCGGGAGCTGGGCTACGTCTACAATCGTGGCGCGGCCAACCTCAGGCAGTCCGGCTCCAAGTCAAAAATTATTGGCGTTGTCGTCAACGACCTCACAAACAGCTTCTTTGCCGAGCTTGCGGTTGGCGTTGATATGGTCGTGCAATCAGCGGGCTTCGTCCAGTTTCTGTCAAACACGAGCGAAAGTCTCGATCGGCAGCAGGAAGTTATCGCATCCATGCGCGAGCATGGAATCTCGGGCCTTATCCTGTCACCTGCCCGCGCAACCGAAGCCGCCGACCTGAAGCCCGTGGTGGCTGCCGGCATTCCCGTCGTGGTGGCCGTGCGCAATGTGCAGGGCGCAAAGGTTTCATCGATCGTGTCGGACAATCGCGAGGGCATATTCGCCGGCGTGCAGCATCTGGCATCTCTGGGTCATCGCCGCATCGCCTTCCTTGGCGGCTTTGGCGACACCGCGGTCTTCGACGAACGCCTCGACGGATATCGTGCCGCCATGGCCGCCTGCCATCTGGAACACGATGAGAACCTCATCATCCCCTCAGCGCCCTCAAGGGCAGGGGGAGCTGAAGCCATCAACCGAGCCCTGGCAATCGAAGTGAAGCCGACAGCAGCCGTCTGTTTCAACGACGCGGTTGCCTTTGGGGTTTGCGATGGGCTTCGAGCCAACCGGCTCGAGCCGGGGCGTGACTTTGCCGTGATCGGTTTCGATGATGTCATCGAGGCAAAGACCGCCGTCCCGGCTTTGACGACGATTTCGGTGGATCCGCAGGGGATGGGGCGGAGGGCCGCGCAACTGCTCTTGAAGCAGATCAATGCCGGCAAAGTGGAGGCCGAGGCGATTGTCTCGTCCGTCCGGCTCGTCGTGCGTGAGAGCTGTGGGACCGGCAGCGGCGACGCGATCGGTAGGAGACACGCATGACGATGCGTTGGGGGTTGATCGGCGCCGCCGTCAAAGTTGAAACAGGACTTTAATTGAACATGAGCAAGCACATCACCCCGGCAGAAGCCGCAGCTCTCATTCCGGATGGCGCCGTCGTTTCGGTGTCGTCTTCAAGCGGCCTCGGCTGCCCCGATCTGATGCTGAAGGCAATCGGCGAGCGTTTCGAGGCGACCGGTCATCCGCGCGAGATCACGACGCTTCATCCGATTGCGGCCGGAGACATGAGCGGCATCAGGGGTGTCGACCATATTGCCCAAAAAGGCCTGCTGAAGCGCATCATCGGCGGCTCCTATCCGTCCGGTCCATCCAGCGCCGAGCCCCCGCTTATTTGGCAGATGATCACCGACAACGAGATCCCGGCCTATAATATTCCCTCCGGCATCATGTTCGATATTCATCGTGAGGCGGCAGCAAAACGGCCGGGAGTGTTGACGAAGGTCGGCATCGATACATTCGTCGATCCCGAGCGGCAGGGATGCGCCATGAACGAACTCGGCACCAAGGAGCCTGTCGTCAAGCGCGTCTCTTTCGAAGGCGATGATTGGCTGTTTTTTCCGTCCATCATCCCAAATGTGACGATCGTGCGTGCGACGACGGCGGACGAGCGCGGCAACCTCACCTATGAGCATGAAGGCGCCTATCTCGGCGGCCTCGATCAGGCGCTCGCCGCGCGCAACAATGGCGGCATCGTCATTGCGCAGGTCAAGCGGATCACCAAGGAAGGTTCGCTGAAGCCGCATGATGTCCGCGTGCCGGGCATGCTGGTGGACTATGTGATCGTCGACCCCGATCAGAAGCAGACGACACAGACGCTCTACGATCCTGCAATCTCGGGAGAAATCTTCCGGCCGCTCGACAGCTTCCGGGTTCCTGAATTCAACATACAGAAAGTCATCGCGCGCCGCGTGGCGCAGGAGCTGCAGGCTGGCAGTTGCGTCAATCTCGGCTTCGGCATCTCGGCAAACGTACCGCGCATCCTGCTGGAAGAGGGGCTTCACGGCGCGGTCACCTGGGTGATCGAGCAGGGAGCGGTCGGCGGCGTCCCGCTGCTCGACTTTGCCTTTGGCTGCGCCTCGAATGCCGATGCCTATATGCCGTCGCCCTATCAGTTCACCTATTTTCAGGGTGCGGGCTTTGATGCCTCGCTACTCTCCTTCCTCGAGATCGGCAGGGATGGATCGGTGAACGTTTCCAAGCTGTCGTTCCGACCGCATGTCACCGCCGGCGCCGGCGGCTTCGTCGACATCACGGCGCGAGCCAGAAAGATCGTCTTCTCCGGCATGTTCAATGCCGGCGCAAAACTCGCGATCGCCGATGGCAGGCTGGTGATCGAGAAGGAAGGCAAGCTGAAGAAGCTCGTCAACGAGGTCGAACACGTCACCTTCTCGGGCAAACGCGCAATCGAGCAGGGGCAGGACATCACCTACGTCACTGAACGATGCGTGATGAAGCTGACGCCGCAAGGCATCGTTCTCACAGAGATTGCGCCAGGCGTCGACCTGCAGACCGATATTCTCGACCAGTCCGAATTCCCGCTCATCGTTGCAGACGATCTCAAGATCATGGATGCGGGACTCTTCGGCGAGGCCAAGATCAACCTGTCCCTGCCGCAGAAGAGCGCTCGCACCCTGGAGGGCACGTTCCATGGCTAGCGGCACGGTAACGATCGACATCGAAGGGCACGTCGCCATCATGAAGGTCTGCCGCCCTGAGAAGCTTAATGCGCTTGATCTGGACATGCTCAAGGCGCTCGCCGATGCAGCCGACGAGGTCGAGGCGACCGCAGAGGTGCGCGTGGCGATCCTCACCGGCGAGGGCAAGGGCTTTTCGGCAGGCGGCGATATCAAGGCTTGGGGCGGCATGCGGCCGGAAGAATTCGGTCACGCCTGGGTTCGGCATGGACATCGCATCTTCGAAAGGCTCGCCACGCTCCGCGTTCCCATGATTGCCGCCCTGAACGGCCATGCGCTCGGCGGCGGCCTGGAGCTTGCCGGTGTCGCCGATATCCGCATCGCCGAAGAGCAGATCAAGATCGGGCTTCCGGAGACTGGTCTGGGCATGGTCCCGGGCTGGTCGGGGACCCAGCGCCTCGTCAAACGCTTCGGCGCCCAAGTGGTGCGGCGCATGGCGCTTGGCGGCGAGATTTTCACGGCCGAGGAGGCAAGATCGCTCGGCATTGTCGATGCGGTGACGACAACCGGCAACGCGGTGGCCGCGGCCAAGGATTATGCGGCCCGCATCGCGTCGCGGGGTCCGGCCGCTCTCGAAGTCGTCAAGTTGATGATCGCCTCAGCGAACGGCGAGGACAACGGCACGGCCGTCGAGGCGCTCGGTTCGATCCTCGTCGCGAAGACCGGCGATCTCAAAGAGGGCGTCGCTTCATTCAGCGAAAAGCGCCCGGCACAGTTCAAAGGAGAATGGTAATGACGGTTCTGATCGCGCCCAAGGCTCTCGGCGACCACAAGGTTCGTGACTTCAACATGCTGATCGACGGCAAGTGGGAGGCAGGTGCATCCAATCCGATCGAGCGCATTGCTCCCAGCCACGGCGTGGTTGTTAGCCGCTACCCCACAGGGTCGAAGGCGGATGCTGAGCGCGCCATTACCGCTGCCCGTAAGGCGTTCGACAACGGCCCCTGGCCGAGGATGACGGCGTCCGAGCGTTCGGCGGCGCTGCTGAAAGCCGCAGACCTGATCGCCGCTCGCTCCGAGGAACTCGCCTATCTCGATGCCATCGAAGCCGGCAAGCCGATCAGCCAGGTGCGTGGCGAGATCGCCGGTTCCGTCGACATCTGGCGCTATGCTGCCGCTCTTGCCCGTGACCTGCACGGCGAAAGCTACAATACGCTTGGCGATGGCACGCTCGGTGTGGTCCTGCGCGAGGCGATCGGCGTCGTCTCGATCATCACGCCCTGGAACTTTCCATTCCTGATCGTCGGCCAGAAGCTTCCTTTCGCGCTGGCGGCAGGCTGCACGACGGTCGTAAAACCCTCCGAGCTGACGTCAGGCTCGACACTGGTGCTTGGCGAAATCCTGCAGGAAGCAGGCGTTCCCGATGGAGTGGTGAACATCGTCACCGGGACGGGGCCGGAAGTCGGCGCCATCATGACGTCACATCCGGATGTCGACATGGTGTCGTTTACCGGTTCGACCGGCGTCGGCAAACTCACGATGACCAATGCAGCGCAGACGCTGAAAAAGGTCTCGCTGGAACTCGGCGGCAAGAACCCGCAGATCGTCTTTCCGGATGCCGATCTCGACGCCTTCATCGATGCCGCCGTCTTCGGCGCCTATTTCAACGCCGGCGAATGCTGCAATGCCGGCTCGCGCCTGATCCTGCATAAGAGCATTGCATCGGATGTCGTCAAACGCGTCGCGGAGCTTGCAAAGAACGTGAAGGTTGGCGATCCCCTGGACCCGACAACCCAGGTCGGCGCGATCATCACGCCGCAGCACCTCGAAAAGATCGCCGGCTATCTTGCCGGCGCCAGGGATAGCGGCGCAAGGGTCGCCCACGGCGGCGAGATACTTGATTTCGGAATGGGCCAGTTCATGGCCCCGACGATCCTCGATGCAGTGACCCCGGGGATGGCCGTGGCGCGCGAGGAGGTTTTCGGACCGGTACTGTCCGTTCTGACATTCGAGACCACGGCCGAAGCAATCGAGATCGCGAACTCGATCGACTACGGGCTTTCGGCCGGCGTCTGGAGCCGCGACTTCGATACTTGCCTGACGATCGGCAGGAAGGTCAGGGCCGGAACGGTATGGATGAACACCTTCATGGACGGCGCGTCCGAGCTTCCCTTTGGCGGCTACAAGCAATCGGGCCTCGGCCGCGAACTCGGCCGCCACGCGGTCGAAGACTATACCGAGACCAAGACGCTCAACATGCATATCGGCGGCAGGACCAATTGGTGGATGCCGCGAAAAGACAGACTGGCCTAGCCGGCAAAACACTACGCCTGAGGAGGGCGGGGAGTGGGTGCGGGAAATAGATCCCGCATCTGAAGCTTAAATTTGGGAGGAAGACCATGCGTAGACTGATGACGACGAGTGCTCTGGTAGCGCTGGCGGTTGCCGGTGCAGCGGCTGGAGCGCGTGCGGCGGATGTTAAGG
>NZ_LXKN01000025.1 GCF_001692325.1 Rhizobium sp. AC27/96 | reverse complement strand
TGATCGGGCTTATAGACCCTACCTCCGAACCAAGTCAACACTCATACTGTAAAAATTCTGACATTTTTCTAACACATTGATAAAAAAGAGAGATTTGATGGAACCTGCCGAGATCGTCCGCTTTTGCCCACAGGCGCCCTCAAAATCTTTGTCCAGCTGATCAAAATTCCCACCGATCGACCAGAGGGGCCCTTGTGTATGCCGCTCTTCCACGAGGCTTGGCTTCTGGCGGCGTAAATCGCAACGGCGAGTGGGTTCATCCAGGGCAATCCCGGATGCCGCTTGCGCTCTCTATTCCCTGCGGATGCAAGCCTCAGAAAAACCGATATTTTATAAGAGATTTCTGCTATATATATGGGAAATAGAATAGGAGGGAGGAAACAATGCATAGAGCAAGACCGGAAAGCATCGTCGAAGTCAGCGTCGACAGTGGTGGCGCGCGGCGCGCGCTAGGGATCATGAGCATGCGTCAGGCATTGGATCTGCCCGAGCTGCACCGCTTCACCTATACGCACCCGGACCCGCTGAAGGCCGCAGAGGGCATTGTCCTCAGCCGTGAAGAACTGCGGACGTTTCTAACCTGCCACTGAGCAGAAGAAGACAGATGATATGAGATCGGCCGCCCGATGCGGTCGCAGACGTTCCGTGCTGCCTCAGGCAGCCTTCCTCTGGCTCACGGCAAGCGGCAGCAGCACAACGGCATTAAGCCCACCGCCCTCGCGGTCCTCCAGGCAAAGCGCGCCGCCATGCGCATCGAGAATTTGCCGAACGATCGCCAGACCTAGACCGCTGCCCCCGAGATCACGGTTACGGGACTCTTCCAATCTCACGAATGGTTCGAGCACTTCCTTGCGTCGCTCCGTCGGAATGCCCGGCCCGCGATCACCGACGATGATGGCCGCCTGACCGTCGCGCAGCCCCGTCTCTATCTCGGCACAGCCGCCATAGCGCAGGGCATTGTCGATCAAATTATCCAGCACCCGTACCAATGCCGTCTGCGGCACTGTGACGGCCAGAGGTTGCCCGAGCGCAGAGAAGGCAACGAGATCCGACCCGTCCTGGCGCTCGGCAATGTGGGAACAGATGGCAGCGTCGAGGTCGGCAATATTCTTGCCGTCCAGAACGACCGTGCTGCGCGCAAAGCCAAGCGCATCCTCGATAAGACGCTGCATGGCCTCGACATCGGCGATCGCCCGATCGCGATGCGGCGTATCCGGCATCATCTCCACGCGCAGGCGGAAACGCGTCAAATAGGTCCTCAGATCGTGCGAAATCGCGCCGAGGATGAGCGTCCGGTTATTGACCAGCGCGGCTATGCGCAGCTGCATCGCATTGATGGCCTTGATCAGCAGGCGCAGTTCGCAGGCGCCCCTCTCCGGAATGCGGACGGGCTGCAGGCCATTGCCGATGGAGTTGACGGTACGCGACAGCCGCGTCAGGGGCCGGGTTTCCCGCGCCACGGCGGCAATGGCGATGACCGCGACCAGCATGCCAAGCACGCCGGCGATGAGGCCGACCGGAACGCCGTGCAATCGGACCGTCGGCGTATCAGGAAGATTGAAGACGGCGACCTTGCCGCCGGCGACACCGATCGACACTTCCATGATCCGGTCCGATGCACCGACGGAGAACCAGCCCTGTGGCTTCTCAGACAGCGAGCGCATATTGAAGTAGCGATTGCCGAGCGCGATCGTTGCAAACTCGCGGGCCAACTTGTCGGTCAGGGTGAGATTGGACGCGCCGTCCGTTTGTTCCGCCTGTGGGGTGTCGATGAGCCTCAGGGCCAAGCCATTGGCATTCAGGGCGCGAACGGCCAGCGGCTGGGCCTCCGGCGGAATGGCGTCGAGAAGGCGGATCGCCGACTTGACCTGCATTGCCGGCGAGATCTCGGGATTGAACGAAGTGTCCGGCTTCAACTGCGCCGCCGCGAAAGCCGCAAGCTGGATGACGAACAATGCCACGGCAACAATCATGATGATGCGGGCGACGAGGCCGAGTTTCAACATGGCTCAGACATCCTTCACATCGGTGGTGAGGAGATAGCCGGCGTTACGCACGGTGGTGATGATATGGGCACCATCAGGCAGGCAATGCCCAAGCTTGGTGCGAAGACGCGAGACCGTCACGTCAATGGTGCGGTCGAAAGGATCGGCGCCGCGGCCGCGCGTCCAGTCGAGCAACTGATCGCGTGACAAGACGCGGCGCGGCCTTTCGAGAAAGCAGACCAGCAGATCGAACTCCGCCGTGGTCAGATGCACGAGGCGCTCGCCCTCCATCTCGATCACCCGGCCATCGAGATCGACGATCATGCCGGCGAAGCTCTTGCGCCGTGCGGGCACCGCGCCCTCCTCCGTCCGCTCGGGGCCCGAGCGGCGCAGGATGGCACGGATGCGCGCCAGCAGCTCTCGCGGGTTGAAGGGTTTGCCGAGATAATCGTCAGCGCCCATTTCGAGGCCGAGAATGCGATCGATGTCTTCGGTCTTTGCCGTCAGCATGAGGATCGGCACCTGGCTGCGGGCGCGGATGCGGCGGCATGCCGACAGGCCGTCTTCGCCCGGCAGCATCAGATCGAGAATGATGAGATCGGGAAATCCCCTTGAGAGAATGCGGTCCATGGCGGCGGCGCTATCGGCAGCCTGCACGCTGAAACCCTCGCGACTCAGGAACTCCTCGAGGAGCGCCCTAATCTCGCGGTCGTCCTCGACCAGAAGAAGCGATGCGGAAACCATGACCCTCCATGCGGGGCGGAAGGTGGTTTTGGCAACAGGGAAACCGCCGACGTTACAAACTGTAACAAATCTCGGCCGTTTTGAAAAATCCCAGCAATAGAAGCAATGCAGTTTCCAGGCAGCGACAATCCCTCCGGAGCGAATGGCGGCAGCCTCGATGCCGCCTACCCGACCCCATCGCCCGCTCCGGTCCAAGGCAGGGCTCGCATCCATGACATGCGAGTCCTGCCGCCTCCGCGCTGTTGCGACAAACCGAATTGCCTCGTGACCATCCTCGTGCGAAAGGATTGTTCCTGAGGGGCGCCATGCCCCATCATTCCACAAACGAGCACGAGGCAAGACGGTTGAGCCAAAGGCATTCAGCGCAGCGATCCGGCAAAACGGCCAAAGGCAGGCAGGAGCCAGACGGCAAGCGCGTGACCTTGCCGCGGGCGCTTTCCAAGCTCGGCTATTGTTCCCGCACCCAGGCCGAAGCCTTGATCCTGGCCGGCCGGGTGACAGTCGACGGCCGCAAGATTACGGATACCTCGACCTGGGTCGATCTGGAACACGCGCGATTTGCCGTGGATGATGTCGCGATATCCGCCGAGGAAAAACTCTATTTCATGCTGAACAAGCCGCGCGGGCTGGTGACTACCCGTGACGATCCCGAGGGCCGGCCGACGGTCTATGATTGCCTGAAAGACATCGATGCGCGGCATCTGGCCCCTGTCGGTCGCCTGGATAAGGCAAGCGAAGGGCTGTTGCTCTTTACCAATGATACGATACTGGCCCAGGCGCTGCTCGACCCGATCAGCCATGTCGGCAAATCCTATCACGTTCAGGTCGACCGCATCATGGATGTGGAAGAGCTTGCGCGCATGGAGCGCGGTATCATCGACGACGGCGAGCTGCTGACCGCCAGCTCGGCGCGCCTGCTGCGCAGCGGCGATCGAAACAGCTGGATCGAAGTGGAGCTGAAGGAAGGCCGCAACCGGCAGATCCGGCGGATGCTGGAATCGCTCGGCATCGAATGCCTGCGGCTGGTGCGCGTCACCTTCGGCGATATCGCGCTCGGCGATCTGCCGAAAGGTGCGGTCCGGGCGTTGACGGAAGCGGAAATCCTTCGTCTCCGCCGGCGGGCCGACTTGAAAACCAAGGGACAGGATGGAACCAAGGCGAGACGCAATGCAGCCTCATGACTTCTGGCAGGAGCTCCATCCGCCGCAAAGCTTTTCAACAGGGCAAGAATGCCGCGACTTCTATGTGGCCGAGCTGCCGGATGGCCGTCAGCTGCGGCTGCCAATCCGCGTCCTTGCCAATGGCGAGCATGCTCTCGCATCGCTGATCGTCAACCAGGCCAGCTTTTCCGTGCAGGAAGCCCTGGCTGAGGCGCTTGCAGCGCGGATTGCCGACTATGATGTCGAGGTCGTCGCCGGATTGCCGACGCTTGGCCTGACATTGGCAAGCGCGGTTGCGCGGGCGCTTGGCCATGCGCGCTACGTGCCGCTCGGGACTTCGCGCAAATTCTGGTATCGCGAGGAATTGTCTGTTTCGCTCTCCTCGATCACCACGCCGAACCAGGAGAAGCGCCTTTATATCGATCCGCGCATGCTGCCGCTGCTCGAAGGAAAGCGGGTAGCGCTGATCGACGACGTCATATCAAGCGGAGCCTCGATCGTCTCCGGCCTGCAACTGGTAACTGCTTGCGGTATCGAACCAGTGGTGATCGGCGCAGCCATGCTGCAATCGGAGCGTTGGCGGGAGCGGGTCGATGCAGACGGCAAACCGTGGAGCGAGCGGATCGTCGGGGTCTTTTCGACGCCCATTCTGGAGAAGACCGCAAATGGCGGCTGGCGCGTGCCCGGTTGACGGTTTCGGATCAGCGGGTGAAACGTCTGCCATGAGAATGCACTCTTATATGTGAAAATCGTTCCGATTTCCGTCACAATGCGCTAAGGGTCCGCTCAAGAAGCGTCCGTCGGGCGGACGCATGAGCCTGCTGGTGGACGCGTTGCGAATTCTTTCCGAAGCCCATTTTCCCGAACTACCCAATTACTATCGCGGCAAGGTGCGCGAGAATTACGATCTGCCCGACGGCAGCCGCATCATCATCAGCACCGATCGGCTAAGCGCATTCGACCGCATTCTCACCTGCATTCCCTATAAGGGGCAGGTGCTGACGCAGACGGCGCGCTACTGGTTCGAGCAGACGCGCGATATCTGCCCGAACCATGTCATCGACTATCCGGACCCGAATGTCGTCGTCGGCAAGCGGCTCACCATTCTCCCGGTCGAGGTCGTCGTGCGCGGCTATCTCGCTGGCACCACCGGCACCTCGATCCTGACACTCTATAAGAAGGGTCAGCGCGACATGTACGGCATCACGCTGCCGGATGGCATGCGTGACAACCAGATCCTGCCGGAACCGATCATCACGCCGACCAGCAAGGAATTCGATGGCGGCCACGACGAGCCGCTGACGCCGGCCCAGATCATCGGCCAGGGGCTCTTGAGCAAAGCGCAATGGGAGACATTGTCGAGCTATGCCCTGGCGCTTTTCGCGCGTGGGCAGGAGATTGCCTGCAAGCGTGGACTGATCCTCGTCGATACGAAATATGAATTCGGCACCGATGAAAACGGAACAATCATCCTCGCCGACGAGATCCACACGCCGGACAGCAGCCGCTATTGGCTTGCTGACAGCTATCAGGATCGATTCGAAAAAGGCGCGCGCCCCGAAAGCTTCGACAAGGATTTCGTGCGTGCCTGGGTGACGGAGCGCTGCGATCCCTACAAGGACGAGATTCCCGAGATCCCGCTGGAGCTCGTCGAGGAGACGTCGAAGGTCTATATCCGCGCCTATGAAGCGATTACGGGCACGCCTTTCGTGGCTGACGACCGCGGTGCAACACCGCGCGATAGGGTTCACGCAAGTCTGGCTCGCTATTTTTAAATAAAGATAAGTGAGATGGCCCTCCGATGGGCTGCGCACACCGAAAAACCTTCTCAAGGTTGCATTTTCGGCCAAATCATCCCCCTCTCGCACCCTTGAGTGGTGCGTGAAAGGGTATGTTTTTTGCAACACTTTATATTTTTTTTAACGACACCCTGATATTTTGCTCGATCCCACATATGTTCGCGAACGAGAATTCGTAAAAGCCACTGTGCTATTGCAAAACTCATTGCTAGATTGACGACGACCGCTTCGGGTCATTTGTTTGTATTGAGTAGGGCTGGAGCGCCGACACACATGGGTCACGTCGACCCTTAAAACACTGATCAGTAAATTGAATTGTGGGACAATGTGATGGTTTCCATTCGTACTGCCGCCCCCGCCCTGCTGCTTATTCTGGCAGGTTGCGTTAGCGGCCCAGACCATAAACCACCGGAAATGCCTCTGCCGGCCAAATTCTCGGAGGGCGGTACGAAGATGAACGGCGATGTCGCCGGTTCACAATGGTGGACTGCTTTCGGCGACGCCAAGCTGAATGCCTTCGCCGCACAGGGACTTGCCCAAAACCTCAACATCCAGCAGACGCTGGAGCGCATCAACCAGGCTGAAGCCGCAGTCGTTACCGCAGGCGCAGGCGGGCTCCCGAGCCTGACCGTCAGCGGCGACAACACGACGAGCGGCCAGAAGGGTGGCTCGACGGTTTCCTCTTCGGCTGGACGGCGAAATGTCACGACAGGCACCGCCTCGGCTTCCTGGCTGCTCGACCTCTGGGGTCAGTACCGCCGTGCGACTGAAAGCGCCAATGCTTCGCTCGACGTCGCCTATTCCAACGTAGATGTTGCACGCCTGACCTATCTGCAGGATCTCGCCAACAGCTACGTCAATGCCCGCTACTACCAGGCGCTCATTTCGATCGCTCAGGAAAACCTGAAGTCCCGCCGCGATACGCTTTCGCTCACCAAGTTCCAGCTCGAAGCCGGTGCGGCATCCCGCCTCGACGTGGTTCAGGCGGAAGGCCTCGTCAACCAGACGTTGGCATTGGTACCTGGTTATGAAATCAGCTATCGCCAGCAGGTGCATCACATCGCGACGCTACTCAACGTTTCATCGGCAACGATCATCGCGCAGATGCAGGGCGGCGGCAAACAGCCGGTGTTCCGCGGTAGCGTCCGTACGGGCCTCCCGGCTGACCTCATCCGCAACCGTCCTGATATTCGCGTTGCAGAGCGGACCCTTGCAGCCTCGACGGCTCAGATCGGCGTGGCGGAAGCCAAGCTCTTCCCGTCGATCACGCTCAGCGGTTCGATTTCGCCGACCTACACCCATACCTCGGGAGCAAGCGGCGGCTTCACAACCTGGTCGTTCGGCCCGTCGCTGAACCTGCCGATCTTCGACGGCGGCGCCCTGCGCGCTGGCGTAAAGAGCGCGCAGTCTTCAAGCCGCGAAAACTATATCGCCTGGCAGCAGACGGTACGGTCGGCTATCGAAGATGTCGAAAACTACCTGTCGGCCGTCTCCCGCGACGCACAGACGGTTGCTGCGCAGCACGCTCAGGTCAAGTCCTATCAGGAAGCCCTGCAGCTCTCGACCGCCAGCTACAAGGACGGTGCGTCCTCGCTACTCGACGTTCTCGATGCACAGCGTAACGTGACAGCCGCCCAGCAGAGCCTGGCACAGGCCGTTCAGCAGAGCGCCCTTGACTACATCGGGTTGAACATCAACATCGGTGCTGGTTATGTGCCGGCCGGCAAGGCAAATGTGGCCGAAGCTCCGGCCAAGGTCGTCAAGGTCTCGGCCAAAAAGGCAAACTAAGGACAGCGCCCGGTCAGGCCGGGCTCATCCCTCGAATTTAAACCGCCGCAGGCAACTGTGGCGGTTTTTGTTTTCCGGGAGAAGGGTGCCGAAAATGAAAATGGCGCGTCCCCGTTTTCACAGGAAACACGCCACCACCATCAAAACAAAAAGGCCGGAGCAATCCGGCCTTTCGTCATCCGCCCTCGCAACAGTGCCAGTACATCCGTGGTCAAAGGGAAAGCGGAACTGCAGCCAGATTGCTCGTCAAAAGTTAACGAAAGGTCAACTTGCTTCGACAATCTCGACGGACGAACACGGCTCGCTCTCAAGCGCTCCAGCCATCCATCGGCTGCATGACTGGACTGTATATCGGACAGCAGGATGGCGATTTCAAGGCCACCATCATTATTCCCTCCTGATTGCAAGCGCGGGTGCGGAACCCAACCGATGGTAATCCACCAGACGGCAGGCAGGTCTTGCCAGAAAATCTCCCGGCACCTCAATGCATGATGATCGGTCGTTCAAGCTGTATTCATGCAAAGACTCTTAAAACACATGTAAAGATTGAGGACGCGCCGTGGAATCCTATCAGATTCCGTGCATGCGCAGGCCTTTATCTTGCCGAATTTGGAACGTCACTGCGAACGGCGTCGGGGTAGACGCACCACAGATGGAAAAGGCACCGGCCGCTGATTTCGAGCCGCTGGTGCGCAAGGGGAGAGACTTCATGAGGTTCAAGGTTTTTGCCGCGAGCATACTGGCCGCATTCATTGCGTTGCCGGCCATCGCGGAAGCAGCGGAGGGCTTTGCCACCGCAAATGTCAACATGCGGTCGGGCCCAAGCACCGCCTATCCCGCCGTCACCATGATCCCTGTCGGCGTGCCGCTGCAGATCAATGGCTGCCTCAACGACACGCCGTGGTGCGACGTCTCGTTCTACGGCGGCCGCGGCTGGGTCGCCGGCCGCTATATCCAGGCGACCTACCAGTCGCGCCGCATCTATATCGACCGGCAATACTACCGCCCGCTCGGCATTCCGACGGTGGTCTTCAACTTCGACGACTATTGGGGTCGCTACTATCGTGGCCGCGACTTCTATCGCGATCGTGATCGCTGGCGTCGCGGCCCTGGCTGGGTCGACCGCCGTCCGGATAACAACTGGGATCGCAATCCTCCGGGATGGGATCGCGGATCGAACTGGAATGACGGGCAGGATCGCAACTGGGACCGCCGTCCCGACCGTAATCGCGACTGGGATCGCGGGTCTGACTGGAACAATGGGTCGGACCGCAATTGGGACCGCCGCCCCGACCGCAATCGCGATTGGGACAGGCAACCTGACGGCAATCGCGATTGGGGCCGCCAGCAGCCTGATAACAATCAGGGCTGGGGTAACCGCCCGGATCGTCACCGCGACAACAATCGCCCGGACAACCAGCCCCGCCCGGAACCGCAGCGTCAGCCGCAGGCTCAACCGCAGCCGCAGCCGCAAAACAATCCGCGTCCGAATGCGGGCACGCCGGGACCTTACAGCCCCGATCAAAAGGATTGCCCGGCATCGGAACCGAATTGCCGCATGTCTGTCAGAGGCTCAAACCGCTAACAAGACAGCGATTCCACGCGAAAACAAAAAGCCGGCGACCTATAAGGTCGCCGGCTTTTTTGATGAGGAGACACCCAAGTTGAGGAACGCTCCCTCTGCACAGCGCGGCAGCGGTATCAAAAAAATGCCTTGCGGAAGAGTGCGCGTTCTAAAGGGCTCGGCCTTTGCCGCGCTCCCGCCGGCTCCCGGCATTTGGACGTGAACGGGCTGATGGGCCCGACGCACTTCAGTGCATCTTGAGATGCGCTTCCCGCGTTGCCGAAATGAACATTTCCCGGGCTTCTTCGGCCGACTTGCGACCGTCGATCGCCGCCCGGCAAATGCTTCTCGCCGCGACATACAGCGGACCGCGCCGGTCAGGCCAAAGATTGGCCATGCAATTCAATGCCTCGGACGGACCTGTCACAAGCTGAAACGTACCCTGAGCAAAACCG
Source organism: Rhizobium sp. AC27/96 (assembly GCF_001692325.1). Lineage (GTDB taxonomy): Bacteria > Pseudomonadota > Alphaproteobacteria > Rhizobiales > Rhizobiaceae > Rhizobium. The sequence goes on along the minus strand of NZ_LXKN01000025.1, from coordinate 59,566 downwards.
ATCTCGATTGGATTGCTCCATTTGATGTGTCGCATGAATACTCCTCCTCACGCGCTGCCGCTTGTTTGGAACCACCCTCCAAGACGGCCACATGACAGTACTATAACCTCGATCAGAGCTTTCGAAAATACGGAAGATTGAGGGCGCGCCGCGAAGTTTCGACGCATTCGACCGGGATGGGCGCACCCAGCAATCCGGCTCGCGCTAGTCTATTTGTCCCGCGCGATCCGCTTGGCTTCGTCAGGCGAAAACCCGGCACGGCGCGCGAGCCGTTCCAGCCCGAAAATCCGGTCGATCCGATCGACCAGCCATAGTTCAAAACGCTTCCACATCGGCATAGCCTCCTCCGCCGCCAGCCTTACAGCCGCAACGGCTCACGATCGACATCGCGCCGGGCCTGCCATTCTCGCTCAGCGAAACAGCGGCGGCCTTTGCGCGTTCGAGAGCAATTCCTGCTTTGTCGCGAAGTCGCCAAACAGCTTTTTCAGCCGGGCCTCCTCCTCCGTGCAGATCCGGTGACGCCGGGCGAAATCCTCGACGCTCCAGACTTCCCGCAGCTTGCTCCCGCTGCCTTCCTCTATCTTCGTCAACGAACTCATATGCTCGTCCCCTTCGTTTTTATGATCGGATAATGCCCGAAGCGGCGGAAAGTTCCCTGAAGGGCCTGCCAGCACTGGTGAAACCGCTGTCACACAGACGTCGGGAATGTTCTTAATCCCTCCTTAAATCGCCGCATTTACAGTTCAGGCGGGATTTGATGTCTTCACGAGGGGTTCGTGAGCAAAGGCGGGTGGCGTCCCGCTCCGGGAATCGGTATCCATTTTTCGGAACGACGTGCCAGCAAGGGGCGGCTTCTTGCGCAGAAAGCCATATGCTGCCGCAGCGATCAGCCTGACAGAAGACATGAAACATTAGGCATCGAGGTACGACCGGCCCGCAATGGCAGATAAGAAGAAATCACGCCAGAGGATAGAACCATCCTTCTCCAGCGGTCGGGAACGCAACGAAGACGGATTCAATGCCGGCGAACGCATCATCGGCAACAGGCGCTCGGCCAAGAAATATTCGTCTCCTTCCAAGACATACTACGAAGAACCCGAACCCGACGAAGACGAGGATGAAGACGACGAGGATGAGCCCGTGGTCGAAAAGCCTCGCCGCACCCGCGCCCGCAGCCGGCGCAAACCTGCGCGCCGGGCGCAGCCGCGACGCGGCTTTTTCGGCTTCATCCGTTCGACAATCTACTGGGGTCTTGTGCTCTGCCTCTGGGGCGGTATCGGCCTTGCCGGTCTTGTCGCCTATTACGGCTCACGCATGCCAAGCGCCAGCACCTGGGTCATTCCCGAGCGGCCGCCGAACGTCAAGATCACCGATCTCGACGGCAGCCTGATTGCCAATCGCGGCACGACCGGCGGCGAGGCCGTGGCGCTCAGCGACATGTCGCCCTACATTCCGGAAGCCATCATCGCCATCGAGGATCGGCGCTTCTATTCGCATTTCGGTTTCGATCCGATCGGCCTTGCCCGCGCCGTCGTGACCAATGTGGTGACGGGCCACGCCGTCCAGGGCGGCTCGACGCTGACGCAGCAGCTCGCCAAAAACCTGTTCCTCTCGCCGGACCGCACGCTGGAACGCAAGGTGCAGGAAGTGCTGCTGGCGCTGTGGCTGGAGCACAAATACACCAAGGACCAGATCCTGACGATGTACCTGAACCGCGTCTATTTCGGCTCGAACGCCTATGGCGTCGAGGCGGCCTCGCGACGCTACTTCAACAAATCGGCCAAAGACGTCAATCTCGGTGAAGCGGCCATGCTCGCCGGCCTCGTCAAGGCGCCGTCGCGGCTGTCGCCCGCCCGCGATCCGGCTGCCGCCGAGGCGCGTGCGCAGCTGGTGCTGCAGGCAATGCAGGATCAGGGCTTCATCACCGAGGCCGATACCAAGACGGCGATGTCTCAGCCACCGACACGATCGAAGAGCTACTGGACCGGCGCTGAAAACTACGTGGCCGACATGGTCATGGACCAGCTTCCCAAGCTGATCGGCGGCGACGTCAAGGAAGACCTGATCGTCGACACGACGCTCGACATGTCGCTTGAGGAAAAGGCGGAAAAGGCACTGGAAGACGTGCTGTCCAAGGACGGCAAGAAGCTGAACGCGTCGCAGGCATCGCTGGTGTCCGTCGATGCGACCGGCGCCATCCGCGCCCTGGTCGGCGGCCGCGACTATGCGCAGAGCCAGTTCAACCGCGCCGTGACCGCCAAACGCCAGCCCGGCTCCGCCTTCAAGCCGTTCGTCTATACCGCAGCGCTGGAAGCGGGCCTGACGCCCAACACGATCCGCCAAGACATGCCGGTCAAGATCGGCAATTGGGCGCCGGAAAACTACGAACAGCGCTATAGCGGTCCCGTGACGCTCGCAACCGCAGTGGCGAAATCACTGAATACAGTTGCCGCTCAAGTCGTCGCGGAGGTTGGGCCTGATCAGGTGATCAAGGTGGCGCACAGGCTCGGCATCGAATCCGATCTGCAATCCAATGCCTCGATCGCGCTCGGCACCTCCGAAGTGTCGCTGCTGGAGCTCACCTCCGCCTATGCCACCTTCATGAATGGCGGCTTCAAGGTGGCGCCGCACGTCATCACCAAGGTAACCACAGCCTCGGGCAAGGTGCTCTACCAGGCCAATACCGACAATCCGCAGCGGGTGCTGAACCCGGATATCGTCACCAACATGAACGCCATGATGGCCGGCGTCATCGCCAACGGCACCGGCAAGGCCGCCCGCATTCCCGGCTGGCAGGCTGCCGGCAAGTCGGGTACGACGCAGTCCTTCCGCGACGCGCTGTTCGTCGGGTTTACCAGCCACCTGACCACCGGCGTCTGGTTCGGCAATGACGACGGCAAGTCGATGCGCAAGGTGACCGGCGGCGGGCTGCCGGCGAGGGCGTGGAAGGAATTCATGACCGCGGCCCATAAGGGCATCATGCCGACGCCGATCTTCGGTGGCGGCCAGATCATCGATAACGGCCTGCCGGTGGCGCAGACCGAGCCGAATGCGGGTCAGCCGACGACGATAGGCAATATCATCTCCGGCTCGCTAGACGGCGGGCAGCCGATCCAGCAGCCGACATTGCAGCAACGGCCGTCGCAGCAGCCGATCCAACCACAGATCGTCAACCAGGCCTCGGCCAATGACGACCCTCAGGATCTGCCGCCGGCCAACATTGCCGACGACACAAATCCCTACAGCTCCAACTCTTACGACACCGGCGATATCCCGCCTGCCGATGTCGGCGAGACCGCTCCTCCGACCGCAGCAGTACGGCCGCATCGTTCGTCACTGCTCGACGTCATTCTCGGGCGGTGACGCGGTAGAGGGAGCGAATTCTCCGAGGATTGCCGAACCGCGCTGCGTCATCTGACGTTGGCGCGTCGACGGAATGGCCGCGGCGGCTAAACGATCAGCATCAAAAGATGATCATCTGCGCGCCGCGACCGGCAGCTTTCGTTTGACGTCAGATTTCTTCGGCCACGATGCGGGCAACTTCGGCCAGGATGGCCTCCTGGTCCTTTATCGACCCCGGTGCTGCGCCGAGATAGGCCGCCACCACGATCGGATCGCGGCCGGGTGGAAAGATCACCCCGATATCATTGGTGGAAATTCCGTTCCATGTCCCCGGCTTGTTCGCTATACGCCAGCCGTTCGGCAGGCCGACGCGGAGGCGTTGCGCGGCCGCATCTGTGGAGGCGATCATCCAGTTTGTCAGCTTCGTGCGGGACGGGGGCGACAGCGCGTCGCCAAGGATGATCTTCTGCAGCGTGGCCACCATGGCACGAGGAGAGGTCGTATCATGTATTTCGCCGGGCTTGACGATATTCAGGTCCAACTCGATCCTATCAAGCCGCGTCACCGGATCGCCGAGGGATCGAAGATAATCGGTCAAGGCCGCGGGGCCGCCGAAGCTTGCCAGCAGCAGATTGGCGGCGGTGCTATCGCTTACGATCAGCGCCGCCTCGCATAGCTGCTCGATCGTCATCCCATCCGCCAGATGCGGTTTCGTTGCCTTGAAGGGCGTCACCAGATCGCCCTCCTTGAAAAAGATGCGGCGGTCGAGCTGCTCTTGCCCGCGATCGACGCGGGAAAGCGTAAACGCGACGGCCAATGCCTTGAACGTGCTGCACATCGCAAAGCGTTCGTCCAGACGGTTGCCGGCAAGCTGCCCGGTGGCGGTGTTCAGCACGGCGACACCCAGACGCCCACCGCTGCGCTTCTCCAGCTTTTTAAGTCTTGCCGCGATGCCTTTGTCGCTATCTTTGGCGAGAACATGGGATCCCAACAGCCCCGTCATGGCAAGGAATGGCGTCATTAACGCAACGCGACGCGTGATTGTAACGGACATATAATTGCAATTTCCTGTTTTGATTGTCGGATAAAGCGACGGCGAAAACAGGAGGCAGCAAGGCGTCAAATTTAAGACGGGACGACGAAGCCGATAGGCCTTGGAAACCTCATCCCCAACGACGGAAATCGACTTGTCGGCGCAGGTACTCGTTGCGACGCCTTCGATCGAAGCAGCACCGATTCAATGCATCGCAAGAGAACGAGATATCAATCGCGCGAAGGCGCTCGTCAAAACGCCATCTTTTACAAACTTTCCGCTGCGAACCAATCTGCCCGGACCTATATAAAATCGCAATTTTGCGCCTTGCCGCTTGCATGGCCGCCGCAAGGCTGCTCTGATATAAGATTGCTTCAAATCCGCAGGGTCTCGGCGCACTCACGGCCATGTGGAATTTGGGCGACAAACCATTCGTTTTGCTGGATTCCGGGTGATTTCCTGCCTTGCAGTCAGTAAAACCGCTACTTATATACGCGGCATCACCGCAGTCATGGCTGCGCAATCCTCAAGACCATCCCGTAAGGGGCTGTCAATGGAATGCCTGACAGGGGTTCCGACAGCTTGCTTCAAGGAGAGAATGATATGGCAAAAGTAATTGGTATCGACCTTGGAACCACAAATTCCTGCGTCGCCGTCATGGACGGTAAAGACGCCAAGGTGATCGAGAATGCCGAAGGCGCCCGCACGACCCCCTCAATGGTCGCCTTCTCCGACGACGGCGAACGTCTCGTCGGCCAGCCGGCCAAGCGCCAGGCTGTTACAAACCCCACGAATACCCTCTTCGCTGTCAAGCGCCTGATCGGCCGCCGCTACGAAGATCCGACCGTCGAGAAGGACAAGCACCTCGTTCCCTTCACGATCGTCAAGGGTGACAATGGCGACGCCTGGGTCGAAGCTCAGGGCAAGGGCTATTCGCCCGCACAGATTTCCGCAATGATCCTTCAGAAGATGAAGGAAACCGCTGAGTCCTACCTCGGCGAAAAGGTCGAAAAGGCCGTCATCACCGTTCCCGCATACTTCAACGACGCCCAGCGCCAGGCAACCAAGGATGCCGGCCGCATTGCTGGTCTTGAAGTCCTGCGCATCATCAACGAGCCGACCGCTGCTGCACTTGCCTACGGTCTCGACAAGAAGGACGGCAAGACCATCGCCGTTTACGACCTTGGCGGCGGCACCTTCGATATCTCGATCCTGGAAATCGGCGACGGCGTCTTCGAAGTGAAGTCGACCAACGGCGACACCTTCCTCGGCGGTGAAGACTTCGACATGCGTCTCGTCGAATATCTCGTTGCCGAGTTCAAGAAGGACAACGGCATCGACCTCAAGGGTGACAAGCTTGCCCTGCAGCGTCTGAAGGAAGCTGCCGAAAAGGCCAAGATCGAACTGTCTTCCGCTCAGCAGACCGAAATCAACCTGCCCTTCATCACGGCAGACGCGACCGGCCCGAAGCACCTGACGCTGAAGCTGACCCGCGCCAAGCTGGAAAGCCTGGTCGACGATCTCGTCCAGCGTACGATCGCTCCGTGCAAGGCCGCTCTCAAGGATGCCGGCGTTACGGCTGCCGAGATCGACGAAGTCGTTCTCGTCGGCGGCATGAGCCGCATGCCGAAGGTACAGGAAGTCGTCAAGCAGCTGTTCGGCAAAGAGCCGCACAAGGGCGTCAACCCGGATGAAGTCGTCGCACTCGGCGCCGCCATCCAGGCCGGCGTTCTGCAGGGCGACGTCAAGGACGTTCTGCTGCTCGACGTGACCCCGCTGTCGCTCGGCATTGAAACGCTCGGTGGCGTCTTCACCCGTCTGATCGAACGCAACACGACGATCCCGACGAAGAAGTCGCAGACCTTCTCGACCGCCGATGACAACCAGTCGGCCGTGACCATCCGCGTCTCGCAGGGCGAGCGCGAAATGGCTGCCGACAACAAGCTGCTCGGCCAGTTCGACCTCGTCGGCCTGCCGCCGGCACCGCGTGGCGTACCGCAGATCGAAGTCACCTTCGATATCGACGCCAACGGCATCGTCCAGGTTTCGGCCAAGGACAAGGGCACCGGTAAGGAACAGCAGATCCGCATCCAGGCTTCCGGCGGTCTTTCCGACGCCGACATCGAAAAGATGGTCAAGGATGCAGAAGCCCATGCTGCCGACGACAAGAAGCGTCGCGAAGGCGTCGAAGCCAAGAACCAGGCCGAAAGCCTGATCCATTCCAGCGAGAAGTCGCTGAAGGATTACGGCGACAAGGTCAGCGAAGCCGATCGCAACGCCATCTCCGACGCGATCGCAGCGCTGAAGACGGCGACGGAAGCCTCCGAGCCGGACGCCGAAGACATCAAGGCCAAGACCCAGACGCTCATGGAAGTTTCCATGAAGCTCGGCCAGGCAATCTATGAAGCACAGCAGGCGGAAGGCCCTTCGGCCGATGCCTCGGCAGCCGGCAAGGACGACGTCGTCGATGCCGACTACGAGGAAATCAAGGACGAAGACGACCGCAAGCGGTCTGCATAAGTACGAACCGAAAGGTTCTCTAGGAGACTTAGATCCGGCTGCCTTCGGGCAGCCGGAAATCCATTTCCGGGGTCTTATCCTTAATGGCAAAAGCGGACTACTACGAGACATTGGGCGTCTCAAAGACGGCGGACGAGAAAGAGCTGAAGAGCGCCTTTCGCAAGCTGGCAATGCAATTTCATCCGGACAAGAATCCGGACGACAGCAGCGCCGAGCGGAAGTTCAAGGAAATCAACGAAGCTTACGAAACGCTCAAGGATCCGCAGAAGCGCGCAGCCTATGACCGCTATGGCCATGCTGCTTTCGAGCATGGTGGCATGGGCGGTGGCGGCGGTTTTGGCGCCGGCTTCGGTGGCGGCGGCGGCTTCTCCGATATTTTCGAGGATATTTTCGGCGAGATGATGGGTGGCGGCCGCGCACGCGGACGGTCCTCCGGCGGCCGCGAGCGCGGCGCCGATCTTCGCTACAATATGGAAATTTCCCTTGAGGAAGCCTTTGTCGGCAAGACGGCGCAAATCCGCGTGCCGACCTCGCTCACCTGCGACGTCTGTTCCGGCTCGGGCGCCAAGCCCGGCACGCAGCCGAAGACCTGCGGCACCTGCCAGGGCTCCGGCCGGGTACGCGCTGCACAGGGCTTCTTCTCCGTCGAGCGCACCTGCCCGACCTGCCATGGCCGCGGCCAGATTATTCCCGATCCCTGCACCAAATGTCATGGCCAGGGCCGCGTGACCGAAGAGCGTTCGCTCTCCGTCAACATCCCGGCCGGCATCGAAGACGGCACCCGCATTCGCCTGCAGGGCGAAGGCGAAGCCGGTCTGCGTGGCGGGCCTGCGGGCGATCTCTACATCTTCCTCTCCGTCAAGCCGCATGAGTTCTTCCAGCGCGACGGCGCCGATCTCTATTGCGCGGTGCCGATCTCGATGACGACGGCAGCGCTCGGCGGCACCTTTGATGTGGCGACACTTGACGGCACCAAGTCGCGCGTCACCGTTCCCGAGGGTACGCAGGTCGGCAAGCAGTTCCGCCTGAAGGCGAAGGGCATGCCGGTGCTGCGCTCCAGCCAGGTCGGCGACCTCTATATCCAGATCCAGATCGAAACGCCGCAGAAGCTGACCAAGCGCCAGCGCGAGTTGCTGCAGGAATTCGAGCAGATCTCATCGAAGGACAACAATCCGGAATCGACGGGCTTCTTCGCCCGCATGAAGGATTTCTTCGACACCTTCAGCGACTGAGCGGCGAATCACATTGTTTCACATGAATCCGGCCGATGATTCGGCCGGATTTTTTGTTTGGCGACGAATCACTCCCCCCTCGTGGTTCGAGACGGCCCTTTGGGCCTCCTCACCATGAGGACTGGCTTTGGCAATCCGCCAATCAGCCCCAGGTGAGCGGATCGAGCCGGAGATAGAAGGCGAGACGCTCGCGATCCGGCTTCTTGATTTCCATTGTCTCGAACAGGATCGAAAGCGCCCGCTCGCCCTGTTCAGGCGTTGCCCAGCTTTCCTCGGCATTGGCAATCATCAGTGAGAGATCGACATAGCGATCCGCCGTCCCGACACGGCCAAGATCGATCAGCCCGGTACATTGCAGGCTATGCGGATCGACCATAAAGTTGGGCATGCAGGCGTCGCCATGACACAGAACCTTGTCGATGGCCTCCTGATCGAGCCGGAGCGGCAGATCGCGCTCAACGCGCTCCAGCAGTTCGCGGACGGGCTTATCCTCATCCTCCGGCGGCAGAAAGTCCGGGTTCACGGCATTTCGGGAGACTACATCCGCCGCCCTCGCAAACATCAGCGACAGGCTGCGATCGAAGGGGCATCGATCGGCCGGAAGCTCGTGAAGAGCTTTCAGCTGCCGCACCATCGACGGCCAAGCCTTCAAAAGCGCATCTCCGTCCAGATCGACCGCCGGTATGCCGGGGGTTGCGGTCATTTCGAGACAGGCCCCCTCCTCCACCTCTTTCCAGTCGATCACCTCGGGGCAGGCAATACCTTTGCCTTGCAGCCACAGGAGGCGATCACGCTCGCCGGCAAGATCGGCTGACCGGGCTGACGAAGCGATTTTCGCATAGGCGAGACCATCTTCACGGCGATAGACAAGATCGCCCGATTCGCCCGCCTTTACGCGTGTCCAACTGGCGTGCGTATGCGCGAGCAATGTTTCTGCAAATTCCAATTGATGCCCCCTTCATTCAAAACTTCCCCGAGCATCGCGATATAGGTAGCGCCATGTGCCAATACCAACCTCTGCAGGAATTCAGGTAGATCTCTTCGAATGACAAGTATGCCGAATTGGCGAGCGAATCACCCGCCCTCGTGTTTCGAGACGGCCCTATGGGCCTCCTCACCATGAGGGCTGGTCTCCGCCGAATCGATCTCTTTGGGGCTGGGTGCAAGACCGCACTCCACCCTCATCCTGAGCCCGTCGAAGGACGAGGGTGGCCCGTGAGGGCACTTCACCCCGCAGACATAGCGGCCCATCGGCAAAAACCTTGCACTTGGCCAATGTTCGGCATACCCCTCGGCCACCGACCAAGAATCCGAAAGACCGATGCCGAACAAGGTTTTCATCTCGCGCCTGAAGCTCACCGACTTCCGCAATTATGCGGCAGCCGCGCTGACGCTTGATGAGCGGCATGTGGTGCTGACCGGCGACAACGGCGCCGGCAAGACCAATCTGATGGAAGCGGTCTCGCTGCTGTCGCCGGGCCGTGGCCTGCGCCGCGCCGCCTATGCCGATGTCACCCGCGTCCATGCGCCAGGCGGATTTTCGATCTTTGCCGAACTCGACGGCATGGACGGCACGGTCGAGATCGGCACCGGCATCGACGCGACGGACGAATCGGCCGCCCGCCGGCTGCGAATTAACGGTACGCCCGCCAAGACAATCGACGAGCTCACCGATCACCTGCGCCTTCTCTGGCTAACACCGGCCATGGATGGGCTGTTTACCGGCGGCTCTTCCGAACGCCGCCGCTTCCTCGACCGGCTGGTGCTGTCGCTCGATCCGGCGCATGGCCGCCGCGCCAGCGATTTCGAACGCGCCATGCGCAGCCGCAACAAGCTTTTGTCCGAAGGCCGATTCGATCCGTCCTGGCTTGCCGGCATTGAGGAGCAGATGGCAAGCCTCGGCATTGCCATGGCGATCGCGCGGCAGGAGATGCTTGGCCTGCTTTCCCGGCTGATTGCCGAAAGCCGCGAAGCAACGGCTTTTCCCTCGGCGGCGCTGGAGCTTTCCGGCTTCTTCGATGGGCAATTCGACCGGCCGGCCGTCGATCTCGAGGACAATTATGCCGCCCTGCTCCGCGAGGGGCGCTACCGCGATGCCGCAGCCGGGCGGACGCTGGACGGACCGCACAGGGCCGATCTGCTGGTGCGTCACCGCGAAAAGGACATGGAAGCTGAGCGCTGCTCGACCGGCGAGCAAAAAGCCCTGCTCGTCGGCCTGATTCTCGCCCATGCGCGCCTGGTCGGCAATCTCACGGGGCATGCGCCGATCCTGCTGCTCGACGAAATCGCCGCCCATCTCGACGAAGGCCGGCGCGCCGCGCTTTTCGACCTGATCGACGGGCTTGGCGGACAGGCCTTCATGACCGGGACCGACAAGGCAATGTTTTCCGCACTCGGCGAGCGCGCGCAGTTCTTTACCGTTGCGCATGGCGGCATTACGAAATCCTAGCATCTCAAAACCGCCGATCGTGATAGAGTGGCCGCTATGGATCCTTTGACCTCAGACGAAATCGCTCGCTACCAGCGCCACATCTTGCTGCCTGAAGTCGGCGGCGCCGGCCAGCAGAAATTGAAGGCCGCGCGCGTGCTGGTGATCGGCGCGGGTGGCCTCGGTGCGCCTGTGCTGCAATATCTTGCCGCCGCTGGCCTCGGCACGATCGGCATTGCCGATGACGACCACGTTTCGCTCTCCAACCTGCAGCGGCAGGTGATCCACGACAGCGGCACCATCGGCGAATTGAAGACGCAAAGTGCCGCCGACGCCATCGCGCGGCTCAATCCGCATGTGCGGACCATCCGTTTCGAGGAGCGTTTTGCGCTCGATACAGCCGCCCGGCAGCTCGCCGGCTTCGATCTCGTCATCGACGGCTCCGACAATTTCGATACGCGCTATGCCGCTGCCGATGCGACCGAGACCGCACATCTGCCACTCGTGACGGGCGCGGTCGGGCGATTCGATGGGTCCGTGACGACGCTAAAGCCTTATGAGAGCGACGCCGACGGCGCAGCCAATCCGCGTTATCGCGATCTCTTTCCGGCGCCCCCGCCGCAGGGCCTTATCCCCAGCTGCGCCGAGACTGGCATCATCGGCGCTTTGACCGGTGTCATTGGCACGCTGATGGCGATGGAGGCCATCAAGCTTGTCACCGGCATCGGCGAGCCGCTGATCGGCCGCCTGCTGCTTTATGATGCGCTCTCGGCGAAATTCGAGACGATAAGGTACAAGCGCAAAAAGGTGCGGCTGGCGGCAGAATAATGTACCTCGGTCAATGCTTCCTAGCCGCCCTCGTGGTTCGAGACGGCCCTTTGGGCCTCCTCACCATGAGGGCTGGTCTTCTCGCTCCCGCGCTCCAGTCTTCTCGCTCCGGCGGTAAGAAGAGCTCTACCTCCTCGCTTCGGCGCGACCGGTGAGTGGCACCGGCATCGAAGACCGGGGCTGCTCCACCTCACCCTGAGGAGCGGCGGCGCCTGAGCCTGTCGAAGGAGCCGAAGCCTCGAAGGGCGAGGTGGCCACTGCTTCGGCCGCCCACACTCGAAAAGATCAGCTTGCCCGCGGCGGAATCCGCGTGATGCGGGCGCCGAGCGCATTCAGCCGCTCCTCGATGCGCTCATAACCACGCTCGATCTGCTGGGCATTATTGATGACGCTCGTGCCTTCGGCGCACATCGCGGCGATCAGCATGGCCATGCCGGCGCGGATATCGGGGCTTTCGAGCTGGGCGGCGCGCAACTTCGATGGGCCGGCGACGATGGCGCGGTGCGGGTCGCAGAGTACGATCCGGGCGCCCATGGCGATCAGCTTGTCGACGAAGAACATCCGGCTTTCGAACATCTTCTCGAACATCAGCACGACACCATCGCATTGCGTTGCGGTGACGATGGCGATCGACATGGTGTCGGCCGGGAAAGCCGGCCATGGCTGGTCCTCGATCTTCGGGATATGACCGCCGAAATCCGGCTGGACCTTCATCTCCTGCCCGGCCGGGATCACCAGATCGTCGCCTTCGATGCGGCAGCGGATGCCAAGCCGTTCGAAGGTCATCAAGGTCGAGCGCAGATGCTCCACACCTGCGCCGCGAATGGTGATCTCGGAGCCGGTGACGGCGGCAAGGCCGATCAGCGACCCCACTTCGTTATGGTCAGGCCCGATGCGGTGGGTAGCGCCGCCGAGCGGTTGGCCGCCATGGATCGTCATCATGTTGGTGCCGATGCCTTCGATACGGGCACCCATGGCGATGAGGAAGCGCGCCAGATCCTGCACATGCGGCTCGGAGGCACAGTTTCGCAGGATCGTCGTGCCATCGGCGAGAACGGCCGCGCAGAGCGCATTTTCCGTTGCCGTCACCGAGGGTTCGTCGAGGAATACGTCGGCGCCGCGCAAGCGCTCGGCACGGAAACTATAGGCGCCGTCGACGGTGATCTTGGTGCCGAGCTGTTCGAGCGCCAGGAAATGCGTGTCGACGCGGCGGCGGCCGATGACGTCGCCGCCCGGCGGCGGCAAGGTAATTTCGCCGCAACGCGCCAGCATCGGGCCAGCAAGCAGGATCGAGGCGCGGATGCGGGCGCAGAGATCGGGATCGAGATTGGCCGGTCTGAGTTCGCGGGCCTCGATTTCGAGCTCGTTGCGCCCGAGCCAGCGCACCTTGGCGCCCACGGACTGGATCAGCTCCACCAGCGCCTCGACATCGCGGATGCGGGGCACATTGCTGAGCACGACACGCTGATCGGTCAAAAGGGAGGCGGCAATGATCGGCAGCGCCGCATTCTTGTTGCCGCTCGGCTCGATCTCGCCGGACAGCTTGAAACCACCTTCAACGACATATTGAATCCGCTCATGCGGCAGCGACTGCGCCATTATCTTCGCCCTTCCTGCTTCGTATTTCCGGCCACCTCTGGGCCGCCTTTATGACATGGGCGTGACCGGCGGATGGGATGTGGATCGTTTTTGGGTGTGGGTGGCAGGTTGCACCTCGGTGCGGGCCGAGCCGGCAGCAAGCCGCCCCGCCCCCGAGCGAAAACCTGTCACCTGAATGGCAGCACGCGATTGGGTGGGCGATGGCCGTCTATGAAGGTGCGGATGTTGATGATGACCTTGTCGCCCATGTCGATGCGGCCCTCGAGCGTGGCCGAACTCATATGCGGCAGGATGACCACCTTGCCTTCGTTGGCGAGCTTCACCAGCTTCGGATTGACAGCCGGTTCGTTCTCGAACACGTCGAGGCCCGCACCGGCGATCTTCCCCTCACGCAGGATCTTGATCAGCGCCGTCTCGTCGATGACGTCGCCGCGCGCGGTGTTGACGATGTAGCTCGTCGGCTGCAGCAGCGCCAGGCGGCGAGCCGAGACCAGATGATAGGTCGCGGGCGTCGACGGGCAATTGACCGAGACGATATCGACGCGGGCCAGCATCTGGTCGAGGCTGTCCCAATAGGTCGCCTCCAGCTCGTCTTCCGTTGCCGGATTGACCCGTTTGCGATTGTGATAGTGAATCGAAAGGCCGAATGCCTTGGCCCGGCGAGCGACAGCCGTGCCGATGCGGCCCATGCCGACGATGCCGATGCGCTTGCCATGGATACGGCGGCCAAGCATCCAGGTGGGCGACCATCCCGCCCATTCGCCAGGGTTGTCAGTCAGCACGCGCGCACCTTCGGCAAGACGGCGCGGCACGGCGAGGATGAGCGCCATGGTCATGTCGGCGGTATCTTCGGTCAGCACATTCGGCGTGTTGGTGACCGTGATGCCGCGACGGGCGGCGGCCTCGACATCGATATGATCAGTGCCATTGGAAAAGCTGGCGATCAGCTTCATCTGCGCGCCGGCTTCCTCGATCACCTCGGCGTCGATGCGGTCGGTCACCGTCGGTACCAGCACATCGACCGAGCGGACTGCCTCGATCAATTCGGCCTTGGTGCGGGGATGATCGTCTATATTGAGCTCGGCATCGAAGAGTTCGCGCATTCGCGTCTCAACCGCATCCGGCAGTTTACGCGTTACATAGACCTTCGGTTTTTTCTTCGGCGTCATGGAGAGCGGCGATGCCTTGTTCAGATGTTCTTAACCAAGAAGCGGGATAATTTTCCCGTTCCGGGCATTTCTACCAGACCCGCAGGCGAAGACAAACAAAACTCGCTGGCGCGATCCGAGGATTTGCCGACAGGCGGAGCGCAAGGGCGATCGAAACCGCGCCTTTGTCATGACGAACGAACGGAAATCCCATGCGTGGCAAAGTATTGAAGTCCTGCGCTATTTTCGCGATCGGCCTGATGATGGCCGCCGCAACGGCGGATCTTGCCGCGGCCCAGGCAGCCAAAGGGCCGAGCGGATTGCCGCTGCCGCGCTTCGTCACGCTGAAATCGAAGCGGGTCAATCTGCGCATCGGCCCGAGCGCCGACTATGCCGTGTCCTGGCTCTATCTCAAGCAGGGGCTGCCGGTTGAGATCATCCAGGAATATGATAATTGGCGGCGCGTGCGCGACGCCGACGGCACCGAAGGCTGGGTCAACCAGTCGCTTCTATCGGGCCAGCGCTCTGCGCTTGCAGCTCCATGGATGAAGGGCAAGGGCAAGGCAGTGTTCGTCAACATGCGTCGCGACGCCCAGCCATCCGGCACCGTTATCGCCAAGCTTCAGCCCGGCGTGATGATGAGCGTGCGCGAATGCACAGGCGACTGGTGCATGGTAACGGCTGACGGCACCGAGGGTTGGGTCGCTCAGTCCGAAATCTGGGGTGCCTACCCCGGCGAAGCCTTCAAGTAACGAAACATCTCATCAAATCAGTACCCCCCGAGACTTTTCCGGCGCCATGATATATCTGGCAGCGGAAATGGAGACCGACGATCTTGGGCTATCTACTCGGCGTTTTGGGCATTGCGGTCGTTGTGTTCACATCGACGAATGTCGACGACATCTTTGTTCTGCTCGGCTTCTTTGCCGATCCCAAATTCCGCGCGAAACAGATCATCATCGGCCAATATCTCGGTATTGCCACGCTTTACGGCGTCAGCGTCGTTGCCTCGTTCCTCGTGCTCGTCATTCCAGCCGCCTATATCGGCCTGCTTGGCTTCGCCCCGATCTATTTCGGACTGAGGAGGTTGTGGGAACTCTGGAACGGCATCGAAACGGACGGCGATCCGGAAGACCATGAGAAGGCCTCTGCGGGGCATGGCAATATCATCGCGGTCACCCTCGTGACGATCGCCAATGGCGGCGACAATATCAGCGTCTACACGCCGCTCTTTGCCACTCGCTCCGCCTATGAAGTTCTGGCGATCGGCTGCATCTTCGCTGTTATGACGGCGATCTGGCTCGGAGCGGCCCATTCCCTTGTCAACCATCCGAAGCTTGGCGCACCGATCAGGAAACATGGGCACAGGGTGGTACCCTTCATTCTGATCTGCCTCGGGATCCTTATTCTCTATGAAGCCAGGACTGCGACACTCTTCTGGAGTTAGGCGGCTGCTTGATCCGATTCATAAAAAAGCCGCCCTGACGATTTGTCGAAGGCGGCCCTTATTCTCAGCATGTCAAACGACTTGGCGATCTAGTTCGATCAGAGAAGCCCGAATTGCTTGCCCGCTTCCGACAGCGACCGCATCGGCCGAGGGCCGATCTGTTCGATGACGATGGCCGCGGCGAGGTTGCCGAGCTTGGCGCAATCTTCGAGCGTGCGTCCCTGCGTATAGCCGAACAGGAAGCCGGCGGCGAAAAGATCGCCGGCGCCGGTCGTATCGACACGTTCATCGATCGGATGCGCATCGACGACATAACGCTCGTTTCCACGCACGATGACGGCGCCGTCCTTGCCTGTTGTGACGGCAGCGATCTTGCAATCGGCCGCGATCGACGTCAGCGCCTTGTCGAAATCGTCGGTCTCGTAGAGCGACAGAGCCTCGTCACGATTGGCGAAAACGATATCGACCGTGCCGGAGCGCATCAGGTCGAGGAATTCGCCACGATAGCGACCGACACAGAAGCTGTCGGACAAGGTCATCGACACTTCGCGGCCGTGAGCATGGGCGATGCGGGCGCATTCGCGGATCGCTTCCTTGGCGCGCGGCGGATCCCAGAGATAGCCTTCAAAATAGGTGACCTTGGCGGCGGCGACGACATCTTCCTCGACGTCTTCCGGGCCAAGCTCGACACAGGCGCCGAGATAGGTGTTCATCGAGCGCTCGCCGTCCTCGGTAACGAAGATCATCGAGCGGGCGGTGGGCGGGAAAGTGCCCTTCGCCCTGGTCTCATAGTGCACGCCCTGGGCGCGAATATCGTGGGCGAAGATCTCTCCGAGCTGATCCTCGGCGACCTTGCCGAAATAGGCGGCCTTGCCGCCGAAATTGGCGACGCCGGCAGCCGTATTGCCGGCACTGCCGCCGGAAGCTTCAAGCGCCGGGCCCATGCGCGAATAAAGGAGCTCTGCGCGTTCGGCATCGATGAGATTCATCGCTGCTTTGGTGATTTCGTTGTCGATCAGAAACTGATCGTTGCAGCGGGCGATAATGTCGACGATGGCATTGCCAACGGTCAGTACATCGAAACGAGTCATCAATAGGAAGGTCCCGGTATAGGTGATAGCCGGTAATCGGTATTATCGGTTTTTCCGAAGTTTGGAAGAAAAATCGGTATATTGGCGACCAACTTAATTCCGATCAGTCATTTGGCTGTCACTTTCTATCTTTAAATGCTTATCAAGCGGCTGGGATCGGAAGCTCACAAGGCTTCCAAGCCAGTCTCGGAAGGTATGATACCTTCCGCCTCACCGGTACGCGGGCCGACCACGGATGAACTGGCGGCATGTGCACCGGGGGGACTCTCCGGCGAAGCCGGACAGGCAAAAGCGGGTTTGATCCCGCTTTTTTTGTTTTGCGGCTTCTCACGATGAAGCAAGCTGCTACAACTTCCGGATCAAATCCCTCGAGCCATCATTTCAACGGCCTCGCCCGGCATGTCCGAAATCCTGACCGACGTCCTTCCCGTTTTCCTGATGATCCTCGTCGGCTGGGTGATCGTGCGCACTGGCCTGTTGAAGGCCGAAGTCGGCGAGGCCATGAGCGAATTCGTCTTCAAGATCGCCGTGCCGCTGCTGCTGTTCCAGACCATTGCCGAGGCGAATTTTCAGGGCGAATCGCCGTTTCGATTGTGGATCGCCTATTTCTCCGGCGTTGCGGTCACCTGGACCGCTGGCCATCTGGTGACGACAAGGTTGTTCGGCCGGGATGCGCGCATCGGCGTGCTGGCCGGAGTTTCGTCGGCCTTCGCCAATACGATCTTCATCGGCCTGCCGCTGGTGGGCCGCACGGTCGGACCAGACGGCATCATGGCGATGTCGATCCTGATCGCCGTGCATCTGCCGACCATGATGATTGCCGGCACACTGCTGATGGAACAGGCCGAGCGCAAGGAGAATGCCGGAGCCGGTCGCAGCACCGGCGAGCTTCTGTTGCAGGTCGGCAAGAACCTCGTTCGCAATCCGCTGGTCATAGGGCTCTTCTGCGGTCTCCTCGTGCATATGATCGGCATTCCCATCCCGGCGACGCTCGGAACCGTGGTCGACAACATTGCCAATATTGCCGGTCCGGCGGCGCTGATCTCGCTTGGCATGGCGCTGCGCCAATATGGTCTCTCGGGCAATATCGGCATCACCAGCGTGATAGCGGCCTTCAAGCTCCTGCTGCTTCCCGCCTGCGTGTTTGCCGCCGCATACGTCCTGGGCCTCAGCCCTGAATGGCGGGCGGCGCTCGTACTCACGGCTGCGGTTCCTACAGGTGTGAACGCCTGGCTGATTGCCAACCGCTTCGGGGTCGGTCACAGTCTTGCAGCCTCGACGATTACGCTGACGACCGCGCTCGGCGCATTCTCGGTGTCACTCTGGGCCTATATGCTCGGCTAGCCTGACCCTCGCTCGGCACCTGGCGAAGACGATATATCTCCGCAGTCGGAGAAGCAGGCAGGAAAATGGTCATATATTTGCGCATCGCGGCTTTTAAGTCCGGAGCGCAGCAAAGGATGGCACATGAATATTGCAACTCCACTCAGCAACCCCGCTTCGGCCTACGCACATAGGGTATTCGTCCTGCAGGGCGGCGGTGCGCTCGGCTCCTATCAGGCGGGCGCCTTCGAAGCGCTGAGAGAACAGAATATCGAACCGGACTGGATCGCCGGCATCTCGATCGGCGCGATCAACGCGGCGATCATGGCCGGCAACGTACCGGGCGAGCGGCTTGAGAAGCTGCGCTCCTTCTGGAACAAGGTGGGCATCCAACTCCCCGTCGACGTGCTGATGGAACATCAACGCGAGACAAGCCCCTTCTACCGCACGGTCAGCAGCTGGTGGGTCTCAACCTTCGGCGTGCCCGGATTCTTTTCGCCCTGGCAGATCCCGGCCTGGTTCCAGCCACGCGGCTCGGCCGGCGCGACAAGCATCTACGACACCGGGCAATTACGCCAGACGCTGCTCGACCATGTCGATTTCGACCGAATCAACCACGGCCCGGTGCGGCTGAGCCTCGGTGCGGTCAATGTGCGCACCGGCAACTTTGCCTTTTTCGACAACAAGGACACCAAGATCACGCCGGAGCATGTGATGGCGAGCGGCGCCCTGCCACCGGGCTTTCCCTCAATCAAGATCGGCGGCGAGCACTATTGGGACGGTGGCCTCGTTTCAAATACGCCACTCGGTTATGTGCTGCGCAACGGCGCCGGCGTCGATACGGTGGTGTTTCAGGTCGACCTCTTCAGCGCCGTCGGCCCGTTGCCGCAAGACCTCGAAGAGGTCGAGGAGCGCCGCAAGGACATTACCTATTCCAGCCGTACCCGCCTCAATACCGACCTCTTTCTGGAACGGCATCGTCTGCGGCGCGCCATAGCCGAGCTTTATGCCCGCCTTCCCGACGAGGCCAAGGCTGATCCGGAGATCCAGAAGCTGCAGGAGCATTCCAGCGACTACAGCGTCACGATCATCCACCTGATCTATCGCAACAAGCAGTTCCGCTCCCATTCCAAGGATTATGAATTTTCGGCGCTTTCCATGCATGAGCATTGGCAGGCGGGCCTGCGCGACGGCCGCAGGGCACTGGCGCCGGAAGAATGGCGCGTGCCGCCCAAGGCCGAAGAAGGCCTCAAGGTCTACGATCTCGACCAGAGATCGCGTTCGCGCAAACATGCTCTCTAGAGCCCTTTCGCTTTTCTTCGAATCGCGAAAGCGCTCTATCTCTTTGTTTTTACGTATTTCCGGACGGAAAACCGCTACGCACTTTTCCTGGAAATGCTCTAGGACACGTCACGAATAAGCCCGGTCGTTGTGACCGGGCTTTATGATTGTGTGTGCCTCTGAAGCAATCAGTTGGTCGCAGCAGCCGGGGCGGCGTTCGGATCCGGCAGCGGCTCGGGCGTATCGGCGAGCGTGCGCAGATAGGCGATCACGTTGGCACGATCCTCTTCCTTCGGCAGGCCGGCAAAGCCCATGGCCGTTCCGGCGACGAACTTCTTCGGAGCGGCGAGGAAGTGGTAGAGGTGGTCATACGTCCACTTCTCGGAACCGCCCTTGGAGAAATCCTTCATGCCGGACGAGTAGGCAAAGCCCTCATGCTCGCCGACCGGGCGATCGACAATACCCCAGAGATCAGGGCCAACCTTGTTTGGCCCTCCCTTCTCTCCGGAATGACAGGCCTGACACTTCTTGAAGATCGTTTCGCCGACCTTGGCATCAGCCTTCTGCAACAGCTGAGCGATCGGCGTTTCCGGCTTGGCGGCAGCAGCCTTGTCTCCACCCGCGGCCGGTTCTTCGGCAACGATGGTGAAACCGGGCTTTTCCGGTGCCTCCGAATGGAAAATAAATCCTGACGCGAGCGACACGGACTTCAACACGAACAGCGTGGCCAAAAGTGCCCCGACTCCCATGTTCACGTAGGATGAATTCATCTGCTATGCTCCCCTCGCCGCCGGCATCCTCCGCCGGCCCATCTTGAATTCGCGCGAAACCTATGTCTTTTGGCTGTTTCTTGCAACGCTGTAAACGGTCTCCACCGTGAGACGTTTTGACACTTTTCCCGCAGGAATAGAAGGCCCAAGAATGACAGATTCAAATTTAGACAAGACACTGGTCCTCATTCCCGCCCGCATGGCTTCCACTCGCCTGCCAGGCAAGCCGCTCGCCGATATTTGCGGCCTGCCCATGATCGTACAGGTTGCCAAGCGGGCGCGCGAGGCGGCGATCGGTCGCATCATCGTTGCGGTCGACCATGACGATACCTATGCCGCCGTCGCCAATGCAGGCTTCGAAGTCGTCATGACGCGCCAGGATCATCAGTCCGGCTCAGACCGCATCTATGAGGCCTTGCAGGCCGTCGACCCTGAAGGCCGCGCCGAAATCGTCGTCAATGTCCAGGGCGACCTTCCCACCATCGACCCCGAGACCATCCGCGCCTCGCTGCGCCCGCTGGAAGATCCGGCCGTCGACATTGCCACGCTGACCGTCGAGATCAAGGACGAGGAAGAAAAGACCGCACCGAGCGTCGTCAAGGTCGTGGGGTCGGCGATTTCCGACAATCGCCTGCGCGCGCTCTATTTCACCCGGACGACCGCGCCTTACGGCAATGGTCCGCTCTACCACCACATCGGTCTTTACGCCTATCGTCGCGCGGCGCTCGAAAAATTCGTGAGCCTCGGGCCATCGCCACTCGAACGGCGCGAATCGCTGGAGCAGCTGAGAGCACTGGAGGCCGGCATGCGCATCGATGTCGAGATCGTTGACACGATCCCGCTCGGTGTCGATACTCCCGCCGACCTCGAAAAGGCCAGACGCATCCTTTCCGCCGCTTCCTGACAGACGGCATTCCCCCAAGGGCAGTCCCATGATTACCAAGACCAACAAGATCTCCTTCCAGGGCGACTACGGCGCCAATTCCGACATGGCGAGCCGTGACATGTTCCCGACCATGGAGCCGCTGCCCTGCCAGACCTTCGAGGATGCCCTCACCGCCATCGACAATGGCGAGGCCGATCTCGGCATGATTCCGATCGAAAACACGATCGCCGGCCGCGTCGCCGATATCCATCACCTGCTGCCGGAATCGCGGCTCCATATCGTCGGCGAATATTTCATGCCGATCCGCTTCCAGCTGATGGTCCTTCCGGGCGTCAAGAAGGAAGAGATCCGCACCGTGCACAGCCACATCCATGCGCTTGGCCAATGCCGCAACATCGTGCGCGCCAACGGCTGGAAGCCCGTTATCGCCGGCGATACGGCTGGTGCCGCTAAGCTGGTGCAGGAAACCGGTGACCGCAGCATGGCGGCGCTGGCGCCACGGCTGGCCGCCGATCTCTACGGCCTTGAAATCATCGCCGAGAACGTCGAAGACACCGAAAACAACATGACGCGCTTCGTTGTCCTGTCGCGCGACGAGCATTGGGCGGAGCGCAGCTCGCCGGACGAAAAGATCGTCACGACCTTCGTCTTCAACGTCCGCAACATTCCGGCAGCGCTCTACAAGGCACTCGGAGGCTTTGCGACCAACGGCATCAACATGACCAAGCTTGAAAGCTACCAGCTCGGCGGCCGTTTTGTAGCAACGCAATTCTATGCCGATATCGAAGGCCATCCCTCCGATCCGCATGTGCGCCGCGCCCTGGAAGAACTGCGCTTCTTTTCGGAGAAGGTCCGGATTCTGGGTGTCTACAAGGGGCATCCGACGCGGGGGCAGCTTTAAGGGTTGATACGAGCCTCGGGGCCACCTCGTGGTTCGAGGCACTCCCGTTTTCGCTACGCTCTGACGGCAGTGCACCTCACCATGAGGTGGAGTGCATACCGCGGCAGACGCAGCGGATCAGCCCTCATGATGAAGTGCGGAAGCCCTGAGCTTGTCGAAGGGGCTGGAGCCTCGAACACGAGGACGCGTGGCGAGATCATCGTAGGCCTATCCAATGGCTATTCAGCGGCCTTGGTGACGACCTCGATGTGGTGACCATCCGGGTCGATCACAAAGGCAGCGAAATAGCTCGGCCCGTAATGGGGTCGAAGACCAGGCGGTCCATTGTCCGCGCCGCCATGAGCCAGCGCAGCCTCATGGAACGACGAAACGGCTGCACGACTTGGAGCCGCAAAGGCGAGATGAAATCCCGAGCCCGGAGCTCGGGCATCCCCGCCGCGCAATTTGATGGCGAATTTGTCGCCACCGCCCGCCGGACCATATCCGATCGCCTGGTCGGGGTCGCTCGGGTTCAGGTCTTCCCAAACCCGTACGTAGCCAAGCGGCGCAAATGCGGCGTCGTAGAATGCAGCGGCTTTCTCGATATCTGCGACACCGAATGAAATATGATGCAGCAACTGTGCCTCCCGTGGCTCTCTGGGTTATCGCTCAGTCTCTTCCGTGAATGCTGCAAGTCAACCCGAATGATGGACGATCTGCACCTCATCCGGCCTGCCAACCACCTCTCCCCACCCTTTGACAAGCTCAGGGCGGAGAGAGGCTGCCGTGGGAGGCGGATCGAATGTTGTATTTTACTTATCCGGCTCACAAACGCGAAGGCGATGGCCGTCGGGATCGAGCACGACGAAGGTCGGGCCGAAATCCATGGTCGTCAATTCCTGAGCGATCGGCAAACCACGCGCTTTCCAATCCTTGTAGTGCTGTTCGACAGCGCCGGGGCCTTCGACCATGAAGCCCAACTCGCCGCGATTGCCGATGGCGGAGGGTTGCGGCTCGACACTGCTGCGGCGCCAGAGACCGAGGTTGAAACCATTGCCGAGCTCGAAGGCCACGAAGGTCGGTGCAGCAAAGCTCGGCTCGCGGCCGAGCAAGTCGCGATAGAACGGCGTGCTTTCCGCCGGGTCCTTGACATAGAAGATGATGAGATTCGGGTTGGTCATGGGATATTCCTCTCGTTTTGGATGGATATGAAGGCAGCGGTGGTCCGCCCGGCAAGCTGTGCAGAGCTTGCCGGTGGAAGGCTGGTTGACTGTGTCGAACGTTGGAGAGGTGTTGGCGGTGCAGTTAGTGCATCCGCTCTTCCTCACGGTAAGGGGCGCGTCCGTCCAGGAAGCCCAGGTCGCGCTTCACCGAATTCGGCGTCTCCTCGATATCGAGGCGATTCCAGCGATGGGTGAAATAGCCAAGCGCAATCTGCGAGAGGCGAGCCAGTGGCGCCGCTATGGAAGCGCCCCTGCCGGCCCCGGCGTGATCGCGCTGCGCCTGTTTCGTCGTGACGAAAATATTGCTTGCCATGATCGATCCTCCGTCCTGCTTGGATGGGATCGATAATAGGCGCGCCTACTGACAGTTTCTGGCAGTAGTGTTAGGCTGCTGGATCAATCATTCGCTCTGCCATGCAGCGTGTGCCATTCCTTTGCCAGAGCGACGCGGCGGCGGGGATAGCGTGCATCCAGCACCGCAAAGTCGACAATGCGGTCGGCGCGGAAATGACGGTAGCCCTCGCGCAATTCGCACCAGGCGACGATCATGCGCACGTCGTCGAAATAGCCGAGCGCGAAGGGCCAGATGCGCCGGGTCGAAATGGAACCGTTCACGTCGCCATAGGTCAGCTGCACCACGCGCTCGGAACGGATCGCCTTGCGCATGAGCGAAAGATCAGCCTTGTCGACGATCACGCGCTTGATCGCGACGAGCAACGTTGCCTGGTCGATCGCCTCGCGCATTTCGGCGGGCAGCACTGCCGCGATCTTGGCAAGCGCATCGGCGCCGGCAGCGGCCAGACGCTCGTCGGTCGCGCGCGCCACCCATCGCGACCCCAGCACCAGCGCCTCGATCTCGTCCTGCGAGAACATCATCGGCGGCAGCATGAAGCCGGGCTTCAGGACATAGCCGATGCCGGGCTCGCCCTCGATCATCGCCCCCTGTGACTGCAGGCTGGCAATGTCGCGGTAGAGCGTGCGCAGGCTGACGCCGGTTTCCTCCGCCAACACAGCGCCGCTGACCGGACGGCGGTAGCGGCGCAGCGTCTGCAACAGTGTCAGCAAACGTTCCGAGCGCGCCATGGCAGGGGGAAACCTATCGCTTCCATTCGACCCAGTCGCGCATCAGGCGATGGGCAATGGCCCCCTTGGGCGGGGAGGTGTTGCCGGAGGCGGAAACGCGATCGAGCATGGCGAGCGTTTCTTCCGGCGTGAACCAGCGGCAATCCTCAAGTTCGGCATCGTCGATGCGAATCTCGGTCGATTTCGCCTCGGCATAGCAGCCGATCATCAGCGAATGTGGCATCGGCCAGGGTTGCGAAGCGTGATAGCGCACCCGGCCGATGTGAATGGCCGATTCCTCAAGCGTCTCCCGGCGCACGGCATTCTCGATGGTTTCGCCCGGCTCGACGAAACCGGCGAGACAGGAATACATGCCGGGTGCGAAATGATGGCTGCGGCCGAGCAGGCAGCGGTTTCTCTCCTCGTCGACCGCCAGCATGATGACGACCGGGTCGGTGCGCGGGAAGATCATGTGTTCGCAGGCGGTGCAGACGCGCTTGTAGCCGCCGATGCGGCTTTCCATGACCGAGCCGCAACGCCCGCAGAAGCGGTTGTCGCTGTTCCAGCGCAGCAGGCTGATGCCCTGCGCCGCCTCGCCGAGGATCTCGCCCTCCAGCAAGAGGTCGCGCCAGAGCGAGCGCATGTCAGCCGGCTTGTATTGGCTGGCAAGCTCATCGGCATTGATGCGCACCGGCACGGCGAGCCGCGGTTCGCCGGTGTTGCGGTAGCCGAGCAACACGGCCGCCTCCCAATCCGGATCGAGGTCCTTCAGCTCGTAGCGGGCAAACAATGGATCGAGCACCTGCCCGTCATGCTTCAGGACCAGCTGTTCCTTCGCGAAAGCCAGGATATGCGTGCCTTCCCTGGCAAGCGCCTGCTTGATCGTTTCCTCGTCGCGATGCTCGGCATCCCGGTTAAGCTGGTTTTCCGCAAAGGCGGTGAGACTGCTGGGTTCCGGATGCGGCACATCCGAGGAAAAGATGGAAGGGCTCATTGTGAAAGCGTTTCCCGCAACTTGGCTATGAGGCTGTTCATGTCTTCGTCCGAATAGGGCTCCGCCTTGCCGTAGCCCCAGATCGGGCCGGGCCAGTTCGCATCCCCTTCGAACCGCGCAATGACATGAACATGAAGCTGACGGACGATATTTCCAAGAGCCCCGACGTTGATTTTTGTCGCCCCCGTCACCGTCTTCAGGGCACTTGCGACCTTGTCGCTCTCGAAGGTCAACAGGATGCGGTCGAGCGGCGTCAGCTCGAAAATTTCTGATTTGTCGGGCCGGCGGGGAACCAGCAAAAGCCACGGCCAGCGGCTGTCCTTCATCAGCCGCACGTCGCAAAGGCCGGTGATCGCCACAGAAACGCTGTCATTCGCCAGACGGTCGTCGAGCGTAAACTCCTTCAAGGGGGCATCCTCCATTGTTTTATCAAATGTTTAGCAGTTTTTTTTGACCTTGGCTTGCTTTTGATGACGATATTGCCGATATGTGCATCCGGGAGGTTGGTGGTGGACGAGCCACTCGCCAACCGGGTCAGGTCCGGAAGGAAGCAGCCCCAACGAGCCCGGCACGGGTCATCGTGCCAGCCTCCCACCCTTTCTGAAAGCAAGACCCGGCTTTCTGCGGGCAAAATAAGCAGGGCGATGAGCGACAGCGAGCGACAAGCAAAAGATGCCGCCTCGACCGGCACCGGTTACCGGGTGCTGGCTCGCAAGTACAGGCCCAAGGACTTCACGGACCTCATGGTCGGCCAGGAGCCGATGGTTCGAACGCTGACAAACGCGTTCGAGACCGGTCGCATTGCGCAGGCCTATATGCTGACCGGCGTGCGCGGCGTCGGCAAGACGACGACGGCCCGTATCCTTGCCCGCGCCCTCAACTACAAGACATCGGACATCGATCGTCCGACGATCGACCTGCGCGATCCCGGCGAGCATTGCCAGGCGATCATGGAAGGCCGGCATGTCGACGTCATCGAGATGGACGCCGCCTCCCATACCGGTATCGACGATATCAGAGAGATCATCGAGCAGGTGCGCTACCGGCCGGTCTCGGCGCGCTATAAAGTCTACATCATCGACGAAGTGCACATGCTGTCGACGGCGGCCTTCAACGGGCTGTTGAAGACGCTCGAAGAGCCGCCCGAACATGTGAAGTTCATCTTCGCCACGACCGAAATCCGCAAAGTTCCGATCACGGTGCTGTCGCGCTGCCAGCGCTTCGACCTGCGCCGCATCAGCGCTTCCGATCTCGTCGGGTTGTTCACTACCATTGCCGGCAAGGAAGGCATCGAGGCTGAGCCGGAAGCGCTCGCCATGATCGCCCGCGCCGCCGAAGGCTCGGCCCGTGACGGCCTGTCGCTGCTCGACCAGGCAATTGCCCATGGCAGCGGTTTCGTTGCCGCCGATGCCGTGCGCGCGATGCTGGGCCTTGCCGACCGTGCCCGCATCGTCGATCTCTTCGGCCATATCGTCAAAGGCGACGTTTCGGCCGCCTTGGCAGAATTCAACAGCCAGTACGAAGCCGGCGCCAACCCCGTCGTCGTGCTGACCGACCTTGCCGATTTCACCCATCTCGTCACTCGCCTGAAATATGTGCCCGATGCCGCTGACGATCCGTCGCTGAGCGAAGTCGAGCGCATAAAGGCCTCCGAGTTTGCGCAGGGTGTGGCGGTGACGGCGCTGTCGCGTATCTGGCAGATGCTTCTGAAGGGCATCGCCGAGACCGAAAACGCCTCGAGAACCGCTGGCGCTGCTGAGATGGTGCTGATCCGGCTGGCACATGCAGCCCATCTGCCTGCGCCGGAAGATGCCGCACGCAGGCTTGCGGAATTTTCCGATAGCAATGGCGGCGCACGTCCACCCTTGGGAGCGCCTGCGGGCAATGGCGGGGGATCGGCGGTTTCCTATCAAGGCAGCGCCGTGGCGCGAGCCATCGAAACATCGGCTCCACGACCCACGCCATCAGCGCCGGTCGCGATGTTGCGCTCTGTGCCGAATACACAGCTGGATTCGCAACCTGTGGGCCGCATCGAGCAGAAGCCTGCCGAAGCGCCGAAGCCGCTGGTGCCGATCAACTCGATGACCGATATCGCCGAGCTTGCAGGCCAGAAGCGCGATCCGAAGGTCAAGGCGCTGGTGCGCAGCTTCGTGCGCCCTGTCAGGCTTGAGCCGGGCCGGCTCGATGTCAGCCTTGCGCCCGGCGCGCCGGGCACTTTGCTGAACGAGCTCGCCGTCAAGCTGAAGGAATGGACCGGTATACACTGGATCGTCAGCCTCAGCCGCGACGAGGGCGAGCCGACGCTGGTGGAAGCCGAAGCGAATGCGCAGAAGCAACGGGTTGCCGACGCGCGCCAGGACCCCGATGTCGCGGCGATCCTGTCGCAATTTCCCGGCGCCAAGATCATCGACGTGCGCGTGCGGGCTCCGGAAGTCGAGGAAGAAGAGCAGACCGCTGCTCCGGCCATCGCCGAATCCGTCGACGGCGACATCCTGCCGGGCGACGACATAGAATTTTAAGGTTAAAATAGACAACAGCAGGACCGCTCGGCTCGACAACCGCAGCGGCTGGCGGCAGATTGTAGCCGTCGGGAATAGCAACATGCAGAAGAAGGACAAATGACGATGCGCGACATCATGGGCATGATGGGCAAAGTTAAGGAAATGCAGGCCAAGATGGAGAAGATGCAGTCGGAGATTGCCGACATTCGCGTCGAAGGCAAGGCCGGCGGCGGCCTCGTCACCGCCACCGTCAACGGCAAGGGCGTGATGCTGGGCATCAAGATCGATCCGTCGCTCTTCAAGGAAGAGGATGTCGAGATCCTCGAAGACCTGATCGTTGCCGCCAACAAGGATGCCCAGGACAAGGCCGAGGCGATCACCGCCGAAAAGACCCGTGAACTGACGGCCGGCCTGCCGATCCCGCCCGGTTTCAAGCTGCCTTTCTGAGATCGGCGCCCAAAGACTTTAGCTACCGGGCGGTCGCCTTGCGGATCAATTCGCGGCCGATCGCCTTTGCCGGCTCGTTTCGCAGTACGAGCGACGTCGTGACCGCACCATGGCGGGCGATGGAATCGACGATGGTTTCAAGGTTTGCCGCTGTCGGCACCAGGACCTTGAGCAGGAAACAATCCTCCCCCGTCAATCTGAGAACTTCGATTATCTCGGGCATTTCCGAAAACTGCTTCAGACAGGGGCGAATATGCTCATGCGAGGTACGCAGCCGGATGACCGCCATCATGCCGAGGCCGACGGCGGCGGGGTCGATGACGGCGCGATAGCCTGCGACAACACCTCTTTCTTCCAGCCGCTTCAACCGCTCCGACGCCGCCGGCTGCGAAAGGCCGACGCGGCGGCCGAGTTCCGATACGGAAATTCTTCCATCCTGCTGCAGGATCTCGATGATCGACATATCAGTCGGATCCAGTCCCTTTTCGATGCTTTCCATATTTCACCTTCAATTCATCGGGCGGTGAAGATTTTATCCGATGGATTGCAATGTCAATTGCCTGAGCAAGGTGTCAGTTTCTCTCGTCAGATAGCAAGAGAGGACAGAGATGAGCGACATCATCATGCTGCCGGGGCTTGGCGGCTCCGACGGAGATCATTGGCAGACCTTATGGGAGCGGCAGGATCCGCGCATGCGCCGATTCCAGCCATCGAGCTGGGACAAGCCGATCCTCACCGACTGGATCGAAGCGCTGGACCGCGAAATCGCCCGCTCGCAAATGCCGCCGATCCTGATCGCCCACAGTCTTGCCTGCCAGTTGATCTCCCATTGGGCACCTCTGCAAAAGAGACCAATCCTCGGTGTCTTTCTTGTCGCCCCACCGGAACCGACAGGTGAGGTCTATCTCGCCGAGGCCGGCAGTTTCGCCAATCCGCCACGGCAACGACTGCCGTTTTCCTCCATGCTCGTCGCCAGCACCGACGATCCCTACGGCCCTTACGATTATGCCCGCGATAGCGCCGAAGTCTGGGGCAGTGCGTTTGTCGATGCCGGACCGCTCGGCCACATCAACTCGGCATCCGGGCTGAGCGACTGGCCCGATGGCAAGGCACTCTTCGAGCGATTTCGCGCGCAACTCGGCTGAGTGCGAAATCGGCAATTTGGAAAACGGCGGCCGGAGTGCTATTTCTGGCGTCTTCCAGAAATCCTCTGGCCTGCCCGATCGGAGAGAATGCGATGAGCCTGTCGATGCTGCTTATTTTTGCCGGTGCGTTGTTCATCGCGGCGGGATCGCCGGGTCCCAACATCGCAGCGCTTGTGGCACGCGTCCTCACCAAGGGTGCACGTAACGTGCTGCCCTTTCTCTCCGGCATGTGGCTTGGCGAGGCGATCTGGCTGACGTGTGCTGTTGCCGGCCTTGCGACCGTCGCCGAGACCTTTCACTGGGCTTTCGTGATCATCAAATGGCTCGGCGTCGCCTATCTGCTCTACCTCGCTTGGAAGATGTGGTCCGCCGCCTCGGATACGGCGGAAGAACAGCTGCCGGACGAACAATCAGCCGCACGGCTTTTCCTTGCCGGCTTCACGGTGACCATGGGTAATCCGAAGATCATGGTGTTCTATGTGGCACTGCTGCCCTCGATCATCGATCTTCACGCCGTCACGCTTTCCGGCTGGGCCGAGCTGGTGGCGACGATGTTCGTGGTGCTTGTCGTCATCGACCTTTCCTGGGCAATGCTTGCGGCGAAGGCGAGAACATTCCTCAAGAGCCGCCGCGCCGTGCGCATCGCCAACCGCACCAGCGCCGCCACCATGGCAGGCGCTGCCGTGGCGATTGCCATGCGCTAACCGCCAGGATCAGTCTCGAGAAAAGCCCGCAGCCTATGGTGAATGGGTGTTGTGAGATAACGCGCCCGATCTTCCGGTGACAACCGCCCGCCGAGCATTGCCATCAAATCCGGCATGGTGACACGGCTGCCCTCATAGGGAAGATATGTCACCTCCGCGCCGGCACCCACCGTGCTGCTCTGAAGGACACGGCAGTAGATGCCGGGCCGCCCTGCCTGCATATAGCGCTTCACGAATTTCGGATCGCCCATCTTCGCTGCGAAGGTGGCGCAGGGGATGCGAGCCGAGGTGACCTCCAGAACTAGATCGTCAGCTATGAATCTGTCACCGACTGCCACCGCGCAATTGTCCAGCCCTTCGATGACGAGATTTTCGCCGAAGGAACCGTATTCCACAGCCCGGCCGAGTTCTTTCGCCCACCAGTCCAAAGTCAATGATCCCTCGACATAGACGGCCTGATCGCGGCCACCATGATGCCGGCGATCGCAGATCGCGTCGCCGATCAGACCTTCCCCGTCGATCATGACGGCGCCGCTCACGGCATGCTTGTTGATGCCGGTCCTGCTTTTCCTGCCGGGCAGCGTTTCGGCGCCGCCGACGCAAACGGCCAGAATTTTCATCGGCCAACCGTCCCTTCGATGATTCCGTTTCGTGAGCATATGGGCTAAAAGCCTCCCATGGCAAAGCGAGTCACCGGCCCCGAAATCGAAAAACTCATCCAGCTTCTGGCGAAGGTGCCTGGGCTCGGACCACGCTCGGCGCGGCGCGCGGCGCTGCACCTGATCAAGAAGAAGGATCAGCTGCTCGGCCCGCTTTCTCACGCCATGGGCGATGCCTATGACAAGGTGAAGATCTGCTCGCGCTGCGGCAATGTCGATACCGTCGATCCCTGCACCGTCTGCACCGACGATCGCCGCGACCAGTCCATCATCATCGTGGTCGAAGACGTTTCCGACCTCTGGGCGCTGGAGCGAGCCGGCGCGATGAACGCCGCCTATCACGTGCTCGGCGGCGTGCTGTCGCCGCTCGACGGCGTCGGGCCCGACGATCTCAACATTCGCGGCCTGATCGAGCGCGTCAGCGAAGGTGGCATCCGCGAGATCATCATCGCTGTTAACGCCACGGTGGAAGGGCAAACCACAGCACACTATATAACCGACAGGCTTGCCGGCCTCGAGGTCAAGATCACCCGTCTTGCCCATGGCGTGCCTGTAGGCGGCGAGCTCGATTATCTCGACGAAGGCACGCTCACGGCGGCGCTTAGGGCGCGGACGGCGATTTGACTGCTGCAATAAAGGACTGCGTATGAGGAGAGTGCTCACCCCCCTCTGTCACTTCGTGACATCTCCCCCACACGGGGGGAGATCGGTCGCTTGTGGCACCGTCTTCATCAAACAATCAGCTGCCGCATCTGCAGAAACCTCGGACCGTCGGCATGGCACGAAACGCGCCGCCAACGATCTCCCCCCTTGTGGGGGAGATGTCCCGAAAGGGACAGAGGGGGGTATCTTCCGACACATTCTACGGCTGCTCATCCTCCTCCTCACCCTCCTCCCCCTGCCCGCGCTCGCCGCCTCGAAGGCCGATGTCGAAGCGCAGTTTCAGGCCTGGATTCAGAAGGACCTGCGGCCGGAAGCACGGAAGGACGGGATTTCCGACAGGATATTCCAGGCCGCTTTCGCCGGCGTGACGCTGAACTGGGATTTGCCGGATCTGGTGCCGCCGGGCTTTCCAAAGCCGAAGGAGCAGAAACAGACGCAGGCCGAATTTTCCTCGCCCGCACCCTATTTCAACGAGGCGCGGCTACAGAAGCTGGCGGCCACCGGCCGGAGCCTCGCCTCGCAATATGGGCCAGTGCTGCGGCAGATCGAGAAGACCTATGGCGTGCCGGGACCGATCCTGCTCGCCATCTGGGGTCGCGAGACCGGCTTTGGCGCCGCCAAACTGCCGAATTCGGCGATCCAGGTGTTGGCGACCAAGGCCTTCATGTCGACCCGCAAGGACATGTTCCGCACCGAGCTCATCGCCGCGCTGCGCATCCTCGATCACGGTGACGTCACGCCGGATCAGTTCAAGGGATCCTGGGCCGGCGCGCTTGGCCAGCCGCAATTCATGCCGACCAACTACCTGAAATACGCCGTCGATTTCGATGGCGACGGCCACCGCAACATCTGGACTTCGGTGCCGGACACGTTGGCATCCATAGCCAACTATATGGTTCAGAAGGGCTGGCAACGCGGCCGCGGCTGGGGATACGAGGTCACCATTCCGCAGAATGTGTCCTGCGCGCAGGAAGGACCGGACCTTGCCAAGCCGATCTCGCAATGGACTGCGCTTGGGATCGCACGGATTTCCGGCAAGGCATTTCCCTCGGACGAGTTGCGCGCCAGCGGCATGATGCTGGTGCCGGCCGGTCGTGACGGGCCGGAATTCATCGTGACGCCGAATTTCTACGTCATCAAGGAATACAATAATTCCGACCTCTACGGCCTCTACATCGGCAATCTCGCCGATCGCATTGCCTATGGCGGCGGCGCCTTTCAGGAAAAATGGGGCGATGTCGGCAAGATGCTGCGCTCCGATGTCGCCGGAATGCAGAAGACATTGGAACGCAAGGGCTACGACGTCGGCGGCACGGATGGCCTGCCGGGCTACAAAACCAGACGCTCGATCGGCCAATGGCAGGAAAAGAGCGGCATGAAGCCAACCTGCTATCCCGACAGTTCCATGCTTGGCGTCTTGAAGTAACTGCCTCCCGGATGCAGGAAGTTCATCCGGCCTCCCGCCATCGGATGATGTCGGGAAAATTGGCCTATTTGCCCTCAGCCAGTTCGACGATTTCCCTGAGATAGGCTACGTGTTCCCGGAAGGCGCGACGCCCCTCCCGCGTCAGAGATATGCGGGTCTGCGGCTTCCTGTCGACGAAGGCCTTGGTTGTAGAGATGTATCCCGCTTGCTCGAGCGTCGACAGATGGCTGCCCAGATTGCCATCCGTCGCGCCGGTAATCTTCTTGAGGGTGGTGAATTCCAGCGCCTCGCTCGCAGCCTGAGCGTAAAGAGCGGCCATGATCTTCAGGCGCAGGGACTGGTGGATCACCTCGTTGAGAACCGCCATTACAGCTTCCTCATCCAAAAACCGCCGATCAGCAGGCTGCCGCCGCCGAACACGGCGATGCAGAGCGACAACCACGGCTGCAGAAAGACGTATGGCACGAGGCTGCCAAGCGATACGGCCACGGCAAGCCACACGAAGCCGCGGAGGAAAAATACCCCGATCAATCCATAGGCGAGGCTGAGAACCAGCGCCGGAAATATGGCGTATTGAGCGGCATCCATCGGCTGCATGACCTTGATCGTGGCAAGCATGAACAGCGTGATAATCGCAAAGACGGCCAAGACGCGCCCGTTGACCTTCTTCACGTCGTCGCGGGTGCGAAATGTCTTCACGCCAATCAGCACGCTGCCCGCCAGACCCAAGCCATCCAAAACCAGCCAGATCAAATTTGCCGATAATGTCGGCCAAAAGAACATGCTCGAATAACCGACAAACCAGATGGCGCCCCAAAGAACGAGATAGGGGGCCGAGCCGCGATACCGTTTCGAGCGGTTGCTGCGCAGGGTTGCCAGTTCGACTTCATGCAAGGCATGCCGGGCTTCCGTGGGAGAGATCTCCATAGGCGCTGCTCCTCCAATGTTTCAAGGCGATCGGGGATCACACTCTGCGTGACATCGTTCTCTGTAGTACAGAGTATATAACGACCAGTACTCTGTCAAACAGAGTTCTTTGCGACCATCGATATCCCAATGCCATTCGCGCATGGCTAAAGCGTCCGGCAAAAGCCTTGCAATTTGCCGGAAACGGGCTTATATCCGCTTTCAAATTCTTGATCGTGTGATGAAGAGTGGGCCGCAAGGACCCGCTCTTTTTTATTAGCTCGATCTCCCAAATGCAGCACCCTGCAGGAGTGAACGCTTGTCGGAAGTGACAAACGCAGACAATACCAATGAACCGCGCCTGATCGTCGAAACCGGCCTTGACCAGCGCGTCGCCGCCATCATCGAGCCCGTAATCGTCGGCTTGGGCTTTCGCCTTGTGCGGGCACGCCTTCTCAACCAGAACGGCCTGACCTTGCAGATTATGGCCGAGCGCAACGACGGCACCATGACCGTCCAGGATTGCGAAGAGGTCTCGACGGCCATTTCTCCGGTCCTGGATGTGGAAGATCCGATCGATAAGGCGTATCATCTCGAAGTATCTTCGCCGGGCATCGACCGCCCGATGGTGCGCAAGTCGGATTTCGTCCGCTGGATCGGCCATATCGTCAAGTGCGAGACATCGATCCTGGTGGACAACCGCAAGCGGTTCCGCGGCAAGATCGCCGACGTCACCGACGAAGGCTTTACGATCGAACGCGACCAGGTCGCTTATGGCGAAGAGCCGAAAGTAATCATTCCGTTCAGCACGCTGGCCGACGCCAAGCTGATCCTGACGGACGATCTCATCCGCGATGCGTTGCGCGCCGACAAGCTGGCGAAAGCCGAGGCAGCGAACCAGAACGAAGCGGACGAAGAAGAATAACCGATCAACGAACCGCCTAACGGGACGGGAACCCCAGGGCAGGAAGACGGAGACTAAAAATGGCAGTCAGTGCGAACCGGCTAGAACTTCTGCAGATCGCAGATGCAGTGGCGCGCGAAAAGGTCATCGACCGCGAGATCGTGCTTGCCGCGATGGCGGACGCGATCCAGAAGGCCGCGCGCTCGCGTTACGGCACGGAATCGAACATCCGCGCCGACATCAACCCGAAGACCGGCGAAATCCGTCTGCAGCGCCTGCTCGAAGTCGTCGAGAAGGCAGAAGACTATTCCACGCAGATCCCGCTGGAACTGGCGCGCGACCGCAACCCGGATGCAGCCCTTGGCGATTTCATCGCCGATCCGCTGCCGCCGATGGATTTCGGCCGCATCGCTGCCCAGTCGGCCAAGCAGGTCATCGTGCAGAAGGTGCGCGAAGCCGAGCGTGACCGCCAGTTCGACGAATTCAAGGATCGCGTCGGCGAAATCGTCAACGGCACGGTCAAGCGCGTCGAATATGGCAACGTCATCGTCGACCTCGGTCGTGGCGAAGGCATCATCCGCCGCGACGAGATGATCCCGCGCGAAAACTTCCGCTATGGCGACCGCGTCCGCGCCTATGTCTACGACGTGCGCCGCGAACAGCGCGGTCCGCAGATCTTCCTGTCGCGCACGCATCCGCAGTTCATGGTCAAGCTCTTCACCATGGAAGTGCCTGAAATCTACGACGGCATCATCCAGGTGAAATCGGTTGCCCGCGATCCGGGCTCGCGCGCCAAGATCGCCGTCATTTCGAACGACTCGTCGATCGATCCGGTCGGCGCCTGCGTCGGTATGCGCGGTTCGCGCGTTCAGGCCGTCGTCGGCGAGCTGCAGGGTGAAAAGATCGACATCATTCCCTGGTCCAGCGAGCCGGCGAACTTCGTCGTCAACGCGCTGCAGCCGGCCGAAGTCGCCAAGGTCGTTCTCGACGAGGATGCCGAGCGTATCGAAGTCGTGGTTCCGGATGAGCAGCTGTCGCTGGCCATCGGCCGCCGCGGTCAGAACGTCCGCCTCGCCTCGCAGCTGACCGGTTGGGATATCGACATCATGACGGAAGCCGAGGAATCGGAGCGCCGCCAGAAGGAATTCAACGAGCGCACCAACCTGTTCATGGACGCGCTCGACGTCGACGAAATGGTCGGCCAGGTTCTGGCTTCGGAAGGCTTTGCCGCCGTCGAGGAACTGGCTTACGTCGATCTCGAGGAAATCTCCTCCATCGACGGCTTCGACGAAGACACCGCCCAGGAAATCCAGACCCGCGCCCGCGAATATCTGGAGAAGCTCGAAGCCGAAATGGACGAGAAGCGCAAGGCGCTCGGTGTTTCCGACGAGCTGCGTGAGATCAACGGCATGACCGCACAGATGATGGTTGCCCTCGGTGAGGACGGCATCAAGACGATCGAAGACTTCGCCGGCTGCGCCGCAGACGACCTCGTCGGCTGGTCCGAACGCAAGAACGGCGAGACAAAGAAGTTCGAGGGCCTGTTCTCCAAGCTCGAGGTCTCGCGCGTCGAAGCCGAACAGATGGTCGTACAGGCTCGCCTGCTGGCCGGCTGGATCACCGAAGCCGATCTCGCCACCGAGACCGAAGAGGTCGCCGCGGAGGATGAAGCCGAGCAACAGGCATGACGATCACCGAGGGGCCGAGCGCACCGCCCGAAGACGACAATCTCGGGGGTGACGGCGCAAACGGCCGCATGTGCATCGTAACACGCGAAAGCGGATCAGCCGACGAGTTGATCCGCTTCGTCGCCGCTCCGGACGGAACCGTTGTTCCCGATCTGAAGCGGCAGCTGCCGGGACGCGGTTGCTGGGTCAAGTTCGACCGGGCACTCGTGGACAAGGCAGTGGCAAAGAAATTGTTTTCACGCGCCTTGAAGGCGGAGGTGACGGCACCGGGCGATCTCGGCGCCACCGTCGACCGCCTTCTCGTGGCGCAGCTTGCCGGGATGATGCACATGGCGCGCAAGGCGGGCCAGTTCGTCAATGGCTCGTCGAAGGTCGACGGCGCGGTTCGCAATGGTTCGGCACTCGCCGTGTTCCATGCGATCGATGCCGCAGCCGACGGCGTTCGCAAGATCGACCAGGCACGAAAGGCCTGGCATCTCGGTATGGAAACCGAAGAGGAAATACCGTCTTTCCGTGTCTTTACGGAGGCGGAAATGGAAGAACTGATGGGCCAGAACGCTTTTATCCATGCCGCAGCGCTTGCAGGGCGGGCGGGTGAAGGTGTAGTGAAGCGCGCAAACCTGCTCGAACGGTACCGCAACGGCGGTCAGTCCCGGGCAACGGGCGGCGCTGGCCGGCGAAAACAATGACGCGGTCACCGGTGAATACCGGACGCCTCATTAAGGTACATGCATTGAACGACAGGGTCTGACGGACGTTTCCGAGCCCTGTCCGAAGGAACGGGAACGGAATGACCGACAATCAAGACGACAAGACGCTGAATGTTTCAGGTAAGAAGACTCTCACCCTGAAGCCTTCAGGCGTGAACCAGGGCACCGTGCGCCAGGACATGGGCCGCGGTCGCACCAAGGCGGTCGTGGTTGAAACCCGCAAGCGCCGTCCGCTACGCCCCGAAGACGAAAAGCCGATCGTTGCTTCGACGACCGCTGCCGCGGCACCATCCGTGACGCGCGTTGCGGAACCGACGCCGCAGCCGCCGCGCCCGCCGCAGCCGGCTCCGCGCATTCATCAGCCGGGTGGCCAGCAGCAGCGTCCGCAGCAATCCAACCAGAACAACCAGCAGCGCCCGCAGCAGGAACGTTCGTCGCGCCCGGTGGTTCTGAACCATCTGTCAGCCGGCGAAATGGATGCTCGCCGCCGCGCGCTTGCCGAAGCCCAGGTCCGCGACGCCGCCGATGCGGTTCGTCGCGCCGAGGAGGACGCACGCCGCGCCGAGGAAGAGGCAGCCCGCCGCATTGAAGAGCAGGCTGAAGCCGCACGCCGCGCCGAAGAAGAAGCGGCTCGCGCCCTCGAAGCCAAGACAGAGACACCTGCACCGGTCGAAGCACCGAAGCCGGCAGCTCAGGCTGCTCCGGCTCCTGTCGTTGCCCGTCGCCCCGATGCGGCTCCGGCACGCCCTGGTGCTCCCGCGGCAGAGGCTCCGGCCAATCGCCGCCGGGTCAACGAAGAAGAAACCGATCGTGGTCCTCCGCGCGGCGCTCCGGTACGCGGCAAGGTTACGCGTCCTGAGCCGGCAAAGCCGGTTACCACCCGCCCGAAGACGGATGACGAGCGCCGCCGCGGCAAGCTGACGGTGACGACGGCCAATGTCGACGAAGACGGCAGCGCTCGCGGCCGTTCGCTTTCGGCCATGCGCCGCCGCCAGGAAAAGTTCCGCCGCAGCCAGATGCAGGAAACGCGCGAAAAGATCTCGCGCGAAGTCGTGCTGCCGGAAACCATCACCATCCAGGAACTGTCGCAGCGCATGTCTGAACGCGCCGTCGACGTCATCAAGTTCCTCATGAAGGAAGGCCAGATGCTGAAGCCGGGCGACGTCATCGACGCCGATCTGGCCGAGCTGATCGCCAACGAATTCGGCCATACCGTCAAGCGCGTTTCCGAATCCGACGTCGAACACGGCATCTTCAACGTTGCCGACGAAGACGGCGAACTGGTGTCCCGTCCGCCCGTCGTCACCATCATGGGTCACGTCGACCACGGCAAGACATCACTGCTCGACGCCATCCGCCACGCCAATGTGGTGTCCGGTGAAGCCGGTGGCATCACTCAGCATATCGGCGCCTATCAGGTCGAACATAACGGCCAGAAGATCACCTTCATCGACACTCCCGGCCACGCCGCCTTTACGGCAATGCGTGCTCGCGGCGCCCAGGCGACCGACATCGCCATCCTGGTCGTTGCCGCCGACGACAGCGTGATGCCGCAGACGATCGAATCGATCAATCACGCCAAGGCGGCCGGTGTTCCGATCATCGTGGCGATCAACAAGATCGACAAGCATGAAGCCAATCCGCAGAAGGTCCGCATGGAACTGCTGCAGCATGAGGTCTTCGTCGAATCCCTGGGCGGCGAAGTGCTCGACGTCGAAGTCTCGGCCAAGAACCGCGTCAACCTCGACAAGCTGCTCGAAGCCATCCTGCTGCAGGCGGAAATCCTTGACCTCAAGGCCAATCCGAACCGCACCGCGGAAGGCACCGTCATCGAAGCCCAGCTTGATCGTGGCCGCGGCTCGGTCGCTACCGTCCTCATCCAGAAGGGCACGTTGCGTCCCGGCCAGATCGTCGTTGCAGGCGATCAGTGGGGCCGCGTGCGCGCACTGGTCAACGACAAGGGCGAGCATGTGAAGGAAGCCGGCCCGGCCATGCCGGTCGAGGTCCTCGGTCTTTCCGGCGCACCGCAGGCTGGCGACAAGTTCGCCGTCGTTGAGAACGAAAGCCGTGCCCGCGAAATCTCCGAATACCGCCAGCGCCTCACCCGCGACAAGGCAGCAGCCCGTCAGTCCGTCCAGCGCGGTTCGCTGGAACAGATGATGATGACGCTGCAGGCCACTGGCACCAAGGAGTTCCCGCTGGTTATCAAGGGCGACGTGCAAGGCTCGATCGAAGCCATTGCCGGCGCACTGGACAAGCTCGGCACCGACGAGGTTCGCGCCCGCATCGTCCATTCGGGCGTCGGCGGCGTGACCGAATCCGATATTTCGCTGGCCGGAGCTTCCGACGCGGCGATCATCGGCTTCAACGTCCGTGCCAATGCCCAGGCCCGTACGATGGCCGAGCGTGAAGGCATCGAAATCCGCTACTACAACATCATCTACGACCTGGTGGATGACGTGAAGGCAGCGATGTCGGGCCTGCTCTCTCCGGAGCGTCGCGAAACCTTCCTCGGCAATGCCGAAATCCTCGAGGTGTTCAACATCACGAAGGTCGGCAAGGTCGCAGGTTGCCGCGTTACCGAAGGCAAGGTCGAACGTGGCGTCGGCGTCCGCCTGGTGCGCGACAACGTCGTCATCCACGAAGGCAAGCTCAAGACGCTCAAGCGCTTCAAGGACGAAGTCTCGGAAGTCAACGTCGGCCAGGAATGCGGTATGGCCTTCGAGAACTACGAAGACATCCGCGCCGGCGATACGATCGAATGCTTCCGCGTGGAGCACATCACCCGCACGCTGTAAGCGGCCTTCCTTTTGGCCAGATATCAAAACCGCCGGTTATCGCCGGCGGTTTTTCATTGGGTTCGATGGAGTTGGAGAAGGGTGCTGCACCCTGCCGCTTTCCCCGATCGGGAGGAACAGGACGCCATATTCAGCCGGATTCTGGGCCTCTGGAGGGCAGATCGGGCCATCCAGCCTTGACCTTTGCGCCGGATCGAGTCATGTGACCCGCTTTATAGCGTCCAGGGGACGCTGCTAACGGAAAAACCATGACCAGACCAACCTCTTCCGCGCCTTCGCAGCGTATGCTTCGCGTCGGCGAACAAGTGCGCGCCGCGATCACGCAGGTCCTGCAGCGCGGCGAAGTGCGCGACGACCTGATCGAGCGCACCGTGATTTCCATTTCCGAAGTGCGCATGTCGCCGGACCTGAAGATCGCCACCGCCTATGTGACGCCGCTGGGCGTCGCCGACCATGATGTCGTCATCGACACCCTCAATCGTCATTCGAAATATATCCGCGGCCGTCTCGGCCCGTTGCTTCGGCAGATGAAGTACATGCCGGAAGTCCGCTTCCGCGACGATACCAGCTTCGACAATTACAAGAAGATCGATGCGCTGCTGCGGTCGCCGGAGGTCCAGCGCGACCTCAAGGACGACGATACCGACACCGACGAAAACCGATAACAGAGACAGACAATGTCCAAGCCACGCAAGCCCAAGGGCCGCCCGATTTCGGGCTGGCTCATTCTCGACAAGCCGGTGGATTTCGGCTCGACCGAGGCCGTTTCCAAGATCAAGTGGCTGTTCAAGGCCCAAAAGGCCGGCCATGCCGGTACGCTCGATCCGCTTGCCTCCGGCATGCTGCCGATCGCGCTTGGCGATGCCACCAAGACGGTTCCCTATGTCATGGACGGCCGCAAGATCTATGAATTCACCGTCACGTGGGGCGAAGAACGCGCCACAGACGACCTCGAAGGCGAAGTGACCGAGAGTTCTGACAAGCGTCCGAGCGAAGAGGACATTCGGGCGCTGCTGCCGCAATATACCGGCGTCATCAGCCAGATCCCGCCGCAGTTCTCGGCGATCAAGATCGCCGGCGAGCGCGCCTATGACCTGGCCCGCGAGGGCGAAACCGTCGAGATCCCCTCACGCGAGGTGGAAGTGTTCCGCCTGACGCTGCTGGCCTGCCCGGATGCCAACACGGCGCATTTTGAAGTGGAATGCGGCAAGGGCACCTATGTTCGGGCGCTTGCCCGCGATTTCGGCCGCAATCTCGGCTGTTTCGGCCATATCTCCGAGCTGCGTCGCAGCTTCGTCGCCCCCTTTGCCGAAGAGGCGATGGTGCCGCTGGCGGATCTCGTGGCGCTTGAGGCAATCGAAGATGCCGACGAGCGGCTCGCCGCGCTCGATGCATTGCTGATCGATACGGCCGAAGCACTGTCATCCCTGCCGCATCTCATCATCAACGACGATCAGGCCCACCGCCTGAAGATGGGCAACCCCATCCTCGTGCGCGGCCGCGATGCGCCGATTGCCGAAACCGAGGCCTATGCCACGGCGCGCGGCAAGCTGATCGCCATCGGCGAGATCGGCGAAGGCGAATTCCGCCCGAAACGCGTTTTCGCCTGACCGGCATCCGGGCCAAAGAGGCGGCTATTGCAGGGCAATAGCGATGCGATATGCTCCCCGACGGGTCATGAAGGCCCGTCCAAGGGGGAGACCATGCGCAGAGCTGCCATCGGATTACTGACGTTTCTTTCGTTGTTCCTGACAATTGCGAGCGCGCATGCCGCCGAGCGGTGGGCCGCGCTCCCGGCCTTTCCGCCGATGCCACAGCCGAAGGCCAGCGGCATGGCCGATATCAACGACATCAAGATGTATTATGCCGAATACGGCGCGGGCGACCCGATCCTCTTCATCCATGGAGGACTTGGGAATGCGGATGTCTGGGGCGCTCAGGTCGCCGATTTCGCCAGGGATCATCTCGTCATCGTTGCCGACAGCCGCGGCCATGGCCGCTCGACGCGCAGCGAGCAGCCCTTCGGCTACGATCTGATGACCTCGGATTACGTCGCGTTGCTTGACTACCTGAAGATCGGCAAGGTGACGCTGGTCGGGTGGTCTGATGGCGGCATTATCGGCATCGACATGGCGATGAAGCACCCCGAAAAGCTGACACGCGTGATCGCCCAGGCGGCAAATGTCACCACCGACGGCGTGAAGCCTGACGTCATGAACAACAAGACCTTCAGTAACTACATCGATGTCGCCGGCGAAT
Source organism: Rhizobium sp. AC27/96 (assembly GCF_001692325.1). Taxonomy (GTDB): domain Bacteria; phylum Pseudomonadota; class Alphaproteobacteria; order Rhizobiales; family Rhizobiaceae; genus Rhizobium. Next base: position 17,669 of record NZ_LXKN01000025.1, on the reverse strand, counting down.
ATTACCGGAAACTGTCGCCGACACCGAACGAATACGACGCCTTCGTCAACCAGATCTCGCAGATGTGGGCCACGCAGCCGGCATGGACGGCAGCCGACCTTGGAAAGATCGCCGTGCCTGTCACGCTTGCAATCGGCGACCATGATGAAGCGGTGAAGCTCGACCATACTGAGATGATGGCAAAGGAGATACCGGGCGCAAAGCTCGTGATCCTGAAGGACGCCAGCCATTTCGCCATGCTGCAGGATCCCGAGGGTTATGATGCCATGATCCGGAATGCCATGGCGGGCCGCTGAAAACCGCCTGGAGGACAAGCCTCTTTCCATTGCGGCTTATTTGGTTTATAGGCAGCGCCAGCATCGGGCCTGCCCGATTGCATTCGCGGCCAATGCTGGACGACATCCCGGCGTTTGGCGACTTTAATTTCCTCTCATAGAAAGGACTATCCGATGTCGATCACTGCTGAGCGCAAGGCTGCGCTGATCAAGGAATACGCTACCGTCGAAGGCGACACCGGTTCTCCGGAAGTCCAGGTTGCGATCTTGACCGAGCGCATCAACAACCTCACGGACCACTTCAAGGACCACAAGAAGGACAACCACTCCCGTCGTGGCCTCCTGACGATGGTCTCCAGCCGGCGCTCGCTTCTTGATTATCTCAAGAAGAAGGACGAAGGCCGTTATACCAAGCTGATCACCAGCCTCGGTATTCGCCGCTAATCGAATTTCCGGCGGGCGTTCACCTGAACGTCCGCCGGATGCTTATGAAGGGTATGAACCCTTGAGACCAGCTTCCCTCGCGCGTTCTGTTTGCGCGAAGCGAAACTGCCGGCAGCCCGGATGGGCCGGTGCTGCCAACAACAACCGTTGACCTGTCATGGGGCAGGATTGCCGGATGCTTTCAGCCGAAGCTTCGTGCTTCGGCCTGATTTCGAAAGCCTCTCGTTGTCTTGCCCGTGATGCGTCACACTTCGTGCGGTTGAAGATGCGCCTTGCCGAACGTATCGGCGACGGCGCCTTTTCCCGCACAATGTAAGGACAAGATATGTTCGATATCCATACTGTCGAAATCGAGTGGGCAGGCCGCCCGCTAAAGCTCGAAACCGGCAAGATCGCCCGTCAGGCTGACGGCGCCGTCGTCGCCACCTACGGCGAGACCGTGGTTCTTGCCACCGTCGTTTCCGCCAAGTCGCCGAAGCCGGGCCAGGATTTCTTCCCGCTCACCGTCAACTACCAGGAAAAGACCTACGCAGCCGGCAAGATCCCCGGCGGCTACTTCAAGCGCGAAGGACGCCCGAGCGAAAACGAAACCCTCGTTTCCCGCCTGATCGACCGCCCGATCCGCCCGCTTTTCCCGGAAGGCTACAAGAACGACACGCAGGTCGTCGTCACGGTCATCCAGCATGACCTCGAAAACAACCCCGACATCCTGTCGATGGTTGCCACGTCCGCAGCGCTCACGCTCTCCGGCGTTCCCTTCATGGGCCCGGTCGGCGGCGCTCGCGTCGGCTACATCAACGGCGAATACGTGCTGAACCCGCATCTCGACGAGATGGACGAATCGAGCCTCGATCTCGTCGTTGCCGGCACGCAGGACGCCGTTCTGATGGTTGAGTCGGAAGCCAAGGAACTGCCTGAAGACGTCATGCTCGGCGCCGTCATGTTCGGTCATCGCGGCTTCCAGCCGGTCATCGATGCGATCATCAAGCTCGCCGAAGTCGCTGCCAAGGAACCGCGCGATTTCACGCCGGAAGATCATTCCGAGCTGGAAGCCGAAATGCTCGGCATTGCCGAAGCCGAACTGCGCACCGCCTACAAGAACACGCAGAAGGCTGAACGCTACGCTGCCGTCGACGCCGTCAAGGCCAAGGTCAAGGAACACTTCTTCCCGGAAGGCGTAGAGCCGAAGTATTCCGCCGAAGTCATCGGCGCCGTCTTCAAGCACCTGCAGGCCAAGATCGTTCGCTGGAACATCCTCGACACCTCGAGCCGCATCGACGGCCGCGACCTGTCGACCGTTCGCCCGATCGTTTCGGAAGTCGGCCTTCTGCCGCGCACGCACGGTTCGGCGCTGTTTACCCGCGGTGAAACGCAGGCAATCGTCGTCGCCACGCTCGGCACCGGCGAAGACGAACAGTATGTCGACAGCCTGACCGGCATGTACAAGGAGCGCTTCCTGCTCCATTACAACTTCCCTCCCTACTCGGTTGGCGAAACCGGCCGCATGGGTTCCCCGGGTCGTCGCGAAATCGGTCACGGCAAGCTCGCATGGCGCGCTATCCGCCCGATGCTGCCAACGGCTGAACAGTTCCCCTACACGCTGCGCGTCGTCTCCGAGATCACCGAGTCCAACGGCTCGTCCTCGATGGCAACGGTTTGCGGCACCTCGCTCGCTCTGATGGACGCCGGCGTTCCGCTGGCCAAGCCGGTTGCCGGCATTGCCATGGGTCTGATCCTGGAAGGCGAACGCTTCGCCGTTCTCTCCGACATTCTCGGTGACGAAGACCACCTCGGCGACATGGACTTCAAGGTCGCCGGCACTGCCGACGGCATCACCTCGCTGCAGATGGACATCAAGATCGCCGGCATCACCGAAGAGATCATGAAGGTCGCTCTCGGCCAGGCACAGGGCGGTCGCACGCACATCCTCGGCGAAATGTCCAAGGCAATCACCGAAAGCCGTGGCCAGCTCGGCGAATTCGCACCGCGCATCGAAGTCATGAACATCCCGGTCGACAAGATCCGTGAAGTCATCGGCTCGGGCGGCAAGGTCATTCGCGAAATCGTCGAAAAGACCGGCGCGAAGATCAACATCGAAGACGACGGCACCGTCAAGATCGCCTCGTCCTCCGGCAAGGAAATCGAAGCGGCCCGCAAGTGGATCCACTCGATCGTCGCTGAGCCGGAAGTCGGCCAGATCTACGAAGGCACGGTTGTCAAGACCGCCGACTTCGGCGCGTTCGTCAACTTCTTCGGCGCCCGTGACGGCCTCGTCCACATCTCGCAGCTCGCTTCCGAGCGTGTTGCCAAGACGCAGGACGTCGTCAAGGAAGGCGACAAGGTCTGGGTCAAGCTGCTCGGCTTCGACGAGCGCGGCAAGGTTCGCCTGTCCATGAAGGTTGTCGACCAGGCCACCGGCCAGGAACTCGCTGCCGAAAAGAAGAAGGATGACGCAGCCGAATAAGCTGCGCCTTCATTCAGGTTCCGGGGCGCGGGATTCGTTTCCGCGCCCCTTTTATATTGAAAAGGCTGGCGATTTCGGTTTTTCCGAAGCTCTGTGCCCGGCCCCTCACCCTAGCCCTCTCCCCGCAATGCGGGGAGAGGGCTAGGGTGAGGGGCAAGCACAAGGGACAGACATCTGCCCGCAGGCCCAACCAACGAAACAATAACGAGACCACGCCCATGAGCCGCGACGCCCTGAAGACCCTGTTTCATCCCTTTGCCTCCGGTACCGTTGACGCGCCCGGCGAGGGCGAGCGGATTCTGTTTCTCGGCGCCGAGGCCGGCTTTGCCCTGCCTGACGGCTTTACTGCCGAGCTTTCCGCCGTCCAGGGCTTCCGCCCCTTCTATCGCCAACTGCAGGCGCAGCGGATCAACGTGACGCCGGAGATCGAGGGCGGAGATTATGACGGCGCACTCGTGCTTTGCGGCAAGCACAAGGGCGAGAACGAAAGCCATATCGCCGAAGCATTGTCGCGGGTGAAGGACGGTGGCCTAGTCGTCGTTGCCGGCGGCAAGGAAGACGGCATCCAGCCGCTGCGCAAGCGCATCGAGGGCTTTGGCATCACGGTCGAGCACATGCCGAAATATCATGGCGTCGCCTTCTGGTTCACGCGCCCTGCCGACATCAAGGCGCTGACGGCACAGCTCGTGAAGCCGGCGACGCGCGTCGACGACCGCTTCACCACCACGGCCGGCATGTTCTCCCATGACCGGATCGATGCCGGCTCGGAGCTGCTCGCCTCGCGCCTGCCAACGGACTTTACCGGCGACGCCGCCGATTTCGGCGCCGGCTGGGGCTATCTCTCCGTAGAACTGGCAACGAAGTCGCCAAGAATCGCCCGTATCGACCTCTACGAGGCCCATTACGACGCGCTGGAGGCTGCCCGCGCCAATCTGCTTGATAATTGCCCGAAGGTCGCCCAGCGCTTCTTCTGGCACGATCTGGCGAGCGAGCCGGTCAAGGACAAATACGATCTGATCATCATGAATCCGCCCTTCCATGAAGGCCACGCCGCCGAACCTTCGCTCGGCCAGGCTATGATCAAGACAGCCGCCTCGGCGCTGCGCGGCGGCGGACGCCTGATGCTGGTCGCCAATCGCGGCCTGCCCTACGAGCCCGTGCTGGCGGAGAACTTCAAGGAGCATGGCGAGGCTTGCCGCAATGCCCGTTACAAAGTGCTCTGGGCAAAGAAATAAGCAAAGCAAAGGCGGCCAGTGGCCGCCTTTTTTGCGTGCACGGGCCAGTCGGCTCAGCGCATGCGGGACATGAGATGATCCCGCAGATGCAGGAAGCTTCTTTCGACGACAAACCAGAGCGTCGCCGCTACGATGAAGCAGGTGGCGATATAGATCACGAAGCCTGACAGGCCCTGAAGGTTCTCCCGGCCAAAAACCATCCTGTCGAGCTGGTAGACGGCCTTGTGGGTCAGATAGAGGCTGTAGGACAGCGTCGCAATGCCTGTGACCGCCGGAAGATGCCAGCGCCCGATCTTCGGCTGCAGGTCCAGCAGGGCGCCGAGGATGAATGCAACTCCGGCCGAGAACAGCGGGAAGCCTGCGACTGCGCCGGGAAGCGGCTGCAGCAGGAACGGCAGATTGGTTTCCGCAAAAGGCCCTCGTTCGGAAAAGATCATGATGGCTGAGGTGGCAAGAATGCTGCCGATGACAAGGGCGATATAGGGCGGCATATAGCGCTCCCACAGCAGCGGCCTGAACAGCCGGACCGCGGCCAGAACGACGCCGAAGGCCAGGCCATCGAGTCGATTGTAAGTCGGGTAATAGATATCCCTGAGATAGGCGGCAAAGGCTTCGTTATATTGGTACGCCGCTGCCGGCAAACCGACCTCGCCTTGCCATATGGCAAGCCGCAAGCCCATGCCGACAATCACGATCGTTGCTGCCAGCAGCGTGACGGAGACGATCGTTGCATGGCGTCTCAGCAAAAGAACCAGCACCGGCAGGGCCAGATAGAAATGCGCCTCGACGCTCAGCGACCACGCCTCGGTGAATGCGGTACCGGAGCGGGGATCGAGACCGAAATTGAGCGTGGCAGTCAGGAACCGCCAGGCCGGCTGCATGGCCGGCGCATCGCGCAGGGGCGGGATGAGTGCGTAGAGGCCAAGGACGACGAGAAATGCCGGCAATATGCGCAACGCCCGACGCAGATAGAAGCTCTTGAGATCAATGCTGCCACTGCGCGCCGCCTCCGCCATCAACTGGGTGCCGATGAGGAAGCCGCTGAGGACGAAGAATATGTCGACGCCGAGCCATCCATAGGGTCTGAGACCCACAAGCGGCAGCGGCGTCGCCTCGGCCGGCAGATGCAGCAGCATGACCAGCAGGATAGCGATCGCGCGCAGTATATCCGGCCCCAGCGCTCTTGAGCGGGCAATGGCGGAGAGCGATGTCGTCTCGCTCGGTGGAGCGAGCAGCTTGGAATTGGCAACAGTTATGGTGTTCACGGCTGGGGTTCCCGTAAATGGTCTATGACCGCCGATGGACATGCACGAGATACTGTTGAATGCGCCTGATGTATCGCAATTCCGGCCGATGGTAACGGGCCATCCCCGGCAACATAGAATTAACCTAAAGTTTTCGTAAAATTTTAGCCAATGCGGGTTAACGCGGCCGATTCGGCGCTCTCGCGGTCAATCCGTCCTTCAGCGTGTTAGGACAAAGGAGCCGCACCCGCGCTCCACCCATGCATGAATCACCCATAGATTCGCCTCTATTCGAAGGAAGGTTCGTCTCTCGAACAGAAGCCGCATGCTGCTGATATCGTGAGGAGGGGAAGCCAATGATGGGTGTCACGCGCCGCACGGTGCTGCAAAGCGGCCTTCTGGCCTTCGCCTCGACGTTGCCGACCATGAGCCGGGCCACCGCCGCCACTCCAGCCTGGCCGTCATCTCTGGTACAGGCCGCGAGAGCGCAGATCGGCGTTACCACGCGCTATGACCCCACCTATGTCAAAATAACCTATCCGGGCGGAGATGTGCCTCCAGATCGCGGCGTTTGCACCGACGTCGTCATCCGTGCCTATCGCCGTGCCTTCGGGCTCGATCTGCAAGCGTTGCTGCACGAAGACATGAAGGCCAATTTTTCCGCCTATCCCAAAGCATGGGGCATGAAGGCGACCGACCCCAATATCGACCACCGCCGCGTGCCGAATCTCGCCGTCTACTTCACCCGGCGGAAAGCGGCCTTACCACTCAGCGAGGATTTTGCGGCCTATCGCCCCGGTGACCTCGTCACGCAGATACTTCCGGGCAATCTGACCCATATCGTCATCGTCTCATCGAAAACATCGACAGAGGCGCCGGGACGTCCGCTGGTCATCCAGAACATCGGTGCTGGGGCAAGCGAGGACGACACCCTGTTTGCCTATCAGCGGACAGGACATTATCGGTTTGCGCCCGTCTGATCCGGACACGCCAAGCGTCACCTCGCAATATCAGCGAAAGCGGTGGCTAACAGGCTACCGCGATCTGGCCAGCTCTCTCTCCGACCACTCTTGGCGCAGAACAGCGTAGACATACTCGTCGCCCCAAATGCCGTTGAACCGATCGTTCTGGATGAGGTGCGCCTCGCGCCGCAGGCCGAGCCGCTCAACGACGCCGACGGAGCCGGCATTCTTCGCATCCAGCCGCGCGAAGATCCGGTGAAAGCCGAATTTTTCAAAGCCAAGAGTGATGATGGCTCCGGTGGCTTCGGTCGCATATCCCTTCCCGGCATAGGCCGGGTTGAAGGTATAGCCAACCTCGGCCTGAAGGGCTGCCTTGCTGGCAAGCTTCAGGCTGACGTCACCCAGCAGAGCACCGTCCTCCCGCCGAATGGCGGCACACAGGAGTGCATCTCCATCTTCGCAAAAAGAGGAATTCAAACGTGCATCGAAACGCTCCTTCATCACCGCCAACGTAGGCGGATCGCGGTACAGGAAACGATAGATCTCAGGAAGCGAGCGATAGGCGCGATAGGCCTCGAAATCCTCAGGCACAAAGCGGCGGAGAATGAGCCGCTCTGTGAATGCGAAGGGTTCGGCGTTCGTATTCGTCATCGGCAATCCTCTAAAAGGATATCCGGAAAGCTAGTCCTCCCGGCTAGTAACCGGGAGGGCAATTCAAATCAGCACGTTACTCGGCGTCGGCGCTCGACAGCGCTTCCAGCGTCGGCATCGAGGTGATGTTGTAGCCGGCGTCGACGAAGTGGATTTCGCCGGTCACGCCTGCCGACAGCTCCGACAGGAGATAGAGCGAGGACGAGCCGACCTGATCGATGGTGACCGACTTGCGCAGCGGTGCGTTGCGCTGGTTCCACGACAGGATGGCGCGGGCATCGGAAATGCCGGCGCCGGCGAGCGTGCGGATCGGGCCGGCGGAAACGGCGTTGACGCGGATGCCGCGCGGGCCGTAATCGGCGGCGAGATAGCGAACGGACGCCTCGAGTGCTGCCTTGGCGACGCCCATGACGTTGTAGTTCGGGATCACACGCGTCGAGCCGTTATAGGTCAGCGTCAGCATGCTGCCGCCTTCCGTCATCAGCTCGGCGGCGCGCTTGGCAATCTCGGTGAAGGAGAAGCAGGAAATCACCATGGTGCGGGTGAAATTGTCGCGCGTGGTGTTGGCGTAGAGACCCTTCAGCTCGTTCTTGTCCGAGAAGCCGATGGCGTGGACGACGAAATCGAGCTTGCCCCAGCGTTCTCTAATTGCGTCAAAGACGCTATCGACGGAAGCGAGATCCTCGACATCGCAGGGGAGAAGAAAATCGGAGCCGACTTCGGCTGCGAGCGGCTTGACGCGCTTGCCGAGCGCCTCACCCTGAAAGGTGAATGCCAGTTCCGCGCCTTGGGCAGCGAGCGCCTTCGAAATGCCCCAGGCAATGGAATGATTGTTTGCGACGCCCATGATGAGGCCGCGCTTACCCTGCATGATTCCGGTCATTGCCTTATCCGTTGTAGCGCTGGAATACGAGCGTGGCGTTGGTGCCGCCGAAGCCGAAGGAATTCGAAAGAGCGATGTCGATCTTGGCGTCATCGATGCGCTTGCGAACAATCGGCACGCCGGCAAATTCCGGATCGAGTTCGGTGATATGAGCGCTTTCGCCGATGAAGCGCTGCTGCATCATCAGGATCGAATAGATCGATTCCTGCACGCCGGCAGCACCGAGCGAATGGCCCGTCAGCGACTTGGTCGACTGGATCGGCGGGATCCTGTCGCCGAACACTTCGCGGATAGCGCCGATTTCCTTGCTGTCACCCACCGGCGTCGAAGTGCCGTGGGTGTTGATGTAGTCAATGTCGCCCTTCACGGTCGCCAGGGCCTGGCGCATGCAGCGTGCCGCACCCTCGCCCGACGGTGCGACCATGTCGTAGCCATCGGAGGTGGCGCCATAGCCGACGATCTCGGCATAGATCTTGGCGCCGCGTGCCTTGGCGTGCTCAAGCTCTTCCAGAACCAGCACACCGGCGCCGCCGGCGATGACGAAGCCGTCACGATTGGCGTCATAGGCGCGCGAGGCGGTTTCGGGGTGATCCTCGTTGAACTTGGAAGACATGGCGCCCATGGCGTCGAAGAGGTTCGACATGGTCCAGTCGAGATCTTCGTGTCCGCCGGCAAACATCACGTCCTGCTTGCCCCACTGGATCATTTCAGCCGCATTGCCGATGCAGTGCGCCGAGGTCGAGCAGGCAGACGAGATCGAATAGTTGACGCCGTGGATCTTGAACCAGGTGGCAAGCGTCGCCGATGCCGTCGACGACATCGACTTCGGAACCGCGAAGGGGCCGATGCGCTTCGGGCTGTTGTTCTTGCGGGTGATATCGGCGGCTTCGATCAGCGTGCGGGTCGACGGGCCGCCGGAACCCATGATGATGCCGGTGCGCTCGTTGGTGATGTCACCTTCCTCGAGGCCGCTATCGGCGATCGCCTGCTTCATGGCGACATGGTTCCACGCACCGCCCTGCGACAGGAAGCGCATGGCGCGGCGATCGACCAGATCGGTGGTATCGATGGTCGGCGCGCCCCATACCTGGCACTTGAAGCCATGCTCGGCAAAATCGGGGGAGAAAGAAATGCCGGACTTGGCTTCGCGCAGCGAGGCGGTCACTTCTTGAGCATCGTTTCCAATCGAAGAGACAATACCCAGACCCGTAACAACTACCCGTCTCATGTCGATGACCTTTTCTTAAACAGTCTGTCTTGGTGGAGGCGGCAGCGCCGCAGTTCAGGCAACCTTGTCCTTGGACAGGCCTACACGCAGGTCCGTCGCCTGATAGATGGTTTCGCCGTCGGCCTTCAGCCAGCCGTCGGCGGTGCCGAGGACCAGGCGGCCGCGCATGACGCGCTTGAAGTCGATGCCGTATTCGAGGAGCTTCGTATCCGGGCGAACCATGCCCTTGAACTTCACTTCGCCCGTGGACAGCGCCATGCCGCGGCCGGGCTCGCCGAGCCAGCCGAGGAAGAAGCCGGTCAGCTGCCACATGCCATCAAGGCCGAGGCAGCCCGGCATGATCGGGTTGCCGGCAAAATGGCAGGGGAAGTACCAGTCGTCGGGGCGCACGTCATACGCGGCGCGAATGTAGCCCTTGTCGAAAGCCCCGCCGGTTTCGGAAATATCTGTAATGCGATGGACCATCAGCATCGGTGGCAGGGGAAGCTGTGCGTTGCCCGGGCCGAACAGTTCGCCGCGACCGCAGGCCAGGATTTCCTCGTAGTTGAAGCTGGATTGTCTCGTCGTCATAAAAATTCCGTTTCCCCCGCATGAATGCCGATGGATGTGAAGCTTTAGTGCAAGATCGACAGAAAATGAAGCGCAACCATTACACTCTCATTTATCTGTCCGATCGAACGTACCAGCTCTTATGTGGTGGTCGCATACAGGAACGCCAGAGCTGCTGCCAGTGGCAAATGCGCCAAAAGCCCGATTTTTCCGGCTTTTGAGCACCTTCCCACCCCATTGAAACTATTGAAAGCAATCAAGGCAAAAGTTATATGGCTTAGTGAAGAATTATGGAAATCAGGAATCCGGAGTCCCTGAATGGCGGAAGAAGCCGAAATCGCGATCGAGACCAGGCTGCGCAATGTGGGTCTGAGACCCACCAGGCAGCGGATCGCGCTGGGTGATCTTCTCTTCGCCAAGGGCGACCGACACCTGACAGTCGAGGAACTTCACGAGGAAGCGGTCGCCGCGGGCGTGCCTGTTTCCCTCGCAACTGTCTACAATACGCTGCATCAATTCACCGAAGCCGGCATGATCCGTGTTCTCGCCGTCGAGAGCGCCAAGACCTATTTCGACACCAATGTCTCCGACCACCATCACTTTTTCGTGGAAGGCCATAATGAGGTGCTCGATATTCCGATCAGCAATCTGACGATCGGCAACCTGCCGGAGCCGCCGCAGGGCATGGAAATCGCCCATGTCGACGTTGTCATTCGCCTGCGCCGCAAGCAGCGATAGTAGGCAGTAGGCAGTAGAATTGTTCCGCAGTCCTTTGCGATTGCCTGCTGCCTAATTCCTATTGCCTCCCCATCTCCATCTCACATGACATCATCGGGATGCCGCCCAGGCTTGTGATGATAGGTCGGGAAGGTCCAGCCGAACCAGAGCGCGCCGCCGCGCACGGCAAAGGCCGCCGCAACGCCGAGCCCCGCCGAAGCATAGAGCGGCAGCATGGTCGCATTGGCAGCCGTGAAGACGCCGGCGCCGACGAGAGCCGCCGTTACGTAAATCTCCGGCCGTAGCAGCACCGAGGGCTCGTTTGCCAGGAGATCGCGCAGGATGCCGCCAAAGGTCGCCGTCAGCGCGCCGGTGATGATGGCAACTGTCGGCGAGCCTGTGGCCGCCATGCCCTTGGCCGCCCCCATCACGCAATAGGCCGAAAGCCCCACCGCATCGAGCCAGAGAAGCAGCCGATAGCGCGATTCGAACAGATGCGCGGTGAAGAACACCAGGACACCGACGATGGCGCAGATGATGATATAGATCGGGTTCAGCACCCAGAAGACCGGCACCCTGCCAAGGATGATATCCCGAAGCGTGCCGCCGCCGATGCCGGTGACGGCGGCCAGGAACAGGAAGCCGATCGGATCGAGCTGCTTGCGCGACGCCGCGAGCGCGCCGGTTGCGGCAAAGAGAGCGACGCCGACATAATCCAAAAGCGAGAGAAGCGACATCGGGAACTCCAAAAGGGCGCCGGCGGCAATTTTGACGAAATGAATCACGACGGCAAGGGTCGCGCAAGCAGGCGCGTGTAAAGATGGCGCAGCGGTCATGGCGCCAAGGTGGCCGCGACGGCGCTTCGAAGAGGACCTCCCCCGGTGAAATCCCTGCTGATCGTGATTCTCAATCTCATCGCATTCGTGATCATGCCCGCCGCAGCGGTGGCGCAGCAATCGCTCTTGCAGGACCCGGTGGCTTTCGAGAAAGAACATTTCACCAAGGCTTGCGATGGCCAGGTGAGCTTTGGCGACCATTTCGCCACCCAGCAGGACATCAACAACGACAAGCTGATGGATATCGTCATCAACGAGGGCGAGATCACCTGCAAAGGCGAAAAAGGCCCCTACTGCACCGACGAAGGCTGCCCCTATAATTTCTATGTCCAGGTGGCCGAGGGCGGCTATCTGCTCATCGCCACAGCACAGACCTATGGCTATGATTTCATCCAGCGTTTCGGCAACATGGTGCTGGTCATGAAGATGCACCCGCGCTTCTGCGACCGCACCGACAACGTTCCGTGCGAGATCACCGTCAGGGTGCGCGGCGTCAAATTCGTCACCATTTCCAAGAAATAGGTCTCAGGGCGCGGGGTACAGCGCCGATGTGCGGCCGACGAAATAATAGCCGACGAGGCCGGTCCACTCGCGCAAGCCGGTTGCCAGCAATTGCGCATTGAGCGAGGGCTGGGTGAAATCGAAGTGCAGCGTTTCCTTGCCGGTGCTGCGATAATCGACCGGCCAGGGCACGACGGGAATGCCCTGCTTGCGGAAGATGCCCATCGAGCGCGGCATGTGGAAGCCCGAGGTGATGAGCAGGCAATCCGAAAGGCCGTTCTGCGCCAGCAGCTCCTTGGTGTTGACTGCATTCTCGAAGGTGGTGCGCGAGGTCCTGTCCTCGACCATGCGGCTCGTCGAGATGCCGAGTGCGGTGAAGAAGCGCTCCGAGATGACGGCATCGCCCTCATAGCTACCGCCGATCGAACCATCGCCGCCCGAAATGACGATGCGTGCCTGCGGATATTTCTGCGCCAGCCGCAGGGCCTCGACGAGCCGGTCGCCGGCCGAATCGAGCTCATAGCCGCCCCGCGCCGTCGTCACCTCGTTCTGCGTGGCGCCACCCAGCACGATCATGCATTTTAGATCCGCAGGGTCGGCGGCAGCGCGCGGAAAGCGCTCTTCCAGCCCCTGCACGACATAGGCGCCCGCCGTCGTGTACAGCGCGACGAACAGGATCAGCAGAGACAATAGCGATGCAGTGATCGCAGAGGCGCGCCAACGCAGAAGCGTGGCGATGAACGCCAGCAGATCGAGGAAAAATGCCAGCGACAGCGGCTGACCGAAAATCCAGACAAGTTTCGAAAAAACAAACACGGCGCACCTCAAGCTTGTCGGCAAAAACGATTCGTTTTCTCCCTAGCAGATTTTGTGCACTGCAATGTGGCTATTTCGATCGCCGCGCCATTGAGGCCGCAACCTTCATGCTCTCGCTGTGTAGTGGCTGGAGAACAAGTGTCGGCAAGCATTGTCGAATCTGCCAGAGCGCAAGAGCTCTGGCAGGGTGTGGAGATGCATGGACCAATAGTTTTTATTGGCTATTTGCAGCCCTTGGCTTTCATTGTGTTTTGAACCGATAATACCTTGCCCTTTGAAACCGATATGGTGCCTTCCTTATCGCCCCCGGTAACGCTGGACATCGGAACGCCAATCAGGAAAACGCCAAAGGCATCTCCGTTGGCGGCATTATTCTGTTGCTTGGACAGCGCCGCGAGATTGGCCTGCTCCTTTTTCAATTCTTGTGAGAGCGCAGCACAATCAAGGTTTGAATAGGCAGCCATCGGAATATCCGTAGGTACGATGGCATCAGGGCGCTTCGCGCATGCAGCCAGTGGCAACAGCGCAAGCGCCGCAATAAATTTACGATTCATTTCAGGATCCCCAGCATGTTTACGGCCTTACTAGACAGCAACGCTGAGGAGAGAGAAAGGAGCCGAAAAATCAACCACAGGATTTTTAATGGTATCTGTTCATTCCACAATTGCCGAAGTTGCACATAGAGCGAGATTTGCCGGGCAAGTTACACACGGCTACTTCGTTCGCCGCGCCATGGACGACGAAATCATCAGCCGCTGATTGAAGCGATGCTGTAGCGGCCGGGGAATGAGGAGCGTCACCAGGGCCAGCAAGAATGCAGCGATCGAAACCAGCCAGAGCGCGCCTGCGCCAAGTGAATGGGCCAGGACCGCGCCGATGACGGCGCCGAATATCATGCCGCTCCAGGGCACGATCTGCACCGTCCAGGCAAAATCCCGATCGCCGAGCAGAAAGCGGCCAATGCCGCGGCCAAACCGCGACAGCGCGCCGGTTACATAGGTGAGCCCGATCGGCAGACCCTCGATATGTTCGACCGTGGCGTTGACCATGCCCATGGCCAGCACGACCAGGTAGAACTGCACCAGCAGAAGCGACGGCAACCCAAGGCCCGCCGCAGCAGCAAGAAGAACGCTGACGCAGACAAGCACGACGAAGGCGCGCCGGTCGGCAAGGTGGGCAACAACGATCCCGAGCGCATTGCCGGCAATGAAGGTGACGATCGCGGCCAGCAGCACCAGCGCATGGCCGAAATCACCCGTGCCGAAAGCAATCGCCGCACGCGTTGTATTCCCGGTCATGAAGGACACGAAGTTGCCGGTGAGCATCAGACCGACCGCATCGGTCATGCCGGCGAGAAAAGCGATCGAGGCAACGAGGAGCAACCCCGTCACCCTGCGGCGGGTCTTGATAAGACGACGGCGGCGCTGTCTGGTCATGTCCGAATCGGATGAGTTGCGGAAGGCCGAAGGCTAGCATGGCATGGGTGAGATGCCGAGAATTATGGAAAGGCCTCCCCGCAGATAAGGCGGCCGCCTACCAGACGCTCAAATATCTCAGCAGGGAAACGATGCCGATGATGATGACGATGATCTGCACGATCTGCCGCGTGCGGCCATCGAGCGGCAAGCGCTGGACCAAGTAGAGAACCAGGACGATGACAAGGAAGGTAATCAAAATCCCGACCAGAACTGAAGCACCAAGCATGGACTTTCCCTTCGCAAACTAAAAACACCATTGGCTATGGGGACTTAACTATGGGACGGCTGGTTAAAGTAAAGGCTTGGGGTTGAGATAGGGCGCTGATCTATGATTGCCTTTGGGGCAATATGGAAATGCTGGTCGTGAAAAGCAGTTGGAGCAATGGATAAAGCAGCCGCCTCGCAGCGGGCCAACGCTCCAAGCTGGGCCATTTTCGCGATGCCGCTTCACCGGTGGACAGCGCTATTTTTTTCGTGAAAACCTTAAGGAGGCGACGTCCTCACCATCCGATTTGAAAATGCGCTCAACAACAAACTGCCTACCGTCGTCGAAGCCGAACCAGCATTTTGATGTACTACCGCAATACCACTCCGACGAGCCGGGCTGTTTAAAGAATACGCCTCCGTTGTTTGAGGTCTGGATTCTGGTTACGGTTGTCAGTAGCTCACCATCGGCCCCACAAATCTCTAGACCCTCTTTGACGATCAAACTGCTTGCAGATGTGACGGACGTGGAAGCAAGGCATTTTGAATAATCGATTGTAGCGCTCGCTGGCGCACTGGTTCCGGAGTTTGTCGGTCCGGGTAACTTGGCAATCTCTTGTGCCACAGTGGTTTTGACTAGAGTCTCTATCGCAAGTCGATCAATATTGGAGCCAGTGCCAGGCGGCCCTTGCTCGCCTTGCGGCCCGCGTTCCCCCCGAGGACCTTGAACGCCTGGGTCGCCTTGTTCACCTTTGGGACCCTGTGGGCCAGTTTTTCCATCAGGCACTTTTGCCAGGCGGTTGATTGTACCCTGCAGTTCAGTGACCTGCTTTGTGAGCAAATCGACCGCAACCTGAGCCTGATCAACCTTCTCTTTGTAAGAATTTATCACTATGGCGGCGCCACCAACGGCAGCAATGGCAGTAATAATAAGCCCAAAATCGTTTAAAAATGTCTTTGCCTTATGAAGCTTACTTACTTCCGTCATGTTATTACAAGCACCTCCGTTTCTCTGATCGGCAACTTGCAAAAGAATCGATTAAAAGTCGAGTCCAAGCTCGATGAAACTATTCGTAGAATCCGTCTGTCTACTTACGTATGAGAACTATTGATCGGCGTTTAAAGAGCTCGACGAGTCCATGCAGGCAAGGAGGGAGAGCGATACAATGAGAAGTAGTTCTTCATTCAGCGACTGGCCATTATGAGACGGGTAAACGCTTTCTCGTTCTAGCTAAATCGAATGAGTTGCAGGAGGAGAGAGACCAGCACAATGTTGGGGTATTCCCGGAGTGAATTGCAAACGCACATGCGGAGGCATTTCACTGAACGAAAATGCCGACGGCTACAGCGGAATGAAGCCGATCAAAGTAGCCTCTTCCTGGCAAACGCTCTACCGGAATGAGATTTTAGATATGTCTCAAATTCCAATGCTCGATATTTATCGGGAAAGGCCGAGTACCATCGCAGAACCCACGGTGCAAACTTCGCGGTGTGAGACGATTTGCCTGAATTGTGAGCTGCAAGCCGCTGCTTCAGGTCGGAAGTTGATCCGGTATATTGCTGATCGGGAGAATCGACGCTTTGCAGAATATACACGTACCACATTGGCATCCCGATCTATCGGCGCCCCGCAAGTCTCGTTAAAAATCTGAAATGATCAATACGCTCACTAAGTATCAATATACGAAGCAATATTTTTTGAAATCTAAGCCCGTCGTCGCCCTATGGGCTATGCCGGGCACTGCTTCGGCCTAACGGTTTCCCGCGGCTGCGCCACGCGAAGCCCGTAAGGGCGAAGCGTGGTGGAGCTAAGCGGGATCGAACCGCTGACCTCTTGCATGCCATGCAACAGGCCATCCTATTACCCTGGAATACAGAGCGATACGGGCCTACCAAAACCTCTTTGATTTCAATAAACTTCTGCTATAGTCGGTGACCAAGAGATACTGAGATTACCTTTCTGTGCTTCCCTGGTGTTTCCCAAAATCTAATGGCAAAAAAAGAACCTCCTATCAACTCTGCTATAACCGCAGAAATCACCCTTAACCTGCTCAAGAGGATCGAGCCGGGCGAGAGCGAGTATTTCGTCTCGGATTCCAGCGTAACGGGTTTTGCAATCCGGGTTCGCCCGTCCGGGTCGATGTCATATGTTGTCCTGTATCGGTATGGAGGTGGCCGAGACGGTGCGACGCGAAAATACACGATCGGAAGCATCAAAAAGATAACCCCAGACGAAGCAAGGCGCCTCGCAAAGACAATCTTGGCCGAAGTGGTCCACGGAAAAGATCCGGCGAAAGAGAAAACCAACGATCGATTGTCTCCAACCTTCGAAGTCTTGAAGGACGACTATCTATTGTCCGTAGATGCGAAGCAGAAGAGCTCCACGTACAAGCTCTATGCCCATTGGTTGAATATCGCCTCTGAAGTCCTCGGCCGCAGGAAGGCGAAAGATGTTGGCCGGGGAGAAATCGAGAAGCTTCACGTCACCCTGAAGGACAAGCCCATAACGGCGAACCGGGTCCTTTCCACGATCAGTTCCATGTACACTTGGGGGATGAGCGTGACGGCTCTTCCAAGCATGGAAAACCCTGCCAGCGGCATCAAGAAATATCCGGAAGACAATCGGGATAGGTACCTCACGAACGAGGAGCTTGGAAGGCTCGGAGACGCTATCCGGGAGGCTGAGACCGATGGCATTCCGTGGGATCCCGATCCGGAAAAGAAGGTCAAGCATGCGCCTAAAGCAGAAAATCGGCGCATCAAGATCGACGCCTTTGCCGCCGCCGCCTTACGACTGTTCATTCTGACAGGCGCCCGGCGTGGCGAAATCCTCAAGCTCAAATGGTCCAACGTAGACCTGCAGCGTGGTTTGCTCTTCCTTGACGATAGCAAGACGAGGAAGAAGACAATCATCCTCAATGGGCCCGCACAGGTCATCCTGACCGAGCTGAAGAAGCTGGGGCCGTACGTCATTCCGGGTGAGCCGAAGGTTCTCGATGACGGGAAGATCGAACACCGTCCCCGCTCTGATCTGAAGCGGTGTTGATTTCCGGTAGGAACTGACCCGGTATTTCCACCGAGATTTGGCTCTGACGCACATTTGCTGCTGTGCAGGTCTACGACGCACCGATCAACCGCGCCTGCAGGAGATCGAGTTTTGCTCTTCCGTACATCTGGCGCTT
>NZ_LXKN01000024.1 GCF_001692325.1 Rhizobium sp. AC27/96 | reverse complement strand
GCATGGCCTATCCCGAGTATGAATCCATCTTCGGGTCCAACGCGCTTTTCAAGGCTTACTGGCACAACGACGTTTAGCTGGGTTTTTCAACGGTATCGGCCCAATCCGGACATCTTGAAGACTGGCAATTACCGGCCGGGATACTCGCCAGGAAACGGTCCGCTCGACCAATGGCCTATGTCATAACCAGTTTCAATAACATCAAGCTGCTCCTGCATTGAGTGTTCCAGGCCACGCTGAAGCGACTGGAAATTATCGATGACGCCGAATTCCGATCACGGCGACCGATTGAACCCATGTTCGAAATGGTTGTAGTAGATCACCGTATCGCCAATCAATGCCACGATCCAGCAGGGGCCATATCCTTTCAACTCCCACTCCTCGGGCATTCTTTTGATGACACTCCAAAGGTTCCGCTGTTTGAAGGACATACGGCTCCAGCCGTCGTTTATTTCGTCCCAAACTTTCTCTTCCGGAAACGGCATGTCTATCCCCAATTGGCAGCCCGGTCGATTGCCAGCAACAAATTATCACCATGGGTTGTATCATTAGGAAATAGCGATGGACGCAAGTGGTGCATTCCCGTCAATAATTTAGTCGCGCACCGCGCGAGGCGGTCATCCATTTCGTTGTATAACAATTGTGATGTGAAGGAGTGCGACAAATGGAAGTAGACCCAGACTAGGATTGTAATGCTCTCATTGAATGGCTGATGCCATTGGCGGAGCGCCATTTAACGAACTATGGTGAGTTTTTTCCGTTTGGCGGTGCAATTCAAACGAGCGGGACGATGACGCTGGTGGCGACTTACGACGGTGACGAACATCCAGATTCCGTCGACGTGATAGCAAACCTCAAGGATGCATTTATTGAGGGTGCACGCAAGAGCGAGTATAGAGCGACTGCTCTCGTCTACGACGTAAGGGTCAAATTGCCCACGACTGGAGACGCATCTGATGCTGTTGCGGTATCATTAAATCACCGCGACAATTATTCTGTTATCGGCTTCTTTCCTTACAGAATTAGCGATGGACAAGTAATTTTCGCCGAGTCCTACGCAATTGATGGCGACACAGATATATTTTCAACGCTTCCGCTGAGTTGATTTGCGCGCGCAGGATTTGGACTGCACGTAGATCACCTGTCTTCCTATAGGTTTGTGCCGCCTTATTGCGCCTCTTGGGCGGCCATTGGGAATATCAGGAAATGGCCAACGCCATTTGCCACATGATCCCGAGCTTTCGCTCCATCCAGTTTTTGTTGCACTGCGCCATGGATGGTGATCATATGGGCAGCGATTCCGAAGGTCGGCGGATCACCGGCCGGTAGCAACACGTCCCCCGAAAGCACAAGGCGGTTTCCGCAGGGATTCATGCGCATCGCAAACGTGCCGGATCGCCTGGTTCGGCGGTGGAAAGCAATTACAGTCCATGGATTCCACAGATCCCCATCCGCAGGGCCAGACTTTCGCGGTCGAACGTAACCCTCGCCTGCGCTACATCATCCCCGCCGTGGTTGCCGTCGCCTTCCTGATGGAACAGCTCGATTCGACCATTCTCATCACCGCCGTTCCGGATATCGCCAGGACCCTCGGCACCACTCCGGTGCGCATGAACCTGGCGGTCACGGCCTATATCCTGACGCTTGCCATGTTCATCCCGGTGAGCGGCTGGTTCGCGGATCGCTTTGGCGCCCGCCGCATCTTCGCGCTTTCCCTTTTCATCTTCACGCTCGGCTCCATCCTCTGCGGCCTGGCGACCAGCCTGCCCATGCTGATCGCCATGCGCGCGCTTCAGGGGTTCGGCGGTGCGATGATGACGCCGGTCGGGCGGCTCATCCTCATCCGCAGCTTTCCGCGCAGCCAGTTGGTAACCGCGATGACCTACATGACGCTGCCGGCCGTCATCGGACCTGTCATCGGGCCGGTGCTCGGCGGCTTCCTCACCACCTATCTCTCCTGGCGCTGGATCTTCTGGGTCAACCTGCCCTTCGGCGTGATCGGCATGATCATGGCGCTGCGCTATGTCGAGGATACCGACCGCGATACCTCGATCAGGTTCGACTTTCCCGGCTTCGTTATGGTCGGCCTCGGCTGCGTGCTGCTGCAATACGGGATCGAGAATATCGGCCGGCCCACCATTCCTGTTTGGGCGATCTTCCTCTCCCTCGCCGCCGCCGGTCTGCTGCTCGTCGGCTTCATCCGCTATGCAAGAACGGCCGAATCCCCGGCCGTCGACCTCACGCTGTTCAAGCTGCGCACATTCCGCGTCGGCACGCTTGCCGGCGGCATCTGCCGCGTCGGGCTGAACGGTGTACCCTTCCTGCTGCCGCTGATGTTGCAGGTCGGCTTCGGCCTGAGCCCCATCGTGTCGGGCACGCTGACCTTCGTCAGTGCGGTGAGCAGCCTTGTCGTACGGCCGGTGTCGACGCGGCTGCTGAAGCTTTACGGCTTCGACCGCATATTGACCTGGAGCGCTGTTTTCGGCGCCGCCGTCGTGGCCGGTTTCGCGCTGATTACGCCCGACACGCCGCACTGGTTCATCATTATCTATGTCTTCATCTTCGGGCTGGCGCGCGCATCGCAATTCATGACGTCCAACACCCTCTCATATTCCGATACGCCGGCAGCCCAGCTCAGCCGCGCAACCAGCCTCGGTGGTGTCCTGCAGCAGCTAAGCGTCAGCTTCGGTGTCTCTGTCGCCGCCATGCTGCTCGGTGTCGTCACGCTGGATGGCTCGCCGCTGACGCCGGAGAAATTCCACATTGCATTTTTGCTGATGGCGGTGATTCCGCTGCTCGGCATACCCGGCTTCCTGAAGCTCCAGCCGGAAGACGGCGCCCAGGTGAGCGGCCACCAGCGCCGACCTCAGCCATAAACTCGCTAAGCGTGACCGGCAACGCTCGATGGTGTCGTGTTGACAGCCGGATAGCGGCCGATACAATCATGAGATGTTATCTCTTGATGATATTCGCTGGAGCGAATTGCAGCACGCCTACGGCGATGCGTCCAATATACCGAATTTGCTGCGGAGACTAGCCTCATCGCCAGGCCCGAAGCGAAACCATCGAGATGCCCCGTGGTTCGACCTTTGGTCGAGCCTGTGCCATCAGGGGGACGTTTACTCCGCATCGTATGTCGCGGTTCCTCACATCGTAAAGATTGCAGGTGAAGTGAAGGAGCCTATCGACTTCTCATTCTTTCAGATGCCCGCAGCCATAGAGATAGCTCGTCTGACAGGGCACGGCCCTGATATCCCCGCAGCTTATGCAGATGACTACCATCGTGCAATCGCGCAACTGGTCGAGAATGTGAGCCTTCACCGGAACGAAGCCTGGGACCAGCCGATGCTCTTGTCTGCAGCGGCAGCACAGGCTGTGGCGAAAGGACATATCGATGTCGCGGAGGCATTGTTAAACTTGGATGCCCATTGGATCGCCAAAATCAATAGCTTCGAGTTTGATTGAGCCTTCCTAGCCAACCTAAAATGGCAGGCGATAGAGCTAGTATGCTCAAGCGATCGCGGCGTGTTCCGCGCGTTAAAGATTGCTGGATCACGGCTCGTTGCGGCCTCGTGCACCCTACAAGGCTCACCCGCCCCCTCCTCAAGCCTCGCAATCAGGAAACCAAGGGCCCAAAGCCACCTTGGCTGGATCATTTTCGCTTTTTTTCGAATCGCGAGAGCGCTCTATCTCTTTGTTTTGCGGATTCCGGGCGGAAAAGCGCTGGCTGTCTTCCTTATGCCGCAACCGCCGAAGCGCGCGGATGGACGAGGTGGTCGCGAAGCACGGTCCCGGAGCCGTCGACTTCCTGCATCAGCACGTCGTAGCTCCAGAGATCGGCAAGATGCTGCAGCACCCGCTTGGCATCCATATCCTCGAGCAGCGCGCCATTCAGCACCGTGTGCCTGACGATCAGCTTTCGATCGCCGGCAAGATCGACGTCGACGATCTCGATATGCGGGTCGATCCAGCCGACGTCATATTGCCGGGCAAGCTCACGCCGAATGCGCCGGTAGCCGCGCTCGTCGTGGATCGCCGCCACCCGCAAGCCCTCTTCCTCTTCGGGGTTGTCGGTCAGATGGAACATCCGCATCTTGCGCATCAGATGCGGGCTGAGGAATTGCGATATGAAGCTCTCGTCGCGATAATTAGCCCAGAGATCGCGCAGCACCGCCATTGCATCGCCGGTCCCGGCAATCTCGGGGAACCACTGACGGTCCTCCTCTTTCGGCTTCGTCACGATGCGCTCGAGGTCCTGCATCATGGCAAAGCCGATCGCATAGGGATTGAGGCCGGAATAACGCTGGTCGTTGAAGGTCGGCTGGAAGACCACATTGGTGTGTGATTTCAGGAACTCCAGGAAATCGCCGTCGCCGATACCGCCCAGCTCGTGCAGCCGCGTCATGATGCGATAGTGCACATAGGTCGCCGTGCCCTCGTTCATCACCTTCGTCTGGCTCTGCGGGTAGAAATACTGCGCGACGTGCCGGACGATGCGAATGATTTCCCGCTGCCAGGGCCTTAGCCGCGGGGCCATTTTCTCGAGGAAATAGAGGAGGTTTTCCTGCGGCAGGCCGGCAAGCGCGCGGCGGCGTTCCAGATCGAGATCCGGCATCTTCTTGCCCGCACCGACGGGGATCGTACGCCACAGATCGTTGAAGATCCGCTCGTCATATTCGCGCCGCTCGCGCTCGCGCTTTTCTTCCTCACGCAAATCCGGCGTTTTCTTGCCGGCGTAGCGATTGACGCCATGCGACATCAGCGCGTGCGCCGCATCCAGCGTCCGCTCGACGGCGGCATGGCCATAGCGCTCCTCACAGCGGGCAACATAGCTCTTGGCGAAATTGAGGTAGTCGAGAATGCCCTCGGCATCCGTCCAGAGCTTGAACAGGTAGTTGTTCTTGAAGAAATGGTTGTGGCCGAAGGCGGCATGCGCAATGACGAGCGCCTGCATCGTCGCCGTATTCTCTTCCATCAGGTAGGAGATGCAGGGCGAGCTGTTGATGACGATCTCATAGGCAAGGCCGCGAAGACCCTTGCGGTAGAAGGCCTCGTGATGGGCGAAATGCTTGCCGAAGGACCAGTGCTTGTAAAACAGCGGCATGCCGATCGAGGAGTAGACGTCGAGCATCTGCTCGGCTGTGATGATCTCGATCTGGTTCGGGTAAACGTCGAGGCCAAGCTCGTCGACGGCGATGCGCTCGCAGGCATCGTGGATCCGCTGGATGGTAGCGAAATCCCAGTCCGCACCTTCAAAAAGCCGTTCCATCGATGCCTTCTTCGCCATCAGCCGCTCCTTGTTTCCGCCGTCCGTCGCTGGAATAGGTCGTGGAAGACCGGATAGATCTGGCTGCGATCGCTGACGCGCCGCATCGACAGTACCGGCCAACCCGCCTGTATCCGCTCGTAGAGTGACCAGAGCGCCGAACCGGAAGAGATACCCGCGCTGCGCGCTTCACCCACTTCCAGATAGGCGAAATACTGGCATGCCGGCAGGATCTCGCTGGTCATCAGCGCCGCAGCCGTCGCATTGTCGGAATAGGCATTGTCGCCATCCGATGCCTGTGCCGCATAAATATTCCAGTCCGACGGCGGAAAGCGGTCATGCACGATCCGCCGCATGGCTTCGAGCGCGCTGGATACCTGCGTGCCGCCGGTTGCCGGGCTGCGGAAGAACGTCTCCTCATCCACCTCTTCGGCAACGTCGGTATGCCGGATGAAGACGATCTCGACACGACGATATTGCCGGGTGAGGAAGATATAAAGCAGCATGTAGAAGCGCTTGGCTAGATCCTTCATGTGCTCCGACATCGAGCCGGACACGTCCATCAGGCAGAACATCACGGCCTGCGCCACCGGCTTCGGCTCATTGTCGAAACGGCGATAGCGGATGTCGATGGGATCGATGTAGGGAATGCGCCGGACTTTGGATTCCAGCATCTTGATCTCTGCCTCAAGCTCGGCCCGGCGCGTCTCGTCCTTGCACTCCTCTGCCTCGGCGGCAAGCTTGGCCACGGTCTCCGGTTTCGGACGGTGCAGGGCAACGCGGCGCATCATCGCCAGGCGCATGGTGCGGTTGATGGCAAGATTGGAAGGCGATCCCGTCACCGAATAACCGGCCCGCACGGGGTTGATCTGATCCGTCGATACCAGCCGCCGCTTGGCAAGGTCAGGCAGTTCGAGATCGTCGAGAAAGAGATCGAGAAACTCCTCTCGCGTCAGGATGAAGCGGAACGCATCCTCGCCCGTGCCGTCGCCGCCAGCGCGCGGCTTGCCGCCACCGCTTTCCGGCCGTGGCAGGATATCACCCTCAAGGAAGTCTTTGTTGCCGGGAAGGATATGCTCTTTCAGCCCCTCGGGGCCGCGATGGAACCGAGGCTCCTCGGTTCCATCCAGTGGAATGCTGATTTCGCCACCTTTCAGAATGTCCTGAATGTCGCGATTTTGAGAGGATTCAAACACCGCTCTCTGCACCAGCGCCTTTGCTCTTCGCAAAAACCGTTGACGATTTTCCAGACTTTTGCCGCCTGGGTTCAGGCGTCGGTCAACAATGTGCATTCCTTCTTCCTTGGTGGCTCATCCCGCCTGTTTCACTCGCATGTACCATTCCACAAGCCGCCGAACCTGCCGCTCGGTGTATCCCCGGGCCATCATGCGATCGACGAATTCGGCATGTTTCTTTTCGCTCTCGCCATCCTTCTTGGAACCGAACGAGATGACGGGCAGAAGATCCTCGACCTGGGAGAACATCCGCTTTTCGATGACTTCGCGGATTTTCTCGTAGCTCGTCCAGGAGGGGTTCTTGCCGCCGTGGCTCGCCCTTGCTCTCAAGCAGAACTTGACGATCTCGTTGCGGAAATCCTTGGGATTGGCGATGCCGGCCGGCTTCTCGATCTTGGTGAGCTCCTGGTTGAGAAGCTCGCGGTCCAGAAGCTGGCCCGTATCCGGATCCTTGAAGTCGACGTCTTCGATCCAGGCGTCGGCATAGTCGACATAGCGATCGAACAGGTTCTGTCCGTAATCCGAATAGGATTCCAGATAGGCCTTCTGGATCTCATGTCCGATGAACTCCGCATAGCGCGGCCCGAGCTCACTCTTGATGAACTCGATATAGAGCTTCTCGGTTTCGAGCGGCAGTTGCTCCCTGCGGATCGACTGCTCCAGCATATACATCAGATGCACCGGATCGGCACCGATCTCGGTCGTATCGTAGTTGAAGGTCGCCGCCAGAACCTTGAAGGCAAAGCGGGTGGATGCTCCATCCATGCCTTCATCGACGCCGGCCGTGTCGCGATATTCCTGCACGCTGCGCGCTCTCGGATCCGTCTCCTTCAGGCTTTCGCCGTCATAGACCCGAAGCTTGGAGAAGGCAGTCGAATTCTCGTGCTTGGAAAGGCGCGTCAGAACCGTGAAGCGGGCGAGCGTCTCCAGCGTCGACGGCGCGCAGGGCGCGTCGCTGAGTTCGGATTCCTCGATCAGCTTTTCGTAGATCTTCTGTTCTTCGGTGACCCGCAGGCAATAAGGCACCTTGACGACGCAGATGCGGTCGATGAACGCCTCATTGTTCTTGTTGGCCTTGAAGGTCTGCCATTCCGACTCGTTGGAATGGGCAAGAATGATGCCGGAGAAGGGTATGGCGCCGATATTTTCAGTGCCGATATAATTGCCCTCCTGGGTTGCCGTCAGCAACGGATGCAGCATCTTGATCGGCGCCTTGAACATCTCGACGAATTCGAGAATGCCCTGATTGGCGCGGTTCAGCCCGCCCGAATAGCTGTAGGCATCGGGATCGTTCTGCGCCAGGCTTTCGAGTTTGCGGATATCCACCTTGCCGACCAGCGAGGAAATATCCTGATTGTTCTCGTCTCCGGGCTCCGTCTTGGCGACGGCGATTTGCCGCAGTCTCGACGGTTGCAATCTGACGACGCGGAAGCGGGAGATATCGCCCTCGAACTCTTCGAGCCGCTTCAGGCACCACGGGCTCATAAGCCCGGTCAGGCGGCGGCGAGGAATGCCGTAGCGCTCCTCTATCATCGGCCCCATGGTGACAGGGTCGAACAGGCTGAGCGGACTTTCGAAGACCGGGCTCAGCTCGTTGCCGGCCTTGAGCACATAGATCGGATGGACTTCCATCAGCGATTTCAACCGCTCGGCGAGCGAAGACTTGCCGCCACCGACAGGCCCGAGCAGATAGAGGATCTGCTTTCGCTCCTCCAACCCCTGCGCCGCATGGCGGAAGAAGGCGACGATCCGTTCGATCGTCTCTTCCATGCCGAAAAAGCCTGAAAACGCCGGATAAGTCCGGATCGTCCGGTTCATGAAGATACGCCCAAGTCTCGTGTCCTTGGCCGTATCGATCAGCAATGGTTCTCCCATGGCTGCCAGAAGCCGCTCGGCTGCATTTGAGTACATGAGCGGGTCTTCCCGGCACCCTTCCAGGTATTCGGAGAATGACATCTCGACTTCGCGCCGCGCTTCGAAAGAGCGTGCGAAGGTGTTGAATAGAACATCGTTGTTTAACATGGCGCCCCGTTAGCTTGCTATTGCAATAAACGTTGGACTTAACGAGATCACTTATCCCGCTAGTATCTAAAGTGCGGTATCAGTCGCTTCGAATCAATAGTGATCTGTCAATAATTCGTACGCCTGATTGTAAATACCATCAACATCTTGAACTGCTCATGCACTGAATTAATGTATGGCCGTCTTCAAGTTGTCGTGATTGACGCGTACCCATCACAGGATGCACGCTCTTGCCAGGGAGTTCCACCTGGCCTTCCATGTGGAAACCCACCTCGACGATGGATTGATCTAACCCAGCATTGAGACCTATTCTCTGCATGATTTGGGAGAAAAGATGGTCTTTGTCTGCGCAATTGAGGTGGCGGTGTGGCACACCCTAAACATCGCGAAAGTGCCCCATCTCGCCGACGGCTTCACATCACTCCGGAGAATATCCTTCAGGTCGCCAAATCGATCGCTGGCGTGGCACGCAACTTGAGGCGGCTTTACCGAAGGCAGGTCAAAAACGTGTGTTTATATAATTATTCTCTTGTAAATTGTATTTATAAACTCAGACGCCATGCATCGTGAACTGCGAGTGGACTACTCCCGGGTGGAAATCAACGCTCTGACAGACTTCTCATCTCGCCAGCATCGCGCTGACCAACTGCGCGGTACGAGGCGCCAAGGTCAACCCAATGTGCCCATGTCCGAAGGCAAGAATGACATCCTTCCCACCTCTTGAGGGCCTGATGATCGGCACGGAATCGGGCATTGAAGGCCGAAACCCCAACCAGGAGCGGCTCGGCTCGCCAAGTTCGGGAAAATAGCGGCGCGCATTCCTCACGAGAGCCTGTGTAAGCCGCAGGTTTTTCGGAGCGGTCAATCCGCCAAGTTCCACCAGGCCGGCAACCCTTAGCCGCCCTCGCATCGGGCAGAAGTAAAAACCATGCGCCGTCGGACAAACCGGCCGCTCGATCGGCAGCTCGGGCATGTCATACTCGACATGATAGCCCCGCTCGGTGTCGAGCCGCACTGGGTCGCCAAGGGAAGCCGCCAGCTTGCGTGAATGAGCGCCGGCGGCAATGACGACTGTGCGGGCACGCAGTTCGCAAGCCGCCGCAACGATCCGCAAGCCACTTCGTTCCCGCACGATACTGTCAACGGATGCCTGCACGAATTCCACACCCGCCCGCCTGACAGCGGAAGTGAGGAGATGCATCACCTCGCCGGGATCGCTGAGGTTGATGGCCTTGGGAAAGAACAGGCCACCCTCAAATCGGGTGAGCCGCGGCTCGAGCCGGGCCACGTCATCAGCCGAAAGAAGCTCCTGTGAAACACCATAATTGCGGCGCAACGCTATGTCGGCGCCGGCTGCCCGGAACGCCTTTCGCGTTTCGTAAAGGTAGAGACAACCTTTCGCCGACAGGAACTGCGAGGCACCAATCTCGGCGGCAAATTCAGTCCAGGCCGGGGAAGCGTCCGAAACAAGTTCGGCAATTCGGCCGGCATTCTCGCGATAGCGATGCGGCAGGGATTCGTAGGCAAAGCGGGCAAGCCAGGGAAGCAGGGTCGGCAATGCCGACCTGCGGACTGCAAGAGGACTATCCGGGCTGAGGACGAGCGACAGGAAATTCCGGAGCACCGCCGGGGTTCCCACCGGTATGATCGCATAGTCGGCCACGGTCCCCGCATTCCCGTAGGAGGCACCCGATCCTGGTTCGTTCGGTTCGACGACGACAACCTCACGCCCATCAGCGCGAAGCCGAAGGGCGATCGCCAGCCCAATGACCCCGCCGCCCACAACGACGATATCTGTCGAAATCCTGTTCATCTCATCCATATTTTCTGCGGGGGAAGCTGTTGGCGTGCGGCCGGATTTTAAGGCGGCCCGGTGAAAAGCCTCACGCTTAGCCTGGTTTCGCGTACCGGGCGACATAGGCAACGGTGCGAGGCTCCCTGGGACTATCCAGCACATCCGCGGCCGGCCCTTGCTCGATGATCCGACCGCCATCGATGAAGACGACCCAGTCGGATACTTCACGCGCAAACGGGAGTTCGTGCGTGACGATGATCATCGTCATCCCGTCGCTTGCAAGTTCGCGCATCACGCGCAGCACTTCGCCAGTCGATTCCGGATCAAGTGCGGAGGTCGGCTCGTCAAAGAGCAGCACGGTCGGAGAGAGGGCAAGAGCCCGGGCGATCGCAACGCGCTGCTGCTCGCCGCCCGACATTTGCTCCGGATAGGCCAGGGCACGGTGGACAAGACCGACACGGGTCAGCAGCCGCATGGCACGTTCCACCGCCTCGCGCTCGTCAATGGTGGCAGCGTGCATCTGCGCCAGCACGACATTTTCCACGGCCGTCAGATGCGGGAAGAGATTGAAGCGCTGGAACACCATGCCGACGCGCTGGCGCAGCTTGGCGAGATCCTTGCAGGTCAGCATGCCCTTGGAGAAGATCGCCTCGCCATTTATCTCAATGGCGCCGTCTTCGGGCTGCTCGAGCAGGTTGACGCACCGCATGAGGGTTGTCTTGCCGCCACCGCTCTGGCCGATGATGCTGACAATCCGGCCGCGCGGAACATCCAGATCTATGCCGTCGAGCACGAGCCTTCCATCGAAGGATTTCCGCAGCCCACGGATCTTGATCGCCGAGCCGTTATCGGGCGAGGACGCGATGCGTGTTGTTTCGACTGTTACCTGGGCCATTTCTAGCTCCCTGCCCGGATCAGGGCTCTTGCCAATCTCAGCCGCCGGCGCCGGCCCAACGACAAGGGCACGCCCGCATGAATGGTACGCTCGAGCCAGAGGAGACATTGCGAGACGGGATAGCAGACGGCGAAATAGAGTGCCGCGATCACCAGATAGACTTCGAGCGAGCGAAAGGTCTCGGACGCAATCAATTGCGCCCTGGTCATGAGCTCCGCCGCCGAGATCGTAACCAGCAGCGATGTCGATTTCAGCAGGTCGACAAACATCGTGTTCGTGCCGGGCAGCGCCAGGCGAAGCGCCTGCGGCAAGATCACATGGCCGAAAGTCTTGACCCGGCCTAGGCCCAATGCATGTGCCGCCTCGTTCTGGCCCGGATGAATGCCGGCAATGGCCGCACGGAAGATCTCCGACAGATAGGCCGCATAGAACAGCACAAGGCTCAGCACGCCGGCGACAAAGACGCTGAACCTTATCCCGACGGAGGGCAGGCCGAAATAGGTGACGAAGATGATGGCAAGCAGAGGGACGTTCTTGAACACCTCGGTGTACAGCGTGGCCGGCAGCCTTACGATGCGGACCCGATTGAGGCGCATCAGGGCAAGTATCAAGCCAAGGATAGCTGCCCCAATGAAACTGGCGAGCGTATAGGCAAGGGTCCGTAAAAGACCCTCACCAAGATTGCCTGCATAGTCGCCCCAGGGAACTTGAAACAATTGAGCAAGAGGTTGCCAAAAGCTCATGTCCGTTCCCCCCGATCAATTGGCGATGGCCGGTGGTGACCAGGTCTGCGGGCGATCGACGCCGCGGCGCTGGGCCGCCATGTCAGGCGACGGGACCAGGAACTGCTTGGGATCGCCGCCCCATTTCGTCACGAGCGTAGCAAGCGAGCCATCCTTGTACATTGCATCGATCTGGTCTGAGATCGCCTGGGTGAGCTTCGGAGCCTGCTTGGGGAGATAGAAGCCGGTCATGTAGGGCTGGAAATATTTATAGTCGGGATGGGCGGCAACCTGCTCTGCTGTCGGCGCATCGAGATAGGCAACCCGAAACTTCATGTCGGGCCGTTGCTGCTGCTGATAGATGATCAGCAGGGGATCGAGAAAGCCGACATCGAGCCTTCCCGACGAAAGATCCGAAAAGACACTGTCGGCCGTCGGATAGGTGCGAGCATCGGCCTTCGGAACTTCGGCGATCGACTTGGCCCAGACATATCCGGTGACGGTGCCGAGGGCCTTGCCCTCGAGGCTCTTCACATCGGGATAGGAAACTTCACCATGCACGGCCATGGCCGGTGGCGAGTAATAGGGCGGATCGGTGAACAGGCCCGCCTTCTGACGCGCATCCGACCATGCGATGCCGCCGATCGTGATGTCGGCGCGTTGTGACTGCACCGCGGCAAGCATGCCGGGGAAATCGGTCACGACCGTCTCGATCTTGAGGCCAAGCTTCTTGGCGACCGCGTCGAGAATGTCGCTATCGAGCCCGACCAGCTTGTCATCCTTCAGCGCCGTGTAGGGCATGTAGGCCTCGATGGCCACCTGAAGCACACCGGGCTTCAGCGTTTCCAGGTCTTCGGCCTGCGCAGCCGTAATTGCGGCGAACAGCCCAAACCCAAAGCCCAAAATCGCCGCCACGCCGCGCCTGAATGGCGAATGCGCGAAAATATCGTTGCTAATCATGTTCACCCTCCTTATATTTTTGTAATATATTACTCAGTATATTATTGATGCGCATTGTCAAGTGATTCTGCCGCCGGACAAAGCAGACCACTCTCAGGATGGAGACAACGCGGATGGACACTTGGATGTCGGAAGAAATGATCGACGATCCGGAAGCAACGCTGACTTTGGCGGAGCGCACCTATTTGCAGCTACGCGAGGATATCATCACGGTGCAGCTGGCGCCGGGCACCATATTGCGGGAAAACGATGTGATGCGGCGGCTCGACGTTGGTCGCACGCCCGTACGTGAAGCGTTCCTGCGGCTGCAGCGCGATGGTTTCGTCGATGTCAACGCACGCCGGGGCACTTTCGTCAGCCGGATCGATATCAGCGACCTTACGGCAATCTACGAGGCCCGGGCGCGGATCGAATCCTGGGCTACGCGGCTGGCTGCCGAACGGCTGCGGGAGCCCGAGCGGCACGAAGCCGGCAAATTGATAGAAGCGCTAAAGGCGCTTTCCCTTCCTTCGGAGCTCGATGCGCTTCTTACACTCGACCGACGCATCCATCGCTTCATCTACCGATGCGCCAAGAACAGGTATCTCTTCGACACGCTCGACCATTACCACAACCTGTCGCTCCGGATTCTTCATGTCGCGATGCGCCGGTTTCCCGAGCTGACGCCGGAACTCGATAAGGTGGTACAGGAGCAGATACTGATGCTCGAAGCCGTCTGCCGCGGAGATGCCGATACCGCCGAACGGATCGCGCTCCATCATGTTCTCAGCTTCGAACAGGAAGTGCGCAAGGTCATCTGATCGGCTGGGAAAGCAAGGGGATGAAAGCCACCAGCACCGTTTGAACGGCGCTGGTGGGCAGCGATCAATTTCGCAGCGTCAACGCTGGATTATGCGCGAAGAAGTTATGCGGCTCGATGTGGATCGTTTTCCACTCGGTCGACATCACGGGCCAGTCCTCCATACGCGGAATATGGTGGAAGCCGGCGGTAAACCAGGTGACGATATCCTTGCCCATCAGCGGCTTGTTGGCCTTGACCCATTCCGGCAGCGTATCCGAGCCGTCGCTCTGCATGGCGAACTTGCCGCCGGCATATTGCTGGTCGGGATCGTAGACCGTGTTCCATACCGAATATTCGATATAGGCATTGCGCTTCATCGGCGGGTCCTTGACGAAGTCGAAGGGACCGTAGGCGACATCACCGT
This sequence comes from Rhizobium sp. AC27/96, assembly GCF_001692325.1. GTDB lineage: Bacteria > Pseudomonadota > Alphaproteobacteria > Rhizobiales > Rhizobiaceae > Rhizobium. The sequence goes on along the minus strand of NZ_LXKN01000024.1, from coordinate 59,618 downwards.
GGTGGATCATCCAGCCAGGTTCCTGGCCGAGATAGCCCTTGCGCGAGGGATCCGAGATCATGAAATAACGCGGCTTCATCGCCGAAAGCTGATAGCGCGCCTCCATCTCCGTCTTCGGCATCGAGTGCTGGACCGTCCACATGGAGCGGCGCGGGTTCTTCGGATCGACCTTGGCCGGAACGATGTCCATCGTACCGAAGTGATTGGCCGGCTGGTCGATGTCGAAGTCGATGCGGAAGTTGAAGTAGTGGTCGTGGTTGGCAGCCACCAGGTTCGGCGCGATCAGCGTTCCGTGCGCGGTGTCTGCCGCAGCCGTCGGATCGTCCATCGAGGTCGACTGGACACCCTTGACCGCATCGAGGCCGGTCGCGCCGATCATGATACGGATCTGACCATCGGGCTGCAGCCGGTAATCGATCAGGTAGTCGTAATTTCCGACTTCCGAGGCCGTGCGTACCACGAGTTCGCTTGCTGGCCGGCCTTCCGCCGGGATCGGCTTTTCAGGTGTCTGCGCGAAGACCTCGAAATGGCGCCAGGCCGGATCGCCGATACTGCGCTCGAATACGCAGATGGCATCGGGGATGGTCAGCGGGTTACCCTTGTCGTCGGCGATCGTCGCCGGCAGGAAGGTGGCGTAGCTCGGGCAATCGACGCCTGCGCGCAGCGGGCTCAGGAACAGACCGAAGCCATATTCTCCGCTGTCCATGTAGGTGCGCCAGTACCAGCCCTCGGTCGGGTCCATATAGGGAACGAAAACCTCCGAGAGATGCGACTGGTAGATCACCGAGCGCCAGGTGTCGCCGTCCTTCACGTCGAGATTGGAGAGCACGAGGCCAGGACGCTTGTCGACGCGGAAATTGAAGCGCCACATGTCCCATTCGAGATGGCTGCCAGTGATCTTGTAGTTCGGCCCGCCCTGCTGCGAGAGGGTGGCGAGATTGGTCTGCGGACGCAGCGCCTCGCGCTCGGCCACTTCCTTCTCGGTATAGCCCCAATTGTCCTTCGGGCCGGTAATCGCTCCGGTATCGATGACCTTCAGCACCTTCTTCTTGCCGATATCATAGACGGCAAACAGGCCCTCGATCGGCTTGGCATAATAGTTGGAGCCCTCGGGAACATGATAGCAAGGCACCTTCATCAGGCGGGAATTCTGATACTCCTCGGTAAAGAAGTTGCCGGCGGTCAATGGCAGGCAGAAGGCCTGGTCCGGCGTCAACCCGCGCTTCTTCAGACCCGCGACCATTTGCGGGTCGCCAAGCACGCCCTGCAGCGCGTCCATGAACTCGGTGAAGAGCACCATGGGCTGCCCCTTGATCGGTGCCGTGCTTTCGACCGTGCCCTTGGTAATGTTGACAACAGCTTCCTTGAAGCCCTGCGGGCTCGTCAGCTGTACCTTCGCCTCACGATCGAGCGGCTTGTCGCCTTCCTTCCATTTGAGAACGTCGGCCTTGGCCGGCTCCTTCAGTTCGATCAGCGGATAGAGCGTGTGGTCGTCGACGACCTTCTGCTCGCGCAGGATCTGGTTGATCTTCTGATATTCGTCCGCCGTCAGCCCGTCGAGCGGGTGGCTCATCGCCGTGGACGCGCCAAGCGTCAGCAGCAGCCCGGCCGAAGCCAGATAGTGCTTCATGTTCATTTCCATCCTCCCTGTCTCATACATTCCTGGATCACGCGAATATCACCTGGATATCCGTGTATTCGTGCAGCCCCTCCTCGGCGAATTCGACACCAAAGCCGGAAGCTTTGACACCGCCGAAGGGAGCATTGGGCTGGATCGCGCCATGCTTGTTGATCCAGACCGAGCCACATTCCATCCGCGCGGCCACAGCCTTCGCCGCCGATATGTCTGAAGACCAGACGGAGCCGCCGAGACCATTCGGGCTGTCATTCGCCATGCGAATGGCGTCTTCGACATTGCTGTATTTGATAACAGGCAAGGCGGGGCCGAACTGCTCCTCGTCAACAAGCGCATCGCCATTCGAAAGCCCGGCGACAATGGTCGGCGGAAAGAACAGCCCCTCGCCCGGCGCGCCGCCGAGCAGCACCTTGCCACGGCCGGTCGCATCGGCAACCAGCCGGCTCAGCTTCTCGAATTGCATACGGTTTTGCACAGGTCCGAGAACGCTCGTTTCCTCCATGCCGTTGCCGACCGGAATATTGCGGGCATAGGCGACCAGCGCCTCACAGACGGCGTCATGGATCGACTCATGCACATAGAGACGCTTCATCGCAGCGCAGGTCTGACCATTGTTGATGAAGGCGCCCCAGAAGAGACCTTCGGCGATCTTGGCAGGATCAGCGTCCGGCAGGACGATGCCGGCATCATTGCCGCCCAGTTCCAGCGTCAACCGCTTCATGTTGGAGGCGGCCGATTGCATGACCTTCTGGCCGGTGGCGATGGAGCCGGTGAAAACGATCTTGTTGATGCCCGGATGAGAGGCCATGGCCGCGCCGAGATTGAAGCCCTTGTCATCCGATGTCACGACGTTCAGCACGCCGGGCGGCAGCACCTCGTTCATGATCTGCACCAGACGCAGCGTTGAGAGCGGGGTGAAAGGCGACGGCTTGATGATGACAGTATTGCCCGTGCGCAACGCCGGCATCACATGCCAGATCGCGATCATGACCGGGAAGTTCCAAGGCGTGATCGAGCCGACGACGCCGACTGGCTTACGATGCAGTTCAACGCGACCTTCGGCATTGTCCTGAAGCACCTTGGCCGGCAGCGAAAGCCCGGTCGTGTAGCCTGCCCAGGCAACGGCACCGCCCATTTCCCAACGTGAACCGAGACCGTTCAGAGGCTTGCCCTGCTCAAGCGTGATGATCGTGGCAAGCTCGCCAGCATGCTGCTCGATATGGGAGGTAACGGCAGCACAAATCCGCTGCAGCTCCTTATCGCCCAGCGCCGACCATTCCGGAAATGCCGCACGGGCAGCTTCGACCGCGCGATCAAGCTCGACAGCGCCCAAGGCAGGCGCTCGGCCAGCCTCTTCGCCGGTTGCCGGATTGAGCACCGCAAAATTTGCCTCGCCCGTTACCTGCGCCCCGCCGATGGTTGCAGAATAAAACGTCATTGCCACCTCCTCCGCTGAAACCCGGTCAAGGCCGGGGATTGGCGGAAGACTAAGCCAGGAACGAGTTCGGGGCTTGGACAGGAGCGTCCGGACTATTGGACAAAAACGTCAATGGCAGCGGGCAACGGCACCCGGCGTTACCCCGTATTTCTTGCGGAACTCGCGGTAGAAATAGGAAAGATCGTTGAAGCCTGCATCATAGGCGATGGCCGCGATACCATCGCCGGCAACCTCCGCCTTTCGGACCGAAAGCCGGTCATGCGCAATTTCGAGGCGGCGGTTCAAAAGCCGGTGACCAGGCGTTTCGCCCAGCACCTGGAAATGGCGCTGCAACATGCGCTCGGAAACATTGAGGCGGGTTGCGAGCTCTCGCGGACCGAAAGCGGGATCGGCCCTGTGGCGATCGATGAGGGCAAGCGCCCGAGACAGCAGCGTTTCCGGCGCGGCTGCGCTGCGGAGCGACTGCAGATAGGCACCCATCAGACAGAGGAAGGCCTCACCAAGCTGCGGCTGGCTGGCCGAGCTGTCGAGCATCTTGGTCACCACCGCCCGCATCGCCAGCCAAAGCGGATCGCTCCGGCTGATCGAGACCCCGCCGGCGCAGCTATTGCCAAAACGGTGAACCATCTCGTCACGCGGAAGGTGGATCGAAACCTGGGAAGAACGAACACCGCCATAGGAAAAGCGCGATGGCCGGACGGAATCGACCAGGAGCATGTCGCCGGGATCGAGATCGGTAATCCGGCCGTTCTGCTCAACCCGGCAATGACCGGCATCCTGGATAAGCAGAAAGAAGTGTTCGCCGGGGTCGCGGCGGATCGCCTTGACACTGCGTTCGACATGCTCGCTGTCATCGAGCGCCACGATCGCGGTTTCGAAGAGCCCCATGCGACGAGTGGCGACATCTCCAGCGACAATGCCCGACGACAGCGTCGGCTCCAGGGTGAACGCCCCGCAGATCCGTCGGATTTCCGCCTCGAGCACCTCTACCGGCACCGGTGTATGAACTGGCGTAAGCAAAGACTGCATAGTCCCCTCCCTGGCCTTTGCATAACGTTCCTCTCCTTTTAGCATATTTCCATTAAAAACATCTGGATTCTTGTGATGTTTGCATAAGCATGATGGATATCGTGCTTGCGGCTGGTCATGCGACTGTGAGCGAGAGACGAAGCACCACAATACCTTAAGCGTCATTTCAGTTTGAAATGCGACGCTACGATTGGGGATAGGTGTTCATTTAATTGCCAAAATCGCGCTGGGTTAGTTTGACACAGAGCGAGCGAAAGAAACTTGCTCGCCTGATTATGAAGATATTGCTGCCGATCTTTGGCGGCCTGGCTGTGCTTGGCATTTTCATGCTCATATTGCTGCAATAGGCAAGGCACGGCGAAATCTGGCGCGAGCTACGTAACCATGCACTGGCTACCCGCACAACAGCCAATGAAAGCTCTGCCTCCTTTGGCGTGAGGCAGAGCTATAGCGCGATTTGAGCGCAACGTGCGAAACTTGGATTGGGGGCGTCAGTTCCGCACAGCCAACTGCTACCACAGATAGCTGAAATCAGCCTGAATAAATCCGAGCATAGTCCAGTGCTGGATGTGCCTCTAATAGAATTTGAGCATGAACAGCTTTGGGGCCACCAAAGTGATTCCCGCCAACAGTAGGGACACGCCGATCTTCAACGCTTTGATGCGGCGCGTTTTCACGCCATCCCAATCATAATTCATAGCTACATTCCCCTTATGTATTTTCATCATTCTTCACAATGCAGGGGAATATACTGCCGCATAAATGCGTGAACCTTACCAAACACTGTCCGCGGCTGATCCATGGAAACATCAACGACAGAGGTCGGTAATGGTTATCGGCGGCGCTCCAAGAGTTCATTGGCCAGCAAGATGACGCGACAACACGACGGAAAATCGCAGGCCAAAAGCAGAAGGTAAAATACTGATTTTTTGAGGGTTGTAGTGGTGCCCAGAGCCGGAATCGAACCAGCGACACGCGGATTTTCAATCCGCTGCTCTACCAACTGAGCTATCTGGGCAACCGAGCTTCGTGTCCAAGGGAAGAGCCTTGAAGGGCTCTGGGCGTTTGGTGCGCCCCGGAAGCGAGCGGGGTTATAGCATCTTGTTCGTCCATGTCCAGCCGCAAATGACTCTTTTTTGACAGGAAATGGAATTTTGGCAATTCACGAACAAAATGAATGGCTTCGCAAGGCCGAACAATGCCGGCGCGCGAGGGTTATTCGTCGTCCTGGCCGCCGGCCTTAGTCTCATCCTCGGTAACGGGAATGGCGTAGGAACCATTCAGCCATCGCGAAAGATCGACCGAACGACAGCGATCCGAACAGAAGGGATAATGTTCGCGCACCGAAGGACGGCCGCATTCCGCGCAGGCGCGGGTCTTGCGCAGCGGCTCCACCTTGGAACCTACCTTGATTTCCTCAGTCTTGCCCATCGTCTATCCTTCCTGCCAACCGGCATGGACATCGAAGCCCTCGCCCGCCAGCAGCAGCATGGTCTCATAAAGCGGCAATCCGACGACATTGGTGTAGGAGCCGATCAGCTTCTGCACGAAGGAGCCGGCAAGCCCCTGGATGCCATAGGCTCCCGCCTTCCCGCGCCATTGGCCCGAGGCCAGATACATCTCGATATCGCGGCCCGAAAGTCGCTTGAAGCGCACCTTGGTCTCGACAACCTTCTGACGCAGCTTCCTGTCCGGCGTGATCAGGCAGATGCCGGTATAGACGACATGGCCGCGGCCAGAGAGCAGATGCAGCGCCGAAGAGGCTTCGTCGATAAACTCCGCCTTCGGCAGGATGCGACGCCCGACGGCGACCACGGTATCGGCGGACAGGATATAGCTGCCCTGCCAGGCGGCATCGCTCTTGATGGCAGCAAAGGCCGCCTCGCCCTTTTCAGCCGAAAGCCGCCGCGCAAGCGAGCGCGGATGCTCCGACTTCTTCGGCGTCTCGTCGATATCCATCGGCATGAGGCGCGCGGGTTCGATGCCTGACTGGTGCAGGAGTTCGACGCGTCGCGGCGATCCGGAAGCCAGTATCAGCTTGTGTTTCAACGCCATCAGACCTCGACCTGTCATGCGGGAATGAGAACGGGCTCTAAAGCATGGTGCCGAAAAGTATCAGCGGTTTTCGGAGAACATCATGCTCTGCTTGTTTGATACTAGAGCCGGACTACTTGAAACGGTAGGTGATGCGGCCCTTCGTCAGGTCATAGGGGGTCATTTCCACCAGCACCTTGTCGCCGGCAAGAACGCGGATGCGGTTCTTGCGCATGCGGCCCGCCGTGTGGGCGATGATCTCATGCTCGTTTTCCAGCTTCACGCGGAATGTCGCGTTCGGCAGGAGTTCGGTGACGACACCGGGAAATTCGAGGACTTCTTCTTTCGGCATTAAAGCTTCTTTTCCTGTCGGTTGAGGCCGGCGCCCATGGCAAAAAGCCGGGGGTCGCCGGAAATTGCGCGGAAACTACACAATCGCCGCGGTTTTGTGAACCTCGTTGATAAGGGTTTCTGCATTTGTTTCATTTGCAGCTCTAAAGCGAGCCGCGACGTTCCACAAGTCGGCTTTCGATCAGGCCGAGCAGATAGTCCCGAACTTCGCGATAAGCATCGAGAACCTGATCGCGCGTTCCGTCCGTTGCCGAGGGGTCCATGGTCGGCCAATAGATGACCTCGATGGCGTTCGCCCGCGTCAGCTCCAGGGCGGCGTGATGCGCCTCCGGCGAGAGCGTGATGATGATATCGAAGAAATCATCCTCCAGCTCCTCCAGGGTCTGCGGCTGCCGGCGCCCAAGAGAAAGCCCGATCTCGTCAAGCACGACATCGACAAAGGGATTGCGCTCGCCGGCCCGCACGCCCGCCGAGGCGATATAGGTGCCCTGCGGCAGCATATGCCGCGCGATCGCCTCGGCCATCGGCGAACGGATGGCATTGAGCCCGCACATGAACAAGATCGCGCCCGGCGCCTTGTTGCTATGCTCGACCGCCTGCAGCTGCTCCATGACGCTCACCCGCGCCAATAGAGCACGCAGACCAGCGTGAAGAGCCGGCGCGCCGTGTCGAAATCCACGGTGATCTTGCCGTTCAGCCGGTCCATCAGCGTCTGCGAGCCTTCATTGTGAATGCCGCGGCGGCCCATGTCGATCGCCTCGATGCGGCTCGGCGTGGCCGAGCGGATTGCCTCGTAATAGCTCTCGCAGATCATGAAGTAATCCTTCACGATGCGGCGAAACGGCGTCAGCGACAGGATATGCGTGGCGACGATGCTGCCGTCTTCGATGCGGATGTCGAAGACCAGCTTCTGGTCGACCAACGACAGGTTGAGCAGATAGGGCCCGCCCGCGTGGCCGGCAGGCTCAAAGCTGTTTTCCTCGATCAGGTCGAAGATGGCGACGGCGCGCTCGTGCTCGACATCCGGCGTCGAGCGGCCGATCGTGTCGTCCAGGACAACGTCGCTCAGCCGGAAGACGCCTTCAGCCATGCCTTACCCCTCGAGATTGAGGCGGATCGCGACCGACCGCGCGTGAGCATCCAGCCCTTCGGAATTGGCAAGTGCTATCGCCGCCGGTCCAAGCGCGCGAAGCTGATCCGGCCCGAGCCGCAGGATCGACGTGCGCTTGACGAAATCGAGCACTGACAAGCCCGACGAGAAGCGGGCGGAGCGAGCCGTCGGCAATACGTGGTTGGAGCCGCCGACATAATCGCCGATCACCTCGGGCGTATGACGGCCGACGAAGATCGCGCCGGCGTTGCGGATGCCCGCAAGCAGCGGCTCGGGATCATCGATCGCAAGTTCCACATGCTCGGCCGCAATGCGGTTGGCGAGCGGGATGGCCTGTTTGAGATCGGATACGAGGATGATGGCGCCGAAATCGCGCCAGCTGGCAGCCGCCGTCTGCGAGCGGCTCAGCTGCTTGAGCTGGCGCTCGACGGCACCCTCAACGGCCCTGCCGAACTCGGCATCGTCGGTGATCAGGATCGATTGCGCGCCTTCATCATGCTCGGCCTGAGCCAGCAGGTCAGCGGCGAGCCAATTCGGGTCGTTATTCTTGTCAGCAATGACGAGCACTTCCGAAGGGCCGGCGATCATATCGATCCCGACAGTGCCGAACACATGGCGCTTGGCGGCGGCGACATAGGCATTGCCCGGGCCGGTGATCTTGTAGACGGGCGCAATCGTCTCGGTGCCATAGGCAAGGGCCGCAATGGCCTGCGCGCCGCCGATGCGGTAGATTTCCTCGACGCCGGCCATGCGGGCTGCGGCAAGCACGGCCGGGTTGATGGCGCCCTTCATCGTGGGAACGGCGATGACGACGCGCTCGACACCGGCGACCTTGGCCGGCACGGCATTCATCAGCACCGAGCTCGGATAGCTCGCAGTCCCGCCGGGCACATAGAGGCCGACCGCTTCGATCGCCGTCCAGCGCGACCCGAGACCGACGCCGAGATCATCCTCATAGATATCGTCCTTCGGCAATTGCCGGCGATGATGCGATTCAATGCGGGTGGCGGCAACCTTGAGCGCGCCGAGCACTTCGGCCGGAACAGCCTCGATCGCCGCATCGATTTCGGCTTCGCTGACGCGCATCGGCGTCGTGGCAAAATCGATGCCTTCGAATTTCTGCGAATAATGCGCAAGGGCGGCATCGCCGCGTGCCCGCACATCATCGATGATGCCGCGCACCACGGCGTTCACATCTTCGGATACTTCCCGCTTGGTCGTCAGGAAAGCGGCGAACTGCTGCTCGAACCCTTCCGACGCCTGATCCAGCCAGATAGCCAACGCTGATATTCCTCTTCCATCGAGGCCGCCTTCAGCGGCCGGCATTCATCGATCGCTTATCTATTCGCCCGCATCCGGATGTCGCGGCTTATGCGCGGTTTCCCATGTGCCGCCGATATCGGCAAGCTGAACTTCGATGCATTCGACATCAAGCGCAATGGTGGCGTTGCCGGCAAGCGTCAGCTCGATCGTGCCGTCGGGCCCCTCGCCCTTCTGCTCGAAGCGGATGGCGAGCAAGGACAGCACCTCGTCGCGGTTGCGCCGGTTGATGCCGTTGGAGCGCACCGCCTGCACCCGTTTGAACACCAGCGCGGAACGATGGCGCTCATAGGACTTGCTGCGCTGTTCTGACTTTTCCCAGTCGAAACGGTTGGCGGCCAGCGAGAACTGCTCGAGCTTCGGCGCAAAGGACATGTCGCCGACCTTGAAGACGCTATCCTGCATATGCGCGGATATGACGCCCAGATCCTCGTTGTCGAGTGCCATTAGCTTGAGATCGCCCATTCGCCCTTCATCCCCGATCGCACAATCGAAACGCCGTGACAGACGTTTTCCTTCTGTGGACATAGGATGCGAGCGCAAAAGACGCAACCGAAGAAAGCGGGCTTGCCCGCTCTCTGCACGACAAGAGATAATTTAGTCGCTGATGCGCTCGACGATAGCGCCGCACCGCGTCAGCTTGTCTTCCAGCCGCTCGAAGCCGCGATCGAGGTGATAGATGCGCGACACCAGCGTTTCGCCCTCGGCGGCAAGGCCGGCGATGACGAGCGAGACGGAGGCGCGAAGGTCCGTCGCCATAACAGGCGCGCCCTTTAGCCGCTCGACGCCCTCGATGCGGGCCGTCTGGCCGGACAGAGAGATCTTGGCGCCGAGGCGGGCCAGCTCCTGCACATGCATGAAGCGGTTTTCGAAAATGGTCTCGGTGATATGCGACGTGCCGGACGAGCGCGTCATCAGCGCCATGAACTGCGCCTGCAGGTCGGTCGGGAAGCCCGGGAACGGATCGGTGGTCACATCCACCGGCTGGATGCCGCCGCCATTGCGCTTGACGCGGATGCCATTGTTGGTCGGCATGATCGCGGCGCCGGCGCGGCGCAGGCTTTCGAGCGCCGTGTCGAGCAGCGCCATATCGGTATTTTCGAGCGTGACATCGCCGCCGGCCATGGCAACAGCCATGGCATAGGTGCCGGTCTCGATACGGTCAGGCAGCACGCGGTGGCGCGCGCCGGAAAGCGAGGTGACACCCTCGATGGTGATCGTGCTGGTGCCGGCGCCGGAAATCTTGGCGCCCATGGCGATCAGGCAATTGGCGAGATCGACGATTTCAGGCTCGCGGGCGGCATTGCCGATCACGGTCGTGCCGCGGGCAAGCGTCGCCGCCATCATCATCACATGCGTGGCACCAACCGAAACCTTCGGGAAGTCATAACGCGCGCCGATGAGGCCGCCCTTGGGCGCCGTGGCGTTGATATAGCCGGCGTCGATCTCCATGGTGGCGCCGAGCGCCTGGAGACCTTCGATGAACAGATCGACCGGACGCGTGCCGATGGCGCAGCCGCCCGGCAGCGACACGCGCGCCTGGCCTTCGCGGGCGAGCAGCGGCCCGATGACCCAGAAGCTGGCGCGCATCTTGGCGACCAGCTCATAAGGCGCTGTCGTATCGACGATGGTGCGGCAGGTGAAATGGATGGTGCGGGAATAGCCGTCTTCCTGGCGCTCGCGCCGGCCGTTGACGGCGACATCGACGCCATGATTGCCGAGGATGCGCATCAAGAGCTCGACATCGGCCAGATGCGGCACGTTTTCGAGCGTCAGGGTATCGCTGGTCAAAAGCGAGGCGATCATCAGCGGCAGGGCGGCATTCTTGGCGCCGGAGATCGGAATGATACCGTTGAGCTCGTTGCCGCCGACAATCCTGATACGATCCATATATGCAATACGGGCGAGGCCCGCCTTTCCTAGAAGTTCCGTGCGCCCCGTCCGGGCGCCACAGTCAGAGTGCCTGAGAAAAGGCGCTCTTTAGACGAAATAGATTAAGGCTTCAATTCGTTTGATGATGAGCGACATCAATCACTGCGATTCGTCCAATTTTGCGGCAGCCCCCTGCCCATCCCCGGTTTTCGCCGCCGGCAGCCCATCCGTCTCGTCGGCTTGCCCCGCGCGCCGCGCCCGCACCTGCTGCTTGCGGCGCGACAGGTTCTCGCGCAGCTTCTGCGCCGCGCGCTCACGCCGCCTGTCCGCCTCGGTGATCTGCTTGCCGCCCGCAGGCTCGCCCGCCTCGCCGCCCAACTGGTCGGACGTCAAACCGCCCTGCAAAGCCTCGCCCTCATCGATTTTCGTCTTATCCGCACCCATAACTTTCCATAGCCTAAAACCTTAGCTGTCAAAAGACCGACACATTTTTTCCAACGATCTTTCACAGAAGTTGAAAATTGCGGCTTGCACTCAGCCTCCACCTATGGCAATAGCCCCCTCGCCCAATACGGCGCACCACTCGCGCCACGGATTGCTGCTATAGCTCAGGGGTAGAGCACTCCCTTGGTAAGGGAGAGGCCGAGAGTTCAAATCTCTCTAGCAGCACCAGTTTTTTCCGGTGTTTTGAAATAACAAGTGTATATTTGCGCCGGTTGCGCAGAGCTTGCTCAGTAAATTTTTACGATCGTGGCCAATCTCGACTTTCCCTGAGATGAGAACACACGAAACGCATGGCGATGATACTACCGGCTACCCACAAGCGCTATGTTGGCTGCCTCGCAAAAACGCTCCAGGATAATATTTCTTCAAGGTCAGTCTCGTTGCGATCGCAGAAGCCACGCCGCAAGAAAGCCAACATATTACTTTCGGGGCTGGCACGTGCATACCACCCTCTTGCCTCACGACCACTGCGCGATTAACGATTATTCGATTTCTCGCGTAGGTCCACATATGAAGAAGTTTTGGGACAATTACGGCTGGCTGATTGCACTTATGGTTTTGTCGTTGGTTGTTCTGCGTGCCTTCTGGGGCCGCGAGCCGTTCTGCGGCATCAAGGATGAACAATGCCTACGGGAGTGGATCGGTGCGCTAAGCGGATGGGTCGGAGGCGCAGCGGCAATTATCACGATCCTTGTCATCAATCATCACCACCGCGAGAATATTAAGTTGCAGAACGTGCCAATTTTTCGCACCGCGCAACTAGCAAAAGACTCTTCCAACATGCTCAGGACTATATGTAGGTCGCTGGAAAAAAGCCTGCAGCAGGGTCGAATGACAGCGACCATGATCACACTCAAAGAAATACACACAATTCTTACCGGTGATATCATTAGAGACTTCGAACTTAAAATCGGCTCCGGTGACACCTCTGGTTTGATAGAAGCAAAATCAATCACCAGCGCGGTAATCCAAGCGATCGCCGAGCTTCCAAAGCCGAATCCGAATGCCTATCTTGCACAACGGATTGATGATAGCGCAATTAAGATCGGTGGCGGAAGTGTCATCCGCAAAGTTTCGTCGTATGCAGACGCTGTTGACCAAAAAGCACAGGCATACATCAGCCGCTACACTGGCGCATGAAATCGCACTCATGTCCGCTCCGTCGCCACCTGGCCAGCGCTTGAGTTTATTTAGTGATGGCAACCATGAGGCGTGGAAGATGAAAAAGCATTGGGATCGTTACGGCTGGATAATTTGTATCCTCCTGCTCCTACTCTTTTTTCTGCCGCTGGTCTGGAGCAGTTCGAGCTTTTGCCGTAATGCAGATAGTGATTGCCTGAGAAACTGGATTTCTGCGACCGGCAGCTGGGCAGCTCTTTTTGCCGCCATACCAACAATCTTCTATCTCAGTCGGCAAGTTCAAGCCGCGATGAAGGCCAATGAAAACAGCGCAAAAATACAACTTCGAAGAAACTATGCGCTAAGTAAAAAAACAAAAGGCTACGCAAGTCTGCTCGACATGCACGCTCAGGCGTTTATCACTGTCCTTGACCGACGAATTCCAGAGTTCTCGATCCGACCATTGACCCGTCACCAAGCGAGGCAGCGCATGAGCGCGATCAACGATCTGCTGACTGACGGCACCTTCGGAAGATTCGAAGAGGAGATCGAGTTTCTGGACAAGCATAATGTCCAGCAGATCAAACGTCACATTATGCTCTTTTCGGATATGATCGCAGCGACCGACGGACCTATTCTTTCGGAGGAGACCCGCCAATTGATCTTGGTGATTTGTGTGATGTGCAAGAAATACGCAGCCGATTCTATAGCCGCAGCAGATGGCTTTGTCGTCGAGGCAGATGGGATGACTGGTAAAAATTATGCGCACATCTCTCGCAATGGCGCCGCTTGAAAACGGCATAAGTCAGCAAGGAGACATCCCGAATCGGGTGTGCGTAGCCGCTGTAGCGTCTAGTCGAGCGCAACAGCACTTCTCCCGGATATTCCACGGCGATTTAAAGGGATCCTGGTGTCTCAAAGTATCTTGTCACCGTAGCCGTTGAAGCAATTTTCCACGCGAGCAAAGAGGCTACCGGCAAAGCATACCCACAACCTCCTCCCCAATTCCGCTGCAATCCCCCGTTTAAACCCTCCCATCCATCACATCCTTCTTGCCCGGGAGAGCAGCCCTCATGTCGAAACTCCGCGTCGCCGTTTTGTTTGGTGGCCAGTCCAGTGAGCATGATGTGTCCATCATGTCGGCTCGTAATGTCATCCGGGCGATCGATGCCGGGACATATGAGGTCGTGCCGATCCTGATCGATCGTGCCGGGCGCTGGCTGCTTGTGGAGGCGGAGGGCGGCGTGTTGGCGGAGCCGGTTGCCTATGAAGGCACGGAGGTTTGCCTGTTGCCGGGCGCGAAGGGGCGGCTGCTGGCGCTGGAAGGCGCCGGCGCGCGGGAGATCGCGGCGGTCGATGTGCTGTTTCCGGTGCTGCATGGGCTTTATGGCGAGGATGGCTCCATTCAGGGCCTTGCCCAGATGGTCGGCATTCCCCTCGTCGGCTGCGGCATCTTGGGTTCGGCAAACGCGATCGACAAGGATATCGCCAAGCGGCTGTTGCGCGAGGCGGGCCTGCCGGTTGCGCGCTCCGTCACGCTCACGCGCGGCGAAAAGCCGGATTTCGAGGCGATCGTCAGCGCGCTCGGCGCGCCCGTCTTCGTCAAGCCCACCCGCCAGGGGTCGTCGGTCGGAGTCAGCAAGGCGCATGACGCCGGGGAATTCGAAAGCGCGCTGGCCGACGCCTTCAAGCACGACCGCAAGGTGCTCGTCGAGGAATTCGTGCGCGCCCGCGAGATCGAATGCGCCGTGCTGGAGCAGCCGGATGGTGCGCTGTTCGTCTCCGTACCGGGCGAAATCGCCACCGCCGCCGCGCATGGCTTCTATTCCTACGATGCGAAATATGTCGATCAGGACGGCGCCGTGGTCACCATTCCGGCTGAGATCCCCACCGAGACGGCGGAAACGCTGCGGCGCATGGCGGCAGATGGCTTCCGGGCGCTGGGATGCGAAGGGCTGGCGCGCGTCGATTTCTTTGTGAGGCCGGATGAGAGCGTCGTCATCAATGAAATCAACACCATGCCGGGCTTCACCAATATCAGCATGTATCCCAAGGCCATGGGCGCCTCGGGCATTTCCTATCCGGAACTCGTCGGCCGGCTGATCGAGCATGGGCTGGCCAGAGCAAAGCAGGCCTAAAGCAACTCCGCGAAGAGTGCGGAGCGGTTTTGTGCCCGCAATTGCGTCAAGTGAGACAGTAAGGGCGGCAGAACTTTCGCCGCCGCCCCTTCCCTGCCCGTCAGACCTTTTCCGTCTTCTTGACCTTCACCTTCGGCTCCACAGGCGCATCCGGCGTCGGGGCCAGCAGCTTTCTGAGCGAGGCGATCTTGTCCTTCACCAGCGGGCGGAAGCGGGTGGCGCGATAGGGCATGTCGTCGGCGCCATAGCCTTCGGGGCCGTCATCTTTGCCGCGATGGATCTCCTCGAGCTTCACGCCGATGAAGGTGCCGTCGACATAATGCGTGTATTCGCCGACCCAGCGGATCGTGTAGATCGTGCCCTTGCGGATCAATTGGTCGATGCTGACATGCTTGAACTTGTCATCGATACAGACGACCTTCTGGCCCACATGGAAATCGTAACTCACTCTGCTCTCCTTGAAGCGACAGGCGCCACCTGGCCCCTATTGCCGAAAGGCAACCATAGCCGCATATCGGCTTCAGAGTAAACGCGGGCGGGCATCGCAGTCCGCGATCGATGAAACGGCGGGGCAATCGCACATAGACAGGTAAGCCCCTCATCCGTCCTCTCACAGTTTCGCTTCGCTCAACTGTTCGAGTCCACCTTCTCCCCGCACGCGGGGCGAAGGGGTTTGACAGGATCCCCCCTCTCCCCGTCAAAACGGGGAGAGGGCTGGGTGAGGGGCACTTTTTATTTCATATGCGATGGCCTTGCATGAAACGGTGACAAAGCAATCCGTTGACAAGCCCCATGGAAGGCTGAAGATTGCGCTTCGCTCGAGCAGCCGTAAGGCCTTGCTTGCATGCCAACATCCGATGTCAGCAAGGCCCGCTGAAGGCTCCCTCCGATCATGCCCACCCTCCGCCTCCTTGCTGACGATCTCACCGGCGCGCTCGACACCGCGGTAGAATTCGTCGGTCTGTGCGGGCCGATAGAGATCGCGCTTGGAAGCGAGCCCGGTGCCGAGGGTAAGTCCAGCCTTGCCATCGACAGCGGCACGCGGGAGCGCTCGGCCGCCGACGCGGTAGGTATCATCGAACAGCTGGCGCCGCTGCTGAAGGGCGCGGATATCGCCTTCAAGAAGGTCGACAGCCTGTTTCGTGGCCCCTGGGCCGCCGAACTCGCCGCCGTCTTCCGGCTCGGGCACTGGCGGCATTGCATCCTCGCGCCGGCCTTTCCGCATTATGGCCGCGTAACCCGCAACGGCCGGCAAATGCTGCGCGCGGCGGATGGCACATGGCAGGATGTGAGTGGCGATCTGGTGGAGGCTCTGGCTGCGGAGGGATTGCAGGTAACCGGGGTAGCCAAGCGGCATCGCGCACCAAGCCCCTTACGTCTCGACAATTCAGAATACGAACACCGTCTCTCAGATGGTATTAGCGTTTTTGACGCTGATACCGATTCTGATCTCGATGAGATTATCGCCCTGGTCCAGAATGCTCGCGGGCCCATCCTATGGAGCGGCACTGGCGGTCTGGCTGGCGCCATGGCGCGCGGAAGCAAACTGGAGGCCGGTGCTTCCGTAAGTCTGTTTGATCCCGGCGCACGCGCTTTCGTGCTCGGACAAGCCAAACCAATGAGTTTTTTGACGAGATTATGGCCACCGACATCACTGGAGCCGACACCGGACCGACTGCGGCCCATCACCATATCGCACAGGCTAAAACCTCCAGTTCTCGGCCTTTTCGGCTCCGATCAGCCCATCACGCGCGCGCAGTTGAAAGCCTGTGGCAGCCGCGGACTCCATATCGGCGAAGAGACCGATCCCTCCGTCATTGAAAAGCAGCTCGAGCGGGATGGTGCCGCCCTCGTCAGCGTCAATCTGCCGCCGGGGCTCGATCGCGCCGAAGCGGCTGCACGGATCGAGACGTGCTTCGCCCGCATCGCAAGGGCGCTGCCCGCCCCCGGCACGCTGATCGTCGCCGGCGGCGAGACGCTGCGCGGGCTCTGTCATTCGCTGGGCCCCGAAGCATTGACGGTAACCGGCCAGGTATCGCCGGGCCTGCCGCGCTCGGTCATTTCAGGCGGCCATTGGGACAAGGTGGACGTGATCTCGAAATCCGGCGCCTTTGGCGGTCCGGATCTCTGGCGCGATCTGCTCAGGAAAAACGGATTGATCGACAAAGGAGACGGGATATGACGCGGCATCTGGCAATCACCATGGGTGACCCCGCCGGCATCGGCCCGGAAATCATCCTCAAGGCTGCGGCTCGGCTGAAGGACAGGATAGAAGAAGGTAAGTTAAAACTTACAATAATCGGCAGCGGCCCTTCCCTTCGCCTGGCGGAACAACAGCTCGGCCTCGATGCCAGAATTCCCGAGACACGGATGGATGGCGACTGGCCGGACCTCTGCTTCATCCAGGCCGATGTCGAGGGCGAGCCGATCCTGCCCGGCCAGCTTTCCGCCGATGGTGGCCGCATGGCCTTCAAGGCGATCGAGAAGGGCGTTCAGCTTGCGATGACCGGCAAGGTCGGCGGCATCGTCACCGCGCCGCTCAACAAGGAAGCCTTGAACAAGGCCGGCTTCCACTATGCCGGCCACACCGAGCTTCTGGCAGAACTTACCGGTGCACACGGCTCGGTGATGATGCTCGCTCATGGCAATATGCGTGTCAGCCACGTCACCACCCATGTGGCGCTGGAGGATGTGCCGAAGCGGCTGACGCCCGAGCGGCTGCGCCTCGTCATCGACCTCACCAACAAGGCGCTCCAGCATCTCGGCATAGCAAGGCCGAAGATCGCGGTTGCCGCGCTCAACCCGCATGCCGGCGAAGGCGGCCTCTTCGGCCGGCAGGATATCGATATATCAGCGCCGACCATCGCCAAGGCCGTGTCCGATGGCCTCGACATCGTCGGGCCCGTTCCCGGCGACACCGTCTTCGTCAAGCTGCGCGCCGGCCAGTATGATGCCGTCATCGCCATGTATCACGACCAGGGGCATATCCCGGTCAAGCTCTTAGGCTTCGAGATCGACCCTGCCACAGGCAAGTGGATGGATCTTTCCGGCGTCAACATCACCCTCGGTCTGCCGATCGTGCGTACCTCCGTCGATCATGGAACAGCCTTCGATATCGCCGGCAAGGGCATCGCCAATGAACGCAGCCTGATCGAGGCGATCGAATTCGCCGAAAGGCTCGCCATCGGCAGATAATGCGCTCAAGAAGCCTCAGGCGCCTCGCCAAGAAGGAGATCAATCCGCTCGGTGAGCAGCTCAAGGAAGGCTTTCGTTCGGGCAGCCGGCCGTGGTCCAGGCGGATAGATGGCATGGACGTCCACGCGCCTGAACGCATAAGAGGGCAGCACGGGAACCAGCCTCCCTTCGGCGATTTCCCGGCCGCAGACGACCGCGAATAATGCACCGATCCCCCTTTCCGCCAGCACCGCCTCCATCAGCGGTCTCCAATGACTGACGCGCCATGTGGTGCGAATAGGCACCTCCACCGACCCGCCATCGGGACCGATCAGATGCAGCCGCTCATCCGCCGCGAAACCGGCGACCCTGATGAACGGATGTGCCGCAAGGTCCATCGGTTCATGCAGCGGCCCGTGTCGCTCGAGATAGCCGGGAGCGGCCAGCGCGAGCCGGCGCAACGTCCCGAGACGGCGGGCAATGAAATTGCCGCTGCCGATCTCGCCGATGCGGATGGAGAGATCAACGCCCTCAGTCATCGGATCGACGAAACGATCGTTCAAGGTCACATCGATGGCCAGAGCCGGATGCCGTGTCTGGAATTCGATGAGCAGCTTCGGCAATGCCATCTCGCCGAGCCCATGCGGCGCCGCGATCCGAAACGTTCCGGTCAGGGATGCCTCGGCCGAGGCAACGGAAGCCTCCGCCTCCTCGGCGGCTTCAATGGCGCGCTTGGCATATTCGTAAAAGCGCGCGCCGGCATCGGTCGCCTGCACCGCGCGGGTCGTCCGGTAGAGGAGCCGCACTCCCAGATGCTTCTCCAGCTTCTCCACGCGTTCGCTGACTGTGGGCTGGCCGAGACCAAGATCGCGCGCGGCGGCCGAAAGACTGCCGCGTTCGACGACACGGGTGAAGATGCGCATGGCGGAAAGCATATCCATGCCGGCATTCTATCGTCTTTTACGATAAATAACATCGCCATTCGCTCTCTTCTAAAGCATATGACGATCGACGAATTTGGGGTTGGTCAACATTCCAATCGGAGAACCAGTCTTGCAGACCAGCACCATTCACACGGGCGAAACCCAGGCTCAATCGTTCCAGGGCCAGAGCATCGTCATCATCGGCGGCTCATCGGGCATCGGCCTGGCAACGGCAAAACAGGCCAAGCACGCCGGCGCGAACCTCTTCCTGATTTCACGCAATCCCGAGCGTCTCCGCGAGGCGGCCGAAGCGATTGGTGGCGCGACGCAGATCGTCGCGGATATTGCCGCCCCACAACCAGCGATATTTGCGGGCATCGACAGGATCGATCATCTGCTGATCACGGCCGGGACGGTGCATTTGCAGCCGCTCAAGGATCAATCGGAGGCTGACCTCTCGAAGGTCATGAGCGAACGACTGATCGGACCTTTGCTCGCGATTAAGGCTGCTCTCCCACTCCTGCATCCGGCAAGCTCGATTACCATGACCTCAGGACAATTCGCCTCCCGCCCCGCCACCATCGGCGCGGTTGTGGCCGCTGCTGTCGCCGCGGTCGAGAGCACGGTTCGCGCCCTCGCCCTCGAATTGTCGCCAATGCGCATCAACGCGGTTTCGCCGGGATGGGTGGATACCCCGTTGCTCGACGGCATTATGGGCGAAGCCAAGCGGCAAGTGCTCGAGCAGACTGCCTCGACGCTCCCCAGCCGCAATATCGGCCGGCCGGAGGATATCGCGCAGGCCATCCTCTTCCTGATGGCGAACCGCTTCATGACCGGAGAGATCCTGCACATCGATGGTGGCGGCCGCCTCGTGTAGCCGTTGACGATCGGCATGGGTTCGAAAAAATTCCGCAAGCTTGTCGGGCTTGGCGCCCCTCGTTCGTCCTAGGAACATCCAACGAGAGAGGAGCACCCAATGTCGAAGATTGCCCCATGCCTTTGGTTTGCACGAGAAGCGGAGGAAGCCGCGAACTTCTATGTTTCGATCTTTCCTGATTCCCGGATCGATCATGTGCAGAAGAACATTATCGATACGCCGGCAGGCAAACCCGACGAGGTTCTGGTCGTCAACTTCACGCTTGCCGGTCAGCGCTTCATGGCGCTGAACGGCGGCAGCCGCATCGAGTTCAATCATGCGATTTCACTGGAAATAGATTGCGCAGATCAGGCCGAGGTCGATCGCCTCTGGAATGGTCTTTGCGATGGCGGAGCACCCGTGGAATGCGGCTGGGTGACGGACCGCTACGGCGTCTCCTGGCAAGTTGTGCCGACGGTGCTCGGTAAATATCTGGCCGACCCCGATGCGGCAAAGGCTGCCCGCGTCATGCAGGCCTTGATGGGGATGGTCAAGCTCGATATTGCGGGTCTGGAAGACGCCTATCGCGGTTGAAATTGCGACCAATTCGGGAGGTGCGCAAGGCTCGCCGCCTCCCGAATATAATTTTGAAATTCCATGCGATTTCATCGATTTTGACCGACGATCGCCATCGGCGCGGCTTGCGGCAAATCAAGGCTTGGAATAGCTTTCTCTGCAGACTCGTCAAAGGCGGGTTTCTCGACACTTTTTCAAGCAATTGGACCGTCGCGGCCGTTCAGGCACGACCCGGCGGGAAACGGCCGATTTCATGCAGAAACAACGAGACCGCGTCGATCTCACCGGACACGACTACACGGCCATCTACGCGCTGAGCGACATCCATGGATGTTACCATCCCATGGTGAAAGCAGAAAAGCGCATCGTCGAAGATGCCAGCACCCTTCCCGGCCGAAAGCTGCTGATGTTCCTTGGTGATTACGTCGACCGCGGCCCGCACTCCAGCGATGTGCTGTCGCATCTCTGCGCACCGCCGCCGGAGGGCTTCGATCGTTACGTGCTCTGCGGCAATCATGACGATGTCTTCCTGCGCTTTCTCGATGACCCCGAGGCCAATCGCCACTGGCTGGATTTTGGCGCGCTGCCGACACTCGCATCCTATGGCATCGATGCGAAAGAGCTGCTGGCACAAGGCCGCAGTATCAGGGAGCTGCGCGATCTCACGCTGAAGGCGATGCCGGCGGCGCATGTCGATCTGCTTCGCTCCCTGGCCGGCGCCGTCACCGTCGGCTCGTTTCTCTTCGTCCACGCCGGCATCCGCCCGGGCATACCGTTGGCAGATCAGACAGATGAGGATCTGATGTGGATCCGCGAGCCATTCTTGTGGGATGGCCCGCAGCTGCCGCTTCTGGTGATCCACGGCCACACGCCGGACTCCCAGCCCGTTTTCGGCAAGGATCGTATCGGCATCGACACCGCCATTTCCATGGGCGGAACCCTGACGATCCTCAAGCTTGCCGATGGCAAGCCGACAATCCTGGAATCGTCCTCCTGAATTACTCTTCGAAGACGCAAGCCAACTAGAGAGCTAAAGGCTGATCCAGGATCGCAACGAGACGGAAAGTCTCGCACCATAGCATCATCGCCGGTTCAAACCCGCCTGTCTCCTCGAAATAGGAGCGGTGCGCGCGGCGCCAATATTCGAGGCTCAGATCGCCTTCGCCTTCACTATGCGCAAAGGCTTCACCGACCTGATCAAAGGGCCGTTGCTCCAGGGATACGGTCTCTATGATCGCCCTCGGCACGCCTTTACCGTCGCACACGACGGATCGCTGACCGATCTCGGTCAATTGCCCATCTCTAACAGACCAACACGTTCCGGTCTTCTTACCTTTTAAAACCAGATCGAGCAGTTCATCGGCCAAAGCAGGGCTATTGCCAAACGAGAAGCGTTGCAGCGATTGCCAATCCAGCTTGGAACTATTGTCTGTATCTGCCGTCATCGGAACCGCCGCGTCTGCAACCGACCCGTCTTCGAGATCGGGCCGGGAATGTGCAACAGATACAGACAACAAAAGACAAAGCTACCCTGCACTGTAATGGGAGTCAGACTTAGACTGACGCCCCTTATTCCGCCGCCATGGATGGCGGCAGGTGGAGAGCGTTCTCGTCACTGTCCTCGACCTGATTCTTCACCGGTGGCTCCGCCGACTTGTTCTTCGGCTCGCGACCGAAGAACAAGGCATAGCCGGCAGGCAGGACGAAGATTGTCAGGATCGTCGCCACCAGGATACCACCCATCATGGCGTAGGCGAGCGGGCCCCAGAAGACACCACGCGAGATCGGGATCAGCGCGAGCACCGCCGTCAGCGCGGTCAGCATGATCGGCCGGAAACGACGGACGGCCGAGCCGATGATCGCCTCCTTCCGGTCCATGCCCGCCGCGATATCCTGGTCGATCTGGTCGACGAGGATGATCGAGTTGCGAATGATGATGCCGAGCAGCGCGATGACGCCGAGGATCGCCACGAAGCCGAAGGGCGCGCCGCTGATGAGCAGAGCCGCGGCAGCCCCGATGATGCCGAGCGGACCGGTCGCCAGCACCAGCATCGCCTTGCCGAAGTGCTGCAGCTGTATCATCAGCAATACGACGATGATGACGAGCATGATCGGCGCCTTGGCGGCGATCGAGGCCTGGCTCTCGGCGCTGTCTTCGGCACCGCCCTGGATCTCGATCTTGTAGCCGGCAGGCAAGCTGTTTCTGAGATCCGCCATGTCGTTGTAGAGCTTGGCGGTCACGTCGTTCGACTGCACATCGTCAGGCAAGGTCGCCCGCACGGTGATGGTCGGCAGACGGTCGCGCCGCCATTCTATGCTCTGCTCCATGACAGGCACGATCTTGGCGACCTGCGACAGCGGCACGAACCCACCGCTATCCGTCGGGATATAGATGGAATTGACCGAGGTCAGCAGATGGCGGCTTGCGTCCGGCTCGCGGGCAACGATCCCGACGGTCTCTTCGCCTTCGCGATAATTGTCGAGCGTGAAGCCGGACATCGAGGCCTGCAGCATCTGGCGAATGCGCTGCGAGGTAACGCCGAGCACACGGGCGCGGTCCTGGTCGATCACCAGCTTCATCGCCGGCACCGGCTCGAGCCAGTCGTCGTGGATGGCACCGAGCAGCGGGTTCTGGGCGAAGCGCTGCTTCACCTGGTCGGCGATATGGCGAACCTCCTGCCGGTCCGGACCCATGACGCGCAGCTGTACGGGCCAGCCAGTCGGCGGACCGAGGAACAGGCGGTCGACCTTGCCACGGACGGACGGGAAGTCGGCAGCCAGAATACCACGCAGCTTGGTGATCAGACGCTCGCGTGCCGGCTCATCCTTGGCCATGACCAGCATCTGGGCATAGTTCGGATTGGTGAGCTGCTGGTCGAGCGGCAGGAAGAAGCGCGGTGCGCCCTGCCCGACATAAGTGGCGATGAAGCGCTTGTCCGGATCGTCGGCCATGCGCGATTCCAGTGCCTGCGCCTGTCGCTCCACTTCCTTGATGCTGGTGCCCTCAGGCAGCCACAGGTCGACGAGAATTTCAGGACGCGACGACTGCGGGAAGAAGTTCTGCGGAATGAACTGGAACGACCAGAGGCTGCCGACGAAGGCGGCGATCGTCAGAAGCAGAACGATGACGCGGTGGCGCACGGCCCAGGCGACCGAGGAGTGCAGGCGGCGATAGAAGCGCGTATCAAACACATCATGATGCTCGCCGGCATGGTGCCGCTGCTTGAGGATCATGTAGCCGAGCCATGGCGTGAAATAGACGGCCACGAACCAGGACACCACCAGCGCGATGCCGACGACATAAAAGAGCGAACGGACATATTCGCCCGCCGTCGATGCCGCGAAGCCGACGGGAATGAAGCCTGCCGTGGTGATCAGCGTGCCGGTCAGCATCGGGAAAGCAGTCGAGGAATAGGCGAAGCTGGCGGCATCGAGCTTCACCAGCCCCTCCTCCAGCTTGCGCTCCATGAGCTCGACCACGATCATGGCGTCGTCGACCAGCAAACCGAGTGCGATGATGAGCGCTCCGAGCGAGATGCGCTGCAGGTCGATGCCGAACTCATACATGATGGCGAAGGTTGCGGCCAGCACCAGCGGAATGGCGATGGCGATCACGAGGCCCGAGCGCCAGCCAATCGACAGGAACGAGACGATCAGCACAATGACGAGAGCTTCGCCGAGCGCATGCATGAATTCGCTGATCGCGTCGGTGACGACATCGGGCTGATTGGCGATCTGGTCGACCTGAACGCCGACCGGCAGCGAGGCCTCGAAGCGCTTGTAGGTTTCCTCCACCGACTTGCCGACATCGGTCACCTTGTAACCGTTGGCCATGACGACGCCGAGCTGCACGCTGGCGTGACCGTTGTAGAGGAACTTGGCGGTATAAGGGTCCTGTAGCCCGGCCGTGACGGTGGCGATATCGCCGAGGCGTGTCACCTGGCCGCCTGCGGTCAGCCGCAGGTTCTTGATGTCTTCGATCCTGTTGACATCACCCTCGACGGAGATGCGCACCGAGCGTGTGCTGGTATCGACGTTGCCAGCCGGATCGACATTGTTCTGGCCGACGACGGCATTCTTCAGGTCGTTGAGCGTCAAGCCGCTCTCAGCCAGTACCTTGGAGGAGACATCGATATAGATCTGCTCGGCCTGGTCGCCGATGATGGTGGCCTTCTCGACACCGGGTGTCGAGAGCAGCATATCACGCGCCTGGATGGCGAATTTCTTCAGCTCCGGATAGGAATAGCCGTCGCCGCTGATCGAATGCAGCGTGATGAAGGTGTCGCCGAACTCATCGTTGAAATAAGGGCCAAGCAAGCCGGAGGGCAGTTCGTTGCCGATATCGCCGACCTTCTTGCGGATCTGGTAGAAGGCGTCCTTCACCTCGGCCGTATTGGTGTCGCCCTTGATCTGGACGGTGGTGATGGCAAAGCCGGCGCGGGTATAGGATTTGACCCAGTCGAGATGCGGCGTTTCCTGCAGCTTGCGCTCGATCTTGTTGACCACCTGGTCTTCCATGTCCTGCAGGGAAGCACCGGGCCATACGGTCTGAACGACCATGACACGGAAGGTGAAATCCGGATCTTCCTTCTGACCCATGTGGGTCAGGCCGAGCGCGCCTGCGATGATGATGAGACCGAACAGGAACCGCGCAATGCTCGGATGGCCGATCGCCCAGCGCGACAGGTTGAACCGCTGCTTCCCACCGGAAGTGTTGTTGATGGACATGGTTTCGCCCTCTCGATCCGGGTCAGCGTACGACGTCCGCCGAAGCGGAATTGGTGTCTGCGGAGGCCTGCTGAGCTGGAGCAGCCGGAAGCTTGACCTTCATGTTCTCAGTCATGAATTGCGTGCCCGCCGCGACGACGACGTCGCCGGTCTTGAGGCCATCGGCAATGCGCACGCCGTCATCGGCGAAATCGGCGACTTTGATGGCACGGGAATGCACGGTGCCGGCATTGCGGTCGACAAGCCAGACGATCTGTTGCCCATCCTTCTGGGCAAGGGCGCTCAGCGGAATGGAAACATAGGGTTGGGTGTTGTCGGCGAGCGCCTCGATGGTCGCCGTCATGCCGAGCAACACGCGCTGATCGGCCGGCAGGCTCACACGCACCGCGAAGGTGCGCGACTGATCGGCGCTGCCGGACACTTCCCGCACCTTGCCGTCAAGCACCAGCGCGTCGTCGGACCAGAAGCGCGCCTTGACGGCCTTGCCGACCTTGAACTGCGCGATATCCATTTCCGGCACAGCGATCAGCACTTCCTTTTCGCCATCGACGGCGACGGTGATGACAGGTGTGCCGGAACTGACCACCTGGCCGACATCGGCATTGATTGTCGTCACGATCCCGTTCATGTCCGACGTCAGATCGCTGTAGGCGACCTGGTTCTTCGCCTCGGCGAGCGCCGACACTGCGGAATCCCGTGTCGAGGACGCCTGATCATAGGAGAGCTCGGCCTGTTCGAGCTGCGATTTGGAGCCGACGTTCTTGTCGAAGAGCTTCTGGGCACGGTCGCGGGCAAGCTCGGTCGTCTGGACCTGCTTTTCAGCCGAATCCAGGTCCGCCTGCGAGCGGCGCACCGCCAGAACGTAGTCGGTGGAGTCGATGCGGGCGAGCACATCGCCGGGCTTGACCTTCTGGCCGATATCCACCTTGCGCTCGACGATCTTGCCGCTGACGCGGAAACCGAGGTTCATGTCTGTCCGCGCCTTGACGGAGCCGGAATAGTCGAGCTTGCGTGTCGTGTCAGCCTGAGCGATCTCGACCACTTTTACCGGCCGGACCACCTCCGCCGCCTCTTCCTTCTTCTCATTGCAGCCCGCAAGCCCGAGCCCCAAGGCGGCAAAGAAAGCCGCGCCGGCAACGGTCCGTAGGGTGTTGGTCGTCAGCGAAACCATGTCGCTCTCCTAAAGTCGAACAAAAGAGTGGGGGCACGCCGGCCATCCGGCGCACGAACTGCTATTTCTTCAATGCCCTGATGACGAACTCGACGAGATCCTCGGGCTTGGCCTGGTATGGCTTGGCAAGGCATTGCGCCACCATCTGCGGATGACAGAGATCGACGGTCGCGGCAGCGAAACACCTCGCCGCAACAACCGGATCCTGCTCGACGAACTCGCCGGCAGCGATCCCTTCGGCGATGATCTCGGCAATAAGATCCTGAATACGCTCGATATGCTTTTCGATGACATGCCAGTCCCGCTCGATGGCAATGACTACCATCTCATGGACCTTCTGCTCGTCGAGCATGGTCTCCAGCGTCATCTTGTATTGAGCGAGCACATAGGTTCGCAGCCGCTCGGATGCGCTGATCGGCTGATTGCGGATATTGAGGGCCATCTCGTAGCTCTGCCCCAACATGCGCCCGCACAGAGCCTGGTGAATTTCGATTTTGGAGCCGAAAAACCGGTAGATGTTCGCCGTCGACATGCCGAGATCGCGAGCGATATCGGCAACGGTCGTCTTGCTGTAGCCGTAGTAGCGAAAGAGCCTTTCGGCCGCTTCGAGAATGCGCGCGATGTTTTCCTCTCGCGCTGGATCGGCGCTGATATCGGGAAGATCGAGCATAATTAGAACCTGATGATTTACGAGTGACGATTTTCAATTTTCGTCACTCGTAAATCATCATGACGTCCATGTCAAGAAACCACCCGCAACTGCAGGCGGTTTTTAGACGCTAATCAATAAACCAAGGATGCGCCGAACAACCTGAAACAAGGGTTAAATCATCGACAACACGCCCGACCGAACGACCGGATGTGTCCGACATTTTGTCGCAGGAGCCTTTAGCCCGAGATCAGACGCCCAGAAGCGTGGGGCGGAAGCGGCGGATACTGAAATAGCCGACAAGCACACAGGCCACCAGCAGCGCCACCTGGGCGGCCAGTATCGGCGGCTCGTTGCCATTCGGTGCCAGTGCGTTGAGCACGGGTATCTTCTGGAACGACTGGATGATCAGCACGAGACAGTTGAAAAACAGGAGCACCATGGCGCCGATGATGAAGACCGGACGCCAGATGCCGGCAAGATGAAAGCGGTAGCGCGCCAGTGCGGTCGGTATGAAGATGAGAACGCAGAGACTGCCAACGATGATCGCCGGCGTAACGACATGAAACGGAAAGAGAAAACCCGTCAGGCTGGTGAGAATGGTCGTGACCATATAGACCAGCGTCGACCGTCCATGAGGATCGGCGGTGAGAAAACCCGCAGCAACGATAATGCCGCTGATGATAGCGATCAGGCTTATGACGACGTGAATCAACAAAATTCCAGACATTTTTGCCCCTCTCATCGGGCATTTCATCCTGATGAAAATGACAGCCCAATGCCCGGAATAGCTAATATACATGAAGCGCGCCGCGCGATCCAGCGCGGCGCGACACCCGTGAAAGTCCGTTTTACGCGGCGTGAACTTCCAGCGAAATCGGAACGGAAGCCAGCGCCTTCGAAACCGGGCAACCGGCCTTTGCCTTGTTGGCAAGCTCGGTGAAAGTGGCCTCGTCGGCGCCTGGAACCTTGCCGGTCAGCGTCAGATGGATTGCGGTGATGGCAAAGCCGCCTTCGACGCTTTCAAGCGTGACCTTGGCCGTCGTTTCCATGCTCTCCGCGGTGAAACCGGCCTCATTGAGGATGAGCGACAGGGCCATGGTGAAGCAGCCGGCATGCGCAGCGCCGATCAGCTCTTCCGGATTGGTGCCGGCGACGCCTTCGAAGCGGCTGGCGAAACCATAGGGGTAATGATTGAGCGCGCCGCTCTGCTTTGAGATCTGGCCCTTGCCATCCTTCAAGCCACCAGCCCATTGAGCCGAACCTGTGCGATTGATCTGCATAACGTCCTCCTTGTCGTTGAGATGAGCTTCGGAAGCGTAATCCTCGCCTCCCCGCGATGATCCGGCGGCAAAAAGCATTCATGCCAGCCGCACGGGCACCATAGTCCTTCTATCCGTCGAAGACGACGCCGCCATAACAGGACGGCGCCGTCTTCGACAAAGCGCGGCGGGCCCGATTGTTCCCGCCCACAACACGTAGCTTTTCAAATCATCATACAACATGATTGCCTATGTATGATGATTACAGTATATTGATTTTAGTATGGTCGCCAAACCTGACCGGACATCGGCTGCATGAAAGACCCGCCTGCCTCTCGTCGGGAAAGGCTCCCCGGGGACATGCGGGGTCGAGTGGAGGAGATAGGGTGGAATCGCTCGAAAGACAGGAGCATGGCTCGTCAGCCCAGCCCGCGCGCCGCCCGCGCGTGCGCAGGAACGTGACGGCGTCGATCGCCGAAGACATCTGCTCCGAGCGCTATCCCTCGGGATCGATCCTGCCGCGAGAAAACGACCTGTGCACGATTTACGGTGTGAGCCGCACGGTCATCCGAGAATCCCTCAAGGTACTGGAATCGAAAGGCCTCGTGCGTGGCAAGCCGCGCATCGGCACCACGGTCTGCGACAAGGACGACTGGAACATCCTTGATCAGGACGTGCTGGAGTGGATGGGTCCTCATATCGCGCAGTTCGACATCCTCGGTTCCATTCTGGAGGCCCGCCGCACCATCGAGCCGGCCGCCGCCGAATATGCCGCGGAACGTGCCACCGCTCAGGAAATTGCCGATCTCGACAATGCCTGGCGGCAGATGCGCGATAGCAGCGACGACCCGGAAGGCTTCACCGAAGCCGATGTGACCTTTCACAAGGTGCTGCTGAGCGCCAGCCACAACCAGGTGTTCCGCCGCCTGTCCAGCGCCATGCATGCCGGCCTCAAATATGCCCTGCACGCCTCGAATGTCGCCGCCCACAGCCGCGACGAGGCAATTACCGTTCATGGCGAGCTGGTGGAGGCGCTGCGTTTGCGCAACCGCACCGCAGCCCGCGACTGTGCCCATCGCATGCTCGATCTCGCCGCCCGCGATCTCGCCGTCGAACGACGGCTGGAGGATGGCCGGCGGATCAAACCAGAAACCTCGAAATCCGCGGCTGCAAACCGCTGATATCATCCAAAGCCGAAATGGAATCCTACCCATGAAGATCACGAAACTGACGACCTACATCGTGCCGCCGCGCTGGCTGTTCCTGAAGATCGAGACGGATGAGGGCATTATCGGCTGGGGCGAGCCGGTGGTCGAAGGCCGGGCACTGACCGTGCAGGCCGCCGTGCACGAGCTGGAAGATTACCTCATCGGCAAGGATCCCTTCCTGATCGAAGACCATTGGAACGTCATGTACCGCGCCGGCTTCTATCGCGGCGGCGCCGTGCATATGAGCGCCATCGCCGGCATCGACCAGGCACTCTGGGACATCAAGGGCAAGGCGCTCGGACAGCCAATCCACTCGCTGCTCGGCGGCCAGGTGCGCGACAAGATCAAGGTCTACTCCTGGATCGGCGGCGACCGCCCCTCCGACGTCGCCAACAATGCTAAGGAAGTCGTTGCCCGTGGCTTCAAGGCGATCAAGCTGAATGGTTGCGAGGAAATGCAGATCGTCGACACCTACGACAAGGTGGAGAAAGCGGTCGAGACCATCGCCACCATCCGCGAGGCGATCGGCCCCTATATCGGCATCGGCGTCGACTTCCACGGCCGCGTCCACCGCCCGATGGCCAAGGTGCTGGCCAAGGAGCTTGAGCCCTACAAGCTGCTGTTCATCGAAGAGCCCGTTCTCTCCGAAAACCGCGAAGCATTGAAGGAAATCGCCAATCATTGCTCGACGCCGATCGCGCTCGGCGAACGCCTCTATTCACGCTGGGATTTCAAGCAGGTCCTGTCGGACGGCTATGTCGATATTCTGCAGCCCGATCTTTCCCATGCCGGCGGCATCACCGAATGCCGCAAGATTGCGGCCATGGCGGAAGCCTATGACGTGGCGCTGGCGCCGCATTGCCCGCTCGGGCCGATCGCGCTTGCCGCCTGCCTGCAGGTCGATGCCGTCAGCTACAATGCCTTCATCCAGGAACAGAGCCTCGGCATTCACTACAACAAGGGCAATGATATCCTCGACTACATCTCCAACAAGGAAGTGTTCCAGTATGCCGACGGCTTCGTCAGCATTCCTCAGGGACCGGGCCTCGGCATCGAGGTGGACGAAGCCTATGTCATCGAGCGCGCCAAGGAAGGCCATCGCTGGCGCAACCCCGTCTGGCGTCATGAGGACGGCAGCGTCGCCGAGTGGTAGGACCACGTTACGGCTCTGATAAACGTGGGGCCGCATACCTTCAATGATCAAGGGCCCGATGGCAGCTGACTAGCGCTATCGGGCCCTTTCTTTTAGCCGGTGCTCTCTTAGTCCGGCACCTTTCCCCTTGCCGCGCTGCGGCGAAGATGGCTGCAAAACCGGTGCTTCATCGAGTGGGCTTGCCATCCTCGATAGTGCGACGAAGATCTTGCTGCTCGTCACCACGGGCCGGCCGCTTCGATCGCAACTCCAGTTTTCCAATCCCCCAAAAAAGTTGCGCCTGCAGTATCGGCGCAGATACTGCAGGCGCTTCATGCGTCTCAACAAGCCCCCAGGGAGACGCATAACCCGAGCATGATCACCAAAAGCGTGGAGTGCCTTTCGGGTCCGACCATGCCCAAGCCGGTGATTTCAAAACTACTCCCGTTCGCCGGTGAGGTTCAGCAGCAGCTGGAAGATGTTGACGAAGTTCAGGTAGAGCGACAGGGCACCGAAGACGGCGAGCTTCTGCTGCGATTCCTGATCATGGTTCTCGGCATACTGTTCCTTGATGTTCTGCGTATCCCAGGCGGTCAGGCCGACGAAGACGACGATACCGATCACCGAGATGGCGAACTGCAGGGCGCTGGAGCCAAGGAAGATATTGACGATGCTGGCGATGATCACACCGAACAGGCCCATCATCAGGAACGAGCCGATGTTGGAAAGATCACGCTTGGTCGTATAGCCGTAGAGGCTCGTCGCGCCGAACATGGTCGCAGCGATGAAGAAGGTCCGCGCGATGCTCGTGCCGGTGAAGACGAGGAACACCGAGGCCAGCGACAGGCCCATGACCGCGCAGAAGGCCCAGAACATCATCTGCGCCGTGCTTGCCGACATGGTCTGGATGCGGAAGGAGAAGAAGAACACGAAGGCGAGCGGCGCCAGCATGACGACCCACTTCAGCGGCGTTTGGAAGATCGGCACATAGAGCGCCGGCGTCGTGCCGACCACCATGGCGACGATACCCGTCAGCACGAGGCCAATGCCCATGTAGTTGTAGACGCGCAGCATGTGCTGACGCAGACCTTCATCGAAGAGCGCCTGCGAGCCGGCGGCGGCTCCCGCGCCGTATCGCGGATTGGTCGGGTTCATGCTCGTTCTCCTTTAATTCGAACTAGTACAGGCTGCGGGCAAGCTTTTCGGCATCGCCGTCGAGCTGCGCCGCCTGGCCATTGCCGATCAGCGCATAGGCAACTTCACCGATCTGCCAATAGGCAGCCTGAACATCGTCACGCTTGATGTGACTGACGTCCTTGACGGCGAAACTCCCCGGACGAACGGCGAAAAGTGACAAGTGACCGTCCTTGCCAGCATCGACCATCATTTCGACGCTCGGACCGAATTCGGACGGATAGATCTGGGCATCGGTGACGCGCCAGTCACCCGGAAGTTCCGGCAGGACGATCGCCGTCGATGCGCGGATTTCTTCCGGATTGTAATTCGTGGCCGCCGATTGCGGCTTGATCTCTTCGCGCATGGCCGTCGTCTTGTAGGCCTGCACCGCGTCGTCGACGAAAGCCGGTGGCCGTGTGGAGGCGCTGACTTCGCTCGCGGTGAACGCGCCGAAGGACGTATGCGCCACCCAGCCGCTCGCCACCAGCACGGCAACGGCTGCAACCCGCTGGAAAGATGCCAGCATGCGTCCATAGACCAGTCCGCGCTCCAGCCGCCTTGCGGCCTCGCGGGTCTCGGCCCTGAGCACATGGCTCTCGCCGGCCAAGGCCATGCGCAGCTCGCCACGGATGCTCATATCCGCCATCACCTTGGCGGCGATCTCCGGACGCTCCGAGAGATAGGACTCCACCTCGACACGGCGCGCAACCGACAGCTCGCCATCGACATAGGCATCGAGATCGGTATCGATGATCGGATCAACCGTTTTCATTTCCGCCTCCCTCGATCAGCCTGAGATGTGAAACCTTGGAGGTAGCCTCCTCGAAATTGCGCAGGCTCGCCCGGGCCCGCGAAATGCGGGACATCAGTGTGCCGACAGGAATGCCGAGCGCGGACGCCGCTTCCTGGTAGGAAAGATCTTCGATCGCCACGAGGTGCAGCGCCTCGCGCTGTTCCTCGGGCAGACTGAAGAAGGCCTCGCGTACCTGGCTCAGACGAACCGTATGGTCCTGGGACGCGGGCAATGCTGTTTCAAGCTCGGCCGCCGCCTCTTCATGGCGACGGTTTAGCGATTTCTTCTGGCGCAGGCGGTCGATATGCACATTGTGCAGGATCGACAAAAGCCAGGTGCGCAGGTTGCCGCTGTGACGGAAAGAGGCCTTGCGCTCATATGCCTTGACCAGCGCGTCATGCACCAGATCTTCGGCCTCGTCCGCATTGCGCACGAGCGAGCGGGCGTAACGTCTCAGCGAACCGAGCTGCCCCAAAACATCGAATGTGCGTCCTTTGCGATCCATACACCTATATACGGAAGCACTCCGGATTCTATTCCATGGCTTTTCGAAATTTTTTGCCGATGGCCTACATCAGCACGAAATCCTGGGGCTGCGGCAGCGGCGGCAGATCGGTTTCGCCGAGCGCTTCACGCAGATTGATCTCGATCGTATCGGCAAGAGCGCCGATGGCGAGCGCGTTCGGACGATGGCCGAAAGGATCCTCCAGCTCGTCGCCCAGCGCATCGAGCCCGAAGAAAGTATAGGCGATGAGAGCGGTGACGAAGGGCGAGCCCCAGCCGAGGGTATCGACGAAGCCGAACGGCAGCAGGAAGCAGAAGAGATAGGCGGTGCGATGCAGGAGCAGCGTATAGCCGAACGGCAGCGGCGTATTGCGGATGCGCTCGCAGGCGGCCTGGACCGCACCCATCTGGCCGACACTGATATCCAGCATCTGATACTGGATATCCGAAATCGCGCCGCTTGCTTTCAGACGTGCGAGATCGGCCGACATCAGGCGCAGGATGAGATCGGGTCGGTTCTGCGCGGCGTGATAGAATTCAGCCTCGCTCGAGGTCAAAAGCCGCATCACCTTGCTGTCGTCACTGCCCGGCCGGAGAAGGCAGACCAGTGCCTGCGCAAAGGCCATGGTCAGGCGCAGCAGGGTCTTTCGCGCTGCGATACCGGCCTCACCGCCCGCTTCAAGGATCAATGTCTGACGGGCAAAGCCGCGCGCGACATAGACGAGCTGGCCCCAGTCGCGACGCCCCTCCCACCAGCGGTCATAGGCGGCATTGTTGCGGAAGCCGAGGAAGATCGAAAGCGCGATGCCGAGCAGGGAAAGCGACGAGCCGTTGAAGGAAACGACCAGGTTCGGCCGCTCCTCATGTCCCCAGACAATGAGGGCCGACAGCAGGAAGATGACGACGATCTGCGGCAGAATGCGCTGAATGACCGAACCGCGCACGATGAAGAAAAGCTGGAAGAGATTCGGCCGGTCGCGGACGATCATGACAAAACGCACTCTCGATGAATGTCTGATGGGTCAGCAATACACCAGACAAGCCGCAAGTAACGAGCATTTCTTGCAAGGCGGAGCTGACCGGCGGGCATCGCTCGCCGGTCAGCTCATCCCACATCGGTCAATTGGCGCTGGCCGTCACCAGAACCGGATCGGCGCGATAATCCTTGGGAAAGAGATGCTGAAGATTCTTGATCTTCGGCAGATCGTTGATGACGATATAGGGATAGGTCGGATGTGTCGTCAGGAAGTCCTGATGATAATCCTCGGCGGCGTAGAACTGCCTGGCCGGCTCGATGCGGGTGACGATCGCGGCGTCAAAGGTCTTGGCCTTGTTGAGCTGGTCGATATAGGCCTTTGCGACATCAGCCTGCTCCTGCGTCGCCGGGAAGATAGCGGAACGATATTGCGTGCCGGTATCCGGCCCCTGATAGTTCAGCTCGGTCGGATCATGCGCCACGGAGAAATAGATCTGCAGCAGATGTCCGTAGCTGACCTTGTGCGGATCGAAGACGACGCGAACGGATTCGGCATGGCCGGTATCGCCATTGCTGACCAATTCATAGTGCGCGGCATCCTTGCCGCCGCCGGCATAGCCTGAGGTGGCGCTGATCACGCCGTTGACATGCTGGAACACACCCTGCACGCCCCAGAAGCAGCCGCCCGCAAGCACGATGGTCTCGGTGCCGGCGGAGCCCGCCTTCTCGTCCACGCTCGGTGCGGGAATAACGCGCGCATCCTCAGCAGAAGCCCGGCTGACAAATTGCAGCGCGATGCCGCCGACAAGGACCGCTGCGGCCGTGAGACCGGCGAAGCGCGTGATGCGTGCCGAATAGTTGCGGATCATGTCCGTCGATAAAGTCTTCATGATGATTTCCTCTCGACCGAGATAGTAGATGCTCCGGTCACAAGGAAATACGGGAAGACTGGCGCATTTGTTACACACGCCCGCGTGAAACACCGAAACGTGAACGAGGTATCAGCGCAGATCAGTAATGCGGCGGCTTTGTAATGGCCGGCGCGTCGAGTGACTGTTCCTCCAGCGTCAGGAAGCGCTCGGTCAGCCGATCGAGCTTCTGGCGCGTCTGCTCGACGACCTTCCATTGCTCCGCAATCTGGTCGGACAGCTCTTCGATGATCTTCGCCTGATGGGCGACCATTTCCTCGAGTGTCGTGATGCGGTTCTGTTCGTCTGACATGTCCAATCCTCTTCGGCAGCGATCTATATCACCCGGGCCCGGCGCGTACAGGCCTCAATTCACCATGCAGCCGGCGGCGACCTCATTTGACGGTGATGTGACAAAACTGAAAAACAGCTGAAAAGACCCGTTACTCAACTGACATGGGCACCTTCTAAAGAGAGCGCAGAAACGCGCCTGCCTTGGGTATCCCTTGTGGGCGCTTTGCTTCTGAAGACTCCGGAGACGCGCCTTGAAGATCATCCAGATTACCGACACGCATTTGAGCCCGAACAAGCCGCATTTCAACGGCAATTGGGAACCTCTGGCGAAATGGATTGAAGCGAGCGGCGCTGATCTTGTCGTTCACACCGGCGATCTCAGCGTCGACGGCGCCGACAAGGATGAGGATCTCACCTTCTCCATGGAGCTGATGCGCCAGATCTCGGTGCCGATGCTAATCGTGCCCGGCAATCACGATGTCGGCCATCTGCCGGGGTCCTATCAGCCCGTCAATCCCGAGCGGCTGGCGCGCTGGCGCCGCCTCGTCGGCCCGGACTATTGGGCGAAGGACGTCGATAACTGGCGGCTGATCGGCCTCAACAGCCTGCTGATGGGCTTCGAAGATGCTGAAGAGCAGAAGCAATTCGACTGGCTACAGGAGAAGCTGGAAAGCCGTGGCGATCGCCGCGTTGCCCTCTTCGCCCACAAGCCGCTCTTCGTCGATACACCTGATGAAGGCGATACCGGTTACTGGAGCGTACGCCCGGCACAACGCCGCCGTCTTTACGATCTGATAGCAGCCCACGATGTCGCCCTGCTCGGCAGCGGCCATCTGCACTGGACCTGGGAAGGCCGCTTCAACGACACGGCCCTCGTCTGGGCTCCGCCTGCCGCCTTCATCCTCGACAAGATGGAACGCGAAATGCCCGGCGAACGGCTCGTTGGCGCCGCCATTCATGATCTCGGCGAAACCGTCTCGACCGAGCTTGTCGCAGTACCGGGCATGACCGCCTACTTCCTCGATGACGTCGTCATGGAAGTCTATCCGCAGGCCGCCCCGAAGCTTCAGAAGGAAGCCACCGAATGAGCGCACTCTCGCTTCGCGGTATCGCCAAGTCCTTCGGCGGCAACGCCATCCTTAAAGGTGTCGATCTCGACGTCGAGCCTGGCGAATTCATCGCCCTCGTCGGTCCCTCCGGCTGCGGCAAGAGCACGTTGTTGCGCATTCTGGCGGGTCTCGAGCATGCCGACAGCGGTGAAATCGTTCTTGGCGGTACCGACGTCTCCGGCGTTGCGGCGGCTGACCGCAACATCGCCATGGTTTTCCAGTCCTACGCGCTCTATCCACATCTGACGGCGTCTGAAAACATCGCCGTGCCGCTCGCCATGCGCCGCCTGTCACGCGTCCAGCGCCTGCCCTTCATCGGCTCGCTGATCCCCGGCCAGCGCAGCACCCGCAGCGGCATCATCCGCGACGTTCGCGAAATGGCTGTTTCGCTGAAGATCGACCATCTGCTCGACCGCAAGCCCGGCCAGATGTCCGGCGGCCAGCGTCAGCGCGTGGCGCTTGCCCGCGCCATGGTGCGCCGTCCGAGCGTCTTCCTCATGGACGAGCCGCTTTCCAATCTCGATGCCAATCTGCGCGTCCATGCCCGCGGCGAGATCGTCGACCTGCATCGCCGTGCCGGCGTTCCCACAGTCTACGTCACCCATGATCAAGCCGAGGCGCTGTCGATGGCGGATCGCGTCGCCGTCATGATCGGCGGGCAGCTGCTGCAGCTGGCCTCCCCACAAGTGATCTATGACGACCCGAGCCATATCGAGGTCGCCCGTTTCGTCGGCCAGCCGCGCATCAACCTTTTACCGGCATTGGCCGAAAACGGCATCGTCGCCTTCGGCGGCATCCGGCTGGCGCTCGAAGACGGCAGCTTTGCCGGTAATAACGTCACGCTCGGCATCCGTCCGGAATTCGTCAGCCTCACACAGGGACGGCAGGATGCGCTTGCCGCCCATATCGAGCGGATGGAATTCCTCGGCTCCGAAGTCATCCTCTATGCCAAGCTCGACGCCATCGGCGAGGCCATGATCGTCAAGCTGACACCCGCCGAAGCCGCCGGTCTCTCCGCTGGCATGCCGGTCGCGCTGACGCTGGCGGCCGAGCAGGCCATGGTTTTCGCCGAAGACGGTCGCCGTTTGCGCACCGTCCCGGTAACCGTCGATGCCGCCAGGGAGAAGGCGCATGGCTAGCATTGCCGTCACTTCCCTGCCGTTGCAGACGGCGGCGGCGCGCGAACGTAGCGAAGCCCGCACCGCGCTCCTCTTCGCGCTGCCCGCAATCATCCTGATCGTGCTCTTCATCTTGGTGCCGATCGTCGCCGTCGTCGTCCTCGGCTTCACGGATTTCCAGCTCGGCGACAAGAACCTGCGCTTCGTCGCCTTCGAGAACTACGCGCATCTGCTGAAGGATCGCGCCTTTGTGAAATCGCTGTGGAACACGACGGTCTATACGGCGATCGTCGCTCCCATCTCGATCGTGCTCGGCCTTGGCGTCGCGTTGTTGATCGAGAGTGAAGGCATCGGCCGCAGCTTCTTTCGCACCGCCTACTTCCTGCCCGTGGCCTCGCTGATCGTCGCGATGGCGACGGTCTGGCAGTATCTCTTCCATCCCACGATCGGCCCGATCAACGCCCTTCTCGCCGAGTTCGGCCTGCAAGGCCCGAACTGGCTCGGCTCTTCGGCCACAGCCCTCTACAGCCTGTCGATCATCGGCGTCTGGCAGTCGGTCGGCTTCAACATGGTGCTGTTTCTCGCCGGCCTCACCGCCATCCCGCGTGAACTCTACGCCGCAGCCGAAGTCGACGGCGCGAAATCGGCGTCCGATCGCTTCTGGCTCGTCACCTGGCCGATGCTCGGACCGACGACGCTCTTCGTCACCACAATCAGCATCATCAACGCGGTGAAGGTCTTCGACACCGTCAAGGCTCTGACCGACGGCGGACCGAACCATGCCTCCGAGGTGCTGCTCTTCACCATCTACCAGGAAGGTTTCGTCTACCTCCGGGTCGGCTATGCCTCGGCGATGACGACGGTGTTTCTCGCCATTCTCGTGGTGTTGACCTTCCTGCAATATCGCGTCCAGGACCGGCAGGTGCATTACACATGACCTCGACAGGCTTCACTCCCGGCCGCATCCTGCGCCTCTCCCTGCTGATCATCGGCTCGCTCGTCTTCCTCGCGCCCTACATCTTCATGATCTCGACGGCGGGCAAGGCGCAGGACGATATCTTCACCTCGGCGCTGAGGCTGATCCCGACGCATTTCTTCTATATCGAGAACATCACCAAGGCGCTGAGCAAGGTTGATATGGGCAGGCTGCTGTTCAACGGCGTCCTCGTCTGCGGGCTGATCTTCTTCTTCCAGGTGCTGATCGCCATTCCCTGCGCCTATGCCATGGCGAAGCTGAAATTCCCGGCGGCACGCACGATGATGGTGCTGGTCATGCTCGGGCTGCTGATCCCGATCCATGCTACGGCGCTGCCGCTTTATGTCGGCTTCAACAGCCTGTCGCTGCTCAACAGCTATACGGCTCTGGTCGCGCCCTTCTCGATCTCGGTCTTCGCGATCTTCATGTTCCTGCAGTTCTTCCGCGCCATGCCCGACGATCTGATCCACGCCGCCCGCCTCGACGGCATGTCGGAACTCGGCATCGTCGCCCGCGTCATCGTGCCGAACGCCTGGCCGGCGGTAACGGCCTTCGCGATCTTCTCGGTCGTCGCGCATTGGAACGACCTCTACTGGCCGCTGATCGTCATCAGCAAGCCGGATTATGCCACGCCGCCGCTGGGCCTCATGTATTTCCGCGCTGCCGAAGCCGGCGACGACTACGGCGCTCTCATGGCGGCAACCCTGATCATCACCCTTCCCCTCGTCGTCGCATTCCTTCTGGCGCAGAAGCGTTTCGTCGAGGGCATCACCATGACCGGTCTCAAAGGCTGACCGGTTCCCTAGAGCGGATGATTTTAGATCGCATCGATCTAAAATCTGAATCCGCCCTAGAATCAAAGAAGTAGAGCATGATGTCGTCCGAAAACCGCACGCACTTTTCGGCATCATGCTCGAAAACGGAGAACGAGCGATGAAGCATATCACCCAGATTCTCGCCGCCGCGGCCATTTCGATGGTCGTGTCGGTCCCGGCCTACGCCGAGACGACCTTGACGGTTCACTATCCCATGCCCGGTTTCTTCAAGAACG
The DNA here is from genome assembly GCF_001692325.1 of Rhizobium sp. AC27/96. GTDB lineage: Bacteria > Pseudomonadota > Alphaproteobacteria > Rhizobiales > Rhizobiaceae > Rhizobium. Next base: position 20,482 of record NZ_LXKN01000024.1, on the reverse strand, counting down.
TGATGGACACGATCTCGAAGAAGTTCATGGAAGAAAACCCCGATATCAAGATCCAGTTCGCAGCTCCCTCGGCCACCTATGAGGAAGGCATCCAGACCATCCTTCGCCAGGCCGGCACCAGCGAGATGCCCGATGTCACCTTCATCGGCCTCAACCGCCTGCGCATGATGGACGAGCGCAATGTCGCCGTCGATCTCGGACCGCTCGTCCAGAAAGACGGCAACATGGCCGAACAGGGCTTCTCCGACACGATCCTGAAGCTCGCTCAGGTCAAGGGCAAGCAGGTCGGCCTCGCTTTCGCGACCTCGAACCCGATCATGTATTACAATGCCGATCTGGTGAAGGCGGCCGGCGGCGACCCGAACAACCCGCCGAAGACCTGGGATGAAGTCATCGCACTCGCCGGCAAGATCAAGGCGCTCGGCAACGGCGTCGACGGTATGGACTTCCGTTGGCAGGGTGACGACTGGATGTTCTCCGCCCTTCTCTTCGGCGCCGGCGGCAAGATGCTGAGCGACGACGAAAGCAAGGTCGCCTTCAATGGTCCCGAGGGCCAGAAGGCTGTCGAGCTGATCCAGCGCTTTGTCAAGGAAGGCGGCATGCCGGTCTTCACCAAGGCTGCCGGCGAACAGGCTTTCGCAGCCGGCAAGGTCGGCTTCGAATTCCAGACGACTGGTGCTCTGGTCAACACGATCAAGAATGTCGGCACCAAGTTCGACCTGCGCACCGCCAAGATCCCGCTGATCGATCCGGTCAACGGCCGCCTGCCCACCGGCGGTAACGCCGTCGTCATCCTGACGCATGACCAAGCCAAGGAAGCAGCCGCCTGGAAGTTCGCCAAGTTCGCCGCCGGCCCCTATGGCGCGTCCGTCGTCGTTCCCGGCACCGGCTACGTTCCGAACAACGAGCTTGCTGCCAAGTCTGCCGACTATCTCGGCGACTTCTACAAGAAGAACCCGCTGTTCCAGGCCGGCCTCAGCCAGATGTCGGTGATGATCCCCTGGTATGCCTTCCCGGGCGCCAACGGCGTCAGGGTCACGCAGACCATCGTTGACAACCTGTCGCGCATCGTCGACGGCTCGGCCGAGCCGAAGGAAGCGCTCGACGACGCCGCTGCCGACGTAGCAGGCATGCTGCCGCGCAGCTGATTGCAGGATCCGGTTTGAAATCTGCGCCGCCTCTCCTTGAGAGGCGGCGTTTTCATGCGCGCAGATCCGTCAGGATTGAATGGAGAGATCGCGCACGGTGCCGCCCGGCCGCAATCGATAAGGCAAGGTCAAATGGCGCGGCGGCGCTGCATTCTCCGCCATATCAAGCAATAGCGAGGCGGCAGCGCCCCCCATCGTCCCGTCCGGTATCTCCACCGTCGTCAATGAAACCTCGGTCAGCAGTCCGAGGGAGATTCCATCGAAACCGGCGACCGAGATATCGCGCGGGATCGAAAGGCCCTGACGCCGCAGAGCGCCCATCACCCCGAGCGCGAGAAGATCGTTGGACCCGATGATCGCCGTCGGGGAAAGACGCGCGATGGCATCCGAGAGATCAAGCTGATCCAGGCTGCTGATGAAGGAAATTTCCAGGGCTTCGAGAGGCTGCTGGCCTGCAGCCTCCATCGCCTTGAGATAACCGAGATAGCGAAGCTTCGCCCGATCCGACGCAGCGAAATGGCCCGAGATGAACAGGATGCGCCGGTGCCCCCTCAAGAGGAGATGATCGGTCAGATCCCGGCCCGCGCCGAAATTGTCGGTCGCGACGGCGGCCGTAAACCGCGTGGTCGGCAGATTGCCGAGCAGCACGGTCGGCGGCAGGGCGGATGAGAGAGCCAGGCTGCGTTCGGGGTCGCAAACCGTGAGAATGAGGCCGGTCGGCTGCTGCTGGAGCAACGATGCGACGGCATCGGCCTCCTGCGCCGGATCGTAATTCGACTGCGCGATCAGCACGCTGTGACCAGCATGAAGAGCCCTGTTCTGGATGCTGGAGAGCGACGCTGCAAAGACAGGATTGGTGATGCTGGGAATGAGCACGCCGATCGCCGGTCGGCCATTACCGTTGCGGTAGCCGACCCGATAGCCGAGTTCTGCCGCTGCCCGGCGCACGCGCCGCACCATTTCGTCGCTGACCGGCCCGTTGCGATTGAGCACTCGGCTCGCGGTTGCGACCGAGCAGCCAGCACGAAAAGCGACCTGCTGGAGCGTCGACACGATATCAAGCACCTCCGGCTTCGGATTTTGGCTCTGACTGGCACAGCCATTGGGAATGACGCGGATTTATATCAAACGGGTGACAGTTATTTGACGGAGCGCCGCTCTCACCGCGACATCTGCGCGCTTGACTTTGCTGCAGCGCAGCAGATGTTCGTCGGGATCGCAACAGCGAATGAAGCTGTCATCAACCGATGCCATGATTGCCGCGCTGTGATCCGCAGATCCGACCCTTTGAAAGGATGCTCTCATGTCTGAAGCAGAAGCACGGACGCCTGCCAATTCCACCGACAAGACCGAAAGACTGTTCTTCCTCGATATCAACGACGGACGAATTCTCTCCTCCGCCATCGATGGCACCGACCTAAAGCTGGTCATCCAGCGCCCGGGCCGCAGCCCGGACGGCATTCTCGTCGACAGCGAGAACGGCTGGATCTACTGGACAGAAATGGGCACTGATTACAACGCCCATGACGGCTCGATCGAACGCATGGACCTCGATGGCAGCAACCATGTCACGCTGATCCCGCCGGGCAGCACGCTGGTGACACCGAAGCAGATCCAGATCGATCACGACAACGGCACGCTCTACTGGTGCGACCGCGAGGGCATGCGCGTCATGCGCGCCAATATCGACGGCTCCGACATCGAAACCCTGGTGCAGAACGGCGACAGCCCCAAAGATAGCGCCGATATCGAGCGCTGGTGCGTCGGCATCGCGCTGGACCTGCCGCTCGGGCAGATCTACTGGACGCAAAAGGGACCGCCTGACGCCGGCCTCGGCCGCATCCTCCGCGCCAGCATCGATATTCCCGAAGGCGAGACGGCAACGAGACGCAGCGATATCGAAACGCTGCTGGACAAATTGCCGGAGCCGATCGACATTGAGCTCGATCTCGCCACCCGCACCATTTACTGGACCGACCGCGGCAATCTTCCGCGCGGTAATACCGTCAACCGCGCCAGCATGGATGACCTCGCGGCCACCTCCGAGGTCGTCCTCGAAGGTCTGGACGAAGGCATCGGCCTGTCGCTCGACCTGCCGAACAATCGCATGTTCTTCACCGATATCGGCGGCAATCTCTATTCGGCTGATCTCGATGGTTCGGGCGAGCGCGAACTTCTGCACCATGCCGGCTCCTTCACCGGCATCGTCTACGCGGAAATCTGATCAACCGACGACACCAAGGCGACCGTAGGCACGCAAAAGAGCGTGCCTACGGTGCATCCTCTTCCGCAATCATCCGCTCCAGGTTCCGGTTGAGCCGCCGCATCAGTTGGAGCAGCGTCTGAACCTCATCCTCGCTGAACCCCGCCAGAACTCTCTCCCGTCCCTCGTCCAGCGCGTCGCGGGCAGCGGGAAGTCTCGCCAGAGCCGCCTCGGTCAAGGACACGAGGCTGCTGCGCCCGTCTGCGGGGTCGGGCGTGCGGCGGATCAGCCCATCCCGCTCCATGCGCGCCAGCATCTGCGCCATCGACGGCTGCTCGATCTTGGCAAATTTCGCCAATTCCTTCTGCGACATCTGCGCTCCATTGCGCAGCAGGTAGAGCACCGGCAGCTGGCCGATATTGAAGCCCAGCGCCTTCACCCGGCGCTCGCCCAGCCGCGCAAGGCTGCGCGACGCCATGTTGATGAGCGGAGCCGGATTCTCGAACAAGTCCCAATCGGTCATATTTTCGTCACTTGAATAGGTGCCTATATTAATCTACATAGGTACCTATCTACAGAAAGAAGAGAATTTTGTCCATGACATCTCAACCCCGCATCGCCATCATCGGAGCAGGACCCGGCGGCCTGACACTCGCCCGCATTCTTCATCGCGGCGGACTGACGGTCACCGTCTTCGAACACGAGGAACACGCACTTGCCCGGCCGCAGGGCGGAACGCTCGACCTCCATACAGAGTCCGGCCAGCTGGCGCTGCGCCAAGCCGGGCTCTACGAAGAATTCCTGCAGATCGCCCGCTACGAAGATCAGGGAAGCCGGCTCTACGACAAGGACGGCACCCTGCTGTTTGCCGATGACGACGCCGATGAGTCCGACAGGCCGGAAGTGGACCGCACGGCGCTGCGCCAGATCCTGCTCGCCTCTCTTCCGGCAGACATCATTCGCTGGAACCACGGCCTGCGCGACGTGCGCCCTCGCGACGACGGCACCTACGACCTAGTCTTCGAAAACGAAACGGCCGGCCCCTTCGACCTCGTCGTCGGCGCCGACGGCAGCTGGTCCAAGGTAAGGCCGCTGGTCTCGCACTATCGCCCACAATATAGCGGCATCAGCTTCATCGAATTCGGCATCGACGACGTCGACGCCAGCCATCCCAATCTGGCAGCCCTTATCGGCCGCGGCAAGATCGGTATCGAGGCTGACGGACGCGGTATGATCGTGCAGCGCAACGGCAATTCCCATATCAGAGGCTACGCGATTTTCCGCGTACCGGCCGATTGGGCCGACAAGGCCTTCGATTTCGCCGCCCCGGCAACGGCCCGCACGCAATTGGCCGCGGAATTCAAGGGTTGGGCGCCGAACATCGTCGCCCTCATCCATGCGAGCAATGACCATATCGTTTCCAGGCCGATCTATGCGCTGCCGGTCGGGCATCGCTGGAACAATCGCACCGGGATAACCCTCCTCGGCGACGCCGCGCATGTGATGTCGCCCTTCGGCGGCGAAGGCGTGAATGCGGCGATGCTGGATGCTGCAGAGCTCGGCCGGCAGCTTCTTGAAAGCGATGATTGGAAGAGCGCCGTCCAGGCCTATGAGATCGAGATGTTCGAACGCGTCATCGAACCGGCCGAACATGCGGCCGAGGCCGTCGCCACCGAGCTTTCCCATCTCGGTGCGGAACTGTCGCTCCAGCATTACAGGGCGCATCTCGAAGCCCGCCAGCAAGGCGCTGCGGCATAGCCTCAATAAAAAAGCGGGCCGATACGGCCCGCTTTGGTTTGTCTCATGGAGATAGAAATTATCTTCAGCTGCCCTTGCGCACGCCATCAAGCAGATGCGGCAACGTCTTGACGCCATCGTCGCGAAGCTCAGCCGGCAGCAGACCTTCGGGCAGATCCTGATAGGAGACCGGGCGCAGGAAGCGACGGATGGCGAGCGTGCCGACCGAGGTCGTGCGGCTGTCCGATGTCGCCGGGAACGGCCCGCCATGCACCATGGCATGGGAGACTTCCACGCCGGTCGGCCAGCCGTTGGCGAGGATGCGCCCGGCCTTGCGTTCCAGCACCGGCAGCAGCTTGGCGGCAGTAGCATGGTCGCCGGCCTCGATCTGCAGCGTGGCAGTCAATTGGCCCTCAAGCTTTTCAGCAACCGCGATCATCTGATCGATATCCTTGCAGCGCACCAGCAGGCTCGCCGCGCCGAACACTTCATGTCCCAGGCGCTCGTCTGCCAGGAACTGCTCGACGTCAGTCTCGAAGAAGATGCCGGGGCTGCGGTTGACGCCCTCTGGCGGCGCACCATGCGCAACCGTCTTGACTGCTTCATGATCCGCAAGAGCGGCAACGCCCTTGTCGAAGGCGGCGTGGATGCCCGGCGTCAGCATCGGCGCCGGCGCGCGTCCGGTGAGCGCATTGCTGGCGGACTGGACGAACCGATCAAGGTCCGGACCATCGATGGCAAAGACCAGACCGGGATTGGTGCAGAATTGGCCGGCACCGAGTGTCAGGGAATCGATGAAGCCCGTTCCGATGGCCTCTGCCCGCGCTGCAAGTGCGGCCGGAAACAGGAAGACGGGATTGACGCTGCTCATCTCGGCATAGACAGGGATCGGCTCCGGCCGTGCGGCCGCAATGGCGCCAAGCGCCAGACCACCACCACGCGAGCCGGTGAAGCCGACGGCCTTGATACGCGGATCGCGCACCAGCGCCGCACCGGTTTCATTGGCGCCGGTCAGCAGCGAGAACGTGCCTTCAGGCAGGCCGCAAGCCGCAACGGCGGCGCGGATAGCGCGTCCGACCAACTCACCCGTGCCCGGATGGGCAAGGTGACCCTTGACGACGACCGGGCAGCCGGCCGCAAGCGCGGATGCGGTGTCACCACCGGCAACGGAGAAGGCGAGCGGGAAGTTGCTCGCGCCGAAGACGGCGACAGGTCCGAGCGGAATCTGGCGCAGGCGCAGGTCAGGCCGCGGCAGCGGCTTGCGCTCCGGCAACGCCGGATCGACACGCAAATCCAGCCATTCGCCGGAACGAACCACCTGCGCAAACAGCCGGAGCTGGCCGACGGTGCGGCCGCGCTCGCCCTGTAGGCGCGCCACCGGCAGGCCGGTCTCTTCCGTTGCCCGCTCGATCAGTGCATCGCCGATTTCGATGATGTTGTCAGCGATCTTTTCGAGAAATGCCGCGCGCTGCTCCGTGCTGGTGGCGCGATAGACATCAAAAGCCTGGGCGGCCAGTTCGCAGGCCCGTGCGACCTCTGCCTCGCTGGCGATAGCAAAAGCCGGCTCCAGATTGGCGCCGGTTGCCGGGTTGATGGCACGCGCGGTTTTGTTGTCACCGGTGGATTCTGCGCCGATCAGCAAATCGCCGCTAATCTCGAAAGACTGTGTCATGGATATTCCTTGATGAGATCGAAGCACCGAAAGGTGCGCTCGCAAAAGCAGATAGCAGGATGGGATGACAGATGTAAGATGATAATCGTCATCTAATTATCAAGGCTATTTCCATAAGATTGTGGTGTCAGCGGCCTTTGGGCGCAGCCGCGTTACGAAGGAAGTCAGCGAATTCATCCCCATATGGCGTTGTGGTCTCTTTCGTGCCAATTTAACAGCCATCCGAAAGACCGAGTGCGGCCAAGTCCCCATGCTCCTTGCACTTCTCGATAACCCGATCGCCCAGTTCTGCGTGCTGGTGGTTATCGGCACATTCGTCAGCCGCATCATGCTACGCCATCAGCGCGCCGGTCGTTTGATCGGGCAAGTCGTCTTTTTCGTCAGCCTCACGGTGCTTCTGCTCTATCACGGCATCGTCCCCTATGAGCCAAGCCCGCCGCAGGATTCGGTGACGTTGCGCAGCTTCACGGGGTTCGCCAAGATCATCTGGTGGATCAATGGCGCCTGGGTGCTGATCGCCTGCGTGCGCCTGTTCCTGATTTTCGAGCGCAAGCCCCGCGAGGGCCGGCTCGTGCAGGATCTGATCGTCGGCATCATCTATCTCGGTGCGATCCTTTCCATCGTCGGCGATGTCTTCAGCGTTCCGGTCGGCACGCTGATCGCCACCTCCGGCGTTTTCGCCATCATCCTTGGTCTGGCACTGCAGAGCACATTGAGCGATGTCTTCTCAGGCATCGCGCTCAATCTCGGGCGGCCCTATTCGGTCGGCGACTGGATCGTCCTTGAAAACGATATTCAGGGCCGCGTCGTGGAAACCAACTGGCGGGCCACGCAGCTCTTGAACGGAACCAACGATCTGGTGGTGATCCCGAACAGCGTGCTTGCCAAGACGCGGCTCACCAATCTGTCCTCTCCCGACGAGAGCCACGGCGCCACAGTCACCGTCCGCATCCAGCCGACCACCCAGCCGAGGATCGTCGCCGACTTGATGCAGAATGTATTGATCAGCTGCAACACGATCCAGAAGACCCCCGAGCCCAGCGTCGCCATCAATTCCGTCGACGGACAGGCAATCGAATTGCAGCTGTCCTTCCGCGTGCGGGATATATCGCTGATAACGGCCGCAAAGAACGAGATCTACGATCTCCTCTACCGCCATTCCAAGGCAGCAGGCCTGAAGCTCGCCGGCCCGCCCGGTACGATCGCGCTTCCGATGGAGCAGAAAGCGGACACACCCGGCGAGCAGCAACACGCTCCCGGAACGCCATGGCGGCTGGTCAGCAACATCCCGCTCTTCTCCTCGTTGACAGAGGACGAGAAGGAACACCTGGCATCGCGCATGCAGCGCCATACCTATCGCAAGGACGCAGTCATCGCCGAACAGGATGCAAAGCTTCGCGCGTTGACGATCGTGCGCTCGGGCGTCGTCAGCATCACCCGCCACGAGGGACATCGTCAGATCGAGCTGACGCGCCTGGCGCCTGGCGATTACTTCGGTGAAAACGGGCTGTTGATGGGGACAGGCGAAGTCGGGACGGTCCGCGCCCTGACCTTCGTCGTCACCTACGAGATCGGTGAGGACTGCCTGGCGCCGCTGCTGCATGACAGGCCGGCGCTTGCCGAGGAACTGGGCGCCATCATGGCCAAGCGCATCGAGGACGAGAAGCATCTTTTCGCCAACGCCGATCTGCTGGTCCATGGTGGGCCTGTCAGTTCGCTGAGTTCACGCATCAAGCATCTTTTCCAGCTGCAGCAGCACGACTAGGGCACTAGGCCGCATCTGCTGTCTTACCGCGCGAAGCAGCGGCAAACAGATTTTGCCCGATTGCGCGGGCGGTATCGAGATGAGACGCCGCATCCCGCTCTTCCGTCAGCAGCAGCTCGGACGTCGCAACGGATGCGCCGCAATAGCCGAAAATCCCATGGTCGATCTGCGTCTTCATGGCGCCGAAATAGCCATGGCGCGCGTAGGTGCGCATGGTGGCCCCACCGATGGCGACCAGATGGACACGAAGGTGCCCCAGCTTTTTGATCGACTTGTCACCCGGCATCTCGTCATAAGCCCAGCCATTGGTGAACACCCGATCGATCCATCCCTTGAGAAGCCCCGGCATCGACCACCAATAGACGGGATAGACGAGCACCAGCGCATCGGCGCGGTCAATCCTCGCCTGTTCGGCAGCGACATCGGCAGGCGCCGGCGCCTGCCTGAGATGAAGGGCAATATCGGCAGCACTGAACCTCGGATCGAACGCTTCAGCGGTAAGGTCGGCGATCTCGAATGTGTCGCCCGAACAGATCACACCCTCGGCGACATGCGCCGCGACGCTATGGCTGAGCGACTTCGGATCCGGATGCGCGACAACGATAAGTGCATGCATGTGAAAAACTCCTATGAGCCAATTGCAGAAGGCTACTTAGCCTTATATACTTTTGGTAAGTTACTTTTGGTATATAGCGATGTCAACCACGGAAGACAAAAATCACACGGCCGGTTCACGGCCGCGCAGCCGCCTGTCGCGCGAGGATCGGTATCGACAGCTCATCGAGGTCGCGTGGCGGATCGTGGGGGAAGAGGGCACGGAAGCTCTGACGCTGGGAAGGCTTTCCGAGCGGGCCGGCGTGACGAAGCCTGTCGTCTATGACCACTTTGCCACCCGTCCCGGCCTGCTGGCAGCGCTCTACCGAGAGTTCGACGAGCGCCAGAATTCGGTGATGGATGGAGCGCTTCAGGCGAGTGCTTTAGACCTGATCGACAAGGCAACGGTCATCGCGACCTCCTATGTCGATTGCGTGCTGCTGCAGGGCCGCGAGATACCCGGCATCATTGCCGCGCTCGCAGGCTCGCCGGAACTCGAAGCGATCAAGCGCGAATATGAGACGGCATTCATCGAGAAGTGCCGGGCCACACTCGCGCCCTTCGCCAGCACGCGCTCCATCGCGACAGCCGGCCTTTGGGCGATGCTGGGTGCGGCCGAATCCTTGTCCTATGCCGCCAGCAAGGGGGACATTACCCCACAGCAGGCAAAGGATGAACTCTTCGAGACCATCAAGGGGATGGTCGCGAGAAATGCATGAAGCGCAGTCCCGCAGCGCGGCTGCGCCAGTGCCTGAGCCCGGCTAGTTCGACTTAACCGCCGGCTGAGCCTGAGGCTGCGAGGCGAAGAACGCCTTGGCATCCCCGGTGAACTGTTCGCGCGAGGCCGGCCGGGTGTAGAACATGTGGCCGCCACGGTAGAGTTTCAGCGCCACCCGATCGGCGAGGGACGGTGGCATGTGGTCGAGCACATATTTGTTGACACCAAAGGGAATGACGACATCGCTATAGCCCTGACCGATCATGAGACGGAAGGATGGCGACAGTGACAAAAGTTCCTTCAGATCGTCGGTGACGCCGGCGCTGAGACGCGAGCCGCCATTGTTCCGCCCGCCCCATTTCCATTGTCTGTTCACCGATGACGAGAGCAGCGTGTAGGTCATGTCGGTATGGAAGCCAAGCTCATCGCGCGCATAGCTCGAAAACGCACCGCCATAGGCACGGACGAAACCATCGAGGATCGGGTCGCCGCCGTGTTCGGACTCCGACTCGGGATAGGGGTCTGGCGCCAGAAAGGATGCATCATAGGCGCTCGCCACCTTGCCGCCGCTACCATCGGACTGTTTCCGATAGACGCCGCCGAGAAAGCCCTGGTTCCTGGCAACGACCTCCTCCGGGATGCCGGTCAGCTTTGCCACTCGACCATAGAAGGCCCGGCCGGCATCGCCTGAAGGCGGCGGGCCGGCCAAGGCAGGTAGATATTCGTTGAGGGCGAAAGCTTGGGTATCCCGAACCGCCTTGTCGCTAAACGCATTTTGCCGCTCCAGTTCCGCCGCGGCCAGTGAAGGCAGCTTCAGGGCTGCGCCGAGCGCATCGTCGCTACCACCGAAGACATAGCGACCCTCGAGCAAGGGCGAGAGCATGACGATGCCCGAGATCAGGATGCCTTGATCCTCGCGCAGGCTGTTGGCGACCTTGACCGAGCGAAATCCGCCATAGCTTTCGCCGAGAATATACTTCGGCGACACGGCGCGGCCATTGTGGCTGACGTAAAGCGCGATCGCCTTGGAAAGGCTTTCGGCATCGCTGTCCACCGCATAGAAATCATTCTGGTCATCCGGCTTCACCGTCCGGCTCCAGCCCGTGCCGATCGGATCGATCAGGACTAGATCGGTGAAATCGAGCCAGCTTTGCGGATTGTCCACCAGCTTTGCATTGGCGCCATCGCGGCCATCGGGACCAAAATCGACGATGCGCGGGCCGACGAGGCCGAGATTGAGGAAAGCCGACGCAGCACCCGGCCCGCCATTGAAGATGAAGGTGACAGGTCGGCCGGCATCGCGATTCTTCGCCACATAGGCGGTATAGAAGATCGCCGCGCTGCGCTGGCCATCCTGCCCGAAAAGATCGAGTGTGCCGGCCGTCGCCGTATAGGCAATGCTCTTGCCACCGGCATTCAAGACATGATCACTCACCGCATCGGGCGGCAGCAGCGACAGCACACCATCGCTACCCGGCACAGCATGTTGCTGCTCGGGAGGCGCGGCAAAGGCCGGCGTCGACATCAGCGAAAGTGCCAATAGAAGGCCGGGAACCGTCTGGCGAAAAGACATCAAGGCATATCCTCCAAAGGTCCGGCTCATAGCCGTCATTGCCGGCGATACTATGTCACGGCAGACGGACACGGAAACTCAAGAGATGTTGATCGGCGATCCGCCAGTCGCATCACTTTCAGCAAAGGCTGCTATTGAGCACCTGCCGGCCATTTGCCAAGGTGGCGGCTGCGCGGGGAAGATAATCAGACAACAAGCATCGCAAGGGATACGACGATGAAACAGGACATCGACATCAAGACGACCGACGGCGTTGTCAAGGCCGCACTCTTCCGCCCCGATAACGGAGCTACGGCCGAGCATGGCGTGATCTTCTACATGGATGCCATGGGTCCACGCGATTCACTTTACGGCATGGCGCAACGGCTAGCCGATGCCGGCCATATCGTGCTGCTTCCGGATCTGTTCTACCGGTTCGGCGCCTATGGTCCCTTCGATGGCAGTGCCTTCGGCAACCCGACATCTCGTGAAGCCATTATGACGATGCTGCGTGGCACGACGCAGGAAATGACCAAAGCCGATAGCGCCGCCTTCCTTGATGCTCTGTCGGCTGCCGGCGCCAAGGGTGCGGTCGGCGCGGTCGGATATTGCATGGGCGGCGGCCGCGCTCTGACTGCGGCTGCTGCCTATCCCGACCGTATCGCCGCGGCCGCCAGCTTCCATGGCGGCAATCTCGCCAGCGACGCGGAAGACAGCCCGCATCGCCTTGCAGCCGATATCAAGGCACGCGTCTATGTCGGCGTCGCCGGTATCGACAACAGCTTTCCGCCGGAACAATCAGCCCGCCTTGCCGAAGCACTTCGCACCGGCGGCGTCGACCACATCGTCGAAAACTATGTCGGCATGGCGCACGGATGGACCGTGCCCGACCACCATGGCGTTTACGACGAAACCGGTGCCGAAAGGCACTGGAAGCGGCTGTTGAACCTGTTCGACGAAGCTTTCGTTTAGGTAGTTCACAGCGACATCCCGCCGTGACGACGAAAGCGGGAGATCTCCTTTGATTGACTGCCCGGCAGCCCGCTGAAGCGGAAGGCTGGATCTGACGCAACTCCGTTCACGTCAGATCCAGCGGGCAGTCGAGGTCATTGACCTGATGCTGCAGCAGACTAAGAGGCTTTTGCATCTTCGATGACATAGCCCAGCTGCTCCGCACGCACTTCGAGAGCGTGTTGAACCTTTTCAAGAACAGCACCGGCGTAGACCGGCGGGAAGCACCAATCATCCCAAGTTCGCGTTGCCTCCGCGCCAAATGCGCCGAAGCGCAAAACGCCGGGTTCCAGAAAGGAAAGCCGGTCACCAAGATCGAGGTAGGTTTCCGTCTGGGCACCTTCCGCCAGGACGATGCTGTGTTGCGCCAATTCGATATGGTAATATTCGAACCGATCAAGCATCGTTTCCTGCGTGATGGTGGTTCCATTGATCAGGAATTTCGTCGGGATCAGCGCCTGCTCGAAGAACATGCAATGATCCGGAGAAATCAGAAGATCGCGCTCGGGAACGTTCTCTGCAATCGAATCCGCCTTTATACGAATCGGCAAGGTATCATGCGGCTTGTCGATCCCCTTCGGATCGATCATGCGGCGGCCAATCCATATGATTTCCGATGCGCCCCTGTGGGTGGCTACCAGGTCACCGACCCGAAGTTCTTCAACAGGCATATCCCCGTCCGGTGTCCGTATGCGGGTGCCTCGCAGGAAGCAACTCGTAAAGGTTAGTGTTTCCGTGTTGGTATCATAGCTATAGGTGGCACCTTCAGGAATTATGAATGTATAGGTATTGGCGATAGTAGAGAAGATCAGCTTATTGCCCACCTGCTCAAATCCAGTCGCACCGTCGAGTTCAATCCTGTCGCCAAGGTGGATGTTGACAATTTGCATCGGCGCCAAGACTGGAGTTGAACCAATAAAATCGCTATCGCCTTTAAGAATGAAGCAGCCACTACCGTCGGAGGAGCCGAAATCTATAGTCGCCCCGCTCACGTAGAGGTAGCTCAATGGCTGATACTGATCCACACTGATGGTTCCACCCTTGCCGATCTCGTAAGTAAAAGCAGGGTGTAGGCCGATCATTTCGACGGGCCAGACATTGCTTAGCTCCAGATATCCGGGCTCACTGCCCGTCGAGAATGTCGTATGAAAAGTAAGACCGCTTATGAAAATACCGACGAAGCTATTGATGACCACATGTCCACCTCCTGAAATCTCGAAGGTGGCATTGTTAGCGAGCACAACCTGACAGTCTTCTGAAACAACATCTTCTCCAGGAACGTATGTTACGGTATTCGGGAGCAGTTCAACGACCCCAGGCATGTGACATCCTTTTCATTCTTGAGCAGATGCGTTTCTTTCTGAAGTGATGATGACCGGCGCTTGGCTCCCCGTGAATACAGCCAAATCTACCGTTTCTTGCTGCACATATTACCTTCCCCTGCGTTAGCATCTCAATCCGAGCACTAAACCGGCCTTGGTTTTGCGACACCGAGATCAACGCTTGCAAGCAAGCGCAATCCCAGTTGATTTGCTCGCGGCCTAAAGCTGGAGACGGTGTGGAATACAGACATCAAGCCGAAAAACGCCATGCAAGCTAATCTTCGAACGACTATAAAACTCTCTTCTATGGTCGAACGAACAACCTCGGTTCGAATAATCGAGCCTAGTTGTTTCTAGCGACTTGGAGCAGATTCACGATATTCATAATGCCACAATTTTAAATTGTTTCAAGCGACGGGAAAATTCGCCTAGCTTATTTATGATCGGTAGAGCCCCGACCAGGGTACGGCCGGCACAATTTTATGGCAGTCCATAGTACGCGCGGCGCAAACGAAACAGCGTTCATTGAGAGCGACGGGTGTCTGCAGATCAAACAAGAAGACAAGCCACTCGAGAGATCAGAACTTGATCTTGTCGACGCTGGTCAGCGTCGTCTTCTGCGAGACACCGGGCGCATTGACCATGTGCCAGGCCACATATTGCTCGGCATAGGGCTCGGTGGACGACATGCCGTCGACGGGCAGAATGATGTTCATGCCGTTCAAGGCTGCGTCCGTCGCCGTATCGAGAACGGCGCCTTCCGAGGCCGTGCCTGTCACGATGACGGTCTTGATGCCCTTGTCGGCCAGGATGCTGCGCAGATTGGTGCCGATGAACTTGTCGGGACCAGATTTTACGACCGGCTCGCTCGCCAGCGGGGCCAGGACCGTTGCGATATCCTGCGCCTCGCCGGCGCCACCCAGGCTGAAAACCACGAGTACATCTTTGGCACGCGCCTGATCGAGCAAGATTTTGACCTTCGGCAGGGAGGCCAGGCAACGCGGCTTGGTTTTCTCGTTGCACGGCCCCTTGGTCGGGTCCTGCGCGCCATTAAAATCGAGCACCAGCAAGGCGGTCGTCTTCAGATCGACCGTGACCGGTTTCAGCTGCGGCGGTGCCGGTGGCTTCACCTTGGCCCAGTCGTCGATGATCGTCTGCGCCGCCGCCGGTGATGTCAGTGCGGGGCTGTTGGTTACGCCAAGTACTGCAAAAACCGCACCGAGCACAAAGCCTGCTTTCCGCATCCTGACATTTGTCGTTCGCATCAAGTTTCTCTCCTGCATCAGCGTTCCCATGGATTGACGATGGTGCAAAACAGATAGGCCAGAAACCGCGACAGGGTAACGAAACTCTTCGTGATATCGGGGCCGCACTAGATACAGCAGCAGCCCTGGACGGCTCAAAGATGTGGTTTAGCCGCCTGCCCTGTCCACTGGCTCGCCGGCATCTCCGTCGCCCCCGCGCAGCTTATCAAGCAGACCTTGTAAAGCCTGCCTGATCGCCTCGATCTCTTCCGATCCGGCCATGTTGGACCAGCGCCGGTCCACCAGCCGGCCGGCTGCCATCGCGACCGGCCGCACACCGTTGCCGCGCTCGGTCAGGAAAACCAGCCGCGCACGCCGGTCGCTCGGATCGGGCCGGCGCTCGACATAACCCAGGCGCTCAAGCTCCTCCACCGCCTGCGTCATCGTCTGCTTGCGCACGTGAGCAAGCCGCGTCAGTTCGCTCACCTGGATTCCCTCCGGACGCGCGAAGGTGAAGACATTGGAATGCGACGGCCGGATATCGGCAAAGCCGGCCTCTTCCAAGGCAGCATCGACATCCTGAGCGTAATGCTGGTGAACCAGCCGCAACAGCAGGCCAAGCGACAGCTGGGCCGGAGCATCATTTTCCATATAGACAGGTACCTGACCATTATGATAATAGACAGGCACCTTACCATTTCTTTTCAGGAGAGGATACCCACATGCCCAAGGTCAACGTGCTGGATTCGACAATTTTCTACGAAGATGCGGGAACTGGAGCGCCCTTCGTGTTCCTGCATGGCAATCCCACCTCGTCGCACATATGGCGAAATGTCTCCCCTCACATTGCCAAGTCAGCTCGCCGCCTTGCGCCGGATCTCATCGGCATGGGCCGCTCGGGCAAGCCCGATATCGCCTATAGTTTTGCAGATCATGCCCGCTATCTCGATGCCTGGTTCGATGCGCTGGCGCTCGACGATGTCGTGCTGGTCGGCCATGACTGGGGCGGAGCCCTCGCCTTCGACTGGGCGGCCCGCCACCCCGAACGCGTGCGTGGCATCGCCTTTTTGGAAGCGATCGTTCGGCCGATGACCTGGGACGACTTTCCGGGTGCACGCCCTCGCTTTGAGGCGCTCCGGTCACCCGGTATCGGTGAAACCAAGGTGCTGGACGAAAATTTCTTCATCGAGCAGGCGCTGAAGCTCACCGTACTCAATGGCCTTAGCGAAGAGGATCATGCCGTCTACGCAGCCCCCTATCCGACGCGTGAAAGCCGCCGACCACTACTTGCCTGGCCGCGCTCGATGCCGATCGAAGGCGAACCGGCCGATGTGATCGAGCGCATCGAAGCTTACGACGCCTGGCTCGCGAAAAGCACTGAAGTTCCCAAGCTTCTCCTGACCTTCGACGGCCCGGCCGAAACATTGTTGATCGGAGAGACGCTGACGGCCTGGTGCCGGGCGAATATAGCCAATCTGGAGGTCCAGAATTGCGGACCTGCCCGGCACAACGCACCGGAAGATCAGCCGGAGGCCATCGCCGCTGCGATTTCCGGCTGGGCGGATCGTCATTCGCTATCAAGGTAAGCACACAGTCTTTCTAGCGGGAAGTCTCCGCCACCTTTGCTCGATAGCAAAGTGCCAAAGACAAACCGCCGTTGACAAAAACCTGCCAGCCCATAATCTGCGCCTAAGCCTTTGCGATCGCCCATTTTTCTTTCGGAGATCAGGATATGCCGGCGAATTGCATGCGACGATTGGTTCTGGCAGGCATTGTTCTCGGCATATCCGCCTATACGGCTGCAGCCGCGCAGACGCTCGACCTCATCGCGCAAAAAGGCACGATCCGGATCGGCTATATCAGCGACGAGGCTCCCTTCTCCTTCAAGAAGAAAGATGGCAACCCGACGGGCTATGCCATCGATCTCTGCGGGAAAATAGCCGATGCCGTGGGAGCCAAGGTCGCCAATCTGAAGCGCGATTATATCGAAACCACCCTCGCTGATGGCTTCGATGCGGTGAAAAGCGGCCAGGTCGACCTTCTCTGTGGCGCCCTCACCATCAATCTCGGCCGGCGCCAGAACGTCGATTTTTCCCAGCCGATCTTCCTGACCGGCGCGAGTGCCCTGTTGCGCAAGGATTCGCCCGACTATCTGAAAGTGCTTTTCCTCGACAAGATGCCGACGCAGGTTTCCGCCAGGCAGGCGCCCGCGACGAACACGATCGGCGTTCGCGCCGACACGACGACGGGTGCGACGCTGCGCGAAGCACTCGGCCCCGATATACCGAAAACACGAATCGCGGAATTCGCCACGCATCAGGACGGCCTGACCGCGCTCGAAGACCATAAGATCGACGCCTATTTTGCCGACCGCGCGCTGCTTTTCGATCTGGCAACCCATGCCCACAAGCCGGCTGCGCTTGTGATAGGCAACCGTCTCTTCACGCATGAGCCCTATGGCATCGCTCTCCGGAAGGATGATTCCGCTTTCCGCCTGCTGGTCGATCAGACCCTGACCGAAACATTCCAATCGGATGATTTCAGCAAATTGCTCACAAGCTATTTTGGTGAAGAAGGCCCACTCTTGCGTCGCGAGATCATGATGCAATCCATTCCGCAATAGGGCAGCCGATACGGGCCTAAAAGCGTGCCATCGCCTTTGCGACATCCTCGCCCCATGCCCAAGATGGCAAAATCCCGCGCTTCTCAAGCTGGACGGTCTGGTGGTCGTCGTGCAAGCATCTTGAATATGTCGTAGACAGGCTCTGGTCGCCGCCGCGCACATCATAAAATCCGCTTTCAGTATCAATCAGGGTCGCACGCAATGGCAGTATTTCCTCAAAAGGCGAAGGTCGTCATCATCGGGCTCGGCGGTATCGTCGGCGCATCGATCGCTCATCATCTGATCGAGCGCGGCTGGGATGATATTGTCGGCATCGACAAATCAGGCATCCCGACGGATATCGGCTCGACGGCGCACGCCTCCGACTTCTGCTACACGACCAGCCATGATTTCCTCTCCTGCTGGACGACCCTCTACTCCATCGATTTCTACGATAAGCTCGGTCATTACGCCCGCGTCGGCGGCCTGGAAGTCGCCCGTGTCGGCGACGACGACCGCATGGCGGAAATCAAGCGCAAGGTGACTTCGGGCAAGGCCTTCGGCACGCGCGTGAGCCTGGTCGACGCCGCCGAGATCAAGGAAAAATTCCCGCTGATCGAGGAAAGCATGGTGCAGGGCGGCATGTGGGACCCGGATGCCGGCCTTGTCATCCCCCGCTCGCAGACCGTTGCCGGCAAGCTGATCGACCAGGGCGAAAAGAGCGGCAAGCTGCAATCCTTCGCCAACACGCCGGCCCAGTCGCTCATCGTCAAGAACGGCCGCATCACCGGTGTCGTCACCCATCGCGGCACGATCGAGGCGGAATATGTCATCGTCTGCGCCGGACTCTGGGGCCGCCTGATCGCCGAAATGGTTGGCGAAGACCTGCCGGTCATGCCAGTCGACCACCCGCTGACCTTCTTCGGCCCCTATAACGAGTTTGCCAACACCGGCAAGGAAATCGGTTTCCCGCTGATGCGCGACCAGGGCAACTCCGCCTATATGCGCGACACCGGCGACCCGAAGACTGCCGAAGGCGGCCAGATCGAATGGGGTTACTACGAAGAGAAGAACCCGCGCCTCTGCCATCCGCGCGATCTCCTTGAAAAGCATGAGGCCCGCCTTTCGCCTTCGCAGCGCGATCTCGACATGGAGCAGATCATCGAGCCGCTCGAGCGCGCCATGGAACTGACGCCGATCCTCGGCGAACTCGGCTACAATGAAGGCCATTCCTTCAACGGCCTCCTACAGGTCACCACCGATGGCGGTCCGTCCGTCGGCGAAAGCCAGAAGGTTCGCGGTCTCTGGTATTGCGTCGCCATCTGGGTGAAGGACGGCCCCGGCTTCGGCAAGCTCGTCGCCGACTGGATGACCGATGGCCGCACACCCATCGACCACAACAGGATCGATTATTCCCGTTTCTACCCGCATATGCTGGAAGAGAAGTTCATCGAAGGCCGCTGCACCGAGGCAGCCCAGAAGATCTACAATCCCGCCGTCCATCCGCGCGAACCCTATGCCACCGGCCGCAACATCCGCCGCTCGCCCTTCTATGAGCGCGAAAAGGAGCTTGGCGGCTACTTCATGGAGCTCGGCGGCTGGGAGCGCGCGCATGGTTATGCCGCCAACGAGCACCTTCTGGAGAAATACGGCGACCGCATCCCGGTGCGCGCAAACGAATGGGACAACCGCCATTTCTGGCGCGTTTCCAATGCCGAGCACCTGGCGTTAAGCGAAGATTGCGGCATCATCAACCTCTCGCATTTCGCCATGTATGACATCGAGGGTCCTGATCATGTCGCGCTGCTGGAATGGCTCTGCGCGGCGAAAATCGGCGGCGATGCCAATATCGGCAAGGGTATCTACACCCACTTCCTCGACGACGAAGGCATGGTGCGCGCCGACTTCACCGTCATCCGCATGGCCGATCGCTGCCGCCTGATCGACGGCGCCGATGCCGGCCCGCGCGATTTCCACTACATGCGCCGCGTTGCCGAAGACAAGGGCTTCGACGTCACCATCACCGACGTCACCGAACGCTATGTGACGATCGGTATCTGGGGACCGAATGCCCGCGCGAACCTGCAGAAAGTGGTCGAAAACCCGGAAAACCTCTCACACGAGAACTTCCCCTTCGCCGCGATCAAGCAGATCCGCATCGCCGGCAAGAACGTCACCGCATTCCGCATTTCCTATGTCGGTGAACAGGGCTGGGAATTGCACATGGCCTATGGCGACGCGTTGGCAGTCTGGGACGCACTGCGTTCAACCGGCGCCATCGCCGTCGGCGTAGAGACCTATGCCAATAGCCGCCGCATGGAAAAGAGCCTGCGCCTGCAGAATGCCGACCTGCTGACGGAATATAACTTGCTCGAAGCAGATTTGGCCCGCCCGAAGGTCAAGGATGCCGATTTCCGCGGCAAGGCCAAGCATCTCGAATATCGCGCTCGCGAGCATCAGCCGGCCATGCTATGCACGCTTATCTTGACTGATAATATCGACTCCAATGGCGTCGCCCGCTACCCCGTCGGCATCCTGCCGGTCATGGACCCGGAAACCGGCGAGACCCTGGTCGACGAGCTCGGCCGCCGCTCCTTCACCACCTCGATCGCCTACGGCCCGACCATCGGCAAGAACATCGCGCTTGCCTACCTCCCCTGGTCCCATGCCCAGGAAGGCCGCAAGCTGAAGGTGGAATATTTCGGCGAGACCTATCCGGTCGAAGTTGCCGGCGTTGGCTACAAGCCGCTCTATGATGCCGAAAATCTGAAGCCACGCAGTTGATCGCCTGCTCTTCAAGACCAAAGTCCGTTGGCTGCCCGTTTGGTTTCCAGGCGGGCAGTTTGCTTTTTGAGTTGGGGAGTTTGGACGTTATCGGTCACCGCCTTGGGCGTAGACACGTCCGCAGCCTTTT
>NZ_LXKN01000023.1 GCF_001692325.1 Rhizobium sp. AC27/96 | reverse complement strand
CCGGTCGAACTGTCGGTGGCGGTCAGGGTAAAGTTGTACGTGCCGCCGCCCGTTGGCGTGCCGGATATGACACCGGCGGACGAGAGCGTCAGCCCGGCCGGCAAGGAACCGGCGGTGATCGCGTAGCTATAGGGACTGGTACCGCCGGAAGCCGTCGTGGTCTCGCTATAAGCGGCTCCGATGGCGCCAGCGGGCAGCGTCGCCGGGTCCAGTGACAGCGTCGGAGCGGATACGGTGATGCTGACGGTCGCCGGCGCGGACGTGCCGTCGAGATTGGTGGCCGTGTAGGTGAAGCTGTCGGCACCGGCATAGCCTGCTGTCGGCGTATAGGTGATTGAAGTACCCGATGCGGTCGCAGTGCCATGGCCTGCCGCAGTCGCAATCGCAACCGAGAGCGGGGTGCCGCCGGTGATGTTGAGGGTGATCGGATTGGCCGAGGAGTTCTGGGCAACCGTCGCAGTCACACCGTTGGCGATCGGCGGATGGGCAACCAGCACCAGTGTGTAGGCTCTGGAGCCTGTGTAAGGTCCGGAACCGGTGGAGCTGTCGGTTGCGGTGACGGTGAAGTTGAAGGTGCCGGCCGCAGTCGGTGTTCCCGAGAGATCGCCAGCCGAGGAGAGGGTAAGACCGGCCGGCAGGGCACCTGAGGTTACGGCATAGGTATAGGTACCCGTACCACCCGAGGCCGTGATGGTCTCGCTGTAGCTGGCGTTCAGCGTGGCCGCGGCAAGTGTCGTCGGAGCGACTGCAATCGTCGGGGCATTGACAACCAGATTATAGGCCCGCGACCCGGTGAATGGTCCGGAACCGGTGGAGCTATC
>NZ_LXKN01000022.1 GCF_001692325.1 Rhizobium sp. AC27/96 | reverse complement strand
CAAGAACTTGACCACACCAACAGAACCGAAACATACATAAAAGGCGGGTCAAATCTCGGTGGAAATACCGGGTCAGTTCCTACCGGAAATCAACATGCCAACTTCGTGGTGGCCTTCCCATATTCGTTTCTTGCAATGCTCGTATTGGGCATGCCGCTCTTTCTGATCGGCATTTGCCTAGATCTGGTCAGATGGTGGTCGGGTCTCGTCGCAGGGACCTTTGTCGGAATAGTGGCTGCGGTCTTGCTGCCATATCCAGGTGTGATCGATCTGAGTGGCCTCTTGTTCCTTGTGTCTGTCGGTGCTCTAGCGGGGTTAATCGCCTGGATCGTGTGGCATATATCGATGATACGCTCGTCATTGGCCAAGCGATAGGCGGCAGGGCATCCTTCATCTGCAATCCCCCGCAACAGAACTCCCGAATGGCGGCATGAGGAATGTTTGCGGATCGATAACAGAGCTGGCCTAAATCCAGAACAAGGTCGACTTCTGAACCAAAGCATTTCAAGTATCGATAGTGGTGGTTTTCAGGTAGCCAAAACTGGTTGTCGATGTTGCTTGATCTTTGGATTCGCCCGGAAATATGGGCTTCTGGGATGCTTTTAACCTTGATTCAGTGGACTCATCAGCCTGATTGAATGAGACGATGTTCGCCGAAGCGGTCAGGCCGGCGCCCGCACTTACCGTCTGTGCAGTCGGCTCATAATTGCATTGAATCACCGATCCGCCATGCTGAAGAGTGATTTCAGAGACGTTCGAACTCTATAGGCAAAGCTCCAAGTGTGCCAATAATTACAAATACAGCTTCTGAAAAACCCCGTCGTTTGGCTACTATATTGTAATTGCAATTATATTGTCCGCTCTTTGTGCCTGGGCGCAGGGTGCGGATACAAAAGTCGAGCCACCAGAGCAAATCGACCTTATGATCGCAGCGTTTATGATGAGCACGTTGGTAGGTACCTTTTGCATGAAGGTGCGCTCGCTGGATCTCTTGTCGGCTTCAAAATTGAGCAGATTCGCATCGGCTCAAGCCGAGATCTCCTCAACACGCATGTTGCAGGCATACATCTTCGCATAGCCACGGCGTGTTGGATCGATGCACAGAAGAAGTCAATCGCTTTCGGTTGGCTATATCGTGAACCCATATACCTTGCTAAACCGCGCCATGAGACGCTGTTCCAGATACAAGAACCAGCACCGCTGACAGAAACTGTCAGTAGGTCGCTGCTAGAAGATCGGATCTCCAACTATCAGGGTTCCGAGCACCGCCATGGATGTCGATTTCAGCAAAGTTCAGGCGTTTCCGAATGCCGCGGCCTTCGATGCCTGGCTGGTCGGCAACCACGCGCAATCATCCGAGGTCTGGGTGAGGCTTTTCAAGAAGGGTTCCGGGACGGCATCGATGTCCTGGTCGGAAGCCGTCGTCGCGGCACTGGCGTGGGGATGGATCGATGGGATCAAGAAGAGCCATGATGAGACATCGTGGCTTCAACGGTTCACACCGCGCCACGCCAAATCCGGTTGGTCGAAGATCAATTGTGCGCATGCCGAGAAACTCATCCTCGAAGGAAAGATGCGTGAGCCTGGGCTTCGAGCCGTCCTTGCCGCCAAGTCCGACGGCCGCTGGGATGCCGCCTATGCCAGTGGAGCAACCATGCAATTTCCCGAAGCATTCTTGTCCATGCTGGCTGAGAACGCCGCGGCGAAGAGCGTCTTCGACAAACTCGGCCGCGGCCGCCTCTTTTCGATCTACCATCGCATCCAGACTGCGAGACGGGAGGAGACCCGCCAGCGGATCATGACCGACTTCGTCCGGATGCTGGCGGAAGAAGAGCAATCAGGCTGAATCGGATCGTCAGGCCTGGGTTCCGCCCGGGAGGGCGGCCCGATAAAATCGGGCGCCTGCCCTTTCTTGCGGACATCCGCGAAGGATCACGACATCGCATGGGCCCGCATTGCTGGCGGCCTTTCGGTCACCACGGAAGAATGCCGCTCGGGCCGGTGAAGGTCCCGGTCGGGCTCTCAGTGTCGAGCGCGGCGCGGACGAGGTTGCGTGCCCCGACTTCCACCGTATCCGTGCCCTGAAAGTTGTTCAGCGCCGTGGCCGTGAAGCCCGGGCTTGCGGCATAGACCTTGATTCCCTCGGGCTCGAGATCAATGGCGAGGGAAAGCGTGATGGCGTTAAGAGCGGTCTTCGAGGCTGCATAGATGACACCGAACCCGGCCCGGTACTGGAAGCTCGGATCCGCATTCAGCGTCAGCGACCCCACGCCGCTCGAGACATTGAGGATGCGAGCCGACGGTGCCGCGCGAAGGAGCGGCAGCATTGCCTGAGTAAGGGCCAGAACCGCAAAGACATTCGTCTCCCAGACCGTCCGCATTTGGTCGATCGATGCGACGCTGGCCCGGCTCGCCGCCATATTCTCCTCAAGCGACCGGCCCGGTATTCCGGCATTGGAGATTGCGGCATTGTTGACGAGAAGGTCGAGATGGCCGAACTCGGACCGGATGCGGTCGACGGCGGCGGCAATGCTTGCGCCATCCGTCACGTCGAGTTGGATGGCATGAGCGTCAGCGCCGATGCTTTCGGCTGCTTCCCTGCCCTTTTCGAAATCACGCGAGCCGACGAGAACAATATAACCGTTGGCGACAAGCTCGCTGGCGATCTGCCGACCAAGACCCTGATTTGCTCCGGTAACCAGAGCGAGCATCTTTTCCTGCATGAAAAGCATCCTTTGTGATGAAGCAACTTGTTGGGTTGCACGGAACTAGGTAATGAATTAAACGGATCAACGATCCATATACAGCCATATACGGAACAATGATCCACTTATCAAGGGGCATGTGTACTTTCGATGGACTCGCGGGACGACAGGGAAAAGAGTGGCGGCACCAAGCGTCGCCTGCGGGCGGACGCCAGGCAGAACGAGGACATTCTTCTGCAGGCGGCCAAGGAGGTGTTCGTGAATTCGGGTGCGGATGCTCCGGTGCGGGAGATCGCGTCGAGGGCGGGCGTGGGGATTGCAACGCTCTACCGTCGTTTCCCGAAACGGTCCGACTTGATCTTGGCCGTCTTCCGTCGGGAAGTCGACGCCTGTACCGAACAGGCTGCCATCCTTGCGGCGGCGCATCCACCTGGCGAGGCTCTGGCACGCTGGTTGAAGCGATTTACAGGGTTCCTGGCCGCCAAGAAGGGGCTTGTCGCAGCCCTGCATTCCGGTGATCCCGCCTACGACGCTCTGCCTGCATATTTCCGCTCCAATTTCGAGCCCGCGCTTGCCTCCCTGTTGAAAGCGGCAGCTGCGCACGGAGATATTCGAGGGGATGTCGAGCCGGGCGACCTGCTGCGCACGATCGCTTACCTCTCCATGGCCGTGTCGGACCCAGCCGGCGAGGCGTATCTCGATAGAATGCTGAGCCTGCTTGTCGACGGACTGAAGTTCGGCGGCGCCTCGGCCGAGGGATGAGGCCCCTGATCTTTGGTCCGCTTGCCATGTCGGGCAGTGATCACGAAAGGATAGTCGGCTACGGCATGGCCTTCATACAATCTACTGCGATCATTCTGGGTTGCTGCTGTAAAGGCTGGGCGAGACATCTTCGTCGGCAAGCTCGGGAAAGAGCTTTCGTCGCATCCGCGCCAGGGCTTCAGCTTCCTGGCTGCTTCGCTGCAGCTGGATTGCAGTCACGTCCTCGAATGGCAACCCGTCCGCCTGTGCGATCCGAACCACTCCGCCATTGGCCAGGAAATCACAGAACGACCGCAACGATCTGAGACGCGTTGTCATTTCCACATAGCGATGGTCGTCTTCGGGCAATTCGACCTCCTTTTGCTACGGCAATTCCGAAGGTCAACGAATGTCGCCTGCAAGCTGTTGCAGCATAGCGACAAGTTTCGTGTCGTCCACCGGATCGAAAAAAGCCGCATCCGCAGTCTCGACGGCGACAATGGCACGCTGTGCCGAGGCCGCTCCGGCCTCGGTGATGCGAATGACCTTGGCGCGGGAATCCCTGGGATCGGCCTCGCGTGCGATCAGCCCCTTGGCCTGAAGCCGGGCAATCACATCCGAGGTCATCTTCACGTCAGTGCCTGCCTGGGCGGCAAGTTGCACCTGATTGGGAGGCTCGCCATGACGACCGAGCCACATCGCCGAGGCCAACAGCACGAACTGAACATGTGTCAGGTCAAGCGGGGCCAGCGCCGCCGTCATGGCGCGCTGCCAGCGCATGGTCGTTCGCCACAGCAACAGTCCAGGGCTGTGGGATGGTCCCTCTTTAAAACGCGTATTCAAATGCTCTCCATCAACCAAGATGCTCAAACTCCTTTGCCTTTTCGAACAGCCTGGCCATCGTGACGTCGAAATCCCCGCTGATCTGCGGTCCGAGTTCCGGTCCTACTTCGCCAGCCGAGGGGCCGGAGATCTCAAGGCGGTGGGTCACTTGCGTGCCACCTTCAACCGGCGTCAACGTATGCCGGAACAGCAATGTCGTATCGCCGAAGGACGTCTCGTCGGCATAGGTCACATTCTCTATGAGGTCGACAATGGTGGCTTCGAACGTGTCCTGCCCCATGGGAGTGACCGAGACCCGCGTGCCCTTGGCAAATGGCCCGTGCAACAAGAAGGTATCGGCGCCTTCATAGGTGAGACGGCCTTCGTGCACTGCCTTGAGGGCATTCCAGATAGCTCTTGCCGGGAGGGGGGAAATGGCGGTGTATTCATTGGTCCACATTGCCTTGGCTCCGTTCTTCCTGCTCGATGAGCGATTTAATCTATGCACAGATTATCTGTGCGCAGACTATATTGCAAGAAGAATCTTCGAGCCGCATTGGACACCCTTCCCGGCGCCCTTGCAGGTGCGGAGTCCGGCATTTCTTACCGTTGGCGGTAGCCATCACACCTCAATTGTCAAAAGGCGGCTCATAGGTCTGGCAATTGGAGAGACGGCAACTTCCATCTTTCGCCGGCACCCAATCGTCAGTCGCGACATCGCCGGAGTCGCAATAGTCACTGTCACGCACATAACGGTCATAGAGCGTGCCGGACTGCCGCGTTCCCGGATGCGTCACGATAACAGCTCCCTCGCGGCTGATCGTCTGACGCAGCGCCGCACAGGTTTGCGTGGTCGAACTGATGCGCGAAATCGCTGAAGCGGGATAGGCAGACGCGACGGTAACACCAAACAGCAGGATTGCGCTGGCGGCGTATGATAGTGAACTTGGCATGACGGTCCTCCCTTGAGTCCATTGGTAATATAACCAATTCCACAGGGACCGGTTCCAAACAGCGCACGGCTCGATATCAAAGATTTGTGACTATTCGGCCTGCATCGAGACGCCGATGGGGAGTGCCGATCTCATATGCGCGCCGGCATTGGCTCACACACGCAGCGACGAAGCGCGATCCGGTATCAGGCGCGCGGGATCGTGACGGTGACTTTCGTACCACCCCCGGTTCGCCGCTCGATCGCGGCCCGCCCGCCATGCGCTTCGGCTATGGCTTCGACGACGGAAAGTCCGAGACCCGATCCGCCGGTCTTTCGCGTGCGCGCATCGTCGGCCCGCCAGAAGCGCTCGAACGCATATTCACGCTCCACGCCCGTCATTCCCGGGCCATTGTCGGAAATCGATATCAGACATGCGTCGCCCGCCACTTTCACCACCGCCTCCAGCTTCGATCCGGGAGCATAGCGACCGACATTGTCGATGAGAGCTAGGACCGCCTGTCGGATGCGAGCCCGGTCTGCGCTCAGGATGACGCGCTCGAGACTGGTTTCGACCTCGATCCTGCAATCGGCAAGAGTTGGTGCCGCCGAGCTTATGACGTCGGCGACCTCGGCGGCCAGATCGAACCGCGTGCAATCGAGCTCCATCCGCCCGGCATTCATCAGCGACAGCGTCTTCAGATCATCAACAATCCGCGTCAGCGCGTCGATGTGTCCGATCAATCCGCGGAAGACGTCCTGGCTCGGCTCATAGACGCCATCCGCAAGACCCTGCATGCGACCGCGCAGGATGGTGAGAGGTGTCCGCAATTCGTGGGCGATGGCCGAATTCGAGTATTGCAGTTCCTTTTCGGCCTTTTGCAGCTTCTCCGCCATCTGGTTGAAATCCTCGATCAGGCGGTCCGCTTCACCGAAGGTTCCCTGCCCGGTCGCACGGCCGGTGAAGTCACCTTCGGCGATCGTGCGGGCGGCCTGCGTCACCGCGACGAGCGGTTTGACCAGCCGCCGGGCAAGCCGCCAGCCGACATAGGCACCCACAGCCTGGCCGATCGCGACATTGATGGCCAGGACCACAAAGTCGGTCGGCGCCCAATCTTCCGACGCGCTGGGGTCGGGAAAAAGCCAATCCCAGACCCAGCCATAGATCAGGAACCCGAAGAACATCACCGAAAGCGACACGAACGCGACGATCGTGGTCGACCAGACGATCTGCCGGTTGAGACTGTTCCTAACCAAACTCGCCAAGGCGGTAGCCTATCCCTCTGACACCGTTCAGAAGATTGCCGACGCCGGCCGCCTCCAGCTTTTTGCGCAGCTTGCTGATATGGCTGTCGACCGTGCGGTCCAATGCGTCTCCTTCGGGAAGACAGGCATCGACGATCTCGCCGCGCTCGAAAGCCCGGTTCGGGGAGCCCGCCATATATTCGAGAATGCGGAATTCGGTAAGGGTCAAGGGCAGCGCCGCGCGGCCGTCCTGAAGGTCGACATAGGCGACATGAGCCATCGGATCGACGGAAAGCCGGCCGACGCGCAAAACCTTGTTCGTAAGGCCGCTTCCCGTGGCACGCCTGAGGATGGCGCGCGCCCGCGCAACGACCTCGGCCGGGTTGAACGGCTTGACGACATAGTCGTCCGCGCCTGAGCGCAGGCCGTGAAGCTTGTCAAAATCTTCGGCCAGAGCCGTCACCATGATGACGGGCGTGTCTCCGCGCTGACGGATCGTCGCAAGGACGGCGTAACCATCGACTTTCGGCAATTTGACGTCGAGAACCACGAGATCCGGCCTCAGACGCTGATGATGAGCAAGACCGATCTCGCCATCGGAGGCCGTCAGAATCCGGAAGCCTTCGCGCGCGAAATAGCGCTCCAGAATATCGGAGATCTCCGGCTCGTCTTCGATGATCAAAATAAGCGCATTTTCCATTCGCATCCCCTTTCCATCAGGAAAGGCTGAGCCGGCCCGGCAGTCAATATTCAATCGTCCGCCTCCACACAACCTCCACATATAGCAAACAGAAGCGCAACAATCTGCAGGTCATATCGTATGCGGCAACAAGCATGGGCTGTATCCCGGCAAGCTCCGGCTGCGCCCATGCTTTTCCCTTCTTTTCGATCTCGCCATGACGGCGGGTAACCAGGACATGCATCCATGCGGACCACCCTTAGACCGACACGCCCGAGGGCCTATCTCCTCGCCTGGCTTCTTCTCGCCTCGACGGCCGGAATTGCCCATGCGCAGGAAAGCGCGGAAGTGCCAGCACCTGCGGTCGGTGTCATCAGGCTTGTCGCCCATCCAATTCCCGTCGCAAGCGAGCTTCCGGGCCGCATCGCCGCCACGCGCGTGTCCGAAGTCCGGGCCCGGGTCTCGGGAATCCTGCAGGAGCGGGTCTTCGAGCAGGGCAGCCTGGTGAAGCAGGGGGACGTTCTCTATCGCATCGATCCCCGCCTCTTCCGGGTCAGAGTTCAAAGCGCCGAGGCCTCCCTGCAGCGCGCAAAGGCAACGCAGGCGAACGCTCGTCAGCAGCTCGAACGGCAGCGTGCGCTTCGCAAGCAGAATGCCGCGACAGGCGTCGATTTCGATACGGCGAGCGTCAATCTGGCCCAGGCCGATGCGGACGTAGCACTGGCGGAGGCGACGCTCGAAGAAGCAAGGATCAATCTCGACTATACCGAGGTTCGTGCTCCGATAACCGGGGTTATCGGCGCCGCACTTGTGACTGAGGGGTCGCTGGTCACGGCGGACGGAACCTCCAATCTGGCACTGATCCAGCAGATCGATCCGGTCTACGCCGATTTTACCCAGTCGGCACAGGATCTCCTCGCACTGAAGAGAGCCGTTTCCGAAGGCAAACTGGAGAGCTCCGGCCGGAGCCAGGCACGGGTCGAACTGGTCTTCGACGGCGGCGACGTCTATCCGCTACCCGGCAAGCTTCTCTTCTCCAATGCCGGCGTCGATCCGAATACAGGCCAAGTCACCTTAAGGGCAGAATTTCCGAATGCCGGCGGTGACCTGCTGCCCGGAATGTATGTCCGCGTACGCATCGAGCAGGCGATCCGCAAAGACGGGATCACTATTCCGCAACGTGCCGTCACCCGGACGGCGGACGGCAGGCCGCAGGTCTTCGTCATCGGTGCAGACGGCAAAGCCGAAGCCCGCGATGTCGTCCTCGGCCAGGCGCTCGATGCCGAATGGAGCGTCGATTCCGGGCTGAAGAATGGCGAGACGGTCGTTGTGGACGGTGTCCACAAGATCCAGCCGGGCAGCAAGGTCGTGGCCGAACCATGGGTCGCCACACAAAAGGAACAAGGCCCCGAGCAGGCGGCAAACTAGGTATCCAATGGCACAGTTCTTCATCAGGCGCCCCGTCCTCGCATGGGTTTTCGCCCTATTCATCATGATCGCTGGCATCATCGCGATCCCGTTCCTGCCGGTCGCCCAATATCCGAACGTCGCGCCGCCGCAGATTTCGATCTCGACTTCATACCCTGGCGCCTCGCCGCAGGAGATCTATCAGGGCGTCACACGACAGATCGAGGAGGAGCTGAATGGCGTCGCCGGCCTGAAATATTTCGAGTCCACATCCGACAACTCGGGGTCGGTCAGCATCAGCGCTACCTTCGCGACGGGCACCGATATCGCCAAGGCGACCGTTGATGTGCAAAACGCCATCCGCCGGGTCGAGGCCCGCCTCCCCGCGACCGTCAGGACACAGGGTATCGATGTCGACGAGGCGGGCTCGGGCTTCCTCTTGATCGCCGCGCTGACCTCGACCGACGGCAAGATGGATGAGATCGCGCTTGGCGACTACATCAACCGCAACATCCTGGGTGAGCTTCGACGCTTGCCGGGCGTCGGCCGCGCGCAGCTCTTCGCCTCCCAGCGGGCGCTGCGCATCTGGATCGACCCCAACAAGATGGTCGGATTCAAGCTCACGACAGAGGATGTCAACGCCGCCATCACGGCACAAAACGCCCAGGTCGCGGCCGGGCAGATCGGTGCTTCGCCCAATCCCGTTTCCCAGGACATCACGGCCAGCGTCATCGTTCAGGGTCAGCTTTCCAGCCCCGAAGCCTTCGGCGACGTGATCCTGAGGGCCAATGCCGACGGCTCGACCGTGAGGCTTCGCGATATCGCCCGCATCGAAAACGGAGCCGAAGCCTATTCGTTCGCGACGCGCCTGAACGGGCAGCCGAGCGCCGGCCTTGCGATCCAGCTATCGACGACGGGCAACGCCGTGGCGGTGTCGAACGCCGTCAAGGCAAAGATGGACGAACTGGCCCGGTTCTTCCCCCAGGGGGTGAAGTATTCCATTCCCTACGACACGAGCCCCTTCGTCACCGCCTCCATCGAAAAGGTCGTTCACACCCTGATCGAGGCGATGGTGCTTGTCTTCATCGTCATGTTCGTCTTCCTGCAGAATTTCCGCTACACGGTCATACCGACCCTGGTCGTGCCGGTCGCGCTGCTCGGAACATGCGCGGTCATGTACGCCACCGGCTTCTCCATTAACGTGCTGACCATGTTTGCCATGGTGCTCGCGATCGGCATCCTCGTCGACGACGCCATCGTCGTGGTCGAGAACGTAGAGCGCATCATGGTGGAGGAAGGGTTGCCACCGAAGGCAGCCACCCAAAAGGCGATGGGCCAGATCACCGGCGCAATCCTCGGCATCACCCTCGTCCTGTCCTGCGTCTTCGTGCCCATGGCCTTCTTTCCCGGCGCCACCGGCGTGATCTATCGGCAGTTCAGCCTGACAATGGTGGTCTCGATCATCTTCTCGGCCTTCCTGGCCCTGTCGCTGACACCGGCACTTTGCGCCACCTTCCTCAGACCCGTCTCCGCGAACCATCACGAGAAGAAAGGCCCCGGCGGCTGGTTCAATCGCAAGTTCGAGCAACTGACATCAGCCTATTCGGCATCCATCGCGGGTGCTGCAAAGCGCTCGCTGCGGATGATGGTGATCTACCTCGCGCTGTTCGTCGGCGTCGGCTACCTGTTCGTCAACCTTCCGACAGCGTTCGTTCCGGATGAAGACCAGGGCACGCTGATTGCCGACGTGCAGGGGCCAGCCGAAGCCAGCGCCAACCGGACGGTCGCTTCGCTGAAGCAGGTCGAGACGATCTTCAGGCAGGAGCCGGCGGTCGAAAACATCTTCACGATCCAGGGATACAGCTTTTCCGGCAGCGGCCCTAATGCCGCCATCGCCTTCGTAACGCTCAAGGACTGGAGCGCACGCGGTGACGGCAACAGTGCCCAGGAAATCGCTGATCGGGTCAATCAGAAGCTGTTTGCGATGAAGGATGCGACAGCCTTTGCGCTCTCGCCACCGGCCATTGACGGTTTCGGAACGACCAACGGCTTCTCATTCCGTCTTCAGGACAGGGCCGGAAAGGGCCAGCAGGCGCTCAAGGCTGCGAGCGATCAACTGATGAGCAGCGCTGCTGCCAGCAGTGTGGTGACTAATGTCCGAACCGAGGGAATGGCCGAGGCAGCACAGGTCGTGCTGGTCATCGACCGCGACAAGGCCAATGCCTTCGGTGTCTCGTTCGCCGATATCAACAACGCAATCAGCGCCAATCTCGGATCGTCCTATATCAACGACTATCCGAATGCGGGCCGTATGCAGCGGGTGATCGTCCAGGCCGAGGGACGCAGCCGCATGCAGTCCGAAGACCTGATGAAGCTCAATGTCCGCAATTCAAGCGGCGGCATGGTGCCGCTGTCCTCCTTCGCTATTGCCCGCTGGCAGAAAGGCCCTCCGCAGATCGTCGCCTATAATGGCTATCCCGCCATGCGCATTACCGGCGAAGCCGCACATGGTCAGTCATCGGGTGCGGCCATCAAGGAGATGGAACGCTTGGCGGCGACGCTTCCGGAGGGATTCGGTTTCGAATGGTCCGGCCAGTCGCTTGAGGAGATCGCGTCGGGATCGCAGGCTCCGATCCTGTTCGGCCTTTCCATCCTCTTCGTCTTCCTGCTGCTGGCGGGTCTTTACGAAAGCTGGTCGATCCCCTTGTCGGTCATGCTGGTGGTGCCTCTTGGCATCGGCGGCTGCGTCCTTGCCATGTCCTTGCGCGGGCTTCCGAACGACATCTATTTCAAGGTCGGCCTGATTGCGATCATCGGCCTGTCGGCGAAGAACGCCATTCTGATCATCGAGTTTGCCAGGGATTACTATGCCCAGGGCAAGTCGCTGCTGGAATCGGCCGTCGAGGCCGCACGCGTCCGCTTCCGGCCGATCATCATGACCTCGCTTGCCTTCACGCTGGGCGTGGTGCCGCTGGCGATCGCGACCGGTCCCAGCGCGGCGAGCCAGAATGCCATCGGAACCGGCGTCCTCGGGGGAATGATCTCGGGAACGATCCTCGCGATCTTCTTCGTTCCAGCCTTCTTCGTCTTCGTGCTGAAGCTGATGAGGACGAAGCGACCGATCGCGGACCCCGGCGCAAGCGAAGCCGCCCAGTCCGTCTCAGAGGCCGCGCAGTGATGTCGTCGGCCCGTCCGTCAAACCTTCCAACAGGTGTCCAATGCGCTCCAATCCGTGGCTAGTGCTTTCATCCGTCATCCTGGCGTTCACGCCTGTCGTCGTCGACATGACGGTTCTCCACGTCGCCATTCCCACCCTCACCCTCGCTTTGGGCGCATCGGGGACCGAGGTGTTGTGGATCATCGACGTCTATCCGCTTGTCATGGCGGGCATGCTTGTCCCGATGGGCACGCTTGCCGACAGAATCGGTTATCGGCGCATGCTGCTGGTCGGGCTTGCAGTCTTTGGCGTCGCTTCCATCGTCGCGGCATTCTCGACCACCGCAGCCATGCTGATTGCCGCGCGGGCGGCACTCGGCATCGGCTCGTCGATGATCATGCCATGCATTCTTGCCGTCATCCGGCAGACATTCGAAGACGACGCTCAGCGCGCAAATGCGCTCGGCGTCTGGAGCGTGGTCGGCATGGCGGGTGCAGCGATCGGCCCCCTCGTCGGAGGCCTGCTGCTGGAGCATTTCTGGTGGGGCTCGGTCTTCCTCATCAACGTTCCCATCATGATGATCGTCATCCCCCTGGTCTGGCTTCTCGTTCCCGCCACACCGGGCAATAGCGAGGCCGTCTGGAGGCCCTGGCAGGCGGTGCTGCTCATCGCAGGACTTATCCTGACCGTCTACGGCGTGAAGTCCGGGTTCAAAATGATGCCGAGCATCTTCTGCCTCATCCCGCTTCTCGCGGGCCTGGGCTTCCTCACATGGTTCGCCAGCATACAGATGGCCTCCGACAACCCGATGCTGGATCTTTCGCTATTATCCAAGCCGGTGATCGGCATCGGCCTGCTGATGGCCTTCGTTGCAAGCGCCTCGCTTGCCGGGTTCGAACTCGTTCTGGCGCAGGAGCTTCAGTTCGTCCTTGGCAAGACACCGCTCGAGGCGGGCATCTTCATGCTGCCGCTGGTGATTGCCGCGGCCGTCGGCGGCCCCTTGGGAAGCAGGCTCGCCACGCGTTTCGGTTTGCGCATCGTCGCCTCGCTGTCGATGGCATCGGCGGCATTCTCTCTGCTGGCGATCGCGTTCTGCGACTTGGCGCAGGACACCTATATTGTCGCCGGCTTTCTGGCCATTCTCGGCCTCGCGCTCGGAATTGGTCTTTTGGCATCGTCCATCGCAATCATGGGCGGCGCGCCGAAGGAGAAGGCCGGAGCAGCGGGCGCGCTGGAGAGCAGCGGCTATGAGCTCGGCGGCGGCCTGGGTGTGACCCTGTTCGGCGTCCTGGTCAATTCGATCTACAGATCGTCGTTTTCGGATCCATCCATGGCCAAGGACGGGGCCTGGAATTCCATCGGCGAGGCGATGACCGTCGCGCGTGCGGTCGGCGGCGCTCGAGGCGTAGAGATCGCGGCTGCCGCACAGGCGGCCTTCGGCACGGCGCATGGATCAGTTCTGATGCTGGCTGGCATCATGATCGCCCTGCTCTCCGTCGCCATCTTCATCTCGCTTCGCGACACATCCCCGGAGCACGAACATCCATAAGGCGTGCGCTCGCAGGATTTATCGGCTGTTGAGAGGGAGCGTGGTTGGCCACGCGCAGGAACGTTCGTGAGCAAGTCTCACTCCCGACCATCGATCACCGACGATTTCTCCACGCGACCTCCACAGTCGTCTGCTTTGAAGTCGATCACCAATCTCGCAAGAGACCTGTCTTACCGGGCATGCGAACCACCGCGTTCGGGCTCCCAAGAAGCCGAGGCTTGGAAAGCAATGGAATCAATGATGCTCTTTCGTCTGCTGCCGGCAATCTGCTTCATCGCAATGCTTTGCGGCATCGTGCTGTCCATAGCCGTGGTGCGGATCGGCGATGTCCATATCCGAGCGGCTGTCCAATATTCCGGGGTAGACCCGATTAATGGACCGCCCGGCTTCATCCGCGTCCACGCAATGCGGCGCTGATATGGCCGGGCGGCCTTAGCAGATGATGCCGAGCAAACCGCCGCGGCGACCACAGCGGATGTTGGCTCTTGCGCTCTATTTGCTCTGAGCCGCCTTGCGTTCCGACAGGTCGATTGCGCTCAGGGATGCTGCGTAGAGGTTAAGGCGCGAATAGACGCCGAACGAAGAACCATCATCCAGAAAGCCGCCACCAGGGCCTTCGGTCTCGGTCAGGATCTGGTTGGCTTCATCGAGCGTCAGCGAGGGAAACGCCGCCGTCAGGAGATGGCCGGCTTCCGGTGCCAGCGTGTTGACGTCTTCCTTCACGCCGAAGTTCTTCGGGTAGACGACAGGCAGGCCATAGGTCTGCGTCGCATCATAGGCTGCCTGGTTCATGGCCGGGTTGCTGAGCCGGCCGATATCGTCCTGAGCGCAGGCCTTGATCTCCGCACCGCAGATCGTCTTCAAAGTCTCAGTCAGATCGGCTCGCGCGGCGGTTACGGCTGCCTGATAGTCCTTGATCACAGGCGCGCCCTTCAGGGTCTGCCCGACATAGGCGGGATCGTTGGCGAGCAGGTGCGCCAGATCGTAGGTCGCGAGGGTACGGCCACCGAGGACGTCCATCGCATAATGCGCGCCCATGAGAATGCGGTCGTTG
Source organism: Rhizobium sp. AC27/96 (assembly GCF_001692325.1). Lineage (GTDB taxonomy): Bacteria > Pseudomonadota > Alphaproteobacteria > Rhizobiales > Rhizobiaceae > Rhizobium. The sequence goes on along the minus strand of NZ_LXKN01000022.1, from coordinate 67,174 downwards.
CCATATTCCGACGCCCGCGTGATCATTTGCGGATATCGTTCAGGCACAAGCACCGCCAGCAAGATGGATCCCATAAAGCCGTAGGTCGTGTGCCCACTCGGGAAGGATGGGCTGTCGATCAGGTTCATGACCGGCCCGCGATTGTAGACCGTATTATTCGCTGGCACGCCGAAGTAATCGCGTCCGACAATGGGGAGGATCTGCGGTTCGGTCTGGAAGGGGCGCGAGTCGCCAAAAGCGTCTGCACCTGACGTGCCGGCAGGCCGGCCGTAATTGGCGCCGAACATATCCGTGGTGCCGCCAATCTGTTTCAGAATGTCGGCTGCCTCCGCCGAAACGGGTGTCTTGCCATCCGTGGTGCCGTTGGCAAAGAAGTACTTCCCGGCATTGGAGTCAGAACCCGTGGTCGAGTTGGTATAGGCGATCAGGTCGGCGACAGCCTGCGATATGCTCGTGAAATGCTCGCGATCCTGATAATGAGCCCGCGCGACATAGGCGCTTCCAAGCGTCGTCCCGAGACCGTCAGCCAATTCCGCCAGATTGCCGTCGGTGATATAGGCATCCCTGAGCGCTTGCTGCTGCTGCTCGGTAAAGGGCAGCAGGGTCGACTGACGGATATCGCCCGTCTGGATACCGCCGGTGACGGCGTAGTTCGAAGACAGGGCCGCCTTCCCGCTTTGCGTTTTGCCGAGCACCGTCAAAGGGCCCAACCCTTTGAGCACGGCGAGGTTGGCGACGGTCTGCGCCTCCCCGGGGGCAGCATAACTCAGGCTGAGACCAAGAGCGACCGCAGCACATTGCAAAATCCGCATCGTTTAACTCCATGGCAAGGCGATTGATGGCCGCAACAATTCCCCGCCATTTTCGGTTTGGCAACCCGTTTTTGCACCGCATCAATCAAGCCTCTCAGATCACTAGTCAATTTAATGATCGGCCCGGCAGAGAAGAGTGGTCTTGCATCCGATCACGATAATCGGCCGCCATCGCCAATCCCTTTCTGGTTGTCTGGAAGGCTTCCACACAGCGATGGCGCCGCGAGACCAAAGACAGATCCACCCTGATCTGCATGGCGATCGGCTTCATATGGCCCTGCTTACGGCAAACCCGTCATTGATCGTTCATTGCACCGGGCCCTGATTGCATGAGGCAAAGCGCGACCTTTTCAAGCATTTGAAGGGGGAGTTTTTGCGACTGATTTGCATATGCATTTGCAACTGCGAAATACTCTGCAAATATTTGGAAAATAATGATAATTTCGATGCTGTCGGCGCGACTTTTGGTTGACAGGAAACCTTCGATGAACTAGGTCCTGCGGCCATCGGGGAGTAGCCACCGCTGACCCAGCGGGAGCGTGTCAACACACTCGTGCGCATTGCACGTGGCACGTTCAGTCGATTGATCGGCTCGGCAAGACCGTGGCGAAGACCGCCTGGCTCGGACAAGGCGGAGGACGCCCGGTTTGCATGTCCGCGAGGCTTTCGAGATGTCATTCTTTGCAATCGTCGTACTGGCGTTCAGCATGTCCATGGACGCATTTGCCGTTTCTATCGGCCGGGGTGCAGCAATGAGCCGGCCCCGCTTTTCGGAAACCATTCGCACCGGCATCGTCTTTGGTGCCGTGGAGGCGATCACGCCTGTCATCGGCTGGGCAGCCGGCGTTGCGGCAGCAAGATATGTCAGCGCCGTCGATCACTGGATCGCGTTCGGATTGCTTGCTGCCGTTGGTGCGAACATGCTCTACGCAGCGATCCGAAACAGGGCGGATAGCGAAGCACGCCCGGCCATGTCCTTTGCGGTATTGATGGCGACCGCCATCGGCACCAGCCTCGACGCGATGGCCGTCGGCGTATCGCTGGCATTCCTTCAGGTCAACATCATCGTCATCGCCGCGGCCATCGGTGCTGCAACATTCCTGATGTCGTCGGGTGGCATGTTCGTTGGGCGCCTGATCGGCGAACGTTTCGGCAGGATTGCCGAAGGTATCGCAGGCGCGGCGCTGATCGGGCTTGGCAGCTCCATTCTGTACGAACATCTGCTCGCCTGACGGCGCGCGATAGCAGACTGTGGTTTTGACGATAGGCTTGCAGCGGCCTTTGCTTATAATGGGACCGATATGGAACGATCTCTGAAAATTGCCCTGGGAAGTTTCGGCGTCAGCCTCGTCGTCCTGGCAATCAAGTATGCAGCCTATTGGGTAACCGGGAGTGTCGCGCTCTTATCGGATGCGCTGGAAAGCATCATCAATGTCGTGTCCGCAGTGGCGGTTATCGTCTCGGTGAAGATCGCATCCCAGCCGCCGGACGAAGAGCACCCTTACGGGCACCACAAGGCGGAGTATCTTTCCGCCGTGCTCGTTGGCGCCCTGATCATCGCGGCTGCCGTTGCCATCATGCATGAAGCCTATAACGGCTTTCTTGCTCCCAAGCCGATCGATGCGGCTTGGACCGGCCTTGCCGTCAGCTCATTTGCGACGATGATAAATGTGGTATGGGCCAACCTGTTGATGAGACAGGGGCGTATTCAACGCTCGGCGTCCCTCGTCGCCGATGGCAAGCACCTGATGGCCGATGTCATTACCTCCCTCGGTGTCGTCGTCGGTGTCGCTCTTGTCGTCTGGACCGGGATCACCCAACTCGACGCGGCCATCGCAGCGCTTGTTGCAGTCCATGTTCTCTGGAGCGGCTGGGGCGTCCTGAAGGAAAGCGCAAGCGGCCTGCTCGACGAGGCAGCTCCGCCCGAAGAGCTGGCGCATATCCGGGAGATCATCTCCCTCAATGCCGATGATGCGCTCGAAGCGCATGCCTTGCGGACGCGCCACGCCGGCAAGGCCACCTTTATCGACTTTCATCTTGTCGTCTCGGCGACAATGACCGTCGGACAATCCCACGATATCTGCGATCGTATCGAGGACGCTCTGCGTGCAGCAATTTCAGGCGCCATCGTCACGATCCATGTGGAGCCCGAACACAAGGCCAAGCATAAGGGAATCGTGGTGGTGTGAAGGGGTGGCGTTTTTGCTCCCCGTACAGGAGACCTGTCTTTCAAATCACTTTATGCGCCTGCAGACCCGACTAGGTGCTCCGTGAGCCATTGGCCGCTCCCTGCAGCAACGGCTGATAGAACCGTGCCCCACAGGAGATCGGCGATGGTCAGGGTCGTCGACCAGTTCCTGAGGGTCGACTGGTTGGTCAGGTCATAGGTTGCATAGGCGGCAAAGCCGAAAACCGCCCCATAGAGCACGGCCGTGCCGAGCGAACCAGATGTCAATCCGGGCCGTACCGCCAGGAAGGTCAGGGCCGCGGCATAGATCAGATAGAAGGCAACGGCCGGCGCCAACTGGAAGCTGGGCGCCAACAGGTCTCCAAGCAAGGGGCGATAGAGCCGGTCCGCCATGCTACTCAACCAGATAAAATCAATCGCGACGAAGACGATCAATGTCGAGAGATAAGCGACGATATGGGTTTTCACCGGATGCTCCTTCGCGGGTGGCTGCCAGTCAGTGGATACGTGTCCAGTCAACGCCCTTGCATATCAGGCCCGCGATGACGCAGCCCCGTGTCGTCATTTGGTCGCCGTTCACCGTCACGGTGATCCTGTAAGTCAAATCCCGTTGCGGATCGAAAGCACTGCCGGAGTAGACCCCATCCGCACCCGGCTTTATCGTCATGACCAGCTTGTCGCCGGCCTTCTCCGTCGGCGTACCCGGTTTTATCCAGGTGTTTACGGCGCAGATGTTCTTGCCGCAGGGCGCAATCCTGACCTTGGCGTTGCCGTCGCCGCGCGCCCATTGCCCATCGATGGCAGCGGCATGCGCGCTTGTCGCGCAGGCAAGGACGAGGAATGCCGAAGCTCCGATTATCGATCTCATGCGCAGGCTTCCTTATGCTTCCAGCCCTCAGGCATGCTCGATCGTGTAGAGCCCGACATCTATGCTCCCCTCATCGAATCCGGCCTCGCAGTAGCAGAGGTAGTAGTGCCAGAGCCGCCGGAACCGCTCGTCGAAACCGAGCGCGGCGATCGCCGGCCAGCGGGCATGAAAACGGGCACGCCATTCGGCGAGTGTCCGGGCATAGGACTTGCCAAAGAGTTCCTTGTCCCTGAGCACGAAGCCTGCCTTTGAGACTGCAGCTTCGAGCGCGGAATCGGACGGCAGGAAACCGCCAGGAAAAATGTATTTCTGGATGAAATCGGTGTCGCGGCGATAGCTGTCGAACCGGCTCTCTTCGATCGAGATGATCTGCAGCACGACGCGGCCGCCCGGCTTGAGGCAGCGTTTCAGCGTCGCGAAATAGTTCGGCCAATAGGCTTCGCCGACCGCCTCGAACATCTCAATCGAGACGATCCGGTCGAACTGGCCGGTAAGGTCGCGGTAGTCCTGCAGGCGCAGATCGACTTGATGGGATTGTCCGGCCTTATCGACGGCATCCTTCGCCCAGGCGAGCTGCGAGGGTGACAATGTGACACCCGTCACCCTCGCTTTTGCCCGGTCCGCCAGGAATATGGCAAGTGCGCCCCAACCACAGCCGATCTCCAGCACGTTTTTGCGGTCATCGAGATCAAGCGTTTCCAGGATACGCTCAAGTTTCTTCTGCTGCGACGCTTCAAGCGTTTGACCCGATCGGTCAAAGATCCCCGAGGAGTAGAGCATCGAAGGGTCGAGCCATTCCTTGTAGAAATCATTGCCGAGATCGTAATGCGCCTCGATATTGCGTCGGCTGCCATGCTTGGTATTCGCATTCAGCAAATGTTTCGCGCGATTGATGAACCGCATGAGGGGGCTGCCGGTAACCGTCGGCGCGAGCGCCTCGGTGTTTCTGGCAGCAAACCGGATGACGGCAGTCAGATCCGGCGTCGTCCAATCCTCGTCGAGATAGGCTTCAGCGAAACCGATATCCCCCGCGACGAGAACGCGACGCAGCATGCGCCATCGGCGGATGACGATCATTGCCTCCGGCCCTGACTCACTGCCAATTTTCTCGATCAGGGCGCCGGACGGCAGCTCTATCCTGAGGCGCCCATGGCGAACGTTCCGCAACAGCCGCAGCAGCAAACGGCCAGCAAAGCCAAGCCCATCGGTATCCTTGGAGGCATCGAGCGACATGCGGGAAAAATCGTCAAACGGGCTCATGAACATCGACCTTTCGATGGGATGCCTTGCCGTCTGCGTATGATGGGCGGACGAATGAAACAGGCTCTTGTGGTGGAGTTGGATGCACGCGCAGGCGGATGCCCTTCAGCCAGATCTTCAGCGCTTCCCAATGGATGCCGCCAACGACCCGGAGCGTCAGGAAGGGGATCGCGAAGAATGCCTTGAGAAGGGCTGCGTCCGTGAGCGCGGTGCGGCGTGCCAAATGCCGGGCGGTCATCACAATCCCGTCGCGATCGAACGTCTCGATCCGGATCGAAAGCAGCTCGTCCGGTGGCGACACGCGGAATTTGTAGCGCAGATCCATGTCCATGAAGGGCGAGACATAGAAGGCCTTGTCGCAATGCTGGACAATTTCGGGCCCGGCGCCTGCTTCGACGGGGATCATGTAGCCATGGCGTTCGCCGAATGTGTTGTCGACTTCCCAGAGGATAGCTTTCAGCGATTCATCCCGCGCATGGCAGAAGAAGACGCTGAGCGGATTGAAGGCCCAGCCGAGCAGCCGCGGCATGGTAAGCAGCCGGATCGCCCCGCCATCCGGTTCGATGCCGGCTTCAAGCATGCGTTGCTCCACCTGCGTCTTGAGATCGGAGCCGGAGCGATCACCACGATCCTTGCGATAGAAGGAGAAAAGATTGAAGCGGTCGATCGACAGCAGGCGCAGCCGCCGATCGATTCCATCGAGCTCGTCCAGATCGATCAACAGGGAATAGATGCGATAGGAAAGCCTATGCTGTTTCGGCTTCAGCCTCGCATGTGTGACATGGCCGGGAAACAATGCCGAGCGAAGATCCACGCTCATGCGGTCACCTCCACTTCGACTGGCAGCTCGATCGGCTTCATGATCGGCTTGCGGACGATGCGGGCACTTTCCTGCGCGACCTGCCACGGCCGACGCAGACCGCCGAGATCTTCCGCAACCGCAAGCCCGGCCTGAATGCCGTCCTCGTGGAAGCCGGACCCGAAATGAGCGCCGCAGAACCAGGTGTTTCGCACACCCTGGAGCGACCAGATTTCTTTCTGCGCGCGATCCGTGCCGAGATCGAAGACCGGGTGTTCATAGACCTCGCGGCTGATCACGGTTTCTTCCCGTGGAGCACGGCGGGGATTGAGCGTCACGAAGGTCGGTGCTGCGGCTCCGAGCGGCTGCAGCCTGTTCATCCAGTAGGTGATTGCAGGCTGGCTCGGTTCGCCGTTCGTATCGGCGACATAGTTCCAGCTCGACCAGGCAGCCCGCCGTTTCGGCATCAGGCTGGTGTCGCCGTGCAGCACGGCTTCGTTGCGGGAATAGCGGAACGCGCCGAGAATACGCTTCTCCTCGGCGCTCGCATCGACGAGCATGCGAAGAGCCTGATCGGCATGCGTGGCGATGACGACGTCATCGAACACATGCCGGCCACCATGGGCATCGGCGAGTTCGACGCCATGCGAGTTGCGGCGCACGGCCGACACCGGCGTCGATAACAGGATGCGATCAGCGAAATGGCGGGTCATGCGCGCCACATATTCGCGGCTGCCGCCCTTGACCGTGCGCCAGACCGGCCGGTTCCACAATTCCAGCAGCCCGTGATTGCGGCAGAACCGCACAAAGCTTGCTGCCGGATAGGCACCGACCTGCATGGCGGGCGTCGACCAGATGGCCGCTGCCATGGGATAGAGATGATCGTCACGAAACGGACGCCCATAGCCATTGCGGGAAAGGTAATCATCGAGCGAAATACCGCCCATCACCGCGAGGTCGCGAGGCGCGTTGCGATAAAACCGCACGAGATCGCGCATCATCGACCAGAAGCGCGCACTGACGAGATTGGACTTTTGCGCCAGGAGACCGAAGCCTGTGCCGCCGGAATATTCATAGCCGCCATTGTCGAGCGAGACGGCAAAAGACATGTCGGAAGCCGTCGTGGGCACATCGAGCATGCGGAAAAGAGCCGTCAGATTGGGATAGGTGACTTCGTTATAGACGATGAAGCCGGTATCGACGGCGACCGGACCGGTGGCACCTTCGAATTCTACAGTGTTGCTGTGGCCGCCAACGCGATTACCCGCCTCGAAGACAGTCACGTCGTGCCGCTGCGACAAGAGCCAGGCGGCCGAGAGCCCAGAAATGCCGCTGCCGATAACAGCAATCTTCAGGCGCCGTCCGCCTCCGTTTCGATCGTAATCACCCGTCAAAACCCTGCTCTCCCAATGACCGTTTCCTGGTTCACAAGATAGATACGCAGGGGAAAGCAGTCTGGTTTCGCGCATCGCGAGATTTTTTTGCGCGGGCGCGAAACCGGTTCGGTGCGATCACCGTAAATCCAATAGCAGCGCGATGATGCGCATGAATGCGAGTGAATGAATGGATTGGTTTCTTCTCGTTGCTATAGCGATAGGCCTGTCGCTAGCCATGGCCGGGTCCTGGTTCGTGCAGCGCATAACCGGACTTAGCGGCTGGATCGATACCATATGGTCCCTGTCCGTCGGCCTCGGCGGCATTGTTGCAGCCCTTTTCGCCCACGGCGTTTTCGAACGCCGCATGACCGTCCTGATCATCATTGCGGCCTGGGCGCTACGCCTTGGCAGCCATATCGGAGCGCGCACCATGGGCAGCGGAGAAGATCCTCGCTACGCGAAAATCATCGAGGGCTGGGGCGATAGCGCCGCGTGGCGACTGTTCATCTTCCTGCAGGTTCAGGCACTGGCGGCTTTCATTCTCGTCCTTGCCGTCTATCTCGCGGCGGCAAATGGCGCCGGCTATCCTCGCGTGCTGGATTTTCTTGCCGTCCTCGTCGCGGTGGTCGCGCTTGCCGGGGAAAGCATTTCGGACGCACAGCTCTCGCGGTTCCGTAAGTCACCGCAGGCAAAGAGCGAGATCTGCGAGACAGGCCTGTGGCGATATTCCCGCCACCCCAACTATTTCTTCGAATGGCTGTTCTGGTGCTCCTGGCCGCTGTTCGCGGTTTCAAACTCATTCATGAGTTTCATGTCGCTGCTCGCACCCGCGCTGATGTACTGGCTGCTGGTGCACGTCTCCGGAATCCCGCCGCTGGAAGAACACATGCTGCGCTCGCGCGGCGATCAATTCCGTGCGCTGCAACGGCGCGTCAATGCCTTCTTTCCCGGACCTCGCAAACAAGAATCCCGCAATCACGGAGATCGAACATGAATATGCTGGCCTTTGCTATCAACGCTGCCGAGCGCGCGCCGCTCACCGATGGCATAACGCTTGCCGGCATCGATTTCCTCTGCGGACGCACGAAACGGCGATTGGCGGCAATACCGGACGATGCAGAACGGGCCTTCGTCGAAACGATGGGCAATTTTCCGGTAGCGATTCATACGGAGGAGGCAAATCGCCAACATTATGAGGTGCCCGCCGAATTCTTCGCATTGGTCCTCGGGCCGCAGCGTAAATATTCGTCCTGCCTCTATCCGAGCGCCGATACGACGCTGGCGGAAGCGGAAACCCTGGCTCTTGCCGAGACGGTCAGGCACGCGGATATCAGGGATGGCATGAGCATTCTCGAACTCGGCTGCGGCTGGGGCTCCCTGTCGCTTTACCTGGCGCAGCAATTTCCGCATTCTCGCATCACCTCCGTATCGAACTCGGCTTCGCAACGCGAATATATCGTCAATATTGCCGGTAAGCGTGGCCTGACCAATCTCACGGTCGTGACCGCCGACATGAATGATTTCGCCACTGACGAACGCCATGATCGTGTGATCTCGGTTGAGATGTTCGAGCACATGTCGAACTGGCGCACGCTGCTGGAACGGGTTCGCGGCTGGATGAAACCCGAGGGCAGACTTTTCCTGCACATCTTCACCCATAGATACCGCTCCTATCGCTTCGATCATGATGATCCCGCCGACTGGATCGCTCATCATTTCTTCACCGGCGGCATCATGCCGGCCCACGACCTGCCATGCCGGTTCGGCGACCTCTTCACGCTCGAACGCAAATGGCGATGGTCCGGCATGCATTACCGCCGCACGGCGCTCGACTGGCTTGCCAATTTCGATCGCGAAATCGGCCGTATCCAGCCGATCTTCGCTGAGGTCTACGGCAAGGATAGTGCACTCTGGCAAAGACGCTGGCGGCTCTTCTTCCTGGCGACCGCCGGTCTGTTCGGCCATGATAGTGGCGATGTCTGGGGCGTCGGCCATTATCTTCTGAAGCCTGCGGGATGAGCCGGCAAACGCTCGATCCGCTGACCCGGGCCACTGTGACGATCGCCTGGGTCATCATCGCCAACAAGCCCTTCTACCCGCTTTATGTGTGGTGGCTGGTCGGCCAGGGCGTCGGAATATCCGCGCTAACGCTTGTCTCCATTCCCTTCTTTCTTGCGATCCCGTTGGCAGCCGGACGATCCCCGTTTTTCGCTCGGCTGGCCCTACCACTCATCGGTACGCTCGATACCGTCTTCGAAACGGCCATTTTCGGAAAAGCGTCGGCGACGCTGCTGTTTCTCGCTCCCTGCATGGCGTTGGTGATGGTATCTTTTCACGCAGCTGAGAAGTGGTGGCAGCGTGGGCTTGCCTGTTTCATCTTCATCTGTTTTGCCACGTCGTGGTGGGCGATCAGGGATCCCGTTTTTCCCTGGAACAGCGATCAGCTCGCAACATTGTTGAGCATCAACGCCTTTGCGGTCGCAAGCCTGATGGCATTTATCGCCCTGCGCTATGCCGGCCTCAAGGCCGACACTTCCATCTAACGGCAGCCGTTGCAGCCATCTTCGCCGTCAGCCAGACGGCGGAGAACGTGGCCGCCTGCGGCAGTCCCCGCCTTCGCTATCCCGTCTCAAAACAAGTCTGGAATCGGAATTATGAAGCGAAACTGAAACGCATTAAGTTTTCGTTTGACATTCCTTTTGCTTCATTTATCGTCCTTCCAGTTTCGGTTTTCGCGTGAGGGGTAGAAATCGAAACGGGGGAGAAATCATTGTCCAAAGGTCATTTCGACAGCATAGACGTCCTTGATTGCGGTGTGAGGCACAGCTCCGCCAGCCGCTCTTATCGTATCCATTCAAAAGAGAAGCAGGCATCGGTCTCGTGCGGACCGAACCGTTTCCGCGATGGAGCATTTCCACGCGTTTGCTTTACATCCAATTTGACGCAATCCCCCTCCTCGCAAGGGTTCCGCAGGCCCGAGCCTGTGGGAAAGAAGCAGCATTGGGCACCGATGACCGCGGCGGCCTCGTCAATTGAAATTGCCAGATGAATTCAGAAGCGATCCCACCGGGAGATACTCTTCCGGACACTATTCAATAGGCAGCAAACGGCCCTTACGGCCAAAAATCCGTCGCAGCATCGCTATTGTGCGGTGCACAGAGGGGAGCAAATCGTGCTTGAACTGAGAAGCGTGTCAAAGTCGGTTAGCGGCGAGACGCATATTGCGGAAACGAACCTGACGTTGCAGCGCGGCACTTTGAATGTGCTGCTTGGGCCGACGCTTTCGGGAAAGACGTCGCTGATGCGGCTGATGGCTGGCCTCGATAAGCCGACCACGGGCACGATCCATGTCGATGGCACGGATGTCACGGGCGTCCCGGTACAGCGGCGCAATGTCGCCATGGTCTACCAGCAGTTCATCAACTATCCCGCCATGACCGTCTACGACAACATCGCCTCGCCGATGCGCCTGAGCGGCGCAAATGCTGAAACCATTGACCGGGAAGTGAAGAAGGCCGCCGACATCCTGCGGCTCGGCCCCTTCCTCGATCGCCTGCCGCTCAGCCTTTCCGGCGGCCAGCAGCAGCGCACCGCCCTTGCCCGCGCCATCGTCAAAAAGGCGGGTCTTGTGCTGCTCGATGAGCCGCTCGCCAATCTCGACTATAAGCTGCGCGAGGAGCTGCGCGCCGAACTGCCGAAGATCTTCGCCGAATCCGGCGCGATCTTCGTTTATGCCACCACCGAGCCATCCGAGGCGCTGCTTCTGGGTGGCAATACCGCAACGCTCTCGAAGGGCCGCATCACGCAATTCGGATCGACGATCGAGGTCTTCCGCAATCCGAAGGACCTGATCACCGCGACAACCTTCGCCGATCCACCGCTGAACACCATCATGCCAGACAAGCGCGGTAAAGAATTCGTGCTCGACGGCAATATCCGCCTGCCCGTGCCGCAAGGCTTCGAAGATCGGCCGGATGGCCGCTACACCATCGCCTTCCAGCCGCATCATCTGGCACTTGCGCCGCAAACCCCGGAAGCCGTCGCTGCACCGGCGAAAGTCACCGTCACCGAGATCACCGGCTCGGAAAGCTTCATCCATCTCGATTTTTCCGGCCGCCGCTGGGTGATGCTGACCCAGGGCGTCCAGCACCTCGATGTCGATGATGCGATCAATGTCTATATCGACCCCCGCCATATCATGGTCTTCGACACCGATGGCGCCGCCGTCGTGCCGGACCTGCAACACGCCGCCTGAGGAGAGACATCGCCAATGGCACGCATCGACCTCGACCACATCAGGCACGCCTATAACGACCATCCCAGATCGGATGCGGATTACGCGCTGAAGGAAGTCAACCATAGCTGGGAAGATGGCAGCGCCTATGCGCTGCTTGGCCCTTCCGGCTGCGGCAAGACCACGCTGCTCAACATCGTCTCTGGGCTGGTGCAGGCCTCCGAGGGGCGGATCCTGTTCGATGGCAAGGACGTCACCCGGCTGTCGACCCAGGAGCGCAATATCGCCCAGGTCTTCCAGTTTCCGGTCGTCTACGACACGATGACCGTCTACGACAACCTCGCCTTCCCGCTGCGCAACCGGCATGTTCCGGAAGCAGACGTGAAGCGCAAGGTCGATGAGATCATCGAAATGATCGGCCTTTCCGATAGCGCCCACCGCAAGGCGCGTGGCCTGACGGCCGATGCCAAGCAGAAGATCTCGCTCGGCCGGGGCCTCGTGCGCTCCGACGTCAACGCCATCCTGTTCGACGAGCCGCTGACGGTCATCGACCCGCATATGAAATGGGTGCTGCGCTCGCAGCTGAAACAGCTCCATCGCCGCTTCGGCTTCACCATGGTCTACGTCACCCATGACCAAACGGAGGCGCTGACCTTCGCCGATAAGGTGGTTGTCATGTACAATGGCGAGGTGGTGCAGATCGGCACGCCGAACGATCTGTTCGAACGCCCGCGCCACACTTTCGTCGGCTATTTTATCGGCTCGCCCGGCATGAACGTCATGCCGGTGGAAATCGAAGGCCGCAATGCGCATATCGGCAACCGCGCGATCGCGCTGCCCGGCACACCATTGGAAAAGCGCACCGGCCGCTCCGAACTCGGCATCCGTCCCGAATTTGTCCGCATCGGCCGCGAGGGCATTCCCGCCACCGTCACCAAGGTCGAAGACCTCGGCCGCCGCAAGGTGGTGCGCGCCAAGATCGATGGTCAGGATATCGTCGCCGTCATCGGCGAGGACCAGATCGTACCGGCCGAGCCGCATATCGCCTTCGATCCGGCTGGCATCAATATCTATGCCGACTCCTGGCGCATCGAGATGGGAGCCTGAGCATGGACAAGACCTGGAACAACAAAGCCTGGTTCATGCTCATCCCCGTGCTGCTGCTTGTCGGCTTTTCCGCCGTTATCCCGCTGATGACGGTGGTGAACTATTCCGTGCAGGATACTTTCGGCAACAACGTCTTCTTCTGGGCGGGGACGCAGTGGTTCGAGCAGATCCTGCAGTCCGGACGCTTCTGGGATGCGATGTTCCGCAACCTGATCTTCTCCTTCGTCATCCTGGCGATCGAAGTGCCGCTCGGCATCTTCATCGCGCTCAACATGCCGAAGAAGGGCGTCGGCGTACCGATATGCCTGGTGCTGATGGCACTCCCCTTGCTGATCCCGTGGAACGTCGTCGGCACGATCTGGCAGGTCTTCGGCCGCAGCGATATCGGATTGATGGGCTACGTCCTCGTCAATATCGGCATCGACTATAACTACGTGTCCGATCCGGCCGACGCATGGGCGACGATCATCATCATGGACGTCTGGCATTGGACCAGTCTCGTCGTGCTGCTCTGCTATGCCGGCCTTGCCTCCATCCCCGACGCCTTCTACCAGGCCGCCAAGATCGACGGCGCCTCCCGCTGGTCGGTCTTCCGCTACATCCAGCTGCCGAAGATGAACCGGGTGCTTTTGATCGCCGTGCTGCTGCGCTTCATGGATAGTTTCATGATCTATACCGAACCCTTCGTCGTCACCGGCGGCGGCCCCGGCAACTCGACGACCTTCCTGTCGATCGACCTTGTGAAGATGGCGCTCGGCCAGTTCGACCTTGGCCCGGCGGCAGCCATGTCGCTCGTCTACTTCCTGATCGTGCTGCTTCTGTCCTGGGTCTTCTATACCGTCATGACCAATTACGATGCGGGGGCGAGCCGATGAGCGGCAAATCGATGTCCACCACGGCCGGAGATGCCGCGATGCAGACAATGACGGCGCCCGGCACCTCAGCCGCGAATACAGCCGGTACCCAGGTTGCCCGCAGGCAAAGCGAAAAGGGGCGCTGGTCCTGGCTGGTGCCGGCGATCTACATCATCTTCCTGTTGCTGCCGATCTACTGGCTCATCAACATGAGCTTCAAGACGAACGAAGAGATCGTCAACGGGCTGACGCTTTATCCGCATGCGCCGACGCTGCGCAATTACGCGATCATCTTCACCGATCCGTCCTGGTACAAGGGCTATATCAACTCGATCACCTATGTCGTCATGAACATGGTGATCTCGGTTGCCTGCGCCCTTCCCGCGGCCTACGCCTTCTCGCGCTACCGCTTCCTCGGCGACAAGCATGTGTTCTTCTGGCTATTGACGAACCGCATGGCGCCGCCGGCAGTCTTCGCGCTCCCTTTCTTCCAGCTCTATTCCGCCTTCGGCCTGATCGACACCCATATCGCCGTGGCGCTGGCGCATTGCCTGTTCAACGTGCCGCTGGCGGTCTGGATCCTCGAAGGCTTTATGTCCGGCGTGCCGAAGGAGATCGACGAGACGGCCTATATCGACGGCTATTCGTTCCCGCGCTTCTTCATCAAGATCTTCATTCCGCTGATCGCCAGCGGCATCGGCGTCGCCGCCTTCTTCTGCTTCATGTTCTCCTGGGTCGAGCTGCTGATCGCCCGCACGCTGACGGTGACGGACGCCAAGCCGATCGCCGCCATCATGACGCGAACTGTCTCGGCCTCGGGCATGGACTGGGGCCTGCTTGCCGCCGCCGGCGTGTTGACCTTGGTTCCCGGCGCGCTCGTCATCTATTTCGTCCGCAACTACATCGCCAAGGGCTTCGCGCTCGGCCGCGTCTGAAGGGAGACCGCCATGAACACCGATTTCTCTTGGATGGCCTGGACGCTGCCGACGGCTCTCTTTTTCGCAACGATCCTGGTGCTTTTGATCGGCATGGCGGTCTGGGAATATGTTTCGCCCGGCGGCAATCCGCGCGTCGGCATCCTGCATTTCGAAACCACACGCGGCGACCGGCTGTTCATTTCACTGCTTGGTGCCGCTTTCATCCACATCGCCTGGCTGGGCCTGGGAGGCCCCAGCCTGTGGTGGGCTCTTGCTCTTTCCGTGGTCTACGCCGTCGGCGTCTTCCGTCTGGTCTGAAGCAAACTGGTACGGAGGCCGGGGGTCTGGCCGCCTGAATGATATTCGCAACCTGTAGGGAGGAATTTATGCGAAGACATCTCTTAACGACGACGGCTGTCGCTCTGCTGGCCTTGGCCGGCACGGCTCATGCCGGCATGAACGAGGCCAAGACATTCCTGGACAAGGAGATCGGCGATCTCTCGACGCTCTCGCGCGCCGACCAGGAAAAGGAAATGCAGTGGTTCGTCGACGCGGCCAAGCCTTTCCAGGGCATGGAAATCAAGGTCGTTTCGGAGACCCTGACGACCCACCAGTATGAATCTCAGGTTCTGGCACCGGCCTTCACCGCCATCACCGGCATCAAGGTCACCCACGACGTCATCCAGGAAGGCGACGTTGTCGAAAAGATCCAGACCCAGATGCAGACCGGCCAGAACCTCTATGACGGCTGGGTCAACGATTCCGACCTTATCGGCACCCATTGGCGCTACAAGCAGGTGCGCAACCTGACCGACTGGATGGCGGGTGAAGGCAAGGATGTTACCAATCCGGGCCTCGACATCGCCGACTACATCGGCACCAGCTTTACGACCGCGCCTGACAAGAAGCTCTACCAGCTTCCCGACCAGCAGTTCGCCAACCTCTACTGGTTCCGCTACGACTGGTTCAACGACGAGAAGAACAAGGCCGATTTCAAGGCCAAGTACGGCTATGAGCTCGGCGTGCCGGTCAACTGGTCGGCCTATGAGGATATCGCCGAATTCTTCACCGGCCGCGACGTCAACGGCAAGAAGGTCTACGGCCATATGGATTATGGCAAGAAGGACCCGTCGCTCGGCTGGCGCTTTACCGATGCCTGGCTCTCCATGGCCGGCAATGGCGACAAGGGCCTGCCGAACGGCCTCCCGGTCGACGAATGGGGCATCAAGGTCGATGCCAACTCCCGTCCGGTCGGCTCCTGCGTTGCCCGCGGCGGCGATACCAACGGCCCGGCTGCCGTCTATTCCATCCAGAAGTATCTCGACTGGTTGAAGGCCTATGCACCGCCGGAAGCCCAGGGCATGACCTTCTCTGAATCCGGTCCGGTTCCGGCACAGGGCAATGTCGCCCAGCAGATCTTCTGGTACACGGCCTTCACCGCCGACATGGTCAAGCCCGGCCTGCCGGTCATGAATGCCGACGGCAAGCCGAAATGGCGCATGGCACCCTCGCCGCACGGTGTCTACTGGAAGGAAGGCATGAAGCTCGGTTATCAGGACGTCGGGTCCTGGACGCTGATGAAATCGACGCCGGTCGACCGCGCCAAGGCCGCATGGCTCTACGCGCAGTTCGTGACCTCGAAGACGGTGGACGTGAAGAAGAGCCATGTCGGCCTCACCTTCATCCGCGAATCCACCATCCGCGACAAGAGCTTCACCAAGCGTGCGCCGGAACTTGGCGGTCTGATCGAGTTCTACCGCTCGCCGGCTCGCGTGCAATGGTCGCCGACCGGCACCAACGTTCCGGACTATCCGAAGCTGGCACAGCTCTGGTGGCAGGCGATCGGCGATGCCGCATCGGGTGCCAAGACTGCCCAAGGCGCCATGGATGCGCTTTGCGCTGACCAGGAAAAGGTCATGCAGCGCCTGGAACGCGCCGGCGTTCAGGGTGACATCGGTCCGAAGCTCGCCGAAGAGCATGATCTCGCCTACTGGAACGCCGATGCCGTCAAGAACGGCCATCTCGCTCCGCAGCTGAAGATCGCGACCGAGAAGGAAAAGCCCGTAACCATCAACTACGATGAGCTGGTCAAGAGCTGGGCCGACGCGAAGAAATAGTCGAGCTTCTCGGCTTTTCTCAACAACCGCATGCCCTCCCCGATTTGAACCGTCGGGGAGGGCATCATGTTTACCGGACCGCTGATGAACAGGGACGGCTTCACTCTGCCTAAGGCTGATCAATCGCCTGCGCAGAAGCCTTCCGATCTGCCGCTCCGGAAAACTTTACGGACGAAATGCGTCCTTCCGGTTGCCAAAAAACCATAATTGTTCCACCAACATCAGACATAAAAAGCTCAATGTTGAGAATCGGATCAAAGCTCAATGCGTATACAACATGGTTTCCTCTTTGCGTTTCTGGCAATTGCTCCGTCGGCATATGCCCTGGAAGCCGGTTCACCGCCCGTTTTGACGCCGCTGCCACAGCAGGGGCAAGCCGCCCATCTGAGTGCACAATTTCTCACGCGTTTCCACTATAGGCCGGTGCCACTTGATGATGCCCTGTCGGTCAGGGTCATGAACCGGTTTATCAAGTCTCTGGATCCGGATCGCGTCCTCTTCGTGCAGGCCGATATCGACAAGTTCATGACTGTCAGCACCAAGATTGACGACGCGATCAACCAGGAAGACCTGCAGATCCCGTTTTCCATCTTCAACCTGTATGAGCAGCGCGTCGTCGACCGTATGACCTACGCCCGCAGCCTGCTCAAAAAGGGCTTCGATTTCAGCGTGAAGGAAGATTATTCCCTGCAGCGCGACAAGCAGCCCTGGCCGCAATCCGAGGCGGAGAGCAATGATCTCTGGCGCAAACGCGTCAAGAGCGACTGGCTGCGCCTGAAACTGGCTGGCAAGGCCGACGACGCCATTCGCGATACGCTCGACAAGCGCTACCAGAATTCCCTCGAGCGCGCCTACAAGTACAAGAGCGACGATGTGTTCCAGTCATTCATGGACGCCTACACGACGTCGGTCGACCCGCACACCGACTATTTCGGCGCGACCGCCTCGGCTGAATTCGACATCTCCATGAAGTTGTCGCTGGTCGGCATCGGCGCGGTATTGCAGGAGCGGGACGACTACACGACCATCCGCGAGCTCGTGTCAGGCGGCCCGGCGCAATTGTCCGGCAAGCTTGCTGTCGGTGATCGCATCACCGGTGTTGGTCAGGGTGAGACCGGCCCCATCAAGGAAGTCGTGGGAACGCGCCTCGATGAAATCGTGCAGATGATACGCGGCGCAAAAGATTCTGTCGTGCGTCTCGACATCTTGCCGGCGGATGCCGGGCCGGACGCCAAGCACCGCATCATCAGCCTGGTGCGCGACAAGATCAGCCTTGAAAAGCAGGCTGCCCAGAAGACCATCCTGTCGGTAAAGGATGGCGACACCACACGCAAAGTCGGGGTGATTACCCTGCCGGCGTTTTATGAAGACTTCGAAGCGCGCCGAAAAGGCGACAAGGACTATAGAAGCGCAAGCCGCGATGTCGCCAAGCTTCTGACGGAGCTCAAGCAGGACAATGTCGACAGCGTTCTGGTCGACTTGCGAAACAATGGCGGCGGCTCGCTTTCCGAAGCCATCGATCTGACGGGCCTCTTCGTCGGCAAGGGCCCGATCGTCCAGCAACGCGATGCGAGCGGCAAGGTCGATGTCGAGAGCGACGATCTCGCCGCGCCGGCCTGGACCGGCCCGATGGGCGTGTTGATCAATCGCGGCTCGGCCTCGGCTTCCGAGATTTTTGCCGCAGCGATACAGGACTATGGCCGCGGCGTGATTGTCGGAGAGCCCAGTTTCGGCAAGGGCACCGTGCAGACCGTGGTCAATCTCGACCAGGTGGCTCATAACGCCAAGCCGAAATTCGGCGAGCTGAAATTGACCGTTGCCCAGTTCTTCCGCGTCAATGGCGGAACGACACAACTGCGCGGCGTGACGCCTGATATCAGCTTCCCGGCGCTTTCGGACCCCAAGACCTTTGGCGAATCGAGCTACGATAATGCGTTGCCGTGGACTCAGGTCAAACCGGCAAACTATGTGCCTGACGGCGATATAAAGGCAGTGCTGCCGCAGTTGCAGAGCCGCCACGATGCCCGCGTGCAAAGTGACCCGGATTTTCAGCGCTTCGTGCAGGATGTTGCTGAACTGAAGGCCCAGCGCGAAAAAGGGGTGATCTCCCTTAATGAAACCGAGCGTCGCAATGAAATGGCCGCTCAGGCAAAACGGCTGAAGTCGCGCGAGCAGATAAACGATGGCGTTGACACCACTGAAGACGACGGCCTGCAGGCCAACGAACGTAGCCTGAGCGCCGATATTGCCATTGAAAAAGCCCGCAAGAGTGCAAAGGACGTCCTCCTGAACGAGGCAGCCGCCATTCTCGCTGATGAAGCGGATCTGCAGACAACAGGACCGAAGACCGCCGCACAACGACTGGGAAGCACTGACGGAAAATAGCCGCTTCCGAGCGAGCACAATCGCGGCGGCCGGATCGGCCGTTCCGGCCCGCAGCTTTGTCTGGCGTGAAGCAGGATAGTCGCGCTGGGTGGCGCATCTGGACCAATACGGATGTATCCGGCCGCCACGCTCTTGCACGGTGGAGTCGATATGGCCTATGTCGGGTTTTAAATCGACGATGCCGGCAACGGTGTTTCAGGCTCGCTCGCAAAATCCTTGAGGTTGAGGGGCCGATGGAACGACGACGGATGGAGGCCGCATGATTGCCTCCATTGTCTTGCCTTGGCATCGAAAGAAACACCGGCGCGATCCCATAGCGAGGGAGGAACAAGAGCGATGGCCAAGATTTCCGACATGATCAAATATCGCGGTTTCCCGTCAGGCATGCCGGGGACAGGCGTCCAATTCACCATTCGCCGCGCGAACCACAAGGGCGTGACGCCGATCAAGAGCCTGCCGCGCCGCGCGCGACAGGGATCGCTGGAACATCGGATCGATGCGGCATTTCTGCACGCACTCTGGCACTATTTCGGCGCCGAGCCCTTTGCGCGCGGCAATCTGGATGCCGCTCGCCTGAACCTGTTCTTTGGACGCGAGGTCATGGCGGCAGACAAGGATTTCGACCCGACCTCTTATGAGGCAATGCTCGTCATCAACGAGAAAGTGGCGCGCGAGACTTTTCCCGAATCCTTCGAAGAGATCATGGAAGTCTGACGAAGTACTGCGTCAAACCGGGATCGGGCATAAGAGCGTAAGCCGCGCCAGAACTTCAGCTTGACTTCTCCCCGATCAAGAACATAATAGGAACAAATCAGGGAAAATGCCATGGCAACCGCCGAAAAATTCATCATCCTGCCCTACAAGAAAAACCGCGGAAATCTCGTTCCCGGCGAAATGCGGCAGGCATCCAATGCCGTGAGCGCCGAGAAGATTGCTTCGGCCATGTCGGAACGCTTTATCGGCGTGGCCGCCTATGCGGTCATGGTGGATGACGAGACCGGCGACATGACGGCCCCTCGCCTGCTGGCGAAGCACGGCGAAATCGCCGATCTGAACGCCGCCTGAGATCGACCGACAGCTTGACGATGAGTACCGCCATCGGTCGGCGGAATGGAGATGTGCGTCCTATGAGTGCCGAAACTGCTCAAGCCGTTGAAGACGTGGAGTTCGATCCGATCGAGGCGATCCTGGCTGCCCATGATGGAGACGCGCGCGCTGCGATCGGCGACCTTGTGGAGCGCATTCAGCATCTTCGCTACCAGCTTTCGCTTGCCTCCGCATGCATGAGCAGAGGCATGACCCGCGGCTGGGAACCGAGCATGGATCAAAGCTGAGAGGGAATGATCTTTGCGGGGACAGGCTAGAGCCGCTGGATGACCGAGACGCAGAAATCCAGAAAGGCCTGAACCTTGGCAGGCGGATGCTTGCGTGACGGATGGTAAGCATAGAGAGGGAAGCGTTCCCCATGCCAGTCCGGAAACAGATCGATCAATTCGCCGCTATCAAGCAGATGGCGAACACCCCAGCCGATGATCTGCCCAATGCCGGTGCCGGCGACACATTCCTCCAGCATTGTCTTCGGGTCGGTGAAAGTCAGCGGGCCGGAGGTGGCGACCAATAGCGTCTCATGCACGCCGACAAACTCCCATTCGAACGGTTGGCCGCTATGCGGATCGAGAAATTGCAGGCAACGATGCGCGCTGAGTTCGGAGGGATGCCCCGGCCTTCCATGGCGCGCCAGATAGGCCGGCGCTGCTACGGTCAGGATCGGCGCCTCGATCAGCTTGCGGGAGACGAGGCTCGAATGGCGCGGCTGGCCGAACCGGACGGCAAGGTCGATCCCCTCGGAAACCAGATCGGCGACATGTTCCCGCGACACGAATTCGACAGTGAGGTCCGGGTAGCGATCGCAGAAGCTGCCAAGCTTGCCGGCCAGCACCAGCGGCAGGAAGAAAGGGTCGATATCCACCCTCAGCCTGCCGCGCACCGCGGACGAGGCGCCTGAGGCGACAGCCGCAGCATTCTCGATCGCGTCGAGATGCGGTTTTACCTCCTCGTAGAAGCGGCGCCCCTCGTCCGTCAGCATGACAGAGCGGGTGGTCCGGTCCAGAAGCCGGATGCCAAGTCGCGCTTCCAGCCTTCCGATCGCGCGGCTCACGCCGGAGTCGGTAATGCCGATAAGGCCTGCGGCCTTGACGAAGCTGCCGCCTTCGATCACGGCGGCCAACACGCTCACGCCCGACAAAATTCTCCCATCGAATGGCATCGAAGTTTCCTGATTTATAGTCAGGAAGCATCTGACATAATCGCACTTAATTCAAGAGTGTTCCGGAGCGATAGTCCCACCCGAGGCCACCGAGCCTTTCCCGACCATAGACGAAAGGGCATGGGACCATGACCACGCAAAATGCAAGACGCACGCTTTTCAAGGGCGGCACCATCCTCACGATGGACGCCAAGACCGAAAACCTGCCTGTGGGCGACATCCTGGTAGAGGGCGATCGCATTGCCGCGATCGGCGCCGACATCAAGGCGGATGGTGCCGAAATCATCGATGCCCGCGGCACCATTGTCATGCCCGGCCTGGTGGACGCCCATCACCACGCATGGCTTGGCGTCATGCGGCGACTGATGCCCGATGTCGACGACCTCTTCGCCTATATCGGCGTTGTCGCCGAAACATTGGGCAGCCACTATCGACCTCTGGATATGTATCTGAGCACCCGACTGACGGCAGTAGCCTCGCTTGATGCCGGCATCACCACGATCATCGATGCCTGCCACAGCTCCCGCAGCCCGGAACACACGGACGCAGCGTTGGATGCATTGGACGGCGCCGGCATCCGGGCGCTACACATGGTCGGTCCGGCCATGGACAAGAAGGCCTCTTCCGCCCACCTGCCTGATGATCTGGAACGCCTTGCATCGAACTGGAACCATGATGACGGACTGGTAAAGGTCGGGCTCTTCGGCCAGCTCAATCTCGACTGGTGGAAGGTCGCCCGCAGCCTGGACATGCGCATCCTCACGGAATTCATCGGCGATCTCGCAAAGCTCGGTCCGGAATTTGCCGAGAAAGGCGTGCTCGGTCCGCACAACATCTTCAACCACTGCACGCGCATCCCGCAGGAAACCTGGAGGCTGTTCGCCGAGGCCGGCGTCAACGTCACCATAAATCCACGCTCTGACGCGCTCTTCGGGTTCGATGACGAAAGCTTCGCCTATCAGCAGGCGATCGATCACGGTCTCACGCCTGCGATCGGCATCGATCTCGATACCGCATTCGGCAGCGACATGTTCGGGGAAATGCATGCCCTATTCGGCCAACAGCGTTCGGCCATGCGCTATCGCCGTTTCCGCGGCGAAACGGATGCGCCGGCGCCGATTACTGTCGAGGCGGTCCTGAAGGCCGCAACTATCCACGGCGCCCGCGCCGCCGGACTTGAAGGTTCGATCGGCACGCTTGCCGCCGGCAAGCAAGCCGACATCATCATGGTCCGCACCGACGGTGTGGCCGTCTTCCCGGTCAACAACGCCATCGGCACTATCGTTCAGGCTGTTGAACGCTCGGACGTCGATACCGTCATGGTCGCCGGCCAGTTGCGCAAGCGTGGAGGCAAGCTCCTTGATGTCGATCTCGACAAGCTGACCACCGAGATTGGCGCATCGCGCGATCATCTGCTCCGGGCCAGCGGTTATCGGCCGGAGCTCTTCGCTGACTCCGTCGCGGCCTAAACGGGCCAGGCGTACCGCCCATCGTCGGCACGCCACCACCCAAAATTCATCCAGGCATGAAAGGAGACCGTCATGTCACCACCGGTCCTCGACGGTGCGAATCCGACAGACAGCGCGCCCATCCATCTCTCCCGTCCCGCGCCGGGCATCATCGCCGCGCTGTTTTGCGGCTATCTGGCCGTCGGCCTGCCGCTGCCCGTCATTCCGCTGTTCGTCCATGACAAGCTTCGCTTCGGCAACCTGGTCGTCGGCATTGCCATTGGCATCCAGTTCCTGGCAACCGTGCTGACCCGTGGTTATTCGGGCCGGTTGACCGACAGCCATGGCGGCAGGCGCGCGGCGCTGCAGGGTGCGTTCACCTGCGCCTTCGGCGGCTTGCTCTATCTCATCGCGGCCATGCCGCCCTGAGCCCGCAATTGAGCCTCGCAACCATTATTCTCGGCCGGCTGGTTGCAGGTTTCGGCGAGAGCCAGTTCGTCACCGGCTGTGTCTCCTGGTCGATCGCCTCGGTCGGGCCGCAACGCGCCGGCATGTCGATGTCCTGGACAGGGATCGCCATGTTCGCCGCCCTTGCCATTGGCGCACCGATCGGCATGGCCCTCTATCAGACCTATGGTCTTGAGGTTTCCATGGTTGCCTGCATTGTCGCACCGATCATCGCAGCCGCCATCGCCTTGGGTGCCTCGTCCTACACGACGCCAACAGGAACACGTCTGCCCTTCTACCGCGTCATCGGGCAGATCTGGAAAGAAGGCCTCGGCCTGATGTTGTCGGGCGTCGGCCTGTCGGGCCTTACGGCGTTCGCGTCACTGTATTTCGCGGAGCGAGGCTGGGCGCATGCCGGCCTCGTCATGACCGCCTTTGGCACAGGCTTCATCTTCATGCGCGCGGTATTCGGTCACCTGCCGGACAGGATCGGCGGCTACCGAGTTGCCTTCTGGTCGCTGGCGATCGAGGCTATTGGGCAGGCTCTGCTGTGGGCGGCACCGATCGAGATGGTCGCGCTTGCCGGCGCGCTCGTCACGGGCCTTGGCTGCGCGCTGGTCTTTCCGGCACTCGGCGTCGAAGCCCTGAAGCGCGTATTGCCCGCCAATCGCGGCAGCGCCATGGGTGCCTTCGTTGCCTTTCTCGACATCGCTTACGGTGTTGCCGGCCCTTTGGCTGGCGTCATCGCCGGCCAGTTCGGCTATGCTGCGGTCTATATCCTCGGTGCAGCGGCGGCCATCCTTGGCGCCTTGCTCGTGCTCGGCCGCCGCGGCGCCAAGGTCTGACCCTTCACTTTCCAACCGGCGGCATCCCGGTCGCCGGCACTACTGAACAACGGAGCATTCCCATGTCACGTATCTTCATTTCCGGATCGTCCACAGGCCTCGGCCTGATGGCAGGCGAACTTCTCGCGGAACAGGGCCATCAGGTCGTTCTGCATGCCCGCAACGCCGCCCGTGCCGAAGAGACCAGGCGAGCACTGCCCACAGCGGAGGCCGTCGTCATCGGCGACCTTGAAACCATCGCCGGCGCCAAGAATGTCGCCGCCGACGTCAACGCGCTCGGCCGGTTCGACGCGGTCATTCACAATGCCGCGGTTGGCTACAGGGAGGCCCATCGCCTGACTGCCGACGGTCTTCCGCATGTCTTCGCGATCAATACATTGTCGGCCTATATCCTCACGGCGCTGATCGAACGGCCGAAGCGTCTCGTCTATCTGAGCTCCGGCATGCATCACCATGCCGATGCCAATCTGGATGACATTCTCTGGAAGACGCGCCGCTGGAACGGTTCCTCAGCCTATGCGGAAAGCAAGCTCCACGACACTATCGTCGCCTTCGCGATGGCCCGTTTATGGCCGGATGTCTATGCGAATGCACTGGAGCCCGGTTGGGTGCCGACAAAGATGGGCGGTTCGGCGGCACCAGACGATATGGATCAGGCCCATCGCACGCAGGCATGGCTTGCGGCAGGAGACAAGCCAGACGCCGATGTGACTGGGCAGTATTTCTACCACCTGAAACGCATGCCGGCGAACCCGCAGGCATCCGATCCGGCCCTGCAGAACCGGCTTTTGTCGATATGCGCCGATATTTCCGGGGTCAGCTTGCCGGCCTGAGCGAACGCGGCGCTCTTCACCCATCTCGAAGGAAGCCACCAGTGGGCTTCTTACTTCTCTTTGTCGCCAGTGATCTCATCAGGCCAAACCTGCGCTCCATGCAGAATACGCAGGATCCTGATGCGATCAGGCAAGATAACATATGCCGCGATATAAGAGGTTCGCGGGACAACGAGCTCCCGCGTTCCAGCGACACGCACCATGCGGCCGCTTTCGGGAAATTCAATCAATCGTCTGGCTGCACTTTCAATCGCCACATCGATATGGACGGCACGGCCCTTGGGTTTTCCGCCTCGATGTAGCTGAATATCTGTTCGCGGTCGTCAAGGGCATATTGCGCCCAGACAAGCCTCATTGTCCGTCAGGCTTTCGCATGGAAGCTGCCCGACGTTCGCGAAAGCGTGCTTCAGCGGCATCATCCTCGACGTCAGGCCGAGTATCCGCAAGCGCCTGAAGGACCTTGGTCCTGAACCAGGCATCATAGGTCTCGTCGTTGCTGACCATTTCCAACGGCAGAGCACCCTCGTTCGCGGTCCGCGTCAAGAGAATGCGAACCGCATCGGAGACCGTAAGGCCCATGCTCTCGAGAACAGCGGTCGCCCGCTCTTTGACGTCAGCATCGATCCGCGTCTGGACAAGCGCTTTTGAAGCCATGCGAAAATTTCCTGTGCCACCACGCATATGTAATGCGATTGAATGACAAAAGCCAGTGCCTCGACTTTCCATCCCGTCAAATGCTTTGGGTCGAAACGGCAGGCCTTCTCACGCAAGCGAGGGGAATGGAAAGGCCTGGGATTAGTCTCTTGTTAACCATCTTGACCCTATAAATTCGTGTTCGAAAGGCGCCCCCGCTTTTCCCTTTTCGCGAATGAAGTCGGTAATGTCGATCATCCACGCTTTAAGCGTAAATAGCGGTCGCCTGGTCAGGCTTACCTTCGGCCCAGGCTCGCAACGGCGCCCTCCCGTGAATGCTGCAGGTCACAGCAAGCTTGCAAAGGCGCGCATTGTGATGCTCGGCGGCGTGCTGGTCATGGTCTATATCGTGGTCTTTGCAAGGCTCACCTTTTTCGGGATGGAACCAAGGGACGAGACCTCCTCGATTCCGCCCGAACATGTAACCGCCGCCCGCCCCGATATCGTCGACCGAAACGGCGAATTGCTTGCGACCGACATCCGCACCGTCTCGATGTTCGCCGAACCCAATCGCGTGGTCGATGCGGACGAGGCGGTGGAAAAGATAGCCCAGGTCTTTCCCGATATAGACCGCAAATCCCTTTACAAGAAGCTTGCCGACCACCGCTCGCATTTCGCATGGCTGCGCCGCCAGTTGACGCCGAAGCAGCAGAGCGAAATCCTGGCGCTCGGCATTCCGGCGATCGGCTTCCGGCCGGAGGTCAAGCGCTTCTACCCCGGCGGCCGTACGGCCGCTCACATCCTTGGCTATGTCGATATCGACAATCACGGCGTGGCCGGAATGGAGAAGTATCTCGACACGCAGGGCCTGTCGGACCTCGATTCCACGGGCCTGACGAGCCAGGATACGCTGCAGCCGGTCCGGCTTTCAGTCGACCTGCGCGTTCAGAACATCGTCCACGACGTGGTATCGGATGCGATCGGTCGATACGAAAGCCAGGCGGCCGGCGCCGTCATTCTCGACATCCATACCGGCGAAGTGCTGGCCATGGCCTCGGCCCCCGATTTCGATCCGAACGATCCACAGGAGGACGGCGACAAGGGTTGGCTGAACCGCATGTCGAACGGCACCGACGAGATGGGTTCGGTGTTCAAGACCTTCTCGATCGCGCTGGCCATCGATACGGGCACGGTCAAGCTATCGGACACTTTCGACGCCAGCGCACCGTTGCATTATGGCGGCTTCATCATCCATGACGACCGTGACGTGCCGCGGCGTGTGCTGTCGATCCCGGAAATCTTCCGCTATTCGTCCAACATCGGCACGGCCAAGATGATGGACAAGGTGGGGATGGTCAGCCAGAAGGCCTATCTGACGCGCTTCGGCCTGTTATCGAAGATGCAGACGGAACTGCCTGAGGTGAAAACGCCAAGCCAACCAAAGGTTTGGAAGAAGCTCAACTCCATAACCATAGCGTTCGGCCACGGTGTCGCCACCACACCGATGCAGACTGCCGTCGCCGGTGCGGCCCTCATTGACGGCGGCAAGCTGATCGAGCCCACCTTCCTTCCGCGCACGCAGGAAGAGGCGGAAAAGACCGAAACGATCGTCGTAAAGAAGAGCACCAGCGACACCATCCGATATCTGTTCAAGCTGAATGGCGAGCAGGGCACCGGTCGGTCCGCCGACGTCCCCGGCTATCATGTCGGCGGAAAGACGGGCACCGCAAACAAGGTGATCCACGGCGTCTATTCGCACAAGCTCAGCTTCAATTCGTTTCTGGCCGCCTTTCCCATGTCAGACCCGAAATATGTGGTCCTGGCCTTCATCGACCAGCCGCTGACAGGGGTGAACCACCTGAACCTCGCCGCTGAAACCGCCGCGCCGATGGTTCATGACATCATCAGCCGCGCAGCACCGATCCTTGGCGTCGAACCGGATTTCGGGACAAGCGAGATCGCGTCCTATTGAGGGCGCGACGTCATTCCAAAAATGACGCAGCGTAAGCCGGAGGCCTTTGCGGCGCATAGTTTTGCCTGATTGCCGCTATCTCTTGTTGCTTCCATGCCGCCCTGATGGTGTCTGAGCAAGGCACGCCGGATGGATCGGGCAACAGCCTCACCATCCGGCTATTGCCGAGGATTACCAACTGGGCCTTGTCTCATACACCGGAGAGGCAGGACGCCGGGAATAATCATCATAATAATACCGGCGGCCACGGTCCGGATAATGGCGATCGCGGTCCTTCCTGTCCTTCTTTTTCGAAGCTTCGGAAATCGCATAAGCCCCAACTGCACCGGCCGCGACGCCAACCGCAACGGCTGCTGCGGCCTGATCTGCCTTCTGGCGGTTTTCGGCATATATGTTCTGCGTGCACCGCCGATATTCCATCGTTCCGGGGCGCAACCCGATGCGATCGCAGCTGGCATAGGCGCTATCCAGCGACTGCTGGGGCGATTGGCAGCCGGATAGCAGGACGGCGGTTACGAGTAGGGAAACGAGCACTGGTTTCATTTGCTTTTGTCAGTCCTGAACGAGTTGAAATTGGGATGCTTTGTCTGATGCGGGGTTCAATGCCCAAGTGGTCCGAACCCCGGGGTTTCGTGGATGCCGGATGGAAGACGCAGGTATCCGGTCGCACTGGCAGTGCGTCGAGGCCGCCGATGATCCGTTCCTGTTGATGTGCGTGATCGCTTGCCTATGGCAGCCAAATTGAGCGCGCAGAAAGCCAATCCTACAGGGCGTTTGAGGCCACGGCGGTTAGTTCTCACGGGAACTCAATGAACCGACCATCAGGCAGATGGCGTTTTGTAGAAAGCTACAGTGAAGACACGGAGGGAGTTGCGCGAGATTTCACGTGTTTTCCTTCGGATAATGACAATCGGCCCCAGCCACCCCACCATGAAGCGGCGACATGAAAGAGGATATAGACCAATTCGGTCGTAAATCAACCGATATGTTTTATATCTGACACCATTTACCGTTCGCTCTTGCCGTGCCACTGCCCGAGCGGTCTAGCCTGTTCAGACCGCTCGGCGAGAATGCCGGTTTCAGCTTCGTCGCCATGAAGCAACTGGCCTATGCATTTGCCCGCGTTCAGGCAGCCTTGGTAACGGCAGCGATCGCGTCCGACATGATCGCTATTCCAAGGTCGATCTCCGCGTCCGAAACCGTCAGCGGCGGGGCGATGCGGAACACACCACCCATGCCCGGAAGCTTGACAATGTTCATGCTGAGACCCCGTAGCATGGCCTCTTCCATGACCCTGGCCCCGAGTTCGAAGCCCGGCGCTTTCGTCTGCCTGTCGGCGACGATCTCAAGCCCCAGGAGAAGGCCGCGGCCGCGCACGTCTCCAACGCATTCGAACCGCTGCTGCAGCGACGAAAGGCCATTTCGCAGGCGCTCGCCTCGCGTGATCGCCTGTCCGACAAGGCCATCCCGCTCGACCACGTCAAGCACCGTCAAACCGACCGCCGCCGGCAGCGGATCGGACACATGGGTCGTATAGAACAGGAAGCCCCTTTCATGCGCCTTCTCTTCGATGTCCCCGGTCGTCATGACGGCGGAAAGCGGCAGCCCCGCCCCCAATGTCTTCGACAAGGTGAGAATATCCGGCGTCACGCCGTCGCGCTGGAATGCGAACATGTGCCCGGTTCGCCCGATCCCCGTCTGGGCCTCATCGAGGATCAGCAACATGCCGCGTTCTTCGCACTTGCGCTTGAGAGCCGCCAGATAACCCGGCGGTAGCTCAAGAATGCCGCCGCTCGACAGGATCGGTTCGGCGATGAAGGCCGCGAGATTGCCCGTCGACTGGCGGTCGATCAACGAGAAGGCATCGTCGAGTTCCGTCTGCCAGTCATTGCTTCCATCCGGATGCGTGAAACGCGGACGATAAGAGTTGGGTGCCGGGATCACCAGCGAGCCGACAGCGGCAGGGCCGTAACCGCGACGGCCGGCACTATAGGTCGCCGAGGCCGCCGCCCCTGTCATGCCGTGCCAGCTCTGTGCGAAGGCGACGATCTCGTAGCCGCCGGTAACCAGTTTTGCCATGCGGATGGCAGCTTCATTTGCTTCAGCGCCGGTCGTCAGGAGCTGAACCCGATCGAGCCCCGGCGCCAGCGCCGCGAGGCGCGTTGCCAGATCGACAACCGGCCGGGACAGCATGCCACTGAAGAGATGGGCCACTGTCCGCATCTGCCGGTCGACGGTTGCCACGATGTCGGGATGCGTGTGGCCTAGAACGCCACTCATCTGACCGGAGGTGAAATCGAGGATGGCACGCCCGTCCGCATCATAGACGAAGCTGCCCTCCGCCCTCTCGACGATAATGGTTTCGAAGCTGGGGCCATATCGCGTGAGATGTTTGTTGGCGGACGCCCAGAATGCGGGATCGGAATTCAGCGACATCATGCGGCTCCTCGTTAGCGGTCATCCTATGGCTAGCGAGACTTGCCATTTCAGGCAAATTGATATTCTTCTATTCGGATATTGAGAAAATTGATAACATGCGTGATCTCGATCTCACCCTGCTCAGAAACTTCGCCATCATTGCCCGAACGGGTTCGATCAGCCTTGCCTCCTTGCAGGTAGGGCGAACCCAATCGACGCTGAGCATGCAGATGCAAAGGCTCGAAGATCAAATCGGACAGGCGCTCCTCCATCGCAGCGGATCGGGCGTGCGCCTGACGGCAGCGGGTGAAAAGCTGCTGGCACACGCGGAATTTCTCCTTGCGAGGCACGATGAGGTCCTCGCCGATATGGATGGAACGGCTCTCAGGGGTTCGGTCAGCCTCGGCTGCCCCGAGGACTACTCGATCGCGTTTCTGCCCGGTGTTCTCAAGAGCTTTTTCGCCCGCCACCCGGATGTCGAATTGCGCATGGTCTGCGCACCGACTACGGAATTGCGCCCATTGCTCCTTCGCCGGCAGATCGACGTGGCGCTGATATCCATCGCTGACGGGGCCAACAGCGAGGTGCTGCGAAGGGAGGACTTCGTATGGGTCGGCAATGCGCCGCAACCGGATATTCTTGACCACCCCAATCTGCCTCTGGCGCTATCGGCGCCTACGACGCTGGACTATCGGGCGGCATGCGATGCGATGGAGGCAATCAACCGGCGCTACAGGGTCGCCTTTGCCAGCAACAGCCTGGCCGGGCTCATCGCCATCGCGCGATCCGGCCATGCGATCAGCGCGCTGACGAGAACCGCCGTGCCGCCGGATCTCCACATCATCACGGCCGGCCTGCCGCCGCTCCCGACGATCGGGATAGCGCTCGAATATGCCGAGGCTCGGCCGTCCTCGGCCGCGAAGGCCCTGGGCAATCACATAAGGACGGTTCTGCCCGAGCTTTGATCATGTTCCCAAAGCCGGGGACACGCTGTGCCACCTCCTCTCCCGGCCATCAATTCGCAGGAAATTTCGGCGACCAAAGGACGGTTTCAGCCGTCTTTTCATAGGCCATGCCGTCGGGATAGCTGATCACTTCCAGCTGCATGCCCCAAGGCGACTGGAAATAGAGGATGCTCTGCCCGGCATTCGGCCCCTCGGTGATGGGGAGTGGGCCGAGGCGGGTCACAATGCCCTCGGCGTCAAGATAGGCTTTGGCTGCGTGAATATCCTCGACATAGAGCCCGATATGGAAGGCGCCGATATCACTGTTCTTCTGGTCAAGGCGGCGCTGGTCTGGCGCCTCATATTCGAAAAGTTCGAGATTGGAGCCGTGGCCGATGCGAATGAGAGCGGCACGCCGGATGCGGGCGCGGGGATGGGTGCCCAGCGCTTGTTGCATGAAGTCGCCCTCCTCGTCGCCGATCGGGCCGAACGTATAGGCATGTTTGCAGCCGAGGATGCGCCCAAAGAAGTCCAGCGCCTCATCGAGATCGGGAACGGTAATCCCGGTATGCTCCTGTCCGAGAAGGCCGGGTAGTCCCGAAGGTGCTGTCTTTGTCATGCAAATCTCCCATTGAGGAA
Source organism: Rhizobium sp. AC27/96 (assembly GCF_001692325.1). GTDB lineage: Bacteria > Pseudomonadota > Alphaproteobacteria > Rhizobiales > Rhizobiaceae > Rhizobium. The sequence continues at coordinate 35,812 of NZ_LXKN01000022.1, read as the reverse complement.
CTCAAGGCCAAAGCCGTTTTTTGCGAGGCTCTGCCCGGGCTCGATTGCGTTTCGATTGTTGTCTCCATCAATGGCCGCAGCGCTCACGCTCTATCGATTTCCTTGAGAGCCATTATCCACCATGTTAGCACCACGCGATCCAATACAGCATTTGGGAGAATCCTGATGAGATTGCAGGACAAGGTTGCGATCGTTACCGGCGGCCAAAGAGGCATAGGTTTTGCCATTGCAGAAAAGTTCGCACGCGAAGGCGCACATGTGATCATTGCCGACATCGGCGATGCGACACAGGAAGCTGCCTCACTGTCCGCGATAGGACCAAACAAAGCGCGCTTTTGCAAGACGGATGTCGGCTCCGAGCACGAGGTCAGTAGCATGGTCGATGCGGTGTTGAGCGAGCACGGGCGGATCGACGTGCTCGTCAACAATGCCGGTATCGAGTTTTACAAGCCGGTGACCACGACGACGGAGGATGAATGGGATCGGCTGATGAGGGTAAACCTCAAGGGCGTCTTCTTGTGCTCGAAGGCGGCCATCCCGGCGATGAGGCAATCGGGCGGCGTCATAGTCAACGTCGCCTCCGAACTCGGCCTCGTCGGAGAAGCCAATGTGGCCGCCTATTGCGCCTCCAAGGGCGGCGTGGTGATGCTGAGCAAGGCCATGGCCATCGATCACGGCCCCGAAGGCATTCGTGTCAATTGCCTATGCCCCGGCCCGGTCTCGACGCAGCTGCTGGAGGATGTGTTCCTGGCCAGCGACGACCCCGAAGGGATGCGGCAAAGCTTCGAGCAGCGAATGATATTGAACCGGCTTGGCACTCCCGAAGAATGCGCGAATGCCGCGCTGTTTCTGGCCAGCAGCGAATCCTCCTTCATGGCCGGCGCCAATCTGGTTCTGGACGGCGGCTGGACGACGCGATAGCAGACTGGCGGCTCATGCAGGCTTGGTGAGCAGGCCCGCAGCCATGGCGTGGAATGCCTCGACAGCTCTCGGCAGAACCTTCTGCGGATCGTCACTTGCGGCGATCCAGAGAGCGGCATTGAGGGCAGCCCCGCCGAGAAGCCGGGCAGCGGCTTCCGCATCGACCGGTTTGAGAACTCCCCGCGCAATCAGGCCTTCCACCGTTCGCCTGGTTGCCTGAAGACAGCTGCTCTGGCTCGGCCATTGCGACGGATCACCCAGCACCGCGGGGCCATCGAGCAAAACGATGCGCTGGACCTCGGGATCAAGCGCCATCTCGATATAGGCTGCGCCCTCGGCGAGCAGGCCCTGCCAATCGTCGCCCGCCCTGGCGCCGATCTCCTGGGCGCGTGAAGCCATCTCCGAGTCGATCTGTTCCACGACGACGGCGAGAAGCCCGCGCTTGTCTCCGAAGTTGTGGTAGAGAGCGCCCCGCGTCAGGCCGGCATCGGCTGTTATCTCGTCCATCGAGGCTGCCGAATATCCCTTTTCGGCAAAGGCTTTTCGCGCAGCCGCAATCAACTTCACGCGGTTCTTTTCCATCGTATCGACGCGACGTTCCGGCATTTTATCCTCATTTTCACATACAAGCCGTATATGAACTTGACATACGGCTCGTATCTGAATAATTCCACATACGCACCGTATATCAAATTATGCCGCAGCTTGTGAAGCCCTCGACTGGTCTCACCGGCTCCAGCCAACGACGATGAAGAAAGATCCAGCATGACCCAACGCGAAGCAATTTTTCCTGCAAACAGACACGCACTTTACGAAGAACATGGCTATTCGGCCGCCATCCGGTCCGGTGACCTGCTTTTCGTATCCGGACAGGTCGGCAGCCGCTCCGACGGCACGCCAGAGCCGGATTTCGAACGCCAGGTGCAGCTCGCTTTCGCAAACCTCAAGGCGACGCTGGATGCAGCAGGCTGCACCTTTGACGATATCGTCGATGTGACGACGTTCCACACCGACCCCGAAAACCAGTTCCCAACCATCATGGGCGTCAAACAGACGATTTTCGGCCAGCCGCCCTACCCGAACTGGACCGCGATCGGCGTCAACTGGCTCGCCGGCTTCGATTTCGAGATCAAGGTCATCGCCCGCATCCCCTCGAAAGCCTGATCCTCGCTGCGAAACCGATCATCTCCCGGATTGAAATCCGGGAGACCATGGTGGACGGGCTGTCAGGGATGCCGTTGTGGGGCGTAGAAGTTAGACGTCGGTCCATCTGGAAAAGGTCGCAGCCTGGCCGCGCCGATTGCCATCCTTGTCGATGAGCTGCCAAACAATGCCGTCTTCGATCCAGAAGCGCCGCCCGGATTTGGCGATCCGCACTCCGCGATAATCGGAAATAAAGCCATTGCGCGTCACCGCATCCAAGAGCCGCTGACGTTCCTCGCGATTGGGAAGCTCCGCCGAAAGGCGCGAGGGCAAGGTTATGAATTCGTCCCAGGGATATTCGAAGCAGTTCTGGCCGGCCTTGTTGGCATAGACGAAGCGCGGATCGGCGTCCGTATTGTGGGCCAGAACAACAAAAGGAGCGTCGTGATAGAGCCACTCCGCTCCAACCCCCTCATGGACGAGCGTGGTCCCGACGATGCGATGAAAGCTGCCCGTCAGCAGTTCGAAAAACGCGTGATCGACCGACAAATCCACGGCGTTGGCTTCAGGCAGGCGAGTCATTGATTTCCTTCCAGTCACCATGGGCACCGACCGTGAATACACCGCTCTCCCACCCTGTTGGCAAGCGAGATTGCGGGCGGCGGCAGAAGGCCGCACTGCTCAGCTCATCCATTTGCGATGTTCGGCAAAACGCTCCACCAGGAGATCGATGAACAGCCGCACCTTGGTCGGCAGATGGCTGCGGTTGGGGTAGATTGCGTTGATGGTGAACTCCACAGGGCGGTAGTCCGGCAGCATGCGGACGAGGCGGCCGGCGGCAACCTCCTCGAAAACGATGAAGCTCGGGGCAAGAAAGATGCCCTGAGCGTTCGCCAGCAGATAGCGAAGCATCTCGGGGCTGTTGGAGACGACATTGCCGGAGATCTTGACGCTTTGCTGCCTGCCCTCCGCATCCTCGAAGCGCCATTCGTCGCCATAGGGATAATAGGAATATTGCAGGCAATTGTGCTCGGCGAGCTCGGCCGGTGTCTTCGGCATGGGGTGCGCATCGCGATAGGCCGGCGAACAGACCAGCATGTGACGCCAGGGTGTCAGCTTGCGCACGACCAGTGTCGAATCCGGCGGCGATACCGTGCGGATGGCGAGATCGTATCCCTCTTCGACCATGTCGATCATGCGCTCGTTGACGCCGAAATCGATCGAGATCAGCGGGTAAAGGGCCATGAACTCGCTGATGACAGGCACGAGGAAGCGCACGATCGCCGTGTTGGAATGGATCTTCAGCGTGCCGCGCGGCGTGGTCGAGAGCGCACCGGCCGCCTGGTCGGCCTCCTCGAGATCGGCAAGGATCTGTGCGGAGCGTTCATAATAATATTTGCCGGTCTCCGTCAGGCTCACCTTGCGCGTGGTGCGGTTCAAAAGCCGCACACCGAGGCGGTCCTCGAGCGATTGTACGTGATTGCCCACCATGGTGACGGACATGTTGAGCCGGCGGGCGGCGGCGGAAAAACCGCCGCATTCCACCACCCGGCCAAAGACTGTGAGGCTGGTCAGCCGATCCATGTGATCCTCGGATTATCCGCTGTGAGTTGATGATCCTTCCCGATTTGAGGAGATTATCAGAAGGACCGTTCGGACGCATCTTCATGGCATCAAAAAGGCCCTCATGAAAGGGCTGCGATGTTTAAGGAGACGGACACATGGTCGAACTACCCCGCAACGAGGCTTTCAAAAACGCGAGCCAGGCCGAGGCTGTTCCTGCGGGCGAGGTGGCAAAATCCCCCGCTGCCGAAGCGCCGCAGGCACCACACGCCGAGGCGACAACCCCTGCGGCCACGAAGGCTCCCGGGACGGGCCGCAAGCTGGTGAAGCGCGGATTGCTCGTTGCCGCTTTGCTGGCCGGCGTCGCTCTGGGCGCCGATTACGGCTATCACTACTGGACGGTCGGCCGCTTCATCGAGTCCACTGACGACGCGTATGTGAAGGCCGATTACACCGCCATCGCCCCAAAGGTCGCCGGCTATATCAAGGATGTGCTGGTCAACGACAATGATACGGTCAAGGCCGGCCAGGTGCTTGCCCGCATCGACGATCGCGACTTCCAGGCCGCGCTTTCGCAAGCGAAGGCGGATCTCAAGGCCGCGGACGCGGCCATCGCCAATATCGATGCGCAGATCCTTCTGCAGCAGTCGCTGATCGGGCAGGCCAAGGCAACGATCGACGCCTCGCAGGCTTCCCTCGACTACGCACAGTCCGACGCCGCCCGCCAGGCGCGCCTGATCAGCAATGGTGCCGGCACGCAATCGCGCGCAGAAGAAACACAATCGGCCAGCAAGCAGGCCGCTGCCGCAGTCGAACGCGATCAGGCAGCACTTGTCGCGGCCCAGAACAAGGTGCCGGTGCTGCAGACACAGCGCGATCAGGCAGCCGCCCAGCGTGATCGTGCCGCGGCAGCATTGCAGCAGGCCGAACTCAACCTCTCCTACACGGATATCGTCGCCGCAGTTGATGGCACGGTGGGTGCCCGCTCGATCCGTGTCGGCCAGTACGTCACCTCGGGCACGCAGCTGATGGCGGTGGTACCGCTGCACTCGGTTTATGTCGTCGCCAATTTCAAGGAAACGCAGCTGACCTATGTACGCCCCGGCCAGTCGGTCGAGATCAAGGTCGACAGCTTCCCCGACGTCGCCATCAAGGGCCATGTCGACAGCCTCTCGCCGGCAAGCGGCCTGGAGTTCTCACTGTTGCCGCCGGATAATGCGACGGGCAACTTTACCAAGATCGTTCAGCGCATCCCGGTGAAGATCGTCATCGACGACGAACATCTTGCCGGCCTGCTGCGGTCGGGCATGTCGGTCGAGCCTGAAATCGATACCAAGGCTGCCCAGACATCGACTGCCAAATCGGAGGGATTATCCGGCCAGGCTGGATGATCCTTCCCTTCCTTCGTCGATTATCACCTCAACACTGTCATGAGATTATTTCGGCATGAGCCGGAAGGAGAAGCGTCATGGCCACTCTTCAGATTGCCGCAAACAACAATTCGGTCGCGCCCGCGGCCAGACCTGCGATGACGCCGTTGCGCATGTGGACCGCCGTGATCGGCTCGACGCTCGGCGCCTTCATGGCGGTCTTGAACATCCAGATCGTCAACGCTTCGCTTGCCGACATCCAGGGCGCCATCGGCGCCGGAACGGATGACGGCGGCTGGATCTCGACCTCCTATCTGATCGCCGAGATCGTCGTCATCCCGCTCAGCGCCTGGCTTGCCCGCGTCTTTTCGGTCCGCATTTATCTGCTGACCAATGCCATCCTCTTTCTGCTCTTCTCGGTCGCCTGCGCCTTTGCCGCAAACCTGCAGCAGATGATCATCCTGCGCGCAATCCAGGGCTTCTCCGGCGGCGTGCTCATTCCGATGGCATTCACCATCATCATCACGATGCTGCCGAAGCCGAAACAGCCGATGGGCCTAGCGCTTTTTGCCCTGTCGGCAACATTTGCCCCGGCGATTGGTCCCACCATCGGCGGTTACCTCACCGAAAGCTGGGGCTGGGAATACATCTTCTATGTCAATCTGGTGCCCGGCATCCTGATGGTCGGCATGCTGTGGGCCTCGCTCGACCGTGCGCCGATGAACCTTTCGCTGCTCGCCAAGGGCGACTGGCCAGGGATCATCACCATGGCGGTCGGCCTTGCCGCACTGCAGACCGTACTGGAAGAGGGCAACAAGGACGACTGGTTCGGTTCGCCGTTCATCGTCCGCCTGTCGGTCATCGCCGTCGTGTCGCTGACGCTCTTCCTCATCATCGAGTTGCGGGCCGCCCATCCGTTGCTGAACCTGCGCCTGCTGGTGCGGCGCAATTTCGGCTTCGGCATCGTCGCCAATTTCCTGATGGGTATCGCGCTCTATGGTTCGGTCTTCATCCTGCCGATCTACCTGACCCGCATTCAGGGCTATAATTCCGAGCAGATCGGTATGGTGCTCGCCTGGACCGGCATTCCGCAGCTGATCCTGATCCCGCTGGTGCCGCGGCTTATGAAGCGTTTCGACGCCCGCCTGCTGATCATCGTCGGCTTCGCGCTCTTTTCTGCCTCGAACTTCATGAACATCTACATGACGGGCGATTATGCCAGCGATCAGCTCTTCTGGCCGAACATCGTTCGCGCCGTCGGTCAGGCACTGGCCTTCACCCCGCTCACTGCGATTGCCACAGCCGGCATCGAGCAGGAAAATGCAGGCTCGGCCTCCGCGCTCTTCAACATGATGCGCAACCTCGGCGGCGCAGTCGGCATCGCGGCACTGCAGACCTTTCTCACCAAGCGCGAACAGTTCCACTCGAACATCCTGACGAACTCGGTCTCAATGTTTGAAGATGCCACGCGCGACCGGGTCGCCAGGCTGACCACCTATTTCATGAACCATGGCGTCAGTGACCAGGCGCTTGCTACCCACAAGGCAATTGTCGCCATCGCCTCCAGCCTGCGCAAGCAGGCCAATATCATGGCCTTCAGCGACACGTTCTTCCTGCTGGGCGTCGCTCTCGGGGTCGCTCTGCTTGCCAGTCTGTTCCTCAAGAAATCCGGTCATCTCTCGGGTGCCGGCGCGCACTAGGCGCGGCACCCAAAACAGGAGGAGATAGTCATGACCATGCTGTTGGACGTGCCTGAAGCTGCAACACCGAATCCCAAGGCCCCCCATGTCGGCATCAACACCGCAGCAACCCTTACCCTTGTCGAATGGCTGACCGGCGACGAATGCCACGCCCTCGACGAAGCCGGCCTCGTCTTCGGGCTTGGACGCCGTCTTCGGGCACTCGGCCTTCCCGTCGACCGGTTGACCCTGCATCTGACGACGCTGCATCCGGATTTTATTGGCCGCACCTTTGCCTGGGCGCCGGGTGAGCCGATCGAGGTTCATGATCGGGAACATGGCTCGCGCCTGGCTTTCGCCAACACGCCGCTGCTCAAAGTGCAGGGAATGCGCGAGCCGTTGATCGTCGGCCCCGGCGAAAGCCCCTATGGCCCCTGGCAACATATCGACATTTTTTCCGGCCGCGGACTGGTGCAGCTGATCATCGCGCCGCTATGCAATGCAGACGGGCCGATCAGCACCGCCGTCTTCGGCACGCGACGCCAGGGTGGTTTCACACCCATCGAGCAGCAGGTGATCGAGCGCATTCTGCCGGCGCTGCGCAATACCTGCGAACTGCGTGTCCTGCGGCAATGCGAGCTCAGCCTGCTCGACACCTATATCGGCCCGATGACCGCGAGCCGGATCCTTGCCGGACATATCCGCCGCGGCGAGATCGAATCCATGGAGGCGGCACTTCTTCTCTGCGACCTGCGGGGGTTCACCGAATTGTCCAACCGGCTACCCGGCAACACCGTTCTTGGCCTGTTGAACGCCTATTTCGACAAGGTCGTGCCCGCGATCACGCGGGAAGGCGGCGAAGTGCTGAAGTTCATGGGCGATGCCGTTCTCGCCTTCTTCCCGGGGATCGATCCGCCCGGAGCCTGCCATGCCGCGCTGACATCGGCACAGGCTATCCTCAGCGAAGTCGACCGCTTCGACTATGACGGCATTCGCGTCAAGACAGGCATCGCCCTGCATTATGGAGAAGTCAGCTACGGCAATGTCGGCTCGGGCAGTCGCCTGGACTTCACGCTGATCGGCCCCGACGTCAATGTCGTCAGCCGTATCCAGGGCATCTGCAGCGAAAGGGGCGAGGCGCTCCTGATGTCCGCCCCCTTCCGCGAGAAGGCACAGATCGCAAACGCGATGTCGATCGGTCCGCAGCGGCTGAAAGGTTTTGCCGATGCGATGGAGCTGTTTACCTTCGCGCATTGAGCAATTGATGCCCGCAGGACACAATACCGCAGGACTCCCCGATTTTCCTTATAGGGTCGGGATTGCAGTGCTGTTATAAGCACAGGCCGATGCCATTGAGAAAAGCCAGCGCTCAACAGGGTGTCATAGAATGGCTACACACCCTGTCGATTTGGGTGGTTTCCGGGCATGCCGCCCTGGAAAAATTCCGCAGACAGCCAAAACGTCATGGTAACGTCTTCCTTGGAAGCGTAGACCACCATTTGGCATGAACGAAATGACAGGACGCTGACAAGATATTGACAGCGGTACGGAGAATTGAATGAAAGCTCTCGCGCAGAACAATCTTTCGCAAATGTTTGACCGAATTAAGTCGGCAACGAGCGAGCGGCTGTTCTCCGATTTCCGTTGGGTGGGTTGGATATTCGCCGTATATTTCTGTGTGCAGGCCGCCATTCGCATCTCCATTTCGAGTTCCGTGCGGATCGACGAGGCTCAGCAATTCGTGGTCGGACAATGGCTGGCCTGGGGATATGATGCCCAGCCACCGCTTTACAATTGGCTCCAGTATGGCGTGTTCGAGATCTTCGGCACTAGCGTCGCGTCGCTTGCCATATTGAAGAATCTCCTGCTTTTCCTGGTCTACCTGGCCTACCACGCGCTGGCGAAACAACTCCTCAACGACAAGAGACTGGCGGCGCTCGCCACCTTGTCTCTGCTGACCATGCCCCAGATGTTCTGGCAGGCGCAGAGGGACCTGACGCATACGGTCGGCACGCTGCTCGCCGTCGTCCTGTTCATCTACTTCGTGGTGACGACCATCCGTCGGCCAACACTGGGTTCCTACGCCATGATCGGCCTTTGGGCCGGGCTCGGAATGCTCACCAAGTACAATTTTGCCCTCATCATCATCAGCGTCTTCGTGGCCGTTCTCTGTCATCCAGAGGGTCGCAAGAGACTGCTGGACAGGCGCTTCCTTCTGGCTCCGGTGATCGCGATTCTGGTGTTCCTGCCGCACGCGCTATGGATGATATCCAACATAGACCGGGTTTTGGCTACCACCGTGCAGACCATGTCGGAGCGGGGAGCGGGCGGCAAGCTTTCCGATATCGCCAATGGCGTCATCGAGTTGATCAAGACCAGCGTGGCAATCGTTGCTCCGACAACCGTGGTCTTTTTCCTGACTTTTCGCCGGTCGTTTGTGCGATCGCTGCGCGCGAGAAGTCAATGGAGCAACTTCGTCGGAACCATATTCCTGAGCACGGCGGTGATATTGCTGGCGTTGATCGTCGTCACGACACTCACGGAATTTCGCGACCGATGGCTGCTGCCGTTTCTGTTTCTGCTGCCGCTCTATTTCTGCCTGAAGCTCGAAGCCGCGGGAGAACAGAATCCAGCGGCTCTGAAGAGGTCTTTCTACCTGCCCCTGGTCATGATCGTCGCGCTGCCGATGATCATAGCCGGCGGCGTTCTCTTCGCGAAGCTCTTCAAGTCTTATGAGCATCTGAACACGCCCTATGCGAGTTTCGTGAACACGGTGGCCCTTGCGGACGGCAAGCGGCCGGTTGCCGTGGTGGCGACGAGTTGGCTCAAAGCTGGCAATATCCGCGTGAACATGCCACATACAGCGGTGATCTCGGCGGAATATCCGGGATCGGATCTTAGCCGCCAGGCCATCGGAAACGGGCCGGTCCTGCTGGTCTGGAACGAGCGCGATGGACGCCAGTCGGCCATGCCCGACAGCCTGAAAGATTGGCTTACGGCAAAATTCGGCGCCACCGTGCAAATGCCCGCTCAAAACGATATCGCCCTTCCCTTCTATTACGGAAGCGACCCGGATCGGTATCATTTCGGCTATGCGTGGTTCTACCCGAAGGCCGGCTAGCCCTTAGCCGGTCTTCGAGGAAAAGTCGGCTCGTTGCCTGGGCTCATTGAGCCGGCAAGGGTTCTCCGAGCGACAGCATCAACCGGTTTGCCCAATTGAAGAAGGCGGCGCCGTGGATGACGTCGGCGATCTCGAGGTCGCTTAGTCCTTCGTCCCGCAATTTGCCGATATCATCGGCGCCGAATAGCGACGGTGTTTCCGTCAGCGCGACCGAAGACGATACGATCGCATTCCAGCGGCTGCCGAGATCGGTGCCAGTACCCTCGTCGAGCAGGCGTTGCACATCTTCCGTCCGCTTAGAATGATGGGAGGCAAAGCGAGAATGGACGGAGGCGCAGAATATGCAGCCATTCGTGCGCGATGCCGCGGTCGCGGCAAGCTCGCGTTCGGCGCGGGGCAGCCCTGCCTCGACATTGTAGAAAATGTCCTTGTCGGTCTTGGTACGCGCTTCGAGGATTTCCGGATCTCGCGCCAGCAGCATGAAGTATGGCGACTTGGCGCGCGATGCGTCGACAAGCCCGCGCCAATGCCGGTCGGTCAATTCGTCTTCGGCAAGCGGATTGAGCCACGGCGTCCAGCCGATCTCTTTCTGCGTGAAGGCATTGGGACGATCTTCGATGGTGGGATGGATGACAGTATCGGTCATAAGAAACGATCCTTTTTGCGATTAGGCGGAGACGGCCTGCCTGGCGCCGGCGGCAGCCAATGCACTCAGCCCGGCCACGACCCTGATTTGAAACGAGAGAAACGCTGCGATTTGTGACAGCGTCACCACACCCGTCGTCGTCCAGCCGGCATCCAGAAGCCGCTGCAACGCCTCGGCGCTCGCCTCGCGCGGGCGATAGACAAGGAGATGCGCATGTTCCAGGGCGGCCGAGAGCTTGGCCCCGAGAACCGAGCGCCCCGCTTCCGACACATGGAAAATCAGCCCAGTACGATCTTCGGCGGAAAGAGGCCCGGCCGGATAATGCCCATAGGGTCCGACCGTGCGGCCGCCCTCTACCTCTGCCGTGACGGCCGCGACCAGTGACGCAGATTTGGCAACCTCCTCCAATGCGGTCTGATAGAACTTCTCAACATTGCCAGCGCCGTGCAGGCCGGCGATGAAAACAGCCAGGGCAAAGCGCTCCGTGCGGCTCACATCACCCTCATGCACCGGCTCGAAAAGCGCCTCATAGCTTCTTTGAGCGTTGTCGCGCGTTTGCGGTCTGGCCGTTCTCAAGGCGTAGAGCGAGGAACCCTCGCGGATACCAGCCAGAAGATCGATGACGTCAGTTGTCGACGAGGTCATGGACATACCTTCTCTTTATCAATTGCGTTTCATGCGGAGGCCGCAAGTTGCGGCCCCTTGCTTGCAGCTGGTTGCGGCGCCCAGCCGAGCGCCGGCGCGACCTTCTGCGCGATCAGCTCAAGGGACCGCAGAATATGGGCGTGCGGCGGATCGACGGAATGCACCTGGAAGACAAGGTCCGTCACACGCGCCAGCGCTGTATCCGCACTCAAGGACGCGATTACATCGTCAGGCGTGCCGACATGCACATCGAAAGCCTTGATCAGATCGGCGGTCGTATCGCCACGAACGGTGAAGCCACTTGCGGCAAAGCGTTCGGCACTCCGCCGCAGGCCGATATCGGCAAACCGGAGTGCCTCCTTGCGATCGTCGGCGACGAAGAGGCTGCGCGAGCCGAGAATCCGTGGCGCACGGCCCTTTGGCAGAGCAGCGAAATAGGCATCGATAATCGGATTTTGCAGATCCCAAAGTTCGGTATCGGGCGCATCGTCGGGTCGTGGCTGTGTGCGTGACAGCATCAGGCCATCACCGTCGCGGCCAGCCCGTTCACCGCCGCCGACGGAGAAGGTTGCCTGCCAGACCCTTTCGGCAAGATGAGGCGCGGTCGGATAGAGCCGATTGCCGCCGGCAAGCTCCTGTCCGGCCCATGCATCGCGCACGAGAGCCAGATATTTGCCATAGACCGGGCCTCGCTCGGCGCTCTCGATCCCAAACGGCAGGAAAGCTTGCGGCGTGCCGCCTGTGCCGAAACCGACCTCCAGGCGCCCACCGAGCATAAGGTCGAGTACAGCCGTATCTTCCGCGACACGAACGGGATTTTCCATCGGCAGCGTGATGACGCCCGTCCCCAGCCGGATGCGCGAGGTGCGCGAGGCAAGCCCCGCCAGAAAGACCAGCGGCGCCGGCAGACCGCCTTCGTCGCCATTGAAATGGTGCTGTGCCACCCAGGCGCTGTCAAAACCCTGCGCCTCGGCATGGATGATCTGCTCGGTGACGAGGCGGTAGCGCTCAGCCGCATCCGCCTGGTCGAGAATACGGCTGAAGAAGCCCAGTCGTTTTGGTAAAGCCGACGTGCTCATGGAATTATCCTGCATTGCTTGGGGGCTGGCGAAGAGCGATCGAATATTTTTTGCCCGGAATGGCCTCGATCAGCTCACGGGTATAGGCGCTGCGCGGATTGCCGAAGACCTCGTCGACAAGGCCGTCCTCCACCAGCTTGCCGTTCTGCAGAACGGAGACGGTATCGGCAATCTGGCGCACTACGGCAAGATCATGGGAGACGAAGATATAGGTCAGGCCAAGCTCGCGCTGGAGACCGTCAAGCAGCGAAAGGATCTGCGCCTGAACCGTCACGTCGAGTGCGGAGACGGCTTCGTCGAGAACCAGGATCTGCGGATCAAGAACGAGCGCCCGGGCAATGGCAACGCGCTGGCGCTGTCCGCCCGAAAGCGCATGCGGACGCCTTTGCAGGACATCGGCGGGCAACCCGACCTTCTCGATGACGGCCGTAACCCGTTCCAATCTGTGCGTCCGTGGCTGCGGATCGAAGTTCAGCAGTGGCTCTTCCACGATCGCCGATATGGTCTGGCGTGGATCGAGCGAGCCGAAGGGGTTTTGATAGACCAGCTGAATCTTCTTGCGGAAGAGCCGCAGCGTTTCGCCACGCAAGGATGCAAGATCTAGCCCGTCGATGACGACCCTTCCCGCCGTTGGACGCTGGAACGCGGAGACGATGCGGATGGCAGTCGTCTTGCCGGAACCGGATTCGCCGACAATCGCATGCGTCGTGCCCCGCTTGACGCGAAAGGACACGTCGTCGAGAGCCCTGAAACCGGCATCCTTGCCGCCAATGTCAAACTCCTGCACCAGCCCTTCGACGACGACGATATCGTCCTCCTGTGCAGGTGCTGTTTCGAACGGATGCGCCGAAGACCGTTGCGGCGCGGCGTTCAACGACGGAGCATCAGCAAGCAGCCGGCACGTATAGGCGCTTTGCGGGTTTCTCAGTAGCTCCACGGTGCGCCCCTGCTCCTGGATGCGTCCATTTTGCAGAACAACGAGCCTGTCGGACCGATCGGCCGCGACGCCGAGATCATGCGTGACCAGAAGAACCGCCGCCCCATATTCCCGGCGCAGATCGTCGATCAGATCGAGAATATGGCGCTGCACGGTGACATCAAGCGCGCTGGTCGGCTCATCGGCGATGATCAGTGACGGCTTGAGGGCAATGGCGATGGCGATCAGGACGCGCTGACGCATGCCGCCGGAGAGTTCATGCGGATACTGCCTGGCGCGAAGTGCGGGCTGGCTGAGGCCGACGCGCTCCAGCAATTCGATCGCCTGAACATAGGCGGCCGCACGCGGCGCGCGGTGATGAATGGTCAAGACTTCGGCCACCTGTTCGCCGATCGTCCTCACCGGATTAAGGGAATTGCCTGGATCCTGCGGCACGAGGCTGATGACGGAACCGCGGATCGAATCGAGCCGCTTTTGTGGCCAGCGGGCAATGTCCTGACCATTGAGCCTGATCCGGCCGCTTTCCAGATGCCCATTCTGCGGCAGGAGGCCGATGATTGCTTGCGCCGTCGAACTCTTGCCGGAGCCGGATTCGCCGACCAGCGCCACGACTTCACCGGGATTGACGGTGAAGTCGATACCGTGAACGGCCGTGCGTGAACCGCTGCGGTCACGATAGGCAATCGTCAGGCCGGAAATATCCAGAACCGGCGTGCCAAGATCATTCGTTCCTTCCGATGCGAAATAGGTCATTTGCCCACCTCCGCAAGCGAACGGCTGATGCGATTGATCGAGATCACCACAAGCACGACGACGAGGCCGGGTGCGGTCGTCAGCCACCAGGCGGTGGCGATATAGTTTCGCCCCTCCGCAATCAGCAGACCCCATTCCGGCGTGGGCGGCGGCGCGCCGTAACCGAGGAAACCGAGCGTCGACAGCTGAAGAATGGCCCAGCCGGATTGCAGCGCGGCAAAAGCGATCACCGAGGTCAGCGAATTCGGCAGGATATGGCGCCACAGCACCCTGGAAAAAGTGCCGCCGCTGCCAAAGGCCGCCTCGACATATTCGCTCCTGCGGACCGTCACGACCTCCGATCGGACCAGCCGCGCGAATTTGGCAATCAGCGTGCAGCCGACGGCAATCGCGGCATTGACGGTGCCGAAACCAAGCAGAACGATGATGCTGAGCGACAGCAACAGATCGGGGATCGACAGCAGCACGTCGACGATCCGCATGATGACCGTCTCGGTCAAGCCACCGAGCGAACCTGCCAGCACACCCAGTATCGTGCCGATCACGAGCGCGATGCCGACGGCGGCAAGCGCTCCCGACAGCGAATGAATGGAGCCGTAAATGATGCGTGCGTAGAGATCGCGCCCAAGCGAATCGGTGCCGAGAAGATGAGCGGCGCTTGGGGCCTTCAGATGCTGGCCGGGCAGGCCTTCGACCGGATTGTAGCTCGTAAATGCGCCGGGAATGAGCGCCCACAGGACGACCACGGCGACGATGAGGATCGCGAGAAGCAGGCCCGGCCGAACGCGAAAGGGAAATCCGCGGGCAAGCCGCTTGCCTTCCCCGCGAGGCTGCTGCACCGGCAGCGCATCGCTCGTGTCCGCATGATTGGCTGAGTCGTGATAGTGCGCTGCATCAAAACTTGTCATTATCTGGCTCCAAGCTTTGCTTTCAGGCGCGGATCGAGGATCGGATAGAGCAGGTCGACGATCAGGTTGATGGTGACGAAGGCCGCCGCCGAGATGACGACGATCGCCTGCAGGACGGCGACATCCTCACTGTCGACCGCCTGCTTCGTCAGGCTGCCGATCCCGTTCAACCCGAATACCGTCTCGGTAATGACAGCGCCGGCGATCAATTCCCCGAAGAGCAGGCCCGCCACCGTCAGCACCGGCAAAAGCGTGTTCTTGGCAACGTGGCGCCAGAGCACTTGTCCACGCGAAGCGCCTTTGGCACGCGCCACGGAAATGAAGGGACGCGTCAGGACTTCATCGATGTTTCGAAGCAGTATCTGCGCAAGTGGGGCGGAGATCGGAATGGCGACGGTCAGGATGGGCAGGATCAATCCCTGCCACGGACCGGGATCGATCACCGGGACCAACCGCAGGCGGAATGAGAAGATCTGGATGAACATGATGCCGAGCCAGAAAGTCGGCACGGATATGAACAGCGACGGCAACGATTGAACGAGGCCGCGCAGCCAGCCGAAGCCGGAGACATTGGCCAGGATGGCGATGACGACCGCCAGGATGACCGCAAGCAGGAAGCTGAAGCCGGCTAACAGCAGCGTCGACGGGAGACTGACTGCAAGCTGCGAACTCACGGCGACACCCGCCTGCAGCGAATAACCGAAATTGCCCGACAGGAAATTCCATATCGAATGGCCATACTGCTGCAGCAGAGACCCGTCGGCACCATAGGCAGCCCTGATATCGGCAAGCTGCTCCGGGCTCAGGCCGAAATCCGGGCTCTGAAACTTGATGAGCACGGCGTCGCCCGGCATCGATTGCAGCAGCACGAACGAAACGGTAAATGCCGCCCACAGGACGAGCAAAGCCTGTCCGATCCTCGATAAGATGTATTTCGTCATGGCGATTGCCTGTCGTTATGAAGATGCAGCCCGTCCAACGGCCGGGCTGCAGACATGCTCAGTGCGCGGCGAGCCAAACACTGTAGAAGGAAGGCCGACCCACAGCCTCGAAGGCAACGCCCTTGACGTAAGGTGCGCCCGCAAAGACCTGCGGCTCCTCGAAGAACGGGATGACATAGGCCGCATCCAGCAGATATTCTTGCGCTGCCTTTGCCGCGGCCAAGCGCTTGTCGCTATCCGTTTCCGAGGCTATTGCTTCCAGCAGTCCGTTCAGCTTGTCGTCGGTGAAAACTGCCTTCGGGTTGAGGCCACCCTTCTGAAGAAGAGCATCGCGGTTCTTCGCGTAGAACTGGCTCTTGATGACGTCCGGATCAGCGCGGCCCACTTCGGCGACCACAAGCGGCGTCTTGGCCGGGTCGACATTGTCCGTGACCAGATTTCCTGAGGTCCCGGCGAGCACCTGGAGCTTGACGCCGATCTTCGCCCATTGCTGGGCGACGAGCTGCAGCACGCCCTTGTTCTGCGGCTGCGGCAGGGATTCATAGACGGCCAGCGACAGCGGCTTTCCGTCCTTCTGGCGCAGACCGTCGGCACCCTTCTTCCAGTCCGCCTCGTCGAGCAGCTTTTCGGCAAGCGCCTGATCGTGCGTAAGCTTCGACGACAGATCCTGATAGCCGGCAGCAGCCGACGAGATCACCGACTTTGCCTGCGGATAGTTGGCGGAAAACAGAGTGTCGACGATTTCCTTGCTGTCGGTCGCGTGCAAGAGCGCCTGACGCACCTTGATATCCGCGACGAGCGGATTGTCCGGCCGGAAGACGACGCTGTCGTTCACCCCACGCGTCGGCGCGGCATAGATTGCGAAGCTCTGATCGCTGACCTGCTTTTCGTCATAGGCCTGAAGCTGGCGAATGAAATCGGCCTGACCGGAAAGCAGCGCGCCGATGCGCACGCTGTCTTCGCCGGTGATGATGTATTTGATGCCGTCGAGATAGGCTCTGCCCTGATGCTCGAGCTTGGCTGGACCCCAATTATAGTCCGCGCGCGCCTTCAGCGAGAGCTGCTTGCCGAGCGTTTCGCTTTCGACGACGAAAGGCCCCGAACCGACGATCTTCGTCGCATCGCCAAGCTGATCGAAAGGCAGCGCCAGCGTCTTCAAGGAGACGAGACCGGAACCGATGACCGAGGTGCCCTGCAGGAAGCCGGGCGAGGGTTTCTTGAAATAGAATTTGACCGTGTAGGGATCGACGACTTCGCTGTGATCGTAATTGTTGAGCACCTCGGAGACCGGCAGCTTCAGGTCCTTGTTGCCGAGGCCGAACGTATCGTAGTTCTTGGCAACGGCATTGGCATCGACGGGCGTTCCGTCGGAGAAGCTCACGCCCTTGCGGATCTTGAAGGTGTATTCCGTCCCCTTGTCGTTGACGGTCCAGGATTCGGCGATCCATGGCTCGATCTGCAGCGTCTTCGGGTTCTGATAGGTCAGCTTGTCGGTGATCTGGTTCAGGATACCGCCATTCGGATAGAAACCGCCGGCTGGCGGATAGAGATTGGTATGGGCCTGCTGCTCCAGATAAATCAGCGTGCCGCCCTGTACGGGCTTGCCGTCGTCGGCCGAAAACGCGACCGATGAAGCAAGCAACGACAGGCCGACGGCGAGAGTGAACGCCTTGAAATTGGCTGCGATCGTCATTGAAATTCCTCGAAAACCGAATGCTTATCGAGGGTATCGGAGCGCTCCAGCCATTCCAATATAGCCTATGGAATTAGTGTTCTATTTTTCGCAACGGCGTTGAAATAACCATCTGTAAAGCCTGCCATCGGCGGCAATTTACTGTCTCCTCCTTCTGCCGGTCGCCCCGGTTACCACAAGCATTTCATCGGAATGGCGCAGGCCAGACCTTGTTGTCACCTCACCAATTCCCAGGTTGGGCAAGCGCTCTACATGAACAGCAAAATACCATTCTGCACAGATGCTTCGGACATGAGGTACTCTGTCACAACCATGTCATGAAATGCGTCGACACCTCGTGCCGGATCAGGAGCGGATACCCAGATGGATTATTTCAGACGTTTCAACTTTCTATTCGCAACGCCGGCCTTCGACAGCGAGGATCTGGAGGGCGCCCGCTACAATCAGATCGTCGAGGAAATCGAACGCTCCGGCTTTGAAGTGGTGCGCGCGCGCAATCTCGAAGATGCGGAAATTGCCGTGCAGACGGACGCCGCCATCGGCTGCATGCTGGTCGACTGGGGCAAGAAGGGGCTTGAGGGCAAGACGGCCTCGCTCATCAACCTCATGCGCCGACGTGGTCTTGAATTCCCGATTATCCTGCTGATCCGCCGCAAGCGCTTCGAGGATGTGCCGGTAGAGGTGCTCGATTTCATTGACGGCTATGTCTTCCTGTCCGAGGAAACGCCTGCCTTCATCGCCAAGAGCCTCATCAGCCGGCTCAAGCAATATGCCGAGACGCTGAAAACGCCGTTTTTCGGCGCGCTGGTGGATTATGCCGAGGAAGGCAACCATCTCTGGACCTGCCCGGGACACAATGGCGGCATCTTCTACAGCCGCAGCCCCATCGGCCGGGTGTTCATGGAGCATCTGGGCGAAGCGGTGTTCCGCGACGACCTCGACAATTCCGTGCTCGACCTCGGCGATCTTCTGACCCACGAGGGGCCCGCACTGGCTGCGCAGAAGGAAGCGGCGAAGATCTTCGGCGCGGAAAAGACCTATTTCGTGCTGAACGGCACCTCCACCTCCAACAAGGTTGCGCTTTCCGCGCTGGTGACCGACGGCGATCTCGTGCTGTTCGACCGCAACAATCACAAGGCCGCCCATCATGGCGCCCTGATGATCTCCGGCGGCATTCCCGTTTACCTGCCGACCATCCGCAACGTCCACGGACTGATCGGACCCATGGATTTCGCGGCGATGGACGAAGAGGCCTTACGGGAACGCATCCGCACGCACCCGCTGGTGAAGGACCCCGAGGCCTATAAGAAGCCGCGCCCGTTCCGCGTCGCGGTGGTGGAACAATGCACCTATGACGGCACGATCCACAATGCCGAGATGATCCTGAAGCGCATCGGACATCTGTGCGACTATATCCTCTTCGACGAGGCCTGGGCCGGCTTCATGAAGTTTCATCCGCTCTATGCCGGGCGCTTTGCCATGGGTCTTGCCGATCTCGGCCCCGATGCGCCTGGTATCATCGCCACGCAATCCACCCACAAGCAGCTGGCGAGCTTTTCGCAGGCTTCCCAGATCCACATGAAGGACCGGCATATCACCGGTCAGAAGCGCCGCGTCGAGCATCGCCGCTTCAACGAAAGCTTCATGCAGCACGCCTCGACCTCGCCCTTCTATCCGCTGTTTGCCTCGCTCGACGTCGGCGCGCAGATGATGAAGGGGCGTTCCGGCGAAGTGCTCTGGGACGACACGATCCGCCTCGGCATCGAGCTGCGCAAGAAGATCCGCGCCGTGCGCCGCGAGTTCGAGGAGAAGGAACACCGCCCGGAGCGTCGTTGGTTCTTCGAACCTTTCGTGCCGGACCGCGTGGCGATCCCGGATGTATCGAGCCCCGGCGCAGTACATAACGTGCCCTGGGAGAGCGTCGCCACCGACCAGCTCGCCACCAATCCGGCTTTCTGGCACCTGACGCCCGGCGCGGCATGGCACGGCTTTTCAGGCATGGAGCCGGGCTTTGCCATGACCGATCCGAACAAGCTCACGCTCCTCACCCCCGGCTTTGACCGGGCAACCGGCCAATACACCGAGCATGGCATTCCCGCGCCCGTCGTCGCGCAGTATCTGCGCGAAAACCGAATCGTGGCGGAAAAGAACGACCTCAATTCGCTGCTGTTCCTGCTGACCCCAGGCGTCGAGGCCAGCAAGGCCGGCACCCTGATCAGCGGCCTCGTCGCCTTCAAGAAGCTCTATGACGACAATGCGCTTCTGGAGGAGGTAATCCCGGAATTCTATCGCCGCCGGCCAAGCCGCTATGCGGGTGTGCGCTTGCGTGATCTGTGCACGGAAATGCATGGTTTCTTCCGCCAGGCCAATGTCAGCGCGCTTCAGACGATGCAGTTTTCCGCCGCTCACCTGCCACCCATCGCGCTGTCGCCGCATGACGCGGCACGCTGCCTGGTGCGTAACGATGTCGACTATCTGCCGATCGACTCCATCGCCGGCCGTATCGCGACGACGCCCTTCGTGGTCTATCCGCCTGGTATTGCCACCATCGTGCCGGGCGAACGCCTGACGGATGAAGCCAAGCCCATGCTCGACTATCTCAAGATGTTCGAAACCTGCTTCAATCTCTTCCCCGGCTTCGAAGTCGAGATTCAGGGACTCTATCGCGAGATTGATTCATCCGGCCGCATCCGGCTTTATACCTATGTCGTTGCGGAATAGGCCGGGAATTCAGGTTCGATCATGGAGCAGGACAAAGCAATCATCATTCGCCCGTCGCGCGAAGGCGACGTCGATGCCATGCTGGCGATCTATCGTCGCCACATTCGCCGCGGTGTCGAGGACGGGGTGGACGACAACGACACCCCCCAGCCCGACGATCTCAGGGACCGGCGCAAGAATCTGAAGAACCGCCGGTTCCCGCATGTCGTCGCGGTCGTTGGTGAAAAGGTCGTGGGCTATGCCTATGTCGTCCTGTTCCGCAAACGCCCGGCCTATCGCTACACCGTCAAGCACTCGATCTATGTGCATCACGACCATGTCGGCCAGGGTGTCGGCAGCCTGCTCATGCGCGGGCTGATCGACGCCTGCGCCGCGGCCGGCTTCAGGCAGATGATCGGTTATATCGACGCCGACAACGCCGCTTCGCTCGCGCTGCACAAGCGCTTCGGCTTCACTCGCGTCGGCCTGTTGCCGGGCGTGGCCTATCGTTACGGCCACTGGGCGGACAGCGTCATGGTACAGCGCTCGCTCGGCTCCGGCTCCACCACCCCACCGCCGCCGCCGGCCCTTTCCACTCGCTGAAGCGAAAGGACTGGCGAGATCTGATCACGCCAGCCGGCGGAACAGGCTCGGATATATCTCGGCTATCAGGATAGGCCAACTCTTGGCGCAACCCTCCCTCATGCGCCCGGCGAGCCGATGGTCATCGATCCCTGTGCTCGAACGACGCAGCCGCGCGGCTTCCGCACACATATAATTAGTCTTATCTTTTTTAGTTGATACGAATCTTCACCTATGCTCTTAGATTGCAAGGGAGAAACTGAAATATCAGTTGGAAGCGTCTAGTGCAGTCGGGGGGCGATGCGCCGTATGACGAATTCAGTTCGGAAATTCCGCTACACCTGCCTTAAGGCCACGCTTTTAATGGGGGCAAGCATCGCATCCCCTGAAGTCGCGCAAGCAGCATGCAGTAGTTTCACTCCCACGAATGGCCAGACAGCCACCTGCGACTCGACCTCGCCCAATCCGGTCACCACCGGGGTCTATGGAGCCGCTGGTAGCTCCAATGTCACGATCAACATTCTCGGCGGCGCGATTGTGACTGTCGTTCGCTCGCCAACCGCCAATGCCGGCGCGCGCGTCGCCGATTCCAGCACCATCGTCAACGACGGCAATATTTCTCTTACCGGATCGGGCAGCAGCGGCCTCAATCGCGGCGCGGGTCTCGTCGGCACCGGCAGCAATAACACCATTACCAACAACGGTTCGATCAGCAACACTGGCCAATACAATGACGGCATGGCCGCCGACGGTGGCGGCAACACGCTCATCAACAACGGCTCGATTACGACAACGGGACCCAATGCCTATGGCATGACGGCCAGCTGGGGCCAAAGTGGCGGCGGCTCTCCCAACAACACCATTATCAACAATGGTTCGGTGTCGACCAGCGGCAGCAATGCGCGCGCCGTTTCCATTCTCGGCGCCAATGGCACGGTCACCAACACAGGTACGCTGACCACGAGCGGAAACAGCTCGCCGACGGTCTATATTCAGGGCGGCAACGGCACCTTGGTGAACAGCGGCATCATCCATGCAACCGGCGGCGCGGCCTCGGGCAGCCTGCCGTCGGACGGGGTCTTCTCCAACACGCTCGGCTCGTCTTTCACCGCTACGATCATCAATCTTGCTGGCGGCCAGATCATCAGCGACCAGGGTCCCGCCATTCGCACGCTGAACGGACAAACCGCCATTACCAATGCGGGGCTTCTCAGCGGCGGCAACGGCTTTGCCATCAGCGGCGGAAACGGCAATATAGACCTGACGCTGCAAACCGGCTCGAAGATGATCGGAACCGCCAATGGCGGCGGCGGAAGCAACAAGGTCACGCTTCAGGGCCAGGGCATGATCGACAACGCTTTTACCAACTTCCAGACACTCTACATGACCGGCACGGATTGGACATGGGCCGGCACCGGCGACTTCCGCGACAGCTTCATCCAGAACGGCACATTTCAGCTGCAGAAGGATCTGACAGGCAATGTGACAGTTTCGTCCGGTGCCAGTCTGCTCGCCGGCGGCGGTTTCAATCCTTCGATTACACCCTACCCGGGCGGCCCTGCCGTGACACTGACCAATTCAGGCGTTATCGACCTGACCAATGGCGGCTCGCAAGCGACGAACAGCCTCACCGTCGTTGGGAACTATGTCGGCTCTGGCGGCTCCCTCCTCCTCAACACCGTACTCGGCGGCGATGCGTCCGCCTCCGATAGGCTGGTGATCGACGGCGGGACCGCATCGGGTACGACAGCCATCACAGTCAATAATTTCGGCGGCGGCGGTGCAGCCACGATGGTCGACGGCATCAACCTTGTGCAGGCATTGAACGGCGCCACGGCCAGCAGCAACGCCTTTTATCTGAACGGCCGGGCTGCTGCCGGCGCCTACGAATATTACCTCTTTAAGGGTGGCATCAGCACCGGTACGAGCAATAACTGGTATCTGCGCTCCGCCTATGTCGCTCCAGAGCCAACCCCGACCGACCCCGACCCTGAAACCCCCATTCTGGTCACGCCGCCTGGAGGTGAAACCTCTGTTATCGAGCCACCACTCGTGACACCCGACAATCCAACGCCGAAACCACCGAATCCGGGAGCAACCCCCATCTCCCCCAAAATCATAAATATCGGCGGCGTCGACGTCGAGGTCATCCCACTGATCCGCCCGGAGGTGGCAACCTACACGGCGCTCCCGCCGGCAGCGCAGATCG
This sequence comes from Rhizobium sp. AC27/96, assembly GCF_001692325.1. GTDB lineage: Bacteria > Pseudomonadota > Alphaproteobacteria > Rhizobiales > Rhizobiaceae > Rhizobium. The sequence goes on along the minus strand of NZ_LXKN01000022.1, from coordinate 12,922 downwards.
CCACGCTCACGACACTGGGTACGTTTCACGAGCGCCGCGACGAACAAAGCGCCTTGACGCCGGGTGACAACGCCTCGGCAGCCTGGGGTCGCGCTTTCGGCGAACATGTCGATCAGGGCTGGGCGGGTTCCGTGTCACCATCGATCGAAGGATCGCTTTGGGGCCTGCAAACCGGCCTGGATATTCTCAGCCATGAGAGCAACGATGGCAACCGCGACATTGCCGGTCTGTTCTACGGCTATGCCAATCTCAGCGCCGATGTCACCGGCCAGGCAGTTGGCTGGAACAATGTAAAGACCGGCAAATTCAACCTCGATGCAAACAGCTTTGGCGCCTATTGGACCCATATCGGCCCGTCCGGCTGGTATCTCGATGGCGTGCTGATGGGCACCTGGTTCGGTGGCGATGCCAACTCGATCGGCGGAACCGGAATCGATATTGGAGGAAGCGGGTTCACCGCATCGCTGGAAGGCGGTTATCCGATCGCACTCGCCAGCAATTGGTCTCTCGAGCCGCAGGCACAGCTGATTTGGCAGGACATCTCGCTCGACGACAAGAGTGATGCCTATTCAACCGTCTCATTCGGCTCGGATAAAAGCTGGACCGGCCGGCTGGGCGCGCGCCTGCAAGGCAACTTCCAAACCCCCAACGGTCTGCTTCAACCCTATCTGAAGGCCAATCTCTGGCACAACTTCGACACCACCGACACGGTACAATTTGGTGCCGATCCGATGAATACCTCGACAAAGGGCACGTCGGTTGAGCTTGGCGGCGGCCTGGTCTATGCCTTCAACACATCGTGGAGCGCCTTTGCAACGGCGGATTATAAATTCGACGTCAGCGGCGAGCATCAACGCCTGTTCGAAGGCAATGTCGGGCTACGTTTGAAGTGGTAGACCGGGGCACGACCGAGATCCAGGTCCCAACAAGCGCGGCCGCCTGATCACCATGTGGCTATAGTGGCGGCGCGCCAATGACGGCGCCGATTCATCTATCCGTCGCCCCCATGAACCCTCACCCAAGGTGATGCTTATCAACGGCCCGATAACTTGCTATGCCGGATTGGGCAACCCCGCCTGAGCCAGCCTGTTCAATTGCTCGGACGTTGAATGGCCAAATCATTCGTCGGCGAAATGGATCGTTAAAATGCTGAATAAGCTTAACAAAGATGATCGTGTTCTCATTCTGTCACCTCATCTCGACGATGCCGTGCTGAGTGCCGGCGGCTTCATGGACAGAGCTGTAAAAAACGGTGTTTCCGTTGTGGCGGCCACTATTTTCACCGCCGATGCTCAGTTTGACGGCGAGCCATCTCCCTTTGTGCAGGAACTGCATGAATGGTGGGCCCTGGGCCCAAAGCCCTACGAGTGGCGTTGCAAGGAAGATGTCGCCTCCGTGCAGTCGCTGGGCGCTGATTATCTTCACGGTGGCTTGCTGGATGCCATCTATCGCCGGGACGGCAATGGCGACTTCCTCTATGTCAACCGGAAGGCCGTCTTTTCGCCCCCGAACCCCAAGGACATTGTTTGGGAGCCACTGCGCGCATTGCTCGCCGATTGGGTTCGGACGGTTCGCCCAAACATGATTCTATGCCCGCTGACGGTCGGCCGCCATGTTGACCATATCGTTACGTCGCAAGCGTTCAAGGACGGGTATCCGGGATGGAATGCGGATGTCTATCTATACGAAGACATTCCCTATTCCGCAGGACTATTTCCCCGGGATTTTCCCGACAACGTTCCTGCGGCGCTTGAAAGAACCACCTGGAAGCTCAAGGACCCGGTGGATGTCGAAGTCGACTTCGAACCCAAATTCGCGGCAATCATGAAATACGCTTCACAGATTGCCGAGATTTTTCCCGGCCTCGACGCAGAAGCGGAACTGCGACGCTATATGGGCGCCGACACGAAGAGCGGTTTCAAGGAACGCTTCTGGCCGGTTGAAGGCGTGAAGGCCTGATCCGTGCCGATGAATCTGCAGCTTCGCGCGCCTGCATGATCGAGAGGTTGGCTCAGATGTGCAGGGCATGGCCCAGCGCTTTCAATGCCGCTTCCTGCAAGGCTTCGCTGCGAGTGGGATGAGCGTGGATAGTGCCGGCGATGTCCTCCAGTCGCGCGCCCATTTCGAGCGCCAGGGAAAAGTCGCTCGACAATTCGGAGACCCCGACACCGACCGCCTGCAGACCAAGCACCAGATTGGTATCGGCCCGCGCCACGGCACGCACGAACCCGTCTTCCGACTGGGTCGTCATCGCGCGGCCATTGGCGCTGAAGGGGAAGACGCCGACGCGGATTTCATAGCCCTGGGCACGAGCCTCTTCCGGTGAAAGCCCCGCGGTGACGATCTCCGGGTCGGTGAAGCAGACCGCCGGTATGGCGCGCTTGTCCCAGACGCGCTTGCGGCCGGCAACGATCTCGGCCACCATCTCGCCCTGCGCCATGGCGCGGTGGGCGAGCATCGGTTCACCGGTGACGTCACCGATCGCGTAGACGCCGCGCATGGATGTGCGGCAGCGCTCGTCGATGCGAATAAAGCGGCCGGCGCGATCGAGTTCCAGTTCTTCGAGACCAGATCCTTCGGTGCGCGGCTTGCGGCCGACTGTCACGAGCACCTTGTCCGCAGCAATCCGCTCCTCCTCACCGGCGGCGGTCTCGATCAGCAACGCCTCTCCGGAATAACCCCTAGCCTTTGCGCCGGTCAGCACGCGTACGCCAAGTTCATTCAGCCGTTTGACAACCGGCTTGACGAGTTCGGCGTCATATTGCGGCAGGATCTGTGCCATCGCCTCGACCACCGTGACCTGCGACCCCAGCTTGGCGAAGGCAGTGCCGAGCTCCAGGCCAATATAGCCGCCGCCGACGACCGCGAGCGTGGCCGGAACGCTCGTCAGCGCCAGCGCTTCGGTGGACGAGAGGATCGCTCCGCCAAAAGGTAGCGACGGCAATTCGACCGGTTCGGAGCCCGTGGCGATGACAACTGTTTCGGCACGGATGACCTGGATTCCGGTCTCGGTGTCGACCTCGACGGTCTTGCCATCGCGGAACTTCGCCTGCCCGTGCACGATCTTGACCTTGGCCTTGCGCAGCAAGCCGAGCACGCCGCTATTCAGCCGGCCGACGATGCCATCCTTCCAGCGGATCGTCTGGGCAAGATCGAGTTTCGGCGCCTCGACGGTGATGCCGAGCGCGTTGGGACCTGTCATGTGGCGGACCTTGTCAAATTCCTCGGCCGCATGGATGAGCGCCTTGGAGGGGATGCAGCCGACATTCAGGCAGGTACCACCGGCCTTCGTCGATTCGACGATGACAGTATCGACACCCAGTTGGCCGGCGCGAATGGCGCAGATATAGCCGCCAGGGCCGGCGCCGATGACGAGGAGCTTGCAGACGATCTCTTTCATGCCATCAGCCTTCAATAAAAATCAGCGCGGGGGTTTCGAGCAACGCCTTGATCCGTTGGACGAAGACTGCCGCATCCCAGCCGTCGACGATCCGATGGTCGAAGCTCGACGACAGGTTCATCATCTTGCGCGGGATGAACTGGGTGCCGTCCCAGACGGGCCGGGTCATGATCTTGTTGACCCCGACAATCGCCACTTCCGGATGGTTGATGATCGGCGTGGTCACGATGCCGCCGAGCGCGCCGAGCGAGGAGATGGTGATCGTGGAACCGGACAGCTCCTCGCGGGCAGCGGTGCCATTGCGGGCAGCATCTGCAAGACGCGCGAGTTCGGCGGCCGTATCCCAGATCGACCGGGCCTCGGCATGTCGGACAACGGGTACGGTCAAGCCGGATGGTGTCTGCGTGGCAATGCCGATATGGACAGCGCCGTAGCGGGTGACGATACCCGCGTCATCATCGAATGTGGCGTTGACACCCGGCTGCTCGCCAATCGTCTTCACCAGCGCCCGCATCAGGAAGGGCAGGATCGTCAGCTTCGGCTGATCGGGCTTGCGGCCGGCATTCATCGTCGCGCGCAGATCCTCGAGGTCACTGACATCGACCTCCTCGACATAGGTGATGTGGGGAATGCGCGAGCTTGCAAGACGCATCTTCTCGGCGATGCGGCGGCGGAGGCCCGTGAGCTTGATCTCCTCGACATCGGTCTTGCGGGCGGGGCCGGTCTGAACAATAGCGGGCTGGATGCCACGCGCTATGAACTGGTCGAGATTGTCATGGGTGATGCGGCCGGCCGGGCCGGTGCCGGGCACCTGGCGCAAATCGACACCAGCCTCCTGGGCACGCAGCCGGACGGCGGGAGACGCAAGCGGCCGCTCCGTCGGCTCGCGAGCGATGGGGCGCTCCGCGATTTTTTCCGGCTGAATGACTTTGGTCTCAGCCGCAGGTCTGACCTGCAGCGGATCTGCCGGCTTAGCCTCTGTGGGCTTGTCTTTGGCCGGCTCGACCGTCGCTGACGGTTCAGCCGTAGTGGAGGGCGCCGCTTCTGCTGCACTCCCATCCTCGCCGGCGACCTGGATACGCAAGAGCGGCGCCTTGACGGCGACCGTATCACCGACGTCAGCGCCGAGCCAGAGCACGACCCCTTCGACCGGCGAGGGTATTTCCACCGTCGCCTTGTCGGTCATGACAGCCGCGAGCACCATGTCCTCACGAACGGGGTCACCCGGCTTGACGTGCCATTCGACCAGTTCGGCCTCGGCCACGCCTTCACCCACATCGGGCATCTTGATGACGAATTCACCCATCTTCAGCCCTCCATCACTTCTTTGAGCGCCCGGCCGACACGGGCGGGGCCGGGGAAATAGTCCCATTCCTGTGCATGCGGATAGGGCGTGTCCCAACCGGTCACGCGCACGATCGGCGCCTCGAGACTGTAGAAGCAGTGCTCCTGGACCAGCGAAGCGATTTCGCCGCCGAAGCCGGAGGTGAGTGTCGCCTCATGCACGACGACGCAGCGGCCTGTCTTCTTCACCGACTGGACAATCGTATCGAGGTCGAGCGGCAGCAGGCTGCGCAGGTCTATCACCTCGGCATCGATCCCCGTCTCCTCCGCGGCCGCGAGCGCCACGTGCACCATCGTGCCATAAGCGACGACGGTGACGGCATTGCCTGGGCGGCGAATTTCCGCCTTGCCGATCGGGATCGTGTAGTGTCCTTCCGGAACCTCGCCAAGGTCATGTTTCGACCATGGAGTGACCGGACGCTCGTGATGGCCGTCGAAGGGGCCGTTATAGAGCCGCTTGGGTTCGAGAAACATCACCGGGTCCGGATCCTCGATCGCAGCGATCAGCAGGCCCTTGGCGTCGTAGGGATTGGAGGGCACGATCACCTTCAGGCCGCAGACATGGGTAAACAGCGCTTCGGGGCTCTGGCTGTGTGTCTGTCCGCCGAAGATGCCGCCGCCGGTCGGCATGCGCACGACGATCGGGCAGGTGAAATCGCCGTTGGAACGGTAGCGGATGCGCGCCGCCTCCTGAGTGATCTGGTCATAGGCCGGGTACATGTAGTCGGCGAACTGGATCTCGACGCAGGGCTTCAAGCCATAGGCGGCCATGCCGATCGCCGTGCCTAGAATGCCGGATTCGTTGATCGGCGCGTCGAAGCAGCGGGTCTTGCCATACTTGGCCTGCAGCCCCTGCGTGGCGCGGAAAACGCCGCCGAAATAACCGACATCCTCGCCGAAAACGACGACATCGTCATCCCGTCCCATCGAGACATCCATGGCGCTGCGCACGGCCTCGATCATTGTCATTCTTGCCATGTCAGTATCCTGCCTTCTGTCGCTGGCGACGGATATGCGGGGGCATTTCCGCATAGACGCCCTCGAAGATATCCCGCACGGATGGCTTGCCGCCGGCATGAAGCGTACCGTGGCTTTCGGCCTGCTTCTGTGCCTCGATGACCTCGTCCAGGATCTCGGCCTCCGCCTGGGCGTGGCGCTCTTCCGACCAGGCGCCGCGCACGATCAAATGCTTCTTCAGCCGCAACACCGGATCGCCGAGCGGCCATGCCTCGGATTCGGTTTTCGGCCGATAGGCGCTCGGATCATCCGAGGTGGAATGGGCGCCGACGCGGTAGGTGACATATTCGATCAGCGTCGGACCGAGATTGCGACGGGCGCGCTCGGCCGCCCATTTGGCGACGGCATAAACAGCCAGGTAATCATTGCCATCGACACGCAGTGCCGGAATGCCGAAGCCGAGACCACGGGCGGCAAACGTGCCGGAGCCGCCGCGCGCGATACCCTGGAAGGTCGAAATGGCCCACTGATTGTTGACGATATTGAGGATGACGGGCGCCTTGTAGGTGGAGGCGAAGACCAGCGCGGAATGAAAGTCGGACTCGGCGGTCGAACCATCGCCGATCCAGGCGGCGGCGATCTTGCCATCATTCTTGATGGCCGACGCCATGGCCCAGCCGACAGCCTGCACATATTGGGTGGCAAGGTTGCCGGAGATGGTGAAGAAGCCATGCTCCTTCGATGAATACATGATCGGCAACTGCCGCCCGCGCAGGGGATCGGCCTCGTTCGAGTAGATCTGGTTCATCATCTCGACCATCGGATAATCGTCGGCGATCAAGAGCCCCGCCTGCCGATAGGTCGGGAAGTTCATGTCGCCCTTGTTCAGCGCCTTGCGGAAGGCGGAACTGACCGCCTCCTCGCCGAGATGCTGCATGTAGAAGGAGGTCTTTCCCTGACGCTGCGCCATCAGCATGCGGGCATCGAAGGCCCTGAGCTTCATCATGTTGCGCAGGCCCGTCAGCAGCTCCTCGTCGGAGAGCAGGCCAGCCCAGGGACCGACCGCCTCGCCGTCGCGGTTGAGCACGCGGATGATGGAATAGGCGAGGTCGCGGATCTCTTCCGGCGCCACGTCGACCTCTGGCCGTGGTACTGCGCCAGCCTTGGCGATCTTGACGTTGGAGAAATCCGGTTGGCCACCGGGCCGAACCGCCGGCTCGGGGACGTGCAGGCTGAGACTTGGAACTTCGTTCATGTGCTGCGATACCTCCCATGTGGACCGCCCTGCCCGTTGCTCCCCACGGCAGGCACGGCCACAAATATTCTATAAATTGCGTGCGATAACGATGCGCTGGACGTCGCTTGTTCCCTCATAGATCTGGCAGATACGGACGTCGCGATAGATGCGCTCGACCGGATAATCCGACATGTATCCGTAGCCGCCATGGATCTGGATCGCGTCGGAGCAGACCTTTTCGGCCATTTCCGAGGCAAAGAGCTTGGCCATCGACGCCTCGGTGAGGCAGGGCTGCCCCTCCTCCTTCAGCTGCGCCGCATGCAGTACCATCTGGCGCGCCACCTCGATCTGAGTCGCCATGTCAGCAAGCCGGAAGGCAACCGCCTGGTGATCGATAATCGGCACACCGAACGTCTTGCGCTCGCGGGCATAATCGCGCGCCGCCTCGAAAGCCGAACGCGCCATGCCGACGGACTGCGAGGCGATGCCGATGCGCCCACCCTCAAGGTTCGACAGGGCAATCCTGTAGCCGTCACCTTCTTCGCCGAGCCGATTGTCGGCTGGGATGCGCATATTGGTAAAGGCGATCTGGCATGTATCGGACGAGTGCAGACCCAGCTTGTGCTCGACGCGCACGACCTCGTAGCCGGGCGTGTCGGTCGGCACGATGAAGGCTGAAATGCCCTTCTTGCCCGCATCGGGATCGGTGACGGCAAAGACGATGATGACATTGCCGTTCTTACCCGAGGTAATGAACTGCTTGGCACCGTCGATCACATAATGATCGCCGTCGCGACGAGCGCGGGTCTTGAGATTCGAGGCGTCGGAGCCGGCCTGCGGCTCGGTCAAGGCAAAGCCACCGATCCACTCACCGCTCGCGAGTTTCGGCAGGAACCGCTGCCTCTGCTCTTCAGTGCCGTATTTCAGGATCGGCACGCAGCCGACGGAGCTGTGCACGCTCATGATGGTGGAGCAAGGGCCATCACCGGCGGCGATTTCCTCCAGCGCCACGGCATAGGCAATCACGCCGGTTTCGGAGCCGCCGTAGGCTTCCGGCACGAGCATGCCGAGAAAGCCCAGCTCGCCCATCTCCTTCAATTCCTCGCGGGGGAAACGGCTGTTCACGTCACGCTCAGCAGCACCCGGTGCCAGCCGCTCGCGGGCAAAATCGCGCGCCATGTCGCGGATCTGGATCTGGTCTTCGCTCAGGATCATATCCGGCCTCCTCCTCGAAACCGTTCAATTCAGTTCGATAGCCATCGCAGTCGCTTCGCCGCCACCGATGCAAAGCGTCGCCATACCGCGCTTCATGCCATAGCGCTTGAGCGCGGAAAGCAAGGTGACAAGCACGCGGGCGCCGGATGCGCCGATCGGATGGCCGAGCGCGCAGGCGCCACCGTGAACATTGACCTTTTCGTGCGGCAAGTCGAGATCACGCATCGCCGCCATGGCCACGACGGCAAAGGCTTCGTTGACCTCGAACAGATCTACATCCCGAAGGTTCCAGCCGGTGCGTTCGGCAAGCTTGCGCAACGCGCCGATCGGCGCGGTCGCAAACAGATTGGGGGCTTGCGAATGCGTTGAATGGCCGATGATGGTGGCAAGCGGAGCAATTCCCTCACGCTCGGCCTGGGAGCGCCGCATAAGCACCAGCGCGGCCGCGCCATCGGAGATGGACGATGCGTTCGCAGCGGTCACCGTGCCGTTTTCGCGGAAAGCGGGCTTCAGCGTCGGGATCTTCTCCGGCTTCGCCTTGCCGGGCTGCTCGTCGCGGCTGACGACCAGTTCAGCTCGCGCGGCCTTGACCGTGACGGGCACGATCTCGGCGTCGAATGCCCCTTCCTCGATCGCATTGCGGGCACGGGTCAAGGATGTGATGGCATACTCGTCCTGCGCGGCGCGGGTAAACTGGTAGGCCTCGGCGCAATCCTCGGCAAAGGTGCCCATGAGCCGCCCCTTGTCATAGGCATCTTCGAGCCCATCCAGGAACATGTGGTCGATGACGCGGCCGTGCCCGAGCCGGTAGCCGCCGCGCGCCCGGTCGAGCAGGTAAGGCGCATTCGTCATGCTCTCCATGCCCCCGGCAACCGCAATCGAGGCGCTGCCGGCAGCAATGAGATCATGCGCCAGCATGGCTGCCTTCATTCCGGAGCCGCACATCTTGTTGACGGTGGTTGCGCCTGCTGCAAACGGCAAGCCGGCGCCAATCGCTGCCTGCCTGGCCGGTGCCTGGCCCTGGCCGGCCGGAAGAACACAACCAAACACCGCTTCCTCAACGGCATCCGGGCTAATGCCGCTGCGCTCGAGTGCGGCGCGGATCGCGGCGGCGGCGAGTTCCGGCGCGGTGCAGTCCTTAAGATCTCCCTGGAAGCCGCCCATTGGCGTCCGGGCCGCACCAACGATGACGATCGGATCCTCTGGCCTCATATCAAACCTCCCATAACGAGCCTGCCTCAGTGCGCTGCCATGCGCAACGCGCCATCGAGACGAATGACTTCGCCATTCAGCATGACGTTCTCACAGATGTGGCGTACCAGCGCGGCAAATTCCACCGGCTTTCCGAAGCGCTGCGGAAAGGGCACGCTCTTGCTCAGCGAATCCTGCACCTCCTGCGGCATGCCGGCCATCATCGGCGTCTCGAAGATGCCTGGCGCGATGGCAACGACCCGAATTCCGCTGCGGGCCAATTCGCGCGCGATCGGCAACGTCATGGCAGCAACGCCGCCCTTGGAAGCTGCATAGGCCGCCTGGCCAATCTGTCCGTCGAAGGCAGCGACCGAAGCCGTGTTGACGATGACACCGCGCTCGCCTTCGGCATCAGGCTCTTCTTTGGCGATGGCGGCCGCAGCGAGCCGGATCATATTGAAAGTGCCGATGAGATTGATGCCGATCGTGCGGGAAAAGCTGTCGAGCCTATGCGGGCCGTTGCGGCCGATCACCTTCTCACCGGGCGCAACGCCGGCGCAATTGACCAGCCCATTCAGATGACCGAAGCGCTCCAGCGCCAGATCGATCGCGGCCTGGCCGTCCTCTTCCTGCGTGACATCAGTCCTGATGAAGGTGGCACTGGCGCCGAGTTCGCCGACAATGGCGGCTCCGGCATCCGCGTTGACATCGGCAATCACGACGTTCGCACCCTCGCCTGCCAGCATGCGCGCGACGGCCGCCCCAAGGCCCGAACCGCCACCGGTGATGACGAAGGTCTTCCCGTGGATCAACATGGTCGCTCTCCTCCAGCGCGGTCGATTTCAACCGAGGCCTCCACGCGCCATGCAGTCGCCTGCAGCATCGCATCTCCCGGCAGGACGCGATTTGCCTTGCGCCTTCGGCTGACTCTATCTCCGGACGATATTGCATTCGATGACAAAAGCGTCTCAAATCATCGGCCAGTTTTACCATGTTTCAGAAAGCATGACGATGACCGAAGCCGGACGGCGGATGATATCACCTTTCTTCGTCAGGGAGGCGATCGACAGCGTTCGGCGGCAAGGAAAATCCCCTGAACAGATACTGACGGCGCTAGGTCTGTCCTCTCAGATCGATGCGCCGGTTTCCGCCGAAAGCTATGGCGCGCTCTGGCTTGCGATCGCGGCCGAGATAGACGACGAATTCTTCGGCATGGGCGCCAGACCCATGCGGCGCGGCAGCTTCACGCTGCTCTGCCACTGTATCCTCCACGCGAAAACCCTCGAACAGGCGCTACGCCGCGCGCTGCGATTCTTGAACATCGTGCTGGAAGACCCGAAAGGGCATATCGAGGTGGCCGACGGGCTGGCGCATGTCGTGCTGACGGACTTGACGAATGCGCGCTCCGCCTTTGCCTACCGGACCTACTGGATTCTCCTGCACGGCATTACCTGCTGGCTCATCGGTCGCCGTATTCCCTTGCGAATGGTCGATTTTCGCTGTGCCGAGCCGGATCATGGCGCCGACTATCGGCAGTTTTTCGGGGCATCGGTGCGCTTCTCCCAGCCCGTCAGCAGGCTCGCATTCGATGCTTCCCTGCTCAAACTGCCGGTGACGCGCAACGAGCAGGCTCTGAAGCAGTTTCTGCGCAACGCGCCGGCCAATATCCTTGTGCGCTATCGCTATGATGCCGGCCTTGCGGCAAATGTGCGCCAGCGCCTTAGGCAGATGCCTCCCGCCTCGTGGAAGGCATTCGATGATCTGGCCGCGCAAATGCGCATGTCGCCATCGACGCTTCGGCATCGCCTGCATGCCGAAGGGCAGAATTATGCCGCCATCAGAGATGAAATCCGCCGTGATCTTGCAATCGAGATGCTGCAGACGACCGAGTTCGGCGTCGGGGAGATCGCCACACGCCTCGGCTTTTCCGAACCCAGCGCCTTCCATCGCGCCTTTCGGAAATGGACTGCAAGAAGTCCCGCTGCTTTTCGAAAGGAGACGGCCGCACGAAACCGCTGAATGTGCCCGAAGGCATTGCGAAGGAAATGGCAGGGCAAGCTGATGTTGGCGATCACCAGCCCGGATAATCGCCAGCCGTTTTAGTTAGCCGACATTCGAAAGCATCGAGAAGCTGACTTCAGGTTTCAGCAAGACCTGCTTTTCAGCGGTCTGATCGCCGGCGATGCAGGCGAGCAGGACGTGCCCCATCCGCTCGCCCGTATCGGTCAGATCTTCGTAGATGGTCTCGACCTTCGGCTGGATCTGGCTCAGCAGCTTCGAGGTGCGCTTTGCCACCACATCATATTCCACCCCGAGCGTGAGGCCGTTGTCGCCCATGCCGGTAATGGTCGCCAGGGCCGAGACCTCGCCGCCACAGGCAAAACCATCGGGAGAGCCGGGCTGCGACGCGCGACGGCTCATATAGTCGCGGATTTGCTCCACCGGACAGTCCAGGTCGATCTCCTCGGGAATCTCGTAATCGACTCCCGCCTCGCGAACAGCTGTCATGAAGCCGTGCAGCAGATGCTGCGAGAAGGTCAGCCGCCTCGGCGGCAGGATGATCATCGGCTTGCGTCGACCCCGCTCCACCAGCCGCTTCGTCGCCTCATAGGCAAAGCTGAAATTGTCATAGTCGACGAAGGGATGATCAACCGTGAACTCCGTCCGTCCATGCGTGACAAACGGAAAACCACTTTCGAGCAGAAGGCGAACGCGGGGATCGAAAGGTTCCGTTCGGGAAAACAGCAGCCCGTCGACCATGCCGTTGCGCACCAGGTAACGCACGGCGTCGACATTGCTGCCATTGATGAAATTCGGCGTCACGATCAGGTGGTAGGCGGTATTCCGCAGCGCCTTGGCAAGGCCGTGCATGATGGAGATACCGTAGCCGAGAATTTCCTCGTGAGGATCGAGCAGGATGCCGATGACGTTGGTCTTGCCGGTCTTCAGGCGCTGCGCGGCGCGATCGGGCAGATAACCGATCTGGGCCGCGACTGCGTGGACACGCTCGCGCGTCTCGATCGAAATCTGCGGCGCATTGCCCAGTGCCCGGGACACGGTCGTGACGGCAAAGCCGGTCATTTCGGAAATCGTGCGCAGGGTCGGCTTGCCGCTTTTGCGTACGGGCGTCGCAAGGGACGCGGATTTTCCGGAAGTGTCTTTCAAGGGAATACTCAGCCTGCCTCGGAGTGACCGCCTTGTACGCTGTTTCGAAACGAAGTGCAAATGCGCTTCTGAAAACGTTTGCGGCGCGAATACCTGAGAAAATTGATGGGAAAACTCGTCGAATTTTCCCACAAAATCAAGCTTATTCAGCCTGTTATTGCGAATATGCAATTCGGAATCGGGATCTTGACTTGAGTTTATTTATAACGTTTTAAATGCTTCGCGGCGAACAGGGTCGCCAGCAGAATAGCTTCTGCTTGACGGTGGAGGCTTCGAGGGGCGGAGGACGACCTTCGCTCGGACGATTTGCAACATTGGGAGGAAGACCATGCGTAGACTGATGACGACGAGTGCTCTGGTAGCGCTGGCGGTTGCCGGTGCAGCGGCTGGAGCGCGTGCGGCGGATGTTAAGG
>NZ_LXKN01000021.1 GCF_001692325.1 Rhizobium sp. AC27/96 | reverse complement strand
CGACAGGCTGGTCCATTCATGGCTGAAGCCGGGTGGCAGCGTCGCCATGATCTTGTCGATCTCGTTCATGGCGTCACCTGACGAGACACCCGGTGCTGCTGCCCCCTGGATTTCGACGGCCGAGGAGCCGTTATAGCGTTCCAGACGTGGCGAGCCGTAGGTCCAGTCGCCGCTGGAGAAGGCAGAGAAAGGCACCATATCGCCGCCGGAATTGCGCACATACCAGCGACCGAAGTCTTCCGGCTGCATGCGGAAATCCTTGTCGGCCTGCACGTAGACAGGCTTGACGCGGCCGCGATCGATGAAGTCGTTGACATAGGTGCCGCCCCAGGCGGTCGACAGCGTGGAGTCGATATCGGATAGGGTGATATTGAGGGCGCTTGCCTTCTCCTGGTCGATATTGACGGAATATTGTGGCGTGTCTTCCTGGCCGTTCGGGCGCGTGCCGAAGAGCTTTGGACTCTTGCCGGCTGCGCCGAGCAACTGGTTGCGCGCGGCGATAAGCGCGGCATGGCCGGCGCCGTTGACGTCCTTGATGAAGAAGTCGAAGCCGCTCGAGCTGCCGAAACCGGGGATTGCCGGCGGCGCCAGCGCGAAGACGCTGCCATCCTTGATCTTCGAGAAGGCACCCATGGCGCGACCGGCAATCGCCTGCGCCTTGGATTGCGGCGTCGAGCGTTTGTCGAAGTCCTTCAATCTCACGAAGACGATACCGACGTTCTGGCCCTGACCGCTGAAGCCGAAGCCTGCCACCGCGAATGCGCCGTCGACATAGTCCTTCTCGGTGTTGAGATAGTAATCCTTCACCTGATTGAGCACAGCCCAGGTGCGCGAATCCGTGGCACCCGGCGGCAACTGAATGGCCGTCAGCAGGATGCCCTGGTCTTCATCCGGCAGGAACGAGCTGGGCAGGCGGTTGAACAGGCCGGCGACGCCGACGCCGATCAACACGAAGATCACCAGGAAGACAGCGGTATAGCGGATCATGCCGTTGACGCTGCGCTGGTAGCGATGCGTTGCGCGTTCGAAATTACGGTTAAACCAGCCGAACGCACCGCGTTCCTTGGCTCCGTGTGCCGGCTTCTTCAGAAGCGTGGCGCAAAGGGCAGGCGTCAGGATCAGGGCGACGATGACCGAGAGCACCATCGCCGAGACGATCGTCACCGAGAACTGGCGGTAGATGATGCCGACCGAACCCGAGAAGAACGCCATCGGGATGAACACGGCCGAGAGAACCGTGGCGATGCCGATCAAGGCGCCGGTGATTTCCTGCATCGACTTGATCGTCGCCTCTCGCGGCGACAATCCCTCTTCCTCCATGACGCGCTCGACGTTTTCGACGACGACGATGGCGTCGTCGACCAACAGGCCGATGGCGAGCACCATGCCGAACATGGTCAATGTATTGATCGAGTATCCGAACAGAGACAGCACCCCGAAGGTACCGAGCAGGACGACCGGGACGGCAAGCGTCGGGATCAGCGTTGCGCGGAGGTTCTGCAGGAAGACGAACATGACGATGAAGACGAGCACGATGGCTTCAAGCAGCGTCTTGACCACGTCCTCGATCGACAGTTTGACGAACGGCGTCGTGTCGTACGGATAAACGATCTCGACATTCGGCGGCAGGGTCTGGCTGAGATTGTTGATAGTCGCCCTGACCGCTTCCGCCGTGCTAATAGCGTTGGCGCCGGACGCGAGCATCACGGCGAGACCGGACGAGGGATGGCCGTTATAGGTGCTTGCCGTCGTATAGGACGAGGCGCCGAGCTCGACGGTGGCGACATCGTTGATGCGCACCAGCGAGCCATCGGGCTGGCTCTTCAGGATGATGTTTTCGAACTGCTCAGGCGTCTGCAGGCGGCTCTTGGCCGTAACGGTCGCGTTGAGCTGCTGGCCCTTGCGCTGCGGCAGCGCGCCGAGCTGGCCGGCCGAAACCTGCGAGTTCTGCGCCTCGATCGCATTGGTGACGTCGCTGACCATCAGCTGGTATTTGGCCAGCTTGTCCGGATTGACCCAGATGCGCATGGCGTAGCCGGCACCGAAGATCTGGGTATTGCCGACGCCGTCGATGCGCTTCAGCGTATCGTTGAGCGTGCTGGAAACATAGTCCGCAAGGTCGTTGGAGCTCAGCTTGTTGTCGGTCGAGACGAAGCCGACGACCATGAGGAAGTTCGATGTCGACTTGGAAACGACGATGCCTGTGGACTGCACGGTCTGCGGCAATTGCGCGGTGACCAGCTGCAGCTTGTTCTGCACCTGCATCTGCGCAACGTCCGGATCCGCCTTGTTGGTGAAGGTCACCGAGATCGAGGCCTGACCCGTCGCCGTTGACGTCGAGGTCATGTAATCGAGATTGTCGATGCCGGTCATGCCCTGCTCGATGACCTTGGTCACCGAGTTTTCGACGGTGGCGGCATCAGCGCCGGGATAGGTGGCGCTGATGCTGACCGTGGTGGGTGCGATCTGTGGATATTGCGAGATCGACAGCGTCAGGATGGACAGGGCACCTGCCAGCATGATGACGATGGCGATAACCCAGGCAAAGATCGGCCGGTCGATGAAAAAACGAGACATCGTCTAATTCTCACTTCTGAGCGCCGGAGGCGGCCTTGATATCGGTCTTTTCCAATTCGGCCTGCTGCTCTGGAGGTTTGGCATCGGCGGCTGCCTGCTTCACCTCGCCCGTCGCATCGTCGATGGTCACCGGAGAGACGTTCACTTCCTGGCCGTCGCGGACACGCTGGCTGCCTTCGACGATCACGCGGTCGCCGTCCTTCATGCCTTCATTGACGAGCCAGCTGTTGCCGATGCTGCGCTGTACCTTCAAGACGCGCTGCTGCACCTTGTTGTCGGCAGCCACGAACATGGCGGTGGGCTCACCCTTGGTATTGCGGAAAACGGCGCGCTGCGGCACCAGGAAGCTGTTTTCGGCGATGCCTTCCTGAATGGTGGCACGCACATACATGCCGGGCAGCAAGATGCGATCGGGGTTCGGGAAAACGGCGCGCACGGTGATGGTGCCGACGGTCTCGGCAACCGCTGCTTCGGCGAATTCGAGCTTGCCGACTTCCTTGTACTGGCTGCCGTCTTCCAGCGTCAGGTGGACGGAGACATTGTCGCCGCTGGTCTTCAACCGACCCTCGGCGATGGCACGACGGAATTCAAGCAGGTTGGTGCTCGACTGCGTGACGTCGACATTGATCGGGTCGAGCTGGCGGATGGTGGTCAGCGCGGTCGTCTGGTCGGCGGTAACGAGGGCGCCGACGGTCACCGCGGACGCATCGACACGACCGGCGATCGGCGCACGCATCTTGGTATAGTCGAGGTTGATGCGCGCCGTTTCGAGGGCTGCTTTCGCCGATGCTACGTCGGCATTCGCCTGGGCCAGGGTGGAAACCGCGTCGTCCAGATTCTGTTTGCTGACGGCGTCCTGCTGCGTGAGGCTCTTGTATCGGTCTACCTTCGACTGTGCGCTCGGCACCGCGCCCTGCGCCTTCTGCAGGGCAGCGGCGGCGCTGTCATAGGAGGCCTGGTAGGAGGCCGGATCGATCTCGTAGAGAACGTCGCCGGCCTTGACCTCGCTGCCTTCCTTGAAATTACGGTTGCGGATGATGCCGCCGACCTGCGGGCGCACTTCGGCCACGAGATAGGCGCTGGTGCGGCCGGGCAGCTCTGCCGTGATCGCGACCGATTGCGGATGCAGCGCCATGGCGCTGACTTCGGTTCGCACCACCGGCGCGTTGTTCTGCGCCGCCTTCTGGTCGTTGCAGCCGGCAAGCAGCATCGTGGCGGCGACACCGGCGACGAGCATCGCGGCCCGTGTTGTCAGACAGCGAGCGGATATCGCGGGATAGATGGATGAGGAGGTGAAAGAGGCAAGCTTTCGCACGTTGCTATTTCCTGTTGCCTTATTTACAGTACGAGGTCGTACGGAAAATATTTGGATTGCTCCAAATGTCAATCGCATTCGGTCGTTGAGGTCCAGATGGAAGCACCGACAAAAGAACGGGAGGGTGTGGCCGATCAGGCTGCGATACGCCGACCGCGCGGTCGTCCAAAAACCGTCAGCGACGATGAGCGGCGGGCCGAGATCGTCACCGAGGCACGCGCCACATTCTACGAACTGGGCTATGGCGGCACGACCATGGATCTGGTCGCCGCCCGTTGCCGGATTTCGAAGCAGACCCTCTATCGGTTGTTTCCGAGCAAGACCGATCTTTTCATGGCGATCATCGCCGACCATCGTGCTTCGATGCTGGCTTTGCCGCGTGACGCCAATGAGAACCTGCCGCTCGACGAGGCGCTCGAGCAAATCTTCATGATCGACATAGACGAAGCCAAGGAACGTGAGCGCGAGGCTTTCATTCATCTTGCCATCAGTGAATCGCAGCAATTTCCTGAAGTCGCGGCCTTGATGCACACCTACGGCGCAAAGCAGTCACAGCAGATGCTGGCGGATTGGCTCAGCCTGCAACGGCAGCGTGGCCTGATCGAGATTGCCGACGTTGCAAGCGGTGCGCGCATGCTGATGGGCATGATCTTCAGCGCCATGATTTCCAGGCCGGGCCATCCGAATGACTGGCCTGATCGGGAAACGCGGCTGCGACACCTGCGTCAGTGCATCGCAATCTTCGTGGCGGGCGTGCAGCCGCGTACGAAAGGTCGTTAGCAATCTCATTCCTACGTTCAAAAACAAATGCCGATACGGTCGCCCAACTGCATCGGCATCTTGCAGGCTTCCGCCGAAGCCCGGAGTAGCAAGATCAATGTGCGACGGCCATGTTTGCCGCGTCTGCACCTTCTTCGTACCAGGGCGCCTGCAGGCCGTTTGCGTACATTTCCTGCAGCACTGCTCCAAGCGCCAGATCCAGGCACCAGACAGGAAATTCCGCCTCGAGATTTTTGGCGCTTTGCCGCGCATAGGTGATGAGCCGGGCGATCGATGCCAGTTCCTTGAGCGAATCCGGATCCTGGTTCGTTGCCTCCATCGAAAATGCTACCGTCATTTTATACCCTCTGTTGCCCATTCCGGTCCGGACGAGTTGAATCCCGTCAGGAACATGAGCAAACGGTAACGAATGTTTCGCAGCTTGGCGCGTGACACACGGCGTGACACGATGTTTGATTGTGATCAGAATTTGTGATTGCAATTTGCGGCTAGTGCAACGAGCCGGTTCGAAACTACAGCGCGAGAGAGTGAATGCTGATATTCGCCGAACAAGCGAGTGCGGCTACAAAAGATGCAGGGACTTGGAGATTGCCCTGTGACCGAGCCGGCGCTTGCGGTTTCCGGCGGGATTCTCAAGCTGTGGCACCACGATCTTTGCGACGGCGAAGGGCAGGGAGCGAGATGTCAGCGGCACCACTATTGCGGAACTGATGGCGGCATCGCGCAATCGGTCTATCGTCAGTTGCAGCAAGGCACCGGCGCCTTTCGGGAGCCTGACGTTGGCTTCCGTCATCTGCTTCGGATCGGCATCGAAACAGCTCCGAATGCTCTGCGGCAATGCGCGCGTGAAACTCTCCGGATGGATATCGTCACGGCCGCCGCTGATGAAGGTAAGCCTGGATTGCGCCGCTTCGGTCACGGCGCGGATTGCCGCGCGCAGCCGCGATGGATGCGCGCCACTGCCGAGCGTGACATCGAAATAGCGGTAGCTGCGTTCCGTCGTGCCAATGTCTGCAGGGCCGATCAAGGCGACGATGACGGGAATGGCGATATCGCTGGTGATGTCGAAAAGGCGCAATGTCAGCCCGGCAGACTCAATCTTCTCCGTCAACTGGTTCAGCACCGGATCGTTCAGGGATGCCGGATCTAGACAAGCGTCGATACGCTGTTTCGGCGAGGAGACCTCCCATAGCACCAAGGCGTCCCGCTCGATGCGTTCCAGTAGGCCGTGTAAGATGGCCTCGGTCAGATTGTTGCCGGAGGCCAGCCCGTCGGATGATTGCCAGAAGCGCGGATCGCGGATAGTGCGATCAAGCGTGACGGCCTGGAAAGGAAGCCAGATCGCCTCTCCGCCTATGAGATCATGCCCTTCGGCCCAGGCAAGCTCTTCGTCATCGGCGATATCGGGCTGCCCGCCGGCAATGAGCGTGGGGAGCGCATCGCTGCGATGCCCCTCGGCTTCAAGTCGGACGCGGCTGGTGATCATGCACGCAAGTGTCGGTTCGCCCGCCGTGGCGCGTTCAAGCGCTTCCATGGCGGCAGAAAGCTTGGCTTCGACATCGGTGATGCCCTTGCCATTGTGGATGACGATCGATCGCGCATTCGGGCTGACGGCTTGCCAGACCGGAATGCCGATCCTGTCGAGACCCGTGAGGCGGGCGAGACGGGTGATGCCGTGCGCCATGAGGTGCGGTTGGATCCGCCCAAGGGTTTCTTCGGCTGAACAGGCACGATCGGAATAGGGCGAGGCGGATGGGACAGAAACGGTCTGATCTGAATGCCTGGCAAGGAACTCGGCAAGGGAATGATCCGCAATCATCATTACCATCCGGGCCAAATCATTGATCGACGAAGACAATTCGGGTGGCAGCCCCGCAAAGCCGGCTGCCATCCCCAGGCATTACTGTTCCGGACCTGTCGATTGTCGATCAACGGCAATGGCGACAGGTGGCGGACACATGAGCATCGAAGCAATCGCCAGTGGGTGCCGGTGATTGCCTCTATCCTGCTCGGTAAAGCAGGCAAAATGTCAGTTGCGAAGCCCTATCGAGGCATCCGTCGTACGCGGCACATGGCCCGTGAGCGGCTCGGAGCCATTCGCCAGGGACTTGATCAGGGTCAGTACGGACTGACGTACGCTCGGGTCGTTGATCTTCATGAACGCCTTGTTGAGGCTCAAGCCTTCCTTGGACGTCAGGAATTCCGACAGATCCTCGAGGCCGTTGATCGCGCCCAAACCGTCTGTGTTCAGCGGCTGCGAATTGTCCTGCTGGAAGAAAAAGGCAACCGGTACAGCCAGAACATTGGCTATTGCCTGCAATCGGCTGGCGCCGATGCGATTGGTGCCCTTTTCGTATTTCTGCACCTGCTGAAACGTAACGCCGATCTGTTCGGCAAGCCGTTCCTGGCTCATGCCGAGCATAAGCCGCCGCGTGCGCACGCGTGAACCGACATAGGCATCAATCGGATTCGGTACTTTTGCACTCACTGCGCAATCTCCTTGTCAATAGGGGGCCCCCAGTGGATGCCACCCCACTTATGCCACTCCAGGGTAAGTGACACGTGCTCAGTCTGCCCGCACAATGTGTGTGAAATATGAGTAAAATTCAACCAAAAGTCTTTTTTCTGTAATGTTTTGTAACCCCACCATCAGCATAAACGGCAGAAAAGCCGATTCGCGTCAATGAGGATTGAACACCGATGACGGTTTGCAATTGTAGACCGGGCACAGCGGGTTATCCCGCGTCGGAACATAGGCGCGTGCGGCATAGCCGGATATGCCGCATTGCGGGGTGTCGGAGACATAACGATCATAAAGAACGAGACGGCCGTTTTGCGCGGGATAGCGAAGGATCACAGCACGTTCACCCGCGATCAACTGCTGTACCGCAGCGCAACTCTTGCTCAGGGACTCATAGCGGGAGATCGCCGATGCCGGCCCGGCGGTCATGATCGTTGCTAGAATCAAGGCTGCGGCTGCGGTCCTCATGGGTCGTCCCCCTGGCGAAAATCATGGTGTCCAGTTTAGCCGCAATACGGGAAATGCCAAGGGCAGGCCGCCTATCGTTGCAAAACGGCCTGATCTTGCGCCAAGGAAATAAAATCACAATGTCGCCTTATTCGATCGGGCACTGAAAGCTTACTGAAAGGTTACCCGCGCTAGGTTCGCCACGCTTCGTGGAGGAAGCGCAATTTTCTGCGGCGCTTTACGGCGCAAGCATTCAAACAGGAGGAGACATTGATGCGTTCATCGCGCGCGCTTTTTCACACCGTAGCCCTTTCCCTCGTCATCTCAGCTGCTTCCTTTGCAGCCACGGCAGCCAATGCCGCCGACAAGATCTCCATCATGGTGGGCGGCTACGAAAAGCAGATCTATCTGCCGGCCAAGCTTGCCGAATCCCTCGGTTACTTCAAGGATGAAGGCCTCGAGGTCGACCTTCTGAACGAATCCGCCGGCGTCGATGCCGAAAATCAGCTGCTGGCCGGTGCCGTTCAGGGCGTCGTCGGCTTCTATGATCATTGCGTGGACCTGCAGGCCAAGGGCAAGTTCATCAAGTCCGTCGTGCAGTTCAGCCAGGCGCCTGGCGAAGTCGAGCTGGTTTCGACCAAGCACCCGGAAATCAAGTCCTTCGCCGATATGAAGGGCAAGAGCGTCGGCGTAACCGGCCTCGGTTCGTCCACGAACTTCCTGACGCTCTACATGGCGTCCAAGGCTGGGCTTTCCCCGGCTGACGTGACCCCGGTTCCGGTTGGCGCCGGTCAGACCTTCATCGCCGCCATGCAGCAGGATGCCATCCAGGCCGGCATGACCACCGAGCCGACGATCTCGCGCCTCCTGAAGACGGGCGAAGCCAAGGTCCTCGTCGATCTGCGTACGCTCAAGGGCACGGAAGATGCTCTTGGCGGCACCTATCCCGCCGCGTCTCTCTACATGGATGCCGCATGGGTCGACGCCCATAAGGAAGAGGTGCAGAAGCTCGCAAACGCCTTCGTCAAGACGATGCGCTTCATCCACACGCACTCCGCCGCCGAGATTGCCGACAAGATGCCGAAGGATTTCTACGTCGGCGACAAGGACGGCTACATCAAGGCTCTCGACGCCGGCAAGGAAATGTTCACGGCCGATGGCGTGATGCCTGAAGATGGTCCGAAGACGGTTCTCGCCGTGCTCTCCGCCTTCTCCAAGAACGTCAAGGGCAAGACGATCGACCTGTCGAAGACCTACACGACGGAATTCGTCAAGAACGTCAAGTAAGCAGTCTTAGCGCCGCTTCCGGCCAATGCTGGAAGCGGCAGTTCAACAGACTTCGCAGTTCATTGGGCTTTGCGTGCACGCCCTAAGGCACGTGTGAGGGATCAGCACCATGCAACAGGATGGACGCCGGACACCGGCGATCGAGCTCATCAATGTCAGCCGCCGTTTCGTTTCGCCGACCGGCAAGTCGCTGACGGCGCTGCGCGATTTCAACATGACCGTCGAACGCGGCGAGTTCGTCGCCGTTGTCGGACCGACGGGCTGTGGCAAGTCGACGACACTCAACCTCGTCACCGGCCTTGCCAAGCCGAGCGCCGGCGAAGTCCGCCTGATGGGTGGCCCGGTCAACGGCATCGACCCGCGTGTCGGTTTCGCCTTCCAGACGGATGCGCTCTTTCCCTGGAAGAACGTCATCGAAAACGTCATGGCCGGCCCGCTGTTTCGCGGCAAGTCGAAGGCCGAGGCTGAGAAGAGTGCCAAGGACTGGCTCGCCCGCGTCGGCCTCACGAAATTCCTGCATCACTATCCGCATCAGCTCTCGGGCGGCATGCGCAAGCGTGTGTCGCTGGCGCAGACCTTCATCAACGAGCCGGAAATCCTGCTGATGGACGAGCCCTTCTCGGCGCTCGACGTGCAGACCCGCACGGTCATGCATGAGGAGCTGTTGAAGCTCTGGGCCGAACGGCAGGCCTCCGTCGTATTCGTCACGCACGATCTCGAAGAGGCCGTGGCGCTCGCCGACAAGGTCTATGTTCTCACCGCCGGCCCGGCCACGGTGAAATCGGTCTACACGATCGACCTGCCGCGCCCGCGCGTGGTCTCCGAGATCCGCTACGAGCAGAACTTCATCGATTATTGCAAGACGATCTGGGACGACCTTCGCGAAGAGGTCGAAACCAGCTATCGCCGTGCCGCAGAAGCGGCATAAGGGAGGATTGATCATGGCAAACACAGCCCTTGAAGCCGGCAATGCGCCGATCTTTCGTGCCGGTACCTCGGATGCGGAAATCGAAGCGGCAGCTATGAAGGCGATGACACGCCGCAAATACGTCGTGCTGTTCTGGCAGGTCGCCATTCTCGCCGTCATCTTCGTTCTCTGGCAGCTTGCCTCGGATCTGCACTGGATCGACCCGTTCTTCTATTCCAGCCCCTATGGCATCGCTCTGCGGCTGTGGGAATGGATCACCGAAGGCACCGAGAGCGGCTCGCTCTGGTACCATCTCGGCATCACCATGGAAGAAGCGCTGATCGGCTTCATCATCGGCTCGGTGGCCGGTGTTCTCGTCGGTGTCGCGCTCGGCCGCAACAGGCTCGCTTCCGATATTCTGTCGATCTACATCAAGGCGATCAATTCGATCCCGCGCGTCGTTCTCGCGCCGATCTTCGTGATGATCATGGGTCTCGGCCTGCCCTCCAAGGTGGCGCTCGCCTTCATCATGGTGTTCTTCGTCGTCTTCGCCAACGCCTTCCAGGGTGTTCGCGAGGCCGACCGCAACATGATCGCCAATGCCCGCATTCTCGGCGCCTCGAACTGGCAGGTTACCCGCAACGTCATCCTGCCGTCGGCGATGAGCTGGATCTTCGCCAGCCTGCACGTCTCGTTCTCGTTCGCCATCATCGGCGCGATCGTCGGCGAGTTTGTCG
Source organism: Rhizobium sp. AC27/96 (assembly GCF_001692325.1). GTDB lineage: Bacteria > Pseudomonadota > Alphaproteobacteria > Rhizobiales > Rhizobiaceae > Rhizobium. Next base: position 73,819 of record NZ_LXKN01000021.1, on the reverse strand, counting down.
GTTCGCTGGCCGGTATCGGCTACCTGATCTCGATCGCCAAGGGCACCTATGACGCGGCCGGCCTCTATGCTGCAATCATCCTGGTGATGGTGGTGACGCTCGGCGCCGAATACGTGATGACGCTCATCGAGAACCACATCACCCGCTGGCGCCCCCAGCAGAGCCTCGACACGCACTAGACCGCCACATTTCCAGCGCCTCCCAAGGCCGGGCCGGGCATCTTGCCCGGCCTTTTTTGTTTTGCCGGCATGACAAACCCCCTCTCCCCGCGGGCGGGGAGAGGGCTGGGGTGAGGGGCCGCGGACTATCGACATGAGGGAGAGTCATGATTGGTTTCGCATGAGAGGAGCCGCAGACAAGGTGCTTCTATGGACTTCGCGAATAGCCCCTCACCCTAACCCTCTCCCCGCAGGCGGGGAGAGGGGACTATTCCGTGATTGCCGCACTCAAGAACCAAGCAACGCTATTCGAATCTCCGACTTGATCTCGCCGTTGCTCTTTGTCGTATGCCCTTTCAAACCGCCGGCAGCCGCACGCTCACCAACAGCCCGCCGCCGGTGGCGTCACCGAGCGTGACGGAGCCGCCGGCGCCGTCGACGACTTCTCGGACGATGGCGAGCCCGAGGCCGCTGCCTTCGGGCTCTGTGCCGATGATGCGATAGAAGCGCTCGAACACTTGCGGGCGCTCGGCCTCGGGGATGCCGGGACCATTATCCTCCACCCATAGCAGCGCGGTATCGCCCTTTCGCCCGACGCCGACCGTCACGCGGCCGCCCGGCTGCGTATAGCGCAGGGCATTGTCGACGAGGTTGACCAGCATTTCGCGCAGCATGGTGCCATCGCCCCCGATGCGCACGGACGTATCGTCGGCTTCCAACCCGAGGTCGATATTGCGCCGCAAGGCCTCTTCGGCGAGATTTTCCAAAACCTGTCTGGCGGTATCAGCAAGGTCGATCGTATCGTTTCGTGGCCGGCGGCTGCCGGGTTCGGCGCGCGAAAGCGTGAGGAGCTGGCTTGCGAGCCGGGTGACCTGCCAGGTGCTTGAGCGCAAAGCAGACAGAGCCTCGTCACGCCGGCCATTGTCGGTCTCGCGCGCCGCGACGCTTGCCTGCGTTGAGATGAGGGCAAGCGGGGTGCGCAGCTGATGGGCGGCGTTCGAGACGAAGCGGCGTTGTGCGGCCATCTGGTTCTGCACGCGCTCCATGTGATCGTTGAGGGCATGGACGAGCGGCCTCAACTCGTTCTGAACCATGTTGGGGTTCAGCGGGTCCAGGCGCTGGCGGCCGCGTTCGCGCACGGCATCGCGCAGCCTTAGCACCGGGGCAAGGCCGCGCTGCAGGCCGATGATGGTGACGAGGCCGGCGAGCAGGACGAGAACGAGCTGCTTGGAGAAATCCGACAGCCACAGCTCTCGGCGCATGGCATGCTGGCTGTTGTGGGTGACGGCAACGACGACGGACACCGTGCCGTCCTGATCAAGGCCGACCACCGGATGGTTCAGCATGATCACGCGCATGCCGTCGGTGCGAAAGATGGTGTCCTCGCCGACCTGCTCCCGCTTCGGGTGCGGCAGATCGGGATAGCCGGCAATGAGGCTCCCCCATGCGGTGACCACCTGGTAGAAGACGCGGTCGCCATAGCCCGTATCGAACATCTCAAGCGCCGCCGGAGGGATATCGATCTGCACGGTGCCGCTGCTGTCGACATGGGTAGCCTCGGCGATGACGCGAGCCGAGGCGAGCAGGGTGCGATCGGTGACGAGATCGGCGGTGGCGTCGGCGGATCGGAAGCTCAGATAGAGATTGATGCAGATCGCCCCGATCAGCGTCAGCACGACCCAGGCAAGCAATTGCGCCCGAAGGCTGTTGGTCAGGGCGCCGATCGCGCGGCCAAACAGCCCTTTTGGTGCGGGAGCGGCATCATTGTGCATGGCGGAGGAGATAGCCGAGGCCCCGCAGCGTCGCGATCTGCACGGTGCTGCCTTCGAGTTTCTTGCGGACGCGATGGACGTAGATTTCGATGGCGCTGGTATCGGCGAGATCGTCGAAGCCGAAAACGCTTTCGGAAAGCGTCGTCTTGGTCACGGTCGTCCCCGCCTTCATGATGAGGTGTTCGAGCACGGAATGTTCGCGCGGCGTCAAGGCCAGGGCTTCGCCGGCCAGATAGAATTGCCGGGTTCCGCCATCAAACAGCAGGTCGCCGATGGCGATCTCCGGCGCGGCATGATCATGGCCGCGGCGCATGGCGGCGCGGATACGCGCTTCGAGTTCGGCAATCTCGAAAGGCTTGGCGAGATAATCGTCGGCGCCGCTGTCGAGGCCGGCGATGCGGCCATCGAGGCTGGCATTGGCGGTGAGGATGATGACAGGCACCTTGTTGCCGCTCTGCCGCAGGCGCTTCAACACGGTCAATCCGTCCATTTTTGGCAGCGACAGATCCAGGATGACCAGGGCATAGGCCGCGACCTTCAGCATATGTTCGGCGTCTTCGCCGTCATAGGCGATGTCGACGACATATTGCGCCTGGCGCAGCGCCTTGCCGAGCCAGGAGGCCAGTTCGCGATTGTCTTCGACGATCAGGATCCTCATGGCGCAACTATACAGCAAGTGCCGGATATGGCGAGTATTTCCCACGATTACCGGTGCTGGGATTCATGCCTTGCCGAGCCTCAATCCCATTTCCCGCACCTCGCGCAAATAGACCTTGCGTGCATAGGGCGGCGTCAGATTATGGTCGGCCTCGGGAATGATGGTGAGGCGGATGTCCGGAAAATGTTTCAGGCCGCTGCCATCCTCGCCGAACTGCTCGTGGAGATGATCGAGGCCGATATCGCGAGCGCTGTAGATCAATGACATGTCGACCCCACGCTTGGCGAGCGCGCGGAAGCCGCTGATGACCGGCCCTTGTACGCCAGCGAGGAAGGGAAAGACGCCGAGCAATCGGCGGGTCGAACGTATCGCGCGGCGGCCCAATACGGTTGCGAGGTTACGCAAGGCGCTCTTCGCGTCGATCTGACCACCAAAGAGCCGTTTTAACGTTTCCAGCTGCAGGAATTTCCGCCCGTAGGTTTCAAGCGATCGCGGCGCATAACGCAGGGCTTCGTCGACCGAACGGCTTTCATCCCATGCGAAGCTGTAGGGGTTGACGGTGATGAGCCCCTGGCATCTGACGTCGCGCTGGGCCGCCTGGAAGGCGAGGTAGCCGCCTGAGCAGCGGCCGACGATGAAGGCCGGCAGCAGCTCGCGCGCCTCCAGCAGGTCGAGGGCTTCTGCGACATCGAGGTGCTGTTCGCGGGAATAGAGCACCTGTTCCGGCGCGCCGGGAAGCGGCGGGCTGTCGCCGACATTGGCGTTGTCAAAACGCAAGGAGGCAATGCCGTCGCGGGCAAGAGAGCGCGCCATACTGACCGACATTCGCCCCCAACCCGCATGCCGATCATAGGCCGTTGTCAACAGCAGCGCGGTTGCTCCGGTCCGTTCGCCTTCCGGTTCGCAGAGAATGCCGAAGATGCGCTCGCCTTTGCCGAAGCGTACCGGCGTCTCGCGAAACCCGTCGCCGACGAGAGGCTCCGCAATCGGCGTCTCGGAGTTGATTGATGCGGCTTTGTTCGACTGGGCGGCAATCGACCCAGCCCATTCCACGATCCTTTTGCCCGTGACTGTCGGCATGATAGCGACCGTCGGGTTGGACACCAGTTCGTCATAGCCCTCATATGTCCCGCACTCGACATGCGGGGCCAATGTTTCGAGATGGCGGCAGAAGTCCGTATCTGCCGGGCGGCCGGGCCGTGTGAGCACGAGGCAATTCGGCGTGTCAAGCCGCGTAAGGGCGGTCAGATTGAGCTTTTTGACGGCGTCGGCAACCGTGTCCGGCATGCGCAGACTGGCGACGGTAACACCTTCCGTCTGACGTTGCGCTTCTTCCAGGCCCATGCCTTCGTCGATCATCTTCGCCCACATCGTCAGCTCACGCAGATAGGCGCGGCCAGAAATGACAGGTGCGAGAAAGGCGATGCCGTCGATGTCTGGAAGCCGTTCGGCCAATGTTGCGGCAATGGTGCCGCCGAGGCCCTGGGTGATGAGGATCAACCGTTCGCAGCCGGAGAGCGACTTCAGTCTGGCAGCGGCGGCGAGCGCCGTCTCCTGCCAGAGGGATAGTCCTTCGCCCTCAGCGGCGGCATCCAGTGCATCGCCGGTGCCGGCATAGTCGAAACGCAGGCTGGCAATGCCGATGTCGGCGAGATCTTCCGCCAGGATCCGCCAGAATTTGCGGACACACATTTCCTCGAAGCCCCAGGGGCTGAGGAACAGGACGGCGGTTGCTGTCTGTGGCGTGGCGGCGGGCATGAATAGCCCGACCGTACCCGCAAAGGTCACCGGCATTGCTGCTGATCTTATGTCTTTTGTTTCATTCGCATCTGCGGCGGCTCCCCAACCAGCCATGGCGTTTCTCCTCACATGCGACGTGGCGCCAGTAACGCCAAAGCCTGAATAGCAATCGGATTGATGCGGGCTGGCAATCGCCCCGCGATTTTCTGCAGAACGCCGATATCCTCCACTGGCACGGCTTTCAGCAGTCTGAGAGCGATGCCATAGGCAAGGCCGCCGGCAATGACGGCGCCCACGAGGCCGGCGACGCCGGGCAGTGCCTGAACAAAGCCATAGGCGGCTGCCGCGCAAATAATGGCAGCGATCGTCACCTTGGCCAGATTGATCATCATGCCACGCGTCGAGCCTTCGAATTCCATGCGGCGCACCATCAGAAGGCACATGACGGTGACGGTCAGAAGGCGCACCAGCGCGGCGCCTTCACCACCATAAAAGGGCACGGCGATCAGGCAGCCAACGACCATGACGACACTGGCGATGACGCCGATGATGGTGCGTTCGCGCACGCGGTCCAGCGAATAGAGATATTGCGTGCATATCTGCATGAAGACGTAGGGTGCCGCGGTCAGCGACAGCAGCGCAACCATGCCGCCGCTCGGCGCGAAGGGCTGGCCGAAGATCATCACGACAAGTTCGGGCGCGATTGCCGCAAGACCGAAGCTCATCGGCAAGGTGATGTAGGCGAGGCTGCGCGCCACGCCGGCAAATACCTCGACCGGCAGCTTGTCCGATGCGCGTGCATGCATCTGTTCGGAATAATAGGGCAGCAGGCTGCCGCTCAATTGCACCGGCAGCTGCAGCGCCAGATTGGCAAGCGACAGGCCGACGGCATAAAAGCCGACCGCCTCGATGCCCCAGTAACGCTGCAGGAACAGAAGCTCGATGCGATTGAGAAAGATGGAGCTGTTGATGAGCTCGATCGAGAGAATGAGCGATGAGCTGACGAGGGCGGAAAGACCGACGCCGCAGCTGTTCCTTCTGGCAATCGCGATCTTGAGCGTCGCGACGAACATCGGCAGCTGGCCGATGGCATAGCCGGCAAGCGCACCGCTGACCCCGAAGAAGATCGCTCCGGCGAGCACGGTAACGAGCTGCAATGCGGAACTTATCACCGTGAGGCGCAGGAATGCGCCGACTTGCTGCTCGCCGATCAGGTAATTCTTGCTGTAGGCGCCGAGCGACTGCAAAACGAAAAATATGCCGGTGATGGCGATGACGGCGGAGGCGTCGCCGGCCCAATGCAATCGCTCCGTATCCCAATAATAGGCGGTATAGCCGACGAGCAGGATTACGGTTGCGAGAATCGTCGGCTGCAGGAGGTAGGCGGCAAAGCCCAGTCGCTCCTCTGTCGAATAACCGTTGCCCTTCAATTGCGGCAGCATGCGCAGCAAGGTCACGCCGGCGCCGAGTTCGGCGATGAGCGCGCCCGTCGTCGTCAGCCAGAGCGAGAAGGCGATGATGCCGTTGGCTTCCGGGCCAAGCAGGCGGGCGGCAATGATCGAACAGGCAAAGCCGGTCGCGAGCAGGGTCAATCCCGCCGCCGCGTTCAATACCGAATTTGCCATAATGCTCTTCGTCATGAAGATAGACCGTTCCTCAATTCGCCGAGACTCAATGCACATGTCGGCTCTTCATGGGGATAGCGTCAGCTCTATTTCATATGCCTTAATATTTAGGGCTTAATGCTGCTGTAAGTTCACTTTTTACTTCGGCTAATATTCATTCCTTCTGATGTTGGCCGCCCCGGGGCTTGTCGGGAGGGTTTCATTGTTCAGCCTCATCGTCTGCACGGTCGATCGCTTCGATCAGCTCGAGCGTCTGTTCCGGTCGCTCGTCGAACAGCGTTACCGCGATTTCGAGGTGATCGTCGTCGACCAGAATGCGGATGACCGCCTGAGCGGGCTCATCGACGGCTTTTCTCCTCACTTCACCATCCGGCATATCCGATCGCCCAAAGGCCTCTCGCGGGCGCGCAACAACGGCATGGCGGTGGCCACTGGCGATTATGTCTGCTTTCCCGATGATGACTGCTGGTACGAGGCCGATACGCTTGCCGATGCTGCGGCGCTATTTGCCGTGCATTCCGAGCTTGCGATCGTCACCGGCCGGACGCTCGATGCCGATGGGCTCGCCTCTGTCAGCCCGACCGGCGAGACGCGGCTTGTGTTGACGCGATGGAACTATCTGAAATGCGGCAATTCCAACGGTATCTTCGTACGCCGCGCCGCGCTCGCCGATATCGGCGGTTTCGATGAAGACCTCGGCGTCGGCTCGCAATCACCCTTCCAGAGCGGCGAGGAGGCGGATTTTCTGCTGCGCGCGCTTGCCGCCGGCAAACGGGCAATGTTTTTCCCGGAGCTGATCGTCCATCATGATCAGGTCACCAGCGAATATGGCCCACGGCAGGTGGAACGGGCGCGCAAATATGGGCGCGGCTTCGGCGCGTTGATGCGCAAGCAGGCTTTCCCGCCTTATTATGTCGGCTATCGCCTGTTCCGGCCGGTTGCCGGGTGGCTTGCGGCTCTGGCGCGTTTCAATTTCGATGCGGCGCGCTACAAGCGCGCCTGGCTTCTGGGCATTCTCGAGGGTTACGCGGCCTGGCCGCGCTGGCGCAAAAGCTGAGGCGATTTGCCCTTCGGCGTCAGGGTTTCGGCATAGACATCCATGTAGCGCTGGGCGACCTCATCCCATGCATAGGCACGGGCATCGTGCAGCAGTTCCTGCCTCAGGGTCAGATCATCGGCCTGAAGGCGCTCGAAAGCTGCGGTCAGCGTATCGGCAGCGGCTTGCGGATCGGAGAAGTCCGAAAGCATGAGGGCGGGATGGGTTTCGGCCATCGCCTTGTAGGCTTCGTTCGTATGCAGCACCGGCAACAGCCCTGCGCTCATCGCCTCGATCGCCACCAGGCCGAAGCCCTCATATTCCGAGGCGGAAGCGAAGAGCGAGGCGCGGGCGATGATGTTGCGGATCGAGCCGTCATCGATCGACACGTGCAGGGAGACGTTGCGTTCGAGGCTGCGAGCGGCGATTTCGCTCTCCAGCGTCGGCTTATCGAGATCCGATACGGCACCGATAATATCGAGATGCCATTCGGCATCGCGGGCTGCCAGCACCTTCATGACATTGAGCATGCGGTCCAGCCGCTTGTTGACCGAGAAACGGCCGATGGTGACGATGCGGCGGCGCGCTTCCAATGCGGCGCAATTGGCGAACTTGCCGACATCCGCTCCATTCTCGATAAGGCGGACACGGCTCTCGGCAATATTGGAAAAGAGCCGTGCGTCTGATTGGCTGCAGCAAATGAGATAGTTGTAGCCGAGCGCCGAAAGCCGCGTTGCGGTATTGAACCAGATCTTCTTGATGGCGGCATATTTGGGCGTGTGGAAGAAGCCGCCATGCGTGGTCGCGACCATGGGGCGCCCATGTATCAGCTTGCCCCAGGCCAGCGCGTCGAAGAAGAAATCGATGGCATGGACATGCACCAGATCGGCGTCGGCTATATGGCGGAATGCCTGGGGTGCGACCGGGTAGCGGCTGGAGCCGGACCAGGGGATACGCACGATCTCGATGCCGTCGATGGTTTCGTTTGCCGCCAGTTCGCGGCCCGGATCGGAAAACAGCGTGTTGCAGGTGACGACGCGCACGCGATAGCCGCGGGTAACCAACTGCCGGCAGAGATTGGCGACGACATCTTCCAGGCCGCCCTTGTTCGGCAGGAACTGGCGCACGACATGCACGATCAGCGGTCCCGCCTGCTTGTTTGCCTGAATATCCGCAACAGCCGATGTCATCGATCCACCCTCGACCCCTATGCCGCGCAAGGCGCCGGCAATCCGGCGCTGCATCGCGCCGCCCGTTGATCAGTCGGCAAAGCAGATCACCCTGGCGGTTAAAAAGGGCTTAATCGAGGGTCGAAAGCCGAGCGGCTTTAGGCAAGAGGGTTAATATCGGGGCGATATGCGGCGGGAGCGAGTCTGCTCGGTGAGCGTTTCGATACCGGATTATAGCACCAGGTCTCTTACTCATTTAGCGAGCGAGCCCCTCACCCTAGCCCTCTCCCCGCTTGCGGGGAGAGGGGACCGGTCCGAGGTTTGCAGCGCGATGGTGCCACGGCCATGAGGCTCAGTGAGCTCCCTCTCCCCGTCAAAACGGGGAAAAGGTTGGGGTGAGGGGCGATTTTTGAACCCGGATTCAGCCGCGATAAATGCCGGATCTCTTAGAATGCCTGGAATGTCAGCGTCGTCAGCGAGCGGACGATGCCGGGGATCTTGGCGATGTTGTCGTTGATGAAGATGCCGATATCCTGCTCGTCCTTGATATAGACCTTCAGCAGCAGGTCGTATTCGCCGCTGGTGGAATAGAGTTCCGAAACCAGCTCCGTCTGGTAGATCGCGTCGGCGACTTCGTAGGTCCTGCCGGGAGCGCATTGGAGCTGAACGAAAATGGGCTTCATGAGATTGTCCTGCTTCTGACCGCAGCCGCGATGGCGACGTGCTTTTATCTGCGGCCACGATGGCGGCCGGCATTTTCTCTATAATGGCCGAAAGCGCTGCCGCCATGCAAGTTTTTCTCCAGAGCGGATGATTCTAGGTCTGTTCCACCTGAAATCTGAAGCCGCTCCGGAACCAAAGACGTGGAGCATGATGTCGTCCGAAAACCGATCACACTTTTTGGCATCATGCTCTGTCCACCGGATGTCGTTCTTGCCGCTTCCGCAATGGCGGGCGTGGCGCTAGATTAGCGCGATTGCCTTCGTCGAATGGACCGATTTCATGCTGAATGACCCACGCTCCCATGGTCTTTGGGAAAAGACCGCCCCGCTGCCGCCGGCGACATTGCCGCTTTCGGGCGATGTCCACGCGGATGTCGTAATCGTGGGCGGTGGCTATACCGGCTTGTCGGCAGCGCTGCATCTTGCCGAAGCAGGCAGCAATGTCGTGTTGCTGGAGGCCAATGAGATCGGCTTCGGCGGAGCCGGGCGCAATGTAGGCCTGATCAATGCCGGCATGTGGGTGATGCCGGACGATCTTCCGGGCGAGCTTGGCGCCGTTCACGGCGAACGGCTTCTTGACCTTCTCGGCAATGGGCCGAAGCTTGTCATGGAGCTGATCGACAAGCACGGCATCGCCTGCGAGCTGGAGCGCAATGGCACGCTGCATTGCGCCGTCGGGCCGGAAGGCCTGAAAGAGATCGAGGAGCGGGCTCGCCAGTGGAGCAAGCGCGGTGCGCCAGTCACCGTACTGGACGCGCGTGAAACGGAGCGCCGCGTCGGCAGTTCCGCCTATGCGGGCGCGCTGCTCGACATGCGCGCCGGCACCCTCCAGCCACTTGCCTATGCGCGCGGCCTGGCGCATGCCGTGGTGAAAGCCGGTGTCGCCGTTCATACCGGCAGCCGCGTGATTTCTACGGAAAGAAACGGCGCAAAATGGGTGGTTTCGACCGATGGCGGCAAGGTCACCGCCGACTGGATCGTCGTTGCGACGGATGCCTATAGCACCGGTCCGTGGGAGCAGGTACGAAACGAGCAGGTGCATCTTCCCTATTTCAATTTCGCCACCGTGCCGCTCGGCGATAACTTGCGTAAATCCGTACTGCCTGGCCGCGAGGGGGCCTGGGACACCAAGGAAGTGCTCTCGTCCTTCCGCATGGATCAGGCCGGCCGGCTCGTATTCGGCAGCGTCGGGGCGCTACGGAATACCGGCCTTGCGATCCACAAGAGCTGGGCCCGGCGCTCCCTTAAAAAGCTCTTCCCGCAGCTTGGGGATATTCCCTTCGAATGCGAATGGTACGGCAAGATCGGCATGACCGACAATGCGCTGCCGCGCTTCCACAAGCTGGCGCAGAATGTCGTCGGCTTTTCCGGCTATAATGGCCGCGGCATTGCGCCGGGCACCGTGTTCGGCAAGGTGCTTGCCGGGCACATCCTCGGGCAGATTTCCGAGGCCGATCTGCCGCTGCCGGTGACCGACGTCGTCGAGCCAAGCTTCAGGGCGGCGAAGGAAATCTGGTACGAGGTCGGCGCCCAGGCTGCGCATTTCGTCGGCGCTAGGGTCTAAAACCACAAAAAACCACCATCACAGGAAGAGGAAACGAGATGACCGCGACATCAGATCTTGCTGCCGAGACCAGGGCGATCTTGACGGAACTCGGCGTTTCAGCCGACCGCTATACCGGCGGTACACTCGCCGTCACCTCTCCGGTGACCGGGGCGGAGATCGGCCGGCTCAAGGAGCATTCGGCCGGCGAAGCGAAGGCTGCAATCGACAAGGCGCACCAAGCGTTTCTCGCATGGCGCGACGTGCCGGCGCCGAAGCGCGGCGAGCTGATCCGCCTGCTCGGCGAAGAGCTGCGGGCCGGCAAGGCCGCGCTTGGCCGCCTGGTTTCCGTCGAGGTCGGCAAGATCACCTCCGAAGGTCTCGGCGAAGTGCAGGAGATGATCGACATCTGCGATTTCGCCGTCGGTCTCTCGCGACAGCTTTACGGCCTGACCATCGCCACGGAGCGCTCCGAACACCGGATGATGGAAAGCTGGCATCCGCTGGGTGCGATCGGCATCATCTCTGCCTTCAACTTCCCCGTTGCCGTCTGGTCGTGGAATGCGGCGCTTGCCATAGTCTGCGGTAATTCCACCATCTGGAAGCCTTCGGAAAAGACGCCTTTGACGGCGCTTGCCGTGCAGGCCCTGTTCGAAAAGGCATTGAAGCGCTACGTCGCCGAGGGCGGCGAGGCGCCGGCCAATCTTTCGACTCTTCTGATCGGCGGACGCGATCTCGGCGAGCTGCTGGTCGATCACCGCCAAGTGCCGCTGGTATCGGCGACTGGCTCCACAGCCATGGGCCGCGCCGTCGGCCCGCGTCTCGCCGGCCGTTTCGCCCGCGCCATCCTCGAACTCGGCGGCAACAATGCCGCGATCGTCTGCCCATCGGCCGATCTCGACCTGACCTTGCGCGGCGTCGCGTTCTCGGCCATGGGCACCGCCGGCCAGCGCTGCACGACGTTGCGGCGGCTCTTCGTTCACGACAGCGTCTACGATCAGCTGGTGCCGCGCCTACGGAAGGCCTACGGCTCGGTGACGATCGGCAATCCGCTGGAGGCGGGAACGCTTGTCGGTCCGCTGATCGACAGGCATGCTTTCGACAGGATGCAGGCGGCCCTTACCACTGCAAAGGCGGCTGGCGGCAAGATCACGGGCGGCGATCGCGTTGAAAATGGCTCCGCCGATGCCTTCTATGTTCGTCCGGCGTTGGTCGAAATGTCCGAGCAGACTGGCCCTGTCGAGCAGGAGACCTTCGCGCCGATCCTCTATGTGATGAAATATAGCGACTTCAACCAGGCGCTGGCGCTGCATAATGCCGTGCCGCAAGGCCTGTCGTCCTCGATCTTCACCAATGACATGCGCGAGGCTGAGACTTTCGTTTCGTCGCGTGGCTCCGATTGCGGCATCGCCAATGTTAATCTTGGTCCCTCCGGCGCCGAAATCGGCGGTGCTTTCGGCGGTGAGAAGGAAACGGGCGGCGGCCGCGAATCGGGGTCGGATGCCTGGAAGGCCTATATGCGCAGGGCGACCAACACCATCAATTACGGCTGCTCCCTACCACTCGCGCAGGGCGTCAAGTTCGACGTCGAATAGCTGATATTTTGCTGCATTGCGGTGAGGGGAACGAAGGCGTAGAACACCTTCGTTCCCTTTGCATTTTCAAGGTCTCGCTCCATGCATATGTCGCTCGCCGAAGCCGAAACGCTGGTCGTGGAGGCGCTGCAGCGCAGCAGGGTGAGCGCTGGCAATGCTCGCTCGGTGGCCGTCGCGCTCGTGGCGGCGGAAGCTGCCGGGCAGGGTGGCCATGGATTGCGTCGTGTCCTCGCCTATGCCGGGCAAGCCAAGGCCGGCAAGACCGATGGTTTCGCCGTGCCGCAGATGAGCCGACCCTTTCCCGCCGTGCTGCGCATCGATGCCGGCAATGGCTATGCCTATCCGGCGCTCGATCTTGCCGTTGCAGTACTTCCTGATATCGCTCGCGAACAGGGGATCGCGCTTGCCGCCATCAGCCGCTCGCATCATGCCGGTGTCATGGGCCTTACGGTGGAACGTTTCGCCGATCAGGGACTGGTGGCGCTGATGGTTGCCAATGCTCCGGCGTCGATGGCGCCCTGGGGCGGCAAGACGCCGGTCTTCGGCACCAACCCCGTCGCGTTTGCCGCGCCATTGCCGGACGATGATCCGATCGTGATCGATCTTGCACTGTCGAAAGTGGCGCGCGGCAAGGTGATGGCGGCGCGGCAGAAGGGTGCTCCCATCCCCGCCGACTGGGCTTTCGACCGCGAGGGAAAGCCGACCACCAATGCCGAAGAAGCGCTGGCCGGCACCATGATCCCGGCCGGCGATTCGAAAGGGGCGGCGCTGGCGCTGATGGTGGAAATTCTGGCCGCCGGCCTCACTGGTGCCAACTATTCTTTCGAATCCTCTTCGCTCTTCGACGACAAGGGCGCGCCGCCGGCGCTCGGCCACACGATCATCGCCATCAACCCGGCGGCGATGAGCGTTGCTAATAGCGCAGAGCGGCTAGCGTTGCTGGCAAGCGAGATCAGCCGTGATCCGAATGTGCGCCTGCCCGGCCGGCGCGGTCAGAGCTCGCGACGAACGGCCTTGACGGAGGGAATTTCCGTCGAGGACGAGGTGATCGAGGCGATTAAGGGGCTTTGAGGCGCCGAAGGTTATAGTCGGGTGAGTTAGGTTTTGCCGGGCTTTCACACACGGCCCCTCACCCCAGCCCTCTCCCCGCAAGCGGGGCGAGGGAGTTACCGCGCTAATCATTGCGCTAGTGCGAGGAGGATAGTTGTTTAGCTCGATCGTCCCCTCGCCCCGCTTGCGGGGCTAGGGTGAGGGGCCAGGCACATCGCTGCCATGTAGACGAGGATGCCTGACAACTACCGAGGATCAAGTTCACGCTATGGCGGGCGTTGCCTGCTTCTCGTCGAGCCAGCCGCCGGTGAAGCCTGCGCGTTCCAGGCCGTGGCGAAGGATCGGCGATTGGCGCATCAGGTCCCAGATCATGCCGGTGCGGGCATTTTCAATCATCATGACGAGCAGGCCCTGGTCGATGGCGACCGAGCGGTCGTCGACCCAGCCTTCCGGGCCGGGACCCTTGACGCTCGGATTGAAGCCGCCGGGAAAACGGCCGTCGAGCAGCAGGTTGGGATAGGTTTCCAGCAGCGCCTTGGTGCCGTCGAGCGCGGCTTGGCGGTCGAAGGGCAGGCAGGAGAGCGGCCCCCAGGGCGCGATCGTGCCGTCATCCGGTCCAAGCGGTGCGCCGCGCGCGGCATAGCCGAAGACTTTCGGGCTATATCGCTGGCTATGTTTCGTGCCCGTGGGGTTCGGGCCATCGCAGGCCGAGAGGCCCCAGATATCCTTCCCATAACCGACGAAATGGCCGGGATTGCGCTCGGTATAGTCGCGCTGCACGGATATCGCCGTCTGCGTGTTGCGGAAGTAATCGATGCCCTTGTCCGCGACATGCTTGTCGCTGATGCCGCGGAAGTCGATCCAGGCATGCGAGAACAGGTGGATGAACAGCGGCCCCGCATAGAGGAAGGGCGTATCCTTGAACATCATCCAGGTATAGGTCGAGGCGAAAGCGTCGTAGCTCGAGGGCGGGATGGCATGCGTGGGCGAGGCGAGCGCCATCACGTAGAGGAAGATCGCCTCGTCATAGCCCTGATAGCGCCAGCGCAGGAAGCCGCTTCCCGGCTTCCAGCCCATGCTGATCGTCGGTCCCCTGTTCAGGGCCCAGTGCCAATCGCAGCGCTCGTAGAGAAATTTCGCCTGCTTGCGGAGATCCCGTTCGGTCTGGCTGTTTCCGTTGAAATAAGCAGCAGCCGTCAGTACGCCGAGCAGAAGCAGCCCGGTGTCGATCGTCGACAGCTCGCTGTTCCAGGCGCGCTTGCCGGTCTGCATGTAGAGGAAGTGGTAGTAGAAGCCGCGATGACCGGTGGCGCCACGCTCGGTGCCCTGCTGGCTGTCGGCGAAGAAATCGAGCGTGGTCAGTACGCGCTGGGCGGCCTCGGCCCGGCTGATCCATCCGCGCTCGACGGCGACCGGATAGCTCGACAGCGCAAAGCCGACGGCGGCAATGCTGCAGTGGCTCGTCTTGATCGAGGTATCGGCGACCAGCCCGTTTTCGGGGTTGGTGTGAAGCATGAAATAATCGAATGCGGAACGTTGCAGTCGATCGATCAGGGCGTCGTCAGTTTCGTTTACCTGCTGCAGCATCTTCTATCCATCTCCTCGATGCTCCCATTGCCTGCTGAACATGGAAGCTTGGATAGTTGCAAATCAAACATGATTAACAATGCCATACTTTTATGGAGGATTCTTTAATATCAGCGGGTTGTGGGGGCGGTCATCCCCAACCCAGAGGGCCAAAAATGCTGTCTGGAGGCGAATTTCGATCATATCGGGTATGGATTACGCTTCGTCCGGCCCTATTCGTTAACGGGAAGGGCATTTGTCGCGCGGTGATTCGGGTGGCTTAAACGGCCTAGCCGAGTGCGGTTTCCAGCCGTTGCTTCAGCCGCTCCAATATTCTGCCGAAGACTGCTTCATCGCCAAGTGCTCTCGCAAGCATCAGAGCCCCCTGGAGGCCGACGACGGCTTCTTCGGCGAGTGCCTGTGCTTCGATGCCGGTCAGGCCCGCTCTCGTCAGTGCGCCGGCAAGCGCCTCGATCCAGCGCTGAAAATAGCTGCGAATGGCCATCGCGAAACGATCGCGCGTCTCGTCCAGTGCGAAAGCGCCGATCAGGCAGATGCGGCGACCGGAGCGGAAATACCTGTCGGCCGTCTCCCACATCGTGCGGATGGCGGCGCGAGGTTCCCCTTCTTCCAGCGGTTTGAACATGTCCACCACGAACCAGGCGTCGATATGGGCTATGATCTCGGCCGCCATCTGTTCCTTCCCGCCGGGAAAGAAGTGATAGAGGCTGCCCTTCGACAGCTTGGTGCGCGCCGTGATGTTGCTCATCGACGCGCCCTCATAGCCGAGTTCGCGAAAGACTTCGGCCACAAGGGCGATGGCGTCGGGCTTTTCGAAGATGGTTCGCGGCATCTAGAGGCCGAGATCGGACAGGCTGGGATGATCGTCCGGGCGCCGGCCGAGCGGCCAATGGAACTTCCGGTCTTCTTCCCTGATCGGCATGTCGTTGATCGAGGCAAAGCGGCGTTGCATCAGGCCGTCGGCATCGAATTCCCAATTCTCATTGCCGTAGGAGCGGAACCAGTGGCCGCTGTCATCGCGCCATTCATAGGCGAAGCGTACGGCGATGCGATTGCCCTCGAAGGCCCAGAGTTCCTTGATCAGCCGGTAATCAAGCTCCCTTGCCCATTTGCGCCTCAGGAATTCGACGATCTCCTTGCGGCCGCGCGGAAATTCGGCGCGGTTCCGCCATTGGCTGTCTTCCGTATAGACCTTGGAGACCCGCTCGGGATCGCGGCTGTTCCAGCCATCTTCGGCCATGCGGACCTTGGCGACGGCGGTTTCAAGTGTGAAAGGCGGGACAAGCGGGGTCGGCATGATGTGCTCCTTCTAAACCGATTGGTATCTTATGGACCAATCAGTTTAGAAGATCAAGCGGCCTGCTGTTGCACTGATACTGGCGTCAGCGTGCGAACTTCCTGGCACCCGCGACGCAGCCGACGACGGCGATGGTAACGACAAGCATGGACCAGCTGACGCTCTCCTTGAGCAGGAGTGCGGCAAGCGCGAAGCCGAAGAAGGGCTGCAGGAACTGCAATTGCCCGACGGCTGCAATGCCGCCCTGCGCCAGGCCGCGATACCAGAAGACGAAGCCGATCAGCATGCTGAACAGCGAAACATAGGTAAGGCCAAGCCAGGCCGGCTCGCCAATGCCGGCGATGGTTTGCGGCATGGTGGCGATGCAGAGCGCGATGGTGACAGGGAGGGACAGAACCAGCGCCCAGCAAATGACCTGCCAGCCGCCGAGCCGGCGCGACAGAACCGCACCTTCGGCATAGCCGAGCCCGCAGACAAGAACGGCTGCGAGCATCAGGAGATCGCCGACTGGCGATGCCGAGACGCCCTGCGCAAGTGCATAGCCGCTGACGAGCCCGCTGCCGATGGCCGAGAATATCCAGAAGGCCGGGCGTGGTCGTTCGCCGCCACGCAGCACCCCGAAGATGGCAGTCGCAAGCGGCAGTAGCCCGATGAAGACGATCGAATGGGCCGACGTGACGTGCTTGAGCGCCAGCGCCGTCAACAGGGGAAAACCGATGACGCAGCCAAGCGCGACGATCGCGAGTGATACGATGTCGCCGCGGGCCGGGCGCTTTTCGCGAAAGGCGAGCAACAGGCACAGACCCAGCAGGCCGGCGATGACGGCCCGGGCGACGGTCAAGAATAGCGGATCGAAATCCATCACTGCCACCCGCGTCGCCGGAAGCGATCCGCTGAAGATCACCACCCCGGTTATCCCGTAGATCCAACCCGTTGTTGTCTTGTCCATTGCACATGCTCCTTCTTCGTCTTGGCTGGTATCGGCGAGTTTGACGAGGCAAGCCATAGACAGTACAGTACAATTTGCATGAACTGTTATGGTTATGGGTGCAGTACGGATGGATGATCTGTCGGTAAAAAATATCGCCGGCGTCACGCGGATCGAAGGGGTCATGGCGGCGATCTCGGATCGGATCGCGGGCCGCAACCTGACGCCCGGGGCACGATTGCCATCGGTGCGCAGCTTCGCCAAGACCATGCAAGTTTCGGTTTCCACCGTCGTCGAGGCCTATGAGCGACTTGCCGCCGAGGGTGTCATCCGCTCCCGGCCGGGTTCCGGCTTCTATGTCTGCGGTCCGTTGCCGCCGCTTTCGCTGTCCGAGAGCGGGGCAAGGTCGGATCTCAATGTCGATCCGCTATGGATCTCGCGGCAATCGCTCGAAGTTGGCGATGACATGCTGAAGCCCGGCTGCGGCTGGCTGCCGCCGTCATGGCTGCCACAGGCGGCCTTGCGTCGGGCGATGCGGACGCTGGCGCGCGGGGATGTGGGAGCGCTCGCCAATTATGGAACGCCGCTTGGCCTGCCGCCGTTGCGGCAGCTGCTGGCGAGGCGTTTGGGCGAACATGGCATAGCGGCGCGTCCGGATCAGATCATGTTGACGGAGTCCGGCACACAGGCCATCGATCTTCTCTGCCGCTTTCTGCTTGAGCCTGGCGATACCGTGCTGGTGGACGATCCCTGCTACTTCAATTTCCATGCACTGCTGCGCGCCCATCGCGTCAACATCGTCTCCGTGCCTTTCACGCCCACGGGGCCGGATGTCGAGCTGTTCGGCCAGGCTTTGGAGCGGCACAGACCGCGCCTCTATGTCACCAATTCCGCCATTCATAATCCGACGGGCGCGGCGCTTTCGCCTGTGACCGCACATCGCCTGTTGAAACTGGCCGAGGCTTCCGAACTGATCATCATCGAGGACGATATTTTTGCCGATTTCGAGGATGTCCCGGCGCCACGGCTGGCCGCCTATGATGGGCTCGACCGGGTGATCCACATCGGCAGCTTTTCGAAAACGCTCTCAGCCTCGATACGCTGCGGCTTCATTGCCGCGAGGCCGGACTGGATCGACGGTCTGGTCGATCTCAAGGTCGCCAGCAGCTTCAGCTGCGGGCAATTGTCGGCCGAACTCGTCTATCTCGCATTGAAGGATGGCAGCTATCGCAAGCATATCGAGGCATTGCGGATGCGGCTTGCCAAGACCATGAACGAGGTGGCGGCGCGGCTGGAGGCCATCGGCATCGTTCCCTGGCTAAAGCCACAGGCCGGCATGTTCCTCTGGTGCCGGCTGCCCGAGGGGCTGGATGCTGCCGATGTCGCGCGCGTCTGCCTTCCCGAAGGTATCATCGTTGCGCCCGGCAATGCCTTCAGTGTGTCGGATATGGCCGGGCGTTTCATTCGCTTCAATGTCGCGCAATCGACCGATCCTCGGATCTTCGATGTGCTCGAAGCAGCGATGCACAAGCTGATGGCGGATCGTCCGGTGGACGGCGGTACTGCGAGCTAGAGACAGTACCGCTGGATATGAGCATCTGGGCCGGCGGCATGCCTGCGGTCAGATGCCCATATCGCTAGCCTTTAGTCGTTACTTGGCGAAGAGGTTGTTGATGTCGGCGAAGGCCTTCATCTCGACGGCATTGCCGCTCGGATCCTTGAAGAACATGGTTGCCTGCTCTCCGGGTTCGCCGCGGAAGCGGATATAGGGCTTGATGACGAACTCTATGCCGGCTTTCGTCAGCTTTTCAGCAGCGGCCTCCCATTCTTCCATAGACAGAACGACGCCGAAATGGCGCACGGGGACGCCGTGACCATCAACGGCATTGGCTGCCACTTCGCCGGTTTCCCCCGGCGCCAGATGCGCGACGACTTGATGGCCGTAAAAGTTGAAGTCGATCCAGTCGGGCGAGCTGCGGCCCTCGGAGCAGCCAAGCACGCCGCCATAGAAAGCGCGGGCCGCGGCCAGATCGTGGACGGGAAAGGCGAGATGGAAGGGGTGAAGAGGTGCTGCGCTCATGATCGGCTCCTGGTGCATGAATTCGATGCAGCAATGATTAAGGTACATTTTTTCCGATGAAAAACTGTATATTGTGAAGCTGAGATCAATGAAAAATGATGAATCATGATTCCCGAGCTTAAAACACTGGTTGCCGTTGCCCGTTTCGGAACGTTTGCCGCTGCGGGAGACCGGATCGGGCTGACGCAAGCGGCCGTCAGCGGTCAAATGAAACGGCTGGAGGAGCGGCTTGGCGTCACGTTGTTCGAGCGGACCGGCCGTTCCGCCACGCTGAATGCGGCGGGACTGCGCATCCTGGAGCGTGCCAAGGGCATCATCGCAATGTTCGAGCATATCACTGACCCGACCGACGAGAGCTCTGGCGGGCAGCTGCGCATCGGCGCCATAGCTTCGGTTCAATCGGCGGTTCTTGCCCGCGCGCTCGTGCCGTTTCGGCAGCGGTTCGCGAGATATCACCTTCGCATTGTTCCCGGTGTCTCCCTGCATTTGCTCGACCTGCTCGATGCCGGCGAACTCGATCTGGCGGTGCTGATCGAACCTCCCTATGGCCTGCCGAAAAATCTCGTCTGGCGGCCGCTCTTGCGCGAGCCCTACATGCTGGCAGTTCCCGAACAACTGAGGGGTGACGATTGGCGGGCGCTGCTGCGCGAGCAGCCTTTCATCCGGTATGATCGCAGCTCTTTCGGAGGGCGGCAGGTGGACCGGTTCCTGCGTTCGCAATCGATCGATCCCAATGAGGCGATGGAGATCGACGACATAGCCGGCATGGCGGCATTGGTCGGGCGCGGGCTCGGGGTGGCGCTTCTGCCGATCATCGATGGCGGTCTGCCAGATATACCGTCAGTGCGCATGGTGTCGCTCGGCGACGCAACCTTTCACCGCGAGATCGGGTTATTGCAGCCGCTCGAAACCAGCCCGGCGGCCGCCTATCTGGCCGAGTGCCTGACCGCCGCGCAGGGATGAGATTGCGGCCTGGGATCTTTCCGGAGCAGCTTCGGGCGCCTGCCGGGACAGCACGCTTTTTCGCGGCCCTTGCCGGTGGAAATGATCCGTCATAGCTTTGCCACAAGGCCGCTCCAATTGCAGCCCACATCGACGACAGAATTTCTCGGCTAAATGGGGTCGATCGTGCGTGTTTTGCTAGTTGAAGACGACAATATTCTCGGGTCATCGCTCAAGAAGGCGCTGGAGAAGCATGCCTATGGCGTAGACTGGATGCGCGATGGTGAATCCGGTCTCGAGGCGGCCCAGCATTCTCACTTCGCGGCGATCGTGCTCGATATCAATCTGCCGCAGCTCGGCGGCATGGAAGTGTTGCGCCGCATCCGCCAGCGCGGCAATTCCGTGCCGGTGCTGTTGCTGACGGCGCTCGATTCGGTTCGCCAGAAGGTTGAGGGCCTGGATGAAGGCGCGGATGACTATCTGGTCAAGCCCTTCGATCTGGATGAATTGCTGGCACGCCTGCGCGCGCTCATTCGCCGGCGTGACGGCAGGACCGAAAGCGTCATTCGCTGTGGCGATGTCGAGGTCGATCCATCGGCCATGGTCGCGCGAAAGGCCAATGCGCAGGTACATACGACAGCGAAGGAGTTCCATCTCCTGAAGCTCTTGATGGAACGCAGCGGCCGTTATGTCACGAAGAACGATATTGAATATGCGCTTTACGACGCCGAGAATACCGTCGAGAGCAACACGATCGAAGTGACCATTTATAATCTGCGCAAGAAGCTCGGCACCGATTTCATCAAATCGATCCGCGGCGTCGGCTACATGATCGAGCGATGAACAATTCCACTCTTACCCGCAACCTGTTTCTCCGGATCGCACCGGTCGTCGTCGTGACCATCGTCGTGATTGCCGCCTTTGCCTTCAACAGCGCGACGCGGGAAATCAACAATATCTACGATGCCCAGCTGATCGACGATGCGAACGTCATCTGGAGCTTGCTGCGCCGTCCGCTGGAGAAGAATCCAGGGCATGGGGCAAAGCAGATCGACGACATCGACTTCAACATGGACAATCAGCTGGCCTTCAACGAGGACGCCGATGACTATGCCGATGCGCACATGTTTCGCGCCTGGGTCGACGGCAATATCCGTTTCTACAGTAGCACGGCCTTTCTCTCCGACGTACCGCAGCAGAAGGTAGGGTTCACCACCCTGGTCTATGGCGGCGAGGACTGGCGCGTCTATTCGCTGCCGATCCCGAACACGACCATCGTGATCGAGCTTGGCGAAAAGATCGCGCTTCGCGAAACGCTCGTCTCCAATATCCTGCTCAATCTCTTCTTTCCGCTTTTGATGCTCGTGCCGGTCATCGGCTTTCTTATCTGGCTCGGCATCAACAGCGGCCTGCGCACGATCCACGGGGTGGTGCGGCAGATCCGCACCCGATCGCCCGACGACCTCTCGGCAATCCCGGTCGAAGGGCTGCCGCGCGACCTGCTTCCGCTCGGCCGCTCGATCAATCAATTGCTGGAAAAGCTTGCCCAGTCGCTGACGCTCGAACGGCGCTTTTCGGATCTGGCCGCGCATCAGCTGCGCACGCCGCAGGCCAGCGTGAAGCTGCTGCTACAGATGCTTGGAAACAGCGACAACGAGCACGAGCGGCAGGCGATCGTCGCCGACCTGGTCGCCAGCAACAACCACGCGACGCACCTGATCGAGCAATTGCTGCGGCTGGCGAGGGTGAGCCATCACCCTCTTAATCCGACATCGGTCATGGTTTATCATCTGGTTGCGTCCGTGCTTGCCGAATTCGGCAACATCATCACGAGCCGCGAGCTCGACGTGGTGCTGGAGGGCGACGAAAAGGTCGAGGTCAAGACCGACGAATCGCTGATGCGTTTGCTGGTCACCAACCTTCTGGACAACGCCATCAAATACACGCCTGTCGGCGGCAAGATCAGGGTCTCGATCTCGTCGGAAGACGGTTTCGGCCAGGTTTCGATCAGCGACAGCGGGCCTGGTATCCCTCTGCATGAGCGGGAGGCGGTGTTCCAGCGGTTCTACCGGCTCAACACGCTTCATAGCGAAGGCGCCGGGCTTGGGCTTGCCATCGTCGCCGATACGGCGGACCGGCTTTCGGCGACGGTAGAGCTTTCCACGCCGCGTTGGAGCAAGGGTCTCCAAGTAGACCTGAGATTGCTGGCAAACTAATAAATCAACTTCTCATCGTTTTTCATTCTCGCTTCATTTTCCGCTCATGCCCGGCTCATCCGAGGTTGTTAGACGCAACTTAGGATAAGGCGAAAGGGCATTTTCATGCAGGTGTTTTGCGATTTTGATGGAACCATATCCATCGAAGACGCGACGGATATGGTGTTAACCCGTTTCGCCGGTTCCGAGTGGGAAGACATCGAGCGGCTCTGGAAGCAGGGACAGATCGGTTCCGGCGAGTGCATGCGCCGGCAGATCGCTCTCATTCAGGCCAGCAGGACGGAACTCGATCAATTTCTCGACACGGTGTCGATCGATCCGGGTTTCGAAAGCTTCCTGTCCTATTGCCGCAAAGGCGAACTGCCCGTGACCGTCGTCAGTGATGGCGTCGACTATTTCATTCGCCGGATTCTGGCGCGTCACGGTATCGACGGCCTCCCGATCGTTGCCAATGTGCTGACCTGCAGCGTCAGTCAGGGCCGCGAGGCCTATTCGCTGTTCCCGCCGTTTCAGGCGACGGGCTGCGTATCCGGCGCCGGCGTCTGCAAATGTCGTGTTGTCGATAGCAACGACCTCCAGGTCTATATCGGCGACGGGCGAAGCGATTTCTGCGTTTCCGACAAGGTCGACCTCGTGTTCGCGAAGGCGAAGCTCGTCGACTACTGCGAAGAAAACGACATTCCCTATGTCGGTTTCGAAGACTTTTCCGATCTGCTTCCAAAGATGGAAGCCGTTCTCCCGAGCGTCGAGCGACGCTCCCGTGCGCTGCCGCATTTCAAGACAGCGTGAATTTGACCGAGAGGCATTGAATGAAAACGAATGTAGCCGAAGCCTTCAGCGGCGTGACCGAGTCCGTCCGCTCCGAAGAAGAATTGCGCGCGCTTGAGGAAGTCTATTGCTCCCATGGCGATACCGTTCACTATACCGACAAGCCGAAATTCTTCGAAGGATGCGAAGGTTCCTTCGTGTATGACAGTACGGGAACGCCATTCCTGGATCTGCAGATGTGGTATTCCGCCGTCAACTTCGGCTACCGCAACGAGCGTCTGAATGCTGCGGCTCACCGCCAGCTCGACGTGTTGCCGCAGGTCGCCTCGCAGTATCTCCACCGCGAGAAGGTCGAGCTTGCAGCCATGATCGCGCAGGACGCCGAGCGCAAGTTCGGGCACAAGGGCCGCGTTCATTTCAACGTCGGCGGTTCGCAGGCCGTCGAGGATTCGCTGAAGCTGGTGCGTAACTACACCGGCGGCAAGAGCCTTATGTTCGCCTTCGAGGGCGGCTATCACGGCCGTACGCTCGGCGCTTCGGCGATCACCTCGAGCTATCGTTACCGCCGCCGCTACGGCCATTTCGGCGACCGCGCCCAGTTCGTCGAATTCCCCTATTACTTCCGTGGCCCGAAGGGCATGTCGAAGGAAGAATACGGCCATTACTGCGTCCAGAAATTCGCCCGCCTGTTCGAGAGCGAATATAATGGCGTCTGGGACCCGAAGGCCGGCAAGTCCGAATATGCCGCTTTCTATATCGAGCCGATCCAGGGCACGGGCGGCTATGTCATTCCGCCGATGAACTTCTTCGTGGAACTGAAGAAGGTTCTGGACGATCACGGCATCCTGCTCGTCGTCGACGAAATCCAGATGGGCGTCTATCGCACCGGCAAGCTGTGGTCGATCGAGCATTTCGGCGTTTCGCCGGATGCGCTGGTCTTCGGCAAGGCGATCACCAACGGCCTCAACCCGCTATCCGGCGTCTGGGCGAAGGAAGAAATGATCAACCCGACCGTCTTCCCGCCCGGCTCCACGCATTCGACCTTCGCCAGCAACCCGATGGGAACGGCAGTCGCGCTCGAAACCATGAAGATGCTGGAAGAGCAAGATTTCGGCGCCGCCATCATGGAGAAGGGCGCTCACTTCCTCGACGGCCTGCAGCAGCTCCAGAAGCGCCACGCCATTGTCGGCGAAGTAGATGGCCTCGGCCTCGCGCTGCGCATGGAAATCTGCGAGGAAGACAGCTACACGCCCAGTAAGGCGACGATGGACTGGATGTGCGACGAGGGCATGAAGGGCGATCTTCAGGTCGGCGGCAAGACATACGGCCTCGTGCTCGATGTCGGCGGCTACCACAAGAACGTCATCACCTTCGCGCCGAACCTGCTCATCACCCGCGAAGAGATCGATCTGGCACTTAACCTGCTCGATCAGCTTCTGACGCGCGCTGCCCGGAGATAAGAGATTGCAACTCCTGCTTCTTCATCTCGATGATGCGCTGGAGTTGCAGCCGGATTTCGTGCGCGCCTGCAAGTTTGCCGGCGCGCACCAGTATTTCGACAAGGATGCGGGGCGTGAGGTCCGGCTTTGGGGCAAGCAGAATGCCCTGGCCAATCTCAGCCGCGAAATCGTCAAGAATACGCCTGCGACGGGTAAGGACCCGCAGCTCTGCTTCATGGGGTCCGGCGACTTCCATCACATCACGGCGATGCTCCTCGATGGCGCGCTGGAACGTCAGCCTGGCCCCGCGACGCTGATCCATTTCGACAACCATCCGGATTGGGTGACCTTCGACGGCGGCCTGCATTGCGGTTCCTGGGTCAACAGTGCCCTTGCCAATGCCAATATCCAGAAGGTCATTACCATCGGCGTCTGCAGCAGCGATCTTCGCAGCCCCGAGCGCAAGGGAGCCAACCTCCACTGGCTCGGCGAGGGCAAGCTCGAGCTTTATCCTTACGAGCATCCGCCGAGCCGCGTTCTTGCCGACTATGGCACCGGCGCCAGCTACCGGCAGGAAAAGGGCGCTCTGCACTGGAAATCGATCGCGGAGATCGGCGAAGAGAATTTCATCGACCGCATGCTCAGCCGCATTCGTACCGAAGCGGTTTACGTGACGATCGACAAGGATGTTCTGGCGGCGGATGACGCCGTGACGAACTGGGACCAGGGCCGCATGCGGCTGCCCTATCTTCTGGCCCTGATCAGCGAAATCGGCAGCCGCCATCGCATCATCGGTGCGGATGTCATCGGGGATTATTCTGTTCCGAGTTATGCTGGCAGCCTGCGCACCAAGCTGATGAAGCGGGCCGAGATCCTGATCGACCAGCCGCGCATCCGGCAGGGTGCCGAAACGACCAGAAACATCAACAGCGCCGCCAATCACGCGCTGCTGGAAGTGCTGGCGGAGTATATGGAATGACAGGTAGCCTGACGCTGCCCATGCTTGGGCTCATACTCTTCTGCGTGCTGGCGGAGACCGCGCGCGAGGTCTGCTTCAAGCAGTCGGCCAACGAGCATGCGCTGCTTTCGGCGCTGGCCAAGCCCGTGACCTGGCTCGGCATTGTGTTCTGGGCTGTCGAGCTTTTTGCCTGGACGGCAGTGCTCGAGCGCGTACCGCTCACCATCGCCTTTCCCCTTATGGCGCTGAGCTATGTCGTCATCGTGTTTGCCGGGGCCGTAATCTTCAAGGAAAACATCAACCTACGTCACGCGACGGGCGTGTTCTTCGTGACCGCTGGCGTGGCCTGTGTGGGAGTTACCGGACTATGAAAATCTTTGCGCACTCCAGATGGGATGTCGCGCCGGTACTGGCTGCCGTCGCGCATCTCGCTTTCGATGTCTATCTGATCGTCGGCTTCGAAAGCCGTCCGCTGTGGGTTTCCGTGATTCTCGGCTGCCTCTATGCCGTGTCGATCTCCTGGAACATCAACAGCATCTCGCACAATTTCATTCATACGCCCTATTTCAAGGCGCGTTGGATGAACTACGCCTTCAGCCTGCTGGAATCCGTCGCGATCGGCTTCTCGCAGACCTATTATCACTGGGTGCATATGCGCCATCATTCCGGCAACAGCGACCGGCCGGATGAAAAGGGCGATACCGTCGATCTGCTGTCGATCTATCGTCACGGCCGTGACGGCCAGCCCGAGAATGTCTGGTCCTACACGTTGCTGAGTTTCTTCCGCGACAGCCTCGGCGACATCCACAAGGCCATCGCCCGCCGCCGCCCCTTCGATGCGGCCTGGGGCCGGTTCGAGCTCTTCTTCTTCCTGGGTCTTGCGGCGCTCGCGCTGATCTATGACTGGAAGGCCGTGCTGTTCTTCGTGCCTTTCTATTATATCGGCAACTGCCTGTCGTCGCTGAACGGCTACTATGAGCACCTGCATGGCGATCCGGACGAGCCGATCGCCTGGGGCGTTTCCAGCCACAAGCCCTTCTACAACTGGCTCTGGTTCGGCAATGGCTATCATGCCGAACACCACTATCGGCCTCGCACCCACTGGACGAAGCTGCCGACACTGCACGAGCAGATCAAGGACGAGCAGGAAAAGGCCGGCACGCATGTGATCAGCACCTGCCATGCGCTTGGCTTCATGGCCAAGGAAAACCGGCAGTCGGAGCTGTCTCATGAAAGCTGATGAGTTGAGCTTCTTCATGGAAGGCTCAAACGGCAAGGGCGTTCTCCTCGTGCATGGGTTGACGGGGGCGCCGGCCGAAATGAAGCTGGTTGCCCGTCACCTCAATCGCAGGGGTTACAGTGTCTATGCGCCGCTGCTGGCCGGTCACGGCGTCGACGTCAAGACGCTGCGCGGCTCGCGCTGGCAGGATTGGCTTGAAAGTGTCGTCGAAGCATCGGCGTTGCTGGCCTCAAGGACGCAGGAAGTCTTCGCCGCCGGTATCTGCGTTGGCGGCAAGCTTGCTATGCTGGCCGCCGAGCAGCAGCCGGGCAAGATCGGCGCGGTGGCCATCTACTCGCCCTGCTTCAGCTATGACGGCTGGGATGTTCCTTTCTACTACCCGCTTCTGGCATCGCAGATCGGCTGGCTGTCGCGCGTGCCCTTCCTTGATCGCCTGAGCTTCAGCGAGACGGCTTCGCTCGGGATCAAGGACGAGCGGATGCGGCGGCTGATCGAAGGCATGGCGAGCGAGGGCGTTCTGGAACGATTTCCCGGCAAGGGCCTGGTCGAGATGCACCGGCTGGGCAAGACACTCAGAGGCAAGCTGCCCGACATGCAGACGCCGACGCTGATCCTGCATGCCGAGGATGATGATCTCGCCAGCCCGAAGCATGCCCGTTACATTTCCGATCACATTGGCAGCCCGCACGAGCTGAAGTGGATCAAGGACAGCTATCATATGATCCATGTGGATCGACAGCATCGCCAGGTGGCTGATTTTACCGCGGATTTCTTTGAGGCGCGTCATGTCGCAGCCGCTGCTTAAGCTTGTGCCCAATCCGCCAACCAATCCGGTGACGGAAGTTCATTTCAGCATCCGCGCGATCGGCCGCGATGCGTGGAATGCCTGTTTTCATGGGCAGGTCGAAGATTATGATTGCCTGCTTGCGATCGAGGAAGCCGGTATCGAGGGCTTCGAATGGCGGTATATCACCGTCGTCGAGGACGGGCGCATCAGTGCCGCCATGCCGGCCTTTCTCTGCCTCTATGCTCTGGACACGACGCTGGAAGAAGGTTTCCTGCGCCGGTCCGTGCGCCGCGTGCAGCGCTATTTCCCGAATTTCCTGAAGCTGCGCCTCGCCTGCCTGGGCTCACCCTGCACCGAGACGGGGGCGATCGGCTTTCATCCGGATGTGCCGGACGAGCGCCGCAGCCTGCTGTTTACCGAAATGCTGTCCTTCTTCGAACAGTTTGCCGCGACGGAGCGTTGCGCGCTGGTCGGGCTGAAGGATATTCCCGAACAGTTCTCGACCGAGTTTGCCGCACCGCTATCCACGCATGGCTATGCCTCGATCGGTGGCTTGCCGACGGCCTGGCTCGACATCGATTTCAAGACGATCGACGAATATCTCGGCAAGCTTTCCGCCGGCACCCGCAAGGATATGCGCCGCAAGCTGAAGTCCTTCGAACAGGTGCGGGTGGAGATCAGGACGGATTTCGGATCATTCCTGCCGCAGGTGGTGGCGCTCTACCACGATACGCGCAATCGCAGCGATTGGCAGTTCGAGGAGCTTACCCCCGAATATTTCGAGGGAATTCTTACCCGCATGAGTGGCCGCTCCTATTGCGCCTTCTATTTTGTCGAAGACCAGCTGCTTGCCGCCAATCTGATCGTGCATGACGATCGCATCGCCATCGACAAGTTCTTCTGCATGGAAGGAGACAAGGGGCGGCCCTATAATCTCTACTTCCTCAGCTGGTTCACCAACCTGCGCTACTGCCTGGAGCATGGCATAAGCCGTTACCAGAGTGGCCAGGCCTATTACGAGAACAAGATACGTCTCGGCAGCAAGCTGACCGCCAATGCGATGTTCTTCCGTCATCGCAACCCTTTCCTTCAGAGGCTGCTGCGGCTGGTGTCGCCGCTGTTCTCGACAGACGAGGCGGGTTCGTAATGCCTATGCGTCTTTCCTGGCTCGCCGTGCCAGTGCTCAACACTCTATTCCAGTTCTTCATCAAGCTGGGTGCGGAGCAACTGAACGGCGAGGGCATGGAGGCCTGGTTGTGGCAGGCGCTTTCCTCCTACTGGATACTGGCGGCGATCGCCGTGGAGGTCGTCACCTTCTTCATCTGGATGAATGTGCTTGCCGAGCTCGATCTCAGCCGCGCCTTTCCTCTTTCGGGCATCAGCTACGTGCTGATCATCGCGACGGGCTGGTTCGTCTTCGGCGAGCGGGTGGTTGCATTGCAGGTGATCGGCAGCGGCCTGATCCTGACGGGTGTCTGGCTGATTGCCGGCGCCAACGTGGAAACGGAAGATCGTGGCGACTGGGACGCCAAGCGCGATGGATTGCGCACGGGCGCAGGCAAGGATCGATGATGTCCAATCAACAAGCTGAAAGCCGTCCCAACGGCAGCGGTACAGGTGTTTTCTCCGGCCTGGTGGACTGGTGTGTTAGACGTGGAGTGTCTTCCATCGTGACGCGCGGCGCACTGACCGTGACGACGGCCAGCGGCCGCGTCCTGACATTCGGCGACGGCACGGGCGAGCCCGTCCATGTCCGCTTCACCGACGATCGTGCCGAATGGGCGTTCCTGATCGACGCCGACAGGCTGCTTGGCGAACTCTATATGGACGGCCGTTTCATCGTGGAGCGTGGCACGCTCTACGACTTCGTGGCGATGATGCTGCGCGAGGCGCAGAACAGCACGCATCCGCTCATCGCCCGCATTATCGACGATATCAGAACCAGGCTGCGGATCTTTCGCCACCGCAATCTGCCGGGCCGTTCGAAGACCAATGTCGCGCATCACTACGATCTCGATGGCCGGCTCTATGAGCTGTTCCTCGATCCGGACCGGCAATATTCCTGCGCCTATTTCGAGCATGCCGACCAGTCGCTGGAGGAGGCGCAGCTTGCCAAGAAAAGGCATCTTGCCGCCAAGCTCCTGATCGAGCCCAACAACAGCATTCTCGACATCGGCTGCGGCTGGGGCGGCCTGGGGCTGCATCTGGCCGAGCACGCGCCCGGCGGCTATGTCCTCGGCGTCACGCTTTCCGAAGAACAGCACGAATATGCCTCGAGACGCGTGACCGAAAAGGTCGGCGGAACGCCGGCGGAAGTACAGTTCGCGCTCAGGGACTATCGCAGCCTGACCGGCCGTTTCGACAGGATCGTTTCGGTCGGCATGTTCGAGCATGTCGGGCTGGCATCCTATCGCACCTTCTTCCGCAAATGCGCCGAGCTGCTTGAGGATGACGGGATCATGGTGCTGCACACCATCGGCTGCTCCGCGACCCCAGGCTTCACGACGCCCTGGCTCGACAAATATATCTTCCCGGGCGGCTATATCCCCGCCCTTTCCGAGATCATTCCGGAAATCGAGGCGGCCGGGCTTACGGTCACCGACGTTGAAGTGCTGCGGCTGCATTATGCGAAGACGCTCGAATGCTGGCGAGAGCGCTTCATGGCGCGCTGGGGCGAGGTCGCGGAGCTCTATGACGAACGTTTCTGCCGCATGTGGGAATACTATCTTTCCACGGCCGAGGCGGCCTTCCGCTACGAGGATCTCGTCGTCTTCCAGATCCAGATCGCCAAGCGCAACGACATCATCCCGCTGACGCGGAACTATATCGCCGATCATGAAGCGCGCAGCGCCTCAAAAATTGACGTTGAAGGTTCTGTTGAGGGTAAAGCCGATAATGTTCTGGTCGGATGAGCCGAACCGCGAGGTGATCGGACTATCCGCGGCGTCGCCGACCAGGCGGTTATATTTCTCGTAGACCTGTACGCTCCATTCGGGCGAGATCGTGTAGCTTGCCGCCACCGTGAAGCCAACCGATTTCACGCCGGCTTCGGCATCGAAGGCGCCAATGTGAGCCTTCCTTGCGGCCTGGCTTTCCGAAATGCCGAAATTGCTGCGCATATAGACGGAGTTTGCCATCGACAGGCGCGGTCCGGCGGACAGGAGCCACTTGTCGCCAAGGGGCTGAAACCAGTCGAGCGCGAAATCACCGACCAGACCGTCACCGCCCCACAGGGACTGGCGCACTTCCGTTCGAAACCGGAGCCGATTTTCCATCAGCCAATATTGCGCGAAGCCGCCGGCGTCGAAATTCCAGCGGACCTTGCGCTGGCTCTGCAGCTGCAGATTGTTGAGGTCGAAGCGGTCATCTCTCAAGCCGACCACAGGCCCGATTTCAAGACCGTGGAAATCGAAAAGGCCATAGTCGAAATTATCGTCGGGAGCGCTGTATTCCGTGGCCTCACCGAGGCGATGAATGTCGAAAGAGGGCAGGGCGCCGAAAGTATAATGCTTCGAGCCTTCGTAACTCGGTCCATACTCGACGGTGGCGCCAAGCGTCACGACCCAGGTATCGGATGTGGATTTTGCGGCATCTTCCGCCATGGAAGACACCGGAAATGCAAGGATGGCGGCTCCAGCCCAAAGGCCCAGGCCGGCAATGGCCATCAGCCGGCCGGAAAAAGATGTCCCAACACTTAACACTCTGACAACACCCGATCCCTGATCGCCCTTGCGGCACTACTATCACAGCTCAAGCTTCCGAAAATAGCAAAAATTTTAACGGCAAACATTACGGCAGACTGACGGGTGGAGCCTTTTGCACCATTTGCGGATGATCGGCCGCGGCCGCTGTCGGATTCCCCGGATCGTTGCCTGGAGGCGACGGTCTCGTCCTGTTCATTTGCTGGCAATCGAGCGGTTCCCCGGCATGGACATACAGGCCCCTGCCGCCGTCGATGGTCGCCGGGGGTGCGGGCGACAATAGAGGCACAACATTTCATGAACCTGAAAACAACGGGCAACGACCGCAGTCCGATTGTTTATCCGTCGCTGTTGGCCGTCGTCGATTTCATCAATAGAGCATTTCCAGGAAAAGTGCGCAGCGGTTTTCCGTCCGGAATGCGTACAAACAAGGAGATAGAGCGCTTCGCTATTCGAAGAAGAGCGAAAATGCTCTAGATAGCCAATGTCCCTTGCGGACAGACCTAGAACAGGGCTGGATCGATCCGGCGACGCAAAGCGGTCCCATGAAGGCACGGCAGGCAGGTTTGAGAGCATGAACGGTCAAGAACCGCAAAGATCCGGCATAATGGGATGGGTGAGCCGCTACGAGCCGCTGTTGCTGGTGATGTTCGCCGCCCTTTCTGGCGGCATTCTTCTGTTCGTCTATCTGACGGGCGAAGTTATCGAAGGAAGCACGAAGGGGTTTGACGAGGCGATCCTGCTGGCGCTGCGCCAGCCGAATGAGCTCTCCACTCCGATAGGGCCGGGATGGCTGACCCATGCGGTCAAGGACATCACGAGCCTCGGCGGCACCACGGTGCTGACCTTGATGACGGTGCTTGTGACGATCTATCTGCTGCTGGACCGGCGGCGCGCCATCGCCATCTTCGTGCTGGCCTCCGTACTTGGCGGATGGGCGCTGAGCACGATGCTGAAGCTCGGGGTTGCCAGGCCACGGCCGGATATCGTGCCGCATCTGGTCGAAGTGAACGATCTGAGCTTTCCGAGCGGCCATGCGATGGTCTCGGCGGTGACCTATCTGACGCTGGCGGCCCTCATATCAGGTACCCGCCGCTATCGGTCGACCCGTCTCTTCATCGTCGCGGTCGGCATTCTATTGACGCTGATGATCGGCATGAGCCGCCTCTATCTCGGCGTGCATTACCCGACGGATGTTCTCGGCGGCTGGTGCGCCGGGGCAACCTGGGCGCTCGGCTGCTGGCTTATCGCCCGGCGCTTCATATCGCTATCGCGCGGCACTGATGGTCCAACGCAGGCCGATCGGCCGCCACTGGAATGAGAGAGGCGTCAAATCGTCTGTGGCGCGCAGGCGATATCAACACTGGACTTCCAGCCGTGTGGCTACCAGAAGCGAATAGTCCGTGCCCTTCGGGTCGCTGAAGAACATGCTGGTGAGTGCCGCCTGGTTTTCCGCCATGACTTCCTTCGGATTGGGCCTCACGACCTTGCGCTTGCAGCGGCCCGAGGTTGCTCCTGAAACGGTCATATCGTTGTCGGTGGCGAAATCGACGGCCGTGTAGAGCGTCTTGTCATAGATCCCGAAGATCGTGGTTCCCTTGAGGAAGGTCTTCTGCTCGGGCTTCAATGAGAAGGTGAGAATCAGTGAGCCGTCCTTGTAGTCGGCCTGAATGGCGTCGGGCTTGGCCATGGGCACGGCTTTGCCGTTGCTGGTGACGTTGGTGTAATAGCCGTATTGCGCGAGCGAATCCCTCACCGTCTTGCCCACGGCCTTGAGTTCGCTTGGCGTGAGCGTCTGGTCGCCGGCCTTGTCGTAATCCATGAGGACCGAGGAGGAGAACACTTCGTCGAAGTTCCAGACATTGCGCAACTCGCTGATGGAGCCGTCAGGCGCCGTCACGACCTCGAATTTGGCGTCGATGAAGATATGCGGATGGGCAAGCGCGGGCACGGGCAGAAGCGACAGTGCCGCAATCAGCAGGGACGTCTTTCTCATCATGCCAGCAATACCGCGTTCCACCAGTCCATTTTATCTGGAGACCTGAACGTCAATTGAGACTGATTTGAGACCCAGGGAGCATCCATAGCGGTCGATCTCTCCGATTCGCCGGACACTGGCAATTGGATTGCCCCCGTGTGTGGATCACCGTGCCCGTCGACGGCCATCAACGCCAAGCCATTGCTGGCTTATTTGCTCTGAAATCTGTTTCGGAGGAAATTGGAGCGGGCGAAGGGATTCGAACCCTCGACCCCAACCTTGGCAAGGTTGTGCTCTACCCCTGAGCTACACCCGCTCATTGCCACAACAGTCCGGGGTAGTGTGTTGGACCGTGTGCGTCGTCTTGCGGCGACGGGCGCTATATGGCCCAACCGTTTTTCAAATGCAACAGGGAAATGACGAGTTCGCCAAGAAAAATCTCAAGCCCTTTGCTGCAACTCCCGGAAAGCCCGGAAACAGCGGGCTTCGGCCTCTGAAAGATTGCAATGAAATTGTGGGCGACGTATCAGGAGCGAACAATTTCCATCGCGAGGCGCCATGACCGAGACCAGCCCGAAGACACGCGACGATCTTTTCCTGTTCCTGGATGGGCTCGGCGTTGCCCACAGCACCAAGGATCATGCCCCGGTCTTTACCGTTGCCGAATCGGTGTCCCTGCGTGACGAGATTCCCGGCGGCCACACGAAGAACCTGTTCGTGAAGGACAAGAAGGACAATTTCTTTCTGCTGACCGTCGAGGAAAATGCGACCGTCGACTTGAAGACGGTGCATACGCTGATCGGTGCGGCCAGCAAGGTTTCCTTCGGCAAGCCGGAAAAGCTGATGGAATATCTCGGCGTCATCCCCGGTTCGGTGACGGCATTCGGGGCGATCAACGATACCGGCAACAATGTCACCTTCGTCCTCGATGCCGACCTGATGGCGCATGGCATCGTCAATTGCCATCCTCTGTCGAACGATGCGACGACATCGATTGCCAGCGCCGATCTGCTGCGCTTCATGGAGGCGACGGGTCATGCGCCGCTGGTCTTGAAAGTGACAGGTTAAGGTACGATTTTAGCGCTAAGATTAAGGCAGGCGGCTTGTCTTTCGATTGTCCAGTCGCTTTGACTATTTCACCGAGCGTAATGCCATCCGGATGTGATCAATCCGTTTGGGAATCATGCTCTTCACAAGATCAAGGATGCCGGCAGGCGGGAGACACTCATGAGCGGTCCGAACAATCCCTATAACGCTTCCTTCGGTGGGCAGATGTCGGCCTCGGCGTCGTTCGGAGCTGCCCCCGCAGCATCCGGCGTTTCGCCGATCAAGGACACGACGACCGCGACCTTTGCCAAGGACGTCATCGAGGAATCGCGCAACCAGCCGGTGCTGGTCGATTTCTGGGCGCCCTGGTGCGGTCCGTGCAAGCAGTTGACTCCGGTGCTCGAAAAGGTCGTCACCGAAGCCCAGGGCCGCGTGAAGCTGGTCAAGATGAATATCGACGACCATCCGTCCGTTGCCGGCCAGCTCGGCATTCAGTCGATCCCCGCAGTCATCGCCTTCGTCGACGGCCGTCCGGCCGATGGTTTCATGGGTGCGGTTCCCGAAAGCCAGGTCCGGCAGTTCATCGATCGCCTCGGCGGTCCCGCAGGCGGTCCCGATGATCAGGCTGCCGAGATCGCCGCTGTCCTGGAGGAGGCCAGTGGCCTGCTCGCAGCCGGCGATATCAATGGTGCGGCCGAACTGTTCGGCGCGGTGCTCCAGGCCGATCCGGAAAACCCGAAGGCGCTTGCCGGCATGGCGGAATGCATGATTGCCGCCGGCCAGAGCCAGCGGGCGCGTGAAGCCTTGACGGACCTGCCCGAGACGCTTGCAAACGATGCCGGTATCCAGGCGATCGTCAAGAAACTCGATC
Organism: Rhizobium sp. AC27/96; assembly: GCF_001692325.1. Classification (GTDB taxonomy): domain Bacteria; phylum Pseudomonadota; class Alphaproteobacteria; order Rhizobiales; family Rhizobiaceae; genus Rhizobium. The sequence goes on along the minus strand of NZ_LXKN01000021.1, from coordinate 38,912 downwards.
AGATCGACGAAGCCCGCAAACTCGGCGACCCCGTTGCGATCGAACAGGAACTGGCCACCAACCCCGACAATCACGAGCAGCGTGTCAAGCTCGCCAAGATCTGCAATGTCGAAGGCAAGCGCGATGAGGCGGCAGAGCATCTGCTTGTCATCATGCGCAAGGATCGTGCTTTCGATGATGATGGCGCTCGCCGTCAGCTGCTCGAATTCTTCGATGTCTGGGGTCCGAAGGATCCGGCGACGATCGCGGCACGCCGCAGGCTTTCATCGATCCTGTTTTCCTGAGGGAGAACGAGGCCTTCGCACGATCGACCGCCAACGGGCGGTCGATAGCGGAATAGGTCCATCGGCGCTCCCACGCAAAATAGTCTTGTGTTTTCGGCAGACGGGCCCACATTGTCGGGTGCGCGGCGTGAGATGGGCAACGGCCGCGAGTATGTCGTTCCTGCGCGCCCATTGCGGCGCGCGGCGCAGTGATCAGCGGGATGGAAAACATGCAAGTCGGTAATGCCAGATATCTAAAGCCGAGCGATCTGCCCGAGACCGTAGCCGTTTTTCCCTTGTCCGGGGCGTTGCTGCTGCCCGGCGCGCAGCTTCCGTTGAATATTTTCGAGCCGCGCTATCTCGCCATGTTCGACATGGCCATTGCCGGCAACCGCTTGATCGGCATGGTTCAGCCGGCGATGGGCGAGCCGGCCGAGTCCACCAATCTGTCGCATGTCGGCTGTCTCGGGCGTATCACCTCCATCTCGGAAACCGGCGATGGGCGCTATATCGTTTCCTTGACCGGCATTTGCCGCTTCCGGCTGATGGAAGAGGTCACGGGTCACCAACCCTATCGCACATTCCGCATCACGCCGTTCATTTCCGATCTCAAATCGCGCGATGAAGAGGATACGGTCGATCGTGCGGCGTTGCTCGCAGCTTTCCGGGCCTATCTGGACGCCGACAATCTGGAGGCGGATTGGGACAGCGTCGAGCGGGCCGACAATATGATGCTGGTCAATTCGCTGTCGATCATGGCGCCCTTCGATCCAGCGGAAAAGCAGGCCCTTCTCGAGGCGCCTGATCTCAAGACCCGCGCCGAGACCTTCATCGCCATCGTCAAGATCGTGCTTGCCGGCTCGGGTGACACCGATCCCATCATGCAATAGGAATTTGCCGATGGATGTCACGGTCAGCAAAGTCGATCCGAAACTTCTCGACCTGCTCGTCTGCCCCTTGACCAAGGGGCGGCTGAGCTATGACCGCGAGAAGAACGAGCTTATCTCGGAAAAGGCACGTCTCGCCTATCCGATCCGCGACGGCATTCCGATCATGCTGATTTCGGAAGCACGCCGCATCGAGGATTGAAGCCCGCTTCGGTGGGCGGTCGGCAGGGCTAGTTCGCTAGGCGTAGGCCACCCATCCTTTGAAGCTGAATGCGGCGTAGAACAGGGTGACGTCGGAAAAGCCGGCCTCGCGCAGCATGGCTTCCTCCTCCTCGGGCGGCAAAATATGTAGCCGCTCGCGCATGGCATTGCGCGCATTTTCCAGCCTTCCGATGTCCACTCCATCCGCTGCGCCATAGGCGACGTGGCGATCAATCCACATCGAACGGTCCGGCTCGGTCTGGGGAAAGCTGACATGCGCCAGAATGAACGGCGCGCCGGCCTTCAGGCGGCGGCGAACGTCCATCAGTGTTTCGAGGCGCCGCTGTAGCGGCACATGATGGAAGGTCAGCAGGCATGTGGCGGCGTCAAACGGGCCTTCGGGTGCGGCATCGATGTTGCCGTGGTGAAGGCGGATTCGTTCAGCGTGGTCTGCGGCCACCTGTCGGGCCAGTTGCAGCATGTCGGCCGAAGGGTCGACGCCGTCGAAAGACCAGCCGCGTTGCATGTCCGCGAATGCCTTCAGCTCCAATCCTCCGCCGGCCCCCAGGACGAGCACCCGGCCGTTTTCGGGTGTCCGCTCGGCGAGCAGCATCGCCGTCATGCGATGGAGGCTTGAGAAACCGGGCACCTGCCGGGGCGGGCCTTCGAGGTAGGATCTGACTGCATCTCCGGCGAAGTTGGATTCATGATGTTGAGCCATGCGCAGCCTCCAGTTTCGCCAGGTGCCGGCGGTCCGCTATTCCCGCCTGAACATCGGCATGGAGTTTGGCGAGGGTGATCTCACCGAAGCGGGTCATCATCAGCAGTTGAGCCTCCTGCAGCGTCTTGTCGAGGTTTGAATTGACGGCCTGCTCGACGAGGCAATCCGGTGCCTCCGAGCGTCTGCCGAAAGAGACGAGTGCCGGGCTTCCAAGCGCCAGATAGATATCGAGGAGGGTGATCTCCGAAAGATCGCGGGACAGCACCCAGCCGCCGCCATGGCCCTTCTCGGAACGCACATAGCCCCGATCGCGCAGTCCGGCCATGATCCGGCGGACGACGACGGAATTGGTATTCAGCGAGCGCGCCATGGCTTCCGATGTCACCGGCGCGCGCTCATATGCCATGTGCAGCAGGATGTGCAGCACATCTGAAAGACGACTATCTCTACTCATGTAACTTATACTATTACATGATGGGACGTGAGTCAAATCGCGGCAATGCCGGCGTAGCCGCAGCGACAACATTTGGTTCAGGGAGTGTTCGATCCGATCGTAGCGACTATTTCGACTATGGGGTGTCGGGATCTCGGCCTGCCAATCGTCTTCTAGGCAGACACGCTATGGAGGATGCGATGACGATTACCATTACCGCGTTTGAACGCTCGCCCGATCGTGGCAAGGGTCTGGCTCGCGATATGCGCCTTCGCTGGGCGCTCGAAGAGGTCGGCCAACCCTATGACGTTCGTCTTGTCTCGTTCAAGGAGATGAAGGAACCTCGACATCTCGCACTTCATCCGTTCGGACAGATCCCGACCTATGAAGAAGCCGACCTGGCCTTGTTCGAGTCGGGTGCGATCGTGCTCCACATCGCCGAGCGCCATGGGCGCCTGCTGCCGGGTGAGGCGAATGCGCGGGCGCGCGCCATCACATGGATGTTTGCCGCACTCAACACGGTCGAGCCACCGATTTTCGAGCGCAGCCTTGCCACGATCCTTGAGCGTGACGAGCCGTGGTACGAAAAGCGTCTCCGCGCCCTCGACGAGAACATCCGGCGGCGGCTGGCCGGCCTTTCCAATCGGCTCGGCGATGCCGACTGGCTCGATGGCGAATTCAACGCCGGTGATCTTCTGATGATTACGGTCCTGCTCCGACTGAAGTCATCGGGCATCGTGGACGAATATCCGAACCTTTCCGCCTATGTTGCCCGCGGCGAATCGCGGCCCGCGTACCAGCGCGCTTTCGCCGCTCAATTGGCGGTGTTTACCGCGTCTCTATCCGGCTGAGCGAGGTCTGCTTCCCCCCAATAGCGCGCATTTTGATTGCTGGCTCAGTCTCTATCCGTCAGATCGCCTCTCCGGCGAGCAGGCGCGGATTGTTCTTGGCGGTCGTGCCTGCCGCCTGTCCGATGAAGAAGGATTTGAGGTTCGGCAGGCGTTCGACGATCCCCAGTCCGAAATCGCGGGCGATGCGCAGGGGCGTGTTGTCGTTGGAAAACAGCCGGTTCAGCACATCGGTCGTCACCCCCATGCGGAAGGTGTCGAAGCGTCGCCAGGTCTGATAGCGCTCGAGGATATTGATCGAGCCGATGTCGAGGCCAAGGCGATCGGCTTCGACGATGGTTTCGGCAAGCGCCGCCACATCCTTGAAGCCGAGATTGAGGCCCTGGCCGGAGATCGGATGGATGCCATGGGCCGCATCGCCGGCAAGCGCGAAGCGCGGTGCGACGAAGGAGCGGGCAAGCGTCAGGCCGAGCGGAAAGGCGCGGCGGTCGCCGATGGTACGCAGGGCGCCGAGCTTGTGGCCGAACCGGCGCTCCAGCTCCTCATCGAAGACCAGATCGTCCGAGGCGACCAGCCGATCCGCTTCGGCTGTGCGTTCCGTCCAGACGAGCGAGGAACGGTTGTTCTTCAGCGGCAGGATGGCGAAGGGTCCCGACGGCAGGAAATGCTCTTCGGCACAGCCGCCATGCGGGCGCTCGTGCTCGACGGTGACGACGATGCCGGACTGGCCGTATTCCCAATTGACCGTCTTGATACCTGCCATGTCACGCAGCTTGGAACGCACGCCGTCGCAGGCGACGAGGAGCCGCGTCTCCAGCGTGGTGCCATCCAAGAGCGTGAGGGTGGTCTTGCTATCATCCGTGACGAAACCGGTGGCGCTGAGGCCATGCTTGATGGTGATACCCAGGCGCTCGCAGGCGCCGCGCAACGCGCCAACCATGGCAAGGTTCGGGATCATATGGGCAAAGGGCTGTCCCTCGGCCACTTCGCCGTCAAAGGTCAGGAAGACGGGGCGCACGGGATCGCTGGTGCGCGAATCGGTGACGATCATGCGGGTAATCGGCTCGGCCTCGGGCGCGATCTCATCCCATACACCCAGGACATCCAGCATCTTGGAGGCGGAAGCGATGATCGCCGAGGCGCGCATGTCCTTCTTCCAGGCGGTTTCGGGAGCGGCTTCCACGATCATGACATCGAGATGAGGAGCTGCCTGCTTGACGGCGACCGCAGCGGCGAGACCCACATATCCGCCACCCACTACCAGCATGTCCAACATTCGCGCTTCCCTGTGTCCTACTGTCACTTCGTGTTCTATATAGAGCATCCTGATCGTGGTTCCTACCATTGGAGTTCAAGCAAAATGTCGCGAGAGACCGATAAGCTCACCCCGATGGAAGTCGTGCTCGCAACGCTTGATCTGGAAACGATCGAGATGAACCTGTTTCGCGGCAACAGCCCGCAGGTCGGCTGGCAGCGCGTCTTCGGCGGCCAGGTCATCGGCCAGGCGCTGATGGCGGCGCAGCGGACTGTGGATGGCGATCGCTTCGCGCATTCCCTGCACGCCTATTTCATGCTGCCGGGCGATCCCTCCGTGCCGATCCTCTATCAAGTCGACCGCCTGCGCGACGGCTCCAGCTTCAACACGCGGCGCGTGCTGGCGATCCAGCACGGCAACGCGATCTTCGCGCTGACGGCCTCCTTCCAGATCGACGAGGAGGGCTTCGACCACCAGGGCGAGATGCCTGACGTGCCGATGCCGGAAGATCTCATGGGTGAACAGCAAATCATGGAACGCTATCTGGCGCATGCGCCCGAGAATGTGCGCCGCTATTGGGAGCGCAAGCGGGCGATCGAGATCCGTCCGGTGTCGATCGAGAGCTATTTCTCCCGCTCGCAACCAAGCCAGCGGCAGAATATCTGGGTGCGTCTCACAGGCCCGGTTCCGGACGATCGGCTCTACCACAATGCCGTGCTCGCCTATCTCTCCGACATGACCTTGCTCGATGTCGCGCTGAACGCGCATGGCACATCTGTCCTGGATCAGAGCATCCAGGTGGCGAGCCTCGACCACGCCATGTGGTTCCACCGCTCGTTCAAGCTCGACGACTGGTTGCTCTACAGCCAGGAGAGCCCCAGTGCTTCCGGCGCGCGCGGTTTTACCCGCGGCAGCCTGTTTACGCGATCCGGTGTCTTGATTGCGTCCGTCGCGCAAGAGGGCCTGATTCGTAAAAAGGCAAATGATTAAATAAAGTGCAAACTTATAAATTTGCACTTTATTTGGGCGACAACCGCGCCGAGAGTTGCCGCTTTATTGGGTTTCTGTAATAAATCCCTTTTATTTCAATAGTTTATAAATGTGTCACGAATCTGGCACGCCCCTTGAATGTGTATACCCGGTCGCTGCTGAAACACTCGTCGGCGGCAAGGAGAGTCGGCTCCATGCCGAGGGTAAACAAAGGATGGGAAACCAGATGAAAATTGTGATGGCCATTATCAAGCCGTTCAAGCTCGATGAGGTCCGTGAGGCCCTCACGGCTGTCGGCATCCAGGGCCTGACTGTGACCGAGGTAAAAGGCTACGGGCGCCAGAAGGGACATACTGAAATCTATCGCGGCACCGAATACGCCGTCAGCTTCCTGCCGAAGCTGAAGATCGAGGTCGCAGTCGCGACCGAAATCGTCGACAAGGCCGTCGAGGCCATCGCGACGGCCGCCAAGACCGGCCAGATCGGCGACGGCAAGATCTTTGTCTATTCGATTGACCATGCCGTGCGCATCCGTACCGGCGAAACCGATTCCGAAGCTCTGTAAGACACGGCTGATCAGGGAGTTATTTGCATGTCATTTTCCAAGCTTTCCTCCACCTTGACACGGGTGGGTGCGCTTTCTGCGGCCCTGCTCGCGCCGGCGATCGCGTTTGCGCAGGACGCAGCCCCGGCTGCTGCAGCCGCTGCCGCTGCCACGCCCGTTCCAGACAAGGGCGATACCGCCTTCATGTTCATCTCCACCATCCTCGTGCTGTTCATGCTCGTGCCGGGCCTTGCGCTGTTCTATGGCGGTCTCGTCCGCTCGAAGAACATGCTCTCCGTTCTGATGCAGTGCACGATGATCGGCGCTGTCGTGATGATCCTCTGGGTACTCTACGGCTATTCCTTTGCCTTCGGCGGCGGCACCAGCCCTTATTGGGGTGGCACGGCCAAGATGTTCCTCTCCGGCGTCACGCCCACGAGCACGGCTCCGACCTTCTCCAAGGGCGTCGTCATTCCTGAATTGATCTTCATGCTGTTCCAGATGACGTTTGCCGCCATCACGCCGGCACTGATCATCGGCGCCTTTGCCGAGCGCATCAAGTTCGGCGCAGCCGTGCTCTTCTGCGCGCTGTGGGCGACCTTCGTCTACTTCCCGATCGCTCATATGGTCTGGGATTCCAACGGCATGCTCTTCAAGATGGGCGCTCTCGACTTCGCAGGCGGCACCGTCGTTCACATCAATGCCGGTATCGCAGGCTTCGTCGGCGCCCTCATGGTCGGCAAGCGCGTCGGCTTCGGCAAGGACATGATGGCTCCGCATTCGATGACGCTGACCATGGTCGGTGCCTCGATGCTCTGGGTCGGCTGGTTCGGCTTCAACGCCGGCTCGAACCTCGAAGCTTCCGGCGGCGCGATGCTTGCCACCGTCAATACCTTCGTCGCAACGGCCGCTGCCATCATCTCCTGGTCGCTGGTTGAAACCTTCACCCGCGGCAAGGCCTCCATGCTCGGCGGCGCTTCCGGCATGGTTGCCGGCCTCGTTGCCGTCACGCCGGCTGCCGGTATCGTCGGCCCGATGGGTGCGATCGTCCTTGGTCTGATCGTTTCGCCGCTGTGCTACTTCTTCGTATCCGTCGTGAAGAACAAGTTCGGCTATGACGATACGGCAGATGTCTTCGGCGTACACTGCGTCGGTGGTATCTTCGGCGCACTGGCGACCGGCGTATTTGCCAGCGCGTCGCTCGGCGGCGTCGGCTATGCCGATGGCGTGACGATGGGAAGCCAGGTCGTGGTCCAGGCAACCGCAGTCATCACCACGATCCTGTGGTGCGGCATCGGCTCCGCGATCCTCTACAAGCTGGTCGACGTCATCATCGGCCTGCGCGTAGCGCCTGAAGCCGAGCGTGAAGGTCTCGACCTCGCCTCGCACGGCGAAGCTGCCTACCACAATTCCTGATCCGGGCTTGCGATGCCGGGGTAAAAAGCCCGGCATCGCTGAACATCCCGTCGCGTCCTGTTTCATCGCAAATAGGTCGCTTTTGGCCCGAACTCCGGTTCGGGCCCTTTTTGTTTTCGGGCTTGGATATCCACCGCCGAATCCCTTGATTCGCTCGGTTTGGCTGCATGGTTAACATGCCATTAACCCTCCTCTGATTAGGTAGGGCTAACCTGCCGGCGAGTGGGCATAGACCGATTCGCTTGCGCTTTCGACACGGAACGGGGCTGGATATCATGGGCAGAAGCAATTCGGCGGCGTTGAGCGGTCGCCCCGACCGTTTATCGCTATCGAGTGTGGTTTGGCGTCAGGTCAAGGGTCTGACAGGCTTCGCGCTGCTGTTGCTGCTGGCGCTGGCCGTCGCGGCACTGGCGACCTGGAATGTCATGGACCCCAGCTATTCCTACGCCACGGCCAACGCCCCGACGAACCTGCTCGGCTTTCCCGGTGCCGCCTTCGCCGACATCATGATGCAGGCCCTCGGGCTTGCTTCCGTCGTCGCGATGCTGCCCGTGGCCGCCTGGGCCTTTGCGATGATAGCGAACCGCAAGCTCAATCGCGTGCCGTCACGTCTCGGTGCTTGGCTCGGCGGCTGCGTCGTTGCGGCCGGCTCCATCGCCTGTTTTCCCGCACCGCCCACCTGGCCGATCCCGAACGGCATCGGCGGCGTCGTTGGTGACATCCTGCTGCGTTTTCCCGCCCTTTTCATCGGCACCTATCCGAGCGGCATCGTCGCCATCGTGATCGGGTCGGTTCTGGCCGTCCCGGCGATCTGGCTCATGCTGTTTGGCGCCGGTGTGATTGGGGAAAGCCTTGTCGAAGAAGAGGATGGTGAGGACGAATACGAGGAAACCCGCAGCCGTGCGCGCCGGGTCGGCGATGAAGACGAGGATGACGACCGCGGCGGCTTTCTGGGCAATTTCCTGGCCTTCGGTGCGGTCATGCATGCTTGGTACAATACCCAGGCCCGCCTTCGCCGCCTGTTCGGCATGGGGCCGCGCAAGCGCCGTGACCATGCTTTCGATGCCCCTTATGATTTCAATGACGACGAATTCGGCACGCTGAACGAACCCATGCGCGCCAAGGCGCCGATGGCTCGGGGCGACCGTGTCGAGCCATCGCTTGAGAGCTCGGCTGTGCGCCGCGTCGTTTCCGCTCCCTCCATCAGCCTCGGTGACGATGATGACGAGGACGAGGATGCGTCCTATGAGCGCGACTTGCCGCGTCCGGCCGGCATTCTGGCCGACGACGAGGACGAGGATGAATGGCCGCTGCGTCCGGCAACGCCGAAGGCGGCAGCGGGGCAACGCGTTATCCCGCCAGCGTCGCGCCCGAAGCCCGGCGTGCGGGCCGAGCGCGAAGCGCAGACTTCCTTCATCCGCCCCTATGGCTTCCAGCTTCCAGCCGTGCATCTGCTCGCCGAGCCCAGGGCGGTTGCGCGCGATGCGACGCTTTCGGCCGATGCGCTGGAACAGAATGCCCGCATGCTCGAAGGCGTGCTTGAGGATTTCGGCGTCAAGGGCGAAATCATTCACGTCCGTCCGGGTCCTGTGGTCACGCTCTACGAACTGGAGCCGGCGCCGGGCATCAAGTCATCCCGCGTCATCGGCCTTGCCGATGATATCGCTCGCTCGATGAGCGCGATCGCCGCCCGTGTCGCCGTCGTTCCCGGCCGCAATGCCATTGGCATCGAATTGCCGAATTCAACGCGCGAAACGGTCTTCCTGCGCGAGCTCGTCGCCAGCCGCGATTTCGAGACCTCCAAGGCCAAGCTCGCCATGGCGCTCGGCAAGACCATCGGCGGCGAACCTGTTATCGCCGACCTCGCCAAGATGCCGCATCTGCTCGTGGCCGGTACCACCGGCTCGGGTAAATCCGTCGCCATCAACACGATGATCCTGTCGCTGCTCTATCGCATGACACCGGAACAGTGCCGCCTGATCATGATCGATCCGAAGATGCTGGAACTCTCCGTCTATGACGGCATTCCGCATCTGCTGTCACCTGTCGTCACCGATCCGAAGAAGGCCGTCGTTGCGCTCAAGTGGACCGTCCGCGAGATGGAAGAGCGCTACAAGAAGATGTCGAAGATCGGCGTGCGCAACATCGACGGCTTCAATTCCCGCGTCGAGCAGGCCGTCGCCAAGGGCGAGGCGATCAGCCGCACGGTGCAGACCGGCTTCGACCGCCAGACCGGCGAAGCCATCTACGAGACCGAAGAATTCGATCTGAAGCCGATGCCCTATATCGTCGTCATCATCGACGAAATGGCCGACCTGATGATGGTCGCCGGCAAGGACATCGAAGGCGCGGTGCAGCGCCTGGCGCAGATGGCGCGTGCGGCCGGCATCCACGTCATCATGGCGACGCAGCGTCCGTCCGTCGACGTCATCACCGGCACGATCAAGGCGAACTTCCCGACACGCATCTCCTTCCAGGTGACGTCGAAGATCGACAGCCGCACCATTCTTGGCGAGCAGGGTGCCGAACAGCTGCTCGGCATGGGCGACATGCTCTATATGGCGGGCGGCGGGCGCATCCAGCGCGTCCACGGCCCGTTTGTCGCCGACGGTGAAGTCGAGGATATCGTCGCTTACCTGAAGACACAGGGCTCGCCGCAATATCTCGACGCCATCACCGCCGACGACGATGAGGATGAAGACGGCCACGGTCCGGCAGGAACTGCCAATCTTTCCGATTCGGAAGATCCCTACGATCAGGCGGTCGCGATCGTTCTGCGGGATGGCAAGGCTTCGACCTCCTACATCCAGCGCCGGCTCGGCATCGGCTACAACCGCGCGGCGTCGCTGATCGAGCGTATGGAGCAGGAGGGCCTGATCGGCCCGGCCAACCACGCCGGCAAGCGCGAAATTCTCGTTCCCACCGAAGCGGATATTCTGGATCGTTGAGGCGTTCCGGCTTTCCGCGCCGGATATTCCGCCTATGTTCAAGGACATTTGATAGCGACCCCAGCGAACCACGGGCCGCCGCGCCATGAAGACGCCGATTTTGCGCGCCATGGACAAAGCATAAAGGAGAATTCGATGACAAAGATTGATGCGCAGCCCTCGACCCGACTTTCCCTGAGCCGCCGGCATTTCCTCGGCGCCATGGTCGCGGCCGGTGCGGCAGGCGCTCTGCCGGTTTCGGCTCTTGCTCAGGCCCAGGCGCAGGCGGCCGCCGTCAATCCGAATATTGCCCAGGCCATTGCCGATCACTTCTCGTCCATCAAGTCGATGAAGGGAGGCTTTCTGCAGATCGGGCCGCGCGGCGACCAGATGAGCGGCACGTTCTTCATCCTGCGCCCCGGCAAGATGCGCTTCAACTACGATCCGCCGTCCCGCATGCGCGTGATTTGCGACGGCAACAACGTCCAGGTCATCAACGACCAGACGAATACGAAGAACATGTACCAGCTGTCGAAGACGCCGCTCAGCCTTCTGCTTGCCAACAAGATCGACCTTTCGGCCGATATGGTCCGCAGTGTTGATTCGCAGTCGGACTTGACCAAGATCACGCTTGGCAACCGCACCGTCTTCGGCGATTCGACGATTGCGATGATCTTCGATTCGAAGACCTACGATCTGCGCCAATGGACCGTTATCGATCCGCAGGGCAAGACGACCGACGTCATCATCAACAATGTGAAGACCAATATCGCCTTCGACGACAGCGTTTTCCGTATCGACTACATCCGCTGATCGCTGTCTGGATCTTTGGTAGCTGAGGAAGCGCCGAATGGCGCTTTTCTTTCCGCTGCAGCCGGTCTAAAGCCTTATCCTGAGTAGAGTGTTTCACGGAATCGCTGAACCGCTCCAGCTGTCCGTTTTGACACAATTCCGGCCGGAAAACCGCTGCGCACTTTTCCTGGAATTGCTTTATGGGAAAGGCGTTGGCATGGGATTTTCGATTGCGACCTGGAATATCAATTCGGTGCGGCTACGCATGCCGATCGTCGAACAGTTCCTGATGCAGGGCCGGCCCGATATTCTCTGCCTGCAGGAGACCAAGGTCCCGAACGAGCTTTTCCCGTATGCGCCGCTGCGCGCGCTCGGCTATGAGCATATCATCATCCATGGCCAGAAGGGCTATCACGGCGTGGCGATCGCCTCGCGTTTTCCGCTGATCGAGGATCACCGCCAGGATTATTGCAATGTCGGCGATAGCCGGCATATTTCGGCGATCTTCGAGCGTGGTGGACGCCGCATCCGTGTGCATAATTTCTATGTTCCGGCCGGCGGCGACGAGCCGGATCGCAGCATCAATCCGAAGTTCGGCCACAAGCTCGATTTCATCGAGGAAATGAAGCACCTGAGCGCGAATGCCGAACCGAATACCTCGGCGATCCTGGTCGGCGACCTCAATATCGCGCCGCTGGAGCACGACGTCTGGTCGCACAAGCAGCTGCTGAAGATCGTCAGCCACACACCGATCGAGACCGATGGGCTGATCGAGGTGATGAAGCGCGGCTCCTGGCTCGATCTGATGCGCCTGAATGTGCCTGACAGTGAGAAGCTCTATACGTGGTGGAGCTACCGCGCCAAGGACTGGGAAGCTGCCGATCGCGGCCGCCGCCTTGATCACATCTGGTCGTCCTCCGATCTCGGCCCACACCTGCAGCGGATCGAGATCCTGAAGGCGGCCCGCGGCTGGGATCGCCCATCCGACCATGTGCCGGTCACGGCGCATTTCGATCTCTAGTGGGTAGAAAGAGCGGTGTCTTCCGCTCGTTGATCGATCTGCATGGCGGCCGTCAAATGAAGCCACCAACGGCTGGATTCGATCTGCCCGTAGGTCTATCCTGCTATCATGAGTGGAAATAGAGACCCCATCCTTCGGGCAGCGCGACGAGAAGATATGGCCAACCTGCGCGCTGTTCTTCACGACACGTTCAACAGCACTTGGCGGCCCAATATCACGGAGACCGCTGCGCAGGCATTTCTCGAGGAAGAAAAGCCTGCCGCCTATGTGGATATGCGCGGGCTTCAATTCTGGGTGGCCGAGGTTGCCGGTGAGGTCGTCGGCTTCGTCGATTGGGAGGACGACTTCGTGCACGCCCTCCACGTGCATTCAGCGCATGCCCGACGGGGAATCGGACGGCGCCTGATGGACCATGCGGAGAAGCAGATTGCCGCCGCCGGCTTTGCCACGGCGCGGCTGGAAACCGATACATTCAATCATCCGAGCCAAGCCTTCTACGCAGCCCGAGGCTATCGCGAGGTTGAGCGCTATCCGGACGAGGATTGGGATAGTGGGCTGACGACGGTCTTGCTCGTAAAGCCGCTGTTCTGAGACTGGTCGCCTCGACAGTCCGTCCATCGGACAGGATTCATCCGTCAGATTTTCATTATTAAGATAGTTGAGCCAAAAGCCGCTGGTCGATGAGAATTAGGAAAACCGGCCAAGCAGTGCCGCCGTCTGCCGGGCAAGCGCTGCGAAGTTTTCGCGGATGCGATTCTGGATCAACAGGCCGGCATCGGGATATTCCTCGATCAGCCGGTGAAAAAGGGCGCGTGTGATGCGGATGACGTCGGACTCTTCGGCGGCGACGGCTGTATATTTCCGCTCCACCAGCGTCACCATGGCCAGCTCGGACAGCATCGTTCCGGCTTGCACCACCGCTTCCACCTGCTTTTGCCCTGATGTATCGATGGTGCTGAGTTCGAAGCTGCCGCGTGTGACGACATAGGCGCATTCGGCCGGTGACTTCTCCCGAAACAGGGTCTGGCCCTCGGTCACATGACGACGATCGGCGCCGAAGGCGATCAGCCGCAACGGCTCATCGCCCATGCCGTGAAACAGCGGCAATTGCGACAGCAGCCGGATATCGTCGTTCAGCGCCATGTCTGTGGCCTATGGAATGATTTTATAGCCACCGTTTTCCGTCACCAGGATTTCAGCATTGGATGGATCGCGCTCGATCTTCTGGCGAAGGCGATAGACGTGGGTTTCGAGCGTGTGCGTGGTCACGCCGGAATTATAGCCCCAGACTTCTTCGAGAAGGATATCGCGGGTCACGACCTTCTGGTCGGCGCGATAGAGATAGCGGATGATTGCCGCTTCCTTTTCCGTAAGGCGGATCTTCTGTCCGTCTTCGGTGGTGAGCAGCTTCTGGCTCGGCTTGAAGAGATAGCGGCCGACGGTGAAGGTCGCGTCTTCGCTCTGCTCGTGCTGGCGCAGCTGCGCGCGGATGCGGGCAAGCAATACGGCGAAGCGGAAGGGCTTGGTGACGTAATCATTGGCGCCGGCTTCGAGGCCGAGGATGGTGTCGGAATCCGTGTCGTGGCCCGTCAGCATGATGATTGGCGACTTGAAGCCGTTCTTGCGCAACAGCTTTACGGCTTCGCGGCCATCCATGTCGGGCAGTCCGACATCCATGATCAGGAGATCGACAGGCACGGTGCGTGCGGTCTGCACGCCCTTTCCGGCCGTCATTTCCTGCAGGACGTTGAATTCCTCATAAAGCGATAATTGCTCGACCAACATTTCACGCAGGTCGTTGTCATCATCCACCAGGAGAATGGTGCGTGCGGTCATGCCGTTCGGATCCTCGTTCTAATCCCACCTAAGTCCTACGCCAAATTGCATTTTTAGCAAGTCGCGACGCGGCTCAGGCTTGGTGGTTTGGTTGTAACTGCTATGATTTCAAATGAAATCACGCGCAAAGCAAAAACATGTGAGGAAAATGGAAAAGACAAGGGCAGGGACCAGGAGGCCCGCTTCCACGATCGTCGTACGTCCTGCGCCGGGTAAGAAGACGCGCGCGCTGGTCAAGGTCGGACCGTTGACCGTTCCAGCCGCGATCGGCCGATCCGGACGCAGCATCTTGAAGCGAGAGGGCGACGGCGCGACACCGATTGCCTCCATGAAGCTGCTTTATGGCTTCACGGGCGGCGACCATGTCCGCTTTCTCCACAGCGCTCTTCCTATGCGGCGTATTCGCAAGGACATGCTGTGGTGCGACCAACCTGACGATGCCAATTACAACAGGCTGGTGAAGGCTCCCTTCAAACCCAGCCATGAGGAGATGCGGCGCGGCGACGGGCTCTACGACATATGCCTCGTGCTCGACTGGAATGTGAGTTCGCGCCGGCGTCATCGCGGCTCGGCGATCTTCTTTCACCTGATCAGGCCCGGCTACGAGCCGACGGCCGGATGCATCGCCGTCAGCCCTAGCGACATGCGGCGCATCCTGCCGCTGATGCGCAAGGGAACGACTGTCCGGGTTGTCTGAATGTCCGGCCGGGGTTAAACTCTCGGTATTCTCCACTATATAGGTTTTCGACCGGCGGCCCGCGCGGGCCAGGACGGGGACCCTTTCTTTCCGGATTTAAATCGCGCCTTCACTCCATCCACTTCCCATCACCTGGAGATTTATCGTGACCACACAACCGACAATCACGTTCAACGACGGCAAGTCCATTCCGCAGGTCGGCCTCGGTGTCTGGCAGACGCCGGAAAACGTCGCGCCTCTGGCCGTCAGCACGGCTTTGAAAGCCGGCTATCGCCATGTCGACACGGCAGCCATCTACGCCAATGAAGATGGCGTCGGCGAGGGCATGCGCCAGTCCGGCGTCGCCCGCAAGGATATCTTCCTGACCACGAAACTCTGGAACGAGGCGCAGGGCTTCGATTCCACCCTGAAGGCCTTCGACGAAAGCCTGAAGCGGCTCGGCACCGACTATCTCGACCTCTACCTCATTCACTGGCCGTCGCCGCACCGCGACCGCTACCTCGATACCTGGAAGGCATTCGTCCGCCTCAAGGAAGAGGGCCGCGCGCACTCGATCGGCGTCTCCAACTTCGCCAAGGAGCATCTCGACCGCATCATCGGCGAGACCGGTGTCACGCCTGTTCTGAACCAGATCGAGCTGCATCCGACCTTCCAGCAGAAGGCGCTGCGTGAAGTACATGACAAGCTCGGCATCAAGACCCAGTCCTGGAGCCCGCTCGGCCAGGGCAAGCTCCTGACAAACGCCGTGATCGGCAAGGTCGCCGCCAAGCACGGCCGCACGCCGGCGCAGATCATCATTCGCTGGCATATCGACAACGGCCTGATCGTCATTCCGAAGTCGGTCACGCCGAGCCGTATCGAAGAGAACTTCAATGTTTTCAACTTCAAGCTCGACAGCGACGATCTGGCTGATCTCGACAAGCTCGATTCCGCGAGCGGCCGCATCGGCCCGGATCCGGTGAAGGCAAGCTTCTGATCCTGTTCGTCGGATTTCATTGATGGGAAGAGGCCCGGAGCGAAGAGCTCCGGGCCTCTTTTGTCCTGATCGATGTCAGATCTGAACCCAGGCGGGGGCCACGGAAGGCCCCTTGCCGAGGAAGAAGCCGAAGTGGATGTTCATCTCGCCGATGGGCTCGATGAAGCGGGCATTGGTGAGCGGACCTGCGTCGACGGATTCGAAGCCGATCGATTGAACGAGGCTGGATACTGCCGCCTTGGCCTTCTCATCGTCGCCGGCTACGAAGACCTGCAGCACCTTGCCTTTGCGTGCCTCGACCGGCAGAAGCGTCGCGAAGATGGTGTTGAACGCCTTCACCACGATGGCATCGGGCGCCAACGCCTGGATTTCTTCGGCCGCCGATGTCGAGTGGCCGACAACGAGACCGCGGAAATCTGCCGTGATCGGGTTGCTGATATCGACCAGTATCTTTCCCTTGAGATTGCCGGCTTCCCTGAGGGCGTCGGCCACCGCGCCATAGGGCAGCGCTAGTATGACGATGTCGGCGAGCTTGACGGCGGCGGCGATCCCACCCGCTTCGACATTCGCGCCCAGTTCGGCGGCAAACGCGGCCGCCTTTGCCGGATCACGGTGGCCTATCACCACGTCTGAACCCGTTCCAGCCAGCAGGCGTGCCAGGCCCGCACCCATATTTCCAGTACCGATGACAGCGATTTTCATGGTCGTCAGCTCCTTGTTGTTGCTGATGAATAGATAGTATTATCGCCATATCGGGATAAATGATCTAAATAGAGCTATACTTGAAATGGAACGTTTCTAATGGATCGTTTTTCCAGCATGAGCATTTTCGTCAAGGCGGTCGAGCTTGGCTCGTTCAGCGCGGCTGCCGATGCATTGAACATGTCTCCGCAGCTCGTCGGCAAACATGTGCAATTTCTCGAACAGCATCTGGGCGTTCGGCTTTTGAACCGCACCACGCGCCGCCAGCATCTGACAGAGATCGGCAGCCAGTTCTATGAGCGCTCGCGCAATATCCTGGCCGAGGTCGAGGCAGCGGAGGCTTTGGCGGCGGAGACGCGGGCGGTGCCCAGGGGAAAGCTGAAGGTCAATGCCCCCGTCACATTCGGGATCAATGCCCTGGCGCCGAAACTGCCGAAATACCTCGGTGCTCATCCCGAGGTTTCGATCGACCTGTCGCTGTCGAACCGGTTGGTCGATCTGATCGACGAGGGCTATGATGCGGTCTTTCGCATCGGCGAACTTGCCGACAGCGGCTTGATCGCCCGCCGCCTCGCCCCGTATCGGCTCGTCATCTGCGCTGCGCCGAGCTATCTGCGCTCTCGTGGCGTGCCCTTGAAACCGAATGATCTCCAGGACCACGATTGCCTCATCTTCTCGCACACCATGTTGAGGACGCATTGGGACTTCGAAGGGCCGGGCGGGAATGTCAGTATTCCCATCTCGGGCCGGCTGATGGTCGACAACGGCGAAGCGCTGCTGCAGGCGGCGCTGGCAGGGCAGGGTATCATCCTTCAGCCGTTCGAGCTTGTTCGATCGAGCCTGGAGGCCGGGACGCTCTTGCCTGTCCTGCCTGAATACAGCGTGCCGACGCGACCGCTGCATATTCTCCACGCACCCGATCGCCGTATCACGCCGAAGCTGCGTAGCTTCCTCGACTTCGTTTCCGCCGAATTCGGCAGTCACGGATCGTCTTGATCGGATGGCGGATTATCCTCCACCATCCCCTTTGCTTCACTCTCACGAGACTTCTTGCGAGAGCACGGTGCGCTTTGCAAAGACCAGGCTCGTGAGGGCGATCGCGAGCGTTGCGGTGATCACGAGGGCGCCGACCGCGAAGGTGATCTGCATCCCGCTCGCCACCGCTTCGGGCGCCGCCACGGTTACGTTGGCGGTTCCCGATGCCAACGTGAAGACCGCGCCCATGACGGATGCACCTGATATCAGCCCGAGATTTCGCGACAGGCTCAGCATGCCCGAAATTACACCGCGCTGCTCGGAGCTTATATCCTTCATGATCGTGGTGTTGTTGGATGCCTGAAAAAGCGCATAGCTTGCCGTAGTAATGACCAGCGGGCCGATATAGCCGGCAATCCCGAAGCTTCCCTGCAGCGCTGATATCAGCGACAGGCCGATGATCATGCCGATGAGGCCTGTTACGGTCATGCGATGTGCGCCGAAGCGATCGACGATGCGGCCGGCGGGTATGCCCGTCAGCGCCGACACCAAGGGACCCGCGGACATGATGGCACCGACATGGGCTGCATCGAAACCGAGGGCATGGGAGAGATAGAAAGGCCCGACCACCAATGTTGCCATGATGACCGTGGTGACCAGTGTGCTCATGGCAAGGCTCGTGCTTAGCGACGAGTTTCTGAACATCGACAGGCGCAGCAGCGGCGACTTCACTTTCGTCTCGGCAAAGGCGAAGAGTGCTGCGCCCAAGGCCGCTGCCAGCAGCAGGCCGATATTCAGCGCGCCGAAGCTGCCATGGCCCATCGTCATGGCGAGCGCATAGGCGGCAAGCGTCAGGGCCAGCAGCAGCGTGCCGACCGCATCGGGGCGTCCCCGGGCGACCTTCCGGTCGGGGCGATCTGCCGGCAGGAAGCGGGCGGCGAGCAGGAAGTTGACGATACCCAGCGGCAGATTGACCAAAAAAATGGTCTCCCAGCCGTACCAGGCAATCAGGATGCCGCCGAGCGACGGGCCGAGTGTCGTACCGATGGCGGACATGGTGCCGAGCAGGCCCATGGCGCTCCCCGTCCGCTCCTTCGGCACGGTTTCGCCGACCATCGCCACCGTCAGCGCCATCATCATGGCTGCACCGAGGCCCTGCAAGGCGCGTGCGGCAATCAGCAGCCACAGCGTCGGTGCTATGCCGCAGAACAGCGAGGCGAGTGTGAAGAGCGCTATTCCCGTCAACAGCAGTCGCCGTCGTCCCACGATGTCGCCGAGCTTGCCGACGCTGACGATCAGCGTGGTGATGGCGAGCAGATAGGCGAGCACGATCCACTGTACCTGCTGGAAGGAGGCGCCGAAAGTCTCTGCCAGCGTCGGCAGGCCGACATTGGCGATGCTGGTATCGAGCGAGGGCATGAGCATGGAGAGCGAGAGGCTGGCGAGGGCCCAGCGGATGGAAGGTGCTGGTCCTGTACGCCGGGCTTTGCCCAGTTCTTCAATGATTGGCTTCAACATGAGCTCCAATTCTGGCGGCATAAGAAAGTCCCGGCAGAAAGGTAGCCATTGCAGCGATATGGCGGAACGCGCAGCATTTGCATTTCATTCGTGCGTTTGACGCTATGTATTGGTGAATTCATGCTATGGTCGCGTCATGTCCACGCCCGATCTCAACCTGCTGGTCACTCTCAACGCCCTGCTTGCGGAGGGCAGCGTCGCGCGCGCTGCCCGGCGATTGCGGCTGAGCCCGTCCGCCATGAGCCGGGCCCTGGCGCGCCTGCGCGAGACGACGGGTGATCCATTGCTGGTGAGAGCCGGTCGCGGGCTCGTGCCGACACCGCGAGCACTGGAGTTGCGCGAGCGTGTCGGCCAGCTCGTGGAGGAGGCCGAGGCAGCCTTGCGGCCCTCCGAGACGTTGAATTTGAAACAGCTCGCGCGGACGTTCACGCTACGCGTCCGCGAGGGTTTCGTGGAGAATTTCGGCGCCGAACTGATCACCCGGATTGCTGAACAAGCGCCGGGCGTGCGGCTCTATTTCACGCAGAAGCTGGACAAGGACAGCACGCCGCTGCGCGACGGCACGATCGATCTCGAAACCGGCGTCGTCGGCGACGATACCAGCCCGGAACTGCGAACGCAGGCCCTGTTTCACGACCGTTTCATCGGCGTGGTCAGGCGCGGCCATCCCTTAAGCGAGGGGCCAATGACGCCGGAGCGCTATGCTGCCGGGCAACACATTCTCGTTTCGCGGCGCGGCTTGCGGAAAGGACAGATCGACGAGACGCTGGAAAGGCTGGGGCGCGAACGGCAGATCGTCACCATCGTCGGCAGCTTTTCGGCGGCGCTGGCTTTGGCGCGCGCCTCCGATCTGATCGTCAGCGTACCCGAGCGGTATACCGGCAACCTCAGGGCCGGCATGCATAGTTTCACGCTGCCGGTACCGACGTCGGATGTGACGATCTCGCTGCTCTGGCACCCTCGGCTGGACGCCGATCCGGCGCATCGCTGGCTGCGCAGTTGTATCCGGGATGTCTGCGGCGAGCGGCGTTCCGACCTGTCAGCGAGATTCGAAGCTGGCTAAATAATTGCGCAGCAGGTCGTCGAGGGCAGTCCTTTCCTCGTGCGAGAGGGAGGAAACAAGCCGAGCCTGCGTTTCCACATGCGCCGTCACGGCGGCATCGATGAGCCTGAAGCCCTCTGGGGTTAAAGAAATCAGAAAGCTGCGGCCGTCATTCGGGTTCTGGCTGCGGGCGACGAGACCGGCCTTTTCCAGCTGGTCGATACGGTTGGTCATGGTGCCCGATGACACCATCATCGTATCCATTAGGTCGCTGGGGGAGAGCGTATAGGGCTCACCCGAGCGGCGCAGGGTCGCCAGCATATCGAAGTTCGCCGAATTCAGGCCGAAGCGTCCGAAGGTCTTCTCCATTTCGCGCGAGAGATGAAGCGTGAGATTGCGCATGCGCCCGAAGAGGCCCATGGCCGTCGTGTCGAGATCGGGCCGCTCGCGGCGCCATTGGTCCAGAATTTTGTCGATACGATCCATGCCTGGACATCGCCATGAATTTATCTTGACGTCAAGGCATTTCGGTTTATCTTGAGGTCAAGATAAATTTGGGGCCAGGGCCATGAACCGTAATGTCGACCTTCTGCTGACGGCCATCGCGCCGGCGATCTGGGGCAGCACCTATCTGGTGACGACGCAGCTCCTGCCCGCCGGCTATCCCCTCACGGTCGCAACCCTGCGTGCGCTGCCGGCCGGGCTCTTGCTGCTGCTCATCGTGCGTCGGCTGCCGCATGGGATCTGGTGGATCAAATCTCTCGTCCTCGGCGCGTTGAATTTCTCGATCTTCTGGTGGCTGCTGTTCATCTCGGCCTATCGCCTGCCTGGTGGCGTGGCGGCGACGGTCGGCGCGGTCCAGCCACTGATCGTCATCGTGCTGGCGCGACTGCTGCTCGGCTCACCGATCAAGAGCCTCTCCATCATCGCCGCTGTCGCCGGCATCGGCGGCGTGGCTCTGCTGATCCTCACGCCAAATGCAACGCTCGATCCCATCGGCATTGTCGCCGGTATTGCCGGCGCCTTCTCCATGGCTGGCGGAACGGTGCTCAGCCGCCGCTGGCGGCCGGATGTCTCGCCGCTGACCTTCACGGCGTGGCAGTTGACGGCCGGTGGCGTCTTGCTGCTGCCATTCGCCCTCCTGCTCGAGCCGCCGCTGCCGCATTTGACCGGCGCCAACATCATCGGCTTTGCCTATCTCGGGCTGATCGGCGCGGCGCTTACCTATATCCTCTGGTTTCGCGGCCTGTCGCGGCTCGAGCCTTCAGTGGTCTCGCCACTCGGCTTCCTCAGCCCGACGACCGCGGTGATCCTGGGCTGGGTGGTTCTCGGCCAGCAGCTGAGCCCGATGCAGATCTTCGGCATCGTTGTCGTGCTCGGCAGCGTCTGGCTCAGCCAGCGCGCGCAGCAAGGTCAGCCGGCGGGTGGTGCCGCGCTTGGTGTCGATAAGGCTGCAGTATCGAAACGTTAGCTTGCAACGCTGGGTATGTTGAAACGTAGATGGGCCCTTTTCGAAATCTCTTGCCTCCAAGGATGTACTTGATACCTTTTGATCGAAAACGTCTTGAAAGTTGAATCGTGGCAAAGGCAGTTCTCACTACGAAAGTGGATCCGACATACGACGACTTGCCGGAGCAGCGTTATCACTTTCCACGGACGTATCTTCGGCAGATTGAGGCCGCTCTGGGAGACTGGATTGTTTACTACGAGCCTCGGCGCCCCAGCGCCGATCTCATGCGGGCTGGTGGCAAGCAAGCATATTTCGCGACCGCTCGCATTGCTTCAATCATTCCCGATCCGTCAAGGCCGGATCACTACTATGCCCTTATCGAGGATTTCTTGCCGTTCGATCATGCTGTCTCGTTCAAAGATGGCGGACACTATTTCGAGCGCGGCCTTCGGAAGGACGATGGTTCGACAAATAAAGGGGCATTTGGGCGTGCCGTCAGAAATATGTCCGACGCCGAATATGACCTCATACTCGCTGCTGGTTTCGCCCATGTCATTGGCGCGAGGAATCGAGAGCGCCCATTTCCCGATCCGCCAGAGCTGGTGCAAGCAGGTTTCAATGATGAGCCACAGGTAGAATTCGAACCTGAATTCGTCGATCGTCGTATCGTGTCAAGCCTAGTTCAACGACCATTTCGAGACCGAGCTTTTTCCGCAGCAATCAAGACCGCGTATAACGACACATGCGCGATAACTGGTATCAAGCTGATCAACGGAGGTGGTCGTTCCGAGGTTCAAGCCGCCCACGTTCGGCCCGTGGCTGACGGTGGCCCTGACAGTGTTCGAAACGGAATTGCGCTTTCCGGCACCGTGCATTGGATGTTTGATCGGGGGCTGATCTCCGTTGATGACGATTATAGCCTGCTCATTGCGCGGGGCTCTGTTCCCGATACCATAATGCGCCTCGTCAACCCCGAACATCGGTTACTACTCCCCTCGCGGCATGACGAGTGTCCCCATCAGCAGTTTCTAAAGTATCATCGAGCAAAGGTATTCAGGGGATAAGGAGATTATTTTCGGGATCGGACTCACAGTCCACCGACACCCGGGCGAGCAATTACGCTCACCATTCTTTGACGAAGAAATCTTTGTTTAAATATGCCAGCCGGAGAACCCGAACTCTTCGCGACAAACAAAAAGGGCGGCCTTTCGGGCCGCCCTTTGCTATTCATGCCTCGAAGTGGATCAGTTCCACTCGCGGATATCGACGAAGTGTCCGGCGATCGCGGCGGCGGCGGCCATGGCCGGGGAGACCAGGTGCGTGCGGCCCTTGAAGCCCTGGCGGCCTTCGAAGTTGCGGTTCGAAGTGGATGCGCAGCGCTCGCCCGGCTTCAGGCGGTCGTCGTTCATGGCGAGGCACATGGAACAGCCAGGCTCGCGCCAGTCAAAGCCGGCCGCCTTGAAGATCTTGTCGAGGCCTTCGGCTTCCGCCTGTTCCTTCACGAGGCCGGAGCCCGGAACGATCATGGCGTCGACGGTGGAGGCCACGGTCTTGCCTTCGACGACCTTGGCGACGGCGCGCAGGTCTTCAATGCGGCCATTGGTGCAGGAGCCGATGAAGACGCGATCGACGTTGATCTCGGTCATCGGGGTGCCCGGCTTCAGGCCCATGTAATCGAGGGCGCGCCACTTGGACGTACGCTTGGTCTCATCCTGGATTTCGTCCGGGTTGGGAACGACACCCTGAACGGAGATGACGTCTTCCGGCGATGAACCCCAGGAAACGATCGGCGGCAGCTGGGCGGCGTTGAGCGTGACGATGCGGTCGTAATGCGCGCCTTCGTCCGAGGTCAGCGTCTTCCAGTAGGCAATCGCCTGTTCCAGCTCTTGGCCCTCCGGCGCGCGCGGCTTGCCCTTGATATATTCGAAGGTGATCTCATCCGGCGCGATCAGGCCGGCGCGGGCACCGCCCTCGATCGACATGTTGCAGATGGTCATTCGGCCTTCCATCGACAGCGCGCGAATGGCTTCGCCGGCATATTCGATGACGTAGCCGGTGCCGCCTGCGGTGCCGATTTCGCCGATGATGGCAAGGATGATGTCCTTGGCGGTGACGCCCGGCGGCAGCTGGCCGTCGACCTGCACCAGCATGTTCTTCGCCTTCTTCTGGATCAGCGTCTGCGTGGCGAGCACATGCTCGACCTCGGAGGTGCCGATGCCGTGCGCCAGCGAGCCGAAGGCGCCATGCGTCGAGGTGTGGCTGTCGCCGCAGACGATGGTCATCCCGGGCAGGGTGAAGCCCTGCTCAGGGCCGATGATGTGGACGATACCCTGGCGCTTGTCGCTTTCGGAGTAATATTCCACGCCGAATTCGGCAGCGTTCTTGGCCAGCTGCTCGACCTGGATGCGGCTTTCCTCGTTCTTGATGCCGAGGTGGCGATCGGGCGAGGTCGGAACGTTGTGGTCGACGACGGCCAGCGTCTTCTGCGGCGCGTGGACCTTGCGGCCGGTCATGCGCAGGCCTTCGAATGCCTGCGGCGACGTCACCTCATGGACGAGATGGCGGTCGATATAGAGAAGACAGGTGCCGTCATCCTGTGCGTCGACCAGATGGTCGTCCCAGATTTTATCGTAAAGTGTGCGTGGAGCGCTCATGGCTACAGATCCATATTGGCAGTGTCGTAAATGGGGATTGACGGATCAGGACCGCCGGCCTCGGGTGTGATCAGCGAAGTCGGCTGTTGAGCGCGCCAGAAATCATCGCAAAGAAGCGTGCCGGCAGGCGCTTATGGTCCTGCAGCACGAAAGCCGTGACGTAACGTCCGTCTTTGCTCATGATCTTACTCATGGCCATGCTCATATCAATTTTCAAAACCTTCGGCAATGGCGACGATAGGCTCTATCGGTACGGCCGGCATTTGACCGAACCGATCACACCTGTGCCCCGGGTGGCTGGCCCGCAGCCATCCGGGGGAAGGCGGAGCGATCGCTGCCGGAGCGGCGACGCATCCAGGCTTCGAGCTGCCGCAGCAACAGAGACAGGCCGACTGTCAGCAAGAGATAGATGAAAGCGAGGATCGACAGCGTTTCGAAATAGCGGAAATTGGCCGAATAGTAGAGCTTGGCGAGCTGGCTGATATCGGCAACCCCGAGGACTGATACCAGCGAGCTGTCCTTGACCATCGCGATGAAATCGTTGGAGAGCGGCGGCAGGATGACGCGGATTGCCTGCGGAAAGACAACGAGGCGGAAGCGCTGGAAGCGGCTGAGGCCGAGTGCCTTTGCTGCCTCGATCTGGCCCTGGTCGACCGCCTGGATGCCGGCGCGGAAGATTTCGGCGATGAAGGACGAATAGGCGATCGTCAGCGCGATGATCGTGCGCCAGACGAAGGGCACGTCGCGGGTGATGAGTGGATTCGTCCAGCCGGCGGAGACCAATGGGGACGTGATGAAGTTATAGACGGCAACGAAGGCCGGCGTGCCGACAAAGGCGATATAGGAGAGCAGTACCAATATCGGGATGCCGCGCACGATCTCGATATAGAGGCGTGCCACTTGCCGCAGCACGAGGAAATCCGACAGGCCGAGCAGTGCAAGCCCCAGGCCAAGCAGCATGGCGAGCGTAAAGGCCACCAGCGTCACGAAGATTGTGACGCCGATGCCGTTCAGCAGAAGAGAAAAAATCTGGGCGTAGAGGCCGTTCGCCGCAATTGCGAAAGAGGCGCCGATGCCGAGGATGGCAAGGACGACCAACCACCAGGGAAAGTCCTCCTTGCCGCGGTGCCCGCCCGGGCCTGCCAAAGGTGCCATCAGAGCGGGCTTCCGGTATGTCGATCTGCAGCGTTCATTGGCCCATCTTGTAGTCGAGGAACCACTTCTTGTTCAGCGCTTCGAAGGTCCCGTCGGCCTTGAGGCTGGCAATCGCCGCGTTGACCGGAGCGACGAGATCGGAGCCCTTCTGGAAGATGAAGCCGAAATCCTCGGAGCCGAGGGGGCCGCCGATCAGCTTCAGGCCGCCATTGGAGGCATCGACATAGCCCTTGCCGGCCGTGCCGTCAGTCAGCACCATGTCGACGTCACCGGTCTTCAGCGCCTGCACGGTGGCGCCGAAGGTTTCGAAGGTCTTGATGCGCGGGTTCTGCTCGTTGCCGTCAAGGACCGAATAGACGGCGGTGTAGAAGGGTGTTGTGCCCGGCTGCGCGCCGATCAGGCCGTCCTTGAAGGCGGCGAAGCTCTTCGCCTCGGTGAAACGCTTCTCGTCACCGCGCACGAGCATGAACTGCTCGGAGCGCATATAGGGGTCGGAGAAATCGACCTTCTGCTTGCGGTCATCCTTGATGGTGATGCCGGTCATGCCGATGTTGTACTGGCCTTCGGAAACGGCCTGGATCATCGCGTCCCAGCTGGTGTTCTGGTACTCAACCTTGAAATTCAGGCGCTTGGCGATCTCGTTCATCGCGTCATATTCCCAGCCGATCGCCTTGTTGGTCTTTGGGTCGATGAACTGGAGCGGTGGGTAAGCATTTTCCGTAACGACGATGACGGTCTTGCCGTTAAGGTTCGGCAGGTCAGCGGCGAAGGAGGTGAAAGGGGCGAGCACGAGGGCGCTGAGGCCCAGAAGGAACGAACGACGGAATGCCATGGAAATTTCCCCGATTAGCGTGGCGCGAAAGTGTCATATTTGGAAAGCCAATGGCAAGGCTGTTGCCATGGCGGCAATCATAAAAAATGGGAAGGGAATTCTAAAAACAAGCGGTTGGTAGAAAATTTTTTACGGCATAATAAAGCAATTTTTTTATAAATTAATCAAAATAATTGTTTCATATAAATCATAAGAACATTTCTCATGGAAGCAGCCGGCGCATTTTTACCTGGAAATCCTCAAGGCATCAGGCAATAAAAAAGGCGACCCGAGGGCCGCCTTTTCGTCATGATCCCGATGGATCGAGACTTATTCTGCTGCCGGTTCAGCGGCTGCGGCGGCTTCAGCAGCAGCTGCTGCTTCGGCTGCGGCCTTTGCTTCGGCGGCTTCTGCTGCTGCCTTTTCGGCTGCCAGAGCCTGGGCTGCTGCAATCTTTTCAGCTTCGATGCGAGCCTTTTCCTCGGCAACTGCCTGGCGCTCGGCGTCGTTGAGCTTGCGGGCGCGGGTACCGGTGTTTTCAACGATACGGGCAGCCTTGCCGCGCAGGTCGCGCAGGTAGTAGAGCTTGGCGCGACGGACCTTACCGCGGCGAACGATTTCGACGCTTTCGATCATCGGCGAGTAGATGGGGAATACGCGCTCGACGCCTTCGCCGTAGGAGATCTTGCGAACGGTGAAGTTCTCATGCAGGCCGCCGCCGGAGCGAGCGATGCAGACGCCTTCATAGGCCTGAACGCGGGTACGGTTGCCTTCCGTGACCTTCAC
Organism: Rhizobium sp. AC27/96; assembly: GCF_001692325.1. Lineage (GTDB taxonomy): Bacteria > Pseudomonadota > Alphaproteobacteria > Rhizobiales > Rhizobiaceae > Rhizobium. The sequence continues at coordinate 12,012 of NZ_LXKN01000021.1, read as the reverse complement.
GTTGACGCGAAGGGTGTCGCCAGCGGAAAAATCAGGGAGCGTGCGCTTGGCTTCGATCTTGGCAGCCTGTTCGGCTTCCAACTGCTGAATGATGTTCATGTTATCAACCTCGTTGTTGCTTCAACAGCCAGAGCGCCCATAACGATCTATCCCCGGTCGGACCTCTGGAGGTCTCGCCTCGGATATATGCCTTTAAAGGCAGGGGCGAATACGTCTGCTTTTCTTTGGTGGTTGATGGGAAACTTCCCATGCCGGCCGCGCACATATCGCATTGTCATGGCTTTGTCACCCCTTTGCGGGGAATTTCGTGGCCTTTGCTCGATCTGGCGGGTTCAAAGGGCAATTTTTGCCCCGAATTGGCGCGCATGCGGATTATCACCCGGCAAGGCAAATAGCCGTGGGGCGCGTGGGCATGGATGGTCGATCGCGTCTCTGGTGCGGATTCTTGAGTTCATGCCGCTTGACTTATTCATAGCTCGCTGGCTATATGTTAATTCATAGCCAACGGGATATGGGTTTCTGGTGTCGAACATTCATGACGCGCTCTTTAAAACGCTCACTGACCCCACTCGCCGGGCCATTTTCGAACGGCTATGCCGCGAAGGTGAGAAGACGGTCGGGGTTTTGACGGAGCGGGCCGGCGTTTCGCAACCGGTCGTCTCAAAGCATTTGGCGGTGCTGAAGCGGGCCGGGCTGGTGCGCGACCGCCATGAGGGCCGTCAGACACATTATAGCGCGCAGCTTTCGGCGCTTGCGCCGCTGATCGATTGGACGAGCCAGATGGCCGGGTTTTGGGAAAGCCGGTTCGACGACCTCGAAGATCTTCTGAAAAGGATGGACCAATGAACGACACATCGACTGAAATTCGCACCGTCGTCGTCGAGCGGGACGTGGCGTTTCCGCCGGAAAAGATCTGGCGCGCGCTCACGCAGCCGCACCTGATCCAGGAGTGGCTCATGAAGAACGACTTCAAGCCCGTCGTCGACCATTCCTTCAAGCTGACCGCCGAATGGGGTTCCGTCGACTGTCAGGTACTCGAGGTCGAGGCGAACAAGACGCTGTCCTATACCTGGAACGCTCACGGTCTCGAAAGTGTTGTCACCTGGATACTCACGCCGAGGGGCGCGGGCACTCATCTGCGCATGGAGCAATCGGGCTTCCGGCGGGATCAGGAGCAGGCATACCAGGGCGCCAAGTATGGGTGGCAGCGGTTCTTTGCAAATCTGGAAACGGTTCTGGTGGGGCAAGGCTGAGGTCTGCCGTGACAATGAACCGCCGGGTGATGACAATGATGAGGAAAGCGAGCGCAGCGATGAAGAAAAGCGACCCGAGTGAAAACCAAGAAGGGGCCACGCCCTCTCAAATCATCGATGCGAAAATCGCGGAAGCGACGGACTGGCGGGGCGAAATGCTGGCGCTTATCCGGCATGTCATCAAGCAGGCTGATCCCGATGTGGTCGAGGAATTGAAATGGAGAGGAGTTCCGGTGTGGTCGCATGCCGGGATCATCTGTACCGGCGAAACCTACAAGAGTGCGGTGAAGATGACCTTTGCCAAGGGCGCTTCGTTGGAGGATCCGTCAGGCCTGTTCAACTCCAGCCTCGAAGGTAACACCCGGCGCGCGATCGATTTTCATGAAGGCGACGAGATCGACGAGGAGGCATTGGAGGCGCTTATCCGTGCCGCCGTGGCCTTGAACATGTCCTCGGCCAGTCGGTCGAAGGGGAAGTCACCGGCGCGTCCGGCAAGGTAAGCGTAGAGCAATCACCCATGCAGCCGGCCTTCGGCGCGTTTCCAAAAGGAGGTGTCAATGAACTGGAGCAATTATATCAGGCAGGCCCATCGCTGGCTGTCGATTGTCTTTACGGCAACGGTCATCGCCAACTTCGTCGCCATGGCTTTGGGGACGCCGCCCGCCTGGGTGGTCTATTCGCCGCTGCCGCCGCTCTTCCTGTTGCTGTTCAGCGGTCTCTACATGTTTGTGCGGCCTTATATCAGCAAGTGGCGCGATGCAGAGCTTAGGCAGCAGACGCCATAGGCGCAGAGAGATGATCCGCAGTGTTGGGGAGAACTGTCGGCCTTGCGCACAGGTGAAAGGGGACAAGCGTCACTGTCAAAACCCGCGATGATCCGGCACGGTGAGAGCCAGAGCCTGTAATTCCCCGATCTGATCACTCGTCAGGACACGCTTCGGCACGATCCGGTAGAGACGTTGCGACTCATAGAACAGCATGCAGTGGCGATCCTGCCGCGCCTTCAGGAAATCGCTCCACTGCAGGCGTGCCTCGCCAAAATCGCTCCAAAGGTGCACCCCGTTTTCGGTCCATGAAAAATGATAGGGTTTCTGCAGCGTTTTTTGCTCGCGGAAGGTTCGTCTCGCTGCTCGTCCGCCCAGCGTGTACACGATCAGAAAAGGGATGCCGATGATCGCGACGGGCGCGAGGATCGCGAAACCGAGGGCGGACAGAAATGCGTCGTGCGCATCGGCCAGATTGCCCACCAGAAATCCGCAGACCACAACCCCCAGCAGCCATGTGATCGCAAGGCGGGTCAGTCCACCTCTGCCGCCAAGATGCTGCCGAAAATGCAGGCGGTGAGCCTGGGCCAGATCCTGTGGCTCGAGCTGAATGAGAATGCCTGCGCGCTTTTCATCGTCATGCTTGAGTTCAGGCATAAGATTTCCTCGTTCGCAATTCTGCCCTTGGCCGTCAGGGGGAGCCGAGATTGGGGCGCAATTCCTCGACGATCGTTTCCAGATTTCGCGGCGTCACCTGCCAGCGCCGCGGGTTGTCATATTCGAAATCGGCATTGAAACGCCGGCTTTCCCGGTTGAACTGAAAGAGCATCTTGATGAAATCGCCGCGATGCTCCTCCCGAAGCCATTCACGATAGGATTTCACCTCCCGCTCGACAGCGTCGGTGAGGAAGGCGACGGCATGAGGCTTGCCGCTCCGGTCGTAGGCATATCCGTAGCTTTCGACCACATCACCATCGGCATCTATGCCGAAGATCGCCGATACCTCGACCCAATCGATCGTGTCGAGCTCGCCGGAATTGACCATTTCCCGCGCTATCGCATCCATGCGTTCCACCTTTTGAAAAGCCGGCTGTGCAGCGGCGAGAGCCGTCAATGCAAACAAAGCAAAGCCGACTATGGTCAGTCGCGATAACAGATTACGCAACTTGTCTGCCATGGAGCCTCCTCGATTGACAAGACCTCGCATCACCAACGCCAATGGGCGCAGATATTCCGTCCCTTTGCCGGCCACGACTTGCGGCAGCATTGCCCTAGAGATAGCGCGGCATTTCCAAAAGCACATGAGACTGATCGATTTCAATCGGCCTTCAAATGCGCCGCTCGAGCGAGCCGTCCGGCTATGTGAAAAGCAATTGCGTCGGCAGATTGCGGACGTTATCGTCCGGCTTGAGACTTGATATCACGAACCTGTTCAATGGGCGTATGGCAGAAGATTTTCAGAGCGACATTGAGGCGGTTCAACGGATAGATGCCGTACCGACGATTCTCGACGTTGTGTGCAGCACGACCGGCATGGGTTTCGCGGCTGTGGCGCGCGTTACCGAAGACCGGTGGATCGCCTGCCAGGTGCTGGACAATGTTCACTTCGGTCTGCCGGCCGGGGGAGAGCTAAAGGTCGAAACGACGCTTTGCCACGAGGTGCGCCAGCATCACGAGGTCATCGTCATCGATAATGTCGCCGAAGACCCGGTCTATTGCGAACATCACACCCCGCGGATATATGGCCTTCAGAGCTATATTTCCGTGCCGATCGTCCTGCCCGACGGTACGTTCTTCGGGACATTATGCGCCATCGATCCCAAGCCGCATAAGCTCAGCAACCCGCAGACGCTTGCAACCTTCAAGCTGTTCGCCGAGTTGATAGCCTATCATCTCGACGCCGGCTCCAAGCTGAATGCCGCACGCACCGATCTGCTCGATGCGCAGGCGGCATCGGAATTGCGCGAGCAGTTCATCGCCGTGCTCGGCCATGACCTGCGCAATCCGCTGGCCTCGATCGATGGCGGCACCCGCATGCTGCTCAAGGAGCCGCAGAGCCAGACCGCGCAGACGATTTTGACATTGATGCGCGGCAGCGTGCTTCGCATGTCCCGGCTGATCGACAATGTGATGGATTTTGCGCGCGGGCGATTGGGTGGTGGAATAGGGCTCGAGAGGATTTCCGGGAGATCGCTCAATTCCACGCTTGAGCAGGTTGTCGCGGAAATTACATCGGCTCATCCTGAACGCAGCTTCGAAACCGATATAGATGTGCGGGATGACGTGCGCGTCGATCATGGCCGTATTGGCCAGATGTTGTCGAATATCCTCGGCAATGCGGTCACGCACGGATCCGCCGATGCGCCGGTTCGCGTCTCAGCCTTCGTCAGGGACAGCACTCTTTACATATCGGTTGCGAATGGAGGCAATCCCATTCCGGATGCCGCGAAAGCGCTGTTGTTCCAGCCGTTCAGCCGAGGCGATGCGGGAACAAGCCAGCAAGGGTTGGGATTGGGGCTCTATATCGCTTCCCAGATCGCCGAGGCTCATGGCGGACGCCTGGAGGTCAGCTCGGATGACCGTGAAACGAAATTCACCTTCACGATGCCGATAGAGCCGACCCGGTCTTGATCTGATCGCCGCCGGACTGACGAGGTGGCTAGAGTATTTTCGCTTCTCTTCGAATCGCGAAAACGCTCTATCTCCTTGTTTTTGAGTATTTCCGGACGGAAAACCGCTGTGCACTTTTCCTGGAAATACTCTAAACCCGATTACTTTTCCAAGAGATCCGGCCGGCGTACCCGCGTCAGTTCTTCGGCCTGTTCTTTCTGCCATTTCGCGATGGCGGCGTGGTTGCCCGAGGTCAGCACGGCAGGGATCTCGCGGTCTTCCCAGATCTGCGGGCGGGTATAGTGCGGGTGCTCCAGCAGGCCGCCCTCGAAGCTTTCATGCAGGCCCGAAAGGTCATTGCCCATGACGCCTGGCAGGATGCGGACGATGGCGTCGAGCAGGATGAGCGCCGCCGGCTCGCCGCCAGAGAGGATGTAATCGCCGATCGAGACTTCCTCCAGATTGCGCCCGTCGATCACCCGCTGGTCGACGCCTTCGAAGCGGCCGCAGACGATGATGACGCCATCGCCGGCGGCAAGCTCACGCACGCGCTTCTGGGTCAGCGGCTTGCCGCGCGGGCTCATCAGCAGGCGCGGCCGGCTGTCGTTTTCGCTGGCATGATCGATGGCGCGGGCAAGCACATCCGGTTTCAGCACCATACCGGCGCCGCCGCCGGCGGGCGTGTCATCGACGGTGCGATGCTTGTCGGTGGTGAAATCGCGGATCTGCACGGTGTCGAGCGCCCATTGGCCGCGCTCGATTGCCTTGCCGGCAAGGGACGTGCCGAGATGGCCGGGAAACATCTCCGGATAAAGTGTGAGGATGGTCGCCCGAAAACTCATGGCGCGGTCACTTCCCAATGAGGATTACTTCTTCGTCTTGCCTTCCGGCTTCGGCGGCTTGCCGATGAGGTCGTCGGGATTGTCGACAAGGCCGGCTGCCAGTGGATCGATCAGGATCTTGCCGCCTTCCAGATCGATTTCGAGCACGGCTGCCTCGGAAAAGGGGATCAAAACCGGGCGCTTGCCCGGACCCTTCAGCTCCAGGAGATCACCGGCGCCGAAATCATAGACGCCGCTGACCGTGCCGTAGCCGGTACCCTTGTCGTCGACCGCTTCCAGTCCTTCGAGATCGGCGTAGAAGAATTCGTCGTCGTCGAGCTCATCATCCGGCAGGTTGTCGCGCTCGATGTAGAGCTCCAGCCCGTTCAAGGCCTCGGCGGCGTTGCGGTCGTTGACGCCGCGCAGCCGCACCACGACCACATTCTTGGCTTCGCGGATTTCCAGCACCTCGAAGCTGCGGCCGTCCATGCTGTGCAGATGGCCATAGTCGCCGAGTGCCGTGGGGTCGGATGTATAGGCGCGAGCCCGCACCTCGCCCCTGAGGCCCTGTGCCGCGCCAATAGTCGCCATCAATACCGGGTTTTGCAGTTTCGTCATGGTCTCTTCGCCGATTGCCGGGATCATCGCATAATTCCTTAAATCGGAATCGACTTTATGAATTATGCAGCAAATCTGAGGCGCTGTCGTTGCGTTCTCTCATAGGATGAACATCAGCCGATGGGAAATAAAAAACGGGCGACATGTCGCCATGCCGCCCGTTTTTGATGATTGCAAAGGCCGATTATTCGGCAGCAGCGGCGTCAGCGGCCTTCTGTGCCTTTTCAGCAGCGCGTTCCTGAGCGCGCTTGCCCGGCTTTGCCTTTTCCGGGTTGTTCTTGGCTTCGCGGGTAGCGACGCCTGCTTCAGCGAGGAAGCGCAGAACGCGGTCGGTTGGCTGAGCGCCGTGGTCGAGCCAATGCTTGATGCGCTCGGCATCGAGCTCAACGCGCTTGGCGTCGTCCTTGGCGAGCATCGGGTTCCAGGAACCGACCTTCTCCAGGAAACGGCCATCGCGCGGCGAACGGGCATCGGCGATAACGACGTGGTAGTACGGGCGCTTCTTGGAGCCACCGCGGGCGAGACGAATTTTCAGTGCCATAATTTCTACTCCTTAGGCTTTTCTTGACCGCTTCGTTGAGGCGGTATGTTCGTTTCTGTTATGCGTGTCGCAGGCGTTCTCTCGATAAGCCGCTTGACGCAATTCGGGATCACGCCTTCAGATCGGCTGCGATCTGCTCGTGATGCCGGATGACTTCCTTGATGACGAAGTTCAGGAACTTCTCGGCGAAATCCGGGTCCAGATTGGCGTCCTTTGCCAGACGGCGCAGGCGTTCGATCTGGTATTCTTCGCGCGCCGGGTCAGCCGGCGGCAGCTCGTACTTGGCCTTCAGCACGCCGACCTCTTTGGTACAGCGGAAGCGTTCAGCCAGCATATGCACCAGCGCGGCATCGATATTGTCGATGGACTGGCGGTAGTTGCCCAATTGGGCCTTTACTTCTGGATCAATCATGGGGGTCAACGATCCTTTCACTTCTTCTTCGGCAAACCGGGAAGTCCCGGGAAACCACCACCGAGGCCTGGCAGCTTGGCGCCGCCGAGACCCGGCAATCCGCCACCGTTACCGAGGCCCGGCAGGCCGCCTGGACGGCCGAGGCCGGCGGCTTCGGCCTGCTTCTGCAGGGCTTCGAGCTGTTTGGGGTCCATGTTCGACAGGTCGGGCATGCCGCCCATTCCGCCGCCAAGGCCCATCTTGCCGGCAAGGCCGCCCATCAGCTGCTTCATCATGCCGCCTTTGCCCTTGCCGCCCATCATCTTCATCATGTCCGCCATCTGGCGGTGCATCTTCAGAAGCTTGTTGATGTCGGAGGCGTCGGTGCCGGAGCCGGCGGCGATGCGCTTCTTGCGGGAATGTTTCAGGATGTCAGGGTTGGCGCGCTCTGCCTTGGTCATCGAGGAGATGATGGCGAGCTGGCGGCCGAAAAGCTTGTCGTTCAGACCGGCAGCGGCCATCTTGTCCTTCATGCCGGACATGCCGGGCATCATTCCCATGATGCCGCCCATGCCGCCCATGTTCTGCATCTGGCGCAGCTGGTCTGCGAGGTCGTTCAGGTCGAACTTGCCCTTGGCCATCTTGGCGGCCATGGCGGCCGCCTTTTCGGCGTCGATATTCTCGGCGGCTCTCTCGACCAGCGAAACGATATCGCCCATGCCGAGGATACGGTCGGCGATACGGCGGGGATGGAATTCCTCCAGCTCGCCCATCTTTTCGCCGACACCGATCAGCTTGATCGGCTTGCCTGTCACGGCGCGCATCGAAAGGGCTGCACCGCCGCGGCCATCGCCGTCCATGCGGGTGAGTACGAGGCCGGTAATGCCGACGCGCTCATCGAAATTGCGGGCGAGGTTGACGGCATCCTGACCGGTCAGCGAATCCGCGACCAGAAGGATTTCGTGCGGATTGGACCGCTTCTTGATGTCAGCCATCTCGACCATGAGCGGCTCGTCGATATGCGTGCGGCCGGCGGTATCGAGAATGACGACGTCATGGCCGCCGAGCTTGGCGGCCTGCACGGCGCGGGCGGCGATATCGGTCGGCGACTGGCCCGCGATGATGGGCAAGGTATCGATGTTGGCCTGGACGCCGAGCTGGCGCAGCTGCTCCTGCGCTGCCGGACGGCGCGTGTCGAGCGAGGCCATCAGGACCTTCTTGCGGTCGCGGCTCGTCAGGCGGTGGGCGATCTTGGCGGATGTGGTGGTCTTGCCCGAGCCCTGCAGACCGACCATCATGACGACGACCGGCGCCGGCGCGTTGAGGTCGATGCCGACGCCCTCGCCGCCGAGCATTTCGATCAGCTCGTCATGGACGATCTTGACGACCATCTGGCCTGGCTTGATCGACTTCAGGATCTCGGCGCCGACGGCCTTTTCACGGACGCGGTCGGTAAAGGAGCGAACAACGTCAAGCGCCACGTCGGCTTCGAGAAGCGCACGGCGAACCTCGCGCAGTGCTGCGGAAACATCGGCTTCCGAAAGCGCGCCGCGGCCTGTCAGTCCATTCAGAATGGAACCAAGACGGTCCTGGAGGTTTTCAAACATCAGTTCTTCCTTATCGATCGCCTGGAGCTTTGGATTTGCGCATATGCGCGGGTCTTTGCCCGAAAACGTCGTGCTTTTCCATGACGAAAACAAGACGCAAAGCCAAAAACCACCCGAGGGCGCATCGCGCTGTCGGGTGTTGACCTCCGGGATCTCTTTATACCTTTATGGGTCCCGGTCGGTGGCTCGGAGGCTTGTGCTCGTCGCAGATTGCGGGCGATAAACAGGAAAAGGCCATCAAAGTCAACCCAAAGCGGCGGAAATGCTCTTTCCGCTATTTCAATGATTGGTTTTTTAGCTGGTCAATTGGGTATTTAGTTTGGAGAGGATCAGGTCGCACTGCACAAAGTCGATTCTGGTTATGGAGGGCTGGGATTTGGTGGCCAGTTCTTTTCGTTATATTCAAGTTGATTTCTGAGCTGCTCACCATTGAAAATTAGAGAGATTTCGCCTGTAGCGCCTCTTTGATAGTTGGGTTCTGTCCGAACTCTGTCATTTATGTAGAATCCTTCCATCGAATCCCTGAATCTGATTAGTCTCATAATGTGTATGCCGCGATGATCGCCGCCCTGCTCGACAGGGTGTTCAACTCTCCTCGTTTGATAGGTCCAGATTAACCCCTCGTCCGCACCTTGACCTAAAGTGCAGGTAACCGATGTTGATCTATTACGAGGACCCCAAGCCGTAGCGCTGATCTTAAACGGCGACCGTTGTATGATCTCGTGAGCAGTAGGATACCATTCTCCGTTGGCGGTACTTCGATACCATCCTATCCACCGACCTGAGTAATCAGGTATGCCAAGTAAGCTCTGGATCCAGCGAAATCGCTTCCAGCCTATGTTAATGATTACTGAAGAAATTACGAAGCCGCTGGAAAGCGTCCCGATGATCTTGAGAGAAATATTTAGAACTTCAAGATTAACTGATTTCTGCGAAATGCTGCTGACCAGCACTGCAATCACGGTGGAGACAAGACCCGTTAGTATCGCCAAATATTTTATCGAGTTATGCAAATTGTTGTCCCACGTCCTGTTGATTGCCAAGAACCTATCAGAAGTTGCACTTGCACTCAATATTGAGGTTCTCTTTCGAGGTATCGAAAGATCAGGCAGCATGAAGGTGATGATTACGCCGGTCTGCTATTGTCGTATCTATTAGTCATAACGATATGATTCCCCGAGACGGTTTCGAATGAATGATGCAGCCCTGACCAATCTTCTTGCGGCCTGTCGCATCTATGCCGGCGGCCGGGTCGATGCGCGGTTCAACGCGGCGGCGCAGGCCTTTTATGCCGACGCCAAGGTGCAGGCGAAAATCGTGACGAGGGCGGCACGGGAGCTGCGCGGACTGCCGCCGCCGGGAGCGGCGATCCTGGCCAATATGCTCGGCACCATCGCCGAGACTGGCGGTTCGGCCGAGCGCAGCGGCCCAGCCGTATGGGAGCTTTTTACGGCTTGGCTGCCGCAGATCCATCGTGGCTTTGCCGGCCGCAAGGAATTGAGCCCCAAGCAGCGGCAGCTGCTCGAGGCCTTTCAGCTGCTTGGCCAGTCCGCCGTCACGCATCTCGCCGCGATGCCGAAAGAGCGCGCGCTTGCCGCCGGTGACGCCAATCTGATGGCGCAGCTGGCCCAGCTGCAGGACTATACTCCAGGGGCTGCCTGGGTGCGCCATATGCTTCTGAGCCGCAGCGACCGCTTGCTCGTCCTCCTGCATGGGCCGAGTGGACGCGGCTTTCGTCTGCGCTACGAGAATATCGTCAACTGCTTTCATCTGTTCACGCTGATCCAGGCCGCCTTCGGTGAGACGCTGCCGGGCGGCCGCGCGCCCAACAGGTTCATTGTCGATATGGCGCGCTGTGTCACCGTGGTGGAGGAGGGCAATGACGAGCCCTGGTGGCGCTATGAAACGGTGCAGCCCGATTTATCCGGCACCACAGAGATATCGGGCGAAGCCTCCGTTGATACTATTGCGCGCGTCGAGGGCACGCAGGTCGTTCTGCTGTCGCCCTCGGTCGAAGGCGCGGCGTTCTGGGATACGAGCTTCTTCACGCCGCAGCTTTTTGCCATGCCTGCGAATGTCGTGATCGAAGAGACGCTGACGGCACGCGAGAGCGAAGAGTGGCTGGCGAGGATTGGGCGACCCGCCAAGCGGGACGAGACGGATGAGCGAAAGGCGGACGGAGAATGACGACAGCATCAGGTTCCGGCCGAAAGCGGAATCCCTATTATCAAGGCCCGACATCAGACCATTTCGATGGCCTGCGCTTCTTCAATCCGGGCGGGGTCGGGCCGGGCAATTCGCTTGATCTGCTGAAATGGCAGCTCGCCGGCGGCCGGGTGCGCTGGCCCAATCCGGTCATCAGCATGTTTCCGCCCGCCAAGCCCGACCGGCATGTGTTTGGTCAGCAGATGCGGGTGACGATGGTCGGGCATGCCTCGATGCTGGTGCAGATCGCCGGCCTCAACATCCTGACGGATCCAGTCTGGTCGGAGCGGGTCAGCCCGTTCCGCTCTGTCGGGCCGAAGCGTGTGGTGCCGCCCGGCATCCGCTTCGAGGACCTGCCGCCCGTCGATCTCGTGCTCGTCACGCACAATCATTACGACCATTTGGATGTTGCGACGCTCGCGCGGCTGCAGGCCGTCCATCGGCCGAAAATCGTCACGCCACTCGGCAATGACACAATCATCCGTCGCACCGTTGCCGATGCCGATATCACCATTGTCGATTGGGGCGATCGCATTGCCGTCAAGGGCGGGGTGACCATTGACGTCGAGCCCTGCCACCACTGGTCGGCGCGCGGCATGGGCGACCGGCGCATGGCGCTTTGGGCGGCTTTCGTGCTGACGACGCCGGCTGGCAAGATCTACCATGTGGGCGACACCGGCTTTCACGATGGTATCAATTATGAGGCCGTCAGGCAGAAGCATGGCGGCTTCCGGCTCGCGATCCTGCCTTTTGGCGCCTACGAGCCGCGCTGGTTCATGAAGGGGCAGCACCAGAACCCGGAAGAGGCAGTGAAGGGCATGAAGCTCTGCAGCGCCGCCTATGTCGCCGGGCATCATTTCGCGACGTTCCAGCTGACGGACGAGGGGATCGATGCGCCGGTGCAGGCGCTGGACGTGGCGTTGAAGGCGGAGGGCGTGGAGCCGGATCGCTTTCGGCCGCTCAGGGCTGGAGAAGTGTTCGACGTGCCGGCGGTTTGAGCCTTGACCTCAAGCACCTTCTCCCCTGGGGGAGAAGGTGGCCCGAAGGGTCGGATGAGGGGGATAACCATCCTGAATCCGCAGGCTTTCGTGCTTCCGGCAACTCCCCCTCATCCGCCTGTCGGCACCTTGTGTGTTGTATCTCTGTTAGACTGCTGCCTGTCCGGTTTGTCGGCCCGATGTTCGCGCATCAGGCCGACCACC
>NZ_LXKN01000020.1 GCF_001692325.1 Rhizobium sp. AC27/96 | reverse complement strand
ACGTCCGCATCCAGGCCGGCCAGAACGCTCGCCTCGCATTCAACCTCGATAAAACCGTCTTCTTCGATCCCAAAACCCAAGCAAGAATAGCTTGAGGGGGTGGCTGGTATCGGTATCTCCGCGGTCTAGTGGACCGCATCTCCCGAAAGAGACCGGCGCTGCGTCCAGCAGCCGGTTTCAAGCGCGATCTTTATGACGCCAACCTCCACGGCTGGCGACGGCTCTCATGCATGGCTCCTCGCAGCACCGGTGAACGGCAGGCATAGAGGCGTACCATCGATCGGATGAGGGATGACCATCGCCTCGATGCCGAAGACCGTCCGGATGAGATCAGGGGTGAGCAGACGAGCGGGGCTGCCCACGGCATGGATGCCGCCATCGGCGACCGCGACCAGGTGGTCCGCATATTGAGCGGCATGATTAAGATCATGGACGACCATGACGATCGTGCGGCCCTGATCGGCGTTGAGCTTCCTCAGGAGGTCAAGCACCTCCAACTGGTGGGCGATATCAAGATAGGTTGTGGGTTCGTCCAGGAGCAGCAGCGGCGTTTCCTGCGCAAGCGCCATGGCAATCCAGGCGCGCTGCCGCTGGCCGCCGGACAGTCGGTCCAGATCCCGTTCGGAAAGATCGAGAAGTCCCGTGGAGGCCAGGGCCTGTTCGACGATCTCTTCATCGTGCCGGCTTGGCCGCGACAGCATGCCCTTATGCGGGTGTCGGCCAAAACGGCAGAGCTGCCGCACGGTCAGCCCCTCGGGTGAAACCGGACTTTGTGGCAGGAGAGCAAGCGTCTGCGCAATTGCCCTTCCCGGCATGGTCGCGATCGACTTGCCGTCAAGATAGATGGCGCCTGCCGATGGCTGGATGATACGAGCGAGCGTGCGCAGAAGCGTTGACTTGCCGCTGCCGTTCGCACCGATGAGCGCAGTGATGCCGCCGTCCGGAATGGCAAGATCCACCTCTTTCAGGACCGTGGCGCCACTATATCCAACGGTGATGTTTTCGGCGCGGAGCCGGCTCGCACTGTTGTCAGTCATGCTTGCCTGCCTCCTTGATCAGCAGAAAGACGAGATAGGGGCCGCCGATGACCGCTGCGATGATCCCGGCCGGAATTTCGTTCGGCAGGGCAATCACGCGGCCGATCAGGTCGGCTGAGGACAGCGCAAGCGCACCGATAAGGGCACTTGCCGGCACCAGGTGGCGGGCACGGCTGCCGACCAGAAGCCGGGCTGCATGCGGCGCCAGAAGGCCGAGAAAGCCCATGCTGCCGACGGCTGCGACGGCCCCTGCGCAGAGCAGTACCGACACGAGGATCAAGCCACCGCGCAGCGCGCGCGGCGACATGCCGATGCTGGTCAGCGTGTCGTCGCCGAACCCTCCGGCATCGAGCCGAAAGGAGGCAATCACCACGGCGGGCAGGCAGATCAGCAACCAGAGGAAAAGACCCAGCACGTCCGTACCGCTGCTGCCATAGACGCTGCCGGCGAGCCACACCATGGATTGATCGGCGCGGGAGGGATGGAGCACCATGATATATTGCATCAGCGCCTGAGCCAGCATGCCGAGCGCCACTCCCGTTAACGCAAGCGCGGTGATGCCGCCTCCAAACCGCCTGCCGATCGACAGGAGTGCCGCCGCCCCGAGCAGGCCGCCGGCAAAGACGCCGAGCGGGGTGGACCACACCGTCCAGGCCGGTGGCGTCAGAAGACCCGCAAGGAAAGCGCCGAGACCGGCGCATTTGGTAATGCCGACGACATCCGGCGAGGCAAGCGGATTGCGCAGCGCGCCCTGCAGCAGGACGCCTGCAAGGCCGAAGGAAAGACCGGCCAGGATAGAAACCGCAACGCGTGGTGCGCGATAGTGCATGACGATGAAGGCGTTTTTGCCGCCGCCGATCGCAGCGAGCAGATCTTTGATGCCAAGCGTTACGGCGCCAATCGTCATGCCCAGCAGAGCGACGATCGCAATCAGCAGGATGATCGCGCCGCAGATACTGGCGGCGCGAAGGTCCGCCTGGCGTTCCCGATGAGTGATCATCTGGACCTCCGGCTGTAGAGGATAGCCAGAAAGGCGGGAGCACCGATAAGGGCTGTCACGATGCCGACCGGAAGCTCGGCAGGAAAGGCCGCGACGCGGCCGAACAGGTCGGCCGTGCTGAGAAAGAGTGGGCCGGCGATTGCCGACAGACAAAGAACGGTTGCCTGGTCTCCACCCGCCAGACGCTGGACGATATGCGGCACCAGCAATCCGATGAAACCGATCGGGCCGCTGACGGCAACGGCCGAGCCAGCGAGAACGACAATCAGCACGGCGGCAAGACCACCGACGCGGCGGCTATTCTGGCCGAGCGAAACGCCGGTATTCTCATCCAGGGCCAGCACGCCGAAATGACGTCCGGCAACAAGCGCAATGCCGCCGCCCACAAGCGTGAACGGCAGAATGATCCACACCTTCGACCATTGCGCGCCATTGATCGACCCGGCAAGCCAGTAGACGATATCCTGCGCCGCGTTGTTGGCGATCAGGATCGCCTGCACCAGCGCCGCCAGCACAAGCTGGATGGAGATACCGGCGAGCGCCAGCTTCATCTCATTCATCGCGCCGGATACCGAGAGCGCCCACATGGCAAAGCCGACGGCCGCCGCACCGACGAAGGCGGGCCAGACCGTGCCTGCGCTACGCAAGGCCGGGAAGGCAATGAGGCACAGCACGATCGCCAGGGACGCACCGGCATTGATGCCGAAGGTTTGCGGCGAGGCCAGCGGGTTTCGCGTCAATGTCTGGATCAGCACGCCGGCGACCGCGAGATTGGCGCCGACCAGCACGGCGAGAATGCCGCGCGGCAGGCGGACATCCCAGACAACAGCGCTTTCGGGAGAGCCGTCCGGAAGGAAGAGGAGCCGAAGCGCCCTGAAGGCCGACAGGCCGGAAACGCCGAAGGCGATGCCGCCGACAAGAGCCGCCATCAACAGCAGGAAAAGCAGCGCGCCGAGAAGGCCCGGCCGCTGCATCATTCCGCTCCGGGTACCGGCGGCACTTTCCCTCACGACCTCTACCCTGCCCTATAGACCTTCGCCAGGACATCGCGTGCGATCATCTCCGCTGTCCGCAAGCCACGGAAGCGGGAGAACTGATTGCGGTCGACCTCGAAAACCATGCCGGCCTTGATGGCGGAAATATTGGACCAGGCGGCGTTGCTCTTCCATTGGTCGACAACCGTGCCGCCGGGATCGATCGCGACAAGCAGGATGTCGGGATTGACGGCGATCAACCGCTCGAGACCGGCGCCGCTTTCGACCGGATCAGAGGAGTCGAGCGCGGGTGTGAGGCCAAGCGCCTTGAACACCGACCCAGTGAAGGACGCCGTCGTATGCAGGCTCATCGAATCCGGTGTCGCGACAGCGAGTAGTATCCGGCGCTTCTCGCCAGCGGGAATTTTGGCGGCCAGTGCCGCCATCGTCGGCTCATGGGTGGAGAGCGCTTCGATGCCTTTGTCATGATTACCGAGCGCGTCGGCTATCACGACGACACTATCCTTGATCGTCTGGTAGTCGCCTTCCCAGCTGTTGAGGACGATGGTCGGCGCGATGGCGCTCAATTGCCCATATATGGCGGCATGGCGGATTTCGTCGGCGATGATCAGATCGGGCGACCGAGCGCTGACAAGTTCGAGATTGGGCTCAAGCCGGGTGCCGACCGAGGCATAGTCGATCCGCTTTCCAAGCAGCAGCTCGATGCGCTGCGCCTGATTATCGTCGGCAATACCGACCGGGACGACGTTCAATGCATCGAGGGCCTGCACGAAAGAGAATTCAAGCGCCACGACCCGTTGCGGTTTACCGCTGATCTCGGTCGCGCCCATCCTGTGCGCAATGCTGCGCGAGGCGTCCTCCGCTTTGGCGGCCCGCGTCCCCGGAACGACAAACGATACCATTGCTGCCGTAAAGGCGAGGCCGAATTTGCGGCGGGTGAGATCGATCATCTTCAGGTCCGTGTGCGTGGGTCATGGCTGCAGCCCGGCGTTATATCGGGCTGCCGATGTTTACACGATCAGAAAGTGATCGATGCGTTGACAAAGAATGTGCGCGGCTGGCCGACGAACTTGCCGCCATTATTGTCCGTCGAGCGCGTGAAGTATTCCTTGTCGAAAAGGTTCTTCACGCCGAAGGCAAATTTGGGGGCATTCTTCACGTCTTCCGGCTGATAGGCAACGCGGAGATTGACGGTTGCGTAGCCGGGGATATCACCCAATCGGCCCGTCGCGTCCTCAGCGGTGACATAGGTTGCTCCGTCTGTCGCATTGCCCGGAGAGTGCTGCTTGGACTGGCCGGAAATATCGGCGTTGATCATCCAGCTCTCATAGCGATAGTTGGCGCCGATCGTGCCGAAATGGCGGGAATAGAAGGGAAGATCCTTCCCCTGGAACGCGCCAGCCTCGAAGGTCGCCTGCGTGTAGGTATAGGTTCCATAGACGGAGAGGCCTTCGAGTGATGGCACGAGGCTGCCGAGATCATAATGGGTCGCGGCCTCGATCCCCTGATGCTTCGTCGCGCCCAGATCGGTCCACTCCCCTTCCCCGACGATATTGCGGCTGAGATAGAGCTCCTTGTCGAAATCGATGTGGAAGGCCGTCAGTTCGGCGCCCCAGTTATCGCCTTCGTAATGCGTGCCGATTTCGTAGGTATTGGCGGTTTCCGGATGAAGGCCTTTGGTCGTCGAGGCGAGATGGCTATACTGTTGCGGGCCGAAGGAGACGCCTGCATTGGCGAACACGCTCCAGGAATCGTCGACCTGATAGGCGACGGACAGTGTGGGCAACGCTTCCCTCGCCTCGATCTCCGGAGAGCGCACGCCGGTTACGGCACTCCCGACGAAGTCCGTGACGGTGTTGTTCGTGCTGATCATCTCGTAGCGCACGCCGGGCGTGATGGTCCACTTGCCGATCTGGATCTTGTCGTCGATGTAGAAGGCGTGCGCCGTCGTGCCGCCCTTGCTCGTCTGATAGGTGTTCATGGCGAGATTGTTCGGGTCGATCCCGGAGGCGCGATTGTAGAAGGCGGTGCGCGCGGCAACCTCGGAACTGTCTTCCCATAGGTAACGGTAGCCGATGGTCACCTCGTGATTGGTGTCGCCAAGGTCGAAAAGGCGTGAATAGCGCGGCTCGATGCCGAAATACTCGTAGTTTCGCGGTGCGGATGTCAGCCTGTAAAGGCGCGAGCTGGCGCCGGTGCCCTGCTGCTCGACATGGCTGCCACGGAACGAATTCACATAGTAGCCCAGGATCTCGAAGTTGTTCTCGCCATCATTGTGCTGATAGCGCACAGAGACGTCGTTGCGACGGCCGCTGAACTCGTCGTATTGGCGCGTCGCCTGGAAGGGATCCTTGGCATATTCGGCCGTCGTCAGCCCGCCCGGCATCCGGCCTTCGCCGCTGAAATGGTGGTATTGGACGCCAAGCGTGTCCGTATCGGACAGCTCGTACTTCCCTTTGAAGATGATATCGTTGATATCAGTCCGGTCATTGCTGTCGCGATAGCCCTCGCCGTGTATGCCGGAATAGAGAAGTGCCGCGCCCAGACCATCGTCGTTTGTACCGCCAATGAGGAAATTCGGCGTCGCCTTGACCCCGCCGCTCATTTCAGCGCCTGAGGAGAAGCGCGCCGTAAACTTGTCCGGGATCGGATGCGTGACGAAATTGATGATGCCGCCGACATTCTGCGGCCCATAACGCACGGAACCCGCACCACGCACGACGTCAACGGTCTCGACGTTTCCAAATGTCAGCGGCATGAGCGACAATTGCGGTTGGCCGTAGGGGGCGTAGGAGAGCGGAATGCCGTCCATCAGCACCGTCGAGCGCGGAGACAGACGCGATGTCAAACCACGAACGCCGAGATTGAGAGACATGTCGCTGCCGCCCGTGCCATTGCTTTCCTGCACCTGGACGCCGGGGATCTGGTTCAGCGCGTCTCGAATGTCGACGGCACCTCGCTCCTCCAGCTCCTTGCTGTCCATGATGGTGCGGGCACCCGGATGTTTCAGAACCTTTTCCGCGTTCGGCTGATCGAGCCAGTTGCCGGTAATCGTGATCGGTTCCAGCGTGGTGGAGCCGTCTGAATTGGCATCCTGAGCGAAGCCCTGCATGGGCGCCAAGGCGACCGATGCGAGAAGTGCCGATCTGGCGAATTTGCGATTGAGAATCATCCCTGTCCCCGGACTAGAAATCAATAAATGAACAAGCGCCTCCACCACGCGAACCAAGACCGCGCGACAGGAGTGAGCAAATTGAAATGGATCGATGTAGGGCACCGGGCCGGTCAGGCCGTCGCCCGCAAACATGCGCTAACGGATGATTTTGGAAATGTGTTTCATGCGTGCCCCACAACGATGAAAAGCGGCGCGCCTTTTGCGGCCATGTCGTGGCTACTACATTACTGAAGTGCAGATATCAATAAAACATTACCGGGATTGTCATCTTTTTTAACAAGGAAGTCCGATCGCTTGCAACGAGCCTACTTCGGCACCTGCTCCCGCAGCTGGGCAAGCCTTTTCCGCGTTTTCAGCGCCCGCTCCTGATTGCGCGCGGCAATCCCGTAAGCGAGGATATCCGCAACGACAATGGCACCGAGTGTCCAGCTCGCGAGACCCGTCGCGGAGCCGACACAGGTGAGCACTGCGGAGACCCTGTCGCGATAGAGCTCGGTCAGTTGAACGCCGCATACCAGCACGACACGACAGTCCAGTTCGGAAACCTGGTTTACGACCAGCCTCAGCTCGGCAGTGTCGCGCGCCGTCTGGAAGACAATCACCACGTCATCCGCCCGCAGGTCGATCAGCTCGTTGGCAAGAACGAAGCCTGACGAGCCGGAATGGCGCGTCCGCAGGCCCACCCGGCTAAGGGCAATGGAGCAATGTTTGGCCTCGACCTCCGAGCGCCCTATGCCGAGGCACCAAACGGTATTGGCCTTGTCGAGGAGCTGCATCGTGTGGGCGAGCGCATCGATATCCAGCTTTTCTTCCGAGGAAGTCATGATCTCATGCACGGTGGAAAAGATGCGTTTCGTTATCGCGCGAAGATCGTCGCCCGTCGCCCGAAACCGCTGCGACAGCCGTTCGGTCGTCGGGATGCTCTTCGCCATGTTGCGGCTGCAGAGCCTCTTCAGTTCCGGCAGGCCGGTGAAGCCCAACCGGCGCGCCGCCCGGATGACCGTCGCATCGCTCGTGCCGCTCTTGGCCGCGATATCTTCGGCGCTCTCGAAAATCAGAATGTCGAGCGGCGTTGCGAGCAGATATTCCACGACTGCCAGTTCAGAGCGGCTGAGTTTCGACTTGTGCTGCTGAAAGCGGTCTTCCAGTAGCTTTTGATTATGGTCGTCCATGCCATCCTGTCCCGACTACGGCGATTCCGGCGCCCTGAATACCTGACGTTGCGATCAGCCGAAACAAGAAATTCCGTTGGACAGGCACCGCCAACGCAAGCCGTCGAGGTGATCGCCGCCGACAATCTCACCGACCTTCAGCGGACGGGAGAATTGCCCGGGAATGGGATGCGCTTCCAGTTTGTACCGTCAAAGCAGACAATGTCGTCATAGCCGATGGACCACAACAAGCCATCCGCGACCCGCAGGATATGTCCATCATTATGCTCCGGCACCAGCCCGGTTCGTATCCGCTCGACCGAGCCGCCGTCATAGGCGTAGAGGCCTTTTTCGGTCGCGAGAAAAACCCGGCCTTCATAGACGGTAACGGCGACATAGGCCCGCGCTCGATCGGGTGTCAAAACATTCGTGAATCCATCGATATGATTGCCATGCAGCAGAGTTCCATGACGGCCGCAGGCCCAGACCGAGCCGGGATATTCCACATGAATGCTGCTGATGGACGCGATATCTGACACTACCGATGCCCAGCGATGGCCATCCCAGCAGAACAGCACGCCATCATTCACATTCTTGTGCCAACCACCGACATAGACTTCATGGTCGTAAGGCCCGGCAATCGCTTCGAGACTGATCCCTTTTTCGTCCTTGCCTTGAAGCAAGCCTGCGTCGATATGCTGCCAATGTCCTGAATCCGATCGGCGGTAAACCTGTCCGCCGCTGCCGCAGGCATGGAGCCGACCATCGATTGAGGCGATGGCGATCATATATCCCCAACCCTTGGAGTCGTCGCTCCACAGGCCCGATCCGACAATGCGCTCGGTCGTCATCCGGCCGTCGACCGACAGGTAAATCACATCACCTTCCTTTGAGAGGAAAGCGCTGGTGTCGATATCCGTCCCGGATGAAAAAAGAGCTGCATCGGTGATCATCGTCGTCAGGTCGAGATAGGTCCAGGCCGGGCTATGGCCTTGGCGATATCGGCATAGTCGCGCGGAACCGTCGAAGCGCTCCTCGCGATTGGAGCACGACACGAAGATGTTGCCGGCCGTTCGGACAACCGCCGCCTCGAATTGAAGCCTGTCGGCATCGGATTTCAGCAGGGGCCGCATCGCCATCGATCCGGCCGGCAAGGGCGGCGGCGAGTTCTGGCCATCCAGTAAATCCGAAACACGGATCTCCAGGGTCGGATCCCGCGCGTAGAGCGCCATCAACTTTTCTTCTGCGCCGGGATGGCCGGAAATCGTCGCCCTGCGATACCATTTGAATGCATCGGTCAGGCTGATGTCGCAGCCGTTGCCAACTTCGTAGATCATGCCGAGCGTGAATTGCGCCGTTACATCCTCCTGGTTGGCCGCCTTGATGAGCCATTCGATCCCTTCGGCTGGGTTTTCGGGAACGCCGTCGCCTGTAAGATGGAGCATGCCAATCAGCCTTTGCGCCCTGGGCAGGCCTTGCTCCGCTGCCTTGCGGACCCATCCGGCGGCAGCTTTCTTGTCGCGTGCAACGCCCTCGCCATGCGCAATCATCAAACCGAGGTTCAACTGGGCGATTGCAGATCCTAGATCAGCAGCACGGCGAAACCAGGCGACGGCGGCAACCGTATCCCGCTCCACGCCCTGTCCGCGCGCATGAAGTACGCCCATGTTGTTTTGCGCCGAAGAATCCCCTTGTTCAGCCTCCGCGCGCCATATGGCCAATGTCTGGTCGTAGCGACCCTTTTCATAGAGGTCGCCCGTGCCCGGGGCCGCTCCCTTGGCAATCAACAGCCAGGCCATCTTCGCCCCGTCTTCGGCTGAATTACCCATTTTTCTCAGGCCTCCGCTTGAAACAACCATGGCTGATCGGCCCAGTTGCGAGCCATTTCCTCATGAGCGCGGGCGCACGAGGATCTTCGCTCCGGGAACGGACAACCGATCCTTTACGAACCCCAAAACCTTCATCTGCGGCCCATCATCTATCGTCAGGCGACCGTCGGTAACCGGCCGCCTTATCCAGGGTTCCATGACGACATTGTCGTTGATCACTATCTGCACTTGCCGGCCAATCGCCGCCTGGGTGAAATCCCGAAATCTATCTGCGCTCTCAGGCGTGAGCACGATATTCAGTGCAAACCCATAGGGATTGGAAGCGGAGCCCACCTCGGCGCTCTCCACCTCAAGCCAGATCGGCGCAATCGACTTGTCCTGATCGTTGCTGGTCACAACCGCCGTATCTTGCTGTGCCGGCGCCTCGGATGTTGAAAGCTCGTCGAGGACACCCGGCCCGGCATTGACCAGCGGCAGCGGTTCGACATGCAGGTTCGGCGTCTGCTGGACCGCCGCCGTCAGGATCGGCGGCACCTGCAGGCTGGCTGGCATGTCTTCGCGTCGCATGTAGGTGTAGGTGCGCAACGTCGTGCCTGCCATCGCGATCGTTACGACTTCCGAAGCCTCAACCACGGAGCCATCGTTCAGCGACACCACAAACTTCGCATTCCGTTTCTTGTCGGCGCGCCTGACGGAAGCCAGCTGATCGGCGGTAAGGCTCTTCACCCGCTCGTCAAAGGCAGCCATAAGCTTGGCGATCACCTCCTGCTGCGACTGGCTGAGTGCCGCCGGATCATATGCATCCGTCACCGAAAGGGTCGCCGTGCGCGCCGCCGCGTCCGTGGAGTCCAGCACCCAGGTCGATGTTACCGGGACACTCACGCCGCCATAATCCTCGTTGCGCGATGCCGCCAGGGCCTGCCCAACGTCCATGGTCTCGTCCTGATAGGATTGCCCGGAGGCCAGCAATTGCGCTTCCGGCGCCAGGGCGGTGACAATGAGAACGGGGTTTTGCTCTATTCTGTCGATGATGTTGTCGACACTGCTTCCCGGCGCGGCGACCGCTCCGCCCGGTCCATTTGCCGCCATCTGCCGCATATGCGCCAATATCTGACCGGCGCCAGGCAAGCTGCGCGGATAGCCGTTCAAATCCGTTTCGAGTTCGAGCGAGCTGACGCCATAAGCAGTGAGAGAATTGCGATAAAGCAAGTTCATTTGATAGGTATCGGCAGCACCTGCGATGCCATCCGGCAGGTCGGCGCTAAGCGACCAGCGAACCCGTATGCCCTGCTCGTCCCGCGACAGAACGGTCATCTTCTGGCGGAACTCTCCGCGCGTGATCAGCGGCGCGGCGGCTGATTTATCGAACCAGAACGACATGTCGTTCTCGCTCGCCTTTTGGACGCGATAGCTGTGCTCGACCCCGGTTGCCGGTGCGTAGCCGGGGACCGTAACGCTCTCACTGGACCAGGCAGCGCTCGACACGGCGGTGAAAACGCAAAAACAGACGAGCGTTGCTCTCAGGCGCGCTGCCATCATTGCGACCTCCGCGGCCCGGCAATGGTCGCCACTCCGAACGGATTGAACTTATATTCGGTCTCCTCGTAGCGAGTATCGTCCGATAGGGTGACATGACGCTTCGCCAGCGCTGCCTCAACACCATCGCGCGTCATTTCCTCGGCCACTTCATCAATCAGGGCAGCGATCTTCAGCTGCTCGCTATTGGTCGACGGCGGCTGATCATCCTTCCGCTCAAGCTTTACCAGCACGTCAGGCAGGCCAACCAGATGAAAGCCGACGCTGGCCATTCCCTCGGCATCGTCTCCAATGGGTCGGCGGGCGAAGGCGAGACGGCAAGCCTTCGCAAGCGCCAGTAAATCGCTAGAGGCGGCTGCGTCACGCGCCTGCTCGAAAAGCTCTCTCCACCGCCGCACGCCATGCGCTACACCGGCACTCTCGCCCTTTGCAGCGACCGCGCCGTGATCGAGCATGTATTGCACGAACATCAGGGCCTTTGCCGTAGTCGCTACGGTTGTCTCCGGTTCCATCGACGGGCCGAGGACGTAGAGAACCGACCCGTGAACGGCGACGGCATCCTCGTCTGTTTCCTCATAGGCGTCGGGGTCGACGCGGTCCCAGCAGATATTGAATGACCGCACCATCCGATCATCGGGCTCATCCCGCGAAAATTCCTCGTCGACGGTAAAGATATCGCCGAACATGCCGATGGCGGCGCGCGCACTCACCTGCAAGGCCGCAAGCCCATTCTCCTTGCCGAGAAAGCAAAGGATATGACGGGGCGTGTAACTGGAGCGCGATGTGGCAAATGCCGGCGTTTTGCTCGCCGGGCTGCCGAAAGATGGTTTTGCCAGTATGAGACCCCCCAAGAACGCAAGAACGCGACGACGCACTGAGTTCATTCCCCGTTTCCCTATGATTTCCAATCGATGGAATAGACTGTCGCCACCCACACGCTATCCGGGCTGCGCCACAGCTTCTACCCTATTTACGCTACAGCTTGATTTCAACTTATCGCAGTCGACTGGTTGCATTCCGCGCCCGCAATCCAATCTAACGCTCAGGGCCCTGATCCCTTGCCGCAGGAAGGTGGTCATGAGCACATCCTCGCTCAATGGGATATCTGACGCCGTCACACCGAGCATGCTATTGATACCGCCGACACGAGCCGCTGCGGCCGGGCGGCATATATGTTCATCGAACAAGGCCCCGGCAGCCGGGATATTTGGAGAATCGGCTGGATGCGGTACCTCATCGACCACTGGCCATCATGTTGAAAGAAAGTAGCGCGCGCGATCAAAAGGCAATGCTGAGCCGTGGATTGAACGCTGAGACCATCATGAACGATACGAGCGCCATCCCGGTCCGGAAAATCATCCATGTGGACATGGATGCGTTCTACGCATCGGTCGAACAGCGGGATCATCCCGAACTCCGCGGCAAGCCGCTCGCAGTCGGCGGTTCCTCGGCGCGCGGCGTGGTGGCCGCTGCGAGCTACGAGGCTCGCGCCTTCGGCGTTCACTCCGCCATGCCTTCGGTGACCGCAAAGCGCAAATGCCCCGATCTGATTTTTGTGCCGCCTCGCTTCGACGTCTACAGGGCGGTATCGCAACAGATCCGCGAGATCTTCGCCGAATACACGCCTTTGATCGAACCGCTCTCGCTTGACGAGGCCTATCTCGACGTCACCCAGAACCTCAAGGGCATGGACATTGCCACCGAGATCGCCCTGGAGATCAGGGCGAAGATCAAGCAGGTCACGGGGCTCAATGCCTCGGCCGGCATCTCCTACAACAAGTTCCTCGCCAAGATGGCAAGCGACCTGAACAAGCCCAACGGCCAGGCCGTGATCACGCCGAAGAACGGACCGGCGTTTGTCGAAGCTCTTCCGGTCAACAAATTCCATGGCGTCGGGCCGGCAACCGCCGAGCGCATGCGTTCATATGGGATCGAGACCGGGCTCGATCTGAAATCGAAGTCTCTTGCCTTCTTGCAGGAACATTTTGGAAAATCGGGACCATATTTCTACGGCATCGCCCGCGGAATTGACGAACGCCAGGTAAGGCCCAACCGGATTCGGAAATCCATCGGTGCCGAAGACACCTTCGTCGAGGATATTGACGATCTCGAGCTGGCAACGGCGGAGTTGCTCCCCCTGGCCGAGAAGGTCTGGCGCTACTGTGAGACGGGTGGCATCAGCGGCAAGACGGTGACCGTGAAGATCAAATATGCGGACTTCACGCAGGCGACACGCAGCCGGACCAGCCCGCTTCCGGTCGCAAACGTGAGTGACGTCCTTGAGGCGGCATCCGCGCTTCTGGCAACCGTCTACCCGTTCAGGCGTCCCGTCCGCCTGCTCGGCATTACCCTTTCGTCTCTGACGAACGAGGAAGCCGATGAAGCTGAGCCGCAGTCCCAGCTCAATCTCGACATCTGAAGATCAGCAACCACGTGAAAAGGCCAGCACTGAGAAGGAGCCGCGTTGCTCCTATCCCTTTATTCCGGCCGACAGCATGATGGCGCGCGTGATCTGCCTTTGGAAGAGAAGGTAGAGAATGGCGACGGGAAGACCGGCCAGCACCGCAGCGGCCATGTCCTTGGCAAAACGCACGCCGAAGACATCCTTCACCTGGGTAATGCCGACGGGAATGGTGATGGTCGCGTCCGAAGTCGCGACCAGGAATGGCCACAGGAAGTTGTTCCATGCCGCGATAAAGGTGGTGATGCCAAGGGCGGTGATTACGCCCCAGTTCATCGGCACGTAGATCTTCCAGAGCATCCTCAAATGGCCGGCATTGTCGAGCATCGCGGCCTCGCGGAACTCCCTGGGGATCTGGTCGAAGAACTGTTTGAGGATGATGATGACCGAAGGCACCACCAGCTGCGGCAGGATGATGCCGCCCCAGCTGTTGATGAGCCCGAAAGAATTCATCAATACGAAATGGTTGATGATGAGCGCCTCCGCCGGAACCATGACCGAGGCGATCAGCGCACCATAGATCAACCGGCGGCCGGGAAACTGAATCTGGCTCAGCGCATAGGCGCAGCAGACGCTGATCACCAAGACCACCAAGGCGATGATCGTCGATGTGCCGACCGAGTTGACATACCATTGCACGATGCTGGAGCGGCCGATCACGTAGAGATAGGGTTCGATCGTCGGCGCCTTCGGCAAGAGCCCCGGCGTCGGGCTTACCACCTCGGTGTCGGACTTGAGCGACGTCACGATCGCCCAGTAAAGCGGGAAGAACCAGATCAGTGCCCCGACCACGGTCAGCGTGGTCAGCGCCCGGCTGCTCCACCTGCCCGCCGCGATGCCATCGCTTACTCGTTCCGGGCGCGCCTGCCGATCGGGTGTCGAAACGCTCACTTTTCACCTCGCGCACGCAGGAACTGATATTGGAAGACGGAGGCAATCAGGATGATGGCGAACAGGATGGTGGCGACGGCTGCGCCCTCGCCGCCCTTGTTCTGCTTGAAGGCGAGATCGTAGATCACGGACATGACCACGGATTGCGCGTCGGCCGGCGTATGGGCGAAGTAGCCAAGCAGGTAGGGCTGCGCAAAAATCTTGAATTGCGCAATCAGCTGCAGCGTCAGCACCAGCGCCGTGACCGGCCAGATCAGCGGCCAGGTTATTTTTGAGAAGACCCGCCAGCGGCTGGCATTGTCGAGCGCTGCTGCCTCGTAGATGTCGGGCGAAATGCTGCGCAGGGCGGCCAGAAAGAGCAGAATGTTGAAGCCGATCGTCCACCAGATCGTGACGACAGCGACGGAGGGCATGAAATAGGCTGGTGAACGCAAGAGCGGCAGCGGCCGGCCACCAGTAAACAGCCCGACGACATCCTGGATGACACCGTATTGCATGTTTGCGATCCAGGTCCAGATCTGCGTCACCACGGACACCGGCAGAATGGATGGCAGGAAAAAGCACGCCAAGACAAACATCTGTATGCGTCCGGCGAGGCGATTGACGCCCATGGCGATGAACAGCGCGAGAAATGTGCCCGGGATGACGGTCAGGACGATGAAGTACAGCGTGTTCAGAAGCGCCTTTTGCAGCTGAGGCGAGAAGAGTTGGCGCGCATAATTGTCGAACCCAACCCACTCGCCGGGGCCGATCAATGGCGCATTGGTGAAGCTCATCGCCACCATGCGCCACGTCGGGTAGGCGAAGATCACCATAAATGCGATGACGGCCGGAGCGACCAGCAGCGCTGCAATCAGGCTATCCTGCTTCTTGTTGCTGACCGCAGCCATCCGTCACCCGCCTTGCTTATGCGATCCCGGAGCCCGAACAGCCCCGGAAGCTGTTGAACGGAAACGATCACTGAGCGTTCATGTGATCGCGGAACTTCTCCAGCGTCTCCTTCAGGTCGCCTTCGCCGTTCAGCGGCCCGGACGCCATGTTCTGCCAGTCATCGTCAAATTTGGAGGCAGCACCGGTCAGCGGCGTCTTCGGCATGTAGAAGGCGTTGAGCGCCATGGCGGCATAATCGGCCTGCGGCTTGAGCGCCTTGTAGGCGTCCGATGTGCTGACCGGCAGATAGGCCGGGATATGGCCGGCTGCAGCCCATTCCAGCGAATTCACATTCATCCACCGGATGACCTCGAGAACCGCTGCGCGCTTTTCCGGGGACATTGTGACGCCGACATTGTTGGGGATCACGAAGGAATGCGAGTCCGACCAGTTGGCGGGCTTGCCCATCCAGGCCGGAATGTTGACCATGCCATAGCTGAAGCCATTGCCTTTCGCCACTTCGGTTTCCATGGTCGGCAATTCCCAATTGCCATTCAGGAAGAAGGCGGATTGGCCGGCCAGAAAGGTCGGCGTGATGGTTTCAGAATCGACATAGGGCTGCGCCCAACCTTGCTTCACCCAATCCGTGACCTCGGCATAGGCCTTTTCCATCTTGTCGAAATTGTCGCCCTGCAGGAACTTGCCGTCCGCGGTCAATTGGCCGCCCAACTGACCGAACAAGGTATAGATGTCGCGTAAATCGCCGCTGGATGATGCGATGACGACACCGTTCTTGCCGGCCTCCTTGGCCTTGGCCAACAGCGCGCGCCAGCCTTCCAGCGTATCGATGCCGGTCGGCTTGCCGTCCACGCCCAGCGCTCCGAGTTCCTTCAGCACATTCTTGTTGTAGTAGAGAACCTCACCATGCACGTCGAAGGGAACGGCGTAGCGCACATTGTCGACCGTCGAGGCGGCAATCGCATTCGGCGGATAGTCGCCATCCTTCAAGCCAACCGCCTCAAGCTCTTTCGGATCGATCGGCGATACGGTCTTGGCCGAAACCGCGGCCGCCAGGCGCGACAGGTGGTAGGTCGCGATGTCCGGTCCCTGGCCGACGGCCGCCGAGGTCTGCAGCTTCGTGTAATAGGGAATGCCCCATTCAAGAGTCGTACCCTTGATCTGGATCTTGTCCTTGTGCTCGTCGTTGAAACGCTGGATCAGCGCCTTCATCCGCACGCCGTCGCCTCCCGACAGAAAGTCCCACCAGACGACACTTTCGACCGCGAATGCGGGGAAGGCAACCATGACGGCTAGCGCCGCAATCGATGTTCTCAACAGGTTACGCATTTTCACTCCTCCAGAATGATCGGTTTTCCTGCCGGGGCCTCCCGGCCTTCTTGTCTTGCGTCGCAGCTTGGGAAGCCGATGAGCTCCCATCTGTCTTGGCCACCTGGACCTCCTCCCGGTCACACGGCGGCTTCACTCCATTGGCTGCCTAGGCGGCGGCCGTTTCAATAACTCCATCCAGCAAGGCTGCCGCCACCGGATCGGCGCCGGCAGGTTCGCGCATCAGGCCAAAGGTCGTGGCGACGATCCGGCCTGCGCCGACCCGTCGCTCGGCAATGGTCGCGCAGGGCTTGTGAATCCAGCCCGCCATCGTGCCGGCATGGACGAGGCCATCGAAATGGATCGGCCGGAAGCCGGTGATGACGCGGTTGGGATTGACGCCGACGAAGGAAAGGTCGGTGAGTGGACCGCCCGGCAGCCGTGCAAATACCCCGGAACGCTTCACCCAGCTGAAACCGGTGACCCAGTTGCCTTTCCAGATGGTGCCGTTGCGCTCGGTGACGCGCATCTGCGGCATCGGCTGCCCGCGATCGCCTCCGGTCGGATAATTCCAGTTCGGCTGGTCATTGCGCAGGTTGCCAAACGGTGCGGGCGCGATATCGGCGAGCGACACGTAGCGGGCGCCGTGCTCCATGGCGTCGATATCGGCCTGGCTCAGCGTCGATGCGACCCGCACATCCGCCTCGTCGGCACCGACGACCTCATAGCCGAGCACGGCCAGATAGGCTGCAATCTCGGGCTCACCAGAGAAAACGGAGAGCGCGGGCTTGGACCTTTGGGCGTAGACGCTGATGTCGAGACTGTTGCGCGCAAGCTCCTTGCCACCGGCGGTGAGCGTGAACTGGACGCTGACCTGCTTGCCAGCTTTTTCCACCGCAAAAGACAGATTGAGTGCTGGCAGGCGGTGCACGGACGTTGCGTCCGCTGCTGCAACCGCCATCCTGCCCGCGTCTGCGCCATCGATGCTCCAGCTTAGTTCGGCGGCGGGCAGCGCCTTGCCGCCCGTCGAAATTTCGAGTTCGATACCCGCCGTGTCACCCGCCCAGACGGCATAGCGCTGCATGCGCGGGACTATGACGACATCGGTATTAATCTCGTGAAAGCGGTGGTGATAGGCACGCGTATTGCGCTCCATGTCCATGAGGCCATTGGCCTCCCAGTGCAGATCGGTCAGCTCGGTGATGACATAGCCCTGGATCGAGGCATGCCGGCGCATTTCCTCGATCTCGAACTTCAGCGCATTGAACTGATGCCATTGCGCATCCTCGATAAAAGTATCAAAGGACGAAAAGACCTTGTCGAACTGATAAGTGCGGAAGCGCTGCTGAACGCCATGCGGATAGGTCGCGCCTTCGCTATCCCATTCCAGGCCATTGATGAACCAGAACGGCTCCTTGCCGTCCTGCAGCAGCTTGTCGGGATGCGGCAGCCCCCAGACGCCGAATTCGGAGACGACGAGCGGTTCGTCGCCGCGCCGCTTCGCATCGCCGTTCGGCGAATAGGACCAGTCGGGCCGCTTGGCGAAGGCTGAAACCCAATCGGCCCATTCACGCGCCATTTCCGGCACCGAGGCGTAGTAATGGTAGTCATCGATGTCGGAGACGATGTGGAAGTTCGGAACGCAGGCCGAATTGTC
The DNA here is from genome assembly GCF_001692325.1 of Rhizobium sp. AC27/96. Taxonomy (GTDB): domain Bacteria; phylum Pseudomonadota; class Alphaproteobacteria; order Rhizobiales; family Rhizobiaceae; genus Rhizobium. Next base: position 67,235 of record NZ_LXKN01000020.1, on the reverse strand, counting down.
GACCACAAGCCGGGTCGGGTCCTTCTTCTTCAGCCAATGATAGGCGCTATACAACCACGAGCGCTGATCGGCGCTTTCGACAAGGCGCGTGCCCCAATCTTCGTTGATGATGGTCCAGATGACGATGGAGGGGTGGTTGCCGTCGCGGCGCAGGATGCCTTCCATCGTGTCGAGCAGGCGCTTGGCCGAGGCCTCTGTGAATGTCTGAATATTGGGAATTTCCGTCCAGACCAGCAGGCCGAAGCGGTCAGCCACATCATAATAGCGGGGATCGGGAACCTTGATATGGCAGCGCAACAGGTTGAGCCCGAGCTCCTTCGATTTACGCGCCTGATCTTCCAGAAAATCCAGCGACGGCGGCGTGTAGATGCCTTCCGGATAATAATCCTGGTCGAGCGCGCCGCGCATGTAGAATGGCTGGCCGTTCAGGAAGAATTTTCCGTCTCTCGCCTCGAAGCTGCGAAAACCGAAATTCTCGGCCACGGCATCGATGATGGCGCCACCCTCGGAAAGTTCGATCACAGCCCGGTATAGCGCGGGATCATCGGGCGACCAGGCCTCGACCTTGGCAACTTTGAGCGTGACTGAAGCTTGCGCCGCGGCATCGAGAGCAAGCTCCTGCGACACCGCCACCGCACCGTTGCGATCCAGAAGCGTGATGTTCAAAGCGCCGGTAAAGGCCGAGGCCAGTTCGACATCGACAGTCACATCGCCAGTGGCGAGATCGGCGCGAATGGACTGGTGCGTGACATGCGCCTCGCTGCGGCATTCGAGCCAGACCGACTGCCAGATACCGCCCAGCATGCCGTACCAGCTCTGCTTGCCGTGCGGAATTTCGTCAAACGGAAAGTCGGGGAAAGCTTTGGCGTCCGAACTCGGCAGGGTAACCTTTACCTCAAGGTGCAGTTCGCTACTCAGCATATCCGCAGGGATGACAAACTCAAACGGCAGATAGCCGCCTTCATGAGAGCCAAGGCGGCGGCCATTGACCGAAACTTCGGCGAAATAGTTCACCGCGCCAAAATGCACGACCACCTGACGTCCCAGCCACTCCTGCGGCACGACCAGCGAGCGTGAATAGGTTGCCACGCCGGCGGCGGCGCGCAGATCCGGAAAATGCGCCTGCCAGGGGGCCGGCACCGCAATCGTCGTCTGCCTTTGCCCCTCCAGCTGAAAATCCCAGATCCCATCGAGTGACAGGTGTGCACGCGGCCCGGAATGGGTGTCGGCGAAACGGCGGGAGGCAATGGTCATGGGCCGCAAGCTTTCCAGTTGGATTTAGTCACAAAATAAGTTACATACAAGTTTCGTAACTTAAAAATGTAACACCCGCAAGACCCGCCGCTTCACATTGTCCGCCAGATTTTCTAACGTGCCGGCCAGTTGCCTCAGAAAGAAACCGCGTGAACGACAAAACAATGAAACGACCGACAATGTCCGACATCGCTGCAAAGGTCGGCGTTTCGCATGCGACGGTTTCACTCGTATTGAACGAGGCGCCCGGTAAGCGCGTTTCGGAGGAGATGCGCAATCGTGTGCTGGCCGTGGCCGAGGAGCTTGGCTACCAAAAGGCCACGCCTGCCAATCACTCGATCGGCGGCATCATCGTACTCCTCATCGATGATCTGATGGCTTCGCATCACGCCGCGCCGCTGATCGAAGGCGTGCGCGAGGCGGCCGAGGAGCGCGGCTTGGCGGCGGTGACCGTGGTGACCGGCGGACAGGTCGAGTTCGCGGAAACCATTCTCGACTATATGGGCCGGCGGCAGATCGTCGGCGTCATTTACGCCACGCTCATCACCCAATTGGCGCCGGTGCTGCCGTCCAAACTTTCCAACTATCCAACCGTACTCCTCAACTGCCATCAGCAGCGCGCCGAGTTCTCCTCCATCATCCCCGGCGATCTTGCCGGCGGCTTTGCCGCGACCGAGGCGCTCATCAAGGCCGGACATCGCCGCATCGCCATGATCGACGCGGGCAAGGATCGGCTGGAAGCCGCCCGCGATCGCCTGAGCGGTTACCGCCAGGCGCTTACCACCTATGACATGGCCGTCGATCCGGATTTGATCGTCTCCGGCGCCTGGTCGCTCGATCTCGGTCGCGAAAAAATGCTGCAGCTGCTCGACCTGCCATCCCCGCCGACGGCGGTGTTCTGTTTTTCAGACCGGGTGGCGATGGGCGCCTATGACGCCATCAGGATGCGCGGCTTGAAGATCCCCGACGACATTTCCGTCGTCGGCTTCGATGACGAAAGCCTTGCTCGAAAGATCCTGCCGCCGCTCACCACCTTGAAGCTGCCGCATGAGGACATGGGCCAATGGGCGGTGACTGAGCTTCTGGAAAAGATAGCGCAGCCGAAGAAACCGCCCGTGCGGCTGAAGATGGAATGCCGGCTAATCTTGCGCGCTTCCATCGCCCCGCCCCGTTGAAGCCGGCAGGCAAACAAGGACAAGATGATTGTCCGAACAGGAATGAAAAGCTCCGAATGTCGAGGTGGCGGCGGGCCGTCTCTATAGCTCGCCGCCTGTATGAATCCCGATGGGCCGCAGACTTGTGAGCCCTACCTCACGAGAACGGATAGGGTGTATAATCGGCGTTGTAGCCGAAGTAGCGAGGTCCGACGAGTGCGATACCGGCGGGCGTCAGCCATTGCGGATTGCAGGGAAAGGCCAGAGCCACCAGCCGAAGCCCATAGCGAAGCGAGTCCGCCGTGACGGGGTTGCCGCTTTCCGCCTCGAGCAACGTGATCAGATCCGGTGTGGAGCAGATCATCTCTCCGTCGCGCTCGGCCATCAGGAATTCATTCTGGAAGTCGAGCTTGAAGGTGTGCCCCTTCCAGGTCTCCAGACCGTCGAAACGGGCGCTTCCACGCGCAAACCCGCCAACGGTGCGCCGATCGATATCCCTGACCCGGCCGTTGAAAATGATGCTGGCTCCAAGCATCTTCGTGATCGCCGTGACCGGGTCGGCATGGGCCGCCCGGGTTTCACGCAGCGTCCGGCCTAGATTGGCGCAGAGTGAGAGCGTGCCGCGAACCACCGCCTTCTTCGCGATGTCACCGCTCATCGGGTAGAATGCCAGCAGCGCCGAACCACCCATTTCGACGGTTGCGGCGCGTGCCAGCCGCTCGGTCCAGCCATTGCTGACCGTTTCAAGAACCAGCGAATTGCCCTTGTCGTCGCAGAGCACCATCGGGGTCGCCGACACGCCATGCATCGTGAAGGTCACCATCTGCAGTTCCGGATAGGCGCGGCCCATGCCATCGCCATCGACAAGCGGCAGGCCGGTTGCGGCCGCGACCACGAAGGGTGTCGTCGAATTGACGCCGCCGGCCTCGCCGCACAGAACCGCGTCGATCTTGCGGCCGAGGAGCTGTTCAAGCTTGCGGAAGGCGGTGACCAGCTCGTCGCCCTGCGGCAACTTCTCCGTCATCACCGTCGGCGCCCCCATCATGCAGACGGGGACGACGAGAGCGTCGTCGGGCAGATCTTCGACATCGACGAGTTTGACTGGCCCGTGCTTGCGGATCGCTTCCTGTGCCATAAGCTTGCCGACATAGGGGTCACCGCCGCCGCCGGTACCAAGAATGGCGCCGCCGATCGCAATGTCTTCAAGATCTTCGGCATAGATCGTTCTGAGAATTTTCATGGCCGCCCCTATTCCGCTGCCTGACGAACCAGCAAGGGCTCAAACGTCAATTCCGGAAAGCCGAAGGCTTTCGGCCCGACGATTTCGAGCGCCCGTGGCGTTTTCAAAAGGTCATGGGCCGGCAGCCCGATAACGGCGACGCGCTGGCCGTAGCGCAGCATCTCCGTGGTGATGGGCTCGCCGGTGTCTATTTCGAGATTCATGATCAGGTCCGGCACCATGACGGCAGGCTGCTCATCGATCCAGAGGACGAGGTTTTCGTTCTGGATGGCGATGCGTGCTTGTGAACCCGTCCAGTCTCCCGTGCCCGTTATGATCGCATGCCCGCGCGCAAAGCCGCCGGTGAGTTCGCGGCGAATGTCGACGATCTTGCCGGTGAAGAACAGCTTCGCTCCGGTGGTCTCGACGACGCGCTCGACGACATTCTGACGCTTGGCGCGTGCATCGAGCACGGTACGGCCGATGGCCAGAGCCTGGGACACGGTACCGGGGACGGCCGTGCGCTTGACGAAATCGCCGCGCATGGGCGCAACCGCAAACCCGGCCCCTGCCCCCATCGCGACCGCCACATCGCGCGCGAAACGTTCCAGCCAGAACATGTCGATGATGTCCTTGAAGACGACGACATTGCCCTTTTCGTCGGCGATCGCAGCGGGCGAGACGTCGGCCCCGTAGATCATGTAGGTCGTCATCTGCACTTCCGGGAAGGCACGGCCCATGCCATCGCCATCGACAACCGGCAGCCCCGCCATCGCCGCCGCGATGATCGGCTCGATGGAATTCGAACCGCCGATCTCAGCCGAGATGACGGCCGACACCTTGACGCCCGCCGTCTCCTCGACGGCCCGCATGGCGCGGTAGCACTCGCCCCCCTCTTCGATCTTCTCGACGCCGACGACGGGAGCACCGATGCCGCCGACCTCCGCGACCCAATCGCCATCCTCTAGCGCATCAAGCGGAATGATACGGACTTCGGCGCCCTTGCGGATCAGTTCGCGGGCACGCAGCATGCCCACATAAGGATTACCGCCACCGCCGGTGCCCAGCAGCGCTGCGCCGATCGAAAGCGGTAAGAGATCTTCTTCCTTGAGCAGATAACCCTCAGCGGCCATTGAGCTCTCCTACGGCTTTGACGCGGATGCGCGTGGCGTTGCCCGGCAAATAAGCGAGCGGCACGTCCTCGACATCGACGATTTCGATCGATTCCGGCGATGCGCCGGCGGCAATTGCCGCCTGGATCGCACGGTTCTTCGCATCCTCGAGCGACTTCTCGCGGCCAAGCTCAGCCAAGGCATAGACGCGATCGACTTCGCCCGAGACCTGGGCGATCGCCGCACCCACGGCATTGGCGACGCCGAAGTGAGACGGCTTGATCACCTCAAGGCCGGCAAGGGGACGGGTGACGAGAATCGACCCGCCGCCGACGACGATAACAGGCAGGGGATCGGGCGAGAGCCGCGAACGCTCGACGCAATCCTCGAGCATCTCGTGTATCTTGTCCTCGGCGCGCTCGAGCAGATTCTTGGAGAGGTGCGACACCTTGGAGGCGTCTCCGAGTTCGGCATGACGGGCAGCAACCGAAATATCGGTCGTGGTCAACGTCTGGCCGCCGAAGACCAGGGCTTCCGTCTTGATGCGATAGCCGACCGAAACCGGACCGATCTTCAGACCCTGATCCGTTTCGACGACATGCGAACCGCCGCCAAGCCCGATCGAGAAGACATCGGGCATGCGGAAATTGGTGCGCACGCCGCCGACTTCGACGGCAACCGTCGCCTGGCGCGGAAAGCCCTTATGCAGCGAGCCGACGTCGGAAGTGGTACCGCCAATGTCGACGACGATGGCGTCTGCGACGCCGGAGAGGAAGGCTGCACCACGCATGGAGTTGGTGGGACCGGAGGCAAAGGTCAGAACCGGGAACTTCTCGGCAAAGGATGCATCCATCAGCGTGCCGTCGTTCTGGGTGAGGAAGAACTTGCCCTTGATGCCGGCTTCGCTGATCGCCTTGCGGAAGGCATCGATGACATGCGCGGAGAGATCGCGCAGGCAGGCGTTCATGATCGCCGCATTCTCGCGCTCGAGCAGGCCGATCCGGCCGATCTCGCTCGACATGGTGATATGCGCACCGGGGATCGCCTTCACGAAGATCTCGGCCGCCCGCTTCTCGAAGTCGGCGCTGACGGGGGAAAATACCGAGGTGATGGCGATCGTGCTGATGCCCTTGGCCTTGATGTCGTCGGCAATCTTCAAGAGCTCGTCTTCGTCGAGCGGCGAGATCACCCGGCCATCGAATTCGTTGCCGCCATGCGCGAGATAGGCGTGATTGCCGATCGACTGCTTCAGATCCTCCGGCCAGTCGACCATCGGCGGCAGCGAGGCGGTTGCCGGCAGGCCGAGGCGAACGGCTGCCGTCTGTGCGAGATCGCGGCGCTGGACCACGGCGTTGGTGAAGTGCGTCGTGCCGATCATGACGAAATCGACGGCGGACGCCTCCATTTTCGAAGCCGCGAGAACATCGCGCAATGCGTTGACGACACCGCTCATGACATCCGCCGTCGTTGCGGACTTCACGCCGGCAATCACCTCCGGTCCATTCATGATGACGGCGTCCGTATTGGTGCCGCCGACGTCAATACCAATTCTAATCATCAGTCTTAACCTCGTTCGTGACTTGCTGTTTGACCGGCTTCCCGCAGTGCGAGCAATTTCTCCGCTGTCGGGATTTCCCCGTCGATCAATGGAATTTTCGGGCGCATCGCCTCTTCCTCCTTCGAAATCACAGGAACGGAGGCAAGGAGAAGACGCGTGTAGTCGTGGGATGGGTTTTCGAAGACGGCGGATACCGCCCCCGTTTCGACGATCTGACCGCGATAGAGCACGCCGACGCTGCGGGCGAAGTTGCGCATCAGGCTAAGATCATGGGAAATAAAGAGATAGGTAAGCTCCATCCGCCGGCCGAGATCGGCGAGAAGGTCGATCACCCTAGCCTGAACGGAAACATCGAGCGCCGAGGTCGGCTCGTCGAGGACCAGAAGCTTCGGCTCGACGGCAAGCGCCCGGGCGATCGCCACGCGCTGCTTCTGGCCACCGGAAAGCTCGTGCGGATATCGATCGGCGAAATCGGCCGGCAGCTGCACCATTTCCAGCAGTTCGGAAACCCGCTGGCGCTTGTTGCCGGCATAGTCATGGGCATCGAGCGGCACCATGACCGATTGGCCAACCGTGCGGCGCGGATTAAGGGAGGAACCGGGGTTCTGGAACACCATCTGCACATGCCGACGATGACCCCGCGATTGCCTGGAGAGGCTCTCGCCGTTGATCAGGATCTCGCCGCTATCAGGACGCTCCAGACCCATGATCATCCGGGCGATGGTCGATTTTCCCGAACCGCTCTCGCCGGCAAGGCCATAGACTTGGCCCTTCTCGATCGAAAACGAGACCTCATCGACCGCGGCAACTGCACCGATCTGCCGCCCGAAGGCATTGCGCACGGGGAAGGATTTGCACAGCTTGCGAATTTCCAACATGGGCGCGCTCATGGTGCCACCTCCGCGCCAAAGCGCATCCCGCCGGTGAGCCGCGGTACCGCGTTGATCAGGCTTTGGGTGTAGGGATCGCGTGGCGTCTCGAAGATACCTGTGGTTTCGCCATGTTCGACAATGATGCCCTTGTTCATGACGTAGACGTAGTTCGAGGTTTCCCTGACCACGCCGAGATTATGGGTGATCATCAACAAAGCGAGCCCGCGTTCCTCGACCAGATCCTTCAACAGCTTGAGGATCTGGGCCTGGGTCGTCACGTCGAGTGCTGTACCGGGCTCATCTGCGATCAGCAGTTGCGGCTCGCTCAACAGCGCCATGGCGATCAACACACGTTGCCGCATCCCGCCGGATAGCTCGATCGGGTAGGACCGGGAAATCCGCTCGGGATCGCGCATCCGCACCTGATCGAGAACCTGGTGGACGCGTGCCATGCGCTCCTTGGTCGAGCGCGAGCGGCCCAGGCGCTTGTCGGCATATTTCAGGATCGTGCCCATCTGGTCGCCGATCGTGAAGACCGGATTGAGCGAACTCATGGGGTCCTGGAATACCATGGACATGGCCGTGCCGCGCAGTCGCAGCCGCTCCTTGTCCGGCATCGTCAGCAGATCGGCGCCATCATAATAGATCTCGCCACCAAGAATGCGGGCCGGCGGCTGGCGCAGCAGCCCCATGATCGCCTTCATCGTCACCGTCTTGCCGGAGCCGCTCTCGCCGACCAGGGCGACCTGGGAACGGGCGGGAACGTCGAGGCTGACATTGTGCAACACCCTGCTGGTGCGGCCATAGGTCGAGAATGCCACGGAGAGATTGTTGACGCGGAGAAGCGGGAAGCTCATCGGACCTCCTGGACATCGAAGAGGTCGCGCAGGCCGTCGCCGAGAAGATTGAAGCCGAGGGCGACGAAGAGAATGGCGGTACCCGGCAGCACCGATTCCCACCAGTAATCCGGCAGGAAGGCAGCACCCTGGGCAACCATTGTTCCAAGATCCGGTGTCGGCGGCTGGATGCCGAGGCCGAGGAACGAAAGGGACGCACCGACCAGGATGACGAAGCCGCAATCGAGCGAGGTCTTGACGGCGAGCGCGGAAACGCAGTTCGGCAGAATTTCGCGGAAGAGGATGTGGAACTTGCTCGCCCCAAGCGTCTCCGCCGCCTCGATGAACTCCTGGCTGCGGATCTGCTTGGTGATCGAATAGATCAGCCGCGTATGCCACGTCCACCAGAGCGCGGAGATTGCGAGTAGCGAGTTAATCAGATTTGGCGACAGCACTGCGGCAACGGCAAGCGCCATGACCAGCGGCGGGATGGCCAGTGCAATATCGGTGAGGCGCATGATGACGGCCTCGACCCAACCGCCGAAATAGCCGGCAAGCATGCCAAGCACGGTGCCGACGGGGACAGCCGTGCCGAGAACCACCAGCGCCAGCAAGAGCGAGATGCGCATGCCGAAGACGACACGCGTGAAGATATCGCGGCCGACATTGTCAGTCCCAAACCAATAGTCGGTCGACGGCGGCAGATGGCGGGCGCGGAAATTCACCGCGGCACCGACATGTTCCGGATGCGGTGTGATCCATGGCGCCAGAAGTGCGGCCAGCACACAAACGATGACGATCACGGCACCGATGACAGCCGTCGGATTGCGCGAGAAGCGATACCAATTCTGGTAGGCATTGGAGAGGCGCTGCGGCTGCACGGACGTTTCCAGCGAGGTCTCAGACATCAGCGCCTCCCTCGAATGCGGATACGAGGATCGACCATGCCGACCAGCACATCGATGACGAGATTGACGACCACGAAGAAGACGCCGGAGACGATCACCACGCCCATGACGGCATTGAGATCCTTCTGCATGATGGTGCGCACGCCATAGGCAGCCATGCCGGGCCATGCGAAGACCAGTTCGACGACGAAGGCATTGCCGATGAGCGATGCAAATTCCAGCCCCGAGATGGTGAGCGGCGGCACGAAGCTTGGTCGCAGCATGTATTTGAAAACACGCACCCGCTCCGGAATGCCGAAAGCCCGGCTGGCCTCGATATAGTCCTGGCTCGCCACGTCGATCATTGACGAGCGCGTGATGCGGGCGATCTGGCCCATGGTGGCCGCCGCAAGAGCCAGAGATGGAAGCAGAAGATGGCGAAAGGCCTCGCCGAAGACGTCAAGACGCCCGCGCAGCAGCGAATCCACGCTGAGGAGACCGGTGATATCGGGGGTGAAAGCCATGTTCGGCGGCAAGCGGCCGGTTGTCGGCAAGATGTGCAGGACATAGCCGGCAAGGATCTGCAGCAGGATCGCCAGGAAGAAACTTGGCGTGACGGCTGAAAAGATGGCGATCAGGCGCACGAGATTGTCTGGCCAGCGATCCTTCCAACGCGCCGCGGCCACGCCAAGGGGGACACCGAGAACGAAGGCTATGGTGATCGTCGTCAGGACCAGCTCGAAGGTGGCGGCAAAGGTTTCACTTATATCGCTGGCGACAGGCCGTTTCGTCAGAAGCGACAGACCAAGATCGCCGCCGGCCAGCCCGGAGACATAGATCCCATACTGCTGGATCAGAGGCTTGTTGAAGCCCATGGTCTCGCGAAGCTGCGCGACCTGTTCCGCGCTGGCGCGCGGCCCAAGTGCGAGGCGAACCGGATCGCCGGGCATTCCGCGGGCAATGGCGAAGATCACCACCGAAAGCCCGAACAGGACCAGCAGTGACCAGAGCACGCGCCTGATCATGAAGAGGAGGAATTCCAATATCCAAGCCCTGTCTCGAACGAAAAGGAGAGATGGCGACGGCCCGAAGGCCGTCCTGTCTCAAGCAATCCGGACGAGAAGCCCGCCCGGAGAACCTGCAAACCGCTATTTGCAGGTCCAGCTGTAGCGCGTGAACTTGTAGTCGAAAGACTGCATGGGCACGGCGTGGAAGCCTTCGAGGCACTTGTCCATGGCATGCTGAACCGTCTGTGTTTGCAGGAAGACATCCGGCTGCAGATCGACGATCTTGTGCTGCAATTCCTTGTAGATATCGGCCTGCTGTTTGGCGTCTGCCGTTTCACGCGCCTTGTCGATCAAGGCGTCGATGGCCGGGTCCTGCAGCCATTCCGCCGAGGCCCAGGTACCGGCAGCCTTCGAATGATACTGCGTGAAGAACATCGAGTCCGGCGACGGATAGGTCGGGCCGAAGAATATCTGGCTGACGGCAGGTGTCGTGTCGACCTTGTTGGAAATCTCGGTGATGCGGTTCCACGGATCGGCCTGCTGCGTCACCTTGAAGCCGAGTTGCTCGAGGTTCGATTGCATCAGCAGGCTGATCTCTTCCTCGAACTTGGTGCCGGCGACATAGCCGAGCGTGATCGGGATTTCCTGGCCGGCATATTTCGACTGGGCAATCTCGGCCTTGGCCGCATCCATATCGAACTTCGGTGCCTGAAGGTCGTTGGCATAAAAATCGGCAAATCCGGGAGGCAGCGGGCCATTCAACTGACCGCCCGGCACGATGACGTTGCGCACCGTGTCGTAGTCGGTGGCGTAGGCGAGTGCCTTGCGGATATGGATGTCATCCGTGGGCGGCACCTTGGTATTGAGCTTCAGGTAGAAACCGATCGTCGTATCACTGCTGACGATGTTGAAACGGCCCATCTCCTTCAATGCCTTGTAGGTATCGGGTGACTGGTACTGGCTGCTCATCGTCAGCTCGCCCGATGCGGCAAGCGAGCGGACGGTCGCCTCGTCATTGGTGATGATCCAGCGGACCTCGTCGATCGGACCTTCGCCAAAACCCTTGTAGTATTTCGGATCACGCTCGATCGTCATCGACGCACCGCGATCCCAGGCCTTCAGCGTGTAGGGACCGGCACCGGCGGCGTTGGTTGCGAGATAAGTCTGGCCATCGTCGCTGCCGGCGTTTTTCTGGACGACGTCAGCGTTGAGGATGAAGACGGCAGGCACGGTGCTGAGGAACGGCGCGAAGGCCTTGGAGAGCGTAAACTTCACTGTATGCGCGTCAACGGCAGTGACGGAGCCAGGCTTCAGCACATCGGCAAAAAGATTGGCGGGACCCTGGTTGATCTTCAGCAGGCGCTCGAAGGAGTAAACGACGTCGGACGCTTTGACAGGCGAACCATCGGTGAAATGGGCGTCGGCGCGAAGCTTGAAGGTCACTTCCTTCGCATCGGGAGAGACCGTCCAGCTCTCGGCGAGTTCCGGCTGCAGATTGCCCGTCGAATCGACGGTGATCAGACCATCGTAAAGGTTCACTGCCGCCATATAGTCGGTGTAGTCGGAGATTTTGGCCGGATCGATCGTGCCGAAAATCTGAACAGTATTCATGGTCACGACCGTCTTGGCCGCAGCCGTTCCCGCAATACCTGCGACAAGGGCGGCAAGTGCAGTCGACGCAATCAATCTAAGCTTGCTCATGCAATCTCCCGGTTCGGTTCAAGGTTCCCTGCGAGCTTTTGCCCGCTTATGTCTAGAGTTCGCTCCGGCGTCTTCGTGCGCCTATGGAGTGGAGCGTCAATCATGCGGGACGATGCTCGACGGCATCCGGCGCTTGGGTCGCCGACAGCGTGAGTACGCATCCGGGCTCCTTCGCTCATCAAAGCCTTAGAAGCCGTATGGAAAAGATTGCATAGGCAACCCGGCGCGCCAACACGAACCAAGTCTAGGTTTTTGATTAAATGGTATAGGTTTTGTCGTCCTGTGACAGGCATAACCTCGCCATCAACGAGGCGTCAGCTGACCATACCCAGTGCGCGCGCAGTTCCGATCGCTTCCTGCCGATTGCGGCAGCCAAGCTTGCGATAGACATTTCCGAGATGAAACTTCACCGTCGCCTCGCTGAGCCCGAGCGTATGGGCGATGTATTTGTTGGCCGCACCTTCCGATATCATCAGCAGGATCTTGCTTTCACGGCGTGAGAGGTTGCTACGCTCGCCGGGACCGGTCGAAAGCCGGCCGCTGTCGCGCAATTTGCGGATGATCTGCTTTGCCGCAAGCGATGTGGCCAGGAAGCCGCCAATGCGTTCATTGCTGATCAATTCGTCCAGTAGAACCCGCTCCTCCGACAAGGGCGCGATCGCCCCCAGCCGCGCGCAATCCTCGAATGTCTTCTGGAGAATGGAACGCGCGCGGGTGAGATTTCGCTGCCGCTTGGCGATGTAGGCAAGCCAGATTTCCAGGCTGATCCGCTGGCGATCGGTAATGTTGAGATTACGCATGAGATCGGCGATCAAATCATCGAGACCCTCCCATGTGGGCTGCTCATAGACCATCTGCCGCATCCACGCCAACACCAGAGCCATCTCGTCTCTGTTGTCCATGCGCTCCAGCACCTGATTGGAGCCGAGCACCCAGTTTCGGTCGATGCGCGAGTCAATCGCGTTCAGGCGCTCCGCGGCTTCCTGCCAGCGATTGGCATTTTGCAGGACGGCGACCTCGCGGATTTCGATCATGACCTGGAATTGCCGGTTCGACACCTGGTAGACGCGCCAGCGGTCGAGGAAGCTTCTTGCCGCGATTGTCGAAAAATGGCTTCCAAGCGCCTGGCTGCCGTAGTGCAGTGCCAGTTCAAGCAGGCTCGGCCAGATTTCACCGTGCGAAAAATCGTCCATCTCCAGACTGAGAAAACGGGACAGCGGCTCAGCCCGTCCGGACTCGTACTCGATACAGGCTTCGAGGAGCACCTGAAGGCGCGCATCATTTGGACTTTCGAACGGAACTTCGGCCAGGCTCTTGGCGGAGAGTGCCGCATGCTTGCGCGCAGCCAGCGCATCGCCCATCAGCAGCCGGATCAACGCCCTATGCAGGCTGATATAGAAGGCGAGCATTGGCGATTTGGCGCATTCATAGTGATACATGGCGCGCTGCGCCACATCCTCGGCCTCCGCAAAACGGCGGTTGCGAATGTAGAATTCGAGGATCGAATTGTAGAAGCTGCCCCGGAAGAGATGATCATCGATCGGAAATTCGGCCACGAGCGCAAAGCAGCGATCCAGCAGTTCCTCCGAGAAGAAATAGTCGTCATAGATCAGCATCAGCAGCCGAAATGCCCGAAACTCCCTGGAAAAGACCGAACGGGGGGAAAACACCGCTTCAGGATCATTGGCAAGATCGCCAAAACGATCGGCGAGCAGGCGTCGCGCCCGCGACACATCGCCTTTCTTCAGCGCCTGCAAGGCAAGCGACAATACCAGCGCCTCCGTCTGCAATGCGAAACTGCGCGGAAAGCCTGAAAGAACGCGTTCGAACGCGTCCGGCCCGTGGAAATAGAGAAAGAAATCGCCGTGCTCATCGTTGAAGACGCGCAATGCGCTATCGAAGAAGCCCGCACGCTGAAAGGTCAGGATAGCATCGACCGGGCGCCCACTTTCGACAAAGGCCTCGGCAATCGCCTTAGCCTCGGCAGCAACGCTTAGGCGCTCCTCGATGACGACATCCAAAGCGGTGCCGAGCTCTCCTGCAACGGCCGGTGTATTGATGCCGCCATCTCTTTCAAATGGGATCAGCGGGTATTCGGATTTCGAGCGCGTGCCGCGCCCATCAAGCAACGTACGCAGATCGACAAGCGCTGTTGCCGGCATCGGGCGAAGCATTTCGTTGGCAAGAAAATCGATCAGCGCAGTGCCGGCAAGTTTGGATCTGAAGGCGGCGAGAGGCCAGCCGCCCGAACTCTTGCGGACGGCTTCGGCTCCGTCACCGAAAATATCTGCAAGTTCAGCATCGCTTAACAGCAAGTGGTTCGGATCGACCACATGAGCATTGCCATAGACCAGCGCGCGCGACAGGCCGGGCAGAACCACGTCCGGCCGCTTCGCAATGAAGATGCGCGCCGCGCCGGCGGCAAAAGCATCGGCAAGCGGCTCCGGCTTCGCGTAGGGCGGGATGTCCCAGACCTTTACCGCCCCTGGCGTCACCTCGGCCGACAGCGCCGGCCCGCGCTCGACCTCGACGCCAAAATGACGGGCAACATGATGCAACATGGATGACTTGCCCATGCCGGCTGGCGCCTCCAGCACGACGATGGGCTCCGGCCGCGAGAGCAATTCCGCCAGGAGGACGGAGCGGATGATCGGATCGTGCATGAACATTCGCCTTGGCGCGCGGTGTCAAGTTCGCAGGCGGGTATGTGCCTTGCCACACCGGCGTCCCACTTCGATTATCGGGACACTTTGCGCGAAATCGAGCCGACCGCAAGCGTCGCGGTCGTGACGATCGAACTATACTCCGCGCCAGTCGAGGTTTCACACATAGACGTCGGTGTAAAGTTCGGTTGGGTCGGGCAACGGGCTGGTCTTGGCGAAGTCGACTGCGTCGGCAACGATATCCTTGATTTCTTTTTCCATCAGCTTGATGTCGTCCTCGCTGGCATGGCCATCTTCGAGAATGCGGGCACGCGACCGGTCGATAGGATCGCTCTCGTTCCTGACCTTTTGTACCTCCTCGCGGGAGCGATACTTAGCCGGGTCAGACATCGAATGGCCACGATAGCGATAGGTCAGCATTTCAAGGATGAAGGGGCCCTTGCCAGCCCGGGCGTGTTCGACAGCCCTGATGCCCGCGGCTCGCACGGCGCGGACATCCATTGCGTCGACCTGTTCGCCCGGGATGTTCAAGGACAGGCCACGCTCAGAAAGATTGAGGTTCGCCGAAGCACGCTCGATGCTGGTGCCCATGCCGTAGTGATTGTTTTCGATGACGTAAACCACCGGCAGATCCCAGATCTTCGCCATGTTGAAACTCTCGTAAACCTGGCCCTGGTTCGATGCGCCATCGCCGAAATAGGTGAGGCAAACGCGGTCGTTGCCGCGATATTTATTGGCGAAGGCGAGACCGGTGCCGAGGGATGCCTGTGCACCAACGATGCCATGCCCGCCATAAAAGCCGCGTTTAGGCGCGAACATGTGCATGGAGCCGCCTTTGCCCTTCGACACACCCGACATGCGGCCAGTCAGCTCGGCCAGCACCGCCTTGGGATCCATGCCCGACATCAGCGCATGACCATGGTCGCGATAGGCCGTGATGACCTGATCGCCCTCGCCGATCGCCATCTGCATTCCGACGACCACCGCTTCCTGGCCAATATAGAGATGGCAGAAGCCGGCAATCAGGCCCTCGCCGTACATTTGCCCGCAGCGCTCCTCAAAGCGGCGGATCAACAGCATGTCGCGAAAAGCCTTCAATTCCTCGTCCCTGGAGAAAACGAAACTCGGGTCGGCATTCAGCTTGGTCATGATATTTCCTTCGTCTTGGGATGAGCAGCGGCGGCGAACCTCAGCTGCTCGATAGCTTGAGACCGACGATGCCGCTGAGGGTGACGGCGATCCAGAAGAGGCGGATGAAGGTCGCGGGTTCGCGAAAGATCACGATGCCCAGAACGATAGATCCGATCGCGCCGATACCGGCCCAGACGGCATAGGCCGTGCCGAGCGGCAGGACCTGAAGCGACTTGCCGAGGGCGTAGATGAAAGCGGCAAGCAGGAAGAAGGACAGGACGGACCAGGCCAAACGACTATAGCCATCGGCCATCTTCACGCTGATCGCCCAGGCAACATCGAGAAGACCGGACAGGATCAACAATCCCCATGCCATGCCCGTTCCCATACGCGTCTCCATTGCATCATTGTCTTGACTTGCAGCCTGGCGGACGCGGACCGCGTCGGCAAAAGCATGAGCCCGGATGATAGGAGTGCTGAGCGCGCAACGCCCGTTGTGGTTTTGCAAGCCGATATTTCCGCCTGACAACCGAGACGCCGCAACCGTTCGGCTTTCACCTCGGCGGCTTACAGCTTGCCGTTCGGAAAGTCTGGCTTGCATCTTTGCAATGCAAACCGTGCCGTTTGGAACTTATACTGGGACGGGAAGAGACATCGATGCTCGGACGCCGTTCGACAACACGCTTTCCGATTTGCAATGCATCATGTCCGGATGCAGATCCAATTTGCGAGGTAGCAAGAACATGACGGACTGGAACGAATTCAGGATTGTGCTGGCGATTGGGCGGGCTGGGTCGCTTGTCGGCGCGGCAAAGGATCTGGGCCACGACCATTCGACGGTGTTCCGTTGGCTGAATGCCTTGGAGAAGCGCCGAGGCGTGCAGTTGTTTGATCGCACATCGAGCCAATATGTGCCGACCGACGCCGGCTTGCAGATGGTCATGGCTGCCGAGCGGCTGGAGACGGAGATTCTTGCGATCGATCGTTCGATCACGGGCCAAGACACCCGACTGTCCGGCAAGCTCAAGATCACCTCGTCGGAGACCTTGGCCTACCGCATTCTCAACGAAGTGCTTGCGGGCTTTCGTCGCGAACATGACGGTATCGAGCTGGAGCTGCTTGTCGATAACAGGCAGCTCGATCTCCTGAGGCGCGAAGCCGATATTGCCATCCGAGCCACCCGCCCGCATGAGGGCGAGCTGTTCGGCCGCAAGATCGCATCGACGCCCTGGACCTTCTATGGCAGCAACGCCTATCTTGCAGATCGCGAACGTCCCACCGACATCGCCTCGCTTTCGAGCCACGCGGTGATCGGCTGGGACAGCGGCGCTGTGGCTGCGGCAGCGAGGTGGTTGACGGAGAATATTTCGCCCCGCGCCTTTGCATATCGCTCCAGCAGTCTCATCAATCAGCTCATGGCGGTGAAAGCAGGCTTGGGCTTGGCGCTCCTGCCCTGCTACCTTGGCGATCTGGAGCCCGATATCGAGCGGGTTCAGGACCCGCTCGACGAACTCACCCGGGAACTGTGGCTGATCACGCATAAGGATCTGCGCAACACGGCACGCGTACGGGCTTTCTTCGATCATGTCGGCGGCGGCCTGCTCGCACGGCGGGCGCTGCTGGAGGGAGAGCGCGTTGGTGCTTTCAGCGTCGCCGGTTGAGCGAACTCGGTACTTACCCGCGCGCCTGCTATTTGCGCAGGCCTTCGGCAACGAGCGTCATACGTACGCCTGGGCGTTCGGCAATCTCAAATAGATAGCGCGTCAGATTTGGCCACGCCCCAAGATCGATACGAAGCCCCCTGGACCAATTCATGATGGTGAAGCAATAGGCATCGGCGATGCTGAAACGGCCTCCGACCAGATAATCCTGTGTCGCCAGATGAGCCTCCAGAATATCGAAGCGCTGCCGTAGCCTTTCCTTGGCAACCTCGGCAGCCTGTGCGCCATATTCGGGATGGAACAGCCAGGGGCTGAAGGTCTTGTGCAGCTCGGAGCTGATGAAGGTGAGCCATTCCTGGAGACGATAGTGCTCAAAGCTGCCCTGTTCAGGCGTCAGCATTGCGTCCGGCTTTTTGTCAGCCAGATAGAGCAGGATCGCGACGCCTTCAGTGAGGATCTCGCCATTGTCGAGTTCCAGCACCGGCACCACACCCTTTGCACTGACCGCCTTCAGATCACGGCCATCCTCGACGCGATGAGGCTCGCTGCGAATGTCCACCTTTACCAGATCGAGAGTGAGCCCGGCCTCGACGGCAACGATATGGGCGGCCATCGAACAGACGCCCGGCGCATAATAGAGTTTCATCTGGAGTTTCTCCTGTGTGTTTTTCGCAGCTACAGGATAGGCGCCTTGAGAGCGGAATGCTGGTTGGAAGCTCGCAAGCGCGCGTTGCTACCCGGCAAGGCACTGGGCCGCGTGGTCCGGCTTGCAGAATCGCAAGCCGGCATTGCCATATGGCAACACGCCCATGCGAGACGTAGGGTAAGATCATCCGCTAGACAGGGTTTGCCCCGTGATGCGGAACAGAACAATGATCGTTCGCCGCATCGAATCCAATACATTCAATTCACAGAATGGACCGATCCAATGACAATTCAGCTCTACAGCTTCTGGCGCTCGAATGCGGCGTTCCGCGTCCGGGTCGCACTGGCGTTGAAGAAGCTTGCCTTCGAGGAAATCGAAATCGACATTCTTTCCGGCCGTCAGTTCGATGCCGACTATGCCGAAGTGAACGCCGAGCGCGTCGTGCCCACGCTCGTCCACGACGGCCATCGCATTTTCCAGTCGCTGGCGATCATGGAATATCTCGACGACATCAAGCCGGAACCGCGCCTGATGCCGGCCGACGCCAAGGAGCGCGCCTATGCCCGGTCGCTGGCGCTGGTTTCGATCGCCGACGCCCACCCCTTTATCGTGCCGCGCGTTCGCAAGCATCTGGGCGAAGCATTCGGTGCCGATGCCGATGCAATTGAGTCATGGTGCAAACATTGGACCGTGGAAGGACTTGCGACCTATGAGCGGTTGCTGACGCGGCGTCCCCCTGCTCCATTTGCATTGGGAGCCACACCGGGGATCGCCGACATCTGCATTGCCGGCCAGATCGTCATCGCCAATCTTTACAAATTGGATCTCGCAGAATTTCCCACGGTAGCAGCCCTCGGGCGGCAATGCTTCGAGCGTCCGGAATTCGCCGAGGCACATCCGTTCCAGCAATCCGGCTACCGGACCGGCAAAGCACAGCACTAGCAGGGCAGCACGGTTCACTATCCTAGAGAACTTCGGGCACCATCTCGCGCAGGATTTTTCGCAGAAGCGGGCGCACGGCCGTCGTTGCCGGCGAAAGCGTGCGCTCTCGTGCGGTTATGATACTGACCTGGCGTGTGATTGCCGGGCCAATCAGCGGGCGCGCGGCAATCCCCCGCCCGTTCAGCGCCGCAAAGGCATAGGTCGGCAGCACCGCGACGCCGGCGCCGCTTTCGACGAGCGAAAGCGCCGTGTGTATCTGATGCACTTCCAGATGCGGACGAAGCGGCAGTCCGGCGGTCTCGAAACCGATTTCGGTCAGCAGGCGGATATTGCTCTCCCGCGTCAGCGTGATGACGCGCTGATCCGCCAACGCTTTCCAATCCACTTCTTCAAGTGATTTGAAAGGGTGATTCATTTCGATGAACACCATCAGCCGGTCGCTCAGCACATGCTGGCGGTCGATCCCTTCCTCGTCGGCATTGAAGGTGCCGATGCCGATCTCGTAAAGGCCGTTGCGGACGCGCGGCACGATCAGATCGGTTCCCACATCTTCGATCCGCAGCCGCAGGCTCGGATGAAGCTTGGCCACCTCCTGCAGAAGCCTGGGAAGGACGGTGGCGCCCAAAAGCGGCGGCGCTGCAATGCGCACCAAGCCAGTCCGCAACTCGCTGAGGTCGCGCACGGATTCCACGGCGCGCTCGATTTCAGCGAGCCCCGGCAACACGCCGGCGGCGAAAATCTGGCCCGCCTCGGTCAATTCCACGCGCCGTGTCGTGCGGTCGAAAAGGCGCGTGCCCAGCAACGCTTCTAGATCATGAATGGCATGCGAGACCCCCGCCTGGCTCGTGCGCAATCGCTCGGCTGCGCGGGAGAAATTGCCAAGCTCGACGACGGCTTGGAAGCATTTGATCTGACGTAAATTGATCATCGGTCGATCCATACTGGAATTAACATGAATATATGCAGTTTCCGCCGGTTCTTGAATAAAAAAATCTGCTGCTTAATGGTTCGGGAGATAGAACTTTGCCAAACACGCCGGCCTTAAGGATCGGCAATCGGAATGCACGGAAACGCTGGAGGAATGGTCGCGCTCAGCCGCATCTCAGTGGCCACGTTACCGACATGCCCCTCCTGGCGCCCATGCCCCGAACATTCCGACGATCAAGGAGGATCCATGAAATACGACCGCAAGAACGCCAAGGCCCATTCGCGCGCGACCATGCGCGGCATTTGGGCTGCGGCCAACACGCCCTTCCATCAGGATGGTGCCATCGACGAGGATGGTTTCCGGCGGAATGTCGATCATTGGATCGGCGATCTTGCCATCGACGGCCTCTTCATCGCCGGCAAGCAGGGCGAGTTCTTTGCCATGTCGCTGGACGAACGCAAGCGGCTGTTCGACCTCTCGGTCGAGGCGACCGCCGGCCGGGCGCAGACGATCATGTCCTGTTCCGACCAGAACATGGATGTCGTCATCGAGCTTGCCAAACATGCGCAGGCCTGCGGCGCCGACTATATCGTCGTCCATGCGCCGATCCTGCATTTCTTCAAGGCGCAGGACGAAACGCTGCTGCGTTATTACGAAATGATCGCCTCCAAGGTCGATATCGGCATGGCGCTGTGGTCGCATCCCGATAGCGGCTATCTGATGAGCCCCGAGCTTTGCAACCGCCTCGCCGATATTGAGACGGTGGTTGCCATCAAATATTCCGTCCCGCGCGACATGTACAAGGAGCTGACCGCGCTCGCCGGTGACCGCATTCTTGTGTCCACCGCGTCGGAAGAAGAATGGATCGACAATGTGCTGGAGCTCGGCTGGCAGCTCTATCTCTGCTCGTCGCCGCCTTACACTCTGCAGACCAAGGTCGATCGGCGCATGCGCGATTATACCGACCTCGCTTTCGCCGGAAAGGCGGCCGAGGCGAAGGCCGTCAGCGCAAGCCTCCAGCAGGCCCGTGATGCCTTCAAGCGTTCCCGCCCGGCCGAAAAGCCGCATGCGCACCAGAAATACTGGCAGGAACTGCTGGGGCAGGCCGGCGGCCCCGTGCGAGCGCCGCTGCTGGAGTTGACGGAAGCAGAGAAACGCCTGACCCGCGAGGCCTTCGAACAAAGCGGATTAAAACTCGGCTGAATAAGAGAAGAGAGGAACGACGATGACCAGATTGAGCGCATTCAACCTTCAGAAATGGATCGACGAACACCGCCATCTGCTGCAGCCGCCGGTCGGCAATCAGCAGATCTGGAAGGACGGCAACCTGATGGTAACGATCGTCGGTGGCCCGAACCGGCGCACCGACTATCATGACGACCCGTCCGAAGAATTCTTCTACCAGCTCAAGGGCGACATGGTCCTCAAGCTCTATGACGGCAAGGAGTTCTATGATGTGCCGATCCGCGAAGGCGACGTTTTCCTGTTGCCCGCCCATATCCGCCACTCGCCGCAGCGCCCCCAGGAAGGCTCCATCGGCCTCGTCATCGAAGCGGTCCGCGAGGAAGGCGCTCTTGACGCAGTTGAGTGGTATTGCTTCGAATGCACAACTTTAGTGCACAGGGCCGAGGTCGATCTGGAATCTATCGTTGACGACCTGCCCCCGCTATATGCAAAATTCTACGCAGACGAGAAACTTCGCACCTGCCCGAAATGCGGGACTATCCACCCCGGCAAGATACCGCCGGAAGGCTGGGTGAAGCTGCAATAACCTCCGCCCTGGGAGAGGCGGAAGGAACCTTAAGAACAAATGCAATAACGACATAATGGGGAACCCAATGAAACTCAGGAACACGCTTTTTGCGCTGACCGTTGCGCTTGCCAGCGCGACGGCCGCGCTCGCTGCCGATCCGGTCAAGATCGGTGTCATCACCACCCTGTCCGGTCCCGGCGGCTATCTCGGCCAGGACGTTCGCGACGGCATGAAGCTCGCGATCGACATGGAAGGCGGCAAGCTCGGCGGCGTACCGGTCGAACTCGTCGTGGAAGACGACGCGAATAAGCCGGCTAATGGTCGGCAGATCGCCGAAAAAATGATGGGCGACGAAAAGATCAAGCTTTTGACCGGCATCATCTTTTCCAACATCGCGGGCGCCGTGGTGCCCGACGTCGTTGACGGTGGCGCGATCTATGTCAGTGCCAATGCCGCGCCTTCGAATCTCGCCGGCCCGGACTGCAACGCCAATTATTTCGTTGTCCCCTGGCAGAACGACTCGCTGCACGAAGCCTCCGGCATTGCCGCGAAGGAACTTGGCTACAAGCGCGCCTTCGTCCTGGCGCCGAATTATCAGGCCGGCAAGGACGCCCTGAACGGTTTCAAACGCACCTTTGGCGGCGAGATCGTCGGTGAGGTCTATACCCAGCTCGATCAGACCGATTATTCCGCCGAAATGGCGCAGATTCGCGCCGCCAAGCCGGATGTCGTCTTCCAGTTCCACCCTGGCGGCCTCGGCATTGCCTTCCTTCGCCAATATCAGCAGGCAGGCCTGCTCGGCCAGATCCCGATGGTGCTCTCGGAGCCGTCCAGCGACGCCGTCGTGCTGAAGAGCCTCGGCGATGCGGCCGTCGGCCTGAAGGTGACCTCGCATTGGAGCCCAGATTTTGACAACGCCGCCAGCAAAGAGCTGGTCGCGAAGTGGAAGGCGACCTATCCCGATCGTCCTCTGACCACCTACGGCACGCAGGGCTACGACGTAGCTCGCCTGATCGCATCCGCGCTGAAGGCAACCGGCGGTGTCGACGATATCGACGCTTTCCGTGCCGCCGTGAAGAAGGCCGATTTCCAGTCGGTGCGCGGCAAGTTCAGCTTCGGCTCGAACCAGCATCCTGTACAGGACTGGTATCTGCTCGAAGTCGTGAAGGGCGCCGACGGCGTGCCGACCACCAAGACGCTGCGCAAGCTTGTCGAAAACTACGGCGATATCCACGCCAAGGATTGCAAGCTTTAATCCGAACACAATGGCCCGGCGACGCCTCGCGCGCCCGGGCCATTGCGCTTTGGCTTCGATTCACGCCCGACGGAAGGTCGCTGGACCGCGCAATGACCCTTATCCTTGAACAATTGCTCAACGGCCTGCTCTACGGCGTCATGCTGTTTTTAATGGCCGCGGGGCTAACCCTCATCTTTGGCATCATGGGCGTCATCAATCTTGCCCATGGCTCGCTCTATATGGTCGGCGCTTTTGCCGGTGCCTGGGTGGCGAATGCCACCGGCAATTTCTGGCTCGGTCTGCCTGCCGCGCTGGTCGCTTCTACCGTCGTCGGCATCATCGTCGAGCTTGGCGTGATGCGCCGCCTCTATGAAAGAGACCATCTCGATCAGGTCCTGGCCACCTTCGCCCTCATCCTTATCTTCAATGAGCTGACAGTGCTGCTGTTTGGCCGGCAGCCGGTCTTCCTGCAGCTTCCCGACATGTTGTCACAACCGATCGAACTGCTGCCGGGGCTTCTTTATCCGCCCTTTCGCCTGCTGATCATCCTCGTCGGTCTGCTCGTGGCGCTCGGCCTCTATCTGTTGATCAACCGCACCCGCATAGGGATGCTGGTCCGCGCCGGCTCGACCAACCGCGATATGGTGCGAGCCCTCGGCGTCGATATCAAGCTGCTCTACACCCTGATCTTCGGACTGGGGTCGATGCTGGCCGGCCTTGCCGGTTTCATGATGGCCCCGATCGTCAGCGTTCAGGTCGGCATGGGTGAACAGATCCTGCTTGCCACTTTCGTCGTGGTCGTCATCGGCGGTGTCGGCTCCGTCAAGGGTGCCTTCGTGGCCGGCATCACGCTCGGCGTACTGGACACGGGGCTCAGAGCCTTCATGCCGGGATTGTTGCGTCACCTTATGGCTGGTCCCGATGCGGATGCGCTCGGTGCAGGCATCTCCTCCATGGGCATATACCTTTTGATGGCTATCGTGCTGCTCGTCCAGCCGAAGGGCCTCTTTCCGGCGAAAGGCTGACCATGCGCCGCCTCTTTCTTTATCTCGTGCTGATCGCCTGTCTCGCGGCCCTGCCATACGCGGCGCCCGCTCTCGGCCAGCCGGCGCTGCCAAGCCTTGTTGCGCGCGTGATGATCTACGCCATCGCGGCGGCAAGCCTCAACCTGGCGCTCGGCTCCGGCGGCATGGTGTCCTTCGGTCACGCTGCCTTCTTCGGCATCGGCAATTATGTCGTCGGCATTCTCTACTACCACCATGCGGAGGGCGTGCCGCTCTTCGGATTCATTCCAGGCACCGACCAACTGCTGATCACCATACCGGTCGCCATTCTCGTCTCGGGCCTGCTGGCGCTTGTCATCGGCGCGCTGGCGCTGAGAACAGGCGGCGTGCAGTTCATCATGATCACCCTCGCCTTCGCCCAGATGCTGTTCTCTTTCTTCGTCTCGCTCAAAACCTATGGCGGCGACGACGGCATTATCGTGCGCAACGCCAATACGCTGTTCGGGATTGGGCTGCGGGACAAGACGGTCGTCTATTTCGTGATCCTCGCCGTTGCCGTCCTCTATTTCGTCTGGCTGAACCGTGTGATCGGCTCATCCTTCG
This sequence comes from Rhizobium sp. AC27/96, assembly GCF_001692325.1. Lineage (GTDB taxonomy): Bacteria > Pseudomonadota > Alphaproteobacteria > Rhizobiales > Rhizobiaceae > Rhizobium. The sequence goes on along the minus strand of NZ_LXKN01000020.1, from coordinate 43,067 downwards.
GCACCATGCTCGCCGGCATCCGGCAAAATGAGAAGCGCATGATCTCGCTCGGCATCGAGCCGTTCCGATACAAGCTCTTCGCTTTCGTGCTGTCAGGCATGGGCGCGGGGCTCGCCGGCGCGCTGATGGCGGTCTTCATGCGTTTCGTCAGCCCCGACACGCTCGCCTGGACCAAATCCGGCGAGCTTATGATCATGATCATCCTCGGTGGCGTCGGCACCTTCGTTGGCCCGATCTTCGGAGCAACCGCTTTCATCTTTCTGCAGACCTATCTGGCAAGCTGGACGGAACATTGGCAGCTCATTCTCGGCATCCTCCTGCTGGTCGTGGTGCTCGGTAGCAAGGGCGGCATCAATGGCGTCCTTGCCCGCTTTCGCAGGAGGGCAGCATGACGGTGATCCTTGAAACACAAGGCTTGGTGAAGCGCTTCGCCGGGCTGACGGCAACCGACAATGTCAGCTTCACACTCGAAGAGGGGCATATCCATGCCCTGATCGGCCCGAACGGCGCCGGGAAATCGACGCTCATTCACCAGCTCTGCGGCAACTTGCTGCCGAGCGAAGGCCGGATCCTCTTCGCCGGCCAGGATGTAACAAGGCTTGCACCCGCCGCACGCGTCGCCCTTGGGCTCGGGCGCACATTCCAGGTTACGAGCCTGCTCGGCGAATTCACCGTGCGGCAGAACATGGCCGTCGCCGTCCAGGCAAGGCTCGGCGGCAATTTACGCATTTTCGATCGCATGACGGCGCGCCGCGAGGTCTGGGAAGAGACCGATCAGCTGCTCGGCAAGAGTCCCCTCGGCAGGCGGGCCGACATCATTGTTGACGACCTCTCTCAGGGAGAGCGAAAGCAACTCGAGCTTCTGGTTTCGCTCGCCGGCCGACCGAAGGTCTTGCTGCTGGACGAACCGATGGCCGGTCTCGGCCATGCCGAAAGCCTTGATATGATCGAGGTGCTCAAGGGCCTGCGCGGCACGGTGACGATCCTGCTGGTCGAACACGACATGGATGCCGTCTTCGCGCTCGCCGAACGCATTTCGGTGCTTGTGTACGGGCGGATCATCATGACGGGAAGTGCCGAGGAAATCGCCGCCAGCGCCGAGGTGCGCGAGGCCTATCTCGGGAACGAGGACGAACTATGCTGAGCGTCGAGAGACTTCAAGCCGGCTATGGCCACAGCCAGGTGCTGTTCGATATTTCACTCGAGGTCGCCAAGGGCGAATGCGTGACGCTGATGGGGCGCAACGGCATGGGCAAGACCACGTCGATCAAGACGATCATGGGTCTCGTTCCCGCCCGCGGCGGCAGGGTAACGATCGGCGGCCATCCAATGACCAGGCAGCCGCCGGAACGTGTGGCCCGGCTCGGACTTGGCCTCGTCCCCGAAGGACGGCAGATCTTTTCGACCTTGACCGTGCGGGAAAATCTGGTGGCGACCGCGGCCAACCGCAAAAAATACGCCGACGGCTGGACGCTGGAGCGGGTGTATGAGTTGTTTCCCCGCATGCGCGAACGCGCCGAACAGGCCGCCGGAACGCTGTCCGGCGGGGAGCAGCAGATGCTCGCCATCGGCCGGGCTCTGATGACCAATCCATGGCTCCTGATCCTCGATGAGGCGACCGAGGGGCTGGCGCCCGTCATCCGCGCGGAAATCTGGAATGTCATTGGAAAATTGCGGGCGGCGGGCCAGTCGATCCTGCTCGTCGACAAGAATCTCGCCGTGCTGAAGCAGCTCGCCGACCGGCACTATATCATCGAGAAGGGGCGAAGCGTCTGGTCTGGCAACGGCGCCGATCTCGATCGGGATTACGAACGGGTGCAGGCTTATGTCGGAATCTGAAGCGATCTGTCTTGTCGGCTGGGGTGCGATCAACCAGCGTGTGGCCACACTTTTGGCCGAGCGCAACTCTTCTGTTGCAATCGTCGCCGTCGCCGTCCGCGATCCCGAACGTAAACGCGCCGACCTGCCCGCAGGGGCGCGGCTGATTGTAGAACCCGGCGACCTTGCCGCAACGGGCGCGACGCTGGTCGTTGAGGCGGCAGGGCGAGACAGCGTGCTACCCTTCGGCCGCGCAGCCTTCGCCGCCGGCATGGACTTTGCCGTCTCCTCGACCTCGGGCTTGATCGATGAAGCAGCACTTTCGGAGCTGGTAACCCTGGCAGAAGCGAAGGGACGGAAATTACTTGTGCCTCCGGGCGCGCTCGGCGGTGTCGATGCGCTGGCAGCAGCCTCCAGGCTCAATCTCACGGATGTTGAGCACCGCATCATCAAGCCGCCAAAGGCTTGGCGCGGGACGCCAGCTGAGACGCTCTGCGATCTCGACGCGCTACGGGAGCCCCTCGCCTTTTTCGAGGGATCGGCACGGGAGGCGGCCGATCGCTTTCCGCAGAATGCCAATGTCGCTGTCATCACCTCGCTTGCCGGCATCGGCCTCGACCGGACGCGGGTGACGTTGGTTGCCGACCCGAACGCTCGGTTCAATGCCCACGAAATCCGGGCCGAAGGCGATTTCGGCTTGCTCGAAATCCGCCTGCAGAACCGGCCTCTGGCGACCAACCCGAAGTCCTCGGAAATGACTGCACTCAATATTGTCAGACTGATCGAAAACCGGGCCGCCGGCCTCGTTCTTTGAGACCCCTTCAGGAGAAAATGATGAACCGTTTCGCCAGCGCGCTGATATCAGAGGGGACCTGGCCGCGAGAACGGCTTGATGTCGATTACAATGCGCGTGCCACCGTCGGTGACAATTTCCCTGAGGAAATGCGTGCCTATCGTGAGACCTCGGACGAGGTACGCGGTGACTGGCTCCGCTTTGCCGATATCATTTATGATCGCGAAAGCAATCAGACGCTCGACATTTTCGGACCCGAGACTGCCGACGGACTACGCCCCGTATTCCTCTTCGTTCATGGCGGCTATTGGCGGGCACTATCCAAGCACGATTCCGCGATGATGGCCGGAATGCTCGCCAAGGCCGGCATCATGACGGCTGTCGTCGATTATCGCCTTGCGCCGACCGTCAGCCTCTCCGAGATCGTCCGCGAAGTACGCAGCGCTCTCGCCTTCCTCTGGCAGAATGCCGGCCGCTATGGCATCGATCGCGACCGCATCCATATCGGCGGCAGCTCGGCTGGCGGTCACCTCACCGGCATGCTGCTGGGAGGCGGATGGCACGAAGAGTTTGGTGTCCCTGTAAACGTCGTCAAGTCAGCCCTGCCGATGAGCGGCCTGTTCGAGCTTGCACCGCTGGCCGCCAGCTTTCCGCAGGAATGGCTTTCGCTCGATGAGCAGCAGGTGGATAGTTTGAGCCCCATTCGGCATCTGCCACCGCTTGGATGCCCGATACTGGTGGTCTGGGCGGAGAAGGAAGCTCCGGGCTTCAAGCGCCAATCAACCGCATTCGCCGAGGCTTGGAGCGAACTTGGCTATCCGCTGCAAACGCTCGAAATATCCGGCCGCAATCACTTCGATATCCTCATGGAATTGCGAAGCGAAGAGACGGTTCTTTCTCAAGCGCTGCTGGCGATGATCAAAGGGCGCTGACCGCCATGCGCTCTCCCTCATCGGCGTCCCGCTAGCACGTGCCGATGGAAGAGACGCGCGCTCACTCTATGAGATGCGAGATGTTCTTGACGATCATATAGTGGAGGATACCCTCGCTTCCACCCTCGCGGCCAAGGCCGCTTTCCTTCACACCACCGAACGGCGTTTCGGCACGGGATGCTTCGAGTGTGTTGATCGAGACATTACCAGCCTCAAGGCACGTCACGATCCTGTCGACATTGGCGGCCGAACGGGTAAATCCGTAGGCCGCAAGGCCGAAAGGCAGTGAATTTGCTTTTTCAAGCGCCTCGTCGATGGAGCGGACCGGGTTGATCAGCGCCAACGGACCGAAGGGTTCTTCGCGCATCGCGCGGGCATCATCGGGCAGCTCGGCGATTGCCGTCGGGGCGAAGAAGTAACCGCGCCTTTCCAGCCTGTGGCCGCCACAAAGGATCCTGGCACCTCTCGCGCGACCATCATCGACCAGCGCCTGCAGCGCCTCGATGCGGCGGCCGTTGGCGACGGGGCCCATCTGCGTTGCCGGGTCGAGACCGTCACCGACTTTGATCGACTGAGCCTTTTCCACGAAAGCTTGGGTAAAGCGCTCATAGATGCTCTCATGGACGAAGAAGCGCGTCGGCGAGGTGCAGACCTGGCCGGAATTGCGGTATTTGCGGCTGGCACAGAGGATACCGGCCGCGACCGGATCGGTGTCATCGCAGACAATCACAGGGGCGTGGCCGCCGAGTTCCATCAGAGCCGGCTTCATGTGGCGGGCGGCAATCTCGGTCAGATGTTTGCCAACGGCGGTGGAGCCGGTGAAGGCGATCATCCGGATCTCGTGCCGAGGGATGAGGAATTCGGATATTTGCGCTGGAATGCCGAAGACGAGGTTCAACACACCCGCCGGCAGGCCGGCATCCTCAAATGCTTTGGCAATATGCATCACCCCGCTTGGCGTTTCCTCCGAAGCCTTCATGATGACCGAGCAGCCGGAGGCAATAGCGCCGGCAATCTTGCGCGCCGGCTGGCTCATCGGAAAATTCCAAGGCGAAAAGGCCGCGACAGGACCGATGGGTTCGTGAACGACGGTATAGCGGATGCCCGGCTCGCTCGGGATGACGCGGCCATAAAGCCTGACGCATTCGCCGGCATCCCATTCGAAGAACTCGCAGCCGCGAATGACCTCGAGCCGCGCCTCGGAAAGCGACTTGCCGTTTTCAACCGTGATCGATCGAGCGATGTCCTCCGACCGCTCGCGCATGAGCGCACAAGCCTTCAGGATAATTTCCGACCGCTTCCATGGTGAGGTGCGGCTCCAGCTGCGAAATCCATCGGCTGCAGCGGCCAGCGCATCCTCAAGATCCTGCGGCCCGGCAACGGCGACAGTTCCGATAATCTCCTCGGTCGCCGGATTGATGATCGGCAAGGTCTCCGCAGTCCTCCGCCAGCTGCCGCCGATGTAAAGTGGAACGTCAGCATTCATCGTCATCTGGGCACCTCCCCGCACGCGAAAAGAAACGAACTTTCAAGCCTGCCGGCTGGATGCCCCATGGATGCAATTCATTCGGTCATATAACAATCCACATAAATGGAATGAATTCATATCGATTTTGGATAAATTCCGCGACGCCTTGATGCAGTGGTTTGATGGCGGAGGCGAAGATGTATTCGCCTCTGAATTCAATTCGCCTGCGATGCCTGTTTCGTTTGGTTGTGCAGCAACGAAAGACCGAGAAGTGTCCCGAAGGCGACGATCGATATGGCCAGGGCCAGCCACAGGGCGGCGTGGGGACCCCAATACGTCATGATGGCGGTAAAGAGAGGCGGGGCAGCGGCATAGGAGAGATTGAGCGGCACCGCCAGCTGTGCCGATGCGCGGGCATAGGTATCACTGGGGAAGATCTGCAACGGCAGCGTGGCGCGGGTAACCGCGGTGACGCCGCTGGCAATGCCGTAGAGCAATGCGAAGAGCATGGCGCCGGCAAAGCTGCTGGTCAGGAGAAGGACGGCGAAGCTCAGCGGAAACAGGGCAGAGGCGACAAGGCCGGTCAGGAAGCCGGACCAGCGCCGGCCGCCGAGAAAATCGACCCCGCGCCCGGCCCATCGCGCAATGCCAATGAAGGCTGCGGCCGTCAACGCACTGGCGTGATCGAGGCCCGCTGCCTCGAACAGGATGATGATGGTGAGGGCAAATCCCCAGGTTATGAAGCCGTTGCCGGCAAAGCTCATGGCCAGTAGGAGGAAACTCGGCCTGTCGATGGGGGCGGGCTCGCTTGTCGCCTTAGCTGCCGATTGCTCCCGGGGCCGGCGTGCAAGCGTGAGCCAATGCAGCGGCATGCAGACAAACAGCATGGCTGCGGCATAGGTCAGGGTCGTCGTGCGCCAGCCCCATTGATCCTGCAAAAGTCCGGTCAGTGGCCAGACGATGGTGGAGGTCAGCCCACCCGCCAGAATGAGCACGCCGAGCGCCTGGCGTGCTTTTTCACCGGCGATCTCGGTTACCGCGATCTGCGCCGGTGTGGTTAGCATGCAGGCGCCGGCCAGGCCGAGAATGGTCCACGACAGGATATAGGACACCGGGCCATAGGCTAGGCCCATGATCAGCAAGCCGGCGGCGCCAAGAGGAGATCCGAAAGCCATGACCGGGCGTGCGCCGTGGCGCTCGAAGATGGTGCTCAGCGGCCAGGACACGATGGCCATGACGACAAGCATGACCGTCGGCCCTGCCATGACCATGGGGAGCGCCATGGCCAACTCTGCGGCCATTGCCGGGCCGGTGACCGCCGGCAGGTAGAAGGTCGCGCCCCAGCCGATGAGCTGGGTGAGTGACAGTGCCGCAACGACACGGGCTGTCGGCGAGCGGAACGGCATCCGGGCAATCGGTGCGGAACACACGATCAAGTCGCGATAGCGGTGTGGAAGGGAAGGCATCAGGAACCTTTGGAAACGAGTAGTTTTTTGTTTCCGCCAAAACAAGGAAAAGGCGGCGTCTTCCTCAATCGCCAAGAATAAAGAAATTAATGCTGCTTCGGTCCCCGCTCATGCTATGGCTCTGGCATTGGCGTGGATCTTCTCGAGCATATCGCTTATTCTGAGCGGCTTTATGCGCCAGCTTGTGCTTGATTTTCGGACGGCACTCAAACGAGGAATTTGAGGGGAGCTTGAGAAAAATTCATGCTGGAAAAGCATCGCATCTCCCTTAATGCCATCAGGGTATTCGCGATCGTAGCCCGCACCGGCAGCCTGACGGCCGCGGGCGCCGAACTTGGGGTTACATCCGGCGCGGTCAGCCACCAGCTCAGGAAGCTCGAGGATGAGCTCGGGGTGAACTTCTTCCACCGGGGCAACAACACCGTCTCCCTCACCGACCTGGGACTGCGGTTCTACCAGCAGGTGGCGCCGGCGATCGGGCTCATCGAGCGTTCGGCGGATGCCCTTTACCGCGATGAAAACGAGATCAGCGTCCACGCGACCACATCGCTCGCGCTGCGCTGGCTCATCCCGTCGCTTGATCGTTTTCGCACGCTCTGCCCGCAGGTGCGCGTTCGCGTGGAGACGAGTTCCGCGCGGGGCTTCCCGGTCGTTCCCGACTCCGATGTCAGCATCCGCTATTTCCGGGCGGCGGAAGCAGCCGAGGGCTGGGACTTTCTTGCAAGCGACCTGCGCCGTCCCGTCATTTCTCCGAGCTTGCTGGTAAAGGCCGCCAATCGTCGGGAAATCGCCATTTCAGACATACCGGCACTTCAATGCTCCGTCGGAAATTGGGACTGGAAGCTCTGGTGCGAAGCATCTGACATTCCGCTGTCGAGCCTTTCCCTCGCCCATGCTTTCGACACGGACGATGCGGCGCTGCACGCTTGCGTTGCCGGTCTCGGGACGGTGCTGGCACCGACGATTCTCACAGGCCGGGAAATGAAATCGGGCGCGCTTGTCATCCTGCCCGGATATAAGCCGGTCGAGACCGGAACATATCGCTACCAGCGCCGCTCCGAATCGAGAGCCGTCCGACAATTCTGCAGCTGGATGGATGCCGAAATGCGGAGCCTCGAAAGCGGCTCCTAGAGCCCTTTCGCTTTTCTTCGAATCGTGAAAGGGCTCTATCTCTTTGTTTTTACGCATTTCCGGACGGAAAACCGCTGCGCACTTTTGCTGGAAATGCTTTAGGCGGGATCGCCGATCCAGTCTTCATGTCCATGGCGTATTCTGATCACGAAAATGGCGCTGCTTTCTTCGATCCGGTAGACGACGAGATGGGCTTTGAATGGATGTATCCTGACCGGCGGCGAAATTTCTTCTCGCTCGCGTGCCATTCGCGGGCTTTCGGCAATCAGGTCCAGCACGGCGAAAAGCTCGTCATGGTAACGCCTGGCTTGAGCCAATCCAAACATGTGGACACCTTGCTCGGCGATCGCAATGACGTCCTCTTCCGCTGCGGCAGAAAGGATAAAGGCCATTATTTGCTGTCGCGCGTCGTTTCCGCACGCGTAACCGCCGCGGCAAAGAGCTCGTCCTTCGACCGGCTGCCAACGCCGCTGTTCAGACCATCGTCGACGAAGCGTTGCATGGCGGCAATCTTGTCACTGCGCGCCTGGTCCCGGCGAATAAGGTCGCGCACATAGTCACTGGCATTGGAATATCGCCCGGTCCTGGCTTGCGCCTCGACCCAATCCTTCATCGGATCCGGCAGGGATACGTTCATCGTGGCCATTCGAACCTCCATATTGCCTCCAAGCTAGCTGATTTTGGCAAAGTTTGTCAAATTCGCTTTGCCTGAGATGCACGGACGCAAATCGGGCCTCTGGCTGCTTGCAGGCGATCGCGGCCTAGTCCGACAGTTCCTTTGGCTTGGCAGCACGCAGGGCGTCGCTAAGCTCCATCCTGGCCGTTCCGATCAACTGCTCCATGGCGAAGCGAGCAGCGTCGGGGCGGCGCATGCGGATGGCATCGAGAACATCCTGATGCCGGGCGATCGCATATTCATGCGACTGGCTGGCCCGGTTGGTCAGACGGAAACTTGCAAGCAGGGCTGCGCGGATGGCGGTGGCAAATTGACGGAAAACCCAATTGCCGCTGGCATTGATGATGGCGGTGTGAAACTCCAGATCCGCCTGGCTCCATGCCTCGTTGTCGCGGGCATTGGCGGCGACCATATCCTCGAACGCCTCGGCGATCTGCGCGAGCTGCTTTGCGGTGGCATTGGCGGCCGCCTGTGCAGCGGCAGCGGGCTCGAGCACTTGCCGAGCGTCAAGCAGGGAATCGTAGAAGCTGCGATCATTACTGAGTGCCAGGGTCGCATCGAGAACCAGCGGATCCAGGTAATTCCAGTTCTCTCGCGGAAGCACCGTGGTGCCGGCCCGCGTGCGAGAGCGGACGATTCCCAGCGCCGACAGATATTGCATGGCCTCGCGCAGGCTGGTGCGGCTGACGCCGTAGACCTCGGAAAGCTCGGCTTCATTGGGAAGGATCGAGCCCTCCGCCAGAGCGCCCGAGACAATCTGCCCGATGAGTTTCTTCAGCAGTTCCTCGCGCACGCTGCGCTTTCCCTGCTCGGGCGCGCCGCCGCCCTGTGTCGTCCGCAACGACTCCAAACGCGTACTCATCACTTGCACTCCCTTCCGCTGACCCGGTGACGATCATGAGGCACGCCACGCCCAGGCATCAATGCGCAACAGCAAGTCCGCCAAGCTTCTCCCGGAGAATCTGATCCTGACTAGCGGGCGCGATGCCCTGCCGCCGACGAGCGCAGATTGTCAAGCAGAACGGCAATCAGCAGAATGCAGCCGCGCACCAGATATTGGTAGAAGGCCTGGATGTTGAGCAGGTTCATGACGTTTTCGGCGATGCCCATGATGAGGACGCCGACGATTACACCGGTCATCGCCGCGCGGCCGCCGGCAAGAGATACGCCGCCAAGCACACAGGCTGAGATGACGGAGAGTTCGAGCCCCGTTGCCGCATTTGGCTGACCCGAGGTGATGCGCGAGGCGAGCAGAATGCCGGCAATGGCGCAAACAAGGCCCTGCAATGCAAAGATCCAGATGCGCATGTTGACGACATTGACGCCTGCAAGCCGTGAAGCCTCGGGATTGCCGCCGATCGCCAGTGTATTCTTGCCGAAGACGGTGCGGTTCAACACGAAGCCGAAGACGATAAACAGCAGCCCCATGATCCAGATCGGCGTCGGCACGGTCAGGAAGCGCGACAGCGCCAGCTGGTAGAAGGCCGGGTCGTTGATGCCGACGGCGCGGCCATCCGAGGCAATCAGCGCAAGCCCGCGAACGATCTGCATCGTCGCCAGCGTGGTGATCAACGCGTTGATGCGGAATTTGGCAATCACCACGCCATTGATGACGCCGACGAAGCCGCCGCAGATCAGCGCGGCCAGCAGGCCAAGAGGGATGGAGCCTGTCGCATTCGACACCATGACGGCGACCATACCGGAAAAGGCGACGGTCGAGCCGACCGACAGATCGAAATCGCGCGAGGCCAGGCAGAACATCATCGTGCAGGCGACGATGCCGATCGTGACAACCGACTGCAGCAGGCCGAGCATGTTGCGTTCCGTCAGGAAGCTCGGAACGAAGAGCGAGACGATCACGAAGGCGATCGCAAAGATCACCACCAGACCCTGTTCGCCGAGAAGAATTTTTTTCACCGAGTTCATCATATCGTTCCTGAATTATAGTGTGCCGGCGGCATTCTTGTCGGGCAAAGCCGCGGTCAGAATGCTGCGCTCGTCGAAATCGGCCCGTGGGACATTGGCGGCGATGCGGCCCTGGCACATGACCATGATGCGATCGGAAATACCCATGACCTCGGGAAGCTCGCTGGAGATGACGACGATCGCCATTCCGCCGGCCGCCAGCTCGTAGAGGATCTCATAGATCTCCGACTTGGCGCCGACATCGATGCCTCGCGTCGGCTCGTCGATGACGAGCACCTTCACGCCCTGCTCCGAAAGCCACCGGCCGAGGATGACTTTTTGCTGGTTGCCGCCCGAGAGGTTGACGACGTCCTGCTTGCGGGAGGGTGTGCGAACCCTGAGCTTGGCGATGAACTGTTCCGCGACCGAAGCCTCTTTTTTGGCGTTCAACAGGCCGAAGGGCGAGAAATGCCGTCTTGAAGAGATCGCGATGTTCTCTTCGATCGACCGCCCCTGGATGATGCCGTCAAACTTGCGGTCTTCCGGGCAGAGAACCATGCCGGCGCTGATGGCAGCCTTCGGATTGTTGGGCGAAACCCCAACGCCATCGATGGTCACCGTGCCCTGGTGGCGATGGTCTGCGCCGTAAAGCAGCCGCGCCATTTCACTTCGTCCCGCGCCGATGAGACCGAAGAAGCCGAGAATTTCACCCTTGCGAACGGAAAAGCTGATCGGGTTGCGCAATTTGGAACCGGAGAGCGTCCTGACATCGAGACGGACATCGCCCAACGGCCGGTCGCGCCAACCCCAGATATTGCTGATCTCGCGGCCGACCATCTGCGCGATGATTTGCTCGCGCGTCGTCTTCGCAATGTCAGGGTGATGCGCCGCAAGCTTGCCGTCGCGAAGGACGGTCAGGCTGTCGCAGAGCCGGAAGATCTCATCCAGGCGATGCGAAACATAGATGATGACGGTGCCCTTGGCTCTCAGCCTGTCGATCAGGGAAAAGAGGATTTCGCTTTCGCGTGAAGACAGCGACGAGGTGGGTTCATCAAGCGCGATCACCCGCGCATCGACCATGACGGCCTTGGCGATCTCCACCATCTGGCGGGCGCCGATCGAAAGCGAGGAAACCTTGGCCGCGGGATCGACGTCGATGCCGATTTCCTTGAGCCTGGTGCGAACCGTCTCCACCAGGGTCTTGCCGTCGATGATGCCGGCCTTGCCGGGAAAACGTCCGAGCCAGAGGTTCTCGGCAACAGTCAGCTCCGGCACCAGCTGGAGTTCCTGGTGAATGACGATGACGCCGGCATGAAAAGCATCGCGGACGGAACTATAGTTCTGCTCCACGCCATCGATGACGATGCTGCCCGTATCCGCCGCCTGATCGCCGGAAAGCACGCGGATCAGCGTGGATTTGCCGGCGCCGTTTTCGCCCATCAATCCGTGTACCGCGCCCTTCTTCACGCCGAAGGAGACGTCGGACAACGCCTGGACCCCAGGATAGCCCTTGGAGATGCTCTTGAATTCGAGGAAATCCATCTTCGCTCCATCGAAAAAATACCCGGCGGCATACGCGCCGCCGGGACGACACTCATCTTGAGCAGATGATCATTCGATGCCGAGATCCTTGCGAACCTTCTCATAGTCGCCGCGCAAGGCAAGCGAGCCGGAGGTCAGCGTCAGCTTCGGCGGTTCTTTGCTGTTGGCGATCCAGTCATACATGTTCAGCGCCGTTTCGTAGCCGTGACGCTTCGGTGAAATGATGACCGTGCCGAAGAAGCCGGTTGCGGAAGGCTTCTTGAACTCATTGATTGCCGAATCGGCACCACCAATGCCGACCGCGATCACATTGGCCGCCGGAATGCCAACGGATTCAGAGGCACGCACGGCGCCAAGAGCCGCTTCGTCATTGAGGCCAAAAGCAACCCAGTATTTGACGTCGGCATGTTTGTTGAGAACCGTAGTGGCGGCATTGAGCGCGGCCTCGGTGTCGGTCTTTGCCTGCGGTGCATCATAGATGTTGGCGGCCGGGAAGCCCGCGGCCTTCAATACCGAGATCGCGCCCTCGACGCGGTCGACGGCCGTCGGCAGCTGGTCATAGGAGACGCGGATCGCGCCGACATTCTTCATGTCCCAACCGCGCTTCTTGACTTCGTCGACGATTGCCTGCCCGACGGTTTCGCCGATCTTCGTGGCGGAGATGCCCATATGCGGAACGTCTTCCAGCGGCTTGCCCTGGGCATCGACCAACCGGTCGTCCACCGTCATGAGCTTCAGCTGATTGGCTGCGGCCTTGGCGACGATGCCCGGCCCAAGCTTGACGTCCGGCGTGCAGACGATGAAGCCTTGAGCGCCCTGCGCACCGAGATTATCGATCGCCGACTGGACCTTTTCGCCATCTTCGGCGCCGATCTTGACGAGCGTAAAGCCCTTTTCCTTGGCGGCCTGGTCAGCGAATTTCCATTCGTCCTGGAACCAGGGCTCCTCGGGCTGCTTCACGATGAAACCGATCTTGACGTCCTCCGCAAAAGCGGAGCCGGCAGCCAGAACGGCAAAGGTGCCGGCAAGGATTGCCGCTTTGAAAAAGCGCATGATCTCTCTCCCTTTGTTTGCGCGTCCCCATCCATCTCCTGGGGAACCGCTCGACTTCCCTAAGTTATATTGTAATACGATTCAATTATTTGTATAACAATTAAGCCGTACCTGCAGTCCACTGGACCCGAAGCCTTGAATATGAAAAAACATCATACCAGTCAATATTTGTGTATGATTTTTATATCGATACCGCAGCTTATATCTGTACGATATCATTATGAACGTGCGATTCATGGGGAATTGCGGATGAAATCCGTGAAAAATTGGAAGAATAGAGAAAATAAATCATATATATCGGTGCCAAACTGGATATCGATCCATTCGGCACCGGCTTTGATTTGCGAGAGGAAGGCAATCGCTTAGTGGCCATTATCGATTTGCAGAACGGCGCACTTTCAGCGCGCATATCAACTTCCGGCGGCATGTTGCTTGACTATTCCTGGATGGTGGATGGCAGCAGGATCGCCCTATTGAGGCCCGCGGATGATGCCGATCCGTCATCTTCTGCCTGCTACCCCCTCGTGCCTTTCGGCAATCGCGTGAGAAACAATCACTTCGTATTCGAGGGACGCGACTATAACCTTCGACCGAACACGGCTTCGGATCCCCATTATCTGCACGGCGATGGCTGGCGGACAGAATGGTCTGTTCTGAACCGCAGCATGGACGAATTGCAGATCGGCTTTCTTCACCCGGAGGGCGATACGCCCTATGGCTACGAGGCAAAACAGACCATAACCCTCTCATCCCACGGGTTGACGCTTCATATGAGCGTCAAGAACACCGGCAAGGACACGCTGCCCTTCGGGCTGGGCTGGCATCCCTATTTCCCGCTCACCCCTGAAACGACCCTCCTTGCACCAGCACAGCGATTCTGGACGGAGACCGAGGGCTGGCTGCCGGGAGAGCGCGCCGACATTCCTGCCGATCTCGATTTCTCCAAGCCTTCGCCGCTGCCGCGTCGCTGGGTCAACAACGGTTTCGAGGAATGGAGCGGCAAGGCGGAGATCATCTGGCCGGAGAGACATGCCAGCCTGCGACTGACTGCCGACACATCGGTCAGGCATGCATTCATCTTCATCCCCGACAAAAGCTTCAACCCGAGTTTTCGCGAGGATTATTTCTGTTTCGAGCCGATGACCCATATCGCAAACGGTCATAACCTTCCCGACCTGGGAGACTTGAAGATCCTGCGACCGGGGGAAATCCTTGCGGGATCGATCCACCTGCAGCCGCAAAGATATCCGGAATAATTCGCGACCGGATCACCACCCGGATTGCCGGGCCAAACTGAAAGAGGAATGCCGAATGCCAAATCGCCTTTCTGGAAAACGCGTCTTCATTACCGGAGCCGCCCAAGGGATCGGGTTAGCCATCGCCGAGGCTTGTGCAGCCGAGGATGCCAGCATCTTCCTCATCGACCGCGACGAGACCCTTCTGCAGCAGGCGGCCGGCAAACTGAAGGAAAGCGGCGCCAGGCTTGGCTACCAGGCCGCCGACATTACCGATGCCGAAGCGGTGCGCGCAGCCGTGGCCAAAGCCGCCGGCGAGATCGGCAGCATCAACGCCCTGGTCAACAATGCCGGGGTCAACGTCTTTGCCGAACCGTTGCAGACGACGGACGAAGACTGGCAGCGTTGCTTCGACATCAACCTCAAGGGCGCCTGGAATTGCTGCCGGTCCGTCCTGCCTGACATGATCGCTCGCGGTGGCGGCGTCATCCTCAACATCGCCTCGACCCATGCCTTCACGATCATTCCGCACACCTTCCCCTACCCGCTCGCCAAGCACGCGCTTCTGGGCATGACCAAGTCACTGGGGATCGAATATGCGCCGAAGAATGTGCGCGTGAACGCGCTCGCGCCCGGCTATGTCGCCACGCAGAAGGCCGTCGATTATTGGAACAGCTTTCCCGATCCGGAGAAGGCTAAGGCGGAGACGATGAAGCTGCATCCGGGTGGGCGCATCGCATCACCGCAGGAGATCGCGCTTGCAGCCGTTTTCATGATCTCGGACGAATGCCCGTTCATGAATGCCACGAGCCTGACCGTGGACGGTGGCCTGAGCGTGCTGCATCATCAATGACCGCATAGGGAAGCGCTCTGCCTGCCCACGTCACCGCGGACAGGCGATTGAGCAAGGCGACCGGGCCTGCGAAGAAGAGGCTCGGGCGACGGCGAGCGCTTTCATCCCAATGTCGAATTGAAGGCGCCACCGTCAAGCAGAAGGTTCTGCCCGACAATAAAGCCCGAATACTGGCTGCAGAGGAACGCGGCGGCGGCGCCGAACTCCTCCTTGGTGCCAAACCGGCCGGTCGGGTTGGCGGCATGGGCTTCAGCACGGGCCTGCTCGATGGAAATGCCTTTTGTTTCCGAGGTCTTCTCCAGCAATCCCCTGATCCGATCGGTCTCATGCGAGCCCGGTAGCAGGTTGTTGATGATTACGCCGTGGCGCGCCACCTGTCGTGCCGTTCCGGCCACAAAACCGGTGAGACCGCCGCGAGCGGCATTCGACAATCCAAGCTGGGGAATGGGCGACTTGACCGAGCCGGAGGTAATATTGACCACGCGGCCCCATTGGCGCTCGATCATGCCGGGCAGGATCGCGTTCATCAGGTAGATCGGCGTCAGCATATTGGCATTGACCGCGCTCAGCCACTCTTCCTCGCCCCAATCCGACCAGAGGCCCGCGGGCGGACCACCAGCATTGTTGACCAGGATATCCGGTTGCGGTTCGGCGGCCAGAAGCTCCTTGCGGCCTTCCTCTGTCGTGACATCCGTCGCAACGATCTGCACCTTGACGCCATAGGTATCGGCAATCTCCCTTGCCGTCGCGCGCAACACGGATTCCGTGCGCGCATTCAACGTCAGGTCGACGCCCGCTTCCGCCAGCTTCTCGGCAACGCCACGACCGAGCCCCTTCGAGCTCGCGCAGACAATTGCCCGCTTGCCCCTGATTCCCAGATCCATCCTGTCTTCACCTGTCCTTTTTTCCGTCAAGCCGCCCGCTGCGCGAGAGCAGCAATATGGTCGCAAAGACGGTCGATTTCATCCGTTGTGTTCAGATAGCTCACCGACGCACGCGCAATCTCGGTAAGGCCGCGCGCAGTCATGTCAAGCGGAGTGTAAGGTATGCCATTTGCCGCAATTGCAATCTGTTTTTCCGCAAGCTTGCTGCGAATAGTCTGCGGCGCAACGCCGGCCACGGTAAATGAGACCAGTCCCGATTTCTCGGTCCCGAGATCCTGGACAGTGACACCGGGAATAGAGCCGAGCTGATCCCGCAACTGCCCGGAAAGATCCTTGATCCGCTGGCGGATGACATCGACGCCGAGGTGGCGCGCCTGCTTCAGCGCGGCCCCCAGCCCCAGCAGCAACGCAATGGGCTTTTCGCTTGTCTCGAAGCGCTGTGCATCCGTCCGCACATTGGGTCCGTCCTCTCCCCATGATGACGAAAGGACATCGAGATAGGCTGGCTCCAGTTTCTCCAGGAATGCCTTGCGCAGATAGAGAACTGCAACGCCGCGCGGTCCGCGCAGAAACTTCCGGCCCGAGCCCTTGAGCATGTCGCAGCCAATGGCGCCAACATCCACGGGAAGCTGGCCGAGCGCCTGCGCCGCATCGATGAAATAGGGAACGCCAGCCGCTCTCGTCACCTTGCCGATGGCAGCCGCATCGTTGATGAGCCCGCCATTGGCCGGAAGCCATGTCAGGGCAACAAGACGAACGCGATCGTCGATCATATTGGCGAGGGCACTGGCATCCACGCTGCCGTCTTCGTTGGCGGGAATGGTCTCGATGCGCGCCCCTGCCCTTCTGGCCGCCGCCTGCATGGTCGATAGATTGCCGCCCCATTCCTGACGGCCAACCAGAATGCGATCACCCGCAACGAGTGGCGGCAGAGCGGCAAAGGCCAGGCCCCATGCGGCGGATCCGCTGCTGGCAAAGGCAATTTCAGCAGACGTCGCGCCAACCAGGCCGGCAGCATCCGCCCTCACCTCATCGATGAGGCCCGCAGCATTGACTGCTGCTTCCATCGGGCCATGAAGCGACTCACGTCGCAGATGTTCCGTCGCGGCCGCCAGCACAGCATTCGAGGACAATGAGGAGCCCGCATGATTGAAATGCGTGCCGGTGGCACAGCCCGGCGTTTCCGAGCGCAGCTGTTCGATATCGAGCGTTTGGGCCACCGTCAGCCCTCCAGCTCGACAAGCGCGTCGACTTCGACCGCGACACCGCGGGGCAACGAGCTGACGCCGACGGCGGCACGGCTATGACGTCCGGCATCACCGAACACGGCAACCATGAGATCCGATGCACCATTGGCGACCTGCGGGTGCTGGTTGAATTCAGGCGTTGCAGCCACAAAAACACCCAGGCGAACGATGCGACGTACGCTGGCGATCGCTCCATCCGTTGCGGCCGCAATCTGGGACAGCACGTTGATTGCCGCGATCTCTGCGGCCCTGCGGCCTTCATCAATGGAAACAGGGGCACCGACAATACCGAGCACGGCATTCTCGTCATCAATACGGCTGATCTGTCCCGATATGCTCAACAGATTGCCCGCACGGACAAACGACACGTAATTGGCAACCGGCACCGATGCGACCGGTAGTGTGTGGCCAAGGGTTGCAAGCTTCTCCGCTATGGTGGCTAACATCATCATCTCCTGCTGTCTCTCCGGCGGTATTATCGGCCGCACTGCCCTGACAGATCCAATTCAAAACACCGACTTCACTGATCGATCTGGCTAATGTCTGATCAAGTCGATAGACTGATGGCCGACCCAATCACATGCCCACGAAAGCATTGAACCGAATGCGTTCCTCCACCACCTTGCCGCCATTACAGGCGCTCCGAGTCTTTGAGGCCGTCGCGCGGCTGATGAGCTTTCGGCGGGCCGGCGAGGAACTGCTCATCACGCAAAGCGCGGTCAGCCATCACATCCGCCAGCTGGAGGAGTTTCTCGGTCTGCCGCTGTTCGTACGCAAGGCACGCAGCATTGCTTTGACTGCCGAGGGCGAGGAGTATCGCACGCGAACCGCCGATGCATTGCGCCTGATCACGGCCGCCACCTCGGACCTGCGCAGCAAGAGCGGGCGCAATGTGGTCCGCATCAGCCTGCTGCCTTCCTTCGCCGCAAACTGGCTCGTATCGCGCCTGCACAGATTTCAAACTCGCCATCCGCACATCGATCTCGAGCTTGACCCGTCGCTGCGTGTCGCCAATGTCGCGGCCGGCGAGACCGATATCGCCATTCGCTATGGCGACGGAAGCTGGGCCGGAGTCGATGCCCGGCTGCTCATGGCCGAACAACTTAGCCCCGTGGTCAGCCCGATGCTCCTGCAGTCGGGTGGGGCCATCGTGACGCCGCAGGATTTGCTGCGCCATACCTTGCTGTTCGCCAAGAAACCTGTCGACTGGCAGGTCTGGGCCTCCGCCGTGGGGCTGGATCTCTCTCAGGCCCGCAGCATTCAACTCACCGACTACAACATCACCCTGCAGGCGGCGCTCGACGGCCAGGGCATCGCGATAGGACGCATGCTGCTCATCCCCGATCACTTGCGAACCGGACGCCTGGTACAGCCGTTTCCGCAGACGATCACCTCCACCAGAACAGCGCATTGGCTGGTGACACAGAAAGACCGCAAGATCGCTCCCGCTGCCCAAGCCTTCATCGATTGGCTGATCTCTGAAACCGAAGCCGCGGTTAACCAGAAAAATGCAGAGGCCAGCAAGGACGGGCAAATCTGATGCAGATACCCACGCATCGAGCCCCTCCTCCGGCTCCGCCGCGAAGCAGCCAGGCATTTGTAATGCCGATGCAATGTTTGGATTCTAGAACCACTGCCTTTGTGGAACCGCCGCGAACCAAGGTCAGGCAAGACATCCCATGCGCATCCTGCTAGTCGAGGACGAACCGGAAATGGCCTCCGTGCTGAAGACAGCATTGAAGCGCCAGGATCTCGTGGTGGACCACGCCTCCAACCTCGCCGACGCAGAAGCCATGGTTCGCTTCGGCGCCTATGACGCCATCGTTCTCGATAGACGCCTTCCGGATGGCGAGGGCCTATCCTTGATCCCTCGGCTGCGGGCGCTGAATATCGAGGCTCCGGTGATTGCGCTCACGGCCATGAGCGGGCTGCGCGAGCGTATCGCCGGGCTCGATGCCGGTGCGGACGACTATATGGGCAAACCCTTCGCCAGCGAAGAACTTGTCGCTCGGCTCAGAGCCCTGCAGCGGCGTCCCTATATCCGGCGGGCGGATCAGACTGTCGTCGGCCGTCTTACCTATGATTTCCGTCATCGCGAGGCGCTGATCGACAATCAACCCCTGGACCTGCCGCGTCGTGAGCGCCTGGTGCTGGAAACGCTGATCCGCCGGCCCGGCCGCACCATCATGCGCAACATGCTCGAGGAGGCGGTCTATGCGCTGGACGACGAGATCGGCTCCAATGCGCTCGATGCCCATATTTCCCGGCTGCGCCGCAAGCTGGACGATGTCGCTGCCGGCATTGAGATCCGCGCGGTTCGCAATCTCGGCTATCTGTTGCGAGCCGCGACATGAAGCCGGCACGCGCCCGCTCCCTGCAATGGATCCTGGTGTGGCGGCTGATCCTGCTCCAGGCGGCGATGCTGGTTTTCTTCATCATCCTGCTGATCGTGGTGCTATCCGTGGTCAAACCGCGGCTCATGGTCGACAATGAAGCAGCCGTTACCGCCATTGTCGGCGCGATCGATCGCGACAAGGCTGGCAGGCTGATCGTGAACGACACCAGCGAACTTGCGCAATTTCGCGCCGAACATCCCAAGGTCTGGTACGTCATTCACGATGCCACGGGCCAGACTGCGCGCGTGGGCGCGGCCCCGCCCGACTATGATCGCGAAATTGGGGGCCTGCTTACCGCCGTCGACCATGCGAGTATCGGCTTTGCGGGCAAGCATGACGGGCAGGAAATGCGCCCGGAAGCCCTTGTCCAAAAAGTCGATACCAAGGTTGGGACCGTCCAGGTCGTCACCTCGACATTCTTTTCACGGGCCGACGCAGAAGGCTTCGACATCAGCATTACCGCCATCGTCAACCTTGCCCGCAAACCGGACGGCACCGTCGACTGGGCCCGGGTCTTCCCTGGCCTGTTGTTCTTCCTTGGCATCGTGCTTTTGCCGATCATCCTGGCCATGGGCGTAACCACCCTGATGACGACGCCGGCCGTCGTGCGTCGATCGCTTGCGGGCCTGGTTGGCACCGCCGACCAGGCGGCACGCATCGACTTCAAGACGCGCGCGATGCAATTGCCGGTCAGGAATGTGCCTCAGGAGATCGTGCCGCTGGTCCATGCGTTCAATCAGGCTCTGACCCGCCTTGCCCAGGGCATCGACAGTCACAACCGCTTCCTGACGGATGCTGCCCATGAACTTCGCACGCCCATCGCCATCCTGCGCACACGCGCCGAATTGCTCAAGGAGGAGCCTGAGAGCCTGCGGCTGCGGCAGGATATCGAACGCCTCTCCCATCTGGCGCAGCAATTGCTGGATCATCAATCGCTGGAGCGCCCGACGGACCATCGAGAATTGATCGATCTTGTCGATCTTGCCGGCCGTGTTGCCGCTGATTTCGCGCCGCTGGCGATCGAGGCCGGCTACGATCTCGCTTTCGAGCCGCCGCAAGGCCGGGTGGACGTCGAGGCCAATGAACTCCAGATCGAGCAGGCACTTGCAAACATCATCCGCAACGCCATCGAACACGGCGGCGGCCAGGGCACAATTACCGTTGCGGTCGACCGGGATGGAGGCCTGGAAGTACAGGACGAAGGCCCGGGAATTCCGGTGGAGGAGCACGACAATGTCTTCGAGCCCTTCTACCGCCTGCATCCGCGCTCTCGCGGTGCGGGCCTTGGGCTCAATCTCTCGCGCCAGATCGCACAATTGCACGGCGGCAGCATCACCATCTTGACCGGCCCATGGAAGGGAGCGCGCGTGCGCATAAAACTCCCCTTGCTCCATAAGGCGGCATAGGCCGACGCACTCGCGCGAATATTCGCTGGCTCACCGTCGAGCCTCGATCCCTCAGATCTGCCCGAGACCGCTCAGCCCGATCAACGCTCCCGCTCCCAGAACGAACAGCGGATGTATGCTGGTCTTTGTCAGGACGATGGCGCACACGGCCGCGACTGCCGCGAGGACGAGATTGGGCGCCGAGGCCTCAGTGATGACTGCGGCGCTCGCCGTCACGAGGCCTGCGGTCATCGGCACCAGCCCGGATTGGACGATCCTGCGCCATGGCCGATCCTTGAAGCGGGTCCAGACATGCAGCGCGATGCCGGTGACGATCGACGAAGGGCCGAACTTCGCCGCCGAACTCACCAGCACGCCGGCCCATCCGGCGACATGCCAGCCGACCAGCGGAACCACCATCAAATTCGGGCCCGGAGCCGCCTGAGCCAGGGCGAAGAGGGCGCCGAACTCCTCGGCTGTCATCCAGTGATGGATGTCGACAACCTCGCGATGCATTTCCGGAAGAATGGAATTTCCACCACCGAAGGCGAGAAGCGAGAGCTGTGTGAAAATGGTAGCCAGATCAATCAGGTCGGATGTCATGCTTCCAACCTCCAGGTTGCCAGTATGCTGATGGGAGACAGCACCAGCATGGTCGGCAGCAGAGGAAGCTTGAGGACGGCGATCGCGATGAAACACAACACGGCGACGGCGATCGCCACAGGCCGCTTGCGAAGCGGCATGACGATCTTGATGGCCATGGAAATCAGAAGCCCCGCGGCCGCGGCAGCCAGGCCCGCGAACATATGCGTGACGTAGGGATTGTCGTGAAACTGGTCGTAAAAGATACCCATGGCGATGACGACCGCCGTCGGCGCCGCGATGAGACCGAACAGAGCAGCCAGAGCGCCGGCAACGCCTTGAAACCGCAGGCCGATGGCAACCGACATGTTGATGATGTTACCGCCGGGCAGGAACTGACAGAGCCCGAGCAGTTCGGAGAATTCCTCACCTGAAAGCCACTGGCGTTTCTCGACAACCATTCTTCGGGCAAGTGGCAGAACGCCACCAAAACCCGTGAGGCCGAGAGTAAAGAATCCCCAAAACAGATCCGTCACGGTGGGAGAGAGACGCTGGCTTTGGTGGGGAAGAGAAAGAGTATCCATGGATCGGCCTGTCTTTAGGTCACTGCGATACGGAGAATTTAAACTTCTCTCGCCTGCATGTCTAATATATGAATAATGCTAATTGCATACTTTCAGGATATGACATGATTGAGCTTCGACATCTTCGTTACGCCGTGACTGTCGCGGATGAGGGTCATATCACGCGTGCCGCCGAGAGGCTGGGCATCCAACAGCCGCCGCTTAGCCAGCAAATCCGAAATCTGGAGGATCTGGTCGGGGCGACGCTCTTCCAAAGATTGCCGCGCGGCGTGGCATTGACCGAGGCGGGACGCACATTCGTCGACCGCGCGCGCATCATTCTGCAAGACGTCGATCTTGCCGTGGAAGCAACGCGCCGCAATGCGCGCGGCGAGGAAGGCAGTCTGGCCATTGGCTTCACCAGCTCTGCCGCCTTCCATCCGCTGGTGACGACGGCGGTGCGTTCGCTTGGCGAGATCTCCCCCGGCGTGCGGATCAAGCTCGAGGAATCCAGCACCAGCGATCTCATCGAGGCGCTGCGGGCACAGCTGATCGACGTTGCATTCGTCCGCTCGCCGGTCGAGCAGTCGAAAGGACTATCCGTGTCCAAAATCCTCGATGAGGAGATGTTCGTGGCGCTGCCCGACAGTCATCGCCTTGTCGTCAAGGGAGCGAGACGCACGTCGCCGATCCAGCTGTCCGACCTGGCAGACGAGTCCTTCATTCTGTACCGGCGCCCGTCCGGTCCGGGATTTTACGATGCGATCATAGCGGCCTGTGGCCGCGCGGGATTCAGCCCGCAGGTCAAGCATGAAGCACCGCGCCTCATGTCGACCCTCAGCCTTGTGGCAGCGGGCCTTGGCATTTCGATCATTCCGAATTCGATGACGCGGCTTGAGACGAACGGCATCGCCTATCTGCCGCTGGATCGAAGGACACAGCTCGTAGCGCCCCTTCACCTTGCCCACAGGAGCGAGCCTTCGGGAGGCGCGCTAAAACTCTTTATCGAGATCGTCAGCCGCGCCGTGCCGGAGCTGGGATGACAATCGAAGGGCTGAATATGGGCCGACTTCGTCAGCTTGGCGCTTCCTGACTAGCTCGTTGACAGGGCCTGTCGGCGCGCCTGTCTTGCTCAGGGTGTTGCGCAAGCCAAATAACAGCTCGCGTGGGATGGGGGCACACGTCAGTGCCCCCACGATACATAGCAGCCGCAGGCCCGCAGACCCTGCTTCTTCCCGCGCTCGCGGCGATGGCCGCCGCCCTATTGGTCCGCCGTCACTTCCAGCTGCTATAGTCGGAAGCGGTGCACCCAAACGGCGCCCGCTGATCGCCGAAGCGCTTCTTCAGCTGGTCGCAACCCCAGCGGTTGACGGATTCCGGCATCATATTGTTGATGTCCATGGCGGGAGACGTAAATTGCGACGTTGCGCTGGTCACATACCAAAGCCAGTAGCCAAAAATACCGCCGATGATCAGCAGTATGACGAGAAGGGCCGCTGCGAGCCGCGCCTTGATGGACCACCCCTTCTTTCCCTGCACGACGAGCCCCGGCCGAGAATCGCCCAACTCGGCAGCCAGCGGTGCGAGTGCCGCCGTGCGCTCCTCCGGCGTCATCTCGATCCGCTCCAGCCGCTCATCCAGCAGCACCGGGAGCGCCGTGTTCCCATGCCAGACGGCAAGCCCGACTGCCTTGCCGCCATTTTCGCCGACGATCAGAGGCTCCTGCCCCGGCTCGAAATGCGTATGGCCTGCTCGCCCGGTCTTTCTTCCACCTATCTTGTCCGCATAGGTCACCGACAAGCGCTGGCGTCGCCGATCGAATCCCGTGATTTCCACCGGCACCGGCTCGAGCCGGGCTGGCTCGCGCAATTGCCCGCGAACACGCCAGACGCGCAGGATCAGGAAAATCATCGCAAGGCAGGTACCCCCAAGAAGGGCGACAAACACGGCGAGCGTTATGATCCGGTTCCAGAGCATATCCAGCCCGAGGCTCAGGGTGGCCAAGTCCGGGTGATCACCGGAAATGACGAGATTCGTGTCGTAATCTCCGGAATGGATGTCGACGAACATGATCTCGACATCCTTGTCATAGCTCTGACCCTTATAGGTATAGTTGAGATGGGCAGAGCAGTTGGTAAAGAAGCCCTTTCTCGTCGAGCATTTTCCATCGCGGATATCGCCGCTATCGAGCACGACGGGGTTCTGGTTGATCGTCCAATCCCTCAAGATGCCCGGTGTTTCGGAGATCGCCAAAAAAGCAGTGAGGGCGATGAGGACCGGCAACGAGAAAAAGCTGGCTTTCGGCGTGGAGATGACGCCCTGAGAAAGCATGAGAGCTCTCTGCGGAAGCTGAATATTGGGGAATGTCATTGTCTGCCTGAGACTCCGAGTGGTTGCGGTAGGCGTCCGCAGAGCAAGGGGCGAAGCCTGAGCCTCGCAAGATCCTGGGGGTTCAACGTCGCGCCCGTGTTTACAGCGCCGAAAATAGCGGCCCTGCCTCAAGGTTCAATACCCGGTTGCAGAAGATCCACCAACTTCGCGCCACGGGCAATCGCCCCCAGGCCGCTCAGCTCTATCTCTCAGCAGGCCCGCTTGCGCTTCATCATCGCTTTCAGCGCCTCGGCGCCGGCATCGTCAACGGGCATGTAGACGATCATGCGCTCGTCATTGCTTGGGCTTGCCCACCAATTGTTGGATTGAAGCGCAAGGATCGTGCCGTCCGCCAGGCGGAAGCGCTTCACCACATTCTCGATAGCCTTGAGCTGGTAGCGATCCCATACGATGCGGAATTGATCGGAAACGCTCATATAGCGCTCCAGCTGCAGCTCCCAGGACGGATCGTCGCGATGCTCGGCCATCGACGCCCGGAAAAGCGCGGCCATGCTCGCCAGCACTTCGTCGGGATCGGCCTGGCTCGCGCGCCACGCAGGATTGACCAGCGACAGATAGATACAGTTGCGATCCTCCAGCGGGAGGGCATTGAGGTCAACGCCAACGAGCCGGCGGTAGGCCTCGTTGAAGCCGCGAATATTGTAACGTTTCGTCTGGATGACGGCAGGATAGGGACAGAGCTGGTCAAGAATGCGCTGGCTTGCCGGGGTGAGCGGTTCACAGACCCGCGGATTATCAAGCCGGGCCGGAACGGGCAGGCCAGCCAGCCGGAACAGGTGCTCCGTTTCGAATACGTTGAATTCCAGCGCATGAGCAACGGCAAAGAGCACGCGCGGCGATACGCGGATCTCTCGGCCCTGTTCGAGCTTCGTGTACCAGGTGATGCCGATATCTGCGCGCGCCGCCACTTCTTCCCGCCGCAATCCCGGCGTACGAATCCGGCCGACGCGGCCAATGCCGAGACGCTTGGGGTCGAGCGCTTCGCGTTTCCGACGCAACATCTCGCCAAGTTCCTGCGCCCGTGACGGCAGGTGATTGGCGGATATATCGAGCGTACCGTGCATTTCCAGTCTCCAGCCTGACACTGCTTATACCAGTCTAAATAGAGGGCTTGTACCAGTTTAGCATAGGTATAGAAGCCTGTGGACTCTGTTTCGGAAACGCATTGAGGTCCCCATGTCATCCGCACCAATCCGGCTCGGCCAAGTCGGCCTGATGATCCTGCTCGCCGGGCAATTGCTGCTGCAGCTCGATTTTTCCATCATCAACGTGGGCCTGGCAGCGATCGCGGTATCGCTGAAGGCCGGTGAAACCGAACTCGAACTCTTTGTTTCAGCCTATGGCGTTGCCTTCGCGATCTGCCTGGCGATGGGCGCGCGTCTCGGCGACAATTTCGGCCGCCGGCGCATGTTCGGTGTGGCCGTCCTGATGTTCTGCCTTGCCTCACTGCTCTGCGGCGTGGCGACATCCGTTACCTTCCTCATTATCGCGCGTGCGCTGCAGGGATTTGCCGCCGCGCTCATGGTGCCGCAGGTGCTGGCAACGATCCATGTCAGCCTGAGCGGACGTGACCATGCCCGCGCCGTTGCGCTCTATGGCGCAATCGGCGGTATTGCCTTCATTGTCGGCCAGGTTCTCGGCGGTTTCCTGATATCGGCCGATATTGCCGGTTCCGGCTGGCGCAGCATCTTCCTCATCAACCTGCCGATCTGCATCCTGATCCTGGTGAGCATGTGGCGCTACGTCCCCGAAACGCGCGGCCACCGCAAGGTGCCGGTTGACTGGTCGGGCATGGTGACATTGGCGCTGCTGACGCTCTCCGTGCTGGTGCCGACGGCGCTCGGCCCCTCCCTCCATTGGAACTGGCTCTGCCTGCTCGGCTTCGTGCCGACCCTGCCGCTGGCAGCACTTCTATGGCGCATCCAGAGGGCCAAGGAGGAGCGTGGCGCCTTCCCGATTCTGCCGCCCTCCCTCACCCGCATCTCCAGCATGCGCTTCGGCGGTCTGATCGCGATCATCTTCTTCACCTCGTGGAGCGGCTTCATGTTCGTCATAGCGCTGACGCTGCAGGCAGGCGCCGGGTTGACGCCGCTGCAGTCCGGCAATGCCCTGATCGCGCTCGGCGCGTCCTATTTCGTCTCCGCCGTCTTTGTGACGCGCAAGCTTGCCGGCATGCGCCGCGAGGCCATGCTCGTCACCGGCTGCCTGATCCAGATGACGGGTCTTGTCCTGCTCATCGTGACACTGGACCTGGTGTGGCCACAGCCGAGCATCATCAACCTCATACCATCAACCGTTCTGATCGGCTTCGGCCAGGCATTGATCGTCAATTGCTTTTACCGGCTAGGACTTGCAGACGTGCCGCATGAACATGCCGGCGCCGGTAGCGCCATGCTCGCCACCATGCAGCAGGTTTCGCTTGGTCTGGGACCGGCGATCCTGGGCGCCGTGTTCGCGCAGGTTCTGCAATTTTCGAACCACTACCAGGCAGCTGGCATGACCGCGATTGCCGTCGAGCTCGTGCTGATGGTCATCCTGCTCGCAGCCACGCTCCGGCGGCTCGCCCGCGAACGTGCCCCGGCCGAAGAGATCGACGAGGCATTGATCGTGGCACCCGACTGAAAGCACCGATAGAATCGTAAAGGCTGGAGCATGGCGAGGCGCCCTGCTCCAGCCTTTCTTCATTCGCCTCGCCATTGGGCGTTCAATGGCTCACACTCATCAATTTCCGCTCGCGTCTCCGTTGCGGGCAATGGTGTGCTGAACGGCCAGAACCAGCACCGCCGTAATTGCCAGGCACAGTGCCAGGAAGAACATTGGCGCGGTGGCGCTCCCCGTCGCATCGCGGATCCACGGCACGACATTCTGGGCAACGAATCCGCCCAGGTTGCCGACCGAATTGATCGCTGCCAAACCGGCAGCAGCGCCAGCGCCTTTCAGAAATTTGGATGGAAGATTCCAGAAGACGGGCTGCCCCGCAAAGATGCCCGCGGCAGCCAGGCACAGGAATGCAAATTGCAGAGCGTGGTTGGTCAGGACCGCGGACGCGACCAGGCAGACAATTCCCACCACGGCAGGGCCAATAATATAGGCCGTTTGGGATTTGGATCGCGCCGCGGCGGTAGGAACGAAATAGAGGCCTATGGCAACCAGCACCCAGGGGATGATGTTCAGGAATCCATTCGACATGCTGTCGACGCCGAAGCTCTTCACGATAGTCGGCAGCCAGTAGCTCAGCCCGTATGCCGACAGGGGGAAACCGATGAAGCAGACGGACATGAGGATCACTCTGGCATCCAGCAGCGCCATCAGCGGATTTCGCCCGTGAGCATCGATGCCGGCATCTTCCGATGCCAAGCGCTGCGCCAGCCATTTCCTTTCGGGTTCGTTGAGAAAAGCCGCTTGCTCGGGTCTATCCGGCAATAGAAACAGTGTCGCAATTCCGGCAAGCACGGCAGGAATTCCAGTCGCGAGAAAGACCCACTCCCATCCGGCAAAGCCGAGCATGCCATCGAGGCTGAGAAGCGTCCCACCCAGCGGCGCGCCAACCGCATTGGCAACGGCACTGAAGATCATGAACAATCCGACCATCCTGCCCCTATGGTCGGAAGGATACCAGAGCGTCAGCAGATAAAGGACGCCGGGAAAGAAGCCCGCCTCACATGCGCCCAGCAGGAAACGCAGGATATAGAACATGGTCGCGTTCGCGGTGAAGGCGAGCGCGATGGTGACGATCCCCCACGACACCAGAATGCGGGCAAACCATTTGCTGGCGCCGAACCGGGTCAACAGAAGATTGCTCGGCACCTCGAAAATGAAATAACCGATAAAGAAAAGAGACGCACCCAGCCCATAGGCATATTCGCTGAGGCCGAGAGCATCGACCATCTGAAGCTTGGCGAAACTGACGTTCTGCCGGTCGATATAGGCAATGAGATAAAGAAAGCCCAGCCAGGGCATCAGCCGCCAAGTAATCTTGGCGACCAGTTCATTTTCGGAAACCATCGATCTCCTCCTTCTTATGGTTTTCAGTACGGATGAATTAGTGACTTTCGCGCGGCACCTTTGCGCCGCGTCCTCCAACCAGAAAGTCAAGATCCGCGCCGGTATCTGCCTGCATGACCGTCCTCACGTAGAGGCTCTGGTATCCGGATGTCATCGCCGGCGCCGGCTCCTTCCAGGCAGAACGCCGTCGTGCAAGCTCTTCTTCCGGCACCTCGAGAACGAGTGTGCGGGCATCAACATCGAGCGCAATGAAATCGCCCTGCTGGACGAGAGCCAGTGGACCGCCGGCGGCCGCTTCGGGGGAGACGTGAAGCACCACGGTCCCATAGGCCGTACCGCTCATTCTGCCGTCTGAGACGCGCACCATGTCGCGAACACCCTTCTCGAGCAGCTTACTTGGCAACGCCATGTTGCCGACTTCGGCCATGCCCGGATAGCCACGCGGGCCGGCGCCCTTCAGTACGAGAACAGAGTTCTCGTCGACATCGAGGTCGGGGTCGTCGATCCTGGCATGGAAGTCCTCGATGTTTTCGAAGACCACAGCCCTTCCGCGATGACGCATCAGATGCGGTGACGCGGCGGAGGGTTTCAGCACCGCGCCATCCGGAGCGAGATTGCCCTTGAGCACGGCAATGCCGCCGCTCTCGACGAGAGGGGTCGCCCTGGTTCGGATAACGTCGGGATTGTGATTGACGACGTCAGCGATATTCTCGCCGACGGTCATGCCTGAAACGGTGAGCGCGTCGAGGTTCAAAAGATCCTTGATCTCGGACATCACGACGGGGATGCCTCCGGCGTAACAGAAATCCTCCATCAGGTATTTTCCCGACGGCATAAGATCGACGATCGTCGGAACGTCGCGCCCGAGCCTGTCCCAATCCTGAAGCGAGAGATCGACGCCGATCCGTCCGGCGATGGCAAGCAGATGGACGACGGCATTGGTCGAACCGCCGACGGCACCGTTGATCTTGATGGCATTTTCAAACGCCGCTCTTGTGAGGATCTTCGAGAGACGCACATCCTCCTTGACCATGGCGACAGCGCGTCGACCCGTCATTCGGGCAAGCCGCGCGCGCCGGGCATCGACAGCAGGCCAGGCCGCGTTGGTGGGCAGGGCGACACCGAGGGCTTCCACCATCGAGGCCATGGTCGAGGCCGTCCCCATGGTCATACAGTGACCGGGAGAGCGTGACATGGCGCTTTCGGCCTCCATGAACTCCTGCCGGCTCATCGTACCTGCCCGCACCTCCTCGGAGAATTTCCATACATCCGTCCCCGAGCCGATCGGCTTGCCACGGAAATTGCCGTTCAGCATCGGCCCGCCGGAGATGACGATCGTCGGCAGGTCGCAGCTTGCGGCACCCATGAGCAGCGACGGCGTGGTCTTGTCGCATCCTGCCATCAGGATAACGCCATCCATCGGGTTGGCGCGGATCGCCTCCTCGACATCCATCGACGCCAGGTTGCGAAACAGCATGGCGGTCGGGCGGAGATTGGATTCGCCGCAGGAAAACACCGGAAACTCCAAAGGCAGGCCGCCGGCTTCCAGAACACCCGCCTTGATGTGGGTGACAAGCTCGCGGAAATGCGCGTTGCACGGCGTGAATTCCGAGAAGGTGTTGCAGATGCCGATGACGGGACGGCCGTCGAAGACGTCATCGGGCAGACCGCCATTCTTCATCCAGGACCGGTGTATGAACCCGTCCTTGTCCACCCCGCCAAACCAGGCCTGCGACCTGCGCTTCGGATCCTCGGACATGATAGCTCCTATTTGTATAATGATTTATATTTTTGTTATACAAATTAGCTGGACCCGTCAAGCGGCGCGGAACTTGTGACTACAGGCTGAAGAAGCTAGAGATGTCCTGATTTGGGGAGAGCGAATGGCCGGCATGAATTCAGGCGCCGACGAAACAAGCCTCGGCACGAGAGAGCGGTTCCACGACGCGGTCGTGCAGGCTCTTGGCAAGCGAATCGTCGGAGGTTCGCTTGCGGCCGGCGCCTCGATCGGCACCGAACAGGAGCTATGCGACCAGTTTGGAACGTCGCGCACCGTCATTCGCGAAGCCATCAAGATCCTGTCGGCCAAGGGCCTTCTCGACAGCCGCCCCAGAAGCGGCACCAGGGTCACCGATCATTCCGAATGGCATCTGCTGGATCCCCAGGTTCTCGCATGGCGGCTTGGGGCGATCGACGGCAGCGAAAGAGCGCGGCTCGACCTTTACGAGCTGCGTCAATCCTTCGAGCCGGCCGCCGCCGAACTCGCCGCCGCGCGGGCGACCCCGCAAACATTGCATAAGATGAAGCATGCATTGCTGGGCATGACGCTCGCCTCCAGCGCTGACGAAAAAATCGAGCATGACCTCGCATTTCATACCGCCATTCTGGCGGCCACCGGCAATGCCTTCTATCTCGCGCTGGGCTCATTGATTTCGGCCGGGCTGAAGCATGTCTTCAAGGTTAGCCTCGAGCAAACCGCGAAAGAGGACGAGCGCTGGATCCGCCGTCACCAGAATGTCTATGAAGCCATTGCCGAGGGCAACGGTCAGGCTGCGGCGGAACAGATGAAAAACCTCCTGCGCGAAGCCCAGGAGGTCCAGAAGCTGGAGCCACCGAAATCCGGCAGTTAAGCGCTACCGTATTTGCAGCATGCCGAGCGCCCTGGCATGCTGGACAATGAGGCTCTGGCCGAAATCCGTCGGGCGCATGGCGGGTGCGCGATCATGGACCGCCAGGCCGGCCCTTTCCGCGAAGAGGCGCTTGCCGTAGCACATCAGATGCTCGATCCCCTGCATGACGGTAACGGCGGATGGCAGCATGGCCCGGTAGGCCTCCTCGGCGCGGCTTTCGTCCTCAGCGCGAAAGGCATTGTATGCCCTGACCGCGTAGTCGATGAGATCTGGCGCAAGAATATAGCCGGCGCATCCGGCACGCAGCCCGTCCAGCAACTCCAGCCCGCCCCTGCCGTTGAAGACAGACATATCGGCGCCGACCGCATCCATCAAGGCCTTGACCTCCACCGCTGATCCTTCCGCCTTGAGCACGCGCACATTGGGATGCGCGTTGCGCAGTGCGGCAAGGTCCGGTCCCGTCAGCCCTCGCCCAAGAAAGGCGGGCGCGTTCTGGATTGCCACCGGCAGGGCCGTCGCATCGGCAACGCGACCGAAGAAGTCGATATATTCCTTAGCCCCGAAAGAACCGACCGGCGGCGGCTGAAGTATCACCCAGTCCGCCCCTGCCCGCTCCGCATGACGGACCTGCTCAATCTGTTCGGCAACCGATGTGCCGAAAATGGTGAAGGCGAGCGGAAGACGGCCGGCATTGTCCTCGGCAAGCCAATCCATCACGGTGCGCCGCTCATTGCCCGTCAGCTTGGATACTTCCGTGGCAAGCCCAAGCGCCGCCAGGCCATGGACGCCTTGGGCAATGCAGATGTCCGTCTGCCGTTTCATCGCCGCCCGGTCAAGCTTCTCGTCTCTGTCAAAGAAGGCATAGAGGATCGCGTGAATGCCGTGCAGTTTCTCAGGTTCGAATGTCATCCTTGGTAACCTCACTGTCTTGAAAGCCGAAGGGCCGGTGTCCCTGTCCGGACGATCGCGATGCCGAGCACGCCGCCCGCGATCAGAGCCGATGCCACCAGGGTCAGCGCGATGTCGTATGTTCCGGTCGAGTCCTTGATCCAGCCGATCACCGGGGGTAGCGCGAGGCCGGCAACGTTTGCCAGGGCATTGATCAACGCGATCGATATGGCGGCCGCGAGGCCGGAGACGAGTTCGGTCGTGACGGCCCAGAAGATCGGAATGACAGCCCAATTGAGCGCAACGGAAAGCACCAGCAACAGGTAGGAGAGGCGCGGGTCGCCGACATAGGTAGCACCCAGAAGGCATGCCCCCGCCAGCGCTAGCGGAAGTCCCAAATGGAAGGCCCGCTCGCCGGTCCGGTCGGAATGCCGGCTATTGAAGAACATGAAGACGCAGGCGGCAAGGAACGGCACGGCCGAAAGCAGGCTCACCGCCAAATTGCCGCCGCCGGAGAGGTTCTTGACGATCAACGGCATGAACAGGGTGATGCCGATCGTGCCAAAGGCCTGCAACAGCCAGAAGAAGGCGAGAAGCCAGACACGAATACTCGAGAAGGCAACACTCCAGGATGCGTGGTGGGATACCGGCGCTTCCGCCTCCTCGGCGGCGATCGTGCGCTCGAGACTATCCTGCTGCCCCGCCGTAAGCCAAGCCGCATCCTTTGGACGATCCGGCAGGAACTTCAGCACTGCAAAGCCCAACAGAACGGCTGGAATACCTTCGATCAGGAACACCCAGCGCCATCCCGAAAGACCGAGAGTACCATGGGCATTGAGCAGCAGGCCCGAAAGCGGCAGGCCGATGACCGATGCGAGCGCGGCGCCGATATAGAAGAAGGACATGGCGTTGGCGCGATCGCGCGATGGATACCATTTCGCAAGATAGTAGATGATTCCAGGCGTAAAGCCGGCTTCCGCCGCGCCGAGAAGAAGTCGCATGCCGTAGAGCTGGTGGGCGCTCGAAACAAACGCCATGCCCGCCGCGACGATCCCCCACGTGATCATGATGCGCGCAATCCAGCGGCGCGCACCGAAGCGGGTCAGGAGCACATTGCTCGGTATTTCGAAGACGATATAGGTCGCAAAGAATATGCCGGCCGCGAGCCCATACATCTGGCTCGTCAATCCAAGTTCGGCGTTCATACTGAGAGCGGCCACCGAAATGTTGGATCGGTCGATATAGGCAACGAGATAGAGCAGCATCAGAAACGGCAGAATGCGCAGATTGATGCGGCGAACCGCTTCCGTGTTGGTATCGAGATTCATTTTCCCCTCCCCGCCACCTTCGTGGCGTCCATCAAACATCATACCTTTAACATATGATGTTTGATGAGCAACATGCCATTTGCATTTATTCGCGCATTCTGATTGGTCTGCGTGGCGACTGAGGCGAGGAATCCGCATGACAAAACCGAACAGGACGATGGCACTTGTGGAGGCCCTTGGCGTCCGCATCGCCTCCGGGCAGATCGCTCCGGGCAGCTATCTTCCGTCCGAAACCGAGCTGGAGCATGAGTTCGGCGTCAGCCGCACGGTCGTGCGCGAGGCGGCGAAGATATTGTCGGCCAAAGGCCTGGTGACAGTCAGGCAGCGGACCGGCACGAGGGTCGAACCACGCGAAAATTGGCAGTGGCTGGATGCCGAGTTGATCGGGTGGCTGTCGAACGGGCGCATCTCCCATGCCGAACTGCTGGCATTTGCGGAAGTGCGCGAGATCGTCGAGCCCGGCGCCGTGGCATTGGCGGCCCTACGTGCCAGCACTGCTGAACGGGAAGCCATCATGGCCGCATACCGACGCATGGAGGAAAGCCAGCACGATCCGGTCGCAGCCGTTGCCGCGGACAAGGAATTTCACCTCTCCATATTGGCGGCCACGCATAATCCAGTACTGCAAAGTCTGCGCCAGGCGATTGAATCGATACTCGATGCCGTATTTCCCCATACGGTCGGGGCTTTCTCGTTCAATCTCGAAAACCACCATGCCGTGGCCCACGCGATCATGACGAAGGATGCAATGGCCGCTCGGGCCGCAATGGAAAATCTGCTGGGCGAAACCACCCGGTTTCTAGAGAACCTGCCGAAGCCGCCGATCAAGGATGCCACACTAGGCTGATATTGCCGGCTATCGCCATGACCTTCCTGATGACTATGAAGCCCCCGATCGAACGAGAGTGTGCGTGACAGGCTGTCACGTCAGAACAACCGTGCTGCGATGAAGGATAGGCTTGTTTGGTCACCTAGAGCAGATCCTGTTCAATCCGGGTCATATCCGGCGGCCCTGAAGTAGTTGGCGCATTCTGCCGGTGTGGAGCGGGGGGTCAAAGCACCGACTGCGTCCCACAGGGCATCGATCTTTCGCTCTGCCCGGCCTCGCTACATGGCTTTCAGTTTTGAGAATGCGTTCTCGATGGGATTAAAGTCGGGACTGTAGGGCGGCAGGAACATGAGTTTGGCGCCGGCACGCTCGCCGGCATCGCGAACTCCGGTTGTCTTGTGTGCCGGCAAGTTGTCCATAACGATGACGTCCCCGGCCTTAAGAGCCGGGACCGGCACTTGCTCGACGTAGGCGAGGAAGACGTTACCGTTCATTGCGCCATCGTAAACAAACGGTGCGGTCATTCCGGTGAGGCGCAGCGCTCCGGTAAAGGTCGTTGTTTTCCAATGCCCGTGCGGTACGCCAGCTCGGTAGCGCTCGCCTCGAAGCGCATGTCCACGCAGACGTGCCATCTTCATTGAGAGACCGGTTTCGTCGATGAAGATCAGCCTCTCCGGATCGAGATCGAGCTGACCATCAAACCAGATGCGCCGACGCTTCAGGACATCCGGCCGGTCTTGCTCCAATGCATGCGCGGACTTTTTTAAACGTCCATCCGCGTCCTCGCAGCCAAGCGCCAAGTGCACTCCGGCTGATCTTCACCTGCCGCTCGACGGACAAGCGCTCGACCATTTCATCGAGCGTCACGTCCTTACGGTCTTCGATCAGTGCCACGACGAATGCCTCGTGTGTATCCAGCGCTGACGTCGCCTCCAGCCTTGCGGTCGGGAGGTCGGCTCACCTTCCTTCGCTCTTGCGATCCAGCGGATCGCCGTCGAGATCCCAACTCCGAACCTGGCTGCGGCCTGTCGAGCAGACATCCCTGCCGCCGACGCTTTCAACACACGTAACCGAAGATCATCGCTCAATGCCTGCGCCATCATCCACCTCTTTGCTGTGGATGTTGCATCAGCTTCGGCTCCGCCAGTCACCTCACAATCGATTCATCGATCACAGGACCTGCTCTAGATGTTTGAATCCTAAGGCTAAGAGCCGCGGATCGTTATGCACATCTCACCGTTTCATTGCCCAAACCGCGTCAATCGGAAGGTCTCGTCGCGTAAAAGCTCTTAGCCCAGACGAGGCGCTTCGTCATGAAAACTGATAGAGGATCAGGTTGATACTAGCCGAACAGGCTTGGCAACTCTGACCCACGATTCACTTCGTGAGCGATCTGGTCGCAGAGGCTGCCACCCGTTTGCTCCGCGTACACTCCGATCTTGGTGAGCGACCATCGTCGAAACCGAAAACGACAGCTTCCGATTCAAGAACAGCTCAGCGCATGAACCCAAAATCGCAAAGGAGAAAAGTAGGAACTTGACCACCACCACCACCGACCCGAAACATACCTAAGAGGCGGGTCAATTCCCGGTGCAAATGCCGGGTCACTTCTCAGTGCAAATCAACAGTCTGTCTTCTGGAGCGACTGTACATACTACAGTGGAGCAGACAACTGCCCTGTTGAACGAGAAGGCGACACGTGCTTGGCCGCGTGGCAGGGCCAGTGGCCCACCCAAGAGCGAGATTGTTGAGGCCGCCGCAATGCGCAGCCGCGCGATGACGTCGGAAAAAAGTGCGTCCTTCTCGCCTCAACCGTGACATCCCGGTCACAAAACCTTCATAGGCCGTTCAACGATCTGTCGCACAAGGCCGTTACATCACTCCGCAGTGCAATCAAATTTGCAGATGGAGATATAAATGTCACCGATATTGCAGACGGTTTTGGCGACCGGAGTGGCCGTTTTCCTTAGTACAGTGGATGTAGCGAACGCCGCAACCACGGTGAAGTTTTGGCACACGTTCAGCAAGTCGCAGGGCGAGGCACTCAACAAGATCATCGACAAGTTCGAGGCGGCGAACCCAGACATCGACATCGAGGCCGAGTTTGTCGGCGACTATAACGACGTCGTCTCAAAGCTGCAGGCAGCAATTCCGGCACGCCGGGCACCCGACGCTGTCATCCTCGAAGTGACGCGTTACGGATTGTTCGCGAACAACAATATCCTCATAGACCTCGCGCCGTATTTCGACGCCGACCCGCTTAAGACTGATCTCTACGATTACGCACGTGAGGTCGGCGTTATCAATGGCAAGAACTTCATCGTTCCGTTCAACTCGTCAACGCCGGTTGTCTACATCAACAAGGATATCTTCGAGCGGGCCGGACTTTCCCCTGAAACGCCACTGAAGACGTTTGCCGACATCTCCGCGGCGGCGAAGACAATTTCAGATAAGCTCGGTTCTGAAGGCATTTCCGGCATCGCTGCGCCCGGCCAGTTTGCCCGCTGGGGCGTCGTCATGGCCAACGATAGCGAACTGGTCGATCCTGCCTCGGGAGCGATCTTGCTCGACAAGCCGAATACGATCGAAGCCTATCAGTGGATGGCCTCGCTGGTCCATGACCAGAAGGTTGCGTCCCCCGATGGTGTCACCGACGAGGACAAGGGACGCGACGCGTTCCTCGCCAAGAAGGTCGGGATCATGATGAACTCGACCGGCAATTACGGCGGGTCAAAGAAAGCTCTTGGCGACGCGCTCGCAGTTCGCCCAATGCCTTGCAACAAAACGTGCTCAGTTCCGATCGGCGGCGCCGGTATCGGCATTCTGGCCTCGTCGTCGAAAGATGTTCAAGCCGCCGCTTACAAGTTCATCAGCTTCGCGGCTTCGCCGGATGCCAACGCTTCGTGGTTTGCCGCGACGGGCTACATGCCGATAAACAAGAAGAGCGCAGACCTTCCTGTCGTGAAGGAAGCGCTGGCTACTCAGCTTGGCATCGACGTTGCAATCAACTCCCTACCCGTTGCCCACGGTCGGGCCCGGACGACTGTAGTCACCTGGATGCGCGCTACCGAATATAAGATGTGGGAAGCGATGGCCCTCGGTCAGCGGCCTGTAGATGAGGCCATGAAGGACTTCGCCCAGCAGACGCGGGACGAGGAAAAGCGGGTCAGCAACTAAAAACAGAAAGATGCCGGCACATGACCCGTCATGTCGCCGGCGCACTCAACAGCCATGCGCCTTATCCTCACACCTTATATGTTCGTTGCCCCGTTGATGATCTTCATCGCGGTGTTTACTTACGTTCCGATTTTCATGAGCCTAGACCTCAGTTTCCGGCAATGGAATTTTCTCTCGCCGGACATGCCATTCGTAGGTCTCCGCAATTACGAGCAGCTTCTATCGTCGCGCGACCTATGGAACTCCCTTCAGGTCACGGCGCTTTTCACGGCCCTCTCCGTTCCACTCCGCTTGGTGCTAGCCGTCTTCACCGCCAGTTACCTCGTCCGGGAAACTATGCCGTCTCGAATTCTTCGCGGCGCACTTTTCCTACCAGCGGTCACCTCTACAGTTTCTATTGGCGTGGTCTTCTCCTGGGTATTCGCCACGGACTACGGGATGATCAACGCGCTACTGGTGAAACTTAGACTAGACAAGGTCCAATGGCTGCAAGATCCGCATCTCGCGCTCTGGGTACTGATCTTCGTCAACACCTGGAGGCAGCTTGGATACGACATTGTCATCTACATTGCCGGTCTCCAGGCAATCCCGCAAGACCTGTACGATGCTGCATCGATCGACGGCGGACGACGGCTCCATATCTTCCGTCGCGTAACGCTACCGCTTGTGATGCCGACCACCTACTTTCTGCTCGTAATCTCGGTCATCGAGGCTTTCCAGGTATTTACCATTGTCAACGTCATGACGCATGGCGGCCCCGCAGGCGCAACGGACATGCTGGTCAATCTCCTCTTCGAGATCGGTTTCGGGCTTTTCGATATCGGGCGAGGCTCGGCACTTGCCGTGCTGCTGTTCATCCTGCTCGTCGCCCTCGCCTTCCTCAAGTCCTGCATTATCGGCCGCAAGGTGCACTATGAAGCCTGACAACCCCTTGTTCACAATAACCTCTCTCGTAATTGGATTGCTATTCCTTTCACCGGTGCTATATACGATCTGGATGTCGTTTCAGACGGTCGACGCCTATTACGCAGGCCATGCCAGCTTCACACTGGACAACTACACCAGGGCCGTGAGCGAGTTCAATTTCGCGCGCTACCTACTGAACAGCCTTATCGTCTCGGGTTTGGTGACACTGCTCGGTATTACACTGGCCACGATGGCGGCGTATGCCTTTGCGCGTTTCACCTTTGCCGGCGGGAACTTCTTATTCGGCGTGACCGTCGCAACGCTGATGATCCCCAGTCATATCAGCCTCATTCCCAATTATCTGACACTTGCGAAGGCCGGGCTGCTCGACACCTATGCCGGGCTGATCCTTCCGGCGATTTCAAACGGGTTCGCGGCGTTCTTTCTGCGGCAGTATATCCGAGGCATTCCGAAGTCGCTGGACGAGGCCGCCTACATGGACGGTGCGACACCGTTGAAAGTGCTCTGGCGGGTTATTGTGCCGCTGTCCCGACCGGCGATCGCCTCGATGGCGCTCTACATCTTCATGACGGAATGGAACAACTACATCTGGCCCCTCGTCGCAGTTGGCAAGGAGGACCTCTACACGCTGCAGATCGGCCTCGCTCGCCTCTACCGCATCAATCCCGGTGAAGGCCTGATCGACTGGCCACTCGTGATGGCGGCATCGACTATCACCATCCTGCCAGTTCTTTTGGGTTTCCTCCTAGTCGAGCGCCACCTCGTGCGAGGTATAACGCTCGGCGCCGTCAAGTAATCAAGGACAATAAGAGAATGACACGCATTGCATCCCACAGAGGCGGAACACTCGAATTCGGCGACAGCACACCGCGGGGATTCGCAGCGACTTCCCTGATGAAACTGGAGGAGGTCGAGTTCGACGTGCACCCAACGTCCGACGGAGGCATCGTTGTCCACCATGACGCCACGCTAGATGCTACGACGGACATAGCTGGCGAGATTGCGCAGATGACTTTGGATCAGGTCCGCGCGGCCACCATTCGCTACAGCGCAGGCGGTCACCCGCTTACTCTCGATGAGCTCTGCTCGATTTATGCCAACAGCCACGTCAACTTCCGTTGCGAGATCAAGCCCGGTGTCGATGGTATGCCGTACAAAGGCTTTGTCAGCCGCGTCGTCTCACTGCTGCAGAGCCGGTCGATGCTCGAACGCACGACGTTCTCTTCGTTTCTGCTCCGCTCCATGGACGACATCGCCGTGGCTACAAATCGGCCATCGCTGTGGCTTGTCAGTCCCCCGGTTCTCAGACAGCTTGGGCAGGACGCCGTCATCGAGCTCTCCAAGGCTCACGGCATTCGCGAGATAGGCGTTCATATCGACACGGCGGAAGCCGCGTTGAAAAAGGCGTTGCTCGACGCGGGCGTCGAATTTGGCTGTTGGGCTGCCCACACGACGAGGCAGATAGAGAAGGCGCTGAAACTTGGTGTTAAGGTGTTCACAACCGACCGGCCGTCGCTTGCGATTGCGATCCGGGAGACATTCCGGGCCGGAGGCGCACGATGAGCGGCATTTCCCTGCGTGATATCCGGAAATCCTATCCGAACGGCCCACGCGTACTGCACGGTGTATCTATGGATATCCAGCCCGGCGAATTTGTTGTCATCGTCGGCCCGTCAGGCTGTGGCAAGTCGACCTTGCTTCGTCTCATCGCCGGCCTAGACCGCTGCGAGGAAGGCGACATCGAAATCTCAGGACGGCGTGCCAACGACCTAGCACCGCGGGACCGCGACATTGCGATGATTTTTCAAAACTACGCGCTCTACCCACACATGACGGTTCGCGAGAACATCGCGTTCGGGCTGGAATTGCGCGGCATCAAGAAGGCAGAGCGCACTGCGAAAGCGGAAGCCGTCGCCAGAACGCTGCAGCTCGACAAATTTCTCGACAGGAAGCCCGGAGCGCTCTCCGGCGGCCAGCGCCAGCGCGTCGCCATGGGACGGGCGATGGCACGCGATACCTCCATCTTCCTGATGGACGAACCGCTGTCCAACCTCGACAACTCGCTCAGAGTAACGATGCGAACCGAGATCAAAGAGTTGCACAGGCAGCTCAACGCTACAACTGTCTATGTCACGCACGATCAGACAGAAGCGTTGTCGATGGCCGACCGTGTCGCGGTCATGAAGGACGGTCATCTACTTCAGTTCGACCGACCAGAGGTCATCTATGACAGACCACGAAACCGCTTTGTCGCAAGCTTCTTGGGCGTGCCACCCATCAACCTTGTGCCGGCCTCGGCGGTGCCGGGATGGGGAGGTCCCGGCGGTTTGACGGCCGGGCTTCGACCCGAGATTCTGTCTCTGCACACGCACAAACCGGACCACCCGGCCTTGCCTGGCCGCATCGTGTTGTCGGAACTCACTGGGTCGGATGTGCTACTTCACTGCGAGACGTCCGCTGGCAGGTTGACGGTCTCCACACCTCGCAGGCAAGGTGTTCCGGCCGACGGCAACGCGTGGGTCTCGTTCGATATGGAACGCGCATTGTATTTCGACGAGAGCGGCGAGCGTGTTGATCTCGCTCGGCGTGGGCCGCAATGATGGAGAGACACGGAACTTTGACAAACAGTCAGGACACGGCACCTTTAGCGCTCAGTGATTTGATCAGCAGGCATTCCACCCGCCTCACTGAGGCAGACATGCGACTGCTCGACGTTCTTGTACGAGCTCCAATGCGCGGAGCCATGGAGAACGGCAAGGACGTGTCCGCGCGCGCGGGCGTGCATCCGGCATCGGCCGTTCGGCTTGCCCGCCGCCTCGGGTTCAAGGGCTATCCAGAGTTTAGAGCGTTTCTGCAGGCCAGCCTGACTGAAGGTGGCACTGACTACGAGAGTTCAGCCGCCCGCGTAGCGGCCCGACTCGTTCGCGCGCAGGAAGGCGGGGTCCTCGCCTCTCTTATCGACAGCGAGATCACGGCGCTCAGCAGTATCCGCACGTCGGTTTTGGACAGTGATATCCGCGCATTTTCGGAGTG
Organism: Rhizobium sp. AC27/96; assembly: GCF_001692325.1. Classification (GTDB taxonomy): domain Bacteria; phylum Pseudomonadota; class Alphaproteobacteria; order Rhizobiales; family Rhizobiaceae; genus Rhizobium. The sequence goes on along the minus strand of NZ_LXKN01000020.1, from coordinate 1,930 downwards.
CCTGCGCGACTCCCGGCGTATCTTTATTCTGGGTCGTGGTCATTCGGCTGCCCTGTCAGCGCTGATAGCTCTTAGACTCATACGATCGGGCTATGAAGCGATAGACTTGGGCGGCTCGATGCACCAACTGCCGGAGGTCTTAAATAGCCTTGGCAAGAATGACGTGGTGTGGCTGATTGCCTTCCGCCGGGCACCCTCCCTCATCCACGAGGTCCGCCAGATCGCTGCAAAAAAGGGCGCGAAGACCCTTGCGATCACCGATTTTGGAGCGGCCCGCATTCAGCCTGCGCCCGAGCACCAGATCGTGGCGTCGCGGGGCGCGCCAGGCGAATCCCAGTCGCTCGTGGTTCCTATGACCATCGCCAACGCTGTAATCCTTGACCTTGCCGCGATCGACGACGGAAGGTCGCTGCGTTCGCTCGGTGAGTTTCGGGACTTTCGGACAGCACTATCATCGAACGTGTCGTGAGCAGTGCCTCATTGCTGCATAGCCGATCGGACCTGGCAAGTACGACAAATCAATGCGATCGATCGAGGCGGTTCAACACCGTTAAATTGGCAGCATGGACAACGGCGGGTCATCATCTACTTCGCGAGCTTATACGAGGGCGTCGCGTTGGTTTCCCGCTGAACAACGCTTCGCGTGAACGATAAGAGAACACTTAGGCCGCTTGCGCTCCGTCCGAGATGGCAAGCATTTTCCGGGAACTGCTTTTCTCAGCCTGTCGCCAGAGGAAGTCACCTGAGAAAGCGATGTACTCCCTTCCGACCGGAGAAGTATGCGCCATCATCGCATCGTCGACGACCTTTCCGGCCGAACGTAGATGCGCAAGTGCGTCGGCCAAATAGATCGAGTTCCAGTAAACGATCACGGCGATGACGAGGTTATCCTCGGGCGCCAACTATGCCTTCACCGACCCGTTCTCGGCCTATGGCTCGGTTGAATAGTCTGGCGGCCGTGGCCGTGATCTGACGGGAAAGATCGGTTTGTCTCTCCGCTTTTAGCAAGCTTTTACCTGTCAGCGCGAAGGGTCGCCCCGCTCGCGCCGCCGATCTGTTCGAGCAATCAATGGCGGCGATGCATGCCGTCCGAAATGAGCACGTCAAAGGGATCTCAATGCAAAAAGGGAATATGAAGCTTCCTGCCGCAGACGTATTGCGCAAGCATCTTGAAGATGGAATGAACAGATACCAAATCGCGGCTCTTTACGATTGCCGCCTGAACACTGTGCGGCAGAGGCTGAAGCGAGCTGGACTGATCGCCGGAAGACGTAAGGCAACGCCAACAGATCAAGGCGCGGCGGCCAGTAAGGCAAAGAATGACGGCCGTAGAGTGGGCGGCCGCGGGATAGAGGTCGAGGACGATCATCTGGTGCTGACCCGTGTCGTGACCGCTGGTGATACCGGCGGAACCGCCGTCAAGCGCATTTCGCTGCCCTTCAACAGCATGCATGCTGCCAAGTTGCGGGAGTGATTGAGGCTGCCGGCCAAGGAAAAATGGCTCTGCCAACTCGCTGAAAGCAGAGCCATTCTTAGGAATATTCCGTTACACGTACAGGGGCAGTCAGATAGGGGCCTTTTGCTCCTGCGCCGACAGAAATAGTCGAGAAACAAGTAAGGCCATATTATCATTTGGCAGTGGGTACCCGACTAATTGTCTTGGACCTGGACACGCAAAAAAAGCTCTGCCTTCGGGGAAGAGCAGAGCCAAAAGTGGGAACTTAACGTCATCAAAGCAGGCGCTGGCTAGGAAACTTGGCTTGCACCTGCGCTGATGACCGTAGTCTGACACGATCTGTTATTGCAGTGCCATTTGGCGGCACATCGAACACTGAACCGCGCCGGGTTTGCCGGAGGCTCCAACTTCTGAGAAAGTGGAGCCGATATGAGCAAGACAACGAACAAGTTTTCACCTGAAGTCCGCGAACGT
>NZ_LXKN01000019.1 GCF_001692325.1 Rhizobium sp. AC27/96 | reverse complement strand
CGTGAGGCGGCGCATCTGGTGTCGCGGCATGACGCTGTCCGGTTGAAGGGATACCACACGGCGAAAACCGGCAAGAGCATCGCCATTGCGATCGGCTTGGGCGAGAGCGACCGATAGATTGTTCAACACAAGCGGATTGTCGGGGGACGCTTTGGCAGCGAATTCAAAACATCTGATCGCCTCGTTCGTTTCCCCCTGTTTGAGGAGTAGCGCGCCCTTGCCGAGAAGAGCAACCAGATGATCCGGCTCGATGCGAAGCATGTCGTTCCAATAGGTGATCGCGGCGTTCGTATCCCCCCTCGAGGTCGCAATACCCGCCAGCAACGGCAAAATATCCGGCACGCGATATCGATGCTGCAGCACTTCAAGATAATAATGCTCGGCGCGTTCGATTTCGCCCGATGCATGAAACTTCATGGCCAGACTCAACGACTCGCGCGCCTCGACGAGCGCCTGAACTTCGCCCTCTGCCTTCATTGAATGCCCCCAGCTAGCCTGTTTAAGGTCTCTCTGCCGCTACGTTCGGGCTGATCGCTTTGTTACAAGGGTTCGACAAAAAAGATGGGCGCCGCCCCAAGCCGATAGATGGAGATGCGGACTGTAGCCTTTCATCGACGCCAAACACTTGCCATGGGGGCTCGCATTCATGGCAAATCCCGTCTCGAACCATGGTATGGCGATCCCAATCGGGGATGGCGGGTCTCAGCGCACGAACCGCGACATCAGAGAGTTGAGGCCCGAGAGCAAACCGATAGCGACAACCGCAAAAATCACATAGCGCAGTTCTTCGAACGGGGTACCATCAAGGTAGTCCAGGCCATATTCCCAGATGATGACAATGGCGACGGCGGCCAATACTGCGAGCAAAAGACCAAGCAAATGGCGCCAAGGGTTGCGCGCGTGGCCTGTCATGCGCGAACTCCATCGGCAAAGCGCTCGACCTTGAAGATCAAAAGATCGTCGCGTCGCTCGATCGTTCCTTCAAGGACCACCGGCACGCTTGTCTTGTCGAGCAACCCCTTCGGCATGGGGCCGCCGTCCTTTGCCGCCAACAGGAAGAAGATATGCCCGTCGACGGGTGCAGTCGAAACGAAAACAGGCGGGACGCCGCCCGAAATGCAGAGATTGGCGCAGGCCTTGTGTGCAAGTCCTTTTCCCGGCTTCATGGCCCCGCCGCTGCATTTCCCGTCGCAAATCTCACCCGTAAGCCGCCATCGCCCGAGATCTTGTGGTGGCGAGACGGCTGGCAGCACCGAACGCTGCACTCTCGCTGTCTTCAAGTCGTCCCCACCGCCGACCAACAGCATCTCCAGATCCCCGCGCTTGACGAAGATACCGCCGACCTCAACTGCCTTGCCGGAAAGTGGCAGAGCGCGGTCGTCGACACCGAATTTTCCGGAGCCTCCGAGCATGATGGCACGGGCGGGTTGCGCTCCGTTCCCCGGCACTCGCAGGATCGGATATGGCGCCACCTCCATCCTGCCGATGAGATGTTCGCCGTGTAGTTCATCCGCATAGCTTCCAGCCCCGGGACTTTCCGTGCTGAGAGACAGGAACACGGAAGCTGATGCCATTCCGGTGATGAAGAAAACGACGAAACCGATCATCAATGCCTTGACGTCAGCCGGCACCTTTTTGAAATAGCCGACAAAAAAGCCGCGTTCGGCGGGTTTCAGCATCATGCGCCTCCTTGCTTTGCAGGCGTTGCAGAAGCTGCAAGCAATTCTCCGGGGATGGGAAACGGTTCGAGTTTCGTGCCAAGCGGCAGGGGTTCGGGATCGACAAGCACGGTCGATCCCTTCAATTGCACGCGATATTTGCGGATGCGCTCTCGGAACGGCGGCGGCGAGCAGCCATCCTCGGGGCGATACTGGTAGCCGTGCCATGGACATGTGATGAAGCCGAGCACGACTTTGCCCTCGCCAACCGGTCCGTTTTGGTGCGAGCAGACGTTCGACACAGCCGATAGACCACCCTTGGAACGAAATATCGCAATGCGCTCCCCGCCTGGAGCAGCGCCGATAATTGCCCTGCCCTCGGCAATCTCGGAGAGATCACCGACAACGATCCAGGGCTCTTCAGCGGCCTCTGCGCAAGCAGCGTCGTCGATTGATGTTTCACGGCGCCCGGCAATCAGATGCAGGGTGCAGAGCATCAACAGGCCACCGAGTGCCAAGAAGCCGAGGGCAAGATCGCGACGATCAAGCAATGCTCCAAGCGCCACATGCATAATGATGGCGGCATAGGCGAAATAGACGCTCATATGGATCGCCTTCCACAAAGGAGGCGTCAGAAAAGAGAGCCAGAAGTCGTGGCTGGTCACGGCAAGAACGGCCAGGATAATCAATGCGAAGACGCCGAAAAGCTCAAAGGGGAAGCCGACGACACTGGTGAAGCTGGTATTGCTGGTCAAAAGTGCCGTCAACGGCGGCGTCGGACTGAAGGAAAAATACCATCCGAGCACGTAATAGGCATGCGTCATCGCGATAATGGCGGTCATCACGCCGAAGTGGCGTCTGTTATAGAGCAAAGGGAGAAAACGCGTATCGATGCGAGATAGCGGACCTATCGCAAGCACGATGGTCAGCATCAGTAATGCCAGCGAGCCGAAGGCGCGCATGCGCTGCGTTGGCAGATCGACGTCGCGCAGCGCAGACGAAAGCATTGGTCCGGCTTTAAGGAAAAGCAATATGTAGACGGCAACGCCGGCCAATAGGACACCGTCGTAGATCATCTTCGTCCGGTTCCAGATGACCGGCTTGTAGGATACGCTCACGGCTGCGCTCCTTGTGAGGCCGCGCCATCCAGGCGAACCGCCGGCGCATCGGCCGGCAGCTTCGGAGCGCTGGCGAAGACGACGCCAAGCAGCAGCGGCAAGGCAATCGCCAGGCCGGTCCAGATCACCGCATGAGCGCGACGATGTTGGCGCCGCATGCTATTCTCCTTCCTTCGTCAAGCGCAGCCACCGCCAGATAACGAGCGGCCACAGGAGAACAAGGCCGGGGACCAGCAGAGGCCTCACGGCATAGGCGTCATGGGCGCCGGGATCGACCTTGTCGAAACCGAAGAGCAGGAACGCGATTGCAACAGCGACACCAATGCCGGCCCATGACATCAGCGCTGCGGCGACTGGACCCGACGGATCGAACATGTCAGCCTCACACGCGTCCGGTCGCCGGTATGGCAGCACCGGTGACGATGCCTGCGGCCGGTGAGATGAGAAAGCCTATGAGCTTGGCAATATCGGCCGGCTGGACCCAGCCGTCCGTCTTCGCATTGGGCATCGCCGCGCGGTTTTGTGGCGTGTCGATCGTCCCGGGAAGAATGCAGTTGGCGGTGATGCGCTTGTCGCGGTTTTCGGCAGCGATCGCTTCCGTCAACCGGATCACAGCTCCTTTCGACGCGGCATAGGCCGCCTGGTTGGCTCCTGCCTTCAATCCCGGCGCAGCGGCGATGTGCACGATGCGACCGTAGCCCACCTCCTGCATCGGCTTCAGTACCGCTGCGCTGATGACATAGGCAGTACGGGCATTCATCTGGAACATATGGTCCCATTGATCGAGCCCCGTCTCTCCCACGGGACCGGTCTGAAAACCACCGACCGTATTGACGAGTGCGTCTATTCGACCGAACGCATTGAGTGCCCGTCGAACGGCCTCCTGACAAGAGGATAGGTCTGTCAGATCTATCCCGCCGAGCTCCAGAAAACTTGTACCCTCCCCGGCTGGCGGACTTGTCTTGGCAACGAGATTTCGCTCGACCGAAACGATCTTCGCGCTGGTTGCCAGCAACTCCCTGACAACGGCGTTGCCAAGATTGCCGGAGGCACCTGTCACCATCACAACGAGTTCATTCCCTGCAGTCTCTTGCATAGCAATCCCCTCTGAGCAGCGGACCAGAACGATCATCATACTCGATACGCTTCCACGGGGCATTTCGTTACATACGTTGAAAACATTTCCGGTGGCCGACCGAAGAGCATGGCAAATTTTGCTGCCTCAGGAAAAAATCGCCCGCCGATGTAACGAACCCAGGCATGCAACCGTAAAGGCCTTTGTTGGAGCCACGCTTCGGATTTCGAAAATCTGGATGGCGATCCCTCCTCAAGGAGCAGATTCATGAAACGCGATGCATACGACCTCGTCACCAGCACAGACAGCACGGAGGCACACCGAGCATTTGAGAATGCCGTATTCGGAATTGCGGCGCACAGGCCGAATACCGCTGCGGCATTGCAGGCAACGCTTGCGGCTGATCCGGATCATGTCGCGGCGCATGCCTTAAAAGGCTTTGCAAACCTCATACTGGCGCGATCCGAGCTCACCGCGGTTGCCAGCGCCACGCTCCAAGACGCGCAAACAGCTTTGATCAGAAAGAGTGGCGGCACATCGGATGAAAGGATTCTTGTGATTGCGCTGGAAGCCGCTGCCAACGGCCTTTTCTCGACGGCGGCCGAATTGCTGGATGACGGCTTCACGGATCGCCCGGCAACGTTTCTGCCCTTCAAGCTGGCACAGGCACTCCGATTCATGACCGGCGATGCTGCCGGAATGCTGGTAGCAAGCACCCGTGCCGTGGGTCGCATCGATACGGAAGCAAACTCCGCAGGCTTCATTCTCGGTTGTCATGCCTTTGCTCTGGAGGAACATGGCCGCTATGCCGAAGCGCTGGAGGCTGGCCAGCGCGCCGTCGCGCTCCAGCCCGACGATTCCTGGGGCCTTCATGCCGTTTCGCATGTCTTCGAAATGCGGGGTGATACAAAGGAGGGGATCGACTGGCTCGAGGGCAGCCGCAGGGCATGGTCGCGCTGCAACAATTTCTCGTTCCACATGGCCTGGCACCTCGGCCTGCTGCATCTTGAGCGCGGCAATCACGAGCGGGTGCTTGAGCTCTATGACGACGAGGTTCGTCCGCAGCAGACCGATGACTTCCGCGACATGGCCAATGCGGTTTCTCTGCTATGGCGCCTCGAGCAATCGGGTGTCCATGTCGGCAATCGCTGGATGGATGTTGCAGAGATCGCCTACCGAAGGAGAAACGACACCACCCTGATTTTCGCCGCCCTCCACAATCTGGCGGCCATGGTTGCGGTTGGCGATCGGGCGGGCGTGGCCGAACTTGTCGCCGAGATCGACGCCAAGGCATTGGGCATGGACGAGCAGGCCCAGATCGCAGCGGAGATCGGTGTGCCGATGGCGCGTGTGCTTGCAGGCCTCGACGCACCCGCCGATCAACGCATGATCGACCGCATGGTTGCCAATCTCCCGAAGATCGGCGGCAGCAATGCCCAGCGCGATTTTTTCGTCCTCGCTTTGGCCAAGGCCGTGGGAGCCGGTGGCGACAATGCGGCCGTGACACGCATCGGCCAGATTCGGCAGCAGCTGAAGGCTGACGACCAGCTCTTCAAATCCATCGAACGTTCGGTCGGCATGCGACTGTCGGCCTGAGATCAACCCGTCAAACAAGGAACATCACCATGTCCATGATGGAAATGCACAAGACCAGCGTCTTCCCCGAAATTCAGCCCTCGCTTGCACGCACGATCGTATTGTCCGGCCTTGCGGCCGACATTACCTGGGAAATCTGGGCTCGCTTGATTACACCGCTTTGGGTCGGTGGGCCATTGCAGCCGGCGGCGCTCATCCAGTCGGTCTTCGGCTTCGACAACCTGCTGCTGGCCGAAGCCATTCATGCTATCGTCGGCATCATCTTCTATCCGATCGGCTATCTCTTCATCGCCCGACCGCTCCAGCGGTTGATCTTCCCGAAGCTGCCTCTGCTGTTGACCGGTATCGGCTTTGGAACCGGGCTGTGGGTGTTTGCTCTTTACGTGATGGCGCATCTGATTGCCGGCCTGCCGGCTTTCCTCGGCTTCATCACCCTGACCTGGGCTTCGCTCATCGGCCACATCTTCTTCGGCACCGTCGTCGCGTTCGTTGTCCGCTCAATGGAGCGCTGAAAGTGCCGTGAAGAAGGCCTGCCCGGTTCCCCTCACCATCCGCCGGGCAGGCCGCTTGCCTCAACAACAACTCGTATCATCAGGTCCCTTTTCAATGTCCGAACCTCAAGCCCTTAACCGCGTCGCGGATATCGTCGCGAGAACGCTGCATGGATATCAGGTGCGGAACGCCTTTGGGGTTCCAGGCGGCGAAGTTGTGACGCTCATCGACGCGCTGCAGGCGGCAGGCATCGCCTTCCATCTTGCTCGCCACGAGACATCGGCCGCCATAATGGCTTCGGGCGCAAGCACGATCAGCGGGAATCCAGAACTGCTGGTGACGACCGTCGGTCCCGGACTTGCGAATGCGGTCAACGGCATCGCCGACGCCGCGCAAGAGCGCATTCCTCTCATCGTCGTTTCCGGCGTTGTCGACCGGGCGACGCGCGGCCGCTACACCCATCAGGTGATCGATCATGCCCAGTTGCTGCGACCGCTCGTCAAGGCATCGTTCGAAATCGAGCCGGAAAGCGCTGCTTCCACCGTGGCGCGAGCCCTGGCGATCGCGATGAGAGAGCCGATGGGGCCTGTGCATCTCGATCTGTCGCCGGCGGTCGCGGCTGCATCGAGCCCCACCACGATGGCCCCTGTGCCGCCAACCGTTTTCACGGTCGATGCCACTATCGCGGACGCGGGCGTCCGCCACCTGTCGGAGCGCATCCGCGCCGCCGAGCGGCCGTTGATCATCGCGGGCCTCGAAGCGGTACGCAGCGATGCCGGCCCGGCCCTGCAACGTCTTGCCGAGACAATCGGTGCACCCGTCATCACCACCTACAAGGCCAAGGGCATCATCCCCGAAGACCACCCTCTTTCGCTTGGCGGTGCCGGCCTTTCGCCGATGGCCGACCGTATCCTGCTACCCCTCGCCCATAAGGCGGATCTGGTGCTGATGATTGGCTACGATCCGATCGAGATGCGTCTCGGCTGGCTCGATTTCGTTGCCGACCAGACGAAGCTGGTGGATATCTCCAACACCGCTCCCGATCACGCGATGCACCATGCCGGCACATGGCTTTCGGCCGATCCGCGACGCATGTTGCTGGCGCTCAACAGTCTGCTTACCGAGCAGAGGAGCTGGAGAGGTGATGAGCCGGCTGAAGCCAAGGCCAGGCTCGAAGGCATCTTTTCGGGCAAGGACGCATGGGGACCTCATGCCATTATCGATCATCTGAACAAGGTGGCAGGTGTCGACGGACTGGTCACAGTTGACAGCGGCGCGCATCGCATCCTGCTCTCGCAAAAATGGATCGCGGCGAAACCGTTCACCCTGCTGCAATCGGCAGGCTTCTGCACCATGAATGCGGCTCTGCCATTGGCGATCGGCGCCAAGGTGGCAGATCCCTCGCGACGCGTCTTTGCGGTCATGGGTGACGGCGGCCTCGAAATGGGCATCGGCGAACTTGCGACCGTTCGCGATCTCGGCCTGCCATTGACCATCGTTCTATTCCAGGACCGCAGCCTTGCCCTGATAGCCTTGAAACAGGCGTCTGCCGGCCTGGCTTCAGCCGGAGTTACCCTCGGCGAAACCGATTTTGCCGCCATCGCCCGCGGTTTTGGCGGCTACGGCGCCAATGTGGAGACCATCAATGACTTTCGCAACGAGCTTGAGAGCGCCAGAGCACGTCCGGGCTTCAGTCTCATCGCCTGCAGGTTCGATGCAAGCGCCTACGACGACGCCTTCTAATAGCGAGCCGGCCATATTGTCGGCTGCGCAAAAGACGAAGCGTCCCCGCGATCCGCGCCTTGATTTCTTCCGTGGCGTCGGCATGCTCATCATTCTGCTGGCGCACATCCCAGACGACGGCTGGGCATTGTGGATCCCTGCCCGCTTCGGCTTTTCCGACGCCACGGAGATGTTCGTCTTTCAATCAGGCATGGCCTCTGCCATAGCCTTTGGCGCAACATATGATCGAAATGGCGCCATTGCCCTGATTGCGCGTGTCGCGCAGCGCGTCTGGCAGATCTTTTGGGCGCATATCGCCGTCTTCATCGTGGTAGCCGCGATCATGGTGGTCGCCGGGACGCGCTATGACGGTGTCACCTATGTCGACAGCCTGAACCTTGTACCTTTCATGAAGGATCCGGGACATCTGCTTGTCGGCTTGCTGACGCTGACCTACGTACCGAACTATTTCGATATCCTTCCGATGTATATCGTCATCCTGGCGCTGATGCCGTTGATGATCTTTGTTTCGAGAGTCCATCGCCACCTGCCATTTGCCCTGATGATCGCTGTGTGGCTTGCCACGCAGTTTGGCCTGACGCAGCTGCCGGCCGAACCATGGTCGGATCGCCCCTGGTTCTTCGATCCGTTCGGCTGGCAACTCCTGTTTTTCACCGGTTTCTTCCTGATGCGTGGCACCCTGCCTGCACCGGGCTACGATCGCCGCCTGATGGCGTTGGCCATTGTTGTGGTGATTGTGACAGTGCCCTTTGCCTGGGTCCGTTTCCAGGAGGTTCATCCTTTTTTTCAGATGGCTGCGGATCGGATCGCTCCGCTAACGGACAAGACAGATTTCGGCCTGCTGCGCTTCGCTCACTTCATGACGCTCTGCTATATCGCCGTCCATCTGGTCGGCGAAAAGGGATCGCGGCTGCGCGGCCCGGTCGTTCGCGTCCTGACCGTCGTCGGCCAGCAATCCCTGGCCGTCTTCATAACGGGCATGGTGATCGCCCAGCCGATCGGCATTGCGCTCGACCATGCCGGCCGCACGACCTCGGCGGAGGTGGCCGGCAATCTGTTCGGCTTCGCCATCCTTATCGGCACCGCCTATCTGGTGCGCTGGTTCAAAACGTCTCCATGGAAATCGTAAGACAATGATATCAGATCATGAAAAACCAGGGAGTCTCGAAGGCCTGCGTATCCTCGATCTCTCGCGCATCCTTGCCGGGCCCACGGCGACGCAGCTTCTCGCCGATCTCGGTGCTGATGTCATCAAGGTCGAACGCCCCCGCGCCGGAGACGACACGCGCGGCTGGGGGCCGCCCTTCGTGATGAATGCCGACGGAAGCGACAGCGATCTCAGCGCCTATTTTCTTTCGGCCAACCGCAACAAACGGTCGATCGCGATCGATCTTGCAAGCGACGACGGCGTTACCCTCATCAAGAGGCTCGCCGCCATCTCAGACGTCGTCATCGAAAACTACAAGCCCGGCGACCTTGCCCGACGCGGCCTCGGCTATGACGACATCAGGAAGGTCAAGCCTGACATCGTCTGGTGCGCGATTTCCGGCTTCGGGCAAACCGGTCCCTATGCCGATCGTACCGGCTACGACTTCCTGATTCAGGCCATGGGCGGCATCATGAGCATCACCGGCGACAACGACGCCAATGGCGGACGGCCGGTCAAGGTGGGCCTTGGCATCGCGGATGTCATGTGCGGCATGTATGCAACCGTCGGCATCCTCGCGGCCCTTCGCCATCGCGATCGTAGCGGCGAAGGCCAATATATCGATCTGGCGCTTTACGACGCCCAGGTCGCATGGCTTATCAATGCCGCAACCAATCACCTCGTGTCGGGCAAGACCCCTGGACGGATCGGCAACCGGCATCCGAACATCGCCCCCTACCAGACGTTTGCCACGGCGGACGGAGAGATCGCGATCGCGGTTGGGAACGATCAGCAATTCGCACGCTTTTGCGGGGTTATCGAAACGCCGGAACTCATCGACGACGAACGCTTCGTCCGCAACCGCGACAGGGTGCTGAACATCGACACATTGGATCGGCTTGTGACCGAGGCACTGAAGGCGGATACGGCGGAGAACTGGGAACGGCGCCTCATCGCCGCCGAAATTCCGGCCGGCCGCGTCGCGACGATCGATCAGGTCGTCTCCAACCCGCATACGCTGGCGCGGGAGATGGTTGTCAACATGCAGACGGAGGACGGGCAGGCCTTGCGGCTTCTCGGAAACCCTCTGAAGATGTCGGCGACGCCAGTACGCTTTGACCGGGCGCCGCCGCATGTCGACCAGGACCGAGACGATGTTTTGCAGCTGCTGCACGACATCGAGACGAGGGCAGGATCCTAGAAAACTCCGGAAAGATACCCTTCAGTCCTGCCGCACACCGTTCCGTCAGGCCGCGCGAGCCTGCTTGATCGCGTCGCGGAGCTGATCCTTGCTGAGCACGCCGGACGCGATAGCCCTGCCTACGACAAATGACGGAGTGCCACGGAAGTTGAGAGCAAGCGCCTGATTGTAATTGCGGGTCAGGAGATCGGAGATCTTCTTGTCGTTCTGCCGTACCGCATCGGCGATCTTGGAAACATCGAGGCCCGCGGATGTCAGTGTCTTTTTGACGTCGTCTTCGCTAAGAGCGGCAGGTGTCGCCATTAATGCCTCCATGGCCTTTTCATAGGCGCCGATCTCGTTTGCTCCGAGAACCGCTTGCGCGGCAAAAACCGAAGCGTCGCCGAAAACCGGCCAATCCTTCATGATCAGGCGCACATTGCCATCTTCGGCAACGACGGATTTGACGTCCGGATGGGTCTTCTTGCAGTAGGGGCACTGGTAGTCGAAAAATTCAACGACAGTCACGTCGCCCTTGGGATTGCCGAGAACCGGGGCATCGGGGTCATGGAAAACCTCATTCTGCGTCAGTTGCTGAGCAAGGCCCGGCCGGGAGGCCAGAACGGCCGCAGCAGCGCCACCCGTTGCTGCCATGAGAAAATATCTGCGATTGAGCATGTTGGTTTTCCTATCCTTGAATTTCACGCCAGCTTGCAGGCTTACGTGCCAGTGCTTGCGGCAGTGGCCGCTTTCAAAACATCATCCGCACCGAATTCGCCGATGAGCCGCCCGTCGACGGTCTCCTGACGATCCGGACGGAAGAAAATCATCGTCGGTGGCCCGACGACATTCAGTTCACGCATCAATTCGCGCTGGTCCGGGCCGATATTGGTCAGATCCACCTTGAACGTCTTGAGCGGCGCCAGCGCGTCGGCGACCTCCGGCTTCGAGAAGACATTGCGATCGATCGAGCGGCAGCTGACGCACCAGTCGGCGGTAAAATAGACCAGGCTCGCCTTGCCGCTGGACCTGGCATCATCGAGCTGGCGGCCAAGTTCCGATGTTGAGGCAAGCAGGGTCATTCGCGTCTCGGGATCGGCACGCGCAACGGTTTGGTTGGCACCGAAGCCGGCCAGCGGACGCAAGGGATCGACGGAACCGGCGGCGAGGCCGACAATCAGTATCACGGCGTAAACGGCGGCCAGCAGCCCCAGCGACTGCAGGCCCATGCGCAGCGGTGTCGTGCGGCTCTTGGTAACGTCAAAGGCGCCAAGGAAAACCGCCACGGCCATGGCCCAGACGGCCCAGAGGCCGAGCGGCAGCCAATCCGGAAGCACAGGCTCAGCCATCCAGATCGCAAAGCCGAAGAACACGAACCCGAACACGTGCTTGACCGAAGCCATCCACGCTCCGGCTCGTGGCAATGCCTGCCCGCCCACCGTACCGAAAATGACAAGCGGTATGCCCTTGCCGAGACCGAGCGCGAACAGGAGCGCGGCTCCAAGAAGCACATCCCCGGTGCGGGCGACATAGAGCAGCGCTCCGGCAAGCGGAGCCGTCACACAGGGGCCGATGATGAAGGCCGAAGAAAATCCAAGTGCGGCGGCCGAACCGATCGAGCCACCACGGCCCTTGCCGACCCCGCTCAGACGTGCCACCCAGGCCGAGGGCAGCTGCAGTTCGAACAGGCCGAACATGGAAAGCGCCAGCACCGCAAATATCAGCGCCACTGCCGCGACCGTCAGCGGCGATTGCAGGGCGATCTGCAGGTTTTCTCCCGTCCAGGCGGCGGCGGCCCCAAAAATCGCAAAGGCCGATGCGAGCGCTACTGCATAGCTGAGCGACAGGATGAAACCGCGCCGTGCGTCCAATGCCTCTCCCTGACGCGCAAGCGCGGCGGCCAGGATCGGATAGAGCGGAAAAACGCATGGGGTGAATGCCAGCAGGATGCCAAAGCCGACAAAGGCCGCAAGCAGAAGCGGCACGCCCCCTCGCGACAGGAAGCCATCAACGACATCGGCACCACCTGCCGGTGTGGCAGATGATGGCACTGGGTTCACGGACACCACCGCCGGCTTGGTGTCGGTTGCAGCAGCCTTCGACCACGCTGACTGTCCGCCTGTCGGCAGGGAAAAAGCCGGCGCTTCGGAGACTGCAAGTGTTTGCGGATCGATGATGCGCCGGGCGGGAGGATAGCACAGACCATGCTCCTGACACCCCCGATAGGTCACCGTCACCGGGGAAGTGGCGGGGCCGAGGTCGGCGTCGACACTGCCGAAATAGACTTCCGACTTTCCGAAAGTGGGATCATCCTTTTCAACGCCCGGCGGCGTGGATAGCAGAACCACGGCGCCGTCTGCGGTATTGGCCGAGAGATGTTCCCGATAGAGATAATATCCGGGCGGCATCTGCCAGTGCAGGCGGATCGATCCGGATGCAGCGCGCTCCACGGAAAACCGGAACGCATCGTTCATCGCGAGCGGCGTCTCTGCCGCAACCACCTGGCTGGCAAGGAAAATGAAAAGCAAGATGGTGGAGAAGAAGCGCATGCCATTCCTATGGTAGATGTGAACTGACGGCCGAGGCAGCGTCATGCGACGCTGCGCGTCGGCTGCCCCATGTAGCGGGCCATCGTGCGAAGCAGCCCATCGGCATCGGTTGCCTCCGCGTCAAGGAGATCGACAAGCGCCATGATAACCTCGCGACGATCCCAGCCAACGGCCACCGCTTGATCAATGAGCGCATTGAGGTCAATCACGACCGATCGCTGACAATCGCGAAGACGACCTGGATATTGATGGGTCGAATATGGTGCGGGAATCATGGCTTGCCGCCTTAAACGATACTAGCTGATATTGCGCCTGCCCGCTCGGCGCGGGCAGACAGTGCTTGACGAAATCGGGCCGTCACGGAGAAGGCTGCGCCTTCACCGTTGCCCAGTTCGCATTCGCCTTCTTGATGTAGCCGCCGATATCCGAACGCCAAGTTTTTGCGACGTCGTCGTTATAGTTCAGATAGAGCTTGTCGTCGACAATGGTGAAAGTCTGGGGTTCTGTCGGAGCCTTGTGTCCTTCGGCGGTTCCAAAGGCACAATAGCCACCATATTGTGGTGCATAACGCTCCGGATTGCTCGCAAATACGTCGCGGTGCGCCGCCGAAGCGAAGTGGAAGGTTGTGCCTTTGTAGGTGGTCGCAAACTTGTCGGATCCCTTTACCGGCTTGTGGTCGGTGAAATAGGCGACGGCATCGTAGCCATTGATCGCGACGCCGTTGGTCGCGTAAATCTCGTTGGCGAAAGCGACGGAGGCCACAGACAATGCGAGCGCGGCAGCCCCGGCGAGAGGCAGAAAACGCCGGATGGATAGGTTCATGGTCTTTCCTCTGCAGTTGAGATGAACGCCCTCTTTACGCGGGCGGCCAGGGGGACGTTACATCTCCCATCGTTCACGACTTCGTGCATGTTCCACCGGCTCATTGCGCGCACATCGCCAGAGCGATCTTCGACTCCAGTTCCTCGATCCTGCGATCCTTTTCGGCAGTTTCGCGCATCAGCTGGTCGATGCGCGTATCGACGGCCCGGGAAATTTCCCAAAAGGTCACGACAAAAATTACCGGTATCGTGGCTGCAATATTGTGATGAGGTCGACCAGACGCCCCCCAATGTTGCGCCGGATCTTCGGCCGTTACACGCCCCCAGAGCTTGAGCGCGCGACCGGCGCTCACCTCGCAATGAACCGCCACCTCGACTGCCGTCGCCGGCCGTCCGGCCGCATGACGAAACGCTGCGGCTTCCGCGTGAAGCCGGAAGGTCGAGGGGCCGGTCACATGGGGCAGCATGGCAACGCCCCTGTTGACTTCGAAAACGATGCCGGGGCGCATTCGGGTATAGTCGATCGCAACTTCGTGATGGGCCTGAACCAGATGAGCGATGCTCGGCGTGATTGCCTGGCCCCATACGGCGGCGCCTGCATCAAAGTGATGAACAATAGAGTGGCCAATATTCGGACATACGACGGTCTGCAGCATGACGATGTTCCTCTGCAAGGGGTTGAGCACCGCGCCTGGCTCGATCAAGCCGATCACAAGGCGTTGCTACCGAACAATTCGCAGGCTGGCGGCAAGTTGTTACAGAGTGCATTCGAATAATCCGCGCCGATCGGGTCACTTGGAAAAGCCGACGGCCGTCAAACCGGCATCCAGCATGTCGGCGCGCGCCTCATGACCACCGTTATGGATGCACATGATGCTATCACCGCGAATGCAGTCGGGGACGTCATCGCAGCGAATGCCATCCAGCGTCACCGATTTGGCGTTCTTCGCATCACACCGGGCGCGCTCGCGCATCAACGCCATGCTGTCGTAGGCATTGCCTTGGTGAAATTCCTTGCCGATCGCCCGTCCGGCCAGTGGAAAGGTTTGATCGGCGGTTCCGTGAAAATGGACGATCGGAGGCAAGTCGGCGATACAGTCTTCAGGTTTCGGAAGCGGATTCCAGAAAACGCCGGAGAAGGTCACCATCGCGGCAGCCTTCTCCCCCTGCTGGCATGAGGTGTACCAAGCCATCGAGGCGCCGATCGAGAAGCCACCGATGACGGTCTTTTCCGGTGTGAAGCCATAGCGGCTCTTGAGATCATCAAACACTTCCGCGATGAAGGTTTTTTCGTCACGCCCGGAGCGGGCGCTATGGGGAAAAGACCAGCTTCCATCGATGCCGTCGACCGCGACATAGGCAAGGTGATGCGCAAGCGTCGTCTCCACCAGGGGACGCTGCTGCATCTGCAGTGCAGCCGAGCTCTTGAATCCGTGAAAAAAGACATAGACGCCACGAATATCGCCATCCTTGGGCAGCTCAATTCGATAATTCCCTTCCTTGACGGAACAGACCACGCTACCCCCGCAGGAAACGGCGGACGACGCGACCGAAGGGACGGCGACTGCAAACAAGAAAACTGCAAGAAGACAGGATCGCATGGGCAGGCTCTCGGGAATTCAATGACAAGCCTGCCTAGAGCCTTCTCGGATCGCAGGCAATTTCACGAAAGATCAATTCAACGCGAGTGGTTCCTCTGCAGATCAATAAATCGCGAGGCTTCGGGAAGCGGCGATTTTCCGCGCTTCGACTGGTTTGTGCAAATCGGCTTGCGATGAAGCCTTTTGGTCTTGAAAGGAATCGAACTCGCGGCCCACAAGGTCAGTTGACACCAAAGTGCTGATTATATGTGATAATGTCCTTTATCATGCATATGGAGGGATCATGGATTTCGCGACTTTGATGGGGCCGGCAGTTGTCGCCGCTGGCGTATCCGGCGTCATCACTGTGGTCGGTATGCTGATCACCAAGTCCACCACCATCGGTGTTCATCGTGAGAAGATCCAGGCGGATCAGGAACTCGCTCGGCAGAAATTTGACTACGACAAGCAGCAGGCCATTTTTAAACGCCGATTCGAACTGGCGGAGCAAATTCTGACCGATGCCTATAAGTTCCGATCGCTGATGAACTACGTCCGCAACGGCGCCGCATTCGGGAACGAGGGATCGACCCGCCAGGCTGCGGAGCAAGAGTCGGATAATCTGAAGCACAGACGTGACGTGTATTTCGTTCCGTTGGAGCGATTGATCCGAGAAAACGACTTTCTCGGCGCGATGTTCGCCCGTAGCGATGCGAGCCAAGCGCATTTTGGCCCAAACGCCAAGGAAGCATATGCGTTGATGCAACAATCGGTAACCCGGGTCCGGGTTGCTTCCTCGATGCTGGTCGAAAAGACGAACGAGTACGCAACTATGGATGCCAAGCTTATACGGAAGCTCGAATGTGACATTTGGGCCGGTATGGCTGAGGTGGAGGATGACGGCAAAGATAGGATCACCGCTGACATTGAAACGGCGGTTGCCCTGATCGAGGAAATCTGTGGCCCGGTTTTGAAATGGTTAGGCTAGGTAGTGGCCGCCCGCGCACTCCCACATGAATCCGGTAGCGTTTCCAAGCTTCGTCTCGTTGAAATACTGCTCAAGTGGAACGGCCGTTTGGGAAAATTCGTCAAGAGTGGTCATTGCGGCGCATTCCTGGAACCGTCGCAGGGCACCTACCTGTAGGATCGAAGGAAACGTCGATTGGTACGCAAAGCGCGCTGGCGAACGCATATCATCGGGGACTCCGGAGTTCTCCTTCGTCTGGGACCAGAAGTCGGGCACGATCGTATCGGAGAGCGGAAAGGTCAGCGAGACGGATACCGAACCGAGAATCGTGGCTCCAAAGACTGGGGGAACTGGTGGTTGTGAAGGCACTAATCGACCATCCGGTAGCGGATTGGGTCTACAGGCGAGCCAATGAGAGGCTCACGGGCAGGGCCTTGGCGTGCGCTGTGAACGCCAGGAATCACCTCGTCAGGGCGCAGCGGATCGCTGATGCGGAAATATCCCGGACCATCGCCTACTTTTGCGTGACGCACGCGACCGAAGAGGCGGTGGCCTGCGTCATCGCGGCAGCAAAGGAAAATGGCTACAAGTCATTGGCAGGAAGGGTAAATATCCGAGACCGCGCGCAGAAGGCCGTGGTCGCTTCTTACGCTCAAATCATCGCCGATCATGCTGAGGAGCTCGGGCTTTCCGTTGCGCTCAATCCTGCAACCGACGACGTCCTCGTGAAGGCCCGATCAGATGAAAAGGAAGTCGGCTATCCGCTAGGCCTTCGACTGTTTTCCTTCAACGAAGATGGTCAGAACCCGTCTTCCGATGCAGCTCACGATGCCTTTGTCAGCAGGTTCCCGGATGTCGAGACTATGGTGGACTACGTTCAAAAGCGCGCAAGCTTCCGCGATAACGCTCTTTATGCACGTGACGGAGGTGCTCCAGACCTCAGCCCCGAGCAATTGAACATCGGCCTTCGAGAGCACACGCTGCTGACCCTCAGTCTGATCTGGGCGGCGATGGATGTCACCACCCACAAAGAGCCAGAGCCGTTCGTCGTCCAGATCCTCGGCGCAATCTCGGCAGTTATCGACGTCGTCAGGCCCCCGAAGGTCTGCAAACACTGTGGGAAATAATGTCAGGCACCGTAAATCACCACTTCATTCCGCAATTCTACCTGAGGGGATTCAGCGACGCGGTAGACAAACGGAAGTCCCAGGTTTTCGTTTTCGACCAATCGACGAAGAAGTCATTCCGAACACTGGTCAGAAACATCGGAGCTCGCCGGAATTTCTTCCGGATCGATGTCGAGGGGTTCGATCCCAATCACGTCGAAGACGGCATGGCCGAGGTCGAGGGCGAGATCGCGCCGCTGTTGGACGAAGTTATTGCGACGAAGAGCTTTCCCTCCGACCACCATTTCTCTTCTCTGATGCTGCTGATGGGGAACGTGGCTGTTCGGAACCCTCGCTTCCGGTCGATGATCGAAGACCTTCACATAAAGCTGGCTAACGGCATGATGCGGATGACGATCCAGGACAAAGTTCACTATCACGACTCAATCCGAGCGGCTCGCGAGCAGGGCGCGCCGATCCGCGATGACATCAGTTACGACGATATGAAGTCCTTCATCGAGAGTGGGGAATACAAAATCGCAATCGATCAGACCTATCTAATCAAGTTGGAGCTCGACGCGGTTCCGACGGTCGTTGAGCAGCTGGCCGGTAGGAGCTGGTCGTTCGCGTCGGCTGCGCCAGGCACAACCTTCATCACTTGCGACGATCCTGTAGTTCTAGCCTGGGCTGACGAAAAAAACAGGGGGCCATACTCGCCAGGATTTGGACTGGCGGGCACGATCGCCATATTCCCGATCGCGCCAGAGCTCGCACTAATCGGGCTTTTCATGAAGCAGCCACCGAACCGGAACTTCCGACGAGACCAGGTTTCCGACATAAATACGAGCATAGCAAAGAATGCGACTAAGCAGCTCTATGCCCGTGATGGCGAATTCGAGATCAACACATGGGCAGGGTACTACACTCGCGGGATGGATCTGCCTACCGTCTTGGGGCGGCGGGCGAAGGCAAAGGACAAGTAGGATGGAAAAGAACCTTGAGCTGAAATTTGGCGACGACATCGTTGGTGCTGTCGGAAACTGGGGTGAGAAAGCGCTTGCCCCGGTGGCGATCGTTGGCGGCAACCATGTGGAGCGCTGCAAGGCCAACAGAGGGACTTTCAAGGAAAATGACATCAAGTTGACGGAGGCCCACGCCTTCGCCTGCAGCGCATTCATGAACCTCGTATCGAGGAACGCCGGGAAGAAGATTCCCGAGGACGTCAACACCAGCCAGCAGATCAATCTTCTGTCGCATTTCATGCAGGGAATACATCTCTGCGAAGAAGCGATCGTCGAGGGGCTCTACGTCCAAGCCGCGACCCTTCTGCGCCAAGAGCATGAGATCATCTCAGCCGTCCAGGAGCTGGGGATCGGTTGCCGCAAAGACGGGAAAACGCCGCACGCGACGGTCGGCGTGTTGAAAAATATGGGCAAGGTCTACGGCGATCTCAGCGGCGCGGCTCACGTATCCCAGTCTCAACTGCTCCACGACATCGTCGAGATGGAGCGGGGAGAGCTACGGGGACCATCAGCTTTTCCGATTTATCACCGGGACCTCGCGCGAAATCTCTATTCGCTACATGTCTGCTACATCGCGCTTATGGGCAGGCTGACGGCCGAGATCCATGATGCCATCGGACTCGGCGGGGCCTCGAACGACGAAGAAAAGATGATGGTGCTGGCTATCGCCACACTTCACGAGGAAGGTCTCATCGAAATCGAAGAGGCCCCCTTGGACAAGTCGATCGCGGAGCCGGAAAAGGCAGCTAATTAAGTAGGTTCATCGATCGGAACTACCACGCCGTCTGGTCGACGACCAGCTTCTGGCATTCCGTCTACAGCTTGCCGGGCAGATACAGGAGACCCTAATATTGCTTTCCGAGACCCCTACGGCTCTTTGATCGGGTCGATATCCGGTGAGCCGGTGGCGCAGAAGAGCCTCTTGTATCTCCCGATCGGCGGCGTCTTGTCAGGGGCCTATATCAACAAAGCAGCGGAGATCGGATTGAATGAATGACCTAGAGAACCAGCTTCCCCGGATATTTCAGTGCAACCTCCATCGGTTCTATCAGCGTGTTATCGCGCCGGTGCTCGAAAATCTGCCGGAACCAGTGCTCCGGGAATTCGTGGCTGCAAACTCAATCAACGAGAATCTCAATCTCATGGCGGCCCAAGTCGATGCTCATACACACAATGAAGCTGCCAAGGCATTCGTCTTGGCGCTCGCCGGCCTATTCGAAAGGCAACTGCGCCATTGGGCACTCCATCTCCTCGCGCCACTGCATCCACGCGAGATTTACGAAGGTGATTTCGCCAAGCTGCTGGACCGGTGTCTTGAAGTCAAGAAAGTGGATGGTAGTAGAGACGAGATGCGAAAGGATCTGGTGCAAGCCTACCTTGTCGCGAATGTGGTCCGCCACGGTGACGGACGGACAAGCAAGAATTTGCGCGAAATCGCGCCGGAACTCTGGGTCTATGAGCGCAGCGAATATGTCGACATCAATGCCGGACCGTCGCCCGACAGTGAACAAATCCGCATCCGCTCCCGGGACGTAGAGCGCTACGTTCATGCCGGTGTACGCTTCTGGGGGCGCGTCGATCCGCTGCCAATGGCTGTAACCGATCCGCCGCTCTAGATGATCGCGACGATCATGGCGGTTCGCCCCTAGCCGCCCTCTCCTAGATCGATGGTTACGGTGATCGCCGCGGCAATTGGGGCGGAGCGTCCATATAACAAGCCGCGCAAGTTTGGGTCGGTGAGGTCCTCAAACATTCGGCCTTGCCTGCATCGCAGCACCTCGTCTGCGATGAAGCGCTCAAGTCGCCATCCCAACGTTGAACGGGCATCTGCAGGATCGACTGGCGAGGTAGCGGTAATATTATCGACAGACGGCGAGCGCCCCTCGTCAAGGCTCCGCAGAATGGCGTGGACGTCTTCGGAGGGCATAACCCGAAAACCGATCTCGTTCGTACTCATTGGGAGCCGCCCGTTCAATACCGGATAGGTGGTTTGAAACGGGAGGGTCAGCGGATTATAAAATCCGTAATAGACGGGAATTCCGCGTAGTTCAAAATATTCATCGATATGATCGATCTGTCGGTGGCCCGCCTGCGTGGCCTGGTAGACGGACGTATTGTCGAAACCGAAAATGCGCTGACTCGAAATAGGCACCGATTGGTCGGTCCGATCGGCAAGTCGCCCGATGCCGATCCGATAATCCGATTCATCGACCGGAACGACCGCTATTTCGCGGGAGTAAAGCCGCTTTGTTTGGAGCAGTGCGACCTTGCGGGCGATTAAGTGGCCGCGCCGTCGCAACAGAACGAAGAATGCGATATCGGCGATCTCCCAACGTCCGTGCATCCATCTCGCTCCGAGCCAATGGGATTCCAACGAAACGCCGACCTGTTCTTCCGCAAAGAATGCAGGTGCCGATGCTGTGAGTTCCATAATCAGAATATGATCCAGCGACTCCTCGTGCATGGACGGGTGCGCCGACATGGTGGTTGAGACTTTCTCATTCGCTGCGCCGAATACAGAGCGTACATAGTCGATAACAACGTCTGGAATTGCATCAAACGGTGATGCCATGTCTCTTCATCTCCTCACAGCCGTGCCAATTTAGATTTGACCTGCCTACTCCCGCTCAAAAACATACCAAAATCGCGGTCTAATTCCATGCTTGTCTCTTGTCTTCTTCTAGCGCGTCACTAAAATCAGATATTACCTCGTTGCGCCGAAGATCATCTATTTAAACAGCATTTCTTATACTTCAGGCCGCTGCCACATGAGCACGGTTCGTTGCGTCCAGTTTTTCTCGCTTGGGAGGAGATCTCGTGAAGTGGGGCTGGCGGGCGCCGCGGCAACTTCGCAAGCATAGCGTCCATTTCCGAGTTCGACTGCCACGGATCAGTCAGAGCCAATGCTAGCCTGATACGAAGGTCACCTGGGCGCAGGACAATTCCATACCATCGCTCGGCTTTCAGGTCGTATTTCTTCAATCGAGCGTGTTGTAAGATTTTATCTCTTGCAACGTCATCAGATAGCGAACTGATATGAATCGTCAGACCCGCCTGTTGTCCGTCGAAAGGTAAAGAAATATCTTTGGTGCGCCCCTCCCGAACTGCCGCCTTGTTCTGTTTCTCCAAAGCCTGTGACAGGCCGTTCGCAGAACTATCTGAGAGTTGCAGCAGCCATACACCCATTTCGGTCAGCTGTGGAATTGAAGCAGCTTCGATTTGCTCCACGATCGAACCGATCGGAGTTCCGCGATATCGAGTCAAAACTCCCTTAATCTCTCGACTGCCGGATGCCCCTTGCCGTCTTACGGCCATGGCTACGTCGACATGCGCCGTGAAATCCTCCCCGAGCGTCACCATATCGTATTTGTCATCGAGCCAGAGGTTATTCCGGAGGTGGTAGGACAGTGGAATCAGCTCGTTGGTGATAAGAAGCTTGTTGTAGGCGCGTGCGCGCAGATTTAGATAATTGAGAAAGTGGAGCGGCGTTTCAAGAAATTCGGCAATTACATCGAGAGTGAATACATCCGTCACGAGCGGACTACGTACGACGTCCGAGGGCTTAACCTCCAGGAACTGACGAGCTTGAAACGTCAGCGCCGGGTAGTGATCGGCAAGGACGCACAACGGATATATGATTTCAATAGGCTCCTCAATTTTCAGTTCTTTTCGCGTCACATTTCGAAATACGAACTCGCCGGAACGCTGTAGTGCGTCCGCGCAGAGGAGTGCCTGATCGTATGCATTGGCGACGGCCTTCTTGAAGTCGTCTCGCAACGCCAAGTCGTTGCCCTTGCGAGCGTCCAAGGTGAGGCGCTTCGACTTAGCTTGAACGACGATTGCCTGATTGCCGAAGAGGACGAGTGCATCCGCTTCTGCATAGCGGTTTTTTCCGCGATAAATATCGACGTTTGTTAGGACGCGAGCGTCTCCGAAGACAGACCGAAGGCATCCGCTCGAATAAGACTCGGTAAACTTGCCGCGATTTGTAGTTGCGATCGCGCGATAGTCATCGTCCGCCATCATCCAGAAAAATGGAGATTCGTAGAGCGATTCTTGCAGCTGGTAATGCTGGAGTAAAACGTAGGTACCGTCACCGAGATCCAATATTGGCCGAACATTCGTTTCGTTGAATTCGCTCAAGCCCGTGAAGGGATCATTGCGCTCGCCACTTTCGAATCGAAACGAGGAGAGCACCGCTTCAGTAATGGCAATCTCCACGCCTGAAGACGTGGCAATATCGTCAATTGTGAAGGTAAATGCTGGAAGGAAAGTCCACTGGTCAGGTGTCTGTGCTCGCATTTCCTTACGAAGCAAGGAGAGCCGCCGGAGATGGAAATCGCCTATGGCCTTGGTCACCGCGAGTGCGTCAGCAATTCTGAAACCACGCATCTTCGCGAGCCAGCCGTCGTCGGCCTCGTACTTCAGCTGTGTTAGCGCCTTATATTGGAAATTGTAGGCGGACTCGCCACCATAAAAGATGGGTTCGCGCATGGCCGCTCCGTCTTGGAACGGATCCTTGCCTGCGGCGAACAGGGCATGCCAGTCCTTTCCGCCAAAGAAAGCCTCGGCGGCCATCGCGTGATGAAGCTCTTGCATCAATTCGTCGGTGCGATCGACATAGCGTTGGAATGTTTCCGGCGTCGGCATATCGGCCACAATCAGCGATCGAGCCATCAAACCGATCAAAGTCGAGATTTCGCTACGGAGGAGACTGGATCCCTCATAATGGGAATCCATGTCCTTCACGCCTAGTTGGCCGCTGTACTTGATCAAATTATCTCTGAAGCAAAAATACGCAATTGCGTGAATGTATCCTGGGGAGGTACATAACGAAGCAAGCTCTGAGAAGACTTGATCCTCTTCGCGTTCAGTAAGTTTTCGCTCACTTGATATCCCAGTCAAGAGATTTCCCATTGGAAAATGCCTTACTCCCACCGCTATAGTATCAACGATACCAGCGTTGAAATCGCCACCTATGCCGCTCTAAATACACTATTAGCGCGAGGTCCGTGCATATCTCTTCTCACCCGCTTGAAAACATAGCCGCGGCGAATCTATTATTTTCAGCAGAAGCCAAGCTCGATGAGTCAAAATGACGTTTGCGAACAACGTCACCTTTGACCATCTTCAATCCTATCGGCGAATAGATAGAACAATTGTCTGAGGCCCGTTGTGACCGGTTTTCAAGGACCAAAATTCAATGATCTGAAACGCGAGTTGGTCGAACCTCTGGAGCGTGACCTTGTTGCCCCCACAGCATTTGCCGCGACGCTCGAAGCGCACGGGCTATATAATACGAAACAGTTCGTGTTGAGGCTAAGCCCTCGTGTTCACGATCTCGTCACGGCACTCACTTCCGGCAATATTGAAGGTCATGACCCTGCCGACCTCGTTCAGGCCTATTCAACATATATTCACGAGACGGTCCACTGGTGGCAGCATGTCGGATCGACCGCGGGCTTGATCTACAGCCTCTGTTATCCAACGCAGTTTTCAAGCAGCCTCGAGCATCTTCGAAACGCGGTTGACGCGATAGGACCGAAGAAATCTCTCAAACGCTGGGCTGATGACGCCTTGGTTAACGGCACTGCGCCGTCGCCGGAGGCGCTTGGCGAGGCCAATATTGCAATCAACAACGCACTGGATATCGAGTTCTATAAGATACTCGCTGCAAGTCCGAACCGGGCCTTCGAACTGAGAAAAATTCAGCATTTTGAATGTGTCGGTCATTCCTATCGCATAGCGTACGGCAATACGCTAATGGCGCTGCTTCAATCTTGCGATCTGGATCCGGCAACCTTGCCTGATCCCGAAAAATGGCAAGCAGCTTTCGACCAGCTAGCGGTCTCACGCCATGAGGGCTTCTATCATGGCTCACCCATCACGCAGGCTGAGGTTGGACTGCACGCGATTTTCGAGGGCCAGGCTCGGTTCATTCAGCTTCAATTCCTGGCAGCATCGGGAGGGCCGAAGACTTGCGCCGCCTATGCCGCAGATGGCTATCTCAGCGGAATCTATGTGGCCGCCTTCGTTGAATTTCTGAAATTGAGCGGGTCCGAGTGGCCAGAAGCCATCGACAGCCCCCTTGTTGGGCTCTTCCTTCTCATCTGTGACCTTGCCATCAATCCGACTCGCGGATTTCCGCTCGAAATCGAATATTTCGAGAATTTCATTTCTGACGTCGATCCGGGTGCCCGATTCACCCTCCTTTGTCAGACGGCTCGCGAGCACTCCGAACTGAAGAACGCCATCACCGCCTACAGCCTCGACGAATATACCTTCGTTTCGCGTGTCCTTACCAGTCGTTTGGGCTACGACGAGCCCTATAAAGCGCTTCAGGCGGTTGTCGATATCTCAGAGACGCCGTCCGGTAGGGTGCTGATGAGCGAATGGGCAGACTTCCGGTATGATTTTCGAAACATACCTGTCCGTGTCATGACGTCCCACTTCATGGACTTCTGCCGGAGCAAACTGGCAAATCCACACTTTTTCTGCTGGGCCGGCCGCTTTCTGGGGCTCGGAAGCGCGACTGAAGAAGCACAGCGACTTTTCAGCCGCCACCTGTCGCTTTTTACCGACCGAGCTGACAGTGAGCAGATCCACATCAGGGCGTTTGCCGGTCGTGACAGAGACGCGCTGAAGCGTACGCTCGATGCCTTCATGGGATCAACAATCCTCTACGACCTGACGCTTCAGTGGATCCTCGCGGACGGGCCGTTTCACTACGACTATCGCTCAATCACGAGCCCAGCCCGTGCTGATGCGATGACCGAATGGGCAAAGGCTGCATTTAAAGGAACGTTCGGCTATCACCCCGACGAGTTCCAAGTGTTGAGCTAACGCTCACTGGGCGACGGACGCCAATTCCCGCGTTCGAACCGCTCTAGGTGCAGAGGCCGATCGTCGAATCACCCAAACCCGCACTTTCCGTAGGCTTGTAGAATGCGAATTGTGTCGTAGCCGTCGATCAAACAGAAAATTCGGGGATTGCCCATTTGCTGGGCGTAAGCGCGCATCGCGCCCCTGACAGGCCCGGTGATCTCATGGCAATGCTGGAGCAACAGGATATCTGCGGGTTCGGAAAACAGACGATCGATCTGATCTCCATTCTTGCCGAGCTCTTTCATCGTCATCGGCTTAAATTGCGCTGGCCCCTTGAAGGCGAAGGCGGCACTGATGCGTTGCCCGTCGATCACAAGTCTGGTTGTAAAAAGGTCGGAACGCTCGCCGCCCCAATCCTTTGGAACCGTCGGTTCGCCGATAATTTCCGCAAACGCCCTCTTCACTTCGTGTTCGGACACACCCTCAAGACGCTTAAGGTCATTCTTGGTCATGCGCGCCTCGTTGCCCCGAACGGCTTGAAACGTCTCGATCTGATCTACGAAGCACTCAAGTCGATTGATCCAGAATTTGCCGATTGCGCTTTGCGGCTTGTCCCACGATGGCGCCGGGTTTGCGATCACATAGGGTACCGCCTCGATGGTCGTGTCCTTCACGTCCGTGATGAGACCGACGACGATCAAACGTTTCTGCCCTCTCAGCTCGTTCCACGATGAACGGGCCGTAAAATGCTCATGTTGAAATCGGCACTCAATCTTCCAGCCTTGACGAAAGTCATCCAGTTTGGCGTATGCAATCGCCGGGGGGACCAGCGTTGCCCCTCGCTCGATCGCCTTGGATACCTCGCTAAGACCCTTGAAAAACCAATTTGTGTAGCATGTAAAAATCCGTCCGGGCGCAATGTCGTCTAGGATCACGAGCTGGCCGAGTGTTTTTGGCTCCCTTTCATCGAGCCAGCGGGTCAGGGCATCCTGAAACGCGGAGTTGATGGCAATCACCTTCAAATTCTCGGTTGGTTGAATTTTTGCCAGAGTGAAGCCGCCTGCAACCGCGTCGTGGCCGACGAGTTCCAGCACGCGGCGCTGGTTGATGTACCATGAGGTCAGATCAAAGTGGGGGAGCATATCGTCCATTCCGATATTTCCTTCCATCGCGGAAAACGCCGGTCCGCCGAGCTCGACTCTTATGACAATTAATCAATCAAGCTGCAGCAACTTGATGACCTCATCGACATTCAGTTCCCGTCCCCTCAAGTTTTCCAGCATCGGGCGGAAGGCACTTACCATACGACGCGACTGGCTCACCCGGTGTGTATGGGAGTTCATCGAACGGCCCCTAAACTCTTCATAGCGACCGAGGTTCTTCAGCAGGAAATTTGCGACCTGCATGTATTCTCCTTCGGTATTGCCGTCGAAACCGTCAAACTTCGGGTCTCGCGCCCACAAACCGATTTCAGTTTCAATGCGTGTTTTGTCCGCCTCTGAGAAGCCTGCATAAGCGCGTTCGATAAAAGTCCACATTGTCATTGTGTCGGTTACTAGGGGCAGCGCTTTCCTGCTCCCTGAATGATCGAAGAAGATGCCGGACATTTCCCACTCGATCGCCCAGAACTGGCCCGCGTAGATGCTGTCCTGGATGAGTTTGATGCTTTCGGCGTTTTCGTAACCCTTTGTGTGCTTGAGCTGTTCGGTAAGCAGCCAGAGCATAAGCTTCTCCGCGCTGGTCGGATTGAATTCCTTACCGCTGGAAGAGAGCCCTGCATCCACCAGTCTCCGCACTGCCTCTGCCCGCGATAGAAGATCGCCCTGGGCGGAACGCCATTCGTCCAAGCGATCCAGGATATGTTGGTCGAGGCGCATCTCGAAACGCTCGGTCTTGCTGATCATAGCCCATTTCTCGCTGTTACGGTTTATTTCCGTAATGTACGGAAAATATACGTACATGCAATCAGGCCATTCAAATCATGCTTACCCACGTGTCGAGTCCAAGTGTTTCCACCATTGGAGGCGCCGGTTTCGCCGCTCGCCGCAAATCAATAAACAAGCTATGGTTGCTTATCGAAGCAAGGAGCGGAAATGTTCATCGAGAAGATTAAGATCAAGAACTTCAAATGTTTCGAGAACTGGTTTGAAGTCAAATTCAACGCTGGCGTGAACATCATTGTCGGCAACAACGAAGCCGGGAAGTCGACTCTTCTTGAAGCCATCCACCTATGTCTGACTGGTATGCTCAGTGGAAAATATCTCAGAAACGACCTTTCTCCGTATCTGTTTAACCGTGACGTCGAACGCCGGTATCTTGAAAGCATCGCAAGGGGCGAACCTCTAGCACCGCCCGAAATTCAGATCGAACTGTTCCTTGGAGGCGATAATGATGTGTTGGAAGACCTACGTGGGGACAAAAATTCTGAAAAGAACGCGAAGGCTCGCGGTCTTCTGTTTTCCATTGAGTTCGACAAAAAATATGACGGGCCCTACACAGAGCTGCTGAAAACTAAGGAAATCAGCTCAATCCCCTTAGAATTCTATCATGTTCAATGGTGGGAATTTTCGCGCCAGCCTGCAATGGCACGAAATATCCCCGTCAAGTCTGCGCTGATCGATTCCACAAGCACGCGTGTGCAGAGCGGGTCGGATATGTATATTTCGCGGATCGTCAGGGAATTTCTGGACGAGAAGGAACGCGTCGCCATATCGCAGGCCCACCGGAAACTGAAAGATGCTTTCAAAGTCGATGGCAATGTCGACGCCATTAACAAAAGGCTGGCGGAAGCCGCCAAGATCAGCCGCAAGAACGTAAGCATTTCGGTCGATATGTCCTCCCACAACGCGTGGGAGAACAGCCTCATGACCTACATCGATGAGGTGCCGTTCCACTTCATCGGCAAGGGGGAGCAATGTATCGTCAAGACACGGCTTGCACTGAGCAGTAAGAAGAATAGCGAAGCGACTGTGCTACTGATCGAGGAGCCGGAAAACCACCTTTCGCATTCCAAACTCAATCAGCTTATTAGCGATATCAGCTCCGACAACAGCGGCAAGCAGGTCATCATCACCACGCACAGCAGCTTTGTCGCCAACAAGCTCGGGCTCGAGCACCTCATCTTGCTCCGAGAAGCGCGGGTGACACAGATCAAAGATCTCGACGCCAGCGATTTCTTTCATAAGTTACCCGGCTACGACACGCTTCGTCTCGTCCTGTCCCAAAAGTCGATCCTCGTCGAAGGGGATGCGGATGAATTGGTTGTCCAGCGGGCCTATATGGATGCAAACGGGGGGCGATTACCGATCGATGACGAGATCGATGTCATATCCGTCGGGCTTTCATTCCTGCGCTTCCTCGAACTGGCGAAGGCATTGAAAATCCCTGTGGTAGTTGCAACGGATAATGACGGCAATCCCGCTGCGCTGGAAAAGAAATACGCCGACTATAAAAACATCGGTCATATCAAGATTTGCTATGATCCCGATGTGGATAAGGGCGACCTGATCATTAGTGGCAAGCCCTTCAACTACAATACGCTTGAGCCGAAATTAGTGAAATCGAACAGCGTTGACACATTCAATAAGCTGTTTGGCACCGATCACGCCTTGGATGACCTCCATCGGTACATGAAGCGAAACAAGACGGAGTGCGCTCTGGCGATTTTCTCAGCGAAGACAAAAATCACCTACCCGAAATACATCCTGGACGCCATCGCCATATGATGGGGCCGAACAAGCTCGTTATCGCAGCTGCGGGATCGGGAAAGACCACCTACCTCATCAGGCAGGCCCTTGCCGTCGGGGCAAAACGTGTTCTCATCACGACCTATACCGAATCCAACGAAGAAGAGATCAGACGGAAATTTTTCGAAATCCATGGGTCAGTTCCGGACAATATACATATACAGACATGGTTCAGCCTGCTGATCGAGCACGGCATCAAACCCTTTCAAGGCCAGCTTTTCGATTGGAATGTTGGCGGTATGTTGCTTGTCTCACAACGATCTGGTTTTCGTCGCCGTGATCGGCAAGGGCGGCCAGTCTATTGGGGGGAAGAGGATTTCAGGCGCTGCTATTTCGATCGTCGAGATCGTGTTTATTCGGATAAGTTGTCGAAGCTTGTGATCCGGTGCAACGAGGTATCTGACGGCGCCGTCTTCGAGCGTTTCTCACGCATTTTCCCTTACATCTTCGTGGACGAAGTACAGGATCTCGCTGGCCATGACCTAGACATTCTATTGGCTCTTTTCAGGGGGCCGTCCAACGTAGTCCTGGTGGGCGATCCGCGACAGGTCACCTATGTCACCCACCATGAGGCACGGCTAAAAAAATACAGGGATGGGCGCATTGCCGATTTCGTTCGAACAGAACTGCCCCGAAAGATCACGTGCGATATCGATGTGACCAGCTTGGTGACGTCACATCGCAATAGCACTGCGATCTGTGAACTGTCCTCAAAGCTATATCCTGCGATGGCCGCGACTGACGCATGTACTTGCGTCGGCTGTCGGCAGCCGATACCGGCGGATGCGGGCCTTTATATCGTTCGGCGCAAGGACTTGCCCCGCTATCTGGAATCTATCCGACCAGTGCAGCTTCGCTGGGGTTCCAACATTCGGGTCGGCTCCGGCGATCTTCCAGTTTTCACATTCGGCAGATCCAAGGGCCTCGGTTTCGACCGCGTCATCATCTATCCCACGACAGAGATGGTGGATTGGCTTAAAGATCCACAATCCCCATTGAAATCCGAAACCCGCGCCAAGCTGTACGTCGCGCTCACCAGAGCTAGGCACGTCGTCGCAGTCGTATTCGACCTTCCCGACAATGAGGAAATCCCGGGCTTTAGACTTTATCAATAGCTCCAAGATCGTGTCACATCGCCGACACTCGGCTAAGCCACGCATTCTGATCCCCTATAGTTCGCTTCAGACCATCTCCTACAGCCGGTTCCTGGCGCACGAGGCCGCACGATTGCTCGAACACTTCGGCTGCGAGATACGGATCTTCAATCCGGAGGGCCTTCCCTTGCCAGATGCTGCGCCGGTGACGCATCCCAAGGTGCAGGAACTGCGGGGGTTGTCGGAATGGTCTGAGGGCCAGGTGTGGGTCAGCCCGGAACGCCACGGTGCCATGACTGGCATTATGAAATCCCAGATCGACTGGATACCGCTGTCTGTCGGCTCGGTCCGGCCGACACAGGGCAAGACGCTTGCGGTCATGCAGGTTTCCGGTGGCTCACAATCGTTCAACGCCATCAACCAGCTCCGGGTTCTCGGCCGTTGGATGCGGATGATCACCATCCCGAACCAGTCGTCGGTCGCCAAGGCTTTCCAGGCATTCCATGCTGACGGACGCATGAAGCCATCCTCCTACTACGATCGGGTCGTGGATGTCTGCGAGGAACTTGTGAATTTCACCATCCTGACGCGCAACGCGTCCGACTACCTCACCGATCGCTACAGCGAGCGGAAGGAAGAGGCGGAAAAACTCGAGCAGCGGGTTTCCCTGAAGTCGATCTGACTGGGACAAGGCTATTTCCACATTTGTCGAAATAGCCTTGACTTCTTAATGGACACGGATCACGGTATTTCCATGAAAATCGAAATAGCCGCCGCCCAGCTCGAAGCTCTCGGGAACACCACCCGTCTCCAACTCTACCGGACGCTTGTTCGCGCCGGAGAGGATGGATTGTCCGTAGGCCGCATTCAGGAAAAGCTGGATATCGCGGCGTCGACTCTGTCCCATCATCTGAAGCGCCTGGTCGACACCGGCCTCGTGACTCAGGAACGGCAGGTAACGACGCTGATCTGCCGCGCCAACTATCCGGAGATGCAGGCGCTGGTCGGCTATCTCGTGGACGAATGCTGTGCCGATGCCAAATGCGGATCGACGACCGCGGAGGCTGCGGAGTGATCCCTTTTTTTGCCTAGATAATTCCAAATTACTAGAAATACAGAAGGAGCTGTCATGTTGAATGCTAGTGAACTTCCTGTGGCCGTCATTGGTGCAGGCCCGGTCGGTCTCGCCGCCGCGGCGCATCTCGTCACCCGTGGCATCCCCCTCGTTGTTCTTGGGCGCGGCGACACGGTTGGCGCTTCGCTGATCGAATGGGGACACGTCCGCGTGTTCTCTCCATGGAGATACAATATTGACGCAGCCGCCCGCTCCCTTCTCGAGAACGCTGGATGGCAAGGCCCTGATGGCGATGCTCTGCCAACCGGGTCCGACATTGTCGGCGCGTATCTGCAGCCGCTCGCCGCACTCCCGCAGATCGCGCAGAACCTCAAGCTGGGCGTCACCGTCACCGCGATCACCCGCGAAGGGCTGGACAAGGTCTCGTCCGCCGGCCGCGACGCATCGGCCTTCGTCGTCCGATATAGGGACAAGGATGGAGAGGAAGTTCGGGTTCAGGCCCGAGCTGTGATCGACGCCTCCGGCACATGGACGCAGCCGAACCCGATCGGCGTCGACGGCCTGCCCGTCCTCGGCGAGGCGTCAGCTTCCGATTACATCTCGTATGGCATTCCCGATGTCGGTGGCGTCGAGAGGGGCAAGTTTGCGGGCAAGTGCGTCCTCGTGATTGGCGGCGGCCATTCCGCGATCAACGCGGCGCTGGCGCTGATGGAGGTTCAGGAGACAGCACCGGGCACGGAGATATTCTGGGCGCTTCGCCGCTGCGGCGTCGACCGCCTGCTGGGTGGCGGACTGAACGATCAGTTGCCGGAGCGCGGCGCGCTCGGCCTTGCCGCCAAGAGCGCCATGGAGGACGGTCGCCTGAACATGCTGGCGCCGTTTGCCGTAAGCAGGATTCAGAAGGAAGGCGACAGTCTCCGCGTCGACGCGAAACTCGCTGGTTTGCCATACTCGATCGGCGTCGATCGGATCATCGTGACCACGGGGTTCCGGCCGGATCTCTCCTTCTTGCGGGAACTACGCATCGCCCTCGATCCTACCGTTGAAGCGCCCCCGGCGCTTGCGCCACTGATCGATCCCAATCTCCACTCCTGTGGCGACGTGCCTCCGCATGGCGTCGTCGAACTCGCGCATCCGGAACCGGGCTTCACCATCGTCGGCTCAAAGTCCTATGGACGGGCACCCACCTTCCTGATGGTGACCGGATACGAGCAGGTGCGCTCCGTGGTGGCGGAGATCGCCGGCGACCACAAGGCGGCGCGCGAGGTCCATCTGGTACTGCCGAAGACGGGCGTCTGCAGCGTCGATCTTGGCGTGAGCCTGACGGAGGACGGCAAGTCCGGAGCATGCTGCGGCGGCAAAGGCGGCTAAGCAAACAGGGTGCGGATGCAATGGCACGGCCCGCGCCGATAACGCGCTGGAACAGGTTCGATGAGCGATCACAAGGTTCCCGTCTCCGCGATCCTTGCCCTCGGTCTAACGCAGATCATAGGCTATGGAAGCCTCTACTATAGCTTCAGCATTCTCGCGCCGGCCATGGCGCGAGATTTGAACTGGTCGCCAGAATGGATTTTTGGCGCGTTATCCGCCGCTCTCCTGATCGGCGGCCTCGCGGCGCCGACGATGGGGAAATGGATCGATCGGTTCGGGGCTGGCCGTGTCATGACAGGCGGCTCGGCAATCGCCGCTCTTGCGCTGGTGGCCTGCGCCCTCTCTTCCGGCAAAGTGGCCTTCGTTGTCTCGCTGATCGCGATCGAGACGGCATCCAACCTGGTGCAGTACGGAGCCGCCTTCGCATTGCTCGTCCAAATCAAGCCGCAGGTCGCCCAACGCAGCATCACCTATCTGACACTGATAGCAGGCTTTGCCTCGACGATCTTCTGGCCGATTACGACGGCACTGCATGAACACATGTCGTGGCGGCAGGTCTATCTGGCCTTCGCCGCGCTCAACCTCCTGGTCTGTTTGCCGACCCATGCCTGGCTTTCATTTAGAGTTACCAAGGCTGCGAAGGGGGCCACGCCGGCAAGGCATGTCAAGCCTAGCCTTCCAGCGTCGATCCGCACGCCAGCATTCGTTCTGATGGGGGCAGGCTTTGCGCTCGAGAGCTTCGTCAACGCGGCCCTCCTCGTCCACATGGTTCCCGTTCTGTCAGCGCTCGGGCTCGGAGCCATGGCAGTGATGGTCGGCACCTTGTTCGGCCCCGCGCAGGTCTTGAGCCGCTTTACCAACATGATGCTCGGGGGCGGCCTGTCGCAAACGACGTTGGCGCTCGTATCCGCCGTCTTGTTGCCGGCGGCGCTGGTCATCCTGATCACCACTGCGCCGTCCGTGCCAGGTGCCCTGGTCTTCGCGGTCGTCTTCGGCCTTGGCTCGGGCCTAAGCAGCATCGTGCAGGGAACCTTGCCGCTCGAACTGTTCGGAAGCGAAGGCTATGGCCAACGGCAGGGGCAAGTGCTGGCCATCCGTTTGGTGATCTCGTCCGCAGCGCCATTCGTTCTGGCCTTCATGATGCGGAACATCGGGGTATCATGGTCGCTTTCAGTCGCCGCACTGCTCGGAATGGTCGCCGTAGCAGCCTTCCTCGGCATCATGTGGTTGATGCGCACGTTCGCCGCATCCGAGACCGCTCTCAGCAGGCAATAACAGGTCTCCTATTTCTGCTGCCAACCTTGTCGGCAGAAATGGGCAGGATGATAGCAAGGGCTGGAAGGAAATAAGCATTGGCGACGATGCCAAGCGGTTATCCCCCAACAACGGTGCCGTTGAACAACCGGGTTAAGAACGAGCCCAGCAATCTAAAAGCCGCTCCACATCGCTGCTCTTGAAGGGAATCGAGCCCACGACCTTGCTATTGCAAAAAGCGCTCCACCTTAAATTTTGCAATGGCATGCATCGGCTTGACCTCGATGGAATGACCGATTTGGAGCCGACGAGGGTCTCGCAGGTTTTGGCCGCCGGAAAGGAGAACCCGCCTTACACCATCCGCCAACATTGCTGATGCTCACAGCTCAAAAATCGGTTGGTCGGAGTCCGCCACTACTCATGACGTGAGAAAGGCTTGAGTTGATCGAACGAGGACTTTGAATTCGAGCCGTCTCTACCTAAGAAACTGCATAGGAATAAAAAACTCATCTTCTTCATGAGTCTGGGCCTCGAAATCAATCGGGCCACAACCTACGTCGCCATTTGGCATGCGCTTCACGATCAAGCTCAATTTTTTCAAGGTTATACTGTCGTAGCAGAGCCAGCGCAGAACCTTATCTCCCCCCTCCTTTATTTGAGCGTTGTCCTTGCCAAGCGCTTCCATGCTACTGAGGACCTGTGCGATTGTGCCCGCGGCTATATCTGCGATACTGAGAAGGTCGAGAAAGTCGAACGCCCTTGGCGTGAATGGGCGGGCACCCCCCAGACGACTGAACCGCTTGGTGGTGTATAGCGGGAGGACCATGTTGAGAATCTCGACCAGCTTAGTGTGCTTCTCTGGCGTTTCTCCTATTGCGTCATGATCGGTCATCCAAAAAATCTTCTGTCCAGGCTGCCCCAACAGCGCAAGAAGATAAGCTATACAATGCGAAATCCGGAAGAGCTTCTCGCCAACTTGCGGCGCAACGGTCCCATAGCCAGGTTGATCCAATGCGTCGGTGATATGCCGCATGGTCTCGGCATCGCCTGGCCCGAACAGGGACGAGATTGTTTTGTCGACAACGAGGGTGAATAACAGCCCATTGATATAATTATCGCATAGCTGCAAATAATCTGGAAGCATTCGACGCAGCGGGCCATATCGAAAGTCTTTGAAGGCAATCTCTTTTTCTCCAAGGCCCGATTTGGCCCGAAGAGACGCCATCTCCTGTTTAAAGGGCCCTAAGGATCCGAAGGCGCAAACCATAAAGGAATAGGTGAAGAAACGGCTCGACTGATCTTCGCCGCCGTAGTCGCTGAATATGCCCACAGTTCGATTTGCCAATGCACTGAGATTGGGGAGCAAAAGCTTCCCATCAGCGTCGCGGGCCTTGAAGCCCTGTTCGAGGAAATGTGCCAAACCAGGCAATTTCGAGCGATTTTCCTCTGAAAGAACATTCAGGTTTGGCGAACGCAAAGTCACTAAGCGGGCCCGTTCAACTAGTTGCGGATCGAAAGTAAATTGCTTGGGATACACGTCGGTCCGACCCATTCGACATAAGAGGATTTTCATCGCCGCGGCTCTTTTAGGTCCATACTGGAGTGGCATTCAAACATACTTTTGATCAAGATCCACGTCCGTCTTGGATTATCTGACTCGAGCCCACTCAGAACCGCAGTGCGGGCGCGCTGCAGACGGAAGGGGCCCATAGCAGTCGGACAGCCTTCAGTGAGTGGAAGCAAGCTATCGGATGTCCGCGCCCAACGGAGTTACGCGTAGCCATTTTTTCAGCGATTTAGCTCCGCTTTGGCATAATTCAGCACTTGCAACCTAGGCGGATGTAGTGGGAAAATAATTGCGCGTGTCGTGATTGTAGTTTTACGTTAATGCAGCGAGGAGCGGCAAATGTCAGACGACAAGAAAAAAACGGGTGTGCCGGACAGGAAGACCATCAACATGTCGGAAGACTGGGAAAAAGAGTATTGGAAGAAGAAATTCGACGTGTCCGGCCAGGCGCTGGCGGGTGCGGTGAAAGCCGTTGGAAAATCGGCAACCAAGGTCGAAAAGTACCTAAAAGATAAGAAGTAAAACCAGAACTTCGACTGCGCGGGAGTGCACTGCGTCGTCACGCGGCACGGACGGTGAGACCTCAGGTGACGACAGAAACAACAATGAGTGACGGTGTCCACCGGACCTTTTATCGGCTCACCAACGAGGAAGTGGCCGATCTCAAAACCGCGACTTCAGTGGCGCGGCGCAGGTACTGGCGAAAAGAGCTCGATTGGGATAAGCTATTCCAATTCCAGCGTGTGCTTATCGTCTCGGAATCCGGCTCGGGCAAGACGTATGAATGCCAAGTCCAGCAGAGACGACTTTGGAAAAATGGCGAGGCGGCGTTTTTCCTCGACCTCTCCACTCTTGCCACCGATCCAATCGGCGACATGCTTTCGCTTGAAGAACTGGACCGGCTGGGCGCTTGGCAGCGGTCGCAATCCGATATGGCTACGTTCTTCCTGGATTCGATCGACGAGCTCAAACTAACCAGGGGAAAGTTCGACACTGCCCTCAAGAAGCTCCGGAAGTTAGTCGACCGCCAGTTGGGAAGAGTCCGCATAATTGTCACCAGTCGGCCGGTGCCGATCGATCGCCAACTGATGATAGAGCAGTTCCCCATTCCAAAACCCGACACTGTGGTTGCGTCCGCTGACGCCTTCGCCGACATCGCGATGCACGGCAGCCGAGCCCGTAACCTTGACAAGGATGATCGTGAGAGTGGCTGGGCAAATGTCGGTCTGTTACCGCTCTCGACGAGCCAGATGCGCGCGCTGGCAGTTTCTCAAAAGGTCGCCAATCCTGACGAATTGCTTCGCGAT
The DNA here is from genome assembly GCF_001692325.1 of Rhizobium sp. AC27/96. Taxonomy (GTDB): domain Bacteria; phylum Pseudomonadota; class Alphaproteobacteria; order Rhizobiales; family Rhizobiaceae; genus Rhizobium. The sequence goes on along the minus strand of NZ_LXKN01000019.1, from coordinate 52,144 downwards.
ATTGTAAAACGTGACGCCGAAGAATTTGCCGAGCGTCCGCAAGATCTGGTGGAGCTTTGCGCGGACTGGCGCGATCAGCAACGGATAAGGAGTCATCGTGACCAGGTCGAGTCCAACGTCGTGGCGAAGCTGAAGCCAAACGCCGACCGCGAAGAACGCACGACGCTATCGACCGAAACGGCGCGATCATACGCCAGCCGATTAGCATTGGGGGCCATCCTTATGCGAAAGCTCACTCTCCGCTATGATGCCAGCACTGACGACGTAGAAGCAAGCGAGTCCGCATTGGATGTGTCGCGCCTGTTGTCAGATGCCAATCCCGACGAACAGAAGGCACTACTTGAACGCCCGCTTTTCGGGTTCGCGAGCTATGGCCGGGTTCGATTTCACCATCGGTCCGTTGTGGAGTATTTGGCTGCCGTTCGGCTCGAGACGCTTTTGGCGAGAGGCGTGCCGATTAAGTCCATCAAGCGCCTTCTCTTCACGGAAACTGCGCAGGGAATGCCAATCGTACGGCCCTCGATGCGGCCGGTCGCAGCTTGGCTGGCCCTGACCCGCGACACAGTTTTCGAGGAAATTGTTAGCCGCGATCCATCGGTTGTGTTGGATTTCGGCGATCCTCAATCACTACGGCCGGAACAGCGCATTCTCGCGCTCGAAGCCTTCATAACGCGCTATAAGGATGGCGAATGGCGGGGACTTAGCATCCCCCATGTGCAAGTTCGCCGCTTCGCATGCCCGGAATTGGCAGAGACTATTCAAAGGCGTTGGAAAGCAGGTATCGCCAACCACGAGATCAGGGATTTGATCCTCGACCTAATCGCCGCAGGGCCAATTCCCGCCTGCGGAGATATTGCTTACGAAGTAGCGCTCGATCAAAAGATGCCTCCCACGTTAAGAAGTACGGCTGTCAGCGTTCTGGTTTCGCTTCGAGATCGTCGTGTCTCGGAGATTGCAGATGCGCTCGCGACGTTGCCAACCGAGTGGAACGAGGATGTCACTCGAAGAGCATTTTTGCATCTCTTCCCCAAGCATTTGCCGCTTCCAACATTGGCCAAAATTCTCGCTCGGATTCGTGAGGGGAAAAGCGCGATCGACAGTCTTACATACCATTTACCTCGGATGATCGAGGAGGTGGCAACCGACGACGTCGACCTTGATACTCTCAGGGACTTGCTCACCACAATCGTTCGAGCGGGAACATGTTGGCAGCCAAACGATCACCCCCACCTTAAAACCAACCGTCATGATTTGCTCGACGCGCTTCTGGCGGTTTGTCGCCGCCAATGTGATCTCGGTGTTCGAACGGCCCCTTGGGTATCGTCGACTTTGCTAGCCCTACGGCTCAACGACAAGCACCACCGGGATAATGAGAGGGTGAAGGCGTTAGAGGCAGCCATTGGCGATTTGCCCTCCGCCGCGCGGGAGTTGGCTTTTTGGGCCGAACACGCATTTTTGTCCTCTATGTCGCAGCCCGACGACCCGTGGTCACGGCTGTATACCATCATTGAAGAAGGTGGCCTGCCGCTTTCTGCCGAAAAGGACGAAGTGTGGGTTCTGCGGCGGTTGGCGGATCCCAATGAGCCGCTATTTCACCGCCAAATGATGCTTTGGTCCCTAATGACAGGTCTTATGTACCGCACACGCGCGAGCCCAACGACACTTCGTGACCTCCTAGTTCTCGTCGCGGATTCGCCGGAACTGACGGAGACCGTCGAAGAACGGATGAAGCCGAGCCCTCATAACGAAGAAATGCAACGACACGAACGGCAATATGCAAAGCGCCAAAAGGCAGAGAAGCGCAAAGCCGCTAAAGCGCATGCAAGCTGGGTGGAGTTCTGGAATAAGATAGCTGGCAACCCCGACGAGCTATTTCAAGACGAAAGAGCGCCAGGAACGGCCTGGAATCTATGGCGCGTGATGGAGCGTACAGGGTCCGAGAGCCGCTCGGCTGGATGGAACAGGGAATATATAGAGAGCCAGTTCGGCAAGGCGGTCGCAGATAGACTTCGAGCGACCATGCTTAAGGTCTGGAGAAATGACCGCCCAACGCTCCGTAGTGAACGCCCTGAAGGAGAAAAGGACACATTTCTTACACGTTGGCAGTTTGGCTTGGCAGCCATTGAAGCAGAAGCGGAAGATGCGGATTGGGCGAAAACGCTTACTCCCGACGAGGCCGAGTTGGCCTGCCGCTACGCCCCAATACAACTGAACGGCTTCCCCTTCTGGCTCGAGACCCTCGCCGCCCCTCACCCCAATGCAGTTGAAATGGTGCTCGGCGGAGAACTCAGGCTCTCCCTCGATGAGAACGCGACCGAAAACCATTCAAGAGCATTACAAGATATCCAGCACGCATCGCCGAAAGTTGCGGCCCTTTTCTTGCCGCTGATTCGCGGATGGGTGGAAGCGATCCTGAAGCCCAATGCCAACGTCGTCGCCTCTGATCTTCTCGTCAATCAGGCTATCGACATCCTTATGAAATTTGGCAGCGAGCATGATCGTTCGTTTATTGAGCAAGCGGTGGCCCAATTTCTTCAAAGCGGCCTCGAAGTTAAAGGAGCGAGGATTTGGCTTCCGCTTCTATTTAGGCTTAATCCAGTCCGTGGAACTGAAGTTCTTGAGGCCGGCCTTGCGGGGATTACACCGGGCAAAGAAACAGAAGCCGTTGCATGGTTCGCACGGTTGTTTGGCCGCGATCATGTCAGCAACACCGTTTACGTGAAGGGAGCAGAATTCACTCCGAGCGTGCTACTCCGACTTACCCGACTGGCCTACATCCAAGTTCGGCCCCAAGACGACACGCATCATGCGGGCACGTTCACGCCTGACACTCGCGACAACGCCCAGAGTGCGCGAAATGTTCTGTTAGGCGCGATCCTCGATCTGGGTGGAGCGGACGGCTGGGCAGCAAAAATGTCGCTAATCGACGACCCTCTTTTTGTCCACTTCGCGGATCGAGGACGGATTCTAGCGGAAGAAAAAGCAGCGGAAGAGGCGGACGCGGTAACCGTGTCAGAGGCTGATTTCAAAGTGCTCGATACCTACGGCGAGGCGCCACCCAACACCCGTGACACAATGTTTCAACTCCTGCGTGACCGCCTTGAAGATATCGACGATCTCTTGCTTCAGGATACGTCGCCCAGGGAAAATTGGGCAGCAATTGAAGACGAACGCGTTTTGCGTCGCGCGCTTGCCCATGAGCTGAACAGCCGAAGCAACCACCTCTACACGGTCGATCAAGAGGCAGCGACAGCCGACGAAAAAGAGACGGATATCAGACTGCGATCCACTTCGTCGTCGGAGCAAGGGACGATCGAACTCAAGATCGGCGAGAAGCCACGTTCAGCCGCCGAATTGCGAAGTGCAATGAAGGATCAACTACTTACCAAGTATTTGGCGCCAGAGCACTCCCGTTCAGGCTGCCTTGTAGTTAGCGCGGCCACCGACAGAGCATGGCTGCATCCAGAGACCCAACAGAAGATGGGGTTGAACGAGCTTATCGAGTTTCTAAACGTCGAAGCACGGAAGCTTGAAGCCGAAACGGGTGGGTCCGTAAGGCTTATGGCGAAGGGTCTCGATCTTCGTCCTCGGCTGGCGACTGAGCGTACCACTGCAACGGCGAGCAAGGCTTTCCGCAAGCCCCAAAATATATAGACATCTGATGGCTCGGTCTGCGGAAAAAAAGGACCGGCCGGCTCGGACAGACCCCGAAGTTGATCGAGAGAATCATGCCGATGGAGGCCTGGTGTCAGAGAAGGATATCGTCTCGCCAGCAGGTGCTTATACCGCTCGCTGCAACGGTTTCTCACTATAATCCGCACGCCGCTTGTCGAATTGAGGAGTGTCGACTGTGGCTAAGGCCGAATCACCGTCTGCGGGCATGGCTAAAAAATGTGGAATTGCAAATTTTTGCGATTCCATATTTACCCTGGTGGCTGGGTTGTAAACCGCCCGTTTCTGTCTAATCTCAAATGCTCTACCGGCGGTTCCGTCGGCATCCGCGACAAAGGTGTCAGAGAGCTTCGTCGCTGACCTTCCGGTGGCCCGTAGCATGAAGTTCAAAGATCGGTGCCGCAGACCAATGTTCCATCTGGCGAAAGCGAACTCGAAGCCTACCCTCAGATCCCTCTACCGTATCGAAATCCACGGTGGCGTGTAGCTCGCCGATGCGACCATGATCGATCTGCCGAAGCGCACTGGATGAGAAAAGCAGCGGTCCTAGATCCTTTGGGCCACCGCTATAGACCGCGATCCTTTCGACATGGGCGATGTAGGAGCCCGGAAGTTCGAAACCTTGCATTTGCTCTATCCGCAAGTTCGAACTGTTTCGATGGACGAGCCGTAGAAGCAGATCTGCGTCGGCTTCGGCAACGACAAGTGCCGGACTACTTTGCAGTTGCTCGACAAGAGGCGAAATTGCCCGCCAGAAAGCTTCATCTGCCACGGAGCCCGACACATCGACCCCCTTACGGGGGCGGCGCAGGAAACTCCGCCAAGCGTGATACGCTACACGGCCTTTGCACTCGGACGCAGCCCATCCTTCAAGGCCGAGCCAGGGCGTTTCCATTGGAGGGGCGACAATCTGCTTTTTGCTGACTGCCAGCCGCACCTCAATCAGTTCACCCCTCTCGTTTCGCGTATCCCGAATGTCGACGTTCCGGAAGAACCAGAGTTGAGCAGATTTGGCCAAGAGTGCCGTTTCGATCGAAGCCCGGATACGTTCGATCCGTTGTGGATCTGCGGGCCGCTCGTGCAAGTGCTTCTGCCGTTCTTCGCCGATGACTTGTCTCGTCAGTTCAATGACGGACGCAAGGCGATCCTTTGAATCGGCCAAACCCGCGCCGCCTGTCAGCGTCGTTTGAACACGGATGATCTCATCGGCGGATTGCTCCAGGGCGTTGTCCAACAGATCGAGCGTCTGGAGTATTCCGCGCAACGAAGCGTCGCCACCTGGCAGCCTCTCATCCCTCGCTGCCAGCTCCCTCACAGCCGCTTCGACATTCTCATCGGCATCGGGAAGAGCGGCCGTCAGCAACGCTGCGAAGGCCAGCATAAGGTCATCGCAGCCGTTCAAGGTTGATGGAGTGTAGACTCGACCCGGCACGACCCTTCGTTCAGTCATGTCGTCCAGCGATTCTACCAAGCGGTCCAATGCCGAATCGTACGATCGATCGGATTGATCTTGTCCCGGCATCCATAGCCGAAAAAGCTCAAGCAAGACGTTGCGGAAGTTCAGCTGGTTCTCCGCAGGTCCCAACTGATCGTGTCCTTCGCGGAGAAGTAGCGCCCGGGCTGTTTTTCCGCCTATGTCGGATGCCTGCTTGCCTTCCATCGTCCAAAAAAGCAGGAGGGCTGACGTCAATAGAACAACGTCTTGATGGGCGGCACGGATCAGGGCGTCGAAAAGAGCTTCCGCCGTTGGAGGAGGTGCATTTTCAAATCTAAGATTGGCGACCGCATTCACGGCACCGGGAAAATCGAGTGTTACGATGTGCGGAAAGACTAGGTTATCCCATCGCAACAAGTGGTCCTGTTGTCGGTGACCGAGCGTGTCTGGCCATCGAACGAGTGCTTCACGAAAATACTTCGCGCCTGCTTCATCCTCGTTCCACACAGCTACGGCGAGACAATATGCAGTGCTCGATAGATGTTGCCAAAGGAAAGGCCAGCTGGCGGCGAAGGCTGCCCAGCCCTTGTCCTGCCCATGGACCAAGGAGTCTCTCCAGTGATATGCGTACGGGGCCAGCTGCAGGAGCCGTTCCCAGCTGCCGATGATTTCTGGCAGGACGTTGGCATAGGATTTTTCATCGGCCCCGGCGAGAGTCAGCCTTGGTACGGCCGAACCGCCCTTTGGCACTTCCACCGTCGTCCGCCTGGTTACCCACGCCTCGATTTGGTGCATCATTACTGGCCCGGACCGGATGATCCATTCGACGACATCCTGTGGAAGTTCCGCCGTGGCAGGGGATTCGAGCAACCGCAGCGGGACACGGGATAGAACCCGGAGAAAATGACTTTCCGTCGGAATGCGCTCAGCGGCGCGCTCGAACAACCGCCTGTATGTCCTGATCCAACGAACATGCGGTGGCAGAAATTCCTGACCACGCACCTGCGCGAAATTGAAGGACTCTCCGACGATATGTGGCGTGGCGTTTAACGACAGCAGGAATTCATGGTACCGAAGCAGTTCGTCCAGCGCGTTGTCGAACGCCACGGGCGCCGAATGCTCTATATGCACCGCGACCTTGCCCGCCAGTTCCTCAAGAATCTGTTCCGGAGTGGGAAGATCACGCTTCATCGGGCACTCTCCTGAAACGAAATGCATACCAGAGCACGGTTCTTTCGAACCAGAAGAGATGGGCGCCTCCTTGGCGTCGGCACCATTCTATCCTTCCAAGAATTGGTCGATCTAATACCGGAGTAAACCAGATGACAGGTCCTGGGGTGTTGGGAGCGGCCGCACCCGTTTTCCGCACCATCTCCTTTAGGCATCGAGCGGACCAGCGGCGGAGCACCCACGTAACGCATGACATTCGGACGTCGTAAAGTGCCATGCCCGACTTGAAATTGGACATCATCTCTACCTCGAAAGGGGCGCCCATGTCCGTTCCAAAGAAGGCCGTCGGATTCCTGTCCGAATGACCGTCCGTCTTGAGAATCTCGACGGATGCTCCGGAATAGATTTGCTGCCTGAGCCTCAGCGTCAATATCGCTGGCTGAGAGACGTTTGCGGTATAGCGTTCCCTCAGCCGCTGCCGTTCGGAACGATGCACGAATCCGAACGTCGTGGCGATGAAATGCGCTAGGCCTCCGAGATTCATGAGAAGCCACGCAAGGTGAACGTAGAGAAGGATCCATTTGAAGATTTGTGGTGCAGCTCCAATGCCCGCCACACCTAGCAATAACTGGGCAGGCCAGAGAAGTTGGACGCAAAGAACTGCCAGAAGAGCGATGCAGCTCGCTACCACCTCGAAAGCGAGCGACTGATGGTAGTAGACGCTGACATCCGTGCTCGCATCCTCACGCTGTGCAATGAGCGTTACCAGGGCCAGGCCCAGCGAAACGAGCCCTAATGCCCCGACCTGCGCCGTAATAAGGTAGCTGGCAACGTTGAGCAGCGTCGCATCTCCATCAGAAGATGCTGGAAGCGACGACAACCATTTACATGGCAGGAAAGCGGCGAATGTCTGGGCCGCAATAGCAATGCAATCCACTATCGCGTAGAGGCACAAGAAACGTCCGAACCCGGCAATCGAGAAGAATGCTCGCATGAGACCGTGCACCCAACCGTAACGGGCATGACGAGCTGCAGGATTGTGACGGTACCAATCCCTGACCTCTCGTCTTGCCCATCTATTGATGCTCCCGGTTTTTCCCCCGCGTTTCCAATCGATCACGACAAATCCTGAAAATGAAATAGCAGACAACGTGTAGGTGTTTTTTAGGATGCCGAACTTAGCTCAAAACTTGTGGATAGTGGTAGAATTTATCGTCACGTTTTGGCGGTTCAGATGCCGACGCGGTTATCCGTTATCGAAATTTCCCTTCCAATCCCCTTCTACTAAGGGGCGCAAAGGAGTCCAGCAACCAGATTTCCCGTCGGCGGAGTTGTGCCCGGTCGGCCCGATGGGCACTCTATCGATCTCAGGGCGATATCGATGTCTTCTGTTAGCGGAACTGCATCCGCTTCAGACTATGTCTTGACGGCGAACCAAGTCGCTCGCCATGGTAGAACGGTTGCGCATGACAGTTGAGCTTGCAAGGGGCGATTTTGAGCGAAGACGTTGATTTCCTGGGTGCAGTTGCTTCAAACGCTGGCGACGACTTCCACACGCTTTGGGCGTCACGTGAAATGCTGCGAATGTTGGATGCGGGCAGCGATGTTAAGGCTGTTAAGGTCGAGGGACCGCCGAGGGACGAAATTCATGCGGCACTCGGCGAGCATGGTCAGGCCGCCGACGTTACCTTGATACGCGACACGGCATCGGGAACCGCCTATCGTTACCTCCAACTCAAATATTCTGCTTCCAATCCCGATGATGGTTGGAACTGGTCGCGCCTTTTAGCTCGCCGCGCTCAGACCAAGCCACTGAGCAGCGTGCTCGGAAAGCTTGCCGGGCTGATGAAGTCGGTCGATTTCAAGGGCGATTTTGCCATCATCACCAACCAGCCGCTGTCGACGACGGTGGCAGATGACGTTGCACAGCTCATCAAAAACGAAGGCAAGCCCACAACCGATGATAAAGCGCTGATCCGCAAGCTCACCAATGGGCTCGGCCTGACCGCTGCGCAAGTGATGATCTTCCTCACGGCGTGGGATTTGAAGAGTTTTGGATCCGCCTCACGACTGGTGATGGAAAGCGAGGTCATTCAGCGCCTTGCGGGCATGGCAGACGCCGATGCTCGCGACGACGCCAATCTCCTGCAAAGACGTGTCGCCACTCTCATGCTGCCGGAAAGTCGCAACGACCCGGCGGTCACCAGGGAGGTACTGTCGGTCTGGCTGGGCGCCGGCAGCAAGGGGATGATTTTCCCCGCACCATCGCAGATCGAACCTACGCAGCCTTATGTGCATCGTACAATCCTTGACCGCCTTGGAGAGGCGCTTACGCCCCAGCAATCGAAACCACTGCGGGTCCATGCCGGCGGAGGCTGTGGGAAAACAAGCCTTATTTGGGATCTGTCTTCGGTGCTGCCGGAGGGATCAGAGACATTCGTCTACGATTGCTATGGTGGTGGCCTGTTCCTGGCGTCCGATCAAAAACGGCATCTCGCCGAGCAAGCATTTACGCAACTTGGAAACGAGCTTGCGATGCGCCTCAGAACACCACTGGTGATACGGCGCCAGGGCAGCATTGGCGTACTGGAAGCATTCCGCAATCGCGTCAACGTGGCGGCAGGTCTTCTCAAACTGCGCAACGCCGACGCGCGTCTCGTGCTGTGCTTCGACGCAGTCGACAATGCACGAACAGGAGCGCGCCACTGGCGTGAGCCTTGCTTCCTGGATGAACTGGGCCAGGCATCCGCTTGGCCCGACAATGTTCGGATCGTGCTGACGTGCCGGACAGCTCGTCGCGACGACGTTGGCGAGAGGCATCTTTACGAAGATTTCCTAGTTCCAAGCTTCGATGTCGATGAAGTGCGGCAGCTCGTCGCCTCATGGCAGCCAGAATGGCCTACGCATCTTGCCGAAACGTTCGAGAACCTCACAGGCGGCAATCCACGCCGCATCGTCTATGCGGTCAAAGGCCTGCCAAGCACCGGCGCGGCAGAGGCGATCGAGCGCCTGATGCCGAAAGCCGAGGGCATCAACCCCTTGTTCGAGCAGCGGGTTCGCGAAGCCGGAATACACTTGGGCGACCCGGCTAAAGTCTGGCGCGTTCTCGATGCACTATCGCGGCTCCCAAGGCCTGTACCCGCGGCTGTCCTTGCTCAGCTTGCGGGGCTGTCATCCGCCGATATCAACGATATCGCAAACGATGTCGGCGGTATCATTGAACGCAAAGAGGGCTGGTCCTTCCATGATGAGGACTTCGAGGCCTTCGTCGTCGAGCGCCCCGAAGCCGATGGTCAAGGGCTGCTGGCGGCTGCAGCTGATCTGCTACTCGAAACTCGACTGACGGATCGCTATGCCGCAAGCAGTGTCGCCGAAGTGCTAGTTGCTGCCAATCGTCTTGAGACACTTTATGCACTTGTGACGAGAGATGAGACGCCGTCTGAAGCTCTGACATCGCTTGAAGCCGAGTTCGTCAGGTCTCGTCGGCTCGGGCTTGCGATCCGCTGTTGCCGCACCGCCGGCGACATCACCAACGCATGTCGGCTCCTGATCGCATCGGCAGAAGCTATTCGACGCACGAAGCTGTTGGAAAGCCTAACCGTTGGAAGTCTCAATCTTTCGCTGCGCTTTGCCGAAGACGAAGCAAATCGTCTTGTCATGGTCGGCCAAGCTAACCGCTCGAAACGCGCCCGTTTGAGGATTGAACTGGCTAGCCTTGCTGCTTCGACCCATCCTGAGACAGCCAAAATGCACCTGCGATGGTGGCACGCTCATCTTGGCGAATTGCGGCAAGATGACCGCCGCAATCACTTTAAAGTCAGTGCGAGGGACATAGCGGCAGAGTACCAGACGCATTCGGCACTGTTTGGCGAGCAAGACGCTTTCGGTCGCCTGTTCGATTGGACGCCCAAATCGGTGTTGCAGCCTGTGTTTGAGGTGCTCGCGGCGCGCGGCGCTGGCCGAAACCTCAAGGCATTGCTCGACGCCATTGATGCCCGTCCCTGGCCCGCAGTCGGACTGGCGCCCTTGATGGCGGCAGCCTTGTTTGCTGGAGCCGGGATCGATAACCCGGTGATTCGTGGCGCTTTTGCTCGTCTGGCAAAGGCGACAAGCGCGCGGTGGAGCAAAAAGCCAATCGAAAATGGCTTGCTCCATTCAGCACCATTGTCCTGGCATGAGGCGCTGCTCTTTGTCTGCGAGCGCGCCATTATTCATGATGACCTCAAGCCGCTTGTGGCGCAAATTCTTGACCGCGCGATACCGCCGCCGGAGATGAGCGAACCGCATCATTTATACCGGCTCCGCTCAGCCGGGGCGCGCCACGCGCGCGCCTATGTGCTGCGCGAACGTATTGCTGGATCTGTTCTTCCTGTTGAAAAATGGCTACCGCCCCGACGAGACGAGCCGCCTCGCACTCACCGCAGTTCGTCGCGATCTCGAGATAAGTCGCCTGAAGAATATTGGAATGAAACACGATCCGAAACCGTATCCGCATTTTCAAGATTTGTGGAAGCGGCGCGTGTGACCCTTGCCTCGGTTACAGCTGATCCGGTTTCTTCCTGGGAGGCACTCGCTAAAGCGCTCGACGTCTCGCGCAGCTACGATCACTCGTCGCGCCGAGATCCCGATGCGGCGACCTTGCTGATGCGAAATCATCTCATTCATGCATCGATGGAGGGCGGCGACGTAGCCAGCCTGGTTCCAAACATGCGCAAAGCGTTGCGCGCATGGTCTGCGGATGAGATTCCGCGCGCCCAAAATCTGGCCAGTGCGCTTGCGTTGCTACCAAAATCGCATGATGCTGTGCTGGAATTGCTGACTAGTCTTGCCTCTGAAATCAAGGCGGATGCGCTGCCGGCATCCGAACGCGTCAAGCTGTTCGATGGATGCGCAAAGATTGCATTGCCCCTCGATCCCGCGCTTGCAAAATGGTTGTTCGGCGAGGCAGTGAAGGCGACCGGCAATGTAGACTTCGAAGCCCGAAGTGCACTGGCTGCTGCCGGCATCAGTGCAGAGGCAGGACTTGATATTAATCCGAGTGAACGAGCCGCTGCCACGGCACGTCTCGGCGATGCGGCCGGTGCGGTCGCTGAATCTCTCGCAGTTGGGGGAGATTTTCCTTGGGACGGGGTGGTCGGCTGGGCAGCAGCCGCCGATTTGTCGATGGCTTTGGTGATGGCAGCGCAATGGCATGATGGGGACATCATTCCGTTCAGCCGAAGCCTCCCCAGCATCATCACGGCCGCTCGCGGCGGATTGTCGCTTGCCCAACGCGTGGCGCTGACGACGCTCGCCTCCGAGGGTCTGGTTGATCTCGAAAAGGCGGTCGGCGAAGACACCTCGCTGCCCGAGTGGCTCTTGGGACCGACCTTATCGGATTATATGCGCAGCGGCGATATTGATGAATTCCTGACCGCCTACGAGACACTTGAGGAGCACGCCGGGGTTGACGCAAGAGCGTCGCTCACGGCCGCGAAGGGGCACAGGGACGTGCTTCGTTCATGGGATGAAAGCAAAGGCAACGGCCAGGACGCTTTTGACGAGGGTGGTGAGGACGAATCGAGCGAAGAAGCGGTCACGCTTCTAACGACCGAGAGCGAGATACGCACGGCGTTAGAACTGCAAACCAGCGACAGGGTACTTCGTGCGGATTGGCTTTTGCAAGCCGCACAGCGATTGGGTAGCATCGCGCTTCGCGTGCCATTTCTCACGATAGCAAAAGAGCTTGGAAATGGTGACGGAGAACTGGGGAAGGCGATACCGGATATCCTGAAATCCTGGTCGGCCTATCCGCCGGTGACAACGTGGATGCGGGAGCAATTTCCATCGTATATTGCTGGTGCGTTAAGTCATTTGTTCCGCTGGAATTACGACGATCCGGAGGTCATTGAGGCCGCATTAGGGGCAACCGGTCTCGGTCCTATTGCCCAGGCTGACATCCTCCTTGAGGGTATCGAGCGGCAGGGCGAAAGAATTTCCGCCGAGCTTCTATACACGCTCACCGGACTGATCGCAGCCCGGACACCCGCTCAGGATCGGGTCGGCCTTCTTGATTCACTGTTATCCAGGATCGAGGCTCGAACATCTCACCCTCCGCTTGTGCGCCTTGCAGGTTTGGAACCGCCGCAGGATGTGTCCGAAAGCGTCGCGAGGATCCTATTTACGGCAATGGGGGATATGGATCGGCGAATAGCTTGGCGCGCGTCCCATGCCGCTCTTGCGTTGCTGCGCGCGCAAGATCCCGCATGGGAAAAGCTCGCGACCTGCTTGGTCGCAAATCATGAGTCGGTGTTTGCCGGCCCTCATTTCTACCGCTACGCGGCCCTTGAACAACTCATGACGGTTTTTCAGCGGGCAACTGTCGACAATATTCGCGCTATCGAGCCGCATGTCGCATCGATTCTCACTCTCATACGCCGCGAGCCCCACGTGGTCTTGCGGGAGCTCGGTCGTTCGACATTGTTGGCGATCGATGCTGCGGGGCTCGGACAATTCACCGAGGAAGATCGAACCTTTATTCAGCAGCTCAACCGTAGCCATTGGTCCCGCCAAGGTGCCAAAGGATCTATCGATCAGCGCAACGATGAAGGGTCGGAGGCGGGAAGAAAGAAGCGCAAATACAGTTTCGACACGACTGACGCGATCCCCTATTGGTATGGACCAGCCGCGCGCCTGTTCGACATGCCAATGGATCGCTTTCTTGATCGCCTTGAGCACTGGCTTCATGACAAGTGGGGATATGGTGAGACCACAACGCACTGGGTCAACGAGCCTCGCTTGCGTCGGCTTCAGGGAGCGGATTACGAGTCAACATCCCGACGACACGGTGCGCGCCCAACCATTCAACGCCTCAGCTATTATCTAGAATGGCATGCGATGATGTGCGTCATGGGTGAGTTGATCAGCGAGGTACCACTTGCTGCAAATGTCCAGGCTAGCGCTTTCAATGAATGGCTGAGTGAGAATTTGCCGACGGTTGCGCCCTACTGGCTCAGTGATCTGCGAAACCCACCCCCTTTGGAGCCCAGGTTTTGGGGTCAGGCGCCCGAAGGCGCGCCCAAGCAGCTATTTGCATCGAGCGACCGCATCACTGAAAACACTCAATGGCGGCGCCATCTCCCGCCTGACGTCTTCGACAGCGAAGTCGCCACGAGCAACGATATCGTGGTCGCCGCTGACTTCAGGCTTCGTTGGGGGGATGCGGTTCAGGATGTTAACATTCATTCAGCGTTTGTCACCCCGAAGACGGCGCGCTCGCTTGCGCAAGCACTGGTAAATACAAGAAACCACATGGATTTTGCATTGCCGGAAGGCCGTTATCACCACGAAATTCACGCTCCCGGATTTGAGCTTAAAACTTGGCTGGAAATATCGAACGAGGAGCCGCAAGCAGATCAGTTCGACGAGCGCCGCGGAACTGTGGGTAACATACCGATCAAGCCGGTCGGCGTGGCGAGGCCCGAGCTTCTGACTTTTAACTATCAACGCGGGACTTGGGAGATCCCTGGTGACGGCGAGATAGTCAGAATTATCCAGTGGGCAGGCGAAGGCTCCGCGAGTGGTTCTGGTTGGCGCGCAACGTCGAGCCGCGCTGCCCTCGGTGCTCTGCTCGATCAAGCCGACAAAAGCCTCATCCTATCAGTTGAGATTTCGCGCCGAAGCGACAATCACGATTCTGAAAATGATGATACGCGATGGTTGCTCTATCTGTTGGACAAGCGAGGATCGCTCACAAGCGTAACGCGTGCCCCACGCGATCTTGGACGCGTGCTTGTTCGCAAAGCAGGACTTGAAAGAAGTGTCGACACACTCGGACGGTGGATACTCCACGAGATCGCCGACCTCGACACCAGACGCAAAACCTGTGATCCAGAAGAAATCGAGGGACTTGACGCCGAGATCGCAAAGCGGTGTGACCTGTTTCGGCAGAGAGATCATGGTAATTCGCAATAGGCAGGATCCTCAGAAAACCCAAGAGCAGCGGCTGAGGTATATCGCTGGTCGGTCAGGTCACCCGCGGCTGCTTCAGCTTGGTTGCGCCATCGCTTTTGCCGAATGGAACGGTACCGCCACTAAATCTGCCCGACTTACTTCGGAACCCACTCGAACTTTCCGGATTTTCAAAGCATTAACCATATGAATTATTGCCTTTCTTTTTCTATGGCGAAGTAAATTCCGTCGTTGTTTCCGTTGCTCGGACGGCGTTTCGCTGTGCCCATCACTATCGATAAGTAACCCTTATCGATGGTAGATTGATTTGGCGGCGCAAATCGGAAAGAATCGTAGCAGATCACGGTCCCAGCGGCCGCTAAAACCCGCCTTTTGGAGCGCCCGTGGCCAAAGCCAAGACATCACTGACCGCCGTCGAACGCCGCGCCGAAGAACTCGACACCATCGCCGCCGTGTTGCCGATCGAGCGTCGCGACGAGCTTGCCGAGCTCTTGACCGACCAGGACATCGAAACGCTTCGCCATCTCGTCAACCAGGGCATGGGTGACAACACGCTCAGGGCGCTGACCTCGGATCTTGCCTATCTCGAAGCCTGGGGCATGGCGGCGACCGGACAATCCCTGCTCTGGCCTGCGCCCGAGGCGCTACTGCTAAAATTCGTCGCCCATCATCTCTGGGATCCGCAGCGCCGAGAGATGGATCCGGATCACGGCATGCCAGCCGACGTCGACGATAGCCTCCGCCAGCAGGGATTTCTCAAATCTATCGGTCCACATGCGCCGGCGACGGTGCGCCGGCGGCTGGCGAACTGGTCGACACTGACGAAATGGCGCGGCCTTGACGGAACCTTCGCCTCCCCTGCCCTCAAGTCGGCTATCCGCCTCGCGGTGCGCGCCGTCCCGCGGACACGTCGTCGCAAGAGTGCCAAGGCAATCACCGGCGACGTGCTGGCCAAACTGCTGGCGACCTGCGCCACCGATAGTCTGCGCGATCTGCGCGACCGGGCGATCCTGATGGTCGCCTTCGCCTCTGGAGGCCGCAGGCGCAGCGAGGTGGCCGGCCTGCGACGCGAGCAATTGAGCGTCGAGCCGCCGATCGATGTCCAGGGTGGACCTCCCCTCCCCTCTCTCGCCATACACCTCGGCCGCACCAAGATCACGACGGGCGAAGAGGACGAGGTCGTCTATCTGACCGGCCGGCCGGTGGAGGCGCTGCATGACTGGCTGGCGGCTGCCAAGATCGACAAGGGCAGCGTATTTCGGGGGATCGGGCGTTGGGGGACGGTTTCAAAGCGGGCGCTCGATCCGCAGTCGGTCAATGCGATCATCAAGCAGCGGGTGGAGATGGCAGGATTGGAGCCTAGGGAGTTTTCCGCGCATGGATTGCGGTCTGGTTATTTAACCGAAGCGGCTAACCGCGGTATCCCCCTCCCCGAAGCGATGGAGCAATCTTGCCATCGGTCGGTGCAGCAAGCCTCAAACTATTATAATAGCGCAACACGCCGAACAGGTCGGGCGGCACGCCTGCTCCCGTGACCCTTCGCCCTGGCTCAGTATAGAGCGCCTTGATAGTCGAAGGTGATCAAGATGCCCTGGGATGAGGCGTCGTAAGCGCCGTCGATCTTTATGCCCTGGGCCTGAAGTTCCAGCACGCGATTCTGAAACTCAAGGGATTTCAATTGCTGGCCGGCCTGCAAAATGGCGCCGTCAAATTTGATATCGAGCCTGTCGCCGGCCATATGGGATGCCCCGGCTCCGCCGCCTCTGATGAGCTCGACACCGCTCCTCGTGATCTTTATCGTTCCGAGATCAAGTTCACCCAAAGCGGCGTGCTTACCGATGATGAAATCAATGACGTCATCCGCCAAAAGCGACAGCAAGGCGTTCTTTGCCTTTTGCTGTATTTCTCGACGCTCAGCGTTTGCTCGTTCGGACGCCTGTTGCTGTTCGAGCTCTCGTTGAGCCCGAGCTTCTCTGACCGTCGCTGCAATGCGTGCGCTCAGGTTCATCGAAATGCTCTCGGCTGGTTTGATGGAGAAGCTTGTAACAGGCAATTCAGCAGTGTGCGAACCATCGGAAATGTGCTTCAAAACCAAGCCTTCCTGCACGGGGGACTTCATGATTGCTTGTTCGTACCGGCCTTGAATTCCGGCGAAGGAAGCCGCGCCTCCGCAAGCATAGCCTCCTGCGTCGCCGAGGGACCCAGCTTGAGGAAAATCCGTTCAGCTTCCTTGTCGCTCAATCGGTATTTCTTGGCGAACTCGTAAACGGCGGCTCGCGGTCCGTCCAAACGGGGCTGTGCGGGTTCGAACTCGATCATAATGAATTTTCCTTAAGGCCCTGAAACGGGTTATTGGTTGGAAATGCCAGCGCAGAGCGGGAGGTGGACACCGTCATTCGAGCTCGCTGGCCGTGAATGTGTAAGCTGATCGGCGATAGCGCTAATAGACCCTGAGCGCCGCCATCTGAATTTTCAGGCGAGACCTGTCGAGATAATCCGCTTCTACATCACCACCATTCGCCTCTTTCAGTAAAGCGGTGGACTCGATCAGGAAACGCACCTCGAACATGCCGTCATAGTCGTGAAAGCGCACCGTCCGTTTCACGTCGTCGAAACTCCGGCTTTGTTTGGAAATCTAGAGTCATATTTAAGGGTCATATATCTCTCCAAATGAGTGGGCCGGGATCGGCAGCAACGCACGTCGCCTCGCGCATTTCAGTTACTCCGGCCAGCGAGTGACCATAAAGCGGCGGCCATTTCATCGAAAAGCGTTGTCACGTTCCAAGCGCGCCAACTCGCTATCTGACCTGATTGGTCGCGAAAACTCCTGTCTTCGAAACGACGAGAGACCAGATGCTCTACAGGACCTGCTCACATAACAGCAGGCCAGTCCAACGCCAAATATTGAACCATCCGGCCGGGTGAGCCTTTGCCCGTTTTACATCGACGACATGTCGTCCAGAAGATTTTGCGCCAACTCGCTGATGGCAACTTCCGCCTCTTCCGAGGTCCAGCCCACAGCTTTGGCACGTTGTGCAAGGGCCATCAGCACAGGAGAAAGCTTGCCGCCAGCCGTATCCACGATACTATCCGGCGTCAGCCCCTTGGCCAGATCGAGAAAGGCCTGTTCGAGGGCTTCCTGACAGCCTATATCTCTGTCGGAATAAGGTCCGGCCTGCCGTGGTTTGTTCAATATCAACATAAGGCCCGTCATCTCACGCTGCGCTTCCCTCCAGGGGGAAGGCGAATGCAGGATCGACCGGCATAGCGCGCAACCTGTCAACATTCGCGACCGCCTGTTTGGCAAGATGCCGTTCAAGGATCGCGAGGATCTCGCCGTCAACCGTCTGGTCGAATTTTCGGGCGAAGAGGTTGGAGCTTCCTTTGAGGTCAGCAGCGTCTGCGCGCTGATAGGTCCTGGGGCGCAGCTTGATGTCGCCATCGGAAATCCAGTCGATCATCCGCAAATCATCATTGATGATCTCGCTTTCAATCGCGCAGTTCATCATCACTGTCTGGAAGAACCCCTCGTCGGCGATCAGCGTGTTCTCGTAGAATGCCTTGTAGCGGTCCACGCTCGGTTCCCGGCACACGAACTCGCAGAAAGCCCTGGTGACGATCATCCACTGATTGCCGATATAGGGCGTGGCGTCGCTCAGAAACGGCCTTGAACGCGCAGTGCGCTGTATGCTTTCGTCCAATTCGACCACATACTCGGTAACGCGGTGCATCGTATCCGGGCGATACTGATCCTGGTCGAGTACCTTGATGAATTCGCGATCAAGGTTGGCATTGAGATACTCCATAATCTGTTTTTGAGGCTTCAGCGGAAAATCTTGGCCGCTGAGGTTGATGAAGTGGCTCCAATCCCCCATTTCCAGTAGGCGTTCCATGCCGCGCAGCTCTGCGTTTACCAGACTATAGCCACCCCAGATGGCCTTTTCGCTTCTGATCATATCCGCGTTTGAATAAGGAAGCAGAAAGTCTCGGATTTCGTTTTCGAGATCGGTTCCTGAGTTTTTGTCGACATGCACAACATAATGGTTTTGATCGTTATAGATCGCCCTGAACAGGCGCTTGAATTGGTCAGCGTAGCGGTGAACGAGGATCAGATAACCAATCATGCGTTGATCCCGCCAGATGCGGACGTTCCAAGGCATGGGAAGGAATAGAGAATCATCGCTTCGATCCTTTCAGAATCGCGTCGGGCGCTGATCAGCAACGCTGATCGGCCAACATTTTCTTTAGTTCGGGAGTATGGGCGTAAGCGGATAAACTGGAGGCGCGGGCGCCTCCAGACATAAAATATCGGTGTCATCTTATGGGGTATGAAGGGTTCCGATCGATCGGAGCCCTATGTAAAATAGTATCTGCGAGTTTCCAGAAGGAACCCGTTACATCACACCACTCATGTCGGGCATGCCGCCGCCAGCATCCTTCTTAGGAAGATCGGCAATCATGGCTTCCGTCGTGACCAGCAGGCCGGCAACCGAGGCTGCGTTCTGCAGGGCAGTGCGAACGACCTTGACCGGATCGACGATGCCCATGGCGATCATGTCGCCATACTCGCCCGTCTGGGCATTGTAGCCGAAGTCATCCGTATTGCTTTCCAGAATTCGACCGACCACGAGCGAACCTTCGTCACCCGCATTTTCCGCAATCTGCCGAACCAATGACTGTAGCGCCTTGCGAATAATGGTGACGCCGGCGTTTTGGTCGTCGTTCTCCGCCTTTACGTTGAGGACGATGGAGGCGCGAAGCAGAGCTGTTCCGCCGCCGGGAACAATGCCTTCTTCAACGGCTGCGCGGGTCGCATTGAGCGCATCGTCGACGCGATCCTTCTTTTCTTTGACTTCGATCTCCGTCGAACCGCCAACGCGGATAACGGCAACCCCGCCGGAAAGCTTCGCGAGGCGTTCCTGCAGCTTTTCCTTGTCGTAGTCCGACGTGGTCTCTTCGATCTGAGCCTTGATCTGGGCTACACGGCCTTCGATGTCGGACTTGGCGCCCGCACCATCGACGACTGTTGTGGTTTCCTTGGTGATCGAGACCTTCTTGGCGCGGCCGAGCATGTCGAGGGTGACCGACTCGAGCTTGATACCGAGGTCTTCGGAGATGACAGTGCCGCCAGTCAAGATCGCGAGATCTTCCAGCATGGCTTTGCGACGATCGCCGAAGCCAGGAGCCTTGACGGCAGCAATCTTCAGGCCGCCGCGCAGCTTGTTGACGACGAGGGTCGCAAGAGCTTCGCCTTCGACATCTTCCGAGATGATGAGGAGCGGCTTACCGGTTTGGACGACAGCTTCCAGAATTGGCAGCATGGCCTGCAGGTTCGAAAGCTTCTTCTCGTGCAAGAGCACATAGGCATCTTCCAGCTCAGCAACCATCTTCTCGGCATTGGTGACGAAATAGGGGCTGAGGTAGCCGCGGTCGAACTGCATGCCTTCGACGACTTCGAGCTCGGTTTCGGCGGCCTTGGCTTCTTCAACCGTGATGACGCCTTCGTTGCCGACCTTCTTCATCGCGTCGGCGATGTACTGGCCGATTTCCTTCTCGCCATTCGCCGAGATGGTGCCAACTTGAGCAATCTCTTCCGACGTATCGATCTTCTTCGCCTTGGCGAGCAAGTCCTTGACCACGGCTGCGACCGCCAGGTCAATACCGCGCTTCAGGTCCATCGGGTTCATGCCGGCTGCAACTGCCTTGCCACCTTCGCGAACGATGGCCTGGGCGAGAACGGTTGCAGTCGTCGTGCCGTCGCCGGCGATGTCGTTGGTCTTCGAAGCAACTTCGCGGACCATCTGGGCGCCCATGTTTTCGAACTTGTCTTCGAGTTCGATTTCCTTGGCGACGGCTACGCCGTCCTTGGTGATGCGCGGAGCGCCGAAGGACTTGTCGATAACGACGTTACGACCCTTCGGGCCGAGCGTGACCTTGACTGCGTCAGCGAGGATGTCGACGCCACGAAGCAGCGCTTCTCGCGCATCACGGCCGAATTTGATCTGTTTGGCAGACATGGAAAAACTCCCGGGCCGTTGGCCCTATGGTCTTCATGATGAGGAAAAGGAAGCGGTCGAAGATCAGGCAATGATGCCCATAACGTCGGCTTCCTTCATGATGAGAAGATCTTCGCCGTCAAGCTTGACTTCGGTGCCCGACCACTTGCCGAACAGGATGCGGTCGCCGGCCTTGACGTCGAGCGGGATGACCTTGCCAGATTCATCACGAACTCCGGAGCCTACGGCGACGATTTCGCCCTCCTGCGGCTTTTCCTTGGCGGTATCGGGAATGATGATACCACCTTTGGTCTTCGCTTCAGCCTCGATACGGCGCACGACGACACGGTCGTGCAGCGGCCGAAAAATGGTATTAATCATTTTGGGGTTCCTCAACGAGAACGCAGCCCAATGGCTTGTCCCGATTGGATATGTTTAGCAGTCTTATGTTGAGAGTGCCAGCGATCATTCCCGCTTGATAGTGTTTCTCAGATCTGTTCCATAAGTGGCTTTGTTGCTCCCGACCACGCGGCGGTCAAATGACGGGTGGTAACGTCAGCAGCCAATGGTCTGTACCCACAGGTCCTGGCTCGCTCGAGTTTTCCGCTATAGACGACCGGATGAGCGATTCTCGTGTCTGTGTCTTTCGGACACGAGCTATAAAACACGCCTGCAAAGGATCGCCTTCTCGCGCATTCCTTATCTGTACAACGCATAATCAGAGAGCTCGAACGCACTCTGGCAAAACGACCGCTTGCCAACTCGTCGCGAGCATTGCCATTGTAGATCCCGGACCATCGCTGCGCGACATTGTTGCTCAACTGCGAGATGGATATCCAAAAAGCCGGTCAAATTCCCGACACAGATGCGCTGCGAGATAGCTTTGTAGTCCCGGAGCTACCCAATTGAGAAATCAGGGCGCCAGAGTTATGTTTGAATATCAAGATGGCGATTGGTCCGCCTACGAGCGCCCCAACAATGAGAGCTGAGAGAAAATATCGCCCCGCGATACGCAGTCCGGATTCGAAGAAATTCATTTAGCTTCTCCAAGCGTGTTGCAGTCCTCGCAACTCCGTCATTCTTTCGGTAAGTAAGTGATCGGAACCGCCCACCTTCGGGTCGAAGACACTCGCCTGGCCCGGTGCTCGCATCTGTTAGGTATCGAATGTTACCGCAGTCTGATCTGCGGTCAGGACGCCCGGCGCCGTGTTGGCGGCGCCCTGTCTTTTTACCGACACGACATCGATCGGCGAGAATCCCAGCTCATATCCCATGGGACACGGCAGATTGTGCGGGCATTGATGGCCAGCTTCGCTGTGAGCTAGGCACTAACGGACTTCGCCCAGCCACCGGCGGATGGGCGCTGCTCGGCTCAACCGCTCCTGGTTGGCGATCTGATGACGATACTGCCCCTACCTACAGCAAGGGCGAACGCGGCCGGGTTGGGCAAGACCCGGATATGGATCATAAGCATCCGGGCGGCAATCGCCTGGAAAGGATCGCGTGGGATCACCGTGAAGAACGCCCCTCTCCTTCCGGCATCTTATATTCCATAGTCACAGCTTCGGCGCGTGGAGACGCTCACTCAGCCTTAACGCCGCAAATTCCGGTGTGGGTCCCCGCACGTTACGAATGCGGTGGAAAAATCAGACATACCGTTAATCCGCCACCTGGAGTTTCCTCGAGAAGGACGGAACCGCCGTGAGCATGCATGACTTGAGCCACGATTGCCAATCCCATTCCTGTGCCGTCCGACACGGTGTTTATGCCCCGCGTAAAGGGACGCAGCACCGCATCTCGCTCTTCGGCCGGAACCCCAGGGCCGTGGTCTATGACCTTCAGCGTGAGGGTCTCAAGGACTTCGACAATGACTGTCTCGGCTTGTTGAGCGTGGTGTATGGCATTGGAAATCAGGTTATCGAGCGCAACACGTATGGCTGCCTCCGATCCGGAAATGACGACCTCAGCCTGCGGAGCGCGCAACTCGATTTCGAGACCCTGCTTGATCGCCCTCGGCACGTGATCGGCGACGGCCGAGCGGACGATCGCCGTCAGATCGACCGAGGTAAAGGCCAGGGATTGCCCGGACAAACGGGCAAGCTGCAGCGATGTCGTCACGATCGAGGCGAGACGTGTCGCGTCGCGGATCAACATTTCCCTGACTTCGACATCCTTCACCAAATCCAGCTTGATACGCAGCTTGGTCAGCGGCGTCCTCAGTTCATGGGACGCACTTGCAAGGAAGTTCCGCTGCGCTTCGAACGCATTATCGATCCTCATGAGTGCGGTGTTAAACGCCGCGACCATGGGCCGGAGCTCAGCGGGTGTATCCCCATCGGGAATCCTCCGGCCGTTGGGAAGACCATCAATCCGTTCCGCCGAATCAACAACCTTCCTGACAGGCGCCGCGATCGTGCGCTTCACGATGACCGCCGCGATCGTTGCCGTCGTAATCAGCACGAGACCGAGCAAATGATATAGGCCCTGGGGCCAGACGGACCAGAGCGCCACAAATATGGTCTGGGCATAGGAAAGTGAAAGGCCGCCCACGGCGACGACCACTTTCGGATTTCGGTCGTCTACCAGCCTCAGTCCGAGATAGCGCTCCCCACCAGAGGTATAATAAAACTCCGAAGCAAAGATTTCAGAAGGAGCCGCATTGATGATGGCGTCGACCGACACTGGGATTGTGCCATGCGATACCGTCTCTTGCCCGTCACTCATCAAATACCAGAAAGAAGGTTCTGCTTCGGCAAAACCCATAATCGTCGTTGAAATCCCTTTCGGATCCAGACGGAGTCGTCCGTTGCTGTCGTGATCCATACTGGATCGGATGAGCTTGCTAAACGCGTCGGTGCTGACGCGTTGGCCGGACTGCGTGTTCGTGCTCAAAAAGACGCCGAGCGTCAAAACTGTGCTCAAAACCATGACGACAAACATGCCGACGATCAACAGGCAGGCAACCGGAAATGCAATAGAGCGAAATGGCCACTTCATTCTTGCACCAGCATGTAGCCAATCCCGCGAATTGTGCGAATGTTCACGTCACAATTGGCCTCGCGCAATCGGCGGCGCAGGCGGGAGACATGAGACTCTATGACGTTCGATTCTATTTCATCATCGAGGCTGTATGTGGAGGCCTCCAGCGTATCGCGCTGAACCACACGCCCGGCCCTCCTCATCAAGGCTTCGAGAATGCCCAGTTCACGCCTCGGAATGTTCAAGACGGTTTCGCCGATCATCGCCGATCGATGATTGAGATCGAAGACCAAGTTTCCAAACTGCGTAGATCCCGTTTCATCCAGGTTGTAGCGGCGCAGGACAGCCCTTGCACGCGCGACGAGCTCCATCGGCTCGAAAGGTTTGCCGATATATTCATCGGCGCCCTTGTCCAATGCCGCGACAATATCGAACGGATCATCCAATGCCGTCAGGATCAGCGTCGCAGGGCGCGGACGCAACTGGCGTAAGACCGGCAAGAGGGAAAGACCATCACCATCGGGAAGGCGGCGGTCTACGATCACCAGGTCAAACTTGAAGGCAAGCAACGCGGCTTCCGCCTCGGCAATCGTCGCAAACGTATCGGTCACCCCAATGGAGGTCTCCATCATGAGTTTGAGAGACGACGCCAACTCGAGATCATCTTCAACGATTAGAATGTGCATTTTCGGCCTTGACTTGAAGCGGGTCGCATTGGGCAGCAGGCTGCCTCCTCGCGGTTTCGGTGTTTCGACGGTTGCTCTTGAACAAAGATCCAGCCGATCCGCCAGGAGGAGACAGTTCGAGCCTTTTATCGAACGGATGATTCCTTAGTAGTCATAATTTGGTGCTTCAATGGACCTCTCCATTCGATGCTCACGTGCAAGGTCAATCCGCTGCTTGCAAACGGCGAAAGCCGTCGTATCACGTTCAAAACCATAACCGGCGCAGCGGTCGCCATCCTCAGAAGACTGGCAGCTTGCGAGCCACAGACCAAGCCCGACGGTCAGAGCCAGGGTAAGCCAATAACGCATGATGATACCTCAATAATCTACATTCTGTTCAACGTCCCCGTTTTGGATGCGACGCGAACCTTACGGTAATCTGACGGTTAGAGCGGTCGTAACATCCGCCGCCGTCAATTTGACGGCCCACCGACCGAGAGCGGAGACGAGGCAACGCCTGAGGAATTGCGTGTTGGAGAGCCCTTGTCCGTCCAGGAGGGCGGCGCCCCGAAGGACGCACCGACGGCACCCAATAGGCCCGGAGAGCGCCCATAATCTTCACACAGCGGCGATCCGGGTCTCCCACCAAGGCCTGTGCGAATTTCATAGATAGAAGGTAGGTGAATATTGACGGCGCCCGGCTCTTTACCGGCGATGACCATCCTGGAAAACTCGGTTCCAAATGACGCCGCCAGATCGTATGCGTCCCCTACCTTTGACACGCGCGCCTCGTTGGAGAAGGAGTTCGCGCCGCGAGACCAAACAATTGCGGCGCGCTGAGCGCCGGTATTGTCTAGGGCCTCGGCTTCGACCGCCAAGCCACCAAGCCCAAAGGGAAGGCGCGGGATCTGAACAGGCAGCGCGATTGAACTGCCGATCGAGATTGCTTTCGCTGCACCGGCGACCGTCGGCTGAGTTGGTACGATATCGGTAATGACCGACTTTATCGTCAGATCAGGAGACGCGCTGATCGGGACAATTTTGTATTTCTCGCTCATGGTGAAACAGATGGCGCGGTCAATGGCATTTGAAACCAACAGCCTATCACCTGAATTTTGAATTCTGCTTCCCGCCGAAAACGTCATGGTCGTTGGCCAGATGGCGACTGTTTTGATCTCCTTCAACTTCACGCCGTCCAGATAAATCCTGGATTTCGAAAACTTGCCTTTAGGCGCGCCAAGTTTACTGTAGGAGGAAAGCATGCCTCCTTCCTTTAGCGGAACTGAGCTGCAGCCACTTGTGATTATCAAGATTGAAGTCGCCACCAGAGCAGACCTGTACCTCGCGGCTGACGGCCTAACGCGTGCTTTCAACGGGCAACTCGCCAATGCGATCGAATGCATTTTCACAACTCCTTCATGAAAAGTTGCATCCGATTGAAGGCCCAACATTATGAAAACCTTACAGGCTGTCTCTCTCGCTAGACTGTTTCTATGTGTTGAGACGCCATCACGTAGTTCGCTGCGGCCTTCCAAGGCAGCAAGCCACCTGCCAGTTTTCCATTTCTCTGGTTTTAGGGCACGGAAAACCGTCCAAGAAGCAGTCAAGACTGACCTTTGGCACGGCAGTTAAAAAAACTTAAGCAAAACCAGTGAGTTAAAGACGTGGTCAGCTGACCACAATGTCGAGCTATCCTCATCAAATCACGTACGACACACTGTGGTGTCGCCGCTACTCTCCAACTCCGCAAAAAATCCGAGGCGCTCGCTTTTCGTTGTGTCTGGGCGTTCAACCTCCCTTCCCACGCATTCTGCTCTCGCTGTCGACTATCGATCGCCACGGCCAATTTTCTGGGCGAACCCTTTTCGAAGGATCTGTGAGTTCCTGGTTTTTAGGCCCCCTCAGATCGTGCGTCTAAAAATCTATACATTTCAGACAATTAGCGCTGTGGTCAGCTGACCACGTAGCGAAAATCTCCGGCTCTTGTTCCATCATCGCGGTAACCTTGAGGCGGCCAAAACGTTACCTGGGAGGCATCAGCCCGGTAGCACCATCCCAACCGTAAAAGCTATCCAGCTCTCAGGCTCGATTGCCCGTTTGTCTTCAACAACGCCATAATCATCGGGCCAAGAGAAAATTCCCCGAGCTCACTACGTCGCGTCAAATCCCGCAGATATCCGCCGGCCGAATTGATGAAGTTCGCACGCTCCAAGATGCAGGAGATCGCAGCCGCGGCGTTCTCCGGCCCCATGGCCTCGCAGGCGTCCTGATAGGCCGATGGGCTAACGCCAAGCATTGACCGAACCACAACGGCAGCGGACATCAAGTCACGCCAGCTCGCGATCGCACCGCCAGGCCCATAATCCAAAATCGCCGGGCAGGCCTTGAGTACCATCCCTAGCGGAAACATCTTGATCGTCTCCCTCACCGGCCGACCGATGCCAGCCGATTTCGCCCCCTGCTCCTTTTCAGAGCTTGGTTCAAGTTCATTTAAGGATTCGGGTTTTGAATTCTGTATGTGCTGCTCGCTATGGGCAGCATCGGTGCTCTTATTTTCTGAATTTCCCAAAATATCCAATCGGTTGACCACCTCCTCCTGCAACATCTGCATTTCTTCGAGGATTACGGCAACGTCAGTAAGCGTTGGTACGCGTGGAATCCGGCTGACAAGCGTTACATACATCGTCTCGATCGTCTGCCAGTCGCCATCCACACCTTCTTCGACGGCCGCAGTAATCAGTTTGCGAACATCCCGCCTGCAGATCGTCAGGCTTTCCTTGGCCTTTCTAAGCATCGCGCGATCGGCCATTACTTGCTGCGCCATCATGGCCAGTTCTTCAGAACGGGCGAGAAGGGGGGATAGGTCGAAGCCGAAGGCACTCTCAATCTCGCCAGCACCATCCCGACGAGCGTAGCGTTTACCGTTGGCGCTGTCTTTCCGGACGATCAGACCCGCCTCAACCAGGATTGCGATATGCCGACGCAATGTCGCACCAGCCATCCCATGCGCGCGAAGCGCAAGCTGGTTGTTCGACGGGAAGACTATCAGCGTTGTGTCCTGGCGGAGTTCGTTGTCAGGATAGAAGCTCAACAGTGCGTCCAGCACCGCGAGACTATTGGATTGAATGCCGAGCACATCCATCGCGGCGGAAGCATCCCTAAAGATCTTCCACTTGTCCGCGGCCTTTCCTTGCTTGATTTCGGCCAACGCCACTTGCCGCCGCACGAGCGCAAGCGTCATCGGCCGCCGCCCGAATGGCGTCGTCACACTTCCCGTCTGCATCGTCTCTCACCTTTCAGCAGGCAAAAGAAACGCGCTCACCAAAACGGTGCCAAAGAACTCTTGACGAGGATTCGAGGAAATGCGATTCTGTTCTTGCTACAGAGACAGAAGGGCTTCCGCGACGGCGACGTTGAGGAGGCTCTTTTCTTTTGCGGTTACTCTCCCTGTTTCCGTTGGTTCTCAGCCTGGTAGGCTTGGTATAGCGCCGGCACTTGCTCCAGCACGAAGGTCGCAAAATCAGGCGTCGCCTTCCGGTCGATAGTGATTTCCAGCTTAGTCTTGCTTTGAGAGACCTGCGCTAGCCTGTCTCCATTCGGGGCCGACATCACCTCGGGCAGGGCGCGAGGTGGACGGCGAGGCTTCAAACTGGCGACCACCGCCTTGAACCGGTCTGGCGATGGCAATGCCTGCACCTCATCAGAGGCCGCATAGACGGACACATCCGAAGCAGACACTGCATTCTCGACCAACTCTGCCAGTTGCTGCCAGCTTGGGCGCCCAACACCCGGAGCAGCGCCAATGGCGTCGATCAATTCCGAGGGGAGGGCGTCGACAAGCAGGAGCATTTTCGACAAATTGCTTTTGTCGATCGACATCGCAGCGATGACAATCTCGCGCGAAAACTGTTTGTTCAGATGGTAGGCGAAGCGGGCCTTCTCGATAAAGGTGAGATCTTCGCGTTCGTTGTTTTCCTGACCTTGGGCCACAACGAGCTGCTCGTCCGTCAGGTCCCGCACAACGGCTTTGACTGGAAGACCTAGCTCCGAAAGAGCACGCAATCGCCGATGTCCGAAAGCAACCTGATATCGACCCGAAAGCTCTTGGTGCGGTCGAACGAGGATCGGAACCTGCTGACCTTGCTCGCGGATCGAGGCGAGAAGGCCGTCAATATCGCCTTGCATGCGATCCTGGACGAACGACGGTTCGATCACCGATGCGTCCAGCTCTATGACCGTCTGACCTTCGGCCAGGCGCCGCTCGATCTCTTCAGCACGACCTAGTCGATCATTCTGCTCACGCAAGGCGTTACCGATGTTCGCTGTCAGCTTCGTTGCCGGATCGCGTTCCTTCCGGGTCACACCGAGAAGCGGCATGGAGCGGCTCTTCGGCGCCCTGTTGTCGGCAGATGACGTCTCTGAGACGTCTGTGGCGACGCCAAGGATATGTTTCCGGCTCATGTGGTTCTACCCCATGCTGCTTTGATTAGTGTCTCGATCTCGTCGTTAACGGCATTCATTGCCTCCAAGGCGCGATCATATGTCGACCGCGTGAACTGTCCGCGCTCGACCTCAAAAAGGGTTTGGTTTGTCAGACCAGCGTCCGATACCGCCGTCGTCTTCAGCATCGGAAAATTGAGGACATTTTCGCCAAATATCGACCTCAAATAGCCCACCATCTGGTTCTGTGGTCCATCGCTCGGTTCAAAACGCGTTATGAGATACCGCATCCAGTTGAATTTGAATTCGGCACCGGCGTTTTCAATTTCGCGGAGCAGATTCGACGTCATCGCGAGGAACTGGTTCATCGACATCACGTCCAGCATTTGAGGATGGACGGTGACCAGGATTGACGTCGCAGCGGTCAAGGCCGAAAGCGTGAGGTAGCCGAGCTGAGGAGGGCAATCGATCACGACGACATCGTAATTGTTGGCCACGTCTTCGATCACTTGACTGATACGACTATAAAAGAGCGTGTCGCCTTCCTTCCGCTTCATCAGCGCACGTGGAGTGTCATGCTCAAACTCCATCAGCTCGAGGTTACCGGGGATCAGGTGGAGGTCTGGAATATATGTTCCTCGGACGACCTGCTCGATCGGAACCTGCTCTTCATCGTATCTGATCGCGCCGTACAGTGTTTCGTTCGGACCAACATCGGTTTCCGGTTGGCTGCCGAAAAGCGCCGAAAGGCTTGCCTGGGGATCAAGATCGATGGCGAGGATACGATATCCGCGCATCGCGAGATATTGTGCCAGATGCGCGGCGGTGGTGGTCTTGCCAGAACCACCTTTGAAATTCATGACCGAGATCACTTGAAGCTGTTCGCCATCGCGCCGGTAGGGCAGGTAACGGCGACTTCCGCGTCCGACGTGGTCCATATGTTTGCGGATCGCATGGATATCATCAATTGAGAAATTTCTTCGGCCGCCCGGGCTGACGCTAACGTTCAACTCTGGCATTTCCGAAGCAATCTGGCGTAAATAAGACTCGCCAACACCGAGGAGCTTCGACGCCTCAGAGGGACCAAACGTTCGAATTCCCTTCTCGGAGGTCGGCGGGAACACCTTGAGATGATGCGCTTGAAGTTGGCTTGAAAGAGCGTCGGCATGACGCTCCATCAGGGCGGTCAATCCCTCAATCACAGCTGCTGCTTTTGCGGCGGTCTTCGCCATCTCAAAACCCATTCGTTGCCAGTGGCGATAATTTTCGCGAAACTGATAAAGTTCCGCCACTACCAGTTAGCGCCGATTCTGACTTTTGAGCAAGAGTTTTTAGGTTAACGAATCCCTAACACGGAAAACAAGAAAGCCGGAACCGGAATAGAGTTTACGTTTAGAATCCGCATGTTAAGCGCGCTCCCACCACGTGTGTTCACGATCTGTCTTACTGTGGATCCTACAAGAACCCTCATATGGTTTTGGCGCGCAAAAGTCTGAATCCGAGAAACCGTGCATCCGTCGAAACGCGACTCACTCACGGCGAGCTTGTAGGATTCTACAACTGCCCCTCGATTCCAATCTGTGCTGACTTCCTCGCCGTCTAACAACGACGGAGAAATTCATGCAGGTTCTTGCCCTCTCAACGCCTCGGACGATCCTCGAAGCGCACCTCCTCCACACACATTACCAGCTTCGTGCACGGGTTTTTTCCGATCGCTTGGGTTGGGAAGTCGACGTTGCAGCGGGTTGCGAGTCGGATAGGTTCGACGCGCTTCCGCCAACCTATGTTGTCGCAATCGCAGAGACCGGACGACTGGCCGGATGTGCGAGGCTACTTCCTGCGCTTGGCCCGACAATGGTAGCCGACGTCTTTCCATCACTTCTCCCCGACGGTCACTTCAACAGTCATGCCGCGATGATCGAGAGTTCCCGCTTCTGCGTCGACACTGCTCTCGCGGAGGGAAGGGGAAACGGTTCGGTCCACGAAGCAACACTGACCATGTTCGCGGGCATCATCGAATGGTGCATCGCGAACGGCTACACCGAGATTGTCACGGTGACCGATCTTCGGTTCGAGCGGATCCTTGCGCGCGTCGGATGGCCGCTGCAGCGTTTGGGTGAACCCAAGAAGATCGGCGTGACGATGGCTGTGGCGGGCACGTTGCCCGCCAATGCGGACACCTTCCTGAGGCTCCGCCCCTCCGACTATCGTTCTGAACTCCCCCCTCTCAGCCAGGCAGCGTAAGGAGAAATCCGTGAACCAGCTCCGTTCTCATCCACGACTTGTCCGCAAACTTCAGGAGGCGCTCGGCGATCAGCTTTGCGTGGCGCTGGACGACGCAACCGTCGTCGAGATCATGCTCAACCCGGACGGAAAGCTGTTCATCGAACGCCTCGGGCACGGCGTCGCGCCCGCTGGCGAAATGTCCTCAGTTGCGGCCGAAATGGTGATCGGCACCGTGGCACATGCCCTCCAATCCGAGGTTGACACAGAGCAACCTATCATTTCCGGCGAATTGCCGATTGGCGGACATCGCTTTGAAGGTCTTTTGCCTCCGGTCGTTACCAAGCCTGCCTTCACCATTCGGCGCCGAGCATCACGCCTCATTCCACTGGAAGACTATGTCCGGACCCGCGTCATGACAGAGTCTCAAGCATTGACAATAAGAAGCGCCATTTCCGCGAAGCTAAACATCATCATTTCCGGAGGAACGGGCTCAGGAAAAACGACACTTGCGAACGCTGTCATTGACGAGATCGTCAAATCCACACCGGAGGACCGCCTCGTCATTCTCGAAGACACGGCGGAAATCCGGTGCGCTGCTGAAAATGCCGTTCTTCTTCATACCAGCGATGCGATCGATATGGCGCGGCTCCTGAAGAGCACTATGCGCCTGCGTCCCGACAGGATCGTGGTTGGCGAGGTCCGCGATGGCGCGGCACTGACATTGCTCAAAGCATGGAACACCGGCCATCCCGGTGGCGTTGCGACTATTCACTCCAACACCGCAATGTCCGCGCTTCGCCGCCTTGAACAACTGACGGCCGAGGCAAGCCAGCAGCCAATGCAAGAGGTGATCGGAGAGGCGGTAGACCTTGTTGTTTCGATCGAGCGAACGCCGCGCGGACGGCGAGTACGTGACGTTATCCACGTCGAGCGGTTCGCGGACGGCGAGTATGAGATTGAATCCGAGCAGCTCACCGAAGAACAGGAGGCGCTCCATGTCGCGTAAGCATGCCCTCATCGCCGCTGTGCTCTTGGCGGCACCAATCGTTCTTGCCTCGATCGAGCCGGCGTTCGCCAGCTCAGGCGGAAGTCTTCCATGGGAAGGGCCGCTGAAACAGATCCAGGAGTCGATCACAGGCCCGGTCGCGGGTGCGATCGCACTTGCAGCCGTGGCGATCGCTGGCGGGATGCTCATCTTCGGCGGTGAGCTCAACGACTTCGCGCGACGGCTTGTCTACGTCGTTCTCGTCGCCGGCATCCTGCTCGGCGCCACCAACATTGTCGGCTTGTTCGGTGCGACCGGCGCTTCGATCGGGCTGACGGACGAGCAGATCACGTCAATTGGTTCGACTGGGGCGGGGGAGCGGGCTCATGGCTGACTCCCTGTCTGGCCTGCGACGCAATCGCATTCATCGGGCGCTTTCACGCCCGAACCTACTCATGGGCGCCGACCGGGAGTTGGTGCTAATCACCGGTCTTGCCGCCGTCATCCTGATCTTCGTCGTCCTCACCATCTATTCGGTGCTTTTCGGCGTCGCCGTCTGGGTCGTGATCGTCGGGGCGCTCAGAATGATGGCGAAGTCCGATCCGCTCATGCGGCAGGTCTATATCAGGCACATTTCCTACAAGCCCACCTACAAGGCAACCACTTCGCCGTGGCGACGGCACTGAGGAGGCGGTCATGGTAGCACTCAAACGCTTCCGGGTGACCGGCCCGTCCTTCGCCGATCTCGTCCCCTATGCCGGACTCGTCGACAATGGCGTCCTCCTTTTGAAAGACGGGAGCCTCATGGCCGGCTGGTACTTCGCGGGGCCGGATTCCGAAAGCGCGACGGACCTCGAACGCAACGAGTTGTCGAGGCAGATCAATGCGATCCTGTCGCGGCTTGGCACCGGCTGGATGATCCAGGTCGAGGCCATCCGCATTCCAACAGTCGACTATCCATCGGAAGAGCGTTGCCATTTCCCCGACCCGGTAACCCGCGCAATCGACGCCGAGCGCCGGGCGCATTTTGTCCGCGAGCAGGGGCATTTCGAGAGCAAGCATGCGCTGATCCTGACCTACCGGCCGCCAGAGTCCAAGAAGACCGCTCTCAGCAAATATATCTACTCAGATGAGGAGAGCCGGAAGAAGTCCTACGCGGACACGGTGCTCTTCGTGTTCAAGAACGCGGTGCGAGAGATTGAGCAGTATTTTGCCAACACACTTTCGATCCGGCGAATGGAAACCCGTGAAACGGTTGAGAGGGGAGGGGAAAGGATTGCCCGATATGACGAGCTGCTTCAGTTCGCCCGCTTCTGCATCACCGGCGAGAGCCACCCGATCAGGCTTCCTAGTGCTCCCATGTATCTTGACTGGATCGCGACGGCCGAGCTTGAACACGGACTGACGCCAAAGGTCGAAAACCGTTTCCTCGGCGTCGTTGCGATCGACGGTCTGCCGGCAGAAAGCTGGCCGGGCATTCTGAACAGCCTTGATCTGATGCCGCTCACCTACCGATGGTCATCGCGCTTCATCTTCCTTGACGCCGAGGAGGCTCGACAAAAACTCGAACGCACACGCAAGAAATGGCAACAAAAAGTTCGGCCTTTCTTCGACCAGCTATTCCAGACACAAAGTCGATCCGTCGACCAGGACGCCATGACCATGGTAGTCGAAACGGAGGATGCGATCGCGCAGGCCTCGTCGCAACTGGTTGCCTATGGCTATTACACACCGGTCGTCGTGCTGTTCGACAGCGATCGCGAGGCGCTCCAGGAGAAGGCCGAAGCGATCCGGCGGCTGATCCAGGCGGAAGGTTTTGGGGCGCGGATCGAAACGCTGAACGCCACCGACGCCTATCTCGGCAGCCTGCCAGGCAACTGGTATTGCAACATTCGTGAGCCGCTGATCAACACCAGCAATCTCGCCGACTTGATTCCGCTGAACTCTGTGTGGTCCGGGAACCCGGTCGCGCCATGCCCCTTTTACGCATCAAATTCACCGCCCTTGATGCAGGTTGCGAGCGGCTCGACAGCGTTTCGTCTGAACCTTCACGTCGATGATGTCGGTCACACGCTGATCTTCGGTCCAACCGGTTCGGGCAAGTCGACACTTCTGGCTCTGATCGCCGCGCAATTTCGCCGGTACGAAAATGCCCAGATCTTCGCCTTTGACAAGGGCAGTTCGCTTCTTCCCCTGACGCTCGCGGCCGGCGGCGATCACTACGAGATCGGCGGCGACAATGCGGAGGAGGGGAGGGTCTTGGCCTTCTGCCCGCTCTCCGAACTCAGGAGTGATGCTGACCGGGCTTGGGCGACGGAATGGATCGAGATGCTGGTCGGTATACAGGGCGTCACCATCACCCCCGATCATCGCAACGCCATCTCTCGGCAGATCGGACTGATGGCGAGCGCATCCGGACGCTCGCTCTCGGATTTCGTCAGCGGCGTGCAACTGCGCGAGATCAAGGACGCGCTGCATCACTACACCGTCGATGGCCCGATGGGCCAGCTCCTCGATGCTGAAGAAGACGGCCTTACGTTCGGCGCCTTCCAGACTTTCGAGACCGAGCAGCTGATGAACATGGGTGAACGCAATCTCGTACCGGTGCTGACCTACCTGTTCCGCCGGATCGAGAAGCGTCTTGACGGATCGCCAAGCCTGATCGTCCTCGACGAGGCGTGGCTGATGCTCGGCCACCCCGTATTCCGCGACAAGATTCGCGAGTGGCTCAAGGTGCTGCGTAAGGCGAATTGCGCTGTCGTTCTTGCGACCCAATCGATCTCCGATGCCGAACGGTCCGGGATCATCGACGTGCTGAAGGAATCCTGCCCCACCAAAATTTGCCTCCCAAATGGCGCCGCTCGCGAGTCGGGGGCGCGAGAATTTTATGAGCGCGTCGGCTTCAACGAGCGGCAGATCGAAATCGTCGCAACCGCGATGCCGAAGCGCGAATACTACGTCGTCAGCCCCGAGGGACGGCGACTCTTCGACATGTCGCTTGGACCAGTTGCGCTGAGCTTTGTCGGCGCGTCGGGCAAAGAGGACCTCAAACGCATCCGCGCACTGAAATCCGAACATGGCCGCGACTGGCCGATCCACTGGCTTGAAACGAGAGGAGTTCACGATGGTGCATCGCTACTCAAATAGATGGCTCGCCTGCTTAGCGGCGGCCGCTTTCACGATTGGAGCCGCAGGCACAGTGCAAGCCGGCACAGCCACCGGCGCTGCGACGGAATGGACACAGCTCGCCAACAACGCGCAACTCGTCGACCTTATGAAAAGCTCTGGCATCCAGGTCGACAATCAGCTGACGCAGATCAGTCAGCTTGCGGAGCAAATCCAGAACCAGCTCAAGATCTACCAGAACATGCTGCAAAACACCGCGCAGCTTCCGAACCATGCCTGGGGGCAGGTCGAAAGCGATCTCAACCAATTGCGCAGCATCGTCGGTCAGGGACAGGGTATCGCCTTTTCGATGGGCAATGCGGACGACGTCCTTCAGCAGCGTTTTCAGAGTTACGCCGATCTCAAGACGAATTTGCCTGATAACGCGACGTTCTCCTCGACCTACCAATCCTGGTCGAATACCAACCGAGACACGATTGCCAGCTCGCTGAAGGCCGCGAGCCTCACCGCCGACCAGTTCGATAGCGAGGAAGACACGATGTCCTCGCTGCGGTCGATGTCCGAGACGGCGGACGGGCAGATGAAGGCTTTGCAGGTCGGCCACGAGATTGCCGCTCAGCAAGTCGCGCAAATTCAGAAGCTTCGCGGTCTCGTTTCGCAACAGATGACGATGATGGGGACCTGGCTTCAGACGGAACAGACCGACAAGGATCTGGCGCAGGCCCGGCGGGAGAAGTTCTTCAACGCCGAGGTCAAGAGCGTTCCCCAAGGTCAGAAAATGGAGCCGCGTTGGTGAGCCGCTCCATCCTGATTGCCTTGCTGTTGGCTGTTGCCGCTGCATCGTCTGCGGCGACAGCGCTGATCGTCAATTCACGAAACGCAGGCGAACCGGCGCTCACCGAAAAGCTACGCGCCGCCGGGGAGAAACTCTTCGGCTCTGGCAAGGAGTTCCCACCGATCAAGGATGGTCAGGAGATGCGCCCGAGATGGTGAAAGCAACTGATCCCCGTTCGTTTCTGATTGCAGGTCTCCTTTTCCTCGCCTATGTCGCACCTGCTTTCGCGCAGGAGGGACAAGTCCTCACCGAGCTTGAAAACCAGGTCTCGTCCGCCGCGAAAGGGTGGGAAACCACCATCATGGATGCGGCGAAATCCCTATTCTGGATTCTCGCAACGATCGAGATCGGCATTGCGGCCGTTTGGCTGGCGATCCAGTCAGCCTCGCTGGACACCTGGTTCGCCGAACTGGTGCGGCGGATCATGTTCATCGGGTTCTTTGCATTCGTTCTGACCCAAGGTCCGACCTTTGCGCGCGCGGTGGTCGACAGCCTTTTCCAGATTGGCGCCGGCGGTGGTTCAGCTTCACCCGCGGAAGTGTTTGATGCCGGCATCCGCGTCGCCTCCCAAATGTCGCAACAAGCACGGTTCGGTGTGTTCCAGGACAATGCGCTCGCGATTGCCGCTGTCCTCGCCATGGGCATCATCGTCATCTCCTTCTCGCTGGTTGCAGCTATTTTCGTGTCGGTCATGGTCGAGATGTATGTTGGTCTGCTCGCCGGCATGATCATGCTTGGGCTCGGCGGTTCTTCCTTCACAAAAGACTTTGCCATTCGCTACCTCATCTACGCCTTTGGCGTCGGGATGAAACTCATGGCCTTGGTGATGATCGCCAAGATCGGATCGAACGTTCTGCTTGGCCTTGCTCAAGCTCCAACTGCCTCATCGGATCAGTTCGTCACGACTTTGGCTATTGCTGGCATCTCCGTCGTCGTCTTCATCATCGCAATGTATGTCCCGAACATCATCCAGGGCGTTGTCCAAGGCGCGTCCGTGTCAGGAGGAATGGAAGCGATCCGCCACGGCGGACAAGCGGCGTCATTTGCAACCGGTGCTGGCTTCCTCGCGGCCGGCGGTGCCAGTGCAGGCTTCGCAGCGGGTCAATCCGCGCGAGCAGCGGGTTCTTCCCTCGCTGGTGCTGCGCTTCGTGGAATGGGGGCAGCCATCGGATCGGTGTCGGGCGCAGCAAGCTCGGCTGCTAAGGATAAGGCAATCGGCTCTCCCGGTGCTTATGCGGGATCCATTCTCGGACTGGCCAACGCCAAGCTCGATGAACAGCGCGGCGGTCATAGTGGACCGAAGCCTCCTCCGGAACGCAACGACAAACCGTAATCAAGATAAGGGAAAAATAAATGGCAGCGAATCGCGCCCCGGAAAACCCGTACCTTGCCGCCCGTCAGGAATGGAGCGAACGCTATGGCTCCTATGTGAAGGCCGCCGCCGCATGGCGCATCGTTGGTGTCCTCGGTCTCGTCATGGCCGTCATCGGCTTCAGCTACGCGATGTATCTCAGCACCCAGGTCAGGCTCGTGCCTTACATCGTCGAGGTCGACAAGCTCGGAACGGCGGTCACGGCAGGTTTTCCCGAGCAGATCGAGTATGCCGATGTCCGCGTGGTGCGCGCTACACTTGGCAACTTTGTTACAAGCTTTCGCTCGATCACGCCGGATGCGGTGGTGCAGAAGCAATATATCGACCGCACCTACGCACTTCTTCGCACGTCCGATCCGTCGACCGAGAAGGTCAACGCCTGGTTCCGAGGCAACTCTCCGTTCGAGAAGGCGAAGACCTCGACCGTTGCCATC
Organism: Rhizobium sp. AC27/96; assembly: GCF_001692325.1. Taxonomy (GTDB): domain Bacteria; phylum Pseudomonadota; class Alphaproteobacteria; order Rhizobiales; family Rhizobiaceae; genus Rhizobium. The sequence goes on along the minus strand of NZ_LXKN01000019.1, from coordinate 14,859 downwards.
GAGGTCAACAACATCGTGGCGCTCTCGAACCAGACCTATCAGATCGACTGGACGGAATATGAGCGGGACCGCAAGGGCGCGGAAACCGGTACACGCCGTTTCCGCGGCATCGCGACTGTTGCGCTCACCGCGCCACAGGATGAGGCGACGATCCGCCTCAATCCGATCGGCCTCTATGTCCGAGATTTCGACTGGACAGCACAGCTTTAAGGGCAGGGATACCTTCAATGAAGAAAACAGAATTGATCGCAGTCGTCGGCTGCACGGCTGGGCTCTTGTTTGCGGCAGGCGCGCAGGCGCAAGGCATGACGAGCAACGAGGTGAAGGGCACAAACCTTTCCAGCAAATGGCGTGGCTCGCCGGGACTGGTTACAACAGGTCCGGATGGAAAGGTCATCTTTCTGTTCGGCGAGACCCAACCTTCTGTCGTCTGCTCTCCTCTGCAGGTCTGCGACATCGAACTTCAGGGTGGCGAGATCGTTCGCGACGTCCTCGTCGGCGACACCGTGCGCTGGAAGGTCGAGCCGGCCACATCGGGGGCCACAGGCGGGCAGGCCATCCATCTCATCGTTAAACCGTCGGAGCCAGGCCTTCTCACTTCGATGGTCGTTACGACATCGCGCCGTACCTATCATATCCAGCTCAAGTCCCATCCCAGCCAGTACATGGCACGTGTTGGTTTCGAGTATCCAGAAGACGTGTCGACCAAGCTCGCTGACATCAATGCCCGCCTCGAAACCGGAGGCATTCCCGGCACGGCACCGGATAAGCTGAACTTTTCCTATTCGATCAGCGGCGGTGCTCCGTGGAAACCGAAGCGCGTCTATTCCGATGGGGTGAAGACCTACATTCAGTTCCCGAAGTCGATCTCCGGCAAGGATGCACCTGTGCTCTTCGTCGTCTCCGGCGGACAGAACCGCATCGTCAATTATCGGATGAAGAACGACATGATGACCGTCGACTATGCGATAGACAAAGCGATCCTCGTTTCTGGAGTCGGTTGGCAGAAGGAGCAGATCACCATCCGGCGGGGAGGGTGATCGATGGGCAAACTTCTCGCGTGTTTCGTCGTTGTCGCGCTGCTCTCAGCTTGCCAAACAGCCGACGATGCACTGACCATCAGCTCCACACCTGTTGCCGTCACCGGACCGGCTGCGAGTGCGATCGCCGGCGACATGGCAAGTCGTCTGATCGAACAGATTGGCCCAGCCGGTGCTGCGACCACGATCAAAATGGAGAAAGATACGTCGGAGTTCGCGACGGCCCTCGAGGCGGCTCTGAAGGGGTGGGGCTATACAGTCGTCTCGGACGGTAAAGTCGCCAAAGACATCAAGCCTGTCGAGCTTACCTATGCAATTGAGGGATTCGAGGGACAGTTGCTGGTGCGGATCTCGACGCCTTCCATCGCTCTCGGCCGCGCCTATACGCCGACGGCAGCCGGCACCACGCCGGTCAGTCCGCTTTCGATCAAGCAGCGCAACTGACGGAGATTAACATGGTCCAATCGCTCCAGCTTGGCACGTCCAGCCAGGCCGCCGATGAGAATGGTATGCGTCGACTCAACCGGCTGCCGATCATCATCGCCATCATTGTCGTCGTGCTGTTCGTCGGTATCGTCGTGATTGGTCTGTCACTGCGAGGACTTTCTTTCAATCGCGGTGGCATCGCGGGTGCTTCCAACAGCCCGGCGACCAGTTTCGGCGACCGGCTCAAGCGAGGCGTTACCGATGGCATTATCGGTGACCCAGAAAAGCAGGAGGTGTTCCAGCCTGCACCCGTCGCCGTCGAGAAAAAGGACAGGCAGGATCCGGCCGTCGAGCGCCAACCAGTGGAACGACAAGCCCCCCGACAAAAGCTCGAATCCGAAGAGGAATGGAGGGCTCGCCTAAAGCGGGAGCAGGATGAGCAATTTTTGCGCGGGGCCCAGCGCCAACGGATGGCACGCCTCCAGGCTCGTTCCACGGCGCTCGATTCGCCGCTTAAAGTAGACATCTCCGATGTCGAGAAGGTCGCCGGCACCACCGATAACACCGGGCGCCAGCCGAAGAATATCGCGGCAAACAGTGCGTCAGACCTTTATGCCGCGGCCATGAAATCCGGCCAGATGGGCCAAAACATCGATCAGAACGGGCAGACGTCGAAGGAGGATTTTCTCAATCAGGATATCAAGGATCTCGGCTACTTGCCGAACCAGGTCGTGCCCCAGATGTCACCATACGAATTGAAGCGCGGATCGGTCATCCCGGCAACACTGATCACCGGCCTGAATTCCGATCTTCCGGGGCGGATTTCCGCTCAGGTCAGCCAGAATGTCTACGACAGCGCAACCGGCTATCGCCTTCTAATCCCACAGGGAGCGAAGCTGTTCGGTCGCTATGATTCCAAGGTCTCATTCGGTCAGGAACGTGTTCTTGCCGTCTGGACGGACCTGATCTTTCCGAATGGGTCTACCCTGCAGATCGGTAGTATGGCAGGAACTGACGCGGAAGGATATGGCGGATTCCAGGACAAGGTCGACCGCCATCTCTGGAGGACTTTCGGATCGGCGGCTCTGGTGGCAATCATCGGGACCGGGATCGATATGTCGATGCCCGAGAGTTCGACCCTTGCGACACAGGAAACTGCCTCTGATGCTGCGAGGCGGAATTTTGCGGAAAGCTTCGGCCGCGTCGCGGAAGAGACGATCTCGAAGAACCTCAACGTTCAGCCAACGATCCGGATTCGTCCGGGGTACAAATTCAACGTACTCGTCGACCAGGACATCATTTTTCCTTCTGCCTATCGTCAAAGTTAGGCACGTAGAGCCAAGGACCATGTCCGCGATTGAATCAGTGGCAGTGTTGTCACGTCCGCATAAACTTTCGCATCTCAGTCGACTTTTAGATTGGCGCGACTTGAAGATGCCGCCGTGCTGGTAATACTTTCTACACGGATCAAGGGACTGCTTCGCCAGGCGCGAGCACCTCTAGTTGCCGATGGAAAACCGATCGTAACGCCACCCGGCGGCCCACTAGACACGTGGCCCGATTGACCATCGTCTATGAACGATAACGGCGGGTCAGGAACATAGGAGAGGTGCCGTGGACGGACACGTTCGCTCGCTTATCGATAGTGTGGAAGCTGCGCAGGACGAGCACATGATCAAGAGTGCGCTTAAATATTTCGCGCATTCCTGTGGATATGATCGGTTCGCCTACCTGCAAACCGAGGGTCTCGAAGTCAGGACGTTCAACTCCTACCCTGAGCGGTGGCAGCGCATCTATCTCAGCAGTGAATATTCGCGCATCGATCCCGTGGTGACGGATGCGAAGCGCAAACGCGAGATATTCTTCTGGACGGCAGACGACTGGCCTTCCCGGGGATCATCTCCGTTGCGGCGGTTTCGCGACGAGGCGATCGACCACGGTATTCGCTGCGGTGTAACCATCCCGGTGGAGGGAAGCTTCGGATCCGCGATGATGCTGACCTTCGCTTCATCGGAGCAAGGAGTGGACATTTCAGCTTCGCTGGATTCCAAGAGAGCGGTTCAGCTGGTGATGGCCATCCATTATCAACTAAAGATCATTGCGGCAAAGACTGCGGTGAATCCCAAGCGAATGCTGTCGCCCCGCGAAATGACCTGCCTTATTTGGGCAACAAAGGGAAAGACGGCATCTGAAACGGCGATGGTGACCGGGATCAATGCCAGAACCGTACAACACTATCTCGATAAGGCGCGTAAAAAATATGACGCCCAGTCCGTGCCACAGCTCGTTGCCATTGCCAAGGATCGTGGGCTCGTCTGAAGTCTATTCGCCGCTTTCCAAAGCCACGTCTGGAACGTAGCCAAGTGCGTCCAAGATTTCAGACAGCTCCTCCTGCTGGGCCTCGGACCTCTTCTGTCGAGCGAGGTATTCGTCCTGGAGGGTCTGAAGCACGGAACTTGAGATCGACGGGTCATCGCTTGCGCGCAACCACTCGTCATAGACAACCTGGTCTGCCGCGACGAGCTGGCGATGTTCTCGAATCGCTGCAACTGCCAGCGTCTCAAGCTCTGACCTTTGCATCGAACCGTATCCAGCTGCTCTTCCATCTCTTTCGGTTTCGGAGGAGCCCACTTCAGCCATCCATTTCTCCCCTAATTTCATTGCTTCATCACCAGAAAAGGTGCCTCGGTGCCCGTGCTGGTTTGAGCCATGATTGCGCTGCCCGCGTGCAGCAATCATACGCCCAAGATCACGAGGGAACATCGGCACGATGACTAATATCACGTGCAGAGCGGAATAGGAACTATAGTTCCTAGAACAATAGTTCCGATTCAGGTTCCGCTCTCGTCATGGATCTCAAGGATGTCATGGCGACTAATTTGCGTCGAATACGCCATGGCAAGGAACTGACGCAGGAGGAATTGGCGCACCGCACGGGCCTTAGTATGCGTTATATCGGAGCGATCGAGCGCGCCGAGAGGTCTGCAACCGTCACCGTCCTTGGTAAGATATCAGAGGCGCTCGGCGTCGAACCCGCAGAGCTTGTGACGAAATCAAACTGACTGGCCAATCGTGCCAAAGGCGAATAATTTTCCAGCCTTGGAGGTGACTTTCGCAGCGGATCCGTTTCCGTGAAACCCTTGAGCCTGTTCCTACCACCGAGCCCGCTTTGCATCAGGGCTTTACATGAGCGTCGCGCCTATTATATATTCTTCGCAAGGAGAATGATTATTATGGCCACCACATCACACGCCTACACGCCCACCGAGGCTGCAGCTGTCAGTGAGATCGCTGTAAAGTCTGTGCATAATGCAATCGACAAGCGGATCATCGCGACTCATATTATCGGCGGCAAGGGACGAGCACTCAACGACGAGGATCTCCTTCGGCTGAAGCTCTGGTATGGCGTCGGGTCGATCTTGTCTGCCGAGCGGCGCAAGCGTCTATTCGACACCATCGATCAGAACCCCGATGCTGATACGGTGAGGGCAGACGACTATCTCATTGTCGATGTAGCACGGGCACGGGAACAGTTGGCCGCGCGCGCCGAGGCGCTTCGAGAAGCCGAGCGAATGATTGAGAGCACGAAGGGCCTCGTCGGCGGAGAACCGGTTTTCAAGGGAACTCGCGTTCCGGTGAGAACGATCGCCGCGATGAAGACCCAGGGTGCGAGCACCGCGGAAATCCTAGAGGGTTATCCTTCGCTCACTGAGCGTACGGTCGGGCTGGCCGAGATCTGGGCTGCCGCACATCCGGCCAGGGGTCGTCCGCGGAAGCTTTCGGAGCAGGGTCTCAAAGTCAAATCCGTGAAGCGCCTGAGCCTTCGGAATGGGATTGTCCCAAAACAATCCGGCTCGACCTCGTGAGGTTTCTTATCGACGAATGCCTTCACACGTCTCTTGTGGCCGTGGCACAAACTCACGGCCATGATTGTTTCCATGTGAATTGGCTGGGACTGAGCGGCGAAACCGACTGGGATCTGATGCCTCGGATCATCGAGGAGGATTTCACCTTCGTGACGAACAACGCTCGCGACTTCCGAAAACTCTATGCCAAAGAAGAACTGCACGCCGGACTGATCATTATCGTGCCGCAGGTCCTGCCGTCGCTGCAACGGGAACTGTTTGATCTTATTCTCGGAGACCTCGCGGGCGCGAGCGATTTTGTTAATGAAGTCATCGAGGTGACCCTCGATGGGGAGGATGGCGCCGTTCTCACGCGCTATTCGCTTCCGGAGGCTTAGTCACCTTCCCTAAGGCATCATTTTCCACCGATCCGCGACAGGTCAATCCGCATTTCAGCCGATTCCGCGCCGAGATTTTCATCCGACTGCTCAGGGTGCGAATCCCCTTTGTTCCCACGGTGGGCGACATCGTCATCCAGGGCCGGCGCGCTTGCAGCCGTCACGTCGCCTCCTGGATCGGAAGCCTGGAACACACTCACGCCCTCGAACTCACCGGTCTTCCATGCGTAGATGGCGTCCTCGAAGATCTGCGGGAAGACGTCTTTACTCGTGGGGTTGCCGTACCACTTGGCGACGATCCGCAGGGCCTTGGCGAACATCGCCGTACCTTTGCGGAGGTTTTGGCAGGCATCGACAAGGTCGGGATTCAGATCAGTCGGATCCTTGACTCCAATCCCAGCAGGAAGCTGCGTGAGGCCGACGCGAACGACGGCCTGACCTGCATATTGACGCACGATCGCCATCGCCTCATCGGCCGATGCCGCTTTTGGAATGAGGATCAACCGGCCGCCCGATTTGACTGTGACGGCGAGGGGATCAGCCGAGCCCGCTGATGTCACGAACTGCTCGACGATCGCGGGCTTGAGGGCAGGGTCTGCACATTCTTTGATCAGAGCGGCGTCCAGCATGGTGTCTCCTTGGCATTCAGGTGTTGAAGGCAATGACGAGTGGCTTTGCGAAGAGCTTTGCCCACGCGGTCGTGGCAACACGCTGGATGGAGACAATTGATGTCCCTTCGGTCCACCAACCGTTTCCGACGGCGATGATGAAGTCAGGATCGTGCAGCATGGACTGGAGGACGGGCCAGATGATCAGTTGCTCATAGCAAATCAGTGGTGCCGCCCTGTTGGCACCAACGGCGATGGCCGGGTTCGCGAAGAAATCCGCCCGGGCGCCGCCGCTCTCCCCAAACCAGGATCGCCACGGCTGCCACATAGAACCCGGAACCGGCATGCGTTCGCGATAGAGGGTGTGAGCGCCCTTGCCATCGATCGCCACGAGGACATTGTCGTAGCCGCCGTGGTCGACCACCACGGCGCCAGCGATGACTGTTGCATCGCCGTCGCGGAGGACGTCTGTCCAAAACCTCTCCACGGTCGGCGTCCAGAAGCCGAGCGCACTTTCCGGCAGCACCACATAGAGGGCGCCATCGCCGGTTGCGCCACGCACCGTTGCCATCATGTCACGCTGGCGCTGAAGACCAGCATCCCGACCGAGCGAAGCGCCCAATTCGAGGTCGACACCGCGCCAGCCACTCGGTAGATGCGGCTCGGTCCACGACGCGGCGGACCAAAGCCAAAGGCCTATCAAGGCGATGGCGACAGCTGGCCAAATGCGGGTTACGAGGCCCGCAAGGCCAGCTGTCATGAAGCCCAATCCCCACCATCCCCAGCCCGGAAACAGAACACCGGCGGCGGTGATAGGATGTGCCCAGCCCGTGATGCCGAACGGCGGAATGGCCATGATCACGACCGCGAGGAGATAGCGGAACGGCCGAGTACAGGCGTTCTTCGTCCAGACGACGGTATGCACGATGACAAAGCTCATGGACGCGCATAGCCAGAGCAACAAGCCCGGCCAGATATCGGACGAATAAAAGGCGGCGACGCCCTGTGTCAGACCCCGCGACGCGGCAAGGAAGTATCCGGTGGAGACGAGTGCGGCCACTAACCTCGTGCGCGAGATCGACCAAAGAATCGGAAACGCCGGCGCGACAGGGAGGAGCAACACATAGCCGCTCCAGCCCACCACGCCGATTGCGATCGAAGCGAATAGCAGCAGCGTCGTTCGAAGATGATCACGGCGCATAGGTGAGGACCTCCTGCGCCAGCCCGAGAATGCCAGAGGTGGGCACCGGACCGAAGTATCGGGAGTCATAAGAACCGGAGAACGACGAATGCAGGAAGACATATCCTGGCGGTACGATGCCACTCGTAAACGGCACCAACGGCCGATCGCTTCCGTCTCGTGATGCGAGCCTGGAAGAGAAAACCGGCCGCCCGTCCACGCTCACATCGGCGCCGATTTCGACATGCTGTCCTGCAACTGCGATCACCGTCTTGATCAGAGGTGCAACACCGTCCGGGCAGGAACCGGGACGGAGATAGCCGCGCGCTCGCGCCTCCCGCATTTCCGCGGTTGCCGGTGGGCAGATGAACACCAGGTCATCGACAGCAGCGGGGCGATCGAGCGGAACAAAGCGCCACAGGCCGAGTGGCTCGCTCGGTGTCAGATTGATGCGGTAACCGCCGGCGAGGGCAGTCACCACGAGCACGATAGCGGCGAACGTCGCCGCCGACAGGATCGCAGCCGCTCGTCGTCGTTGCGCGGTCGTCACCCGGCGCGTTCCAACTCCCGCCGTCATTTCAGCGAGAGCCCTTGGCTCTTCGCCTGACGCAGCGTCTCGGCCTGCTTCAGCGCCTCGGCCGTTCGTTGATGAGCAGCAAGTTGCTGGATCGCCCGAATGGAATTCCACGCGGTCTGGACCTCCGCCTTCTGGCCGGCGGTCATGCCTGCCGTGACCGTTTCGAAGGTCTTGCCATCGGCGTCCTTCGCAGCCAAAGGCAGGAAGGTTCGTTCGCCGAAGCGCTCGGCCACAGCCTTCGCGAAACCTTCAAGTTCGACCTTCACCATCTTGTCTGCCAGTGCGTATTCGAGGCCGGCCGGGAGATCGTTGCGATCGATCGCGTCGCGGACGCGTTCAAGCGTTTGCCTGGCCGCTGGAGACAGTTCCGGGATGTCGACCGAAACCTTCAGCCGGACCGCGCGCTCCTCCGTCTCATGTTTCATTTCGGCCTCGGCCCGCTCACGCAGATAGCGTTCAAGATTTCGGGCGAGCGCCGGCACATTGGCGATGGCTTTTTCCCGATCCTGCCTGTCGGCGCGGCTGGCGAGAACACCGGTCTTGCCCTTCAGCGTACCGAAGCTGTCGGGCGCGGTGGCAACCTTCGCCAGGGTGGACTGCGCGACCGAATGGTCTTTGATCATGGCGTCGACGTTGATCGCCTTGAAGGCTGCTTCCGGCTGTGCGTAAACCAGATGGAAGCGAGTTGAGACGTCCTCCCATTGTTTCTTGAGGCCGGCATCGGCGGCGAGCTTGTCCTCGACAGCCTGCTCCAACGATTTCGGGAAGGTGGTGATGCCTGACACCATGGGCTTGGCCTCTTTGATCGGGTCCTGGATTCGGGGGTTTTTGATGCTACCGACGAAACCAAGTTTCGTTGCAACAGCGGCGAGGCGAACGCCGAGATCGACCAGCCTCGAGCTCTGCCGGATGGTCCATTCGAGGCGATCGCGAGCAAGCGTCCGGGCGACATTCATGAGGTGCAGACCTCGCGCCTCCGCAAAACGAAGAGCGTGGCGATAGAACGACGCCTTCTCGTAATCGAGGGTCGTTTCCTTGGCGTTTCGGCGCGACAAGATCGGGATAAGGCCGCCGGATTTCGCGAAGGAGCGACTGCCGTAATAGACGGCGAGATCCTCGCGATGGCGCGTCATGGCGACATAGGTGAGATGCCGGTCCAACGAGAGGGAGGCAAGCACCTTCACCCGGTCGACGGTCGCGCCCTGGCTCTTGTGGATCGTCGTCGCATAGCCGTGATCGAGGTTGTTGTAGAAGCGCTGCTCGATTGTGACCTGGCGGCGGTGTTCGCCTTCGCCAACCTCGGCAACAATGCGGCCGGGAGCGGCTTCAAGCACCTTTGCGAGCATGCCGTTCTTGACGCCGAGGCTGCCCTCGTTCTTGAGGAACACGATCTGGTCGCCAGCCGCGAACATGCGGGTTCCGTCCTCGGTCTTGAATGCAAATCCGTCTGCGACGGCGCCGCGGTCGACCAGCTTGGCTCGCGCCATATCGTTGAGCATTCGGACGTCGCGGCGGAGGTGTGCGAGGATCAGGCTGGTCTTCAAAGGGTCGTAGTCGCGATCCCAAGCTGCGATCAAGCTTTCGACCGCTTCGTCCTTCAGTCTCAAACCAATCATTCGACCATGAGCGGTGTAGGCATCGACAGCCTTGCGGATATTGCCACGAGCGAGATCGAGCGAGGCATCGCGCATCCATTGCTGGCGCTGTCGATAGATCATCTCTAGCTCGGCATAGCCGATGCGATCGGCAATGGCGCGGAAGGCGGCGCCTGCCTCGATCGGCTGCAGCTGTTCCGGATCACCGACAAGGACGAGCTTGGCGCCAACCTTGGTTATGGCTTCGACCAGGTGCGCCATCTGCCGCGACGACACCATGCCGGCTTCGTCGAGTACGAAGACCGACTTGTTATCCAGCTGGTTGCGACCCTGGTTCCAGCGAAGTTCCCACGACGCCAGGGTACGCGATTGGATGCCCGCTTCCTTCTCCAATCCCTCGGCCGCTTTGCCCGCCAGGGCGGCGCCGACGACACGATAGCCAGCCGCTTCCCACGCCTCGCGGGCAGCCTTCATCATCGTCGTCTTGCCGGCGCCGGCGCGGCCGATGACGGCGGCGATCCGTTCGCCGCCAGCGACATGCTCGATCGCCGTTCGCTGCTCATCCGACAGACGGGAATGGCGCGCAAAGGTCGCCTGCAGCACCGCCTCACGGACGCCATGGGAGACGCGGCCCGAAAGCCAGTTCGCCCGGTTGGCCATCTCGGCTTCAAGCCGGATCATCTCGCGCGTCGTGTATTTCGCCGGCTCCCGGACGCCGGTCGCAAGATTCATTCGCTCGCGATCGAGCCTGAGCGCTTCCGGACTCTGCAGGATCCTTACCATCAGGCTTTGGAAGAGCCTGGTATCGTCGATATTGCGATACAACACCTTCGCCACATCGCGCTCATCGAAGACGCTTTTCTCCCGCGTGATCAGCTCAAGCACGATCTCGGGACGACGCTGAATGCGGCGCGCATTTTCACTACGACGAGCTTCGTGAAGTTCAATGCGTTCGAGTTCGGGAGTCGAGGTCTCCTGCTTCCGGTCGGATTGCTCCGCCTTGCGCTCGATGGCTTTGGTGCCGACGCCGAGGTGAATGGTCGGCTCGAGGTCGATACCCTGCTTTTCGAAAGAGCGTCCATCGATGCGAATATCGAGACCGGCGAGCGCCAGATGTTTGTTCTGGCAGGCAAACCAGCCGTCGCGAAACGCGTTGAAATCCTCAGTGCTACCAGCCCATAGATCATAGACGATCTTGCCGGCGTCATTGCGGATCGGCTTGCCGTCCGGACCGAGAACCGCGACCTTCTTTGAACCGAAGCCGTCTTCGGTCAGCGGTCGCAATGTCGTCATCAGGTGCACGTGAGGATTCCCAGGCGCATCGTGATAGACCCAATCGGCGACCATGCCCTTGGCCGTGATGTGTCGCTCCACAAAATCGCGCATGAGCGCGATGTTCTGCTCGGCCTTCAGTTCGAACGGCAAGGCAATGGTCACATCCTTGGCGAGCTGCGCGTCGGACCGCTTCTCGAATGCCTCGACCTTGTTCCAGAAGGCCTCGGATGCGCCGGCGACCGAACGATCGGCAATCATCGAACGCAACCATTCGGGCGCATCGGCTGGAATGACGAACTCCTCATGCAGGAGCCCCTGCTTGCGCGTGTAATCGATCGTCCGGGCTTCCCGGTCGAACTCCATCTTGGCGCAGTGCCGGTAGGCCGCCGACAGCAGGGCACTGCGGCCGGAGCCGCGGGCGACAATGCTGACGGAGAAGTGAGGGACGGCCACGGCGGAGTTCTTTCCCGGTTGCGAACGAAATCAATGGGTTCGTCGGGAGCGGGAGGCCTGACCGGGCCTCAAGCAAGGGCGTCGCGCCAGCGACGTATAATTGCGCCCTTGGAAGCCGCTCCTTCGGAACGGCCGGGATCATTCACCAAAGCATCGCCGTTGGCGATTGCAGAATTCACAGTAGTGCGTTCCGCACTGCTCTCCCGGAAACTCGGTTCGAAAGACAAGCTTTCTCACCCAGGGAGACGATCGGACATGAAGAAACCATCCTCGAAAATCCGCGACGAAATCGCCAAGCTGCAGGAACAGCTCAAGGACTCCGAGAAAAGGGAAGCCGAGCGGATCGGCCGGATCGCGCTCAAGGCGGGTCTTGGCGAGATCGAGATCGACGAGGCGGAGCTTCAGGCAGCGTTTGAGCAGCTAACCAAGCGATTTCGCGGAGGGCAGGGTGCTACGACCGGAGGGAAGAAAGGCGGCAGCGAGAGCAGCCGACAAGCATCGACCGGGGCGGACGGGTCTGGCGCGGGCGCGGGCAGCGCTAGCGAGGCTTGAGCGTATGGCGAGGACGATGACATCCGACGCCCGCAAGAAGGACACGCGCGAAAAGATCGAGCTCGGCGGCCTGATCGTAAAAGCCGGGCTCCGCTACGAGAAGCGCGCGCTGTTGCTAGGTGCGCTGATCGATGCAGCCCACCGTATCGAAGGCGATGAGGGCGAGCGAACCCGGCTCACCGCAATCGGCGCAGAGGCCTTTGGCAATGACAATCAATAGGATTGCGCTCGTCGTCGGGCCGGCGGCATTGATGATCCTGGTCGTCATCGGAATGACCGGGATCGAACAGTGGCTTTCCGGTCTCGGCAAGACCGAGGCCGCACGGCTGGCATGGGGACGGGCGGGCATCGCACTACCCTATATCGCCAGCGTGGTGATCGGCATCCTGTTCCTGTTCGCGAGCGCCGGTTCGATCAACATCAGGATGGCAGGCTGGGGCGTCATTCTTGGATGCAGCGGGGCGATCCTGATCGCCGCTACCCGCGAAACGATGCGACTTGCCGCCTTCACGAAGGCGCTGCCTGCAGACAAGCCAATCTTCGCCTATCTTGATCCGGCAACATCGATCGGAGCGGGCGCAGCATTCATGTGTGCCTGCTTCGCTTTCCGCGTGGTGCTCATAGGCAATGCCGCCTTCGCAAGGGCCGAGCCGCAACGCATTCAGGGCAAGCGGGCGCTCCATGGTGAAGCGGATTGGATGAAACTCACAGAAGCGGCAAAGTTGCTTCCCGATGCCGGTGGCATAGTCATCGGTGAGCGCTATCGCGTCGACAAAGACGATGTCGGGAGCCACGCGTTTCGAGCCGACCGCACCGAGACCTGGGGCGCCGGCGGAAAGTCGCCGCTGCTGTGCTTCGATGGCTCCTTCGGCTCGTCGCACGGCATCGTCTTTGCCGGTTCTGGTGGTTTTAAGACAACGTCGGTTACAATCCCGACAGCACTCAAATGGGGCGGCACACTGATCGTGCTCGATCCCTCGAACGAGGTCGCACCGATGGTCTCGGCGCAACGCGGCGGAGCGGGAAGGGACGTGTTCGTTCTCGATCCGAGGAAACCCGAAATCGGCTTTAACGTGCTGGACTGGGTCGGCCGTTTCGGCGGAACCAAGGAAGAGGATATCGCCTCAGTCGCATCTTGGATCATGAGCGACAGCGGCGGCGCGCGCGGCGTCCGTGACGACTTCTTTCGCGCGTCGGCATTGCAACTTCTGACGGCGCTGATCGCCGATGTCTGCCTTTCCGGCCACACGGATGAGAAGGATCAGACGCTTCGGCAGGTGCGCATGAATCTCTCGGAGCCAGAGCCGACATTGCGCAGGCGGCTGCAAGACATTTACGACAATTCGGGTTCGGATTTCGTGAAGGAGAACGTCGCGGCCTTCGTCAACATGACGCCAGAAACATTCAGCGGTGTCTTCGCCAATGCGGTCAAGGAAACACACTGGCTTTCCTATCCGAACTATGCCGCGCTTGTGTCTGGAAAGAAATTTTCGACCAACGACATTACGACCGGCAAAACTGACGTCTTCATCAACATCGACCTTAAGACGTTGGAGACCCATTCGGGCCTTGCACGCGTCATCATCGGCTCGTTTCTCAATGCGATCTACAATCGCGACGGACAGATCAAGGGGCGCGCGCTGTTTCTCCTCGATGAAGTCGCGCGGCTTGGCTACATGCGGATTCTCGAAACGGCACGCGATGCTGGCCGCAAGTACGGCATCACACTGACAATGATCTATCAGTCAATCGGCCAGATGCGCGAGACCTATGGCGGCCGCGATGCGGCAAGCAAGTGGTTCGAGAGTGCTAGCTGGATCTCATTCGCTGCCATCAACGATCCCGAAACCGCGGATTACATATCAAAGCGCTGTGGCATGACCACGGTCGAGATCGACCAGATGAGCCGCAGCTTCCAGGCAAAGGGATCGTCGCGAACACGCTCGAAGCAACTCGCGGCTCGACCACTCATCCAGCCTCACGAAGTTCTGCGCATGCGTGCCGACGACCAGATCGTCTTCACGGCCGGCAACTCACCACTCAGATGCGGGCGCGCCATCTGGTTCCGCCGCGGCGATATGAAGGCCTGCGTTGGTGAGAACCGCTTTCATTCACCAGCCGGGGCGAGATGAAAAGATTACGTTCGACGAATACCTCGACCGCTTGCCGCCTCTGATGGCATTTGGCTTTCCGACCGTGACCTAGCTGGCTGAAGTCCGCACGCCATCGGCGCCATACCCGAATGCCATTCTTCACGAAAATGAATCGGTCGGACCTCTATGATTCATATATGTCGTTGGACGCGGCGGTGGCGTGTGGCGATCATGCCGGCATGATTTCGCAACCCTACCAGCTGTATGTCGAACGAATGGATCCAGCCAAGAACATGGCCCGGTTTTATGCCATGGAAATCGAGCAGACGATATTCGGAGAGGCCTGCCTAACCCGGCGATGGGGGAGGATCGGCAAAAGCGGTCAGGAGAAGCAACATGTCTTCGAACGGGAAGAGGAGGCGGTCCTGTTATTCCTCGACCTTCTGAAACAAAAGCGTGCGCGCGGATATTTGCCAAGAACAGCGCTGCAGTCCTCGCAAAGCTGATTTGCGCCACCTCGGTTGCAAGTGACGACAAATCGGGGTGGCTGAAGTGGCCGCTGCCGTGTCATCTACGCCGACCCGGGAAGGTTGCGAACGGAGCCTCGATCACGACGAAGAGCAGAGTCTTTTGCCAGAAGGTTCAGGCCGAGCTTTCCCTTGCTCCCCCCAGCTTTGCCGACCAGCCGCCCATGATATGCGCCATTGTGTGCCATTCGTCCCGGAACCGCATTGCCAGGCTATCGCCCACAATCACGGTCGCCGGGATATGAAGAAGCGAAAACTGGATGTAGGCCATGTGGACCGCGCGAGCGTCG